>CAVRAM010000011.1:0-12225 GCA_963719065.1 uncultured Acidobacteriota bacterium | reverse complement strand
ATTGACAGCTATCTATATTTCTGCAATTATCGAAATATGCCAACGCTCTCCGCCTCCAAAAAGAACGCCGAGCAGGTCGCCAAGTTCGCCGACATGTTCTCCGCCATGGGCACCGAAGCCCGCCTGCGCATCATGCAGCTGCTGCTTTCCGCCCATCCCGAAGGCCTGGTCGTCGGCGAAATTCAATCCGAACTCGACATCCCGAACTCCACCCTCTCCCATCACCTGGACAAGCTCCGTGCCGAAAATCTTGTCCTCGTGAATCGCGAGAGCACTTTTCTGCGCTACACCGCAAACACCGAAGCGCTGCAGCAAGTCCTCCAATTTCTTTACGCCGAATGCTGCACGCGAAATAAAGCCGTCGCCCCGCGCGACGTCGTACAAATCTCAAGTAAGGAGACGCACCATGACCGAACCAACGATGAAGGAAGTTGTGAAAGAGAAGTACGGCAGCGCCGCGTTGCGCGCCACCACCGGAGGCAGCTCCTGCTGCGGAGCATCCGCGATCAACGGCGTCGATCCCATCACCTCAAATCTCTACGACGCAGAGCAAGCCGGCCAGATTCCCACCGAAGCCATGCAAGCCTCGCTCGGCTGCGGAAATCCCACCGCCCTCGCCCAGCTCAACGCCGGCGAAACCGTTCTCGACCTCGGCTCCGGCGGCGGCATTGACGTCCTGCTCTCCGCGCGCCGCGTCGGCCCCACCGGTAAAGCCTACGGCCTGGACATGACCGACGAAATGCTCGCCCTCGCCAACGAAAACAAACGCAAATCCGGCCTCGAAAATGTCGAATTCCTGAAAGGCGAGATCGAGAAAATTCCGCTGCCCGACAATTCCGTCAACATCGTCATTTCAAACTGCGTGATCAACCTTTCATCCGATAAAGCCGCCGTCCTGCGCGAAGCTTTTCGCGTCCTCAAGCCCGGCGGCCGCTTTGCCGTTTCGGACGTCGTCACGCGCGGCGAAATGCTGCCCGAGATCCGTAAGAACGTCCTGCTCTGGGTGGGCTGCATCGCCGGCGCCCTGGAAGAATCGGATTACCGCGCGAATCTCACCACCGCGGGCTTCTCCGCGATCGACATCGAGCCCACTCGCATTTACAAAGTCGAAGACGCCCGCGAATTTCTCAGCGGCCAAGGCCTCGACGTCAACGCCATCGCGCCGCAAATCGACGGAAAGTTTTTTAGCGCCTTCGTCCGCGCCACGAAACCCGTCGAAGCAAAGTCCTGCTGCGGCCCGACTTGCTGCAACTGAACGCGCCATGCCGCCACACTACAACGTGCTGTTTCTCTGCACCGGCAACTCCGCGCGCTCCATCATCGCCGAGGGCATTCTGAACGGAAAACGCGATCCGCATTTCACCGCGTTCAGCGCCGGCAGCATGCCCTCCGGTACGGTTCGCCCCGAAGCGCTCCACCAGCTCGAGCTCGCCAGCCTGCCCACAGAAAACGCCCGCAGCAAAAGCTGGAGCGAATTCGCGGCGCCCGACGTGCCGAAAATGGACTTCGTTTTCACCGTCTGCGACCAGGCCGCGAAAGAAGCTTGCCCTTTCTGGCCCGGCCAACCCATCACCGCTCACTGGGGCGTCCCCGATCCCGCGGCCGTAAAAGGCACGCCGCAAGAAATCGAACGCGCCTTCCGCGACGCTTTTCTCACTCTCAGCCGACGCATCAATTTGTTTCTCAGCCTGCCGCTGGAAAGCCTCGACCAGCTCACCATCAAATCCGCCGTCGAGCGCATCGGCCACGAATGACTGCGACGCTCCCACGCCGTCTCGCCGCTGAATTTCTCGGCACCGGTTTTCTGGTGGCCGCCGTCGTCGGCTCCGGAATCATGGGCGAACGGCTCGCCGGCGGCAACGTCGCGATCGCGCTGCTCGCCAACACCATTGCCACCGGTGCGGCGCTCGTCGCACTGATTCTCACTTTCGGCCCAATCTCTGGCGCGCACTTGAATCCCGCCGTCTCGCTGGCCGACGCGCTTGAGCGCGGCATCTCGTGGCCCGTCGCCGCCGCTTATATCGTTGCTCAGTGCGCCGGCGCGATCGGCGGCACGCTCGTCGCGCACGCCATGTTCACTCTGCCCGCGGTCTCGCTCTCCATGCACACGCGCAGCGGCCCCGCTCAAATTTTCAGTGAGTTTGTCGCGACCTTCGGCCTGCTTTCGGTAATCTGGGGCGTCTCGCGCCACCGCTCCGAAATGATTCCCTTCGCTGTCGGAGCCTACATCACCGCCGCCTACTGGTTCACCGCCTCCACCTCGTTCGCCAATCCCGCCGTCACCGTCGCCCGCTCCCTCAGCAACACCTTCTCCGGAATCCGCCCGCTCGACGTCGCCCCCTTCATCGCCGCCCAGCTCGCCGGGGCGCTAGCCGCCACCCTGCTGTTCCGCTGGCTCGCCCCACAGCCTGTATCCGAAACACTCCTCACCGGGTAGCCGCAAAAAAAAAGAGGCGCGAGCCAATCGGCCCGCGCCTCTCGTTCACGTCGCTACTGCGCTAGCAACTGCCGCCGCACGAGGCGCAGCAATCCGGCGAGTCACAACACGCCAAGTTCTCCGCATGCACCACGCCCGCAAAACCGAGCGCGATCACGGTCAACAAAAGTACTGCTCGTAGCTTCTTCATGGATTTTCTCCTTTGAAAATCGGTGAGGGTTTCGTTCGCCGGCGTTGCCGCCAGCCTGATCCAAAGGAACCTGCGATAGGAATTTTCTAGATCCGCAGCAGACGGGTCTGCAGCAAGGTATCTCTACCCTCGTGGAATACAGGCACCGAAAGTTCCCGCGCCGAATGCGTCCCCGCCGGATTCACATCGAAAATCGCCGAAGGAATTGCCATGTGCGCCGCCGTCAGCTGCGGTACAGGGGCGTGCATCTTCGTTGGAACGTCCACATTCAGAACGCAGCATGACATTCCGCCGCCCGGCACCGACTTTCCGTCCTGCGGCTTTGCCGGACGGTGATGTCCAGCGTCCGGACAGCTCGCCATCCCCGCCATCATGTCCATTCCGTCAGAATCCGCCGCCCTGTCCTCCGCGCACGAACTCTGTGTCGCGCAGCCGCTCGCAAACGCCGGCACCACGCACCCGGTCAAGCAAGCGAGCGCCGCGATCCACAGCGCGAGCGAAAGTGCCGTCGCCATCCGGAATCGTTGTAATGCGTGTCGCATCTCTCCCAGCCTACGCTTCTCGATTCCCGCAACACAATGCTTTTCCGGTCCAGCCCGTCGTCGTCCACTCCAAGTTCTCACAAGTCGCGTTATCGAACGCGAAGAAAAGTAAGCGGAAAAGAGTCTCGTTTCAAGCTGACCGGCTGCCCAAGCCGCTTTCAGATTCCGCGAGGTTGCGGTCAATGCTTCTTTACGAGAGTCCCAGTCTCCAGAAAACGGGAATTTTGGCGACGCCCATCACCAAAAATAAAACCACAGCCGCGGCAAATTCATAGGCAACGATCGACACCGGCAGCGGCGACATCGCAATTCCCCGTGTGGCCAATGTGGAAATAATCAGAAGATCGACCGCCGAGGACATGGCAAGCCATCCGGTCGGGCGATTCCCCAAAAGTGGCGATGTCCGCGTACAGCGTAAATTGTGGGTGACGCCAGGTCTGCGTACGTCTCCACCCTAGGAGTGCAGGACAACGCCGACTCCTCAGAATTTTAATTTTTAAGACTTCCTCGAGATGCCTTGGCTAGCTGAAAAACTTCGAGTACTTCTCTTCCGGAGATTAAGTGTTCCTCGCATACGGAAATCGTTGCGGCAGTGAAAGCGGTTCACAAGTCACAAGGGGCGGAAGTTCTGGACCACGATTTCGACCAGATTTCGAACGGACTCGAACTGCGCGCGGCCGCTACTCGCCGGGCTTCATTCCATGTTCTTCCATCTTGTCGTACAACAGGCGACGATTGATCCCAAGGTGGTCCGCTGCTTCCGTCTTGTTCCCGTCCGCTCCGCGCAGAGCGTTCTCGATGAGCCGCTTTTCCAGCTCGGCGACGGCTTTGTGAAAGGGCAGCTGCAGCAGGTCGGCGGAAGGAGCGCCGCCCGCCGCGTCGCCGCTGCGCGTGGGCAAATGTCCAGGAATGATGATGCGGCCCCGAGCCATCAGGACGGCGCGCTCGATCATGTTTTCGAGTTCGCGGACGTTGCCGGGATACGAGTAGGTTTGCAGCACCAGAATCGCTTCGTCGGAAAAACCGACCGCGGCGAGGCTGTTCTTCTCGCTGTAGACGCGGAGAAAGTGCTCGGCGAGAAGGACAATATCCGCACGACGCTCGCGCAAGGCGGGCACGGGAATGCGGACGACGTTGAGGCGGTAGAACAGATCCTCGCGGAAAAGTTTTTCGCGGACGCAGGCTTCCAAATCGCGATTGGTAGCGGCAATCACACGGAACGTGCCGGTGATTGTTTCAGTGCCGCCGAGGCGTTCGAAGGTGCGCTCCTGCAGGACGCGCAGGAGTTTCGACTGAAGGGCGGGCGAGATTTCCGCAATCTCGTCGAGAAAAATCGTGCCGCCTTCCGCCATTTCGAAACGGCCGGCGCGGCGCGAAACGGCGCCGGTGAATGCGCCGCGTTCGTGGCCGAACAATTCGGATTCCAGAAGAGTTTCCGGCAGCGCCGCGCAGTTTACCGCCACGAACGCCCGGTCGCGGCGGCGACTGTAGCAATGGATCGCCTCCGCGACCAATTCCTTGCCGGTTCCGGACTCCCCGCAGACCAGGACCGTCGAATCGGTGTCCGCCACCCGGCCGATCGTTTTGAAGACATCGACCATGGGCGCGCTGGCTCCGATGATCCGGCCACTGCCAACCGGCGATGCACGCTCGACCTGCGCGCGGAGCTGAGTCACTTCGCGATTGAGCGCGGAGTGCGCAAGAGCCCGCTCCGCGGTGAGCGAAATTTCCTGCAGGTCGAACGGCTTGGCAATGAAATCGTAGGCGCCCAGGCGGACCGCTTCGATGGCGCTGTGACTGGAACCGAACGCCGTGATAACGATGACGGGTACGCTCGAGAGCGAAGCGTGCTTGCGCATGTAGCGAAGCACCTCCTCGCCACCCAATTCCGGCATCTTCCAATCGGTGAAAATCAGATCAGGCGTGGTTTCACTGAGCAGAGAGATGGCGTCAGTGCCGTCGCCGGCCTCGGTTACCGAATACCCGCGGCCCCGTAGAATCGTCGCCAGCGTCTTCCGCAGGTTTACTTCATCGTCGATGATCAGAATATTTTTGCTCATCGCGCGGCTTCCTTAGGCCGCACTCGTTCTCGGCGACGGCTCCACCACGGGCAGGAGAAGACGCACGCTCGTTCCGTGGCCCATGGAACTCCGCAGTTGAATTTCGCCGCCGTGCGCTCGGATCAGCTCGTGACAGATGGACAGGCCCAGTCCGGTACCCGTGGACTTGGTGGTGAAAAAGGGATCGAACACCCGCCGCATGACGGAAGGCTCCATGCCCGAGCCGGTGTCATTGAACTCTACGCACATTTCCTGCCGGCCCGATTGCTTCGTACCGTTAGACGCCACGTTCACGCAAAGAGTTCCGCCCGATTGCGACATCGATTCGATGGCGTTCTGGATGACGTTGTCGAACACTTGAGCCATGCGGCTCGCGTCCAGCGGAACGGGCCGGCGATCCACGGGGAAATTGGTGAGGAAGCGGACCCGGACGCTGCGTGCGCGGTCGGCGGCGCGCTCGAGGCGCTCCTCGATGAGCTGGCAGATGTTGACCGGCTCCGTGAGAAGCTGAACGGGCTGGGAGAAACTGAGCAGGCGGCTCACCATTCCGTTGAGGCGTTCGATTTCCGCGAGTGCCACGGCGCAGGAATCCTGAACGGCTTCGTCGCCGGAGATTTGCTGGCACATTTGTACGCGGAGGCCAATCGTCGCGAGCGGATTGCGGACTTCGTGCGCGACTCCGGCGATCAGGCGGCCGAGCGCCGCGAGGCGTTCGGCGTGCCGGAGCTGGTCTTCAATCTGCTTTTCGCCGGCAATTTTTTCGCGGAGAGTGGCGCCGAGGCGATTGATGGCGGAGGCGATGCGCTGGATTTCCTGGGGATCGTCGTCGGCCACGATGCGCGAGGAAAGATTCTGTTCAAGATCCTCGAGTCCTTTTTCCACTTTCAGAACGCCGGATTGAAGCTTTCGCGTAACCAGCAACGTGAGGAACACGCAAATCAGAGCTGCGGCGCCGAGCCCCACCGCGGTGAGATAGGCGCGGAAGCGATTCGCACCCGGGAGCGTGCCGAACCGCTTCACGGTCCAAGCGCTGCCGGGAGGAAGCGGATCGTCGCCGATCGGTACGGCATCGATCAGCACTACGCCGTCGGGAGCGGCGACCAGGGAGTCCACCAGACGGCGCGAACGCGCGGCGGTGCGCGCCGCCGAGAGGATGGCGGAACGCTGCGAATCGAGAACGGATCCTCCTGCGCCATCGGAGGATGGCTCCGCTGCGGCCGAACCGACCAGCTCGTCCGAAGAGGACTGATAAAAACCGGCCGAGACGCCCTCTGATTTTTCGATCACGTTGCGAGTGAGCTTCGTGAGCGCGGCGCTGGACGAAGCGGACACCTCGGAATCCAGCGGAGGGGCACCGCCGTTCTGATGCGCGAATTCAGCGCGGTCAATGTACTCGCGGGCGAGCGTGAGCGCGGTTTCGTGGAGATTTTTCTTCTGTTCGCTCAGGACCGAATATTTGGTGTAGCGCAGCGCAGCCACGCTGGCGATCAGCACCGCGGCAATCAACACGGCCACCATTCCGCCCAGCAGAAGAACCTGCGCGCGAAAACTTAAATTCGAAAGTGAGTACTTTGGCCGCACGGCAAAATGACCATGGAGGATCCTGGCCTTGGACCCGGACCGCGAACCAGTGCCGCCGACCATCATATCAACTCCATTACCGGGATGTCGGCCGGGACCACCTGACCGCCCACTACGACCGCGAAGACGACGACTGGCTCATGGGCGTGTGAGCAATGTAATCCTGCTTGCAGACGTGCTCCGCGGAATGCGCGACGGCTTCGGCGGCGCTGGCAAGGCACGACGCTTCGACTACAGCACCGTTCGCGAGCAGGCGACGACCCTGCTCGTAAAACATGCCGCTCCACGTCGCGATCTTACGAATCTGATCTTTGTGTTCCTGCGGAAGCGTGCCGTTCTCAAGGAGCCAATGAATCCGGGCGACCAGCCGGCGGACTCGGGAAAAATCGAGCTGCACCTTTTCGACAGCCTCGGGTTCAGTGCCGTAGCCTTCGGGCGGAGCCACTAGACGCGGATAGGTGGGGTCGGAACGGAACACGCGCGAGATCACCACTTCCACCGAGCGCAGCAGGTCCGCCGAGGCCACGGCGAACTCGTTGTGCAAATAATTCGAGCACGCCTGTTCGTAGGTGTGCTTGGCTTCGAGCAGCATGGGACCCAGAGCCTGCTCGTGAAATTCCAGGATTGCGAGAAACGCGACCAGAGCCTGCGTGCGATGGAAGCCGTCATACGCAATCTGGATCGCGTGGGCCGCGGCTACCTGCGGGTTCGATGCGCGGCTCGGCGCACCGCGAGCCGACGAACGTTTTGGGCTGGGTCTATGCGCCGGAGACTTTTTCGGCAAGCGAGTCGGCGAAGGTTGGATTGGCGGGGTCGCGCAATCGGGAAGGGTGGGAATCAGGGACGTCGATTCAACCGGGGGGGCGGTTTCGCGAAACGGCGTCCCTGATTCAGTGGAGGAAGGCAGTTCCTGAAGATCGACGGAGCGGTGACCGTCATGACTGGTGATCCGCACGGCGTCCAGATGCGGTTCGCCGGAAGAACCGCGGCGCGCCACGCCGCGGATTTCCAGACACGCGCCCAGGAGCAGAAGCGGCGCAGCGTCCAGCGCGCGCATAGGAGAAAAGTGAACCTCCATCCCGCCGTCGATCACAAAACCGGAGGGAACGCCTGCACCGGTGTAAACAAATTCGCGAATCGTACCGTTGATCACTTCCATGGGGCCCCTCGCGCCGCCGCGCGATGGAATCTCACTGCGGCAGAGTAAACCACACAATGACCGCCAGCGCCGCGAGCATGAAGATTGCCAGCACCCGGATTCCGCCGATCACAATTCTTCGGGTCATACATTGCACCGCACCGACGATTGCCGCCGACCCGAGCGCGCTATGTGCCGCGCCTTTCGTTGACAGTCAGTCACTGAGCCTGACTGCAAGATCGATGCCACAGCCTGCGCTCTGCGCGGTTAACGTAAGCGACGGGAAATGAGAAAGTTCCCTGAAGCGGCTCGGTTCCTCACGGCGGTAATGGCGCGGCTGTGTAAGGAAAACGCACAATTCGCGTAAGGAAACCGAACGTTGTGCGAGGTGGGCTTCGGCGGGCCGCGCGGAGCTACGGGTTGCTGAGGCCGTTAAATTCACGCTCGCGAACAAAAAGGGCGATAAAACGCACGAACGAAACTTTCCATTGCTGCGATTGAACGTGGCACCGGAAATGCAGTAGAGCAGAATGAAAAGAGTTTCTGAAGCAATCCTGCTGACGAAGGAGCCACCCTTGATCGATGCCGCCATTCGCAAGCCGAAATCGATGTCGCTGCCTTCGCCAACATTTGCCGGCGATTCCGCTGCAGTCGAAGCACTTTTCGAAAGCTGGATGCCTTTACTTCACCAGAGAGCGCGGCGTCTGCTGCGCAATCGCGAGGATTCCGAGGACGCGATGCAGGACGCGCTGCTCCTGGCGTTCCGCAACCTCGGCCAGTTCGAAGGGCGATCGCATTTTTCCACCTGGATGCACACCATCATGATGAATACGGCCAGAAATTTGATCAGGAAGCAGAAAGTGAGGCCGATGGCGTCGTACGCGATTGTGGAAGACTCGAACGGGGTCGAGGAACCATTCACGGTGCAGCTGCCATGCTCGGATTCAAATCCGGAACGGGAATATCAGCGGAAAGAGAGTGCGCAAACAGTGTCTCGCATTCTTGCCGCGCTGCCGCCCCGAGCGCGCCGAATGATGCGCATGTACGAAATCGAAGGGCGCGACACGAAGGAAATCGCGGAAGAGCTAGGCGTCGGCGTGGGCACCGTAAAATCGCAGCTGCATCGCGCGCGGCAGATGCTGAAGAGTTCGGTGGGCACGACGAAACGCTATGTGCGCAGCGGAACACGGTTGCGCGCCGCAGTGTTGGGGCGAGCGGGCGCGACGATTGGACGTGACAACCACCGAGGAACGATCGGGCACTGCGTGATTCCGAAGCCACAAAGTCGCTTCGCGCAACACTAAGGTGAAGTACTGCGAGCCGGTGACCGAAATCGTCCGCGGCCGAAGCGGTTCCAGTGTTTCTCCGGCACGCAGTGGGATTCGAGCGTGGCGTCGTACGCTTGCGCGAACGTATTCTTTTTTGCAACGCCTTTGGAGACGGCAACGCGGCCGATTGTGGTAGGCCGGCACGAACTACTTGTGCAAAAAGACCGGAGCATTCGGACGAATCGCCGATCAAACGCTCGGGCAATACATGGCTCGGAGCTTCGGGAACCGGAATCGGGCAGCATCCCAAATCAACGAGCCGAAAATCGATCAGGTGGGCCGCAACCTTGCCTTCTGCGATCCAATCACGGAAGATACTGAGCTAGCGGAAAGCCATCCCACCATGCCGACCCTATACCAGACGACGGATGAGATTGCGCGAAGGCTGGCCTCACGACGCGGATATTTGAAAGTCTGCCTGGGCTTGCTGTTGCTCGCGGTGATTGGATTCTCGACTCTGGCTAAGAACAGCCAGTACCGTTCACAGTCCGATCCAGCTCACTACCTGAATATCTCAAGCAAGATGAAAGTGAGCCCGGCGCCGGTTGCGACCGATCGGACCCCGCTCCAGGCTATAGCTCGATTTGTTCCTCCGGCACCGGTATCCTGCTTCACGCACGTTTCGGAAGAAATTGTTTCCGAACTTCCGTCGCTGAGCGTTACGCTGACGCTGCAGCATCGGTCTCCCCCTCCGGCTGTCTCGTAGTCCGTCTGCTTACATTTCACCCCTAAAACATACGTATTTCATTTCGCACCGGCCCGCAGGGTGTCCCAGCGCCGGACGGTCGTATAGGAGCTTTCATGAACCTAGAACCTCTCGCGCCCGCGCAACTGGAGCAGTTGCGCTCACTGAGCACCTGCATCGTCGCCAGCGCCATCGAAACTTTCGCAGTGCGCCTTCGCAATCAGGGATTTACGGACTCCCGTGTCCGGTGTGTTTTTGAAGATCTTCCGCCCATCGTCGGCTACGCCGCGACGGCTCGCATCCGTAGCTCGGAACCGCCAATGGAGGGCCGGAGCTACTACAACCGCGGCGATTGGTGGGAATCGATCCTAAAGATCCCGGCTCCCCGCATCGTGGTCATCGAGGATGTCGATTCCCCGCCCGGCCTTGGAGCTTTCATCGGGGAAGTTCACGCGAACGTCCTGCGCGCGTTGGGATGCGTGGGAGCGGTGACCAACGGAGCGGTTCGCGACCTTCCGGATGTGCACAAAACCGGGCTGCAGCTCTTTGCCGGTAACGTCGCCGTTTCGCACGCCTACGCGCACGTCTTCGATTTCGGGGGTACGGTGGAAATTGCCGGACTCCGCGTGAACCCGGGCGATCTGATGCAGGGCGACATTCACGGCGTCCAAACCATCCCGCATGCGATCGCGGCCCTGGTGCCCGCGAAAGCCCTGGAACTCATCAAGACCCGTCAAGAGCTCGTGGGCTTAACGCATCTATCCGATTTTTCCATCGAACAATTCAGCCAGAAAGCCAAGGAGCTTCGCTCGTGAACCGCAATCCAGCCACTTCCATCGGAGTCTTTCTCGCTCTCGCCGTAGCTGCCGCGGCGGCAGGCTGCGGCAGCCATAAAAAAGACGACGCCAAGCCGACCGCCGCCGTCGTGAAGGTTCAGCGCAAGAACCTCGCCAGCACACTCGAAATTTCGTCGGAGTTTCAGCCGTTCCAGGAAATTGACGTATTCGCGAAGGTTTCCGGGTACGTCCAAAAATTGTACTTCGATTACGGAACCCATGTGAAACAGGGTCAGCTGCTCGCCGTCCTCGAGATTCCGGAATTACAGCAGCAATTGCTGCAGGATGAAGCCTCGGTGCGTCGCGCGGATCAGGATCTATCCCGCGCGCATGAAGAACAGAGCCGGGCCCAGTCGGCCTACGATGTCGCGCACATAACCTATTCCCGCCTGGCCGACGTGCAGAAGAACCGTCCCGAACTTGTCGCGCAACAGGAAATCGATGTCGCGCAAGGCAAAGACCTCGAGGCGAACGCCGGAGTTTCGTCAGCCAAGGACGCCGTCTCCGCCTCCGAGCAGGCGCTATTGGCTGCAAAGGCGGCCCTCGAAAAGGACAAAGCGATGTTCGCGTACGCGCGGATGACCGCACCGTTTGACGGCGTGGTCACCCAAATTTACGCGTTCACGGGTGCCTGCTGCCCGCGGGAATATCCGCGGCAAAAGGCGATTCGGCGCTGTGCCGGCTTTCGCAGAACGATCTGCTCCGCCTTGTGATTCCCGTGCCGGAGCGCGCCGTCCCGGATATTCGAAACGGTGAATCCGTTGATGTAGATGTGTCGTCGCTCAAACGGACCTTTGCCGGCAAGATCGTCCGGTATTCCGACCAGATCGATCCGCAAACGCGCACCATGCACACCGAAGTGGACGTGCCCAATCCGAAATTCGAACTGGTGCCAGGAATGTACGCCTCGGTGAAGATTCCGCTACGTGCCGTCACCGGCGTGCTCACCGTTCCCGTACAAGCCGTGCAATCTAGCGGCACCGGCGAGGGCACCGTGCTGATCGTCAATGCGAGTAACCATCTGGAGCGCCGCGAGGTGAAGCTGGGTTTGCAGACCGCGACGGACGCCGAAGTACTCAGCGGTTTGCAGGAGAACGAGGCGGTGGTGTTCGGTGAGCAGAACCAGTATCGCGAAGGCCAGCTCGTCACCCCCAAGTTGGTCGCAGCTCCGGGAGGCGAGTGAGTCATGCCTACATTTGCCATCAGACATCCGTACTTCATCATCGTCGTATGCCTTTTCATCTGCGTGCTAGGCACCACGAGCCTGGTGCAGATGCCCGTCGATATGTTTCCGCCGATCGATATTCCGGTCGTTCTCGTCGCGACCTTCTACAACGGCATGCCGCCCGAACAGATCGAGGCGGACATCACGGATACCTTCGAGCGATTTTTTACGATTGGCAGTGGCATCGACCATATGGAATCGCG
>CAVRAM010000010.1:0-49234 GCA_963719065.1 uncultured Acidobacteriota bacterium | reverse complement strand
CCCTTTTTTGCGGCCCTATACGCCATCCCGTCAAACGAGGAGCCAGGCTACTCGTGGTAGAGGACGAGGAGGATGCCGAGGAAGATGAGGAAGATGGGCCAGACTTTATTCAGGAAGGAGCTCCAGGAAAATTTGGTTTCGGAGAGGCCTTTGGAAAGGGCGGCGCCGAAGCCTACGGCGGCGAAGCCGAGGTGCTGATGCTGGACGGTTTCCATGGTGGCCATGGCGCTGGGGCCGTGCATGCCGCCGTGATGGTGGAACAACAGCATGACGGAACCGACGACGCCGACGACGGGAAACACCCAGGCGCTCCACGCGGCTCGCAGGCGTCCGCTGGCGCGAAGCATTTCGATCGCGCCGATGATGAGAAGAATGAGCGCGAAGGTTTTGTGCTGAGCGTCTTCAGGATCGTGGGTGACGGCGTAGATAAAACTCTGGTAGCCGAAGGGCCAAATTTCGGTGTCGCTGACGAGCAATAGGAAAAATCCACCGATCAGAAAACACAGCGGCCACGCGTAGCGGACGGCAGGCCAGCGAGAAATCAGCGGCGCCTGCGCGAGGAAGAAAAGTCCGGCGAGGATGACGAGAACACCAGCGAGGTGATGGTTGAATTCGCTTTCGCGCTTGTCGGCGGCGTATTTTTTCTGCTGCTCGGGAGTTTCCGGCGCGGCGTCGTGCGGCATGCCGGGCATGTCCGCCATGCCGGACATATCCATTCCATCCATGGATTCCATGGAAGCGGCGTGCTTCACGGTTGGATGCTGGGTCCAGGCGGGCGCCATCAGAAACATGACGAGAATTCCGACGAACAGCAGAATTCCCGAAATCCATAAAATGCGCTCGGTTTTGCTGAAAGTCTGTACTTCATCCATTTGAAAATTCCCCAGTTGAGTTGAGAATTGTCCGCCGAACGCTTTTCGGAATTCGGCGCGGACGCGATAGAGCTTTGATGAAAAGGATGGAGCGCGGATGCAAAAAATGCCAGCAGAAATTTGAGTAAAGCGAGTTAGCGCGGTCCGCCGGTTCGATGCGACACGCGCGGCCTGCGCAGGCACGTGGAGCGAAAAACTATTTTGCGCCGTGGACGAGCAAGGCACCGATGGCGCGAAATTCGGCGAGTTGCTTGGCGTCGCGGAACCACCGACCCGTGTAAACCTCGGGATTGGGAGTGGGATCGGGGATGAATTGGTGGGCGACATTTTTGAATCCGGCGTCACGGAAAAGCCCGGACCATTCGGCGGCCGAGAGAAGATGCGTGGGGATGGCGAGCTTTTCGGCCCACTGATGGCAGTGCGGATTATCGCGATAGAAATTGATGACGATCCAGAAGGAGCCGGAGTCTGCGAGGACGCGAAAGACTTCGCGGATGCCCTTGGCGGGATCGGGCCAGTAATACGAAGACTCAATCGAGATGGCGTGCGAGAAAAAATTAGACTCCCATGGAATTTCGTCGACGCCGCCGACGATGAAAGCGAGATTTTCAAAGGCGACGCTGGATTCGCGGGCGCGGTGAATCATTTCGTCGGAGATGTCCATGCCGACGACGCGGCCGTCGGGAACCTGCTTCGCAAGAATGCGGGAGAGCCATCCGGCGCCGCAACCAACATCAAGAATATTGGCGGTGGCGGTGATGCCCATCTGCTCGAGCGCGGGGCGAGTGATCGGCCAGTGGTCGTGCTCCATGGACTCGCCTTTCCCGGCGTCTGCCCAGCGGTTGAATTCCTCGCGGAGTTGTTCGGACACGAATCAAGCCTCCCAGCGTGATGCGGTGGATTCCAGGTGAACATTCTACCGTGTGACGGCGAGGCGCGAGGATTTCAAATTTGAATTTTGGTAGCGCGGCGGCGGGAAATTGTTCCGCGTGTTGTGAGCGGCGTTGCGAAAGCCGCTCACGGCGCGACGGGGTGCGCGGTTCGCTGAGGGCTAGAGATGGCGGCCGCAGGACCAGCAAT
This sequence comes from uncultured Acidobacteriota bacterium, assembly GCA_963719065.1. Taxonomy (GTDB): domain Bacteria; phylum Acidobacteriota; class Terriglobia; order Acidiferrales; family UBA7541; genus Palsa-295. The sequence goes on along the minus strand of CAVRAM010000010.1, from coordinate 47,282 downwards.
ATTGAGCGCCGACCGGTTCGGGGGCGCCACAACGGCATCGCGGAGTCACGGTAACTGCCATGGGAACCCCGGCGGGAACCAGAACGGCGGTGACGCGGTGCTCGGATGCAGCGGCCCAGAGCAAGGCGATAAACCAGCCGATGACCGTCCAGCCGAAGAGCAAGTTGACGATGAAGATACCGGCGGAGTCGCGCTTATTGTGCCCGATGATCGTGGGCAGGAAGTACAAAACAACCAGCAGAAATAGGAACGTCATGTTCGAACCTCTGGCGATGCTGTGATTTCAGGCCGCGGCGGGGGCGATGCGCCCCGCGCGCGGACTCACTAAGAGATACGAGTGAGCGGCTCCTGGGGTTCCATGTCCTTTTCGACTTTGGCGAGAAGCTGTACGAACTTCTGTTCGCGCTCTTTCTGGTCGAGGCCCTGGTAGCCCTCGGCGACCTGTGTGGTGTTCATGGAGCAGAACTTGGGGCCGCACATGGAGCAGAATTTCGCGTCTTTGTAGAAACCGTCGGGCAGCGTCTCGTCGTGCATTTTGCGGGCGGTGTCCGGGTCGAGGGAAAGTTCGAACTGCTTATTCCAGTCGAACAGGAAACGCGCGTAGCTGAGAGCGTCGTCACGGTCGCGCGCGCCGGGGCGATGGCGGGCGATATCGGCGGCGTGGGCGGCGATTTTGTAGGCGATCACGCCCTGGCGCACGTCGTCGGCGTTCGGCAGGCCGAGGTGCTCTTTCGGCGTGACGTAGCAGAGCATCGACGCGCCGTGCCAACCGATCATGGCCGCGCCAATGGCGCTGGTGATGTGGTCGTAGCCAGGGGCGATATCGGTGACGAGCGGGCCGAGCGTGTAAAACGGCGCTTCGTGGCACATCTCGTTTTCTTTTTTTACCTGCAATTCGATCTGGTCCATGGGGATGTGGCCGGGACCTTCGATCATCACTTGCACGTCGTGCTGCCAGGCTATCTTGGTGAGTTCGCCGAGGACTTTCAGTTCGGCAAATTGCGCTTCGTCGCTGGCGTCGGCCAGGCAGCCGGGTCGGAGACCGTCGCCGAGGGAGAAGCTGACGTCGTATTTCTGGAAGACTTTGCAGAGCTTTTCGAAATTCTCGTAGAGGTAGTTTTCCTTTTTGTGGAAGCTCATCCAGCTGGCCATCAAGGCGCCGCCGCGGCTGACGATGCCGGTGATGCGATTGCGGGTGAGCGGAAGAAATTCGCGCAGCACTCCGGCGTGGATGGTCATGTAATCGACGCCCTGCTCGGCTTGCTCTTCGATCACTTCGAGCATGATGTCGAAGGTGAGATCTTCGGGGCGGCGGACGCGCGAAAGCGCTTCATAGACGGGCACGGTGCCGATCGGAACGGGAGACGCGTTGATGATGGCTTTGCGGATTTGCGGAATATCGCCGCCGGTCGAGAGATCCATAACGGTGTCTGCGCCGTAGTGGACCGAGCGGTGAAGCTTTTCGAGTTCCTGATCGACGTCGGAAGTGGTGGCGGAGTTGCCGATGTTGGCATTGATTTTGCAGAAGAAGGCGACGCCGATGCCCATGGGTTCGAGATTGCGGTGATTGATGTTGGCGGGAATGATGGCGCGGCCACGGGCGATTTCGTCACGGACGAGCGAGGCTTCGAGCTTTTCTCGCTTGGCGACGTACTCCATTTCCTCGGTGATCACGCCTTTGCGCGCGTAGTGCATCTGCGAGAAATTGCGCACGCCACCGTTCATCGCGGCGGTTCGCTTTTCGATCCACGCGTCGCGCATTGCCATGGGAGCCTCCGGAAAGTTCGACCAAGTGCAGAAACTTTTTGTGAGGAATCATTATGTCATTTGGGTATGCGTGCGGCAACTTCCGCGGGCGGCGGGCGGATTGGGCGCGGCGGGGATGTGGGGCCGGCGACCGACGACGAAGCCGAGCGACGGCGAAGGGCTAGGCGGTCGCGGGATTGGTGGCCAGCTCGAGCAGCAGGGCGCGGAGCTTGGCGGGATCGGACGTGGGCGGATGGCACGTGGTCTCCACACAGACCAAGGCCTGGGGCTTTGCTGCGTCCAGATGCGGCAACGTTTCGCGAAGTGCGGGGGGCAAAGACGCGGCGACGAGATGCTCGGGCGTGACTCGGAGGACGGATTTGCCGAAGCGGTAGACTTCATTGGCGGCGGATTCGAGCGCGGCGGCTTGCGGATCTCCTGCGGCGCCGAGAATGACGACTTGCAACGGATGGCGCGCGTGGAGAAGCGCAGCGAGGCCGTAGGTGGCGGCGAAAAGTCCGAATTGCGGAACGCGGTTCGCGAAGCACTCGAGAGTCTTTTCAGCCCAGTCGCGGTAGAGGCGTTCGCCGGTGAGCGAGTGCAGGCGATCGAGAACCATGATGGCGACGGAGTTCGCGCCGGGCGTGGGCGAATCCTGCAACGGCTTGCGGCGGATTTCGAGGCCGCCCATCGGCGCGGCGTCTGTAGCGCGATCGAAAAAGCCGCCGGCTTCGGGATCTCCGAAGCGCGCGACGGCGAGATGCATGGCGCGTTCGGCAATGTCGAAGTAGCGGCGGTCCAGAGTGGATTCGTAGGCGTCGAGGAGCGCCGCAGCGGTGAAAATTTGATCGTCGAGAGAGCCTTCGAGGCGCGGGCCGCCGACGCGATGCAAGAAGCCTTTTGATTCGTCCCAGGCTTCGGCGAGGATGCGGTCGAGAGTTTTGAGGGCGAAGTCGCGGCAGTCTGTGCGGCCGAGTACGCGCGCGGATTCGAGAAACGCGGAGATGAACATCGAGTTCCAGGCGACGTAAATGGTTTGGTCGATGGCGGGCGTCGGAGTGCGGAGCAGACGGGCGGCGAGCATTTTCTTTTTCGCAATGGCAATCAGCTCGCGCGTGGCGGATTCGTCCCTGCCGATTTTCTTGGCCAGCTCGGGAATCGAGCTGGTGATCCACAGCACGTTTTTCGAAACGTTGTGATGCATCTCGCCGTGGGCCTCGACGTCGTAGTAAATCTCGATAGCGCGGGATTCTTCGGCGGTCAGGACGGCGCGAACTTCGGCTTGCGTCCAGGTGAAGTAATCGCCGTCGTCGTCGAGAGTCTGGTCGGCGTCCTGGCTGCCGAAAAAACCAGCGGCGGAGGAATTGCCGACGCCATTCGACAGAACTTCGCCGACCCAGCGGATGATGCCTTCAGCGGTATGGCGGAATAGTTCGCGGAGTTCAGGTTTTTGTGTGACTTGAAAGCCGTGGAGATAATTTTTCAGCAACTCGGAATTGTCGTACGACATTTTTTCGAAATGAGGGACGACCCAGCGTTCGTCCACCGAGTAACGGTGAAAACCTCCGGCGAGCTGGTCGTACACGCCGCCGTTGGCCATTTTTTCCAAAGTGCGCTCGGCAACGTGAAGCAGCTGCGGAGTGTGCTTGGCCTGGTAACTTTCGAGCAGCAGATCGACGGCGCTGGCGTGAGGAAATTTCGGCGCGCTGCCGAAGCCGCCGTTGCGTTCGTCAAACATGCTGACGATGGATTCTTCCACCGAATCGACAATGCCGATATCGAAAGCGCCGGGCGCGGCGTGAGAGATTTCGGATTTGGCGATGGCCTCTTCGAGAGCTTTGGCGGAAGTGTCCACCTCGGCGCGGCGCGACTTGAAAGCTTCGGCGATGCCGGTGAGGATGCGCTTGAAACCGGGGCGGCCCATGGCGTCTTCGGGCGGGAAATACGTGCCGCCGAAGAACGGTTTGCCGTCGGGAGTAAGGAATGCGGTGAGCGGCCAACCGCCTTGGCCTGAAATCGCGCTGATGGCGGACTGGTAGCGAGCGTCGACGTCGGGGCGCTCGTCGCGATCGACTTTCACGGGGATGAAGAATTTGTTGATCATCGCGGCGATTTCGGGATTTTCGTAGCTTTCGCGGTCGATGACGTGGCACCAGTGGCACCAGACGGCGCCGATATCGAGCAGGATGGGTTTATCGGCAGCGCGAGCCAGCGCGAAAGCTTCGTCGCCCCATTCCTGCCAGTCGATGGGTTGGTGCGAGGCGGAGCGAAGGTAGGGGCTGGCGGAGTCCTTCAGGCGATTTTCTTTTTGGTGGGAGTTGGTCACATCAAGCCTTTCACTCTCCTACCGTAGCATGACGGATGGCCCATATTCCAAATTTCAGACCTTGCTGCTTGCCATGCAACGTAATTCGGTATAGCGTAGAACTGTGATCAAGACCTTCGGGTCAAGTGATACGCAAAGGCTACACACGCGCGAGCCGGTCCCGCGCTTCAAGAACATTGAGCGTGTCGCCTTACGCAAACTGCGACAGATCGACGCAGCGACACAATTAAGCGATTTGGCGTCGCCACCAGGCAACCGGCTCGAGCCGCTGCACGGAAACCGTAAAGGTCAGCACAGCATTCGGATTAACGATCAGTGGCGCATCTGTTTCGTGTGGCGCAACGGGGACGCATTTAACGTAGAGATCGCCGACTATCGCTAGGAGCATCCGATGGCCAAGAAAATGAAACCTGTACACCCGGGCGAGATTCTGAGCGAGGATTTCATGAAGCCGTACGGGCTGAGCATGAATCGACTCGCGCTCGAACTGCGTGTTCCTGTCACTCGGATCGCGGACATCGTTGCCGAAAGGCGCGCGATCACGCCCGACACGGCGCTACGCCTTGCACGCTATTTCAAGACCACGGCACAGTTTTGGCTAAATTTGCAGACCAAGCACGACCTGGAAGTTGCGGAGGACGAAGTCCTGGCACGAATTGAACGCGAGGTCCACCCCATCGAGGCCGCAACGCGATAGCTACTGAATGGGGTTGCGGTAGCCGGCGTCGCGCGGGTCGATGGGTTTGCGGCCGGCGAAGCCTTCGTCCTGGCGATGGTAGAAACGGATGCGATCTTCGCCGAGCTTCCAGCAGAGATAAACCTGCTCGTCGTTGATCCGCGAGGGAAAATCGAGCAGGCCGAGGTCGAGGTCTTTTACGACGCAGCCGGTGTCCTGGATCTGGTCAAGCGCAGACTGAATGGTTTCTTCCAGGCGATTGCGCTCAACGCGATTTTTCGAAGCCTTATCGTAGGAAACCGCGAGGCCACCGGAATGGCGAATTTTTTCGGCGAGGGCGTTGAGCTGGCGGTCGACGTCGTTCATCTTGCGGCGGGATTCCATCGCTTCGATGAGCACGGGCTCGAGCTGGGCGCGCAGGCGCTCGGCTTCGGTGAGCGAGAAATACTTTTGGCCGTCGTTGCGCTCTTCGTTCCGATCGTCGTTCTGGTCGTGATCACGCATTGAACGCTGCTCCGCTGGCCGTTCTACCGAATTCGCTACCGATTTCGACGCGCCCCGAAAAATCAACCACCGATATACACCATGGTGCGAGAAGGCGGAATAAAATCCGGCTCGTTGATGCGATGGCCCTTTTCCTTTTGGGCGACGATGGCGACGATCGCGTCGCCCAGTTCCCTGTCGGTGGCGCCGCTACGAAGTACCGGTTTCAGGTCGTGATCTTCTTTGCTGAATAAACAGGTGCGCAATTTTCCGTCGGCGGTGATGCGGATGCGGGAGCAGTGACCGCAGAAGGGCTGCGACACGGGCGCGATCAATCCAATTTCGCCGCCGCCATCGACGAAGCGGTATTTACGGGCGGTTTCGCTGCGCTCGTGAACGACGGGCATCAGCGGCCAGCGCGCGGAAATCCGGCGATGAATCTCGGCGGCGGTGACGACCTGTTCGCGCGTCCAATTGCGGTCGGCGTCGAGCGGCATGTATTCGATGAAGCGCATGACGATGTCTTTTTCGCGGGCGAATTCGGCGAAAGCCTCGACTTCATCGTCGTTGACGCCGCGAACCAGCACGGCGTTGACTTTTACAGGACGAAGCGAGGAAGCCTGCGCGGCGTCGATGCCGGCCATCACTTGGCCGAACGATTGGGTGCGGGTGATGCGGGCAAATTTTTCGGGATCGAGCGAATCGAGGCTGATGTTTATGCGATTCAGGCCAGCGATGGCCAGACGATCGCAATGTTCGGCGAGCAGATGACCGTTGGTGGTCATCGAAAGATCCTGCACGCCAAGAGACTTCACGCGGCCGATGAAATCCACAACGCCGGAGCGGACCAGCGGTTCGCCGCCGGTGATTCGAACTTTGCGAATTCCCATGCCGATCAGAATGCGGATCAAACGCTCGAATTCGGAGTATTCCAGCAGCGAGCTATCTTCGACGTGGCTTTCGGGTTTCGCGGAGCGGCAGTACACGCAGCGAAAATTGCAACGGTTGGTGATCGAAACCCGCAGGTCAGTGATGTGGCGGCCGAATTTGTCGGTGAAAGGCATATGGCACTTCGATGCGCGGCACGCGGCGACAGCAGCCCAAGGCGGTGACAGATTCGCCGCAGAAAGACACGCTCAACCAGTGTAACGCAGGGCAACGGCGATGGCGCAGAAAACAGGCCAATCAGTGGTAAAGTTACGCCCCGATGAAGACCTTCGTACTAGGAGTGGGGGGCACCGGGTCGCTGCTGGCGCAATTGCTGGTGAAGCAGGGCCATACGGTTTGGTGCGGCGACCGCGATCCGGAGCGGGCGCGGCTATTTCTGGGCAAAAAATCGGGCATCGAAATTGTGGAAGCGAACGCGCGGAATATCTGGTCAATCGTGCGCGCGGCGCGCGGATGCCAGCTGCTGATCAACGCTTCGCCGGCGGTATTTAATGAGATCGTGCTGCGGGCAGCGCTGCGATTGCGGTCGCACTATCTGGATTTGAATTCCCACCTGAACCGAAATCCGTACAAGCCGGAACAATTCGGATACGACAAACGGTTTTTGGCGAAGAATCGCGTGGCGCTGATTTGTACCGGAGCCGCGCCGGGATTGACGAATCTGCTGGCGAAGCGAGGTTCGGAGCTGCTGGAAGCGGTGGATTCGGTGCAGATCCGGCTGTACGAAAGCACGGAAAGCAAAGACCCGATTTCCACGTGGTCGGCGGATGTGGCGTACGACGCGGCAATCTCGCGGCCGCGGATTTACCGGAACAAACGATTTTCGATGGCCAAGCGATTTTCGGAAAAGGAGAAATTTCGATTTCCGAAGCCGATCGGCGAGACGACGGTATACCTGGCGGCGCAGGACGAGGTTTGCATGCTGCCGTACGCCATCCCAATGAAGGATATGGACGCAAAAATCGGCGGCAACGATTTCGACCATCTTTACCGCTGGTACCGGCAAGGACGGCTAAATCGCTCGCAAGGCATCGTACGAAAAAGATTTCCGAAAACGCTGACGCCGAAGGGCGTGGCGAAGTTGATTCGCAGCGGCGTGCTGGAAAACGCGAGGTTCGCGGCGGCGGTTCTGGTGAAAGGCACGAAAAAAGAGGATGGGCTGGTCGTCCGGTGGGACGTGAGCTTTCCGACGCTGTACCAGATCCGGCAGCGGGGATTGATCGCCACTCCGATTTCGTTTGCGACAGCGCACCTAGCGGCGATTTTCGTGAAGCATTTTCCGCGCAGCTCGGCGGGGGTGCAGACTCCGAGTTCGCTGCTGCCGGAAACGCGGCGGGCGATCTTGGCGGACGCGCGATCTCGCGATTTCCGGATCACGCTGAAAATCACGCAGCTGAAACCTGTGGAAGACGACGAAGTTTAATCCTGGCGTAGCAATTCCCCAGTGAAAATGACCGAGCGGCGAGCTACTATTCCCGCTGGCGCATCGAACCTGTAGAAAAAATCAAGCGAGGCAATCCGATGAAATGGACACCCGGCGGAGTCAGCGGCGACATTGAGGATCAGCGAAACTCGACCGGCGGCGATGGTGGCGGCGGGTTCGGCGGAATTCACATCGGCATCGGCGGATTGCTGGTGCTGCTGGTGCTGAGTTTTGTGTTCAAGCGCGATTTGATTTCGCCATTCCTGAATTCGGGCGCAGCGACCGACAGCCCGGGAGTGGCGCGGCCGGCCGATCCGGCGCGCGATGCGTCGGAGCAAAAGGAAGTGCAGTTCGTGTCGTTCGTGCTGGACGACGCGCAAAATTCGTGGACGAAAATGATCAGCGGATACCGGCACGCAAAGCTGGTGCTGTTCCGCGATTATGTGCAGTCGGCGTGCGGCGCGGCGCAGACGGCGAGCGGTCCGTTTTATTGCCCAGGCGACGAGAAGGTCTATCTGGATTTGGGATTTTTCGATGAATTGCGAACGCGGTTTCAAGCGGCGGGTGAATTCGCGCAGGCGTACGTAATCGCGCACGAGCTGGGACATCACGTGCAGAAGCTGCTGGGCACGGAGCAGAAAGTGCGCGCGGCGCAGCAGGCGGATCCTTCGAAGGTGAATGAGCTATCCGTGCGCCTCGAGCTGCAGGCGGATTGCTATGCGGGAGTGTGGGGACATTCGACCGAGCAGCGCGACATTATCGATCAGAGCGACATTCAATCGGGATTGAATGCGGCGGCGGCCGTGGGCGACGACCACATTCAGAAAATGATGGCCGGAACGGTGATGCCGGAGAAGTTCACGCACGGTACTTCGGCGCAGCGGATGCAGTGGTTCAAGACGGGCCTCGATTCGGGCAGAATCGACGCGTGCGATACGTTTTCAGGAACGCCGTAAGTAGTGGCGGCGGATCAATACGGCGAGATCAGTTTTTTCAGCAGGCCAAAATCGGTGAGGCCGTTGGCGACGAATTGAACCGCTAACGCGACCAGCAACAGCCCCATCAAGCGCATTAAGATGCGAATTCCGGTTTCTCCCAGATATTTCCCCACGCGGTCGGCGCCCGCCAAAATCATGTACGAGACGAATGCAGTTGCAAGAATGGTGGCGTAGATGACGCCGTGTTGCCACACGGTGTGAGCTTCACCGACCAGGACCATCACGGTGGAAATCGCGCCCGGTCCGGCAAGCATGGGCATTCCGAGAGGGATGATGCTAGCGTCGGATTTTTCAGTTCCCTCCTGCGTTTCCTCGGGCGTGGCTTTTGATTGATGGCCCTCGAGCATGTCCAACCCAATTTTCATCAAGATGATTCCACCGGCAATTTTGAACGCGGGCAAGGTGATGCCGAACATTTTGAAGATCAAGCTGCCGGCGACGGCAAAAGCGCATAGAACGATCGCGCAGGTCCACGCGGCGCGGCGAGCCATTTGGCGGCGCTCTTCATGCGGCGAGTCCGAAGTGATCGCGAGGAACAGCGGGATCACAGCAAACGGGTCCACCAGGAAGAAGATGGAGGTGGCGGTGAGGAGAGCGAACTCCAGAACCGAAATGAGCGAGCCGGGCATGCGAGATTTTTTACGCGGAGGAATTCAGGCGCAACCGCGAGGGATTGAAAATAGCATTTTTAGGCGCGGCTGAATAGCGACGCGCGTCGAAGCACGGGGCGTTGCGCGTCACGACGCCGGAGCTGGCGCGATGGGCGGCGGTTCGAACGGTGGGGCAGGCGGCGCGGGTGGCGCGGACGGTGCGCCCCACAGGGCGCGTGCGAGAGGCTCGTAGCGCGGCGCGAAAAAATACATGGAGTAGGCCTGGAAGAAAATCACTGACGGAGTGTTGACCAGGGCGCCGGCGAAAACGATCGCGCCGAGCGCGATGACGCCGAATATCACGGCGAAAGTAATCGTGCCGGGATTCCAGGCGAGACCCATCGCTTTGCCGCTGAAGAAAGCCGCCACACCCAGGGCGCCAATGGGAATCATCAGCACGACGATCACAATGACGCCGATGATGCCGAAAACTACTGCTGCGGCGATGGCGAGAACAATCTTCATGCCGACGTAGCCGGCGTAGCCGCCCATCTGCGTGCGGACCTGCGGCCAGAAGCGACGCCAAGCATCGATGGCAGCAATATCTTCGAACGCCATTTGCGGAACGACGAAGTCTTTGGTCATGACATTGACGACAGCCACTACGAGTGACAGTAAAAGGAGCAGAACTACGAGGCCGACGCCGACCACGACGAGTTGAATCACGTGCGAGCGGGGGTCCTCGAACCAGCCGAGGCGCCACGCAAAGAGTGCGGCGATACCAAGCACCACGAGTAATAAGGCGAAACTAATGGTTGAAAGAATCACCTGCCAGACGAACAGACGCCAACCCTGAGAAGCACGAGCGCGCCAGTTGCGCCGAACGTGGCACTGGCGAGTGAGGACGCTATCGAATAAAACGAACCGCATACGGCTGGAGATGTACATGAAGATCGTGCCGATCACGAAAAAAACCACAACGGCGAGAATGATCGCGCCGACGGTGACCCACGGATGGTTCAAAAGTATGTCGGTGAACGGATCGGCGAGAAAGGCCTGTGAGCCATCGTTGCGCGGAAGATGACGAAGATCGGTGGGGAGGTTCGAAGGTATGTTACAGCTGCCGCCACTGCTCATTTCGCCGGCGAGCAATCCGACCAAAGCGAGGCGAGCCCACTGGCCAAACCGAAACGGAGCAAACAGCTGTTTCTTGGCGTGCTCGATGGCGGGGTGGATGGCGTCAACGGCGGAGACAGGCACGAACACCTCGATTTTGCGGAACGCGCGTGCAGAGAAAGTACTGCGAAGCGAGCGAGAGTTCAATCACTGTTCGACTGCGAGTGGCGTCGGGGTAAGCCGCTGACGTTATTGGTAGCGCAGAGCTTCCATGGGATCGACGCGCATGGCGCGACGCGCGGGAATATAGCACGCAGCGAGGGCAACGCCGACTAGCGTGATCGCCACAAGAGCGAAGATGAGCGGGTCTTTGGTGCGCGTGTTGAAAAGCAGCGAGGCCAGCAGGCTGGTCAACCAAAACGAAGCGACAAAGCCGATGGCGACGCCGATGAGCACCAGGCGCATTCCCTGACCGACGACGAGCCGTAAAATATCGCGAGGAGCGGCGCCGAGCGCCATGCGAATTCCCATTTCGCGCAGGCGCTGCGAGACAGAGTAGGCCATTACGCCGTAGATGCCGACAGCGGCGAGCAACAAAGCGAATCCCGCGAATGCTGCGACCAGGCCCATCAGCAGGCGCGGCTGGCCGACCGAATCAGAGACGAGTTGACTGAGCGACTGCACGCCGTCCACAGGCAGATCGGGATCGATCGACTGGATTTTTTCGCGGACCGCGGAGACCAGTGGTTGCGACGCCGAATTCGAACGAACAACGAAAGTCATAGCCATCCAGGGGCTTTGCAGATACGGCAGGTACATTTCGTCAAACTTGGGAGCACTCAAGGAATTGAATTTCACGTCGGCGACGACGCCCACGATTTGCAGCGGAATGCGGTCGCGCGAATTTTGAATGGTTTTGCCGATGGGGTCCTGGTTTGAGAAATATTCGTTGGCGACGGACTGGTTGATGATGACGACGGGAGTGGTGGCGGCAGCGTCGGCGTCGGTGAACACACGGCCACGGAGAAGCGGAATTCGCATCGCGGAAAAATATCCGGGGCTGACCTGGCGCATGGAGATCAGCGGATCTTTTCCGATGCCCTGGCAGAGTTGGCCTTCGGCGCAGAAAAAAACGAAACGGCTGGCGCCGGTGAGGGGCATGTAGCTGACGACGCCCGCGGAGTCCACGGTGTTGAGCGAGGTGATGCGTTCGAGCGTTTGGCGGAAAAACTCAGCGCGCTGCGGGCCGGTGGCGTACTTCGCGGTGGGAAGGCTGACCGAGAAGGTGAGAACGCCTTGCGCATCGAAGCCGGGATTCACGTGCAGGAGCTCGACGAAGCTCTTGATCAGCAAACCTGCGCCGACGACAAGCAGCAGCGCGACAGCGACTTCTGCAATGACCATCGCCTGACGAACACCCGCGCCACGATTGGATGCGGTGCCGCGGCCCTCTTTCAAGGTGTCGTGAAGATTTTCGCCGGTAACCTGGATTGCTGGGACCAAACCAAAAACCACGCCGGTGATCACGCAGAGCAAAAGCGAGAAAAGCAAAACGGGTCCGTTGAGATGAACGTGTTCGAGGCGAGGGACGGCGTTTCCGGCAGCCGTGCGGATGATGGGCAACGCGACGATGGCCAGCGCGACGCCGATGGCTCCGCCGACGACGGACAACACGATGCCCTCGGTGAGAAGCTGGCGCGTCAGGCGAGCGCGTGTGGCGCCGAGCGATTGGCGAATCGACATTTCCTTTTCGCGGGAACTGGCGCGGGTGAGCAGCAGGCTGGCGACGTTGGCGCAGGCGATCAGCAGCACGAACGCGACGGCCCCGAGCAACACGAAAAGCGAGGAACGAACCGGGCCGACAAGACTTTCGGTGAGCGACGTGAAATCCAGGCTGTGATTCGCGGCGTCGGCATTGCCGGGATAGGCCTGGGTGTAGCGCTGATTGATGGTGTCGGCCTCGGACTGGGCCTGCGCCAGCGTTTCACCGGGATTCAAGCGCGCGATCAGAGACAGAAATCCGGCGCCCATGTGGAGCTGCTCGGGACGAAGTCCCAGAATATCGAACACGCGCGGAACCCAGACGTCCGGCTCGGGCTGCTGAAAAGGAAACTCAAACGAGTTGGGAAGCACGCCGATGATGACGGTGGGCTTGCCGTCGAGAGAAAAGGATTTTCCGAGGACTTGCGGATCGCCGTTGAAGTGTCCGCGCCAGTATGCGTTTGAGATGATGGCGACGTCTGCGCCGCCTATCTGATCTTCGGCGGAAGAAAAATCGCGACCCATGGCGGGCGTGATGGCGAGGGTGCGGAAGAAATCCGCGTTCACGCGATTCATGTTGATCTGCTGCGGCTGGCCGGAACCGGTGAGGTTGGCGGTGGTCTGGTAGAAGGCGCCGATACTTTCGAGAGTTTTCGATTGCTGCTGCAGGGCTTGAAATTTAGTGAACGACACGGGAGTGCCGGTGGTTCCCTTCTGACGGTCTCCGGCATTGATGCTGACCAGGTGATCGGCTTGTTTGTACGGAAGCGGGTTGAGCAGGACCGTGTCGACGAGCGAAAAAATGGCGGTGTTTGCGCCGATGCCGAGCGCGAGAGTGAGAATCGCGACGATGGTGAAGCCGGGCTCCTTCACGAGCGAGCGGAAGGAGTAACGCAGGTCCTGCAGAAGTGTTTGCATCGGCCGGCTCCCGAATCCACGGATGAAACTAAAGGCAACAGATATGGTACTTGTGACGGGCCAAGCGGCGGAAGGTTATCGGGGGATGCCTACTTTGTGTGAATTTAGCAGCGTCGGTGCGAATGACTTCGATTCTAAAGGTTTTGGTTCATTGCGATGATGGGCTCGCAGTCCGACTTTTGGACGGATGTCTATTTCTTGGTTGGGAGCTTCCTCTTTACAGGTTTCGGAGCGTTTGCCAAGAACGATTGGCTCGCGATGCTTCGCTACAGGGATGGAACTCGACCTTCTCCTGCAATGACTCGAATAATTCTGATCAGATCTGGCGTAATCGGCCTTGTCATCTCGTATTACAACTGGTCCCACGGCTATTGAAGTCCGGGGACACGACTTACCAGGCATTGGCGGCGACCCACTTGTTTTCTGGATGTCGACAATATACTTGCGAGGAATCAGCGGGCGCGTTGCGAGCTGCGCGTGGATAACTTCGAAGAGAATCCTAGATACTCCGGGATCGCGGAAACAGGGTCGTGATTTCGCCCTCGTCGGTGTTTACCGGAGCGCTCGTCTGCAGCTCTATGTTGTGATCAAGGACCTTGCTTTGAAGCAGCAGGATTCGTGCCTCTTCGGTAAGTTTGCGGCGAGCGGTGGAATCGATCGCGTGATCTGGAAGACTCAGGAGCGCGCTCGCCAGGTGCCACACACAGTTCTCCAGTTTCACCATACGCTCGACGATCTGCGGGGCCGACATTTGAGCCTTAATAAAGACGTCCAGCTGCACCTCACCCGGAATTGATTCCAGGATCTGCGCGACTTCGGCGATGTCTCTATCGTCTCGAGGCCGGGGCTTCGTCGGAAATGTCTCGCTCATCGGAGATTCCATCACTCAAAAGTATGTGATTGCTTACTACTCTAAGAATCATAGCAGCAAAGGCAAATCTCAATATCTGATTAGTTCGGTTGCCGGACCAGTTCCGATCCCACGTTCCTTAAAGGCCGGCAACGCGACGAATCAGGAGTTAGAATCCTTCGCCACCGAGTTCCTCTGCGGAAAAAGCCACCACCGTGGTGGACATGCGGAGCAATAATGCGGAGGGTGTGCTGTCCGAGCCCGTTCAAATGATTACTCAATACGCTCGCTTATTTAACGCGGTAGATAACTACGTGAGATGCGTACACCAGTGTTTCGTAGCCGAATGCTTTTTGGTTCGTGAGAATACGATGTGGGCGATGTGCGTCCGACCCACCAATGAGAATCCTCGCGCAGTCGATCCGTCTGCCTGCAGCTACCACTACCTCACTTTGAAGGAAGCTGAGGAAATTAGCGCTTCCAAGACTCCCAGTTCCGATGTCCGGCAGGGGATCGACAACGACTTACACGCAATATCGGGTCGTTAGGAAAGATTGGTGCGGCTTGCGCTAGAGTTTCGCCTTTGGCTTCGACTGAGCCCCTGGCGGTTCGCGGAAAGGATCCATCGGAAGCGGCACGTACTTCACGTCGATGATCTCAAGGTGCTCGGTCTTTGCAGGCGCGTGCAGTTCCACGCGGTCGCCGGGGCTAGCCTTCATCAGCGCATTCGCCAGAGGCGAGCGCCAACTGAAGTAGCCGCGGTCGAGGTCCACCTCGTCGAGGCCAACGATCGAGACCACGTGTTCGACGCCGCCCGCGTTTTTATAAGTGACCGTTGCCCCGAAGAAAACACGCGTTGCGGCCGTTCCCGCACGCCGAGCGGACGGGTCGACAACTACGGCCGCGTCGATCCGTTTCGTGAGAAAGCGAATCCGCGAGTCGATCTGGCCTAACCGCCGTTTGCCGTACTGGTAGTCGGCGTTTTCACTGCGATCCCCGTTACTGGCAGCCCACGCGACGACCTCCACCACGGCAGGTCGCTCGCGAGTCAGCAGAAACGAATGCTCGTCTTTGAGCCGCTGCAAGCCGGCGGGCGTGATGTAATTTTTGAGTGGCGGCCCCGGAGCCTCGCGTACCGGTCCGCGAAGCGGCCGCTTTTCTCGCATTTGCCAATCTGCCATGAGAGTTTATGTGTTTGTGGGCGGCGCAATCTTGGAAGATCCACGTGCAATCGAGCCAGATGCGAAGGATACATCGGTATTTCGTGTGCGCGACAACTGAATGTTCGTGAAGAGTACGGAGTCAAGTCGCGATAAACGCGGTGTACCGACGCGTGAATTTCGACGGAGGATGCGTAAATCGCGCTAAAGGCGTTGCGCTGCTTGATGCGGCGAAATCAGCGAGCGGGTTGGAGCTTCTCCGTTACTGAGTCGAGCGCTACGGTTGGTTCATCGCGTCGAACGCGGCGAGAGCCTCTTGCGGGTGAGCGCGGACCTTGAAATCGCCGGTCAAATTCACCCAGCGAATTTTGCCCGATGAATCGATCAGGAATTCCGCGGGACGCGAAATGTCTGCGCCATCCTGTCGCGCGTGCTGGTGAACCAATCCCCAGGGGCGGATTACTTCGAGGTTGGCGTCGGAGAGAATCGGGAACGTGTAGCCCTGCGACTGGCGGAGAGTTTCCGAATCGGCCGGCGTATCGACACTGATGCCGATCACTCGAACTTTACGAGCGTCGAATTCCGGCAGGGCCTTCTCGAAACTCCGCAACTCGGAGTTGCAGAACGGTCACCAATATCCACGATAAAAAATCAGGACGACGGCGGCGGTTTTGCCGGCTGACACCGTGGTTGTACCGCTCGGCGCGAAAGGAGAATTCAAGACCTGCGTGAGATTCACCGGATTATTTTTGGAATCGGGCAGAGTGAAATCCGGCGCTGCCTGGCCGACCTTCGGTGCGCCAGACGAATCGGGCAGCATGTGTTTCGATCCGACGAAAACTCCATAGCAAAAGAAGGTAGCTGCCGCTAGAGCCGCGACGCCGAACAGGCTGCCGAAGATTTTTCCGCGATACAGATCGGGCTGCCGGAAAGCTCGCGTGAGACCGACACCGGTGACGATGAGTCCGACGGCGATCAACGCTAGGCTGGCCGATGGAAAGTCGCGCAGAGCAGGAAAGCGAACGAAAAACAGCGGGTAGCTAAGCACGCCCAGAAGTACAATCGGAAGGCCGGCCCACGCTGTCCAGTTCCAGCTTCGTTTCATCGCGAATGCCTCACCCCACTCCACTTCACTTAACACGCGGCCCGAAGCCGGTCCGCTTCGGAGCGCCGCTATGGAAGTTAGCCGACATTACAGCAGATTTCAACCCATCCGCCCGGCGAAATGGCGATGCGATTGAATGGAAATGGTAGGTAAACACGAGGTCCGCCGTGCCTCGGAACCGACGAACCGCCGATTCGCCGCGCGTAGAAAGGGCCGTGTGGGTCGCTTGCCTGAGGTCGCGGGCTGCTGCTAGACTACTGCGGCAAGGGCGAACCTGCTGCTCCTGCCATACTACCTGTAAAAGGTTTATCCATGTCTGGACACTCTAAGTGGGCAACCATCAAGCACAAGAAGGCTGCGACGGACGCGAAGCGCGGCAAAATTTTCACGAAGATTATTCGTGAGTTGACGATCGCGGCGCGGACCGGCGGTGCCGACCCGAACACCAATCCGCGGCTGCGGACGGCGATTTTGACCGCCAAGGGCGAAAACATGCCCAACGACAATATCGATCGCGCGATTCAGCGCGGCACCGGAACGCTGGAAGGCGAAACGCTGGACGAAGTGACGTTTGAGGGCTACGGCCCGGGCGGCGTGGGCGTGCTGGTGCAGGTGGTGACCAACAACCGGAACCGCATCGTCAGCGAAGTGCGTCACATGTTTTCGAAGAACGGCGGCAACATGGCGGAAACCGGCGCGGTAGGCTGGATGTTTCACCGCAAAGGCGACATCGTAATCCCGAAAGAAGCAGCCGACGAAGACAAGCTGATGGGGATCGTGCTGGATGCCGGAGCCGACGATTTGAAGGACGACGGTTCGGTGTGGGAAGTGACGACTCCGCCGGAAGCGTTTGAAAAGGTACGCGAGGCGTTGACGGCCGCGGGAATCAAGCCGGCCACCGCGGAAGTGGCGTTTGTGCCGCAGAATTATGTGAAGCTGACCGGCTCGCAAGCGCAGCAGATGGTGCGCATGATGGAAGTGCTGGAAGATCACGACGACGTGCAGCACGTATACGCGAACTTCGATATCGATGAGAAGGAAATGCAGGCAGCAGTAGCGAGCTAAGCGTTTCAGGTCGTTCTACTCAAATCACAAAAGCCGGCCGCTTCGGTGGCCGGCTTTTTCTTTGATTACGAAGATTTACGGACCTGCACAACCTCGCGTTGCTTCCGCGTCCGAAAAATAATACCCAGTCTTTTGTCTTGTTTGCCCTACCGGAAATTGCCAATCGGCACCACGTGGCTACGAGCGCTTTCTTGGACGAAGCCAATCGCGACACTTTGATACTCGAGGCTGCCGTATTTACAGCCCGGGTGCGCCACAACCCCGAAAAGGCCGAGATTTGGTTCAAACGTGCGGCGAATTTGCAGCGAGTTCCGACGCTGATTCGTCTGCGGGCTCAAACGACGCTGAGCGTTCATTCCGAACGGTATGGCGATGCCATTCGAGAAATCGAGGAAGGCATCGACTTCATTCGTCGTACGCCCGATAACAAGGAGTTCGGCGGCCAGGAAGCGGCGCGGTCGAAATGGCGCGACCAAATCGAATCCCGCCAGCGTGCGGCAGTAACGTTCGGGCCGTCTTGATTGCTTTGACTTGTTTGAAACGTCGGACAAATAACACTACCGCGCGCCTTTCGCCGAAAGTAAACTCGTACGCATCGCTATGGCTTCCGTATCAAACTCGCCGGGCGCCGCTCGCTTCTGCGTGCTCGGCGTTGACCCAGCGCTCGCCGGAGCAACCGGTTACGGCGTGATCGAATTTCTCGGCTCGGAAGTCCGCATGCTCCGTTTCGGTGCCATCAAGCACCGCACGTCCACGTCCGAAGGCATGCGCCTCCACGCGATTCACCAGATGATTGCCAGTCTTGTCCACGAATTTGCGCCGGACGCCGTCGCAATCGAAGCCGTTTTTTCCAAGATCAATGTCGGCACCGCTCTCAAGCTCGCGCAGGTGCGTGGTGTCGTCTTGCTGGCTGCGGCTCAGGCTTCCATTCCGGCGCACAGTTATTCGCCGCGCGAAGTGAAATGCAGCGTGGCCGGTCATGGCGCTGCCACAAAACAGCAGATGCAACAAATGGTCATGTCCGTTTTGCGTCTATGCGAACTTCCCGAGCCGGCTGACGCTGCCGACGCTCTAGCCGTCGCCATCTGCCATGGGCACGCCGCGCGAAGGAACGAGCGCATGGCGATTGCCATGCGGATACCGGCGAACGCCACTCCCAGCCGTCACGCCCCGTCGCGCGTGATGAACGACAACCGGCAACGTCCCGTGCGCATCTCTGAATTGTGATGTTCTTCCCAGCCCAGAAACAATTCACACCGTACCTCGCCTGGCGATTCGCAGTCTCGATCGCTGCGATGGCGTTCTTGCTGTCCGCCGTGTCCGCTTCCAGTCCGGCCGCCACTCCCGCCGACAGCGCGACGATCACGTACCGCAAAGTGTTCAAGACGAGCTTTCCGGAATTTGTGGAGATCAAACTCAACGAGGCGGGCGGCGGCACCTACGACATCCGGCAGCTCGATGAGGAATCGACGCCGCAACCGATGCAGGTGAGCGCGGAGCTGGCGCAGCGCGTGTTTGAGCTGGCGGCGAAGCTGCATGATTTCCAAGGAGTGGACCTGGAAGTTCACCGGCGGCTGGCGAATCTGGGCGAAAAAACGTTCACGTACCAGAAGGGACCGGAGACGCATTCGACGAGTTTCAATTACACGCTGGACGAATCGGCGACGCAGCTGGTGAATCTGTTCGAGGGGCTTTCGAAGCAGGCGGTGGATATTTCCGATCTGACGCGGACGATGCGGTACGACCATCTGGGAGTGAACGACGTACTGCTGCAGATCGAAAAAGACTACGACACGAAGCAATTGCCGGAGCCGGAGCGACTGCTGCCGGCGCTCGATCAGGTGGCGGGCGACGAAAAGCTGGTGGACATTGCACGACAACGCGCGCGAAATCTGGCGAGCCGGATTCGGAACGGGCGCTAGTTTTGGATTCGGCCGCGGGAAAGTTTCGAAGTTTGACGAAATGGCGCGATTTACGACGATTTTTTCACCCCTACCCTGCCGGACAACTTGACACATTCGTTACGATACGAATACTCTCCATCGAACTTTTTTGAACTCATTTGCATCTCAGGTGGAATCGACCATGGCAACCCGGCCGTATTTCAGCCGCATTTTTGCGTGTGTTTTTGCCTTCTGTTCGCTGTTTGTGATTGTGCCGAGCTCGCCCGCGCAAACGCAGAGCACAGTTCCCTCGCGAATCACGAGCGCGGTGGACAATTCGCAACGCACGATGCTGAAGGGCAACACCTATCGCCTAGCGAAAGCGCAATACGATGAAGGCGCGGCACCGGCCAGCTTGCCGATGAACCGGATGCTGCTGGTGCTGACGCGAAGTCCTCAGCAGGAAGCCGCCCTGCAGCAATTGATGCTGGCGCAGATGGACAAAACGTCCGCGAGCTATCACGCGTGGCTGACGCCGCAACAGTTCGGGCAACAATTCGGGCCTTCGGATCAGGACATTCAAACGATTACGTCATGGCTTGCGTCGCAGGGATTTCAAGTGACACGGGTTTCCGCGGGGCGGACGGTGATCGAGTTTTCGGGAACGGCCGGAACGGTCGAGAACGCGTTTCAGACTTCAATTCACAAGTACGCGGTGAACGGCGCGGAGCATTGGGCGAACGCAAGCGATCCCTCGATTCCCTCGGCGCTGGCGGGCGTGGTGGCCGGAGTGAACACGCTGTACAACTTTCCGCGGAAAGCGGCGAATCGCCACGCGGGCGAATTCCGCCGCGCGAAAGACACCGGAAAAATTACGGCGGTGGCGCCGCTGTATACGTATCCGGGCGGTTGCAATCCAACCACGAGCTGCGAATTCGGGCTTGGTCCTTACGACTTTGGAACGATCTACAACGTGCTGCCGCTGTGGACTGCGGGAATCAACGGAACCGGCCAGACGATCGCGATCGTGAGCCAGACGGACATCAATCCGCAGGATTTTGCCAGCTTCGCAACGATTTTCGGATTGTCGCCGAAGCCGACGCTGAACGTGATTCACGACGGGCCGGCACCAGGAATCATCGGCGACGAACCGGAAGCGGACATCGATACGCAATGGTCGGGCGCGGTGGCGATCGGGGCGACGATCGATTTTGTGGTGTCCGCATCGACGAACAGCAGCGCGGGAGTGGACCTTTCGGCCGAGTACATCGTGGACAACAATCTGGCCGGCGTGATGAGCGAAAGCTACGGCGAGTGCGAAGCGGGATTGGGATCGACTGCGAATCAATTTTACAACTCATTGTGGGAGCAAGCCGCGGCGCAGGGGATTTCAGCGTTTGTTTCTACTGGAGACAACGGAGCGGCAGGCTGCGACAACCCCGACGCGGAATCACCGTCGCCGGCGCAGTTTGGGTTGCAGGTGAACGGGCTTGCTTCGACGCCGTATAACATTGCGGTGGGCGGAACCGATTTTAACGACGTATCGAACCCAGCCACGTACTGGAATTCGACGAATACGTCGCCGAACCAGGCGTCAGCAAAATCGTACATTCCGGAAACCGTGTGGAACGACACCTGCACGAATCCGGAATTCGGGACGCCATTTTTCGGATACAGCACGAATGCCGAGGCGAACTGCAACAACACGATTTTTTCGTCGATCGTAGGGACGGTGGGCGGCAGCGGCGGCAAGAGCGCGTGCACGACGTTCGACGGGTCGAACGTTCTGCAATGCACGGGTGGATATTCAAAACCGGTCTGGCAGACGGGCGCGGGCGTGCCGAGCGATTCAAAGCGCGATGTGCCGGACGTGTCTCTGTTTGCCGGCAACAATTTCAACGGCAGCTTTTACATCATCTGCGAAGCCGATGCGAACGGCGATGGCTCGCCTTCCTGTAGCTTGGGCGGAGATTACGAGGAATTTCAGGGGTACGGCGGAACTTCGGTGGCAACGCCGGCAATGGCGGGGATCATGGCGCTGGTGGAACAGAAAACGGGATCGCGCCAGGGCAATGCGAATTTCGTGCTGTATAAGCTGGCCGCGCAGGCGGGAGCGAGTTGCAATTCGAGCGGAACGATCACTGGCACTTGCATCTTCTACGACACGACGAATGGAACGAACGCGATGGCGTGCCAGCCGCTGTCGCCGAATTGCACGGTGTCAACCAGCGGCGACCGGTACGGAGTGCTGAGCGGATACGCGACGACGAGCGGATACGATCTGGCGACGGGACTCGGCTCGGTGAACGCGGCGAACCTGGTGAATCAGTGGTCCACGGTGACGACAACGTATAAACCGACGACGACTACGTTGGCGCTGACGCCCGCGACGAACATCGCGCATGGCAGCCCGGTGACCGTGAAGATCGGCGTAAGCGCGACATCGCCGGCCACGGGAACTCCGACGGGCGATGTGTCCCTGGTGGCGACGAATGTAACCGCAAATGGAATCGATCAATTCACGCTCGCGAGTGGCGCGGTGAACAGCACAACGAATTTGTTGCCGGGCGGAAGTTACAACGTGAACGCGCACTATGCCGGCGACGGAACGTATGCGGCCAGCGATTCGAGCGCCGTGGCGGTGACGGTGACTCCGGAAGCGAGTTCGACGACCGGGCAAGTGTTGACGGCAAATTCGAGCAACAATCCGATTCCGTTTACGTCGGGCCCGTACGGAAGTTTTGTGTATCTGCGCGCGAACGTGACGGGAGCATCGGGAAACGGCGTGGCGACGGGCAACGTGACATTCAAAGATAACGGGACGGCGATCAGCGGAAACCCGTACACGCTCAACGCCGAGGGCTACACGGTCACCCCGACCGGCGTATTTACGTTCGCGCCGGGCACACATTCGTTTACGGCCGCGTATGCGGGCGACGCTAGCTTTAATGCGAGCGCGTCTAGCGCGGTGGCGTTTTCGATTACGCAGGCCACGCCGTCGATTTCGCTTGGTGGTCTGGCGCAAACAAATTCATACGGCCAAAACTTGTCCGGCATTGCGCAAATGCAAGTAGACAGCTGCGGCAACGCACCGACCGGAACGGTTAAGCTCATGTCGGGCACCACGCAAATCGGCAGCCCGGTGACGCCGAACTGGATTGTGAATTCGAATTCGTGCCTGATCACCACGATCGTGGTGTTGAGCGGATCAAATGCGCCGTTGGGATCGGACAGTTTTACGGCCGTATACAGCGGCGACGCAAACTATGCGGGAGTTACATCGGCGCCAGTATCGAGCGATTTGGTCGTACAGTCCACGCTGGCGCTGACAGCTTCGAGCGCCACGATTCAGCAGGGCGGCAGTGAAACGCTGACGGCAAAGTTGACGCCGGGACAGAGTGTGACACCGACTCCGACGGGCACGGTGCAATTCAGCGCGAATGGGCAATCCCTGGGAACAGCTGTGGCGCTATCGAATAATCAGGCTGTGCTGACGACAACTTCGTTGCCGGCAGGAACGAGCGTTACGGTGCAGGCGACATACTCGGGTGATACGAACTTCGCGCAGGCGACTGGAGTTACTTCGGTGACGGTGACTCCCGGGCCGCAGGTCGCGGTGACGGCGAATCCGGCGACCGTGACGATTTCGTCGCCGGGCGCGTCGGGGAGCGCGACGATCATGGTCGCGGGAAGCAACGGATACAGCGGGACGGTGAGTTTCGCGGCGATTTCGTGTTCCGGTTTGCCGTCGGAAAGCACGTGCTCGATTTCGCCGTCGTCGGTGGCGCTGACATCGTCGACGACTTCGGCAACGGCTACGCTGACGATCACGACCACAGCGGCGAGTGGAATCGGGCCGCTTGTCGGTCCGACGTTCGCTCCGAAGTCGGGCGGACGACCGATGCTGCCTGGACCGGCGGCGCGGTTGGCGTTGATTATTCTCGGCGGATTGTTTGTTGCAGCGCAGGCTAAACGGCGGCGGTGGAACGTGCTTGCCGGCGCTTTGGCAGTTGCGATCCTGATCGCGACCGTTTCGTGCGGCGGAGGTGGCGGAGGCGGCAGCACAGGACCGACGAATCCGGGAACACCGATCGGCACGTCGACCATTTCGATCAACGGAATTACGGCAACCGGCGGAACGCTGAGTGGAACGCCGACGGTGACTGTGACGGTGAATTAAGCGAGATTCGACCGCCTGCGAAAAAAACGGGTGAGCAAAATTATTGCGCGTGGGAAATGAATGTTGCGAGACGTTCGCGCGAAGCTAAATCGCTTTCGACGGACGGCCTTTGATCTTCAACGCCTGGGAAGAACCGGGCAGCCACAAAACTTTCACCGCGTCTCCGCTCTGATATCCGCCAATGGCCAAAACGCTTTCCATTTTCGCGCGAGCGTTGTCGGAGTAGGTGAACGTGTGGATGGCCATTTCATTTCCCTGCTCGCGGACGATCATGCTATTGCCGTCGGCGTGGACGATCGTGGCTTTCATCCAAACCGCTTTCGCAGGATGTTGCTTTACGACGATCGGCTGCGTGGTGGTGACGTCGGCTGGCACGTCGGCTTCGGCGTGAGCCTGCGCGCGAGCTACAGACGGCGCGATGGAGACGGCTGCGGCGAGAACGAACAGCGCGCCGAGCGATCTCAGAAACGGATTGCTCGTCTTAAGATTCTTCATCGAACGAAACCTTCAGCGATTTCAAAAATTTAATGTCCTGCGGAGTGATTTGCACGCGCTGCTCGACCGCTTCTTCTTCCAGAATTTCTTCGTCCACCTGAATGTGGAGCGACTCAAGGAAACGCCTGTCCTGATTGGTCATTTTGGCGTCCTGACCATTGCGACGGGCGAGGCCAATTGTGGCATCCAGCTTCAACACGATGTCAAAACCCGCGGCGCGGACCGCGGAGATGGATTCGGCGATGCGGTCGGAGTCCGAAACGGTGTCGTTGATAGCGTGGCCCAGCTCGCGGAGCAATTGCTTCATGCGATCGTCGAGTTGCAAGAGAGCAGCCTCCTGAGAACAAGCTTTCTGAGGTCATTCTAGGACTGGCGCAATACGGATACAAGTGCCTGACGCGCAAAGTGAACCTGTCTGGTTACCTGCACGGAGTACCAGTCGCGGGCGCGCTGATGGAAATGCGGCGCGCGAGCGACGGCGCCAACAGTTATATTAGACTCAGAATATGGCGGCGGGATTCTACGGCACATTTTGGGAGTCTGCGAAGATCACGCTGCGCGTGGTGTGGCGCGCCCTGCGCCAACTGTTCCACGAAGCGACGGGAGCGGTGTTCGCAATGTTTGCGGTGTACGGCGCGGTGATGGTCTGGCGGCAGTGGCACACAAAACCGGCGGCCTGGCTGGTAGGTTTTGCAGCGGTGTACGCAATTTTGATGGCGATATTTTCGTTCACGTCGTTCCGGCGAGCGAAGCGGGTGCGGTGAAGATGGCAGACGATCTAAAAAAGACAGCGGCGATGGCCGATCCTCGACCGGCGTCGACTTCGGGATTGCCGATGGATGCGGTGATCACGCACGACGATCTGGGAAATTGGGACGCCGAGCGCGAAGTCGGATTTCCCGGCGAATTCCCTTTCACTCGCGGAGTGTATCCGACGATGTATCGCGGGCGTTTGTGGACCACTCGGCAGTACGCGGGATTTGGCAGCGCGGCGGAATCCAACCAGCGCTACCACTATTTGCTGGCGCAAGGGCAAAAGGGATTATCGGTGGCATTTGATCTGCCAACGCAGATCGGAATGGATTCCGATCATCCGCTGGCGCTGGGCGAAGTGGGAAAAGTCGGTGTGGCGATCGATTCGCTGGAAGACATGCAGACGCTGTTTGATTCAATCCCGCTCGAACGAATTTCGACGTCGATGACGATCAATTCGACGGCGGCGATTCTGCTGGCGCTGTACGTGGCAGTGGCAAAGCAGCAGGGCGCGAATTTGCAGCGGCTATCCGGCACGGTGCAGAACGACGTGCTGAAGGAATACATCGCGCGCGGGACGTACATTTATCCGCTGCGGCCGGCAATGCGGATCGTGACGGATATTTTTTCGTGGTGCCGCCGCGAAGTGCCCAACTGGAATGCGATTTCGATTTCGGGTTATCACATCCGCGAAGCCGGATCGACCGACGTGCAGGAAGTGGCATTCACGCTGGCGAACGGAATTGCGTATGTGGAGTCGGCGATTGCCGCGGGACTGCCAGTGGATGAATTTGCGCCGCAGCTTTCGTTTTTCTTCAACTCGCACAACGAGTTTTTGATGCAGATCGCGAAATTCCGCGCGGCGCGGCGTTTGTGGGCGCGGACGATGCGAGAACGATTCGGAGCGAAGGACGCACGATCGATGATGCTGCGATTTCACGCGCAGACGGCGGGCTCGTCGCTGACGGCGCAGCAACCGGAAAATAATCTGGTGCGCGTAGCGTTGCAATGCCTGGCGGCAGTCCTGGGCGGATGCCAATCGCTGCATGCCAACGGACTTGACGAAGCGCTAGCGCTGCCCACCGAGCAAGCGGCGCTGCTGGCCTTGCGCACGCAGCAGATCATAGCGCAGGAAACGGGCGTGGCGAATACGATCGATCCGGTGGCGGGCTCGTACGCGATTGAAAAGTTGACCGATGAAATCGAAGCGGGCGCTCGCGATTACATTGCCAAGATCGACGCGATGGGCGGAATGCTGAAAGCGATCGAGGCGGGATTCGTGCAGCAGGAAGTGCAGAAGTCGGCCTACGAATACCAGCGCGCGGTGGACGGCGGCGAGCAAGTGGTGGTGGGCGTGAATCGATTTCAAGCCGAGGAAGGTAAGCCGATTCCGACGATGCGGATCGATCCGGAAATCGAGCGGTCGCAGGTGGCACGGCTGGCGGCGCTGCGAGCGCGGCGCGACAGCGCGAAATCGAAAGCAGCGGTTGCCGAGATTGAACGCCGCGCGGCATCTGGCGAAAATCTAATGCCCGCGATTCTGGCGGCGGTGGAAGCATATGTGACCGTAGGCGAGATTTCGGATGCACTGCGACGGACGTTTGGCGAATACGAAGAGTCGGTGGTCATCTAGGGCGTGCTGTTATTCGAGTCTTTCTGGTTCCCACTCCCATGAAATTAATTCTGGCGTCCGGCTCACCTCGACGCGCCGAAATCCTTCATAACGCCGGATTTGAATTTTCCGTGTGCGCGACGGATACGGACGAAACTCGATTGGACGGCGAGTCCGTGACGGACTATGTGAAGCGCGTGGCGGCGCTGAAAGCGGTGGACGCGGCGGCACGAGCGAGGCGCGAGGGCGATTCGGCGATTGTGATCGCAGCCGATACCGTGGTGTTTGCCGACGGCCAGATTCTGGGCAAGCCGAAAGACGCGGACGATGCGCGACGCATGCTGCGGATTCTGAGCGGCGGCGCGCACGATGTGGTCACCGGCTTTGCAATCATGAGGAGTTCGGATACCGCGCCAACGGTGGGTGTAGAGACTACGCGCGTGCATTTTGCCGCGCTATCCGACGCGGAGATCGATGAGTATGTGCGCACGGGCGAGCCGATGGACAAAGCGGGAAGCTACGGGATTCAGGGGATCGGCGGAAAGTTTGTGACCAAGATCGAGGGTTGCTACTTCAACGTGATGGGATTGCCGCTCGCGCGCGTGTGGAAGTCGCTCCGAAAGCTCGGCGAAATGCGCTGACGAACTTCTGCCAAAGAATTCATACCCCGGAATGAAAAACGGCGAATCCTGAGTGGGATTCGCCGTTGTAACTTTCGAAGCCTTTCGCTGCGATAGGAACTTATTTCTTGTCGTCGGGTGTGACGGTAGACGGCGGTGTGGCCGTAGGTGCAGCAGGCTGGCTGGGCGTCGCAGTCGAGTGCGACGACGGCGAATTCATGCCGTCTTTGAAATTGCGAATGCCTTCGCCGAGGCCGCGCATGACTTCGGGGATCTTTTTTCCGCCGAAGAGAAGAACGATGATGGCCAAAACAATCAGCCAATGAATCGGGCTAAACTCACCCATAAGTCACCTGCCTTGAGAGCTTGAGGGCAATACGCAGCCTGCAACAAGCCCAATCTTCAGAGTATAACACGCTCATCGCCACCCCTGCGCGTGAGGTGTTCGCGATCGAGATATTCCAGTAACGGGATCGCGTACTTCCTTGAGGCGCCCGTAAGTTCCTTAAATGCAGCAATCGGCAAGCGCGCGCCGTGCTTTTGCTTGTACGCCGCGACAAGGGCTTTCAGATGTTTGACGGCGGATTCGTGGAGGATTAGTTCGGCGGAAACGCGAACGAGAACCTTTTCGCGCAGCAGAATCTGGACGATTTTTTGCGCGCGGTGCGAATCGACCGGCACACTTTGCAGCACGGTTTCGAGGGCGGGCGCGGCGAGGCCGGCGTCGCAAAAATGCTTTTCGACGATTTCACGTGCGCGCGATTCTTCCGCGGAAAGCGCGATTTCGCGATTGGCGCGCTTCACGGTGTCGCGGGCAATGGCGATGGCTTGCGATTTTTGCAGGTCGGCCAGGGCGGCGTCCATCAGGGCTGCGGTTGGGTTCCCGGCTCGGCTGCGGAGTTCCTGCTTCGGAATTCCCGGCGAGAGCGGGCTGGTGGCGTGGAAGTGATCGACTGCTTTCAAAATCGCGGCGGCGCATTCGGCGACGGATTTTGCCGAAGCGATGGACCACGGCTGCTCAGAGATTACGCGGGCGCGATTCGAAGCCGACAATTCGATGGCGACTTTGAGGACTTGGGATTTCGTCCAACCGGTTCGGGCGATCAGGTCGGAGATCGAAAGTTCGCGCGGCGAGGAATTGAGGAGCGCGGCGAGAATTTCCGGTTTGTTGGCGCGTTCGAGGGCTTCAAGAAACTGCAGGACGGCGGGATCCTTGTGTTTGCGGCGTGCTGGGCGCACATCGAGGACGACGCCGCCTCCGATGGTGATGACCGGAGAAAATTGGCGGACGATGAAACGGTCGCCGGGCAGAAGCAGGAGCGGGCGATCGAGGCGGAGCTGCGCGAAGCAGGATTTACCGGGTTGCAGTTTCGCGGCGACATTCGCATTGGCGACCGGGTTGGAGTCGGCATCGAGCGCGGCGCCAGCGCTGGCGCCGTGAAATTTCACTTCGGCGACGCGTTCGGCGGCGCCCTGATGAAAATGGACTTTGGCGCGATTTTTCAACGCAGGCGACGAAGGCAGCAGAGCGAGGCGCACGTCGATTTTTTCCGTGGCGGCAAACGCGCCCGCGGGAGCGAGAACCATTCCGCGCTCGATTTTTTCGAGTTCAACGCCCGTGAGATTCAGGGCAGTTCTCTGCCCTGCCGACGCAGATTGGATTTGCGCGCCGCCGCTGTGAAGTCCGCGAACCCGAACGATTTTTCGCGTGGGATAGAGCTCGAGTTCGTCTTCGACTTTCACTCCGCCGGAAATCAGCGTGCCGGTAACGACGGTGCCGAAACCTTTCATGGCAAACGCTCGGTCGATGGGCAGGCGGAAATGGGCGTCGCCGGTGCGAGGCGGGAGACTTTCGGCGATTTTGCGCAGCGCGGATTTCAGTTCGTCGAGACCGGCCGACGTTTTTGCGCTGACGGGAATTATTGGCGCGTGCTCCAGAAATGAGCCGCGAACGAAATCGGCAATTTCCATCCGAACGACGGTTTGGGCGTCCGCATCGACCAGATCGGATTTGGTGAGCGCGATGATGCCGCGAGAAATTCCAAGTAGACGGCAAATATCAAAATGCTCGCGCGTTTGCGGCTTGATGGATTCGACGGCGGCGATCACCAGGACGACCAGATCAATGCCGCCGACACCTGCGAGCATGTTGCGGACGAAGCGCTCGTGGCCGGGCACGTCCACAAACCCGATGCGGACAGGCGGTAGGTCAAGGAATGCGAAGCCGAGATCGATGGTGATGCCGCGGCGTTTTTCTTCGGCGAGCCGGTCGGGGTCCGTGCCGGTGAGCGCGCGGATGAGCGAAGATTTGCCGTGGTCAATGTGGCCTGCGGTACCGACGACGACGTGGTGAGAGGTGTGCATTTCGTAGCGATTATGGCGGCTGAGAAACGATGCTAAAGGAGCGGCGAGACGCGGTCAAATCCGGTGGCCAAAACGCGACGCGGACTTGGAGCCGGTGAAAACTATCGCGGCCAGTACATGATCACGCCCACACCCACCAGGCAAATCGCAGCGCCGATCAAATCGAAAGCGTCTGGCCGGACATGGTCGATTTTCCATCCCCAGAGTAGCGAGAGCGCGACGAAAACCCCTCCGTACGCGGCGTAGGCACGGCCGAACGTGGCCGGCTGATACGTCGGCACGATGCCGTACACGCAGAGAATTAATCCGCCGAGCAGGCCGTAGTACCAGGCGAGCCCGTTGCGCCACCACTGCCACATCAAATAGCCGCCGCCGATTTCGCAGGCGCCGGCGAAGACGAAAAGAAGCGCGGATTTCATGGCGAGCATGTGACGCTCCTACAATTCTTGCTTGATGACGGCACCGGCAAATTGCCGAACGGACGCGCGTAAAAAAAGAATCGAGGACGGCGATTGAGAGCGCGTCCTCGATTCGGAGTTCCAATCCACGACGGGTTCAACTACTCCACTTTCTCCTGCAGCGGCGGCGCAGTTGTGTAGCCCTGGAATTTGGGCTTTCCGAGCTTGGTGATCCAGATGCCACTGTTGATGTCGTTGAAATAAATTAATCCGTTGGCCGGTTGCGCGCCCCAGGCAAAGGGAAGATTCGAACGATAGCCGTTGATGTCGCCAGTCCAGAATGTGGCGATTTCGCGACCTTGCGCGTAGAGGTCGCCGCGCAGCTCGCCGGAAATATCCACGACGCGCCCGCCGCCCGCGTAATCACCGGCGAAGAGCATGTCGTTGTCAGCCCATACGTTGTGAATGCCGCCTTCGGGAACTTCGTAGGTCGCGACTTCGCGAGGATGTTCGATGTCGCTGACGTCCATCACGTGCAGGCGGCCGCGAACCGGGATGCGCTCTTTCGAGCCGATATCGAACGAGGCAGGAAAAACTTCATCGCCGACGAAGACGTAATTTTTGTAGCGAAAAGTGGTGTGCGTGCCGGCGAGCCAACCGTTTCCGTAGAGCTCGTAGTGGTTGAATTTATATTGAGCGACGAGTTTCGGATGCTCGGGGCTGCCGCCTTTGATGCCGGCTCCGACGTCGAGAATGATCAGGCCGTCGCGCCAGTAGGCGAGATACGCGAGGCCGTCCTTCACCTGCAAATCGTGCAGGTAGCGGCCGACGGAAATCATTCCTTCGCCGAGCGGAGACGCGACGGTTTGTTCCTGAGTTTTTCCGGTTTGCCATTGCGCGACTTCTTTCGGATGCGCGGGGTCCTGAATGTCGATGATGTGCAGTGAGCCGTTGGCGTCGTCCGTGATGTAGACGTAATGCGTGTTGATGTAAGCGCTGTGAACTCCGCCGGTGACGGTCTCGGTGAAATCGGAGATTTGTTTCAGATGCGCGGGATCGGAGGAGTCAAAAAGCACAATTCCGTTTTTGCGGTTGGAGGCGCCTTCACGCGTGAGGACGCCGGTTTTTTCGTCGGGAGTCGTGCTGACGTCGTTGATCAAGCGGGTGTCGACTTTCATCGAGTCGAGAGGCTTCGGATTCGCGGGATCGGAAATGTCGAAGGAAAAGACCCGGTCCGAAATCGTGGCGACGTAGAGATGATTGCCGATAACCCACTCCTCGGAGGTCTGCAAAACTTTTCCGTCGGGATCCTTGATCGGAATGTGCGCTACGTATTGCAATTCGCGCTCGACGTGGCGGGGCGCGACTTCGATCGAGGTGACGGCGGTGTGGCGTCCGATGGCGGCGGAGACCTGATACGTGCCGGGCAATTCGGCCACGAACGCGCCATCCGGATAAATCGTGGCGCGCGGTCCGTTGACGGTCCAACTGGTGGCGAGATCTTTTAGGGCGGCGCCTTTGGCGTCTTCGGTCTTCGCGGCGAACCAAATTACGTCGCCGGTTTTCGCCGTACCGGCCTGGGGCGCGATCGAGAGTGAATGAACCGTGTCGGCGACGACTTTCACTTTCGCTTCGGTGGATTGCTGGCCGGCTGTGGCGACGATTACGGCTTCGCCGGGCGCAACGCCGGTGATCATTCCGGATGTGCCCACTTTGGCGATGGCGGGAGTTTTGGATTTCCAGATGATGGCAACGTCCGTGCGAGGATCGCCGTTCGCCGAGCGCGGCGTGGCGCTCAGCACGGCGGTTGCGCCGACCGGCAGCGATCGCGAGAACGGCGCGACATCAATACTGGCAGCTTCGGGCGCAACGACGGTGACTTCGGCGAATCCCGGTTTACCGGCTATCACGGCGCCGACGGTAACCTCGCCCGGTTCGCGAAACAGCACGGTGCCATCGGCGTCCGCCCCAGCCACGTCGAATGGGGCCGCGAACCAGATCGAGGGCTTCACGTCGATCACGTTGCCCTTATCGTCTTTGGCGACGGCGGTGAATTTCACGCGTTCGCCGACGTGCGCAGTGGATTTCGCGGGCGAGACTTCAACGGTTTTCGCCTTGGGCGGCATCGGCGGAGCGCCAACGGCCTGAGCTTGAACGAGCGAACCACAGAGCAGCGCAGCCGCAGCGACGCTGCCGGCGAGAATTTTCGCAACAAAACGCATGAACGATTCCTCTCAGTTGGCGGAGATGGGTTGCCGAAACAGACGTTGAACTGGCGATGAGTTTTTGTCAAGAGCAGCAGCGAACAGGTACGAAAAGGCGACGCGAGAAGAAAGCGGGGACGAGAAGCGGAAGCTTAGAGTGCTTCGGCGATTTCACGGCCGATCGAGAGCGCCGATTTTCGCGGGTCCGCAGCACCGGTGATCGGGCGGCCAACGACAAGGTAATCCGCACCTGCGGCGATTGCCTGGGCCGGAGTGGCCACGCGGGCCTGGTCGTCCGCCGAAGCACTCGCGGGACGGATGCCTGGAACAACGATTAGGAACTTCGGGCCGCAGGCGCTCCGAATTCCCTGAACCTCGTGGGCGGAGGCGACGACTCCGTCGAGCCCGGCTTGGTGTGCGAGCCTCGCGAGTGCGACTGCGCGGGCGGCGGCCGGACCTGCCAGACCGACGTCGCGCAAAGTTGCGTCGTTCATGCTGGTAAGGATCGTCACACCCAGAAGCCGCGGGCGAGATTTCGAGTTGCCGACGGCCTCGCGAGCGGCGCGCATCATTTCCAGGCCGCCGGTGGTGTGCAGAGTCATCAGACGGACGCCGGGCAATCGCGCTCCAGCAGAGACGCCGTGGGCAACGGTGTTCGGAATGTCGTGAAATTTCAGGTCGAGGAAGATTCCGAAGCCGAGCGCGGCGAGTTTTTCGACGGCCCGAGGGCCCTGGCGAGTGAAGAGCTGGTTGCCGACTTTAAAAAGTCCCGCGGCTCCGCGCAGTTTACGCGCAAGGGCAGCCGCGGGACCCAATTGGTCCATGTCTAAGGCGACGATTAGTTTTCGCGATGAAGCTGTTCCGGGCGTGACGGCACCTTCAGGAGTTCCAGACGGACTTTCGCGAGTCCGTGCTGATCGAATCCTAACTTACGTGCCACTTCGTAGGAAACATCCAATTCGCGTCCCTCAACGTAGGGGCCGCGATCGTTGATGCGGACAATCTGGCTGCGGTGGTTGCGGGTGTTCACAACGCGAACGATGGAACCGAGCGGGAGCGTCGGATGAGCGGCGGTGTCGGCGTTCATGTCATACGTCTCGCCGTTCGCGGTCTGCTTGCCGTCAAAATCCTCTCCATACCAGCTGGTGGTACAGGTCCACACGGCCAGGGGTTTCGGCTGGCCGTCATTCTTATCGGATACAACTCGAGGCGTGACTTCCATTCCCGCGTCTGCTTGGAGAGGGCTGCCCGTCCGGCCGGTCGATGGCGAAACAGTCGGATTCATCGACGGAGTAAGGACCAGCAAACCCAACCCTAAAAACACGGATTGCAAAATCACGAATACCTTGGCCTTCATTTTCACCTAACCTTATTTGAATCAACAATAATTCTACCGGGGCTCTGTTGTGGAAAGCAATCCATTTATCTCTGTAGAGCGCCGCGTAACTTGTTGATTTCAAATGTATTTTCGTCTCGACACCACATTTCCAAACCGTCCACAAGTGATGCAGAAGCTCGTGGATCGACGAAATGCGCTGTCCCGACTTCCACCGCCGAGGCCCCGGCGAGGAGGTATTCCGCTACGTCTGCTGGTTTTTCGATCCCACCTAAGCCTATGACCGGGATTTTCACTGATTTGCAGGCCTCGTAAACCAACCTGACTGTTATAGGTTTGATGGCCGCACCCGACAACCCTCCGGTGGTACTACCTAGACGTGACCGACGATTGTGTACGTCTATACACAGCGCTGGGTAGGTGTTGGCGACGACCAAGGCGTCGGCTCCGGCCTCTTCCGAGGCGTTGGCGCTAAGTCCAATCATGTTAACGTTCGGCGAGAGTTTTACCCAGAGGGGACGCTTCGAGGCCTTCCTGGCAGCGGCCACGACAGCGGTCGTCAGTGCCGGGTCGGTACTATATTCGATTCCGCCCCGCTCCACGTTGGGGCAAGAGATGTTGAGTTCGTAGGCGGCTAGGCCTTCGGCGTCCTCGAGGACGCTTATTACCTCGACGTAATCCGCGATCGTATGGCCGAAGACGTTTGCTATCAATACGGTATCGAACTTTCGGAGCTCGGGGAGCTTTTCGGCTACGAACGCCCGGACGCCGATGTTCTGGAGCCCGATGGCGTTGACCATGCCGCTCGAGGTCTCACAGATCCGCGGCGCGGCAGCACCGGCCATCGGCTGGGCAGAAAGGCCTTTCACGACGATACCGCCCAGACGGTTCAGGTCGGTCAGGTGGGCGAATTCGACCCCATACGC
Source organism: uncultured Acidobacteriota bacterium (assembly GCA_963719065.1). GTDB lineage: Bacteria > Acidobacteriota > Terriglobia > Acidiferrales > UBA7541 > Palsa-295. The sequence continues at coordinate 13,346 of CAVRAM010000010.1, read as the reverse complement.
AAAGGTGCCGCTGGCGGCGATAATTGGGTTTTTGAGGGAGATACTGCCAACGCTAACCCGGAGGTCAACTACAGCGGGCCGCGAGGGACTGCTTGCCGGCGCCGGCGAATTCACGAGTGTTAGTTTAGCACCCTGGTCAAGCGGACAGGGCGATTTCGGGGATGTGAGAGAGGCTCGGCGCGAGGTAACCGGAGAAGGCGGTATTCCGCGGCTGCGCGTGGGAAGTGTCTATGTTAGGATAAGCCGCCAGATGCGCGTCGTAGAGAAAAGACAACTCCTGTCGGCGGAAGAAATCGATCGCACCCTCCAGCGTTTGGCCCATGAAATTGTAGAAAGAAGCGGCGGGACAAAGGATCTGGCGCTGATTGGTGTGCGCCGCCGGGGCGTTCCTCTGTCTGAACGTCTGGCGAAGACGATTCGCGGGTTTGCGAACGTGGAAGTGCCGGTGGGAACGATCGACATCACGCTCTACCGCGACGACCTATCGACGGTGGGCGCGCAACCGATCGTCCACTCCAACGACATCAATTTTCCGGTGGACGGCCGCGACCTAGTGATTGTGGATGACGTGCTTTACACCGGTCGAACGATTCGCGCGGCGATGAACGGATTGTTCGATCTGGGCCGGCCGAAGCGGATCCGGCTGTGCGTGCTGATCGACCGAGGGCATCGCGAGTTGCCGGTGGAAGCGTCGTTCGTCGGGCGGAAAGTGCAGACCAGCGACACGGAAATCGTGGAAGTGCGGCTGCAGGAAATCGACCAGGAAGAGCGCGTGATGCTGGTTGATCGCGTGGACTGAGCGGCGGAAAAACTGAACGAGGCCGAATAAAAAGTAGCGAAGGGAAAAAGTGCTGCAGCGCCTGGAACACCTGCTTGGAACCGAAGACCTCACCCGAGAGCAAATTTCATTTATTTTAGATCAGGCAAGTCCCTTCCAGGAATTTCAGAAGCATCCCCTGAAAAAATTGGCGACGCTGCGCGGCAAGACGGTGGCGCTGGCGTTTTTTGAAAATTCCACACGGACACGAATCAGCTTTGCGACGGCGGCGGCGCGGCTGGGCGCAGACACGATGAACCTGCAGGCAGAGTCATCGAGCCTGAAGAAAGGCGAATCGCTGCTGGATACGGTGCGGACGCTGGAAGCGATGCGTCCGGACGGAATCGTGATCCGGCATGCTTCATCGGGCGCGCCGAAATATATTTCAGAGCGGCTGGGAATTCCGGTGGTGAACGCGGGCGACGGCACGCACGAGCATCCGACGCAGGCTTTGCTGGATGCTCTGACGATCCGCGACCGAAAAGGCAAACTGGACGGACTGAACGTAACGATTCTCGGCGACATTCTGCACAGCCGCGTGGCACGGTCGAATATCTATTTGCTGAGCCGGTTCGGGGCCCAGATCACGCTGTGTGGGCCGTCGATGTGGGTACCGCGAGAGTTTGAATCTCTCGCGCCGCATGTGCGGAGAGTGAGCCGCATCGAAGACGCGGTGAAAGATTCCGACGCAATTATCGTGTTGCGCGTGCAGACCGAACGAATCCACGAACCGGGAATGGCCGCAGACGAATACATCTTGGGATATCAGCTGACGCCGAAGCGGCTGGCGCTGGCACGGCCGGATGCGATCGTGCTGCATCCCGGCCCGATGATTCGCGGACTCGAAATCGATTCGGCGGTGGCCGATGGGCCGCAATCGTGCGTGCTGGAGCAGGTGACGAACGGCCTGGCCATCCGCATGGCGCTGCTTTATCACCTGGTGGGCGGAGCGGCGGTGGAACCGGCGCCAGCGACCAAGTAACAGAAATGCGATTCGAAAAAGGATTGAAAGAATGTTGCTGATCAAAAACGGCCGGGTGATCGATCCCGCGAGCGGCACTGACGCTACGCAGGACGTGCTCCTCGATAAAGGACGCGTGGCGAAAATCGGCGCGGGAATTTCGTCGCCGGACGCGGAAGTGTTCGACGCAAGCGGATTGGTGGTGGCGCCGGGATTTATCGATCTGCATTGCCATTTGCGCGAGCCGGGCCAGGAATTATCGGAAACGATCGAGACCGGCACGCGGTCCGCGGCGAAGGGCGGATTTACGGCGGTGTGCTGCATGCCGAATACGCAACCGGTAAACGACAACGCATCGGTAACGCGTGGCATGGTGGAACGCGCGGCATCTGCGTGCGGAGTCCGGGTGTGGCCGATCGGCGCGGCGTCCGTGGGCAGCAAAGGCGAATCGCTGGCGGAAATTGCGGCGATGAAAGACGCGGGAATTGTGGCGGTGAGCGACGATGGAAAGCCGGTGGCAACCGCGAGGCTGATGCGGCAGGTGATGGAGTATTGCAGCACGCTGGGACTGCCGGTGATCGACCATTGCGAAGATCCATCCCTGTTTGCGGGCGGTGTGATGCGCGAGGGCGTGCAGTCCGTGCGGCTGGGGCTGAAAGGAATTCCGGCACAGTCGGAGTCGATCTGCGCGGGTCGCGACGTGGAGGTGGCGGCGCTGACGGGGGCGCGGCTGCATATCGCGCACATGTCCACGACCGGAGCGCTCGAATATGTGCGCGCGGCGAAGAAGCAAGGGCTTCGGGTGACGTGCGAAGTGACGCCGCACCATTTCACGCTCACCGACGAAGACGTGCGCTACGACACGAACTATAAAATGAATCCGCCGCTTGCTTCGCGCGCCGATCGCGACGCGCTAATCGCAGGACTGGCGGACGGAACCGTGGACGCAATTGCAACCGACCACGCACCGCATCATCCGGCGAGCAAGGATGTGGAGTTCGATCGCGCGCCGTTTGGAATTTTGGGATTCGAAACCGCGATCGGATTGGGACTGAGCGAATTGGTGCATCCGGGAAAACTTTCGTTGAAGAGATTGATCGAGCTGTTCACCACGGGTCCAGCGCGCGTGCTGAACATGGATCGTAAACTCGCCGTGGGCGAAGTGGGAGATGTGACGATTTTTTCGACCGACCGGCCGTGGACGTACAAGGCTGCGGCTTCGCCCAGCAAATCGCGGAACACGCCGTTTGACGGGCGCGAATTCAGGGGCGGGCCGGTAGCGACGATCGTCGGCGGCCGCATCATTTACAAAAACTAACCAACAGCCGAGCTAGTGAGAGGCGGGTTCCGAAGCCGGATGCATGCCGTGCTGAGGAACTTCGTGGACGCCGCGCAACGGCTGCTCCTGATTGAATCGATACAACTGATTGAGCGGGCCGGCGCCTTTGCCGATTGAGTACGCTTTTTCGATCGCCTTGGTCACGTAGGCTTTTGACAAAATCACCGCATCGCGCAGCGGCAGTCCACTTCCCAGCTGTGCAACAATCGCGGATGAAAGCGTGCAACCGGAGCCGTGGGTGTTCGGGCTTTTCACGTGCTCGCCGCCAAACGTTTCCACTTCCGTGCCAACGCAAAAAACGTCGATGGGTTTTTCCAGGTGTCCGCCGGTGACGACGACCGCACGCGCGCCCATTTCGATCAGCTTCAGACCGGCGGCTTTCATGGTGGGGACGTCTTTCACTTCCAACCCGGTAAGAAATTCGGCTTCAGGAATATTCGGAGTGATCAGGCTGACGCGCTTCAGCAATTCATCGCGTACGAATTTCAAGCCGGAGGTGTCGAGCAATTCGGCGTTGCCCGCGGTGGGACGAAATACGGGATCGAGAACGACGTGCTTGAATTTGTGCTTGTCGAGAAATTCGTACACCACGGTCGCGTTGGCTCGATTCGCGAGCATGCCGATTTTCACGCCGGCGATGTCGACGTCGTCAGCGAGCGCGTCGAGCTGCGCGCGCAGCGTGGCGGACGGCGTGGCGTGCACAGAAAAAACGCCTTGCGTGGATTGAACGGTGAGCGCGGTAACAGCGGCCACTCCGTAGCAATTGTGCGCCACAAACGTTTTCAGGTCGGCGGCGACGCCGGCGCCACAGGAAGGATCAAAACCCGCGATCGTCAGCAGGATAGGTGGTGCGTTGTGTGTTTGAGTGCCCAATTCGAAATATCCTCCGCGCGAAGGATGCAAATAGCAAAGCCAGCGCGTCCAATTTGCGGCGGGACGCACTGGCAAATCAAAATGTACGCGGATGATTGAGCGGTGCGCAAGAAAATTATTCGCGCATGCGGCGAGAGTTTATTAAAGAAGTGTTATTTTCAGCCGCGCAGTTCGCGCAGCAGCGATTTCACTAAAATAATTCTACGGAAACAGCCCGCGAACCAGAGTGGCGTCAGCAACGCGGCCCACTGCCAGAGCGTACGCTCCGGTGCGCATGTGAGTGCGATGCTTGCGAGCGCTTTCGTGAACTTCCTGGAACGCGCGGCGCATCACCATTTCCAGTTTCGCATTCACTTCCGCTTCTGACCAGAAGAAGCTTTGCAAATCCTGCACCCATTCGAAGTAGCTGACGGTGACGCCGCCGGCATTCGCGAGAATATCGGGCAACACCATAATCCCCTTTCGCGCCAAAACTTCATCAGCGTGCGGAGTGGTGGGACCGTTCGCGGCTTCGGCCACGATTTTCGCTTTGATCTGATCGGCGTTGTTGAGCGTGATCACGTTCTCGAGAGCGGCGGGAATCAAAATGTCGCACTTCATCGCGAGCAAATCATCGTTGGAGATGCGCGACGTTCCCGGCATGCCCACAACGGTGCCGGAGCGTTCCTTGTAGCGCATGGCTTTCAAGGGATCGATGCCGCGTGAATTGAAAACGCCGCCGCGGGAATCGCTGATAGCCACCACGCGCGCTTTTTTCTCGGCGAAAAGTTTCGCGGCGATCGAGCCTGCGTTGCCGAATCCCTGAATGGCGATGCTGGCGCCGCGAAGCGACATCTTTTTCACTTTGCAGGCTTCTTCAACTGCGACCAGGCACCCCCGAGCCGTAGCTTCATTGCGACCTTCGGAACCGCCGATCGAAATCGGTTTGCCGGTGACGACACCGAGCGAGGAGTAACCCTTCGTCATGGAGTAGGTGTCCATGATCCAGGCCATGGTCTGCGCATCGGTGTAAACGTCGGGCGCGGGAATATCCTGTTCCGGTCCAATGATGGGAAGAATTTCAAACGCAAACCGGCGCGTCATCCGTTCGAGTTCCGGCTTGCTCATGCGCTTGGGATCGCAAATGACTCCGCCCTTGCCGCCGCCAAACGGAATATTCACCGTGGCGGTTTTCCAAGTCATCCAGGTGGCGAGCGCTTTTACTTCGTCAAGCGTAACGCCGGGATGGTAACGGATGCCGCCCTTGGCCGGGCCGCGCGCCACATTGTGCTGCACGCGAAAGCCGGAAAAAACTTTCACCTGGCCGTTGTCCATCTTGGTGGGAACGGAAACCTCGAGCACGCGCTTCGGAGTGCGCAGAATCTGGCGCATGCCGGGATCGAGCTTCAAATGTTCGGCGGCGATGTCGAACTGAATTTGCGCGATGCGGTACGGGTTCAGATCTTCGCGCGGAGCAATGCGCGGAACCGGCTGCAAGGTGCCCGTTTTGGCAACGGTGGCCATTGTCTGTCCTTCCTAAAATCGCGAGATGAAATCAGTTTTTCCTGCCGGAGCAGGGTGTTGGGGGCCGTTACGACTTACGCGAGTCGAAGTGTATTCGAGCCGCACAGGATGTCAATGGAAACCGCTGATTCTTAGCGCGATAGTGTTCTTGGCCGGGCATTATCGGCCGGGGTACGGGCGGCATTCAAGGCTTTATAAGCCGTTGTAAATAAGCAGCTTACGAATCGGCGGGCCGGCCTGGGCTGGGAATCGCGAATCGCCGCCGCTAAACCCGCCAAAATCAATCAAGAAGCGGGTTGACCTTGCGCCTAACGGCACTGTACGCTTCGCGGCGTGTCTCGCGTAAAAATCCGTGGGATTGCGGCGATGCGTCCAGCCAATCCGGATTGCCACGGAGCGCGTACTTTAGTTACTGGACCCGCAGGAGCTTCGTGAGTGTGATGACGGGAACGGATTCGAGAGCCTCGGACGCGGCGCTCATCCAGAGAATCGTAGCGCGGGACGAATCGGCACTGGCGGAGATCTACGACCGCTACGCCGGGATGCTCTCGTCTGTCTTGAACCGTATTCTGCGCGACACGCAAGCGGCGGAAGAAATTCTGCAGGACATTTTCTACCAGCTATGGCGAACAGCGGCGAATTTCGATGCGTCGCGCGGATCGCTGCCGGGATGGCTGATGGTGATCGCGCGCAACCGGGCGATTTCGCGACTGCGGCGGCACAATCCGGCGGTGGGCGACGAGCTGGTCGAAAACACGGTGGTGATGCCGTCGAATCTGGAAACCAGCGTGGCACAGAAGCAAATGATCGGAAAAGTCAAAGGCGCGCTGGAAAATTTGCCGGGCGAGCAGCGTGCGGCGATTGAACTGGCTTATTTCGAAGGGTTGACGCACAGCGAAATCGCGGCGCGAACGGGCGATCCGCTGGGCACGGTGAAGACCAGATTGAGATCGGCGGTGGAGACGCTGAAGAAAACTTTGAAGTCATGACAAACGGACATCCAAACCGGGAAGAAGATTTCGACCTGTACGCGCTTGGCGCGCTGGAAGGCGACGAGAAGCGAGCGATCGAATCGCACGTGGCCGGATGCACGCCGTGTTCCGAAAAGCTGGCGGCCGCGCAAGGGCGCATGTCGATGATCGGGCTTGCTGCGCCCGAGGTGGTTCCGTCACCGGGCGTGAAAGAAAAATTGATGCGGCAGATCGTGGGATCGTCCACCGGCCGCGGAGGTACGATCGCAGTGATGCCATCGAAAAAGGCTGGCGTGTTTGAGGGATGGCTATGGGCGATGGTGCCGCTTGCGGGCGGATTCGCGTGCGCGCTGGTGTTTTTGTGGTTGCACGTGCTGCAACTGGATTCGCAGATCGATGCGTTGAATCAACGCACGCAACAGCAGGATACGGAACTGGCGAAAGAGCGGTCGGTCGTGGATATGCTCGGCGCGAAAGATACCGTGGTGGTTTCGCTGACCGAGCAGAAGCAGCAGCCGCTCGGCACGGCGCGCGTGCTTTACAACGCGAAGCGCGGCTTGTTGGTTTACAACGGGACGCTGCCTCCGGCGCCCGCCGATAAGAGCTACCAATTGTGGCTAGTGCCGACGAACGGCGCACCGATCAGTGCGGGAGTATTTGAATCGAGCGAAGGTGGCACCGACCGCATCACGGCGGAAGTGCCGGCGGGAACCACGGCGAAGGCCTTTGCTGTGACGCTCGAGCCGCGCGGCGGCAAGCCGGCTCCGACGGGTCCGTTTGTGCTGCTGGGCCCAGTTTCGTAGGTTTAGCGCGACTTAGAGCGATTCAGGCAAATTCACGGGCGCGACGGTTGCGCCGACCCAAAAAATAATTCACATACAGCCAATCCGACTAGGCCGTGGTGTGCGTACTCGCAGCGGAAGAGTGCCGGCAACGGCGCGGCTTCCGAGCAGTGCAGGGGCGGAAAATGGGTCGGAGGAAATTTCCGAGGCCGCCGACCCATCTTCCAATTTGCCGGGCCGGCGGTGGATGTTGAGGACGTTCGCGCCGCGGGTTACGTCTTGGCGGGTATCCGATCGACGCCCATATAAGAGCGCAACACTTCGGGAATCACGATCGAACCATCGGCCTGCTGAAAATTTTCGGCGATTGCAATCCAGCTTCTTCCCACCGCGACACCTGACCCGTTAAGGGTGTGCAGAAATTCACTCTTCCCCGTTTTTGGCTTGCAGCGAATTCCGCTGCGGCGCGCCTGAAACGCTTCGGTGTTTGAGCAGGACGAAATTTCCATGAATTCGCCGCTCGACGGCAGCCAAACTTCAATGTCGTAGGTCTTCGCCGAGGCAAATCCCATATCGCCCGTGCAAAGCAGCATCACGCGGTAGTGAAGTCCGAGCTTCTGCAGGACGGTCTCCACGTTGCGCACGAGTGATTCGTGTTCCTCGTAACTCTGGTCGGGCCGCGTGAACTTAAATAGCTCCACTTTCTGGAACTGGTGCTGGCGCTTGATGCCGCGCGTGTCCTTGCCGGCCGCGCCCGCTTCGGAGCGAAAGCAAGCCGTCCACGCGCAAACTTTCAGAGGCAGAGATTCGGCGTCGAGCGTTTCATCGCGGTGAAGGCTGGTGAGCTCGACTTCAGACGTGGGAGTGAGCCACAGATCGCTGTTTTCGATGTGAAACATGTCGGCGGCGAATTTCGGCAGCTGGCCAACGCCGGTCAGCGAAGCGGTGTTCACCAGAAACGGCGGCAAAATTTCTGTGTAGCCGCTTTCACGCGTGTGGACGTCGAGAAAGAAATTGGCGATGGCGCGTTCGAGCCGCGCGCCCAGACCCTGATACACGGCGAAGCGCGCGCCCGCGATCTTGATGGCGGCGTCGAAATTCAGAATGCCGGCGGCTTCGCCGAGCTCCCAATGCGCCTTGGGCTTGAAATCGAATTTCGGGGGCGCGCCCCAGCGGCGAACCTCCACGTTGTCTGCAGCGGAATGGCCGACCGGCACGCTCGAGTGCGGAATGTTCGGCACAGTGAGCAAGAATTGCTGCAGGCGCTCGTCGAGTTCGTTGATGCGCACGTCGCTGCGCTTGATTTCTTCCGAGACTTCTTTCATGCGCGCAAGAATCGGCGCGGTGTCCTGCCCGGATTTCTTGAGCGTGACAATTTCTTCGTTGGCTTTGTTGCGCTCGGCTTTCAACTTTTCGGTGGCGGCGATTACGCGGCGGCGCTCGGTGTCGATTTCGGTGAACGGCCCGAGGTCGAGCGTCATACCGCGGTCGCGGGCCATCTTTTCGATTACATCCAGGTGTTCCCGTACGTATCCAAGGTCGAGCATAGGCCCAACAGAATACCCGAAGTGCGGCGGGTCTGAGAAGGAGGCGACGCCGCGTCGTGGCCGCGATCGCGCGAATTTCACTGTACGGACGTACAGGTGATGGATTCGGCCAAGGGTCTTGGCGGATTGTATGCACGCGCACGGGTCTTGCGTGGCGCGAGCGAGAGCGATGCTCTAGTCTGATACAGAAGCTGCGAGATTGAGGAGACGCGCGAGATGGGCTTTCTGTTTTATGCGAACTTTGTGCGATTCGTCCTGGAGGGCGGATATCGGCACATTTTGGTGGAGCGCGCGCGGGCGTTCATCAAGAACGCGAGTAGTGCGGAGTGGGGCCAGCCTTAGCGTGCAGCAGCGATTTGCCGAACGATCGGATCACCGAGACAGTTTCGAAATTAGCTAAACGAATTCGAGGGGTTCACTGATGTCCATGAACAGAACGTCGGGAAACGGGCGAGGAGTGGAGGTGAGAAGCCCGGAACTGCTGGGCACGCTGGCCACACACGCGCCGCAGGTGACCGAATTCCAATTCGTGAAATTCCGCGTCGAAGGTGAAGTAGCGCATCTGCGCCTCGACCGTCCGGAACAAAATCTGCTGAACGAACGGATGCTGATGGAAATCGCGGCGGGAATCAATTCCGTCAGCGAAAAAGCTTCGGTGAAATTGATTCTGCTGGATTCAGCGGGAAAAACTTTCAGCGGCGGCATCGAGCTTGGCGAATACACGCAGCGCCGCGTGTTCCAGTTGTTGGACGCGTTTCACAATGCGTTTTCGGCGATGATGGACACTTCGAAGCCGGTTGTGGTGGTGGTAAATGGTCCTGCGTTTGGCGGCGGCGCGGAATTGGCGGCGCTGGGCGATTTGGTGATCGCCACTCCGAACGCGCGATTCGCGCAGCCGGAAATCAAGCTCGGCGCGTTTCCTCCGCTCGCGGCGGCCGTGCTTCCCTACATTCTCGGACCGAAGCGCGCACTCGAGTTGGTATTGACCGGCGAAGCGATGACCGCAGAACGCGCACGTGAAGTCGGATTGGTGAACTGGTTGGTTCCGGAAACCGAGCTGGTGGCAAAGGTTGATGAAGTGATCCGGCGCGTGACCGCGCAATCCGGTCCGGTGCTTACGATGGCGAAGAAAGCAATTCTTGGCAGCCTGGGATTGCCGCTGCGCGAAGGCGTGCGGAATTCGATGAAAGTTTTCCTCAACGAATTGGCGGACCTGGAAGACTCGCAGGAAGGTTTGCGAGCGTTGGTGGAAAAGCGCGCGCCGAAGTGGAAGAACCGCTAACGCCGGCTCTAATCTTGTCGGGCTGCTCAGCCCGTTGATTGACGGGATAGGTTACAGGGCGGGGAAAAGTGATACACCCCCAGCGGCGTCTCCTCTGGCAGCGCTGCGATTTAACGCCTGAAGCTTCTGTGATCGCGTTATTGTTGATACCAATTATGGAAATGGTTAAGATTTGCCGTTCGTCGGAGCGGAATGCGAGCGGAGCAACTCCCAGACGCCGCAGGGCTTGACGGTCGAGGACATCGCCGAGGCGTTCTTAGGAACATCTCGGCTGGCTGTGTCGCGCGATTTCGATGAAAAGCAAACGGCCAGAGACAATCGCGTTAATTCTCGGGGCGGGCTTTCCACGGTCTGCCGAGATACCATTTCAGGCGGAATTTCCTTCGTATGTTCTATCGGAAAATTTCTTGTCGCATGTCGATAGGGCTATAAGTGCGGTGTTGACAGACTTTATGGCTGACGTGTTCGGTTGGAACGCAGGCGGAGTGTGGCCGACGCTCGAACGCTCATTGAATGTCCGCACTCATGCGAATGACTTCGGACAGCAATGCTGCTGCTGTAGAAGCAGCTTCCTGTTTGCCAAACGCCAACGCGAGAGCATCACCGTCGACCCAAGGCGTGACTGTTGAAGTGCCCAGAAACGACGTCGATCCCTTGAAGTGAAATGCTCCGGGCGTTTTCGCCCTGATCACGAGTAGGTACACGAAGGTTTGATTTTCACAGTAGCTGGGTTGTTGCTGGATCGCAACATCCGGGTTAAGGTCAGCAAGATCAAACGTCACTATGCCTTCGGCGGCAGTATTATGAGGCGGTCCGATCTTCGGCATATTGTACTTGGTGTCGTTCATGCGAATGGAGACAGTGCGTGTGTTCGGCTGAATTCCCACGATGTCGAAACCGGACGACTCGGCAAACCAGTCTCGGCCGGGGTTGGTGCCTCCTCCGTTGTCACAGTTGGCTCCGTCCGTAAATTTTTTCGGCAAATCCTGAAGCTTCACATTGAAAGCATCCTTCTTGGCCTGACTCTTAGCGAGATACTCCAGCTTTGCGTCTAATTGGTCGGCATCAGCTTGTAGCCGCTTTGGCAGTCCAATAATCTCAGCTTTCTGAAGGTGCAGTCGGGCGTCATCCGGATCGCCGTTCTTTGACTCCACAACCGCAAGGTTGTACCAGATCACCGAGTTTTTAGCAGCAAGGTTCGATGCCGCCCTCAGTTCGTCAGTAGCTGTGGAAAAATCGTTGTTCTTGATAGCTTCCTGCGCAACGCGGTAGTGCTTCTGCGCTTCCCTATCTTGAGAGGAAAGCGCCGATGGATTTGAGCTAGAGGCTCGCCCTGTGGATTGCTGACGCGGTGAGTAAGACGTGAGAAGAGCGAGCACGGCTAAATAGGCTTGCGCTGAAATGGGGGCGATCCTCATTGCACTGCCTCCCGAAAGGGGTTTTACCTCGATGACTACTGAGGTCTTAAATGAATGTCAGGGTCGTTCGTCGGACCCAAGTGGATGTTTGGATTGTCAGGCGAGTTGTAAATTTGAGCGGTGATCTTGTAAAGCCACTTGCACTTCGATTCGTTCCAAACCTCGGGATGCTTTCCCTGCGACACGTACAGTTTCTCAAGCGCAGCCTCCCGTTGTGCAAATGAATACTGGGAAGGTGAATTCAGAACCGTCATAGGATCGAAATCTTGAGATGCTGACTGCGTCGACGATCCTTCAAGCGTAATCGACCCTAACCAACCAATCGGCCCTTCGTATGTCTTCACGATCCACTCAGGCGCTATGCGCTTTAAAACGTAAGAAAAGCCATCCTTTTCAAGGTCTTGAGCCAGCGGGCCCCATCCATTTTGCGGATCCGACATCCATTTATTGAAATCATGGGCATAACCAATCGTGGTGATTGTGTGTCGCAAGCCATCGAGGAAATTCGTTGCGATTTTCACTTCGCTTTCGTACTGCGCCAAATTGACTGGGCTCAGTTTGGACCGCGCTACCGCAAGGTCCTCCCCCAGCTGATCGCGCGCCCCCTTGAACTTTGCCTCAATCGTATCAACCACAATGTCTTCTGTTTCGTTCTTTGCGATTCCTCCGTCTGACGTCTCCCTCCGGTAGTCAGAATTCTCGGCAAAAGGATCCGCCAATTGAGAGTCCGCCGACATCCGTTTAGAGCGAGGGTCACCTCGGTGCGAGTCGCTGAAAGGATCCGCCAAGTCCACGGAGCTGTCTGCAGACTGCCCGCCACCGGAATTCTTCTTGGAACCAGCGAATGGATCGGCCATTTGGTTGAGCACCTCGTCGTTGTCGTTACCGGTCGTGTTCTTGGGGCTTGACGCGGCGGTGCTGCCGATGGTGCGGCTTTGACCAGTTGACGTGACCGGGGTTTTTTGTACCAGCGGGAGTGAGAGAGAATTCACTCTGGAGGGAAGCTGGTATGCCGATGAGGAAATACAAGCCGGAGCAGATCGTGACACTGCTACGGCAGGTTGAAGTGGAACTGGCCAACGGGAAAACCACACCGCAAGCCTGCAAAGAAGCCGAGATCACCGCACAGACCTACTACCGCTGGCGGAAGGAATTCGGCGGATTAAGACTCGATCAGGCCAAACGACTCAAGGAGCTGGAGCGGGAGAACGCCAAGCTGAAGCGGCTGGTGGCCGAGTTGTCTTTGGAGAAGCAAATTCTGAAGGATGTGGCAGAGGGAAACTTCTAAGCCCTGAGCGGCGGCGTGGCGCGGTCAGGCATGCACGCGAGGACTATCGGATTTCCGAGCGGCATGCCTGCCGGCTGCTGGGGCAGTGGAGAGGGACACAACGCTACTGACGTGACCGGGGTTTTTTGTACCAGCGGGAGTGAGAGAGAATTCACTCTGGAGGGAAGCTGGTATGCCGATGAGGAAATACAAGCCGGAGCAGATCGTGACACTGCTACGGCAGGTTGAAGTGGAACTGGCCAACGGGAAAACCACACCGCAAGCCTGCAAAGAAGCCGAGATCACCGCACAGACCTACTACCGCTGGCGGAAGGAATTCGGCGGATTAAGACTCGATCAGGCCAAACGACTCAAGGAGCTGGAGCGGGAGAACGCCAAGCTGAAGCGGCTGGTGGCCGAGTTGTCTTTGGAGAAGCAAATTCTGAAGGATGTGGCAGAGGGAAACTTCTAAGCCCTGAGCGGCGGCGTGGCGCGGTCAGGCATGCACGCGAGGACTATCGGATTTCCGAGCGGCATGCCTGCCGGCTGCTGGGGCAGTGGAGAGGGACACAACGCTACGAAGTGA
>CAVRAM010000009.1:0-72297 GCA_963719065.1 uncultured Acidobacteriota bacterium | reverse complement strand
ACTTTTCGTCCGCGCCGTTCGGCACGACTTCCGCTTTCGGCACGTTTGGAAACAATCCGCGCGATTGCGATCGCAGGAAATCACTGCAAAATGCAAACGCGTCGACGTTTAGGCGTTTGCGGTAATTCGGCGGCACTGAAAGTAAATGCGAATTGTGCATATGCAGCACGACTTTGTTGCCCGTCTTCCTGCAGACATCGCTCATCGCAAGCCCGAAGTCCGGTCGGTTGTGGACGTACACAACATCGTCTCGATTCAACTTGGCAACAAACTCGCGAAACACTCGTTTCAAAAACGCGACCCGCAAATCGATCAGCAATCTCGACCGGAATATTTTCGAGAATCCCAGATATTTCTGGATGCCTTCCAGAATCACTACGCGATCTTTGGGGAATCCGTAACTGTCGTCCGCCGAGGGACAAACGATGATGCTGGCCGGATCGTCGCGCAGTGCGTTCGCAGCCCATCGCGATAGAGCGCCTCCGAATTCGAGCGAGAACGGCTCCGTCTCAGACATCACATGGTAAACCTTAGGCATCGGCTGGCGAGAACTGGATTGAGCGGTAACGGAACATGTGCGATTTAATCAGCGACTTGACCAGCGATTTGCCGACTGAGCGATCAACGCTGCGTTCATCGCGAACTGCGTGTTCCCACCGGATGCGAGTCGAGTTTCGGATGCTCCATCACTGCGGACATGTGTTCGGGCACGCCTGGTGCGCGGCCGATGCTGTGATAGATCAAGCCTGCCGCAGCCATCTGACTGGGCTGATACAAATTGCGGCCGTCGATGACGATAGGATATTTCAGCAGCGATCGCACTTTGGCCAGGTCGAGCGTGGCAAATTCTTTCCATTCGGTCAGGATCAGCAGCGCGTCGCATCCTTTCGCGGCGTCGTAAGCGTCGGTCGCGTACGTAACGCCGGTCTTCGGCAGCACTTCCTGCGCGCGTGACGTGGCCGCAGGATCAAACACGCGTACCTGCGATCCGTCTTTCAGCAGCGTCTCGATGATCGCTAGCGCCGGCGACTCGCGGATGTCGTCCGTATCGCCCTTGAACGCCAGTCCCAGCACGCCCAGCTGTTTTCCGCGCAGCGTCCACAGCGCGCTGCGGATTTTTTTCAGAAAGCGCCGCCGTTGCTCGTCGTTGATGCGAATTACCTCTGACAGCAGACTGAAATCGTAGCCGCATTGCATCGCGACGGCGTGAAACGCCTGGACGTCCTTCGGGAAGCACGAGCCTCCGTATCCGATGCCCGCGTTCAAAAACTTGGACCCGATGCGCGAATCCGACCCGATTCCAGCGCGAACTTGTTGAATATCCGCGCCCACCGCTTCGGAAATATTCGCGACCGCGTTGATGAACGAAATCTTCATCGCCAGAAACGCATTCGAAGCGTGCTTGATCAGCTCCGCGCTCTTTGCGTTGGTCACTATGATTTCGGCTTTCGGGCGCACCGGACCTTCGATTTTGATTGCGTCGGGTTGCCCGTAGTAGGTGCCGCTGGTGAGCGGCAGATAAATGTCCTGCATCAGCTTCGAACTGTTTTCATCGTCCACACCCACCACGATGCGGTCGGGATACAGGAAATCGGCCACCGCCGTTCCTTCACGCAGGAACTCCGGGTTCGAGGCGACCGAAAAGAAGCCCGCCTTCGCTCCGTTCATCAGCAGCGTCTTGCGCAGCGATTCGCACGTCCGCACCGGCACCGTGCTCTTTTCCACGACCAACGTCGGCTTGTCGATCGCCGCCGCAATTTCGTACGCCACCGCTTCCACAAACGACAGATCCGCTTCGCCGGTTTCCGATTGAGGCGTACCGACGGTGATAAATACCGCGTCCGCTTCCTTCACGGATTTCGCGACGGACGTCGAAAATCGCAGGCGGCCGCCGCGGTGACGCTTCAGCAATTCGGGGAGGTGGTTTTCGTGGATGGGCACTTCGCCGCGCTCCAGCGCGGCGATCTTCGCGCTGTCGTTATCCACTGAGATCACTTCATGGCCGATCTCCGCGAAGCACACCGCCGAAACGAGTCCTACATAGCCAGAGCCGATTACCGCAATCCGCATACTTGCCTCCAATTCAAATTGAAAATCTTAGCTGACCGGGCCGTTGCCGCTTACAGGTTCGGCCTTACGGCGCGTCGAACTCATCCATTCTTTCGCCACGACTCGAAAAACCGTCCACGGCTCGAGCAAATATCGTCTCCACAACCGGCTCGGCTCCACGATCAAGCGATACAGCCACTCGAGCCCGATCTGGCCCAACCAACGAGGCGGCGTGGCCAGTTCGCCGGCGACGTAATCGATCAACGCGCCGCAGCAAAAAACGGTGTTCGACTGGATGGCGGCATGATTTTCCAGCACCCACACTTCCTGCCGCGGCATGCCCATTCCCACCAGCAACACGTGCGGTTGGTACCGCGCAATTTTCTCGAGCACTGCCGCGTTTTCCGCTGCATCGCTCGACGAATTGAAATAACCGTCGTGCACTTCAATTTGCAGCGCGGGATGTTGTGCGCGCAAGATCGCAGCGCCTTTCTCCGCCACGCCGGGCTTCGATCCGAGATAGAAAATTCGCCAACCCTCGGCACTCGCGCGCTCGACCAGCGTCGGCAGCAAGTCTACATATCCGGTCCGATCCTTGCGCTGAAGAGGAACTCCCAGCAACCGCCCGATCGCGACTAGCGACATGCCATCCGCGTGCACGAAATCCGCCGACGCGTAGAACTGCCGCATCTTCGGTTCTCGTTGCGCTTCATACAGCCCGTGCAAATTGTGATGGCCGATTACAAACCGCTTGTTGTCCGCAACCGTTTCCGCCACCAGCGACACCAAATCGTCCTTGGTGAGCGCATTCACAGGAAGGCCCAGCATCGAGTAACGCGGAATCAACATATCTGCAGATTTTGAACTCATTCGGTCAGTGCGGCTCAATTGTTTTTCTGAATTTAGTTAGAAGGAACTTCGAATGACGAATATGCTGACCGCGACCGCGGCGTCAACAGAGGTCTCGAAGATGCGCTGCTTGCGTTACGCGGCGCCAAAACCCTTCAGAACTGCGGGAATGGTCCGAGCCAGAATTTTCAGGTCCAGCCACAGCGACCATTTGTCGATGTACTGCATATCCATTTCCATCCACTGTTCGAATGGAATCGCGTTGCGGCCGTGAATCTGCCACAGGCAGGTAATCCCAGGAGGAACGCTGAATCGCCGGCGCTGCCAATCCTCGTTGAACAATTGATAATCGCGCACAGACATTGCTCGCGGACCCACCAGGCTCATGTCGCCCAGCAGTACGTTAAAGAGCTGCGGCAACTCATCAATGCTC
Organism: uncultured Acidobacteriota bacterium; assembly: GCA_963719065.1. Taxonomy (GTDB): domain Bacteria; phylum Acidobacteriota; class Terriglobia; order Acidiferrales; family UBA7541; genus Palsa-295. The sequence continues at coordinate 68,966 of CAVRAM010000009.1, read as the reverse complement.
GTCTTGCGCAGGAATCGGCCGATCGGCGTGATCCGCGGATCGTTTTTAATTTTGAAGACAGGCCCGGTCATTTCGTTCAGGTGCAGCAGTTCTTCCTGAATGCGCTCTGCGTCCGGCACCATCGTCCGGAATTTGTACATCGTGAAATGCCGCTTGTTTAGGCCAACGCGCTTCTGGCCGAAGAAAACCGGTCCGGGCGAGGTCATCTTGATCAGCGCCGCCACGCACAGGAACAGCGGCGACAGCACGATCAAAACAATCGTCGAGACGATCAGGTCGATCGATCGCTTGAACAAAAACGCCCAGCCTTCCAGGCCGCTACCATGCAATGTGAGCTGCGGAGTTCCGTCCACCACTTCGGCGCGCGGGCGGGCAATCTTCAAATTGAAAATGTCGGAATCGAATCGCAGCAGAATTCCGTGCTGTTCGCACAGATTGGCCATCTGCGCGGCGTGCTCGTAAAACGATCGAAGCGGCAGATAAATGGCGACTTCGTCCACAACGTTGCGGCGCAAGAACTCAGCCAGCCCGTCGTAGTTGCAGGCGATCTTGTATCCCGTTGCACGGAACGCGCTCAGGCCGTCCCATTCATCGTCCACAAAGCCGAGCAGGCGGCAGCCGCGTTCCGGTGACGCTTCGAGCATCCGCGCAAAATCGACGGCGCGCGAATTCGTGCCCAGGATCAGCACGTGATGCAGATTGTGGCCGCGGCGCCGAGCGCTCGCCAGCCAATAACGGAGCAGCAGCCGCGAAGCCACCACGGCGATCGAGCAGATCAGCCAGAAAATTCCCAGGAAGCCCGCGTTGATCAGCTTCACTTTGAAGAAAATCGAAATCAGCGCCAGACACGCGGTGGAAAGCAGAACGGCTTTGAATCCGTCTCCCACTTCAGCCAGCTTGCCCGACAATCGTTTCGACTCGTACAAGCCGCACAGCGAAAACATTCCATGGCACAAAATCAGTATGATTACGAAAATTGCGAAATTCGAAAGCTTCACTCGCATCGAAAACAGGCGCTGCAAAGAAGCGCCCTGCGTAAAGTAGGCCGTCAAGGCAAACGACAGCACCACGATACCCGCGTCGAACAATTTAAGCGTGTTCAGGAAAAAGCGACGCTTTACTTCGTTCACCGTTCTCTCTCTTCGGGCCGGGATAGCGCGAATTTATTTCGTGAAAAACATGCACCCAGTAAGAAGAAATCACATGCAGCCGCGCGGTGGGCTAAATCGCTTCGACGTCGAAGCCCGTAATTCGCACCGCGAGCGACCGCTGGATCAATTCCACCGACACCACCAACGTTTCATCCCCATTCACTGCCGTAAGAATTCCTTCCAGTCCGTCCAGAGCCCCACCCCTGATCCGGATTCGTTTCCCCACATTCAGGTACAAATGCGGGTTGTACGGAATCTTCTGCTCGATGATCGTTTGAATCCGTTCGATCTGCCGGTCGGGGATCGGAATCCCCAGTCCCCGCGTGCCCACAAAATTCTTTACGCCGCTGGTTCGCAGAACCGAAAGCCTCGATTCCGCAGTAGCCGCTACTCGCACGAAAACGTATTGGGGAAAGAGCGGCAACTCCACCAGCTGTTGCCGGTCACTCCATTTGCGCTTTTCCGCAAACAACGGCAGAAACGCCTGCACTCCCTTTTCGTGCAGCTCGGCGCGAACTTTCTTTTCGTACCGACCGCGCGTTTGCACCGCAAACCAGTGCAACCGCTCGGGCATCAGCGCCGCATTCTCGTTAAGGACGCTGTTCGGAGTAGATTCAAGCCCGACCATAGACACGGCTCCGCACTTTGAGTCCCATTGACCGCCAAAAAATCAGAATCCCCGCGAACAAATTGCGTAAAACAGTGCTGCGAATTTCTTACAGCAGGTTGTACAGCGATTCCGGAATAGGAAAGGTGCGCTTGTTCAGCACCGCGCCCAGCACTCGAATCTGCGTCGCGCGCAGAGTCTCCGCTACGCGCAGAGCCGATTCACGCCGCGTCGCGTTCGCTTCCAGCACCAGCACCAGGCCGTCGGAAATCTGGCCAAGCGCGATCGCGTCGGAGTATTCATTCAGCGGCGGCGCATCCACCAGCACGTAATCGAACTCTTTCCGCAGCTCGGCGATTCGCGCCTTCATCCGGTCAGACGTCAACATGCTCGACGATCCCGCCGGCATCGACCCACAGGACAACAGCCACAAATTTCCAGGCGTCAGCGGCTTCGCGTAGCTCTTCACCGGGCCTTCCATCTGCAGCGCGTCGGTCAGGCCGTGGTGATTCGTGACGCCAAAAATCTCCGGCAGGCTCGGCGTCCGCAGGTTCGCGTCGAGAATGCAAACCGTTCCTTGCGTATTGTCGGCAAGGATCTTCGCGGTCTGCGCGCAGATCTGGCTGCAGCCGTTGCCATGATCGATTCCGGCAAACACCACCACCTTCGGCGGTTCCACGCCCTGCGCCAGAAACACCCGCTGCACAAGCTTCTGCGATTCCTCGCGCGTGAGCTTGTCGATGTTCAGCTCGGCTGGCACGTACGCGTTGCCGGTGATCGGCGAAGGCGCGTAGTTGCGCTTTGCGGGAGTGGTCGAGACGTTCAAGTTCATCTCGGCCTGTTGGATCAATTCAAAGTTCTTGCTCATTGTTTGGTCACCTCTGCGGCATGTGACGCCGCGGGATTCGACTCATTCGAATTTTGCTGCACGATCGGAATTCGAAGCTTTTGTCCGGCCTGGATATGGTTCGGATCGCGCAGCCACGGATTCATCATCCGGATGCGATCGACGATCATCTGGTCGTAATGTCCGTACTTTTCCATGCTGATGCTGTACAACGTGTCGTTATCATGCACCGCGATCAAACGCGTGTTCGCCGAATCGATCGCCGCGAAATCGTCTGAGACCGGCTTCGATTCCGCTTTCGCATCGGGCGCCGTCACGACCGGCGTTTCCTTCACATTCGCATTCGCTGCGTTCGTCGAATCCACCGTGGCTGGCGCAACGGTCGCGGGCGCTGCGACCGCTGGCGCCGGCGTCGATACCGCAGGCGCGGATGCCGGTACTACAGCGGCAGACTTTCCGTCGTTGCTTGCCTTCGCGCTCCAATTTCCGCGAATCGAAGACCAGCTGAGCGCTCCGGCGATCAGCAGCGCTGCCGCAACCGCAGCCTTCGCGACCCACGAACTGAATATCGAGGGCGTCGCGCGCTGTGAGAACGCCGGCGACTCAAGAGCAGCTCGCGGCTGTACTGGCGCGGGTCCGGGCGCATCCTCAAACAGCGGCGCCAGATCCAGGTCTGCCAGCACTTCCTTGATCACGTCGCGATCGATCGTTTCCTGCTTGCGAACGCAGCCGATCGACATCGCGTTGAAGCAAATATTGTTGATGTTCCGCGGAATTCCGCCGGCGTGTTTCGCGATCATTGCGAAAGCTCGGTCGGTGAATAGCGGCTTCGGCGATTCGTATCCCGCTACCTGCAAGCGATGCTCGATGTAGAGCCGCGTCTCCGCTGCATCAAACGGCATCAAGCGGGCCACGATCGATACGCGCTGGCGCAACTGCTCCAGCCGCGGCGACGCCAGCTTCTTCGCCAGCTCCGGTTGCCCTGCCAGCACGATTTGCATGAGCTTTTCGCGCGGCGTTTCGAAATTCGAAAGCATGCGCACGACTTCGAGCACCGACTCGTCCAGGTTCTGCGCTTCGTCGATCACCACCACGAACCGCTTGCCCAGGCTCGATTGATGCAGCAGCGCTTCGTTCATCTTCGATTGCATCTGAACGATGTCACCGCCGTCGTCTTCGATTCCCAAATCCTTCAACACGCTGTGCAGCAAATCCCGCGGACTGCTCTGCGTCTGAAACAGAAAAACCGTTCTCGCCGACCCCTGCAGCTTTTGCAGGAGATGGAAAAGCAACGTCGTCTTTCCCATCCCCGGCTTGGCAATCAGTGCCGTAAACCCGCGCCCCACCGTAATCCCGTAAAGCGCGGATGCCAGCGCCTCCCGGTGCGTCGGGCTGAGATAGAGATACCGTGGGTCTGGCGTGACCCCAAACGGCTGCTCCGCGAGTCTGTAAAAATTTAGAACCATTCGAACTAGGCCGCCTTCTTCGGTACCGATGCAAGCACCGGCATGCTCAGCGTCTGCATCACGTCTTCCGGCGTGCGGAACGACGGATCCAGGTATTCCATGATGTAGCCGGCCGCCACGGCGCAGAAAATCGCCGCGATGAATCCGAGGAACATCACCAGCCACGGGCTGTGTGCCGGCAGGATCGGAGTAACGGCCGGAACCGCGATCGCCACGTTTGCGAAGTGCCGTTGATCGAGCGCATCAGAAGTGCGTTCCTGTTCGCGCTTGGTCAGGTACAGCAGGTAGTTGGCCTCGTCCGCTTTCGCTTCGCGGACAAGCGCTCCTTGTTTCAACGCGTCGCCGTCGAGTTTCACCATCTCGGCGTGCATACCCTTGATCGTGTTCACCAGCGCGCCGGCCGTAGCCTTCTGCGAAGCCAGATCAACCTGCGTCTTGGCCAGATCTTCGCGGAGGAATTCGTAGGTCGGATCGCGGTCGGTGGTCTTGTTCACGTACTTGGAATTTTCTGCGTTGGCAATCGCCGCTTGGGTCTGGGCGATTTCTTCGTCGGCTTCTTTCACCAGCGGATAGCTGGGATCGTATTTCACCAGCAATTCGCTGCGTTTGATCTGCGCGGCCAGCAAATTCGCTTGCAGGTTCTGCATCAGCAGGTTCGACGACAACGAAGATTCCGCCGTCGACGAACGTTCCGGCGTGTTGGCCATCTGGCCCTTGATGTCTTCGATTCTCTTCTGGTCGGCTGCGATCATCTGCTGGGCGGTGTACAGAGCCGCTTCAGACGTCGCCACCTGGCCTGCCATATCCGCGCGCAACACATCAGGAGCCGCTACGCCGGACTTCTGGCTGAATTCCGCGAGGCGTGCTTCGGAATCATTCAACGCCTTTTGATACTTGTCGGTTTCTTGCGCGAAGAAATCGCTCGAACCAACCGGGCGTTGCAGTTGGAGGTGCTTGTCGAGGTAGAGCGTGGTCAGGTGCTGCAGCACGCACGACGCGGTTTCCGGTTCGCCCATCACTCCGTACTTCACGTCAATCACGTCCGACGCCGTCGCCGCTTCCACCTTGATCTTCTTCGATAGGCTGCGCGCCGCCGCTTCGGTCTTCATCGCCATCCGGCGTTGCGGATCGCTCGGCAGAAACACGTCGGTCATCGACCACTTGTCCGCGAGCTTGCAGTTCGCGGCAACCGTGCGGAGCATGTCGTCGCCGGTCAGCAGCGTCACTTCCGACGTTACCTGGTCGGCGGTCACGCCCTTGTTGTTGTTCACGTTCGCGGTCTGCGCGGCCGTGATCGCGGGCTCCGACCGGTCCTGCTCGACCACCACTTGCATCGAGGCTACGTAATAGCGGTCCGCCCAGATCCACGCCAGCAGGATGGCCGCGAGGAACACCGAGCAGAACGTGATGATCACAACGCGACGGTGGCGGAACAGCGGCGACAATGCGTCTCGCAGCGTGAGTTCCGGTGCTCCTTCGCCCTGTGCATTCCTACGATTCGATTTCGTCATAGTCTCTTCGCCTCTTTGCAGTATTTGCGTTTCGCAATCTTGGAACTACAGCGTCGGCACGCCCGGATACACACCGGTGCCGATGTTGTACGGGACGTACTTGCGGAATTTCGCGATGAACTTTTCCGGCACGAAAATCATGTCGCCCGGCATCAAGTGCGCGTCTTCGTTGATGTTCTTGCCGGTCAGAATCTGGCGGATGTTCAATTCCTTCACTTCCGCCCACTCGTTCGACACGCGGTGATACAGGAACACCTGCGTCTTCGCGCCCGGCGTAAATCCACCGGCAACGCCAATCGCTTCGGTCACCGTCATGTCGTAACGGAGATCGTATTGTCCCGGCTTCTGCACCTGGCCCAGCGCGACGAAGTACGGCTTCTGGAAATCCTTCAGGTCCACGTCGATGATCGGATCGTGCAGTGTCTTCGAATAAATCTTCTTCAGCGCCTCCACCACTTCCGGCACCGTCATGCCCTGCACATACAAGCTGCCGACGTTCTGCAGATTGATGTAGCCGTCCGGCTGGATGGTGACCTGCTGGTTCAGCTCCGGCGACAACGCGAAGGTGATCAGCATCACGTCGTCACGCTGCACCTGGTAGCGCGGGTTGCGCTGTTGAAGGACCGGGCGATCGTCACCTGGCGCAGCGCTGGCCGCAGCCGCGTGGCCCGAGTTTGCAGCCGGGCTCAACGCCGCGTTCTGCTGACTCCAAAGGTTCGACGGTGCGCAAACCAGGAACAGAATCAAACCCAGCGCAAAAATCTTGATCTTTGCCATGTTTTCCTCGAAAGTCTCAGTTTTGAGAACCAAATTTCGCCGTAGTACTAACGTACCGACACCTCAACGTTGACACCTAAGTTTGCAAATGATGTGCCACTTTCAGACTTGTGTAAACACATGCAATAAAACGACTTAGCCAAGTTTTCCTCAGCCCTGGAGCGGAAAAGTTTCCGAATAAGTCCAACAGTTTTCCCTTCCACGCGCCCTCGATTGACAGCCTGCTCGACCAGTACTAGTGTCGATCATCGGAGTACGAAAAAACTGAGCCGAAAGTGCGTCGAACCTCGCCGATTCTCGCCGTCTGATCGCCAAAAAATGACGTCGAACCCGCGTTTCCAGCGCTTATTCATCGTCGCCGCCGAAAACTGAGGCGATTAGATAGGGCTCGACCCCGTGCATCCTTCCCACTTCCCGAAACTGCTCTCTCGCTTGCACCGCACGAAGGCTGGGTACGACGAATGCGAACGGAACGAAAACTCGAGGCTACATGTTACCCGACGTGTAACCGGACCGCTTATTGAAAGTTCGTGACACTCGGATTAAAAAATAGAATGGAGCGCAAATCGCGTCCCTGAGCGATACTTAGAGCGCTGCGCTCACATCCGAGTACTAGAACTACTTCCCCGCCGCCTACGTTCGCTATATACGTATAAGTCAATTCGAGTCGATAGACTTCGCACGCTCGACGACGAGCGCGCCCTCGAGATCGCGGCTTCAGATCACATTCAGCAACATGTAAGCCTAAGTTCCCGCGATTCCATATCCCATACCGTATTGTCCGTAATTTTCGCGGCCGATCGCAGTACGCCAGACCGTACGAGGTCGAATGGAGGGCGCGAAGTCGCAAGGCATCTCACCCGGCGGAGTTTTGACCACCGAACAATTGCTCCGCGCTGGCCGCGCGTCCGCTCAAATCTTCGCCGCATTTCCGAGAAACCAATATAAACTTTGGCGTCGCCCCGGGGCCCGTAGCTCAGCTGGTTAGAGCAGCGGACTCATAATCCGTTGGTCCTAGGTTCGAATCCTAGCGGGCCCACCAACACCACCTCGGGACTGCCGCGGCCCACCGCCGATGCGCCACGCCTCCAATCTATCGAGATCTCACGGAAGTCCGTCGCGCGTTAACTCAGAAGCGACAATTTGGCCGCCAGCGGCTCGCTTCCCGGATTCCGGTTGCCCGCCGCCAGGAGCTATAATGGAGTTCTTACTTCCATGACCACCACACACATACCGAATCCGAAATCTTCGAAAGAATCGTCAACCAAGCGTTACCAGAGCACCACTGCGCTCAGCAAAAACGAACACCTGCTCCGCTGGGTGGGAAAAATCGCCGAGCTCACCACACCCGAAGAAATTCACTGGGTCGATGGCTCGCAAGCCGAATACGACTCGATTTGCGCGGAAATGGTCCGCTCCGGCACCTTCATAAAGTTGAATCAGGATTTGTGGCCGGGCTGCTTTTACGCCCGCTCAGACGCCTCTGACGTAGCCCGCGTGGAAGACCGCACCTTTATCTGCTCGCTTTCGAAAGACAGCGCCGGCCCCACCAACAATTGGATGAACCCGTACGAAATGCGCAAGAAATTGCGCTCGCTCTTCAAGGGCTGCATGCGCGGGCGCACCATGTACGTCTTGCCGTTCAGCATGGGACCGGTCGGCGGCTCCATGTCGCGCGTCGGTGTGCAACTCACCGATTCGCCCTACGTGGTCGCCAACATGCGCATCATGGCGCGCATCGGCTTGCCGGTTTTTCGCGAGATCGATAAAGGCCCTGAAGTCCGCGTCGTTCCCTGCGTTCATTCCGTCGGCGCGCCGCTCGAGCCCGGACAAAAAGATGTTCCCTGGCCGTGCAATTCCGAAAAATACATCGTCCACTTTCCGGAGACGCGCGAAATTTGGTCGTTTGGTTCCGGCTACGGCGGCAACGCTCTTGTGGGCAAGAAGTGTTTTGCGCTACGCATCGCCAGCAACATTGCGCGCGACGAAGGCTGGATGGCCGAGCATATGTTGGTCGTCGGTGTCGAAGATCCCAAGGGCCAGAAAACCTACGTCGCTGCCGCATTCCCCAGCGCGTGCGGAAAAACGAATTTCGCCATGCTCATTCCTCCCGCCGGATTTCAAGGCTGGAAAGTCTGGACCGTTGGCGACGACATCGCCTGGATCCGTCCGGACGAAAAAGGCCAGCTGCGCGCGATCAATCCCGAAGCTGGCTTCTTCGGCGTCGCGCCCGGAACATCGGAAAAAACAAATCCGAACGCGATGGCCGCGCTTTCGCGCAATACGATTTTCACCAACGTTGCACTCACGCCCGAGGGTGGAGTCTGGTGGGAGGGAATGACCGACACTCCTCCCGCATCGTGCACCGATTGGCAGGGCAAACCGTGGACTCCTCAAATTGCCAAGGAAACCGGAGCGAAAGCCGCTCATCCCAACGCGCGATTCACCGCGCCCGCTTCGCAATGCCCCACGATCGATCCCGCGTGGGAAGATCCCGCCGGAGTTCCGATCAGCGCGTTCATTTTTGGTGGACGCCGAGCCAGCACTATTCCGCTCGTCTATCAGGCGTTCAACTGGAGCGCCGGCGTTTATATCGGCGCCACGATGGGTTCGGAAATGACCGCCGCGGCAGCAGGCACAATCGGCAAGGTGCGCCGCGATCCGATGGCCATGCTGCCCTTCTGCGGTTACAACATGGGCGATTATTTTCGCCACTGGATCAAAATGCAGCGGTCGCTGAAAATCACTCCGCGCATTTTCCACGTAAACTGGTTCCGCAAAGACGCCGAAGGAAATTTCATCTGGCCGGGCTTCCGCGAAAATATGCGCGTGCTGAAGTGGATTGTCGATCGCGCTCACGGCCGCGCTCTCAGCCACGAAACCGCCATCGGCTGGATGCCTCGCTACGAAGATATGGAATGGAAGGGCCTCGACTTCCCGAAGGAAAAGTTCGAAGCCTTGCAGGCCTTCGACGCGAAAGCCTGGCGCCGTGAAGTGATCGATCACGAAGAACTGTTCATCGATCTACACGATCATCTTCCGTCGGAAATGATTTACGAGCGCGAACTGCTGATCTGCCGAATCTAGCGGCGTCATCGGCGTCCGCGATATTCTTCGTTGACCGCTGCGGCAACGCGTCGTAGTCTGCCCGCGTCGAATCATCGTGCGCCGAAACTTCCACGATCCCGCGCTCCGCAAAATTTCAGCCGCCTCTCGCGTTCTCGCCGCAATTCTCATCGCGTGTCTGGGCGCGAGTGCGCCCGCGATCACAGGAAATCCGCGCCCGAGTTCCGTTGCCGCAAATCCGCCTTCGAACGGATGGCTCCGCTATCTGCCTCTCGATCCCGCTACCGCCCGGTTGTACGGTCAACTTCCTGTCACCGTCGTCGCGCTGGGCTCGACGTCGATTCAGCAATCCGCACAAGCTGAAGTCATCCGCGGCCTCGGCGCGATGCTCGGCGGCGCCGTCCCGTCGAAATCGGTTCCCACCGAGGGCCCGGCCATCATTCTCGGCACAGTCGCGGAAATTCCCATGGTCGTCCCGCAGCTGAAATTGCCGCCGCATATCGCCGACGAGGGATTCTGGCTCACCTCCACCACAGTCACTGGATTTCCAGCGATCATCGTTGCCGGATCCACTGATCGCGGCGTTTTGTACGGCGCGTTCGCGCTGCTGCGCAAAATTGCGATGGGCGAATCGCTTGCCGCTCTCGACGACGTCGAATCTCCCTACGCGCCGATCCGTTGGGTGAACGAATGGGACAATCTGGACGGCACAATCGAACGCGGCTACGGCGGCGCATCGATCTTTTTCGAAAATGGCGCCGTGCGCGTCGATCTTTCCCGCGCGCAGGATTATGCCCGTCTGCTGGCCTCGGTCGGAATCAACGGCTGCGCCATCAACAACGTAAACGCCGATCCGACAATCCTCTCCGCGGATTTCATTCCGCAACTCGCGCGCGTTGCCGGAGTGTTCCGCGCCTTCGGCGTCAAACTCGCCATCTCTGTAAATTTCGCCAGCCCGAAATCGATCGGCGGACTCGACACCTTTGACCCTCTCGATTCACGCGTGATCGATTGGTGGGCCAAAAAAGCCGGCGAAATTTACGCCGCAATTCCGGACTTCGGCGGCTTCGTCCTGAAAGCCGATTCCGAAGATCGCCCCGGACCCGCCACATACCATCGCACCGCCGTGGAAGGTGCGGACGCGCTCGCTCGCGCGCTCGCGCCGCATGGCGGATTCTTGTTCTACCGTGGATTTGTTTACAACCATCACCTGGACTGGCAAGACCCAAAAGCAGATCGAGCCACCGCCGCCTACGATAATTTTCATCCGTTCGATGGCGCGTTCGATCCGAACGTGATCGTCCAAATCAAAAATGGTCCCATCGACTTTCAGGTCCGCGAGCCGGTTTCGCCGTTGTTCGGCGGCCTGAAAAAAACAAATCAAGCCGTCGAATTCCAAATCACGCAGGAATATCTCGGCCAGGGCCGTCACCTGGTGTATCTGCCGCCCATGTGGAAAGAAGTTCTCGATTTCGACATGCACGCGAGCGGCACCGGCACTCCCGTGAAAGCAATCGTCGCCGGAAAAGTATTTCCCGGTTCGACCGGTGGCTTCGTCGGCGTTTCAAACGTTGGCCTCGACCCCACATGGTTCGGCAGCTATCTCTCCGTCGCCAATCTGTACAGTTTCGGCCGTCTCGCATGGAATCCGGATCTCAGCGCCAAACAGATCGCCGGCGAGTGGACGCGCCTCACCTTCGGCAACGATCCCGCCGTCGTCGAGACCATCGTCTCGATGCAAATGCATTCCTGGAAAATGTATGAGGATTACACTGGCCCGCTCGGCGCCGGAACTCTTACGGCCATCGCCGGAGATCACTACGGCCCATCGGTCGAATCCTCCGAGCGAAACGGCTGGGGCCAATGGCATCGCGCCGACGCAAACGGAATTGGAATGGATCGCACCATCGCCACCGGCACTGGATTTGTCGGCCAGTATCAGCCCGCCGTCGAGCAGATTTACGAATCGCTGGCCGAGTGTCCCGATGAACTTCTGCTTTTCTTCCATCACGTGCCCTACACCTACACGCTGCATTCCGGAAAGACCGTCATCCAGCACATTTACGATTCGCATTACGACGGCGCGGCGATGGCCGAAGCCAATGTCGCGCGCTGGAAATCGCTGAGCGGCAAAGTCGAGCCGCCCGTGTATGCAGCCGTCCTTGCGCGTCTGGAGTATCAGGCTGGAGAAGCGCAAGTGTGGCGCGACGCGATTTGCTCGTGGTTCCTGAAAACGTCCGGCATTCCCGACGATCAGGGCCGCGCCGGACATTTTCCCGGCCGCGTCGAAGCGGAATCAATGACGCTCGACGGCTATCAGGTGATCGATGTGGATCCGTGGGAATCCGCATCAGGTGGAAAAGCGGTTGAATGCATCACCGGCTCAGCGGCGTGTTCGGCGCAAACGAAATTCGACGGCAAGCCTGGGAAATACGACATCGATGTGCAATATTTCGATCAGAATAGCGGAGTCGCGAAATTCGCGTTTTACGTCAACAACCGTCAAATCAGTTCGTGGATCGCGAACGATAATCTGCCCGGAAACAAAATGAACGGTTCATCATCGGTCCGTCATCGCATCGCGGGCGTTTCGCTGAAACCCGGCGACACGATGCGCATCGAAGGAACTGCGGATGGCGGCGACCACGCCGCGCTCGATTACATCGAGTTGCGCCCTTCAATAAATTAATCTGCGCACCACAATCGTTTTGAATCCCTACTTAGAAAGATACGGCACAAATCCATGCGTGTTCGTGCGCAACTTGTATAGCGAAGTCGTCGCCGTAATGTACAGCGTTCCGTAGTCCGCATCGCCCCACGCCAGATTGGCGGGCTGCTCGGGCATCACAATCGTACCGATGTGTTTTCCTTCCGGAGTCCACACCCAAATTCCCTTCGGACCGGTCACGAAAATATTGCCGTTCTTGTCGAGCTTCATTCCATCCGGCACGCCGTCGCCTTTTTCGCCTAGCTCCGATCCAAACACTTTTCCGTTCGTGATCGTCATGTCCGGCGCCACGTCGTACACGTGAATATTCTTCTGCTCGTCGTCATCGACGTAGAATTTCTTGCCGTCCGGCGAAAATCCGAGCCCGTTCGGCTGGGGCAGCTCTTTCGTAAGCAGTTTCAGGCCACCGTTCGCGTCCAGCCGGTACACGCCTTCAAATCCCAGCTCGGATTTTTCGCCCTCCACAAAATCGAGTGTCGGATCGGTGAAGTACGCCGCCCCGTCCGGGCCGATGATCACATCATTCGGCGTGTTCAGCTTCTTCCCTTCGAAATGGTCTGCCAGGACGTTGTACTTTCCGTCGCGCGTCACTTCGATGATCGCCCGCAACTCGCTCGCACAATCGAGGAGTCTCCCCTTCCGGTCAAACGTATTGCCGTCCGGATCGCCGAGCGATATCAGTTCCTCCTTGTGCCCGTCCGGATACGCGCGAAATATCTTGTTCAGCGTCTCATCGCTCACAAACACAAATCCGGACGGATCCCACACCGGCCCCTCGGTGAATCCGAAGCCTGTCGCGACGGTGGACAACTTCGCGTCTTTGGAAATCAGATTCCAGAATTCCGGCGACTCCGCCTGCAGCGCAAATTCGCGCGCGGGCTTTTTCGATTGCGATGCAGCCTCTCGCGATGCGCCAAACACAATCAAAACCGCCGCCGCAGCCAATGCAATGCGCGTCCATCGATTGTTCTTCATTCGTCCTCGTCGTCGTCGTGGCCCTTGCGCTCGCCGGCACGTTTCTGCAATTCGTGCGCGCGGCTCGTGGCCATCAGAAAACTTACAATGTCGTTCACTTCGCCCGCCGACAGCTTTGTTCCGTAGTTCATCGGCATCAGCGATTGCTTCTGGAACTCCACGCGCTCAATTTCACCGCGATCGAACAGGTGAAACACGCCGTTCGTGGTCTCAAGCTGCACCGAAAAATTGTCCTGATTTCGAATAATTCCCAAATACTTTTTGCCGTCGCGCGTAATCACGATCGCCGTCTTTGCTCGCGGGTCCGGTTCGTCCGCAGGATGAACGATCGCTTCTCGAATCTCATCCGCCGACCGCGTACGCGCGAAATCAGTCAAATCCTGCCCGATGAATCCGCCGTTCCCAGCAATCATGTGGCAGCTTGAGCATTCCGCCTTGTTGAAATACAGAGCCTCGCCGGATTTCGGATCGCCCGGCAGGGGACTCGCTGCCGGATTGCCCTGCAGCGTTCTCAGATGGCGAACGACCGCAGCAATCTTCGCCGCGTCCAGGGTCCGCCCCAGTGCCGGCATGGCCATGTTCGGAGATCCCTCGCGTACGATCCGCGCGATCTCCTGATCGGTCATCCCTGCAATCTCAGGATTCGTCGCGATGTTCGGACCTCGCTCGCCGCCGCGCGCATCCAAGCCGTGGCAACCCGCACAATTCCCCGCCCACACCGTCGCGCCAACTCCGCCCGCATCGCTCGCCGTCTTCTGTGTCACAGACTGCGTCGGGGTCCGCATCGCTGGATTCCCCGGTGCAGTGAACAGCACCATCACGAGAACAATCGCCAAAAAAAAGGAAGCCCTTCTCCAGGTCCATCGAGAAGGGCTTCCCGTCAATCCTTGCATCATTTTCACCGCAAACTTTCGAGTGTTCCTCTTCCAGCTTTCAACCAGACTAGAAGAGTATTTTCGCTCCGACCTGCAACACGCGAGCGGAGCCTGCGCTATTGATCACGCCGAACGATCCCGAACTGATGTTACCGCTCGGTCCGCCGAACTGCGTGTGATTCCATGCGTTGAACGACTCAAGCCGGATTTGCAGCGACTTCGACTCGGTGATTTTCGTGTTCTTCAGCAGAGCCATGTCCCAGTTGTTCAAGCCTGGGCCGAAGAAAAAGCGCCGCGGTGAAGAGCCGATCGTTCCCAGAGTTTCTGGCGCGAACACCCCGGCGTTGAACCACGTGGGGTCCTTCCGCGGATTGTTGTGCGTGTAGATCGGTCCACCGCCGATATAGTCCGGCAGGTCGATCGGCGCTTCGGTGTTGATCGTCCCCGTGTAGGAGTTGTCGTCGTTCTCGCTCATGCTCACCGGCAGACCGGTCGCAAACGTCGTGATTCCGGAAATCGACCATCCGCCCGCCACCGCATTCGCCCAACGCGACGTGGTGTGGAACGCCTGATCAAACGGCAACCTTACTTCATAGCTCGCCACAAAGTTGTGCGTCACGTCGAATGCGCACAGCGACAAGCTCTGTTTCGGGTTGAACGGATTCACACCTTCCTGCAAACCGGAAGCATCGTCCACGCAACGGCTGTACGTGTAACCGAGCAGGTAATTTCCGTACTTTCCGCTTTGCTTCAAGCTGACTTGCAGTGAGTTATATGACGACTGCGCAATCGTGGCTTCGAACGGGTTGTTTCCGAAGTCCGGACCGAGCGTGGTGTACGTGGTGTTCACCGCGCACAGATTCGGCCCTGCAAGTCCGCACGTGCTGGCCGGAACCGCTTCGACGTTTGGCGTCGCCGCAGACGGATAGTTCGTTCCCGGCGGCAAAATGTAGTACCCGCCTTCACCGAATCCGCCGCACTGCGTTCCGCCCGACGTGAGCGCGCCGTCGGCGATCAGCTGCTGACATAGCTGTTGGTTGCCGGGGTTTGCTTCGCGTTCAGTAATCAGGTGATGGCCTTGCGTTCCCACGTAGTTCACGCTCAGCACGATATTCGAGCTGAATTGTCGTTGAATCGAAAACTCGTAGTCTTCCGAGTACGGCGTTACGTTGCTGTTCTGGTACGCCAGCGCGCCGGAAATCGGCTCCACTCCCGCCCAGTTAAACGTCGTGTCCGGATTCTTCGCGCTCACACCTTTCGGCGGAAACACGAATGGGAACCGTTGGCCTTCGTTGTTGCCAGTCCCGCGGTCGATGTACGGAGTTTCGAAGACCGGAGGCGCAGGGTTTACGTAGAACAAACCGTACGGAGGATCGCCGATTTCCTGAAATTGCGTCAGGTCTTCGACTGACGTGTAGAACATACCGAAGCCCGCTCGAATGCTGGTGTGTCCCGGTCCGCCGGTCAACTTCGCAAGAAGTCCGGAGTCCCAACTCGGCGAGTACGCGATGCCGAGACGCGGCGAAAAATTGTGGTACTGCGTCGGCGCCAGCGTGCGCGGCACGTGCGGATCGCCCGGAACCACCCAACCCGTCGGCGCGCCGGGAAAGACGACCGACTGTTCGCCGGGAATCAGCGTCTCGATCTTGTTGCCCGTGTCGTACCACGGCTGGATCATGTCCCACCGAACGCCGTAGTTCAGCGTCAGGTTCGGCGTCACGCGCCAGCTGTCCTGCGCGTAAATTCCGGCGTATTTGGTTCGCGAATCCAGGATCTGTTCGCTCGCCTGAATGAACCCGTCTGGAGCTCCAATCAGGAAGTCCGCGAAATCCAGCCCCGTTTCTCCGCCGTAGAATCCAAACGATCCGTTCTCACCGTAATAGTTGCGATCGTTGATCTGGTCGTAGTGGAACTGTCCGCCGATCTTAATGCTATGCGTCCCGATGATCTTGGTGAAGTTGTCCTGCACCTGGTACGTGTTGTTGTACTGGCGCGTTGTATCCGAAGGCACGCCAATTGAAAAGTTGTTGAACCCGATGTTCGGTACGCCTTCCAGCGCCGGATCGATCGCGCCCAATCCACCGTTCGGCCCGAAGCCGCCCGGGAATCCCAGCGACGTCAGCGAGGGTCCCAATCCGCCTTCGGGGATGAACAACTGGTTCGCCGCCCGCAGATAGCTGACGCGGAATTCGTTCACGGCCGTCGAGCCAAACGATTTCGTGTCGCTAAACGTGATGACTTGGTCGCGCGTCAGGCTGCCTGCGTTGAAACCTGGAATGTTCGCTCCGCCGTTTGGATACGCGGCGTTCAGGTTCGCATCGTCCGCGTGATAGTAGCCGGACATCTGCCCCCATCCCGTATTGAAATCCACGCGCGCTCCGCCTTTGTCGTCGCGCAGGATGTTATTGACCGACGAAACCGAGTAGTTAAACGGAAGCGCTGGGTTAAATACGTTGGGCGTCGGGATGTACGGCAACAATCCCACCGCGGCGCTGGAAAAAAGCCCTTTCGCAATCACGCCGTTCGCAAACACGCAACCCGTTGCGGTATTCGTGGAAGTACAGCCGGGATAGTAATAGGGCTCGCCCGACACGATCGGTTGGCCCGAACGCGAACTCAGCAAATTGGCATAATTCGTTCCGTTCACAGAGCCGCTGATCGATCCGAGCTGATTGGTCGAAGTGGCGGAGCTCGAAAGATCGTAGTTGCCCGCCGCGTCAAACGTGCCGTCCGGCACATACGCGTTGGTCGTCTGGCCCTGGATCTGCCGGGTTCCCTGATAATCCACGAAAAAGAAAAGCTTGTCGCGTTTGATCGGTCCGCCAAACGTGGCGCCGAATTGGTTCTGAATGTACTTCGGTGTCGATTGCGCGAAATAGTTGATCGCGTTGAATGCTGTGTTGCGGTTGAACTCGAAAATGTCGCCGTGATACTGGTTCGAGCCGGACTTGGTAATAACGTTGACCTGTCCGCCACTGTAGTTGCCGTATTCCGCGTCGAAGTTGTTGGTGATGATGCGGAACTCTTCAATCGAATCCAGGTTCGGAATCGCCGCCGTTCCGTTGTTCTTGCCTTCGTTTACGTTCGCGCCGTTGATCATGAATCCGTTCGACGCTTCGCGGCCGCCGTTCACCGACTGGTTCCCGGCCGATAGGGTGCCGCTTACTGCGCGGTCGTTCAAGCCCGCCGCCTGTTGTGAATATGCTCCGGGCACCACGCCAGGCTGCAGGGAAAGCAAATCGATAAAGGATCTTCCATTCAGCGGCACCGATTCGATCCGCTGGCTGCCGATCACTTCTCCCATTTGCGTGCTCTGCGTTTCCACCTGCACCGCGTCGCTGGTCACTTCTACTTTTTCGCTCACTTCGCCCAGTTCCAGCTTCACGTCCACGCGGAACACGGTGTTCGCGTCGATCCGGATCTTGGTCTTCGTGTACGTCTTGAACCCGTGCTGCTCCACCGTCAGGTCGTAGTTGCCGACCACCAAATTCGGAAAGTTGTAGAAGCCCGCGCCGTCGGTCTGCACCGTGGCCTGCACGCCGGTGTCTTCGTTCGTTGCGGTCACGTTCGCACCGGGCACCACCGATCCCGACGCGTCGGTCACAATTCCGGTGATGCTCCCCGTGGTGCTCGCCATCGCCACCGCGGCACACAGCAGGACGCACAGTGCGGCGAAAATCGTCAGTTTCCGAATTTGCATCTTGGACCCCCTCAGAATAGAAAACCCGCGGAGCAGTGCCCGGTCCCACCCGACCTGGCTACCGTCCGGCTTCTGGACGTTAAATGTTTAATAAAACTGAACCCCACCCAAAATAAAACTAACCTGATTTACTCCATCGGGTTATGCCTGTCAACGATTTTCTTGTTTATTAAATTTATGGGTGTTCCAAACAGTGGTAGAGTGCGAAAATCATCCGCCGAAAGGAGCCGCCATGGCCGAATTTGAAACGAAAACGGCACGGATTTTCACCAACGCACGATTTTGGAGCCTTTCTCTCTCCCTGGTTCTCCTGTTCGCGTTGGCCGCCGCCCTCGCGCCGCGCGTGGCTTCCCGTCCGGCACCTCGCGCGACCGACGCGCCCTCCGACGCCTCGCTCCTCGACGGCTACCGCCATGTCGAAGTCGCCTCGGTTTCCGACGCCGTCGAAAAGCTCCTGGGCCGCAAGATGTATATGTCCCATCGCATGCGCCCGATCTTCCCCACCAAGTTCGCCGGATTCGCGCTGACCGTCCAGCTGAAGCAGGACGAAGGCACCCAGGATCCCAATGCGCTCAGCGGGATGCTCGCCGCGATCGATCAAGGCGCGCCCGATTCGGTGTACGTGATGGTCGTCGAAAATGGACAGGACATCGCCGGGATGGGCGGCCTGATGGGCACGGCGATGCACGCGCGCGATTTTTCCGGCGCGGTCATCGACGGCGGCACGCGCGACGTCGCCTACCTGCAAAAAATCGGTTTCCCCGTGTACTCGCTCGGAATCGTGCCGTCCACTTCGGTTGGCCACTACCGCTTTGGCGGCTCCAACATTCCGGTCATCTGCGACGGAGTTCCGGTTCGCGCCGGCGATATCGTCGCCGCCGATGCCGACGGAGTCGTGGTCGTCCCGCGCGAAAAAGCCGCCGACGTTCTCGCTCTCGCCGAGGATATGGATTTCAAGGAACATTCGATGTACGCGTGGATTGAAAAACTGAAATCGATCGAGGAAGCGGTGAAAAAGTTCGGACGATTGTAGAGCGCAGCGGCGTTTAACGCGCGTTCTCGGCGAGTTCGGCGAGAATTCGCTACCGCGTCCACAAAATGTTGTGTAAAAGATTTTCGGCTGTTGGCTCGTCAAAGGATCGCATGCCACGCGACACTCGAACGCCGGCGCAGTTGCTCACAAACGTCGCCGCTGCAGTTCTGTGCGCTGCGATGTTTTTCGGCTTTGCGCCAGCGGTCGACGCGCAATCGCCCGCCGCGACAAAGCCCATGGCGTGCGATGTGAAGCCCGTCGAATTCGACGGTTGGCACGCTCAGCAGCTAAGCAACCAGTACGTCACGCTCACGTTCATCCCGCAGCTCGGCGGGCGTTTAATGCAAGTCGTCTTCGCCGGCCATCCCTATCTCTTCGTCAATCCGCAATTCAAAGGCAAATATTTTCCCCCGCCCGCCGACCCGAAAGGTGTTTGGTACAACTACGGCGGAGACAAACTCTGGCCCATGCCCGAAGGCGAGGAAGACGCCGACCACTGGCCCGGCCCAATCGCCGACCAACTCGATGACGGCGCGTACACCTTCACCAGATTCGACTTGACCGACAAGGTTTGCGGCGTGCGAATGACGAGCCCTCCCGACCCTCGCACAGGCCTGCAGTACACACGCGAAATCAGCGTCGCGATCGATTCTCCGCAGATTAATTTTCGCGCGACGATGAAAAACATCAGCGACCATCCGATCCAGTGGTCGATGCAATCGGTGTCTCAGTACGAGCTAACCGATCCGCAGGATCCCGCCGCGTTCAACAAAAATTTCTGGGCGTTCACGCTGGTCAATCCCGATAGCGACTACTTCACCAGCTTCCAGGTTCGCGCCGGCCTGGCTGACGATCCGTCGTTCAAAGTGAAAGACGGCCTGTTCCGCCTGCATTGGCTCTTTCTGCAAAATGAAGTCTGGATCGATTCGCCCGGCGGATGGGTGGCGGTTCTCGACCGCTCAAGCCATTTCGCCATGGTCGAGCGCTTCGATTATCACGCCCACGCAAACTACCCTGGCAAAGCCACGGTCATCTTCTATAAAAACGGACCTTCGTTCGGCGCCGACAAAAACGGTATGCCCAACATCCACACTGACGAAAACGGCGATCCTTTCTACATGGAAGCCGAACTGAACAGCCCCATCGAAAAGCTCGCTCCGTCCGAATCCTACTCGATGGAAACCGAATGGTTTCCCGCACGCACCGGCGACGAATTCAAGACGGTCGCGGAAGCCGGCATCGTCGAAAAGCCGCTCGCGCTCACCACTACATATGGCACGCCGCGCCTCACAGGCACTTTCGGCGTGTTCAGCGACGGCTCGCTCGTCGCGTATTTTTTCGACGCCGCCGGAAAAGTTCTTTCGCACACCGAACTCGTGCCGGTGCGTGTCGATCAACTCGCCGTCCTCGATCGCGAAATCTCGATCCCGGCGAATGCAGCTCGCGTGAAATTAATCGTATTCGACCACGACTTCGACCGCGGCACGCTCGGCGAAATCGCGCTTCCAACTCCCGCCGGAGGTCGCCGTTAATGCGCGCCGCTTACTTCGCGAATCGCGCGGCCGCGGTAAGCCTTGCGCTTCTTGCGCTTTTTCTACCTGTCGCGCGCGCACAAAAAACGCAAAGCGCAAATTCCGTTTCCGCCGAAGTCGATGTCGATCCCGAAGACCTAACCGTAAAGCCGCCTGCTGCCGATTGGCCCTCCTACAACGGCGACTACACCGGACGGCGCTACAGCGCCCTCAACCAGATCACTCCTGAAAACGTCGGCCAACTTCGCGCGCAATGGGTATTCCATTTGGCGCGTTCGAGCGAGCTTGAAGTCACTCCGGTTGTCGTCGGCGGAATCATGTTCGTCACCGCCGCAAATGACGCCTATGCCGTCGACGCGCGCACCGGCCGCCAAATCTGGCATCACACCATGCCGGTCAGCGAAGGCCT
Organism: uncultured Acidobacteriota bacterium; assembly: GCA_963719065.1. Classification (GTDB taxonomy): domain Bacteria; phylum Acidobacteriota; class Terriglobia; order Acidiferrales; family UBA7541; genus Palsa-295. Next base: position 48,289 of record CAVRAM010000009.1, on the reverse strand, counting down.
GATCGACGACGCTTCGCAACATCACAACCGCGGCGTCGCCGTCCTGGGCACCAACATCTATATGGAGACCGACAACGCGCACCTGCTCTGCATCGACGTCCGCTCCGGTCATCTGGTCTGGGACGTCCCTTACGCCGAAGGAAACAAGAACTACGGTGCGACCAGCGCTCCGCTCGTCGTCAAAGACAAAGTTCTGGTAGGCACATCCGGAGGCGACGATGGTGTTCGTGGTTTCGTCGCTGCGTTTGACGCGCTCTCCGGAAAACTCGCCTGGAAATTCTGGACGATCCCCGCTCCCGGCGAACCCGGCTCCGAAAGTTGGCCCGGAAATCTGTATCTTCGCGGCGGCGGCACGACCTGGTTGCCTGGCACCTACGATCCCGAGCTCAACACGATTTACTGGGGCACCAGCAATCCTTCGCCTGATTTCGAAGGCGACGTTCGCCCCGGCGACGATCTCTACACCGATTGCGTCGTCGCTCTCGATCCCGACACCGGCAAGTTGAAATGGTATTTCCAGTTCACGCCGCACGATTTGTTCGACTACGACGCTACCGAAACTCCCGTACTGGTGGATGCAAACTACGCCGGCGAACCACGAAAACTTTTGGTCGAAGCAAATCGCAACGGATTCGTATACGTCCTCGACCGCACCAACGGAAAATTCCTCTCCGCGAAGCCGTTCGTCGAAAAATTGAATTGGGCCAAGGGCATCGACGCAAACGGCCGCCCGATTCGCACGGATGTGAAGCCCACGGCCGAAGGCATGCTGGTCTGCCCTGGATTTGAGGGCGCAACCAACTGGTATTCGCCCGCGTACAGTCCCGATTCGCATTTTCTGTATTTCCTCGGCGTCGAAGATTGCGCCACCTATCTGCTGAAGCATCAGGAGTTCGAAGAGGGCAAAACGTTTTACTCCACCGGCGTCCAGCATTCGCACTCCGAACGCGGCAAAAAAATTCTCATCGCATACGACGTCGCCACCGGCACTTTCGCCTGGCGCTACCCGCAGATCGGAATGGGCCATTCGTCCGGCGGCGCGATGACCACCGCCGGCGGCCTGGTTTTCTTCGGCAACGACGCCGAATCGTTCGAGGCCGTCGATAGCCACACCGGCGCTTCGCTCTGGCATTTTCAAACCGGTCAGAACATGCACGCTTCGCCGATGACCTACGCGGTGAATGGGAAACAGTTTGTTGCCATCGCTTCCGGCAACGATGTCTTTACTTTTGCTTTGCCGTAACGGAATACAACGCTGCAAAAAACTCAATTCAGGAGAACACGCAGATGAACGCATCCAGCTTTAGCCGCAGAAATTTCGCATCAGCCCTCGCCGCCGTTTTTTCTGGCGTCGGACTTTCAAATCTTTTCGCCGCAAACGCTTCCGCAGCGCCCGTTGCGCCGCAAGCGGCCCCCGGAGCGCCCGGAGTGCAAAAGCTCGGCTACGACGGCAAACCATCCGACCCGAAATCCTGGATCACTCCGCTGATCATTTCAAACGGCGTCATTTACATCGCCGGACAAGGCGCGCACTCGCACGATCCCAGCACGTTCGACATGGAGATCGGCCTTCACACCAAAAAAGTAATGGACAGCGTGAAACTGCTGGTCGAAACCGGCGGCGGCACGATGGATAGCATCCTGCAATTGACGGTGTATCTCGCCAAGATCGACGACTACGACGGAATGAACAAAGTCTTCAAAGATTATTTCCCCAATGGCGGACCGGCTCGCACCACCGTCGCCGTCGCCGCATTGCCTGGAAATTCCTTGGTTGAGATCAACTGCACCGCGGCGGTCGTAAAGAAGTAGTTCCCGCGTGCGCTGCGCAAAAAACTGCCCTGAAGGAGCACGAAGATGGCGCTGACGTCGAGATTTAAGGACACCTGGAATCGCCGGTCGTTTCTCGGAACTCTCGGAGCCGCATTCGCAACGCTAATCGGCTCGCGAAAGTTGTCGGCCTCGCCGGCGAACGTCGCAAGTCCCGAGGTCCAGACACCGTGCAACGTCATCAGGGCCGGCCTCGGCTCGACCGGCAACGTGTACGAAGAACTCGGCGTCACCACCGTCATCAACGGCCAAGGCACCATGACCACTCTGGGCGGCTCGCTCGGCCGCCCGGAAGTGGAAGCGATCATGACTCAGGCGATGCGCAACTTCGTCAGCATCCCTGAACTCGAAGTCGCCGCCGGAAAACGCATCTCGCAAATGCTGAAATTGCCGGACGGCTACACAGCCATCGTCACGTCCGGAGCGGCGGGCGCCATTCAGTCCGGTCTATCCGGTATCCTCACGCGCGACAACGAAAAATTTATCCGCCAGCTTCCCGATCTCACCGGAATGAAAACCGAAGTCATCATCCAGAAATCGCATCGCAATCCGTTTGATCACCAGCTTCGCGCCACCGGCGTCAAGCTGGTCGAAATCGAATCGCGCGAAGATTTGCAGAAAGCCATCGGCCCGCAGACTGCGATGATGCACTTCACGAATTTCGCCAACAGTCTGGGCCAGATCAAAGTGGACGAATGGCAAAAACTGGGCGCCGCCGCGAATATTCCCACGTTCATCGACGCTGCAGCTGACACACCTCCGGTTTCGCATCTGTGGGACTACGCCAACATGGGCTACGACTTGATCGCCTTCAGCGGCGGAAAAGCCATGCGCGGCCCGCAATGTTCCGGCCTGCTGCTCGGCAAAGCGGATTTGGTCCACTTTGCGCTCATCAACAACAGCCCATTCGAAGACGTGCTCGGCCGCGGACAGAAAGTCGGCAAAGAGGAAATCGTCGGCATGGTCAAGGCTCTGGAGCTGTACCTCGCCGAAGATCACGAAGCGCTGAACCGTGAATGGCAAAATCGCCTGGACAACATTTCCGCGAAGCTCACCAAACTGAACGGCGTCACCACGCAAATGATGATGCCCGAAATCGCCAATCACGTTCCCAGCATGCTGATTAACTGGGATCAGAAAAAAATAACCATCACACCCGCCGACGCGGCGCATCAGCTGCGCAAAGGCAAACCGTCGATCGTTCTTGCGCAGGGCGAAGATGGTCCCGGACTTTCGATGACTTCCTTCATGCTCCAGCCGGGTGAAGACGACATCATTGCGGCGAAGTTGGTCGAACTACTTCACGCTCACAGCGCCTGACTCGCGCGTCACGTAAAAACGCAACCATGTCCACCCCGCTTACATCGCAGCCGCAAACTCGCATCCGCTGGCTTTTGGTTTTCTGGCTGTTCGTCCTGAGCGCCGTATCGTTTCTCGATCGTGTGAACATCTCGATCGCCGGCGCATCGATTGCATCCGACTATAATCTTTCGAACGTCCAACTCGGATTTGTCTTCAGCGCGTTTCTGATCGGGTATGCGCTGTTTCAAACTCCCGGCGGATGGCTTGCGGATAAGCTCGGCTCCCGCCGCGTCCTCGCGGCAGGAGTTCTGTGGTGGGGCATCTTCACCGCGCTCACCGCTTCGCTCTCTTCTTCCATCGTTTACGCGCTTTACCTCTTCGTCGCGATTCGCTTTCTTCTCGGAGCCGGCGAAGCGATCATCTATCCTGCTTCCAATCAATTCGTCACCCGCTGGATTCCCTCGCAAGAGCGCGGCATCGCCAACGGTTGGATTTTCGCCGGCGTCGGAGCCGGCGCCGGCATCAGCCCTCCGCTCATCGGCTGGGTGATGATCCACTACGGCTGGCGCAATTCGTTCTGGATGTGCGCCGCGATCGGACTCGCCGCCGGCGCTGTGTGGTATTTCATCGCGCGCGACAATCCGCAGGAACATTCGGGAGTTTCTCCGTCGGAGCTGCATCACATCGAATCCGGCCTCACGCTGAATCGCAAGCAAGGCACCGGTTCGCTGGTTCCCTGGAGCCGCATCGTCTCCAGTCTTTCCGTCCTCGCCGTAACTCTGAGCTATTTTTGCTACGGCTACGTCGCCTGGATTTTTTTCAGCTGGTTTTACATCTACCTGAAAAAAGTGCGCGGCCTCGATCTGAAATCGAGCGCTTTGTACGCAATGTTGCCGTTCATCGCCATGACGGTCTGCTGTCTCGCCGGAGGTCTGCTTAACGACGCGCTCACCAAATCGCAGGGCAAACGCGCCGGCCGCTGCGGCGTCGCCGTTTTTTCCATGGCGCTCACCGCCGTATTCTTGATTTTGGGTTCGCGCGCCGCTGACGCACACATCGCCAGCCTCATTCTTGCCGGAGGAGCCGGAGCGCTCTATCTCTCGCAGAGTTCGTTCTGGTCGGTCACCGCGGATATTGGCGGCGCGTCGTCCGGTTCCGTCTCTGGCCTGATGAATATGGGCGCGCAACTCGGCGGAGCGCTTACCGCCTCGCTCACGCCATGGATTGCCGATCACTACGGTTGGACGGCGTCGTTTCTGGTCGCTGCGGGATTGTCCGTCGTCGGCTCGTTCGCCTGGCTTCTCGTCGATCCCAATAAAAATTTAGCGGCGCAGACGTAAAAATAGCCTCGCGCATTTTTCAACACGCGAGGCTATCGGTCTTGCGATCCAGCTTTCCGAAGTTGTCGTTAGCGCAACGCCTTTTGCAAACGCGCCGTGGACTTCTGCAGCCGCTTCTTCAGCGACTCCACTTCCTTCGCGATGTGCGCCAATTCTTCCTTGGCCACTTTGCTCGCGTGGTTCACTTTGTTGGCCGCTTCGTGCGCTTTACGGTCGGCCTTACCCACTGCCGATCCGATGCTCACCGCAACCTTCGTCAATCCGCTTTTCTTAGCCATGTGATTCCTCCCATTTAAATTTTAATTGCAAATTCGTTTGGCCCCGGCGTGCGACCAGTGACTGATTACTCGCGACTGCCATCGACACCGATACGGCTTGCCAACTATTTCCGCGGCAGCCGGTAAACCAAGCTGATTTCTTCCTGCGTCTCGATCGCTTTGCCGTTGAGCATCGTGGCGTTGTAGCGCCACTCCCGCACTGCAGTTAAAGATGCCGGCAACAGCGCACTTGGCCCGCTCACTGCCTCTAAATTTTGAATATTTCCGCTCGCGTCGATTGTCGCATGCAACTTCACCGTGCCTTCTACTTTTTGGTCGATGGCTTCCGGCGGATAGTTCGGTTCCACCAGGTTCACGAGCGAACCCACTTGCAGGTTGCGATTCTTTTCCGTCGAATTCGGAGGCACGGGAACAAATCGCTTGGCGCTGATCGCCACCCAACTCGACGCCGCGACGGGCGCTTCCGGCATGCTCAGTATCAGCGGCGCGGGCGCAGCGGGATTCGGCGTGGTGGTGGCGTCAGCAGGTTTGTTCGCCACAGGGCCCGGCACAGATGTTTCTGGCTTTGCCGCCACGGGCGTATTTTCACTAGCCGCGTTCGCATCGGAATCGGACTTGCTCGCGGGCGTTTGATTCACAGCTCCGCCGCTCACCGCCGGAATCGTCCATCGCCGGTTCGATGAATCCACCACGTCGATCGACAGCGGCGTGGTGGTCGCTGCCGATGAATTCGCGCGTGCTGCAGAACTTTCCGCCGGTTGCGCCGCTGCACCGTTCGCATTTGGAGTCTTCGAAGCACCAAAACTTTCGCCATCGCCGAGCACTCGGTTCAGCGCGCCGCGTCGCACAGCCATCCCCGACACAAACGAAATCAGCGCCAGCACAATGATCAGCATCGCCAGCACCCATCCCGATTGCAGATGGACGCGAAAATCCGTTCCCGCCGGCGGCGCGCTCGTTGACGTGAAATTCGGCACGCTCAGCGAAGGCCTCGGCAAATCGATCGGAAGCACCGGCTCGGTCGGCAACACCGGCGAAGCTAAGGTCGAGGTCGGGGCGGCCACGGGCGAGTTCGCGGGAGGCGCGGGCGGTTTCACAGCAGGCTTCGGAGGGATGATTCCCGCCGCTAAATCGGAAAACGGAGTGCGCTTCGGCCGCACCGTCGGAGCCGCCACCGGTTCGATTTCCAGCGAATGTTCGTTCGCTGATTCCGCCGCAATTTCAACGTCGGGTTCCGGCTCGGCGTGCCGTTCATTCATGCTCGACGCCGCGACCGTTTCCGGCGCCTCTACTCGTGGCGCTTCGATCACCGGCGCAACTTCCTTCACGGGCTCCGGCGGCGGCGCTTCACGTCCCGCCTCGAATATCCGCTTCGGCTGTTTTGGTTTTGGCTTTAGGTCCGCCTGCTCGACGATCAGCGGAATCGCCTGCGACGGCGACGCCGTTGGCGCCAGGGACGGCGCCGCTGCCTGCGTGGGTTCCGCGGTTTTTTGCTCAGGAACTTTCAGCGCCGGCACCGCAGTGATCACTTCATCAGCACTTGGATCCGGCGAAGCCTCGCGCCGCATCCAGTCGCGAATGTCGGCCAGCACTTCGCTCGACAAATCCACAAACCGCAGCCCGGCTTCTTTCCGCGAATCGCTCAGCCAGCGGATCTCGCCTTGAAACGCGATTCGCTTGCGTGTTTGCGGCAATTGCAGCGCGATTTCGATCGGGCCGTCGGCGTCCAGAGGCTGCGCAGCCACCACCGTCATGCCGCCTTCGCTCACATTCAACACAATCCCGCCGTTGCCACCGCCCAGCTCCACATACGTCAGCGATTGAATGCGCTGCCGCGGATGCGCTCGCCGGTCGATCTTCGGCGCGCTACTGCCCGGTTGTGTCGAACTCTCTGACATCTTCATTTCGGATTTTGTTTGCGGGCTTCGATCGTTCTTGGTCGGCATATTTCCTGCTAGTTGGCAGATGCCGAGCCCGCTGCGGTCCCTTGCAAGTCCTGCCAGCCGCCGGGCAACTCGATTTGATAATGCGCCGCCTGATCAAACAGCACGAAGCCGCTCACGTTTCCCACTTCCTGTGCCAGCAAATTCCGGTACTTGTCCTGCGTGATCGGTCCCATCCGTCCGGGAACCAATTCTGTCGGCCAGCGAAATGGTCGGTCGATCTGAAACGAAATGCGCGTGCGGTTCCGCGCCGGCAGAAAAATGGAATTGTTCAGTTCGATCGGCTCGCTGGAATTCAGCGCTCCATCCGATTTCAAGCGCGTCATGATGATGGTCGTGGGGCCTTTCGGAAGTTGGTAATCGGAATCGGTATCGTTTTGGAGTTCGTAGGAAAAAACCAGTGCGGCGTGTGTCGGATCGATTTCGCGCACTTCCACCGCGGCAAGCTTGCTTTTCACCGCGGCGGGATTCCACGCCGGGGCTTGCGTTGCATTCGTAGGCGCGCTTTGCGGCAACCGAGGGACGATCGTGTAACCGAGCAACGCCACCAGTAGCGCAAAAGCTGCCAGCGTGAGTATCGTCCTCATCCAGTCCTTTCAGCCATCGGCTGCATTTTTCGGCGCGTCGAAAACTTTCAAAGCCGCCGTTACTCGTCCAGATACTTTACGAACACCACTTCGTTCTGCTTTTCATTGTAAAGAAGCTCGTCCACATTCGCCTGCGTTAACACCAGCCCAAATCCGCCGGGCCGCAGTCCTTTCTTTTGACGAATCTCGTCGTGTTTCGTTGGCTCATCCGGCATGTGCGAAATCGCCGCGTGCTCCAGCTCGGTGAATTTGAATCCCGGTCCCGGATCGGCAATTCGGTACATCAGCATGCGCCGCGCCCGCAAATACGAAATCCGTACTTTGCGATTCGGGTCGAGCTTGCCGCCCCACTCCACCGCATTCAGCAGCAGTTCATGAAACGCCTGCCCGACCGAGCGCTTCACGTCTTCGGGCAGCCCTGTCTTTAGATGCGCCATGAACGCTTCAATTCTCTCCGCTTCGTCGAGCGAACACGGCACCAGCAATTCCACCCAGGTCGGACTGGCCGACACCACTTCAATCGGCGCCTGGCCCGATTTCTTGGCCAGCGTTTCTTTCACCAACACGACCAGCGCTTTCGGGTCCACCGGCTTCGCCACGTATGTGTAGGCTTCTTCTCGAATCGCGCCCAGCAGAGTTTCCGGCGTGTCGTCCGAAGTCATCACAATAATCTTCGGCTTCTTCTTCGCGTTCCGCAGCTTCGCTAGCACTTCCAGGCCGTTCAACTTCGGCATCCATACATCCATCAGTGCCAGATCAAACTTCCCATCCTTCATCTTCTTCAGTGCTGCGGCTCCGTCCGTCACCGCCACAACCGTGTATTTCTGCTCGCGGAGCGTCTCCGACAGCAACAGCCGGGTTGTGCGGTCGTCGTCTGCAACCAGAATGCGGGTCATCGTTTTCTCCCTGATGAGTGAAGCGGCCGACGCCGCTTCGTGGGCTTCTTGGACGATCCTACTTCTTGCAGTGCGGGGAGCAGTTGCGCGATGTTATCTTCGAGCGTCGCGTACATATCCCATGTACCGTCGAGTGTACCTTGTCGGGCCCCTTTTTCAATCTCCCGGGCGGTTTCAAAGGCCGCCGTCGCTCCGAAGTTCCCCACCGACCCTTTCAGCGCATGCGCCGCGTCCGCAACCGCTCGCGGGTCGTGTTTTTTCAGCGCTTCGCGGATGCGTCCCATCATCTGCGGGCAGTCTTCGCGAAACGTCTTGACGATGCTGCCCAGCAATTTTCGATTTCCAGTAAAGCGGCCGATTAGCGCCGCGGCGTCCAGGCACTTTTTCGCAGCCTCTTCCGATTCGGTCAGCGGAACTTCCACCGCAGTGCCCAGCGTCGCGTACTGTTCCACCGTTCGCAAAAACGATTTCGGATCGATCGGCTTGGCCACGTAGCCGTCCATTCCAGACCGCAGGCACCGCTCGCGGTCGCCCTCCATCGCATGCGCCGTCATCGCCACAATCGGCAGATGCGCGCCGGTCGTTTTTTCTTTTTCGCGGATCAACTCCGAAGCTTCCAGGCCGCCCATCTCCGGCATCTGCACGTCCATCAGCACCAGATCGAACGCATGCTTTTCGATCGCATCGATGGCCTGCTTCCCGTTTTCCGCCACGATCACCGAATGCCCGCGCTTTTCGAGCAGCTGCAGCGCAAGCTGCTGATTCACCGGATTATCTTCCGCCAGCAGAATTCGAAGCGGCTTCCCGGCGCTTCTTGACGGCTTCCGAACCGAAGCCGCCACCGCTTTTTCGCTGCCCGGCACATGCAGCGTCGTCGCGATCACATCCCACAATTCGGATTGCTTCACCGGCTTCGGCACCGTTGCCGCGGCGCCGGCATTGCGCAGCCGCGTGGCGTTTTCGTGCTGCCCTGCCGCCGTCAACAGAATCACGGCCGCATGTTTCAAGTCCGGATCTTTCTTGATGTGCTCTGCCACTTCAAATCCATTTGGCGGCGGCATATGGCCATCGAGCACCACCAATCGAAACGGATTGCCGTCGCGTGCAGCCTTCGCCATTGCCTCAAGGGCGGCCGTTCCGTCCGCTGCCGCCACCGGAGCCATTCTCCAGTTGGTCAGCATTTCCATCAGAATTTCGCGGCTCGACGCATTGTCGTCCGCCACCAGCGCTCGCAACCCTTGAATCGTCACCGGCACAATCTGGGCCGGCTCGTGCGCCGCTTTCGCAATCCCAAATCGCGCCGTGAAATGAAATTTGCTGCCCTCGCCTTCTTCGCTTTCCACCCAGATCCGCCCACCCATCAATTCCGTCAGCTTCGCCGAAATCGCCAAGCCCAATCCGGTGCCGCCGTACTTCCGCGTTGTAGAAGAATCAGCCTGCGCGAACGCTTCAAACACGCGCTGCTGCTTTTCCGGCGGGATGCCGATGCCCGTATCGACGACCGTAAAATGGATCGTCACGTCGGTGTTCGACACCGACTCAAAATCCGCGTGCAGCACCACTTCACCGCGTTCCGTGAACTTGATGGCGTTGCCCACCAGATTCACTACGATCCGGCGCAAGCGGTCCGGATCGCCGATCAAATCGTCCGGCACCGCCGTCGCCACATGCGTCGCCAGCTCCAATTTTTTCTGCTCGGCCCGCACCGCCAGCGATCGCACACTGTCTTCCAGCGTATCCCGCAGCTTGAATTCCACGCGATCCAGTTCTTCCTTGCGCGCTTCGACCTTCGAAAAATCCAAAATGTCGTTGATCAAATTCAGCAGCGATCCCGCCGACGTTCGCACCGTCTGCAGATAGTCCTTTTGCTCCGGCGTCAACTTGGTTTCAAGCGCAAGCTCGGTCATCCCCACGATTGCATTCATCGGCGTGCGAATTTCGTGGCTCATATTCGCCAGGAACTCGCTCTTGGCCCGCGTTCCCTCTTCGGCCTTGGTTTTCGCGACCTCGAGCTCTTTCACCAACTGCGCCAGCCGGCGCGCATCCTCTTCCTGTGCTCGGCGCGCCGCTTCCAAGTAATCGGCATACAGATGCAGTTCCATCTCCGCTCGACGCCGCTCCATGAACTGCCCGATCTGGCTGCCGATCGAATCGAACATATCCAGCAGTTCCGGTTCGAGCTTGCGAATCTCGCGGCTGAAAAACTCGACTACTCCCATCACCTGGTCGCCCGCGCGAATCGGGAACGCAAACGCCGCGTGAAGTCCCTCGTCCACCGCCGCCTGCTTGCGCGGGAAATTGTCTTCCTGCGGGACGTCCGGCATCCACGCCGGCTGCGCCGAGTCCCACACTCGCCCCGGCAAACCCGCGCCTTTTTTGAACGACATCTGCCGCGTCATCGCTTCGAATTTCGGAAACTTCAGCCGCGGCAGATGCCACACGTTGATGCATCGCAGGCATTTCTCGGTTTCGTTCAGCCGCCACAGCGCTCCCAGTTCCCATCCAAGCCCTTCGCAGATCGACATCAAAATCATCGACGCCGCCGATTCCAGCGACTCGGCTTCGGCCAGCACTCGCGTCACCGTGTAACCGGTCGCATGCAGACGCTCCACCTGCTTGCGCTGGGTGATGTCGCGCGCCACCGCATAAATTAATTTCTGCGCCGGATTCGGAGTTGCTTTCCACAGCAGCCACAAATAGCTTCCGTCCGCGCACCGGTAGCGATTCTCAAACGAAATTGTGGAGGCGCCCTCGTCGATCTTTTTCGCTTCTCTCGACGTGCTCTCCACGTCGTCGGGATGAATGAAATCGATATACGGCCGCGACATCAGCTCGGCCGTCGAAATTCCCAGCGTTTTTTCCCAGGCGGGATTGATGTGTTTGAATTTTCCGTCAAACCCCGCGATGCACAGCATGTCGAGCGACAGGCTGAAGAACTGGCTCAATTCCTCTTCCGCCGTGCGCCGCTCGCGAATCACCCGCAGCATGTCGGACACGCTGCGCCGCAACTCAAGCTGGCTGACCACCTGCCGGCTGAGAGCCAGCAGCGCTCGCCGCTGATCGGCAGACATTTCACGCGGCACCGTATCCACCACGCACAACGTTCCGAGCGCGAAACCGTCCTGCGTCACCAGCGGCGCGCCGGCATAAAACCGGATTTTCGGGGGGCCTGTTACTGTGGGATTGTCTTTGAATCGGGGATCGGCCTGCGCATCCGGCACGACCATCACTTCCGGCTTCAAAATCGCATGCGCGCAAAACGCTACGTCGCGTGGCGTTTCGTTCCCGTCAAATCCGACTTTCGATTTGAACCATTGCCGGTCGGCGTCCACAAAACTGACCATCGCCACCGGCACATTGCAGATTTCGGCAGCAAGCTTGGTTAAATCGTCGAACTCCTGCTCCGGCAATGTATCGAGTATTCCGTACTTATGGAGGGTTTCGAGCCGCGCCGCCTCATTTGGGGGTAAAGCCGCTTTCATGGAAGGTGGCTCGGGTTCAGCCTGCGGCCAATCTTATGGCGGCGCTATCGTCAAGTCAACGGACGCCGCGCCGCGTCGTGTGGGTGCGCTAAGACCGGCACGCTCTCGGGCCGTCGAGCCGCGCAAGCCGTTGCCAGTTTCTCGCCGAATTGTTACAGCACGGTGATTACTTCAGGGAAGTTTTGCCGGTCAGCGGAAATCCCTGCGACGATCCGCCTACCAGAAACGAATATTCGCCCGGCACCAGCTTCCAGACCTTCGCGGATTCGTCATAAATCGAAAGATACGCGCGGCTTACACTCACCGTTACTTCTCTGCTCTCGCCGGGCGCGAGCGCGACTTTGCTCCACCCAACCAGCCGCTTCGGTGGCTCGTCCGCGCTCGCGGGCAGCGCCGCGTACACCTCCGCCGTTTCCACGCCCGCGCGGCTGCCGGTATTCTTCACCGTAAAGGTCACGCTGGCCGGGTCGCCGGCCGAAACCTTCAAACCGGAATAGCTGTACGTGGTGTACGACAGGCCAAAACCAAACGGAAACAAAACCGACTTCTTTTCCGCGTCGTACCACTTATATCCAACCTTCAAGCCTTCATCGTACGTGACGCTGAACGTCGGCTTGGCCTCGCCCATCATTTGCGACGGCCGAGCTCCGCTGCCACCCGGCGCCGGCTTCACCACCGTCGGATGAGGCAAATCCGCTTCGCTCAGCGGAAACGTCATCGGCAATTTTGCGCTCGGATTCACATCGCCGAACAGGATATTCGCCACGGCGTCGGCGCCCTTGCTGCCCGCGTACCAAGCCTCCAGCACGCCGCTCACTTTATCGATCCACGGCATCGTCACCGCGGTCCCGGTTTCCAGCACCACAATCGTTCGCGGATTCGCGGCAGCTACCTGCGCGATCAGCGCGTCCTGGTTATCGGGCAGCGAAAGGTTCGGCAAATCCATTCCTTCGCTTTCCCATTGGTGCGCAAACACAATCGCCACGTCCGAATTTTTCGCCAGCGTCGCCGCAGTTGCCGGGTCCGCGCCCGAATCGAACTGCACCTTCGCGCCCGGCGCTTTCGCCATCACAGCCTTGAGCGGCGACGTGGGAAACCATACATGCTCCTGCCATCTCGTAGCCGGACGTCCCGGCGGATCCACTTGCGCCGAACCGCCGCCCGAAATCATTCCCGTATCTGCATTCGTTCCGATAATCGCGATGGTCTTCACCGCCGAACGGTCCAGCGGCAGCACATTGTTCGCGTTCTTCAGCAGCACAGAACTCTGCTCCGCGAGCTTGCGCGAGATGTCGAATCCACCTTCGATATCGATCACGCTGCGTTGCGGCGGAAAATCGATGATTCCGCTGGCGAATTCCGAGCGCAGGATTCGATGCACATGCTCGTCGAGCTCCGCCATCGGGACTTTGCCGGCTTGCACCGCATCCTTCAGCGCCGCGCCGAAAAAACCTTCGCCGGGCTGCTCGTTATCCAGTCCCGCCGCCGACGCTTTGATCGTCGAATGCGTGCCGCCCCAATCCGACACGACGAACCCAGGAAACGCCCAGTCCTTCTTCAGTACGTCCGTCAGCAAGTACGTATTCTGGCACGCAAAATCGCCGTTCACCGCGTTGTACGAACACATTACCGCCGATGGATTTCCGATCTGTATTCCGATGTGAAACGCCAGCAGATCGCTTTCCTGCAGCGCACGAATTCCGATGATCGCATTCACTTCGTTGCGTCCGCTTTCCTGGTCGTTCACGGCATAGTGCTTGATGTCACCCAGCACGTGCTGTCCTTGCTCGCACTTGATCCGGTTTCCCACCAACGTTCCCGCTAGTATCGGATCTTCACCCATGTATTCAAACGTTCGCCCGTTTCTCGGCTCGCGCGTCAGATTCGTTCCGCCGCCGAGCGTCATGTTGAATCCCTGCGCGCGCAGCTCGCGCCCGATCAAAGCTCCGTACTCGCAGGCTGCTTCGGTATCCCAGCTCGATGCCGACGCCACGTTCGAAGGCAGCGCAGTGGAGTAGCGTCCATTGGTTCCGCTGTTTCGCACTCCGTACGCCGCATCGCTCATCTGAATCGTGGGAATTCCCAGCCGCGGCACGCCCATCACCCAACCCGCGCCGCCGTTGCTCATATAATCGTTGGCTTTCGGCTTGCCCCATCCGCGCATGCCCTGCCCGTGGACCAAGTCGATTTTCTCGTCGAGCGTCATTTCTTTCAGCACCATGTCGGCGCGCGCATCGGGAGACAACGTCGTATCTGACCACGGATGCTTTTCCGCCGGTGCAGGCGTAGGCGCCTGCGCGAACGCCGGCACACCCATCAGCATCCACAGCGAACAAATCAACGCCAGCCGCACCACCGGAGCTTTTTTCACTTTGACCGTCCCATCCCGCGAGTTTGAACCTTCTTGGCGAAATAAATCGCCGCTAGCTTAGCGCAAACATCCATCTTCGGCTCAATTTTCACGCAGCCACTCATCGATCCGGCCAAGCGCCTCTTGCAGCTGCTCCGGGTGGCTGCCGAATCCGAACCGCAGATACGACGGCAATCCAAACTGCTCGCCCGGCACCATCAGCACATTCTTTTTTGCTCTCAATTCTTCGGTCATCTGCGCTGAACTCCGCCCATCGCGCAAGCCCGCCCACGCGATTGCTCCTGCCTTTGGCGCGGTATGCGAAAAAACTTCTTTGTGGCTCGCGAGCCACGCGGCCATCGGCGGGTAGTTCTTGTTCAATATCGCGCGCGTCCGTTTCAAGATCGCTTCGCGACGCGCCGGCTCCAGCGCCGCAGTTGCCAACCGGTCCGACAGCATCGTCGGGCCGATGCTGGTGTAGTCGTGATAGCTCCACAGTTTTGTAACCATCTCTGGCGGACCCACCACCCATCCGGTTCGCAATCCCGGCATTCCGTACGCTTTCGAAAGACCGCCCGTACACAGCACGCGTTCGTAACCGCCCCAAAATGTCGCGGTCGTCTCGGAATTCAATTCCGCTCCGCGATAGACTTCATCCGCCAGCACCCACGCGCCCACTTTCGCCGCCGCTGACACAATCGCTTCGCGCATGTCGTCGCGCAACACCGACCCAGTCGGATTGTTCGGATTGCAAATCGCGATCAACTTTGTTTTGGACGTGACGGTTCGCGGCAAATCGTCCACGTTGATTCCCCAGTCCAGCGACTCGCGCAGCCACAATGGCTTCACCGTCGCGCCAAACGCCCGCGCCAGGCCGGCCATCTGCACGTAATTCGGCATCATGAACACGATTTCGTCGCCCGGCTCGATCAGCGCCCAAGTGGAAACGAAATTCGCTTCCGAGCCTCCGCACGTCACCAGCACGTTTTCCGCACGCGCTCCGGGATACATGGCCGCCACGCGCGAACGCAGGTCCTCGCTTCCGTTGGTTTGCGGATACAGAAGCGGCACATCCAGAATCCTTCGCAGCTGCTCCGCGTCCGGCACCAGTTCGAGAGTCGTCAGCGGATGCACTCCGCTCTCCGACAAATTCAGCTCGACCTTGTTCTCCCATACTGACTGCCAGCGCTCCAGCTCGAATGGTTCGATTTGCATGACCGTCACTCCCGCGCGTATTCGCCCTGCCAATCCCGTCGCTCGAAAATGTAAGCGACCCGCTGCGCTTTCCCAAGAAAATTCGTCCCGCAGAAACTCCGCGCGTCACCCGCGACAATTTCGAGCTCGCAGTGCAAAATGGGAGCGGATCGGTCCAAGCTCGATATTTCGTTCTCGGAGAATTTTCCCATGGCCACTTCGGAGCCCCCGCGGCAAGATCGGAAACTTAGTCCCGAAAAAATCATGGAGGCGCTCAGTGGCTTCCGTCGCACGGCCGCGATAAAAGCGGCCATCGAGCTGGATCTGTTTACGGCGATTGGCAAAGGCGCATCGACGGCCGAACAGATCGCCACAGCCACGAACGCTTCCCCTCGCGGCACGCGAATCCTCTGCGACGGCCTCACGGTTATCGGGTTGCTGACGAAGCGGGGAAACTCATATTCGCTCACGCCCGATTCGCAGGCGTTTCTCGATCGCCGCTCTCCTTCCTGCATCGCCGATGCAGCGATGGGTTTCTTCGCCTCCACTCACATGATGCGATCGTTCGAATCGCTGGCAGCGTCGGTCCGCAAGGGCGGCACAGCGATCAGTGCGCAGGGCACCATGGGACCGGACGATCCCGTCTGGGTGGATTTCGCCGTATCGATGGCCAACTTGCAAACGCCTCTCGCCTACGGCGTTGCGAAAATCCTGAATGCCGAAGCGGCGCCGCCGTGGAAAGTACTCGACATCGCATCCGGACACGGCCAATTCGGAATCGCCATCGCCGTAAAAAATCCCCAAGCCGAGATTTATTCGCAGGACTGGGCGCCGGTCCTTGCCGTCGCTCAAAAAAATGCCGAAGCCTCTGGTGTGAGCGCTCGCTTTCACCTGTTGCCTGGCAGCGCGTTTGAAATTGATCTCGGGTCTGGCTACGACCTGGTTCTGCTCACCAATTTCCTTCAGCTTCTCGATCGCAACTCGATCGAACTCTTTCTGAAAAAAGTGTACGCAGCCCTGAAACCGGGTGGACGTGTCGTTACCGTAGGATTTATTCCCAACGACGATCGGATTTCGCCCCCCGAGCCTGCCGTGTTTGCGATGACCATGCTCGCAACCACTCCGGGTGGAGAAGCCTACTCAGTGGGAGATTGCCAGGAAATGTTTCAAAAGGCGGGATTCAAAGACTTCGAAAAATTCGCGCTGCCGAACGCACCGCAACAAATGCTGATTTCGACGAAATAAGTTTCAGATCGAGTTTCAGAGTCTTGCGGGGCCGGCTATGCCTTCTCCGGCCCGCCGAATGCCAGTGCCAGCAGCGTATGCTGCTCCATCTCGTGTGCTTTGTGCGATCCCGTCGCCGGACTCGCGCTCGCCGACCGCTTCACGGTCAACACGGAGTGTCCTGGAACCAAATGCTCCAACCGCGGCTGCACAAACGCCAGCGCGCCCATGTTGGCCGGCTCTTCCTGCACCCACACAAATTCATGCGCGTTCGGATGCCGGTTTAGTTCCGCCGTAATTTCCGCGTCCGGAAATGGGTACATCTGCTCGAGGAAAACAACCGCCGTTGAAGCGTCTTTGCGCTTTTTGCGTTCCGCGATCAGCTCGTGCCCGATTTTCCCAGTGCAGAATAGAATCCGCGTCGCCGATCCGTCGCCGCTATCCGGAATCACGGTCTGAAACTTCGGCGCGGAAAGCTCCGCCAGCGAAGACGCCGCCGCCGGATTCCGCAGCATGCTCTTCGGTGTAAACACGATCAGCGGCTTGCGCCACGGTTGCAGCGCTTGTCTGCGCAACAGATGGAAATACTGCGCCGCCGTCGACGGCTGGCACACTTGAATGTTGTCTCGCGCGGCCAGCTGCAAAAATCGCTCGATGCGCGCGCTGGAGTGTTCCGGCCCCTGACCTTCATAGCCGTGCGGCAATAGCATCGTCACGCCCGACAGCAAGTTCCACTTGTCTTCACCCGCCGTCACAAATTGATCGATGATGATCTGCGCGCCGTTCGCAAAATCCCCGAACTGCGCTTCCCACAGCACCAGCGCTTCCGGATAGTCGCGGCTGAATCCGTATTCGAACCCAAGCACCGACGCTTCGGACAGCGTCGAGTTGTAGGCTTCAAACCACGCCTGATCGGCCACCAGATGCTTCAGCGGCACATATTCTTCTTCCGTTTCGATATCGATCAGCGCCGCGTGGCGCTGGTTGAAAGTTCCGCGCCGGCTGTCTTGCCCCGAAAGTCGTACCGGCGTTCCCTGTTCGAGCAGCGAACCAAACGCCAGCGCCTCCGCCATTCCGTAATCCAGCGCCCGCTTCCCTTGCGCCATCTCCAGGCGCTGCTCCAGCAATTTTTTCACTTTCGGATGAATGTGAAATCCGTCCGGATACGCCACCAACCGTTCGCCGATCTGGCCCAGCGTCTCGGTGGGAACTCCGGTTTCCACTTCATACGCGCTGTAATATCGTCCGCCCTTGTAAGCGTCCCAATATTCCGGCATCTTCCGCATCGGCGGATTTTTTTCCAGCTCGAGCGCGTGTTTTTGCGCGGCGTCCAGGTCTTCGCGCACGCTATCCACGATCGGCGTCGCGTCGAGTCCGGTTTTCTCGGCGAAGAGTTGCCAGATCGGCGCGCGCTCCTGAATTTTCCGGTAGCGCAACGGTTGCGTGATCGTCGGATCGTCCACTTCGCTGTGACCGTGTTTGCGGTATCCGATCAAATCCACAATCACCGACGATCCAAATGTGTAGCGATACTCGAGCGCCATGCGTCCCACGCGCACCACCGCCTCCGGATCTTCCGCGTTCACGTGGAAAATCGGAATCGGCAGCCGCTTGCCCAAATCCGAAGAAAATCGCGACGACTGCGAGTCCCGCGGAATCGTCGTAAACCCGATCAGATTATTCACGATGATGTGAATCGATCCACCCACGGCGTAACCTTCCACACCTGCCATGTTCAGCGTCTCGGCCACAATTCCCTGGCCCGCAAACGCAGCGTCGCCGTGCATGATCACCGGCACGATCTGCGGTCGCCCGTTCTTTTTGCCGATGCGCGTTTGCTTCGCGCGCGTCCGTCCGATGGCCACCGGATCTACCGCATCCAGATGGCTCGGATTCGAAACCAAGTGAATTCCGATCTTCTTTCCGCTCGGCGCCTCAAAATCTCCGGTCGCGCCCATGTGATACTTCACGTCGCCGCCACCCAGCACGCTGCGCGGATCCACATCTTCAAATCGCGCGAACACTTCCGCCGCGCCCCGTCCTACGATGTGGACCATCACGTTCAACCGTCCGCGATGGCTCATCGCCAGCACCGCTTGCGCCGCTCCGTGATCGCTCGCCCCGCTCAAAATCGAATCGAGCAGCGGCAACAGCGCCGCTTCGCCTTCCAGCGAATAGCGCTTCGTCCCCAAATAGCGAGTCTGCAAAACCTGCTCGAAAATTTCCGCGCGGATCAGCCATTCCAGGATTCGCTTCTGGTCCGCCTCCGCAGGCTCCGCTTCCATCCGCTCCTGAATCCATTGCCGTTTCGCGGCGTCCGGAATGTGCATGAATTCCGCGCCGATGCTGCCGCAATAAAATCGCCGCGCCGCTTCCGCCTCCGGTCCGGTCACGTCCAGTTCGGGCATGGGGTACGGAGCCAAATCGCCAAGCGGATCGACGTTAGCCTGCAGGTATCCCCAGCGGCGAAACGCATCCCAGATTCGGTCGTTGGTTTCTTTGGAAGTTGCGGTATCTACCACGGCTTGGCCACGGCTCATAAAAGTCCTTGAAACAACCCCCTAATTATATCAACGAAGCCCGCTCCGACGCGAAATTGCCGGGTTAGCTTTCTTGCCACGCACCCACGGCGCGGCGGACCAGCACGAACTGCCCCAGATGATACGCATTGTGATCGGCCAGCAGCAAAAGCTGGCGCAGGATCGTCTGCCCACTGCCGTGCGGGATTTTCTTGAACAGATCGGTCTTGGGATTTTCCACCAGCCGCGCCATTGTTTTCATATCCTTAAAGAACCGCGCCACGCTGTCGTCCCATTCTTTCTGGCTTGCCGGTGCCGCGCTCGCCGGCCAATAGCCCGAGGGCCAATCCGGCGATTTGTGTTTCGCATTCCGCGAAAATTCCAATATGTCCCACTGCGCGATCCGCGAGTGCTCCAGCAGCTCCCACGCCGAATGCGGCAATCCCGGTGCGCGAATCCCCGCCTTTGCAAAATCCATTCCGGCCAGCGCTTTTTTCCAGTCCGCGTGCGCCTCGGCCCACGACAATAACTTCGCCAGATATTCCCGCAGCACTTTCTGTTTCACGTTCGGTCTCCTCAATCGCGCTGCCAATTATTCCACATCGCGAATGCCGTTGTGTAATCAGCGTCCGCCCCGACCGCTCCGCGCACGATTCGTTCCTTGATGAACCGCCCTCGCCCAAGTATTATCCGCACCAAGTCGCTGATTTCTACCGTAGGAGCGCTTGATGACCGCCAAACTTTCCCGCCGCGATTTTTCGGGTTCTATTTCCAAATCTCTCGCCGCCGCGCTCGTTTTGCCGCGTCTGGCCACGCGCTACGCTTCCGCCGCAAGTATGCCCGCGGTCTCATCTCCCGTCGGTCCCATTCGCATCAACTTCAACGAGAATCCCTACGGCCCTACGCCCAAAGCACGCGCCGCAATCGAAGCTTCGCCGAAAATCGCCAACCGCTATCCCGACGCGGCCGACGCCGAACTAAAAGCCGTCCTCGCGAAAAAACACAACGTCACGCCCGAAAATATCGTCCTCGGTTGCGGCTCGTCGGAAATCCTGAAAGCTACCGACGCCGCTTTCCTCACGCCGGAGTTGAATCTGGTCGCGCCCCGCCCAACCTTCGAAGCCGTCCTTGAATACGCGAAGATTGGCAGTTCCACCGGAATCACCATTCCGCTCACCGACGAGCACCGCCAGGACCTGCCGAAAATGGCCGCCGCCTGCACCTCAAAGACCGGCATCGTCTATCTTTGCAATCCCAACAACCCCACCGGCACAATCGTCACCCGCGACGAAATGGCCGACTTCGTTCAGAAAATCTCGCCCACCACTTTGATCCTGGTGGATGAAGCCTATTTTGAATTTGTCGGCGATCCACGCTATTCGAGCGCCACCGAATTTATTGCCGCTCATCCCAACGTGGTCGTGGCCCGGACGTTTTCGAAAATTTACGGGATGGCCGGCATGCGGCTCGGCTACGGCATCGGCGAAAAACAGACCGTCGCGCGCATTGCCACGCAGCTCACGCAAGACAGCACCAACGCCGCCGCTCTTGCCGCCGCGCTCGCCAGCCTCGACGACATGGAAAATCTCGCCCTCACCAAACAAAAACTCACCGCCACGCGCAAATGGCTCTGCACCGAACTCGACAAAGACCACCGCTCCTACATTCCCTCGCACGGAAATTTCGTGATGATCGACGTCGGCACCGACACGCAGCCCGTGATCGATAAATTTCGCGAACGCAGCATTCTGGTCGGCCGCCGTTTCCCCTCGATGCCCAATTATCTTCGCGCCACCATCGGCACCCAGCCGGAGATGGAATCGTTCCTCGCCGCGCTGCGCCAGATCGTCCCCGCGCCCGCTGCCAAAGCCGCCTGAAATTTCGCGCCGAAAAACAAAAAGCCCTTCCACGTTCCGATCATGGAAGGGCCTTTTAAGCGAATTTCTTATGCGCCGCGTGCACTCCTATCTTTCCCGTCGACGTCCCAGGCGTCGCCGGTACTACGGAGTCGCACTCAGCTTCCTTCGTTCAACCGATTCGTTGCGTCTCTACATAGCAACGGCACGGGGTTCGCTGACCGTTCGTCTCTGCTGAAAGCATTCTCGGCAGTAAACGGGACGTCCCTGTGTCGGTTTAAAAGGTACTGTCGTTTCCTTGCCGCACTGCGAACAAACGGTCTTGGTTTCGACTCGCTGCACTCCATTGCCGGAACCATTTCCGTTTCCTGCAGCTCGGCTAGCCTTGCACGATTTACACCGCTTGGGTTCGTTCTTGAAACCCTTGTCGGCGAAAAACATCTGTTCGCCGGCGGTGAAAACGAACTCGGCACTACATTCGGCGCATTTCAAAACCCTATCCTGATATTCCATACGCTGCTCCTGGGCAGTAAACGAACAAAAGGAGTAGCAGCGGAACGGTTCATACCAGGCCGGTTGTTAGCTTCCCGCCTTGACGGCGGCTCGCCCGTCACCGGCTGGTACAAAACCATTTGAATGGGCCCAAATGACTGGGACCTTAGTCTTGTTCACGCCGTTGCTTTTTGCGGAGTCGCTTACGCGAGAGAGCCTCTTTGGCACGCCGCTTTTCACCCGGTTTCATGTAGTAGCTATGCTTTTTGATCTCCTTGATAATGTCCTCCGACTGGACCTTCCTTTTGAATCGTCGAAGTGCATTTTCCAGAGATTCGCCCTCTTGAATGACAACTTCTGCCACGCGTATTCACCCCCGTTCCCCGTTGGATGTTTGGTCGCACTGATGGGTACAGTTCAGTGTAGCTGGTCCACACCTGAACCAGCAATGTGCAACTTTTATCGCCCGATTGACTTCAAGTCAAGGTATTAATTCCAACTTTCTCAAATTCGCCGCTATGTTACTCCCTGATTAACATACGTAAATTAGTCCATATGGCGCCCGCTCTCGCAATTTTTGCTGCCCGCCCGGCATTGCGCGCCGGTGCGGCGCCACCGCATTACTGCTAGAATGCTCCAGTTCAAATTGCTGCTTCCCAGGGAGTCGCGTCTATGGCCGTTCCGATGATGCGCAAAGCAATCGGTGTGCTCTTGGCGGGTGGTCAGGGCGAACGGTTGTGGCCTCTCACGCGCGATCGCGCCAAACCGGCAGTTCCCTTCGGCGGCATTTACCGCATTATCGACATCACGCTTTCGAATTGCCTGAATAGCGAGCTCCGCCGCGTTTTCGTCGTCACTCAATACAAAGCTCTCAGCTTGAATCGCCACGTTCGCCGCGGCTGGACCGACATCGTCGGGCACGGCGAGTTCATCGAAGTTCTCGCGCCGCAGATGCGCGTTTCACAGCATTGGTACCAAGGCACCGCCGACGCCGTTTACCAAAACATTTATTCCATCGGTTCTGAACAATCGAGCTACGTCTTCATTTTGTCAGGCGATCACATCTACAAAATGGATTATCAAAAGATGCTTGCCCAGCACGTCGACGCCGGAGCGGACGTCACCGTTGCAACCTTCGAAGTGGACGCTCACCGCGCCGCTAAGCAGTTTGGCGTGATCGAAACAGACAAAGACTGGCGCATCATCGGCTTCGAGGAAAAACCTGCTGAACCCAAGCGCTCCACCACCAATTCCGAAAAGTGCAACGCTTCGATGGGCGTCTATATTTTCAACACCCAGCTTCTGCTGCCCATCCTGATCGCAGACGCCGAAGATCCCACCTCGGCGCACGACTTCGGCAAAGACATCATCCCCAAGCTCATCGATAAACACCGCGTCTTCGCTTACAACTTTCAGGACGAAAACAAAACCGAGCAGGCTTACTGGCGCGACGTCGGCACCGTGGACGCCTATCACGAAGCGAACATGGACCTGGTCTCGGTCACTCCGGTCTTCAACCTGTACGACAAGAGCTGGCCGCTGCACACCTGGCAGCAGCAATATCCGCCGGCCAAATTCGTTTTCGCCGATCCCGAGCGCAAAGGCTACGCAGTCGATTCCATCGTCGGTGGCGGCTCGATCATCTCCGGCGGCCGCGTGGAAAAGTCCGTCCTGGGCCTCGACGTGCGCATCAACAGCTACGCCGACGTGCAGGACTCGATCTTCTTCAACCACGTGAATATCGGCAGGCACTGCCGGATTCGCCGCGCCATCATCGATCGGCACGTGAATATTCCCGAGGGCACGGTCATTGGCTACGACCGCGCCGCGGACAAAGCTCGTTACGCGGTTTCCGACGGCGGCGTAGTCGTCGTCGTTCGCCCCGAATCAATGATCGAAGAACCGGAGTAGCCTTTTGCCCGACGGCGCGGAAATCGACCTGGGCAAAAACTTCGGCCAGATCGTCGATGCCTACGAGCGTTTCCGTCCCGGCTACCCCGCCGAAATATTTCGCCGCATCGTTGCCGCGGTCCCGCCGCCTCACCGGCGACTGGTCGATCTCGGCATCGGCACCGGCAAACTCGCTCGCGGCTTCTTGAATGATTTTCCCGAAATCATCGGCGTCGAACCGGATCCAGCAATGGCCGAAAAACTCAGCCAGCTCGAACCGCGCATCGTCGTCCGTATCGGCATTGCCGAAGAAATCGTCTTCGAACCATCCACCATCGATCTTGTCACCGTCGGCCACGCGCTTCACTGGATGAATCCCGCCGTCGTCGCCGCTCGCGCCAGCACCTGGCTGCGAGCGGGCGGAGTTTTCGCTGTTGTAGCCGGCGGTTTCTGCGTGCCCGGCGGCACCCTGCGCGAGATCATCGACCGTGAGTTCGCTGAAAAATGGGCCGCCTTTCGCGATCCGCGCACAAAAAAGCAATTGCCCGAAGAAGCTCTTCGCACCCACCCGAACATGATCGTGATCGAAAACTCGCTCGTCCCCGACGTCCGCACCCTCACCGTGTCCGACTACGTCGGCTACTGCCGCTCCACATCTCACGGAAACGCGTACGCACGTTCGCTGTCCGATCCCGAGTGGTACTGGGCCGATTTTGAGTCTCGACTTCGTGCCGCAGTGCCGCGCGACGAAGTCGTCGTCGACTTTAGTCGCTCGCTCACTCTGCTGCGAAAGCCATGAACTCCACCCTGAAAAAGCTTTCTGGCGGCAATCGCACTTCGCTTGGCCGTACCAGCGAAGTCGTCACCGAAGTCCTGGCGAAGCCATCAAAATTCGCGGCACTATTCGAAGGAATTTCGAGCGACGATCCGGTGGTCCGCATGCGTGCCGCCGACGCCGTCGAAAAAATCACCGCCCGCCATCCCGACCTTCTCGCTCCGTACAAACGCAAAATCCTCATCCTCGCCGCGCGCGAGCTTCAGATCGAAGTTCGCTGGCATCTGGCGCTTCTGCTGCCCCGGCTCGCGCTCAACGCTCGCGAACGCGCCGTCGCCGTCGACATCCTGTTCGACTTTCTTCGCGACCGCAGCAGCATCGTGAAAACTCTCTCGATGCAGAGCCTCGCCGATCTGGCGCTGAAAAATCCAAAACTGAAATCGCAAATTGTTCCGGTGATCGCCGAAATGACCGAACTCGGTACCGCCGCAATGCGCGCTCGCGGACGCAAGCTTCTACCGCTCTTGAATCGACCCAGCACAACAGCTTAGGATGTTTGTCGCTCGTAATCGCGTTCCATCGCCTGAGGGGGAAGAATGTCCGCAAAAATCATCCGTATTCATGGCCGTGAAATCATCGACTCGCGCGGCAATCCCACCGTCGAAGCCGACGTGTATCTCGAAGGCGGTGCGATGGGCCGCGGCGCCGTCCCTTCCGGCGCTTCCACCGGCGAGCACGAAGCCATCGAACTGCGCGACGGCGATAAATCCCGCTACCTTGGTAAGGGCGTCTTGAAGGCCGTCGGCCACATCAACAATGAAATCTCAAAAGCCGTCATCGGACTGGACGCTGCCGATCAGCATGCGCTCGACAAAAAAATGATCGACGCCGACGGCACGCCGAACAAATCCAATTTTGGCGCGAATGCAATCTTGGCCGTCTCGATGGCTGCCGCCCGCGCAGCTGCCGCCCAAATCGGCCAGCCACTCTATAAATATCTTTCGCGCTATTCCAGCGATCCGGTCGGCAACCTGCTTCCCGTCCCGATGATGAACATCATCAACGGCGGCGCGCACGCCGATAATTCCGTCGATCTCCAGGAATTCATGGTCATGCCCGTCGGTGCGCCCAGTTTTCACGAAGCGCTGCGCTGGGGCGTGGAAGTTTTTCACAATCTGAAAAATGTGCTGAAGAAAAACGGATACTCCACCGCTGTCGGTGATGAAGGCGGTTTCGCGCCGAACCTGAAATCCAACGATGAGGCTGTCGAACGCGTCCTCGAAGCCATCACCGCCGCCGGATACAAACCGGGCGAACAAATCGCCATCGCTCTCGATCCCGCATCGAGCGAGTTCTACGACCGCGAAAAGAAAAAATACGTCTTCAAGAAATCCGACAAGTCCGAGCGCACCTCCGAACAAATGGTCGATTACTGGGACAACTGGGTGAAGAAATATCCCATCGTTTCCATCGAAGACGGCCTCGCGGAAGACGATTGGGATGGCTGGAAGCTCGCCACTCAAAAACTCGGAAAGAAAATCCAACTGGTTGGCGACGACGCCTTCGTAACCAACCCGAAAATTTTCGCTCGCGGCATCTCAGAGGGAATCGCCAACGCGATCCTGATCAAGCTCAATCAAATCGGCAGCGTCAGCGAAACCATCGAAGCCGTCGAAATGGCTCGTAAAGCAAAATACGCCGCGATCGTCTCGCACCGCTCCGGTGAAACCGAAGACACCTTCCTCGCCGATTTCGTCGTCGCCATGGGCTGCGGCCAAATAAAGACCGGCTCGGCCTCCCGCACCGACCGCATCGCCAAGTACAACCAGCTTCTCCGCATCGAAGAAGCCCTCGGCTCCGCCGCCCGCTTCCCCGGCCGCAGCGCCCTCGCCGTCCACTAGTCGCCGCGCACATGCCATCTCAATCCAAACGT
This sequence comes from uncultured Acidobacteriota bacterium, assembly GCA_963719065.1. Classification (GTDB taxonomy): domain Bacteria; phylum Acidobacteriota; class Terriglobia; order Acidiferrales; family UBA7541; genus Palsa-295. Next base: position 22,398 of record CAVRAM010000009.1, on the reverse strand, counting down.
CCGAAGCCGATCGTCCTCACCGTCCTCGACGGCTGGGGTTACCGCCCGCAAATCGACGGCAACGCCATCGCCCTCGCGCGGAAACCGACCTACGACCGCCTGCTCAAGGAATTTCCCAACACGCTCATCCAGACGTCCGGTCCCTCGGTCGGCCTTCCCGACGGCCAGATGGGCAACAGCGAGGTCGGCCACCTCAACATCGGCGCCGGCCGCATCGTGCAGATGGACATGACCCGCATCGACTCGCTGATCGCCAGCGGAGACTTCGCGCGCCAGCCGCTGCTGCAAGAAGCGATGGAGCGCGGCCGCAAAAATCAACTGCATATCATGGGACTTCTCAGCGACGGCGGAGTTCACTCGCACATCGAGCACCTGTTCGCGCTGCTTCGCATGGCCCGCGAAAATAAAGTCGAGCGCGTTTTCATTCACTGCTTCATGGACGGCCGCGACACCCCGCCCGACAGCGGCATCGATTTCATCCGTCAGCTCGAACAGAAACTCCGCGAGTACGGCGTCGGCCAGATCGCCACCGTCTCCGGCCGCTACTACGCCATGGATCGCGACAATCGGTGGGAGCGCGTCGAGCGCGCCTATCGCGCCATCGTTCATGCCAGAGCCGAAGCCGGCTTCGCCGATCCCGTCGCTGCCGTTCGCGCCAATTATGAAAAAGGCGTCACCGACGAATTCATCGTCCCTGCCGTGATCACCGCAAGCCGCGACGACGGAAAAACGTCCGAGCCTCGCGCCGTCATCAAAGACGACGATGCCGTCATCTTCTATAACTACCGCGCCGACCGTGCCCGCGAACTCACCCGCGCGCTCATCGATCCCGATTTCAAGGAATTCGCCGACCCGGCACGCCCGCGCAATCTGCTGTTCCTGGGAATGACGCAGTACGACAAAGCGTGGCCCTGGCTTCGTTACCTGATCGCGCCCGAAAAACTCGAACACATCCTCGCCAACGTGTTCACCGAGCTCGAATACAAAAATCTGCGCGTCGCCGAATCCGAAAAATACGCGCACGTCACCTACTTCTTCAACGGCGGCATCGAGAAACCCTTTGCCGGCGAAGAGCGCGTGATGGTGCCCTCGCCAAAAGTTCCTACTTACGATTTGAAACCGGAAATGTCCGCGGCGGGAGTGGCAGACACCGTCGTGCACGCCATCGAAAAAGGCGATTTCGACGCCATCGTGATGAATTTCGCCAACGCCGACATGGTCGGCCACTCCGGCAAGCTCGAGCCCACCATCCGAGCCGTCGAAACGGTGGACGAATGTCTCGGCCGAATTTATCAAGCGCTCAAACCGCGCGGCGGCGCCTGGATCATCACCGCCGATCACGGCAACGCCGAAACCATGGTCGATCCGGTCACCGGCAATCCGCACACCTACCACACCACCAATCCCGTGCCGTTTATTCTCGTCAGCGAAGACGGCCGCACGGAGCTGGCGCCCGGCGGATCCTTGCGCGACATCGCTCCTACCCTGCTCGGCGTGCTCGACGTAAAAGAACCACCCGAAATGACCGGTCGCGACCTGCGCCGCATCCGCAAATAAAAAAGGGGCAACGCACATCGCGTCGCCCCTTTTGAAACTCCGCTTATCCGTTAATTTCTAATTCGCGAGTCCCGGCTTCAGCGAACTGTAGCCCTGCCGCGCATACACGTTCACTTTTTTGTGTTTGCCCTTCTTGTCTAGCGTCGTCAACGGATTGCCGTCGTTGTCGAGTGCTTCGATCTTCAGCTTGTGATATTTCCCGTCGGCCGGTTCATTCGGCGTGAAGCCGAGTGTGTACTGGCTCCGCAAAAACGTCGCCACCGAATTGAAGATGTCCGGCATCTCGCCTTCGAATCGCGGAAACCAGGCGTAACCGCCGGTCATCTCCGCAAACGTGTTCATTTCGTTTTTCGCCTGCAGGTAATCGATGTGCGCTCCGCGTCCGTACAGCTCGATTTCCTCGGCCATGCCAACGCAGAAAATCGTGACGTCAGTTTCTTTTACGCGTTTCAGCGTCTGGTCCAGCGTGTGTTTGCTGAACGTATCGAAACCCGTCGCAATCACCAGGATCGACTTCTTGCCCTTCACGTCCTTCAGCTGGTCCATCGTTTCCAGAAGCGCGTCAAACAAATTCGCTTCGCTGAAATCCGGGAAATACAAACCCGCCACAGCCTGCGCCACTTCCTGCTTGTTCTGCGTGAAATCCACCAGGATGTTCGTTCGCAGATCGAACGTTTTGAACGCCACCCAATCCTTCGCGTTCAAATGGCTCAGAAATCCGTACGCCCAGTTCTTTGCCTTGTAGCCGAAATATCCGCCGAGCAATTTGCTGAATTCCATCAGCACCACGATCGTGATCGGCGCTTCGCTCGGCGCGAAGTTCGAAATCTGCTGCGGCTGATTTTCGTCCAGCACGCGGAAATTCTGTTTCTGCAATCCTTGAATGATGTTTCCGTCGAAGTCGGTCACCACCACATCCAGATTCACCACGTTCGATTGAACCGAAATCGAAGTGGTCGGCGCTTGCGATTGCGGCTGCCCTGCTTGCGCGGGTTGCTGTTGGCCCGTGGGAGGTTTCGCGGGCGCGGGATTCTGCGACGGATTCGGCTTGACCGGGCCCTCCTGCTGCGCGGCAAACGACCGGACAGCGCTCGGCGGAACGCCCAGCGCCGCGATCAACACGCCCATCAACACCGCTCGCATTCCCATTTTCAATTGCATTGCTGCGCTCTGCTCCTCGGCGCGTCCGCTTAGCCCGTTTTGCGCTCGTCCCAAACTTCGATGCTGCCCTACGGCGAAGGGATGGTCAACGCCGGATTGCTTCAACCTCCGCCGGCAGCGCCAGTTGCCGGATGGAACACCGTTGCACCGCCGTCCGGCGCTCCCGAATCCGCATGATAGTATGATCCTTCGTTAGCCCCAGTTTCGAATTCAAATTCCGGAGGACATCATCCGCATGGCGCGCTCGCGCGGTTTGCTCTGCTCGTTGCTGCTTGCCACGTTTGCTTTTGCTCCCACACCGGGCCGCGCGCAATCCACATCGCACGCCGCGCCGCCGTCTTCTGCAGCACAGGCGCCCCAGGCGCCCGTCTCCGCAAGCTCCGCGATATTCTCGTTGCAGGGCGAAGCGCTCGCTTGGCTGCAAGGCTTGATCCGTATCAATACTTCGAACCCGCCAGGCAACGAGCTGGTCGCCGCGAAATACATTGCCGACATCCTGCAGAAAAACGGAATCCCATCGGAAATTTTCGAAAGCACTCCGGGCCGCGGTTTCCTCGTCGCGCGCTTGTCGGCGAGCGCCGTTCCGGAGCCCTCGCGCGCTCTTTTGCTCATGGCCCATCTGGACGTTGTCGGCGTGGACAAATCGAAATGGTCGGTCGATCCCTTTGGCGGCATCGTCAAAGACGGACAAATCTACGGTCGCGGAGTTCTGGACGACAAAGGTCCGCTGGTCGCCAATCTTGCGGCGTTTGTCGCGCTGAAACGCACCGGAGCGCATCTGACTCGCGACGTGATTTTTTTCGCTGAAAGCGATGAAGAAGCGGGCGGCGAAAACGGCATGAAATTCGCGGTCGAGCAGCACTGGGACAAAATCGCCTGCGGATTTTCGATCAATGAAGGCGGAGAAACCGTTCAGAAAGACGGCAAAGTTCAATACGTGGGCATTCAGGCCGCCGAAAAAGTCGCCACCAACGTGGACGTGATCGCCACCGGGACGGCCGGCCACGCTTCGATGCCCACAAAAAACAATGCCGTCGTGCATCTCGCAACCGCCATGGCGAAAATCGGCTCGTACGAAGCGCCCGTGCAATTCACCGCCGTCACGCGTGGATATTTTGCCGGACTCGCCGCCACCGAAGACGCTGAAACCGCCAAGTGGATGCAGTCGCTCGAATCGCCCGACCGCGGTGAGCACGCCGCTCGCTACCTCTCGAATCAAAATCCGTTCTGGAACGCTGTGTTGCGCGACACCATCACGCCGACCATGCTGCAGGCCGGCATTCGCGCGAACGTGATTCCGTCCGAAGCGCGCGGCACCGTCAACATTCGCCAGATTCCCGGCAATCAGATCAACGACCTGCTCGCCACGCTCACAAAACTCGTAGCCGACCCGCAGATTCGCTTCGACGTCCAGCCCGGCGATCGCGAAGCTTCGCCGAACTCATCGCTCAACAGCGAGTTCTACCAGACGATCGTCAAAGCCACCGGCCAGACCTTCCCCGGCGCGGCCGCCATTCCCATGATGTCTCCCTGGGCCACCGATTCCAATCGGCTTCGCATGCGCTCGGTTGAAGCCTACGGCGTGATTCCCTTTCCGCTGTCGGAGACCGACTACCAGCGCATGCATTCTGACGACGAACAAATTCCCGTCGATTCTTTCAACAAAGGAATCCAATTTCTTTATACAATCGTGAGTGACTTCTCGGTGACCCAATAATCGTGAAACCAGTCCGACGCGCAAAAATCGTTTGTACCCTCGGCCCTTCCAGTTCTTCGTACGAGATGATAGATAGCCTCATTCGGGCGGGCATGGATGTCGCTCGTCTGAATTTCTCCCACGGCTCGAACGAAGGCCGTGCCAAGCTGGTCAACTTCGTTCGCCGCGCTTCGAAGCTCCGCGAAAAACCGATTTCGGTTCTCGCCGACCTGCAAGGTCCAAAGATTCGCACCGGAGCTTTGGTCACTCCGCAGGGAGTTCATCTTCGATTTGGCCAGAAATTCACCATCACCACAAAATCGATTACCGGTACGGCGACGGGTGTTAGCACCACTTTCACACAGCTTCCTGAATCGGTCGTCAAAGGCGATCGTATTCTGCTCAGCGACGGCCAGATTGCGCTGCGCGTACTTTCCACCGGCGCGTATGAAGTTGTCACCCAGGTCGAAAACGGCGGCCGGCTCGGCCAGCATCAGGGAATCAATCTTCCCGGTATCAAGCTGAAAATTCCTTCGCTCACGCCGAAGGATCGCAAAGACCTGGTCTCTGCTCTCGCCATTGGTGCCAATTACATCGCGCTCAGCTTCGTTCGCACCGCTGCGGACGTCCGCGCTGCGAAGAAAGCAATCGCCGCAGCGGGAAAAAATACTCCGGTGATCGCCAAGCTCGAAAAACCCGAAGCAATCGAGAATCTCGACGAAATTCTGGAAATTGCCGACGGCGTGATGGTCGCGCGCGGCGATCTGGGCGTGGAAATGAACCCGGAGAAAGTTCCGGTCGTTCAGAAAAAAATCATTCAGAAAGCGCGGAACGCCCTGGTTCCCGTCATCACCGCAACCCAGATGCTCGATTCGATGGAAAAGAATCCGCGGCCCACGCGCGCGGAAGCTTCCGACGTTGCCAACGCGATCTTCGACGGCAGCGATGCCCTGATGCTCTCCGGCGAAACCGCCGCGGGACTCTATCCTCTGGAAGCTGTCAGCATGATGGACCGCATCATTCTCGAGGCCGAAGCGAGCGTCACCGAGCTGCCGCGTCCTGACCGCACCGGCAATCTGCAAATCAACGAAGCGATCGCCGAAGCCATCTGCCACGCCGCCGAGGAATTGCGCTTGAAGGTTGTCGCCGTCTTCACCGAAACCGGTTCGTCCGCCGGCCTGGTGTCGAAGTACCGGCCGCGCTCGCCGATCATCGCGTTTTCCGCTGTGCGCGAAACGCGCCGCCGACTGGGTCTTTTCTGGGGAGTTCAGCCGCGCCGCATTCAGCGCTTCACTGATTTTGATTTGCTCACCAAGACTGCTGAGAAGCGCCTGCTCGAAGAGGGCTTGGTGAAGAAGGGTGACGTCGTGGGTCTTGTAGCCGGCACTCCACTGGCGACCAGCGGTACCACCAATCTCATGCGACTGATTCGCATCGGCGGCTAGCAGCCCCGGCCTTCAGCGCGACACGCCACATCTATGCCAACTCAATTCATCCAATCGGTCGGCCGTGAAGGCGGCTTGTCCTGCCGGTCCTTCACGTACACTTCAAACTTCTTCTTCAGCCGCTTCCGCTGCCAATCCGAGTAAAAATTCCTCGACCCGTACATGTACGATCCGCGCCGTATATAGATGTAGCCAACCAGCATCCCGCCCAGATGGCACAGGTGGCTCACATTGTCGGTCGCGCCGATCGTGCCGAAGAATTCGATCGCTCCCAGCACGATCACCAGGATTCTCATCGAGATCGTCACTGGCAGCGGAAACAAATACACCTGGCGGTGCGGCATCACCATCGCCACTGCCAGTAGCACGCCGTAGATCGCGCCGGACGCGCCGATCGTCGGGATCAACAACGACTCCGGACTGGCGTGCCCCAGCTTGAACAGCAGTTCCTTCACGCCCACTTCAATCAGCCCGGCGCCCACTCCACAAATAAAATAATAGATCGCGAATTTCTTCGCGCCCCAGGTGTGCTCCAGCGCTGCGCCAAACATGGCTAGGTACAACAGGTTGAAAAGAATGTGCGGAATATTTTGGTGCAGGAACAGGTAGGTGAAAAGCTGCCAGACAAATCCGTGGACGACGGCGTTCGGCGAAAGCCCCAGCCACCCGACGATGTAGTTCCACGCCGGCGCATGGCCCACGAACAACGCCAGCTTCTGCACCGTGAAAACTGCTACGCACGCGATGCAAATGATCTTGATGGCGCGCGGAAAATATCCGCTGATGTCGAACCGGTAGTTCCCGAACCCGCGCGAGAAGGATCCCACAACCGATAGTCTAAAAGACTCCATCGGCTGGAGTCAAAGACCTGCGTTACACTACGTCTGCGATGTCGTCCGCATCACAATCGAGCCCGCCGCAACCTCCGAACCGCAAATTTTCCGGCTTGGCCGGCGTTCTTCTGGGCATTCTCGCCACCATCGCCGCGCTGGCGCTCGCCGTGTGGTTTTTCGCCGGCGCGCATTTGCTTGACCTGTTTTCGATCGCCCGCGGCGGCCGCACCACCATTCGCGTCGACCAGCCCACCGTCGTCCGCCAGATTCAGCAGCTGCAGCGCCTGGAAACCGTCCGCTACACGATGGACAAGATTATTTCCGGCGAGCATGAAAATCCGATCCTGCCGCAATTTCTAGCCGGAGACAAACTGCTGCTAGTCGTTCACGGAGAAGTTGTGGGAGGAATTGATCTGGGCAAGATTCAACCGAGCGACGTGGCCGTTCACGGCCAGCAAATTTCCATTCATCTGCCGCCGGCCGAAATTTTCAGCACCGCACTCGACAACTCAAAAACTCGCGTCTATTCCCGCGAGACCGGACTGTTCACTTCGCCCGATCCGAACCTGGAAAGCGAAGTCCGTGAGGAAGCCGAACGCCAACTCCTGCAGAGCGCCACTCAAGACGGCATCCTGAATACGGCTGATCAAAATGCGCGGTCCACCATCAAAAGCCTGCTCAACGGCTTCGGCTTTACCGAAGTCACCATCCAGTAACACTGCTAGTTGTTCAGTTTCTTTCGCGCCGAAATAAACAGTGAAATTGCCAGCAGCACAAACAGCACCACCGCCACCGTGTACGATTGGCTGAACCCCGGAAATTTGTCGCCGAGCGCAAACATTCCCGCAGGCCACGGCAAGCGCAAAATCGCCGCCAACCAGTGCGGCACTTTGGTGCTTAAGATGGGATCCTGCAGCAGCGTGAACACGATTGCCAGCAAGCCAAACACGCCGCCCGCCGCAATCAATCCGCTGGCATAGAGCGATCCTGGGCTGACTTCATTTTCCGCGTCGCTTTTCTTTTCGACGCCCTGCTCCGCCAGCCACCTCACCAGGCCGCCGGCAAACATCGCCATCGTTGTGGCGATCGATAAATACGATCCCACCGCAAACGGCAGCGAACGCACACCCAGCAGCTCAATCGCGATCACCAGAAACACGCCCAGAAACACCAGCCGCCACGGCAAACGCTGATTCAAAATCCCGCTGATTACCGTCGCCATCAATCGCGCCTGCGGAGCCGCCGCCTGGTCGCTGCCGATTCCCTGCACCCACTGCACTTCGATTTCTTTCGTCGCCGGATCGTACAGATACTTTCCGTCCGGGATTTCATGCGAGCCCAGCGCGTTCACCAGCGTGTACGTTTTTCCTTCATAGACGTAGTCGCGCTGCTGCACATCGACGCCCGGATTCAAATGATCGATATCCAGCGCGATTTGCACCGGCTTGTACTTCGCCAGGCCGATGTTCATCAGGATCAGCGTTCCGCCAATCGCAAACGCCGAGACCATCACGCCGATCACAAGTGCGACTTGTTGCCAATACGGCGTCGCTCCTACAAGGTAACCGGTTTTCAAATCCTGCGACGTCGCGCCCGCGATCGCCGACGCGATGCAAACCACGCCACCGATCGTCAGCGCCAGCACCTGATGCGCGGTTGAAGTCCAGTGAATCACAAGGAACACGGCGCAGGTCGCCATCAGCGTCGCAATCGTCATTCCGCTGATTGGATTCGACGAATTGCCGATCAATCCGCTGATGCGCGATGCCACCGTGACGAACAAAAACCCGAACACCACCACGAAAACCGCTGCCAGAAAATCCGAAAAGCCGCTGGTCATCGCTCCGGGAATCGGTTTGAATTTCAAAAGCGCCCACATCATCGCCACAATCACCGCCGAGCCCACCACTACGACGCGCATCGACATATCGCGTTCCGTGCGTTTCACCTCGGTCAGCGCCGCCTGCTTCGAGCGGATATCGCCAATTCCCGCAATCAACGCCGAATAAATCGTCGGCAGCGTCTTCACCAGCGTGATCAATCCGGAAGCGGCCACCGCTCCCGCGCCCATCGGACGAATGTAGCTGCCCCACAAGTCCTGCGGCGTCATCTGCCCGATCGGAATTGTGGACGGATACAACGCTGCATTTCCCGAAAGCGATCCGAAAAACTTGATCGCCGGCATGATCACCAGCCAGGAAATCACGCCGCCCGCAAACAACGTGCCCGAAACGCGCGGCCCGATGATGTATCCCACTCCCAGATATTCCGACGTGATGTTCGCGCGAAACGAAGCGCCCGGAAGCCACTTCGGCTGATAGTCCGGCTGCTCCGGCCACATCCCCATCGTCTTCATCGCAAACGTATAAATTCCGCCGATTCCCAGTCCCAGAAATACGCGCCCCGCAAAGGATCCGCCGCGCTCGCCCGCCACCAGCACGTCGGCGCACGCCGTTCCTTCAGGAAACGTCAGGTTGCCGTGCTCCTTCACGATCAGTTGCCGCCGCAGCGGAATCATAAACAGCACGCCGAGCCATCCGCCCATCAGCGCCAGAAAAAAGATGCGCCAGTATTCGGCGTTCAGCGAAAAACCAAGAAAGATCAGCGCCGGAATCGAGAAAATTACGCCCGCCGCCACCGACTCGCCGGCCGATCCCGTCGTCTGCACGATGTTGTTCTCAAGGATCGTCGATCGCCCAAATGCGCGCAGGATGCTGATCGACAGCACCGCGATCGGAATCGACGCCGACACCGTCAGCCCGGCGCGTAGACCCACATACACTGACACCGCACCAAACAAAATCCCGAACAGCGAACCCAGAATCACCGCGCGCAAACTGAATTCCGCTACGGTTTCCTCCGGCCCCACATACGGCTGAAATTCTCCCGGAGGTGCCGTCGAGCTCCACTGTTTCGTCGCCATCGAATCTCCTAAAGCCGCAGCCGCCGCGCCCACGCTGCCGCAGCTTGCGTCACGTTCGAACGGCGCAAGTTAACACCGCGCGCACACCCGCGCAAGCCGCATTCCCACCCCCACCGCAAACGAACGAAAAGCGAAACGGATCTCCGAGTGCACCCTGAGGCAAACCGGCATCAACCTGCGCGAACTTCCTGCCCGAAAAGCGTTCTTGGCGCCGTTCTGCGTTGGCTCTGCGGAATTCCCCGCCTCCGAACCTATTGACGGCTTCCAATCATAGGAGTAGATTTGCGAACACTTTACTGCTTTGCAATGTGGCTGCCGGCTTCGCGTTTTCGGCGCGCCATCCATCAGGAAGCCTTGACCGAGACTTGTTGCGCGACGAAGGTAAGTTTGCGGCGACACAAGAGCACAGTAGTCAAAACCGGAGGAAGCGCCTGCCATGAATCGAACCCAGCGATTCGTTAGCAGCTTGGCCGTGGTTGCGGCATTGTGTGTGGTGTTCATGTCCCGTCCGGTTTCCGCGGGCGACGACTGGCAACCAATCGATCCGGCGGATCTCGCACTGAAAGACAATCCGGCCAGCCCCGGCGCGAACGCGATGATTCTTTACCGCGAAAGTTCGGTGGATGAAAAGCGCGCCAACATCGACGGCGTATCGGTTTTCGAATACTACCGCATCAAAATTTTCACCAAAGAGGGAGACAAGCAAGGCGACGTGGAAATTCCCTTCTTCAAGGAATATTCAGACGTGAAGGACGTTCGCGCCCGCACCATCCGGCCCGATGGCTCGATTGTGAATTTCCAGGGGGCGCCGTTCGAGAAAACTCTGGTGAAAGCCAGCGGCGTGCGGTATCTCGCGAAGACGTTCACTCTTCCGGACGTGCAGCCCGGCTGCATCATTGAATATCGTTATCATATTCAGTTCCGCCCCGGATTCCTGCACGACAAAGAGTGGGTCCTCACCAGCGAGTTGTACACGCGCGAAGGGCATTTCAGTTTTCAACCGTTCGCCTCCAATTGGGATACGCACCCCCTGTTTTTCCGCCAGTACGGCGGCGCCACCGCGATCAAACCCGAACTGGTCAACGGCTCCTACAAACTGGTGATGAAAGATATTCCCGGCATCCCGGAAGAAGACTACATGCCGCCGATTCGCACGCAGCAGCAGCGGCTGGAGTTCTACTACCGCAATGAGGACGACCCGTCGTCCGAAACCGTGGATCACTATTGGGCGCGCATGAACGGAAAGCTCAGCAGCGAATTCGATCACTTCATGGATAAACGCGGCGCATTGCAGAAGGATCTGGCGAAGACCGTGGATCCGAACGATTCGCCCGATGTGAAAGTGCGCAAGATCTACGCCCGCGTGCAACAGATCCGAAACCTGAGTTTCGAAGAAAGCCGCAGCGAGAAAGAAGAAAAAAAAGAAAACATCAAGAAGGTCTCGAACGTCGAGGATGTCTTGAACCACGGTTACGGCGATGAGTCCGACATCAACGCGCTGTTCGTTGCGCTCTGCCGCGCCGCCGGTTTCAGTTCCGACGTTCTGTTGGTCGCTCCGCGAAACACTGCGATTTTTTTGCCGAACCTGCAGGACCTGGGCCAGCTGAGCTCGGATATGGCCTGGGTCAAGGCCGGAGACAAGGAATATTACGTCGACCCCGGCGCGATGACTTTTCCGTTCGGCGTACTTCCCTGGTATGAAACCGCTACGCAAGGGTTGCGCATCAGCGGCAAGTCGGCGGACATGATTACCGTACCGCCTTCGGAGCCGGGCGATTCAAAAATGTCCAGAACCGTGAAGCTGACGCTGGCGGAAGACGGGTCGGCCAGCGGCACCGCGTCCATCGATTGGACGGGCATCATCGCCGGAGAAATGCGCAACGAATACCGGAAGGAAGACGAAACCGGCCGCAAGAAAGTCCTGGAAGATAGGGTTCACGGGTGGCTTCCGAACGGAACGAGTTTTGAGATCACGAAGATCGACAACTGGGAAAAAATCAGTGAACCCCTTCACGTCGAAGGCACGCTCAAATTTGCCGACCTCGGTAGCCCGGTGGGCCATCGCATGATCGTGCCGGCCACGGTTTTCCAATCCGAAGTTCCTCGCGGCTTCGATTCGGCCACGCGCAAAAACACGATCTATTTCCAGAATCCGTTTCTGGAAGTCGATGAAATTCATTACACCGCTCCGGCGGGATTCAAGATCGGGACGATGCCGCCGTTGAAGGAAATCAAAACCACGCCGGTGGTTGGCTACTCGCTCGGCGTGACCCAGCAGGGTGAAACGCTCGTGGTAAAGCGCGAATTCATGGTGGATGGCATCGTATTCGCCGTGAAGTATTACAACGCGCTGCGAACGTTCTTCAATTCGGTAAAAACAAATGACCAGACACAGCTGGTGTTGCAACGCGCCGAATCGGCAAACAACAATTAAAATGAAAATACCATTCGCTCGCCTCTCCATCGTACTGCTCGCGTTCATCGCGGTGCTCGGCTGTGCGCCGATGTCGCCGGCGGACTCCGCTCCGGACTGGATGCGCACAGCGAGCCGCGACACGCTCCCTGAATATCCCAAAGAAGCGATGGCCGTGAAGCTGTTTGAAGACGAGCAGATCGTGGTGAAAGACAACGGCGACATCGAACGCCACTACCGCGTGGTGTACAAACTGCTTCGCGCGGAATCTCAGCGGAGCTACGGCAGCGCCTGGGTGAATTTCGACAACGATACGAAGGTTTCGCTCTTCAAGGCCTGGACCATCACCGCCGACGGCAAAGAATACGAACTCAAAGACAAAGACTCGGCCGAGGCGAACATCTCTTCGTTTGAAGTTTTCAGCGATGCGAAGGTCAAGATCCTGCATTACATGGCCGCTGAACCGGGAAACTTCGTCGGCTACGAAGTGGTCCAGAAAATCCGGCCGCAAATTTTCGACGTGTTTTGGGATTTTCAAGACGTGGTCCCCGTGCGCAAATCGCGATTCTCGATTCAATTGCCGTCGGGATGGGACTACAAAACTCTGTGGGGCAATCACCCCGAAATTCAGCCGCAAACCGTTGGGTCGAGCTATTCGTGGGAAGTCTCCGACATTCCCATGATCGAAATCGAGCCGGAGATGCCGCCCTGGCCGGTAATCGCCGGGCACATGATCGCGAAACTGTATCCGCGCGATCCGGCGATGCGCGCGAAGACGACCGGATCGTGGAACGACATCGGTGTGTGGTACGAGGGCCTGCTCACTTCTCGACGCGTGGCCACGCCGGAAATTAAACAGAAAGTCGCCGAGTTGACCGCCGGAATGACCGATCCACTGGCGAAAATCAACGCGCTGGCGACGTACTCCCAGCAGAATATCCGCTACGCGGCGATCGAAATCGGCGTGGGCGGATATCAACCGCATGCTGCGGGCGACGTGTTGGCCCATCAATACGGCGACTGCAAAGACAAAGCAACGCTGCTAAATACGATGCTGGGTGAAATCGGCGTCGAATCGTACAACGTGCTGATCGATACAGAGCGGGGCTTCGTGCGGCCCGATTTTCCGCTCACTCGTTTCAACCATTCGATCGTCGCGATCCGCCTTCCCGACGGAATTTCGACGGCTACGTTGCAATCCGTGGTGCAGGATCCGAAACTCGGAAATCTGCTGTTTTTCGATCCGACCAACGAATACATTCCGCTCGGATCGATTCCCGCGTACGAGCAAACTAGCTACGCGCTGGTGGTCACTCCCAAAACAAGCGAACTGATTCAGGTTCCGCTTGCGATACCGTCGTCCAACCGGCTGCTTCGGTCCGGCACGTTGGCGTTGACGCCCGACGGCAATCTGATCGGCGTGGTTCGCGAAATTCTTTGGGGCAGCCCTGCGATGGACAAGCGCGAGTTGTACCAGCGAACTGCTCCGAACGAGCGCCCGAAAATCGTGGAAGAATTTCTGAGCAACTCACTTTCGAACGTGTCGCTGCGAGAATCGAATATTTTGAATCTGGACAAATACGATCAGAGCCTAGTGGTGGATTACAAGTTCGTTTCCACTGCGTACGCGAAAACAGCAGGAGATCTGCTGATCGTCCGCCCGCGCGTTTTGGGCAACAAGGGCGTGCGACTGAGCGACAAGCAGAGGAAATATCCGATTGAGTTTCCGGAGACCACACGGCAAGACGATATGTATGACATCACGCTGCCCGCTGGATATGTGGTGGACGAACTTCCCGAGCCGGTGTCTGCTTCGTGCCCGTGGGGATCGTACAAAAGCGAAGTGAAAGTAAAAGACAACGTGCTGCACTACCGGCGAACTTACGAAATCACGGCCATCGATGTGCCCACCGACAAGCTCGATCAAGTGCGTGATTTTTTGCGAACGATCAACGCCGACGAAAAATCGAGCGCCGTATTCCGCAAAGCAAACTAATTTTTAAAAACTTCGTCCGCGTCGCCCGCTGCACCGAAGAAACGCACCTGCCGGATTTTTATTCGTGACGGAGGGCGATCATGGGATCGACTTGCGATGCGCGGCGCGCCGGCACGTAGCAAGCGATGAGCGCTACGATCACGAGCAACGCCGAAACGGCAGCGAGCGTGAGCGGATCGAACGGACTGACGCCGAAGAGAAGCGTTTGCATCGCGCGCGTCAATGCCAGCGCCGCGACCAGGCCGATCGCGATTCCGGCAATCGCCAGTCGAGCGCCCTGCTTGACGATCATTTCCAGCACGTCTTTCTGTAGGGCGCCGAGCGCCATGCGAATTCCGATTTCGTTGGTGCGTCGCGTGACCGAATAGGCGATCACTCCGTACACGCCGACGGCGGCGAGAACGAGGGCGATCGCTCCGAACATTCCCACCAGCGTGAGAGTGAATTTTGTGGATGAAATCGCCTGCGCGCTGACGTCCGCGAGCGGCTTTACTTTCATCACCGGCAAATCCGGATCGATCGCCGCGACTTCTCTGGGTACTTGTGAGGCGAGAGCGCGCCAGTCGGCAGCGGTGCGAACGGTGATGATGCGTTCGCCGCCGCCGGGAATTTGCCAATCGTCGAAATACATCGCCGGCTTCGCTTCGATGCCGGACGGCGTATCCTGCACATCGCCAACGATGCCGATGATTTGCAGTTTCGTGTCGCCGAAGCCGGTGACATATTTTCCGATGGCATCGCCCTTGGGGAAAAATCGGCGCGCGAACGAATTGTTGACGATGACGACGGGCGAGGACTTCGGCTCATCTGTGGCGGCGAAAAAGCGGCCACCGATCAACGGCGTGCGAATCGATTGAAAATAATCAGGCGTGACGAAGTGAAATCGGGACGCGAACGAATCTGAGTCCGCAGTGCTTTGCCCCACAATGCGGAAGCTGAGATTTTCGTCGTAGGTGGTCCACGGAACGTCAGAAGTGGCGCCCACGAGTTCAACGCCGGGTAGTGCCTGCAATCGCGAAGTCAGATTGCGGTAAAAAGCGATCAGCTTCGGATCTTCGGCATAGCGCGCTTGCGGCGGGTCGAGCGCGAACGTCAAAACGTGGTCGGACTGAAATCCGGCATTCACGCGCTGCAAATTGTAAAATGTGCGCGCCATCAATCCAGCTCCGACGAGCACGACGAGTGCCAGCGCAATTTCGGCAACAGCCAGCCAATTCCGGATGCGCGTATGCCCGGATGCGGTGGTGCCGCGATCACCGTCTTTTAGCGCGGAGTTCGCGTCAAGCTTGGGAATCGACAGCGCCGGAATTAGACCGAACAAAATCGCGGTGAGCACAGTGGCGCCGATGGCAAACACGAGTACGCGCCAATCCATGTGAATCGCCTGCAGCCGCGGAAATTTTTCAGGAGCCAGCGCCAGCAGGCCGTCGATTCCGAGGTTTGCAATCATCACGCCCAATACGCATCCCGCAGCTGCGAGCAGAAAACTTTCGGCCATCAGTTGGCGCGCGATGCGAAAACGACTGGCGCCCAGAACGGCGCGCATCACGATTTCACGGTGACGGCCGGCGGCGCGCGCGAGCGAAAGATTCGCGACGTTCACACAAGCGATCAGCAGTAGAAAACCAACCGCGCCCATCACCACGATCAACATTTGCCGGGCCTGACCGACGACGTCTTCTTTTAGCGGAATCAAGGAGACGCGATTTGCGAGGCCGTCGTCGTCCATTTTATTTTCGTGCGCGATATTGGCGGCGAGGGTGGTCATCTGCGCTTGCGCCTGCGCGAGAGTCACATCCGGTTTCAGGCGAGCGACCATATTCAAATAATGGCAGCGCCGGTCGCATCCATCGGTTTTCGCCGGCCACAACGGCAACGCGGTCCACAGGTCGACTCGTTCGCCTTGTGCGACGCTGTGATAGTTCCCGCCGACGTGTTGCACGCCTGGCGGCATCACTCCGATGATGGTGTACAGCTCGCCGGAGAGCGTGACCGTTTTTCCGATGACGGCCGGGTCGCCGCCAAAATGTTCGCGCCAAAGCTCGTCGCTCAAAATCGCAACGTGATTGCTGCCCTTGGTGTCGTCGCTCGAGGCAAAGTCGCGGCCCAGCGCCGGACGGTAACCGAGGACTTGAAAAAATCCGTTGGAAACGCCGACGCCCGAGAGATGCATCGGCACACCGTTTGTAGTGAGATCCACGTTGCGCTGGGCGAAGAGCGCCGCGCCGGAAAATACCTGTTGGCGATCGGTGAAGTCTTTGAAATCGGCAATCGAAACGGAAAATTTCGGCATGTCTGGCAGGATCGTGTACACGCTCACTAGTTGGCCGGGCTCGGGATACGGGAGCGGGCGGAGCAGCACGGAATTCACTACGCTGAAAATCGCGGTGTTGGCGCCGATTCCCAGCGCGAGAGTGATGACCGCAATCAGGGTGAAGCCGCGATTGTTGCCGAGCATGCGCACGCCAAATTTCAAATCGTTCCAGAATTCAGCCATTCACACACCTCTCCGTGAAGCCGGATGCTGACCAAGTGCAAGATCGAATCCATTTGCCGTGCGTGCGAACTGAAAGATTTCAGGGGATTTAGCGCGGGCGTATGCATGGCGCGTGTTGGACGAGTGACCGCTTGTGGGAAGCTGCATCGCCGATTCGGACGGTCGCCACATCGTTATGGTCATTGTCGTGGTCGTCACCGTAGCCGTCGCGGTCGCGCTATGATGGTGCCGCTGCTTCGTTGGTCCAGTCGCAGGAGCGAAAATCTCGAAATGAAAGTCGTATTGTTTGGCGCATCGGGAATGGTCGGCCAGGGCGTGCTGCTGGAGTGCTTGCGCGATCCGGACGTGACGGAAATCGTGACAGTGGTTCGCGAAGCGTCGGGACGGCGCGAACCGAAGGTGCGCGAAATCGTGCAACGCGATTTTCAGGATTTTTCGGCGATCGAAGCGGAGCTGGCGGGACTGGACGCATGCTTTTTCTGCCTGGGCGTGGCGTCGTCGGGAATGTCCGAAGAGGCGTATTCGAAAATCACCTACGGAATTACGGTTGCAGCCGCGAAGGCGCTGTTGAAAACAAGCCCCGGGCTCACGTTTATTTTCGTTTCTGGAGTGGGAGCCGACCCCACCGAAAAAGGGCGAGTGATGTGGGCGCGAGTGAAGGGCCGCGCGGAAAACGCGGTGCTGGGCGCAGGGTTTCGCGCAGCATACGTTTTTCGTCCTGGATTTATTCGCCCGATGGACGGAATTGAGTCGAGGACCAAGCTGTACCGCGTGACGTACAAGGTGCTTGGCCCGATTGTGCCGATTTTGCAGCGCCTGATGCCGAACCAAGTGACGACTACGCGCCAGATCGGGCGGGCGATGATTGGCGTGGCCCAAAACGGATACCCTAAGAGCATCCTCAGCAACGCGGACTTCGCCAAGTTTTAGGATTTCGTCCCCAAAATTTGAGGGCATGACGGGAATTTCTAATCGTAACTGTTGTTACGATTAGAAATGGCGCCGTCGTTGAGTTTGAACGGCTTACACACGTTTCTAATAATTTTGTGCACGTCTTAGGCGTACGTCGATCAGCAGAAAAAGGAAGCGAAAAAGTGACAGGCAAATTGCTACGGAGTGCGCGGGCGGAAGCGACGGCGCACGGACGGACGAGGTGCGAGCAGAATTGGCGGCCGGTGTGTCCGGAGACTTGCACGATAAATTGTCCGTGAACGCACATACAGCGACTCCGTGGTGCGCCGCTTTGACGCACAACCGATGGTAACATAGTAGTACATTCATGTCAAAGTCAATCAGCAGGCAGGCAAAAAAACGCCCGAGGCCGACGATGAATTCGCCGAAACCCCGGGCGTAGTGGAGCTTGCGACTTAGCGGTTAAGCTTTTGGCGTCAGCGTGTCGCGGACTTTGTCGCTGAGAACTTTGCCGTCGATGGCTTTGCCCTCAAGCTTCGAGCGTGCGGCCTTCACCACGGCTCCCATTTGCTTCAAGGAGTCGGCACCGGTTTCGCTGACGGCGTCTGCGATAGCCCGCTCCATTTCCTCGTCGCTGGGCGCGGCCGGCAGGTAGTGCTCGATGATGGTGATTTCCTTGGCTTCCTTCTCGGCCAGGTCGTTGCGGCCGCCCTGGGTGAACTGCTCGATCGATTCCTTGCGCTGTTTTACGAGCGTTTGCAGGATCTGCAGCGATTCCAGGTCGTCGAGCGGGCGCATTTTATCGATTTCCTTGAGCTTCAATGCGCTCTTTACCATGCGCAAGACGCTCAGCCGCAGTTCGTCCTTTTCCTTCATCGCAGCGGTCAGATCGGTCTGAATCCGTTCGAGATATCCCATTCGCTTCCCTCGCTTTCACACAAGAATAGCAGAGCTTTCGGGCGTCCGGAGGCGCATTTGACAGGACCGGAGGCACCCGATAGGCTTTATGGCATGAAAATTCTAATTGCAGACAAGATCAGCGACCGTGGGATTGCACTTCTAAAGAATACCGGCTGGGATGTGGTGATTCCGACGGCGGCGACGCTGGCGGCAGACATCGCGGATGCCGATGGGCTGATCGTGCGCAGCGCCACGAAGGTGACTCCGGAGCTGCTGGAAAAGGCCAAGAAACTGCGTGTGATCGGGCGAGCCGGCGTGGGCGTGGATAACGTGAATATGGATGCGGCTACGCGTCGCGGCGTGCTGGTGATGAATACGCCGGGCGGAAATGCGGTGAGCGTGGCGGAACACACGTTTGCGCTGCTGCTGGCGCTGGCGCGCGGAGTTCCCAGCTCGAACACCGGGATTCACGCGGGGCGCTGGGAAAAATCGTCGTCGGGAGTGGAGCTGCGGGGCAAGACGATCGGACTGGTGGGATTCGGGCGCGTGGGAATGGAAGTGGCGCGGCGAGCCAAGGGCTTTGAGATGAAAGTGGTGGCGTACGATCCGTACGTGACTGCAGCGGCGGCGAAAGAACTGGAAGTCGAACTGATTTCGCTGGAAGAGTTGCTGAAACGCGCCGACGTGATTTCGCTGCACACGGCGCTGAGTCCGGCGACCGAAAAAATTATCGGCGCGGCGGCGATCGCGCAGATGAAGAAAGGCGCGCGGATCATCAACTGCGCGCGCGGCGAGCTGATCGATGAAACTCCGCTGGCCGAAGCGTTGAAGTCCGGCCAAGTGGCGGGAGCCGGCCTCGACACGTTTGCGGTGGAACCGCCGAAGAATTCCCCGCTGATCGGATTGCCGAATGTGATTGCGACTCCGCATATCGCAGGATCGACGGCCGAAGCGCAGGAAGAAATCGGAACGCTGATCGCGCAGCAGGTGAAGGATTATCTTTCCGAAGGATTGATCCGGAACGCGGTGAATATGCCGGCGCTGACGCCGGATCAGTACAAGCGGCTGGGTCCTTATCTGGAGCTCGGCGATCGGATCGGATCGTTTTTGGCGCAGGCCGCGGCGACGCCGAGCTTTTCGCACATTCGCATCCGCTATGCGGGCGAGCCGGCGGAGATTGGATCGCACGTGGTGCGCAGTTCGGTGCTGATGGGACTGATGAATTCGTCGCTCGAAGAGCCGGCGAATTTGGTGAACGCCGGGCAGGAAGCGGCTACGCGCGGATTGGTGGTGGAGGAAGTGACGCGGCGGCGCGAACGCGGCTATCCGAATACCCTGGAGGTTTCGGCCACCAGCAGCGGCACCGAAACCGTGGTGGAAGGAACTGTGGGGCAGGATGGCTCGGCTCGACTGCTGGCGATCGACGGAATCGAGCTCGAAGCTCCGCTCGAAGGCACGCTGTTGATCACGCGCAATCGCGACGTGCCGGGCGTCATTGGCAAGATCGGAACGGCGCTGGGGAATCTGGGCGTGAATATCGCGACGTTTGCGCTGGGCCGCAGCAAACCGGAACAAGGCGCGGATGCGATTGCGCTGGTGCGGCTGGACGGCAAAGTGGACGCGAAAATCGTGGAGAAGATTCGCGAGATTCCGTCGATCACCGATGCACGATTGGTGACGCTGCCGGAGAACGTGAAGGCGCAGTCGAAGGCGGTTTAGGCTCGCGCGCCGGCTGGACGCGGCGACTGGACTGAGTGCGGGGCGACGCGTTGCGGCTGGATCGCGCGTTGAGCGGCGGTGCTCGCTTCGCTTGCGTGGTTGTAGAGGTTGCGGATGTAGGCGCAGTAGCTTAAACTAACTTTTCCCGTGTTCACTGCAATTTCGGGGCGTAGCGCAGCCTGGCTAGCGCGCCTGGTTCGGGACCAGGAGGTCGAAGGTTCAAATCCTTTCGCCCCGACCATTTTTCCCCTCTCGATTCAACGTGCTACATCGCGTTTGCTGTTGCTGCAGTGGGTCGGGAATTGGGTACATTGGGTACAACATCGCTTCTTCCCGCCGAAAATTCAAAACCCAGCCCGACCTGTTCTGTCACTTCTTTTCTATACTGAACGTCCTCTCTCAACTTTGAGTACCCGTCCGTCACTGTCTCGTCAGCATGGCCGAGCCAGAAACGAATGAGATCCTCCGGGGTTCGGGTCTTGCGAAGCCGGGTCGCCCGGTAACGGCGGAAGGCATGAAAGCCCGCCTTAGGTTGCCCCAACTCTATTAAGGCTGGGTGTAGCCCGCGCCGCAAGAGGTTCGTCTGAGAGAGAGGATTTCCATTTCTATTGCGAAACAGAAATCCGGAAGTACGGCTACCCACAAATGACTTGAGCCTGCCTGCCAGGGCGTTGCAGAGGTCAACGTCCCTACATCCGGCGTCGGTCTTGAGGAAGAGTTCAAGTTTCCCTCTGCGGACCTTCTGGCGAATGTGGAGTGTCTTAAAATCCTCTGAAACGTGTTTGTCGATTTCGAGCCCCGACGCCTCTCCAACGCGAAGTCCGCTTCCAGCAAGTAACGCGCAAAACATCTGCTTGTATCCCTTGGAGGAAGCGAGAATCCCGGCAATGACCTCGCTAGTAAAGTGCGGCGTGTTTTGTTTGCTCTTCTCGACTACTGGCATGTCAACGAACTCATGGTTCCACTTGCGAGGAAAAAGTTGCTCTCCTTCCTCGTTGACCGCGGAAGCCACGACTGACTTGACGACTTGTGAGTAGGTGTTGACTGTCTTCGGTGAAAGGCCTAGCTTGACCATCTTTCCCACCAGCCCCTTAAGTGCAAGATTCCCTACAGACGCTAGAGGGACATCTCCAAGGTTTGGGAGAATCCACACATTAAGGGCTCCCTGCCAGGATTCGACAGTTGCTGGAGCAATGGGCTTGCGCCTTCGTTGCTGCACGTGTTTGATCCACCATGCCGCTTGCTCACGAAACGTAACACCATTCGAAGCGCCTTCCGCTTTGGCAAGGCACTCCGGAGTATCGGCTCCGCTAGCGGAAATGATTTCTACGGCCCTTCGTTCGCGTTCAGGTTTGGTCAGCCGACCAAGCCCGGAGACAGGACATACTCTGACACTTGCATGCCTTCGTTTCTCCTGGCCTGGAACGTCTATCCAAAACCTAACAACGTAATATTTACCCCTGACTGCAATGTGACCACTCTGACCAGATCGGCGGCTCATGCTTTTGCCTCTTTTCCGCTTTTCTGGCGTCGCTTTGACGAATGTATCAACGACGTTGGGTGACAGCAACCGTGAATCTGATTCCATTTTGCTACTCACAATCGTCTGAGCTACGGTCTGGTAGCTCGTAGGTCTCTTACGCTTAGTGGCCACAATCGTGACCGCTATTTTTCTTTGCGCATCGGGGCCTGCATCATTTTGTCGTTATGTGGTTCTAGGGCTCTCGACAGGTGCTTCTCCTCCGTTTTGCGAATAGCCGACGGTGTGTGTTGGCTCTTGGAGCCAACTTTTGAATTCGTCGTCTTTTTTAAACAGCATCTTCAGAGCTTCACTCACGACGTATGACTCAGACGAGTCAATGAATTCAGCGTATTTGTGGAGTTTCGATTTGATCTGCTCTTCGACGCGAATTTGTAGCGTTTCATTCTTCGGTGGTCTCGGTGGTGATTTTAGGATTGCCACGTCACTTCTCCTTTGATGCCTGCGGTTTTGCACAATTCCTGTTATCGACATCGAATCACATATGCGAACCAATCAGATTCATCGATCAACTCCTGCTCTACACCGAAATTGGAAGGCCGGAAGTGGGGCTACCTCATTGATGGACTTGGGCGAGTCCATCAAACCCCACACCGGCCGGTGGGCGACCACTGGGGATCGGTTGATGGTCGAAAACGCGGACTCCATGACGGCTCCCGCGTAGAAAGAGACTGAGGCAAGATCTCTTCCTCTACTTACCTATTCAGTGTTGGGGAAGGAGAATTGTGTCGGTGGTAAGCGAAAATAATTTCGCCCTGCGCTTCGCCACCTCTGGAAGAGGCCCGTTGCTATGTAACGTTTACTGA
>CAVRAM010000008.1:0-3987 GCA_963719065.1 uncultured Acidobacteriota bacterium | reverse complement strand
CATAAAAAAGATGATTGGGCGATGCGGCGTTGGTGGTGCGAGTCGCGGCGGACATTCTCGAACGATTTTAACAGCGTCGGAGCTGGATCAATCGAGCTGGATGGATTTGAGCAGAAACTGAAAGTCAGCGGAAGCGGGCTCGAAGATCTGGGCGTTGGAATCGAGTATCACGAGCGTATAGAGGGTGCCGGGCAAGCGGGTCAGTACCCGGCTTACGCGGTAGTACGCACCCGCTTCGCCCGTGGTTGCCGATGGCGGAGGATCGATTTGTTCGAAGAGAAGTCCGGGAAACTCCGGCGGTTTCGCAGCGAAGCCGATGGCGAGCATGTGCCCGCCGCCACCTCCTTTGTAGATCGCGTCGGTGACGATCTCAAATTCCACGCAGTCCGTCGCGGGGCAGGACGCCGCGGTAATTTCTTTCGCCAAGGGATATTTCTTCAGAAAGCTCCGAACGAAACCTTTAAGGTCTTCCTCCGGCTTCGGCGAACGAGTGAGCAACAACATCGACGGGGTGCCCTTTCCTGTAGTGCCGGTGTACGGACCCATTTCGATGGTCGCGAGGCAATTGCCGTTTGTGAAATCGGCCAGATCAACTCGCCAGTCCGGTCGGGCTGTAAATGCGACGCCGCACAGTGCGCTCTGAAACCGAATGTCGTTATCGTTGTGCTCGGCCCGCCAAACGTCACGCGACGCGTAGGTCGAATTTACGTCGGTGGAGGTGTAGCGTTTCTGCACTATTGCGGCGAAAGAAGCGTACTTCGATGCAGGGGCGCCCAAAGATTCGGCGCGGTTGATGGCGCGTAGCGTGTGGGCCGGCAAATTCGACACGAGCGCGCAGGTGATGTAGTCGTCCCAAAAATCGACCGGGAGTTTGCCGGCCGGCGTTTTGTCCTCGATGGCGAGGAGCATCTCCATTCCCTTTTTCTGCTCGGTTGCCTGGCAGTAATGCATACCGAGAAACCAGTCGGCGCGGAAGTCCGTGGGAGAGAGCTGACCGGCGCGCTTGAGCGACTGTTCGGCGATCTCGTAGTCGGTTTCGACGTCGAGATTGTAGGCGTAGTGGGCAGCTAAACCCGTGGCGAGAAGGAGCTCGGCGTTGTCGGGCGCGGAGGATTGCACCGCACGGAAATCCGCGACGCTGGCGCTAACCGTCGAGACGACCTGAGGTTTCGGAATGCTGGACGTCCAATCCGGCGACCAGTTCCGGGCTAGCGGCTCGACGCTCGCGAGATTCGAATACGCAGCCTGCGTGCGCTGATCTTGTGGGAGCTTCGCGCGGTCGATTTCGGCAAGTTGTGCGCTCGTCGTGACCGACGACAACAGCGCGAAGATGAAAAGAGCGCTGATCTGTGGGGCGAGGCGCGGGCGGCGCCCGAGAATTGGGCTGGATCTCACGGAGGGGAGTGTAGCGCGGGTGAAGGACGAGCGCCCCAATGAGAAATGGATACGTGCACAAAGGGATAGGGGGCGGTTCAGGCTGGTGCGAGACATCAAGCGGAGCGCGAATAGGGTCATTGATGTGTTGTTGGCGTTGCGCAGGTAGGAATGCCTACCCCACGCGAACTGCGGGGCGAGGCGCGTGTACAGTTTATCGGAGGCATGTTGACGTTGCGCAGCCAAAACTGGCTACCCCACGGGCTATCTTACGGGGGCGTGGTGTGGCAGACTTGATGATTCAAGAAGTGCTGCGTGGAAGCGCATGAGTTTGCGTTTCGCGCGAGCGCCAGCCTGTCGCACGGAAATACATGGATCCACAGTACATACGAAATTTCTGCATCATCGCGCATATCGACCACGGCAAGTCCACGCTGGCTGACCGGCTGCTGGAGCTGACCGGTGCTGTGACGCAGCGCGAAATGCAGGCGCAGCTGCTCGATTCGATGGATCTCGAGCGCGAGCGCGGGATCACGATCAAGGCGAAGTCGATTCGCCTACATTACAAGGCGAAGGACGGAAATGTGTACCGGCTGAACTTAATCGATACGCCGGGACACGTGGATTTTTCGTACGAAGTGTCGCGTGCGCTATCGGCGTGCGAGGGCGCGCTGCTGGTGGTGGACGCGAGCCAAGGCGTTGAGGCGCAGACGGTAGCGAACGCGTTTCTCGCGACGCGGCACAACCTGGAAATCATTCCCGTTATTAATAAGATCGACCTGCCCGCCGCGCGCGTGGATTTTGCGAAAGAACAAATTGAAAACGTGCTGGCGATTCCGGCCGACGACGCGCTGCCGATCAGCGCGAAGAGCGGGCTGGGCGTCGAGGATGTGCTGGAAGCGATCGTACGGAAAGTGCCGCCGCCGAAAGGCAGCGTGGGAAATCCGCTGCAGGCGCTGATTTTCGATTCTTGGTTTGATTCCTACCGCGGGTGCGTGGTGCTGGTGCGCGTGATGGAAGGGCGCATCGCGACGGGGATGAAGATCAGCCTCACCTCGTCGCAGGAAATGTACGAGGTGGAAACGCTCGGCGCGCTGACGCCGAAACCGGTGGCGCTCGAATCGCTGGAAGCGGGCGACGTGGGATTCATCGTCGCGAACATCAAGCGCGTGGCCGATGCGCGCGTGGGCGATACGATCACCGATCCGGCGCATCCGGCGAAGCCGCTGCCGGGATTCGAAGCGATCAAGCCGATGGTGTTCGCGGGGCTGTTTCCCGTGAACTCGAGCGACTACGAAAATTTGCGCGACGCGCTGGGAAAATTGCAGCTGAATGATGCGGCGTTTTTCTACGAACCGGAAAATTCGGTGGCGCTCGGTTTTGGTTTTCGCTGCGGTTTTCTGGGCCTGCTGCACATGGAAATCGCGCAGGAGCGGCTCGAGCGCGAGTTCAATATCGACCTGATCACCACGGCGCCGAGCGTGAGCTATCGCATCACCAATACCGATGGCTCGGTGAAAGAGATCGACAACCCGACGAAATTTCCGCCGCCGACTTCGATTGCAAAGATTGAAGAACCGATTTTGACGGCGATGATCATCACGTCGGAAGAATCGGTAGGCGGCGTGCTGCAACTATGCGAAGAAAAGCGCGGCGTGCAGAAGAAATTCGAATACCTTTCGCCGACGCGAATCATGCTGACGTACGAGATGCCGCTGAACGAAATCGTGCTGGATTTCTATGACCGGCTGAAGTCTGTGTCGCGCGGGTACGCGTCGCTGGACTATCACCTTTCGGGCTACCGCGAATCGGATCTGGTGAAGCTGGACGTGCTGATCGCGCAGGAGCCGGTGGATGCGTTGACGGTGATTTGCCACCGCGACCAGTCTTACGATCGCGGGCGGGACCTGGTGACGCGGCTACGCAAACTGATTCCGCGGCAGATGTTTGAGGTGCCGATTCAGGCCGCGATTGGCAGCCGCATCATTGCGCGAGAGAGCATCAGCGCGATTCGCAAGAACGTGATTGCGAAGTGCTACGGCGGCGATATTTCGCGCAAACGGAAACTGCTTGAAAAACAGAAAGAGGGTAAGAAGCGGATGAAGCGCGTTGGGCGCGTGGATATTCCGCAGGAAGCGTTCCTGGCGGTCCTCAAAGTGTCTGGTAGTTCCTCCGACGAAGACGAGTAATGGTGAACCAGCCCCAGTTTGAACGTGAAGCCCTTGAACTTCACGATTCGGACGTAGTACGCGTGGATGTAACGAACGATCGTGCGGAGATCGCGGTGTCACCTGGCATCGTTCATCGCAGTATCGGCATTCCAGGCGTGAACGCCGGAACAGAGTGGACGATCGACCTCACCATCTTAATTGATAGCGTCGTTGTTGAAGGTGAGTTTGGCGAGTTCCCCTGCGAGCTCACAGATGGAACCCTATCGGTAGACGGCAAGATTCAGAGTAACTGCATCGGACTTCCGTTGGACCGGGCCGGTATCGTGATCTTGCAGTTGCAGCCGATGTGGTCCGAACATTCGGTGACCTTTCGAGGCTCACGCATTCAAATCATAAAAACTGGAGAACCTAAGTATCTCCAGGACTTCAGATCACTTACTTC
>CAVRAM010000007.1:487500-1278655 GCA_963719065.1 uncultured Acidobacteriota bacterium | reverse complement strand
CAGTCGGGAGTGAGGCCCGGGGTCTGCAACTGAGGCTCTAATTCAGGCGCGCCTGGAATCTGGCCGGAACTGCATGGGATATTGTGATTCAAACCGAGTCATTTTCGACCGGATTTTTCTTTTTGTCTGCGTCCAAACTCTTTCCGCGCCAATTCTAGTTTTTGCGAGTTGTTGCGGTCGTTTGGACGACGCGCAGCTTCTTCCATACAAAGTCGCCCAAATCTACGAAGCTCGATGTCACTCATACGCCTCAACTCGACGCGGGTTTCTTCGCAGTCGAATTCAGGATCCGGATTCGCCATTTCGTCCATACTTCTAGGGAGACAGTACTTCAACCCAGAATCAACTCTCTAGTGCCTTTTTGGAGATTGGGATGACTGGCTTTGTGTTTGGCCGTCCGAAGATCAACATCCGAGCTTAGCGAGAGCGATTGTTGAACGCTGGCGCATGGGCGACGCAAGCCGTGATGAAACGAGGAATTGGGACACCGGAGGCGGCTCGTCTCATATTCGCTATCATCGCGGCGACGGCTCGGTTCGCGATATTCCGGCAAAAGAAGAGCCGGCGCACCCCGGGAACCTGGAGCATTCATCGGATGAAGCCTGAGCCAATGCACGCGATTGTAGTCGTGGAGACCCCTAAGAGCGCGATGCCCGTACCCGGGGAGCCGCCGCTCTTGCGCGTCGAAATTAAGTACCATCCCGAGTCCCTGCGGTCATCGGGATGCAGGCAATGCCAGCGCCCGATTGACGCGGTAATCGGACAAGTGATTTCATTTGTCCGGTGCGCGCTTTATCGGGACCTAGCTTGCCACGGCAAGGACCAGCGGTTGGTAGAAACCAGTCTCGGAAGGCAGCATCCACCTCACCCTCACGAATCCGACACTTTCGAGAATGGTGGTCAACTCGTCGCGGAGGACTGCCCTGTAGGTGGAGATCCCGTATTGAGTTCGCCAGCCGGTGGGAGTCTCGCAGGTGATATACAAATGGAACGAATATCTTCGTTCATCGATCCAATCCCACAATTGAAAAATGATCCGGCGTCGCCCTGCATCGAAAAAGAAACGCGGACCTTCAACGACGGGTCTTTCCTGAATGAGACGGTCGTAGTCTCTGATGCTGGCCACAAAAATTCCACCCGGTCGAAGTTTTCTCCGAACCTGAGCTGCGGCCTCGGTCAGGTACTCGTCACCCGAAAAGTGAGGTAAAGCGTTGTCCATACAAATGACCGCATCAAATCCGGTCTCTGGCACAGCGTCGAGATGCAGCATGTCCGCAACGTGCAATTGGAGATCTAAGCTTCGCGCCGAAGCTTCCCGCCGCGCTCTTTCGATTGCCCGGGGACTAAAGTCAGTTCCTGTGACGCGGAAACCAGCTTTCGCCAGGCCCAGGGCTTGTGTTCCGATTCCACAGGCACAGTCAAGTATTGTCATCGGCGCGGCACCGCTGCACTGGCGCACGAGGATCGATCCAAGCGCGGCAGCTTGGCTCGCCATAGCTGTTTCCCAGTCCTCAAAAATTAGGTGGTAATTGCCAGATATGTCGTCGTAAAAGTCTTGCACCGTTCCGGCCATTCTGCATTCTACCAACAGAATATCAAGTCCCGATTAACGCGGTTTCCGGAGATGTGAAACCCAGTTTCCGATTACGCGACTAACCAGGCGCTTGCCTCGGTCGCTCTGGGACCGAGCGATTGCGTTAGCGATTGTGGAGATGCTGTGATATTTTTTTGGGGTGAATCGGCTTCATCGCATTCGCTCGACGCAGGTGTATCGCTCCCCGCATACACTTTTTCGTTTGTTGAGTTACACCGCCAGCTACTTCTAAATAGAAAGCCGCCTCGTCTTTTCGCGCAGGGTTACGGGTGTTTCGAAAAATCCATTTCTTCGAGGAGATTAATGAGCCATTTGAATTCCGCAGGCGCAGTTACGGCTTTCATGAAGCACCACTACCGGCACTTCAATTCCGCCGTGCTGATCGATGCGTCGGAGGGATACGTAAAACACCTGGAGAGCGGCGGGGAAATGTTTGTGACGCTGGCCGGAGCGATGAGCACGGCGGAGCTGGGCCTGTCACTGGCAGAAATGATTCGGCAGGACAAGGTGCACGGGATCTGCTGCACAGGCGCGAACCTCGAAGAGGATTTGTACAATTTGGTGGCGCACGACCACTACGAACGGGTGCCGTACTATCGTCAGTTGACGCCGCAGCAGGAAGTGGAGCTGCTCGACAGGCATCTGAACCGCGTAACGGACACGTGCATTCCGGAAGAAGAGGCGATGCGGCGGATCGAGCGCGTGGTGATGGAGCACTGGTACGCGGCGGATCGAGCGGGCGAACGATATTTTCCGCACGAATTTCTATACAAAATTCTGCGCGCTGGCAAGCTGACGGAATTTCACCAGATCGAGCCGAAAGACAGCTGGATGATCGCGGCGGCGGAGAAGGATTTGCCGCTGTTCGTACCCGGGTGGGAGGACTCGACGCTGGGGAATATGTACGCGGCGCAGGTGATCAAGGGAAACGTGAAAAACGTTACGACGATGCGGAGCGGCGTGGAATACATGGTGGAGCTGTCGCGGTGGTACACGGAGCTGACGGCGAAAGCTTCTCTGGGGTTCTTTCAGATTGGGGGCGGAATCGCAGGGGATTTTCCGATTTGCGTGGTGCCGATGCTGCATCAGGATTTGAAACGCGAGAACGTGCCGCTGTGGGGATACTTCTGCCAGATCAGTGATTCGACGACGAGTTACGGTTCGTATTCTGGCGCGGTTCCGAATGAGAAAATCACATGGGGAAAGCTGGGGGTGGATACGCCGCGATTCGTGATTGAGTCGGACGCGACCATTGTTGCGCCACTGATTTTTGCTTACGTGATGGGTTGGTAGGACGCGCTATTTTTCGGCGGGGGGCGCGACGATGTACACGTACTCCAGCGGCGCGTCACCGGTGTTTTTCACGTTGTGGCGCATTGCCGGCGGAATGTAGGCGATCATTTTTTCGGCGATTGGCATGGCCGCCGCGCCTTCGATTTCCGCTTCACCTTTCCCGTGGAGGATGACGAGCGTTTCTTCGTTCTGGCCGGTGGTGTGCCAGCCGACGGTGTCGCCGGGTTTCAAGCGAACGAATCCGCTGCGGAGCCCTGCGGTTTGGGGGAATCCCCTCAGCAGCGGGCAATCGTTGGCCGCGCAGTCGAGGGACATGGTCGCAGGCTGGTGCTTCGGCGGAGCCGATTGCGATGGTGACACGGCAACGGGCAACGCAAAGATGTATAGGAAGATCGCAGCGAATATTTTCATCGGTAAGCCCCCGATACTGGACGAGGCAGTTTACATCGGCGACGCCAAAACCGCGAGCCATTCACCGAAGCCCCGTAAGTCCTGATAAACGCGGTTACCGGACAAGTGCCCGCAACTAAGAAACTGATCTGGTCACAAAGTAGCACCGCTTTCTTGACTCAGAACAATTTCGCATCCTTGCGATCCCGCGTCCGTGTTCGTTCGGACGCGTGGGTACAGCTGGGGTACAAGTAAACGAGCGGGGAATAATGATCTTGATCCCGTAAGCGACGCCAGCTAAAGCGTATATGGGATTTGTTGTCCATGGTTCGGGACCAGGAGGTCGAAGGTTCAAATCCTTTCGCCCCGACCATTTCTTTCAGACCGTTGCAAACTTCCCGCCGTTGAAAACCCGAGCCAGTCAGATCGGACGCTTAGGCGACTTTGCCGTCTTTGGCGTTCAGGCCGTCTCGAATGGCTGATTCGAGCGCGTCGAGGTTTATGTCTTTTAGCGATTTGAAACGGATGCAATAGCCGGTGACGCTGGCTTTGCCGAGTTTCTTTCCGTACGTTTTGGCCAGATATTTCCGATCTTTGATGCCCATCACGTACACGGAAATGCCGGTTGCGTTGCCGCTGATGCCGATTTGAAAAAACTCGCGCGTTTTTCCGCCGGCGTATTTGATGGTGTACGCGCCGTAGCCGATGTTGGGGTTCGAAACGACTTTACCCTTTTCGTCTTTCCCGTCGAGAAACCACAACTTGGCTCCCTTCGCCATCCGCTGCGTGATCTGATGCAATTCCTGCATCTCGGCGCGTTTGGGTTCGGGCTGGCTGGCGATGTACTTTTTGATTTCTTGTTCTACGCTCATGCGTTTCGCTCCGTCGCTCCGCGCGAGATTATACGGCGATTCGTAGCTCCGTTGTCGTTCGGATGCGACTAACGAACCCGACCGCGAAGCGAGAACCAGCCGACGCTGATGTCGATGCGCGGCTAACGAAACAGGCGCGGGGCGAAGTCGTTGAGGTCGCGGCGCCAGGTTTGCCATTCGTGATCGGTGCCGGGAGATTCGTAGAAGACGTGCTGAATGCCGGCGTCGGTGAGCGACGAGTTCAGATTTTGCAAACCGGTGCGCAGCCGTTCGGGTTCGGCGGTGCCGACGCCGAGCCACAGCAGGTGGACGCGCTTTGCGAAGGCGGCGGGATCGGCGAACACTCCGTTGTAATCGGTTTTCGGATCGAGTTTGCGATTGCCGAGCACGAGCATGCCGCCCGCGCCGCTGAATCCGCCGATGTAGGAAAACAGGTCGAGATGGTCGAGCGTGATTTGAAAGGTCTGCATGCCGCCCATCGAAAGTCCGGCCATGGCGCGGTGATCGCGGTCGGTGAGCGTGCGGAAATTGGCGTCGATGAACGGAATGAGCGCCTGGGTCACATCGTCTTCAAACGCGGCGGCCATATCCTGCATGCCTTTGAGCATTTCGGGCGAGCCGAACGGCTTGCTCATGAAATCCGGCGTGGGTTGGCCGGCGCGCGCGGCGTAACCGTAGGCCATCACGACGATCATCGGCTTGCACTTCCCCTCTGCCAGCAAATTATCGAGGATGAAATTCGCGCGGCCCTGGCGCGTCCAGCCGGTTTCGTCTTCGCCGGCGCCGTGCTGCAGATAGAGGACCGGGAAACGCGATGAGGTCTGCGTGTCGTACTGCGGCGGAGTGTAGACCAGCGCGTGGCGCCAGCTTCCGGTCACTTTTGAAAAATACCAAACTTCGCGGACCTGGCCGTGCGGGACCTCTTGCGCGGAATAATACGTGGAGCCGGGCTCGGGAACTTCGACGCCGCTGGCGGGGCGGCCGCCGCCGAAATAGGCGTGCGTGCTGGGATCGCTGACGTCGGCTCCGTCGATCTGCAGCGTGTAGTAGTGAAAACCGGGAACGAGAGCCGGAGTGGTGACGAGCCAATAGCCGTCGGGCTGCTTCGACATTTCCAATTTCGGGCCGCTCCAGAAATTTGCTTTCACGGTGGCGGCGTCGGGCGCCTTCACACGAATTTGAACTTTGCCCGCGCTATCGACGCGCGGATATTCCGCGCCCCACACGTTGGTATCCGATGGCTTGAACGTATCCGCCTCCTGTGCGCGACAAACGCCGGCGAGCAAGAATACTACTGCGAAGAGAGTGGGCCACTTCATCGGAAAGACCTCCAAAGATTCGAGTGAGCGAATTGCGCGCGGCGCCCGCGTGTGGCAGTACGGCCAGTGGCTAGTGGCTAGTGGCTGGCGCGTGGCGACGGCTGGGCTGCAAAGCGCGGAGTGAGGATACCGAGTGAAGTAAACGTTTTCAACGGTAAATTCGCTGCTAAACTACGCGCGCGCGGTCGGGCACGAGAGAGTGTGCGAAGTTGCGCGCGGGAGGCGGACGATGTTGCGATCCAGATTTTTGTTCGTCGTGGAAGTCGTGATGCTCGCGGTGTTCGCGCTGACGGGGAGTTCCGTTGCACGCGCGCAAGAATCGAGTTGCGCGGATCTGGCGAAAATTAAAATTGATGGCGTCGAGGTCACGAAAGCCGAAGCGGTCGAAGCGGGCGTCATGATCCCCGCTCCGTATCCCGGCGCGCAGCCGATTGGGCCCTTGCCGGCGCATTGCCATGTGGAAGGAATCATTCACCGGCGAAAAGGAGTGAACGGCGAAGAGTATGGAATTGGATTCGCGCTGGCGTTGCCGCAAGCCGCCGCTTGGAACGGCGATTTCATGATGCAAGGCGGAGGAGGAGGCAATGGATTTGTTGCGTATCCGACCGGCGCGGCGTATTCGGGCGACTCGCCGGCGCTGTCGCGCGGGTTTGCGGTGGCGAGCACGGACACGGGCCACAAAGCGAAGACCGGAGCGTTTGATTTTTCGTTCATGAACGATCAGCAGGCGTATTTGGATTTTGCGTTTCTGGCGAATGCGGAAGTGGCCGGCGTGGCGAAGAAGATCATCGAACGTTATTACGCGCGAGCTGCGTCGTACTCCTATTTCGTCGGCTGCTCGACGGGCGGACGCGAAGGAATGATTTTGTCGCAGCGCTATCCGACGGTGTTCAACGGAATCGTTTCCGGCGATCCGGCGATGCGCACCGGCCTTTCGAATTTGGCGATCGCGCAATGGATTCCGGTGGCGTACAACGAGGCTGCGCCGAAAGATGCGTCTGGAAAGCCGGACATCGAACACTTTTTGACAGACGCGGACCGCGACGTCTTCATGAAAGCGCTGCTGAAACGCTGCGATGCTAAAGATGGTGTGGCCGACGGAATGATTTCCGATCCGCTGGGCTGCGATTTCGATCCGGAAGTTGTGGCGTGCAAGTCCGCGGAGACCGACAACTGCATCGCTGCCGATAAAATCGCGGCAATCGAAAAAGCGTTTGCCGGGCCGAAGAATGCGTACGGCACGCAGGTCTATCCCGGATTTCTATACGACACCGGGATCACTTCGAAGAGCGGAGCGCCGGGGCTGTTGGCGCTAGGTCCGCACGGTCTTTTTGGGCCGTACACAACGGCCACGAAACTGGATGTGGATCAGGCGGCGATGCACGCGTCCGATCCGATTGTCGAGCCGGCATCGACGAAGCTTTCCACGTTTTCGGGGGGCGGCGGCAAGCTGATTTTTTTCCACGGCGTGAGCGATCCGTGGTTTTCCGCGCTGGACACGCTCGAATATTACAAGTCACTGGCTGTTTTGAACGACGGCGCGGAAAAGGTCGATGGGTGGAGCCGCATCTTTCTGGTGCCGGGGATGGCGCATTGCGGCGGCGGCCCTTCGCTCGACCATTTCGATATGCTGAGCGCGGTGGTCAGTTGGGTTGAGAAGGGCCAAGCGCCGGACGCGGTGGTCGCAACGGGGAAAGCGTTCCCGGGGCGGAGCCGTCCGCTGTGCGCGTATCCAAAACACGCGCAGTACACGGGAACGGGCGACACGGAGGACGCACGCAACTTTCGGTGCGAGTAGATTTCACGCGACGCGGCGAGGTTTCGTGCTGTGAGTGCGCGAATCGCTGCTGCTGAATCGCGAATGCAAGACGACCGATTTTACAGAAGCGTTCCTTGATTCGCGGGGTCTGGAACCAGGGGCGCGCCCGACCCTAGTTTTTTCAGGACGTCGGTGAAGACTTGGCTATCGTTGCGCTTCTGATCAGCAGAGCGGTTTTTCAGATTGCGATATGGGAGCGAGAGTCGCGCGTTGCCACCGAGCAAATCTTTGTGACGCTCGAGGAACGCCCAGTACAAGCGGGTCAGCGGACAAGTCTTGCGCGGGTCGAACGAACAGCCGCGGCAGTAATCGCTCATCCGGTCAATGTAAGCGGCGCCGGAAACGTATGGCTTGGTGGTGAACAGATCGCCGAGGCTATACGTCCCCATTCCCAGCACGTTTGGTTCAACGACCCAGTCGTAGGCGTCTGCGTACGCAACCCAAAACCAATCGGCCAACTCGCGCGGCGAAACGTCCAACAACGTCGCGATATTGCTGAGCACCATCAGCCGCGTGATGTGGTGTCCGTACGCATCTTCCCAAACCTCGCGAACCACAGTATCCAGGCATGCGAGACCGCTCGGCGTGCCCCAAAACGCAAGCGGGAGTTGGTTTGCCGCACCTAAAAAATTCGGGAGCGCGCCGCCGTCGAATTCACTTTTCGGATGTAGACGCTCCGCGCTCGCTTGCCGCGCCCAGCGGCTGAACCCACCATCGCCCGGCGATTGCGCCACTGGCACCGGCCGCCCCGCGACGATTCGAAATCCATTCGTGGCATGGTGAACGTGATGCATGAATTCGCGCCAACCGAGAATCTGGCGAATGAAACCTTCTTTGGAAGCGATCGGAATTTTTAATTGCAACACGTCGCTCACCACATCGGTGGGAAGCAATCGGTGCAAGTTCAATAGCGCGGAGATCCGGGAGTGGAAGATCGTTCGGGAATGCTGCGACATCGCATCTTCGAACGGGCCGAAGTTCGGCAGGCATTCGCGCTGCGCCCAACTCCACAAATGCCTGGCGTCTGCCAGCGTCGCGGGCAACATGGCGGGTTCCACGCGTCCAGGATGGGCGCTGAAATCCCGTTCGATCCTGTCCACGACTTCTTCGGTGATTTCGTCCGGATGAAAATGCGGCGGGATGGCGGCCGGAGGTTTTCCTTTCCAGGGCAGGCGATTCGCCGGATCAAAACTGAACTTCCCTCCCACGGGTTGACCGTGCGACATCAGAATTCCGGTGTCACGCCGGACGAACCGGTAAAACGCGTCCATCCGCCACTGCGCGGATTTTTGGCTCTTTGCGAATTGCTCCGGCGTGGTAAGCCAGCCGTCATGCGGAATCTCGCGGAGTCCTCCCGAGGCAATTAGCGGCGCGAGGTCGACGCGGAGCTCGTATTCGGCGGGACGCATCACTTCGATCGGGCCGAGTTCCTGAATTTCCGCGGCGAGGATCTCGCGATAGGGCGCGTCGCCGGCCAAATGCCGAACCGCGACGCCGCGCGACGCTTGTTCGAGCGCGAAGTGACGAAGATTCGCAATCAGGAGCGCGAGTTTTTGTTGGTGATACGGGCGACGGCGGGCCTTCCAGCGGTTCTCGATCAGGACGATACCGATTTCGCAAGGATCGTGTTTGGCGAGCGGCCCGATTCGGTCATTCAGCTGATCGTAAGAGACAAATAGCCAGCGCCGGTTTCGAGATCCGCCGTTTCTTTCGTCCAGGCGCCGCCGAAACACGCTCCGCCGCTTGCGGGAGGCACTCATGGCCGCGAGGGGGTCGCGTGGCTGCCGGGAGATGCGACGCGAGGCGCGGTGATGTGAACCTGCGAGTCGCTGCGGCCGAAGAGCGAATGCGAGACGATCCATTCTCCGCCGTTGCGGTATCCCCATAACTCAGCGCAGGCCATGAAAAAAATGCGCCATCGAACCCACCACCGGCGGGCATTCTCAGTGCCGTAGGTTTGCGCGAACAGCGGCAAAATCTGATCTTTATGCGCATCCATGTTGCGGAGCCAGGCTTCGGCGGTTTTCTGGTAGTGCGTTCCGTTCACACGCCACTGCGCGATGGTGCGCATGTGTTTTTCGAAGTGCTGAAAAAGATCTTCGCTGGGCATGAGGCCGCCGGAGAAGAAGTGTTGGGCCATCCAGTCGCTTTCGTCACGAACGTCGTACGGATATGCGAATGTGCGATGGGCGAAAACGTGGACGAAGAGCAAGCCGTCGTCGCAAAGCCACGACGCGATCCGGGCGAATAGCGTTTCGTAGTTGCGCATGTGTTCGAACATTTCGACGGAGACGATGCGGTCGAAGCGGTCGAGGCCGTCAAGGCGTTGCGCCGGCTGAAAATCGTTCATGTCCGCGGTGACGATGGTCAGGTTGCGCAAACCGCGCTTTGCGATTTCAGATTCGAGGAATTCGCGTTGGGTGCGCGAGTTCGACACGGCGGTGATTTCACTTTTAGGAAAACGTTCGGCCATGTAGAGGCTGAGCGAACCCCAGCCGCAGCCAAGTTCGAGAATGCGCTGGCCGTTTTCGATGTGAGCGCGTTCGCAGGTGAGAGCGAGCATCGCTTCTTCGGCTTCGTCGAGTGAATTCGTATGCGGCAGCCACAGCGCACAGCTGTATTTCATGCGGCGGCCGAGCGCGTACCGGAAGAATTCGGTGGGCACTTCGTAATGCTGGCGATTGGCGGCGTCGGTGCGGACGGCGATGGGACTCGTCTTGAGCGACTCGATGAACGCTAGCTTGCGAGCTGCCGAGGCAGCGGCACCGCCGCGCGATTCATCACGCAGGCGCTGGCGCAGAAGACGACGGATGCCAGCGCGCAGGATTCCGTCGGGAATCAAATCGCGCTCGAGCAGGCTTTCGTACCAGGCGCGAGGCTCGACCGCGTCGCTCAGCGCGAGAGAAGGGGGCTTGATTGCGAATTCGCGATCGTGCAATTCGCTCAAAACGCGGTCTCCTTTTTGGGGAACCACGGCACGAAGGCGCTGGTCGAGCGCTGGTAGGCTCGGTACTCGTCGCCTTTCGAACGGAGCGCTTGCGCTTCGGTGGCGGGAATGCCGGTGACGCGCAAAAGAAAATAAAGAATCAACGCGGGCGACAGAAACGCGAGATAGCTGAGCGGCGAGGCGAGGGCGAAAATCGCGAAGCCCATCCAGATGAGCCACTCAAAAAAATAATTGGGATGGCGCGAGAGTCCCCACAGGCCGACGCGGCACACGCGTCCGCGGTTGACGGGATTTTTCTTGAACTGATTCAACTGCGCGTCGGCGACCGCTTCGCCGACGATGGCGACGAGCCAAATCGCGCAGCCCGCGATTTCGAGCCACGCCAGTTTCGGGCTGGGATTCATCGCTGGCAGCAAAAACGGGAGCGACAGCACGACGCACAGGACAGCCTGGAATTCGAAGAAGAGCAGAAATTTCGCGCGAATGTGAGTCTTCCAGTCGGCGCGCAGCTGGACGTACCGGCCTTCTTCGGGCTGACCGATAACGCGCGCGAACAGCAAATAAATCGCGAGCCGAAAACCCCAGATGGAAGCCATCGCGGCGATCATTCCCTTTCGCAATGGATCGCCGCTGCCGAGCGCCGCGTAAACCAACGCGAGAATCGCGAGGCCGCCGGCCCAGCCGACGTCGACGATTGCAGCGTTATCAAACAATACAAAAACGAGCCAGAGGGCGAACATCATGGCCAGGACGACGACTCCGCCGGTGAGCAGCAGGTGTAGTGCGGATGAAATCACGAGCGATCTCCGGTGATTGCTTCTGTAGCGGACGGCACGCCGTGCAAAGTCACGGCGGCTGCGCGATAACGATCGCGATTGCGCCAGAGCGTCCGCGTGAGCGCGAGCAGCAAAAAGTAAAGTGCGATCGACACAGGCACGGAAATCGCGGCCCACACAGCGATTGCGTGCATCGTGGTGGTCCAGAGCTCTTGAATCGCGAGCCATGCGTCGGCGCGGATCATCGCTGCGACTTGCGCGAGAGTGATCGAGCCCGGCGCGACTCCGAAGACACGCTCGCCCAGACGAATGAATGGAATGAACAAAATCAATTGCAGCGGATAGGCGGCAAAGTTTGCAATTTGCACGGCCGGAAGGTTCAGGCGAAATAAGAGCGCGGCCGCTGCGCACAAAATCGTGGTGGTGCCGAGCGCAGGAAACACTCCGAGCGTGAGGCCGACGACCAGGCTGGCCGCGATTCTTTCAGGCGTGATGCCCTGCCGCAAGAGCGAGAGCAGCGGCTGGACGAAGCGGCGTTGGATGAATTCCATCATTGCGAAAGTTACCGGTACAAAATCCTCGACGCGGGTTCGTCGGACTTCAGGCGAAATAGTTGGATGAGGACGTAAGCGGACATGGCGATGTTGCCGAGACCCAAAATCAGCACCAGCCAGACGATGCTCTTCCACAGCACGTTTTCTTTGTAGGCCACCCAAACAAAAAAAGTGATGAATCCGGCGTAGGCGTCGTAGAGCGTGGCCATGGCCCAGGGATTCGCGACGTAGGAGGGCCACGCTTCAGCCAAGCTGCTGCGCATGGTGGCGCGGATGGTGGCCGTCACCATGAAAACGAAAATGAAGCCGAACAGAAGTTTGAGAAATAGTTTCACAGGATTCCTGCGACAGATGCGCCTCGCGAAATCGGCTGCGTAGCGCGCTCCTGCACCTGGGCGCAGCTCGCAGCCGATTCAAACCGATCCGGCGTCCAAATCTCCAAGCGACTTTTCGAGCTCTTCAAAATTTGCAAACAAGCGCGCGCGGCCGGACTGGACCGCGCTTCCCAAGCCGCGATGCTCCCTGCCTCCGATCCACAATTTTTGTTTGGGGGGAAGCTCGGCGGCGACACGGGCAACTTCGCGAATGCTGTTTGCATTTCCTTGACTCCGCGTGATTCCGAGGAGAACCACGTCCACATTTGTTTTTTTCGCCGCGCGCACAATTTCCGCAGCGGGCAGGTCGGGGCCGAGATAGAGAACGCCGATTCCTTGTCCAACTGCGAGCAGGGCGGCGGTAAGAATTCCGAACTCGTGCATTTCGCCGCTCGGCGTGGTCATCAGAACCCGGCGGCGCGGCGCGGGCAGCGGGTACAGACGCGTGAGCGCGCCGAGCAAGCTGCGAAGAATGGCGGAGAGCATGTGCTCGTGGGCAATGTGCAGACGCCCGCGATGCCATTCGCTGCCCACGCGCTCGAGCAGCGGCAGCAGAACGTCGAGTACAAGATTGCGCGGCGCGAGGAGCACGGCGAGGCGCGAAAGTTCGGACTCAGCCGCAGACATGTCGTAGCGCTCGATCGCCTCAATCACGCGCGTTAGCGTTTGCTCATTCGAGTGGCGAGCCGACGGACGCTTTTCCGACTGCGATGTGATTCCGCGCGAGCGGTTGAGCAGTTTGCGAACCTGCCGATCGCTGAGCGAAGCAACGCTGCTGATCGAATGGCCGGCGTTTACGGCATCGCGAAGCCAGCGCAAGCGCGCGACTTGCGCTTCGGAGTACAGCCGGCCGCGGCCGACGCGCGAGGGAACCACGGCGCCGTAGCGGCGCTCCCACGCGCGAAGAGTATCGGTGGAAAGGCCGGAGAGTTTGGCGGCCGCGCGGATCGGATAACCGGAAGAGTGCATTCTTTTTCCGAAGCCAATTTAGCGCCGGGAGCCTCTTTTGTCAAGCCTTTGTCCAGGACATATCATTGACAGAAGGCCGAAAAGCTTGGTAAAACAAAAGAATCCGCTCTGGCGCGCGACGCGTATAGAGGGTGACAGGAACTTTCGTGAACGTTGGGACGCGGCAGTCGGTACAGCAAACGATCCAGCAGGTCCGAAGCTATCGATTCGGGGCCGTGCTGCTTTTTTTCCTGATTCACGCAGGGGCGCTGGCGGTTTTCTTCGTTCCCTTCCGGATCGGACTGCTCGTTTGGTTTGCGGCGAGCTACGCGCTGCGGATGTTTTTCGTCACCGCCGGTTACCACCGCTATTTCAGTCACCGCTCCTACAAACTGAACCGCATAAACCAATTCATCATGGCGGTGCTGGCGCAGACGTCCGGCCAAAAAGGCGTGCTG
The DNA here is from genome assembly GCA_963719065.1 of uncultured Acidobacteriota bacterium. Taxonomy (GTDB): domain Bacteria; phylum Acidobacteriota; class Terriglobia; order Acidiferrales; family UBA7541; genus Palsa-295. Next base: position 1,265,311 of record CAVRAM010000007.1, on the reverse strand, counting down.
TGGTGGGCCGCACACCATCGCGAGCATCATCGGCATTCCGACGCGGAGAATGACGTGCACTCACCGTGGATTCAGACATTTTGGTGGGCGCACGTCGGGTGGGTGCTGTCGAACGAATACGACGAGTACGACGAAAAGCGCATCGCGGACTTCGGGAGGTTTCCGGAGTTGCGCTGGCTGGACCGCTATCACTGGCTGCCGATCGTGGCGTATGGCGTGGTGACATTTCTGATCGGCGGCTTCCCGGTTTTCGTGTGGGGATTTTTGCTTTCGACAGTTGCGCTGTACCACGGAACGTTTGCGATCAATTCGTTCGCGCACGTATTTGGAAAACGCCGGTTCGATACTCCGGATCACAGCCGCAACAACTGGATTTTGGCACTGGTGACGTTTGGCGAGGGCTGGCACAACAATCATCACTATTCGATGGCCAGCTGCCGGCAGGGATTCCGGTGGTGGGAAATCGATATCACGTATTACGTGCTGCGGTTGATGAGCGTGGTGGGAATTGCGCGCGATCTGCGTCCGTTTCGCGTTCCGAACGCGGAACGCGAAGGTGCACGGCCATGAGCCGGATCGCGATCATCGGAGCGGGAATTTCCGGAATGGCTGCCGGATATTATTTGAGCCGCCGGCACACTGTCTGGCTGTTTGAAGCGGAAGCCCGTCTGGGCGGCCACACGAATACGGTGATGGTGGATTCGAGCGCGGGGCCGCTGCCGGTAGATACCGGTTTTATCGTGTACAACGATCGGACGTACCCGCGGCTGGTGCGGCTGTTTGACGAATTGGGAGTCGCGACGCAGCCGTCGGACATGTCGTTTGCAGTGACCTGCCCCGAAAACGGATTCGAATATTCGAGCCGCGGCGTGCGCGGTTTTTTCAACGAAGGCGCAAATCTGCTGCGTCCGCTTTCCTACGAATTACTGCGCGAGATTATGCGATTCAACCGGCTGGCTCCGCGTTACCTGGAGCGTCGCGACAGCCGGAACACAACGCTGGGCGATTTCCTGGACGAATACCATTTTCAGGGCGCGTTTTTGGATTACTACCTGCTGCCGATGGCGTCGGCGGTGTGGTCGGCTTCGATGAATGCAGTGCGCGCGTTTCCGGCGGACACGCTGATCCGCTTTTTCTCGAACCACGGCATGCTGGGAATCAACACGCATCCGCAATGGAAAACGGTGAACGGCGGGAGCCGGAGTTACATCGGGCCGCTGACCGCGCCGTACGTGGATCGAATTTTCGTGGAGTCGCGGATCGAATCGATCGCGCGGCACGGTGCGGGGGTGACGATTCGCTTCGCGGACCAGCCGAGCATGGAATTCGACGATGTGGTGTTCGCCTGCAACTGCGACCGCGTTCTGCCGATGATCGAAAATCCAACGGACGCAGAGCGCGAAGTGCTCGGCTGCTTCACAACGAGCCGCAACGAAACCTGCCTGCACACGGATACGAATCTGTTGCCGCGGCGAGCGGCGGCGCGGGCGTCGTGGAATTACAACCTTCACCTGAACAATGGCAAGCGCGCGGCGGTGACGTATCACATGAACCGTCTGCAGGCGCTGCCTGTGGCGGAGGACTACTGCGTCACGCTGAATGACAACGACTCCATCGATCCGGCGAAGGTGATTCGACGGATGACGTATTGGCATCCGCTGCTGACGCGCGAAGCAATTCGCGCGCAATCGCGGTGGAACGAAATCAGCGGCAAGAATCGAACGCATTTCGCCGGGGCGTATTGGTTTTATGGTTTTCACGAAGACGGATTGAATTCGGCGTCGCGCGTGGCCGAGGCGCTGGGAGTGCGCGCATGAGCAGCGGCGCGGTGCAGCCTGCGATCTATGTGGGAAAACTGCGGCACCGCAGGTTTCAGCCGGCGGAGCACGATTTCACGTATCCGATATTTATGGTGATGCTCGATATCGACGCGATTCCGGCGCTGATGAAGGTGTCTCCGCTCGCGGCGTACAACCGGTTCAACTGCGCGAGTTATTACGAGCGCGATCATTTCGGCGATCCTTCGAGGTCGCTGCGCGAGCGCTTGCGTGAAGACGCAGCTGCGGAAGGAATTACGCTGCCCGAAGGTCCGATCTACCTGCTGACCCATTTGCGGTACTTCGGATACAACTTCAATCCGGTTTCGTTTTTTTATTGCTGCGATTCGCAAGGGCGCGTGGAGACGATTCTGGCCGAGGTGAACAGCACGTTTGGCGAGAGCCGGAATTATTGGCTCCATTCTGGAAATCAGGTCGCGAACGAGCGTGTGCTGCTGTACCGCGCGCCGAAAGCGCTGCATGTGTCTCCGTTCATGAAGATGGAGCTCGATTACACGTTCATGTTTACGGCGCCGGAAGAGCGACTGGTGGCGCACATGCAGACGCTCGATGACGGCAAATGTTTTTTCGATGCGACGCTCGATCTGCGCCGCGAACCGTGGACGGCGCGAGCGTTGCATCGCGCGCTAGCGGCGTACCCGTTCATGACGGCGAAAGTGATCGCGGCGATTCACTGGCAGGCATTGCGATTGTTTGTGAAGGGCTGCCCGGTTTACACCAAGCCCGAAGGCGTTTGGTCGGCGTCGGACGCGAATCGATCGAAAGGAGACAGTTCCCTTGCACGCGTGGCTCGTTCGTAACGCAAAGCGGGCGTTTCTGCGCTCGGTCGAAGGAATCCCCGAGGGGCGGCTCGAAATTATTTGCGCCGACGGCCGGTACGCATTTGGCCATCCGAACGCGGAATTGCGCGCGACGGTGAAAGTTCACGACGATCGATTTTTCTTGCGCGCGATTTTCGGCGGCGATACGGGCATGGGCGAGTCGTACATGGACGGCGACTGGAGTTCGCCGGATCTGATTTCGGCAGTGCGTCTGGCGGTACGCAACGCAGCGGTGCTGGAACCGCGGAACCGATTGTTTTCACTCGCCAGCCGCGCGGTGGATGCGGTGGGACAGCGGCTGCGCGACAACTCGGTTCGCGGCAGCGTTGAAAATATTCGGGTGCACTACGATCTCGGCAACGAATTCTTCGGATTGTTTCTGGATCCGTCGCTGATGTATTCGTGCGCGTATTACAGGAATCCTGACGACAGCCTGGAAGATGCGCAAATTGAAAAGCTGGAACAAATCTGCCGGAAACTGCAGCTCGGGCCGGGCGACCGCGTGCTGGAAATCGGCACGGGCTGGGGCGGTTTTGCGTTTCACGCGGCACGGCATTACGGGTGCCATGTGACGACCACGACGATCAGCCGGAAACAGCACGCGTACGTGGCAGAGCGGCTCAAGAATTCTCCGGCGATGCGAAACCGGATCGAGCTGCTCTCGCTCGATTACCGGCAGCTGAGCGGCTCGTTCGACAAAATCGTCAGCATCGAGATGTTCGAAGCGGTTGGATTCCGGCACTACGATGAATTTTTCTCGGCGTGCGACCGGTTGCTCACGGCGGACGGCAGTATGTTTTTGCAGACGATCACGTTTCTGGATCAGAAATTCGAAAGCTACCGACACAAGGCGGACTGGATCCAGAAATATATTTTCCCCGGGTCGCAACTGGCGTCGGTGTCTGGAATTGCTTCGTCGCTGGCCCGCGCCACGAATCTGGGACTGTATCATCTGGAAGATATCGGCCTGCACTACGCGCGCACGCTGGAAGAATGGCGCGCGCGATTTCAGAGCCGCGTGATGGCGGTGAAGGGGCTGGGCTTCGACGACCGGTTCATTCGCATGTGGGATTTTTATCTGGCGTCGTGCGCTGCGTCTTTCCACGAGCGCTACATCGGTGACGTGCAACTGGTGCTTGCGAAGGCGATGAAACGCGACTCGGCGCTGCGCCAGCCCGAAACCACCGTGGAGGCGCAGCAAAACGGTTCCGAGCGGAGCTGGGCGGCGACTGCTTAACAGCGACGGCCGCTTTCGCGTCCCCCATTTGTTTGTTTTGCCTCGACGTTTTCCCTCCTTATTATCCGTTTGTGAATCAACTACGCTAGCTCGTTTCGCAGAGTGCGTTGTGTGGCCGTGCGGCTCGTTGCCGGCTGTGGTTGCAGGCTTTGGGATTTGTAAACATTTTGTACATTCGTTCACGTGTGGTGCATACCTGTCGTATCGTTGGGCCACTGAACTATTCATAAGGAGAAATTCCATGGGAGCAGCCACGTCACTCGAAGCGCCGCGTTCTGCTTCTGCGTTGACTTGGGTTTCTGCGGCAGCCTAAGATGCAGACTTGAGCGGCCCCCACTCGTGAGCGACCAGAGCGTCTCTCATTATCGAATCGTCGAAAAAGTTGGCGAAGGCGGAATGGGCGTTGTGTACCGCGCTCACGACGACCGCCTGAACCGCGATGTTGCGCTGAAATTCCTTCCCGACGAGCTGAATCACGACGCCAACGCCCGTTCCCTGCTGCTGCGCGAAGCGCGCACCGCTTCGGCGCTGAACCACCCGAACATCTGCACGATTTACGATGTGGGCGAAGCCGACGGCAAAAGCTACATCGTGATGGAGTTCGTCAACGGGAGATCGCTGGCGGAGCAAATTCCGGAAGGCGGTTTGCCGGCGGAAACCGTGGTTCGCTACGGCGAACAAATCGCGGACGCGGTAGCGCACGCGCACGAGCACGGCGTGATTCATCGCGACCTGAAGACGCCGAACATCATCGTGATGCCCGGAGGCCGGCCGAAGGTGCTCGATTTCGGCCTGGCGAAGCACATGACGCCGGGCGAAATCTCGCTGAAGACGCAATCGATCAGCACGCTCACGTCAGAAGGCGCCATCGTGGGGACGATGCACTACATGGCGCCGGAATTATTTCGCGGCGAGCCCGCCGACGCGCGCAGCGACATCTGGGCGATCGGCGTGGTGCTGTACGAAATGGCCAACGGCAAGAGGCCGTTTCGCGGAAGGACTTCGTACGAGTTGAGTTCGACGATTCTGCATGATTCGCCGCCGCCGCTGCGCGAAAACGTCTCGCTGGGACTGCGCGCGGTGATCGAGCATTGCCTGGCGAAAGAACCCGCGCAGCGCTACCAGCATGCCAGCGAAGTGCGAGCCGCGCTGGAGGCGTTGCGCACGAACTCCGCAGTGATTCCGGCGAGCGCGATTCAAACGCAGCAGGTGCAGGCGCAGCCGCAGCCGGAAACGAGCGCCGGATCTCGCAAGGCCATCATCATCTCGTCGATCGCGCTGGGCGTGCTGCTGATCGCCGCGGCGGTTTGGAAACTGGTGGAGGTGAAGCGCCACGGCTCTGCCACTGGAGGCGGCTCGATTCAGTCGCTTGCGGTGCTGCCGATGGAAAATTTGACCGGCGATCCGAAGCAGGATTATTTCGCCGATGGAATGGGCGACGCGCTGACCACGGAACTTTCGCAGATCAAGAAATTGCGGGTGATCTCGCGCACGTCGGTGATGCAGTACAAGGACAAGCACGAAAGCCCGGCGCAGATCGCGCAGGAATTGGGCGTGGATGCGCTGGTCGAGGGCTCGGTGCTGCGCTCCGGTGATCGCGTGCGCATTTCCGCGGAGCTGGTGCAGCCGCAAACCGGGCAGAATTTGTGGGCGCAAAGTTACGAGCGACCCGTCACCGACATTCTTGCGCTGCAAAGCGACGTGGCGCGCGACATCGTCACGCAAATTCAAATCCAGCTGACGCAGCCGGAGCGTGAGCGGCTGGCAAAAACGCGCACCGTGGTGCCGGCTGCGTACGATGCGTATCTGCGCGGAAATTATCTGGCCGCGGAGCGCACCGGCGAAGCCGTGACGCAGGCTGTGGCCGAATACCGCGAAGCGATTCAACTGGATCCGAGTTATGCGCCGTCGTACGCAGGCCTGGCCGGCGCGCTGACGCTCGAGGCTGATTACACCGACGTGCCCACGTCTGAAGTGCTGCCCGAAGCCGAAGCGATGGCGGTGAAGGCGCTGCAACTCGACGACAATCTTGGTGCGGCGCACGCGGTGCTGGGATTTATCCGGCTGTATCGATTGGAATGGCCGGGCGTGCTCGATGAATTCGAACGCGCGGTGCAGCTAAATCCGGGCGACGCCAACAGCCACCACTGGTATGCGCTGGCGCTGGCCGCCGCGGGACGCAGCGACCAAGCGATTTCGGAAATTAAGTTGGCGCACGAACTCGATCCGAAATCGCTGATCATCAATGCGAACCTGGCGTGGGTTTTGTATCTCGCCGGCCGGTACGACGAAGCGATCGCGCAAGCGCAGAAAACAATCGCGCTCGATAACACGTTTGCAGTGGCGCACGGATATTTGGGCCAGTCGTACCTGGCGAAGCACGATTTCGCGAACGCGCTGCCGGAATTGCAGCAGGCGCTGGTGCTTTCGAAAAACGAAACTGGATTCAAAGCTGAGCTGGCAAACGCCTACGCGATCACCGGCAAAAAATCTGAAGCGCAGGCGATATTGCGCGACCTGCTGGCGCAGGCTTCGAAGCAATACGTTTCGCCGTACAACATCGCGATCATTTACGTGGGCTTCGACGAGCGCGACGAAGCGTTTCGCTGGCTCGATAAAGCGTACGACGAACGATCGGTCCGCTTGATCAACATCGCTGTGCATCCGCGCTTCGTGAGCCTGCGAAGCGATCCCCGCTTCGCGGCACTGGTGAAGCGAATCGGATTGCCCATCGCCGAAAACGACGCGGGAAACGCGGCGCCGTAAAGTTTCACGCCCAAGCACGCACCGAACCGGTACATCGAGCAATCCGCCTTGACGCCTTTCTGCCGCTCAACTACACTCACGGCGTTCTGAGGTATCGAACCTCGCCGGCCCCCGGTTCTTCCGATTGCAAGCCGTTTCAAAGCGCCGGAAATGGAGACATGAATGGCCAAAATTCACTTCACGCTGAAAAATGTGACCCGGGAAATTCGCAAAGCAGAAAAGAAATTGCGAGCGCTTCGCGGCAAAGTCACCAAGGCCGATCAGAAGCGGATCGACTTGAATCTTCGCAGCTTGAAAAAATCCTACGGCATTATCGGCGTGGTCTGCCGTCCGCCCGCGCAGCATTTCGGCCAGACGTTTACCACCAAGACGAAATAACACCGGCAGCTCGATCGAGCGAACCGGCGATTAGCTCATTTCCGATTCGCAGAATCGAAGCGAGCGAGCAGGAGAATTCACATGGCAAAGATTGCGTTTTCGCTACACACCGTCGCCAACGACATCAAGAAAGCGGAAAAGAGGCTCAAGGCGATCCGTCCGAAAGTGGTTCCCGGCGATCAGCAGAAAATCGATCTGGAGCTGAAGGTTTTGGATAAGGCTTACGTGCTGCTCCGCGAACTCTGTCCGAAGGGAAAACATCCCATCCCGTTTGGCCAATCGTTTCTGAAAAAATGAAAGCGAAGCATGCGGTTTGTGCCGGCGAAGTTCGGGTGCTGACGGTTCCGCGTGCCTAGGGCGAGACACGTTCGATTCCGCCGCGCTCCTTGCCTGGTTTCTTATTGGGGCGACGGCGCGCTGGTATTCGAGAATTATGCGACCGGAAAGGGCGCGACGGCCGCTCCGATCACCACGGAAATTCTGAATTTCTTCAGCGATTGGTGCGGCGTCGAAGCGCTCGTCGCTCACCTGCCGCAGTATTCCGCGCCGTCCCTTCGCGCCGCCGTTCGCCAGCTGGTGCGGCATTCCCTGCTGCAGCGCTCCGATAAAAAACAAAACGCGATGGAACGCGCCATGTCCGCATGGCACGCGTGGAATCCGGAGGCGGGATTTTTTCATTTCACCGGACGCGATTTGCCGTTTGACGCGAACCTGGTGCGCATGGGCCGGTACATGCAGGGGCTGACGCACGAACTGGCGATGCCCGTGCCGGTGAAGCGGTATCCGCGCGGGCAGAGCAAAAAATTGTTGCCGATCGATAAGATCGCCAATGAGGCCGCCGACAAGACGCCCGATGCGTCGCGAACTGCGCCGGACGATTTTCCGAGCGTGCTCACGTCGCGGCGCACCTGGAGGCAATTTGCGAAGGGCCAGCTCACGTTCGCAAACCTGAGCACGCTACTGGGATTGACGTGGGGAGTCCGCGAATGGGTCGCGGTGCCGCCGCTGGGGCGCTTCGCAGTGAAAACTGCGCCATCGGGCGGCGCGCTACATCCGATTGAGGCGTATCTGGTGGCACGCGATGTGCAGGGTTTGCGTCCCGGGATTTATCACTACGACGCATCGCGCCATCGGCTGGATTTAATTCGCAGAGGCATGACGCGCGATCGAATGTCGGAATACGTGATGGGCCAACGATGGTTTTCGGACGCCGCCGCGTTTGTGGTGATGACCGCGGTGTTCACGCGCACGCAGTGGAAATACCGCTACCCGCGCGCGTATCGCGTGGTGCTGGCCGAGACTGGACATTTGTGCCAAACGTTTTGCCTGACGGCGACGTGGCTGGGACTGGCGCCGTTTTGCACCATGGCGATTGCCGATTCGAAAATCGATCGCGATTTGAAGATCGATAGCGTCACCGAAGGCGCGCTGTACGTGGCGGGGGTGGGCAACCGGCCGAAAACGCTCGACTGGAGAACGGCGTCGCTGCCGATCGATCCGACGGGGCGAAGGCGCAGCTTCGAAAACTAATTCTGGTTGCTCGGCGCGTTCATCGCTACGCGTCGTCACGCTTATTTTTTGCCAATGCGAGCGAGTGCCGCTTTCAGTTTTTCGTTTTCGGCGATCAACTCGCTCATTTTTTCTTCGGCGGGCTCGAGCATCTGCCGAATTTGTTCGGCCGTGTAGCGGGGCGTGATGTGTTGCGGGCAATTCCAATCGAACGCCTCCACATGGATCACGAAGACGCGTTCAATCACGGCGGTGTATTCCGGGTCGCGAACTTTTTCGATCCAGCTCGCTGCTGCGTCGCCCTCGAATATTTTCGCGTGACCCAGAATCTTCAACCGCGCCTTGCGTGGATAGTCCACGATAATCAGCGCGACGCGGTCGTCGTGCATCAGGCTGCCGGTGGTGATGTACTGCTTGTTGCCGCGAAAATCGGCGAAAGCCAGGGTGTTTTCGTCGATGACTTTCAGAAATCCCATCGGGCCGCCGCGATGCTGAACGTACGGCCAACCGGACTCGCCGATTGTGGCGACGTAAAAACTGTCCTGATGCTTTAGAAACTCGGATTCGTCGGGGCCCAGCCCGCGTCCGGCCGTGCCGGAGCTTTCCAGTTTTTCGTACTGGCTCCGGCTGCCGTAGCGCTCCTGCAATTGCTTCACCAGCGGCGTGAACACCAGCGAACCGAAACTCTTGGTCATTGCTGCTTGCTCCTCACCACAATTACAACGGGCCCGAACGAACGCCGAATTCATCGAGTTTAGCGCAACGGGCTGTCCACAAGCGTCGTGAAGCAGCAAAACGGCCATGACGTTGGGTGTTTTCGCTGGGACTGCGTTGAGGTACACTCGCGGGACTTTGAGCGACCAACGAAACGAACAGCGCAGCAGCAGCGACGAACGCGGCGCGGCACCCCGCGAACGTATCGAGAAAGCTCCGCTCGAAAAAGCGCCAATCAACCGGCCCGTGCAGGTGCTGTTCGCCAGCATGATCGGCACGACGATTGAATTTTTCGACTTCTATATATACGCGACGGCGGCGGTACTCGTTTTTCCGCGCCTGTTCTTTCCGAAGTCGGAACCCGCATCGGCGACGCTCGCGTCGCTGGCCACATTTGCGATCGCGTTTATCGCGCGGCCGTTTGGCTCGGCGATCTTTGGCCACTTCGGCGATCGAGTGGGGCGCAAAGCCACGCTGGTGGCGGCGCTGCTGACCATGGGCGTTTCCACCGTGGCAATCGGAATTCTGCCGACGTATGCCTCGATTGGAATTGCTGCGCCGTTGCTGCTGGCGCTGTGCCGCTTCGGTCAGGGACTTGGATTGGGCGGCGAGTGGGGCGGCGCGGTGCTGCTGGCGATTGAAAACGCTCCGCACGGCAAGCGCGCGTGGTACGGAATGTTTCCACAGCTGGGCGCGCCGATCGGATTTTTATTTTCCGGCGGCGTGTTTCTGATTCTTTCGAAGCAACTCACCAACGATCAGTTTTTCGCCTACGGCTGGCGAATTCCGTTTCTGGCGAGCGCCGCGCTGGTTTTGATCGGCCTCTACGTACGGCTGACGATATCGGAGACACCGGTTTTCCGCGAAGCGCTCACGCGCGACAATCGCGTGCGAGTGCCGATGCTGGCGGTGTTCGGCTCGTATCCCAAAGCGCTGCTGGTGGGGACGCTGTCTTCGCTGGCCACCTTCGTGCTGTTTTATCTGATGACCGTGTTCGCGCTTTCCTGGGGGACGTCGGCTCTCGGCTTCAGCCGCGATAAATTTTTGCTGATTCAGCTGTTGGGAATTTTGTTTTTCGCGGCGTTCATTCCGATTGGCGCGGCGCTCGCCGAACGCGGACGCCGAACCACGCTGCTGTGGGTCAGCGTGGCGATCGGCGCGTTCGGTTTGCTTCTGGCGCCGCTGTTTTCCGCCGGTACGACGGGCGCGACGGCGATGATGATTCTGGGAATGTCGCTGATGGGATTGACCTACGGTCCGCTGGGGACGCTGCTGTCTGAGCTGTTTCCCACGCAGGTTCGCTACACCGGCAGCTCGCTGACATTTAACCTGGCGGGAATTTTCGGCGCTTCGTTGGCTCCGTACGCGGCGACGTGGCTCGCGAAAACGTACGGTTTGCGTTTCGTCGGATATTATTTGTGCGCTGCGGCGATTCTGACGGTGCTGGGCCTGCTGGCTGCGCGCGAAACGAAAGACGATCGGCTGTAGTCTCCGGCGTTGCGGCTAGCGCGGTTTGGTGGCGACGGCGATCACCGTGTCGCTGAAGCGAAGGCCGCGCAGAAGACCGAACGAAACAGATTGCCAGGTCACACTCGGCAGCCGCGGCAGGCCGCCATCGTCGTTGAAGTGAAACTCCGGAGTATCAAATTTTGCTTCGCGGAAAATGCGCTCAAAATCCTTGCGCAGCAGCGCGACGATGTGGGCGGGATACGCGGTGTCTCCAAACGAAACGAAATGCCCGCGGAATAGCAGAGCCAGCAGAGCGCGCCAGCTTTCATTGTTGGGCGTGGTGACGATCACCGTGCCGCCGGGACGAACCAGGCGATACAGATCGCGCATCATCGACCGCGGATTTTCCAGATGCTCGATCACTTCAGCGGAAATCACCACGTCGAAAGCCGCATCGTGATTTTCTAGCGGCAGATTCAGGTCCTGCTGGATCCATTCGATTTTACCGGCGAATTCCGGCGGCGCGGGCATGATGTCTGCTGCGGAAACCTGCGCGAAGCGGTCCATGGCGAGCAACTCGCGGGTCAGTTGGCCCGCGCCGGCGCCAAAATCGAGCGCTTTGCCGCGCAGGTCGCGGTCAACAATCACGCGCTGGACGGCGCGATAGATGCTGTCGGAACTGATGCCGCGGGTCGCTTCGGCCGCCGCCATCCGGTGCTTTGAAATGTCGCTATTCGGATCCATCTTCCGTTTTCACGCCGCCCACAAATTCTACGTGGAAATGCGGCGGTAACAAGCGCGAAGACCATAATCCCGCGCGCGGCGAAATTTAACATTTCAGCTTCGCCAAAATGGGATACTTTCTGAATCACACCGGCACTGGCAACACCGTTCTGAGGAGGCCATGAGTTCCACATCTGCAACGAACATCAAACCTTTTGCGGTGCGCACCGCGCTGCTGGTGGATTCGGATCCGCAGGTGGACGAAATCTTTCGCACCGGTTTCCGGCCGGGCGAATGGACCATCGTGCATGTGGACGACAATTTGTCGGCGCTCGCGGCCGCGCAATCCCGCGCGTTTGATTTGATCCTGACCAGCGAAAAAAGCTCGGGCAGCGAAGACGTGATTCTGCTGCGCAAGCTGCGGCTGATCCGCCCGCACACTCGGATGATCGTGCTGGCCGACGAAAGCACTCCGCGCGACGTGATCGCGTCGATGCGCGAGCGCGCGTTCAGCTATTTTTCGAAGCCGTACGAGATCCACGCGCTGGCGGAGATGATTCACCTGGCGGCCGAAGGCCCCACGTGGGATGACGGCATCGAAGTGATTTCCGCAACGCCGGAGTGGCTGCGCATCATGGCTCGCTGCGAAGTGACCACCGCCGACCGACTGCTGCAATTCCTGAATGAAATCGCCGAGCTGCCGGAAGGCGAACGAAGCGCGCTGGCCCTCGCGTCGCGCGAAATTTTGCTAAACGCCATCGAGCACGGCGCCAAACTCGATCCCAGTAAGTATCTGGAGCTTTCGTACGTACGCGCGAAAATGATGGTGATGTGCCGCGTGAAGGATCCCGGCGACGGCTTCACGCTGGACGAAATTCCCCACGCCGCCGTGGCCAATCCGCATGACGATCCGCTTCACCACGTGAGCTATCGCGAGGCGCAGGGCATGCGTCCGGGAGGCTTCGGTGTGCTGCTGGCACAAAAACTGGTGGATGAATTGATTTACAACCAGCAGGGCAATGAAGTGCTGCTGGTGAAATATCTGACTCCGAACCTGACCAAGCCGCTCGACTAGCACTCTGCTTTTTTGCCGACGCACGCACAGCCGCGCATCCCCAGCGCCGCGCGCGGAACGCGGAAAAATCGAGCCGCGCGTGTAATTTTTGCGGCCGCGGGCACAATTTGCACGTCTCACACTCGATTCCGCGTTTGACCAACCTGTGGAAAATGCAAAAAAAATGAATCACTCAGTAACTACAGCGTTTGCCGTAGTTTCTCTCCTAACCCTTCAAGCACATTGCTGGGATGAACCGCGGGCCGCGCGCGCTAATGGCATTCGTGTTGCCCTGCCCGCGTGGCTGTTATCTCCATCGCACTCAGCCGCGGCGGAATCCTGGGAGAGTACGCATGACGGGCCAATACGCAACCGAAGCGCAAGAGATGCACGCACCCGCTGAGGCAAGAATGTGGCAGGCCGTAATCACCAAGACGATTCAGGAATGGATCTCCGGTCCGCTTCGACGCAAACGAGAAGCAGAAGAATATTTGTTCAAGGATGAGAAGGACTTTCCGCTGGTCTGCCAATCGGCGGGAATGGACGTGAGCCGGCTGAGGGCGCAGTTGCAGCGCCTGCGTCCGGTAGCGATGTCGTTACAGCAGCATCCCATCCTAATCGAATTCTAAAAGCAGAGCGGCCGCTGCGCGTGTGGACCACTACACGCGCAACGACCGCTTTGTCTTTTTCAATTTTCGAGATTGCTTCCCCGATTTTCAATCTCTACCGGTGCGCCGTTACTTGTCGCGGCTAAATGCTGCTTCCTCCGGCATCGGCGGCGGCGTTCCAAACAGACCGTTGTAAATCGCTCCTCCCAGAAATCCACCGACGAGCGGCGCGAGCCAGAACAACCACAATTGCTTCACCGCCCATCCTCCGACGAAAATCGCGGGGCCAGTGCTGCGCGCCGGATTCACCGAGAGATTCGTCACCGGAATTCCGATCAAGTGAATCAGCGTGAGCGCCAAGCCGATGGCAATGCCTGCAAAGCCGGCCGGCGCTCGCTTGTCCGTGGCGCCCATGATCACCAGCAGGAAAAAACAAGTGAGAACGATTTCCGCCACCAGGCAAGCCACCATTGAATATCCGCCGGGTGAATGATCGGCGTAGCCGTTGGACGCGAAACCGCTGGAAACATCGAATCCCGCTTTTCCCGACGCGATCACGTACAAAACTCCGGCAGCAGCGATGGCGCCAATCACCTGCGCGATGATGTACGGAATCAATTCCGACGCCGGAAATCGCTTGCCCGCCACCAAACCCAACGAAACAGCCGGATTCAGATGGCAGCCGGAAATGTGTCCGATGGCGTAGGCCATGGTCAGCACCGTCAAACCAAACGCGAGCGCTACGCCCGCAAATCCAATTCCCAACTGCGGAAACGCAGCAGCCAGAACTGCGCTGCCGCACCCACCAAACACCAGCCAAAACGTGCCGAAAAATTCGGCGGTCGCACGTTTTCCCAAACTCATCGTTTGCCCCCTTGCAACGCTGATTTGCGATGGTTAATTAGCACGGGCAGATGGCGATGACAAGTTGTTTGCACCGCGAGCACGTCGGTGCGCACGACGGCGGGCGCTCGGGGCGGCGTTCCTGCTACAGTAGAAGCGTCTGAAAATTTCTGCGGAAAGTTGCAAAACCCATGCCCAATATTTTAGTTACCAACGACGACGGCATTCACGCTCCCGGTCTCCGCGCGCTGGTTGATTCCCTGCAGAACGACGGCGACGTGACGGTGGTTGCGCCGTCCACCGAACGAAGTGCGGCGGCCCAATCGTTGACTCTGCGCCAGCCCATCTATTACGACCAGATCGCGGAGCACGAATTCGCGGTGGAAGGCACGCCGGCCGACGCCGTGATTCTGGCGTTTCACACGCTGCTGGCGCACAAGCCGGATATCGTTGTGTCCGGCATCAATCGCGGCGCGAACATGGGCGAAAATATTTATTATTCGGGAACCGTGGGCGCGGCGATGGAGGGCGCGATCAATCGAGTTCCAGCGATTGCCATGTCGCTGGCGCATCGCGGCAAGGAATGGGATTACAAGCCAGCGGCTGAATTCGCGCGCGTGCTTGTGCCACTGGCGCTTGGCGAAGGTTTGCCGGCCAGCGTGATGCTGAATGTGAACGTGCCCAACGCGTGGAACGGCTCGGTCCGCATCACACGCCAGTCGTCGAAAATTACGCGGAACCTGCTGCAACCCGGCACCGACCCTCGAGGGCGAAAATATTTCTGGCTGCACGAACAGCAAATTGTCGAGGGCATCGAACCCGATACCGATATGGCCGCGATTCGCGACGGCGCGATTTCGATCACTCCGCTGCGGCTGGATCACACGCACACGCAATCGATCCCCCATCTGGCGCAGTGGCTGGCGAAACTAGAAACCCTCGTAAAGTAGTCCTCAGGAAAATCCTGCAAAGATCAAACGAGTGCCTGCCGCGCGGCATCGCGCAGTTGTGATAGCCTCGCTCGGACATGATCGAATTCCGAATCCGTCGCGCTCGGCGGCCTTTGCGATTCCTGGTGCTGCTCGCGCTTGTCGCGGCGCACGCTGCGGTGTTCGCGAATAGCGCGGAAGCGCAGACGCCGACCGCGCCCGCTGCGCGCGCCAGCGAACCGCAGAAGCAAGCTCCTCCGCCGATCTATCCGGGCGTGAAAAAAGTACAAACCTGGATTCCGATGAAAGACGGCGTCCGGCTCGCGGTGAATCTGTTCATGCCCGAGGGCGCCGGGGCGAACGACAAATTCCCCGCCCTGCTGAGCTACCTGCCCTACCGAAAAGACGATTGGAGCCTGCTGGGCGACTGGCAGCAAATGGCGTATTTCGTCCGGCGCGGATACGTGGGCGCCCGCGTGGACATTCGCGGCACCGGCGCGAGTGAAGGAAATCCACCGGACCGCGAATATTCCGATCAGGAATTGCAGGATGGCCTAGAGATCATCGATTGGCTTTCGAAACAGCCGTGGTCGAGCGGCACGGTGGGGATGTTTGGAATTTCGTGGGGCGGATTCAACTCCATCCAACTGGCACGACTGAATCCTCCGGCGCTGAAAGCGATCATCGCAGTGTGCGCCACCGATGAACTGTTTCACGACGATATCCACTACATCGACAATCTGATGCACGCCGACGAATTCGAATTGGCGATGGATTTGACGCTGGGCCTGACGCGCGCTCCGGACTTTCCCGTCGATGAAAAATCACTGGCTCCGCGATTCGACGCTGAGCCGTGGTTTCCGTTGTATTTAAAGCATCAGCGGGACGGCGAATTCTGGCGCCGCGCATCTCTCGCGCCCGATCGCTATGCCGAATACAAAATGCCGACGTTCATGATCGGCGGATTCATCGACGGCTATCGCGATAGTATTCCGCGGTTTCTGGAAAATGTGAACGCGCCGGTGAAAGCTCTGCTGGGGCCGTGGAATCATTCCTGGCCGCACGACGCCGACCCGGGACCTTCGGTGGAGTGGCGCGGCGATGCAGTCCGCTGGTTCGATTACTGGCTGAAGGGAAAACAAAATGGCGTGATGGATGGGCCGCGTTTCGAAGTGTACATGCGGCACTGGTATCCGCCGGATACGAAGCTGGCCACAGTTCCGGGCGACTGGCGCGCGGAAAATGGATTTCCGGCGGCCAACACGCGCACGGAAAATTTCTACTTGAGCGAGTCACACCGTCTGGCGCAGTTCTTGACACCGGGCTCGACGCAGGCCGCGACGCCCGATTCGATTTCGCCAACCATCGAGCAGCTGAAATACGTTCCTTCGAGTGGCATCGAAGCGGGATTCTGGTGGGGCGATTTCACGGCCGACCAGCGGCCGATCGACGCATCGAGTTTGGTGTATGACACCGAGCCGCTTGCCGCGGACACTGCGATTCTCGGATGGCCGGAATTGGTTTTGAATGTGTCGGCGAGCGCGCCGCTGGCCGATTGGTTCGCGCGGCTTTCCGATGTAGCTCCTGATGGAAGCGTCACGCTCGTCACCGGCGCGGGACGAAGCGGAGCGCATCGCGAATCGGCCTCGTCGCCGAAAGATTTGAAGCCAGGCGAGGAATTTTCGCTGCCGATCGAACTGCACGTGACCAGCTGGGTCTTTCCCAAGGGCCATCGCATTCGCCTGGCGATTTCAAACGCACTCTGGCCGATGATCTGGCCGACTCCGTATGCGATGACCACTTCGCTGCGACTTGGCGGCGCAGACGCTTCTCGGCTGTCGCTGCCCGTCGTGCCCGTTGAACCGCCCGCGCGGCCCACGTTTGACGCGATCGCGAATGAAACCGTGCCGTCAAGCGAAGTGGAATGGTCGGGCGAGACCTGGCCGCCGCAAACATGGACCGTCACGCACGATCTGCTGGCCGGAACCACGCGCGTTTTCTGGTCGAGCGACGATCAGGGCAAATTCAGTTTCGGCGTGATGAAGGATCACGAGCAGATGTCGTACGAAGTTTCCGACGCGAACCCTGCGGTCAGTTCGGTTCATGGCGAAGCGTCCACGTCGGCGGATCTGCCGAACCGCGCGCTGCTGTGGAATGTGGTGCTCGACCTGAAGAGCGACGAGAAAAACTTCTACTATCACTTCGAGCGGAAGCTAACGGAAAATGGACGCGTGATTCGCGAAAAAAAGTGGGACGAAACGATTCCGCGCGATCATCAATGAGCGGATTTCGCCGATACATAATCAGAGCGCACGGGGCAGGAGCCGACTCTCGTTGAAAAATACAGCCATATTGCTGGTCAGTTGCCCCGATCAAAAGGGCTTGAACGCCGCCATCCACGATTTCATCTACAAGGGAAACGGCAACACGCTGCACGCCGACGAACATCAGGACGCCGACCGGAATTTGTTCTTGATGCGCGTCGAATGGGACCTGACCGATTTCACGCTCGATATGCGCGAGTTCGCGCGGCATTTCCAGCCCATCGCCGACCGCTTTCAGATGAAATGGCGCGTGGCCCTTTCGAGTTACCGCCCGAAGGTGGCGATTTACGTTTCGAAATACGATCACTGCTTTGTGGATTTGCTGAATCGCCACCGCGCCGGGGAGCTGGCGTGCGAAATCCCGCTGGTGATCAGCAACCATGCGGAGGTGAAGCGCTGGACGGATTTTTACAACATTCCGCTGCACGTGATTCCGGTCACCAAAGACAACAAGGCCGAAGCCGAGCGCCAGCAGCTCGAACTATTGAAACCGTTTGGCATCGACCTGATCGTGCTGGCGCGTTACATGCAGGTTCTGTCGCCGGAATTCATCCGCCAGTATCCGCCGCATCACATCATCAACATTCACCATTCGTTTTTGCCAGCGTTCATCGGCGGGCGGCCGCACCAGCAGGCCTTTGAGCGCGGAGTAAAACTGATTGGCGCCACCGCGCACTATGTGACCGAAGTGCTTGACGACGGGCCGATCATCGAGCAGGACGTAGTGCGAATTTCGCATCGCGATACAGTAGATGAATTGGTGCAGAAGGGCCGCGACCTGGAAAAAGTTGTGCTGTCGCGCGCGGTGCGCTGGCATATCGAAAACCGCATCCTGCTGTACGGAAACAAGACCGTCATCTTCGACTAGCGAACGGCCGAAGCGCGCGAATGCGATTACGGCGGCAGGCGGCTTATCGAGCTGCGGCAGCTTTGGAATCGGTTAGATCCGCGGCCAGCAAACGGTGGAACAAATGTTCGCCGGTTTCGCGGCGCACCGAAAGTCTTCCCGCCTGATAGGCACGTGAGCTGAGCCCGCGCTGCACTCCGTCGCAAATAATAATGTCTTCCTGCTGCACCAGCTCGCTCACGCCCATGCTTTCGCGAATGTACGGCATGTTGTCTTCGGTGACGTCGCCGAAATAAAAATCGAAAATCACTTCGCAGCGCCCGGCGCCCATCGGCAGCACCAAGTTGGTATCCAGATATCCTTCGTACCAATTCAGCATGAAATTCGGATACTGCCAGAAATAATAGGCGCGATCGCCCTTGCGCGTGTTGGCCGCACTCGCTTCGGAGGATTGATCCACGCTGACAGGGCTGGATTGCACGCAGGTGCGGTCCACGTTTTCAATGGTGTAGTTGGTGTAATCGAGCACGCTATTCAGCCCCTTGTGCATGTGCGGCACGTGGTAGCCGCCGTCCAGAAAATTATCGACGTACACTTTCCAGTTGCAGTTCAGGATGTAGCTGCGGCGTTCGACGAATTGCAGCTTGTCGAACACCAGCGGCCTGGCCAGTCCGACCAGAGCGCCCAGAAATTTTTCGAGCGACTCCGCGTTCGGGTCCAGATTCACGAACACGAAGTTTTCCCAGGTCTCCACGCGAACCGGCACCAGGCCGTTGTCTTTGCGCTCGAAATTGCGCACGCCGTCAAATTCGGTCATGCCGCGCAGCTCGCCTTCGAGGTTGTAAGTCCATCCGTGGTACGGGCAGCGCAAGTGTTGCGTGTGGCCGCAGGGTTCGTTCATCACCGTCATGGCGTGGTGGCGGCACACGTTGTAAAAAGCGCGCAATTGGCCGTCGCTGCCGCGCACCACCACGATCGGCTCGTTCGCGACCGTCGCGGTGACGTATTGCCCCGGCTTTTCCAGTTGCGCCGTGCGGGCCACGGCCTGCCAGTTGCGCGAAAAAACATTTTTCAATTCCAGATCGGCGATTCGCTGGTCGGTGTACCACGGCGCGGGAATTGTGTAGGCCTCGGCGAGCGGCGCCGCAGCGTTGTAGGAAGCGAGAATTTCTTTCAGCGAAGCGTCCATCCGATGATCTCCTCTGATTTCGTTGGCGAACGGGCCGAACATCGGCCGGCGAATGCGCGGCAATCACGCGATGCTCTTAAACTCCGATCGCGCCCTGCAGCACCATCAGAAATTGGTTGATACGCGCGCGATTTTTTTCCGGATCGGCCGGATGCGGAAACAATCCCGGGTCGAGCTCTTCGGTGAGCAGCGCATCCTGAAAGCGCTCCATCGTCCAATCGAGAATCGAGACGATCAGCGCAGGATCGACGTCGGATCGAACTTCTCCGCGCGAAATTCCCAGCCGCACAAACGCAGTGCTGCCGTAGGGATCCTCCGCCAGCAGGAAACGGTTGATCTCGCGCTTCAGCGCCAGGTCCACGCCGTAATTTCCCAAAAGCGCCACGCGATACGGAATCCAATCGTCGCGAAGCATCCGCTCGGTGGACAGCAGCCAGTAATGAACGATTTCGAAAAAACCTTTCTCACGAATTTGCGAAGGGCAGTCCAAATACGCCGGAAACGAGCGGACCGCTTTTTTGTACGCTTCCAGGAACAATCCCGCTTTGCTGCCGAAATATTGGAACACCGAACCTTTTGCGACGCCGAGTTGCGCAGCCAGATCTTCGATTCGCGCGTCGTGATAACCCTGCGCGGCAAAATGGCGCAGCGCAGCGTCCACAATTCGAGCGCGCTTCGCCTCCACGCGCGGAGCGGGCTCGCGGCGGTGCGCGGAGTGCTCGGCCAGCGTGCGTCGCGGCTTGGCGTTTCGATTTGACCTGAGGTCAGGGACGGATACTTTCATTGACATTTTTTCACGCTCGGGTCGAAATTCGGCGAATGCGGAGCGTTGACCGACGGTCACAGTAATTGAAAATGCTCCCGCGCGCAAGTCCGATCAACATTTTATTAAAGTGCCGAGCGGCGGCGATTTAAAGGCGTCGCCGAGTGGTAAGAATTTAGCGAAGTAATTCAAGGCAGCGATGAAAATGCGAATTCGCAATCGCGGAGACGCGGAAACACCGAACGAGATGCACGAAAATTCGAAACGTGCGCTGCGGTAAAAAATCCTGGAGCGCCGCTACGAGTCCGACGGTTTCCCCGCCGGATCGTGCCAGCCGCCAATGTCTTCGGCTAGGCGCTCGGCCTCTTCGGGTCCCCATGTGCCCTGATCGTACGTGTGCACCGGCACAACGGAATTCAAAATCGGATCGACAATCGCCCACGCCGCTTCCACCGCATCCTGCCGGACAAACAGCAGCGAATCGCCCTTCATCGCATCGGTCAGCAGTCGCTCGTACGCGTCCATCTCGCTCGATTGCGACATTTGCACGGCTTCCAGCTCGGTCGGAATCGTATCCAGAAACGGTCCGGGCCGCTTTACGCGCGCACCCAGGCTGAGCGACAGATCGGGTCCAAGGCGGAAGCGGAAGAAATTCGAGCCCGGCGGCAATTTGCTGAGCGGCGGCTGGCGCAGCTTGACCAGCACTTCGGTTGCAGTCACCGGCAGGCATTTCCCGGCGCGAATCAAAAATGGAACGCCGGCCCAGCGCCACGAATCCACTTCCATTCGTACCGCCGCGTAGGTTTCCACATCCGATTGCGGCGCGACGCCCGGTTCCTTGCGGTAGCCGACGAATTGTCCTCGCACCACCTCGTCGGGCATCAGCGGCGGAATCATGTGGAAAATTTTCACCTGTTCGTCGCGCAGCGAGTCCGGATACATGCGCGTCGGCGGCTCCATCGCCAGAAAACCGATCACCTGCAGCAAATGGTTTTGAATCACGTCGCGAATGGCGCCGGTTTCGTCGTAAAACTTTCCGCGGCCTTGCACACCAAACGATTCGGCCATGGTGATTTGCACGCTGTGCACGTAGTTGCGATTCCAGATCGGCTCGAGGAACGAATTGGCGAAGCGGAACAACAACACGTTTTCAACAGCTTCTTTGCCGAGGTAATGATCGATGCGGAAAATTCCGGACTCCGGAAACACCGAAAGCAAAATCGCATTCAGCGCCCGTGCCGACGCCAGATCGTGACCAAACGGTTTTTCGATGATCACGCGCGCGCCGGATGCACACTCCGACTTGCCAAGCGCCTCAACGACCGTGGCAAACAAGCTGGGAGGAATCGCCAGATAATGCGCGGGATGCTTCGCGCCATCGAGCATCTGACGCAATTGCGTGAACGTGTTCGGATCCTGATAGTCGCCGTCGATGTATTTCAAAAGCTCCAGCAGCCGCGCGAACGCTTTTTCGTCCACTCCGCCGCCGTACTGCGCGATTCCATCGCGCGCCCGCTCGCGAAGCTGATCGAGATTCCATCCCGCTTTCGCGACGCCGATGACCGGCACATTTAAATTTCCGCGCTTGATCATCGCCTGCAGCGACGGAAAGATTTTCTTGTGCGCCAGGTCGCCCGTGGCGCCAAAAAATACAAACGCGTCCGAAGGCACGTGTACCGGCGCGGTGACGGTAGCTCCAGCGGCGGGTGCGACACTTGGTGGCGCGTCGTTTGCGGTCGTCGTGGGACTCATCGGCAGAATCTCCTTCCGTGGCAGCGGTGAAATTCGATCGGATGTCGAAAAACCCGGCGCGAGACTTAGATGTTCTGTGTTCGCGCCGGGCTCTGCGATCAGGCTTTCTGTTCGTGGTGGCCGCCAAATTCAAACCGCATGGCGGACAGTATCTTGTTCGCGAAATCCGCTTCGCCGCGCGAAGTAAATCGTTCGTAGAGAGCGGCGGTGAGCACCGGCGCGGGACTTCCCTCTTCGATCGCCGCTTGAATCGTCCAGCGACCTTCGCCGGAATCCGAGACGCGGCCGGAAAAATTCGAAAGGTCCGGCGACTTTGCGAGGGCAATCGCGGTGAGGTCGAGCAGCCACGAAGCGATCACGCTGCCGCGGCGCCACACTTCGGTGACGTCCGGCAGATTCAAGTCGTACATGTAGTGCTCGGGATCGCGCAGCGGAGTGTTTTCGGCGTCTTCCACGCGCTTCACTTTGCCGACGTTCGCGTGTTTCAAAATGTTCAGGCCTTCGGCGTACGCGGCCATCACTCCGTATTCGATTCCGTTGTGCACCATCTTCACGAAATGCCCGGCGCCGGACGGCCCGCAGTGCAGATAGCCCTGTTCGGATGTGCCGCCCATTTTTTCGCGGCCCGGAGTGCGCGGAATATTTCCGATGCCCGGAGCAAGAATCTTGAAAATCGGATCGAGCCGCTGCACCACGGCGTTTTCGCCGCCGATCATCATGCAGTAGCCGCGTTCGAGGCCCCACACACCGCCGCTGGTGCCCACGTCCACGTAATGGAATCCCTTAGCGGTCAGATCTTTCGCGCGGCGAATGTCGTCGATGTAATACGAGTTGCCGCCATCGATCACCACGTCGTCTTTCGCCAGCTTCGGCAGCAGCGTCGCAAGCGTGCTATCCACCACCGCGGCCGGCACCATCAGCCAAATCGCGCGCGGCTGCTTCAACTTGCCGATGAAATCGTCGATCGAACTCGAACCGGTCGAGCCTTCCTTCACCAGCGCGTCCACGTTGGCCGCGTTCATGTCGAACACTACGCATTCGGTGCCGCCCTTCTGAAGCCGGCGGACCATGTTCGCGCCCATCCGTCCCAATCCAATCATTCCGAGTTGCATCGCAGACTCCTCTTCGCGTCAGATGTCGCCGGTACGAAAACGTTTCCGATTTTTCCTTGGCCAACGTCCGGCGGTGTATTCGAAAGTTTGGCGCTGGAAACGCCGCTGAAGCAGAACAACATTAAGCCACATTTTGCGGCATCCGCATAATGGCAATCCCGTGCCGTCACAGCGGCGCGCGACGGCACGTAAGAGTGTGCTTAACACACGGAAGTTACGCTTTCAACATAGCGGCACCCGGACGCCGTCCGGGCAAGCAGAGCGCAGCGTACACTCGATGGCGAACGCTGCGAATTTTGCGGCGTCGCGAGGAATTTCCCGTGAGCCCGTCAGCCGAAACACTCGGAGCGCATTCAGCCGCAGCTGCGCCGCCATCCGCGGCCAAACCGTCGTCGCCGTGGATTTACACGCCATGGCTCGATTTGCTGGTGGGCTGCGGCGGATGGTCGGCTCCGCTGCTGGCCATCGCGTTGCTGATGTCTCCCAGCAATTCGCACTCGTGGGCGATTGCGTTTTACGTGCTCGCGGTGATTTTCAATTATCCGCACTTCATGGCGACGATTTATCGCGCCTATCACACCCGCGAAAACTTCGAAAAATACAAATTCGTCACGCTGCATGTAACGCTGCTGGTGATCTTGACCGGCGTGGTGATGCACGCCTCGCCTCGTTTGTTCCCGTGGGTTTTCACGCTCTACATTTTCTGGAGCCCGTGGCACTACTCCGGCCAGAATTTCGGATTGCTAATGATGTTTTTGCGGCGCAGCGGAGCGGAGGTGCAACCGCGCGAGCGCCAAATGTTGCGCGCCGCCTTCGTGGCTTCGTACGTGATGCTGCTGACGAGCTTCAACACCGGCGGCTCGAACGATCCATTGATCTTGTCTCTCGCGCTGCCGGCGAAGATCACGGTTCCCGCGCGGCTGGCGCTGGGCGCGGCGTTTTTCGTTTTTTCATTTCTTGGATTACAACGATTGGTTCGTGCGAAGGGCATGCGGGAAATGGCCGCGCCGCTGGTGCTGGCGTTGACGCAATTCCTGTGGTTCGTACTGCCCACGCTGATCGAGTTGCGCTCCGGATCGGAAATTCCGCAGACGCGCTACAGCAGCGGCATTCTGGCGGTGCTGCACTCCACGCAATATCTGTGGATCACCAGTTACTACCAGCGACGCGAAGCGCGCGCCGAAGGCCAATCGAACTGGCGGCTGGGTGCGTATTTCGTGACGCTGCTCGCCGGCGGGATTGCGCTGTTCATTCCCGGGCCGTGGCTGGTGAGCTATTTGTTTCATTACGATTTCACCACCAGCTTTTTGATTTTCCTGTCGCTGGTGAACATCCACCACTTCATTCTGGATGGCGCGCTGTGGAAGCTGCGCGATAAGCGCGTGTCGTCGCTGCTGGTGGACGGCAACGCGCAGCGCGCAAGTACGTCGAAAAGCGCGGCGACAGCGCGGAGCACCGGCAAGCTCGTGTTTCGAATTGCGATCGTCGCGCTGCTGTTTCTGTGGGGCGGATTCGAGCAGCTTCACTTCGTGATGCGCACCGACGAAGGCAATTTGAACGCGCTCGAACGAGCGGCGAGCATCAATCCTTACGACAGCGCGACGCAGCAGCGCATCGCCCGCGCCGAAGCGCACCAGGGCAAACGCGACGCGGAAATTGCCACGCTGGCTCACGCCGTCGAAATCAATCCCAGCAGCATCACACTGCAGGAATCCTACGCGCGCGCGCTGCTGGACGATCAGCGATACGACGAGGCCTACGCCGACTATCAGAAAATACTCGAACGATTTCCGCGCGACACCGACGCGCTGGTGAATTATGGCTTGCTGGCCGCGCACGCAGGTCAGCCCGAGCTGGCGATGGATTCGTGGAACAAGGCGCTCGAAATCGATCCGCAGCAAGTGAATGCGAATTTGTATTTGGCGCAGGCCTACGATCACTCCGGCGAATTCGCCGCCGGCGCGCGCCACTGGAAAGCGTATCTGGACACCGCATCCGCCAAGCCGGACAATCCCGCCGCGGTCGCCGATCAGATCATTTCCGGCACGATCGCGCTTGGCAGCGATCAGGCGCAACTGAACCAAACCGACGCGGCGCTGAAAAGTTACGCGCTAGCCATCGAGATGGCAGCGCAAGCGAACCGCCCGCAGCTGGAAAGTTTCGCACTCGCGCACGCTGCCGACGTGCAGGAAAAAACGGGCGATTACCGCGCGGCGCTGCAGTCGTATCAAAAGGCACTGACGCTCGACGCCGCCGCGAAGGATTCGCACGCCGAAGCGCTTGACTGGTTCAACTACGGTCAATTTTTGCGCCGGCATTCCGCGCCAGATGATTTGGTATACGCCTGCGTGGTCCGCGCGGAAAATCTGCTGGCTGCGACGCCCGGAACCGACCTGGATACGGTGCGAGCTGTGCGCCACCAGATCGAAACGAAACTCGGTAAGCAAGCCCCTGCCGCCGAGCGCGACCTTACCGAGCTGCTGGCCCGCGCATTGACCGTCGCGCCTGCTTCGCTGTAGTCGCTTCTCCCGCCGGAGGACGCGCAAGACGCGCTGTGACGTTCACCGCAAAGCATGTAGAATTCTTCGCGACCTATGGCCACTCCCGCAGAACGCCAGGATTCAAAACTGATGCGCGCGATGTTCAGCACGATCGCGCCTCGCTACGATTTCGTCACACGCATTCTTTCGTACGGCATGGACCGGCGCTGGAAAAAACTCGGCGTCACGCGCGCAATGCTTCCCGCAAACGCAACCGTTCTAGATCTGGCGTCGGGCACCGGCGACTTTTCGAAGCTGGTTCAGGAGCGGCTGCCGCAGGCGCGCTCGGTGGCCGTGGACATCACCGAAGGAATGCTGCAACTGGCGCGCGCGCACGGACTGAAGGAAGCGGCCTGCGCCGACGCTACGCTGTTACCGTTTGCCGACGCTTCGTTCGATTGTGTTTTTATCGGCTACGGGCTGCGCAACTTTCCGGACCTGAAAAAAGCGGTTCGCGAAATCGAGCGCGTCACCAAACCCGGCGGCATGATGGTCAGCCTGGATTTTTTCCTGCCGACCAATCGCGTGTTCCGCGAAATGTACCTGGGATATTTGTACGCGCAGGGCGCGGCGTGGGGACTGATGCTGCACGGCCGCCCGCGCATTTACACTTACATTCCCGATTCGATCCGCAGTTTCACCACCATGCGGGATTTTTCATCGCTGCTGCAGCAGATGGGATATTCGAACGTGGATACGCAGGGATTTATTCTGGGCGGGATCGGACTTCACTGGGCGGTAAAAGCTCCGAACTAGTTTTCGAGTTTGTAGCGAGTGGAAGCGATAGCGTACAGGCGCCGCCAAACCAGCCGGTTGATCGTCACCACCATCGCGGCCATCACAATCGTCGCGGCGAGCAGCAATGCAAAATTCCCCGATTCCGTCGCCGTGCTGATCACCGCGCCAAGCCCCGTCGTCACGTAGGTCGTCCCGCGGAACCGGAAATATTCGGCCACGATGCTGGCGTTCCACGCGCCGCCGCTGGCGGTGATGAATCCGGTGATCAGAAACGGAAAAATTCCCGGCAGGAACAATTCTTTCCAGCGTTCGATTCGCCCGAAGCGAAACACGCTGGTGACTTCCTTCAAGTCGGTGGGAATCGACATCGCGCCGGCGATGATGTTGAAAAGCAAATACCACTGCGTACCGACTAGCAGCAACGCGATCGATCCCACGCCGAGTCCACCGCCCAGCCGGATCAAAATCAAAAACATTACCGGAAACAGCGCCGTCGCCGGAACCGAAGCGGCGATCTGCACGATTGGCTGCGCGAACGCGGCGATCTTGGGATGAAGTCCGATGGCGACGCCAGCGGGAATCGTCCATAGCCCGGCGAGGAATAAGGTGAAGATGACGCGCAGCAAGGTCGCGCCCGCGCCCCAGCCGATGCTCGAATAATCCGCGCGCGTCAGGTGCGACAGCAGCATGAACATCCGGTATACCGCGTACACCAGGCCAAGGCTCGCGACTACCAGAAACACGCGATAGGTCCACGACGGAGCCGATTCGTCCGTGGTGATTGGAAGTTCCGCCGAGCGGCGGCGCGCGAAAAAGAGTGTCAGGTATTCGCGGGCCGGCCGCGTGGTCAGCCGCGAAACAATCGCCAGCACGCGCGACGATCGCAGAAAATCCAAAACCGGCGAGCGCGGCGCGTCGGTGGATTCCACTTGCTCGAATTTAAATTTTTCCGCCCAGGCGATCACCGGCCGCCAGATCAATTGGTCGATCAGCACGATGATGCCGATCATCACGCCCATGCCCCAATAAATTGCGTGTAGGTTTCCGGCGTTCGCGGCGGTCTGCAAATAGGAGCCGAGGCCCGGCAGCCGCAGGTCGCGATTGCCCAACGTGAACATTTCGCAGGCCATCAGGAAAAACCATCCGCCCGCGACGGACATCATCGAGTTCCACACGAGGCCAATCGTGGCGTACGGTAATTCCATCTGCGTGAACCGCTGCCACCAGCTCCAGCGGTACACCACGGCCACTTCCCGCATCTCGCGCGGAATATTTTTCAGCGACGAATAGTAGCTGAACGTCATGTTCCAGACTTGTCCGGTGAAGATCAGCAGGATGGAGCCAAGCTCGACGCCGATTTGCCGCGTGGGAAACAGCGAAACCATCGCGACCATCACGCCGGGCAAAAAACTGAGCACTGGAATCGATTGCAACGTATCGAGCAGCGGAATCAGGAAACGCTCGGCGCGCGCGTTGTACGCGGCGATGTATCCGTACACCAGTGTGAAGCCCAGGCTCAGCACGTAGGCGATCGCGATGCGCAAGACCGAATACATCGCGTAACGCGGCAACGCCGAAGGCGACAAATCGATCTGCGTATCGACGCTGACCGGAGTGAGCCAGTAATGCGTGAGCGACAGCAGCGCGTAAAAAAGCGAGAACGCCGCAAGAATGACCGGCAAATCGCGGACGATCGACGGAACGGCCGTCGGAATATTTCCCCAGGTGAGCGGCGCGACCCTTCGTGCGTTGGCCATCAGTGCAGCGAGCTCGTTTCTGCGGCGTTTTCGGTTTGCCCTGCTCCGTGCAGGAACAACGTGTCCGTTTCAGGATCGTAGGTGAAGATTTCGGCGTAGCGTCCCCAGCCCAGCGCGGTTTCGATCTGCTGCTCGACCTCTACCTGCGCAAACCGTTCGTCGAGCAGATCGCGGAAAAACTCAAGCGGCATTTTGTGGTCGGAACGCTTGTGCAGCGCGGAGTGTATTTGCTGCAGCAGCGAAACGTGCTCGAGCACTGCGTCGCGGAACAAATATTTGCGCGCGTTGATGTCCGCTTCGGCAAACGCTTTGCCCACCGGCGTGAGGCGCACGTCGCCTTCATTCGCGGTGGCGAAACCGAGCATGGTGGCGGCTTCCAGAATCGGCAGCAGGTCGTCCACCTCCAATCGCAGGTCGTCGGCCACGTGGTAGATGTCTTCGTCTCCGCCGCGATCGTTCAGCAACTCGAGCAAACCGGAAATCCCGCCGGGGCGCGCGTGCGGAATCATTTGCGCGGCGGCGCGTTCTTTGTGTCCGGCCTTGGTCGGCGGATCGAGCTTCAGCTCCGGCTGGGTCATGACCTTATAGATGTAGTCCACGTAGAGCACGAAGGCCGCGGATTTGCGGTCGCGCGGGTGCTGCAGCGGCACGCGGAAATCCGCGCGGATGCGCGCCGGATTGCGCCCCAGCACGATGATCCGATCGGCCAGCAGCACGGCCTCTTCAATGTTGTGCGTGACGATGAAAATGCTGCGCGTGGGAATTTTTTTCGCCAGCCACAATTCCAGCAGCTCGCCGCGCAGCGATTCGGCGGTCAGCACGTCGAGCGCGGAAAACGGCTCGTCCATAAACAAAATTTCCGGCTCCACGGCCAAGGCGCGCGCAAAGCCGACTCGCTGCTTCATCCCACCCGAAAGCTCTTTCGGAAACGCGTTTTCGAATCCTTTCAAGCCCACCGAAGCAAGGGCGCTCAGCGCTTTGCGGTGCCGCTCGAAGTGCGACGTGCCGCGCGCGAGCAACGGCGCTTCCACGTTGTCGAGCACCGTCAGCCACGGAAACAGCGCGAAACTCTGGAATACGATCGCCACGTTGGGATGACACTGCCCCATCGGCTTTCCGTGCCAGAGTACTTCGCCGGCGGACGGTGTCGCCAAACCGGAAAGCATTCGCAGCAGCGTGGATTTTCCCGAGCCGCTCGGACCAAGCAGCGCGATGATCGTGTTTGGCTCGACCGAAAAATCCAGCGGCGCGATCACTTGAATTTCGCGGCCGTCGGGCTGTTTGTAGCTTTTTTCGATTTGATGGGCCTGAATGATCGGCTCTTCGGACGCGGGCGTGGCGGACGATTCCGCGGCGGCTTCGGCGGACGGAGTCTCGGCGACTTGCCCGTCTGCGTGCGATTCGACAGGCGGCTCTGCATGGAAAGTTTGTTCCGCAGGCGACTCATCCGCCAGAGCCGCCGCAGCAGACTCCGCTTCCGCAGTTGCGGCCGGCTTTGCCGCGGCAGCACCCGCCAATTCATCCTGCAAAAGTTTCCACGCTTCTTCGGGCAGCGCGTCCAGAAAATGATTGCGGTCGGCATCGGACATCGACTCGATGATCGTGTTCATCTCCGCCAGGGGCCGCGAGTGCAGCAGCACGTAGGCGTGGTAGTACGGCAGATGAACGATCAACGAAGCCGCAAACGCGATCGGTAACCGGTGAAAAAATTCGCGCTGCTGGTCAAACGGCAACGTCATGAAAAAATCGGCAGCGGCTGCGCTGTCCAGCTTGCGCAGTTGATCGAGCGCGGCGCCCCAATGGCGGCGGGAGATCAGGTTGCGAAGTTTTTGTGAGTCTTGCGGAATCATGAGCGCACGCAAGAGCCTACTAGCTTTTGAAAATAGTGGGAAGGCCCGAAACCGCGCGATCCGCTGAGATTGTTACGGAATTGTGACCTTGTTCGGGGGGAACGACGTCAGTCGGCCTGGCGGCTTTAGAAGGCGTGGGTAAAAGTTTTTATCTGGATGAGCGCGAGAAATGGCCCGGATCTGCCGGGTTTCGATTTAGCAGGGACGGGTGTTCGCCAGAGTCGGGACCGATCAGGGCTTGCCGAGCAACACTTGACTGCCGCGCGACGAAGTGCTGCCGCCGGGCGGCTCATCCGTTACGACCACTCCCGCCATGTTATTCAGGTCGTCGCCGGGTGGTACATAGGCCGTACCTCGCCCGCGCGAATCCACTTGCACCAGTCCCGCACTGGCGATCGGCGGCGTACCTTTGCGCAGAATCCATAACTGATACACGCGACGCTGCGGGAGCTGCGGCAAATTGTGCGCCAGCAGCATCAGTCCGCGATCGTCGTCCCACACCACGCGCGCATCGGCTTCGCCGCCGAGCGGATTCACCACTTTCAGCGGCAGTTGATGCAGCTGCGGTGATTCGAGCAACTTGGCCATCTGTCGATTCTGCTCCGCGAGGCTGCCCCCGCGGTGTTCGTCGTCCTGCACTTTGGCCAACTGCAGCCGGATCGACGCCGCATCCGCTTCCGCTTTGATTCGTTGCTCCTCCGCATCCTTGATGCTGCTCTGAAGCGCCGCCACTTGAAGGTTCGCAGCCTTCAAATCGGTCGAAAGGCGCGCTGCCTCTCGTTGGGAGTCCGCCATCTGCTGATTCGCTTGATCGAGTTGCGCGCGGAGTTGCTCGATGGTGGATTGCAGTTCCCGCTCGTTTGTGGCGCTATCCGGATTTCCATTCGGAGATTGCGGCTCCGCGGGTCCAATTTTTTTCACCGGATTCAACTGCCCTGCCTCGAGCGACTCCTTTTGCGATTTCAGGTACGCACGCTCAGACGCTACGAACAGCGCAAAAAAAAGCGCGGCAAGAACCCACGGCGCGGCAATCCAAAAGGAAATGCCACGCTCCGCAGCGGCCATCACTTGAGGAGCGGGAGAAGTTGCCTGTTCCAATCCCTTTGCTGCGTCCGCTCGCAGCCGTTCGGCCAGCCGGAGTTCGACTGCCGGCGAAGGATCTTCGGACTCGGGCGTCGTGCCCAACGCTGCCACCACCGCCTGCGCCTCCATGAACAACTTCGCGCATTCCGGGCAACCGCTCCGCAGATGCGCGGACATCTGCTCGCGTTCCTTTTCGGAGAGTGTCCCGAGCGCGAACAGCTCCCAGTCGTCGCGATGGTTGTTGCAGAACTCCGTCATTGAGTTAGCACCTTGCCGAAGCCACGCATCGCTTCGCGCATCTTGCCGAGGCCAAGCCGGATCCTCGTTTTCACCGTGCCGAGCGACTCGCCAAGCCGCTCGGCCAGCTCGCTGTGCGTCAGTCCCTCGAAGTACGCCATTTCAATCGCAGTCCGTTGCTCTGGCGGAAGCTGTTTCAGAGCCTGGCGCAACGCGGGCCCGAGGCTCGGATCTTCCAGAGCCGTCAGGTCAGGCACGCGTTCCAGAAAGGCATTTCCCTCATTCGTTAGTACGCAGGTTGGAAGGCGGCGGGATTCTTTTCGAAAGTGGTCGAGTGCCAGATTTCGAGCCACGGTGAGCAACCAGGCAATCAGAGGCCCTTTTTCCGGGTCGTAATACTCGGGACGCTGCCAAAGCCGGAAGAACGTGTCCTGCAAGATTTCTTCTGCCGTGCTCCTGTCTCGCACGATGCGAAGAACAAGCGAATACACCCGGGTTTTGTACTTACGATATAGCTCCAGCAGCGCTTCGGGCTGGCGGCCAAGCACCTGCGCGATCAGTGCGGAATCTTGGGCGTCGCGCGGCAACAAGCGGCACTTCTCCTTGCAAACTGCAATCGTCGGACCCGGCTCAAACGGATCTCTGAGCGGGCGAAACTACCGTATTTTACCGGAAGGATCGGCGGGACAAGAACATTTCTGTTGGGATCGACCGTCGTTCCACAGCACAACGCGAGGAAGGTTGAATTCGGCCGGGTGCCCCATGGATGCTAACGGGCCGCACCACGACCGTCCGTACAGGCCGCACAGAAAAATCGCGCTTACTTCGATTGAACGCGCGATTTGCTCGTGCCGCCGTTGGCGCGGATCGCCGGCACCGACTTCAGGTTTTCCTGGTGGCCGTTACCGTTTGTGGCGCCGTGGCCGTTGTGCCCATTCGACACGCCGACAGTTTCCGCGATCGCTCCGTGCTGCCGCTTTTCGTTGCGCGGACGCCGCCAGTTCACGCGGGGCATGATCAGCGAAGGATCGACGCGATCTTTGTACTTCACCGCGATTTTCAGCAGCGAATCGAGAAGCGCGTCCGAAAGGAAGTGCGGCTGCAAGCCCAAATCGATCAGCTTTGAATGCTTCGCGTTGTAGTAATGCTCTTCGGCTTCCACGCGCGGATCGGGCAGGTGCGTTACTTCTACATCGAGTCCGATCTTCTTGCCCGCGGCCTGCACCTGGTTCGCGATGTCCAGAATCGAGAAGCGCTCGGTGAATTGATTGAAGACGCGGAACTCGCCAGCCTTCGCCGGGTGATTGCATGCAATTTCCACGCAGCGAACCGTGTCGCGAATGTCGAGGAACCCGCGCTGCTGTCCGCCCTTTCCGTACACAGTGAGCGGATGGCCAATCGCCGCTTCCACGCAGAACCGGTTGAGCACCGTGCCGAAGATTTCGTCGTAATCGAAGCGATTGATCAGCGCTTCGTCCATCGCGACTTCGTCGGTCACCGTGCCGTACACCACGCCCTGGTTCAGGTCGGTGGCGCTCAGGCCCCACACTTTACAGGCGAACATGATGTTGTGGCTGTCGTGCACTTTCGAGAGGTGGTAGAACGAGCCGGGTTGCTTCGGATACGGCAGCACGTCTTTGCGGCCGTTGTGCTCGATGGTGATGTAACCCTCTTCAATATCGATATTCGGCGTGCCGTACTCGCCCATCGTGCCCAGCTTGATCAGGTGGCACTGCGGCGCGTGTTCGCGAACCGCGAACAGCAGATTCAGCGTGCCCACCACGTTGTTCACCTGCGTGAACACCGCGTGGCGCTGGTCGATCATCGAGTAGGGAGCCGAGCGCTGTTCGGCGAAGTGGATGATCGCCTCAGGCTCGAAATCCTGAATCATGCCGACAAGAAATTCGTAGTCGGTCACATCGCCGACGTAGGATTCGATGGTATGCCCGGTGAGGTTCTTCCAGACGCGCAGACGGTCGGTCAGCGGCTGGATCGGCGTCAGCGTCTGCGCCCCAAGCTCGTGGTCCCACTGCCGTCGAACGAAATTATCGACGATCGCAATCGAATGCCCCTGCTTCGAAAGGTAAAGCGCTGTCGCCCATCCGCAATACCCATCTCCCCCGAGCACCGCAATTCTCATGAGCATTCCGCCTTGTGTTTGGTATCCGCCACTGTTATTGCCGAATCTGCGACTGAAAGTTCACTCGTTATCTGACTTTCTTTGCTGGCGATGCCGCGTCCCGGGCCGGGGGGAACTGGGGCGGGTACCGCCGGCCCATAATAGCTCATTCTGATTCCATTGTGCTTACTCTGTCCGATTCGCGCAAGGTACCACCGGTCTGGTCGCTGTGCAAATCGCTCGCCAAATGCGCAATTACGGCCGTCCCAAAAACACTAGCGTTACGCCTACGCAGACCAGCCCCACGCCCAGCCACCGGCTGCGCGAGACATGCTCGCCCAGAAAAATCTCGCCGCCCAGCGTGCCAGCCGCATAGCTCAGCGCCGTCACCGGCACCACAAAGCTGACGTTTTCAATCGAAAGCGCCCCCAGCAACGCGAAGAAAGCCACCGCCATCAGGGACACGCCCAGCAGCATCCACGGCGTGCTGATCGCCCGCCACATCACGCGAACCAGCGCACGCGGCCGGAAATCGTGCACTTCGCCGATCGACTTCATTCCGCGCGTCACACACAGCTCGCCCGCGGTGCCGCAGATCACGATCAACGCCAGCTCGATTGATTCCCACAGCATCAGGAATGCCTCGTGGTGCGCGGCGGAGTGCGGCCGACTACAAAAACGCCCAGGCAAATCACCAGCACGCCGATCCATCGCAGCGGTGTGACTGGCTCATGCAGCGCAAAATGACCCAACAGCGCCACCACTGCGTAGGCCATTGACGATGCCGGCTGGACGAAACTGTAGTCCGCCCACGACAGCACCACGCTGTACGCCACGAAAAACACGATCAGCGAAGCAATTCCCAACCAGATGAATGGCGAAGTGAAGATATTTTCGAAGGTCTGCGCAAACTGTGCGTAGGTGCCAAAGTCGAGCGGGCCGACATCTTTCATGCCCTTGCTGAGCAGCACGTTTCCGACCGGGCTGAAGATCACTACAAACACGATCATCAGGATCGTTTTGAAACGCAACCGGTGCGAGTGTGCCGCATGGCTCAGGCGTTCAATTTCTTCGCTGGCGAGCGCCCGATCCCCAAACTTTTCTTCCAGTAACGAGAGTGGCAAATGGTTATTCGTTTCGAAGCGAATTTACAAACGTAAAGTGTACTTGATTCGCAGCCCGAAGGAAAAAGCGCGGGCGAACTGTGGTGCCTTCGAAGGCATCGCGATCGTCGCGAGTGACTACTCGGCAGAGGCTAAGACTTGGCGGCGATTTTCTCGCAGACCAGGCGCGCCGCTTTCACCGCGCTCACCACTTTGCCGGAAAAAATGTGGATCTCGCCCGGCTCGCCGTCCTGTACGTACAGCGTGCGGCGGTCTTCGGCCGGATTATTCTCCACCACGCGGATCGTGAACCGCGAGCCCAGATACTTCGCATCGATCGATGCAGGCACACCGAGCGCCGAATCCCGACGCATCGCATCGAATCGCGAACTCTCAAACGGCTCCCAGTTCGGCCGGTTCAGCAGGCTGGCGTACGGTTCCGGAATCGGTTCGGTGGCGCTGGTGGTCGTCCAGTGATTGGTATTTTTCGCTGAACCAAACAGCGACCGGTGGGAGCTGCCGTAGGGATCGAACGCCGTGAATGGCCCATCCACAATCACCAGCGAAATGCCGCGCAGCTTCGCCGGCAATTCGATCAGGATTTTTTCCGCCACTTGATACTTCGCGGCTTTGAAAATTCCCCGGCTGTGGCCCAGGCCGTAGGTCGCCCACACCACGGTGTCGTATTCGCCGCGCATCGACGGCAAAAACGCGCGCCGCTCGAGTGGAATCCGCAGTTGCTCGATTCGCTCGATGATCAACCGTCGCAGCACGTCTGGATCGTAAATATGTTCATCGACGGCGTAGCACTTGTCGATGAAGTCGAAGCTCATCCAATCCGGCCGCACCGGCTCATACGGAATGCCGAATCGCGACATTACGGACTCAAACAAATCGGGCGACGTGACCGAACCTTCGTGCGGAATCGCGTAGAAGTGATGACTGTTTTTGACGATCGCTTGGGCGAACGTTTTCTGGAATTCCGAGCGCGCTTCGAGCGTTTCCAGAATCGTTTCCGGGCTGCGCGGGTAGTGATAGCCGGAGTGGATCCGGTATTGGTTGATCACCGTGGCGGCCTGCAGCACGCCGAGCGGATCGAACAGCGTCACCTGATGGCCCTGCTCGGCCAGACGAATCGCGATGCTGGTCCCGTAGATTCCCGCGCCGGCCACTGCGATTTTCGATTTCATGTTTCCTTTCGGAGGGCGAACCGCTGCGCTACCGTCACGCGACGAACGGCCTGTCGTCAGCCGCGCGCCGGCGTCGCAGGTACAAGCTTTCCTTCGCGCAGAAAATAATCGATGCCGCGCCAGCGAATCGTGCGGCGGCCGAAGCTCGCGATCCAGATTCCAAACGCGACCAGATCCCATAGCGGAATCAGCGGCATCTTGCTCCAGATGCCGCGCTGCTTCATGCCCCAGATTCCCACCAGCCAGGTCATCGCGATTCGAAACAAAAACCATCCGCCCAAATACGCCGCCGCAACCGCGGCGGTGGGATGGACGGCGATAGCGATCAGCGCCCACGGCAATCCCCAGGTGAAGATCAAGCCGAAATGTCCCCACGGACGCATCAGGCGCATCACCGTCATCCAGCGCACGCGCTTGTACATTAATTCTTTCAGATTTTGGAAATCGGCAACCGTCTTCACCACGTACGGCAACAGCTTCACTTCGTAGCCCTGCTCTGCGACCAGGCGCCCCGCGTACACGTCGTCCGCCGGACGATTTTCAATTCGCTGGTATCCGCCATACGCGGCGTTCGCAGCGCGCGTGGTCGCGATCGTCTGACCAAACGTGAACTTGATGCCGTCCAGATTCCACGCCACCATGATGCCGGCGAAGAAATCCGAAATCATGCCGATCGACTGCAATTCCTGCGTGAGGTTTTTCTCTTCGGTGGAAACGTACAGACAGGTGGCCGCGCCCACTTTCGGATCGCGAAACGGCGCCGCGACGGTGCGCAAATAATCCGGACGGACGCGAATGTCGCCGTCTGTAATCACAAAGAGATCGTATTTTGCTTCGTTCACCAGGCGAACCAGGCGCGCGACCTTGTCGTTGATCGCATCGCGGCCCGAACCAAACAGCAGCCGGATTTGCCGCTGCGGAAAATCTTTTATCAGTTTTTCCAGCACCGGCAGCGCGGGATCGCCCGGATCCACGCAGAAAAGAATTTCGTATTCGGGATAATCCTGATTGCAGAAGCTCGCATAGTTGTCGTACGCGTCTTCGTCGAGACCTTTGATCGGTTTCAGGCAACTGATCGGAGGGGTGTAATCCAACTTCACCGCGGCATCGCGCCACGCGCTGCGGAAATATTTGACCGTACTGACCAGGACGAGTGCGTAGTAAATGAACGGAATCGCGGCGAAAAACAGAATGGTGTATTGAACGATGGTCAAAATCTTCCGCCTGTCGATCCTTCGAAACGCGCCGTCGAGGCCCGTTCCCGCGCCCTACGGAATGGCCCGTCTGGCGCAGCGCCGAAAATTGTAGCATAGACTTTCGCGGTCTTTCGTTGCGCGAAGCGAGCCGCAAGCCTCACAATCGCCCATCGTATAAGGGGTGCCGGGCAAAATGCGCGTGTGCGTCACAGGTGCAACTGGGTTGATCGGAACGCGGCTGGTCGGCCGTCTGCTGTCCGACGGCGCGACTGCACAGGTGACGGTTCAGGCTCTCGTTCGCCCCGGCGCGCGCGGCGATAAATTCGCGAACGAGTTTTCTGCGCGTGGCGTGCAGATCACGTCCGGCGACCTGAATGACGCGGGCGCGATCGCTCGGGCGGTGCGCGGTGCCGATGTGGTCTTCCATCTCGCCGCGAAAGTGGATTCCAGCGGCACACGCGCGGAATTCATCGAAGCCAACGTCACCGGCAGCGAACATCTATATTCCGCTTGCCTGGCCGAGGGCGTCGGCCGCGTGGTGCACGCCAGTTCGCTCGCCGTGTATGGCCGCGTCGGCGGCGCTGGCGCGCAAGGCGCCGCGCGCGACAACGAACACGACGGCGAGCAATTCATCGACGAAACTACGCCGCTCGATCCGTCGCCCGAGCGTCGCGATCCTTACAGCCATTCGAAGATTCTCGCCGACCGCTTGGCCGCTTCCTTCGCGCGCGAAAAAAATCTGCCGGTCACCATCGTTCGTCCCGGCATCGTGTATGGTCCCGGCAAACCTCCGCCGCCCGGACTGCTTTCCTTCACCGTCGCGAAAACCCATTTTGTTTTTGCGCAGCCTGAGTGGCGAATTCCGCTGATCTACGTGGATAACCTGATCGACGCGCTAATTGCCGCCGCCCAAAATCCGCGCGCCGCGCTCGAGGAATTCAACATTGTGGACGACGACGCTTTGACCCTCGCCGGGTATCACAGTGTCCGTAACGCGCTCGAGCCGAGCCGCACCATTTTCCTGTCGCACCGGCCACTGCTCGCGACGGCTACAATTTTCGGCGGAATCGCCGGCAGCATCACTCTGGCAGCGGCCGGCTTCACGCGATACCAACTCGAGCGCTCGCTCGAAGATCGCCATTACGTCACCTCGAAAATCCGCGCCGCACTCGGATGGACTCCGCGCGTGCCATTGCAGGACGCGCTTCGCGCCTCGCTGAAGACACACGCGTAGACTCTCGCAAGTTATCTGAAGTGGAAAACAGCAGAGAGGAACATGGTCGGGACGACTGGATTTGAACCAGCGGCCTCACCCACCCCAAGGGTGCGCGCTACCAGGCTGCGCTACGTCCCGACCGGGTTCGTGCGCAAAACGAGCGTATCACTCGTCTTCTAGAAGGGTCAAGGCAGCGCGGAGTTCGTCGCGCAATTCGATCAGCAGCTGCTTTTGCGCGCGCGATACGGGCCGTTGCGGCGCCGCGTGCGCGTCGGCCGCATGCGCACCGCCGTTCGCAAATTCAAATGCACCGGGCTGGCGTTCGCCGGCGTGTCCATTCGAATGAAGACCGTGCGGAGCCGGCGCGCTGAACAGATCGCCGTTCAACGCAGGAACCGCGCCGCCCTCGCCCAAATGCTTGCGCGCCCCGGCGATCGTGAAACCTTCGTCATACAGCAGCCGCTTAATCTCGAAAACCGTCTCGATGTCCGCGCGGCGATACAACCGATGCCCGCTTGGGCTTTTTACCGGCTGCAAGGTGGGAAATTCAGTTTCCCAGTAGCGCAGCACGAAGGATTTCAGCTGCGTCAATCGGCTCACTTCGCCGATGCGAAATAGTTTCGGCTCTTCCACGGGCACGGGTTCCGGTGCTGGAGCTGCGCTGGCCATCGTCAAATCTCATCGTAGGCCGATTTTTCGCCGTGTCAACCCCGCGAAATACATCAGCCTGTGGATTTTCTTGAGCGATCGGGCGTGGTTAGTCTTTTCGCTTTCGTGGATCGATGCGTTCGCGCTGGCGGCTGCCGCGTTTTTTCAGCCGCTGCGTGAACCGGATCGGCGTGCCGATGAAATCGAATTCCTTGCGGAGCTCGTTTTCCAGGAATCGCTGGTAGCTGAAATGCAGCGGCCGCAGCTGGTTGGTGAACAGCACAAACGTCGGCGGCGATGTGGTCGCCTGGGTGATGTAGAAAATTTTCACTTCGCGGCTGGCGGGGGAAGTTCCACGCGCCAGATCCACTTTCGCGAGCCAGCGGTTCAACTCGCCGGTTGAGATGCGCTTGTGCCGCGCTTCCGCCACGCGGTCGATGATTCCGTACAACCGCTCGATGCGCTCGCCCGTCTTCGCCGAAAGAAAAACAATCGGAGCATACGACAGAAATTTCAGCCGCACGCGCACCAGCGGTTCGTAATCCTGGATCAGCTTGTTGGCGTTGCCGCCTTCGCCTTTTCCGCCGCGCTTCTTCGCGTCCGCCGCTTTTTCTTTCGCGGCTTCCACAGCCAGGTCCCACTTGTTCATCACAATGATCACCGAACGGCCTGACTGTTCGGCATAGCTCGCGATCGTCGCGTCGTGCGACGTGACTCCAAACGAAGCGTCCACCACCAGCAGCGCGATATCGGCGCGCTCCAGATGCTGCCGCGCCATGATCACGCTCAGCTTTTCGGCGATCAGTTTCGTTTTGCCCTTGCGACGGATGCCGGCAGTATCCAGAAACCGGTAATCTTTTCCGTTGCGGTCGATCACCGTGTCCACGGCGTCGCGCGTCGTCCCCGGAATATCCGAAACGATGGAACGCTCCGATCCGACCAGCTGATTCAGCAGCGTCGATTTCCCCACATTCGGACGGCCGATGATCGCCAGATTCACAAACGGCTTCGCCGGAGCCGCCTCGCCGCGCGGCATATCTTCGGTGAGAGCGTCGAGCAGCACATCCACTCCAAAACCGTGCTCTGCCGAAAGCGGAAAAATCTCGTCACCCAATTCGTAGAATTGCGCCGCCAGTTCCGCCTGCTTCGGCGTATCCACTTTGTTCACCGCGATGATCGGCGGCTTTCCGGCGCGGCGCATCAGCAGCGCCAGCTCCTGATCCAGCGGCGTCGGTCCCACGCGGCCGTCCACAATCTGCACCACGCGCGTTGCGTTTTTGATCGCGTAGTTCGCTTGCCGCAAAATCTCGCCGGGAATTCCCGCTTTGTCTTCCGGCACGATTCCGCCGGTATCCACCACTTCAAACGTGCGTCCTTCCCACGTCGCGGTGCCGTAAATGCGATCGCGCGTGATGCCCGGTTCGTTGGTCACAATTGAACGGCGCGTTCCGGTCAGCCGGTTAAAGAGGGTCGATTTGCCGACGTTCGGACGGCCGACGATCACCACCGACGGAGTCTTCGTCGCAGTCTTCGTGTCGGTCTTCGCCGCAGTATCTGATTTTGGTTCGCTCATATTGGAGCAAGCAGACTATCACGTTCGCAGCGGAAATCCGTCGGTTGCGGGCAGGCACGCGCACCCGCAAACGCGCGCCGGTAAGTTCAACGCGCGGCGTCGGTGAAAATGGCGTGGTAGATCAGCTGCGTGGCGGCATCAACTTGACGATTCAGTTCCGCTCGCGACATTTGCGAAGCTCGCCCCAGCAAACTCCAGAACAGGCTGTCCATCGTCGAGGCCAGTCCCCTGATTTCGATGTTTCTCCGCGCGCCGCGAAATTTTTGCAGGGCCTCGAACAGTCGAATCGTCCGCTCCGTGCTCCACGCGTGGATCTGCGTTTCCAGCTGCTCGAGTTCCCGATCGGAGAGCGCCGCTTCGCGCCACGCACGGCACGCCCCCAGATACGCGAGGTCGTGCGAAAACGCTCGCGCCAGCAATCCTCGAAGCATTTCCCGCGGATGCACAGCGGCGCGCTTGTCGCCATCCGATCGTGTCGCAGTACTCAGATCGATCCGGCTGAGCCCCTCGAGCAAGTCGTCCATCAGCACCAGCAGCAACTGCCGCTTCGAACGGAAATGAAGATAAAACCCGCCCGTCGCCAGATGCGCTCGCCCGGCAATCGCGCCAATCGACGTACCTTCATATCCGCGCTCGCCAAATAACTGGAGCGCTGCAGCTTTCAAGCGCACCCGGTTTTCGATGCTACGCGTTTGCAGCGGAGATCGCGGCATTTTCTCGCCGTGTAAAAGCATGGGCCGTTTGCTCAGGATCGTCTCCCTTCGGGAATCAGTG
Organism: uncultured Acidobacteriota bacterium; assembly: GCA_963719065.1. GTDB lineage: Bacteria > Acidobacteriota > Terriglobia > Acidiferrales > UBA7541 > Palsa-295. The sequence continues at coordinate 1,224,431 of CAVRAM010000007.1, read as the reverse complement.
CGCCAGCAAACGCGCCTGCGCAGCACCACAACATCCAACCGCCGAACACTCCCGCCATTTCCGGCGCCATGTTGGGAAAAACGACGGGGAACAACGCGCTCGAAAAAGTATCCAGCACCAGCGTCGGCAAAGCGATTGACGCCGCCCCCGCCGCCCATCGATCGTGCGGCAGATGCGCTTGCATGCACAATCGCCGCACCAGCAAGGCCATCAGTGGGAAGCTCACGGCAAACAAAATCGCGGTACCGGCGGGGTGGCACGGTCGCAGCAAAGATTGTCCAGCGAACCGCAGCGCCGCCGTCGCCGCCGCCCAAATCGCCAAACCGATCCAGAAAAGTCGCATATTCATACTATGAACCTGAATTCAGGTTCATATTTGTCGCGCAGAAAGTCAAGCCCACTTCCCTGCCCGCCCTCTAACCGCCGACCCAGCCCTGGCGCTCTGTGCGACACACGGCTTCCAGGCACGCCTGTCCGTTCGTCGCCACACGCGGTGTGTGTTACTTTATTTTCTTACCCTTTCGCTCGCCCGACACACCGCGAGCGCGCGCAACAATGGCAAATAAACCGGCTCCCCCCAATCCCGAGGAAATCACCGTCGAAGGAATTTTCGGCGAAGGTGGACTGCTCGAAAGCCGCCACCCCGGCTACGAATTCCGCGCCTCGCAGCTGGCCATGGCTGAAATCGTGGACGAAGCGTTTCAGCGCCATCAGCACGCCATCATCGAAGCGGGTACCGGCACCGGCAAAACTCTGGCGTATTTGATCCCCGCCATCCGCAGCGGGCGTCGCGTGGTGATTTCCACCGCCACAAAATATCTGCAGGAGCAGCTGTTCAACAAGGACGTTCCCTTCCTGCAGAAACATTTCGCGCCCGAACTGAAAGCCGTGCTGATGAAAGGCCGCAACAATTTCCTCTGCCGCCAGAAAGTTCATCAGATGGAAAGCCAGCCCGTCCTGAAGGGTCTGGATGAAGTGGACTGGTTCGCGCAAATTAAGGACTGGGAAAAACTCACCGACACCGGCGACCGTTCCGAGCTGACGTTTCTTCCGGATGATTCCGAACTGTGGAACCGCATCGATGCGCGCAGCGATCTTTGCACCGGACAAAAATGTCCGGAGTTCGGCAACTGCTTCATCACCCAGATGCACCGAAAAGCCGAAGACGCCGACCTGATCATCGTGAATCATCATTTGTTTTTCGCCGACCTGGCGATTCGCAAAGACGATTTCGGCTCGATCCTGCCTGAATATTCGGCCGTGGTGTTCGACGAAGCCCACGAAATCGAAGATGTGGCCAGCGAATACTTCGGCCGCCGCGTTTCGAGCTACCAGTTCGACGTGCTGGTGCGCGATACCGAAAATATGCTGCGCGTTCTGCAGATTGACGCGCCGCCGCTACGCAAGCATCTGATGCGCGTCCGCGAGCGCGCCCGCAGTTTCTTCGAGCAATTTCCCGAGCGCGAAGGCCGCTTCCCATTCGGCGCCGCCGAACGCCGCTCGTTTCTGGAGCGCAATCAGGAAGCGTTTCAGGATTTGGGCGCCGCTGTGAAACGGATCGAAACCGAGCTGTCCGCGCTTTCGCCCAAGCCCGAGGAAGTCATCACTCTCGCCCGCCGCGCCGCCGAACTGCGCCGCGAATTTTCGTTTCTGCTCGAAAGCGAAGAAAAAAGTTACGTCTATTGGTACGAGCGGCGCGGCAAGGGCACGATTCTTACGGCCACTCCGATCGACGTGAGCGCGATTCTCGGCGAGCGCCTGTTCGAGCAGTTCGATACGGTGATTCTTACTTCGGCTACGCTGGCGGTTGGCGGGCGCTTCGATTTCCTGAAACAGCGCCTCGGCGTTCAACCCGCAAAAGAAAAAGTGCTGCCCGCCGAATTCGATTTCCGCGAACAAGCGCTGCTCTACATTCCGACCACCATGCCGGACGTCCGCGACGCGAGCTTTTCCACCCGCGCCGCGCAGGAAATTGTGAAGCTGCTGGAAATTTCAAAGGGCCGAGCGTTTTGCCTGTTCACGAGCTATTTTCAGATGAAGGAAGTTTTCGAGCGCGTTTCCGGCCGGGTGAAATTCCCCATGCTGTTGCAGGGCACCGCGCCTAAATCGATTCTGCTCGAGCGCTTTCGCACCACACCGAACGCCGTGCTGTTTGCTACCGCCAGTTTCTGGCAGGGCGTGGACGTGCCCGGCACCCAGCTTTCCTGCGTGATTGTGGACAAGCTTCCCTTCGCCGTGCCCAGCGATCCGATCGTCGCCGCCCGCGTGAAAGCCCTGCAGGAAGACGGCCGGAACCCGTTCGCCGAATATCAGGTGCCCGAAGCCGTTTTGGCCCTGAAACAGGGCTTCGGACGATTGATCCGCTCCAAGACCGACCGCGGCATTCTTTCGATTCTCGACAACCGAATTTCGCGGATGGCCTATGGTAGAATTTTTCTTGAGTCCCTGCCTGATTACTCAACCACGCAGGACCTGTCCGAAGTCGAGCGCTTCATGGAACATCATCCGGACTGAAAATCGAGCGGCCGTCGGCGGAATTGGCACGCGCTTTTTGGCTGCGGCATGGGAATCGAGGGCACCTGCATGTTTGAAGTCAGCGTGGACGACGGATTCGCGGCAGCGCACAACCTGCGGAATTACAAGGGAAAGTGCGAGAATCTGCACGGCCACAATTACAAAGTCCGCGTCACGCTCGCCGGCAAGGAACTGGACGCGACCGGCCTTCTCTACGATTTCGTGCATCTGAAACAAGTGATCCAAAGCGTGATTCGTTCGCTCGACCATCAATATCTGAACGAGCTGAAACCGTTCGACACGCTGAATCCGTCGGCGGAAAATATCGCCAAGCATATTTACGATGAAACGTCGAAGCAGATGAAAGCGACGCCGAACGGAGCCGCGATCTCGAGCATCACCGTTTGGGAATCGGACGTGACGGCTGCCACTTACCGTCCTTAGGGTTTGCGCACATCGGCAGGCGCCGGGCCACTTGCCCACGGCCGTGCCGTGCGGGTATAAATAGCCGGAATAACGCTCGATGCGAGCAACCAGTTTGGTTCGCCGGTAAAATGGAACAGACAGTTACGGGAGAGTCTGCGATGCGAAAGATAGGGATGGCGTTGGGAGTTTGGCTGCTGATTACTGTGTGTGCCTCGATCGCCGCTGCGCAAGGCTCGGGACGAGTGGACGGCGAGATCATCGGTAAGGACGGCAATCCTTACGCCAACATGTCCGTCATCCTGAAGGACAACGATACCGGCCAGGAGTTCCGGCTGAAGACCGACAAGAACGGCAAATTTATTCAGCTCGCGCTGCGCGGCGGAATTTACACCGTCACCCTGCCGGACATCAATTACACCGAAAAATACCAAATCAAGGACGGCCAGGATAACGACTACAAGCTCAACCTGAAAGAGCTGGCCGCCCAGACCGCTGCCGACAATCCTGAAGAAGCAAAGAAGAAAGAAGCCGACGAAGATAAATTCAAGAACATGAAGGCGCACTTCGAAGCCGGCGTTGCCGCCATGAATAACGCCGACGGATTCCGCACGCAGATGAGGACCGCGCCCGCCGATCAGAAATCCGGTTTGCAATCGCAGCGCGTGGACGCCTGCAAGACGGCGGTCACCGAATTCAGCGCCGCCGAACAGGGCGTCACCGCGAAAGACGTGAACAACCACGCGATGGTCTTCGGCAATCTCGGCCAGGCCGAGGAATGCTCTGGGAAATATGACGACGCCGCAGTCGCTTTCCAAAAAGCCATCGACTTGAAGCCGGGCGCCGGCTATTACACCGGCCTTGCCACCAACCTCGCGAACGTCGGCGCGTCTTCGAACGACCCGGCCGTCAGCGCTCAGAAATTTTCCGATGCGACCGCAGCCTGCGAAAAAGGATCGGCTCTCGATACCGCCGCTCCCGCGGCTGGCGGCGCGGCTTCCGCACCCAGCGATGCCTGCTGGAAAAATCTCGGAATCGTGCTCAGCAACAAGGGCCGCCTGAAGGAAGCGATTCCTCCGCTGCAAAAGGCGACCGCGACGGATCCGAAAGATCAGCAGGCCTGGTATCTGCTGGGCGGCGCTTACACCGGGACGATCGACACCAAGCAGGAAGGCGAGAAGATGACCTACATCATTCCGCCGGGAACCAAAGAGGCCTACCAGAAGTGCATCGATCTGGGCGCCGACAATGCGCTCGGAAAAGCGTGCAAAGAATCGCTGGACGGCCTGGCCGCGATGGGTGGCGGTGAAGATACGTCGGTAGGCAAGCGCAAGAAGAAGTCTTAGTACGAAGTCGTAAAAAGATCGAAGTGAACGGGGTGCCGCGGGCGGCGTCGCCAATGGCACCCCGATTGCAAAGTATCTCCGTGCCGGTGCGGGCCTCCGTTCCGGGCGTTTTTTCAATTTTCGAGATGGCGGGATGGCTCCTCGCTCACCCGCGTATTTCAAGGGATCCGGTGCCGGCAGTGAATTCGGGCCACAATTCTACCGAAAGACGCCGTAGTGAACGCCTTTTTGAGTCTTTGCCGCTGATTGTGCGCGGCACCGATTTGCTCGGCCAGCCGTTTGAAGAGCGTACCAGTACGCTTTCGTTCAACTTGCACGGCTGCCAGTACAGCTCGAAGCATCACTTGCCGCGAAATTCCTGGGTGACGCTCGAATTGCCCGATAAATCGGGCGTTTCCAGCCTTCGGGCGCGTGTTGCCTGGGTTCAACGGCCGCATTCGATCCGCGATTTTTTCCAAGTTGCCGTCGAGCTCGAAAGTCCGGCCAACGTCTGGAAACGCACTCACTTGCCGGCCGATTGGTTGAAAGCGGAAACCCAGTTCCCTTCGGGCGGGAATTCCGATGCAACGTCGGAACCTCGCGCGCACGTGCCGCTCGAAACCGCAGCGGTCGCGACCACGCTCGGCCACTTCATGAACGCCTCGTTTCGCGGCCAGAATAAAGATGAAGCCGGCTCCGGCGAGTTGGCTGCGGTGAATCCTTTGTTGCGCGATCTCCGCGCGGAAATGGAGCGGCGCTCCGGTGATGCGCCGCCTGCGCCCGAAAAGCGTCCCGAACAAACCATCGGATTTGTGCCGCGCGGTTTTGCGGCTGCCGCTGCCGGTGATCCTCCAGCGGCTCGCGAAGAATCCGCGCCGCGCTCCGCTGCCGCTGAAGCGTTTTTCGAAAAATGGAAATCGGAATTCGAGCAGGCCCAGGCGCAAGCTCGCCAGGAATTTTCAGAGCAGCTCACTGCAAAACTCAGGGAACTGGAAGAGGGCGCATCGCGCAGCCGCGAGTTGCTGAACAACCTGACCAAGCAGACCGACATGCTGCGCGCCGAAAACGATGCCGCGCAGGAAGCCACCAGCCGTGTGGCGCAGGCTCGCTTGCAGCTCGAAGCGATGGAAGCCGCACGCGCTTCGCGTCCGGCGGTGGATATCTCAAAAGAACTTACCGCCGCGAATCAAGCTGCATCCGCCGATTGGCAGCGCCGCCTGCAATCCGAAATTTCCGTCGCCGAAGCGCAGTGGAACGAATTGCTGCAATCCTCGATCGACGCCAGCGTTCAGAAACTCGTGGGCCAACTTTCCGATCAGTCGCAGGAAATCGTGCGCACCGCGGAAAAGCGCATGACCGAAAAGCTCGACGATCTTCGCGGCCCTTTCAATCTCGCCACCGCCGAAGCGCGCCACACCTTCTCGGAAATTCAATCGCGCATCGTTCAGGAAGTGGCCATTGCGCGCGGCTCACTCGCGGACGTGGAACAAGCCGCCAGCCGCACGAAGGAATTTTCTTCGCAGATCGAAGCGGCCACGCACGACACTTTGAACGAACTGCATCGCCGCCTGGAAACGATTCTGAATTCGCAGACCTCGGAAATGAATCGCCGCGCCGAGGGCGTCGCCACTTCGCTGACGCAGCGCATTTCGCCAGTACTCGACACCATGGGCCAGCAATTCCTGGAGCGCACCTCTGCCGAAATGGAATCCCGCCTCGCTCCGCACATGGAGCGCGTGCCCGCGCTGGTCCGCGAGCTAAACTCGCGCGAAGCCCAGGCTGAAGAAAGTTTGCGGCTCCATCGTGAGCGCTTGCGCCAGGTTTCCGAAAACAATCAGCGCGAAGCAAGCTCGCTGATGGCCGGCACGATCGCCAACCTGCAGCGCGACTTTGAAAGCGCCCGTAAAGACGCTCTTACGCAGTGGACCGAAGAACTCGACGCCACAGGCGTGCGCGCCGCGCATGCCACCGCCGAATCGATGGGCCGTTCGTCCGAATGGTTTCAGCAGGAAGCTCGAGCCAAGCTGCAAGTATTGGTCGAGCAGGAACTGGCGAACGCCAGCACCACGTTCGCTGCGAAAACTGAAACCGCGGCGCAACAATTCGAAGCGCAACTCGCCGCACAATCGACCGGTCACTTGGACCAGATTCGCGCGCAAGTGGAATCCGTCGCCGGAGAATTCAGCTCTCGCGCCCGCACCGAAATGGAGCGCGCCGCGGAATCCGCCGCCGCATCCTTCGGCACCGTGCTTCACAACGTTTCCAGCACCGAGCTGGAAAATTTCACCGCCGCCAGCCGCACCGTAATGCAGCAGCGCTCGCAGGAATTCGAGCAGACCGCATCGCGCTTGCTGGAAAATCTGAATTCCGGCGCGACCGATTCGATTCGCGATTTTCACTCGCAGATGGCCTCGAAACTCGAATCGAGCGTGGCCGAGGGCCGCTCCACGCTGGCGTCTGAATTCGCCGCCGCCATGGATGGCTACCGCGCCGAACGCGACGCGCATCATCGTGAATGGCAGCGCACGCTCGAAACCACCAGCGAGGAAGCGTCGCACAAATTTCACGCGCGCCTGGAATCAAGCGCTGATACCTGGATTTCCTCCTCCATGCGCCGCTTGAACGAACACGGCCAGAACGGAATCGAATCGCTGCTGCGCAACGCCGACCAGGCGCTTCGCGACGCATTTTCGAAAGTGTTCGAGGGTCTTGCGGAAACGTTGCGCGAGCGCAGCGTCAGTGCCACCGCTTCGGCGGGCGGCGTCGCGGGGTTCGGACCGATCGGCGGGCGGGAAAGTTCGGAATCGTCCGGCCCGCGCAACGAAGCTCTCTAATTTTCGCGCGCGGCGAATCCATCCGGTAACATCTGCGAATCATTCCAGCGGGAAAAATCTACTTCGTTGGAAAAATCCACTTCGCGGAAACGGTCAACTTCGCGGGCTAATCTTTTCCGACAACCTCATTCACCGCTTTCGCCACATACTCAATCTGCTCCGCCGTCATTCCCGGGAAATTCGGCAAGCTCAGCACCTGCTCGCAAGCCCGTTCGGAATTCGGAAACGTTCCCGCCGGATCGCCCAGCGAAGAATACGCCGGTTGCAAATGCACCGGTCGCGGATAGTGCACGGTCGTCTCGATTCCGCGCTCGGCCAGCTTGGCAATCACCGCGCCGCGATTCTGCACGTAAATCACAAACTGGTGATACACACAGACGTCGCGCGGATCGTCTTTCGGCATCGTCAACCGCGCGCCCGCCAGTAATTCGTGATATCGAGCCGCCGTCGCTCGCCTCATCTCGGTCCACGCATGTAGATGCCGCAGCTTGATGCGCAGCACCGCCCCCTGAAATCCCTGCATCCGGTAATTGAATCCCACAAATTCGTGGTCGTAGCGAGCGGTCTGCCCGTGCGAACGCGCCGCCCGAGCCCATTTCGCGATCGCGTCGTCGTTGGTCGTCAGCGCGCCGCCTTCGCCATACGCTCCCAGATTTTTCGACGGATAAAAACTAAACGCTGCGGCATTTCCAATCGAACCGACGCGCTGGCTTCGATAGCGCGCCGCATGCGCTTGCGCGGCGTCTTCCAGGATTTTCAAATTGTGCTTCGCAGCAATTTCGCGAATCGGATCCATGTCCGCCGGTCGCCCATACAAATGCACCGGAATAATTGCTTTGGTACGCGGAGTGATCGCGCGCTCGATCAACTTCGGATCGATGTTCGCCGTCGTCGGATCGATATCCACCAGCACCGGAGTCGCGCCGCAATACGTGATCGCTTCTGCAGTGGCTAAAAAAGTATTCGGCGTGGTGATCACTTCGCAGCCGGACTGCACGCCCATCGCCAGCAATCCCAAATGCAGCGCTGCGGTGCCGCTCGAAAGCGCCACGCAATGGCGCGTACCGCAGAAATCCGCAAACTCCCGCTCGAACGCCGTCACTTCCGGCCCCTCCACGAATGTGGAGGTCTGGCACACGCGGTCGAGCGCTTGTAGAATTTCGTCGCGCAGCCCGGCGTATTCGGTTTTCAAGTCAAGCAGGGGAATTTTCATGTGTGCGCCTTTCTGGACTTTAAAACTGTACTGTACCCCGCAGGGATCGACAAGCTGGCGGCCGGATCGCGTTCGCCGCGCAAAACCGTTGGTTACAGACCGCCGGCGGGAGTACATTCTTTGCGCCGGTTCCCAATCGTGAAGTCATGGAGCGCGTTATGCATCTGTCGTTGCTGCGGAAATGCCTGAGTGTTTGCCTACTGGCGCTGCTGTGCTGTGCGGGGGCGCGCGCGGCGGAAAAATCGCTGCGGATTTATTCGATCGATACCGAGGGCGGCCAGGCCACATTAATCGTAAGCCCAACGGGACAATCGCTTCTCATCGATACCGGCTGGCCGGGATTTAATTATCGCGACGCCGACCGCATTGCCGCGGCCGCGAAACTCGCCGGAGTGACTGAAATCGATACCGTGATCATCACGCACTTCCATCGCGATCACGTGGGCGGCGTCACGCAGCTGGTGGATCGAATCAGGGTGGGCATGTTCATCGACCACGGACCGAACATGGAAGATTCCGACGTGACCCGCGAAGACTACGCCGCCTACCAGAAAGTGATCTCGAAAATTCCGCATCGCACCGTGAAGCCGGGTGACACGATTCCCGTCAGTGGACTCGAAGTGCAGGTTCTCACCGCCAACGGGGAACACATTTCCTCCGCGCTGCGGGGCGCCGGACAAGCGAATCCCGCCTGCAACGCCGAACCGACCCCTGAAGTGGACACCAGCGAAAACGCCCGCTCGCTCGGCGTGCTCATCACCTACGGAAAATTCCGGTTCATCGATCTCGGCGACCTCACGAAACAAAAAGAACTCGCGCTGGTTTGTCCTTTCAATCTGGTCGGCACGGTGGACGTGTACCTCACCACGCATCACGGCTTCGACCAATCGAACTCGGCTGCGATTGTGGACGCGCTGCATCCTCGCGTGGCCATCATGAATAACGGCGCGAAAAAAGGCGGCAGTCCCGCCGCTTGGCAGATCGTGCACGATTCGCCCGGCCTGGAAGATCTGTGGCAGTTGCACTATTCGATCGAGGGCGGCGCGGCGCACAACGAGCCGGAATCGTTCATCGCCAATCCCGAGGGCGCGGCCGACGGAAATTATCTACTGGTCACCGCCGAAAAAGACGGCGCCTTCACCGTTACGAATTCGCGCACCGGCCAGACGAAAACGTACGCAAAGAAATAGCCAGTGATTTCAGGGGCGGTGCGCGCGTGGTGGTGATGATGATGGGTGTGACCGGTTCCGGCAAAACCACCCTCGGCAAATTGCTGGCCGCGAAACTCGGATTTGAATTCGTGGACGCCGACAGTTTTCATTCGCCCGCCAACATCGAAAAAATGAGCCACGGGAATCCACTCACCGACGCCGACCGCGCACCGTGGCTTCGCGCCATCCACGAAGCTGTTGAGGGATGGGTCGCCGAAAAGCGCAACGTCGTATTCGCCTGCTCGGCCCTGAAAGAATCGTACCGCGCGGAAATTTTCACCGGACCCGATCGCAAGCTCGTGTATCTGAAAGGCTCGTTTGATTTCGTCGCCGCGCGCCTGCGTGAGCGCCACGGACATTTCGCCGGCGAAAGCATTTTGGCCGGCCAATTTGCCGACCTGGAAGAGCCGGGCCCCGAAGCCATCACCGTGGACATTCGCCAGTCGCCCGAAAAAATTGTCGATCAGCTCGCGCACGCGCTGGAGCGGACGTGATCGCCCGCCGGAATCGTTCAGCGCGCGCAGGAAATTCGCGTGCCTGAAGCGCACTCGGATCTCGCGACCGGGCCGCTCGATCCGCAATCCGCCGCGCGCTACGCCGGCATCGTCCCCCGAAAATTATTCTGGCGCCTGGTTCCATTCCTGCTGCTGCTCTACATCGTCGCCTATCTGGACCGCATCAACGTCGGCTTTGCCGCGCTGCAAATGAACCAGCAGTTGAAATTTACAGACGCCGTGTACGGCCTCGGCGCGGGAATGTTTTTCGCCGGATATTTTTTCTTTCAGATTCCGAGCAACCTGATCCTCGAGCGCATCGGCGCCCGCGTTTGGATCAGCATCCTGATGATCGCCTGGGGAATTATTTCCGCATCGACGGCGTTCGTCACCAGCGCGCACGGCTTCTACATTTTGCGCTTCGCGTTGGGCGTGGCCGAAGCTGGATTTTTTCCCGGAATCATTTTGTACATGAAGCGATGGTTCCCGCTGATCGTTCGCGCCCGCACCGTTGCCTGGTTCATGACCGCCGGCCCGATTTCGGGTCTGATCGGCGGCCCGCTCTCTGGCGCGATTTTGCAGATGCGCACTCTCGATGCCTTCAAGGGATGGCAGCGCCTGTTCATCATGGAGGGCGCACCGGCGATTCTTCTCGGCTTCGCCGCTTACGCCTACTTGACCGAACGTCCGCAGGATGCCGAGTGGCTCGACGCCGGCGAACGTTCCTGGTTAATCCACACGCTCCAGCACGAATCTGAATCGCTGGTCGTCGGCGCGCCCGCGTCGGCGCTCGCTGCCATCGCCAGTCCGCGCGTGTGGGTGCTGGCGATCATTTATCTGGGAATTAATTTCTGCACCTACGGTATGAGTTTCTGGCTGCCGAGTTTGATCCGCTCACTCAGCGGCATCAGCGATTTTCGCGTGGGAGTTTTGTCGGCGATCCCGTACGTGGCCGCGGCGATCGCCATGGTTGTTTCCGGACGCCACTCCGACCTGACCGGCGAACGCCGTTGGCACGTCGCGCTGCCTGCCTTTGCCGGAGCCGCAGCGTTTTGCGTCGCGGCAAGTTCCACTTCGCTGGTCGCGCTGGTCATCGCCATCAGTTTTGCGCTGGTCGGAGTGAACGCCATGATCGGCCCGTACTGGGCGATGCCTACTACTCTGCTGAGCGGCGCAGCCGCCGCATCGGGGATTGCGTTTGTCAATTCGATTGGAAATCTCGGCGGGTTTTTCGGGCCGTACTTGATCGGCAAAGTGAAAACGTCCACGGGCGGATTCAGCGGAGGTCTGCTGCTCGCGGCTGCGGCGCTGGTGATCGCCGGGTCGCTGGCTCTCGCGTCGCGCATCAACAAATACACCACGGCGGCGTCGCCGATTTCCTGAACGCGCGCTTACGCGGCGCTTCGATACGGCGCGCGCGAAAAAATCAGATGTGCGTCAACGTGCCGGTGACTTTCGTTCTCCGTAGCGCCCAGGCAAACACCACGAACGAAGCAGGGATGAACACCGCCGCGAAAATCAGCAGCGCCGCGATCGACGGCCACAGCACGCGCCAACTCGCGCCGGAAAGCAGCGCTGCGCGCATTCCTTCCAGCGAATACGTCACCGGGATCAGGCGCGACAAAATTTGCAGCGGCCGCGGCAGGATCGAAATCGGATACATCATTCCGCCGACCAGCCCCGAAACTCCCAGCACCAGCCACTTCGCTGGATTGCCGCGCTTGAAAATCATCGAGTAACTCGCCGACAAAATTCCCAATCCCGCGAACGCCAGCACCGAAGCCAGCAAAATCACCAGCGCGCCCAGCCAGTTCACCGATGCCGGCGCAAATCCAAATAACAAATATCCCCACGCCAGATAAATGCAGGTTCGCAACGCCAGCGCCGCAAACGGATACGCCGCCGATCCCGCCAGAATGACCGGCAGAGGAGTTTGCGTCACGAGCAAAGCTTCGAGCGTGCGGTTTTGTCGCGCTTCTTCGATGCTCGATTCGAACGCCGTCAGCGAAATCCCCAGATAATCGAAAAACGCGAAACCCACCAGCGCAAACGCAAAATAATTATTTCCGCCGGGAATCAGGCTCGAGAGCTGAGGGCTGGAGACAAATTTCGAAAGGTAATAAAACGTCGCCACCCCGAATAGCGCTTCAAACATTTCCAGCACAAACGCGCCGCGATAGCCGCGCGCAATCGCAAAGTCGCGCATAAAAAACGCGCCCATCTTTCGCAGCGTGCGCCGGAAGCCCGAAATTCCTCTCGAAGTCGCGGCCGAATTCATGCCCGAAGCCGCGCTCATTGCGCTTCTCCGTCGCTGAGCGTATGTCGCATGAATCGCGTAATCGCGTCGGATAGATTTGAGCTTCCGGTGGAGGCCATCAACCGCTTCGGCGTATCGGAAGCGGCCACGCGGCCTTTTTCCAGCAGGATCACGCGATCGGCGATTTCCTCCACCTCCGCGGCGCTATGCGAAGAAAACAACAGAGTGGTTCCGTGCTGGCGCACCAGATCGTCTTTCAGCAATTTTCGAAAGTCGGCGGCGGCTAAAGGATCGAGGCTCCGCGTCGGCTCATCCAGCAGCAGCACCGAAGGCTTGTGCAGGATCGCCCGCGCCAGACCCAGCCGGTGCGCCATGCCTGTCGAAAATGTCCGCACCTGACGGTCGAGCGAATCCGCGATTCCCATTCGTTCCGCTGCGGCGTTGATGCGCGGTGCGATTTCATTTCCCGGAACGTCGTTCATCACCGAGAAAAACGTCAGATTCGCGCGCGCCGTCAGCCGCGAATAAAATCCTTCGTCGCCACCGGTGTGATATCCGAACTGGCTCCGCGTGCGCTGCGATTCCGCTTCTACATCGAAACCGTTGATCTCCGCGTGCCCTCGGGTGGGAATCACCAACGTCGCCAGAATGCGAAACAGCGTGGACTTCCCCGCTCCGTTCGGCCCCATCACCGCCACCGACTCGCCCGGCATCACCTGAAACGAGACCTCCTCCAGCGCGCGCTCGGTTGCACGCACCACCGGATTCACCAGCGCACGCCACCCAGAAAGCGCCGGAGGAAAGTACTTGTGTAAATTTTCGACGGAAATGGCGGCTGCGGGCATTCGAGCGTTTATAACCGAAATGCTTCGGCGTAATCCAGTTCCGTTATTGCTGTCCCGCGGGTCACCCGGTAGAATTAGGCCAGTCAAAGGCAAGCGATGTTTCGCCTTTTGGCCCCTGTATTGCTGCCGTCACCCAGAACGTGCAGATCGGCCGATTCCTTTCCACACGGAGCAGTCGCGTTGCAAGTACCGCTCTCATTCGAGACAGTCGTCGTCGCATCTACGGAGCAGGTTTCCTGCCCGCTGGGCGATGAAGCGGCCATCTTGAATATGAAGAACAGCGTGTACTACGGCATGAATGCGGTCGGCTCCCGCATTTGGACTCTGCTGAAGCAGCCCTGCACAGTGGCCGACGTGCGCGACGCGCTGATCGATGAATATGAAGTCGATCCGGTCCGCTGCGGCGGCGATGTGCTGCGCTTGCTCGAGCAGATGCGTCAGGAAGGCTTGATCGAGGTTCGATAAGTCTTTAAGAACCGAAGTTCGATGACGGTTCGCGGTGTTTTCGCCGCGAAGCTTGCGACTTCCCGGAGGATTTCGGGTTGAGTTCCACGATGCAAACCTGGCGCACCTTCCGAAGGCTCAAGCCTTCTGAACGAAGTCTCGCTCTCGAAGCAGCCTTCGCGCTGGTATGCACGCGTATCGGTCTGAGCGCTTTCGGGTATCGCAGCTGGCAGTCAGTCGCCGAAAAATTCGCGCCCCTGCGTTCGCCCGCTGCGCAAACTTCGACTCCCACCGAAACCGCCTCATCGATCGTGCGCATGGAGGCAGCCGCGGCGCGCCATCTGTTTTTTACGCCAACGTGTCTGGTGCAATCGATCGTTCTTGCCGGCATGCTTCGCCGCCGCGGACTAGATGCTCACGTTCAACTCGGCGGCCGCAAAACATCTGGGCAATTCGAAGCGCACGCTTGGGTAGAGCTCGATGGCGCAGTTTTCGATCCCACCTCCGGCGCCAATTCCGATTTCGTTCCTTTCGCGGATGCTTCCTTCGCGCTGGAAAACCGCGCCGCCGGCCGCGCGGCACGATAAAAACCTTATGAGCGGAATCGTCGGCATCTTCGAGCGGAACCGCAAGCCGTTAGACCGCGGCCTGCTCGAAGCCCTCACTGGCTTCCTCGCTTTTCGCGGCCCCGACGCTCGCAATTCCTGGGTTGCCGGATCGGTTGGTTTCGGCCATACCCTGCTGCGCACCACGCGCGAATCGCTCAATGAACACCAGCCCGCCAACCTTGACGGAAATCTTTGGATCACCGCCGACGCGCGCATCGATTGCCGCGCCGAACTGATCGAAGAGCTTCGCCGCGCAGGCCGCACCGCGTCGGCTTCTGACAACGACGCCGAATTGATTCTGAAATCGTACGCCGCGTGGAGCTCGGCTTGCGTCGAGCACTTGCGTGGCGATTTTGCTTTTGCGATCTGGGATGCGGCGCGAAAAACTTTGTTCTGCGCGCGCGATCATCTGGGAGTAAAACCGTTTTACTACGCGGCGCTCGATTCACTCTTCGTCTTCAGCAACACGCTCGATTGCGTCCGACTGCATCCCGAAGTTTCCGAAGCGCTCAACGACGACGCCGTCGCCGATTTTCTGTTCTTCGGCCTGAACTACGATGTGCGCACCACCACGTTTCGCGACGTGCAGCGCCTGCCTCCGGCGCACACGCTTACCGTCACGTCCGATACGTTGCACCTCGAGCGCTACTGGGCCGCGCCGACCGACGGCCACGTCCGCTACAAAGACGCGCGCGAATACTCCGACCATCTCAACACTCTGCTGAATCTCGCCGTTTCCGATCGGCTTCGCACCGATCGCGTGGGAATACTGATGAGCGGCGGAATCGATTCCGCCGCCGTTGCCTCGCACGCACGCGAAGTGTCCTCGCGTCCCGGTTCGCCGTGCAGCCTTTCGGCGTACACCATGGTGTACGAATCTTTGTTCGCCGATCCCGAGGGCGGGTACGCCACCGAACTCGCACAGTCGCTCGAAATCCCGATTCGCCTGATCCCGCTCGACGATCTGCAGCCCTTTCAGAATTGGCCCATCGAAGAATCCGCGTCCGGCGACGACCCGCAAATCTGGCCGGAGCCGACCGACGATCCGATGTTCACGGCTTTGTTCACGCAGTTCCGCGCCATCGCTGCCGACTGCCGCGTAGCACTTTCCGGCGATGGCAGCGACGATCTGATGCACTTCGAAATGTTGCCGCAGGTACGCCATCTGGCGCGCATCGGAAATTGGTTCGATCTCGCCACACAGCTTCCGCGCTATTTCCGGATGCGCGGCTCGGTGGTGCCGGGAATTCGCCGCCGCGTTCTGCGTGCCCTCGGCAACGACCCACTCGCGCCGGTTTTCCCGAAATGGCTAGCGCCGGAATTCATCGATCGTCTGCACCTGACCGAGCGCATAAGTGACCGCGTCAGTGATCGTCAATCCACCGCCTCCGACGTGCAGCATCCGCTGCTTCCAAAAGCGCACAGGTCGTTGTCGTTCCCGCAGTGGTCCAACCTGTTTGAATTGCAGGATCCCGGTGTCACCCGGTGCCCCGTCGAGATGCGTCACCCGTTCCTCGATCTGCGCGTGGTCAATTTTTTGCTCGCGCTGCCCGCTTTTCCTTTGTTTATGGAGAAGAAACTGCTTCGAGATGCACTGGCCAATCGTGTTCCGGAAAGCATCAGAACAAGGAAGAAGTCTCCGCTCGCCGGAGATCCTCTTTACCGGCATCTCTTGCAATCCGGTACTAAGTGGATACATAACGTGAAGTGGGCGAAAGAAATGCGTCAGTATGTCGATACATCTACATTAGAGCCTCTGGTTGCCGCGGAAATTCAAAATATCGCGTCGCAAACCGATTCCAGCCTCGCAAATTCGGCGCTTCGCCCGATTTGCTTCAACTTTTGGTTGCAGTGTGTGCGTAGAGTTCGGTATAACTTGCATGCGGAGGCCCGCAATGGTTAAGCCCGTCAAACGGGAACCGAAGAAACCGTACTTATCTCCCTTACTAACCGTTTACGGAACGGTCGAGAAGCTTACGCAGAAAAACGGAATCACGAAAAGCACTGACGGCGGTCGAGCTCCCCGCAATAGAACGCATATTTAAACTGATGTTTGGATTCGACTTACCCGTCGTCACCGTCTGGTAATTTGGCATACATCGGCGTTCGAAAATCGAAAGCGTTAAGCGAACGTGTGAAGGTTGCAAAAGGAAACTTTTTCAGCCTTTTCGCTTACGTCGCTTGTCCGTAACATCCACGTGACTCTCACCTATTCCGTTTTCGGCCTCGCCCTTCATTCAAATTTTCCCATTCCGGAACTCAAACCGCTAACCTCTGCATCCACCGATCCAATCGTCTCCGTTCACTGGCAAGTTCGCCCTCCGAGCCTCGACGCCACCTCACCAGCGAACGTAGAACTCACCTACGTCAGCTCCTATACGGACCCGTCTGGAGCGCCGGCGCTGAAAATTTCGCGTGTCGCTCCGACCGGTCTGTTGCACCTTCAATATTCTGACGGCGCGGACTTCTGGCTCGATCCCTCGGGCTCGAACATTTGGTCGGTGTGGATCGAGCCGCTCACGATCGACGATGCCGCCACATACGTACTAGGCCCGGTGCTCGGATTGCTGCTTCGATTGCGCGGCGTCACCTGCCTTCATGCCAGCGCGGTTCAAATCGGGAATCGCGCTGTCGCGTTCGTCGGATCCGAAGGCGCCGGTAAATCCACCACCGCTGCGGCGATGGCCCAAAAAGGGTTTCCCGTGATTTCCGACGACGTTGTGGCGCTCGAGGAATCCGGCGGCCAATTCTCCGTGTATCCGGCCTATCCCTATTTATGCTTGTGGCCGGAGTCCGTCGCGTCGCTGTACGGCTCCGCGGAAGCCCTGCCGCGTTTTTCCGCCAGCTATGAAAAGCGCTGCCTGTCGCTCGATAAGCAGCAGCTCCAATTCGCCACCCAATCGTTGCCGCTCGCCGCAATCTACATCCTGGGCGAGCGTCGCACCGATCCGGCGCCCGTAATCGAGCCAGTCTCGCCGCGAGCCGCGCTCGTCACCTTGATCGCCAACACCTATGCAACCAACATGCTCGACACTGCCATGCGCGCTCGCGAGTTCGAAGCGCTCGGGCACCTGGTTCCCCGCGTCGCCGTCCGTCGGATCAGCTCCCACGTAGATCCCAGCCGGATTGGAACGCTCTGCGACCGCATCGCCGACGACGTCCAAACCATCGCATAGCACTTCCTCGTGAGACTTCGCTTAGAATTTTGGTTCCGCTGATCCTGACGCGCCTCCCAAGCTCCGCACCATTCACCCTGATTGTTTTTTGAGCACCGTTCAGCCGAAATTGTAATCACCCCATCCTTCATCCATTTCCTACTGTGCTACTATCCGCTAGCAAATGGTGTGTTCGAACCACGACAATCGGCGTGTCTCCGCCAGCCGGTTGTACAACCTGTGTTCACTACGCGCGTGTCCGGTCAGCTCTCACTCCGGCACCTCACAAGATTCTCAACCGCCCCTTTGCTGGATTCGCGAAAAACGTAACTGAGGAGATCGACCATGCAGACGAAGTCCCAACTCGCAAGAATCGCAGGCTCCATTGCACTCGCAGCGATTTTGCCGCTCGCACTCTTAATCGCCGTGCTTCACAGCGGAGCCAAGCCCTCCGCCGCTGTGAAATCGCAACACTCGACCGTCGCGGCCAATTCCTTGCAGACGCCGACGGCGGCGCAGAGCCAGAAAATTGCCGCCGCGTTCGGCAAATTGCCCATGAGCTTCGAGCGCAATGAAGGCCAGAGCGCTTCCGAAGTTCGTTACGTTTCGCGGGGACCCGGCTATCAACTGTTCCTCACCAATCAGGAAGCCGTCGTCACGCTCCGCCAGTCCTCTGTGCATGCCGGAAACAAGCTGAATCGCGCGGACGTGTTGCGCGCGCAGCGCATGCTTTCCCGCAACGACAAAATGTCGGTGATTCGCATGCAGATGCTCGGCGCGAATCCCAACGCCGAGGTTGCCGGCGCGAACCCGCTGCCCGGCAAAGTGAACTACTTCATTGGAAACGATCCGGCGAAATGGCACACCGGCATCGAGACGTTTTCGCAGGTGAAATATTCGTCTCTGTATCCCGGCATCGACCTGGTGTACTACGGCAATCAGAAGCAGCTTGAATACGACTTCGTGGTCGCGCCCAACGCCGATCCGAAAGCGATTGCCTTCCACATTGACGGCGCTCGCAAGCTTCACGTCGACAAGCGCGGCAACCTGGTGATGACCGGCGCCGCCGGCGACGTCACTCTGCAGAAGCCGTTCATCTATCAGGACGAAGCCGGCCAACGCCGCGAAATCGCGGGCAACTACGAAATTTCCGGCGACCGTCAGGTTCGCTTCAACGTCGCTTCGTACAATCACTCCGAACCGCTCACCATCGACCCGGCAGTTTTGATTTACTCCACCTACCTCGGCGGCAGCGGCGCAAACGGCGATTTCGCCAACGGCGTAGCGGTTGACGGCGCAGGTGACGCCTGGGTTGTCGGTTCCACCGCTTCCACCGACTTCCCCGTACAGAATGCGTATCAGACCAACGCACCGGCGGGCATCGCGCTCGGTTCCGGGTTCGTTACCGAAATCAGCGCGGATGGCACACAGTTCCTGTATTCCACGTATCTGGGCGGCACCACCAACGGAAACCTAGGCGACGCAGCGTACGGCGTCGCGGTCGATGGCACCGGACGCGTCTTCATTTCCGGCGTCACCACTTCCACCGACTTCCCGATCACCACGGCAACCGCGTATCAGCCCAACGCACCGGCGAGCGCCAGCAATCCGCTCAACCAGGGCGCGGCGTTCGTCACCGCGCTGAACCCGGCACTCTCGGGCAACGCGCAATTGCTCTACTCCACGTTCCTTGGCGGCAACGGCGCGCTCGATCAATCGTTTGGCATCGGCACCGACGGCACCGGAAAAGTGTTCGCGGTCGGCGTCACACTCTCGACCAACTTCCCGATCAAGAATCAAATCATCGCCACGCTCAACAGCCCTGATGGCGGCGGTTTCGTCACCGAACTGGACACCACGGCTTCCGGTCCGGCATCGCTGCTGTTCTCTTCGTACCTGAGCGGCAACGGCACTGGCTCGACGTCCGGATTTTTCAGCTTCGGTGACAGCGTTTCGTCCGTAACGCTCGACGGCAACGGAAACGTATTCCTCGCCGGCAGCACGTCATCGACGAACTATCCGCACACGCTCGGCAGCGTCACTCCGTGCGGAGATACCGGCAACGCCACTGCGTTCCTCAGCAAAATTAATCTTTCCAAGACGCCGCCGCTGCAATTTTCGGTGTGCGTCGGCGGAGCGCAGGGTGACACCGTCGCCGACGGCGTCGCGCTGGGCCCCGATGGCGGCGCGTATATCACCGGACAAACCTTTGCCTCCGATTTCCCGATCACCGCAAACAGCATTCCCTTCCCGACCGGCTTGCCGAATGCGGGCGAGAGCCTGGTGTACGTCACCAAGCTCACCACAACCGTTGCCGCACCGAACGCCTACTCCACCATGTTCGGCGGCACGAACGGCGACGTCGGCAACGGAATCGCGGTCGATTCCACCGGCAACGTGTACGTAGCGGGAAACACCAACTCGCCCGACTTTCCGATCACTCAGGGCGCGTTTCAGGAAACCCGCAACAACCAAGCCGGCGTTGGCTTTATTTCCAAGATCAATCCGGGAAGCAACGGCGCCAACGACCTGCTTTACTCCACCTTCTTCGGTGGCAGCGGTGACGGCACCGATCCGGATCAAATCACCGGTCTCGGTCTCGCATCCGGCACCGATGCAGTCGTCGCCGGTATCACTTCATCGCAACCCACCGGCGCGAATCCGTTCCCGGTTTCCGGCACGGCCGCACAGCAGACTTTGAACGGACCGTTCAACGCGTTCGCCGCCGAACTCCCTCTGGTCTCCACCATCGCGGTATCGCCGACCAGTCTGAATTTCGGCACGCAGCTCGTCGGAGCAACCACGGCTCCTCAGTACGTGACCATCACCAACAACACGTCGAGCAGCATCACTCTCACGATTCCGCCCAGTTTCGTCGGGGCCAATCCTGCTGACTTCGCCTACAGCGCCGCCGCGGCCAATGCTTGCACCGGCTCGCTGGCGGGCGGAGCCTCTTGCAGCATCGGCGCAACCTTTACTCCTTCGGTCGCGGCGGGTGAAAGCGCCACGATGCAGATCTTCGATGGCGACGATACCAACGCACATCCTCTTGCCGTCTCACTCTCCGGCAACGGTACGGCCAGCGGCTCGGTGATCTCCGTGTCGCCGTCCGGCGTCGCCTTCGGTGGTCAGTTGCTCACGACCCAGACCACGCCGCCGCAAGCGATCACTATCACCAATACCGGTAACGCTCCGCTGATCATCGGCACCATCACTCCGAGCTCGCCGATCTTCACCGAAACCGACAACTGCGCCGGTCAAACCATCGCAGCGAACGGAACCTGCACGATCAACGCCGTATTTGCTCCGGCCAGCAACACCACGCCGGGCGCAACGTCGGGCACTTTCTCAATCACTTCCAACGCCAACGGCAGCCCGACCGTGATTCAGCTCACCGGCACTGCATGGGACTTCAATCTCACCGTCCCCGCAAACTCGGGCGTGAACAGCGGCCATAGCGGCACCATCCCGGTCGCGATTAACGGACTGGGCGGATTCACCGGTAGCGTCGCGGTTACCTGCTCCGGTGGCACGGGCATCAGCAGCTGCACCGTCAACCCGTCGTCCGGAGTTCCGGGCAGCAGCGTCACCGTCGGCTACACGGCGTCCAGCTTCGTGGTCGGACCGGATTCGATCAAGACTCCGCCGCCCGCAAGCCTGCGTCAGGTGGTGCTCGTGATGCTGGCGATCATGCTGCTCATGATGATCCCGGTCGTCCGTCGCAACCGTACGCGGCTCGGTCTTGCCGCCGCCATGCTGGTCTTCATCGTCGTGGCCGGTTGCTCGGGTCATACGCCGACGAAAACCACTTCGCTCACCATCTCCGGCGCCGCCGGCGGCGTCACCAAGAACTACACCGTGAGCATCACGATTAACTAACCCGGCTCCGCCAGCTGCTTTCCAAGCCGCGCACTCGCTAACCCGAGTGCGCGGCTTTTTTATTTGTGGGCCCGCCAAATGCTTTCGCGCACTACACTTGCAACCCGTTTCCATCTATCCTATTGGGCGGCATTGCCAACGATTCTCGCGCTGCCTGCATCTGACGATGCACCAAGAAACGAATTTCGAATCCATGCGATTTCGCGGAGGATGTGGTCGATGAAAAAGGTTGCAGCGCTCTTGTTGCTGATTGCGGCGAGCAGTTTTCCCGCCATGGCGCAGAAATTTGATTTCCTGAAATACGATCGCTCGAAAGTGCAGCTCGGCGGCGGCTACACCTACGTTAGCCTGGTGAAAGCCAACGGCACCAATCGCCTGAACACCAGCGGCTTCAATTTCTTCGGCGAATATCGCGTCATCAAATGGATCAGCCTCACCGCCGATATCGCCGGCACCTACAATCACAGCGGCAACACCAGCCTCACGCTCGGCAACGGCACCACCCAGCTTTACACCGGACTGATCGGCCCTCGCTTTTATCCGCTGGGCCACGCGCACCGAATCACGCCCTACGGCCATTTTTTGTTTGGCGCCGGCGTGTACGGCCTGAACATTCCCAGCCAGGGCGGCTACAATGCGTACAGCAACTGGGACCGCTCGTACAGCTGGATGCTCGGCGCAGGCCTGGACTACCGGCTGAAAAAGCGTTGGTCGGTCCGCGTGATCGAATTCGACTACTTGCACACCGATTTTTATTCCAACTCCACTCCGCAGGGGAACTACCGCGCCTCGGTCGGGCTCGTTTATCACTTCGGACAGAAATAAATAGTCGCGCGCAGTGCGTTGAGCATCGCTCTGGGCGATTCGTTCGCCAATCCCCAGAGCGTTTTCAATTTGCTCTTGCGCCTTCGCCTCCGTCGTAGCAGATTACCGAAACGTGGAGCAGCCCATCCAAACGCCTGCGGTTCGCCGCGCCATCCCCCTCCTGGTTCTCGTGGTCAGCGGGATCATGGTGTATCAGGCCGTGCGTCTTTGGATCGCCGACCGCCGCATTCACTCGGATTCGGTGGACATCATTCAGAAAGGCGCCGACCTGGAACCCGGCAACGCGGACGCATGGGATACGCTCGGCCGCTACCAGCAGCTCGACTTCAATAACAGCGATCCCGCGAAGGCTCTTGCGTCCTACCAACATGCCGTCACCGACGAACCGCACTCCGCCGTATTCCGCATGAATCTCGCCGCGGCGTACGAAGCAAACGGCGACATCCCACACGCGCGCGAACAATTTCAAATCGCGCGCGAAGTGTATCCGCTCTCAGCCGACGTCGCCTGGAACTACGGAAATTTTCTGCTCCGCCAGGATCAGCCTGACGAAGGCTACGCGCAGATCGCAACCGCGGTTCGCAACGATCCGTCGCTGCTCACTCTCGCGGTTTCGCGCACATGGCGCTCCAGCCACGACGTGCACATCCTGCTCGATCAGGTTCTTCCTCGTCACGCCGAAGCGTATTTCCAAGCGCTCGATTTTTTCGCTTCGATTCATCAGACCGCTCCGGCGCTGGAAGTGTGGCAACGCTTGATTTCGCTCGGCCAGATCATTTCTATTTCGCGTTCGTTTCCGCTGCTTGATGAGTTGATCGCTCAGGATCAATCAGCGGACGCGCACCGCGTCTGGCTCGAAGCGCTCGCGGCCGCCGGACTGCCGCACGACGAGCCGGTAAATCACTCGGTGATCTGGAACGGCTTGTTCATGACGGAATTTGAAAACGGCGGACTCGATTGGCGCTACAGCCCGCCCATCGGAGTTTCCTTCGGCTTTGACGTCGCGCCCGTCGGCCACGACGGCCGCTCGGTGCGCCTTGATTTCGGCGGCGGCCGCAACACCGAAATCCTCGCGCCAATGCAAATCGTGCCGGTCGAACCTTCGCGTTCCTACCGTTTCCGCGCTTCGATTCAGACCGAAGGAATTTCCACCGAGAGCGGGCTGCGATTTTCCATTCGTGATCCAAACCATCCGGAGACGCCGGATTTCGAAACCGAAAATCTTATCGGCTCACATCCCTGGAGCATCGTCACCGTCGTCGTGAACACCAGCCCGCAAACGCATTTCCTTGCCGTGCGGCTTTACCGCGCTCCCAGCCGCTTGTTTGAAAATAAACTCAGCGGCTCGGTGTGGATCGCCGACGTGTCGCTCAGTCCGGCCGAAGATTCCGCGGAGCCGGCTCGCCCATGAAACTGATCCGCTTCGGATTAATTGCTATCTTCGCCTTCGCCGTGTTTGCCTTCGGCGCCGTCGAAGTCTGGTCCATCTCGCTTATCGAAATCATGGCCGCGCTGTTGCTGGTCGTTTGGGCCGTGGTGGTTTTTCGAAATCCCGAAATCAAAATCGTTTGGAATCCGCTAAATTATCCGCTGCTTGGTTTGCTCGTTCTTGGCGCGGCGCAGCTTTTGTTTCGCGCGACCGAATATCCGTTCCTCACGCGCGTCGCGCTGCTACAACTCACCGCCTGTTATTTGATTTTTTTCCTTTCCACGCAAGTCTTTCGCGAGCGCTCAGACATGACTCGCCTCGCATGGTTTCTGATCTCGCTCTGCTTTCTGATCTCGCTGTTCGGCATCGCCCAGCACTTCACCTCCAACGGCAAACTCTACTGGGTCCGCCATATCACCGCCGGCGATTTGTTCGGTCCCTTCGTCAACCGCAATCACTTCGCCGGATTCGTCGAGCTCACTCTGCCGATCGGCTTGAGCCTGATGATTTTTCGCGGTTTGCGCCGCGACGTGTTTCCGCTCGCGACGCTTCTCACCGTCGTGCCGATCGGCGCAGTCATCCTTTCCGGCTCGCGCGGCGGCATCGTCGCTCTTGCATTTCAGGTGGCTGTGCTTGCTTTGCTGGTCCGCGCTCGACGCAATGCCGAAGGCCCTCGCATGGCCGTTGTCGGAGTCGTGGGCCTCGTAGCGCTCGCGTTGATCGCCTGGCTGGGAGCCGGCAAAGCGATCGAACGTTTTTCTACTCTGCACGCCGGCGATGTGACGCTTTCCCGCCGCGCCACCATGGTTCGCGGCTCGTTTCATATGTTTGCCGCTTACCCCATTCACGGCTCGGGCCTCGGCACTTTGGTTTCCGTGTATCCGAAGTTTGAAACCTTCTACGACGGCAATTTGGTGGACCACGTTCACAACGACTACATGGAGCTGCTCGCCGAAATGGGAATTCTCGGCGCTCTCTGCGGACTTGCTTTCCTCTTCATCCTGTTTCGCGATTCCAAAGCCTGCTTCACCGCCGAGCAGGGCCACTTTTCCCGCGCGCTGCATGCCGGAGCGATCGTCGCCCTCGCCGGGCTGCTGCTCCACAGCTTCGTGGACTTCAACCTGCACATCCCCTCCAACATCTTGTTGTTTTTGTTGATGGCGCACCTCGCCACATCGACGCCTCTGCCATCGGAATCCGCCGCTCCTCGTCGCCAACGGATGCGAATCCCGCGCCACCGGACCGAAGAGTAGCGCTCCCGGCGCTGACCGAGGCGCGAAACACACGCGTTTGGTAACACTGGCGCAACCGCGCCTCCGCCCTGAATCGTCCGAACCGGGGTGTATGCAGCCGCGAGCTAAACAATTAGAAAGTCTTAACTCGGTTCGGCTCACTCCATGCCCTGTTCCGTGACACGTCTCGGTTGACAGCCATGTAGCGGCTAGGTGATAGTGTCCATGGGGTTTTTCATATATATGAACAGAACCGTCCGGACCATCACGGACTGGGTCCGAGCGAAGCCTGTCTTTCTAGCGTCTGTATTGCTCGTTTTGGCAGCCCAGCCGTCATTCGGTCAAGAAAAGCAAGTTACCCAGCAACAGACCAACGAGAAGATACGCGAGCTCGCGGCCCTTTCGCGCGCCCAACCGAAGGACACCCCTATCGGTTCGGGTGATTTGCTGCGCATCGAAGTCTTCGACGTCCCGGAACTTTCTCGCGACGTTCGGGTTAGTGACGTCGGCGACATCACCTATCCTTTAATTCCCGGTAAAATTCAGGCCTCCGGTCTGACGTCTTTTCAGCTCGAAGCGAAAATGGCTCAACTGCTGATCGAAAACGGCCTGGTGTCTCATCCTCAGGTCTCGGTTTTCATCAAGGAGCAGGTCAGCCAGCCTGTCTCGATCGTCGGCGCCGTAATGAAGCCGATGGTGTACCAGGTCATCCGCCCGACCACACTTCTTGAAGTGCTCACCGAAGCCGGGGGCATTTCCGAAAACGCGGGCAACGTGATCATCGTCACCCGCCAGCCGCATCCTGCCTCCGGAAAAGTTTTGCAGCCCGGCGATGTGGCCGAACCCGGCGAAGAATCCCAGACCATCACCATTCGCCTGCAGGACCTGCTCGAATCCGGCAATCCGGTTTACAACATTCAGGTTTTTGGCGGAGACGTGATCAGCGTCCCGGTCGGCGGCATTGTGTACGTTGCCGGAGCCGGCATCATGCAGCCCGGCGGATACATCCTGCAGAATCACGGCGAACAAATCACCGTGCTGAAGGCTGTCGCGCTCGCGCATGGCCTTTCCGGTTACGCCAAAGCCGATAACGCCGTGATCATGCGCAACAATCCGGTCAC
This sequence comes from uncultured Acidobacteriota bacterium, assembly GCA_963719065.1. Lineage (GTDB taxonomy): Bacteria > Acidobacteriota > Terriglobia > Acidiferrales > UBA7541 > Palsa-295. The sequence continues at coordinate 1,198,622 of CAVRAM010000007.1, read as the reverse complement.
CGGCCAGCGCGACATTATTCCGGTGAAAATCAAGCAGATCGAGAATCAGAAAACGGCCGACGTGAAAATGAATTCGAACGACATTCTCTACATTCCGGACAGTCTGGGCTTGAAAGTTTTGGTGAAGGGTACCGAAGCGGCGCTCAGCGCCGGCACGTCAATCGCCGTCTATCGTTCGTACTGACGGCGCGTTCCAGCCGCCATCGTACGGCGCGCTAACAGCGGTATCGAAGATGTTGGCGATATCCGCGGTATTTAAGGGAAGAGCGAACAAATGGAAGAAGCACCCAGAATCGTACCGAACCCGCGCGACCGGAAGCCGGCCGAAGCACTGACCGTCATTCCCGCTCCGTCGGTCCTGCCGTGGGATCAGGTACCCCGCGAGCCGCACCTGCTCGACTACATCATCATCCTTCGCAAGCATCAGTGGCTGATTCTGACCTTCCTTCTCACCGTGGTCACCGTCGTCACTATTGCATCCTTCAAAATGAAGCCGGTGTACCAGGCCGCCGCCCGCGTGGAAGTGGATAAGGAAGCGCAAAACATGGTGCCCTTCCAGGATTCCAACTCCTACAGCGAGTACGAAGACACCGAAACCTATATCGAAACTCAGGTAAAAATTCTGCAGAGCGAAACCCTCGGCTTGATGACTATCAAATCGATGGACCTCGCCCGCTTTCCGGAGTTCGGCGGCTCATCGAATCCCGCCGTTGCCAGCCGCATGATGGCCGGTTCACGTCCTCCGATTCTCGGCGCGTTTTTGGGACGCCTCACCGTCAAGCGCGTTCCGAATAGCCGCCTGATCGAAGTTCAATTCGAAGCGGAAGATCCGCAACTTGCCGCGCAAGTGGTCAACGCCCACCTGCAAAACTACGTCGAAGAAAATTTCCGCAGCAAATACGACGCTACGATGCAGGCGTCCAACTGGCTCTCTGCCGAACTCGAAGAGCTGCGCATCAAAGTCGAAAAGTCCGAAGACGCGCGCATCGCCTACGAACGCGAGAACCAGATCTGGCAGATCGACGAAAAGCAGGACATCACTACCCAGAAGCTCGCCGACTTGAGCAAGGCCGTCACCGACGCGCAAACCGATCTCGCCGAAAAAGAAGCTCTCTACCGCATGGCTGTTGCCGGCAACGTGGACGCTCTGCCCGCGGCGCGAAACAACGAAGTCATCTCCACGCTGCTGAAGCGCAAATCCGATCTCGACGAGCAATACGCCGAAGCCAGCGATCAGTACGGCCCGAATTTTCCGAAAGTGTTACGCATCCAGACCCAGCAGAAAGAAAATGACGCCAACCTCGCCTCCGCCCGGAAAACGCTGGTCGAAAGCGTTCAGGAAGATTTCAACACCTCGAAAAGCCGCGTCGAACTGCTGCAGGAAAATCTCGACAAGCAAAAAGCCGAAGCGAACGACCTGGCCGAAAAGCTGGTCCAATACCACATCCTTCAGCACGATGCCGAATCGAACAAACAGCTCTACGACGGCCTGTTGCAAAAACTGAAAGAAGCCACGATCACCGTCGGCCTTCGTTCCAACAACATTCGCACCGTCGATCCGGCTCTTGCTCCGTCGGGCCCGTCGCGTCCGCAAAAGGCGCGCAACATCTTGCTCGCATTTCTCGCCGGCCTGGTTGGCGGCGTGGGCCTCGCGCTGTTCCGCGAATATCTCGACAACACCGTGAAATCGCCCGACGACGTCGAAACACTTACCGGACTGCCTTCGCTCGCCGTTGTTCCTGCGCTGCCCGGCATGCGTCCGCCGCACGGCGGATTCTCGCGAGGTAAAAATTTACCGGCGCAGGGCGGCGTAGCCGGACCGCGCGTTGAGCTGCTTTCCTACATTCAGCCGAAATCGCAAATCTCGGAAGCATTCCGCGCGTTGCGTACTTCGTTGTTGCTTTCTCAGGCCGATCATCCGCCGCAAGTCATCCTGGTCACCAGCGCCTTGCCGCGCGAAGGAAAAACCACCGCCGCGGTCAACCTGGCCGTTACGCTCGCTCAGTTGGGAGATCGCACCCTGCTGATGGACTCCGACTTGCGCAAGCCCGGCGTTCGCCGCGCGTTGAACCTCACGACCGGCAAAGAAATCGGCCTCAGCTCGTATCTTGCCGGCGTCTCGACTCTCGATGAAGTTTCGGTTCCGCATCCGACCATCGAAAATCTCGTCGCGCTTACCACCGGACCCGTGCCGCCAAGCCCGGCCGACCTGCTCTCTTCGCACCGCATGCGCGAAGCGATCACTGAATTGCGCCATCGCTTCAAATTCATCGTCATCGACTCGCCGCCGGTTATGGCTGCCACCGACGCCGTGCTGCTCTCCGCGCTCACCGACGGCGTATTGCTCGTCGTCCGCAGCGGTGAAACTCCGAAAGAAGCGTTCACACGCACGCGCGACTTGTTGGCCGCCGTGAAGTGCCGCTTGCTCGGCGTCGTTCTAAACGCCGTCGATTCCAGCGCGCCGGATTATTACTACTCCTACCGCTACTATCCCTACGCGTACGGCTACGGATACGGCGAAGACGTAAACAAGACACCTAAATTCCCGACGGGCGCCGACGAACCGGGCGGCCCTACAACCTAGAGGTGCACTCATGCGTTACCTGATAACCGGCGGGGCGGGATTCATAGGTTCTCATCTATCGGAAGTCTTGCTGGAACGCGGCGACGAAGTTTTCATCCTCGACGATCTTTCGACTGGCAGCGTCGATAACATTCGCCACCTGAAAAGCAATCCGCGTTTTCACTACGTTTTCGATTCCATCACCAACAAGCATCTGCTCGCGGAACTGGTGGATGAAGCCGACATGGTTTTTCATCTGGCCGCTGCTGTCGGCGTGCGACTGATTGTCGAAAGCCCGGTACGCACCATCGAAACCAACGTGCACGGCACGCAGTTCGTTCTCGACGCTGCTTCGAAAAAGAAAAAGCTGGTCTTCTACGCATCGACCTCCGAAGTGTACGGAAAGAGCGACAAAGTTCCCTTTCACGAAGAGGCTGACCTGGTTCTCGGCCCCACCAGCAAAGGCCGCTGGAGCTACGCTGCCTCGAAAGCTCTCGACGAATTTCTCGCTCTCTCCTACTGGAAGGAGCGCAAGCAGCCTGTGGTGATAGCGCGCCTGTTCAACACCGTCGGCCCCCGTCAAACGGGCCGATATGGCATGGTGCTTCCCAATTTTGTGCGTCAGGCTCTGGCGGGCGAACCCATCACCGTCTACGGAGACGGCCGCCAGTCGCGCTGTTTCTGCCACGTCCGTGACTCGGTCCAGGCCATTCTTCGCCTGGTCGCCTCGCCCGGCGCAGTCGGCGAAGTCGTCAACGTCGGCAACACACACGAAATCTCGATCGAAGATCTGGCGCGCCTGGTAAAGCAGCGCACCTCGAGCGATTCGTCCATCGTCCATGTGCCGTACGATCAGGCCTACGAGCCGGGATTTGAAGACATGCCTCGCCGCGTGCCGTGCCTAGAAAAACTGCAAAAGGTAACCGGATTTTCGCCCGCCATTCCGCTGAATGACATCGTCGACAGCGTAATCGGCTATTTTCGCGAACGCGGAGAATTCGGAAACGTGAAAGCGGCGAATGCTTCGGCAAACGCCGGGTCTGGCACCAAAAATGCACCATCGGTAGGTCGTTTGGCTGCGGGATTGACGGCGGACTAATCATCCGCTTGTCTCGGCGTGCGGTAGCTTTGCTTTCGGATGGTTCGGCGTGACACCTTCTGCGCAAAATCCGGTCACGGTTGCAGGCGCTTCGCAGGAAGCGTTGCCGGCCGTCGCCCGCAACTCCTCGGTCCGCGCCAGAAACCGCACCGCCACAACTCTTGCCGTTCTGGTTCCCGCCTACAACGAACAATACCTGATTGAAGCCAGCCTGAATCGTCTGGCGGTTTTGAACGAATCGCTGCGGCTGCTGCAAATTCAGGTCATCGTGGTGGACGATTGCTCGACCGACGCCACCCCGCAAGCCATCGCGCGTTTCAAGAAATTCCTCGAATCCGCTGCCGGCTTCGAAAAGTTTTCCTGGGTCTGGCTGCGCCACGAAAAAAATAAAGGCAAAGGCGCCGCAATCCGCACCGCGCTCGCCGAAGTCTCAACCGACCTGGTCGTCATCCACGATGCGGACATGGAATATCACCCGCAGGATCTTCTGCAGATGGTGGATCTGTTTCTATTCGAAGATGCCGACGCCGTCTTCGGTTCGCGCTTCATGCCCGGCGGCTACAAACGCGCCCTGTTTTTCCGCCACGCGCTCGGCAACAAATTTTTAACCTTCCTGTGCGACATGGTCTGCGACCTGAACCTCACCGACATGGAAACCTGCTACAAGATGGTTCGCGCCGACCTGCTGAAAACCATTCCGCTGCAATCCGCCACCTTTGACGTCGAGCCCGAGCTGGCCATCAAACTCGCCAAACGCGGCAGCCGCATTTTCGAAGTGCCCATCAGCTATTCCGGCCGCACCTACGCCGAAGGCAAAAAAATCGGCTGGCGCGATGGCGTTCGCGCGCTGTGGGCCATTTTCCATTACGCCGCGTCCGACAAGATTTACGCGGACGACGCGCACGGCGCTGAAATCCTGATGCGCCTGAACCGCGCGCCTCGCTTCACTCGCTGGATGGCCGACGTGGTTCGCCCCTACCTCGGCGCTCGCGTCCTCGAAATCGGCGCAGGCATTGGCAACATGACCATGCACTTGATTCCGCGCTCGATCTACTGGGCCACTGACGTGAATCCTTCCTACCTCGATTCGCTCGAGCGCATGCAGGCGAGCCGCCCGTACCTCAACGTCGCTCACACCGACGCCGCCGACCTCGTCACCTATCCCGGTGGGCAAAACTTTGACTCCGTCGTTTGCCTCAACGTTGTCGAACACCTGCAAGACGACCTCGGCGCGCTGAAAAATATTTACAGCATTCTCGACGACGGTGGCCGCGCCGTTATCCTGGTCCCCTGCGGCCCGGGCCTGTTCGGCACCCTCGACGAAGTTCTCGGTCACTGCCGTCGATACACCGTGGCGCAACTTCGCACCGTCTGCGAACAAGCCGGCTTTCAGGTCGAAAACATTCTGAAATTCAACCGCGCCGGCTCTCCGGCCTGGTGGCTCAATTCCCGTCTATTGCGTCGCACCACCTTCGGCCTCGCGCAGATTCGCTTTCTCAATTTCATGACGCCCCTGTTCCGTCGCATCGATTCGTGGCTGCCGTTTCCGCCGCTTTCGATTATCGCCATCCTGCGCAAGCCGGAACCGGGCGCTGCCGGGCAGCCCGCTGCATAGCGCGCCGAAAAGCGTACTGGCCTTGTCCACATCCACCTTCAAGCCCGCATGGAAGCCGTCTCGCAGTGAATGGATTCTTCTGGCTCTGTTTCTCGTCACTCTCCCGCTGATCAACCCGTGGGTTCGCGGCGACGGCGTCGGCTACTTCGCCTTCGATCGCGCGCTGGTGATGGAACACAGCCTCGATTTCCGCAAAGACTGGCAGGGTGCCAACGACAGTTTCCGCATGGGCCGCGTAGACGATCGTGGAAATATTTTTCCCGACCAGTTCACTCGCACCGGTCATCTCGATAATCACTTTTCCATCGGTCCGGGCATCTTGTGGGCGCCGTTTCTGTTGACCGCTCATGCCGCCGTGAAACTCAGTCATCTCGCAGGTAGCACTGTTCCCGCGAATTTCTTTTCGTTTCCCTATTTGCTGGCCATGGCTCTCGGCACCGCGATTTACGGTTTTCTCGGTCTGCTGCTTTCCTACAGCCTCGCCCGCAAATACGTCTCGGATCGTTGGGCTTTGCTCGCCACGATCGCTGTCTGGTTTGCCAGCTCGCTTCCGGTGTACATGTATTTCAATCCGTCGTGGTCGCATGCCCACTCGGCCTTCGCGGTCGCGCTGTACCTGTGGTATTGGGACCGCACACGCTCCGACCGTTCCGCGCTGCAATGGTTCATCCTCGGCCTTCTCGCCGGCCTTATGATGGACGTGTACTACATGAACGCCGTGCTGATGATCATTCCCCTGATCGAATCGCTCGGCGGCTACCTGCGCAATCTGCGCGCCGGGCGCTCTGCAGAAGTCATTCGTCTTTTCTTTCTGAATTTGCTGTTTGCCGTCACCGTCTTCGCCGTATTTTTTCCCACGCTGCTCACCAAAAAAATCATCTACGGCGGTTATTTGGAATTTGGCTACAACGACGTTTGGCGCTGGAGCTCTCCCGCTCTGTGGAAAGTTGCTTTCTCCTCCGAGCACGGCATGTTCAGCTGGACGCCCATCCTGCTTCTTTCCGTCATCGGGCTTTTTTTCCTGCGCCGCTTCGACCGCGAACTCAGCGTCTGCCTGTTTGCCGGTTTTCTGATTTATTTTTACGTCATCGGCTGCTACGACGATTGGGCCGGCATCTCCTCCTTCGGCAATCGCTTTTTCGTTTCGCTTACGCCGATCTTCATCGTCGGCCTCGCCGCGCTCTTCGAAGCAACCGCTCGCGCCTGGCGCGAAAAAACCGCCGCCGTCGCGGTTCGCTGCGCCACCGCTGCCTTCATTCTGTGGAATCTGGGTTTGATCTATCAGTGGGGGACGCACCTAATCCCCGCTCGCGGCCCGGTTTCCTGGCGCGAAGCGGCTTATAATCAGTTTGCCGTGGTTCCCGAACAGGCCGCTCACACCGTGCTTCACTACATGACCGGCCGGAAACAATTGATGAATCGCATCGAACAACAGGACGTCGGCCACCTGAAATCCGGAAATCCCGGAGGCTCGCAGTGAGCGCCGTCACCGCTCCCACAGGATCCGTCGCGCTGGCGAAATCCTCCGTGCCGGTGTTGCGCATCACTCCGCCTACGCGCTGGTGGGTGCTGCCCGCCGCCGAGCTGTGGGAATATCGCGAGCTGCTCTATTTTTTCGTCTGGCGCGACATCAAAATTCGCTACAAACAAACCGCCATCGGCGCCGCATGGGCCGTCCTGCAGCCGTTTCTCACCATGCTCACGTTCACGTTATTTTTCGGACATCTGGCGCACGTTCCGTCAGACGGCTTGCCCTATCCGGTCTTCTATTACAGCGCGCTTTTGCCTTACACCTATTTTTCCTCCGCGCTGCAGGCTTCCACCAACACCATCGTCGATAATCAGCGGCTGATCACCAAAGTGTATTTCCCGCGTCTGGCGCTTCCCCTCTCGTCCGTCCTTTCCGGATTGATGGACTTCGCGATTTCTTTTGTCATGTTCGCGGCCATCATGGCCTATTACAAAATCATTCCGGGCTGGACCGTTCTCTGGACTCCGTTTTTTCTGCTGCTCGCCGTTCTTACAGCGCTGGGTGTGGGCCTGTGGCTCTCCGCCCTGAACGCGATTTATCGCGACGTTCGCTATGTCGTCCCGTTTCTCGTCCAATTCTGGATGTTCGCTTCGCCGGTCGCGTACCCCGCATCCCTGGTGCCTGCAAAATGGCGCTGGCTCTATGGTCTGAATCCAATGGCCGGCGTGATCGAAGGGTTTCGCTGGTCGCTCACCGGCCACGGCAGCCCACCCAGCCGTTTGATTCTGATTTCGTCGCTGGTCGTGCTCGCCGTTTTGTTTAGCGGCATCGCCTATTTTCAGAAAGTCGAAACCACTGTCGCCGACGTGGTCTAGGAGTTTTTCGTTTCGTTCATGAGCGACATCGTTATTCGCGCGGAATCACTCGGCAAACGCTACCGCGTTGGCGAACGCGAACGCTACTTCGCGCTACGTGACGTAATCACTCGCGCGTTCAGCTTCCGCTGGGCCAAGCCCGCGCCCAAGGACTATCTCTGGGCGCTGCGTGACGTCAGCTTCGAAATTCCCCAGGGTCAGGTTGTCGGCTTGATCGGACGCAACGGCGCCGGAAAAACCACTCTGCTCAAACTTCTTTCGCGCATCACTCGCCCCACCACCGGCTCGGCCGAAATTCATGGCCGCATCGGCAGCCTGCTCGAAGTCGGCACCGGATTTCACCCTGAACTGACCGGACGCGAAAATATCTACCTGAGCGGCGCGATTCTCGGCATGCGCAAACGCGAAATCGACGCCAAGCACGACGCCATTGTCGATTTCGCCGAAGTTTCCCGCTTCCTCGATACTCCGCTGAAATTTTTCAGCACCGGCATGCAGATGCGCCTCGCGTTTGCCGTTGCCGCGCATCTGGAACCCGAAATTCTCCTCGTCGACGAAGTTCTCGCCGTCGGCGATCTGGAATTTCAGCGCAAGTGCCTCGGCAAAATGCAGGATATTTCCAGCAGCGGCCGCACCATCGTTTTCGTCAGTCATCAGATGAACCAGATCCGCCGCCTCTGCGAGCGCGTGTTCTGGATGCATGGCGGCCAGATTCGTCAGTCCGGCCCCACCGGCGAAGTGATCGCCGCCTACGAATCCGCCATGCTGCACGGCTCGATCAAAGAAGCCGCCGACACCAATTCCGTTTTTCTCGGTTGGGAATTCGCTTCAGGCGGCAACATCCTGAAAGACGGCCTGAAAGAAGTCACCTTCCAATTCACCGTAAAACCGCGCGAGCCGATTCGCCGCGGTCACTTCGGACTTCACATTCACAACGATTCAAGCGTGCTCGTCGCCAGTTGGGGCTTTGACGACATCTCGATGGAACCCGGCCTGCAAACCGTTCGCGTCACCGTGCCGCAACTGCCGCTACGCCCCGGCAGTTACACCATGCTCTGCTCGCTTTTTAACGGCGGCAACAATCTCAACGGCGGCACGATGCTCGAAGCCTGGAATGCCATTCCATTTCTCGCCGTCGATACCGCGCAACTCGGCCATCAGCAGGACGCCTGGGCCGGCATCGTCAACATCCCCGCGGATTTAAAAGTCACCGAAGCCGCCGAGGCGCGCGTATGAGCCCGCAACCCTCGCCCGCTCCTGAACCAACCACCGTCGCGCGTTCGCTTCCCGTGTGTCCCGCGTGCAGCACTCCGTCAGCCGGCGCTGCCATCGGCGCAAGCTACGGATCAAATCTGTACGCCTGCGCGGGCTGCGATCTTCATTTCTGGTGGCCGGTGAAAATGCCGGACGCTGCCTGGTACGAGGCCACCTATCACGGCCGCGATCGCCGCGCCATGCCGCTCGAACCCGGCCACCAATATTTTCTGGCCGATCCGAAAGCGCCGAAGAAAGGCCGATTGCTCGACCTCGGCTGCGGCGTGGGAAATTTTCTGGCCGCCGCGCGCGAAGCCGGATTCGATTGCGTCGGCGTCGAGCCCGACAAAAACGCCGTCCGCTTCGCCCAGGATCACTACAAACTTTCCGAAGTGTATGCGCTCACTCCCGCCGCCTACCGCGAAACGCATCTCGGCGAAAAATTCCAGATCGTCACCTTCTTCGAAGTTCTAGAGCACCAGGACGATCCGAAATCGTTCCTCGAAGTCGCATCCCAGTGTCTCGACCACGACGGCTGGATCGCCCTCAGCGTTCCCAATCGCAATCGCTGGCAGGTCGGCGACGACTGCAACGATTTTCCGCCGAATCATCTGACCAAGTGGAGTCCGCGCGCCCTCGAAAATTTCCTCACTCGCAACGGATTTGAAATCGTCTCGCTGCGCGAACAGCCGCTCTATCCTCGCCGCGCCGCGCAAATGCTGAGCGCCAGCCTGCGCACCGGAATGGTTTCGCGCATCGCCGGAACGCCACCGGCCACCACCGCCGACCTCTCCGCCATGAATCAGGGCGAACTCGAAATCGCCATAGCGCGTCACCGCACCGATCGCGGGCTGCGCATTGCCGAACGTCTCTCGGCCCTGAAAAACGCTGCCGCCATTCCTGCCGCCGCCGTTCTGATGCCCTACTTCCGCCTGCGCGGTTACACCGGCCTGTACCTCTATTGCCTGGCGCGCCGCGCAAAATCTTCCTCTGCAAGCACGCGCGCCGAAAATTCCAAATCGCAGAGCGGAAACTAAGATGTCTTCGCCCGCCATCACCGTTCTGATCGACACCTACAACCACGAGCGTTTCATCGAGCCCGCGATCCTCAGCGTCTTCGCTCAGGATTTCCCCGCATCTGAAACCGAAATCATCGTCGTGGACGATGGTTCCACCGACCGCACTCCCGACATCGTCCGCAAATTCGCTCCGCGCGTTCGCTTGCTCGGCAAACAAAATGGCGGTCAAGCCTCGGCCTTCAACGCCGGCATTCCCGAAGCGCGCGGCCCGATCGTTTCCTTTCTCGACGGCGACGACTGGTGGGCGCCCACAAAACTTTCGCGAGTGGCTGAAGCGATGGCCGCCGATTCGTCGGTCGGCATCGTCGGCAACGGTATCGTTCTCGCCGGCATGGACGGCACCATGCGCTCCGAAGTTCTTGTCGAAGGATTCCGTTTTCGCGCAAACACTCCCGCCGGAGCGCGCCTTTTTTGCATCCGCAAAAGTTTTCTTGGCACCAGCCGCATGACCATTCGCCGCGACTTGCTCTCTCAGATCGGCCGCGTGCCCGAAGTCCTGGCTCTCGAAGCCGACGAATATCTTTTCACTCTGGCTGCGGCGCTCTCCAACGCGCAAATCCTGCCCGAAGCGCTCACCTACTACCGCATCCACGAATCCAACGGCTTTCAGATGTCCGTTGTCGATCCGGTTCGCCTGCGCAAAAAAAACACCGTCCTCGACGCGCTCGCAAAGTCTCTCGGCTCCGAATTGCTTCGCCGCGGCATCGATCCGCCCACAGCGAAAATCATCGCCGAAACCACGCAAACCGAAGCCGACCAGGTTCGTCTGCTGCTCGGCGACGGCACGCGCGCCGAAACGGTTCGCACCGAGTGGAGGATGTACAACGTCCTGCACCCCACTTCGACGCTCGCTCATCGCACGTTCAAAATTCTCAGCTTGCTGCCGGCTCTGCTGCTCGATCCGAAAAGTTTTTACAAGGCGCGTTCGCGCCTGGTCGCGAGCCCCTTGTACCGCAATGCCCGCGCCCGCATTCTGCCGAACCCCACCCAGCCGCACATCGAAAACGCGGGCCACTCCAAACCATGAGTTTGTCCGCCGAATACGATCGCTGGCACGGCGAGCGAGCGGGCCAGGGCGACGCCGATTCCGATTCTCCGTGGCATCGCCTGGTTCGCGAGTATCTCGGTTCGCTCGCGGGCAAGCGCGTTCTTGAAATCGCCTGCGGCCGCGGCGGATTCACCACCGTGCTCGCCTCGCTCGGCGGGCGCGTCATCGGCTCCGACTTTTCCCGCACCGCACTCGAAATCGCCCGGCACAAAATCGGGCCGGTCAACGGCACGCCGCCCGCGATCTCACTAGCGCAGTCCGACGCCGCGAAATTGCCGTTCCTCCCCGATTCCTTCGACATTATAATTTCCTGTGAAACAATCGAGCACTTACCCGATCCTCAAGCGGCGCTTTCGGAAATGGCCCGAGTGTGCCGCTCGAATGGTTTTCTTTATTTGACGACTCCCAATTATTTCAATCTGATGGGTCTTTATCGCGTGTATGACCGCCTTCGCTCGCGGCCGCAGGCGTCCGATGAGGCGCAGCCTTACGACACCGTGTGGACCTTTCCTCGCGTTCGCCGCCTGATCCGCGACGGCGGCTGGAAAATTCTCCGGACCGACGGCACCGTGCATCAGATTCCGTTTCCTGGCCGCTCGCCCATCACCGTGCATCCTCTCGAAAGCAGCGCCGCGCTTCGCCGCGCGCTCGGCGTCTTCGCCCTCCATCAGTTTGTGCTCGCGCAGAAGGTGGAGGCTCACCGTTAATGCGCATTCTCTTGGCCACCAGCTCGCACGGCCGCAAAGTCGGTGGCGCCTCCGCCGTTCTGGTCGAACTCGGCAGTCATCTGGAAGCGCTCGGCCATCAAGTGGAAATTCTCTACGGCGATGATTTACCGCCCGGCCGCATCTTCGCGAATCGACTCTCGGAACTGTATTTTTCCATCGGCGTAGCTCGCCACATTCTTCGCAATCCCGATCGCTACGACGTTGTAAACCTTCGCGCGCCGGTCGGCGCGGTGTACGGCATTCTTCGTCGCCTCAAAGGCCGCTCCGGATGCCCTCCGTACATCGCCGAAATGGACGGGCTCGAGGAACGCCGCCCTGTCGTGCAGCGCAACGAACACCGCAAAAACAGTTCGTGGGATTACCGCTGGAAAAATCGCGTGTGGCATCGCGCGTATCATTTGCCGCGTTTCCAACAATCGGCGCGCACCGCGGACTGGGTGATCTGCGCCAATCGCGAAACCTGGAATTACATCCTCACGGTTTACAAACTCGCGCCGGAGCACGTCACCTATTTGCCGCACGGCGTCAATAAGCGCTTCTTCCGCGAACGCGACTATCCCGCATTGTTCGCGCCGAAATTGCTCTTCGCCGGCACGTGGCTGCCCCAGCGTGGGATAAAATACATCGCCGAAGCGATGACCGCGTTGGTGGAGAAATTTCCGGGAATTCGTCTGACGATTGCCGGCGTCCAGGTTCCCGCCGAAGCCGTGTTGCCCACGTTTCCCGCTCATGTGCGCGCGAGTATTGACGTCATCCCGCTCGTGGACGCCTCGGAAATGCCCGATCTCTACGCCCAGCACGATATGCTGTTGTTCCCTTCGTTCTTCGAAGGAGTACCTCTCGTCGTTCTCGAGGCCATGGCTGGCGGCATGCCCGTCATCACCGCCGAAACCAGCGGCATGGTGGACTTGATTCGCGACGACTGGAACGGCCGGCTGATTCCCGCCGGGGATACGCAGGCGATCGTCAGCACCGTAACCGAATTGACGAATTCGCCGGAAACGCGCGCACGGCTCGGAACGACCGCTCGCGAAACCGCCGCGTGGTTCAGTTGGGACCGCGCTGCGGCCACATTCGATAAAATTCTGCGGCGGCTGGTTCCAGAGCGCGCGTAACGGTATCGGCTCACGAATCGTCGGTCCGGCACTCATCGACGCAACGACAAAGGCGGCACGATAGCGAAATGAAGACATTCTCAGATGCGATGCGGCGCGATTGGGACGAACGGGCCCGCAAAGACGCCTACTTCTACATCGCCTCCTGGCGAAAGGATTGGGACGAAACTTCGTTTTTCCAATCCGGCGAAGACGACTACAAAAAACTGGTCGATCCGGTCTTGCAGCGATTTCAATTCTCTTCCCAGGGCAAGACCATGCTGGAATTGGGTTGCGGCACTGGACGGATGACGCGGACCTTTGCCGCGCACTTTTCACGTGTAGTCGGATTCGATGTCTCCAGGGAAATGCTCGATCGCGCCGGCATTCTCAACAACCGCATTCAAAACATTACCTGGACTCAGGGAAATGGCGCCGACCTCGACTGCATTCCGACCGGCTCGGTCGATTTCGTGTTCAGCTATCTGGTACTTCAGCATTTGCCCGCCGAAGATCTAGTCCATGCTTACGTTCGCGAAATCCTTCGCATTCTTTCCAGCGGCGGCATTTGTCTGTTTCAATTCAACGGCACCACCGAACAGTACATGAACTGGAAAGGCCGTCTCGCCTGGCGCGCTATCGATTCCCTGTGGGCCATGCATCTGAATCGCGCCAGCGAGTCGATGGCCAATCTGCTCGGGATGAATCCGAAAATGGCCGGAAAAAGTTGGCACGGTGTGGGAGTAAGAGCGGAAAACGTGGCCAGGATGGTTCAGTCGCAGGCCGCCTCGGTACTCGAACTGAGCGGCGTTGACACTCCGATGGCTTGGTGCTGCGCCAGAAAAGACGCCATCTCCGAAAAAGCGCCATCACTATGATCTCGATCGGCATCAACTATTCGCAGATGCATGATTCCTCGGCGTGCATCGCGCGCGATGGCGAAATTCTGTTCGCCGTCGCTGAAGAGCGCCTCAGCCGGGCCAAGCATGACGCTCGCTTTCCCATTCTGTCGATCCGTGCCTGCCTCGATTTTGCCGGCATCGACGAATCCCAAATCGATGTCGTATGCCAGGGCTGGTCCAGGCCGCGCCGCACGCTTCTTCACGATCTGAAATCGTTTGCCACCGGACGCCAGCCCGTCGACGGCCGCGCGATCCTCAATTCCACGCGCCAGTTCGCCAGCATGGCTCACCAGCGCGGTGGCGAAACTCGTTTCCGTCAGGCGTTTCCCAAATCAAAAGCTCAGTTCCGTTTCGTCGATCACCATTTGTCCCATGCGATCAGCGCCTTTGCCTACGCCGGATTCGATGATGCCGCCGTACTGGTTCTCGATGGCCGTGGCGCGTGGGAAGCCACCTCTCTCTGGCATGGCAAAAATGGGCGCCTCACGAATCTGTGGACGATCCCGTTTCCCAATTCGCTCGGCCTTTTCTACGCGCAGTTCACCCACTATCTCGGCTTCACTCCCTATAGTGACGAATGGAAAGTGATGGGCCTCGCTCCCTACGGCCGGCCCGGCATCGACCTTAGCGAATTCATCACTCCGAATACCGTGCCGTACTCGGTCGCGAGCCGCATCCTGCTCGGAAAAGATTCTGCGCCCATCGACGAAATCATTCGCCGCATGGGTCCGCCGCGCGTGCCGGAATCGGAAATCGACCAACGCACCAAAGACATCGCTTGGGCCGTGCAAGACGCTTGCGAACAAGCCATGCTCGCTCTGGCTCGTGCCGCCGTTGCCACCACCGGCTCCAGCAACCTCTGCCTCGCCGGCGGCGTGGCCCTCAATTCGAAAGCCAACGGCAAGATTCTTTCCACTGGCATCGTCGACAAAATTTTCGTTCAGCCTGCTGCAAGTGACGACGGTGTATGCCTCGGTTCTGTCCTCGCGCCCTATCTCGACAACAGCGGCAAGCTTCCCGTCCGCAAAATGCGCCATGCCTCTCTCGGCAACGAATGCTCCGACGCCGAAATCGAAAAAGCGCTCGCCACTTACAAAATCCGCGCTCGCCGCGTCGTCGATCCCGCCGCCGTCGCCGCCGAACTTCTCGCCGCCGGAAAAATGATCGGCTGGGTGCAGGGACGCATGGAGTTCGGCCCTCGCGCGCTCGGCAACCGCTCGATTCTCGCCGATCCGCGCGATCCTGAAATGACCGCGAAAGTGAACAACGCCGTGAAATTCCGCGAATGGTGGCGCCCGTTCGCTCCGTCCATGCTTTCCGAAGTCGCCTCGCAATACATCGAATCCGCCACCGATTCCCCGTTCATGATTCTCACCGCGCAGGTGAAACCAGAAATGCGCTCGGTGATTCCCGCCGTCACGCATGCCGACGGCAGCGCCCGTCCGCAAACCGTGGAGCGCGACGTCAACCCGCTCTACTGGAATTTGATCAACGAATTCGGAAAGCGTACCGGCGTGCCCGTGGTGATGAACACATCCTTCAACCTGCGCGGCGAACCGATCGTCTGCTCTCCCACCGACGCCATCCGTACCTTCTACAGCTCCGGCATGGACGCCCTGGTGATCGGCAACTTCGTGGTGGAAAAATAGAATGCCCGGCCCGCGCAACTGGATCGGCAAGATCCTGCTTCGTTCGCCCGAATCGGTGCGCTCGCTGCGTAATATGCCCGTGCTTGGCGGCTTGATTCACAAACTCAGCCACTCCGTCTTGCCCTCCGACGAAAAAGTCTGGGCGCAAATCGAAGCTGGACCCACGAAGGGAATTTGGATCGAAGTGAATCCCCGCACGGGCCAGGCCTACATCCGCGGCAACGCCGAAACGCTTATTCAGAAAGTTCTCGCCGAACGCTTGAAACCCGGCGACGTTTTCTTCGACCTCGGCGCCAATATCGGCTTATTCACTTTGCTCGCGGCACGTATCGTTGGTACGTCAGGCGAAGTGTTCAGCTTCGAACCCGACTCCCAAAACGCCGCGCGCCTTCGCCGCAATATCGACCGCAACCAATTCTCCAACATCACCGTCGTCGAAGCCGGCATCTGGTCGTCCACCGGCAAATTAAGTTTCGTCGCCGCCGAAGCCACTTCACCGGATCGCGGGGTCGGCACGTTTATGCTGTCCAGCGAAAACGCCGAAGTGAACCGATCTGGAACACTCACTCAGTGCGTCGCTCTCGACGACTTCGCTAAGACTGCTCCTGCGCCCACCGCGATCAAATGTGACGTCGAAGGTGCCGAATTGGAATTCCTTCGCGGCGCCCAGGCTACTCTGCAGAAATTCCGGCCGTGGATCATCTGTGAAATGCACTCCACCGCGAATGATCGAGCGGCACGGGAATTGCTCTCCGCGTGGGGATACAAACTCGAATCGCTCGATGAAACGCACGTGCTGGCAACTTCTCCCTAGCGCTCGCCTCATCCGGCGTTCGAAATGGAGCCCGCCGCATGAGACCCGATCCGCGATGGCACGAAGCGCAGCACAGTGAACGAAATTATTGGGACAGTCTGGTTTATAGCGACGATGCGATTCGCAACGTCCTCGCCACAAATTCGATGAAAGCCGCCACACTCCGCAAGCTGCTTGCCGCTCACGTCGAAACCGCGCTCGAAATCGGCGCCGGTCCGCTCGGACTCGGCGTCATCGGTTACTTGCCGGATATTCCGCGACGCCACGCCGTCGATCCGCTGCGCCCTGTTCAAATGCCCGGCTCGTCCGGCCATTCCGTTGACCTGCGCGCGGGCATCGCAAATCTCCGCGCTCGCATTCGCTACGTGGTCGGCTGCGGCGAAGAAATCCCGTTTCGCTCGGAATCGATGGATCTGATCATCTGCTGCAACGCCATCGATCACAGCTCCAGTCCCGTCGCCATCCTGCAAGAAATCTTCCGCGTTTTGAAACCGGATGGTATTTTCTATTTTGATGTGGACACTTTTTCCGCTCTCGGCCTTGTAAAATGGCATCTCTGGACCAAGCGCGCCCACGAAAATGAAATTCTGGTCAAAGGCCATCCGCACCGCATGCGTGAATCCGATCTCGTCGCCAAATTGCGAAGCTGCGGATTCGTGCTGCAGAAACTCGGCGGCCACACGTTCACCAGCAATCTGGTCGGCCGGGCTCGCGATTCCACGTTCCTCGGGAAAAAATGTCTGAATTGATCGCCCTGCTGGGCCATGGCGAATTGCCCGCCGACGGCGTCGCCGACTACTGCGACAATCTGGCAGCAGCGCTCGCCCGTCGCGGCGTCACCATGAATTCTCAGCGGTTTCCGTGGTTTGATGTCGGTTGGTTTCGATCTCTTCCGCGCGCCGCTTTCGGCCCGCTGCCCTATTCTGCAGACTGGATTCTGCTGCAGTACACCGCTCTCGGATGGTCTCGCCGCGGTTTTCCGTTTGGCGCTCTCGCCGCGATGAAAATTCTCCAGATGCGCGGCATTCGCTGCGGTGTTGTGTTTCACGAGCCTTGGCGTCAGGGGGTCACCCATCCGCGCCTGATCGACCGCGTCCGCGCGGCGTGTCAGGATTGGACGATCCGCGCGCTCTATCGCGCTTCCGCAAAATCCGTTTTCACCGTGCCGCTTGCGGCCGTCGAATGGCTGAAACCGGGCGACCCACGCGATGTTTTCATTCCGCTCGGCCCCAACATTCCCGAGGTAACCGCCGGCCTCGGGCTCGGCCACGACGCGGGCGACGTTCACCGCACCGTCAGCGTATTCTGTCTGAGCGGCCCCACCTACATTCAAAACGAACTGAGCGACATCGTCGAATCCACCCGCGTCGCCGCTGCTCAATCCGGCCTGCAGATAAAAGTCGTCTTCGTCGGCCGCGGCACCGAAACCGCCTCGGACGAAATTGCGAAATCCTTCGCTGGAACCGGCATCGAAACCGAAAACAAAGGTCTGCAGGATCCGCCGGAAATCAGCCGCATCCTCGCCGAATCCGACGCGCTGTTGTGCGTTCGCGGCACTTTGAATCTGCGCCGCGGCAGCGCCATGGCGGGCATTGCCTGCGGAGTTCCGCTGGTCGGTTACGCCGGCTCCGAAGCGGGCACGCCGCTGGTCGAAGCAGGCGCGCTACTCGTTCCTCTGCGCGATCAGCAGGCTCTCGGCTCCGCGCTTGCCCGCGTGCTCATGAATCCCGAACTCGCGCACGAGCTTCACCTGAAAAACGTCGCCACCCAGAAAAAATACTTTTCGTGGGATACGATCGCCGATTCCTACATGCGCGCGTTCCCAACGTCATCGGCATCCGCCGCCGCGGGAAAAACCCGATGAAAGTTTTGATCTACACTCACTTCTGGGCGCCATCGATCGGCGGAGTGGAAACCATCGCCGCCGGCCTCGCCCACGACCTCACTCGGCGTTACAAATCGGCCGTCGATGTCACCATCGTCACCAGCACTCCCGCCGGAAATGTGGACGACTCGAAATCTCCGTTTCCTGTGGTCCGCTGCCCCAGCCTCTCGCAGTTGATTCGCCTGATTCGCGCCTCCGACATCGTCGAAATCGAAGGGCCCGCCATGCTGCCGCAGTTTCTCGGTTGGCTGTTTCGAAAACCGGTCGTCCTGCAGCATCACGGCTATCAAACCGTTTGCCCCAATGGCCTGCTGATCCTCGCAAACGAACGCACTCTCTGCCCCGGCCATTTCATGGCGCATCGCTACGGCAAATGCGTCGAGTGCAATTCGAAAAACCTCGGCCTCGTCGCCAGCATTCGTTTGTTGCTGCTCACCTTCCCGCGCCGGTTTCTCGCCCGTCACGCCACCGTCAACGTCGCTACCAGCGAACACGTCGGCATGCGCAATGCACTGCCTCACACGATCTTGATTTGGAACGGCGTCCCAGACCTCGCCCTCGCAAAAAGTCCGACCGGTGAATTCGTCGCCGCGCCGATCGAGACCAACCCCATCCGCTTCGCCTATCTCGGCAGGCTCGTCCCTGAAAAAGGGGTCAGCGTTTTAATTCGCGCCTGTGCCGAACTCGCCTCCACCGGCCGCAAATTCGCCATGACCATCGTCGGCGACGGGCCCGAACGTCCTCCCCTCGAAGCCCTCACCAAAGACCTCGGCCTCACCGCGCAAGTCACTTTCGTCGGCGCAAAGCAGGGCGACGATCTCGCGAAAACTCTCAACGGTGCCGCCGCCATCGTCATGACTCCCATCTGGGAAGAAGTTTCTCCGATGGTCGCCATCGAACAGATGACCCAATCGCGCCTGCTCATCGCTTCCGACATTGGCGGCCTCGGCGAAATGGTCGGCGACGCTGGATTGAAATTTCCGCCGGGCGATTTTCACGCGCTCTCGAAATTGCTTGCGCGCGTGGTGGACGATCCGCCGTTCGCCGTCGCGCTCGGCCAAAAAGCTCGTGCTCGCGCCCTTGTCCACTTCACCGAAAAGCGCTCCGTGGACCAGCACGTTGAGCTGTACGAGCGGCTCTGTCGCACGGGCGGATAGCCGCCGTTTCCGCGCCCGGCGCGGCTT
This sequence comes from uncultured Acidobacteriota bacterium, assembly GCA_963719065.1. Taxonomy (GTDB): domain Bacteria; phylum Acidobacteriota; class Terriglobia; order Acidiferrales; family UBA7541; genus Palsa-295. The sequence continues at coordinate 1,179,362 of CAVRAM010000007.1, read as the reverse complement.
GAACCCGCCGGACTGCGATATACTTGCTGTTTCTTGTTCGTCTATCTTTCGCGCCGGCTTCGCGCCGCGCGTCCAAAAAGGAGGCAATCCCGTTGCTCGCGTCGCGCGTTCCCGCCGTGCGCGCCCAGGCCATCGTCGGCTTGAGCGTGTTCGTCATCGGAATCTGGATTGCCTACCAGGTCGGCAACAAAATTGCCGGCGACGACCTGCAGACCCTCGAATTCGTCGCCCTCGGCCTCGGCGCTTTCGCCGTCGGCGTCACCATCCTGCGCGATTGGCGCAAGGGCTTCTACATGTTCATGACCTGGTTGCTGTTCGAAGACCTGGTCCGCAAATTTCTCGGCAACAACCTCGCCGTCTATTTCGGAAAAGATATTCTCGTCGGCCTGGTGTACATCGCGTTCTTCATGGACGCTCGCGCCAAACGCGCCAAATTATTCAGCCCGCCCTTCCTGCTGTTTTTTTATCCGTTCCTGTTTCTCAGCATCCTGGGAATTTTCAATCCCTACTCGCCCCACGTCTTGTACGGCCTGATGGGCTTCAAGCTCGATTTCTATTACATCCCGCTGATGTACATCGGCTACCGGCTGATCGATAGCGACGAAGACCTGCGCAAATTCCTGGTCAACACCATGATTCTCGCCGCCATCATCGGTGTCATCGGCATCATTCAAGCCGTCGTCGGCCACTCGTTCCTGAACCCAACCACTCTCGCGCCGGAAATTCGGGACTTGGGCGCTCTCGATCGCTACACGCCGCTCACCAACCAGCTCGTCAGTATTCCCACCTCCGTATTCGTCAGCGCCGGCCGCTACAGCCAATACTTGATCCTTGTCTTCATTCTCTCCATGGGCGCCGCCGGATATTTCCTGCTTCACACTGAGCGCTATCGCAAGCTCGCTTTCTTCGTCATCGGATGCTTGGTCGCCGCCACGTTGTTTTGCGGCTCGCGCGGCGGCGTCGCCTACGTTCTGATTAGCACTGTGGGATTGACCGCCGCGTTTCTCTGGGGCGCTCCGTGGCGCTGGCGCCAAGCTCACCGCATGATAAAAGCCATTCGCCGCGCCTTCATCATGGGCGCCATCGCGCTTGCCGCGATTTTTCTGTTTTTGCCCGAAGCCGCGGGCCCGCGCATCGCTTTTTACATGGAAACGCTCGATCCTTCGAGTTCCGCCTACGAAGTCGGCAACCGCACCTGGCAATATCCGATCAGCGGTTTGCTCGGCGCACTCGCGCAACCCACATGGATGACCGGCATCGGCCTCGGCACTGCATCGCTCGGCGGCCAATACGTCGCCAAAGTTCTCGGCAAACCGCTGATCCCCGTCTGGGTGGAAGAGGGCTACGGCCAACTGATTTTGGAAATGGGAATCATCGCGCCGTTCCTGTGGATTCTTTGGACCGCGGCGCTTCTCTACTATTCCTGGAAAGTGGTGCGCAAGCTTCGCCAGACGCGCTTTTTCCCAGTCGCCTTTTGCATTTTCTGGTATGCGTTTCTGCTGCTATATCCGTTTACTTACGGCGGCCTCGCGATGTACCAGAATTTCGTCACCAACGCGTACATGTGGTTTTTGATCGGCGTTTTGTTCAAGCTGCCGGTGGTGAATGCAATGTATCCGGTGGCTCCGGTGGTTGACGGCGTCGCGCCGCCGAGCGCCTGGTCCCGAGCCCATCTGCCGCGCATTTCCTGATGGTGCGCCGTTCGCGGGAAAATTTTTGAACTCCAAACGCAAACTCCGCCTCGCCGTCGTCTCGCCTTTCCTCGATAACGGCTACGGCACCGAGCGCATCGTCATCCGCTGGATTTCCGCGCTGGCTGCCGAATTCGAAACATTCATTTACAGCCAGCACGTGCAGGACATGGATCTCTCCGCCATCACCTGGCGTCGCATCCCCACTCTTCCCGGTCCGCACCTGTTCAACTACATCTGGTGGTATTTCGCCAACCAGCTCTGGCGAGCGTGGGATTCCAAAATCAAAGGTCTGCGCCCGGACGTCGTCTTCAGCCCCGGCGTCAATTGCCCTGACGCCGACGTGATTTCAGTTCACATCGTGTTCGCTGAATTCGAACGCCGCACCGCGCCCGAACTGAAATTTTCGCAAACGTCGCTCGCTTCCTGGCCGCGCCTGCTTCACCGCAAGCTCTACTATCGTTTGATCATTTTTCTCGAGAGCCACATTTACCGCGACGAACACAACTTCCTCGTCTTGATCGCCAATAAGACCGCCGCCGACCTCGACCGCCTCTACGCGCGAAAAAATCGCTGCCTCGTGCTCTACCTCGGCCTCGATCATGAAATCTTCAATCAACCGCGCCGCCTAGCCGCTCGCGAAAACGCGCGCAAAGAACTCGGCCTCACATCCGGCTCATTTGTCTTTTTGTTGGTCGGCAACGATTTGCGAAAAAAGGGCATTCGCGTTCTGATCGAAGCCATGCAGCAGCTCCGCGATTCGCAAATCACGCTGCTGATCGCCACGCGCGAAGACCCCACTCCGTTCTTGCCTGCAATTCGCGCGGCCCAGGTCGAATCGCGCATTCGTTTTTGCCCGCCGCGTCCCGATGTCGATTATTACTACGCCGCCGCCGATGCCTACGTCGGCCCGTCGCTCGAAGACACGTTCGCTCTGCCGCCGGTCGAAGCCATGGCTTCCGGGCTTCCCGCCATCGTCTCCCGCGAAAACGGCACCGCCGAAATCATGAACCACGAAGTGAACGGCCTGATTCTCGAAGATCCCAACGACGCCGCCACACTCGCCGCGTTCATACGCCGCCTTGCGTCGGATAAAGCGTTCGCTGCCGAAATCGCCGCGCGCGGCGCCGAAACCGCCGCGCAATTTACCTGGCAGAGTAACGTAAATCAGCTTCGCTCGATTTTTTACTCGGTCGCTGATGGCAAAAATTCCGATCTCGCGCTCGCAAACGATTCGGCCAACGACTCTGCCGCATCCACGTCCGCCCGATCGTGACCACACTCATGGCGCCCAAATGACTTCGCCCACAAGATCCCCGCGCATCCTCGGACTCTTCACCGAATTGCTCGGCATCGGCGGAGTGCAGGAAGCCAGCCGCCAGGCCGTCGCCGCCATCTCGCACCTCGCCGCGAATCGCGGCGCCTCCGCGAGCTACCTGAGCCTCAACGATCCTGCCGGCCGCCACGAAGTCGTCGTCCGCGGCCAATCGATTCCGCTTCGCGGTTTCGGTCGCGCAAAAATCGGCTTCGTCCTCTCCACGCTCGCCGAATCCCGCAATTCCGTCCGCGTGATTTTTGCCGCTCACCCAAATCTCGCCCAGCCCGCTGCACTCGCCAAGCGTTTTTCCCCGCGCATCCGCACGGTCGTTGTCACCCACGGCGTGGAAGTCTGGGAACCGCTGCCCGTCGCGCGCCGCAAGGCGCTTCTTTCCGCCGACTTAATCCTCGCTCCCAGCACTTACACCGCGCACAAACTCACCGAAGTACAGGGCGTCGCGCGCGAAAAAATTCACATTCTTCCCTGGCCGCTCGATCCCGCGTTCCTCGCATTGGCTGATAATCCATCCTCGCTGCCGCCCACGCCCCAATTTGGCGCCGGACCCTCGATTCTCACTGTAGGCCGCTGGGCCGCTGCCGAACAATACAAAGGCGCCGATCAAGTGATCCGCGCCGTGTCGATTCTGAAGCGCTCGTTCCCCACCATCTCGCTGGTCGTCGTAGGCACCGGCGACGATCTGCCTCGCCTGAAAAAAATCGCGGACGAACTCCACGTCGCATCGTCGGTTCACTTCCTCGAAAATCTCTCGCGCGAGCAGGTCGCCGCTTGCTACTTCCGCTGCGATGTATTTGCGCTGCCCAGCACCGGCGAAGGTTTCGGATTTGTCTTCCTCGAAGCGATGGCCTTCGCCAAACCAATCGTCGGAGTCGCCAAAGGCGGCACCATCGATCTGATTCGCGACGGCGTCAACGGCGCCCTGCTCCCATCTTCAGACTTCGAACCTCTAGCCCACTCTCTCGAACGCCTCCTTCTCATGCCCCAACTCTGCGAAGAACTGGGCCGCAACGGCGCCGCCGCTGTCCGCCGCCAATACAGCGTCGATGCGTTTGAACGCAATCTCGCCGCAACCCTCGCTCCTCTGCTTTCGTAAAACGTTCGCGTAAGCGCGCCCGCGCAAATCCCCCACCGCCGTTGGCATCCTCTCGCCGCCGGTAGTATTCTCGAAGTTTGCGGTCCGCCCAAAACTGCACGTGGCGGAGCGCCGTCGCTTCGCGCGGACAGCTACCAACTCACATGCGCATTTTGATGGTCACCCAATCCTATTTTCCCTTCCAGGAACGCGGCGGTCCTGTCGTGAAAGTGCGCGCGCTCGCCCACGGACTCGCCCATCGCGGTCATCAGGTCACCGTCCTCACCGCCGACCTCGGCATCACGCGCTTCGAGGGCACCTCCGTTCATGTCGAACGCTACAAAGACGGCTGGCGTGCAACAGAAGACGGCGTGGAAACGATCTACCTATCCACGCTGCTGCATTATCGTGACGTCACCCTCAATCCCGGTATGGTACGATTTTGCCGGGCCTCCCTCAGCTCATACCAATTGGTTCACTTTTATGGGCTGTATGATATTTTCGGACCGGTTGTTAGCCGGTTTTGTAGGCAGCGGCGAATTCCGTATGCCATTGAGCCGATGGGCATGTACCGGCCCATCGATCGCGGTTTCAGACTGAAACGCCTCTGGCATCGGAACCTCGGCGTTTCCTACTGGAATCATTCTTCGCTGATCGTCGCAACGTCTGAGATGGAGCAGCAGGAACTTCTTGCTGACGGAGTTCCCGCTGAAAAACTGGTGATTCGCTACAACGGTATCGATCGCGACGCCCCCGCGAACCAGCCGCCTCGCGGGAGCTTTCGCTCACAATTTGGAATTTCGTCCGGCGACCCGCTGATTGTGTTTCTCAGCCGCCTGATCCCCCGCAAGGGTGCCGACATTCTGATCGATGCGTTCGCGCGCGTTTGCCCTGCCTCTGGCTATCTGGTGATCGCCGGCCCCGAAGGCGAGCCCGGCTACCTCGACATTCTTAAAAAGCGCGCCGAATCCGCCGGAGTCGCTTCGCGCGTCATCTTTACCGGGCCGCTGTACGACGCTGCGAAAAACGCCCTGCTCGCCGACGCCGACGTTTTCGCCCTGCCTTCGCGCTACGAAAATTTTGCCAACGTCGCCGCCGAAGCCATGTCGTTCGGTGTGCCCGTCGTGATCACCGAATCCTGCGGCATTCGCTCGCTGGTCGACGGTCGCGCGGGCCTCGTCATCCAGCCCGAAGTCGCGCCTCTCGCCGCCGCACTCCAGAATCTGATTTCGGATCCGGTTCTTCACAAAAATTTCCAGGCAGGATGCCGCCAGGTCACCGAAGAGCTTCGTTGGGATTTTCTGGCGGGGAAAATGGACGGCTACTACTCTCAAATTCTGGCTCGCGCTCAAGCGGCCGACGGAAATCATGCCGGTAACTGAACAAGTCACGTTCTACGACGAGCATCCGTTCGATTGGGCTCCGGTCGATGCCGAAAAAAACATCGACGCCATCGTTTCGCGTCCGCTCATCGATGTGATCAACAATCTTCCGCCAAACGCTTTGGTTCTCGACATAGGCTGCGGACCCGGCCGCGTCCTGGGATTTCTCGCTCGCCGCGGCGTTCGTTGCATCGGGCTTGACCGCAGCCGCGTCTCGCTCGGTCTCGCCATGCAGCGTTACCATCGCCCCGGCTCGGTCGGCGATAACCTTCGTCTCCCGTTTGCCGACGGCACTGCCGACGTGGTGATTTCCGACGGCGTCATTCACCACACTGAAAATCCCGGAGCGTCGTTCCGCGAAAATTTTCGCATCATCAAACCCGGCGGGCAGATGTACCTCGCCGTGTACAAACCGTTCGGCCGCTATCCGACGCTCTATAAATTCCCCGGCGGCATCATTCGCGCCGGTCTCTCGCATTCCTGGTCATCGCCGCTGGTCGTTCCGTTTTTCCGAGTTCCCTATTTCCTGGTCCACTTCCTCCGCTCCGGCGGCAAGCGCACCTGGAAAGGTTCTCGAAACCTTTTCTACGATTATTTCGTCACACCCAAGGTCGACTTCCTTTCTCGAGACCTGGTGGAGTCCTGGATCGCTCGTGAAGGCGGCACTCTGGTTCATTACGAAGAAAATCGCGGTCAAAACGTGCATTCGTTTACGATTCGCAAAAACTGAACGATTTTCGGAACTTTTCGCCGGCTGGCGGGGAATCTCACTAAGCATCGCTCGCCGGATCATTAATAAAAGATTTCTCGGCCATGTCTGGGCTCAAAAATTCGCCGGATAGTACGCCAGTCACTTCCGATTGGACCGAACCCGTGCGTCCCGTCCACGGATTCGCCGCCCGTGCATTCAAGGTTGCCTGGTACACCGTCAACATCCTGCTGCTTCTTTCGATCGTCTTTGCGATTTATTGCGTCGGATGGGAATACTCCACACGCCGCTACTTGAAGGGCTTTTCCGACGCCATCGTTCCCGCCACCGCGCCCGGCGCCGAAAAAGTGCAAGCCATCCTAAACTGGATGTCGCACGGTCCGGCTCGCTTGCCCAACGGCCCGTCGCCGATGGTTCCCGATCGCGACCCCACCGACACACTGAACTACGACGCCCTGCTGCAGGTTTGCGGTACCGCCACCAACGCCTTCATCAATCTGCTCGACACCGGCCACATGGAAGTTCGCCGCTTGCTCCTGCTCGACTCTGACCAGAAGACCAAGCACGTCGTCGCCGAGGTTCTGGTGGACGGCCGGTGGATCATCGTCGATCCCGCGTATCGCATCGTTTTGCGCGACGCGAACGGAAAAACTCTCACGCGCCAGGAACTCACCAATCCCGCCACGTTCGCCGCCGCCACCAAAGACATCCCTCGCTACGATCCCACTTACACGTTCGAACGAACCGTTCACGTCCGCATCGGCCGCCTGCACATTTTCGGCGCTCCTCTGCGCCCGATTCTCGATCGTTGGGTTCCGGGATGGGAAGACTCAACGGCTATGACCCTGCTCGTCGAGCGCGAATCCTACGCCGCCGTGGTCGCTTCCGTCTTGCTCGTGATTTTCCTGCTCCTCGTCCGCATGTCCCTGCGCTGGTACGGCGAGACTCGGATGAACTTACGATTGCTGCGCGTCCCCTCGCAATTTCAGCGCGGTATCGTCGCGTTTTTCACTCCGTAACTTAACTCTCGACCTCTCGTCGCTTCGTCGGCCGCTGGTTTCGTCGTGTGGTGCCCGCATCCTTCAATCTCGCGGAACCCAACCTCCCTTCCCGTTATACTTATCCGTCCGTAACTCTTCGCACTCTCTCGGGAAACAAACGAACGTATGTGTGGAATCTGCGGCGCAATCGGCATCGACTCACCACCGGCGGCTGAATCCGCCGTTCGCCGCATGTTGTCCGCTCTGGTGCATCGCGGTCCAGACGCTGAAGGCTTCCTCCTCGCTCCCAACGCCGCCCTCGGTATGCGCCGCCTCAGCATCATCGATCTTCCCGGCGGCGGCCAGCCCGTCTGGAACGAAACCGGAACCGTCGCCGTTTTCTACAACGGCGAGATATATAATTTCCGCGAACTCCGCGCCGAACTCGAATCCGCCGGCCACAAATTTCGCACTCGCTCCGACACCGAAGTCGTCGTCCACGCCTGGGAGCAGTGGGGCGAAGATTGCCCACGCCGTTTCCACGGCATGTTTGCCTTCGCCATCGTCGAACTTCCCGGCTGCGCCAATTCGCCGTCTGCGCCTGCCACGAAAGTGTTCCTCGCCCGCGATCCGCTCGGCATCAAGCCGCTCTACTATTTTCAGTCCGGCAAAAAATTTCTGTTCGCGTCGGAAGTCCGCGCACTTCTCTCGAGCGGCCACGTCGCCCGCGCAATTTCCGCACCCGCCGTCGCCTCCTATTTGCTCTTCGGCTCGGTCGGCGAACCCATGTCCCTGCTCGACGGAGTTAGATCGCTCCCGCCCGGGCATTCGCTCTCGCTCGACCTCACCGAGGTCTCGCACGCCGCCCAAGCCGAGCCGCGGCCCTACTGGGACGCCGCATCCGAATTCCGCGCCTTCGCGGCCGCAGACAAAAACGCCAAACCGCCATCTAATCCCGCGGCAACCGTTCGCTCGCTTCTCGAAGCAAGCGTCCGCGGCCACCTGATCGCCGATGTTCCCGTCGGCGTCTTCCTCAGCAGCGGCATCGATTCCACCGCCCTCGCCGCCCTCGCCTCCACCGTTCAATCCGGCATTCACACGTTCACCGTCGCATTTCCAGATGTGCAGTTCAGCGAATCCGAAGTCGCTCGCCGCACCGCCGCGCGCCTCGGCACTGAACATAGCGAGCTCAATCTCAGCGACGCCGACATGACCTCTCGCCTCGACGAAGCCGTCACCGCTTTCGATCAGCCCAGCATGGACGGCATCAATTCCTACTTCGTTTCCTGGGCCGCTCGCCAGGCCGGACTGAAAGTCGCCCTCTCCGGTCTTGGCAGCGACGAAATTTTCGGCGGCTACTCCGCCTTTCGCGACACGTCGAAAATCGCTCGCCTCGCCGGCGTGGCAAAATATCTACCGTCTGCCGCGCGTTCGGCTCTAACCGCCGCTCTCGAAAAGACCAACGCGCTCAGCCTGCCGCCCGACAAATTTCGAAAAGCTGGATCCGCCTTTCTCGATCCAGACGCCCTCGCGCATCCTTATTACTTCACGCGTACCCTGTTTCCGCCGCGCACGGTTTCCGCCGCTCTCGCCCAGCCGCAATCTGCATGGGCCGCGGCCGCATGGTCCAAATGGCTCGCGCATTCCGCCGCGCAGGCAAAACCGCTCGACCGTTTCACCCAAATTTCCTGGCTTGAGTTGCGCTCCTACATGGCCAGCACTCTGCTTCGCGACATCGACTCGATGAGCATGGCCAGCTCACTCGAAGTGCGCGTTCCGTTTCTCGATGTGCCGCTGGTGAAATACGTTCTCTCGCTGCCCGAATCCGCCAAGCGCTGCGAAGCCCAGCCCAAAAGCCTCTTGACCGCCGCGCTCGGCGATCTGCTGCCCCGCGAAATCGTCTCGCAGACCAAGCGCACCTTCACATTTCCGTGGGAAACATGGCTCCGCGGAAAACTGGGCGATCGCGTCTCCGCCGCCCTGCGCGATTGGTCTCCCGCCCTCGCGCCTCACATCGCTCCCGCGTTCCCGCAAAAAATCTGGTCCGACTTCCTCGCCGGACGTACCAGTTGGTCCCGCCCGTGGAGCCTCTTCGTCCTCAACGAATGGGCCAAACGCAATCTCGCGCCCTAGCCCGGCGCCGCAGATGTAAACTCTCGACGTTCGAAGCTACCTATTCCCCGCTTCCCGCGTCTATTCCCAAACTAAATACGCTGGCGGCTCGTTCCGCCCAGCCGTATGATTTCGCCATCTCTCGCGGGGTGCAATGATGCAACCGATGTTGCAATCGATCTTGCAAGACCTTCGATACGCCTTTCGGATGCTCACCAAATCGCCGGCCTTCACCACCGTCGCCATCCTCACTCTCGCGCTCGGCATCGGCGCGAACACCGCGATTTTCAGCATCATTGACGCCGTCATGCTCCGCGCCCTGCCAGTCGAAAATCCGTCGCACCTGTTCGCCCTGAAATGGTCCGCGCACAAGCAGCCGAAAATTCACGGCTACATGACGTCCGGCGATTGCTCCACAGACATGCGCTTCGGCGCTCCGAATCCTTCCGGATGTTCTTTCTCCGAGCCCATGTTCCGCGCCTTCGAAGAAGCCAACGCCTTTTCCGGTCTCGGCGCGTTTGCAAATGCCGGCCGCCTGAATTTGAAAGCCGACGGCCCCGCAACCACCGTCAACGGCCAGGTCGTCTCCGGAGATTTTTTCCGCACTCTCGGCGTGAAAACCGCCGCGGGCCGCTTGATCCAGCTCACCGACGATTCGGCCACCGCGCCCGCCGTCGCCGTTCTGAATTACGGCTACTGGCAAAGCGCGTTCGGCGGCTCGCGTGACGTCATCGGAAAGCACGTTCAGCTCAGCGGCGTCCCCGTAGAAATCATTGGCGTCGCCGAGCAGCGATTCACCGGACTCACTCCCGGCAGCGACTACGACGTTTGGCTCCCGCTCTCCGTCGCCGGAAAGCTCAGCAATCCTTTTCGCTGGAACGATCGCCAGTCCGACTCGGCTTTCTGGTGGCTCACCGTCGTCGGCCGCGTGAAACCCGAAATACCTCAGGCGCAAGCGCAAGCCGCCATCAACGTTGCCTTCAGCAACGAAGCGCTTCACGGCGATGTCCCGCTGTTTGACGCCGGAGGCCCGCACGGCCCTCCGCCTCCCGCCGGTGCCGGCCCACGCAAGATGATTTCGATCCCGGCGCCAAACGCCGCCGCGCACGCAGTACCCGGCGCCCCAGCAAAGTCCGGCGCGAAGCCCGTTTTGAATCTCGCGCTTCCCGCTGGCGCGAAACCTGCGCCCGCACCCAATGCAAAATCCGCAGCAAACGTTCCCATCGGCGCCGGCCCCGGCGGACCCGGTGGTCCCGCGGAAGCCGATGCCGACTCATCGCCCGCCGATCAGCCAACCGTCGCCCTCGTCCCCGCTCGCGTCGCGCTCAACGGCTCCAGCACCCGCTACGCGAATCCGCTCTACGTCCTCATGCTCGCCGTCGGAATTATTTTGCTCATTGCCTGCGCTAACGTTGCCGGACTCACCCTCGCCCGTTCCTCCGCGCGCAGAAAAGAAATGGCCGTCCGCCTCGCGCTCGGCGCCGGACGCGCGCGCATCATCCGCCAGTTGCTCATTGAAAGCGTCACGCTCTCGTGCCTCGGCGGCATTCTCGGTATGTTTTTCGCCTGGTGGGGCGCTCGCTTGATCATTTCCTTCGTCACCAGCAATCAATTACGCCCCATGAACTTCGCCTCCGGCATCGATCTGCGCATCCTGGCGTTCACCGCCGCGATCTCGCTCGCCACTGGAATTCTTTTCGGACTCGCACCTGCGCTTCGCGGCGCACGCGTCGATCTCACCCCGGCTCTGAAAGACGGCTTCGTCGTTTCGCGCAACGTCTTCCGCGGCGAAGGCCGGTGGTTCAGCGTCGGTAACGCTCTGGTCGTCGCGCAGGTCGCTCTCGCCGTCGTCGTTCTGGTCGGCGCCGGACTTCTGGTCCGCACCCTGAAAAATCTTCGCAGCATCGACGTCGGCTTCGATTCTCACAACGTCGTTCTGTTCTCTCTCGACCCGGTCAGCGCCGGATACAAAGACAATCAAGTGGACGCGCTCTATCTCGACTTGCTCGGCCGCTTCAAGCAAATTCCTGGTGTGAAGTCCGCCAGCTTTTCTTCGCTCCCGCTTCTCAGCGGCGGCATGATGATGCTCTCCTTCCACTGGCCCGGCACTCCGCAAGATCGCGAATCCGAATCCAGCGTCCTTCAAGTCGGCCCCGGATTTTTTGACACCATGCAGATCCCGCTTCTCGCCGGTCGCGGCTTCGTTTCCTCCGACTTCGCCATCGCCGCCTCTAACGAATATCCCGCCTCCTCCGGCGTTCCCACTCCCACCATCGTCAACCAGGCCTTCGTCTCCAAATTTGTCGGCCGCGAAAATCCCATCGGCAAGCGCTTCGGTGATTCGCCCGGCACCGATGACGATCCCAAAAGTTCCGGTTATGAAATCGTCGGCATCGTCCGCGACGCGAAATACAGCAGCCTTCGCGCAGACATCAACCCCACCATGTACGCGCCGCAGAGCGGCTCCGGCGCTTCTTTCGAACTTCGCACCGCGACGGATCCACAAACTCTCATTCCTGCCATTCGTCGCACCGTTGCCGACGTGAACGCCAACTTGCCGCTGTTTGACGTCAGCACCCAATCGCAACAAATCGATCGCCTGCTGTTTCAGGAGCGCCTCGTCGCTCGCCTGGCCACATTTTTCGGTTTGCTGGCCCTGCTGCTCGCCTGCATCGGTCTGTACGGTTTGCTTTCCTACGAAGTCGCTCGCCGCACCCGCGAAATCGGCATTCGCATGGCTCTCGGCGCGCAAATGAACGACGTTCTCCGTCTCGTCGTCAAACAGGGTCTCGCCATGGCGATTCTCGGCGCCGTCGTCGGCACTGCCGCCGCTCTCGGCGTCACGCGCTACCTGCAATCCATGCTTTTCCACGTCAGCGCCAACGATCCGTTCACCATCCTTGCCGTCGCCGCGCTGCTCGCTCTGGTCGCGCTCGCCGCTTGCTACATTCCGGCGCGTCGCGCCACCCGAGTCGATCCCATCGTCGCCCTGCGCTACGAATAGCCTCGCGAATAACCCTCACGACCGCACAACCGTCGCGAGGCACATATATGCGTTGCACATATAGTTGGAATGTGTATACTTCCTCCTATGAGCGAACGCATCGACCCCAATAGCTTTTTGCCGCTGCAGCCCACCACCTTTCACATACTGTTGTCCCTGAATGACGAAGACCGCCACGGTTACGCCATCATTCTCGACGTCACCCAGCGCACCGGCGGCGAAATCAAGCTCAGCGCCGGCACTCTCTACCGTTCCATTCAGCGCATGCTCGAACTCGATTTGATTTCGGAAATCGATCGCCGCCCCGTCGCCGCATTCGACGACGCGCGCCGCCGCTATTACCGCATCACGCCGCTCGGCACCGCCGTCGCTCGCGCCGAAGCGAGCCGTCTTCGCGACTTGTTGAAAATGGCGCGCTCCTGCGGCGTCGCTCCGGAGACCGCCTGATGCGCCTCTACCGCGTGCTGCTCCATCTCTACCCGTCCGCGTATCGCGCCGAATACGGCCGCGAAATCTCCGCTGTCTTCGCTGACCAGCTCAGCCGCGCTTCCGGCGTCTCCGCGAAATTGCAATTGTGGCTCGGCGCCATCGCCGAAATCGTTCACAACGCCGTAGCGCTGCATTTCGAAATCGCAGCTCGCGATTTTCGGCTGGCCTTCCGTTCTCTGCGCGGCTCGCCCGGATTCACCGTCACCGCGCTCTTGTTGATCGTCATCGGAGTCGGCGCCAACGCCGCCATTTTCACCCTTGCCGATTTTGTTCTGGTCCGCCCGCTTCCCTTTCCTCAGCCCGATCGCCTCGTCAAAGTCTGGGAAAAACTTCCCGGATACGAAATGATGGAGCTTTCTCCCGCGAACTATCGCGACTTCAACGCGTCTGCCAAGTCCTTCGAATCCTTCGCCGCCTATTCTGAAATGGCCGAGGACTTGGTCGGCCAGGGCGATCCGCAGCGCGTCTCCGTCGTCTTCGACTATGGAAATCTGTTCCCCGTTCTTCGCAAGCAGCCCTGGATCGGCCACGGATTTTCCGCAGATGACTACAAGCCCGGCGCTCCGCGCGTCGTCGTGCTCAGCTATGCCCTCTGGCAAACCGCTTTCGGTGGCGACGACGCCGTCCTCGGCAAATCCGTCTCGCTCGACAACACTTCGTACACCGTCATCGGTGTCATGCCGCCCGATTTCCTTTTTCCCGATCGCGATACGCAGCTCTGGACCGCCTCTCGCTTCGATGACGACGCCTATAGCGACCGCAACAACAATTACATCTACGGCATCGCGCGGCTGAAGCCCGGCGTCAGCATCCAGCAAGCCCGCAACGAACTCACCGTCGTCGCCGGCAACCTCGAAAAGCAATTCCCAAAGGACAACAAAGACGTCGGCGCTTCGGTCGTCTCGCTGCGCGATGAACTTTCCTCCCAGTCTCGCCTGCTCCTCACCGCGCTGTGCGGAGCCTCGCTTTGCATCTTGATCATCGCCTGCGCCAATCTTGCCAACCTGCTTCTCGCTCGCGCTCTCGCCCGCAAAAAAGAACTTTCGATTCGCGTCTCGCTCGGCGCCCATCCCCGCCAACTGCTCCGCCAGTTGCTCTCGGAAAGTCTGCTTCTCGCGTTCGCCGGAGCCGTCGGCGCCGTCGCGCTTGCCTCCGCGATTCTTCCGCTGCTCTCGCGCTTGGTTCCCAACGACCTGCCCGTCAATCAAATTCCTCCGGTAGATTTTCGCCTTCTGCTCCTCGCGCTCGGTCTCACCATCGTCACCGTAGTTGCCTTCGCGCTCGCGCCCGCCTACAGCGCTGCGACCGGCGCCGGCTTCAGTGCTCTCCGTGAAGGCGTCCGCACCGGCGGCGCTGGGAATCATCCCGCCCGCGCTGTGCTGGTCGTCGCCGAAGTAATCGTCTCGGTTGTCCTGTTGATCTCCTCGGGCCTTTTGGTTCGTGCTCTCTGGCGCATCCAGCAAACCGATCCCGGATTCAAATCCAAAAACGTCCTTACTGTGGAAACCGCGCTTCCGTTTCCGAAATACGAAAAAACCGCCGGCCGCGAAAAATTTTATTCCGAAGTCTCAACGGGCATTCATCGCCTTCCCGGCGTGAAATCCGTGGCCTTCACGAGCGGCCTGCCCATGGTTTGGCGCGGCGGTATCTGGCCCGTCTCGGTGTTGAGCGACCTCCAGACCCGCTCCGCCGGCAACGTCGCCAGCATGCGCTTTGTCACGCCCGAATTTTTCGACGCTCTCTCGATCCCCATCCAGTCCGGCCGCGCGATGCAGGAATCCGACACCGCCGGCCGCCCCTACGTCGCCGTTGTCAGCGAATCGTTCGTCCAGCGCTACTCGCCTGGACAGGACGCCATCGGCAAGCATTTCGATTTTGGTTTTCACGATCGCGAAGTGGTGGGCATCGTTCGCGACATTCACGTTCGCGGCCTCGAGCGCATCAGCGAGCCGCAGGTCTATTTGAGCTACAAGCAAGTTCCGGACGGCGATCTGGTTTACTACGCTCCGAAAGCCTTGATCGTCCGTTCCACGCAGCCGCCCGAACAATTGATTCCCGCGATTCGCGAAATCATTCATGCCGCCGATTCTGAGCAGCCCGTCGGAAAAGTCCGCACCCTCGAAACCATCGTCGCCGGAGACACCGAGCCTCGCGCCGTTCAGCTGCGCGTCCTGATCGCCTTCACCGCCGTCGCGATTTTCCTCGCCGGCCTCGGCATTTACGGTCTGCTCTCTTTCGCCGTCACCATGCGCCGTCAGGAATTCGGGATTCGCATGGCTCTCGGCGCTCAGAATAAAGACATCTTCGGCATCGTTTTCCGCCAGGGCGCCCTGCTTGCAGTCGCCGGACTCATTCCCGGCCTCGCGCTCGCTTACATCGCCGCAAAACTGATGGAAAGCCTGCTCGCCGGCATCAAACCCGCCGACTCGCTCACTTTCTCAACCGCGGCGATCCTCTGTTTCGTCACCGCAATTCTTGGCGCCCTCGTCCCCGCTTTCCGCGCTACGCGCGTCGATCCCGCATCCGTCATGCGCGCCGAATAACCGCGCTACTTCGTGCCAGCGCCGACACTCGCGCCCGCTCGTTGGCCCGCTCAGCCGGGCCCGCACGCTCGCTGCGCGCGGCCCTCCCTTGAAACATTTCCTCAGCCTTGCGAAACTGAATTGCTACATTCGCAATGATCATCCTCGGCCTCAACGCCTATCACGCCAACGCCTCCGCCGCCATCGTTGCGGACGGCCGCCTGCTCGCCGCCGTCGAAGAAGAGCGCCTGAACCGCGTGAAATATGCCGCCGGACTTCCGCGGCTCGCCATCGAATACTGCCTGGCGCAGGCGGGCGTAAAACTTTCCGAAGTCGATCACATCGCCGTCCCGCGCAATCCCTGGGCGCGCCTCGGCACCAAACTTCGTTTCGCCGCGCGCATGCCGCGCTTTGCTCTCGATCGCGCCCGCGTGATGCGCCGCTTCGCAGGCATTCACGACGATCTCGCCAACGCTTTCGAATTGGATCCCTCCTCGATTCGCGCGAAATTTCATCGCATCGAGCATCACACCGCGCATCTCGCCAGCGCGTTTTTCGTTTCGCCCTTCGATCAAGCCGCGGTGCTTTCCGCCGACGGCCTCGGCGATTTCGCGAGTTCCATGTGGGCTTCGGGACAGGGCTCGCAGATGACCCAGCTCGGCGAAGTCACCTTCCCTCACTCGCTCGGCATGTTTTACACCGCCCTCACCCAGTACATCGGCTTCTGGAAATTCGGCGACGAATACAAAGTTATGGGCATGGCCGCCTACGGCAAACCGGAATTTCTCGAGGAATTTCGCCGCATGGTTTTTGTGGACGCGCCGCTTTCCTTCAAGCTCGGCCTCGACTACTTCACCCATCAGAACCAGGGCGCGGACATGACCTGGCGCAACGCCAGCCAAACGCCCGTAATCGGCCGCCTATTTTCCGAGCATCTTGAAAAACGCCTCGGCCCTACCCGCAAAGCCGACGCCCCGCTCGAGCAGCGCCACTACAACCTGGCCGCCAGCATGCAGGCCGCAATCGAAGAAGTCCTCGCCGCCCATTGGTCCGCCCTCGCCGAAAAAACCAAACAAAAAAATCTTTGCCTCGCCGGTGGAGTCGCCTTCAACTGCGTCGCCAACGGAACCATCTTCGATCGTTCAGCCTTTGAAAACGTCTACGTTCAACCCGCCGCCGGTGACGCTGGCCTTTCCGTCGGCGCCGCCTTCGCCGTCAATCATCAGATTCTTGGCAAGCCGCGCGAGTTCGTTATGAACCACGTCGCGTGGGGTCCGGGCTACTCCGCCGCTGAAATTCGCTCCGCCGTCGATCGCGCCTACGGCGCCAGTGAAGAAGTCGAGATCCAGGAGCTCGGCGAAGACGCATTGGTTCGCGCCACCGCTCAACACATCGCCGACGGAAAGATTCTCGGCTGGTATCAGGGCCGCTCCGAATGGGGACCGCGCGCACTCGGCCAGCGCAGCATCGTCGCCGATCCGCGCCGCCCCGAAATGAAAGACATTCTGAATCGCCGCATCAAGCATCGCGAAACCTTCCGTCCGTTCGCGCCTTCGATCCTCGAAGAAGCCACCGGCGAATTTTTCGAAAAGACGCATCCTTCGCCGTTCATGACCTTTGCGTACAGCGTCCGACCTGAAAAACGCGGCGTGATTCCCGCGCCCACACACGTCGATGGCACCGCGCGCCTGCAAACCGTCAGCCGCACCGCCAATCCTTTTTACTGGAAATTGATTCGCGCTTTCGGAGACCTTACCGGCGTTCCCGTCGTGCTCAATACTTCGTTCAACGACAACGAACCGATCGTCTGCCGCCCCGAAGAAGCGCTCGAATGTTTCCGCCGCACCCAGATGGACGTGCTGGTGATCGGCAATTTCATTCTCGAACGAAAATCCGTCGCCGTCGCCCAGTCGCAGGATTCCACCAACGTCTCAGCCCAACGCCAACGCTCGAGCTAGCGCCGCCCCAACCGCATGAACATCCTGCTTCTCAACGAATATTATCCGCCCGATACTTCCGCCACCGCCAAGATGGCCGTGCAAGTCGCCGAAACTCTCGCCAAATCGCATCAAGTCACCGTCGTCGCCGGTCGCCCCTCCTACGATCCCGACGAAACGTTTCCGTATCATCTGCTGCAGCGCCGCGAGCGCAACGGAGTCCAGATCGAATGCGTGGGCTCGTCCGCCTATCCGCGCCACCATATGCGTCGCCGCGTCTCGAACTATCTTTCGTATCTCGCGCTGGCCGTTCCGCGCGCACTCGCTTTGAATCCAGACGTCGTCCTCGCCATGACCGATCCTCCCGTCGCCGGCATCGCCGGAGCATTCATCGCCCGCCTCGCCGGAAAACCGTTCGTCTACAACATTCGCGACATGTACCCAGACATGGCCGTCGGCGGCGATATCGTGCGTCCCGGACCATGGGCGCAACGGTGGGAAAAAATGCATCGCCGCGCGCTCAATCAGGCCGCTCGCGTAATCGTTCTCGGTGACGACATGCGCGACCGCATCGTCGCCAAGGGCGTCTCGCCCGATCGCGTCGTCATCATTCGCGACGGCGCCACCTTTCCCGCTTCGCTTCCCTCTGCGTCCGATCCCATCGTCCAGGAAATCCGCTCCGGATTTCCTTTCGTCGCTTTGCACGCCGGAAATCTCGGCTTCTACGGCGCATGGGACACACTTCTCAAAGCCGCCGAAATCCTCCGCGACGAGAGTAGCGTTCGCAACAATACCGCCGGCCTGGTGTTCATCGGTGACGGAGCCAATCGCGCGCGCCTGGAATCCGCCGCCGCTGCATCGAACGCCTCAAATGTAAAATTTCTGCCCTTCCGGCCCTTCGAGCAGGTGCAGCACGTTATGATGGCGGGCGACGTTCACATCGTTACCATACGTCGTGGTTTGGAAGGGGTGGTCGTACCCAGCAAGCTCTACGGAATCCTGGCCGCCGGCCGCCCGGTTCTTGCGGTCGCCGATTCCAAATCGGACGCCGCTCGAATCGTCCTTGAATCCGGTTGCGGTATGGCGGCTGATCCCGACGATCCAGCCGCTGTGGCCGCCGCCTTGCTTCAGCTTCGCGCTCAGCCCGATCGGTTGGCCGAAATGGGCCGCCGCGCGCGAGCAACCGCGGAAAAATATGCTAGAGTGGACGAGCTCAATAAGTTCCCTGTAATCATAGAGGATGCAGTCAAAACCGCAGGTCGTGGAGGGCGTCATCTGGGATCATAAGAAGGTTTTTATCACAGGAGGTTGTTCCTTCATCGGCTCGCACTTGGTCGACGCCATGGTCGCTCGTGGCGCCAAGGTCCACGTTGTGGACGATCTGACCAGCGGTCGACTCGAAAATATCGAGCACCACATCAAGTCCGGCAAGGTCACCTTCGTTCACGCCGATCTCCGCGAACCGGGCGTCACCCGCAAAGCCATGGAAGGCACCCAGGTGGTCTTCCACCTTGCCGCCGATCACGGTGGCCGCGGCTACGTCGATCTCCACCAGGCCGGTCCCGCTTCCAATCTCTTCCTCGACGGTCTCGTTTTCTGGGAAGCCGTCCGCGCCAAAGTCGAAAAGGTCTGCTACGCCTCTTCCGGCTGCGTGTACCCCAATTACATGCAGACGGACACCACCAAAGAACTATACCTGCGCGAAGAAGACGTAAAACCGCCGCACGACGCCGACAATCTCTACGGCTGGGCCAAGCTGATGGCCGAACTCACGCTGCAGGCCTACCATCGTGAACACGGCCTCGGCGCCGCTTCCTGCCGCTACTTCACTGTGTACGGTCCGCGCGGAGTGGAAAACCACGCCGTCATCGCCATGATCGCCCGCGCGTTCATCGGCCAGAATCCGTTCGAAGTCTGGGGCAACGGCCAGCAGATCCGCAACTGGACCTATGTGGAAGACATCGTCAACGGCACCATTCTCGCCGCCGAAAAAATCAACGACGGCACCGCCGTGAACCTCGGCACCATGGAGCGCATCCGCGTCATCGATGCCGCCAACATGGCTCTCGAATTCTCCGGCCAGAAAGCCGAAATCAAGCTCCGTATGGATATGCCCACCGGCCCCGCCAATCGTGTCGCCGATAACGCTCTTGCGAAGAGACTCCTCGGCTGGGAACCAAAGACCAACTTCCATGACGGAATGCGCAAGACCATGGACTGGTACTACGCATCCAAGAAAAAAGAAGAAGTCAGCGCCATTTTCGAGTCCATGCTGACCGGCCGCTAGTCGCACGAGCATTTCGTTCGGAGCCCGTACCGCAATGGCTATTCCTCGCGACCTGATTACTTTTTCCGTCGCCCTGTTGGCGTCGTTGGGACTCACCGTCCCCATCCGCCATCTCGCCTTGCGTTATGGCATGGTCGATAAACCCGGCCCGCGAAAAGTTCACGTCAATCCCATTCCGCTTCTCGGCGGCATCGCCATTTATCTGGGATTCGTCCTCGCGCTGCTCTTCACTATGCACGACGCTCCGTGGCAGCAGATTCTCGGCATCCTCGCCGGTGCCACTCTGCTCGCCTGCGTCGGATTTCTCGACGACGGCGGCCTGCTGCATCATCAGGTAAAACTTTTCATCGGCATGCCCGCCGCCGCGCTGTTTCTGATCGCCTCCGGCATTCGCGCCCAACTCTTCTCCCAATTTTTTCCCGGCACGCTCAGCACGATTCTCGATATCGGCCTCACCATCGTCTGGGTTGTCGGCATCACCGCCGCATTCAGCATCCTTGACCACATGGACGGCCTCTGCGCCGGCATCGCCGCCGTTGCCGCTGCATTTTTCACCATTTCCGCCGGCATGAACGGTCAGACGCTCGTCCGCACTCTCGGTGCCGCCACACTCGGCGCGGCCCTCGGCTTTCTTCGCTGGAATTTCAATCCCGCCAAAATTTTCATGGGCGATGGCGGCGCCATGTTTCTCGGCTTCCTGATGGCCACTCTCGGCCTGAAAATTCGTCCCGATGGCGCCGACTTTCCCATCACCTGGCTCATTCCCATTTTGATACTCGGCGTCCCTATCTTTGACACCACTCTGGTCTCGATCTCCCGCGCTCGCCGCGGCCTGCTTCCCTTCACCTCGCCCGGCAAAGACCACACCGCGCATCGCCTCTCAAACCTCGGCCTCGGCCACCGTGGCGCCGTGCTCATCATGTACGCTGCCGCGATCGCTCTCGGCATCCTTTCGCTGTTCATCCAGCGTCTGTCCCAGCCTGCTTTGTACGCCATCGTCGGTGGCCTGGTCCTCATCGCCTTTCTCGCCATCCTCTACCTCGAAAATCTTCCCTACGAACGCCAGTCCAAAGTCCCGAAAACTTCCTCCGCCGTTTGATTTTCTCCCTGGCTTCGCTTGCCTTCTACTTTGGCCGCACTCGTGCCTGAGATATACTTCTCGTCCGGTCTTTTGCCGAGTGTCCGCCGTGTGCGTGCATTCGCTTTTCGCGATTCGAAAGTCCGGCTCGGCGCGGCATCCCTTACTACTATTTTTATAACGTGCCCTCAATCATCAAGCTCATAAGGAAGACTGCGAACTCAAGATGGCTTCGGAATTAAACGCAACACAGAACGCCGCAAACGAAAATTTGCCCGCCGCCAATCAAAGCGTCGCGGTCGTCGGCGGCTCCGCAGCAGGATTGCTCACCGCATCCGTTCTCGCCCGCAAAGGCGTTCCCGTCCGCGTTTTCGAGCGCATCGAAAATCTCGAACCTGCCGAGCGCACCCTCATCGTCACCCATCGCATGAGGAATCTGCTGGGTCCCGCCGCTGAGCACAGCGTCGTCAACGAAATTCGCCGCTTCGAGCTTTTCACCGACGGCCGCTTCGCCACATTTCCGCTGAAGGATCCTGACCTGATCATCGAGCGCCGCGCTCTGATCCAGGGCCTCGCTGACGAAGCGCGCAAAGCAGGCGCGAGCGTCGAACTCGGCCGCCGTTTCCATTCCCTGCATCCCAACGGTCGCGGTCTGGTCATGGAAGTCGAACGCACCGCCGACGGCACACGTGAAGAAGTCCGCGCTGGCACCATCGTCGGCAGTGACGGCGTCACCAGCCGCGTCGCCAAGGCCGCCGGGTGGGCGCCGCTTGAAACCGTGCCGCTGATGCAGGCCATCGTAAAACTTCCCAAAGACATGCCGCGCGATACCACACGCGTCTGGTTTGTCCCGCAGGACACGCCCTACTTCTACTGGCTTATTCCGGAATCTGACACTCACGGTGCGCTCGGCATCATCGGCGTCAGCGGAAACGAAACGCGCAAGCATCTGGAAAATTTCCTGCAGAAAAAGCAGCTCGATCCCATCGAATTTCAGGGCGCGCGCATTCCTGTTTACAAGCGCTGGATCCCCGTTCATCGCAAAGTCGGCAGCGGCTCGGTGTATCTGGTCGGTGATGCCGCCGCGCAAGTGAAAGTCACCACCGTCGGCGGCACCGTCACCGGATTTCGCGGCGCTCTCGGCGTCGCCGAAGCCATCCTCAACGGCGGCATCAGCCGCGAATTGCGCAGCCTGCGCCGCGAACTCGATCTCCACCTCTTGCTTCGCCGCTCGATGCACGATTTTCAGCAGCCCGATTACAGCCGCCTGGTCGATCTGCTCAACGACCCCGCGCGCCGCTCGCTCAGCGAATATTCCCGCGACGAAGCCTGGAAAATTCTCTGGCGCGTTTGCCTCAGCCAGCCGAAATTGATTTTGCTCGGCCTTCGCGGCCTGCTCGCTCGCAACAGTTCGTTTTCGCGCTCCGCCCAATAATCTCCGGGCACGAGCGCACGAGAGCGCGATCGCACGAGGAAACGCAGGCATAAGCGCCGACCGCTCCTATTATTCGCCCGCGCGCGATACACTTTCCGGGCAGCCACCAATGTCTAGCGCCCCCATCGCCAACCGCTCTTCGTCCCGCAAGGGAATCCTCGCGATTCTTTTGCTCGTCGTGATTCTCTTGGCAATCTTTTTCGCGCGCGGCGCCGGACGCTGGCTCACTCGCGAAGATCCCATCGCTCACGCCGACCTGATCGTCGTTCTCAGCGGAGGACTTCCCTACCGCGCCGAAGCCGCAGCCGCTCTCTACAAACAGGGATACGCGCCGGAAGTGTGGATCAGCAAGCCGGAAGGCCCGCAGGAAGATCTCGCCGCTCTCGGCATTCAGTACATGGGCGAAGAAGAGTACAACCGCGAAATCGCCGTCAAACTCGGCGTTCCGGCGTCATCCGTTCAAATTCTTCCCGACTTCGTCATCAACACCGAGCAGGAAATGCTGGAAATCCCCCGCGAGATGCGCCGCGCCGGAAAGCATTCGCTCATCATCGTCACTTCGCCCGAACACACTCGTCGCGTGCGCGCGCTATGGCAGAAACTGGCGGGCAACGATCTGACGTTGATCGTTCGCGTCGCGCCCGACGATCCGTTTGACACCGATCACTGGTGGACCAATACGCGCGACACGTTTTCGGTAGTGAGGGAATTTCTGGGGTTGGCCAACGTCTGGCTCGGCCTTCCCGTGCGCCCTCATTCCGGAAACTGACCGGACGCACGGGAAAACCTGCAGCCGAATTTAACTCGCCTTGCTTCGATCTACTTCGGTTTCGCCGGCTGCTGCGCCAGCTTGTTCTTGAAATACTCGTAAGTGGTCTGCAGTCCGTCTTCCAGCTTCACCTTCGGCTCCCATTTCAGGATCCGCTTGGCCTTGCTGATGTCCGGGCACCGCTGCTTCGGATCGTCCTGCGGCAACGGATGAAACTTGATCGGCGCGTTCGTGCCGACCAGTTTCTGCACTCGCTCGGCGAATTCCAGAATCGTGATCTCTTGCGGATTCCCGATGTTCGTCGGCTCGTGCTCGTCCGATTCCAGGAGCCGATAGATCCCCTCCAGCAAATCGGAAAAATAGCAGAAGCTGCGCGTCTGCTTTCCGTCGCCGTAGACCGTGATCGGCTCGCCCACCAGCGCCTGATACAGAAAGTTCGGCAGCGCTCGCCCGTCGTTCAATCGCATCCGCGGTCCGTATGTATTAAAGATCCGCACGATGTGCGTATCCAGGCCGTGGTACCGGTGGTACGCCATGGTCATCGCTTCGGCGTAGCGCTTCGCTTCGTCGTACACTCCGCGCGGTCCCACCGGATTCACATGTCCCCAATAACTTTCCGGCTGCGGGCTCACGTTCGGATCGCCGTAGCACTCCGACGTTGAAGCCAGCAGATACCGCGCCTTTTTTGCCAGCGCCAATCCCAGCGTGTTGTGCGTTCCCAGCGCGCCAACCTTCAGCGTCTGAATCGGCAGCTTCAAATAGTCCGGCGGGCTTGCCGGTGACGCAAAATGCAGCACCGCGTCCACGGGTCCCTGCACTTCGATATACCGCGACGCATCCTGTAGCGCGAATCGGAATTTCGGATTCGACTTCAGGTGCGCGATGTTGTCTTCGCTGCCCGTCACCAGGTTGTCCAGAACCAGCACATCCCAGCCCCGGCTCAGCATCAACTCCGACAGATGCGAGCCTAAAAATCCCGCTCCTCCCGTGATCACTGCTCTCATGTGTACTTCTCCTTCCGGCTGATCGCCGGCCTTTCTAGCCTTGCACTATCAGTATCGCGCATTCCGCCCAACCCGCCACGCTCGATCCATGAATCGATCGCATTCGCAGCGCGTCGCCGCCCGAAATCTTCGCTATGGTTTCGCCACGGTTCCTTCCGTCGTGTGGTCCACCACGATCTTCCAGCCATCCGCGAACTTCCGGAAATTCAGCGTAAAAAATCCAAACGGCGCATCCTTCTCGCGCACCAGCTGGAATTTCCCCACCGCGTAAGCACTCGTCGCGCACTCCACGTGAATTTCCAGATCGGAAAAACTCAGCTTCCCCATCGCCGATTTATCCGGATATCCCTTCTTGTACTGCGCCAGCACTCCGTCGTATCCGTGCGTGATTCCGCCCGCGCCCACGAATTCCAGCGCCTCCGATTTCCAATATCCATTCATAAACGCGTCCACATCGCCACGATTCCACGCGTCCACCTGAGAATCCAGCACCGCTCGAATCTTCGCTTCATCAGAATTCGGCGACGCCGCCGTGCCCTTGGCCGCGATCGCCATCGAACCCGCCAACACAATCAGCCCAAGCGCGACCGCCGCCACCCACACCCGCGGCGTCACCCGAGCCCACGCCCGCGCCGAAATCTTCAAATGAATCCCTTGCATGTTCTCCTCCCTTAAGACTCTGCTGAAGCTCTTTTCAACCTCTCGCCTCGAAATCGTGCAAACAACTCACTAGTCATCCAGCGCCGTGACGACATGTGGTTCACGCCCGGATGCTACCCGCCAGCGGTACACGCACCAAGCAAATACCAGTGCCAGCAAGCCCGCCAGAATAGCCCACGGAGGCCAAACGTTCGGGACGGTCGCTTGCTTCAAGGACATCATCACGAATACCGTCAGAGCAATCCTGTCGATCAACGTGGTCGGAGCGGGGCTGCGCCTCAGGAATCGGGAAGTAAGCAATAAGACGGCGATGCAGAGCAGTAGAACTGCCGCGGCTATCGCCCGAGTCGTCGGTTGATATTGGTTCGAGGGCAAAGGCTGCGACCCGAATAGCACGATGCCGAGACTCTTCAACAAAGCAGGGCCGCAAACAATAACCGGACCGCCCGCCGCCCAACGGTTTGCGGTGACGAATAATACGATGGCACCGGAACAGACCATGATCCAGGAAACCAGCGGGTTGTGATCGGCACCAATCGATCCTGACGAGAGTCTCCCCATCCCGGAGAAGGTGATGACGACCACCACGAAGCCGATAATCAGCGAGAACGCCAACTTAACGCCGTCAACGCCTTTTTCCAAACCAGTGCGGTGGTCCACCCGTGAACCGTACGGGTTCCAAACCGATGTTGGCGCAGGGTCTATTAAGGACCGAAGGAATGGACGCATTGCCGCCGAAGATACCATCTTTGAAGAAATAGTTTTCGTAATTGAACTCGATCCGACCCGGCGAGTTAACGCAGCGAAGATGGTTTGCAGCCTACGGCGCTGCGGGTGGAGGAATTTAGCGCGCGGCGAGCTAGCGCAGTTCGGCCAGCGATCGCACGGACGCGGGCTTTTACTTCTGCTGCGCGCTTTGGCACCGGGTCGCGCTGGCTGCGCGCAGGTGCTGGAATTCAGTTTGAACCGGAACGTCATACCTCGTGAGGCCGGCACTTATCAGGTTACGCGACGTATCGGGAGCAAGCGGCGTTTAGACGGGAACGTATTTCTCGGGGAGAGCTTTGAAAGCTTGTGTCCGGCTACGCAATCAATCAGGGCTTGGGGGCGAAACCAACGCAAGTCCGCACGATTCGCATCGATTTTCCTTCGTTACGTACCCGGGCCAACGCGCCCCGCAACGAGGGCACTTCCAGGATGCCAGGCGAGCGAAAAGATAGAAGACGCGGAACAACACTACGAATACCGCTGCGAAACACAGAAGGAAGAACCCTTCTCCGATCGTTTGCGAAATGCCGGGCCGATCGTTCTCAAGGCTAACCACAATTCCTACAAAAAGTATCGGCATTGCAATTGGGCGCCCCACGAAATCCAGAAGCGAGTCTTGGACGTGAGTGTTGCGAGTTGTACCCAATCCTCTGCATACGGGATTGCGATGAAGGGAGCGTCCATTAAGCATGAGTATATCTAGCCGAAAGGATCTGTCGTAAGCGGCTCTGTCATCTTGGAACTATCAGTACATAGCGGCTCGTTAAAAGGGCTCAGGAACTCAAAGCCTGATAAACGCCATGAACGGACAAGTGAGCGGCTTCACTTCGCAAGGATCCTTTCGCGGGCACGCTCGATGCGTCGCTGTTCGGGTTGAGTTCGTCGATACAAATGTTGCGCTACCTCAGGCTGACGCGCCACATGCAGCAACGCCGCGACATGGTTACGCTGTGTACCTGCCTCGCTGCGAACCTTTGTTTTTTCGCGAGCCGCCTCGCGATACTCTCCGGTCATGGATAATTACCGAAAGGCCCGAATCGTGTTGTTGCTTCTGACTTTTGCGATTATCGTCGTGGTGGCCCTGCACACGCGCGGCTGCTTCTGACGCCTCCCTGAAACCACGCCGGCTAGTTTCATTACCCGTGGTACTGTCGGCCCATTGTCCCCGGCGCCCAAAAATCCGAAACTGCCTCTGACGAAAATGCTAGCCGCCGCCTTCATCCTCGTGTTCTCGGTAGTCGCCATGATTCAGTTCGCGGTCTTTTCATGGCGCGCCGGCTTGATGCGCGTAGCATCACAGCCGCTGGCCAGCCCGTCTGCCTCGGATGCGGCGATCTCCGATAACTCTTTGAATCAAAACGACTTCGCAGACGTATCCAGCGTCAACGAGATATGTCCTGCATTATCAGCATCTTCCAGCTTCAACTTGACCCTGGTCCGCGCCTACCACGGCATGCTTTCCGGCATGAACGCTGTGGCCGCAGCGATTGTCCCTTCCAGCGAAGAATGGATGGGCTGGACGCACCGCGAAATGGCACTTTGCACTCGCTATTCCAACGTCGTGCTGTCCCAGCGCCTGCATCGCAACCAGCGCACCGCCAACGAAGTCCGCTCCTTCTTCACGCCCGGCCTGCCTCTCAACTAACGAACCGCCCTTCTGTCCTAACTGCCAGTTGCCTCATACGCTATTTCGCCACGCCATTTTCGCCTCGTGCTACCTGCTTTATGGCCCAATAGCTTGGGGCGATTTCCGTCACCAATAGTTCCGTGACTATCCAAGGAGGCGCCGTGAAGCAACGCGCCCGGATTCCGTTTTTGGCACTCATTGCGTTTGCCGCGATCGTACAACTCACTGCCTGCACCGGCACGCCATCCACTTACTATTCGGTCATCCTCACGCCCTCTGGCACGATTTACGTCGCGCAGAATTCATCCACATCGCTTTCCGCATCGGTCTTGAACGACGCAGCCGCCGGTGGCGTCACCTACTCCGTGTCTCCCGCCGGAGTCGGCACCATCACCCAAAACACCACCACCACGGCCACCTACGTAGCACCGGCCGTTGCGGCTTCCACCCAGGTCGTCGTCACCGCAACTTCCGTGGACTATCCGAAATCTTCGGCCAGCGTGAAAATCAATATCGAGCCGCCGCCTTCGATCACTACCACCACGCTTCCCTCCGGCACCATCGGACTTGCGTACACCGGCTCCATCACCGGCGTCGGCGGAGTTCCTCCGCTCACTTGGACGCTCGCATCCGGCAGCTTGCCCGCCGGACTTTCGCTCGGTTCCAGCACGAACGACACCGTGAACATCACCGGCAAACCCACGGCAAACGGGCTTTCCACGTTTACCGTGACGCTCACCGATTCGCTCGGCGAGACGGCCACTTCGCAGCCGCTTCAAATCGTCATCAGCACGCTCGCAATCACCACCACATCTCCGTTGCCTCCGGCCACATTCACCACTCCGCCAACGCCGTACAGCGAACAGTTCGCTGCATCCGGTGGCACTTCGCCTTACACCTGGACGGTCGCCAGCGGCTCCACTCTTCCCGCCGGTTTGTCGCTCAGCTCGAGCGGCCTGCTTTCCGGCTCGCCCACGGCACAGGGCAATTTCACTTTCGGCATCACCGCCACTGACAGCGGCACGCCTCCCGCCGCCGTCACGCAAACTTTCACACTCGTCATCAGCGGTCCGCAGAATCTCGCGCTGCTCAGCGGAAATTACGCGTTCACGTTCAGCGGCAACAATGCCAACGGCTACGTCGCCACGGCCGGTTCCTTCGCGGCCAACGGTAACGGCGGCATCACCGCCGGCGAACAGGATTCCAATTCCATTTCCGCCTCGTCGTCCACAAATACTCCAAATCTCGTCGGCACCTACACGCTCGGCTCCGACGGACGCGGCACCATCACATTCACCAACGCTCCTGGCGCGCCCACCTACGCATTTTCCATCGACGTTTCTGGCAGCCACGGACGCTTGATCGAATTTGACACCACCGGCACGCGCGGCTCAGGGCGACTGGAAAAACAATCCGTCAGCACCTGCACCGTCACCAGCGCATCCACCACGTACAACGGCACGTTCGCGTACGGCGGCTCTGGATACGTCAGCACTCTCGCGCCTACTTTGCCCGGCCCGCTCGTCGTCGCTGGAGCTTTCACCGCCTCCGCGCCGCTCGCGCCTGCCACCCAGGGCAACATCGGCAGCGGCGAAGCCGACGCGGATCTCGCTGGCACCATCGCAACATCCGGCGGCCCGTCCGGCAGCGGCGTTTACCAATCCGGTCCAGACGCGACGCACTGCGTCTTCGCGTTTCAGTCCGCCATTCCGGTCACCACAACGTACAGCGCGTATCCCGTTTCATCGTCTGAAGCATTTCTGGTCGAAACCGATTCCGTCAGCGCTGTGACGCCGTACGTTTCCACTCTCGATCTGGTCCAGCAGTTCGGTTATCCGTTCGTTTCGCAGGGCACCATTTCTTCTTCGATGGCCGGCGGCCTCGACGGACAATTTCAATCCGGCAACACCTACTTGCCCGAAGTCGCCATCGCCCAGATCGCCCCGCAAGCCTCCGGCACGTTCGGACTTTTGCTAACCGACAATTCCGCCGGCACGGTCAGCACCAACATGGCTACGCAAAACCAGGTCGCTGCTCCGTTCACCGTGAACTATTCGTCCGATCAGTACGGCCGCATCACCACCAATCTGATTTCTCCCTACGAGCCTGTTCTGTACATGATCAATTCGAACTCCGCGTTTTTGATCAGCATCAGCAACAGCACCGGATTCCCGGTGATCGTGGGCCGTCTGCAGGCCCAATCGACGCCCGCGAACAACAACTTCAACGCCGCGTATCTCAACGGCATTTTCCCCTTCGGCACCGCCGCGCCGCCCAGCAAGTCCGCGAATAACATTTCCGGATTCTTCACGCTCGACGGCGTTTCATCGATCACCGGCACGGAAGACGTCAGCTCCACCACCGGCAACACCGTCGCGCAATCCTACGCGGGCACCTATACCGTCGCCGACACCACCTTCGGCACCGGTTTTGTCGCGCCCACGGCGCCGTCAACCTTCGCCGGCGAATACGTCATCGTCTCGCCGACGAAATTCGTGATGATCACCATCACCGCAAACGACGTGAACCCGGTCCTTCTCGAAGTCGGCAACTAACTTCGCATCGCGTCCCGTCCCGCTCCGCGGGACGGGACGGCTTTTTCTTCCCGCGCCGCGTTCACCCTCATGTATAAATAAATTCATGCGCCGCGCCCATTTTCCGCGCCTTCTCGCCGTGCTGCTCCTGATTCTGCCGGCGCTCAGTTGCGGCAATTCCAATCCACTTCTGATCACCGGCGGCCTCCCGTCCAACGGCACCGTCGGAATCGCTTACTCCGGCACTCTCACTGCCTCCGCCGGAACCGGCAACTACACTTGGACAGTCAAAAATCTTCCCACCGGCCTCACCACGTCCGGCACCGCAACGCCCACGCTCGTTGTCTCCGGCATGCCCACCGCGCCGGGAACTTTCGAAGTCACCGCCAGCGTCACCGATTCGAATTCGCGCGTCGATTCCTACACCAGCGGCATCGTCATCTCCACCTCGCCCGTTCTAACCATTAACGGCTCGCTGCCTTTCACCGGCACCGTCGGCACGCTCTACTCCGGTTCGGTCAGCGCGAGCGGCGGCACTCCGCCCTATTCCTGGGTGATCGATAAACTTCCGCCCGGAGTCACCGCCTCCGGCGAAAACACTCCGGTGCTTTCGGTTTCCGGCACGCCCACAACCGACGGCGCGTACAACGTCGCGATCACCCTCAGCGATTCCAAGGGCGCCACGCAAAACGCCAGCCTCACCGTCGCCATTGACGCAGCGACGGACGCAAAGAAAATCGCGAGTGCCGCCGCAAATTCGTGCGCCGCTGCCATCTCATCGCGCGGCAGCGAGACCTCGATCGGTAGCGAAAGTTCGCTCGATTCGCCATACGCGTTTCTCCTTCACGCCAACTCCCCCGCCGGTAATCCAATTGTGTGGTCCGGCAGCTTCACACCCAACGGTTCGGGCGGCATCGCCCAAGCGAGCGTCGATTCCATTTCCGCCGCCACCGGCCCGCGCTCCTACGTCATCGATCTCAACGCAAGTTCCTACTCGCTCGATTCCTCCGGTCACGGCTGCCTCGATCTCGTTTTCTCCAACTCCAACGCATCCTCCGAGCCCGCAGGCGCCGCGCATCAGCCCAACCCAAATCTCGCCACCGCCAATCCGCGCGCAACGTCCGTTGTCCTCAAACCGGAATCCTCTTCGCCCGCCGCCACACTTGTTTTCGCTTTCACCATCGATCGCACTCACGACTCCGCCGCCAGCCAGCCCGCCAATGGAACAGGCATTCCCATCGCACAACTGCGCCGCCAAACCGCCGCCGATTTCAATCTCGCAAATTTTCCCTCGCGATTCGCGTTCGGCGTGGATGGCTGGCTCGCCGCCGGAAATCGCAACGTCCGCCGCGCCGCCATCGCCGGAAGTTTTGCGAACGCGGGCGGCACTCTCGCAGACGGCGTCTCGGATACAAACATCGGCGGCGTTCCTTCCGGCGAATTGCGCGGCGGCTTCGGCACCGTCACTTCGCCCGATCCAACTACCGGACGAGGCACCGGCACCTACAGCATCGACACATCCGCCGGCCCGCTCGCGTTCGCCTTCGCCTACTACGCCATCGACGCTTCAAGCTTCTACCTCATTTCCACCGACCCGCCCGTCGCCGGAAATTTCATTCTCAGCGGCCAGGCCGCCGCAGCCGCCGAAACTTCCGCGCCACTCAACGGCCACTACGTCGCTATGATCCCCAGACTCGATTCCGGTTCCGCACTCAATCGGCCCGGCGCAGCCGTCGGCACAGACCTCGGCTCAAACGCAAGCCCAGTCACCGGCACACAATGTGTTCAGTTGAGTTTTCTACAGGTAATCGATAGCAGCAGTTCCGCTAATCTCGAATCGAGCGCCTACATCACCGTCACCGCTACGCTCGACCCATCCTCGGGCCGCACAGCACTCACAAACTTCGGCGCAATTGCTTACGTCACATCGCCGGCCGCCAACCGCCCCGCCGCGTTCCTTGTAGGCACAGACACCGCCACTTCTTCCGGCGTCCTAATCCCGCAACGCTGATCCGCTAACGCCGCGCACTAGCCACATCCGCAAAAATCTTAGTACGCCCACCGCATCAGCACCGCACCCGTCGTGTATCCCGCGCCCACCGCGATCAGCAGCACCAGATCGCCCTTCTTGATTCGCTTCTCATCCAGCGCCTGCATCACCCCCAGCGGCAAAGTGCCCGCCGTCGTGTTTCCGTATCGCTCGATGTTGACCATCACCTTCGAATCCGGCACGCCGATCCGCTCCTGCATCGCCTTGATGATTCGCAAGTTCGCCTGATGCGGCACCACCAGCGCCAGATCGTCACCCTTGAGCCCATTGCGCTCCAGAATTTCCGCCGCCAGCTCGCTCATCCGCCGCACGGCGTATTTGAATACTTGCGCTCCTTCCTGATGGACGTAATGCATCTTCTTGTCCACTGTTTCGTGCGACGAAGGATTCAGCGAACCGCCGCCGGGCATATACAAATTGCAGCCGCCCGACCCGTCCACGTCGTGTTCGAAATCCAGTATGCCTTCGCTATCGTTCTCCGCCGGCTCGATCAACATCGCGCCCGCTCCGTCGCCGAACAGTACGCACGTCGCGCGATCCTCGTAATTCAAAATCGAAGTCATTACGTCGCTTCCGATCACCAGCACTTTCTTGTGCGACCCGCCTCCCACAAACTGAGCGCCTACCGTGAGCGCATACGCAAATCCGGAGCACGCCGCCGAAAGATCGAAGCCCCACGCCTTCGATGCGCCGATGCGATCCTGAATCAGGCACGCCGTCGAAGGAAAAAACATGTCCGGCGTTACCGTCGCCACCACGATCATTTCCACTTCATCCGCACTGATTCCGCGCTGCTCCAGCACTTTCTTCGCGGCTTCACTTCCCAGATGTGACGTCGCCACGCCCGGATCGGCATAGTGCCGCTGAATGATTCCCGTGCGCGTGCGGATCCACTCGTCGCTGGTATCCACGCGCTTCGCCAAATCAAAATTCGTCACCACGCGCGGCGGTACATATCCCGCCACCGCCGTGATTTTTGCGGCAATCCGCTTCGCCATTCCTCTCTCCCCGATGGTCTATGCATCAGCGCGGTCAGCTGTCTCGCGCTCAATATTCATAGCTCGCGATTGTATTCGTTCCGGCGACGCAGTGACAAGCTCGCAACACGGTTGTCCGCGACGAATGCTGGCTTCAGAGGCAGGCAATACCACGTCCCGAATGCTTTAATCGGCGACTTCTGCGCTTTTCAGTTGCTTCAACTCGCCCAGAACTTTCGCCCACTCTTTCGGATCTTTCTTTGTGAAATACGGCGCGTCAGGATCGGCGTAATACTCGAGAATCTCTGCCCGAAGCGCAGGCGTCACGCCGGAAAAGTTCTGCTGGGCCAGCGCATCGAGCAACTTCGCGTGCGCTTCATCGTCCAGTTTGTATTTCCCGCCCGCAGTCGGGGCGCCCGTATCGAAGTTGTAGTTCGCGAGCCGCAATTCAGTCTCGGCCTGCTTGCCCATCAGCTTTTTATACCGGTCCAGCGCCGCATTGAAGCTCGCTTCGAACATTTTCTCGGTCTCTGGGGTGGGAGTTTTCAGTTGCAACACGCGCAGCGGACCAACTTTCGGTACCAGCCGCGCGATGAACGCGAGAAATTCCTCACCCGCCGTCGGCTTCC
This sequence comes from uncultured Acidobacteriota bacterium, assembly GCA_963719065.1. Taxonomy (GTDB): domain Bacteria; phylum Acidobacteriota; class Terriglobia; order Acidiferrales; family UBA7541; genus Palsa-295. The sequence continues at coordinate 1,146,310 of CAVRAM010000007.1, read as the reverse complement.
GATAATCCGTGCCCCAGTTTTTCTCGTAGCTCGCGCGCGAAACGTTGTAGCGGAATTTTCGCTCGGTCATACCCGGCTGATCTTTGCGGATTTCATCTTTCTTCAGCGCCCACGCGATGCGCGTCGCCTTGGGCAAAAGCGTGCTCACGTCGCGGCGGTACGAACCCAGCGCTTTCTCCTCGTCCGGCAGCACGGTCTTCAGTGGAACGCCGTAGGTTTCCTGAAACGCCTGTTCGAGCAGCGGCGCCGAAACTCCGAAGCCGATGAAGTCGTGATACGCCTCGGGAGCGTACCTGCTTTGCGCCACTTCCAGCACGTCGAAACCAAATTCCGTTTTCACGTGCGCCAGTGGATCCTGCTCGTAAGTTACCACGTCGCCGTATTTCTTCTGAAGCTTCGGGTAGAGAATCGGCACCGCGCGATTCACACCGATCTCGTGCCCATCGTTGTCCGCAGCGTAATGCGCAAGCGCGCCCAGTGCGAAGGCATACCCGTCTAAATCTTTCGCATCGCGTAGCAGCGCCATCACGAAATCGCCACTGCGCACATAATGGGTCAGGTCGCTGAAGAGATGGCTGCCGTGCGGGTAATAGCCCATGTCTTGAATGATCGCGCCGCCGTACGCGTACCCGTGTGCTTCCTTCAGTTGCTCGCGCGTCGCGTTGGGAAACCGCTGAAGCAACAGCGGCTTGATGTTGGTGTCCCAAGCGCTGTCGATGATCGCTTCGTGCGCCAAAACAGCGTATGCGCTCGCGGTAAGCGGCTCGAATAACGCGAAGACCAATCCCACGATGATCGCCAACGCCTTCGCTCTAGCGACTTTTGCGCGCGCATTCCGTGGTGCTCGATGCATCACTATTATGGACCTCAGACTTCGCTGACTTGATTTGAACAACTGAACCGGCGAAGAGCCGCCGAAAACGCTACTCATATGATGCAATCGAACCCGCCTTTAGCCCGCATCACGGGTGTCGCGGTTGCGCTTCAGTCAGATTTTTCAACGCGTCAATTCGCCTTGCCCCTTCGCACGCTTCCTGCCATCATCTCCGCACCTTGGCGGTCTGATTTTTTCTGTTCGCCTCTCGGAAGGCTTTGACAATTTCACGCCGGGGACGTTGTTTATCGAGAGGATCTCACGCCATGCGTTCGCTTCCGCAGTCCTCCAGGTTTTCCCTGTTTCTACTTTCTCTATGTCTGGCTGTCGCCGGCATCTGCGCTCCCGCGCGCCCGCAAAGTTCCAAGCAGCAAAATTCAAAATCGAAAACTCCCGCCGCTGAGCCGCAAGCTGCCGCCGGCGACGACGCCTTGCAAGATAAAGATCAAGACCAGTCGAACGACAAGGACCAGGACAAAGATCAAGATAAGGACTCGGACCCCGATCCCGCCCCCGCCGCCGTTTCTCTCGACGTCTCCTCCGCTTCTCCCTTGATTCGCGAGCTATACGCCGCCACCCGCGCCACCAAAGAAAAAGAAATTCTGCCGCATCTCGATCAAGCCAAAAAACTCATCGCCTCTGGTGCCGACGTGAAAGCCACCGACGCCCAGGGCCGCACCGCCCTTCACTGGGCTATCTTCGGCTCCAGCTACAACACCAAAACGAAAGTTCTGGTCGGCTACGAAGAAATCGCCGACGCCATGATCCAGCGCGGGGTCGACATCAATAAAGAAGACGCCTACCAGGACACCGCTCTCGATTACCTGCTCTACTCGCCGAATTTCGAAATGCAGACGTTGCTTCTCGAAAACGGCGCCACCAGCGGCTTCCTGGTCGCGTTTTATAATTTTTTCAACGAACGCCAGCAGGAACTTGCCCAGCAATCCGCTCCGCCCGCGGCCTCCGGCGCCGCCCGCAAAACCGCCGGACCTTCCGTTCCGCCGATGAACGCCATGCTCGCGAAAGCCGATCTTTCTCCCGGCCTCACGCTCAGCGTTCGTCTCGACGGTCCTGTGTACAGCGATCGTTCGCGCACCGGCGATCCGATGTCCGCCACCGTTACCTACCCGCTCTGCAAGACCGGCGAAAATGTCGAATGCAAACCCGGCGAGCTGATCGTTCCGCCAGGCACGAAACTCAACGGCACCATCTTGTTCGCGCAAAAAGCTCCCGACAAATATTCCCGCCCGCGCCTGGTGCTCGATTTTTCAAACGTGGTCCATTCCGACGGCACTCGCTCGCCTCTCTACGCCCGCGTGCTCAACGTGGACAACGCCCGCGAAACCGTGCAGAACAACGAAATCCTCGGCATCGTGCAGCCGCACGCATCCACCAAAGCCACTCTCGCCATGGCCGCTCTCAGCGCCGCCAATCCCATCGCCGGTTACACCATCAAAGGCGTTCAGACCGTATACGGACTTTCCATCCGCCGCGAAATCGCCTTTCCTGCCGGCACCGACATTCAGATTCAAATCGTCCGCCCGTCCACGCTCAAGCAGCGCGAATCCTGGGCCGGTTGGCAGCGCCTCACCGTCGACGACTCTCTCAAGCATCTCGCCGAGTCCGCGCCCATGCGCACCTCTTCCAAACAAGACGCCGCCTCGGATCCCACCAATTTAATGTTTTTGGGTACGCGCGATCAGGTGATGACCGCGTTTGGTCAGGCCGGTTGGTTTGAAGCCGATGATCTCAACGTGAAGTCCGCTGTGAAAGTCGCACAGGCAACCGTGCGTGGCGCCGGTTACGGCACCGCGCCCATGTCCACTCTATTGCTCGAAGGCCGTCCCGCCGATCTCACCTATCAAAAATCGCTGAACACGTTTGCGCGCCGCCATCACCTGCGCATTTGGAAGCTCGACCAAAAATACAACGGCCAGGACGTCTGGGTCGCCGCCGCTACGCACGACATCGAAACCACCAAAAGCCGCGCCGCCACCAAATGGAATCACCGCATCGATCCCCACGTGGACCGTGAACGCGACTGGGTCGCCACCGACATCCTGTTCGCGATTCCCGTCGTCTCCTACGCCGACGTCGATCGCCCCGCCGCGCCCCACAAACTCGGCAACGCTACCGGCGATTCGATCGTCACCGACGGAAAAATCTCCGTGCTCCAACTCTCCGCCGTTCAGCCTCCCACCACCGCCGTCGCCGCCACCACCCAGCCGTAACGTGGCACAGGCAGTGCGGCCCCTCCACGCGAACTCTGCGTGGAGATTCGCGCTTGCCCTGAGTAGGATAGCGACTCGTGGCTGTCCGGCGCCATCCGCGCCCGCAGCCCACGCCTCCGAGCACGGACCGCCAGCGCCTCGCCACCACTCGCCGATTGCACCTCGCATTCAGCCCGTGTACAGTTCCGCCACGGTCAACTGCCCTATGTCTAACTCTCGAAACCGCCTCGTCCCGCTCGCGCTGCTCGTCGCTGCCAGCCTCGGCTCGGCTGCTGCGGCCCGCGCGCAGAGCACCACACCCGGGCCGAAGGTTCACACCAACACTGGCGTCCCTGTGCACGTCATCGTCAACGAAGAGAGTAAGGAATCGGACTCGCTCGAAAAACTCACGGCCTCTTCGTTCGGCACCGTGAGTGATACGAACTGCCAATCCATCATCGACATCTACAACCAGAAACTGTTGCCGGCGGCCGAGCAGGCCAAGTTCCCGAACAACAAGGCGAATTACCTTCGCATCGCGCACAAAGCGATCGGCGATTGTCAGATGACGCAGGGCCGCTACATCGAGGCCGAGCAATCGTATCGAGAGGCGCTCGCGCAGGCGAAAATCTGGCCGGGCATCGACGATCAACGCTACGCGAACATTTTGAATTGGCTCAGCGCCGCCCAATTCAAGCAAGACCACTGGAAAGATGCGGAAGCCACCACCATCGAAGAGGCAGCGTTCCACCAGCGGCGAATCGACGATTACAGTCAGGTGATGGCGAAACAGACGGGCGAGGTAGCTGAAAACATTCGCAAAGCGAAAGAAGACGAACTCTCCGTCAACGGGCCATGACGCTGTTCGGACTCGCTTACACCTACGTGAAGGAGGGCGATCTCGATCAAGCGTCGAGCACGATCGAGAAGTCGTACCAGGACGCAGTGGCAGGAAAGCTTCGAGCGGATCGGATGGAGACGGTCGCCGCGCTCGGTGCGCACATCGCCGACCTGCGCGAAGACGGCGCCGACCGTGCCAAATGGGCCCCGCGAGCCGACACCACTACCGCCACATCGCCTTCGCCCGCCGCCGCCGCGCCCAAGAACTGATCACCGTCCCCGGGTGGCACAGGCATTCGTGCCTCTGGTCTCCACCTAACCATCCGCGCGCTGGGCCCGATTCACAGCTACCATTCACTCAGCCGCAATCTCCACGCGGTAGCTAATCTTCGCAGTCTTCTCCAGCATCGCCGACACCGAGCAATATTTGTTCTTGCTCAATTCAATCGCATCCCGCGCCGCCTTTTCCTGCACCTCGCCGATGATTTTGTAAACCATCTCAATCGTCGTCCACACCCGCGGCGGTTCCGGTGCTCGCTCTCCGCTCACCGAAATTTCCAGGCTCACCAACTTCTGCCGCTTCTTCGCCAGAATCGATACCACATCCACCGCCGTGCAAGCTCCCAGCGCGCCCAGCAAAATCTCCATGGGCCCCGGCCCTTGCTTCGACTCGCCGTCCAGCACCACGCGATTCCCCGACGGCATCACCGCCTCAAACGCTTCTCCGCCCTTCCAACGCACCACCGCTGTCGCCATTCCATCACCTCGCGCCCAAAATTCTCTCGCACCTGCCACGCGAACTCCAGCTTTCACACGCGCAGCCGCGTCGGCGCACACCACGGCACATCGCAAAAGCCCCCTGCGCAGATTTTCAGGGTTGGTAAAACAGAAAAACTTTACCGTGACGCGTTTTTCTCGCCAGCGCCGCTCGATACCGCCACTTCCGATTCCAGATGCACCGGAGTCTTCCGCATCGCATCCACAAACACCCGCACCACTTCGGGATCGAACTGGTTCGCCGCGCATCGCTCGAGTTCGGTCAACGCATCTTCGGCCACCCGCGCTTTTTTGTACGTCCGCTCCGACGTGATCGTGTCGTACGCATCCGCAATCGCAATAATCCGCGCGCCGTACGGAATCTTTTCGCCTTCGAGCCGGTCCGGATATCCCGTCCCATCGTAAAACTCGTGATGGTGCCGCACCATCAATCCGATTTGCTTCATCGCCGCCAGCGGTTCCAGAATTTTTCCGCCCAGCTCGGTATGCGTCTTCATCGTTTCCCATTCCGACGCATCCAGCGGCCCGGTCTTGTTCAAAATCGCTTCCGGAATTCCCACTTTCCCAATGTCATGCAGCAGTCCCGCTAGCCGAATCTCTTCCACCTGCGACGAGCTCATCCCCAGCGCGTGCGCGATGATCACCGCATACGCCGACACCTTCTGCGAATGTCCCTGCGTGTAGTGGTGCTTCGAATCGATCGCCAGCGCCAGCGACGTCACCGTCTCCACCATCGCCGGATGCATCGTGTCGCCCACCGGAGTTCCTTCCTCCGCCAGCGACCGCGTGAATTGCCCCAGCCTTCTGTAGATTTCGTCGAACGCTTCCGGCCCGGTCGAAAATTGCCGCTTCAGCGTCACGCCCAGATACGCTTCGAGCACATCTTTCTTCCAGCGCCGCGTCTCGTTCGGGTCGCCTTGCTCCGCGCTGGAAACCGAGTTGCCGCCCTGATGTTTCGACAGATACATCGAAGAGTCCGCCACCTGAATCAGTTCCTGCGGCGTCGAACCATGCACCGGGAATCCCGCGATGCCGAAGCTGGCCGTAATATTTTTGTCGCGCAGCAGCGGATCGCTCGCCACCCACCCGCGCAATTTGCTCGCGAGCTGCGTGGCCTGCTCCACCGAAGTTTCCGGCATCAGGATCACAAATTCGTCGCCGCCGTAACGCGCCACCACATCCGAGCTGCGGCAGTTCTGCTCTAGGATGTGCCCCACGCGCTGCAGCACCACGTCGCCTTCCAGGTGCCCGTAGAAATCGTTCACGAACTTGAACCGGTCCAGGTCCATCAGCACCAGCGCGAACACTCGGTTCGTTCGCGTCGACCGCTTCCACTCCGACGACAGCGCCTCCATCAGGAACCGGTGCGTCTTCACTCCCGTCAATCCGTCGGTAATCGCTTGTTCTTGCGCCTTCTGGAACGTCATCGCGTTGTGCAGCGCGCCTGCAAACAAATCCGCGAGCGTCCTCAGCAGCAGACGTTCCTGCTCGGGGAATTCGCACAGCTCCGACGATTCCACGTACAGCACGCCCAGCAGCTGCTCCGCGTACACCACCGGCAGCGCAATCGCCGAAACCGTTCCCGGCAGCACCGGACGGGGCGAATCTGCCTTCACTTCCTGCACCGCGGTGATCTGCCCGCTCCGCGCGACTTGTCCGATCAAGCCGTCGCCCAGCAGAATCCGGCGGCCGATCGCTTCGCGCCGCGAGCCCGCTTCCGCCTGAATCAGCAATTCCTTCGACGAATAGTCCAGCGTCGCGATTCCGATGTGGTCATACGTCAATCCGTTTTCGATTTCCGCTGCGATCTTCGCCAGCATCTCTTCCGGATTCATCGTCGAAATCGCGTGACTCGATACGTTGTTGATCAGCGTCAGTTGCCGCGATTTCTTCTGCTCCTCCGAAAACAGGCGCGCGTTGTCCATCGCCACCGTCGCTTCGCTCGCCAGCACCCGCAACAACTCGACGTGACCTTCGTCGAACACTCGCTCCTGCGAACTCTGCACCGCCATCATGCCGATCGCCCGGTCGTACATGATCAGCGGCACCGCGCACACCGAACCCACCGCGCGCGTGTACTCAAAACCCATCCGGCTCGCTTCTTTCGCGAAATTCTCGCGAATCAAAAGCGGCTGCCCGGTCCGCACCACGTACTCTGTCATGAACTTTCCGGCCGGGCGCACGCGCTTCGGCTGACGCTCGCCTTCCACCACTTCCATCTCAAACCGCACCGGATTATCTTTCCCGTCGAAAAACGTGATCAGCAGGCTCGACACATCCAGCAACCGCCGCATCTCCGAATAAATCCGCTCGAACAGCGCATCCAGATCCAGCGTCGAGTTCAGCGTTCGTCCAATCTCATTCAAAATGTGCAACTCTTCGCTGCGCCGCGAAGTCTGTTGCACCAGATAACTGTTCTCCACCGCCATGCCGATCTGGTGTCCCAACGCCAGCAGCAGCCGCAGTTCCGCCGGAGTGAAGTTTCTGTTGTCCGGCGTTCCCAGCAACAGCGTCCCGAAAATCCGGTCTTTCGCCTGCAGGCTGATTCCCACCACCGTCCGCAGTCCCTGCTTCAGCAGCAACTGGCGCAACTCCGCAAACGCTTCTTCCTTCTCGAGCGCTTCCCACTTGGAATCCGTTTCCAGATCGCGCAGCACTACCAGTCCGCCCAGCCGCGCCACCAGAGTCACCACGTAGTCGTCATGGTTCCCCTTCTGAATTTCAGAGCAGAACGGATCGGTCAGCCCGCTCACCACCACCGACGTCGGACCTTCTTCGTCACCGTAATGCAGGCACAGCACTCCGGCCGGGATGCGCACCACGTTCAGCACTCGGTCGAGCGCCTGCGCCAACATCTTCTGAATTTCGCCGCCCGCAAAACTCGATGTCGCCAGATTCAGATTCGACAGTGCCAGCATGTTCCGCTCAACGCGCCGCCGCTCTTCCTCATACACCGCCATCACCATCAGCACCGCAGCAAACACCGCCGGCACCAGCACAAAGGCCGCTAGCTCGTGATTGTGCGTCAGCCCAATGCTCGCTTCGACCGCGATCACCAGCCGCAGAATTCCCCAGACCGCAAACGTCGCCGCCAGCATTTCATCGGCGCGCGATTCCTGTTTCCGCCCTTCCCGCCAGAACGTATACGCCATCACCAGGAACACCAGCCCTACGCCCAGCCCCACCGGCACGGTGATCCATTTTTCCGCGTTTGCCCAGCTCCATCCCGCCGCCACGACCACCAATCCCGCAATCGCCGCCGTTGGAACCTTCAGCCGCGCATACATCCGCGCAGACACCAAAAACGAGATCGAAACCACCGCCAATACCCAGGCTGTAGTATGGATAAACCACGCAGGAGCTTGTACTTCCGAGTAAAACGCGGGGTAAACGAAATGCAGCGCCATCAGCAGCCAGCCCAGCGACCAGGCCAGCAGGTACTTTTGTCGCTTCTGCTCGTACACATGTACGAAAAACCCTGCCAGCAAAAACGCGCAGAGCAGCAGCACAAACGCACTGGTATCAACGTGGCTCAACAACAACAATCTCCAGTACTGGGTCACGTCAGACTTCATCTCAGACTAGCAGAATTTTGAGGCTTTACCCGGACGGTGTCCTGCAAGTGTTTCGTGGAGGTCAACTCCCCAAACCCGCCAAATTTCGCCGAAAACACCCAATTTCCGCCTAGTTTCCCTTCTCGATCCAACCCCGGCTCCGCGTCATTTCCCTTCGCGCGTCGGTCCGGTTTCCGCCAACGATTTCGTCGCCGCGCCGGTCCCACTTCCACGCAGCGTGCTCGCCCGCAAACCACCACTATCGCGGCCCTTTTCGCCTGGGTCAAGAGTACCCCGGTACTCATATCCACAGCCTCACCGCAATCATCGCCGCATTTCGCGGCTGCCTTTCGCGAAACCGCCGTAGCTCAGGCAATCGTGCCTGAGTGCACCTCACTTCAGTGAGGTGCAGATTCAGCCATGTCGCCCACATCTCCATCTCCGCACCCAGCCACCCCGATCGCGCATCATCGCCCAAACTCTCCGTGCCCTCCGCCTTTCTCGCTTTTCTCCGTAAAATGTTCTCGCCGTTGCTGTTGCTTTTGCCTCGGCCTTCCCAGCCGCTCGGCACAATCATCCAAAACCGCCGTAACCAATTCCTCGCATCCCGCGTCGTATCCACCGAAGCAAACTTACCAACTGGTATCATCGCCGTACCAACGGCCAAATCGCTTTCGATCGAGTACCTCGGAGGCACCACCATGAAACGCACAGCGCGCCCCACGCTGCAGATTTTCGGCCTGCTCGCCGTTTTCGCGCTCTCGCAATCCGCGGTTCGCGCCCAATCCATCCCGCCCTCTCAACCCGACCAAGCTCCCGCGCCCCCTCTGCAAGCATCCACCGCCGCACCTGCGCCGGCACCCGCTCCATCGACGCTGGTCGTTAAAGAAGGCACCGAAGTCCCGCTCGTCTTCGCGCAAGATCTCAGCTCCAAGACCGCCGTGGACGACGATCCCGTCAACATGACGCTCGCCGAAGATTTGACCGTCGACGGCGTGGTCGTCGCCCGAAAAGGCGCCGTCGCGCTTGCCACCGTCACCAACGCCCACAAATCCGGCATGATGGGCAAGGCCGGCGAACTTTCCATTCGCCTCGAATATCTGAAAACGGCCGACCAGCGCGTCCGCCTCCGCGGCAGCAAAGGCAAAGAAGGCGAAGGCGCCGTCGGTGCCACTGTCGCACTCACCATCCTGTTCGGCCCGATCGGCCTCATCAAACACGGCCATAATGTCGAGATCAAGCAGGGCACCGCCTTCACCGCCTTCGTCGATCAAGACTATTCCCTCAAGCCCGCACCGTAGCTCAGGCAATCGTGCCTGAGTGCACCCCGCTTCAGCGGGGTGCAGGTTCGGCCTTGTCGCCCGCGTCTCGATCTCGCCACCTCGCCACCTCGCCACCTCGATCGCACCTCGTCGCCAAACTCTCCGTGCCCTCCGCCTTTCTCGGTTTTCTCCGTGAAATGTTCTCGCCTTTGCCTTCGTCCGCGCCTTCGCCCGCGCCACCACGCTGATAACCTTTCCCACCCCGTCCCGTCTATCGACCAAATCCAATCCGTTCCACCTCAACCGACGGAGCCATCTCCCATGCGCGCACTCCACCACAAAATCGCCGTCTCATCCCTGCTCGCACTTTGCGCGTTCTCCACCGCCGCGCAGAAACCCGATCCCTGTACCACCGACGCCAAAGCCTGCCTCGCGCTCTCGCTCGAAGCCGTGGGCGGCGCCGATCGTCTCACCTCCATAAAAACGCTCGGCTTCGAATCGCTTCAAAACACGCTCCTCACCGAACAGTCCTACCGCCAGGCGCCGTTCATCACTTCCTACACCCGCACCAAAGGCACCATCGACTTCGCGCGCCATCGCCTTCTACTCGAAATTCATCTCACCTGGCCCGAATCCGATCCCGGCCAATTCGAATCCTCCACGACCGCCGTCCTCTCGCCCAACGGAGGAGTTCGCCGCGGAAAATCCGCCGACTCGCCCGCTTCTCTCGCCTCCGTTGAATCGGCCCGTTACACGCTCGCTCTCTCGCCGATTCCCTTGCTGCTCACCGCGCAAGCCGCCACCGGACTTCACTTCGCCGCGCCCGAAACAATTCGAGGCACACTTCACCCCGCGCTCGCTTTCGATTTCGATGGCCGCGAAACAAAAATCCTGATCAATCCGTTCAACCATCTGCCCGACGCTGTCGAACGAATCACCACGTTCGAAGATTTCTGGCGCGAATGGGGCGACGTCACCCAACGCATTTACTACGACAACTGGCAAACCTTCCACGGCATCGTGTTCCCGCTCAACGCCGTCGAAGAGCGCAACGGAATCCTCTGGCAGTCCACCCAGCTCACCAAACTCGATTTCAACGTCGCCACCACCGACGACGATTTCAAAATGGACGCCGCAGCAGCCGCGAAAAGCCTTCAATTCAAAATTTCCGATCTGCCCTTCGACGCCTCGCAAAAAACTGAACTCGCTCCGGGCATCACGTTTTATCCCGGCGCATGGAACGCCACGATCATTCGCCAGGACGATGGGATTGTCATTCTCGAATCGCCGCTTTCCGGCGGCTACACCGCCGGCATCATCAACCAGGCCAAGCTGCAATATCCAAACCTGCCGATTAAGTGTGTCCTCTCGACCTCAGACTCCTGGCCGCACGTCGCCGGAGTGCGACAGGCCGTCTCACTCGGAATTCCGGTGTACATTCTCGACCTCAACCAGCCGCTGCTCGATCGTATGGTCGCCGCGCCGCACACCATCCATCCCGACGCGCTGGCCCAATCGCCCAAATCGCCGCACTGGCAAATCGTTTCCGGAAAAACAGTCGTCGGCTCCGGAGAAAATCGCGTCGAACTCTATCCTCTCCGCGGCGCTTCCACGGAACGCCAGTACATGGTCTATTTCCCGTCCCACAAAATTCTCTACGCCAGCGACACCTTGGTCCTCAATGAAGATGGCTCACTCTACGATCCCGAACTGATGCGCGAAGTCGTCGCCGCCGCCACACGCAACCATCTCGACGTCACCACCGTTTTCGCCATGCACCAGGAACCCGTCCCCTGGTCCCAGGTCCAATCCACCCTGGCCAAATCCATGAACTAATCACCGCCCAATCTTTGTATGAGGTGCGCCGGCCATGCGCAGTTTTCGCGTCCGCTGCGGCGGCCATGCCGGCGCTTTTCCGAACGCATCCACCCTAAAACTCGACCCCGCGCCGAAGGCGCACCACCAATGTTTCCACGCCACACTTCTTAGTCGCTCTTCCCGCGCCGCCAGCAAATTCCGTTGAACACCCGACCCAAAAAGCGCACACTCGCCTGGTACCACTCCCCGCCACACAGGAGGCCGCATGAACCGCTTCATCCTCTGCCTTGTCACCGGCGTCGCACTTTTCTCCCTGCGCCCGGAAGCCACTCGCACCGGCTCGGTCGTCCCCGCGCCAAACCTTCTCGAACCACGCTCCGGCCACAGCGCCACTCTGCTTCCCAACGGCAAAGTCCTCATCGTCGGCGGTATGCGACGCAATCAGGATTTCTACCGCAGCGCCGAACTCTACGATCCCTCCGGAAATCGATTCATCCCCGCCGGAGAAATGAACGTTGCGCGCGTCGGCCACGCCGCTGTTCTGCTTCGCTCCGGAAAAGTTCTCATCGTTGGCGGATGGATTGGCCACGGCGCAACCGATGCCGCCGAGCTCTACGATCCCGCCTCCGGCAAGTTCACCCTCATCCACAAAATGGCCGCAGTCCGAGGCCGACCCAGCGTCACGCTCCTCGCGGATGGTGATGTTCTCGTCGCCGGTGGCGGAGACTCCGACGGTCCCGGCGGAGTTTCGTCTGCGGAAATTTTCCGCGCCGCGAGCGGAAAATTTGAAGCGGTTGGTTCCATGCACGCCGGACGCGTCTCACACTCCGCCACATTACTCAACGATGGTCGCGTGCTTCTCGCCGGAGGTCGTGGCTCAACCGTCACAAACTCCGCCGACCTGTACGATCCGAAAACTCGCCAGTTCACTCCAACCGGAAATTTGATCACCGCGCGCTACAAGCAAACCGCCGGCCTGCTCCCCGATGGCCGGGTCCTAATCGCCGGAGGCTCCGACGATCGCGATTGGCACGGTTCGCTCGACGCCGCCGAAATCTACGATCCACATACCGGCCGGTTCACGGCCACCTCGCCATTGCACGACAGCCGCTTCAAGCTCCCCGACGAAGCCGCCCAACTTCCCTCCGGCGCGCTGCTCATCGCGGGTGGCAGCAAAGAAATCGAAATCTTCGATCCGACCTCCGGAAAATTTTCCGTCGCCTCCGGCCAGATTGGCGACGCATGGCACTTCATGTCCGAAACCCGCTTGCAAGACGGCCGCGTCCTGCTAACCGGCGGCTACGCCAACGACGATCGCGCCACCGCCCAATCCTGGCTCTTCCGCCCCGCCCAATAGCGCGTTCCGCCGCTCAAGCTTCGTAGCTCAGGCAATCGTGCCTGAGTGCACCCCGCTTCAGTGGGGTGCAGGTTGAGCCATGTCGCCCGCGTCTCGATCTCGCACCTCGCCACCTCGATCGCACCTCATCGCCAAACTCTCCGTGCCCTCCGCCGTTCTCGGTGTTCTCTGTGAAATGTTCTCGCTGTTGCCGTTGCCTTCCGCCGTACGCGCTGCCCACCCCCTACACCTTCGCCCCCGGAAATTCCTCCGTATGCATCTCCCCCTTCCGCCCGAAATACACCACCTTCCGTCCCGTCAAAAACGCCCAATACCCCGCCACTCCCGCCGCCGTCGATCTCTTCACGAACTCCGGATACCGTACCGTATCCGCCTGCGCCCCGCGGATCGCCGCAATCAACTTCGCACCGTCAAATTCCTCCGCAACCTTTTCGGCCGGCAGCACCATCGCCTGCGTGTGACTCTCCCCGTCCGCCAGATACAATGTCTCCCGCATTAACGCAAAATCGCAGAAGTACGATTCCACGCCCAGCCCCAGCAGCGCCTTCACCACATCGGGAAACACCATTTCTCCCGCCTGCGTCTTTGCCATCACCTCTCGCATCGCCACAACGTTCATCGTCGTCTCCTATTCCACCGGAATTTTGCGCAGCCCGTGCGCGGCTGCCAGTTTTTTAAGAGTCGTCACCAGCGCCGCCTGTTCCTTCGCCGTCAACGCCGAGAAAAACTCTTCATCGTTCGCGTCCGCCAGTGCCGCAAGCCGCGGCACCAGCTTTTTTCCCGCCGCAGTCAACGCAATCTTCTGGTAACGGCGATCGTCGGTGCGGTCTTCCCGCGTTACCAGCTTCTTCGTCACCAGACGATCGATCAATTTTGACGCCGCTCCGCGCGTCATCCCCGTCATCTCCGCCACCGCGCTCGGCGCCATCTGTTCCCCGCTGTAGATCTGTCGCAGCACCACCCACTCCGCCGCCGTCGCCCCGCTGTCCTCCAGCTTCCGTGCGAACGCCTGCGACACCTGGTTCGATACCACTCTCAGCCAGAACCCCGTGTGGTCCTCAAGCCCGCTCACCTTTCCCTTCTTCGTTTCGCTCATGGAATCCATCGTACCCACAACTAGTGTCTATGTCAACTATTGTGTAGGACACTATAACGCGCGACCGCGCCGCACCGTTGCGCCCCGCAAATCCACGTAGCACTCCCTCAAAAACCGCTCGCAACCGCTGCACCCCAAACCACGCGCAAATTTATTAGAAACCGTCGCAACTCGTTGAAAACAATCACCCGAGGCCCACTCTAATCGACACACGATTGTCGATTAGAAATTCACCCTCATGCTACGCAGATCCGCGGGCCGCTCGATTTTCCAGCGTCGTTTCGCTAAGATGTTCGTTTCCATTTCCCCTAAGGATCGCGCCTGAATGTCTTCATCTGCCAAGCCTCGCGTTCGTTTTGCCCCGTCACCTACGGGATACCTCCACGTCGGAGGAGCCCGAACGGCCCTGTTCAACTGGCTCTTCGCCAAGCACGAAGGCGGCACCCTGGTTCTGCGCATTGAAGACACAGACCTGGAGCGCAACAAGCCCGAACTGGTAGACGGCATTCTCGTCTCGCTGAAGTGGCTGGGACTCGAATGGGATGAAGGTCCCTTCTTTCAATCGCAACGCACCGAACTCTACAGCGCGGCCGCTCACCGCATCCTCGCCGATGGAAACGGCTTTGCCTGCTATTGCAAGGGAGCCACATACGCCGGGGGCGATCACGTGCCGGACGATTCCGAGGACGAAGAAGCCAAAGAAGACGCGCCCGCAGCCGCGCAACAGGCGAAAGTATTTAAGGCAGCGCCCTGCCCCTGTCGCGATTTTTCCGACGCACAGCGCGCCGAAAAAAGTGCCGCCAATATTCCCTTTGCGATTCGCTTCAAGACTCCGCACACAGGCTCCACGAAATTCGAAGACGCTGTCTTCGGACCCAACGAAGTCCAAAATCAGGACATCGAAGATTTCGTCCTGCTGCGCTCAAACGGTGTTCCCACCTATCAGCTCAGCGTGGTGGTGGACGACATCGACATGCGCATCACTCACATTATTCGCGGCGCCGATCACATTTCGAACACGCCTAAACAGATTCTGATTTATCGCGCGCTCGGCGCAGAACCGCCCGTTTTCGCTCACGTTCCGCTGATTCTCGGCTCCGATCGCCATCGCCTTTCGAAACGCCACGGCGCCACAAGCGTTGGTTCGTACGCAGACGAAGGTTTTCTGCCCGAAGCGTTTCGCAATTTTCTCGCGTTGCTCGGATGGTCGCCCGGCAACAACGATGAATATCTGCGCACTCCTGAATTGATCGAGCGTTTTTCTCTCGCCGGAATCAGCCGCACCAACGGCGTTTTCGATCGAGCCAAACTCGAGTGGTACAACACACAGTATTTGCAGAAGCCTCCTGTGGAAGAAGTCGTTCCGGCGGTGGAAGCGGAACTAAAGCGCGCCGGACTGTGGCAGGAAAAATGGGGGACCACCGATCGAGCCTGGCTCGATCGGACCGTGGATTTAATTCGCTCGCGCACCCGCCTGCTCACCGATTTCACTACGTGGGCTCGCGCATTTTTCACCGACGATTTCGATTACGACGCCGAAGCTCGCGAAAAATTCTGGAAAGACGAAAAAATTCCCGCGCTGCTCGCCAAGGTCACGGCGGCGCTCGAAGCGTTGCCGGACTGGAATCACGATGCTTGCGACGGAGCGCTTCGCGGAGTCGCTGCCGCCGAAAACGTGAAAGCGGGCTTGCTGATCAACGCCACGCGCGTCGCCATTGTCGGCCGCGCCGTCGCGCCGCCACTGTTCGATACCATGGTGGTGATCGGACGCGAAAAAATTATCGCGCGGATGCACCGGGCGCTCGATTTTCTCGCCGCGAAAAAATAATTTTCGCGCGCGCAATCGCCGGCGGCGGCCCAACGGAAAAAGGTCGGGAGGTTTTGCGGAGTGATTTACTTCGCGGATTTCGCCGAGAAAATTTCAGGATGCGCTGCATGCGTCGCCGATCCGGCGGCGCTCACTTCCAGTTTCACATCCACAGGCACCTTCACCGGAGGCAGGCACGTGCTGTCGCTGCACGCCTGATATCGCAGCGTCACCGGAATCGTCGTCGCTCCCAGCGGCGCATCGCTTTTCGCCAGCAGCTTCAATTTCAACGTTACATTTCCGCTGTACACATCGAGCGGCTTGTCTGGCGAAAACGAAAATTTGATCTGCTTCCCTGCCGGATAGAGCGTGTCCACAACTTGAATTCCTGTGGGTGCCTGCGCCGTCAACGACGTGGGAATCAAATACGCTTCGCTCGGCGTGTGCGAATTCATGTGATAACCGGGCGCGATCTGCACCACCACCGCGGCTTGAAATTCTTTTCCGCGCGGCACGGAATCGAGTGACACGTACGTCGCCGGCTTCACCACGGCAATCGCATTCTGCTGCGCTGTCTGCGCTCGCGCCGTCATCGCGAAGCGCGGCGAAAATGCCATCGCGCCGCAAAATACGATCAACAAACCTGCTGCAAACTTGTTCGTTCGATTCATCGCGCTACACCGTCACCGGCACGCCGAGTTTTTCCGTCAAAATACGGCTCATCGTCTGATTCAACGTTTCGCCGGTTTTATCGAGCACAAACGCTTGCGCTGCATCCGACCAGCCCAGCTTGAAACTCGTGGTCAGCGCCGAAATCCAGATTTGCCGCACGGGAGTATTTGGGCTAATCACAAAGCGCGTTTCGTCGTCGTCATTGAACTCAATTTCCAGCTTTCCGCTGCCGCCTTCCACTTCGAAGTCGTTGTCGTCGCCGATGGTCATCAGCCGCTGTTTCAGCGCTTCAAACGTCTGATCGGCTTTTTTTATGAAATCCTGCTCGTCCATCATCAGTTTCCAGCCGCTCCCTGCGCTGTTCCGGTGCCCAGCAAACTTTCGATATCTTTCTGCAGCGCCTGGCGATTCACCAGGCCGATATATTTCTTGGCGATTTTTCCGTCGCGCGAAATCACAAAGCTGGTCGGCATTCCCAGCAGTCCGCCGAACTTGTCGGCCAGATCGTCGTTACCCAACAGGATCGGATAATTCATGGTCGTCGGATGTCCGTTCACATTGAACGGAGTCGTCTGCACGAACGGCTGCACGGTGGGCTTTCCCTCTTCATCCATCGCCACGCCCAAAATCGTGAATCCTTTGTCGGCATATTGCTGCTGGAACTCAATCAGCCAGGGAATTTCTTCGCGGCACGGATCGCACCAGGTGGCCCAGAAATTCACGATTACGACTTTCCCTTTCAGGCTCGCCAGCGACACGTCTTTTCCGTCCAGATCCTTAAACGTCACATCGGGCGCGGCCGGCTTGTCGCCCTTGGCATCGGCAGCGACGGCCTGCCCGGTGGTTCCCGGTAAGGCTTCGCTCGAATGGCATCCCGAAAAGTTCGTCGTCACCAACAGAAAAATTACCGCCAGCAAAACAAGATGAATTGGCTTTCGCATCCGAAAAAACTCCTCAACGTACAAACGCATTCAAGAAAGTCAGCTTGCCCGACAGCCACGTCAGCCGGTTCGAAAAAGTCAGCACTCCGATGAACAACAACAGCACACCGCTAAACACTTCCACAGTGTGCAAGTGCTTCCGGAACTTCTGATAGAACTTCAAAAAGCTGCCGATTCCGATCGCCGTCAGTAAAAACGGAACCGCCAACCCCGCCGCGTAGCACGCCAGCAGAAAAATTCCCTGTCCCACGGTGTCGCGTTCGGCTGCGATCAACAGCACGCTCGTCAGGATCGGGCCGATGCACGGCGTCCAACCTAGCGCAAAAGCGAATCCCATCAGAAATCCGCCGGCGACGCCTGGTTGGCCACCCAGTTTTTGAAAGCGCACGTCGCGATTCAGCCATCGCGTCATCGACGGACCCAGCAGAAAAATCAGCGACACCGCGAAGAAATCGACCGGCTTCACGCTGTGGCCCATCAGTCCGGGCTTCGCGACCAACAGAAATCCCAGCGCCACCAGTGCCGCGCCGATCACCAATCCCACGCGCACGGTGAGCTTCGCCAGCAATCCAGTGAGGTGCAGACCAAACAAAATGATCAGCGCTCCGGCGACCGGCGCAAGCGTACTGCGATTTCTGAGCAGAAACGAACCCACGGCGCTCGCCGTCGCGCCGAGCGTGACGAACACTGCCGAAAATCCCAGCACGAAAGCCAGCGCCGAAGTCAGCAGCCCCGCACGCGGCGCTTTGCCTTCCTTCAATTGCTCGACGCCGATGCCCGAAAGCATCGAAACGTAGCCCGGCACCAGCGGCAGCACGCACGGGGACAGAAACGAAATCAGCCCGGCTAGGAATGCGGTGAAGATCGATACGCCCATTCGTTCGTGTCCGCCTCTCGCTCGGTAATTCGATGCCCCGGAGCCGCCGACGTTACAACTTCGACCTGCAATTTTCCCATATTCATTCGACGCACGCTCATCCTATTTGTTCGCCGAAGCGGGCTAAGATCGCGCCGCGCCTCGCGTGGCGCGTGTCGATGCTCGGCGGCGGTCGCGCCCGCCCGCTGCAAGGAGTTCCCGCCATATGATGCGAGTACCCGCCATTGCCCGGCCGTGCCGCGCGACGCCGGTTCCCGCAACATACTGATTCGCTGACACTAATCGGATCAGCGCGAAAGGCACGCCCATTGCATTACCAGCCGATGCGGGCCTGCATGCTGGAGCCATAAGCGGCATTCAATGTCACTTGCGGTGGGGCCCGCTTTTAATTTTTTGCGCGCGGAGCAGACATCGTGACGCCCAATCAAATCACCGTCGTTCGAGTTGCCGCCGCTTTCGCCGCCGTTGCGCTGTTCAGCATTTCCCGTCACGCATTCATCGTCGATGTTGCCGCTGTGTTGCTCACCGTGCTTGCCATCGCTCTCGACGGAGTCGACGGATACATCGCGCGCACGCGGAATCTGGCGACGCCGCTGGGCGCGCAGCTGGATATTCTGGGCGATCGCGTGGTGGAGAATCTTTTCTTCACTTTTTTCGCCGTCGCCGGATTGATTTCGCTATGGGTTCCGGTGGTGTTTTTCGTTCGCGGCACGCTCACCGATTTTCTCCGGTCGCTGGCTTCGCGCGAAGGCCGCACCGGATTCGGACAAAACGGAATGCTGCGGACATGGTGGGGCCGCGCGCTGGTTGCTTCGCGATTCAGCCGCGGCGCGTACGCCGTGCTGAAGTGCGTTTGCTTCTGCTACCTGGGCATGTTGCTGCCCCTCGCGCGCGTTTCCGCGCCGTGGCTGAGCAACGTGGCGCGCTACAGTCTTTCGCTCGCGGGCGAGGTTGTCGTTGGAGCTACGGTCGTATTTTGCGTGATCCGCGCGGTTCCCGTGATTTGGGAAGGCCGCTGTTATCTGGATGCGCCGAGTCAGATTCGTCCGACGAACGCGCGGGCGCTGCTGCCCGCGAAACATTTGCGCGTTGCGGCGGTAGTTTCACCAGCGCAGGTGATTCGATGAGCGGCTCGCAAATCGATGCTCCTCGCGATCACGGTTTCGGCGGGGTCGCCGGCGTCGGCGCATTTTTCGATCTCGACTCGACGATCCTGCCCGCGCCGTCGCTTGAATGGAGGTTCGTTGGATTTCTGCTCGAGCGCAATCAGCTGAAGACTGCGCACGCTACATCGTGGCTCGCTTATTTCGCAAAACACATTCTGCTGAGCCCTCACGAAGCCACTGAAGCGAACAAACAATACTTGGGTGGTTTGCGCGAATCCTTAGCGCGCGACTGGGCGCTCGCGGCAGTGGCGGCGTCGAAGCTGGCCGACGAGCCGGTATTTTTTCCCGAAGCTCTGGCGCGGATCTTGTGGCACCAGTCGCAAGGCCACGTGGTTTGCATTGTCAGCGGGACACTCGCCGCGCTGGCCCGCGAACTGCTGCAGCAACTGCCGGCTCCGATTCACATGATCGCCACGGAACTGGAAACTGCCAAAGGATTTCTGGCCGACCGCGAACAATGCGAAGCGGTATGGACCGGCGACCTGCGTGGCGAACACATGACCGGCCGCGCGAAGAGCAACGCGATTCGGAAATTCGCGGAGCGGCATGAGATTGATCTCGCGCGCAGCTACGCATATGGCGACCGGCATGCGGACGTGCCGATGCTGGAAGCGGTGGGAAATCCGATCGCTGTGAATCCATCGAAGAGGCTGCAGCGGCTGGCTCGCGAAAACCGATGGAAATGGGTGCGCTGGATGCCGTCGGCGTCCGGCGAAACGCTTGCGAAGCGCGCGTCGGTGATCGGCAAGGCGGCTCTGTGAGCACAAATCGAATGAACGCCACGCTGGATTTGGGCGCCGATGAATTTCGGGCCGAGAATCTGCGGCGCGAGGGACTCGACCGCGAAATCGCGGCGTCGATGGGCCCTTTCGAATGGGTGACGTTCACATATCTGGCGTGGCTACAAACGATCCTGCTGCTGTTTCACGCAAACGTGCAGCATGCCGTGCGATTCCTGCTGATCCACTGCGCGATCGCGGCGGCGATCACGATTGTGTCCGTGATGGAATCGCGAACGCCCACCAGCGCAGTGCTGCGGTTCGTTCGAAACTGGTACCCGCTGCCGTTGTACATTTTCTTTTTTGAGGAACTGCAATACCTGGTGCACGCGATTTTTCCCGGCTGGTTCGACCGCTGGCTGATCGCGTTTGATTACAACCTGGCGCAAGTTCATCCGTCGGTGTGGATGGCGCAATACGCCAATCCGTCGCTGAACGATTTCATGCAGTTCTGTTACATGACCTATTTTCTGTACCTGGTGATTTTGCCGGCGATCTTGTACATCGAAAAAGATCGAGTCGCATTCTGGACGGTGATGACCGCGACGGCGCTGGCGCATTATTCCGTGTATGTGATCGCGATCTTGTTTCCGATCGAGAGCCCGTACTTCGCGCTGGCTTCCTTGCAGACGAAACCGTTGGTCGGCGGTCCGCTGACGGCGACAATCGAACTGATCGAGCATTTTGGGCGCGTGCACGGCGCTGCATTTCCGTCGGCGCATGTGGCCGGCTCGATGGTGGCGATTCTGGCGGCGCGGCGTTACCGGCCGTGGCTGTTTTGGATTTGCCTGCCGTTTTTCATCGGCATGTGCGTGGCGACTGTGTATGGCCGGTACCATTATGTGGCCGATGTGCTGGCGGGAATTGCGGTGGCGTCGATTGCGTGGATTGCCGGGCAGTGGCTGATGGAACGCTACGGCAAAACGGAAGCGGCGAATTTCTAGTTGCTCAAAATCACCGCGGGGCGCACCTCTCTGATTCAGATCGCAGGCCGCATTTCATGCCATTTCTGCGATTGCTCGTAGGCATGGGCGATCGCGAGTAGTTTCGCTTCGCTCCATTTCGGTGCTATCAGTTGCAAACCAATCGGCAGACCATCGCGCGACATGCCGCACGGAATTGAAATCGCGGGATGTCCGGTGAAATTTGCCGGGCGGTTTGCATCAATCACCGCCGATCGCAACGGCACCGACTCACCTCGAATTTCCACCACAGCTTCGCCAAGGCGCGGCGCCACGCAGGTGGTGGTCGGCGCGACGATCACATCCATACGCTGAAAGGCCGACTCGAAATCGTTGGTCAGCTCGCTACGAACGCGAGCGGCGTCGATGAAATCGAGAGCCTTCACTTCGAGGCCAAGCTGCAGTCGCTTGCGCACGTCTTCGCTGTAATCCGCGGAGCGCTGCGGAAAATATTTCCGCGCGACGTGATATTGCGTCGCTTCGACCAACCCTACGGCGGTGCTGGCTTCGATGGACTCCGCCGCGTGCGGAAAGGAAACCGCTTCGGTGCGACCGCCGAGCGATTCAAGCACCTTGACGGCGCGCTGAATAGCGAGCTGCGCTTCTGGGTCGACACGATCGAAAAAATAATTCGCGGGCCAGCCAATGCGGAAGCGGCGAGGCATATTTTCGCGCAAACGAGTGAGGCGAGGCGCGGCAATCCCCTTCGGATATTTTCCGGCGATGGCGGAAAGCAAAATCGCGGCGTCTTTCACCGAGCGCGCGAGAGGACCGGCATGGTCGAGACTTTCGGCCAGCGGAATCACACCCGCGAGACTCACCAAACCGAACGTCGGTTTGAATCCGACAATTCCACAGAACGACGCCGGAATGCGAAGCGAGCCGCCGGTGTCCGTGCCGACCGAACCGAAACCGATTCCCGCTGCAAGCGCCGCCGCGGAACCGCTGCTCGAGCCGCCGGCGGTGCGCGAAAGATCCCACGGATTATGAACGTCGCCATAGTGCGGATTCTGTCCGTGAATGCCGTAGGCAAATTCGTTGAGGACGGTTTTTCCCAATGAGATCGCACCGGCGGCGCGGAGCCGATCGACGACTTCGCTGTCGGTGTCGGGAATGAGGGTGGCAAGAAGTTTCGAGCCGCCCGTGGTGCGAACGCCGCGGGTGAAGAAATTGTCTTTGATGGTGATGGGGATGCCGTGCAGCGGGCCGTGCGATTTACCGGACCGCAAATCACGATCGGCGGCGCGAGCTTGTTTGCGCGCCAGGTCCGCGGTGACGGTGATGAATGCATTGAGCGACGGATTCAAACGCTCGATGCGCTTGAGCGAAGCATCAACCAATTCCAGCGAGGAGATTTTGCGCGAGCGCAGAAGCCGCGCGGCCTCGTCGATGGACGAAAACGCCAGGCTTGCGGCGTCGAATTTTGCTGCGGCTGCCATGGGGCTAGAAAATCTTTTCCGCCCGGCGCAGAGTGCCGACCGAGCCGAGGTTGGCGATGCGGAACACGACGAGGTACTGATTTTCATTTCGGATGTTGCCAAACGAAAACCGGCGGTATTCGAAGCCGAGACCGCAACAGGAGCCGTTGTAACTGACTTCGGCGATCTGGTTTTGGAAGGCTTCCTGCGTGACGTCGTAGCTGGCGCCAAACGTGGCGTTGAAACCGCGGCGCGTCAAATCACCGTAGCCAATCAGCGCGCGAATCTGGTTTGAGCGGCCTTCGAAGATGAAATCGGGAGGCTCTTCGGAAATCGGACTCGGCAGGTTGGTGACCGAAAAATCGGCGAGGGTGATGAACGATTCCTTGTAAGGCTTCCATTTCACCAGCGTGCCGACAGCAGACAGACGGTTTTTGTAGGGATCGAAATTCAGGATCACTTCGGTGTCGAAATGTTTTCCGGCATCGACTCGCAAATTGGCGACGATCGGCGAAAAATGGCGCGGCGCGTCGGCGAAGGCAAACGGCGTGAGCGCGTCGAGCGTGGCAAACACGTTGCGCTGACCGGAAATCAGCGCGCCGCCAAAGGTGGGATCGAAGAAATATTTCTGCGTGATGCTCAGGCTCGCGACTTCGTCGGCGCTGTCGTCGCCTTCGCGGCGGAAAAGACGCTGCGTGATTCCGTACTGCACTTCGTTGGTGTCGGTGAGAGTTTCGTCTTCGTCGAAGCGGACGTATTTCCCGAAGTCGTTCACTCCGTTCACGTAGGTGTAAACGATGTCAGGCTCGATCACGTGTTTCCACTTGGTGCCGGAATCGCCCCAAACGCGGTCGAGAGTGAACGGACGAAGATCGACGGAAAATTCCTCTGTCGTGCGGAAAAATCCTTTGTTGACGAAGTCGCCGCCTTGAATCTGTCCGCCGTAGTAGGTGGAGCGCACAGTGAAGGACGGAGTTACGTCAAGCCACGGCCCAAAATGCAGCGGGATGGTGACGGTGGGCGCGATTTCGCTGCGCGCCAGAAGATTCGGACTGGAAAAGCCGGTAACGGTGTCGCCGCGGTGGACGGCGTCTGAAAATCCCTCGAATGAAAAATAAATCGGCAGCTTGGCCCACGGCGCCTGATCCACCGAGCCGAACTGCACTTCGGGGGCGGCGCGAGTGGTGACCGAAGTGTCGATCGTGGAGGTGGTGGTGGCGCTGAAATAGTTTTGGTAACTGAGCGACGCGAAATTCAGGCTGAACCCGCGGAAATTTTTGGTGAGGAAGGCGTTCTTCTGAACTTCCGAGTTAACGGCCTGCGCGAACGTTTCGCTCCATGCGATGCGATAGGTGAGCGAACTGAGCTGGTCGAGGTCGGCGACGGCACGCCATCCATCGGGCAGCAGCGCGGTGAACAGAACGTGAACTTCGTGGCCGCCCTGATTGATGGTGGTCACGGTCGGGGGTTGGCCGGGAATCGACGACGGGACGTCTTCGACCAAGCCGCGATCGATCACGCCGCTGTAAGTAACGTCGAGCCGCGCGTTTTCCCACGGCCGCATGCGCAGGTCGCCCTTCTGCGACCAACCGCGGCGGCTGTAGTAGTTCGCGCCGAGCGTAAGGTCGGCCCAATCGGTGGGCGCCCAGTACACCGATTCGCCCATGATGTAGCCCTTGCTGGAGCTTTCACCAACGTCTGGAATTAAAAATCCGGAGGTGCGCGCTTTTTCCGCTGGGAATGTGGCGTAGGGCAGATACAACACGGGAACCGAAAATAGGCGGAAGTTTCCGTTTTCCAGATGAACGGATTTCTGCATGTAGATGGTGGCTTCGGGCGCATAGAACTTCCACGTGGGCTTGTCGGGATCGCAGACGGTCATCCACGATTTGTGGAGCTTGTAGGTGTCGTGATCGATGCGCTCGGCTTCTTCGGCTTCGAAGTAAATCGGATTCGGACTGATGAGCAGAGTGGGCGAGGCGCGCCGCTGAACGGCGAACGTGGCGCGCATGTGATGAAACTTTCCGCGTCCGGTTTGCAGCTCGTACACGGCGTCATCTGCTTCCACATGCTGGGTCAAATAATCGAGCTGAACGTTGCCGCGAGCGGTCGCAACTTGCGTATCTTCGTTGTATTCGACGTGGTCGGCGCGCAAGCGAACGTTTTCGTACACCAGATCGACGTGGCCGTCGGCGTAGTAAATGCGTCCGACCTGGCGTTGCTGATCGGCGAGCAGGCTCGCGGTCTGGTCGCCGCCGGGCGCGGATTTGAAGTCTTTGGCGGAGGCGTTTTTTGCGGGCGTTGCCTGCGCGGATTTCGGCGGCTGCGGCTTCGAATTCTGAGATGGCGTTGCGGCGGGACTGGTGGGCTCGGCGGGGGATTGGGCCAAGGCGCTGTGAAATGGCAACAGCGAGAAAAGCGCAATGGCAGCGGCCGCGGCGGATAATTTCACAAGCGTCGTCGCAGCCGTGTTCGCGGCAAGGTATGCGATTTTGCGGCAGGCTCGAAAAGATTTTGCGATCGACATCGCCTCGTTAAGGTCCGAAAACATCCGCGAAAAATCCGTTCGAGCCTAACACGCGCATTCGAGGCTCGCAATCAAGTGGCGGCCGGTTCAAGTGACTGGCGCCGCGAGTGTGGAAGGGTTTCCTGATTCACAACATTTAACGCACTTTGAGCGGGCCCGTGCGCATTCACATCGTGATAACATTGCCGGGTTCCGACACTGGAATCTCCGCAGCGCAAAACGGACCAGTGATACGAATCTGCACGCATTGCGGTGCCCTTCTACTCGAACGCACCGACAATTGCTCGTTCTGTGACGCTCCACTCGCCGCACAAGACCAGTTTCTTGAGCCTGTAGCTACTGCTGCGCCCGCCGACAAGCGCGCGAGCGACTCCGCGGAAATGCCGCCGATGCAAAAGGCGCGGGCCGCCGCCGCTTCCATGTCGGCTGCCGCGTCGGCGACGCTGCCTTCCTCTAGCTTTCGAACCAAGCCAAGCCCCAGCCCTGCTTCCAGAGCGTCAGCAACAACTTCGGACGCGAATCCGTATCCGAGCGTTGCCCTGGAACCCGAATGGCGCGAGGAAGTCTCGCGTCGCCTCGATGCCTACCGCGCGCGGCATGGACGTCCGATGCGCGACGATTCGCAGTCCGGGCTGCCGTTCGTCTCTTCGGCCAGGCAAACCACGGAATGGGACGAAGCGGAAGAAGACGCCGAACGGGAACGCGAGCGAGTTCGAAACCTGCAGAAGCCAGTGCAGCGCGCCACGCAACGTGCCGCCGCGAAAAAAGCTCGCAACGAGTGCCTGGAAATCTGCATTCAACCGGAACTGGATTTCAGCAGCAGCCCAGGCGACCGCGCTCATCCGCAGAACGCCGTGGTGCCGGTGGCGAATCTCTCGGAACGCCGCGTAGCGGGCGCCCTGGATGGACTGTTCCTGGCGCTGACGTATGCGGGATTTCTGGCGCTGTTCCGGTCTCTCGGCGGGCAGCTGATGATGGAAAAAGTGGACGCGATCGTGTATCTCGCGGTTTTCTACCTATTCTACGCGCAGTACTTTTTCCTGTTCACGACGTTTGCAGGTTCCACGCCCGGAATGCAGCTGCGAGGCCTGACGGTGGTGCGGCTGGATGGGTCGCTGCCGGAGTCTGGCCAACTGCTGTGGCGCAGCTTTGGCTATTTGCTGTCGGGCGCCGCGTTCATGCTCGGCTATGTCTGGGCGCTTTGGGACGAAGACCGCTTCACCTGGCAGGATCGCATTTCGCAGACGTACATCACGTCGGCGACGCCGGCCGGCGAACCCGATGCGTTCGAAGTTTCGGTCGCTCACAGCACGCACTACGCGCACAAGTAGCTGCATCGCTTCCCGTACATGTTTTGAGTTGAGAACGAATCGTTCCAACGATTTACGGCTGGCGTTCACGAAGGATTATGAAGATGTGGAAAGCGTATTTCGTGCTTGTGGTCTTCGTTTGCGTTTGCGTTTCCGTTGTCGCTGATCCGCAGGAAGAAATTTGCCCGGCGGCAGGCCATACCCCAGGCGGCTACTCCCAAATATCGGTTGATCTGTGTTACCAGGACGGGGATAAGCGGCATCTGAAAATCGATTCCCCCGATCGCTCCGTTACCTTGGTCGTTAACGACAACAGCGGCCAGCTCTATCGAAACGGAAAGACGATCGGGAACTCGTTTTCCACGCTCGATGATCAGGAATGGCTTTGGTCGCCGGACTCGCGCGCGGCGATCCTCACCACCTCGATGGGCAGCGCAGGACCTGTCATCGCAGGGGTAAGTTTTGTGGGCGATGTTCCTGCAGTTCGTGACGTGATGAAACCCATTCAAACTGACTTCGCGGCTCGGCACACCGGTATTCCGTGCAGTGACGAACCGAACATCGCCGGCCTCGGGTGGGTGAAAGGTTCGACGGAAGCAGTGCTGGTTGCCGAGATTCCGTCCACCCACTGCGAACCCGCCGACGGCTATTTCGAGGCTTACGTCATGTCGATTCCGGAAGGTAAAATTTTGCGGCGCTATTCCATGAATGAAACCGTCAAACAGTTTCGGGAGTTGCTAGGTCCGATTCTGGTCGGCGACGTAAAGCTGCAGCGAGAGGAACGCGCAAGCCATTGATTTCAGGTCGGATGGCTCGAAGCGCAACCTGGTCAACTGCCCCAATTCAGACGGTTGTTGGCGCAGGCTGTGCTCGCTTCGATGTGAGAAGCGCTGATATACTAGACGCGTTATTCCGAAGGGTGGCCGAATGAGCCCATTGATGAAGAAGATTGTGGTAGTCGTGTCCATTCTGATCGTGGCGTACGCCGCCACCGGATTCATGCTGGGCAAATCGAGCGACGACAAGGCGTATCGCGCGCTGACGGTGTACAGCGAAGTGCTCGAGCACATCCAGCGCGACTACGTGGACGAGCCCAACATGCCCGCGGTGACGAACGGCTCGCTGCACGGCTTGCTGGATTCGCTGGACCCGCAATCAGCCTACCTGAGCCCGCTGGAATATAAGGATTACAAAGAGAAGTCGGCTGCGAACCCGGGCGGTGAAGCGGGCTTGGCATTGACGCGCCGCTTTGGATACGTCGGAGTGATCAGCGTACTGCCGGATTCGCCCGCCGCGAAGGCTGGCCTCCGCATCGGCGACATTCTGGAAAAGATCGCGGGATTCACCACCGGCCAGATGGCCATCGACCAGGCGCAACTGCTGCTGAAGGGCGCGCCGGGAACGGTGGTGAAAGTGTCGGCGATTCGCCGGGGCAAGGCCGAACCGCAGGACATCGACTTGACGCTGGCGAAGCTTGCGCCGCCGAAACTGGTGGAAGATCGCCTGCAGGGCGACATCGCTTACCTGCACGTGCCGCAATTCAACGCCGGCACCAGCAAACAGATTCGCGAAGCGCTGGTTGGATTCCAGCAGAAGGGCGCGAAGAAACTGATTCTGGATCTGCGCGATTGCGCGCTGGGCGACGAAGCGGAAGGAATTGCGACGGCGCAACTGTTTTTGCAATCGGGAACGATTGCCACGCTGAAAGGGCAAACCGTTTCGGAAGTGACCTACTCGGCGGATCCATCGAAAGTGGTGTGGACGCAGCCCGTGGCCGTCTTGATTGGCAACGGCACCGCAGGCCCCGCGGAAATCCTGGCGAGCGCGATTGCGGGCAACAAGCGCGGCGATACCGTCGGCGAACGCACGTACGGAACGGCATCCATGCAGAAGCTGATGGAAATGGACGATGGCAGCGCGCTGATTCTGACCGTGGCGCTATACTACACGCCGGACAGCAAGAATATTTCCGCCGAGGGAGTCGCTCCGACGGTGGAAATTCATCCTTCGATCGACAGCCTGATGGTGGTGAACGATCTGACGGCGCCGACGCCGCTGCCGAGCGCATCGCCCGACGACATCGACATGAAGAAGGCGATCGAGCTGCTGCAATCCGGTGCCGCTCCGGCGATGAAGAAAGCTGCGTAGAAACTCTGCGCGCCGCGAGAAATTGGGCGCGGCGCGAAACCTCACCTATTCTGGAACCTGCACGTTGCCTGCTGAAAATTCGTCTGGTCTGAAGTCCAAAACACAACAATCGTGTTCGCGCGGGCTATCTCCGCTGGCGGCGCGTTGCGCGGTTTTTCTTGCGGTCGCGGTCGTGGCTGTGCTCACGCTTGGCGGCTGCGGGAAGAAAACCATCAGCAAAGTCGAATTGCGCGGCGTGACTGGCGAAATCGTCGCGGCGGCGCAGAAGTTCGTGGGCCGCAAGTCGGCGATCGAGATCCGTCCGGAGATTATTTCGGCGAAGACAGGAATTCCGGCGCAAACGGGCGCGGACAATATCTACGTTTCGTTGCCGGAGGCTCGCGAAGCCGCGAGCATGAAATCGGCGCTCGCCGAAATCGCCCGGCGGCACGAACTGACGATGAGCGAGACCGATTCGAGCGGCGTGGCGCGCTACGATTTTTCGTTTCACGGCGCGCGAACGCACTCAATTCATGTGGTTACGCCGCTGGGGCCGCGGCCCGCGCATACTACGGTGGTTGCTCCGAAAGCGCGTGGCGGCGCGAGTGCGCGGCTTGCGATCATCATCGACGACATTGGATACGACCGAGCGGCGGCAGACTCGGTGCTGGCGCTGGGATTTCCCGTCACGGTTTCGGTGCTGCCGCACCTGCCGCTATCGAATGACGTGGCCGAAGAGGCCTACCGCCGCGGCGATCAGGTGATGCTGCATTTGCCGATGCAGTCAGAGGAAGAATCGGCGAAAACCGAAAATGTGGAGCTGCGCGTGGGAATGCGCGCGGGCGAAGTGAATTCAATCCTGACGGGGATGCTGGATACGGTGCCGCACGTGGTGGGCGTAAACAATCATCAGGGATCGCTGGCGACGTCTGATCCGCAACTGATGGCCGAGCTGATGCCGGAACTGCGACAGCGCGGACTATTTTTCATCGATAGCCGTACAGAAGCAAAAACCGTGGCGTATGATGCGGCGAAACGGGCGGGAGTGCGCGCCGCTTCACGAAAAGTATTTTTGGACGATACGGCATCGCGGGAGGCGATCATCGCGCAGCTGCAGCTCGCGGCAAAAGACGCGCAACGCGACAGCTCCGCAATCGCCATCGGCCATCCACGCCCGGCAACAATTGCGGCGCTGGCAGAGGAAGTGCCGCACCTGGAATCCAGCGGCGTGCAGCTGGTGTTCGCGTCAGAGCTGGTTCAGTAGTCCGGCGAACGCAGCTAGTAGTCGCCGCCGATTCCCGGAAACAGCGGAGTGGTATTCACGAGCTTGGCGCTGGTGCCGTCGTGTACGGCGTACTGAACGGGGCGGCCGTCGATATGCTTTTCCCACAAGCTGGCGCCGCCGTGGTCGCCGTTTTTGTTCACCGCGTAAAACTGGATGTGAAACAGCTTCATGCGCTCGGGGAATGGTTTGTAATTCCGCGCCACTCGGTGCAGCGCTTCCAGGCAAGCGTCGCTCGGAGACATCCCGTTGCGCATCAATTCCACAATCGTGTGGCCGCCGGAAATTTTGATATTTTCCTCGCCGCGTCCGGTTGAACCCGCTCCGCCCACTTCGCCATCGACGAACAATCCCGCGCCGACCACGGGCGAATCTCCCACGCGGCCGGCGATTTTCCAGGAAAGTCCGGATGTGGTGGTGGTGCCGGATACGTCGCCATTTGTGCCGACGGCCAGGCAATTGATCGTGCCGGTGATCGGATGTTCGACGACGCTTTCGATGTGTTCGCGCCAGGCGAGCTTTTCGGGAGTATCGAGCAGCTGAGCCAATTTTTCTTTCCACTGCGGACTATCGAGGCCCGGCCGCCAATTTTCCGAGGTAGATGCTTTCCACGCGAGCCATGCGATGCGCGAGCGCTCGGTGAGCAAATTCATGGGCACGAAGCCTTCGTCTTCGGCAAAGCGGCGTGCGCCGTCGCCGACGATGAACACGTGATTGGTTCTTTCCATCACCGCTTTGGCAACCAGCGACGGATTCTTGATTTTTTGCACGGAGGCCACAGCGCCGCAGCGGCGCGACGGGCCGTGCATCACCGAAGCGTCGAGTTCGACGATGCCGTCTTCATTGGGCAAGCCGCCGTAGCCGACCGAATCGTCGTTGGGGTCGTCTTCGACTTTTGTGACCACGGCGAGCGCGGCGTCGAGCGTATCCCCGCCGGATTTCAGGATAGCCATTCCATCGTTCAAATGTTCGTAGCCGTTTGCGGAGGAAATAATCAGAGGCCGCGATCCGCTCGGAGTGCGCGATGCGGCGAGAGATCGCACGGGTGCCGGCAAGTTCGCTCCAAACAATCGACGCGTGCTGGCAGCGATTCCGGCTGTGAGCGTGGAAATAAAAAAGTTTCTGCGTGTCCACTTTTCCATGAGGGGTCCTTTGGGGCGCTTCAGTCGCGAGCGCAGCTTAAGTCGAACGGTCGCCCGGCTACAAGCGGAGAATTCGCGAAGATTACGGTTTGAAACCCACGCTCTTCCATAACTCGGCGCAGTTGTACATCGTGCCGTTCGTGATTACGTACTGCACCTTGCGGATGTTGTGAATGGATTCGAGCGGATTGCCGTCCACGATAATCACATCGGCGCGCTTTCCCGCCTCGACCGTGCCGAGTTCCTTATCGAGTTTCATGACGCGCGCGGGAACGATGGTGGCCGCCTGAATCGCTTCCATGGGAGTGAATCCCGCTTCGACGTAGAGCTCGATTTCGCGATACAAGCTGAATCCGGGAACGGTCTGGTCGGTGCCGGCGACGATGGGAACTCCGGCGCGATGCAGAGCGCCAACGATCTGCACGTACTTGGCAAACGATCCGTCGATGAGTTTCAAAATGTCGGGCGGAGGCGGTGGCCCGACATCCACGAGTTGTTCGGCGAGTTCCGGCGCCACGCGGAGCACGCCCGGTTCGAAGCTGGCGGGTGGCTTTGACGTGTTCGCGGTTTGAAATTCGAAAATCGCGAGCGTGGGATCGACGACCGTGCCGTGATCGACCAGAAACGAGATGGCCTTCTGCGCTTCGGGCGACGACAAATTCAGATTTTCCACGGCTTCTGCGCGCTGGCGGCGCGTGGCGGTGTCGGGCAACGGCGCGTGCATGATGTCTGCCACGTATTCGAGGTGATTGATCTGGTCTTGCCCGGCTTCAATGGTCTGAAAGGCGGTGGGGCCTTCGGGAATGTGGCCGGTGACGGTCATGTCGAGCCGGTGCGCTTCGTCAGCGATGATTTTCACTTCTTCGAGTTTCACCGAGCTGTAAATCTTCATTTGCTGGAAATTCGCGTCGTGATATTTGTCCACCCAGAATTTCGCCTGCTCGGGCGTGTCCACCTTCGCGACGCCCAACTGCAGCGGGCCGGAGCCGTCCACGATGCCTGCGAGCTCAAGGCGCGGGCCGAGGCCTTTGCCTGCGGCGATGGCGTCACGAACCGCGGTGATGAATTCAAATTCGTTGCCGCAGTCGCGCACGGTGGTGGCACCGGTGGCGAGGTAGATCGGGCCCCATTCGACCTGCTCGAAGTGCGCGTGCATGTCCCACAGGCCGGGCAGGATCGTTTTTCCGCGGGCGTCGATTTTCTGCGCTCCGTGGGGAATTTTGACCGCGGCTTTCGGACCGGCGGCGACGATGCGGCCCTTTTCGATCAACACGGTGGCGTCGGGTACGGGCGCGGCGCCGGTTCCGTCAATTAAGGTGCCGCCGACGATGGCGATCGAATCGGCGCGGCTGCCGGAAATTCCCTTGGAAAGTTCGGCGAGCGCCGCCATACCGTCGGAGCCGGCGCGGCCGACGAAAGCGCCCAATCCGCTTTCATATCCGTCGCGGATGGCTTCGAAGTGATCGAACTCGGCATCGACGGTAACGGCGGCGACCAGATTGCGGTTTGCGTCAAACCAAAGCGATTCGCGTCCCCAGATCAGGCCCTCGACCGTGTATCGATCGAGCGTCTGATTTTTGCCGTCGATGTTTACGACGTCTTGTCCGCGCGGCTCAATTTTTACCGTGCCGCTGGGAAGCGTGGTCAATTCCGCGGGAGAGCCGTGCGAAGCCCAGTAGCGGACCATCAACATCTGCATGGTGGCGGGCGCGTAACCGGCGATGGTGAAAAACTTTTCCGGGCGGGCGGCTTCGGTGACCTTTTCGCGGTCGCGAATTTTCACTTGCCCGGCGGCTACGTCCACCGATTCGTCGATGCTGGTCAGGCGGGAATTTTTGCCTTTGATTTCGAACGCCTCGGGAGTGAGGTCGCTTGCGCCGCGAAACGTGGCGGTCATGGGCACCGGCGTGCCGCGATCGGTGAACTTGAACTGGACATTTACGTTGAGCGAATCACCGTCGCGCGAAATGGAGTAGGTCTCTTCGCCGATGGGCTGCTCGAACTTGTGCAGAGTGAATCTGCCCTGCTCGACGGGAGTTTGCGCCGGCGCGGTTGACGGCGCGGGCGCAGCAGCGGGAGCTTGGGAATCCTGTGGATACGGCGAGGCGGCGGCCCAGCCGGGAGTGAAAACCGCGACGGCAGCTGCGAGTAGAAAGGCCGAGGCCCAATTATGTCGATGCGAAATTCCGAATGCCGCTGCGATCATTTTCCCTCTCGTGAGGCCATTTTGAGCGCGACCATCATTCCTTGAATCGACGGTTCCCGCAAAGACTTTTGCGCTTTCCAGTCATGCTACAGACGCTCTTTTTGAGCGCCGGTTAGCCCCGAAATCCGCCATTTGCGTCGAAATCGCGGGGAAACACGGTTGCTTTCTCTTTGCCTGTCTTGCGGGACAGGAAAAGGTTCTAGCCCGAAAGCTGGCCCTCCGTTCTATTTCCATCGAAATCGCGCGGGGCTACTCTGTCGTCGTTCCACAGCCCCTGCGCGCCAGCGCAAGCAAGGAAGGAGCCCCGATGTCCCATTGGATTGGCACCACGTCTCCCTCAGACGCCGGCATGAATGATTTCAAGGAATGCCTGAAATTCCTTCGCGACGGACGTTCCGATGACGCACTCCAACACGCCCGCAAAGCCCTGGGCGTCGCACCGAAGAACCCGTTTTACCTTTCGTACACGGGGTTGCTGGCGGCGCTGTCTGAAAAGCGGTTTGGCGACGCCGAATCGCTCTGCCGCGAAGCCCTCGGAATGAAACACAATCACGCCCAGCTGTATCTGAACCTGGCCGAGGTGTACTACCAGGCCGGCCGCACCAATGAAGCGATTACGACACTCGAAAAGGGATTGGTGAGCGCGGGGCGCGATTTCCGGATTCGCCGGGCGCTGGAAAAAATCGGAGTGCGGCGCGCGCCGGTGCTTACATTTTTGCATCGCAGCCATCCGATGAACCGTGCGCTCGGTAAATGGCGGCACCGGTTGTCGGGTCCGTATAAAGCGGCGTAACGCGCTTTTACGGTTTGAACGAAATCCTCGTGTGCATACCGGGACGGGTAGCCTGGCGGGGCCACTTGTCCCGGTCCCCTTCTTCTGTTTTTCGCTGAAGTACTTCTGAATTGAATCGTGCGGCGGAATTTGTGCGGGGCTAGCCGTGGCCGAGCGGCAGGAAATACTGCGTGCCGCTGACGGGTTGGCGCAGGCGGCGCAGCAATTCCTGCAGATCCTGATTGCGTTCGACGAAGTCGATTTCCGACGTATCGACCACCAGCAGATTCGAAGCGGAGTAGCGGAAGAAAAAGTGCTCGTAGGCGTTGGCGACGGCTTCGACGTATTCGAGCGAAATTTCCTTCTCGGTGGGATCGCCTTTCTTCGAGACGCGCTTGCGAAGCACGTCGGGCTTGGCTTGCAGGTAAATCACCAGGTCCGGCGGAGGAATCGACGGCGCGAGCATGTCGAAATATTTTTCGTAGAGCTTCAGTTCTTCGTTGTCGAGATTCAGGTAGGCGAAAATTTTGTCCTTCTCGAACAGGAAATCGCTGACGATCGGGGCGACGTTGTCGTCCACGCGCGTTTCCAGCAGGCGGCGATGGCGCTCGAAAAGAAAATACATCTGCGCCTGAAACGCGGAGCCGGGTTTTTCGTCGTAAAAATCGCCGAGGAACGGATTGTCTTCAGCGTCGTAAATGCGGCGGGCGTGCAATTGCTCGGCCAGTTCCCTGGCGAGAGTGGATTTGCCGACGCGAATCGGCCCTTCGACGACGATGTGGCGAGGCGGTTTGAACGTGGGGCCGGTCACGGTTCGCGATTATAGCAAAGTCGATGCGGAGTGCAGATGACGAGTGCAGACGCGGCGTGCAGCGGTTGCGAAACACCGCGCGCGTTACCAGGATTTGGCGACGACCGCGAGAATCCGAGCGAGCGAATCGACGTCGCGCGTATCGATCACTTCGGCCGGCGAATGCGAATAGCGAAGCGGCCAGCCCAGCGCCACGTCGATCGAGCCGTAGCGCACAAACGTGGAGCCGTCGTTGCCGCCCGAAGTGACGCCATACTGCGCGGCGATCTGGTTGGCGCGAGCCAGCTTCACGATTTTTTGCACGTCGGCGAGCGGGACGATGTTGGAGCTATCGACGGCGCGAACCACGAATCCTTTTCCGATTTCGGCGTCGCCGTACCGTTTTGATTCGAGCGGCGAATCCGAACTGACGAAGGTATCGACGGCGAAAACGTAATCGGGCAGAGCGCCGGATTTCGCCAGGCGCGCGGCCAGTTTTGCGGCGCCGACCAATCCGAGTTCTTCACCGGTGGACCACACGAAGGTGACGTCGCGATTTTTCAGCGGCGCGCCCAAAGCCCACACCGCCGAAATCAGCGACGCACATCCGACGCGATCGTCAAAACTGCGGCCGTTCGCTCGCGTACCGATGAGCGGACGATACGCCTTGGTGATGGTGATGGTGTCGCCGGCGACGATGCCGAGCTTCGCCACGTCTTCGGGAGTTTTTACGCCCACGTCGATGCGGGTTGGCGTGTCTGAACTTTCTTCAGGCCATTTGAAGTTGGTCGCGTCCCAGTTTTTCGGCAATTCGATTACGCCGTCGCGATCTCCCTTGGCGGTGTGAACGAGTACCGGATGACCCTGATAGAAATACGGCAGGCCGCCGCCGAGCTCTTCGACTTCCAGGCGGCCGTCTTTCGAAATCGACTTCACTGTGTAGCCGATTTCGTCCATGTGTGCGACGACCAGTATGCGCGGGGCTTTGCTCGATTCGGGCGCGGTGCCGACGCGCAAAACCAAGTTGCCGGCGTCGTCGGTTTCCGGCTGCGCCCATTTCGGCAGGAGCGCTTTCACGCGTTCGCGAACGGGATCTTCGTGTGTACTGGCGCCGTATGCGCGGATCAAATCGGCTAGCACGGCCGTGCTTGTTGGCGCGCCGGTCGAGGATAGCGCGGGCGGTTTGGGAGTTTCGGCGGCGACCGCGGACGGAAATTCCGCCGGCATCGGAGCGGGAGCAACTGCGGCGCCGAGCGTGTAGGTCTGCAACAAACTCACCAGCGCATTCAGATCGCGCGCGTCGATGGTCTCCGCGGGAGTGTCCGGCCAGGCGGTGGCGATGCCGATGTGCGTCCAGTTGGCGGGCAGCGGCGGCGGAGCCAGATAACTGCGCGGCAAAATCGTGGATGAGTAGTCGGCTTCGAGCGAGCCTTTGATTTGCGAGGCGAGATCTTTCAGGCGCCCGGCGAAGGGCGACAGCGAATCGTTGGCGGATTCGACGGCGACGAGCACTCCACTGCCCAAATCGCGGCGCGGCCCGCGATGCACGGTCTCCATTCCGGGGATTGCGCCGCCACTCGTGAGGCGGCCAACGAAAATCATTTCGTCCGAGGGGATGGTGGTGAGGATGCGGCGCAGGCCGCGCGCGCCGGTGCGCTGCTGGGCCACAAACGCGACGATCAGCGTGCCCTTGATTTGCGCGGGATCCAGGTGAGCCAAAACTTCGAGTAAAGACGCCGCACCGAATCGATCGCCTACGGCCGGTCCGGCGAACGAATTTCCGGCGAGATCGTACAAGCGGCGCTGAATTGCGATGGGGCTGAGCAGATCGACTCCAGCCTTCCGGACTTCGGCGGCGGAGGTTGCGCCGATGTCCACGTACATCGCGTCGATGTCGGACGGATTGGGCGCGCCGGTGCGTTCGGGACTTGCAGGTTGCAGATGGATGGAGAGGCCGGCGAAGACTCCGTCGATCCAGCCGCCGGTGGCGGTGCCGATTTTCACCGGCTGCGCGGAGTACATCTGATTGAAAATCGGCGGAAAGCCGAATTGCGGCAGGCGCTGCACGCGCAGATATCCGCCGGCAGTGATTTCGCTGACGACGAATCCGGGCTCGTCGATGGGAGCGACGAGCAAGCGGCGCGGCGAGCCGCTACCGATGGTGACGACTACATCGCCGAGATTGTCTTTCTGCGGATGGAAGACGGCAAGCTGGGTGACGAGCTTGTCGCTCAGCTGAGTTTCGTAGCCGGAGATCGCCGTAGCCGAGACAAGTTCCGCGAGTTTTGCTTCGACGCCGGTCGGCGCGGCATTCGACGGCGATTGCTGTGCGAGAGAGCCGCTCGCCATTCCCATCATTAAGGCAAAAAACAAAACAGCAGGAGCGGCGAAATGAATTCTGCGGTTCATGGCGATCCTTTGGCGATCCATTAGCAGAGCTTACGATCGATTCGGTGCGAGCTTTGCGCGAGCGGCAAATATTTTGCTACGGGAATCGCAAGTTACGCGCGGCAAAGCTCGGTAATCAGTGTTTCGCGCTTTTCGATGGCCAGGCCATCGACGCGGCCGAGCACGAGCCAGTATCCAATCGCGCTCGCGACCGCGAGAACCACGAAAATCGGGATCGCCAGCCAGAGTCTGTTGAAACTACGGGTGAACATGATCACCAGGACGGCAGGACCGATCGTCACGGCGTGCACGCCCAGGCTCGCGAAGGAGTTCAGCGTCGACGTTCGCTGTCGGCCCAGCGTGCCGAAGTCCACTTTTTTCGGCGACAGGATCGAAAGCCAATCTCCCACCGCAAAATTGACGAAGACCGCAAAAAGTACAGCTGTGATGGTCGCGAGAAACATCACCGGATCGGGCGGCCGATAAATGAGTGATGTTCCAATCCACACAAGCACGATTTCGGCGAGCAAAATGAGAAAGTGGGCAATATTTTTTCCCATCAGGATTTCGCGGAATCGCGCCGGACTCAGATAGTAAAACTGTATGCCGCCGTTCTCGCCGCCGAATGAGTTGTAAACCAGATTGCTGAGGATCATCAGGGCGTACGCTGCACCGATCGGAAATACGAGATCGGAAACATTTGCCAGCAGGCCACCGTGGCGCCCGGGGCGAGTGTCGGCAAACTTAAATACCAGCAGGATCACGACGGGCATCACCAGTGTGAACAGCATGGGGCCGCTGCGAAGAATGTAGCTGAATTCCTTTCCGACGATCGCGTTGGTCGCCTCAGAGACGAACGGAAGGTTGAAGCCGGGATGGACGACGCGCGGCTTCGCGTGGGCGGTCGAGACTGCGGTCGGGACTGCGGCCGCAACTCGCGACGGGGCTTCGCCGAGATTTTCGCCGAAATATTGCGCTTTGAGGCGAAGGTTCAGCAGCCACAACGAAATCAACGAATACGCAACCAATACCGCGGTTCCGATTACAGCGGCGCTGAGATGCGAGTTGGCCGCACCCGCCAGCGCCGATCCAGCCGCGCCCGGAGGCAGCAACCGCTCAACGTTCAACACGAGATCGCTCGCCGCGAATGTGCTGTGGCTTAGCCGCGGACCGAATGTGCGGATCGCCGGGCCAATGAATTGCACGCCGATCAGGAAAAGAAACGAAATCACGCCGACCACTTCGCGCGATTTGCGTCGGGCGAGCCAGCGCTCGGCCCACGCGAACGTCATGCGCGCGAGCAAAATATTGAAAGCGCCGAAGAGCAGGATGACGGGAACGGCCCAGAGAAACAGCGAAAACGAAGCGACCGCAATTCCAATCCCCAATCCCAGAAGCCACGCCAATCCGATGACCGTGCCGGGTTCGAGCGAGCCGTACACCATGCGCACCAAAAAATAGGTGCGAAAGGTCATGGGAAAGCGTAGCAGCTGCGAGGAGTCCATTCCTTCGGCCAGAGCGTTGGACATGAGCGGAAAGAACTGCCAGAACAAAAACAAAATCCAAAAAAGCAGCGCGAGTAATTCGATGTGGGCATGCGAAACCATGTAGTACGCGCCGGCGAGCATTCCGATCAGGCCGGCCAGCGCCATCACAGCGAATCCAAAGCCCATGAAACCGCGGCTGACGACTTCGAGCCGGCCGCGAACGGTGCGCAGGCCGTTGACGAACAACTGCCAACGGAGGAGCGCGATGGCGGCGAACTGGCCGCGAATCGGGGTGGACGTATTTACTCCAGCCATGAAAGTTCCTGCTCGGCGGGGCGCGAACCGCCGACGATGCGAAGGAAAATTTGCTCGAGGGTGAGTTTTTCGCCGGAGGGAGAAGGCGCCGCGCCGGAACCGTCGTGCGCGAGCGTTGCCGGAGTCTGCGCTTCCACGCCCGCGCGAAGATCCTCGAGCGAGCCCTGCGCGACGAGCTGACCCTTATTAATGATGGCCACGTGACTGCAGAGACGCTCGACGATTTCGAGCACGTGGGAAGTGAGGAAAATCGTGGCGCCGCGCGCGATCATACTTTGCAGCATGGCTTTCAGAGTGTTGGACGCGACGGCGTCGACGCCTTCGAACGGCTCGTCAAGGAACAGAATTTTCGGGCCGTGAATCACGGCGGCGGCAAGCGCCAATTTTTTCTGCATCCCGTGCGAAAAGTCGGTGACCAGAGCTTTGGGCTGTTCGGTCAGCTGCATGAACTCGAGCAATTCGGCAGAGCGCTTCGCGGCAGTGACGCGATCGAGGCCGTACATGCGCCCGACGAAATTCAGATATTCCGACGCGGTGAGCCGGCCGAAGAGCGCCATGCCCTCGGGCACCACGCCGATCTGGCGTTTCACTTCCACGATGTTCGCGGTCATGTCCGTGCCGAGGATCTGCATCCGGCCGGAGGTTGGCGCGAGCAAACCGGTGAGCATTTTGATCGTGGTGGATTTTCCGGCGCCGTTAGGGCCGAGGAAGCCGAAAAACTGGCCGGGGGCGACGCGGAGATTCACGTTCTGGACGGCGATCAACTCGCCGAATCGCCGGGTTAGGCCTTCTGTTGCGATGGCGGGTTCGCTCATGGAATCTGCCGACTCTAACATATACGCCCGATGGGCGAAAAAGATTGCACGGCCGAAGCGGCATTTGACGGCGAAAACTTGTTACACTGCCGCGTATGAACATTCGGCTTTGTG
The DNA here is from genome assembly GCA_963719065.1 of uncultured Acidobacteriota bacterium. Classification (GTDB taxonomy): domain Bacteria; phylum Acidobacteriota; class Terriglobia; order Acidiferrales; family UBA7541; genus Palsa-295. The sequence goes on along the minus strand of CAVRAM010000007.1, from coordinate 1,106,625 downwards.
CAACTTTGCTGCTGAGCGCCGCGAGCGTGGCCAGCGTGGCGATTTTGCCGATCGCGCACGCCGGCAAAACACCCAAGGAACATCCGATGCCGCCCGTATTGCTGGTAGCGAATCAAGGTGGTCGAGACGTCAGCTTCGTCGATCCTGTTTCCGCGCGGCAGGTTGCAACGGTACATGAAACGGGCATCACGGGGCACGAAGTGGCCGCGTCGCACGATGGGCGCACGGCATATGTGCCGATCTATGGAAATTCCGGCGTGGGAAAACCCGGCACCGACGGCCGGACGATGGACGTGCTCGATGGGGCGAGCCGCAAGGTGATCGCGACAGTCGATTTCGGACGCGGAATGCGTCCGCATTGCGTGATATTCGAACCGGTGAGCGGGATGTTGTATGTGACGACCGAGATCGACCAGAGCGTGACGATTCTGGATCCAAAGTCGCTGAAAATTGTGGGATCGATTCCGACCGGACAAGCCGAATCGCACATGCTGGCGATTTCGCACGACGGACGGCGAGGCTACACCGCGAATGTGGGACCCGGGACGGTGTCCGTTCTCGACATGAACGCGCGCAAAACGATCACCGTGGTTCCGATCGCCGCGCAGACACAACGGATTTCGATTTCGAACGATGACGCGATGGTTTTTACCGCGGACCAGACCAAACCGCAACTCGCAGTGATCGATACAGCCACGAACAAAATCAAAAAATGGATCGCATTGGCGGGAATCGGCTACGGAACGGTTTCCACGCGCGATGGACGGTGGCTGCTGGTGGCGCTGCCGTCGCAAAACAGTGTGGCGGTTGTGGACTTGGCGAAGCTGGAGGTTGAGCGGACCATTCCAGTCGGCCACGGACCGGCGGAAATTTTGGCGCGGCCGGATGGGAAAGTCGCATACGTTTCGTGCGTCAGTGGGCACGAAGTGGACGCGATCGATCTGAAAGAATGGAAAGTGCAGTCCGCGATTCAAGTGGGCGAAGGTTCCGATGGATTGGCCTGGGCGGAGTAGCGAAAGCGTTTTCCGAGCGTGAAGAAATCAGCGAGCTGTGAAAGTTAGCGAGACATGACGGTCACGGCGGGCTGCGTGGGCGTTTGCGGAAACACTGCGAGCACAGCCGGCAGCTCCAGGCGGAAGGTGCATCCACCCTCGGGACGATTGAAACCCACAATCGTGCCGCCGTGTTCTTTCAAGACGCCGTAGCAGATGCTTAAACCGAGTCCTGTGCCCTTGCCGACAGGCTTAGTGGTGTAGAACGGATCGAAAACCTTTTCCGGCTCTTTCATGCCGCGGCCGGTATCAGAAAATTCGATCACCACGCTTCCCCGCTCGCGCAGCGCGCGAATCAGCAGCACCCCGCCGCCGTTTGATTCCATCGCGTCCACCGCATTGCTGATCAAATGATAGAAAACCTGCAGGAGCTGGTTCGGGTCGCCGTGAACGGCCGGCAGGATGCTGCGGTTTTCCAGCTCGATGCGAATGTGCTTTTCGCGCAGATCGAGATTGCGCAACTGCACCGCGCCGGTCAGGACGGTGTTCAGGTCGAGCAACTGTTTTTCGGCGGGAACCTGCCGCGCGAAGCTGAGCAGATTGGTGACCAGGTCTTTGGTGCGGCGGGCTTGCTCGCGGATTTTTGTGCCGAGCGAGTGCGCGCGGGTGTCCGCTGCGTTTTCTACCGTGAGCAAATCGGAATAGCCGAGAATGGCGGTAAGAGGATTGTTGATTTCGTGCGCTGCGCCCGCGGCGAGTTGGCCGAGGGACGCGAGTTTTTCGGACTGCACGAAATGGGTCTGCAAGCGCTTCACGTTTTCGAGCGACTCCCAGAGTTCGTGCACCAGCCCGGTGCGTTCCTGATACACCAGATATTGCCTGTAAAACACGAGGGCCGTGGCGACAACGACGGCGATCAGGGTCGCGAGCAGGCGGAACCGCCGCACGGGCGCGGGGGCGTTGCTGACCGTGACCGTCCAGATGGCGAGCAAGGGCGCGGACAGCACCGCAACCATGGCCACGCGGACGGGCCACTGTGTGTCGCGACGGGGAATTTCGGAAACCGGGTCGGGTTCGGGGCCGATGTTTTTCGCTACGATGCCCGCGGTGGCAATCCACACAAACGAGCCCATCAGCGGCACCACATAAAGGCTGCCGGAATAATTCACGCCGCGAGCGACGGCGAAATGCGCGGCGGTGAATCCGCCCGCATACAGCGTGAAGGCGCAGAACAAATGGCCGTACACGGATTTCCATCCGCCGTGAGCGCGCAGGTAGAGCAATCCGAATCCGATCACGACGACCAGATTTTCCACCATGTAGGCTTCGAAGTCGCGAACGCGGAATAGGTCTTGATTGGGCCACACGGTTTTCCACGGCATCGCCGCGAACACGTAGACGTAAAACCACATCATCGAGAGCAACATCAGGTCGAGAAAACCGTAGCGCAGTGTTTCGCGCATTTTCCGCGCGTGCGGCGCGAGAGCGATCGCAGCCATGAACGGAACGGTATGCAGGAAAAATAAAATGTCGCCCGACAACGGAAAGCGGACGTCGCCATGCCGGACGACACGCCAGTAGGTGAAAATCAGGTGCCCGAATAACCACAGCGTGCAGCCCATCGCGAGCAGCATCCAGAAAGAATTCCGGCGCCGGTAGGGCGTCGCGGTGTTCCACAGCAAGCAGCTATTGGCAAAGAGCGGGAGCAGGCATTGAAACAAGTCGCTGAACGAGTTTCGGAGGTCGCCGGCGGGCATCGCCAGCGGCAACACAACGAAGCCGCCGACGAAAAACACCCAGCCCATAGTGATCAGAACCGTCGAACGGGAGGATTTCATAATAGTCGTTACTACTATCAGGCTAGCGCAAGAGGCCGGCAAAAGGCGCTTAACCTCGGCCGGCGATACCCTAAACCTAACGTAACCGATTGGATTCACGTCTCTTGCATGGCTGCGGGAGGGCGAATTTAGGGTCAAGCGCGAGGCTGGAAGGCTGCGCGGTTTGAGGGCGCCGACGAATTCGTTTGTCGAAGGGCAAGCTGATGGCTTATTCTCTCGCGCAGAGTTTTAATAAAATCCCAGGCTACCGATTGATGAGTGTCAGGTCGCCATTTGGGTGCGGGGATTGATGACCAAGATCCTTTCGATGCTTATAGTTACACTGCTTGGCGCGGCCGTTGCACAAACGCAGTCGGCTCCGCCGCCGAGACCGACGTACAGCAAAGACGTAGCGCCGATCCTTCAAAAGAACTGCCAAAGCTGCCACCGGCCGGGCGAAGCCGCTCCCTTTTCGATGATGACCTACGCCGAAACCAGGCCGTGGGCCGGAGCGATGAAGCTGGCGGTGCAGCAGAAGCAGATGCCTCCCTGGTTTGCCGACCCCAAGTACGGACATTTTTCAAACGTGCGGTCGCTTTCCGACGCCGAAATCCGAACGATTGTGGCGTGGGCCAGCGCGGGCGCTCCCGAGGGCGACCCGAAAGATCTGCCGCCGCCGGCGAATTTCACCGAGGGCTGGGGAATTCCGAAGCCGGATCTAGTTTTCGAACTACCCCGTGCGTTCGACGTGCCCGAGTCGGGGATGATCGAATATCAATACGTGATCGTGCCGACCGGATTCACCGAAGACAAATGGGTGCAGATGGCTGAGGTGCGGCCGACGGACCGCTCGGTGGTTCATCACATCATTGCGTACCTGCGCGAGCCGGGTTCGAACTACTTCAAAGATCAGAAACCAGGAGTGTTTTTCGAAGCGCCGCCCTCGAAAGAAGACGAAAAGAAAGACTCGAGTGCGCTACCCAGCGATTTTCTGGTTGGCTATGCACCAGGACAGACTCCGGAAATCATGCAGCCCGGGCAAGGCAAGCTGATCAAAGCGGGATCCGACATCGTGTTCGAAGTTCACTACACGCCGAACGGGAAAGCGACAAAGGATCAGACCAAGCTCGGATTGATATTTGCGAAAGAGCCGCCGAAGGAACGAGTGCTGACGCTTTCGGCGGTGAACGGCACGTTCAAGATTCCGCCGGGCGATCCCGATTACCGCGTGGATGCTTCTTTTGACGTGCTGCAAAACGTGAAACTTTCGGGCGTTCATCCGCACATGCACACGCGCGGAAAAGATTTTGAGTACCGGCTGGTGTTTCCGGACGGACGCACGGAAACAATCTTGAGCGTGCCGAATTACAACTGGCATTGGCAGCTCTGGTACACGTACGCGGACATGATCGATTTGCCGAAGGGCACGAAGATCGAGTGCACCGCGCATTTCGACAATTCGGCGAACAATCCGGAAAATCCCGATCCCACCAAGACGGTGATCTGGGGCCAACAGAGCTGGGACGAAATGATGGTGGGATTTTTCAATCTGGTGTTCGACGCGAAAATGCCGGCGAAGGATTTGTATCCGCCGCAGCAGGCTGCGTCGGTGCCGGTCGCGAATAAGTAGTCCGGCGAAGTTTCGATCTGCCGGAAGCACGCCGAGGAAAACCCGGAATGAAGCGAATCGTATTCGCGCTGGCGATCGTCGGAATTGGATTGTGTGGTTTCGTGGCTGCGCAAGCGCCGACGGCGGCGTCGCGGGTGGAAAGCGCGACGAAAAAGCATTTGCTGTTCATCGGCGAAGAAAAAGGCTACCGGCACGAATCGGTAACGCACGCGATGGCAACGATCGAGCGCCTCGGCCGCGAGACCGGATATTGGGACACGACGATCCGCACGGACACCGAAGCCCTCACCAAGAAAAAACTCGAATACAACGCGAAGAATCTGGACGATTTTGACGCGGTACTGTTTTTCACCGGCGGCACGCTGGAAATGGACGCTCAGCAGAAGGCCGATTTTCTTTCGTTTATCCACGACGACGGAAAAGGATTTATCGGCGTGCACAGCGCGGCGATCACATTTACCGATTGGCCGGAGTATGGCGAGATGATCGGCGGCTACTACGACGAACATCCGTGGGGCACGTTTGATGCGCCGATCATCGTGGAGGATCCGAACTTTCCGGGCATGCAGCAGTGGCCGCGGGAATTTGTGCTGCGAGACGAAATCTATCAGTATCACAACTATTCGCGAGATAAGGTGCGGGTACTGATGCGCCTGGACCCCACGAAGCTCGACATGAAAAACAACAAGGTTCACCGGACCGACGGCGATTTCGCGGTGACCTGGGCGAAAACGTACGGCAACGGACGCGTGTTTTATTCGTCGCTCGGCCATCCCGCCGAAAATTGGGACAATCCGAATATTCAGAAGATGTACACCGAAGCAATTCGCTGGGCAACGCGGCAGATCGATGCGGATGTGACGTCGCGCCCGCTGCCGGCGAGTGCGGCGACATCGAAATAGCGATACCGATCGCGCGATTCGGTTTTGGTCGTACGCGCGAATGGAGGACCCATGAAACTGCTGAAAGCGGCACTATTGATTCTTTTTGCGCTGCCCGCGTGGGGACAAACCGCCCATCCGATTCTGGCCGTGGGATCGCCGGCGCCGAATTTCGATCTGCCCGGAATCGACGGGAAAAATCATCAGCTGAGCGACTATGCCGCAAGTCCGGTGCTGGTGGTGGTGTTTACCTGCAATCACTGCCCGATCGCGCAGATGTACGAAACGCGGATCAGTCAACTGGCCGCGGACTACAAAGACAAAGGCGTAGCGGTCGTTGCGATTCAGCCGAACGATCCGAAGGCTTTGCGCATCGATGAGCTCGACTCATCCGACATGAGCGACACGCTGGAAGAAATGAAATTGCGCGCCGAGTATAAGCATCTGACCTACCCGTATCTGTACGACGGCGACACGCAATCGGTGACGCGGGCTTACGGGCCGCAGGCGACGCCGCACGTTTTCATTTTCGATCAGGACCGCAAGCTGCGGTACGAAGGGCGCATCGACAACAGCTACCGCATCGAGCAGGTGAAAACGCAGGAAGCGCGAAACGCCATCGATGCGCTGCTCGCGCACAAGGATCCGGCGGTGACGCACATGGGAGTGTTCGGCTGCTCGACCAAGTGGGCTGAGAAAAAAGTGCAGAGCGACGAATCGATGCGCAAGATCGAAGCGCAGACCGTTACGGTTGATTTGATCACCGCCGATGAGCTGAAAAAACTGCGCGCGAACGCCGGCACCGGGAAATACGTCGTCGTGAATTTTTGGGCGACTTGGTGCGGGTCCTGCGTTCACGAAATGCCGGAGCTGCAGGATACGTTCCGAATGTACAACGTGCGCGAATTCGAGCTCGTTACCGTGAGCGCAAATCAGCCCGACGAAAAGGCCGGCGTCGAAAAAATGCTGCAGAAGTGGCACGCCACGAGCCGCAACTACCTTTTCTCGTCCGATGACACCGCGGCGATGCAGAGAGCGTTCGATCCGGAGTGGGAGTCCGCAGTTCCCTACACCGTGCTGCTATCGCCGGACGGCAAGATTCTCTACAAGACGCTGGGTTCGATGGATATTTTGGAATTGCGGCGAACCATTCTTGCGAATTTGCCCTCGGACTACATCGGATTCAACAAATACTGGTCGGGCCAGTAGATTGGATTTCCGCCGCGGCCGTTTCGCGCTCGAACTGATGCAATTTTTCCTGGAGGAATTGTGAAGCTCGCAAAATCAGTGCGCGCATTCGTGGCGCTCGGTCTCTGTTTCGGCGCGAGTCTTTGCGTTGCGCCCCACGCGCAGGCGCAGACGCAAACCGAAATTCCGAAAGCGGCGTGGCGGCGTCCGCTGGGGCTGCCGCTTGAAAATCCGGGCGTGAAAAGAAACGCGGGCGACATTGATGACGGCTACTGGCAGGGCGCGCCGGTCGGCGGGTTTGGTTCCGGCACATTTTCGCGCACGTATCGCGGCGATTTCGCGCGGTGGCACATTAAAGCCGGAGTTCACAAGTACGAGCCGATTTACGCCAGTCAGTTCGCGATGTTTCAACAATCCGAAGGCGACGCGAGCGGCGTGGCGCAGGTTTTGATGAACGGTCATCCGAACGACGGCCAGCTTTCGAGTTGGCAATGGGATTATCCGGTCGGCGCGGGCGAGTATGCGGCGCTCTATCCGAAATCCTGGTTCGACTACCAGTGGCAGAAGTTTCCGGCGCACGTCACGCTCGAGCAATATTCGCCCGTCCTGCGGGACAATTACCGCGAATCGAGCTATCCGGTGGCAGTGTACCGGTGGCACGCGGAAAACCCGACGAACAAAACGGTGACGGTGTCGGTAATGCTGTCGTGGACCAACATGGTCGGGTGGTTTCGCACCTACACGCACGACTTCAAGGGCGCGCCGAGCCAGGGCAATCACGACCGGTACGTTTCGGAGCCGGCCGGCGGCGACGCGACGATGAAAGGCGTGGTGTTCGATCGCAGTCGAGCACCCGGCGAATTAAACGAATGGGACGGTCAGTTTGTAATTGCGGCGCTGGAAACGCCGGGCGTGGAAGTGACGCACCAAACGACGTTTCTCGCCGACGGCGACGGCAAAAATGTGTGGGCGCCGTTCGCGCGCGACGGGCGCCTGTCGAATAGCGATGCATCGTGGATCAGCGCCAGCGAAAAACTGGGCGGCGCGATTGCGATGCGGTTCACGCTGAAGCCCGGCGAAAAGAAAATCATTCCGATGGTGATCGCCTGGGATTTTCCGGTCGTCCAGTTCGGGCAGGGCCGCCGATGGAATCGCAAGTACACGGAGTTTTACGGGACGAGCGGCGACAACGCCTGGAAAATCGCGCGCGACGGACTGATGCAATCGTCTGCGTGGAGCGAAGCGATCGACGAGTGGCAAGCGCCGTATGCAAACGACGAATCGCTGCCGCTGTGGTATCGCGGGATGCTGTTCAACGAGCTCTACACGCTCACAGACGGCGGCACGTTCTGGGGACGTCCGGCCGGCTCCGACAAAAATCGGCCGGCTTCGTTCGCGCTGCTGGAGTGCTTTGACTACGCCTACTACGCGACACTGGACGTGCGATTCTACGCTTCCCTGCCGCTACTGAAATTTTGGCCGCAGATCGATAAGGTCGTGTTGCGCGAATTTGCGGAAACCGTTCCGCGTGAATATCCGGACATGGGATTGGCGGTAGCGAAGACGCAAGAAACCGGCGAACCGGTGATTCACGCGCGCAAGAACAAGGGACTGGTGCCGCACGATCTGGGCGTGCCCGAAGGCGATCCATTTTTCGCGGTGAATGAGCCTGGGTGGCAGGACACGAATCAATGGAAGGACCTGAATTCGAAGTTCGTGCTAATGGCCTATCGCGACTACGTATTGACCGGCCGCGAAGATAGGAAATTTCTGCAAGAAATGTGGCCCGCGATGCAGGATGCCATTGCTTACCTGCAGCAGTTCGATCACAGCGGCGGCGGCGTGCCGGAAAACAGCGGCTTTCCCGATCAGACCTACGATTCGTGGCCCGTTCACGGCGTGAGCGCCTACTGCGGCGGATTGTGGCTGGCGGCTTTGCGCGCGGCGGAGGAAACGGCGCGGGCGCTGGGCGATGCGGGCGCCACGGAAAAATATCACGCGATGTTTTTGAAAGCGCAACACACCTACGTGACGAAGCTGTGGAACGGCGAATATTTCCGCTACGACGTGGACAGCCCGAAAGACAGCAACGCGATTCAGGCGGATCAACTGGCCGGGCAGTGGTATGCAAACCTGACCGGACTGGGCGATTTAGTGCCGCGCGAAATGAAAATTTCGGCGATGAAAAAGATTTACGAATTCAACGTGCTGAAATTTGGCGGCGGCGATATGGGCGCGGCGAACGGCATGGCGGCCGATGGTTCGATTCTGCAGGACAACGAACAAGGCGCGGAAGTGTGGGCGGGCACGAGTTTTGGATTTGCGGCCCTGCTGCTGAGCGAAGGGATGAAGGACGAGGCGTACAGAACCGCTCACGGGATCTATCACGTTTCCTACGAGACCAAGGGCTACTGGTTCCGGACTCCGGAGGCGTGGGACGTGACCGGGAATTTCCGAGCTTCGATGTACATGCGTCCGGCGGCGGTGTGGGCGCTGGAGATGATGCCGGTCGCGAAGAAATAGGCCGCCGATTGGTAGCCGACGGGCGCGTTAAACTTTCAGTTTCTGCAGATTTTCATAGCTGATCCGCAAGCTTTCCATCGGCGGAACCGATCCGGAATCGCGCTCCACAAAATAATGTTGTACGCCATTTCGCCGGGCCGCGGCGAAAATCGCCTCCCAATCGATGGTGCCCGCGCCGACTTCGGTGAAGTGTTCGGAAGCTTCGTCCAGCATTTGCGAAGTGGCGAATCCCGGCAGACGATCCTTCAGGTGAAGCATTCGAATGCGCGAGCCATAACGCTTGAACATTTCGAGCGGATCTTCGCCGGCCTGCGTGATCCAGTAGCAGTCCATTTCCAGGCATACGAGAGCGGGATCGGTCCGCTGGGTGAGAATTTCAAAACCGGTGACACCGTCAAATTTTCGAAATTCGTAATCGTGATTGTGAAATCCAAACTGCATGCCGAGCTGGCGCGCTTTCGCGCCCCACTGGTTCATGCGGTCGGCGGCGCGCTTGAAAACGTCCGCTGAATACCATTGATCCCTGGGAAGCATCGGGCAAATCATAAAATCGAGTCCGAGTTCTTTCGCGTAGTCGAACTTGGAGTCTAGCTTGTCGTAATTGAAGTGCCCGCTGGGCACGCGAAGGCCGGCGTCGAGAATCATCTGGCGCAGCTTCGGTGCCGGATTGTTGTACACGTCCCAGTAGGTTTCAACTTCCTGGTAGCCGATTTTTCGAATCTGCTCAAGGACTGCGGGAAGATTTCCGTTCACAATGGTGCGCACGGTGTAAAGCTGCACGCCGATCGGCTCACGCGCCTGGGCGCCCGTGAATCGTGCAGCGGCGCATGCGGCGACAGCTGCGGCTGAAGTCTTCAGAAATTCGCGGCGCGAGGTCATCAGTTCGCACTGGACGGCAGCAGTTGGTAACTGACGAATGCGAAATGCTTGCTATCTGGCGCCCACGACGGCACGTTGATCGTTCCCTGCCCGCCGAAGAGTTTGGCTACGGCGCGACTTTTTCCGTCGGCCAGCGACATCACTCGCAGCGTCACGTCTTTCCCTTCCGGATGGCCCGTCACATCCGAGCCGTAGGTGAGAATCGACATCAGCTTCCCATCGGGCGAAATATGCGGAAACCAATTGTTGAATTCGTCGGAGGTGATTTGCGTTTGCTGGCTGCCGTCGGCGCGCATTCGCCAGATTTGCATTCGGCCGGTGCGCTCGGAGTTGAAGTAGATGAACTGGCCGTCGGGAGAATATTCCGGGCCGTCGTCGAGACCTTTCGCGGTGGTCAATCGCGTCTCGTCGCCGCCCGCGAAGGGAATCGTGTAAATGTCAAAATCGCCGTTGCGCTGGCCCACGAAGGCGAGGGTCTTTCCGTCGGAACTCCAGCCGTGCCAATACGAAGGCGATCTCTGGGTGATTTGCCGCGGAGTGCCGCCGGCGAACGGAACGATATATACGAGCGATTCGTGATCGCCTTGCGAGTTGTCGCTGATCGCCAGCCATTTCGAATCGGGCGAAATTCCGTGGTCGTTGTTGCAACGCACGGCGAAGCCCGTGTCGATCGCCGCTGGCGTGCCGCCCATCGCGGGCAGGCTGTAAATCCGGCCGCCCATGTTGAAGAGGAACGCGCCGCCATCGCGCGTCCAATTCGGCGCTTCAAAATGATCCGCGGCGGTGTGGACGATTTTGCGGTCGGTGGAATCCACTGCGATCGTTTCGAGCGTGCTGTACAACGTCGCCTTCTCGCCGGGCGAGGATTCGTGCGGCGCACCGAAAGACACGTTTGTGAATTCTGCCTTCACCACGGCGTCTTTATCGTGCGAGCAGAGGCCAATGCCGGCATAAAATTCGCCGCCGAGGTGAATGCGCATCGAAGCGCCGGAAGGCGTCAGCTTGCCGTCTTTCTCGCCGAGCCACACGTACACATAGTCGCCGCGCTTTTCAATGCGCAGGCGCGACGGCGCGGAAATATTCGTCTCGATCTGGTGGGTGGCAGCGCCTTTTTCTTCGCGGTACTGCAGCGACGTAAGTCCGCTCGCGTGCAACGCCACATCGGCGTAGGGCGAGTCGGCGTCAAGCGTCTCGCGAAACATCAGCAGCGCTTTGCGATGCTCGTTTCCACTGGCGGTAAGGATCGACACGTCCGCGGAAAGTGAAACGTCGCCTGAAACTTTTTGCCACGCAAATTGGAACGCGTCAGAAGTGGACCAGACGTTTTCACCGCTGGCCGTGAGGGTGTAACTCTTTTTCGCGGGATCGAAGTCCGCGGTGCCGGCGTGGAGAACGGTTCCCACGTCGGCGTGATTCTGAAAAATTCCGACGGCATCGGCGGGAGACGCGAAGTGCTGGCTGAATGCTCCGTAGGACAGCAGGCCCGCAAGAACAGAGAACGCCGCAACTTCAGACACGTTCTTAATTTTCAAAACGCCTCCGCGAAATCTTCAGCTGCCCTTCAGCACCGCCAGCAGCTCCGACCCTTTCGGCGATCCCAGTCCGGTGCATGCGTCCCAGCCGGGCCCCGCCGAATAGCCTCCGTTGTTGCCAGAGGTTATATCGCGAAATGCGCCCGATGCGCTCGCAGAATACAAAATTGGATTTAAATATCCGGCGGGCTTGCCGACGAGCTGATTGATGCGCGCGAAAAGTCCAGCCCACAGAGGCGCGACGGCGCTCGTGCCGCCGATCACGGTGGACGAACCATCGACCAAAACGTCGTAGCCGCTGGCAGGATCGGCATCTCCGGCAACGTCCGGCACCCCGCGGCCCTTGAATCCGTTCGGCGCGGCGGGCACTTTTGCAGTCGATTGAAACGACGGCAAGGCGAAAACTTCGCTTACGCCTCCGCCGCTCGCGCCTTCATCGGCCGCAAGTTCGTTCCACGTGAGCTCGCTTGAAATTGTCGAGCCGCTGACGGCGAGTTTTGTGCCGCCGCAGCCGACCACGTACGGACTCGACGATGGAAAATCGACGGTAAGTGTGCCGTCTGAACTTCCGTCGGTGGCGCCGCCGTCGCCCGAGGCGACAAAGACGGTGACGCCCATGGTTGCGGCGTCCTGGCATGCAGAGCTGAGCGAGTTGCGCGCCTGCGCCGTCCATGAATTTTCCGGGCCGCCCCAGCTGATCGAGACGATCGACGGACGCAGATTCGTGTCGTGCACGGCAGTGGTAACGGCGTCGATGAAACCTTGATCGGTGTTCGGTGCAAAGTACACACCGATCTTGGCGCCCGGCGCGATCGCTCCGGCGACTTCGATGTCGAGTTCCACTTCCCCATCCGGTCCGTCGGCGCTGCCGGTGGGCGAGTTTGCGCCGCCATCGACGGCAATCGCGCTGACGGAAGGTGCGGCGATGCCTAAATTCTTGAAATACGAAGCGAGGTCGGTTGAGCGATAGCCGCCGCCCAATTCAATCAGCGCGATCGATTCGCCGCTGCCGTCCGCTCCGGCCGGAAAATCGTACGCCTGCGCGACTTGCAACGCGGTGAAGGAAACGTCCGCGGCCTCGGCGCGGATTCTGCGGCGGAAATGTGTGTGCGCTTGCGGGCGCGTGTCGAGTCCGAAGACGCCTTCGACGATTGGCTCGAGATCTGCAGGAATTTCGAGCGCACCGCTGCGGCAGCGATAGGTTTTTCCCTGGATGTTGTAGTGCTCGAGCGTGGCGGCAAACGCTGCGCTGAACGCTGCGACGGTGCCCGAAAGCATCACCGTGCGCCGCGCTGGGTCGACACTCGAAACCTGCAAGCCGTTTGATTCTGCGAAGGCGCGAACAGCGGCGACGTCACTGGCCCGCGCTCCGTGCTTGGCGGCAAATTCTTCGCGCGTCAAATAATTGCGTGACGCAGGCAGACCGGCACCGAGTTCGGCATCCGAAGGAAATTCGCCGGGATCGGAACCACGACGCAAACGCACGGTGACTTCGACCACTTGCGTGCCGTCCGCCGGGCCAATTCGCGTGGCGCCTGCGGGTACCTTGCGAGTGCTGCTTTTCATCACGATGCGATTCTGTTTTGCGGGCATGATCGATCTCCTGGACGCCGAGGCGCTGATTGGCCCGGCGTGGTGAACGGCGTTGGTGCCGCAACGTGCGCAGGCGCGACGCCGGTTATGAGTACTGCGATTCAATAATTGGGCTGGGGGATGATGCTGATGCAAGCAGCGGGAACGTTCGAGCGGCGCACTTTTCACGCCGATGCGCGTTCCTGCTACCCGATCATCATACTGCTACGGAAACAGTTTGGTGCAATCGAGCGGAGTTATATCTCGAACTCGATAACGCCGGTGCGTCGCTTAGGCGTCGTTGCGCGGCACGAAATATTTTTGGCGGCGCCGGGCTTCCTGATATTTACGCGACGCTTCCTGTACCGCGGGTAGCGACGACACCTCGGAAATCGGCACGTCCCACCAGGAGTTGTAGCCGCCGACGCGATCGTTGTAATCGGTTTCGACTACGATCACGCTGGTGCGCGTTTGCTTTTTCATATCGCGCAGCGCGTTAGCCAAATCGTCGAGTGTGGTCGCTCGAACGGCATGCGCGCCAAAACTCGCAGCGTTGGCGACAAAATCGATCGGAATCGGCGCGCCCTTCTTTTCGCCGTCGTGAAAGCGATACTCGGTGCCGAATCCGCCGCTGCCGCACGCGCGGCTAAGGCCGCCGATACTGGAAAATCCGTGATTATCGAGCAGCACGATATTGATTTTTATGTTTTCCTGAACGGCCGTGACGATTTCCTGCGCCATCATCAGATACGAAGCGTCGCCGACGAGCACGTACACTTCGCGCGACGGATCGGCCATTTTCACGCCCACGCCGCCGGCAATTTCGTAGCCCATGCACGAGTAGCCGTACTCCATGTGATAGCCCCTCGGATCGCGCGTGCGCCATAGTTTGTGCAGATCGCCCGGCAAACTGCCCGCGGCACAGACGATCACGTCTTTCGGCGCGAGCGTTTTGTTCAGCAGACCGACGACCTCGCCCTGGCTGAGCGGCGGCCCCACGCGGCGCGCGTAAATCCGGTCGACTTCGGTTTCCCAGGCGGTTCGGAGCGTTGCGATTTCGCCGGCATACGATTTCGAGACCGCGTATGCGCCAAGCGCCGCCGATAATTCTTCGAGCGTTGCCTTTGCGTCGCCGGTCAATGCCAGCGCGCCGTTTTTGGCAGAGTCCATTTCCGCCACGTTGATGTTGATGAATCGAACGGCCGGATTTTGAAACGCGGTGAACGAAGCCGTAGTGAAGTCGCTATAGCGCGTGCCCACGCCGATGACCAAATCGGCTTTGTCGGCCAACTGATTTGCGGCCGAAGTTCCGGTGGCGCCGATCGCTCCCACCGATTGGGGGTGATCGAACGAGAGCGTGCCTTTGCCGGCTTGCGTTTCACCGATCGGAATTCCCGTTTTCGCTGCCAGATCGGCCAGAGTTTTCGTGGCGCCGGAATAAATTGCGCCGCCGCCGGCAATGATCAAAGGACGAGCGGATTTTGCGACCCATTTCGCGGCTCGTGCGAGTTGCGCGAAGTCAGGGCGCAAGCGCGGCACGATCCACACGCGGCGCTCGAAAAAGGATTCGGGAAATTCGAACGCTTCGGCCTGCACGTCCTGCGGTAAAGCGATTGTTACCGCGCCGGTTTCCGCGGGCGAAGTGAGCACGCGCATCGCTTCCGGCAGCGACGCGAGAATTTGTTCGGGCCGCTGAATGCGATCCCAGTAGCGTGAGACAGGCTTGAAGCAATCGTTCACTGAAACGTCTTGCGTGGCGCTTGATTCCAGCTGTTGCAAAAGCGGCGCGACGTGACGGCGCGCAAAAATGTCGCCCGGCAGCAGCAGCACCGGCAATCGATTGATGGTTGCTCCCGCGGCGCCGGTAATCATGTTGGTCGCGCCCGGGCCGACCGACGAAGTGCAAACCAGCGTCCGCAGACGGTCGCTCATTTTCGCGAAGGCCGCGGCAGTGTGAACCATGGCCTGTTCGTTGCGGCAAAGGTAGTAAGGCAGGTCCGGATTTTCCTGCAGCGCTTCACCGATACCGGCAACGTTGCCATGGCCAAATATGCCGAAACAGCCGGCGAAGAATTGTTGTTCGTGTCCGTCACGCGAGGTGAACTGCTGCTTCAGGAAACGAACGATTGCCTGTGCGGTCGTCAGTCGTATGGTCATCTCTCACCTGCAAAGTATGATTCGATTCTTTGATTCGGCGCTTCGCGTGCCGCTTAGCGCATTCACAACGGCGCTTCGGTTGTAAATTCGGCCACCGGAGTTTCCGGCGGCAAATCGGTACCGGCATTTCCGAATGGCCATTCGTGCTTGCGCCAAGCCAAAAACAAAAACGCGGCGAAACCCAAAATGATGGTGCCAAATGCGTACAGCATGTAACGCCAACCGCCCGGTTGCAACGCCGGCGTGACGAAAACCATCAACCATCCGGCTAGCGCAAATAAAGCGGGCAACGGATACAGCCACATGCGAAAGGGACGCGGTGCGTCGGGCCGGTACTTGCGGTAAATCAAGAGCCCGATAATTTGCGAAACGAACATAGAAAGGATGCGCGCCAGCATGAGCGCGGTGATGACCTGCACTAAATTGAAGCAGCAGGCGATCATGCACAAAAATCCGATCAGCAGCAGCGAACGGTGCGGAAAATGCCGCGTGGGGTGTAGTTTCGAAAACCAGCGGAAAAACGCGCCATCGAGTGCGGCTGCATATGGAATGCGCGAATATCCGAGCATCATCGCGTAGGTGGCGGCGAACGCGGTGACCTCTACCATCACGGTCATCAACATCGCGGCCCAATGTCCGCCGAGCCGCTGCATGTACACCGAGCCGATTGCGTTGTAAGCCACGCTATCGGTTTGAATCATTTCGCGCCACGGAACCACGCCGGTGAAGCTAACGGAAATCAGAAAATCGATCACCGTGACGATCAGGATCGAATAAATGACGCCGTAGGGCACGGTGCGCTCGGGCTGCTTCACTTCGTCACCCAGATAGCAAATCTGGTAGTAGCCCAGAAAATTAAACATCACCAGCATCGTGCCGTTACCGAGTCCGAGAATAAACGGCAACCCGATCTGAAACGCGCCCGGAGGAAAATCCAAAAGCAATTTCGGATTCACGTGCGCGAATCCGGTGATGATCACCCATGCCGCCGTGAGCAACATTCCGATCCACAGCACGAGCATCAGTTTTACGATGTCTTGAATTTTCCGGTACAGCGCGAGCATCGCAAATCCGGTGACTGCCGCAGCAACGATTTTGATTCCCCACGTATATTTCAAAAGTCCGGGCCACATGAATCCGGCATATTCCGCCATGCCGATGCTGCTGGTGGCGATTTCCAGTGTGCCGCTGAAAAGAAATTGCCACACAAAGACCCACGCGAGCATGCGGCCCCAATGGTTGCGGCCGAAAGTTTCGCGCAGAAAAATGTAGGAGCCGCCCGACGCGGGAATCGCAGATCCGAGTTCGGCGAACACCAAACCATCGGCGATTGCGAGCAGCGCCCCGACGGCCCAGGCGAGCAGCGCCTGCGGTCCGCCCATGGTCGCGAGGATCGCCGGCACGGTGATGAACGGGCCGGTGCCCACCATGTTCGACATGTTGATGGAAACCGCGTTGAGCAAGCCGAGCTTTCGCGGCATGCGCTCTTTGGGAGCGCCGGGAAGGTGCGGGACAGCCGGAGTTGCGTCGGTTTGCAAGCGGTAGCCTGGTCAGTAGGACGGCGCAGCATACTGCAAAACATGGCGGCCAGCTACACAATTCTGCTGTAAAAAGCGCTTATATCGACGTATGATTCAGTTTCGGAGTCGTGCAACCGCGCCGGCGTTCGCTCACGCACGTCCGTTCCGGCTTGTGGCCCGCGACGACGGCGCTTTGACACGCTGGTAGATTTCGAGTACGGTTAGCCCCGTTCGCGCAGGCCGCCGTTCCACGAATTTTTCAGCCCGATGGCGACGAAAACAACTCGAAAACGCGCCGCTGGATCGAAAGCGCCCAGCATCTACGACGTCGCGCGCGAAGCCAAGGTATCGGTCTTTACGGTTTCGGCGGTCATCAACAATAAAACCTGGGTGAGTACCACGCTTGCCCGCCGAGTGTCCGCAGCCGTCAGCAAATTAAACTACCGACCGAATCTGCTGGCGCGCAGCCTGGCAAAACACAAGACCAACACCATCGGTATGGTTGTCACTGACATTGCCAATCCGTTTTTCCCCGCCATTGTGCGCGGCGCCGAAGATGCGGCGCAAAAAGCAGGCTACAGCGTGCTGCTGTGCAACAGCGACGACAAAGAAGATAAGGAAGCGCGTTACCTGGAGCTGTTGATTTCCAAGCGCGTGGACGGAATTATTTTGAACAAGACGCCCGGGCAGCTTTCTCCGTCGCAACGAAAAATGCTGAGCGATGCGGGAATTCCGATCGTGCTGCTGATGCGCACGTATCCCGGACTGAAAGCCGATGTGGTGCAGACGGACGACGAAAAAGGCGCACACGACGCCGTGGCGCACCTGATTCGAAATGGACACCGGCGCATCGCGCTGGTAGGCGGTCCTCTGCACGTGAGCAACGCGAACGCGCGGCGCCACGGATATCAAAAAGCGCTGGAGGAAGCGGGCGTTGCCGTGGATCCAAGCTTGATGGTCGAGGGCGATTACCGCATCGATTCGGGCCATCGCGCGGGATTGGCGCTGCTGCCGCTGCGTCCCGATGCAGTTTTGGTGACAAATTATCTGATGACCGTTGGGCTGATGAGCGCGGCCAACGAAATCGGAATGAACTGCCCGGGTGATTTTGGAATTGTGAGCTTCGACGATTATCCGTGGCTGGGCTGCTTCACACCGCGGTTGACCACAATCGAATTGCCGAAATACGAGCTTGGCGATTCTTCGGTGAGTTTGCTTCTTGATCGCATCCAGGGCGACAAAAGCCGGCCCAAGACCGTTACGCTGCCGCCTCAGTTGCGTGTGCGGGATTCCTGCGGATTTCTGCGCACGGTGCGAAAAGCGCCCGCGCGCGCAGACGAACTGTAGTTTTTACTTCTTCGGTGAGGAAGGTCCTACCATCGGCAGGCGACCGTCGAATTCTTTCCAGGTGTCTTTGATCCAGACGTGACGCGCGTCTTCGGTGACGGACAACGCGCGAGCGCTGCCGGCCAGAAAATTCAAATAATAAACATCGTAGCCCGGTCCGGCGACGACCGGATGATAGCCGTCGTGAACGAGCACGGTGTCGTTATCGCGCGCGACGATCACGTTGTCTGATTTTCCGTCGGACGCGTAGAGGCGCTGCAGCGCGAACGCATTCGGCTGGTTCATCCGGTAATAATAAATTTCGTCGAGATCGACTTCCTGCGGAGGATTGTGAACTTCGTGTTTGTGCGGAGGGAAGCTCGACCAGTTTCCGCCCGGAGTGTAAACCTCAATCACCATCAAGCGGTCGCCGGGAAAATCAGGACGCATCACGTCCACCACTTGCCGCGAAATATTTTCACCGCCGCGCAATGCTGAAAATACGTCATCGGGAGTTACGAGGCGCGACGGGTGATTCGCATTCGACGGAACGTGGCATTCCGCAATTTCGCAGATCGTCTTGGCGTGAAACTCGGCGCGGTCGCCGGGCGAGACGTAGAGCGCATAGGGCAGTCCATCGAACACGCTGGTTCGCTTGCCGATCTCGCGCGATTCTGTACCCCACTTCGCGTTGCACACGCCGGAAAGCAAAACGCACGCAGTTTCTTCGCCGGGATGGTGGCACGTCCAGGAATCGCCGGGCAGCAGGCGCCGCACCGAGAAACTCATCCACTGCCAGCCGGCGGATTCGCGCGTGAAGCCCGCCAAAACTCCCGCCTTTCCTGCTTGTAAGCCCGTCGCCCGCACAACTTGTTCGCGCGTTCCCATCCGAACCCGACACCTCGCTGAATTGCAACCTACTGCACCCAAATGACCGTCAGAAACGCGCGGCACACGACTCGTCTTCCCGCGCTACAATTCAATCTAAGCGGTTAGGTTTTCTAGCGTTATATTGCAGGGAGGACGCCTGTGTCAAGAGACATCTGCGTCGCGCCGGGCGACGGCCCGACGCTAGAGCCCTACGGGACGCGCCAATTCAGGGGCGAAGAGGGCCAAATTCGCATGAAGGCCATCCGTCGGGCCATTGGACGGCGATCAAGGAGCCATCTTCCCCGCGCTCAAATAAGCGCTTTTGTGATACCTTACCGCGAAGGGTTCGTCGAAGGCGCTGTGAACGGCAAATCGCTGACTATAATTCGGATGGAGCGGCCATGAGTTCAATACGGGAACTGAGTCATTATTACGGCGGATCCTGGCAGTCGCCCGCGCAAAACAACTACTTAGACGTGCTGAATCCCGCGACCGGAGAAATTCTCGCTCGTGTGCCGCAGGCGGCGAATGAAGACGTCGACGCTGCCGTGAAATCCGCAGCGGCTGCATATCCCGCTTGGCGCCGCACACCTCCCGAAGATCGCATCCAGTACCTATTCAAGTTGAAACAGCTTCTGGAAGATCACATCGACGAACTGGCGCGCATCTGCACCGAAGAAAACGGCAAAACCGTGACGGAATCTCGAGCGGAGTTGCGCCGCGCGATAGAAAACGTGGAAGTCGCGTGCGGCATTCCGACGATGATGCAGGGATACAACCTGGAAGATGTGGCGTCCGGCATCGATGAAATGATGATCCGGCAGCCGCTCGGCGTGACGGCGGCGATCACGCCGTTTAACTTTCCGGCAATGATTCCCTTCTGGTTTCTGCCGTATGCGATTGCTTGCGGCAATACGTTCATCCTGAAACCGTCCGACCGCGTGCCGCTTACGGCCGTGCGAACTTTTGAATTGATGGAAGCGCTCAAACTTCCGCCTGGCGTTTTGAATCTGCTGCACGGCGGCAAGCCATCGGTGGACGGTTTGCTCGCGCATCCCGACGTGCGAGCGATCAGTTTTGTAGGCTCTTCGGCGGTGGCGAAATATATTTACGCGCAGGCCGCACAACATGGAAAGCGCGTGCAGTGCCAGGGCGGCGCTAAAAATCACGTGTTGATTTTGCCAGACGCCGATCTGGAAACCACGACGCGCATCGTGAGCGATAGCGCGTTTGGCTGCGCCGGCCAGCGTTGTTTGGCCGTTTCCGTCGCCGTCACTGTAGGCGACGCGCAGAAAGAATTCACGCAGCAGATTGCAAAAGTCGCAGGTTCGATTCGCGTCGGCAACGGGCTTGAAGCAGACGTGCAGATGGGCCCGGTGATCACCAAAGAAAGCAAAACGCGCATCGAGGGCTTGATTGCACAAGGTGCCAAAGACGGAGCCTCTGTGCTGCTCGACGGTCGCTCGGCGAACGGCTCGACGTCGAAGGGAAATTTTCTGGCGCCCACGCTGCTTGATAATGTACCGGCGGGCAGCGCGCTCTCCACGACGGAAATTTTCGGACCGGTGCTGAGCCTGATTCACGCTGACTCGCTGGAAGACGGGCTGGAAATACTTTCGCGGAGCCCCTATGGCAACATGGCTTCGATTTTCACCAGCAGCGGCGCGGCGGCGCGAAAATTCCGCTACGAAGTGCAGGCAGGCAACGTCGGCATTAACATCGGAGTTGCGGCTCCCATGGCGTATTTCCCATTCAGCGGCTGGCGCGACAGTTTTTTGGGCGTGCTTCACGGTCAGGGGCGCGACGCGATCGAGTTTTACACCGACAAAAAAGTGGTGGTGGAACGCTGGCCGAAAGAGTGGTCGCGCAAGTTCTAAGCGCGCGTGCGTCGGGTCGTTCGCACGATTGACATCGTTACGCGTGCCAACATTCGCGTGCGCAATAGCAGAAAAGCATCGAGGTGAAAGTGGAGACTTCGAGCGGCGGAACTCACAGCAGCGCGGCGGCGCAGCCACATCTGAAACGCGTGCTGAGCTTGTGGGACCTGATTTACTACGGCGTGATTCTTACTTCGCCGATTGCCGCCGTCCCTCTTTTTGGCGAAGGGCAGGTTCTCTCGCACGGTCACACAGTCGCAACGCTTTTGCTGGCGATGGTTGCGATGTCTGCCACCGCGGTCAGCTTCGGACGGATGGCCAGCGTGTATCCATCGTCCGGCTCGGTTTACACCTACATCAGCCGCGAACTGAATCCGCACGTGGGCTTCGTCGTTGGCTGGGCCATGTTTCTGGAATATTTGTTTCAGCCCATTCAGAACGCGCTATACGCCGTGCTGGCGATTCAGCGGATGGCGCCGAAAATTCCGTTCGCGATTCTCGCTGCGCTGATCGTCGGCTTGATTACCTTGATGGCCGTGCAAGGAATCCGCTTTACGGCGCGAACCAACGAAGTGCTGCTTGGGTTCATGCTGCTGGTAACGACGATATTTTTCATCGAAGCGTTTCGCCACATCGTGTTGCACCAGGGATTTGGCGGCTTGGTATCCGCGCAGGCGATTTACAATCCACAAACTTTCAATCTGCGCGCACTCGCGGCAGGCACGTCGCTGGCGGCGATGGTCTTCATCGGATTTGACGGAGTGTCGGTACTCGCGGAAGAAGTGAAAAATCCGAAACGAAACGTGCTGCTGGCGTCCGTAATTGTGGTGCTGTTCACCGGACTTTTCAGCGGCTTGCAGGCATATTTCGCACAGCGCGTTTGGCCGGACTACACGACGCTGACGAATCCGGAAACCGCATTCATGGATGTGGCCAGAGTGGCAAGCGGACCGGCGCTATTTGCCGCATACGGCGTGATGCTGCTGATTTCGAGCATCGCGTGCGGGCTGGCGGGGCACGTGGGCGCTTCGCGATTGCTGTACAGCATGGGCCGCGACGACGTGATTCCGAAAAGATTTTTCGCGTACTTGAGTCCGAAAACCAGCAACCCGATTTTCAATCTGTGGATCATCGGGCTGCTCGCCTACATCGGAGCGCTGACGATTCCGTGGGAACACTCGGTGGAAATCGTGGTGTTCGGCGCATTGTTGGCATTCATTGGCGTGAATCTGGCCGCGCTGTCGCATTTCTGGTTTTCGCGCGAGGCGGTGGGGCACCGCGAATTTTTCGTGGACGCGTTCGTTCCGGGATTCGGAATCGTTTTTTGCATCATCCTACTGGTAAGCCTGCAAGCGTGGACGAAATATGCCGGAGTCATTTGGCTATTGATCGGGATTGTGTACCTTGCGTACAAAACACGAGGGTTCCGAGTGCGGCCGAAGCTGATCGATTTCAGCGACGCGTAAAATCGCGGGCGCGAAACCTCAATACCTTATTTTCACCGCTTGTTTTCGTTTTGCGGCTTCGTAAATCGCGCCGAGGATTACCATGTCGCGGTAGCCTTGCAGGCCGTCTGGCTCGATCGGCTTGTCCTGCAGTATCGCTGTGGCAAACGCGTCGATTTCCATCGCGAACTCGTCAAGCAATTTGAACTTTGTAGTCTTCGCGCGTGCGCTCGTTTTCACCGTTAGCAAACGCTCTTCGTCGAATGTAAACGCTGGGGTTAGCATCGCCCACCCGCGCGATCCCTGAACATATACATAGGATGAGATCGCAGGGCGGAACGTCGAGCTGCCCTGAATCACCAGTCCGCTCGGGCAGACCATTTGAAAGGTGATGCCCTGCTCCACGTCGCCGGTGGATGCGTGGCGCCAAGCTTGGGCGGTTACTTCGGCGGGATCTTCGCCGGCCAACCATCGCGCTGAATTCACGCAATAAATTCCCAGGTCTGCGAGCGGTCCTCCGCCCGACAATTCCGGATCAATCAGCCAGGGCTGAGAAATCCCCGGGCGGTACGTCTCGCTGAAAGATGTGTGAATCATGTCGAGATGACCGAGCGCACCGGATTCGATCACCTGTTTCAGCCGGAGCGAACTCGGTTCGAAATATTTTCGGTACGCGGTCATCAGCCGCACACCGGCTTTTCTACACGCTTCGACCATTTCGAGCGCTTGCTCCGGCGTGGCCGCCAACGGCTTTTCGCACAGCACGTGCTTTCCCGCGGCGGCGGCCATGCAAGCAAACTTCGCGTGCGAGCCGGGAGGCGTAGCGATGTAAACGGCGGAAATTTCGGGGTTGTTCAGGCACGCAGCGAAATCGTCGGAGCGATAGTGGTGAGGCGCCTTGAACTTTTGGGCGATGCGCTCCGCTTTTTTCGCGTCGCGGCTGACGACTGCGACCAGCTTGGCTCGTTTGCAGTTTCGAAAACCGGGCAACACCGCGTCTTCGGCGATTTTGCCGAGGCCCACCACGGCGAATCCAAGTTTTCCGGCTGCCGACATCGAGCGAGCCGCCTAACTTTCGCGGTCGGCGCGGCCCAGTTTCTGATTGCGGATCGCTTTGTGGTCCAAACCGCGAAGTTCATCGATGTTTTCGAGAATTTTGTGGATCGCGTTGGCGATGGCGTCCACATCTTCCTGGCTGCCCAGAAAATGCTGGTGCGGAAACCAAACGGCTTCGTGATACGCGGCCTTTTCCGATTCCGGGCAGGAAAACGCCGTCCGCAAATCGAGAGGCTTTTCGCGGCCCCAGCTGAGCGCGGGAAAATCCGTGGCCTTCACCGGAAACAGCGAGCTCTTGTAAACCGGCTCGTAGAACAGACCGTCGCACGGAATTCCTTCGAGCTGCATCGCGGCGACAAAGTTCGCGCGCGGAATCCCGTCGAGCTGCTCGGCGAAATACTTCATCACGTATCCGTACGGAGCCATTCGGGTGATGCGCGGTTCGGGCTTCAGCAGGCCGATTCCTTTGGTCCCCTTCACGCGAGATTCGAAATGCTTCATATTTTTTTCGCGCGTGGCGGCATGCTTCGGCAAACGATCCAGCTGAGGACCGAGCACCGCGGCTTGAAATTCGCCGAGACGGTAGTTGAATCCGATGGTGCGGTGATGAAATTGATCGGTCAAGCTGGCGCGGCCGGCGTTGATGTAGCTTTGCACCAGCTCCATGTATTCGAGGTTGTTGGTGATTACCGCGCCGCCTTCGCCGGAGGTGATCAACTTGCTCGATTGAAAACTGAATGCGCCGAGGTCGCCCATCGATCCAGCGCCTTTGCCGTTCCACATTCCGCCGTGCGCGTGCGCACAATCCTCCACCACTTTCAGATTGTGTTTCTTCGCGATGCGCAGAATTTCGTCCATGTCCGCAAAGCGCATGCCCAAATGCACCGGCAGGATCGCTTTCGTTTTCGGAGTGATCGCCTTTTCGATCAGCTTCGCGTCCAGGCAATACGTGTCCGGATCCACGTCGACGAAGATCGGAATCGCGTTGACCAGTAGCACCGGACCGACGGTGCCTTCCCATGTGTACGCGGGGACAATCACTTCGTCGCCCGGCTGAATACCGATCGCTTTTAGGGCGGCCTGAATCGCGACGGTGCCGGTGTTCACGCACTGCGCGTACTTCGCGGTGTGCAGCTCGGCGAATTTTCTCGCAAACGAAGCCGCATACTTTCCGGGAAACGGCTGCCCGCCCCACTTCCCGCTGGTCAGCACGTCTTGCAATGCATCGGCCTCTTCGTGCGTTGAAATCGGCCACGCCGTGAACGGCGCCTTGCGAAGTGGTTCACCGCCGGTAATCGCTAGTTTGCCCACGTGAAAACCTCCGTTACTTCGATCGAATATGGAAACGCGCGAATGAAAATGCGCGACTACGCCGCATCCGGATCGGGAATCAGCACGTCGCGAACGACAGCATCCAGATCGTGGCATGCGGAAATGAATTGCCGAAGCGTGCGGCGCGTCGGGCCGAAAGAATCGAACTCGGCGTGCGACAAACCGTCTTCTGCGAACGCTCGCCGGAAATCCGGAAACTTTTTCAGCAGCTCGCTTTCGATTTCGGGCTTCACCGGCTCGTCGATTCGATTTCGCACCTCAACGTCGCTGCCGTTGAATCGCACCTGCCACGAGTACGGCGGCGAAATCACCATGTCCGCGCCGATGAACTCGCTCCAGTGCATATGATTGCGAAACGCGGCAGAAAGCAGGCGCGTTCGATATCCGCGCTCGCGATAGATGCGGTAGGCTTTTTTCATCACCGCGACGCCGGCCCACTCGAGATAACCGGGATCGATCGCGATGTTGTGCTTTTCCACCAGCACTTTCAGCCAATCGTCGAGCCGCCCGACCATGATCGTGCAGACGGGACCCATGCTGGCGATTTCCTTACCCTCTTTTTCGCGGCGGCGCAGACCGCGTTCGACGGAGTCGCCGACGGCGAGCACCTGGGGCAGAGTAAAGCTGACGGTCGCGTTGATGCTGACACCCTGATACGTAGCCTCTTCGATCGCCTGAATTCCAGCGGACGTGGCGGGAATCTTTACAATCATATTGGGCGCGAGTTTGCTGAATTCGATGGTCTGCGCCAGAATTGCTCGCGTATCGCGAAACAAGCGCGGGTCGGTCTGAATCGATAGGCGGCCGTTTTTCCCTTTGTGCTCGTCGAAAATCGGGCGCAGAACTTGCGCCGCATTCACCGACATTTCGCGGACGACCTGCCAGGCAATTTCATCTTCGGTAGCTGTGGGCATTTCAATGGTGAGCGCGCGGATGCGGTCTTTCCAGGTCTTCAATTCTTTTTTCAAGACAGACAGCACAATCACCGGATTGCAGGTGGCGCCCACCGCACCGTGCTCGACCGAATATTTCAGCTCATCCACAGACGCCGAGTCGTTCCACAAAACCGTCGGCGTAGTTTGCGTCATTTTGTGCAGCGGGCTTTTGTGGGTGGTGCTTGTGTGAGTCGTCATACGTACTCGCTTGACCGGAATGCTCGGGCGTCCGGCGGTGACCGAACTCCTGATCTACCGCGTGCTTTTCCGATCGATTAAAGCTGTACCGCCACCGGCCTCGAAAGTTTGTGCGATTCTTCGGCCGCGACTGCGATTGCCAGCGACTTCAATCCGTCGGCGCCAGAAATCACCGGAGTCCGCCCGTCGAGAATCGTGGTTACGAAATCTTTCACTTCGTCGAGGTAAGCGTCCGCGAAGCGCGAAAGAAAATGATCGGCCAAGATGGTATGGCCGCCGGCCGCCGCCAGAAATACCGCGGGAGTTTTTTCCACGCTGCCGATCAGGATCGAGCCCTTCGAGCCGATCACTTCGGTGCGCACGTCGTAGCCGTAAACGGCCTGCGCGTACGATTCCACGTTGCCGATCGCTCCGTGCTTGTATTGCAGGTTCACCACGCTCGCGACCACATCACCGTACTTCGCCACTTCGGGACGAATCGCGCTGGTGGTAAACGCGTGCACGTTGATCACTTCGTCGCGCATCAGCCATCGAGCCAGGTCGAAATCGTGAATCGTGTTGGTGTAAAAAATCATGCCGTTCACGCCCGAATCGTACGCGGCGATCGGCGGTTGGTCCTTATCGCGGCCGACGGATTTGAAAATCACCGGCGTGCCGATTTCGCCGGCTTCGATGCGCTTCATCGCCGCGGCGTAAGGAGGATCGTAATGGCGCATGAACCCCATTTGCAGCCGGACGCCCGCTTTCGCCACGGCATCGAGTGCGCCTTTTGCGTCGGCCATGTTCAGGGCCAGCGGTTTTTCGCACAGAATGTCTCGTCCTGCGCGCGCCGCTGCGACCACAGCGGGGGCGTGAAATTTATCGGGCGTCGCGATCAGCACTGCTTCGACGTCTTTGTTTTCGAGCATCGCGTCGATCGTGCTGTAGAAATGATCGATCTCGAGCTCCGCCGCCGCTTGCTTGGCTCGCTCCTGCGACACGTCGGCAATCGCGACCAGACGCGCGTTGGGAACGTGGCGGCGCAGGTTTTCCGCATGCCGCCGCCCCATTTCGCCTACGCCAACAACTCCCACTCCCAGCTTATGCATTCTCGATGTCCCCAGGTCTTTTCTGGCGCAACACGATCGTGGCGCCGTGTTCGAGTTCCGGTTGCTCGCGAAAATTTACAGTGATGCTGCCGCGCCCAACCCTTTCACCACGCCATTCAAATACTTCAAGCTGGCCGCGATGCTCT
The DNA here is from genome assembly GCA_963719065.1 of uncultured Acidobacteriota bacterium. Classification (GTDB taxonomy): domain Bacteria; phylum Acidobacteriota; class Terriglobia; order Acidiferrales; family UBA7541; genus Palsa-295. The sequence goes on along the minus strand of CAVRAM010000007.1, from coordinate 1,079,661 downwards.
CTGCCGGCGGAATCGGGGTGTGGCCGAATTTCACGTCCTGCTCGACCACCGACCAGCCCGAGTATCCATTCTTCACCAAGGTGCGGAAGAATGCCGGAAAATCGATGTCGCCCTGGCCGATCACGGTGAACACTTTGTGTTCAATCGCTTCTTCGAACGTCCATTTGTTTTTCCGCGCGAGCTCGAGCACTTTCTGATCGCAGTCCTTGATGTGAACGAAGCGAAGCTTGTCCTTATATTTCTCGGCTTCCTTCACCGAGTCGCCGTGTCCGTACACGCAATGGCCGGTATCGAGGCACAGGCCGACGTTGGTGTGCGAAGTCGCGTCGTAGAAAAGTTCGCACTCTTCAGGAGTTTCGACGTAGGTGGCCACGTGCGGATGAAACACGAGATCGAGGCCGAATTCGTTGGCCACCTTTTCCGCGTCGGCGGTGATCTTGCCGATGTGTTTCCACTGCGCCGCGGTCAGCGTCGGGCAGCCTTTGTCGTACACGCGGCCGGAATACGCATTGCGCTCATTGGACTGGTCGTCGGCAAACACCAGGAACGGCGCCTTGAGCGCGGCGAGCAGACTGCCGACCTTGCGAATGCGCTCGATCACCGCTTTGCCCGCGTTCGGATCGGTCATCTTCACCGGCACAAACGAGGCGAGCAGTTTCAAATTTCGCTTTTCCAGTTGCGGCTGCAGAATTTTCGGATCGGTAGGAAAAAATCCGTAAGGTCCGAGCTCGGAGCCGGAGTAGCCGGCCTGCTCCATTTCATCCAGCATTTTTTCGTAGGACTGTTCCCACGACGGGCCGGGATAATCGAGCACTCCCCAGCTGTCTGGTGCGGATGCAAATTTGAATCGCGCGTTGCTATCGGTCATGTAGGGCCTCTTTGAATGCGATCTAATTTTCAATCAATCGTTCGAGCAACTTAGTTCCACGGTTCGAGCACGACCTTCATCGAATCAGGTTCCGTGGATTTCCGCATCGCCGGCTCCACATCTCGCAAACCGTAGCGGTGCGTCACAAATTCCTTCAGCGGATAATTTTTCATGTAGCGCGCCATCTGCCGCATGCTCGGACCGTACGCCGCGGGTTCTTCGCCGCCAACGCCCAGGATCCGCGCATTCTTCGCACAAATTTGACGATGCGGGCTAATGGGCACTTCGCCCAGGTCCGAAAAATTTCCAGCTTCGACCAACAGGCCGCCGATGCGAAGCATGTCCAGCGATTCGGGCACCGCGGCCGGAACGCCGGCGCACTCGATTACCATGTCTGCGCCACGGCCGTGGGTCAGCTCTCGCACAAATTTCAATCGCTCGGCTGCGGGCATTTTGCCTGCGTTGATCACATGATCCGCGCCCAGGCGCCGCGCAAAATTCAGCCGGTAGTCCGATAAATCGACGGCGATGATTGTGCCCGCGCCCAGCATCCGCGCTTTCATTAGAAAGCACATCCCCAGCGGACCGACGCCCATCACGACAACTGTGTCGTCAAATCGAAACGACTCATTCGGAAACGCCGACATCTGCTTGGCGCGATCGAGCCCGACCGACACGGCGAAAATTTCGGTCAGCACCGCAACTTCCGAAGGCAATTCGTCCGGAACCTTCACCAGAAAACTTCCCGGCACGATGTACATGTACTGCGACCAACCGCCAAACAAATACGGAGCTTCTTTCGCGCTCAGATTATTTCCGTAATCTGTCGTATTCTCACAACAGTAGTACGGAAAATCGTGGCGGCAGGAATAACATTCGCCGCAACAAACATTCGCGCCCACAACGACGCGGTCGCCGACCTGCAGCGGCACTCCTTCGAAATCCGTGTACTTTCCCGCGCCGCCGATCGCCGCGATAGTGCCGACATTTTCGTGGCCTTGAATAATCGGAAACTGCAGCTTCCGTCCGCCGTACTGCGTGGTGTAGCCCTGAAAGGTGTGCTTGTCGGTGCCGCAAATTCCCGAAAGCTCCATCTTCACCAGCACGCAACCCGGACCCGGCTCCGGCAGCGGATATTCGCGAATTTCGTATCGCCCGGGCTCAACCAAAGTCGCCGCGAGCACACCAGTGGCCGCCATGGCATCCCGCTCTTTGCAACGCCTGCGTTACGGCAGGAAACTTCGTCGCTTCGTGAAGAACCCCTCGGCGACCGCCGGAAATCCGGCCGCCAAGGGGTCTCGATACCGCGCTTCGCTGTGCGCCGAACGATTTAGAAGTTCAGCTTCAGCGAGAGTTGCCCGATGCGGCCCGGCAGAGTTCCGGAAACCTGGCCGAAGGAGCTTGACGTCGCTACGCCCGCATTGAAACCGGTGATACCGATGGGCGTCAGGAACTGAGTGTGGTTGAACAGATTGAAGAACTCAGCCCGGAATTGAATGTTGAACCGCTCGTTGATCTGCGTGTCCTTCAGCACCGCGAAGTCCCAGTTGTTGATTCCAGGACCGTGGAAGAAGCGGCGGCCGGAATCGCCTTCGGTGCCGAGCGCGGAAGGACCGAATGCCGCCGGGCTGAAGTATTGTCCGCCGGTCTTGCGCGGGTCGGTGATGTCCAGCGGTCCAACGAAGTTCGGCGTGTCCGCGGGAAGAGTGATCGGACCGCCGAAGCTGGTGCCCTGCAGTGATTGGTCGTCGGTTTCCACCATGGTGACCGGCAGACCGGTGGCGAAGCGAGTGATGCCGCTCACCGACCAGCCGTTGGTCAACCGCTTCGGACCTTCGAGCTTATCGATCGGCAAACGATAGCTGTAGCTGGCAACAAAGTTGTGCGTGCTATCGAACGCTGAAAGGCCGCGGCTCGCGCGCGAGTTATACGGATTGATCTGCTCGCCGTAACCGGACGAATCGTCGATCGATTTGCTGAACGTGTAGCCGACCAGCATTTGCAGCCGGCCGCTGGTGTGGCGGTAGTTGATCTGGGCGGAGTTGTAATTCGAAGCGCCCGCGGTGATGAAGTACGAATCGTTGCCGAACGGGACGATCGGCGTGCCGCCGGGCAGAACCACACCCGGGAAATTCGGGCGCGTTCCGATCACCAGCGTTCCGTCCGCTCGCGTGTAGATGTTGTTTTCACCGCCCGGTCCGCAGGTGGGCGTGCCGGCCAGAACTTCGCTCGGCTGACTGACGCTCAAGCAGAGCGAGGGATTGCCGGGGTTGGCCGAGAGCGAAGAGAGCAAGCGGTGCCCTTGCGTGCCCACGTAGCTCACGGTCAACAAGTCGGCGCTAGTGATCTGGCGCTCGATCGAAAGTTCGTACTGCTCGGAGTACGGCAGCTTGTTCTTGTTGTAGAACGCCGGCGAGCTGCCGATCGTTCCGAACGCTCCGAAGAAGTCGGTCAGGTTGTCATACGGATATCCGCTGGCCGGATTCTTCTGCGAGAAATGAAGCGGCGGATTCGGAGCTGGGAAAAAGTTGGTGATCGAAGTGCCCGCAGCACGATTGGTAAACGGTGCGGCAAAGGTCGGCTGCGATTGTCCGGTGTAGTTTCCGAATGGAGCGTCGCCGATTTCGTTGAAGTCCGTCGCGCCTTCAAATGTGCTGTAGTACATGCCCCATCCGGCGCGGATGCTGGTGTTCGAAGCGTTGCCCAGGATCTTGCCCAGCATGCCGTCGTGATCGCCGAACGAATAGGCGAGACCCAGACGCGGTGCAAAATTGTTCCACTTGGTGGGAGCGAGCGTGCTAGGCACGCCCGGATCGCCCGGGAATACCCAGCCCGTCGGCGAACCCGGAAACACCAGCGATTGCTCGCCGGGAATCAGGGTCTGGATCTGGTTGTACTTTTCCTTGAAGGGAGCGCTCACGTCGTAGCGGAGTCCGTAGTTGAACGTGAGGTTCGACTTCACGCGCCAGCTGTCCTGCGCGTACAAACCAAAGTAGAAATTCTGTCCGTATGACGGGAACGATTGGCCCTGTACGAACTGGCTCGGCGCGCCCAGCAGGAAGTCCGCGAAATCGCTGCCGGTTTCGCTGGGTTGGCCGTTGAAGTTGCTGCCAAAGAAAAAGTTTCCGTTGGAAACGTTGTCGATCAGGTCTTCTTCCAACTGGTCGAAGTGATATTGGCCGCCGAACTTCAAGGTGTGCGTGCCGATCACTTTGCTGTAGTTGTCGAGAATCTGATAAATGTTTTCGATCAAACCGTTCGGGCGGCTGGGAACGCCGATCACGAAGTCGTTGAAGTCTATTTCAGGAACGCCTTCCAGGCTGGGGACCAGAGGCACGATGCCTGGTGCGCCGCCGGCTCCGGAAGCGAAACCCAAACTCGCAAGCGTGATGCCGGTGCCGCCGCTCGGCTGATTGAATTTCGTGTCCAACCGGAAGTAGCCGACGCGGAATTCGTTTACGGCCGACGAGCTGAGAGTCTTGGTATCGCCGAGGTTTACGTTGTGCGTTTGCCCCTTTCCGTCCACTTCAAATCCGGGATAGAGAGGCGCATTGCCCGGCCAGTACGGGTCGATACGGTTGTAGCGATCCCAGTAGTAGTAAGCGGTCAACAAACCCAGGCCTGAGTTTGCATCCACGCGTCCACTGAACTTGTTGTCGCTCAGGTTCGTCTTGCCGGCATTCGTGGTGTACGTGGGAAGGCCCTGGCTGTTGGTGCCGTTGGCCGGCAAAATGTATGGCAGCAGATTGGCCGAGATTGGGTTAAACGCCGTCGGCGAAAGCTGAGCATTTGGAAACACGCACTGCGCCGTGGTGGTGCAACCCGGCACGTAGTAAACCTCGCCCGCGTGTACAGGTTGGCCGAGCTGGGTGGTCAGTTGTGCAGCCCAAGGACCGCCGTTGACCGTCGTCGGATTTCCATTCGAATCCACAAAGCTGCCCGCGAGCGACGACAAGTCGCCGCCTTCTACCGCAGACGTCGGAGCTCCGGTGATGCGTTCGGTGATGCCCTGAATCACGCGGTTGCCCTGATAGTCGGCGAAGAAGAAGATCTTGTCTTTCACGATCGGACCACCGATCGTGCCGCCAAACTGGTTCTGGTGATACGCGCCGCGGCTGCCCTGGTCGAAATAGTTTGCGGCGTCGAAGTCCGTGTTGCGCAAAAATTCGAACACGTTGCCGTGAAACTGGTTCGTGCCGGACTTGGTGACCACGTTAATCTGGCCGCCGGAATAGTTGCCGTATTCGGCGTCGTAGTTGTTGGTCAGAATGCGGAACTCAGCGATCGAGTCGAGGTTGGGAATCGCGCCCGCGCCGGAGAATCCGGTTTCCTGCACGATCACGCCGTTCAGGATGAATCCATTTTCCGATTCGCGCATGCCGTTCACGGAAAGCGCGCCGGAGTTCAAATCGCCCGAAACCAGCGGCGCCGCGAAGCCGGCGGAGATAAATGGTCCGGCGTAAGCACCGGTCATTTGCGAGGCGGAGGAGACGACGCCCGGCTGCAGAGCCAAAAGGTCGGTATAGCTGCGGGTCACCAGCGGTACGTCAGTCATCTCTTTTCCGGTGATGACTTCGCCCATCTGCGTGCTTTCGGTATCAACGTGCAGCGCGCCGGCGAGCACTTCCACTTTCTCGCTCGCTTCGCCAACTGCCAGCTTCACGTCCACCACCAGCGCGGAGTTTACGTCCAGCACCAGGCCGGTCTGGCGGTAGGCCTTAAAGCCGCTCTTTCCCACATCAATCGTGTAGGTGCCGAGCGCCAAAGATTGAAACGAGTAGAAACCTTGTGAGTTGGACGGCTGGGTGGTGGCGATCCCGGTTTCAACGTTCGTCGCGGTTACGTTCGCGCCGGCAATCGCTGCTCCCGAAGGATCGGTCACTGTTCCGGAAATGCTGGCGGTGACGCCGGCGAAGGCGCTGCCACACATGAAGAGAACCAAAGCAAGAACCACCAACTGAAAACGCCAATTGCGGATCCCCAAAATTCGCATCCCCCCTCCCTATTTACCGAGCATTCAGCTTGAGTGTCCCGCTGGCGAAGTTCGCTCGACTGCAGTCTTCGTCCGGCTCAGCGAAATCAATCAAACGAAAAAGCGGTTCTTCTTCTAACCGCTTATTCCAATTGCCAGCGTTATAGTGGATGGCAGAATCCTTTGTCAAGAAGTTTCGCGCCAGGGAGCCTCGCGCGGATCATCCGACGCCCTTTACCGCTTACCTGTAACGATACAGTTCGCAGCAAACGACAGTACGCAATAGGGCCGCAAAGGGCCGTTTTCAGCGGTTTCTGTGGTCGATTTCACAGAGCCGTGAAGATGGTTTCGCAATGACACGCGCGGAAATCGCACCGCGGATTCCAAAAGCGAACACTCAATCCAAACGGATTGAACTTGTTTTCCCGGTAATAACCGATTAGAAAGTCCGCTATTCGTTCGGCAAATTTCCGCCATTCACAATTCAAATCGGCAGCATGTCGGCTGGAAGGAATTGCGGCGTGATAGGGCCCTGATTGATCGTGGCGTTCGAGGTTTCCGGATCAGATGTAGCGATACTGTGCGGATTTCAGGGGATTGCGTCGATTGCGGTGGCGTTGGCGGCAAGAAAGGTGCCGTCGTTGTTTATTGCGGCGGCTGCGGTCAGTGGCGGCCCGCTCACGCGCTTGAGCTTCAGGTGAAAGCTGACGTCCACGTGGTCGGCGATTTTGATGAACGGAATTCCTTTGTTCATCCCGTAATCCTTGCGGTTGAAAACCATGGTGCCTTTGATCTCGCCCTCGTCGTCCCCTTTGCCCGATACGGTCAAGGTCAGTTTTTCCGGGTTCGAAACGCCGCGGATCGTGAAATTGCCATCGACTTCGTATGTATTGGGGGCAAGCACAACTGACTTTGTGGAAACGAAGGTGATCACAGGATTATTCGCGACGTCGAAGAAATCTTTCCCTTTCAGCTTGCCGTTCTTCATCCCGCTTCCGGTGTCGACGCTGTCAGCCTGGATGTTGATTGAGAGCACCCCGGTCGATTCCGCCGGCGAAGTGAATACGAGAGAGGCATCCCACTTGTCGAATTTTCCGGCGAGCGCCACCGAAGCCTTCACGTGAAACTTGATCGAGCTGCCCTCCTGCTCAATCGCGAAGACCGGAGCCACCTGCGCTCGACAAACCGGCGCCAGCAGGACCAGCAGAGCCGCACAAATCAGTGGAAGTCTCATACGGCGGAGTTTGTCCATTTTCGGTTTCATTGTCAATTTCGAAGGCAAGACTCGCAGGGCGCGCTCAATCTTTGTCCGAGCGGTTCGCGACTGCCGCCTTCCCGGCGCGGTTTTCGGCGGCGCTTTTCTTCAGTTCGTGCACAAACGCCCGTTGAACGCGATTGAAGCTTCGTCCGCGCAGTACGGCTGCGACGATCGTACGCGTGGCCTCCCCATCAGTGAGGCGCACGTAGCTGCATCCTGCGTTGCGATCGATCGCCATTTCAGGAACCAGCGATACGCCCACACCCGCGGCAACCATGCCCAACAGGCTGCTGAACTGACCGCTTTCAAACGCAATGTTGGGCGTGACGCGCGCGTGTGTGCATGCGCCCATGCTCAGGTCGCGGAAACAGTGCCCATCGCGCAGCATCACAAACGATTCTCCTCGCAGTTCTTTCAGCGACAGCGATTTCGCCGAGGCGCGCGGGTGATTCTTGTTCAGCACCGCGAACAGCGGCTCGGTCCGCAGCGGAAAAAACTCCAGGTCTTTGTGCCGCAGCGGCAGCGCCAGAATCGCTACGTCAATCGAAAGGTCCCGCAGGCCGTCCACCAGCACGGCGGTGGTTTCCTCCACAATGCGTAATTTCGCGTCGGGAAATTTTCGCGCAAACTCGGCCGTGTATGCGGGCATCCGGTACGGCGCAACGGTGGGAATCACGCCGACGGCCACGCTGCCGCGCAGGTCGGCATTGTTGGCCGCCACGCTCGACCGCGCGATTTCCATTTGGTCCAGAATCGCTCGAGCATGGGGAATAAAAGCGCGACCCGCGTCGGTGACTCGTACGCTGCGCCCCAGGCGGTCAAACAGCTTGGCGCCGAGATCTTCCTCGAGTTTCAAAACCTGCTGGGACAACGACGGCTGCGCCACCTGGCAGCGTTCGGCGGCGCGGCTGAAAGTTCCGGTGTCGGCAATGGCGCAAACGTAGCGAAGCTGGTGAATTTCCATAGCGTATGCCTATACCTAGAATGCGATTTAGATATTGGAACTATATCGTGAATCAGTGCTACTTTCATCGGGTCAAGTCCGGCGCGTGGAATTTTGCGTTCTCATACGTCGCAGTGAAAAACCTGAGGAGAGTGATCCGATGTCCGAAGAAGCGAAGTGCCCATTCAACCACGGCGCGACCCAGCACCGCACCAACCGCGACTGGTGGCCGAACCACCTGAATTTGAGCCTACTGCATCAGCACTCATCGCTGTCTGATCCGATGGCGGAAGACTTCGATTACGCGAAAGAATTCAACAGCCTGGACTACCCCGCGCTGAAAAAAGATCTGGCAGCGCTGATGACCGACTCGCAGGACTGGTGGCCTGCCGACTTCGGCCACTACGGTCCGCTGTTCATTCGCATGGCCTGGCACAGCGCCGGTACCTATCGCACGTTTGACGGGCGCGGAGGCGGCGGCCGAGGACAGCAGCGCTTTGCGCCGCTGAACAGCTGGCCAGACAACGTAAACCTGGATCGCGCGCGGCGCCTGCTGTGGCCGATCAAGCAAAAGTACGGCAAGAAAATTTCCTGGGCCGACCTGATGATCCTCGCCGGAAACGTTGCGCTGGAAACGATGGGATTCAAAACGTTTGGTTTCGCCGGCGGACGCGCGGACGTGTGGGAACCGGATCTCGACGTCAATTGGGGACATGAAACGACTTGGATGGGAACCGACAAACGCTACGCGGGAGAGCGCGATCTCGCGCGTCCGTTTGGCGCGACCACCATGGGACTGATTTACGTGAACCCCGAGGGACCGGAAGGAGTTCCCGATCCGGTGAAAGCGGCGAAAGATATTCGTGAAACGTTTGGACGCATGGCGATGAACGACGAAGAAACCGTCGCGCTGATCGCCGGCGGCCACACCTTCGGTAAAACTCACGGAGCGGGGGCGGGCTCGCACCTGGGCAAAGAACCGGAAGGAACCGCGATTGAAAATCAGGGACTCGGTTGGTCCAGCGCATACGCCACTGGAATCGCGGGCGACGCGATCACCAGCGGACTGGAGGTTACCTGGACCAGCACGCCGACAAAATGGAGCAATGATTTCTTCGAGCATCTTTTTAAATACGATTGGGAACTGACCAAGAGCCCCGGCGGCGCGCATCAGTGGAAGCCCAAGGGCAATGTAGGCGCGGGTTCGGTGCCCGACGCCCATGATCCTTCGAAGCGGCACGCACCCGCGATGCTCACGACGGACCTTTCTTTGAAGTTCGATCCGATTTACGAAAAAATCTCGCGGCGTTTCTACGAAAACCCGGCGCAGTTTGCCGATGCGTTCGCGCGAGCGTGGTTCAAGCTGACCCATCGCGACATGGGCCCGACCGCACGGTATCTGGGTCCGGAAGTTCCGAAAGAAGTGCTGCTCTGGCAGGATCCGATTCCGGCGGTGAATCATCCGCTGGTGGATGCGAAAGATGTGGCCGCGTTGAAGACGAAAATTTTGGCTTCGGGACTGTCGGTCTCTCAGCTCGTGTCAACCGCGTGGGCGGCGGCGTCCACATACCGCGGATCCGACAAGCGCGGCGGTGCAAACGGCGGACGCATCCGTCTGGCTCCGCAGAAAGACTGGAAAGTGAATCAGCCCGAACAACTGCAAACGGTGTTGAAGGCGCTCGAAAAGATTCAGAGCGAATTCAACGCGGCGCAATCCGGCGGCAAGAAAATTTCGCTGGCCGATCTGATCGTCCTGGCCGGCGTCGCCGGCGTCGAACAAGCTGCGAAAAACGCCGGAGTTTCGACCACGGTTCCCTTCACGCCGGGTCGGATGGACGCTTCGCAGGAACAAACCGACGTGGAGTCGTTCGGATTTCTGGAGCCGGCATCGGATGGTTTCCGGTCGTACTCCAGCGAACGCGCACACGGCCGCGCCGACGGAACGGCGGAAGTGGAACTGCTCGATAAAGCGCAGTTGCTCACATTGACCGCGCCGGAACTCACGGTGCTGGTCGGCGGCTTGCGCGTGCTCAACACCAACTATGGACAAACCAAGTTCGGCGTGTTCACCGACAAGCCGGAAGCGTTGACCAACGACTTCTTCATCAACCTGCTGGATATGAGGACGGTCTGGAAGGCGACGTCGGATACGAACGACACGTTTGAAGGGCGCGACCGCAAATCCGGCAAGGTTCGCTGGACGGCGACGCGATCGGATCTGATCTTCGGTTCGAACGCGCAGCTCCGCGCGCTAGCGGAAGTTTACGGAAGCTCCGACGCGCACGGAAAATTCGTACGGGATTTTGCCGCTGCGTGGAACAAAGTCATGAACCTCGATCGATTCGACCTTGACCGATCGAGAACCGCATCGGCCGCGTAGTCAGGCACGCTGGCTAGCGGACGGCTAGCACGTGCGTTATTCCAAGAAAAAAGGGAGTCTCGCTTCGGCGAGGCTCCCTTTGTATTTACGGGCGACGATACGTTCGGTGGCTGTTAGCAGAAGGCAAAAACTAATGCGGTACGCCTCCGTAGTTTCTCCACAGCAAATAATTCGCAAAACTCAGCGCGCAGCAAGCAATACCCAAAATCAGTGCCGGACGGCCGAGCTTGCTCGACAGCGCGATGCCCACAATGCCCGAGATACCGACGATCGGCATCGAAATCATGCTGACCACGGAAAACAGCGCGATGAAAATGTCCGCGTTACCGTCAATGCTCGCGCGCAAGCTCGCGAGAGTTTGCCGGTAGCCGTTGACGTCAAACTTGTACACCCACGCAGTCACAATCAGGACGAGAAGCCCGAAAATCGCGACTGCCTGCAGCCAGCGCAGCTTTGCCATGAAGACCTCCGGCGCATCCGCGGACGAAAGGGAGATGAGTTTCTGGACGTCCTCGGCGCCATTAAACGCCGGGCTGAATTTGATGTCTATGAGTTTTTCGGAATGTGCGACGCGTAACAAGTTGCCGCGGTGCTAAATATTCAATGCGCGCACAAACAGACCCGCGAGGCCGGCGCCGATCAGAGGGCCAACGATCGGAATTCCCGCGTAGCTCCAATCCGAGCCACCTTTTCCGGCGATCGGCAAAATTGCGTGTGCGATGCGCGGGCCCAAATCGCGCGCCGGATTGATCGCGTATCCGGTGGTGCCGCCCAGCGAAAGTCCGATAGCCCACACCACGCAGCCCGCCAGATACGGGCCGAGGCCGGCAGCCAATCCGTCTTTCGCTACGGTCTTTGAAAAAACGGCCGCGGTGATAAATACCAATACAAACGTGCCGATAATTTCGCTCAAAAGATTGGCAGCCACGTTGCGGATTGCCGGGCCAGTGCAAAATACTGCCAGCTTCGATCCCGCGTCAGGAGTTTCCCGCCAGTGCGGCAGATAATGCAGCCACACGATCGTAGCGCCCAAAAACGCACCGGCCAATTGCGCCGCCGAGTATGGCAACACCTTTGAGTAGTCGTTGGAGGTGATCGCAAATCCCAGCGTAACCGCCGGATTGATGTACGCGTGGCTGCTGCCGCACGCGATCGCGACGAAGACTCCGGCGAACACTGCTAAAAACCAGCCGGTGGTGATCACCAGCCATCCGCTTCCCTCGGCCTTCGAGCGCTTCAGCAACACGCCGGCCACTACTCCGTCGCCGAGCAGGATCAAAACCAGGGTGCCGATAAATTCTCCGAAGATGGGCGAAGTCATCGCTGTGTTCCTCGCTGTGAAAGTTTTCTGGTTGCGCTGCGGAACTTCATCCGACCCAATCAAACGACCGCGTAACGGCTTTTTTCCAGTCCTTATATAGACGATCGCGGACGGCGGACTCCATCTGCGGTTTCCAGGTGTGATCTACCGCCCAGTTGGCGCGCAGTTCGTCGAGATCTTTGTAATATCCCACCGCGAGTCCAGCTGCGTACGCCGAACCGAGCGCCGTGGTCTCGATTGTGTGCGGGCGAATCACGTTGCGGTTCAGAATGTCGGACTGGAATTGCATCAGCAGATCGTCCGCAACCATTCCGCCGTCCACGCGCAGGTCGTCGAGCGGAACTTTTGAATCCATCTCCATCGCTTCTACGACTTCGCGAGTCTGGTAGGCCGTCGCTTCAAGAACCGCGCGCGCCAGATGGCCTTTGTTGGCGTAGCGTGTGAGGCCGGCGATTACGCCGCGAGCGGTCGTCTTCCAATATGGCGCGTAGAGACCGGAAAATGCGGGAACAAAATAAACGCCGCCGTTGTCTTTTACCGTGCGCGCCAAAGTTTCGATGTCGGTGCTTTTTTCGATCAGGCCGAGGTTGTCGCGCATCCACTGAACGAGCGCGCCGGTTACGGCGATGCTTCCCTCGAGCGCATACTGCGCGGGTTTTTCGCCGAGCTTGAATGCGACGGTGGTGATCAATCCGAATTTCGAAAGCACCGGCGCCGCACCGGTGTTCATCAGCAGGAAACATCCGGTGCCGTAGGTGTTTTTCGCTTCGCCGGAATTGAAACAGGTCTGGCCGACCAATGCCGCTTGTTGGTCGCCCAATATTCCGGCTACGGCCACGCCTTGTACCGCCGGGATGGTCGTCACGTTGCCGTACACTTCACTGCTGGAAACGATTTTCGGCAGCACGGATTTTGGAATTCCAAAGATTTTCAGCTGCTCCTCATCCCAATTCAGCGTGTGCAGGTCGATCAGCTGCGTGCGGCTCGCGTTGGTCACGTCGGTGATGTGAATGCCGTCGTTCGTGCCGCCGGTGAGTTTCCACACCAGGTAGCAATCGATATTTCCAAACAGCAGGTCGCCGGAGTCTGCCATTTCTTTGGCTCCCTTTACGTTGCCCAGAATCCAGCGGATCTTCAGTCCGCTGAAATACGTCGCCACCGGCAGCCCGGTCTTGGCTCGAAAGCGATCTTGGCCGCCTTCACGCGAAAATTCGGCGACGTAATCCTCCACGCGCGTGTCTTGCCACACAATCGCGTTGTAAACCGATCTTCCGGTCTTGCGATTCCACACGATCGTGGTCTCGCGCTGGTTGGTGATGCCGATGCCGGCCAAATCCTTCGGCTGAAATCCGCCTTTCTTCATCGCCTCGGCGATCACTTCCTGTGTGCGCCGCCAGATTTCGTCGGGATCGTGCTCCACCCATCCCGGTTTCGGATAAATCTGCTCGTGCTCCTTTTGCGCCACCGAAACGATCCGTCCGCTGCGATCAAACACGATGAAGCGCGTGCTCGTCGTTCCTTGATCGATGGCGCCTAGATACGCAGTCATTGCGGTTCTCCTTTCAGCTCAGCGAGCCGGTGCATGGCCCGCGGTCGCGCCGACGGTGGCTTCGGGTTCGAGCCCGGCGTGCTCAAGCAGTCCGTTGATCTTCGCGACGTACGCCGTCGTCTCCGATTTTGTTTTTTCTTCGGGCCACTGCAGCTCGGCCGCCATCAGCTGTGCCACGCGAGGTGCCGACTGAATCGCCTGCCGCCACGAGAAAAACTGTACACCGAGCCTGCGCGCGAGCACGTCTTCCAGCGTGGCGGCGAGTTCGTTCCGAACCGAGTACACCACTTCGGCTTGAATCGGCGCGGTGCCCGCGACAATCGGTTCAGCGAGTGCGGGATTCTGTTTCGTGAGCTCCAGAACTTTCCACGCGGCAGTTCCGAATTTCGAAGCGAGATGGTGAGCGCTGTCTTTTGAGATCGAAAAAGCCGCGGCGAGTTTTTCCCACAGATCGTCGGTGTAGTCTTCGCCGCCGACCAGCACGTGCGATCGCGTCGGACTCTCTGTCTCCGCGACGCCAAGCGATTTTTGCGCAGCGTCGACGGTATCCTCGGCCATGGCGCGATGCGTCGTCCACTTCCCCCCCATAATGCTGATCAATCCGCTGGCCGGATCGATTTCAATTACGTCATCGCGAGCGATCCGTTTCGTGTCGCCGCCCTCACCGGAGCCAACGAGCGGACGCGCGCCGGCGAAACCAGCCACGATTTGCGAAGGCGAAACCGGATGTTCGAGATATTTGTTCAGCTGGCCCAGCATGAAGCTCACGTCTTCGCGAGTGACGAACAGTTCGTCTTCCGGCGAGACTTCCGCTTCCGTTGTGCCGACCAGCAGCCGGCCGCACCACGGCACTGCAAACAAAACGCGTCCGTCGTCGGTTTTGGGAATCAGCATCGCGTCTTGCGAGGGGAAAACATCGAGTGGCAGCAAGATGTGCGCACCTTTGCTGAGGCGCATGCGGCGCGGCACGGTCGGCGTGGCCATCGTCCGAATCGAATCGGCAAACGGTCCGGTGGCGTTGATGAAAACTTTGGCGTGCACGGAAAATGTTTTTCCGCTCAGCCGGTCGGCCACCGAGACGCCGGATAGTTTTCCGTTCGCGTCGCGCTCAAACGCCGTTACGCGCGCATAGTTCAGCGCGCTGCCACCGGCCCGCGAAAACGTCTGCACCAGCGCCATGCAATATCGCGAATCGTCGAATTGGCCGTCGGCATACTCGACCGATCCCACCAACCCTTCCTGCTTCAATTCCGGCATCCGCTCGAGCGTTTCCTTGCGCGACACATATTTGCTCGGCGAGATGCGGCCTGCTCCCGCGAGCCAGTCGTAAATTTTCAGGCCGATATCGAGGTAAGCGACGTTGAGCCAGTCGTAACTGGGGACGACGAACTGCAGGGTTCGGGCCAAATACGGCGCATTGTTGAGCATGCGAATCCGCTCGTACAACGCGCGAACGACGACGTGATATTCCTTCGGATCGACGTCTTTGATCGCTTCTTCCAGATAGCGCACGCCGCCGTGCACGATTTTCGTCGCCGCGCTGGATGTGGCGCCCGCAAAATCACCGGCATCAAGCAGCACGGTGCGAAGTCCGCGAAGTTGGGCGTCGAGCGCGCAGCCTGCGCCAGTGGCGCCGCCGCCGATTATGCAAACGTCGAACGAATTTCCGGCAATATCCCGCAACTGCTCGTCGCGATTTTTCATGCCTACTCCACTCGATCAGAAATCCACTTTCACGCGAAATCCAAAAACGGCGGCGTTCGGTATGCGAGAGTCGCCCCCAACGTCCCAATAATATTGAAAGACCGGCTGCCAGAGCAGGTACGGCTTCCATTGCAGCGCGTAGTTCAGCTCGACGGCTTTCTCCGAACCAAGCAGCGGCGCGCCCAGCGGAACACCTACCGATTGGAACGGGTCGCCAATATGTGTGTACACAAATCCGAAGTCAACGCCATCTTGCGGCCGGCTCGAAATCGGCCCGTTGTACCGCAGGCCGGCGGTGATTTGACTGTTTTGCTGGTTCACATCGTACGGACTCCAATCGAATCCGAGCGTGGCATCGAGCCCTCGCGTGGAACCCGCGGCGGAACGGTACAACGCCTGGTTCGCCGCGCCGTAGATTAAGTAATTGCCGCTGCTTTGAAATCCCGCCGCGTTCGTGAACTTGCCGCCGTTGTAAGCCGCGCCAAATTTGTAAATGCCGGGATACGTTTTTTGATCTGCGTGAGGCGCGCGCCCCGACGGATCCGGCAGATCGCGCGTGAATCCAGTTTCGAAAACCCAGTCCGGGCTGTTGCGAATCGCGAAATGAAAGCCGTTCGTGTCCTGCTGATACGGATTCCGGTTTCCGGAAAGCACCGCGGACTTGATGTAAAAAGTCCGCCACGGAACCACCCGAATTTCCGCGGCGGGCGTCGCCGCCGGATTGAACGACTCGTACGTGGTAGGAAATAGATTTCCGAACGCGTAGTCGAGCGGTTCGATCAAGTACGAAGATCCATATTCCTGATCGCCGTAGAAATCGAGACCCGCAAACTGCCCGGCGCGCAGAAACAGGTGATTGCTGAAAAGCGCCTGCTGCAACCAAAACGAATCCAGCCGCGTGGTGTGCGCGCTGACCAATCCGCTGGGATTCGCCAGAACTCCGATATCCGCGCCGAGATTACCGCCGAACTGCCACAGTCCGGTCACGTGAAACGTCAATCCGTTCGGGCCGCCAAGTTTCGCGAAATCCACATCCATCGTCCCGCGAATGCGGCCCCAGCCAGCCTGTGTTTGCTTCAGCCCGCCGACGGGATTGGCCTGCAAGTCGGCAATGTAGAAAAAATCAAACGTCACGCCCTTTTCGGCCAGCGCGGTTCGTTCGGCGTCCCACTCGCCGAATAAATGTTGTCGAGGCTGGGAGGCCGGCGCGTCGTCGGCACCTGTTTGCGCGAAAAGTATGGGCGCTGCACTGAAAAACGCAAGCACCGCCAACGCGCAGACCGTGCGAAGAGAATTCCAGCGCCGAGATTTCGGACGATCACCTGGGCGAGCTACGGCTTTCGTGTTCACCGACGATCCTTCTCCTTCATTCGTGCTGCTCCGCACACTTTCCGCAGCCGGTCGCGTATTTTGCCTCCAAACATTTCCGCAAGCAGCAACGCGCGCGAAAATTGCGCGTCTTCACTGCCGTCACGGTCAATCCGAGACGGCGAGCGGTCTCTGCGTTCGAAAGCCCGTGCATCACGCGCAGCAGCGCCACCGTCCGCAAACTTTTCTGCAACTGGGATATCGCGTGAGTCAGTACCGCGCGGCTTTCACTTTCAAAAAGGGCTTGTTCCGGGGTCGGGCGATCATCGGCCGGGTCGATGGGCGCCGTCGTGTTGCCGTCTTCGTTTTCACATTCGATTGGCACGGTGATTAAACGCCTACGCCGCAGGATCGTCAACGCTTCGTTGATCGCAATGCGCGTTACCCAGGTGGCGAACGTGGAATCGCCGCGAAACCGGGCGAGGTTTGTGAATGCGTGTTGAAACGATTGCTGTAGCGCATCTTCGGCGTCGTGCGAATTTTGAAGAATGCGGAGCACGGAACGGTAGATCGTCAAATGATGCCGCTCGTACAACTCTCCGAACGCGCTCGCGTGGCCCATCTGCGCTTGCGTCACCAGCAGGTGTTCGTCGGTGAATGCAGCTTTCGCGCTGGCGCTGCGGTTTTGCGGATTCCGCTCGGTCGTCGCTTTGAGTTGTTCCCGGTTCATCGGTCTTCGTCACTCATCCTTTGAACTTTCAACCAACCGTTCAGACTTTTGCGTTTCGCGCACGCTCGATCGAATCGCTCGGGGCGACGCGATAAAAACAAATTCACGGCCGCGAAACAATTGGACGAAGGTATATCCGGCACTTTCGTATCGACTCGGCCGGCCAGCGCCGGCCACGCATCACTCGTCGCAAATACGCGCGCTCAGACCAATACCAAGGTGTAGGCGATACCTTCGTCTAATTGTTTTGGCTCGGTACCGCTGGCTTAATGGCGACCGTCACGGACGTAACTACCGGCGTGGGCCAATCTCATGACGTTCAAATTCCTCCACATGCCCAGCTGCCCATGCCGCGGAATTCAAACGAAGAGCTAAGAGCCATTCCGGAGAAGGAATCGTGAATTTCGCAGCTCGGCCGATTTTCACCGGCGGACGCGTCAATTTTTTCGCAGGTCGGATCGCGCTCAACGCCATTCTTTTCGCCAGCGCTCCTTTGTGCGCGCAATCGCAGTTGCCCGCTCCCGGCCAACCGGCGTTGTCGTACGTGCCGGCCACGGCGGTTTCGCCGCTCGATTCACAGTCGCAAAATCCGTATCTCGGCGGCGTCGCGACCGGCACTGTGAGCGCGACGCCAATCTCACTATCGCTTGAGGACGCGGTACATCGAGGATTGAAACAAAATCTCGGCGGAATGCTTTCCGATGACGCCATATCCGGCGCTAGAGGCGAACGTTGGCGCGCGTTGAGCGCTTTGCTGCCAAATCTCACCACTGCCACCAGCATCGGAGTGAAGCAAAACGATCTGAAGACAGTCATCGGCATCAACATTCCGCTTCCTAACGTGCCACGCGTGATCGGGCCGTTTGGCGTTTTCGATACGCGGGCGTATCTGGATCAATCGATCTTCAACTGGGAGTCAATCGAGCGTGAGCGCTCGGCGACCGCGCAATTGAATGCGTCGCAATATACGTACAAAAACGCGCGCGAACTGGTCGTTCTCGTGGTCGCTTCGAATTACTTGCTGGTGATCGCTGACCAATCGCAAGTTGCATCCGCGACCGCGCAGCGCGACACCGCTAAAGTAATCCTCGACCAAACCATCGACCAGCACAAAGCAGGGCTCGCCGCAGCGGTAGACGTGTTGCGGTCCAACGTAGAGCTGCAGGCGCGCGAGCAAAAGTTGATCGTCGCGCGCAACAGTCTGGCCAAACAAAAATTGGTTCTGGCGCGAGCGATCGGACTACCGGCGGGCCAGAAGTTCGACATCGCGACCGAAATCGATTACCAGGCGCTGACGATTTCATCGCTTGACGAAGCGCTGGACCGCGCCTACGCCACGCGAGCGGATTACAAAAGCCTCTCAGCGCAGGTTCGTTCGGCGGAGCTCCAAAAAAAGGCCGCGGCTGCCGAGCGTTATCCGACGCTCGCGGCGATCGGGGATTACGGCCTCACCGGCACGAATCCCGCCACCAGCCACGGCACGGTGGATGCAGCGGCCGTGCTTCGCATTCCGATTTTTCAGGGCGGCCGGGTTCATGGCGACAACATTGTCGCCGATTCCCTGCTCGCCACCGCCCGGCAACAGCTCGCAGATCTTCACGCGCGCATCGATCAGGAAGTTCGCGACGCGTTCCTCGACCTGCAGGACTCCGCCGAAGAAGTGGCCGTCGAAAAAAATGCCGTGGAACTCGCCACCGAAACCGTGCAGCAATCGCGCGATCGCTTCGCATCGGGAGTGACCGACAACATCGAAGTCGTGCAGGCGCAGGAGTCGCTCGCGGATGCAAACGACGCGTACATCGCCAGCTTGTACAACTACAACATCGCCAAAATTTCCGTAGCGCGCGCCATGGGTGTCGCGGAATCCAACTACGCTCTGTATCTGAAGGGGAAATAGAATGCCCGACCAGGAAACGGTCAAGAGTCCGCAGAGTTCATCGTCCCCCACCGGAAAACCCGCCGTGGAAAATATCCCGCCCGCGCCGTCGGTGCCCTATCCGAGGCAGCGTTCGCGCAAACCGTGGATTTTCGGGGCCGCAGCGCTCGCGCTGATCATTGCCGGGATTTTTCTGTGGCACTACTTTTCCGGATTCGAAACCACCGACGACGCTCAGGTTGACGTTCATCTCTATCCGGTGAGCGCGCGCGTCGCCGGTTACGTGCAGGCCGTCCACGTGGAAGACAACCAATACGTGCAGCAGGGCGCCACCCTGGTTGAAATCGATCCAGAGGACTATCAAGTCGCGTTGGCGAAAGCGCAGGCAAATCTGGAAACCGCGGAAGCCTCGGCGCATTCGCTGAACATCGACGTGCCGATCAGCACGGTGGACACGTCGAGCCAGTTGAAGTTCACATCGTCCGACGTTGAAAACGCAAAAGCGGCGATCGCGGCCGCGGAAAAGCAGGTTGCCGCTGCCAAAGCGCGCGTGCTCGAAGCGGAAGCCGGAAACGTAAAAGCGCAGGACGATGTGGAGCGCTATCACGTGCTGCT
Organism: uncultured Acidobacteriota bacterium; assembly: GCA_963719065.1. Taxonomy (GTDB): domain Bacteria; phylum Acidobacteriota; class Terriglobia; order Acidiferrales; family UBA7541; genus Palsa-295. The sequence continues at coordinate 1,060,137 of CAVRAM010000007.1, read as the reverse complement.
GACGAAAGACGAAGTGCCCAAGCAAACCTACGACTACGCCGTCGCCGCGGCGCAAACCGAAACCGCGGCAGTGGACGCCGCGAAGGCGGACGAAGCGACCGCCGAACAAAACGTGGTGCAGGCGAAAAGCCGGCTGATTGAAGCGATCGCCCGAGACGAATCCGCGCAGGCCGGACCGCAACGCGTGGAATCCACACGCGCCCGCGCGCTTTCGTCACTCGCCGACGTGCGGCAGAAAAAAGCGGAGCTCGATCAGGCCGAGCTGAATCTGCAATACACCAAAGTGGTTGCGCCGGTGAGCGGCGAGGTGACCAAGAAAGTGGTCGTCGGATTGAACGTCGACCCCGGCGAGCAAATGCTGACCGTGGTTCCCCTCGATCAGGTCTGGATCACCGCGAATTTCAAGGAAACCCAACTGAAGCATATGCAGCCGGGCCAAAAAGTGACCGTCACCTGCGATTCGAACGGGCGCGACTACAAAGGCCACGTTGATAGCATTTCGGGAGCTACCGGGCCTCTATTCAGTTTGCTGCCGCCGGAAAACGCCACCGGAAACTACGTGAAGATCGTTCAGCGCGTGCCGGTGAAAATTGTTTTGGAGCCCGGCGAAAATCGCGATCACCAGCTGCGCCCCGGCATGAACGTGGAAGCGAAGGTGTATCTCCGATGAGGGATCCGCGGTGACGAAACTAGGGTGAGGTATCCAGGGTGAGCGCCGAAGCAATCAGTTTACCGATGGAACAGGCCGTCTGGCGCCCGCGCGTGAATCCGTGGGCGATCGGCGCGACCGTTTCCATCGCGGCGTTTGTAGAAGTTCTGGATACCAGCGTCGCCAACGTTGCGTTGCCGTACATCGCCGGCGGCTTGGGCGCGAGTTACGACGACAGCACGTGGGTGCTCACTTCCTACCTGGCAGCCAACGCGATTATTCTGCCGATGAGCGGCTGGCTGGCCGAGATCATTGGCCGCAAACGCTACTTCATGTTGTCGCTGACAATTTTCACCGTCAGTTCCCTGCTTTGCGGCCTGGCGCCGAGCCTGCCGGTGCTGCTTTTATTTCGCGCGTTGCAAGGCATCGGTGGCGGCGGCTTGCAGCCGATGGCGCAGGCGATTCTGAACGACTCGTTTCCTCCGGAAAAACGCGGCGTCGCGTTCGCTCTGTACGGAATCTCCGCCGTGCTCGCGCCCACGGTCGGTCCGATGCTCGGCGGATGGATCACGGACAGCTATTCTTGGCGATGGATATTTTTCATCACGCTGCCGCCGGTTTTGCTTGCGCTCTATCTGACGTATTCGCTGGTCGAAGATCCGCCGTTCCTCCATCGCGTCAAGCGCGCCGGAATTCGCGTGGACTACATTGGAATTTCGATGCTGGTGCTGGGTGTGGGCGCACTGCAGGTGCTGCTGGATAAGGGGCAGGAAGACGACTGGCTCGGCTCGCAATTCATCACCATTCTGGCGATCACGGCCGCGGTCTGCTTGACCACGCTGGTGATTTGGGAATGGTTTCGCAAGGATCCGATCGTCGACGTGCGGATGTTCAAGAGTTTCAACTTCGCCGCCGCGAACCTGATGATGTTCATGATGGGCTTCATGTTGTTCAGCACGCTGGTTTTGATTCCTGAATTTTTGCAGACATTGATGGGCTACACCGCCGGCCTGGCCGGACTGGTGTTGTCGGGCGGCGGAGTCGTGCTTCTGGTGATGATGCCGATCACCGGCCGGCTGACTTCTAAGATCCAGGCCCGCCATTTGATCGCCTTGGGATGGTTTTGTCTGGCTGTCGGATTGTTCTACTCGGCTCACAAGATTGATCTGTTCGTCAGTTTTCGTTTTGCGATGTGGCTGCGCATCACGCAAGTGGTGGGAGTCGGATTCCTGTTCGTCCCGATCACCGCGGCCGGATACATCGGAGTACCGCCCGAAAAGGGCAACAGCGTCTCCGGCATTATCAATTTCATGCGCAACATCGGCGGCAGCATCGGCACTTCGCTGGTGACTACCCTGATCATCCGTCGAGCGCAGTATCACCAGCAAATTCTGGTTGGGCACGCAACGCCAGACACACCCCAATTTCGCGCGGCACTGAAAGGGCTGAGCACGGAGATCGCGCACTCCGGTCTGCAGCGCACGGACGCGCACAACCAAGCGATCGCACGGTATTACGGACTGCTGAATCAGCAAACCCACGCCCTTTCTTATATGGATACGTTTTGGATCCTCGGCTCGCTCTGCTCGCTGATGTTCGTTCTCGCGTTTTTTCTGAAGAAGAACGATCCCGGCGCCGGCGGGGCTGTCGCGGCCGGATGAGGGTACGAGCATGATTCGTGCAATCACAATTGAACGCGAATTCGGTTGCGGAGGTTCGGAGATCGCCGCGCGCGTGGCCGCGCTGATGGGCTGGAAATTGTGGGATCACGAGCTAACCGAGGAAATCGCTCGCCTGACGAACAGCACGCCTCAAGCCGTCGAAAAGTGCGAATGGACGAACGATCCAGCGGTGTACCGCGTCTTCAAATCGTTTCTGCGCGGCGCGTTTGAAGGCGGGATGCCGCCGACGGACCGGCTGGCGCTGCTGGACGCGCGACGAATTGCAATCGTCTCCGAGCAGGCCGTGAACCTCGCCATTTCCGGCGGACCGTGCGTGATCGTCGGGCGAGGTTCACAATATTTTCTGCGCAATCGCGCTGATGTGTTTCGAGCGTTCCTCTATGCTCCGCGCGATTTGAAGATTCACAGGCTAATCGTGGCGGGCACGCCCGAAGCAAAAGCGATCTCCGAGGTGGACACCATCGACAAGGATCGCGCCGCGTTTGTGAAAACGTACCTGAAGCTCGATTGGCCGGAGTGCCACCTGTTTCACGCCATGCTGAATACGGAGATGGGAGTTCCGCAGGTGGCGGAGATGCTGGCGTACTGCGTGCAGAAAGCGGCGAACCAGCAGTAAATTTCAAACGTGCAAAGATCTGTGGTGCCCGCCGGTTCCGTCTGCACAAATTCGCAAATCGGAGTTAGCTGCCGACGATAAACACGCCCACGCCGATGATTACCGGTTGTTTCGGACGATTGAATCGCATCGCTTAGCGCGTCTGGTAAGGATGGAAGATGTAGTCCTTCGCTTTTACCGCGACGTGGCAGGTGTTTCCACAGTCCGCAGGGCTCGGGTCGGCCGTGAATTTGCCGGTCGCAGCCGCGTAGTTAAACACCGCATAGCCCCATCCGCCGGTCTTCGGAAACCGCTTGCTGTCCTTTTCCATCAGGAAAGCCTGCACGAATTCATAGGGCACATCCACGGCGAACGGTGCTTCGGTGTCCTTCTTGAACTTCCACTGAAGTTTCGCGATCTTCGAGCCTTCGGGAAAAACCTGACCACCGCCCGGAACTCCAGCCTTATATGCATTGATCATCGCTGGATTCGCGACGATTACTTTCATCACTTCATCCGTGCGCGCCGAAGAAACGACCGACCAATCCTCATAGCCTTTGAAATCAGAGAACGCCACGCCGCTCGAAGTGATCAGCGAATACTTGTCTTGCGCGTAGAGCGCCGTCGCGACCATTGCAACCATCAGCGCGGCCGCTGCAAACATCGCCAATCCACTCAAGCTGCGCCAACCCGCGCGCGATTTCGCTCCTTGCGTTACCTCTGGCTGTGCAGCGAATTCTTTTCGGGTTTCGGGCATGGCTTGTTCTCCTTGGCCAACGCGCGATTCGAAATTTGGCGACGGTCGCATCCATCGGCATCTCGACGCGCGGCTGGAACATCGCAATTAACGCAGAATCGCTCGAGCAAAACAATTAGACGATGGTATTGGAACCGCGCAGCTCGCGCTGCGTCCCACCTAACTGCGACGCATTCGACGCGGTGCCGCGGCGTTTCCGGTATTGGTTGCACAAACACCCTCGGCGCTATAATGTGAGGGCTCATCCAAGCGCGGTCTCGGTCGCAAGGAGGAATTCCATAATGAAATCCACGGCCCCGATCTCTTTTGCAGGCTCGCAACTTTCCGATACCCGTCATGTATGCGCATTTTTTAACAACGAAGAGGAAGAATATCGAGTGCTGCTGCCGTTTATTAAGGGCGGCTTCGAATCCGGTCACAAAGCGATTCACGTCGTCAACGACCATCAACGCAACGAACACATCAAGCGGCTGACCGCAGCGGGGATCGATCCCGAAGCAGCGGAAGCCAGCGGCCAACTGGTACTTCGTACCAACACCGAAACCTATCTGCGCGAAGGCAAATTCGACAAAGAACAAATGTTGAAATCCTTCGAACAGATCGCCAGCGGCAACGCCAGCGGCACCTACCCTCTCAGCCGGATTGTTTGCCGGATGGATTGGGCGGCGGAGGGCAACCGATACACCGACGATCTGATCGAATTCGAATCGCGCGTGAATCACGTCTGGGAACATCACGAAGACGCGGTGATCTGCACCTATCATCTCGGCCAATTCGGCGGCGATACCGTCATCGACATCATGCGCACCCACCCGATGATCATCATCGGCGGAACACTCCAACGAAACCCGTTCTTCGTGCCTCCCAGCGAATTCCTTCAGGAGTTCAGCGACCGCCGTTCGGCACGAAGCGCATCAGCCTCCGCAGGAATGTAACATGCCGGCCGAGTTTGAAAGTTCCGCCGGAGAAATCAGGCACCTCCGGCGCTGCATCAGCGATTTGGTGAGTTTGCTCGCCCTGCCGGCCACCTGGACCGGCGGAGTCCATTCACAAATTGTCGGCAATTCGCTCGACGCCCTGGTAAGCATGCTCAGGCTGGAGTTCGCGTACGCGCGAACCGCGGAGTCCGCCGGCTCGGCGTTTACCGAGACCGTCCGCGTGGGATCGAGCTGGCGATCGAAATCGCGGCCCGAAGAAATCGCCTGGAAACTTCGCCGCTGGCTCGAAACGGATCCTCAGCGGCTGCCGTCGGTTGTCAGCAATCTTTTTGGCGATCCTCCAATCACTCTGGTTGCGTTGCAACTCAGCTTGCACGCCGATGTAGGCGTCATCGTGGCCGGATCAGCTCGAGCGGATTTCCCCGAACAAACCGAGCGGCTCGTTTTGAGCGTCGCCGCGAACCAAGCCGCCATCGGGCTGCAGGAATCGAGTCTGCTCACCGCGCAACGCAAGGTATCCCGCGAACTCGATCGAAGAGTCTCGCAGCAAACCGCCGAACTGGTGGCCACCGACGAAGTTCTGCGCAAGGAAATCGCCGAACGCAATTCGATGAACGAACGGCTGCGCCGCGAAGAGGAGCAGCTTCAGCGCAGCGAAGCTCACAAAGCGGCGATCCTCGATTCTTCGCTCGACTGCATCGTGGCGATGGACCACCAAGGCTGCATCACCGAATTCAATACCGCTGCGGAGCGAACCTTCGGCTTCGAGCGGCGGCACGTACTGGGCAAGCACCTCGCGGAAGTAATCGTTCCCATGTCTCTTCGCGAAAGGCACAAGAAAGGATTTGCGCACCATCTGGCCACCGGCGAATCGAACGTGCTTGGCAAGCGCATCGAAATGACCGCGCTGTGCGCGGACGGGCGCGAAATCCCGGTGGAATTGGCGATCACGCGCATCCTGCAGGATGGGCCGCCGGCGTTCACCGGTTTTCTGCGCGACATCACCGAGCGCAAGCGCAACGAAAACGCGCTGCTGGAAACCAATGCAAAACTCGCGCTGAGCGAAGGACGTTGGCGTTCGGTGTTTGAGAATTCTGCCGTCGGCGTCGCCATGGCAAGTCCAAACGGTCAGATAATCGCGGCCAATCCCGTATTCCAGAAGATGGTCGGCTACACCGAAGAAGAACTCCGCGACATGAGTTTTTTGGACATGACCGTCGATGAAGACCGCGAAGCGAACCTAAGTTTGATTCGCGAGGTACTACACGGCACGCGGCGCCAATTTCAAATCGAGAAAAGATACCGTCGGAAAAATGGCAGCACGGTTTGGGTGCGCAACAGCGTTTCGCTGGTTCCGGGGACGCAGCATTCTTCACAATTTCTCCTGGCGCTTTCCGAAGACGTGACCGAGCGCCGCCGAGCCGAGGAAGCTCTGGACGAAACCAGATCCGAATTGGCGCAAATGGCGCGGATCACCATGCTCAGTGCGCTCACCGCGTCGATCGCCCACGAGGTGAATCAGCCACTCGCCGGCATCGTCACAAACGCCGGTACGTGCCTTCGCATGCTCGATGGCAATCCGCCCAATCTAGACGGCGCGCGCGAAACCGCGCGGCGAACCATTCGCGACGGCAATCGCGCGTCGGAAGTGATCACCCGGCTGCGCGCGCTATTCAACCGTAAAAGTTCCACGTTCGAAGAGTTTGATCTGAACGAGGCCACGAAAGAAGTGGCTGCGCTTTCGATGAGCGACCTGCAACGAAACAGAGTCACGCTGCAGCTCGATCTGGCCGCCGATCGGATGCCGCTCAAGGGAGATCGCACTCAAATCCAGCAGGTTGTCCTCAACCTGATCAGGAACGGCTCGGACGCCATGAACGACGTTCACGATCGCTCGCGCGATTTGCTGCTTCAAACTCGGCACAGCGATGGGGAGATACAGCTCAGCGTGAAGGACTCGGGCGTCGGCATCGACGCTGAAACTGAACGGAAATTGTTCCAAGCGTTCTTCACCACGAAAGACGACGGCATGGGGATCGGCCTTTCCATCAGCCGCTCGATTATCGAAAGCCATCAGGGCCGGCTGTGGGCTATCCGTAATCAAGGCCCCGGCGCGACCTTTTCTTTCTCAATTCCCGCTGGAACCAATACCTTAGTCTAATAGACGCCCACCCGATTCACTTGCATCCTGCAGTTATGGATGTCCGCAACACCCCTAAGCCCGATCGTGATCCCCTTGTGGTAGTCGTCGTCGATGACGACGAATCGGTTCGCGAGTCGCTGCCCGACCTGCTGAAGGAATTCGGCTTTACGGTGTTGACTTACTCGTCCGCGGACGAATTTCTGTCCTCTGAGTCGGTCGATCGAGCCGGCTGTCTGGTTCTAGACATTGTGATGCCCGGCATGAGCGGCATCGAATTGCAAAAAGAGCTGAAGCATCGCGGGCGCAAGATTCCGATCATCTTTATTACCGCGCAGAAAGATGAATCTGTCCGCGCGCGCTTGATCGATCAAGGTGCCGTGGACATTTTGCTGAAGCCGTTCAGCGATACCGCGTTGCGCGCGGCGCTCAGCAAAGCGTTAGGAGGGATCTAACGGCTCGTCGAGCCGTCATGGAGCTATGCTATGCTGCCGACCGAACGATCTGAGTATCCGATGAAACGTGTGACTGCATCGTCGCCGAAGCCCGTCGTATTCGTTGTCGATGACGATATTTCGGTTCGTGAGTCGCTCGAGCTGTTGATGGAGAATGCCGGGTGGCATCCCGAATTGTTCGCATCGGCGAAAGCGTTTCTCGATCATCCGCCGGTCTCTGTGCCTCACTGCCTCGTTCTCGATATTTCGCTCCCCGGACTCGACGGGCTCGAGCTTCAGAAGCAAATCCTCTCCACGCGTCCCGAAGTTCCTATTATTTTTATTACTGGCCACGGCGACGTGCCCAAATCCGTTCAGGCAATGAAAGCGGGCGCCGTGGAATTTCTCACCAAGCCATTTGCGGAAGTCGTTCTGCTCGAAGCCGTCGGTCAAGCCCTGGAGCGCAGCCGCGGTTTTCTGGCGCGAGCCGCCGAGTTGCGCGATTTGAAAGATCGCTACGCAACGCTCACCCATCGAGAGCAACAGGTGATGAAGCTTGTCGTGGACGGCCTGCTGAACAAGCAAGTCGGCGGAGAGCTCGGAATTAGCGAGATCACCGTGAAAGCTCATCGCGGTAAGGTGATGCAGAAAATGCATGCCGACTCGCTGCCTGGCCTGGTGAAAATGGCCGGCAAACTCGGCGTCGCGCAATCTAAATCCTGACGCGGTTTCGCGCCGCGTCTTTTCCGCTTCAAACTTCGCAACGCGTCGACGCCCATGCGTCGTTGCGCGTCTTCCTTCTGCGCGAAATCAGCCGCTCGAGCAGCGCTCCGATACGAAAGTATTCCCGATACCTTCGTCCAATTGCTTGCTGTACCCTTCGCTGGCTTAATACGCGTGTTTCAGCCTTGGGAGGATAAAGCATGCCAAACGATCCAGCAGCAAACGCAGCAGGAGCCAGTCGAGCGCAGCAAACAGCTGACGCGAACCCTCTCGATTTCGTCCCCGATCAGATTCCCTTCGACACTCCGTACGGCCCATCCATTTCGCTCGACCGCGCGCGGACGATCATTGCCGCCGCCGTTGCCGAAGCGAAGAAACGAAACTGGAAAATGAACGTGGCAGTGTCAGACGCGGGCGGCAATCTGGTTGCCTTCGAGCGGATGGACGGCGCGATGCTCGCGTCCATTCAAATCGCTGAACACAAATCGCGCGCCGCGGTTACTTTCCGCCGCCCGACCAAAGTGTTCGAAGACGGCGTCCAGCTCATGCACCTCAACTATCTGCTCGCCTTCGATGGAATCATCGCTTCGCGGGGCGGCATTCCTCTGATCGAGCAGGGCAAGATCATCGGCGCGATCGGATGTTCGGGTGGCACCGATTCTCAGGATGAAATCGTCAGCAACGCAGGCGCCGCGCTGATCAACAAATAAATCGCGCACGATGAACCACGCAATTCCGTAAAGCGCACTACGAGCAGCAAATCGATCTCGAATCTTACAAATACCGAGGAGAACGCCATGACAGCTTCATCTGCTTCTTCGAAACCAGCACAGCTTCGCATCACCAAACGCTCGCCCGCCTACTGGCGCGTCACGATCGATAATCCCCCGGTCAACGTGATGGGCCCGGAAATGGTGACGCAATTTCAGGACGTGATCAACGCGCTCGAGGGCGACGAACAGGTGCGCGTAGTGGTTTTCGATAGCGCCGTGCCGGATTATTTTCTGAACCACTCCGACTTTCTCGCAAAAATCGAAGATCTCACCTCCCTTCCCGCCGGAACCACGGGACTGCCGCCGTGGCCGGATTTTCTGGTGCGGCTCACGCGCTTGCCGGTTGCATCCATCGCTCTGATTCGCGGACGGGCAACCGGGAACGGCAGCGAAATCACTCTGGCTTGCGACATGAGCTTTGCCAGCCTGGAAAAAACGATCATCTCGCAGTGGGAAGTTGGCGTGGGAATGGTGGCCGGCGGCGGGCCGATGGCTCGATTGCCCCATTTGATCGGCCGCAATCGCGCGCTCGAAGTGCTGCTCAGTTCGGAGGACGTTCGCGCCGAGCAGGCCGAGAAATACGGCTACATCAATCGCGCTCTGCCCGATGCCGAACTGGATGCGTTCGTCGAAGCGCTCGCCACGCGCATCGCCAAGTTCGACAAATGGGCTATCGCCAACACCAAGCGCCTGGTGAACACCAGCTTGCCTCCCGATGTTGAAATCGGCGCCGGATGGGATGCCTGCATTAATTCGCTTGGTCGTCCTGCCGCGCAAAACGGAATCAAGGCGCTGCTCGCGCAGGGATTCCAGAAGCCCGGCGACGTCGAAAATCGCTTGGCGTACTACTTGGGTCAGTTGCCGCGCTAATCGTTAGTCGCGGCACACGCCGATCAGCGGGGGCCGCACCGGGAGGCTTTCGACACGAAGGTCTGCAAGTTCGTTTCGAAAGTCTCCCGCGAAAGTTTTGTGTTCCGCATGACGGAGGTTCGAATGTCCGAGAAATCCGGCGCTGCAACCGGCGCTCAACCAAACGAAATACGCCCTCACCAGCCTGGACAACAAACGTTCAAGACAATTTTGCCGGATGACGTCGATTGGAAACCGTTTCCCGCGTTTCCGCCGTCAGTCCGACTGGCCGTGGTTGTCGGCGACCCTTCGCAGCCCGGCCCGTACACCACCCGAGTGAAAGCCGCACACGACGCAAAGCTGATGCCGCACAAGCATCCGGAAGATCGCGTTTACACGGTGATATCCGGCGTCTTCTATATAGGCCTGGGCGACGAATTCGACGCGGCCAAGCTGCAGGCTTATCCGCCGGGTTCCGTGATCGTTCTTCCCGGCAACACGCATCATTTTCACTGGGCGAAATCCGGCGAGTACATTACGCAAATTACCGCGATGGGCCCGCTGGGAATGGAATATTTGAACGCAACAGACGATCCGCGAAACAAACGCTCGTAGCGGGAATCTGAGTCGCGCTCCGCGGCGGAAGCCGGTATACACTCCGCAGGAACCGCGCCGCGCGACACGCCGGTCATTCAATCAATCGCCATGCAAGAGTGTGGCGAGTAGCAAACGCGGAGGCCCGCGATGAGCGACCAACTAAAACCGGATCCAAGCTCGACGGCGCGTGACGCGCAGATTCGCGCGGCGCTCGATCAACATTGGGCCGCTTCCGATGCCAACGATTTTGAAACCGAGCATCAGATCTATATGAACGACGCAGTGCTCGACTATCCGCAATCGGGCGAGCGCACCCGCGGCCGGCGCAACATTCAGGGTCAACGCGCCAGCCAGCCAAATAAAAAACACTTTTCGATCCGGCGGATCGTCGGCAGCGGCGACGTTTGGGTGACCGAATATATCCTCACCTACGACGCGAAGCCATCGTACACCGTGAGCATCATGGAGTTCGTGGGCCTGAAGGTCGCGCATGAAACGCAATATTTTTCCGACGCGTTCGCGGCTCCTGCGTTTCGCGCGAAGTGGGTCGAACGCATCAACCCGTGATGGAAGTGCGGCACTCGTGAATGATAGGAGGGACGACAGATGGACTGGAAATCGTTGGTCCAATTTGCGCTGCTGGGCAACAGCAATTTGGAGCAATACGCCATCCTGCTGGTGCGCGTCGCGATCGGTTTGTTCTTCGCCATCTCCGGCGGGAACAAATTATTTGTACCGGGCGGCACCAAGCCCGTTTACGACACGCTGGTAAAAGCAGGAGCCCCGTTTCCGCAGCTCACCGCGTATTTCGTGGCCGGCGTCGAATTTATTGCCGGAATGCTGCTCGCGATCGGATTTCTTTCCACACCCGCGAGCGTCGCGTTGCTGATCGATATGACCGTCGCGATCATCACCGAAGCAGTTTCGACCTTGCCAAAAAATCTTTCGGCCTTGAGCTGGCTCGACGATTTCCTCTACCTTCCCGAAGTCCTCTACGTGCTCTTTTTCATCTGGCTGATCTGCGCCGGCCCGGGAAAATTCAGCGTCGACTTCTGGCTCGCCGGAAAATTGCTCGGCTGAACCCGCGACGCGACTACCGCGCGCCCGCTACACGCGCACTCCCAAGACTTAAATGTAACGCCGCGGCCTTCAGCGCGGCAGCCGATGTTCACCCAACGTTCGGCGCCTGCATCTTCCGATCGCAGAAGAGGAATGGTGCAGCAACTGGAAGGTTCACACGTCCACCGAGGAGCAGACGGAGATTCTGGAACGGACTGGCGGAGGGCGCAGTCACATGCGAACCGTTCTCCGTCCAATTCCCTGCTAACAGGGATAATTACAGGGATTACTCCATCGAATAAATGATTTCTACCTGTTAAGTGCGTCCTGTCGAACTGTTTAGTGGCGGAATGCGAAATCTTCTTTGAAAGGGAACAGGGAATATTAGCGTATAACAGGGATCGACAATCCCTGTTTTGGTTCTTTTTGACGTAAGTTTGACCCGTCCGCTCACGGCGCTACTCAGAAACCAAATCCCCTGTTGCGTATCTAAGTCATCAATAAACGCACTCTTAGCGGACCGATTGGACGATCAAGACAGCAGACAGCACGAGGGTCGACGTCAAGATTGGGTCCCGCACCAAAGAGCGATGTCGGGCGGTCTCACCGGAGGTGACAATTCGGGCGAGGCACAGAACTGCCCATCTACCGTAAAGAAACGTTGCACGGGTCGATATTGGTTCGATGCGAGACGTCGCGGACGACTCTGGTCGTTCCGTTTACGTAGAGGAGACTATATGCGGGTAGAGGAGATATCACTTGAGTTGGCAGAATACAAACGATGGATGAGAGTTCGCGTCGAGTTGCCCGACGGCACGGCCATGGATATCGCTTCTGTCACGCTTTCGGTGATGGATGACGGAACGTGTGTCACCCTGACCGCGGTAGATATTAAGTAATCGTTCGGGTGGACTGATTCACTTGGTTTGCATGAACCGGGCTCGTAGCGGCAACGGCTGTTCGATGCGACATTCGGTGCTGTTCACCGGGAGGAACCCAATTGTATCGAACGCGCACCTCGGCGGCGCGGCAGGAGTGTTACGACTAGTCTCCTACGACCGTAGGTCGAAACAGATGAGTGAATTCTGAATGCGACACCCAGGAACAGGATGCAGCGCATTTCCGGCCCTCCGCAGCAGCAGCTCGAAGCCACGCGGCAACTTCACGTAGGGTTCGAGCTAGGGGAGAACTCTACTGATAACGTGAAACGGCGATGCCTCGCGACCGGGTGAGCCCACGGGGCTAGCCCCGTTCCGACATTATTTTGGCGATCGAAATAACTAGCTCTTGGTCTTCTTCTGTCATTCGACTTAGCAATCGCCGAAATCTATCCAGGGTGCGAGCATCCTTCCCGGAGCCTCTCAATCCTGTGGGCATGCCCGTAGACCGTGTCGTGGGCGGGTCGTCGCCGCCATCGTAGAATAATTGGTAGAGTTCCACATCCATCGCCCGAGCGAGCTTTTCTAGGGTTTCAAGTGCTGGGACGGTGTGGCCGTTCTCTACTCGCGAAATATAACAACGCAAGAGCCCCGTCCGTTTTTCAATATCTCCCTGGGATAAGTCCTTGGCTGCTCTTAGCTCCCTCAACCGTTCCCATAGCACCATGGTTCCTCCACGGCAATCACTTAGACTTCCCGCTCCGATCTTAAAAACTGATTTTACCGCCTGCAATATACCCAACATCTTTTCCGCTAGACATGAATTGCACTACAGGTCGACCGCTTCGTGCCAATTTCACCGAAGTCGATTAAATGTTCGGATTCTGTTCAATGGCCATGATCTTCTCGCCTTCGTATTCGAAGAAAACTTGCCTCAGTTCTTTCGATTTGGCTTTGGTCACGCTAAGTATTTCCGCACCGAGATCAACAACGGCAGCTTTTCCGACCAGCACTTGCCAGTACACCAAGATCCATCCGAGCTTCAAGGAATCACTCATATCGCTCTAGCTCCTTTGCTTCGAAGTCCGGTCGCGCGGCGATTGTGAGACCGCCGGCGATTCAGGGCCAACTTCGATTACAGCCCGCACGACGCATCCACGTCGCGGCAGGTTCTCAATCGAAAACGTACCCCCGATTAGCCGAAGACGTTCTCGCATGCCGGCGATTCCGACGCTGGGTTTGGCGTTCCCGGAACCCGTGGCGAGTTTCATTCCTTTACCGGTGTCCGATATTTCCAACACGAGCTGACGGTCGTTGCGGACGAGACATATCTTCGCGGTTTCACTTCCCGAGTGTCTGTAGACATTATTCAAGGATTCTTGGACAACACGAAACACGGTTAGTTCGATGTCTTGTGAGAATCGCCCAATGCTTCGGGGAATCTCTAAGTTCGTCTCAATCTTGCTCCGAGCCGCAAAGCCCTCAATAAATTCTTTTAAGGTCGCCTGCAAGCCAAGCTGGTCTAGCACTGGCGGATGCAAGAGATACGAGATTGTGCGAATTTCGTCGCCCGCCGCCTGAATGAGTGCCTTCCAGTCACGCAGCAGTTTCGCAGATGCCGGCGCGCGAACGTCAACCAAACCCCTCAGTCTTCCGAGCGCGAGACTCATACCGGTTACAAGAGATCCGACGCCGTCGTGAAGCTCCCTCGCCAATTGTCGACGCTCTTTGTCCTGTGTCCGAAGCAGGTGGTCCGAGAACTGCCTTAGAGCTCTTTCTGAAGACTTCCGATCGGTAATGTCCCGGGCGACCGCGACCAGATATTCACTGTCTAACTTCACGAGACTGATATTGAGTTCCACAGGGAAAATTGTTCCGTCTTTCCGTCTGTGCAAGCGCTCTTCCCGGTAGGAGCCCTCCATTCGGAGGTGGTGCAATAATCGCTCGTATGATTCAGGCGTCAACGTGGGGTCAGTGTCGTACACAGTCATTGAAAGCATTTCTTCACGCGTGTATAGAAGATCGGAACAAGCTGCATGATTAACATCTAAGAAGCGGAGTGAGACAGGATCGACGACTTCAATCGCGTCCAAGGTCGAATCTATCAACGCTCGAAATAATCTGAGCGATGACTCAACCTTTTTTCGATCCGTGATGTCTCGCGCCAGAACTAAGACCGTCTTGCGAGCGCCGACGGCAGCTCTGACGGGTGCAACTCGACAGAGGAAATAGCGAATGCCGTCTTTTAACTCGATTGGGTATTCGAGATCCTCTCCTTCCCCAGATTCCAAAACTCGTTCAAATACGTCTCGATATTTCACGGCTGTACCGGTGCCCATGACTTCTGAAATCGTCCGACCTAATAGTTCGGAACGGGGACGCTGAAGCCGCTCTTCATGGATCGTCCAAATGTCCATGAAAGTACCGTCGGCATCGAATTCGAAGGCGATCTCATCAACGGAGTCGAGAACGGCTTTTAAACGCGACGCCATCGCCTTGAGTATTTTCTGACCCACGAATTGTTCCGTGACGTCGCGCGCCACACCACGGACGATCGGTTTCGATACACCCTCTGTACGGAGCGAGTTTCTGTACTCCCAGACCCTTCGTCCACCGGTTTTGGTTTGTAGGGCCATTATTCCTGATGCAAAGCCTGTGCTCTTCAGCAGGTCGATGTAAGCTGCAAACTCAGCCCGATTCCCTGGAAATAAGTGTTCAGAAATGTATCGACCGATAAGATCTTCTGGACGATAACCCAGCAGGACGGCGGGGTGCTCGTTCATCCAAAGGACGCGGCCATCGAGGTCGTGAGTACACATTAGATCTTGGGAGTTTTCTACTAGGTCGCGATAGCGCTCTTCAGCTTCACGGGCGGAGCGTTCAATTTCTATCCGCGCTGTGATGTCTTGCGCCAGACCGATATGTTTGGCAATTTGGCCGTCGGGACCGACAATCGCTTTACCTCGCGCGTAGAACGTCCTAATCTTTCCAGACGGAAGCACAAACCTGGCTTGATACTCGTAGTCCGTGCTGTCTCGCCCCACTTTCCTTTTCAGATCCTGTATTCTTTCGAGGTCGTCCGGATGGACCAGCTTCCAAAAAAGCTCGTTAGGGTTACATGGCCGGTCCGGAGCGACTTCGAACAGCCTAAGAAGATTTGGAGACCAAGTCGCGTCGCCGGTAAGAACGTCGTATTCCCAAGAGCCGACCTCGGCTAAGCGTTCGGCTTGCGCCAACAGTGATTCACTATTTCGCAGCCTGCGGAATTCCTCAATCTCAGTTGCCTCAAAGGTAAGAATTCCAATACTTTTCTCGCAGCTGCGATCGTGCGAGAGGCTGAAGGCCGTCGCAAACCAAGTTTGAGTGAAGTCTGGACTATTTTGGGTCTTCAGTGTAATTAGGGCGGATTGCTCAGGGCCAAAAATGTGCCGCACGCTGGAAATAATTGGCACGAGTTTTTCCGCGAATTTGGAATTCAGGTCGTACGGTGCGCGTCCTAGGATGGATTGATGAGGGCTTGCAACTGTTGCCACGAACAACGGGTTGGCTTCAGAAAATCTAAGACTTGAGTCCAAAAAAGCGACTCCTAACGGTGCGCGATCAAAATGACTGAGTGAGCTGTCAGACGCGGCCTCACGGCTGCCAAGAACTCGCTTCAACGTTTTGTCGAATATGATTGAAATGGTCGAGCGATTCATGGAAGGCAACCTCGGCAACTTCGTAGCCCAACCGAGTGTTTAGTTACCACACCGCGAACTAGCGCAGTTGCGAGATCGATCCGTAGATCGCTTCTTGGTGCGTCAAAAGCACGCCGTTACGATGGGATCAAATTTCTTCTGACGGCGAAGCGAACCAACTCGGAGAAATTACTGAACTGCATTTTCCGCATGATGCTATTTCGGTGACTCTCGATGGTGCGCGGTGATATTCCCATCTCGTCTGCAACTTGCTTGTTTGATTTCCCTTCTGCCAATCGCTTAACAATTTCGAGTTGCCAGTCCGAAAGGCGGTGGCCTTTTATCCGTTGTTCGTTGACCACCGCGTCCTCCGACGTTTCATGACTAAACCACTGCGTAATCTGCGAGGCGATCGAACCGGCGAATACGCGTTGCCGTGGCGAACGGCATTGATGGCAACGGTCAGGTCGGTGTCCGCGTCAGATTTCAACACGTAGCCGTTTATGCCGAGCTGCAGTAGGGCAGTAATTAGCTCCGTGGAACTGTGCATGGATACGATTAGCACGGCGACCGAAGGTTGTCGTCTTCGAATCTCGCGGATCACATCGGGACCGTTCGGTCCCGGCATGGTCAAGTCGAGCAGTAGCATGTCGGGCTTGAATTGATCGATTTGTTCGATCGTCTGGCTTCCGGTTGCGGCTTCTCCGCACACTTCGATTTCGGGGTCGCTCTCCAAAAGGTCTCGTACGCCACGGCGGACTAGAGCGTGGTCGTCAGCTACGAGAATACGGTAAGGTGTCGGGTGGGTTTGTTGAAGTCGCATTTGGATCTCCTCTGGTGGGGCGTTGTGATCGAACGGGGTCGTGTTTGCACGTTTTTGGATATGAACGGGTAGTAAACAAAAGAGATCCACCCCAAACAGGCGGGCAAAATTGCAGATTCGAACGACGAATTATTTCAAAATGGGGCTTGGGGATAAACTCGAACAAGGTCACCTCCCGAAGTAGTGAACAGCGCTTGGGGGCCGTACCTTCGCCGCGAACAGTACCACGTTTGACGCTGCGTGAAAGAGAAAAAAGGGGTGTCTTTCCATTTTATGCTCGATTACTTGCTATACGTATAAGTACGCAATCCGATCAGCGGCTAGTACTGACGACGCTGTGAACGGGATACAGCACTCTCTTTTACCCATCGTGGGCGGTCTTTCGAACGGGTCGTTATGACCTTTCATCATTTGCAGCGGCTGCTTCGGATCATCGATCTTGCTGCGGCGATATCTCTCGCAAATCGCGCAGCACCCTTCTCAGAGTTTTCCATTGTCGCGATCCGAAGATACGCGCCCATAAGCAACCCATGAAATTCTCTCGCCGTGAGGTTGGGATTCCGCGGTAAACCAGGTCGAAAGAGTTCTACTAGCGACTTGATTTCAGCTCTGATGTCAGAGGCGTCTCTAAACTTTGATATCGTTGCCACGCCAGCGTCAAAACAACTTTCCTTGAACGCTACAATCCCAGTCAGCATGTACATGAATATCATTCCCAACCTGCTGACATCGAAGAACTTTCCATCGCGATGGCATTTCGGCCACGTGGGCTTACCGGGCCGATCTTGATCGTCAACTGATTCCGCAGTCCCGAAATCTCCGAGGATGAGCGAGAACTGATGTTCCACAAATATATTTGAGGCCTTGATATCACCGTGGTAGAACCCGTTATCGTGGAGTTCTGCTACGGTTTTTACAAGCGATGCGAGCGCGAGAATCGTAACGAGTGGCCTGCCTATGTACAGGTCGAGATTCGCTCCGAGTGGTCCAGGCCTGAAAAATTCCGTGATTACCCAATGATGGTCGTCGTTGCTTTCAAGAAGGGTTGGCGCACCTTCTAAACCCTTTCGTAAGGCTTTGATTTCGCGTTGGTACGCCTCTTTCGCGTCTCGCCCAGTGAATACCTTCAGGATGCCTTGTTTCTCGCACCCGGTAGTCGCGCGTGCCACCAGAAATACAGCGGCTTGGCTGCCGGGATCCATTGCCTTCTGGACGATCCAACACTCCTCAGAAACCGACCGATCGGACGTCGAAACCTCTCTGTAAGCCGCGCTATTCTGGGTAATCGGTAAATCGATTTCGGTAGTGGATTGCTCGTGGACCGGTACCGCTTTTGAAGCCATAACGGCGCCTCCTCTGGGTTAGGGACACAGCGACGACTCACACAACAATCAAGTCTGCACGTTTTTCGTAGTTCCAGACACCAGCCACGTGATCTGCGCGAAAATTCAGGAGGGGCTGAATCGTAGTTCGCTTCCTGTCCTTAGCGTGCAGGGTGCGAATAATTAGCGGAATCACTATTTCTTGTCAATTTAGCATTAATACTGTATATAAAGTAATAACTATACCGTACCTTAACAGACTGCGTTTGTCATCCGACGGAAAGAGGTTTGCACCTATCGTAGATAAATAAACATCACCGATCACGGGCCTTGTCGCTTTGGGGAACCAAGACCGCGGGGCTCAACTCGATTTATCAGCAGTAATACGGTAGCGTGAGCTATACACATGCGGATGCTACGACTCGCAGCTCGTAAACGTGTCTGATAGCTTCGACCTGGTTCATAGACCAATTCCCCTTGCGACAAAAGAGGATTGCGGTGGGGCTCAACGCGGCGCGTCTTGGGATGGCCGCCTTTAGACCCATAGTCTCTTGGCTTCGATTCGCACCTCGCCTAGGGGCAAACCTTATCGCCGGGGGCAATTCGGACCGAACGGGTGGTGCCAATTTCAAAAGAGACTGTTGAATGACAGGTGTGGAAGGCCCACGATCACCCATCCAAGTGCGGTCGCTAGAGAAACGAAAATCATGACCCAAACGAAAGGTGGAATTCTGATTCCGGTTTTGTATCGAGGATCGAGAACGATGCTCATGAGTTGAACTCCTTGCCGAGTCCGCGCGTTATCGAATTCCGAACGGTCTGGATGCCCTGAGCAGGGCCAACCGACTCACGGAGGCCCCGAGAGCGGGTTCCAAGCAACTACTTCAGCGCGAGATGTTTACTCCTAATTGAATAATTATGTCAATCCGTAGTTACTGTCGATTTATCTCTTTGGGCGCGTAGAAGTACGCACACACCTTTCACACCATCCTGGAGTACATCCTAAATTCCGTAATTGCGGCGAACACCGTTGTTTCGAATCGGGTTGCGATCCGGTTCCACGCCGGAACGAATTTCCGCGATGCAATCCCAACTCGGGAAAGTCGAATCTCGCCATTTTCTTAAGTGGTTTCTTATGAGCGTTCAACTTGGCACGCGAACTGCCTTGTTTGGGGACAGTCACGATGGCAGCAGGTTGACGAGGAGTAAACAACATGAAACTTCAGTTGGTTCCTTCCGAAAAGGGAGAACAGACCAGCAGTCACCTCCGTAAAACCGCGAAGATCTGGCAGTCATGGGTAGACGACGGTATCGCTATTCCTATGCCGGTGGTTGTATCGAGCGTTTTTATTCCCGATCCACCGCGCCGCTGGAAATCGTTCGTTCTCAGCTCGATCCTGCTGATTTTGCTTTTGGTGAACGTCATCGCATTCCCGATTCTGTTTCCGGAAAAATTCGAGCCGGTTCGGCGATATCTTTCGATGGATATCTCGAAGGCCGAAATTGCTCCCACCAAACTCCATCAGAGAAAACCCTCGGTTCCGAAGGCGGAAGAGCTAAAGGCCCCAGAACCCGAAGTGGTCGCCGAACCGGCAAAGCCGAAGACGTACCTGCCGTTGGTTCCAGCCATTGCGCGGCCAGTGGCGGCCAAGAAACCCCAGCCCGAACCGATTGCGGCTGAGGTGGCGCTTATAAGCGTAGCGCCTGATCCCTTGCCAGTGGCCGCGTTGCCCGTCCCCACGATCGTCAAACCTCGCGAAGCGGTTCAAACCGGCCTATTCGGTCAGGGCGCAGAGTCAGGCACCTCTCATCGCGCCGGTACAGATCGCGCAGATGTGGTCAATGCGGGGTTTTCAGAAGGCTCCACAAATGGCGGGGGCCGCGGAACCGGAGGCCGCGGCGGAGTCTTGCGGGCCGGTTTTGGAGGGGACGGAACGCGATCTGGCGCGCGTTCCGAGAAGCCGGCTCCGCAGACTCTAGTTACAAACCCTGTGAAGATCTTGTCTAAGCCCGTTCCAAAGTTCACCTCGGAAGCTATCGCCAAAAACGTCGAGGGCGATGTTCTGCTGAGCGTCGTCTTCGAGGCCACAGGACAGGTTCGAGTCGTCCGTGTGGTGCAGGGGCTCGGATACGGGTTGGACGAAGCGGCTGAACTTGCCGCGAAACAGATTCAGTTTCGGCCGGCACAACAGGACGGCAAACCAGTGGATTTCGTCGCAAACATTCGGATCGCGTTTCAACGCGCAAGTTAAATCCAACAAGGTTAGGGGGACACGCAAATGAAAATCACGGCCGTTATTGGTTTAGTAGTTTTGTTCGGAATTTCGTCTCTTAGCAAAGCTGGAGCGCAATCAGCGCAAGGGGCAAAGACGACCGCGGCGAGTCCAGCGTCGCTGCCCGCGCCACAAACGGCCAAGGTTGCGCAACATTCGGATTCCGAAACTCAGTCGATCGCAGGAAAGAACGTACCGGCGAACGACACAGGCGTTGATCTTTTCAGAACGTCGAAAGTAAGGCCAGCCTCCGTCGACCAAGCGATCGATCTCATTATTTCGAGAGAGAGGGCCGAAGTTTTAGAGATCAAGAAGCATGCGCCGATCGTCGAAACGTACGTTCAAGAAGTGAAGGTCGACAAAGACTACGGAACGGTGCCGGTGCGCGACCACTATTTCCTCGGCCAAGCGCTACTTGAGAACGGCGTTCAGTACCAGTCGATGCTTGCGGACTACGACGGCTTGCCTGTGCGCGGCGCGTTAAAGGGCACGTTCACGCCCGCCGCCTTTCTCCAGATGGTTTACGTGGATCGCAACCCAGAAAAGTTCAACCGGCAAAACTACAAGTTCGAGTTCGTTCAGTACCAATTCCTCGGCGAAGTGCGCTGCGCAGTTTTTGACGTGACGCCCCTTCCCAAGAGTGGTGTGGGACGCTTTAGGGGCCGGGTTTGGGCAGACGATCAGAGCTTCACGATCGTTCGATTTAACGGTGCGTACACTCCGATCGATACCAGAAGCATGAACCTCAAATTCAACTCGCACTTCGATTCCTGGAGAGCAAACGTACAGCCCGGGCTCTGGCTCCCGTGCCAAATCTATCTACAGGAAACCAACCTTACCAATTTCTTCGGGGGCCACGAACGCTTTAAGGCAAATACGAAGCTCTGGAACTATCAAAGCTCAGCATCGCAGAAGGAGTCCGACTTCACCTCGATGACGATCGAGTCGCCCGTTGAGGTCGTCGACGACTCGGATTCCCACGATAAATCTCCCGTCGAAGCGAAGCGCGACTGGAACAATGAGGCTGAAGCAAATGTCAATGAGGGCATGGAACGTGCCGGCATTCTGACTCCACGGGGCGACATCGACGCAGTCCTCGACAAGGTAGTAAACAATATCGAAGTAACGAACGGCTTGAACGTTGATCTCCACTGCCGTATTTCAACTCTTTCGAACTTCTCGTGGTTTTCGATTGGCAATGAGATCGTAATAAGCCGTGGACTCCTGGACGTAATTCCTGACGAGGCGACACTTGCGTCAATTTTGGCGCAAGCTATTGCGGATGCCATCACGCCGAACCCGCTCACTGACCAATACGCGTTCGGAGATTTTGCGCGCGTTGCACCTAATGAAGCTCTACGCCGATACCGCTTCCGCGAGAAGGATGCGGACATTCAGGCTGCGAACGTACGGGCCGTCCAACTCCTCAAGAATTCACCGTACAAGGACGAACTCGACAAGGCGGCACTTTTCCTGGCCCAACTAAACTCGGAATCTAAGGCGCTGTCCGCCCTGATTAGCCCGCGGCTAGGCAACAGCGTCTACCTAAGTTCCGAACTCACCAAAATCTCGTCCGTGAAAATCGACCCGAATAAGTTGGATCAGGTCGCGGCGTTGCCCGTTGGTGGTCGAATCAAGATGAACCCGTGGGACGACAGCATTGAACTGATGAAGCCGGCGCCGGCGAGCATTCTCTCAGCCCGAGATAAAATGCCGTTTGCCGTGACGCCCATGAGTCCGTACCTGACGCGCTACCGTGCGCCTAAAACAAGCGGCCCCGAGACATCTTCGCTTGTCTCTCCGGTAGTCACAATCGCGAACATTAACTAGGTCGAATGGCTAACCCCGGTGAACGGTTGGCGTGGTGGTTCGAACCTGGCTCGAGACGTGCTCAAGCTTTTTTATCGTGGCCGGCGTTGCCACGGGGCGCCTCGTTGTCGCCGCGACATTCCCCTCCCAGGTGGGCAAGCTGCCTATAAGATGCTTCATACCGGTTCACTCATGCCGGCGCTGCTGGCCCCTGGTGGAAGAAACACCCCTACTAAAAACTTTACTACTCTGCCCGATGGAATCATGTTCGGCGACGATTTGTCGATAGAACCGCGAGGGGTTCCTCGTGAAATACTCGGTTGGTCTCGCGTGCTTAGTCCTTCTTTCCTCGTCGGTTTCCGCGGCACAAATTCCAACGATAACGCCGGCCGGACGTTGGGAAGTTCTCACCATTACGGGCGATCAACCAGCGCAGTCTGCAACCGGAACTCCGGTGATCTTCGATACCACGATGACCTGTGTCAACGAGGTCTGCGGTGCGGTCGAGATCTATAATCGTGACACTAGTGTCTGCGACGAGGTCCACAGCTTGAACATGACTGCGGGGTTAGCTTTCAATCCTGCATGGACACTGTTCGGATTTGCGGTCGCGGGCCAATACGGAGGAAAAGGCGCATTTTTTGTTTACACATTTAGTGGCCAGATCACCGAAACATGGACCATCAATGCCGGCGTACCGTCTCTCACCAGTGCAACAGTTACGGGAGGGTACGGGTCGACGCCGGGTGGCTGCAACAACGGCATTTCAGAAAATCAGGGATTGTTCGTCGCGCGCTGGTATCCCCCGCTAAACGGTTCGCTGATTGGGGAGGTCGTACCCTCCGAAAAAACTGGCACTTCGGTTGGGATGCAATTAAGCCTCACGCAAGTGACAATCGGAAACCTGATCGGCCGAATACAAACTGGAATCTTGGCAAGTGATCCACGAACCGGCGAGCCGATCATTGAACCCGCAAAAAGCCCCTGCTTTAGTTCCGACACGCTGGAAATCGTTGGGACAGGCGATTATCCAAGCGCCGCAATAGGGCATACTTTTCAGATTTACGCTGTGGACTCCGTTGGGAACAGTCTGACGCTGAAAGGCACTGCTATGAAGCCAGCGTCCAATGATCTGTATTCCGTAGGCTACGAAATCGTAGGTGGCGCGTGCAACGGCCAGACCGGGACCAATGCAACGTTTCGAATGCCTAGCCCTACACCGCGAATCATCCCTCCCAAGTCGCATGCCCAGATACGCTAGTTCGCATCGAATTGAAGAAAGTTCACCCCGGCAACAACTGGCCGTTAAAGACTGCGAGCCGATACTTCTTCCGTGTCCCCTCCTTTATTCCGCGTTTCGACAAGGATTAGCCCAACTGGTCGCCGAAGACCCTGCTGGCTCTCATCCGAGCTGTGACCACGGCGACAGGATGTGATCAAGCTGTCCGCGAATCCCGGTCGGGCACAGGAGGTGAAAACATCGCTCATGCCGAAGTTCTCGTGAGCAACTTGGTGCTTCGAGGAACAAAATAGTGGACGACTCTGCCGAACCGCCAAATCAGAATTGCAGAGACTTTGCGACGGGAAAATTGGGGCTCTGGTACCCCGTTTTACTGGCGGCTCGACAGGAAGATCTGATCCGTCTGCTAGTATTCAGTCGATACGCGTGCTGGCGCCGTGCTGTTTTAGCTTGAGTTGCTTGACGAATTTGTTATCCATTGATACTGTTTCGGAAACTGTGACAGCCGGATGGCAAAATATTTCATCTTCGGCTTAGCCGTTTGCAGCCTTCTCGCGGGGTGCGGACCAAAGCATGTGTCGGCACCGACCGTGCTCGCGCCCGAACGAACCGCGGCACTTATCGCTCGCTCAAATCATCACGCCGGTCCCGCAGATATCTATCCAGACATCACGATCACGCCAGGCGTAGCCGCGACTGATGTGACCCAAGAGAACATTCAAACGACGATTTGCGTGGCGAACTTTACCAAACCTCCGCGCCGACCGCCAAGCACCTATACCGATGGCCTCAAGGAAGTAGGCTTTACGCAGTACGGATTGACCGACCAAAAGAAGAGTGATTACGAAGAGGATCACCTCATTTCGTTGGAGCTTGGTGGAGATCCTCGGGATCCAAAAAACCTATGGCCCGAAGCGTATAAAGCCAGCGTTCCCGACGGCGGAGCCCGTTACAAAGACAAAGTCGAAAAGTACCTCAACCACCAGGTCTGCCACGGTCACATGACTCTCACCGAGGCGCAAAAGTCCATCGTGGAGGATTGGTACGCGCTCTATTTAGCGAAGCTTAAGTGATCCGCAAGGACAGTTCGCGGGGACTGTTTCATAGTCGCAGTGCATGTGAGAAACGGAGACTTAGTCGATGAGAGTTCAACTTTCGATTTTGATGTCATTTTGCCTTATGTCCGCCGAAGGCTTGCCGATGTCGGCGACACCAAATCGACAAGAACAAAAAGCACTACCCGTCGATCAGCAGGCAGCGACGGTCCCGGTAACCCCAAGGCAGCCGCTGACATTCGGTCTGGAGGACGCAACGCCGGTTAAACTGAAGCTGAATCGCACGATCTCATCGGCCGACGCGCACGTCAATGACACGGTGGATTTCGATGTCGTCGAGCAAGTGACCGTCAATGGTGACATCGTCATACCCAGGGGCAGCATGGCCTGGGGGACCGTCACGGCGGCAGAACCGAAGCGCCGCATGGCGCGCGGCGGAAAATTGGACGTGAACATCGATAGCGTTCGGCTCGCGTCTGGCGAAAAGATTCCATTGAGGGCTGTCAAAGACGCAAAGGGCGGCGGTCACGTCGGCGCAATGACGGGTGCTATGGTTGCGACGGCGATCGTATTCTTTCCCGCCGCTCCGTTGTTCTTATTCATGAAGGGAAAGGACATCACGATCCCGCAAGGGACCGAAATTACGGCCTATACCGCGGGCGATATACCGCTTGATCCTTCAAAGTTTGCGCCAGATCCGACGAATGCTTCTGCAGCGCCTCCAATCGCCACAGCTGCATCGACACCCGATCCGACTCTTTCATCGGTTGACATCAAATCGACGCCAGATGGAGCCGAAATAACAGTGGATGACAAGTTCAGAGGAAGCACACCGTCGACGCTCAAACTCAGTTCAGGCGAGCACAAAATAAGAGTTGAGAAAACAGGGTTCAAAGCTTGGGAAAAGGTTCTCACCGTGAACGGCGGGGAGAACACCACGGTGAACGCGTCGCTCGATGCTCAGCCAAATCCGTAAGCCTGTGTGACGACGGAATACTTCTGATTTTCGCTCTCGAACAAGTACGTTGATCTGATGATCCTTATCATGCGCGCTCGATCTAAATCGGTCTTCGCGAGATTTCGAGCTTAGCCGCTAGTGCCTCGTAAACCGGATTATTTTGTATCGCGCTAATGCGCTTCGGTGGACTCTTGCGTCTCAACGCGAATCGGTAGAGGAGCTTCTGGGCGATCCTTTGCTGGCGGAAGAGCTCAAGATCCAACCGGACTTCTCTCTCGGGTGTCGCGTGACGCCGGACGCTCAGAAAGATCTTCTTTCGCGTTCGCGCATAGCACAAGCGGCACATTCCGCATGAGTGATAAGGGGCTTCTCTCCCGCACACCAAACAGCCGTAGTCGTCGAATACGTGGCGCATCTTCAACCAGTAGGCGATTGGAACTAGGCTGTGGATCGCGACGGCTGCGCGCTTAGGTAAAAACCAAGGTTGCAGTAATACACGTTCCGCGAGCGCCAAGCGAGACCTAGGCCTAGCTTTTCCCCGTCTTTTAACTGACGAATTGGCCCTATTTCGGGTCGCTGTCATGTCGATTCCCGAGGGGGTGACATTTCTCAAAACTCTTGCTCAATCCGTCTGGCCCAATCCGCGCGTACCGCAAGGTAGTTTGTATCCAGACGTGTCCCAACAACGCTCTGATTACTTCTACGTTCGCTCCATTTTCATGCAAGTGTGTCGCGAACGTGCGGCGAAAAGTGTGGGGCGTGACACTTTTCAAACTTGCGCGCGTGGCGACGTTTCTGACGATGGCCTGAATAGCTACTTTCGAAAGTGGACGCATCTTCTTAGGGAGTGAGAGATCGCAAGTCGCCATGTGCATTTCATGTTTTCGCTTAGCCTCTTCGTACGTCAAAAGAGCGGCTGGACCAAGAACCTTGGTTCTCGAAATTCGCTTACCGTCGCGCTTTCTGGTTTCGTGCCACTTCGATTTCCACCGTCCTTCCTGCGCAGAAAAGTGCCCTTTCGGTATCGGATAGTCTGTTTCAAATACAAATCCGTTCGCTCGAGATCCAATGTAGGCACGCACCGCCTCTGCGGCGCTCTCGGCTAGAAGTACAAGCCGAACTTTGCCGAGCTTCCCACGCACCCGTGCTTGCCTCGCGGTAAAATCTATGTCCTCGATCTTCAGGTGCCGAACCTCGCTGAGCCGACATCCGGTCGAGTAGAAGAATTCAACGAGAGCCCGTTCTCGAGATGTACGCGTCGCAGATATCAAACGACGCATCTGGGCTTCCGTAAGCGTGCTTAGATGTTGGCGCCAAGGTACCCTCAACCTAACAAAACGCGGTGCCACATAATCGACCACGCCGCCCAAATTCAGGAAGTCATAAAACTGTCTGAGAACTCCTAAATGGCGATAAACAGCGCTCAAAGTCGCACCGTTTTCCGAAGCGCCGGCGATGAAAAGTCGAACGTCGGCGTGGTTCGCATCTGCAAGCGATCGATTCCCGATGAATTCGACGTATTGCTTCAGAGTCTTGAGGTACACCGTCTGAGTGACCTTCGCGTAGTGCATGGCAATCATCCATTTGTGGTACTGACCGACCAAACCGCGGTTGAATCGTTCGTGAGAGCGCATTTGAATATCCTGAAACGGCGAAAAACTGCAATCTATTGGTCTCCACCATCCTGCGCAAGTGGACGAATGTCTCAGGTACGAATGTACCTTTATTATGTTGCTTTCTGCCTTGGGTGACCGCCCAGACCAAACGCCGTAATTCTGAAGTCTCTTCCTATCAGCGTTCTGCGACGGTACAGGGTGACATTTAATTTACAGCGGCCGCAGTGATACGCTGGTTGTGCCTTTGCTTGCGAGATTGAGGTTTATCCAACTCTGAACGCGATGGACGCTAAGACAATTCTTGTTACCGGAGCAGGAGGATCGATCGGCGGTGCTCTCGCGGTGAGGCTCGCCGCTTCGCATTCGCAACAGCTATTGCTGCTGGATCATTCCGAGCAAGGGTTGTATCGAATCGATTCCGAAATTTCGAAAATCCTTCCTCCGACATCTTACAGCGCGATCATCGGCGACGTCTCCGATGAGAAACTGTTGCGGTCGATTTTCGGTCAATTCGGCCCGACATGTATCTTTCACGCCGCAGCGTTCAAACACGTGCCGCTGATGGAAAGAAATCCTTTAGCCGCGCTTCGTAACAACGCCGTTGGAACTTACAAGTTTGCAAGATTCGCGCGCGAGGAAGGTGCTCTGGGCTTCGTGCTCGTCTCGACCGACAAGGCCGTTGAACCCATAAGCGTTATGGGCGTCTCAAAACGCATCGCCGAGTTGGCCTTGTCGACGCTGAACGGGCCTGGAACTCGAATGACAGCGATCCGACTCGGGAATGTCTTGGGCTCCTACGGCAGCGTCGTTCCCCTGTTTGCTGAACAAATCCGTCGCGGTGGCCCTTTAACCGTGACTCATCCCGAGGTATCGCGTTACTTTTTTTCAGTCTCGGATGCCGTCGATCTGATAATTGCGGCCGCAAAAGCCGAGAGCGGAGGCATTTTCGTGCCGCGAGTGGGCGAGCCTGTCAAGATTCTCGAACTCGCTCGTCAGATGATATCCGACGCCAATTCTCGCACCGAGATCGAGATCGTATTCACAGGACTGCGGCCTGGCGACAAACTATCGGAGAGATTCGTGTCGAGGACTGAGGCCGACATCCCTTGCGCTGATCCCAGGTTCTTGCGGGTCGTTGGCAATCATCCCAGTTCTCAGTGTTTCGATCTCATGATGGAAACCCTTTGCGAAGCACTGGAGCGCTGCGACGTTCCCGCGACACTCGACGCAGTGCAACAGATTGTCCCTGAGTATCGTCCGTCAGCCTCCATCGCTTCCGCGTGTCGGGATGCTTGGGTGTAGCGCATGAAGCGAACGATCGCTGTCGTCACCAGTTCGCGTGCCGATTACAGCCACCTGTTCTGGCCGCTGCGAGATCTTGCGAATCATGACGAAGTCGATCTCAAGATCGTCGCACTCGGCGCACACCTGTCACCTGAGTTTGGAAGCACCTTCCGAGAAATCGAAAAAGACGGTTTTGAAATCAGCGCGAAAATCGAATGCCTTCTCAGCTCAGACAGCGATGTCGGCATGGCGAAAACCATTGGCGTGGCGACGTTAGGACTTGCCGATCTGTTTGGGAAGATGCGACCGGACCTGTTGTTGCTGATCGCTGACCGCTACGAAATGCTCGCCCCTGCGGCAGTTGCGCTCGCATTGCGCATACCCGTCGCTCACATCGAGGGCGGAGAAATTTCAGAAGGCGCCATAGACGATGCCGTTCGAAACGCGCTGACTAAGCTGAGCCACATTCACTTTACTTCGACGCCCGTTGCGCGATCACGCATTATCGCGATGGGAGAGGAACCTTGGCGTGTGCATCGTGCCGGCGCTCCGTCACTCGATCACCTTCGGCGCAAACGTTTGTTGAGCCGCGAGGAACTCGAACACAGCCTGAACCTCGACCTACGGAAACCTACGCTATTAGTCGCATTTCATCCGATGACTATCGCTAGGGATACAACCGAGGAGGCGGACTCGCTGTTCGACGCACTTGAGACCCTTCCCGATCAGCTCATCTTCTGCTATCCGAATGCGGACGCTGGGAGTCGACTTCTTATCGAACGGTCAAGCTCACTCATCAATGCCCGGGGACACGGAAAGATTTTCAAGAATCTGGATGCCCTGACTTATTTGAGCTTGTTGCGCGAAACGGGCGTACTGGTTGGAAACAGTAGCAGCGGAATCATGGAGTCCGGCTCCTTCGCGCTGCCGACCGTCAACGTCGGGATGCGACAGCAAGGACGCGAACGCGGCCCCAATATTATTGACACCCCAGCCGATTCGGACTCAATTGTGGCGGCCGTCCGCAGAGCCCGGTCAATCGACTTCAGGCGTTCTCTCGAAGGGATGACCAATCTTTACGGAGACGGCAACGCTTCTGAAATTATCGTCCGGGTGCTAACCACCGTTCCTCTGACAGCCGAGTTGTTGATGAAAAAACATCCGGAGGCGCCGCTGATTTCCCAAAATGCGAAAGCAACCGGCAACCCATGACGATTCCGCTCTCAGCACCTGACATAAGTGAAGAGGACATTGAATCCGTTACAGCGGTACTGCGAACGCCGCACCTCAGTCTGGGACCAAAGCTCGAAGAGTTTGAGTCTGCTCTTGCAACTTACATTGGTACGTCGCATGCGATCGCGGTGAGTTCAGGCACGGCCGGGTTGCACTTGTGCATTCGGGCTCTTGAAATCTCCGAAGGTGACGAAGTCATCGTGCCTTCTTTCACCTTTATCGCGGTCGCGAACACAGTCCGCTACGAAAAGGCGATCCCTATCTTCGTCGACATCGACCCAGAGTCCCCCAACATCGACGCGGACCTTGTAGAACAAGCAATCACCGCTAGGACCAAGGCGATCGTCGTCGTTCATACCTTCGGAATTCCAGTTGAGATCGATCGAATCCTCGAAATCGCCAAAACGCACAATCTTTTCGTAATTGAAGACGTCTGTGAAGCCATCGGAGCGGAATACAACGGCAAAAAAGTTGGGACGTTTGGACACGCTGCCGTCTTCGGCTTTTATCCCAATAAGCAGATTACAACCGGAGAAGGAGGGGCGGTCGTAACAAATAGCCCCGAATTGGCAGCAAAAGTTAGGCAGCTTCGCAACCAAGGGAGAAACGAGTCGGACGATTGGTTTCAACATTCTGAACTTGGTTACAACTATCGACTTTCGGACGTCAACTGCGCCCTCGGCGTTGAGCAGTTAAAAAGACTTGATGAAATCTTAGTTCGCCGCGAATCGATTGCTAAATCGTATTCTGTGGCATTGTCTCGTTGCTCGGCTTTAATACTTCCGCCGTTAGCATTGGCGCGCCGAAAAATCAGCTGGTTCGTGTATGTCGTCCAACTCGGAAGCCGGTTCGACGTGCAGCATCGGGACTGGATCGTGAACGAAATGAAATCTCGCGGGATAGCTCTAGGTCGGTACTTCGCGCCAATTCATTTGCAACCAGCCTACCCGCGCACTTCAACAAGGCCAGTTTCTCTGCCCGTGACGGAAATCCGCGCGGCGCGCTCACTCGCGTTGCCCTTTTTTAACAAAATCCGAGACGCGGATTTAGTTGAGGTCACAGATACACTCATCAAGCTAATTAAGTCGCCTGAATTCTCTGACCACTGATGCACGGATCTTAAAGTTGGTTTCCGCTAAGCTGACTTTCCAGTTGTCCGATAACCGCGTTAATCAGGCACGTTGGACGCAGTTTCGGAATTGCTCGCCCAGCGTGTGCGGAGCACTAGTTCGTTGGGTAGCTTCGATTCAGGGTCTGCGCTGCAGAAAAGCTTTTGCCAACGACTGTGACGTTCGCTTTAATATCCTTGCAAGCATTCGGAACTCGTACCGCTCGAATCGTCGCGAGCATTCTACGCCGAACCGCCAATTTACATCCCGGTTGCAACGCCTAGGATTCCAGAAGCATCCGAAACTTGTGGGCCCACCTTCGGCTCGACGTGACCACTATTTTTCCAGCCGGTACGATATCGTGAACTCCATCAAACATCGGACGAATCTCGCTAATGCAGGCACCGTTTACGATGGCCGACTTCCGCACGCGGATGAAGTGGTATAGCGCGAGCTTCTCCTCCGGTTGCGCCAGGTTTTACGCAACAGGTGAATGTCGCGGGTAGTATATATGCAGGCATAGTTTCCCGTGGATTCGATCCACAGGATGTTAGAAACGGGAACAAAGAAAATCCACTGCTTGTCCTTCACGACAAAGCGCTCCAACGGACGTAAACAGCGGAGGGATTGGAGCGGTGGCTCGAGACCTCGATTTGCTTCCCTGCACCGCGATCTACGCATTCAAGCAAGTAGCTATCTTGACCACTACCGAAATCGGGGACAGACTACGCGTCGTCGGGTGAATCGATCTCAATCCTGGGGACACTCACCCGCCGTTGCGCATCCAGGCTCGTTTCACGTTTCGCAGCTCCAGCTCTGTTTGCTTTCGGCCTGGATTCGATAGATATTCTTGCTTGCCAAAGTCGTGGCGAGCCTGGAAGTCGCGATGCATTCGAAAAAACCACACTCCGCACGCTCGGGAGGCAGTGAGGCCGCCCAGGTTCCTGATGCGAGCACCGACAGATTCCGCGAATTCGAAGCAGTAGTGGAGAACTTGGAAGAGATGATCGCGGTCGTGGACGGCAACTACCGCTACCTGATGGCGAACCGTGCGTTCTTGAAGAATCGTGGAGCGCGCAGCGAACAAATTGTGGGCCGGCTGGTTGCGGAGATATTGAACCCGGGCGTGTTCGAGAATTCGGTCAAGGCAAAGCTAGATGAAGCATTTCAGAATCGCGTGGTTGGGTACGAACTGCAGTACACATATCCGGAATTGGGCGAGAGAAGCCTCTTCATATCGTACTTTCCGATAAGTGGTCCCGACAGAGTGGAGCGGGTAGTTTGCCTGTTGCAGGACATCACCGAACGCAAACGTGCTAACGAGCTGATTCGCCAGGAGCGCGATCGCGCCCAGAGGTATCTTGATATTGCCGATGTGATTTTGCTGGGGCTTGACCTGATGGCGAGAATCACGCTGATCAACCGCAAAGGTTGTGAAACGCTGAGAAGGCAGGAGAGCGAGTTGCTGGGCCGCGACTGGTTCGAAACGTGCTTGCCGCCGAGAACCCATCCCGAGCTCAAAGCATATTTCGGCGCATTGCTGGTCGGGGAACGAACCTCTTTTGAAAACCCAGTTCTCACCAGCTCTGGCGAGGAAAGAATAATCAGTTGGCGCAACTCACTATTGCGAGACGGCGAAGGACGAGTGATCGGCACGCTAAGTTCGGGTGAGGACATCACCGAGCGTAAACAGTTCGAAACCGCGTTGCGACATTTGTCGGGAAAGCTGCTGCACGCTCAAGACGATGAGCGCCGAAAAGTAGCCAGAGAACTGCATGATGGCATCGGAACGTACGTGACCGGATTGAGCCTGGCCCTGGGAAAGATACGGAAGTTCCTAGACGAAAATGATCCCGCGCATCAGCAAGTTGCGGCGGAATGTAGGGAGTTGATTCAGGCGGCCGGCGTGGAGATTCGCGCCATGTCGTACCTGCTGCATCCACCGACGCTAGAGGAAATGGGGCTGGGATCTGCGCTTGAATGGCTGGTGCGCGGTTTCTCGGGCCGTAGCGGAATTGCAACCACTTTGCAACTCGCGACGGACATCGGCCGATTGGCACCGGAAACCGAATTAACGATATTTCGCATCACCCAAGAAGCGCTCAGCAATGTGTACCGCCACTCAGGTAGCAATACTGCCACTGTGCGCTTATTTCAGGAGTCCGATACGATCGTATTGGAGATCGCTGATTGCGGTCGGGGCCTGCCGCCGCGTTCTGCCGGATCTGGTCCGGATTTGACCGTGGGGGTTGCGGGGATGAGGGAACGCGTGCACGAACTCGGTGGGAAGTTCAGTATCGAGAGCCTTCCTGGCAATGGCTGCTTGGTGCGCGCCGCTCTGCCCTTGGCTGGCCATTCGTAATGCGCGGGCTGGAAGATAAGAAGTACGTGGCCAAAACGAAAGGAAAAAAGCCAGGTAAGCTTGACCGGTTCTTGAATTCGGTTTAAAGCCCTCAAGGATATAAGCATCGATACGCTCGAAGCGGCGATACGATATGGGCTCGGACCTCAGAACGAAAAGAGCAAGTCGACAAAGTAATATCACCGCTAAAAGCACGCACTGATCGATATCAACTCGGTCCGCGGTACGACCCCTTCAGCCCCGGCCCGCGCCACAAAGCCGTCGACTGTAAGACCGGTTTCCCGCAATATTTGTGTGTCGAACTGAACCCCGGGGTTGGAGTCCAAATCCGCAGGCTCTCCCCTCCGACTCAGGCCGCGTTTCGATTAGGCAAAATCGAAGAGTTCTCAATCGCGGAAGCGGCTCGAGCTTTGGACATCCGTGAATCTACATTAACGTCCCGAGTCTTAGGAGCTCGCAGACAGGCAGCACGCGGACTCCAGCATTTGCCTTCAGCGTCGCCTCGGGCTCTCAGCCTCACCAACATGAAACAGAGCTTGGATCGGAAGTCCGACTCCCTGCGTCGTCTGAAGCGGTTACCTGTCCATTGACGCCGTAGCATCGATCAAACATATTTTAGGTAATGGCTAACCCGCCTTCTTCGATTTCGTTGGATCAGCCATATAAGTGCACACCTCTCCGACTTCGACTGGCTTGGCGTTCGATATCGGGGGTGCGCTCACAGAGAGACTTTATTGAGTCGTCGCCGAGGCGACAGAAATGGCTGGCCTCCTGCCACGGCGGTATCAATATCCCCTGAAACGCTGCCGCCACGTCTATACGCATCTTCGAACCGGTGTCACAGTACGCATTTTCGAACGATGCTGAATTCCGTCGGAAGAAATCTTGCAAATCGGCGCATTCGAAGAGCACGATGTTAGTAGGAGGCGAAAATGACCTTTCCTATAAATTGTGGATCACCTGCGAACACGATCAAGCAGTTGAATATTCGGAACGCCGAGTTTTGGGAGAAGACGTCCGCCACGTTTAACGAAGACATGTGCAAACTCTACCTGGCCGAGCCGACAAAACGAATCATTCAAGACGAAGCCGCACGTTGCATTCCGATTGGACGGAGACGCCCAATGGAACAAGTTATGAATGAGGTTCGACTGATCCATAAAATTTCCGAGCATGAGAAGGCCAAAGCGCGGGGCAGTGCGCCTCGGAAGGGCGACGCTATTAGCCGATCGATCGACGAGATTGTCCGTATTAATCCGAAAATTAAGGTACGAGGGCTGCTCTACGAATTAAAACATAGGTGCGGCGATGGCGTCGTGACACACATAGATAGTGAGGGAGAGGGATTGGCAGGGCAACGACTCATTCACTATACGGACGACGATGGCCGACCGAAATCGATCAAGGTTTCCTCTCTAAAAGACCGCCTCTATCGCGCGAAAAAAAAACTCGCGCGAACCAGTAAACGCGAGACTCGACACCTCATAGTCGCTCCTGGCCTCAAAAAGGCCCTTCAGGAGCGACTGTGAACAACTCGGCTTCGTTCAGTTTGAACGTGGTTTATAGAAACACTGCAACCCTTGATGGATACGCCAGGAATGCGCGCAAACACTCCACACACCAAATACGACAGATTGCGGCGAGCATAAAAGAGTTCGGCTTTACCAATCCGATTTTAGTCGACCAAAATCTTACGATCATCGCAGGTCACGGACGGGTCGCCGCTGCAAAGCTTCTCAATCTGCAGTCAGTTCCGACCATCCAGCTAGAGAATCTGACGGAGGATCAGATTCGAGCACTTGTCCTCGCCGATAATCGGCTCGCAGAAAAAGCTGAATGGGATGATCCGGTTCTTGCGATCGAGCTCGGGCATCTGCTGACGCTGGATTCGACTTTCGACATTACAACTACAGGATTCGAGATTGCCGAGATCGATCTAGTCCTAAAGCGCAACAAGTCGGCGGCGGAACAAGAAGACCAATTCGACTATCCACAACCGGACGTCGTTACTCAACTTGGTGATTTGTGGCAGTTGGGAAAGCACCGAATCCTGTGCGCGAATTCACTCGAACCGAGTTCTTACGCGACGTTGATGGGTAGTCAGCGGGCGAATGTAGCGTTTTTGGATCCTCCGTATAACATCGCCATTCGGGGAAATGTTTCAGGTAAGGGATTGATTAAACATGGTGATTTCGCGATGGCAGCCGGCGAGATGACACAGGAGGAGTTCGCAGACTTCTTAACGACCGCTTTGCGTGCGGCGGCGAAATGTAGCGTCGATGGTTCGATTCATTTTGTTTGCATCGATTGGCGCCATTTGGACGAGATGATGTCGGCTGGCACAAAGGCCTACGGGGACCTTCTCAACGTTTGCGTCTGGGCGAAGGACAAGGGCGGACAAGGTTCGTTCTATCGATCGGCACACGAATTCATCTTGGTCTATCGCAGTGGAAAGAGTCGCCACCGAAATAATGTCCAATTAGGGAAATATGGACGCTATCGAACGAATCTTTGGAGCTACCCCAGTGTCGGAACCCTCTGTCGACAGGGCGATGAAGGCAATCTCCTCGCGTATCACCCCACCGTAAAACCCATAGCTCTAGTTGCAGACGCCCTTCTCGATTGCTCCGCTCGCGGAGATATCGTTCTCGATTCTTTTATAGGGTCAGGGACCACACTCATCGCTGCCGAACGCGTGGGCCGTGTTTGTTTCGGAATTGAACTCGATCCCCGGTACGTCGACGTTGCGATTCGACGATGGCAGAAACACACCGGGCGCGAGGCGGTGAACGCGGCTAGCGGAAAAACTTTCGAAGAAATTTCAACTCTGACGGAGGCTCAACGTGTCTGAACTCGAAAATCCTTCCGAAGTGGGCTACTGCAAACCGCCGAAGCAAAACCAGTTTGTCAAAGGCGTTTCTGGCAACCCGAAAGGACGGCCAAAGGGCTCGAAGAACGTCTTCAGCGTCGTCCTGAAGGCGGGACAAGAGCGAATCACAGTGACTCAAAACGGCAAGGTCCGCACGATGACGAAGCTAGAGGCTAGCGCAGCCCAACTTTCCAACAAGGCCGCGGGCGGTGATCCGCGCGCAACGCGAGAAATGCTGTTTTGGAGTCGCCAAGCGGAAGAGGCGCTTACGTCCGCTCGGCCATTGGACGAAGTAGAAGATGCGGATCGGTCCGTTATGGAAAGTATTCTCATGCAAATCCGTAAGGCAGATGTTCCACAAAAGCATGAGCCCACCGCCGGTGCTTCAGACGACGAAAATGATGGCGAGGATTGAATCATGTCACTTTCACTCGGAGACTATCGATATTTGCTTCGGCGAGACTTGGCCAGTTTCGTTGAACGCGCCTTTCTCGAACTGAATCCACAGACCACATTCTTTAAAAGTCCGCACTTAGACGTAATGGCCACTCGTCTCGAACGTTGCCGGAAGGGTCTTACGCGACGACTGATCGTAAATCTTCCGCCGCGTTCTCTGAAATCGCACGCCGTGACCGTGGCCTTCGTTGCGTGGCTCTTGGGATACGATCCTGCTTCACAAATTATCTGCGCGAGCTACGGACAAGACTTAGCGGACAAGCACGCTCGGGATTGTCGGACACTAATGGGAAGCAGGTTCTATCGAAGTCTATTCCCCGCCACGCGACTTTTCGCCGAAAAGCAGTCGGTCAACGAATTCATGACTACTGAGAAAGGCTTTCGGATGTCGACCTCTGTTGGAGGAGTACTTACGGGCCGTGGGTCTGACTTCATTATCATCGACGATCCATTGAAGCCCGATGACGCCCTGTCAGAAACAAAGCGGGATAGCGCGAACGCCTGGTTTGACAACACGTTGTTGAGCCGACTGAATAACAAAGAAAAAGGCATCATCATCGTCGTGATGCAAAGACTGCATCAAGATGATCTCGTGGGTCACGTCCTCGTCCAAGACGAGTGGGAAGTGCTGAGCTTTCCAGCTATCGCCGAAGAAGACGAATCGCACGTCATAGAACATCCATGGGGAAACGAGCTCTATCGAAGAGCGGCCGGCGAAGTTCTGCAGCCCGAGCGTGAATCCGCTCTGACCTTCAGAAACATCCGAAACACGATCGGCGAATACAACTTCCAAAGCCAATATCAGCAGAATCCCATGCCGCCCGGCGGCGCAATCATCCGCACCGAGTGGCTCAAGTATTATCAGCCCAACGAACTGCCTTCACGGTTTGCTTCCAAGATCCAGAGCTGGGACACCGCCAACAAAAGCGGAGAATTGAACGATTTCTCTGTCTGCACGACTTGGGGTGCGACCATGTATGAATATTACTTACTTTCCGTAGTTCGGAAACGCCTCGACTATCCCCGCTTGAAACAGGAAGTGAAAGAACAGTGGCAGACACATGAGCCGAGCATCATCCTCATCGAAGACAAGGCGTCGGGCACTCAATTGATTCAGGATCTAAAGGCTGACGGAGTTTACGGTGTCCGAGCTTATCTGCCTCCCCCGGGATCCGACAAGACCATGCGTCTTTACGGTCAATCCGCCGAGTTTGAAAGCGGAAGCGTGCGCCTACCGTACTCAGCTCCATGGCTTGATGAGTATCGGCGCGAAATAACCACGTTTCCAGGAGGAAAATACGACGATCAGGTCGACTCGACAACCCAAGCGCTGGATCATTTCAAATCAACTCGCGGGATCCGGGCATGGGCCAACCTCTAATAAGTGACAGCGCAAAGTTCGACATTTGGAGCATTCCCCGCATCAAACCGAGGGGTCGATAGAGCTTGACTGTTCTCCGAACCGGAGCGTGAATGTGTCCTAGCGATGACAGCCTGTATAAAGGACCAGATCGCGGCATTGGGCGGGATGTCGCGTAAGCAGCTACTCGATCGCTGGCACGAACTCTACGGCAGAACCGCCCCGTCTGGCATTCGACGCGAGTTGATCGTTCCCTTCCTCGCTTATCGAATCCAGGAACTTGCGGAAGGGGGGCTGAGTCCAGCAACCCAAGCAAAGATCAAGGCTGCGTCGCGCGATCTTGAACGTCGCCGAAACTCCGGAAATCCGGTAGCACGACCAAAGATGAAGACAGGTACACGCGTCCTTCGCAAATGGCAAGGCGAGATGCATGAAGTGTCCGTTTCGGACGTCGGGTTTGAATACCGCACTAAGACCTACGGCAGTCTCTCCGAAATCGCTCGCCTAATTACCGGCACTCGCTGGTCGGGACCTGCATTCTTCGGGATGAAAAAGAAACCAACCGCCGGGTCAGTCCCCGTTGATTAAGGCCGACATCAAATGCGCGATCTATACTCGCAAGTCCTCTGAGGAAGGTCTCGAACAGTCGTTCAATTCCCTCGCCGCGCAGCGCGAGGCCTGCCGAGCGTTTATCCTCAGCCAAAAACACGAAGGCTGGACCGTTCTGAGAGATATTTATGACGACGGGGGTATCTCCGGTGGGACCATGGAACGCCCCGCGCTTCAGCGGCTCTTGAAAGACATCCAGGACGGAAAGGTGAATACGGTCGTTGTATATAAGGTTGACCGACTCACCCGATCTTTGACCGACTTTGCGAAGATCATCGAAGTCTTCGATTCCCATTCCGTTAGCTTTGTGTCCGTCACGCAGCAGTTCAATACGACCAGTTCGATGGGCCGACTCACTCTGAACGTGCTGCTGTCATTTGCCCAATTCGAGCGTGAAATTACCGGCGAAAGAATTCGCGACAAGATTGCTGCCTCGAAAAAGAAGGGGATTTGGATGGGCGGGATGGTGCCGCTCGGCTACGACTGCGTAAAACGCCAACTCGTTGTGAATCGATCAGAAGCTGAAACCGTCCGCGAGATCTTCCGTCACTATCTCCGCCTAGGCTGTCTCACGAAGCTTCGGCAGTATCTCGAAGACAATCGGACCCGCAGCAAAGTTCGCAAAAGCATCGCCGGTAGGAGCTACGGGGGCGCCACATATTCTAGGGGAGCCTTACATCATCTGCTTTGCAATCGCATCTATCTCGGAGAGATCGTCCACGGCGATCAGCATTTCCCCGGCCAACACGACGCGATCGTCCCGGAGCAGCTCTGGGACAAAGTCGCTTCTCGTCTGAATCAAAACAACAAGGCCCGTCGCTCGACCGGGCGTCAATCTACACAGAGTGTGCTTAGTGGACTTCTGTTTGATCCCGAGGGAGTTCGTTTTACTCCTACTCATTCTCGAAAGCACGGTAAGAGATATCGCTATTACACCTCCCAAGCGGTAATCCAGAAAACGGGAGCGAAACCGCACATCGCTCGCTTTCCAGCTCAAGAAATCGAAACCGTGGTCGCCGCTGAAATTTATCGGTTTTTGCGGTCACCCGAGCGATTCCTTCGCGAAATTAAAGACGGCGCGATGCGCGACACAATTGCGAGGCGGCTAGCGGGTTTGGCGCACGATTGGCCCCGGCTGCAGCGATCCAAGATCGACGATTGTGTTCGTGGTGTGGTATCCCGAGTTACCTTGGGCCAGTCAAAGTTTTGGGTGGAGATTCGGAAGGAAAATCTTGTCAGCTATATGCGAGGCTCCGGACTGGTGCAGCAGAAGATGGAATTTCGAGGCGGTCCGACTTTAGCACTGGAGACTGATTTTCGAACCGCGCGGCACGGAGCGGAAATTCGCATGCATACGCCGCATGCAGATCCTAGATCGAGTTCCCCTCTCCCTTCCGTCGTCAAAGCAATTGCGCGCTCGCGCAATTGGTACGAGCGAGTCGTGTCGGGAGAATTCGGAACGATCGAGGCGATCGCCGTCGAATCCGGTCTTACAAAAAGATATGTGCGAAGAATTCTGCCATGCGCTTACCTCTCCCCGACCGTCATTCAAGCCATACTCGAGGGCAGACATCTGCCAAATCTCACCCTGAAACGGCTTCTGGGCGGAGTTCCAATTGAATGGCGCATGCAAGAGCAGGGCATTCTTGGTAATTAAGGCGTAGCCACCTCATAGTTGAGAGTGGCACAGTCAAAGCAGGCCGATGTGGTGTGCGAACGCGGAAAACCACGAGAATGGTGCGCCCGGAGAGAGTCGAACTCCCGACCCTTTGGTTCGTAGCTAGAAGGTCATTGTGTCGGTTTTCAAATTCGACTCAACATTGCAGTCGTAAAAGTGCACCTCGCAGCGGAGCATGGAGAACAGTAACGCTACAAACGGCCATGGGTGGTCGTCTCCGCGACGTCTTCAATCCCAGCACTCGAAACAACGTGATATTCGACGCATTCTTGCCATTTCTCCGCTCCGGACGGGAACAGAGAGAAATTACCTGACTGACTGGCGGAGGAGGTGGGATTCGAACCCACGAGACCCTTCCGGGCCTAACGGTTTTCAAGACCGTCGCAATCGACCACTCTGCCACCCCTCCGTTGCCGAGCAGCCACTCCAGTTTATCGCGCCTGCCAACGCCGCGACAGTGCCGTATTCGAAAAGCCGGCTCGCCAGCTTCAGCAAAGTTGGAAATTGTTACTGGGGTTTCTGCGGATTAGCGGGAGCGGGCGAAGTCGCAGGCGCCGCTTGCTCAGCCGCCTTCTGCTGCGCAGCTTTCTTAATCGCCGCTTGCAGCTGTTCGCGGACGCGCCTCACCTGATCTGCCTGCGGTCCTGTCGCCGTCAGTTTCAAATACGAATCGATTGCCGCCACAGCCTCGGGATAATTGTGCGTTTGAATCTCAGCGTTCATCACCACGATATACACCTGCGAATTGCCGGTGTTCAGATCGCGCGCCTTCAGCGCGTAAGGCAGCGCATCCGCCGGCCGCTTCAACCCCAGCAGCGCACGTGCCATTTCAAATTGCCCGCGCCAGGATTTTTCGTCCATCTCCAGGCCCTTCGCCGCGACCGTCTGTGCTTCGCTGAATTTGTTTTGATTGTTCAGCTCGCTCGCCTGATAAAACAGCGGCACCGGGTATTTTCCCTGGCTCAACTCCACGGACTTCTGCAAATCGCGGTCGGCATCCGCGGTCTTGCTCAGATTGATTTCCGTCGCGCCCGCTTCCGCGTACGCTTCGTAGTAATCCGGATACAGTTTGATCGCCTTCTGAAATTGCTCGAGCGCCCCGGCGTTGTCCGGCTTCGCTTTCAGCGTCATGCCCTTGGTATACGCGTCGCGCGCTTTTTGTGGCACGGTCAATTCGTGCGCCGAAAGCGCACCGGGCGCGCTTTCACGTTCGCCCGGCGCTCTTTCCAGATCGATATTCACCACCACCAGATTTCCGTTCGCCAGAGTGATGTGTTCGCGAAACGGCAAGTATCCCTTCTCGTTCACAATCAGATCGAAATTTCCATCGACCATGCCGCCGATGTGAAATTCGCCATCCGTTCCGGTTTGCACGTAGATCGATGCGACTCCACCAATCGAACTCACTTCAACTTTCACCGCGGTCAGTGACTCGCGCGTCACCGCGTCGCGCACGTGGCCTGTGATGCGCTGCTCGCCCGAACTCATGTGCGAAACCTGCGCCCGCGGCGAACCGGCAAGGGCGAGGAATAACAAAACGGGGAATACTACGCGGCGGAAACCAACGCTAACGCCCACTGGGCGGATCCGAGGGCCGGCCAATTTGAGATTCATTTCGGTACCTCTAATTTCCGCGCGGACGAAATATCCACTACCGAGCGCGCTACTTCGAATCCACCAGCACTTCCACTCCATACGCCGGCAGATCCACCGCCGTCACGTCGCCCGATCCCAGTAGGCTGGCTTTCATCGCGCGCGGCAACGCCACGTGCTGCGGCTTGCGCTCGAAATTGATCAGCACGAATACTTGTTTCCCGGCTCCCACGCGGCGGCACACTTCCACTCCGTCCGGCACGGCGCCGAATACCGGAGTCACGCCGCTCTGCTGCGCCATCCACGTCGCCGCAGTCCCCATCGTCTTTTCATCAAGCACCGCGCCGATATAACTGATCGTGCCTTTTCCAAATTTCCGCGTCAGCACGCCGGGCTGATGATCGAGCCATCCGTTCGACTCGCCGTATTCCTCGATCGATTTCGTTTCCGGCGAGATCGCTTTCAGTTGCTCCGCCCACACCGACGCCGTTCCGTCGCCCCACTCACCGCTCACTGGCACGTCCTGATCGAGCGCGTAATACTGCTCCACACGTCCGCCG
The DNA here is from genome assembly GCA_963719065.1 of uncultured Acidobacteriota bacterium. Lineage (GTDB taxonomy): Bacteria > Acidobacteriota > Terriglobia > Acidiferrales > UBA7541 > Palsa-295. The sequence goes on along the minus strand of CAVRAM010000007.1, from coordinate 1,018,177 downwards.
AGCGCATCCACCAAATATCCCGGCTGCCGTTGCGGCAGCAGCGCGTTGTATTGATCCTTCATTCCCGATCGCGGACCGAGCACCAGATGTCCGCCGTTCTGCACGTACTCCTGCAGATGATTCGCCAAATCTTCAGGAATCATATTCAGGCTCGGCGCCACCACCAGCTTGTACGAATCGAGGTTATCGTAGGGATTGATCACGTCCACCGACTGGGCCACGCGATGCAGCGCCGCGTAATATCCCTTCAGAATTTGCACCACATCGTATTTTTCGGTGTGCCGCTGAAATTGAATCGCCCATCGGCTGTCGTAGGATTGCAGCAGCGCAACTTCAGACACCGGCTGCGTATCGCGGAAAACCGCTTCGGTTTTCGCGAAGTCCGCCCCCAACTCCTTCACCTCCTCATAAAACGGCAGCGGCGTGCCGTCCGAGCCCAGCAGCGAACCGTGATATTGCTCCTGCCCGTTCAGAGCGCTGCGCCATTGCCAGTAACCGATCGCATCCGCGCCGTGCCCTACCGCCTGCCAAGCCATCGCGCGCGCTTCGCCGCGATTCAGGAAATTATTCACCTTGTGCCAATTCACCGCACCCGGCTGGGTTTCCATCACCCAGAAATTGCGCTCCAGGAATCCGCGCGTCAGATCGTGGGTCATTCCGTTGAAGGCTACATCCACATGTCCGCTGCCGACGTAATCGTCCCACGACGCAAACGTCAGCGGTTTGGTGATCGCGTAATTGTCCACGCCGTCCCAGAATCCCATCAGGTTTCCGGTGATGAATTGACGCGGCTCAACCGTCTTCCGCAGCACGTCGATCTCGTTCTGCTGATATTTCACCCACGCGTACGTCACGAAGCGCTTCCATTCGATCATCAGCCCCGGATTGTGCGGCACCGTCGGAATCGGAATCTCGCTCCAGTTGTCGTATCGCTCGCTCCAGTATTCGGTCGTCCAGTGATCGTTTAGATTGTCGATGGTCTTATATTTTTCCTTCAGCCACTCATCGAACTGCCGCCGCGTGTCTTCGTCATACGACATATTCGCGTAGCCGTATTCGTTGTCGATCTGCCATCCCACCACATTCGGATTTTTTCCGTACCGCTGGGCCATCAATCCGGTGATCTGGCGGCAATATTCCAAATAACGCGCGGACGTCGGTGAAGCGTGCGCGCGATTTCCATGCGCCACGCGCTGCCCGTCTGGCTCTACGCGCAGAATGTCTGGATATTTTTGCGTTAGCCACGCCGGAGGAGTCGCGGTCGGCGTGCCCAGAACAACCGCCATTTTGTGACGTCCCGCCAGGGCGATGGCGCGATCGAGCCACGTAAAATCGTATTTCCCTTCAAGCGGCTCCATCCGGCTCCATGCAAATTCCGTGATCCGCACGAAATGAATTTGCGCCGCTTCCATCAGCTGCAAATCGGTTTCCCATCGCGATTCGGGCCACTGCTCCGGATACCACGCCGTTCCCAGCAGCAACGAAGGCCGATTCGCGATCGCCGCCGGATCGGTATCCACCACCGCGCTTGCGCCGCGCGTGTTCGCAAAACTTGTCGCCGACGGTGACGCCAAAATCGCCGCGCCAATCAGTCCGATAAAAATTCCGTTCACCAGCGAACCTGTCTTCATCGTGGTCTCCGAATTCCGGGTAACCTGCCGCCGAAAATGTCTCACTGCGAATGTCGCACAGCGTCCGCTACTGCGAAACCGTCACCCGCTGCCCCGAATATTTCACCACTTTATCGGGACTCGCGGTCGGATCGATCGCCGTTCCGTGTCCCTCGCCGACAAACACCACATGAAACGTCCGCTCCGCGAGCATTCCCGGAAAATTTCCCTGCCGGTCGCCGATCGTCAGCGTTTTCGCCGCGTCGTTCCAATCGAAGCGAATCGTCGCAAACGCGCCCTTCTCATAATCGTAGGTGTCGTTTTGATCTTCATACAGCGTGAAGCCGCCGTCCGCGCCCGCATACACGCGCAGCTCGATCGGATCGGCAGGCTTTTCCGCGGCGTACTGCAGATCCGGCCCCATCGGCACGATCGAACCCGCACGGACAAACAGCGGTAGCTTTTCGATCGGCGCCGCAGCATCGATCGCCGCTCCGCCTTCCACCGCATGTCCCGTCCAGAAATCGTACCAACGCGCTTTCGGCAAATATAGATGTCGAGACGTCGCTCCCGGCTCGGTCACCGGATTCACCAGGATCGCCGGACCAAACAGATATTCGTCCCCGATATTCTGCGCGCGAACGTCTTCGCGGAAATCCATCGCCAGCGCGCGCATTGGCGTATAGCTGCCGCGCGTCGTCATCCACGCCACAGAATAAATGTAGGGCATCAACCGGTAACGCAGCCGGTCGTAACTGGTCAAAATCGTCTGCGCATCCGCGCCATACGCCCAGATTTCGTTTTGGTTCGTCGTTCGCGTTCCGTGCGCACGAAACACCGGACAAAAGCTTCCAAACTGAAACCACCTTATATATAGCTCGCGAAACGCCGGATCGTCCGGATTCCCGCCGCTCACAAATCCGCCGATATCCGTCGTCCAATACGGCAATCCCGACATTTCAAAATTTAGTCCCGCCGGAATCTGCCGCGCAAAGCTATTCCAGTTCGATTCCACGTCGCCCGACCACGCCGCCACCGAGTTCCGCTGCACTCCGGCATAAGCCGACCGCGACAGAATGAACACGCGCTTTTGATCCGTGGTGCTGCGCTGCCCCTCATACACCGCCGTCGTCGTCATCAACGGAAACAAATCGGCGTAACGCGCTCCGCTACCGATCGCCACTTTGTTCGTCACCAGAATCGGCGTCTCGCGCCCTTCGGTTTCCGGCTCATCCGTATCCAGCCACCACGCATCCGCGCCGATCTTGAAAAGTCCCGAATCGATCAGGTTCCAATAATATTTACGCGCCGCGGGATTGAACGCGTCATACAGCGCCATCCCCTTCGGATGGAATCCGCCCACCTGCGTGCGGTCGATCAGAAATCCCTTTTTGTCCATATCGTCGTACACCGGCGATGGAGGATCGATGAACGGCCAGAACGAAAACATGATGTGGAAGTTCAGCTTGTGCAGGTCATCGATCATCGCCTTCGGATCCGGATAGTTCGGATTGAAGACCGGTTCGCCCATGTGGTTCCACCAGAACCAGTCCTGGACGATGTTATCGACCGGAATTTTCAGATCGCGATACTTCTGCGCGATATCCAACAGCTCTTTTTGTGAACTATATCGGTTCTTGCATTGCCAGTAACCGTACGCCCACTTGCCAAACAGTGGCGCCGCGCCGGTCATTTCCCGGTAGCTGGCGATGATCGTATCGAAATCGGGCCCGTACAGGAAATAATAGTCAACCGTGTCCGCCACTTCGGAGCTCAGGTACAACGCGTGCGGGAAACGATTGTTGAAGCGGCTGCGCGATGGATTGTTCCAGAAAATTCCGTAGCCCTTGCTCGAAAGCACCATCGGCACCGAAATATTCGTGTTGTCCTGCGAAAGCTCCACATCTTCGCCGTGATAATTCAGCACGCCGGCCTGGTGCTGCCCCAACCCGTAAAACGCCTCGGTCGAGTCCCACAAATTCGAAAATACTTCCGAGTGATAGGTCTTCTCGCCGTTCACTTCCACCGGCTTCAGCGTCCGGTCGTAGTCCATGAACAGCTTCTTCCCTGCGGCGTCGTTAAAAAGGATGTACCCGTCCTTCTTGGTGACCTTCACCTGCATCTTCGCGGTCGAAATCGTCACCGTCTCATCATTCGCATCAAACTTGAACGGAGCCTCCGGCCAGCTGCTCTTGATCACCACATATTGGGGAGTGTCTGGAAACGTCGCACCCGGCGCATAGGTCACTCGCACGATCGAATCGGAACAAACCAGCAGCCGCAAAGTCCCGTTCTGCATCGTCAGCACCACGCCGTCGGCCTGTTGCTTCACGCCGGTAACGGGATTTAGCGGATTCCATTGGGCTCCCGCTCGCCCCGCCACAGCCAAAAAGCAAATCGCAACAGTCACAACCAGCGTCCAACGCCTGAAGTTTTGCACGGTATTTTCCATGTGCGCGCCGAAGACCGACGTCGAAGATCGCCGCCTTCGCACGCGCTTCCGAGAGTTTTTATTCCGCCGCTTCGTCGTTCGCCCGCTCCGCCGTTCCGCTACGCCTTTCTCGCGCCTACTGCGAAAGCGACGTCTTGCCCGTCAACTCGATCTTGTCCGATGAACTTCCCACCAGGATTCCGAAATCGCCCGGCTCGGCCGTCCATCCTTTTTTGTTTACGTCGTAATACTGAAACGAGCGGTCGTTCAGCGTCACCGAAATGGTTTTGGTCTCGCCGGGTTTTAGATTCACTTTCCCGAATCCTTTCAGCTCTTTCACCGGCCGCGCAATTTTCGAGTGCGTGTCGCTCACATACACTTCGCCCACCTCGGCGCCTTCGCGCGTGCCGGTATTGGTCACATCAAACGTCACCGTAACCGGCTGTCCCAGCTTAAACGACGGCGTCACATTCAAATTTCCGTACTTGAACGTGGTGTACGACAGTCCGAACCCAAACGGAAACAGCGGCTTCACACTCGACTTGTCGTAGTAGCGATAGCCCAGAAACACGCCTTCGGAATACTTCACATGTCCCGTACCATTATCGTAATAGCTGTTGTATGTCGGATTGTCTTTCCATTCCCGCTCGAAAGACACCGGCAACTTCCCCGACGGGCTTACGTCGCCGAATAGAATCTTCGCTAGCGCCGTGCCGCCTTCCTGTCCCGGATACCACGCGTGCAGCACTGCCGGGCTCTGATCGATCCATTCGTGCATGTCCACGTTGCCGCCGGCCGAAAGCACAACCGTGGTGTTCTTGTTCGCCGCAAGCACCGCCTTCACCAGCACATCCTGACCACCCGGCAGCGCAAACGACCGGTCGCGCCCCTCACCTTCCGTCGTGCTGTCGAATCCCACGCACAGAATCACCGCATCGGCCTTCGATGCGACTGCCTTTGCGTGCTCCACCGCTTCGTTGTCCGCCGAAATCACACCGAGGCCGGCCAGAAATTTGCTTTCCTTCCGCACATACTCCATCCGGACTCTATACGCCGTGCCGGCCTTGAGCGTGTACGTCTCGCCCTGCAGCGCCGTGCTTTCCCAATCCCACTGATCCATGATTCGCTTGTCGTCCAGATACACGCGGAAACCATCGTGCGCGCTGGCGAAAATTGTGTACTCGCCGCTGGTCTTCGGAGTGAAATAGCCCGTCCATCGCGCCGCGCCGAATCCCGACGGAGATTCCATCGTTGCATCTTCCCAGCCGAAATCGATTCGCGCATCCACACGCGTCAGGTCGGGATTTCCTTCCGGCTTCGCGCCTTTGAAATATTCTCCGGTCAGCCCCGGCGTTTTTCCGTCGGCCGCTGTGGTGAAATTCGTACTCCGGAAAGTTTCATACGCGCTAGGCGAACCGGAAACGTAAACCACATTCGTATCCGTGCCCTCCAGATACGCGCCAATCCCCTGCAAAAAGCTGCCGGTCACGAACGGATCCACGTGTCCGCTGCCGCCGCCTTCGGGAACCACCGGATACGCTTCCGGACCGATTACCGCGATCGTTTTCAACTTCGTCTTGTCGAGCGGCAGAATATTTTGGTTCTTCAAGAGCACCATTCCGCCCAGCGCTGCTTCCAGCGCCACCTTGCGCCCTGCCTGGTTGTACGTTGAAGCATTCGGATCCAGTTCCGGGCGGTCCAAATATCCAAACGCGATCATCACCCGCAAAATCCGCCGCACTTTATCGTCGATCAGCGATTCCGGTACGCGGCCGTCTTTCACCGCCGGCAGCAGCGTTTCCTTGTTCATGAATTTGCCCGACGGCATTTCCAAATCCAGTCCCGCATTCGCGGCCGCGATTCCGTCGTGCGTCGCGTCCCAGTCCGACATGATCACGCCCTGAAATCCCCAATCTTTTTTCGCCACGTCGGTCTGCAGAAAATGGTTTTGCGTCGCGTGTTCACCGTTCACCAGATTGTAGGAATCCATCATTGCGGCCACATGCGCTTCGGTCACCGAATATTCGAACGCCGGGAAATAAATTTCCCGCATGGTCCGCTCGTCGATGTCCGAACTCACGTTGTAGCGGTCGTATTCCTGGTTATTTCCCATGTAATGCTTGGCCGTCGCGATCACGCCCTGGCTCTGAATTCCCTCAATCACCGCTACCGCCATCCGCGACGCGAGAAACGGATCTTCGCCGAAATATTCAAAATTGCGTCCGCACATCGGCGCACGATAAATGTTCATTCCCGGGCCGAGCATCGTGGTCACGCCGCGCGCTCGTGCATCCATCCCCACCATCTCTCCCACGCGCTTTTCCAGCGCCGGATTCCAGTTCGCCGCTTCCGCGATTCCTGCCGGATACGCCGTCGAAGTTCCCGTCCCGCGCACGCCCAGCGGACCGTCGGACATCTTGAACGCAGGGAGCCCCAATCGCGGCATCGCCCGCACGTACATGTTGTCCACGCCGCCGATGTAATCGATTTTTTCTTCCAGCGTCATCTGCTTCAGGATTTTTTCCACGCGCGGATCGGTTTCGCCGGGCCACTTCACCGCCGCCGCATCGGACGACTGCGCCTCCACGTGCCGCACGTACGCGAGCGACGCAAACAGGCACACAACCACCAGCAGACATCCGCTCAACGTGAATCGTTGCAATGACTTCGCTGAAATCTTCATTCGGGTCCTCGTTCGGTGTGGGAGTCTCGTTGCAGTTCCAATCGCGTTTCGAATTCCATCGCAAAGTCCGCCGCAACGGCAAAATTTTTCGCCGCTGTTATCATCGACGTTTGTGGAAAACAGTTCAGGCGTAGGTTCGCGCGGGCGGGACTTCCGGACTTGAAAAAAACTGACATAAGCGGCAGAGTTACCGTTAACTACGCGCGGAACTTTCGCACCGCGATTCCGGCTTGTCAACGGCTTTCTTGGCGCGCGAAGGGAAACGATTCTCAAACGAGCAGTATTTTTGCCGGAAATTTTAGATGGTGCGCGCCATTTTTGCTGGGCAGCGTAAACGCACCGGGCCTGGACTAAAAACATGACGAACGCAACGAAGCGGTTCCTGTATTTATTTTGCCTGGCTCTGATCCTCGTTGCCGGCGTGCGCGCCGCCTCGCCTGCGCCGCAGGATTTGGTCGCCAACATTCCCGGCCGCACCACCGTTCGCCTGAGCGGCACATGGAATGCCATCGTCGATCCCTACGAAAACGGCCTCGGCAGCCGCTTCTACCAAAATCGCAAACCGCAAAACAAACAGGACCTGGTCGAGTACGATTTCGACAAAGCCGGCACTCTGAAAGTTCCCGGCGACTGGAACACCCAACGCGACAGCCTGTATTACTACGAAGGTCCACTCTGGTACGAAACCTCGTTCGCTTACGCCAAGCGCGACAACGTTCGCCCGTTTATTTATTTCGGAGCCGCGAACTATTTCACCCGCGTGTACCTCAACGGCAAGCTTCTCGGCGAACACACCGGCGGATTCACGCCTTTCAATTTCGATGTCTCGGAATCGATCGCCGACGGCGAAAACACGCTGGTCGTCGAAGTCAACAACGCCCGACATGCCGATGGAATCCCCACTCTGCGCACCGATTGGTGGAATTACGGCGGCATCACTCGCGACGTGCAACTCGTCGAAGTTCCACGCACGTACATTCAGGATTATTTTGTTCAACTCGCGAAAGGCTCGCTCGACCAAATCGCCGGATGGGTGAAGGTTTCGGGCGCAACGTCTGCACAGCAGGTGAAAATCGCAATTCCAGACGCCGGCATTAGCCAGAGCGTCACCACGGACGCTGAAGGAAAAGCCTCATTCCAGTTTCCGGCGAGGCTCGATCTGTGGTCGCCCGAAAATCCAAAACTCTATCGCGTCGTCATTTCCGGCGCCGGCGACTCGGTCACCGACGAAATCGGTTTTCGGTCGATCGAAACGCGCGGCAGCAAGATCCTGCTCAACGGCAAGCCAATTTTCCTTCGCGGAATTTCCATTCACGAAGAAGCGCCTTTCCGCGGCGGCCGCGCATTTTCACCCGAAGACGACGCCACGCTGCTTGGCTGGGCCAAGGATCTCGGCTGCAACTTCGTGCGCCTGGCGCACTACCCGCACAACGAAGCCATGGTCCGCGCCGCCGACCGCATGGGCCTGCTGGTGTGGTCGGAAATTCCAGTCTATTGGGATATCCAGTGGAAAAATCCAGACACGCTGGCCAACGCGAAAAATCAGCTTCGCGAAGAAATCGCGCGTGACCATAATCGCGCCTCGGTGATTCTCTGGTCGCTCGGCAATGAAACTCCCATCAGCCCCGAACGCACCGCCTTCATGCAGCAAACCGCCGCGCTCGCTCGCGAACTCGACGGCACGCGCCTGCTCACCGCGGCGATGAACGTCACTTCACACCAGTCCGACGGCACGCGCCTTCTGAACGATCCTCTCGCCGAAGTGGTCGACGTAATGGGCATCAACGAATACATCGGATGGTACGAAGGCCATCCCGACGACATCGAGCGGACGCACTGGAAAAGTTCTTACGACAAGCCGCTGATCGTCAGCGAATTCGGTGCCGGCGCTCCGTACGGCCGCCGCGGCGACGCGTCCGAACGCTGGACCGAGGAATATCAGGCCAGCCTTTACGAACATCAAATTGCTATGTGGAAGCAGGTTCCGATCGTCGCGGGAATGTCGCCGTGGGTTTTGATGGATTTTCACACGCCGCTGCGTTTACTTCCCGGCGTGCAGGACGATCATAACCGTAAGGGACTAATTTCCGATCGCGGCCAGCGCAAACAGGCGTTCTACGTCTTGCAGAAATACTATCGCAGCCTGATCGACGCGCCCCAGCCGTAGGGATAACCCAAGCTACTGCTTCGGCGCAGTTCTGGAGGCTCCATTCGGCTTCTCGTTCGGCATAAACAATTCCAGCCGGATGTGCCAGGTGACCGATTTTCCCGCACCCAGCGTCACCATGCCCGTATCGGTTTTGCCCCAGAGTTTCGTGTTGAACGGATCGGCCAGATTGAACTGCGGTTCGACCGCCACGAACTGCTTGTCCGGCGGCGCGTACACCTGAATCGCCTTGATTTCTTTCGATAGCATCGTGATCCGCATTCCGTAGTCCGCCGCTGGATCCATAATCTCCACTGACGCCGTGCCCGCCGCGTTGCGTTCGATGTGCGTGAAGCTTTCGTCCATGAACAGCGTTCCCAGCGCCGCGCCTCCGCGTTCCGTGAAATCGTACGGCGTTCCTTTCACAGGCACGATTTGTCCCGTGGGAAACACGTCATCCAGATTGTTCGCCGGCGCGCGCATATCCGCGGGAATTCGCAGCCGCGCCTGCTGACGGTCGCCGGCGGGAAACGCAAAATACGGATGAAATCCGATCGACATCGGCTCCGGTTCTGCTCCCACATTCTTGGCGGTCACCTCGATATCGAGCGCCTTGTCCGTCAGCGTGTAGTGCACGCTCACGTCGGTCTTTGAAAACCAGTGCCCACCGAAATTTCCAGCATGCAGCTCCGCGGTCACAAACGATCCCGGCGGCCCGCTGTGATCCTGCACGTCTGTAAATCGCGAAGACATGATCAGCCCGTGCATCGCGTGCACTTCCGCGCCGGGATTTTTTCCGTGCCAGTTTGCCGGCAGCGAAATCGTCCGGCCATTGATCGTCGTCTGAATCGTCTTGCCGTCCGCCGACAGCGTCCCGCGAATCCGGTTCGGATACGGCAGCAAAATCGCGCCGCCCATCATGAAGCTGTGGTTTCCGAATTCGTCGTCGGATTCGAGCGTCTTGATCGCATCCGGCAAGCTCGGTGACGCGATCAAATCCTTCTCGCCGATTTCGGGTAGCCACGCCTTCAGCTGCAGCAGATTCATTCCGTGACCCGGCAGCACCGTAGCTTCCAGAAATTGCGGCTTGGATTTGTCCGTGCTTGGCGTGCGCACCAGCGACACAACTGGCTCTCCACCAATCGAAAGCGCCGGTGCCTTTGCGTCCACGCCCGATTGCGCTGGCGCGTCCGAAGTCCGTAACGAAGATCGTACCGAAGACCGCACCGAAACCGCCGCGCTCACTCCCACCAGCAGGATCCCGGCGCTCAAGACCGTCACGATTCGTCGCTTTTGCATTTCGACCATCCGCCTAAGTCCCACACTTGCGGGCGCTTGCGCACGCACCGCGGCATTCTGCCGCGCTCTACTTAATCGTTACACTAAAGCCGATTTCAGTAGTCCTGGAACTAGCCTACTCCGCTGATATTTTCACCGCGCTCGCGCGTATTGTTTACGAATCGCGAATACAAGCGTATGGTAGGAATCTTTGCGGAGCCTGTCAACGCGCGAGCCCATTGGGCCGATACGTATTCACGCCGTAAAGTTCAGGCAAATGCACACCATGCTCTGGTCATTCCGAAAATTGAGCGCTCGCGGGAAAAATTCATGAAGCCCGTACGCATGAAAGACATCGCGCGCGACCTGGGCGTTTCGGTCATCACCGTTTCAAAAGCCCTCCGCGATCACTCCGACATCAGCGTCGCCACCCGCGCCCGCGTTCTGAACCGCGTCAAGGAACTCAATTACCGCCCCAACTACGCCGCTCGCGCTCTGGTCACCGGCCGCTCCAACATGATCGGCCTCGTCGTCCCTGACCTGGTTCACTCGTTTTACTCGGAAATCGGCAATGGCCTCGGCAAAGTACTCCGTCGCAACGGTTACAGCCTGGTCATCTCCTCAACGGAAGAGGACCAGGAGATCGAAAATCAGGTCATCGATCAGTTGATTGCCCGCCGCGTGGACGCTCTGGTGATCGCCTCCACCAATTCCACCCACCAATCGCTGAAGCGAATTGTCGATGCCAATATCCCGTTCGTCTTGATCGACCGTAAAATTCCCGGCATCGACGCGAACTTCGTCGGCGGCGACGACGAATTGATCGGCGTGATCGCCACCGAACACTTGATCGAGATCGGCTGCAAGACCATCGCCCACATCGGCGGCGCCAAAGTCAGTCCCGCGCGAGGCCGCCTCGAAGGCTACAAGAAAACCCTCGCAAAACACGGCCTTTCGCTCGGCCCTGAGTACATCATCACGCACGACACACTCGACGAAATGGCCCACGAAGTCGGCTATCAATCCGCCACCGCGCTTTTGAAATTGAATCCGCGTCCCGACGGCATTTTTTGTTTCAGCGATCCTTTGGCCATCGGAACTTCGCGCGCCATTCTCGACGCCGGCCTCCGCATTCCGGAGGACGTCGCTCTCGTCGGCTGCGGCAATCTTCACTACGACGTTTTCCTGCGCGTGCCTCTTACCAGCGTCGATCAGCAAAGCGTGGGCATCGGCGAACGAGCCGCCACGCTCGCGATGAGCGTCATTGACACCGAAACCGGTATGAATCCCACCGCAAAACCGGGCTCGCATTCGCGCTCAAAATCGAAAAGTATCTTGCTCCCGCCCAAGCTGGTCATCCGCGAATCCACTCGTCGAAAATCGCACTAAGCCCTTCCTCGATTCTTTCGATCCCTCGACCGTTTCTCGACTCGTCGCAATGCGAAATCGCGCATAAAACCTCATCCCCACAATCACGCATTTCGTCCCAATTTGCCGCGTGTTTCGCGCCGCCCGGTCATGGAACTCCTAACCCAGCGGCACCATTAGTTTTCCCGATACAAGCCATAGAAAAACCTTGACACCTTTGCGGGGCGGGCGTAAAAACGCACCAGTCATGTACTCGGTTACGGTAACGCTACAGTTGTGCCGAAACCGATAGTTCCAAGGGGTGGGTCTTAGTCGATCGCAGCTGGTCACGCTCTGTGCTCGCGTGCAGGCTACCTTCCTAGCTCACATTTTTCGATTCGACTGAACAAGTGCGGGCCCTGCTAGGGCCTGGGAGGCAACACTAATGAATAGGTTGCAAGGGGTCATCAGTCCCAGTCGTGCTTTACTGACGCGGGCTGTCGGCATCACCGCGTTATTTTTGTTAGCGCTGTTCGTCGCTCTGCCCGTTACTCAGGCACAGACGAGCGGCACGATTTCCGGTTCCGTGTATGACGCTTCCGGCGCCGTTATTCCCAATGCTTCGGTCACCGTTGTGAACGAGGCTTCCAACGATACTCGTAACGTCTTGACCAACGGCGACGGTCACTTCGTGTTTCCGTCCACCATTCCCGGCAGCTACACCATCACTGTTGAGCTGAAGGGATTCAAGACCGCCAAGCAGACCGGCGTCGTCATCCACGCCGGCGAAAACATCAAAGTTCCTGACTTCGCCCTCGAAGTCGGTCAAACGACCCAGACAGTCACCGTTGCCGAAAACAACCAGATCATCCCGGTGGATAACGGCGAACGCGCGGCTGTGTTGGACTCGCAGGACATCGAAAACCTCGCCCTCGAAAGCCGCAACGTTTCCGAACTTTTGCGCGTTTTGCCGGGCGTATTGATCACCCCGGGCACCGGAAACGGCGGACTTTCCAGCGCTTTGCTGGCGGTCAGCACCGGTCAGAGCGCGGTCGGCAGCAACCTGGACTTCAACGGCGCTCCTCACCGCGGCGGCACCAGCCAGTTGGCGGACGGCGTTGACATCAACGACCCCGGTTGCAACTGCAATGCGATCGCTACGATCAACCCGGACATGACCCAGGAAGTCAACGTTCAGACCTCCAACTTCGGCGCCGACGTTTCTCACGGCCCGGTAATCGTCAACACCATCAGCAAGTCCGGCGGCGCGGATTATCACGGCACCGGCTACATCTTTGCGCGTAACGACGCCTTGAACGCCAACGACTGGCAGAGCGACAACCAGGGCATCGCCAAGGGCAACGCTTCCTACTACTACCCCGGCGGCAACATCGGCGGTCCGATTCCCTTCACCCACAAGAAAGTCCTTTTCTGGTTCGGCTACGAGCACTATCTGCAGAATCAGGGCAACGCCAACGTCCTTCACTCCTACATTCCGAGCGCGGGCATGGCGGCTGGTAACTTCACCGATGCCGGTACTGGCAACTCAACTCTGTGCCCCACCGGCTTTACCGCCAGCGCAAACAACTGGTGCAACAACCTGCAAGGTTTCGGCCTTCCCAACGGTGCTGTGATCGGCGTAACCCCTGGCTACCCGGTCGGCATCATCCCCACCGCATTCCTGGATCCGGGCGCGGCAGCTCTCGCCAAGATCTGGCCGGCGGCCAACGCGAACCCGGCCTCCACCCCGGGCGGATACAACTACTACGAACCGATCGATAACATCCACAACGGCTACACCTACCGTGGCCGCGTGGACTACAACTTCGACGAGAAGACCAAGTTCTACTTCTCCTACCAGTTCGGAAACGACAGCTCACTCGTACAGGGCAACGGCGCTCACATCTACTGGACGCCGGGCGATTCGATCCCCTTCCCGGGCGGCGGTCTTTCCACTGCTTCCACCACCAAGAGCTTGGCTGGTCACTTCGTCCACATCTTCAACTCCACCACGACGAACGAATTCATCGCCACGTGGGGTTACGGCAATTTCCCGGTCGGCCCGTCAGACATCACGGCTGACTACAAATCGACTCTCGGTTACCCGTACCAGACCGTTTACAACCTTTCGAAGATCATTCCTGCGTACAGCGCACCAGGCGGCGGTTACGGCAGCGACGCATACCCCGACTTCTCGCAGCAGGACATTTTCGAACCCACCGGCAAGTACACCGTTCGTAAGGAACTGCCGGCGTTCGAAGATAACTTCGTAAAGGTTTGGGGAACGCACACCATCAAGGTTGGTGGCTTCACCGAAAACGTCAGCAACCTTCAGGGTTCTTTCTCCAACATCAACGGAAACCTGAGCTTTGCTGGCGGTGGTAATCCGGATTACGTCACCGGAACTTCCATCGGCGGCCAGAACCCGACCGCGAACTTCTTCACCGGCATCGTCACCAGCTATTCGGAACAGAACGCGGCGCCGGTCGAAAGCTTGGCCTTCCAGACCATCTCGGGCTATATCGATGACTCGTTCAAGGCGACTCGCCGTCTGACCGTTGAATTCGGCTTGCGCATTGAGCACATCAGCCACTGGTACGATCGTGATGGAGTTGGTAACGCAGTCTGGCTCCCTGGCTTGGTTGCGTCCGACTACGCGGCGGGCCTCGCCAATCCGGGCATCCGTTACCATGCGATCGATCCGGGCATTCCGACCTCTGGATCGCCCAACCGCCTCGCCTTCGTGTCGCCCCGCCTCGGTGTGGCGTGGGACATCTTCGGCACCGGCAAGACCGTTATCCGCGGCGGTATCGGCGCATACCGGTTCAACGATCAAACGAACGACTACGACGCGGCTTTGACCACGTCCCTCGGCGTGCAGCAGACCAACTTGCCGGGTGGCAAGAACATCCTGCTCTCGGAAGTCAGCCAGTTGAAACCGCCAACCGGTGGTGGCCAGTCCGGTACGGTCAACGCGCTGCCTTACAATGACTACGATGTTCCGGTCACCTACGCTTACAACCTGACGGTTTCCCAACAGGCTCCGTGGCACTCCCTGTTGGAAGTCGCCTACGTCGGCAACGAAAGCGATCAATTGTTCATGGGCGGTGAATCGATCTCTGGTAGCGGATTCTCCAGCTTCACCGACCAGAACAAGACTCCTCTCGGAGCCTTCTTCAAGCCCGATCCGGTCACCGGTTTGATGTCCACCGACCCCGAGAACATCCAGTTCTCGTCGCCGGGCATGGTCAACCAGGTGCAGGACTACCACCCATACGGCAAGTACTACGGCACGAACCAGATCCTGGTGAACACGCACGTTGGCTATTCGAACTACAACGCGCTGCAAATCAGCTGGGTACGGCGTTCCGACCGTTTGACCTTCAACACCAACTTCACTTGGTCAAAGTCGTTGGGCACCGGTCAGCAAATCGATCCGTTCACCGTTCACGGCAACTACGGCATCCTTTCCAACGATCGCCCGTATGTCTTGAACACGTCGTTCGACTACAACTTCCTGAAGGTCTATCACGGGGAAAACAAGATCTTGGGCGCGGCGGCCAATGGCTGGACCGTTTCCAACATCACCTCGTGGCAGTCCGGCGGAAACCTGCAGGCCGTTAACAACCCGAACTTTGGTTTGTCGCTTCAGTACACCAATCTTCCGGCTGGATATGGCCCGAACGCGGGAATCGGCTCGGCCACCTATTTCGGTACCGACGCTGCCGAGCTCATCATGCCTACCGAAACCTGCAACCCGGGATCGAATCTGGGCGGCGGCACCACCATCGCGGGCACCAAGTATTACGGTCAGCGCGTCAACGGCTCGTGCTTCATCGCACCGGCCTTTGGCACCAACGGACCGCGCGATTACCAATACCTGAGCACTGCGTCGTTGTTCGACAGCGACTTGGCGCTCTACAAGACGTTCCACATCAACGATCGCAACAGCGTTCAGTTCCGCGTTTCCGCTTTCAACTGGCTGAATCACCCGCTCCCTGAATTCACGGGTAACACGCTTTCGTTGAAGGAAACGATCGATCGTCAAAACCTCGGTGCGGGCTTCGTTGTCAGCCCGAGCCAATCCCCGGCCTTTGGTTACCTGGACACCAAGACCGGCGCACCGAACCAGCGAATCTGGGAACTTTCGCTGAAGTACATGTTCTAACTCCCATCGAAAAGGCGCCCCGATTCGTCGGGGCGCCTTTTTTTTTGCCTTCGCAGCTCGCGCATTACACGTACCAGCAAATTCTGAATCCGCTCAATGCTCTCTTTGACTTCGCTATACTGGACTCAAATGCTTCCTCGCAGAATCCATCTTCGCTCCTCGCTCGCAGCCGCTGCGATATTCTTCGCCGTCTCCTGCCCGGCCGCTCAGGCGCAAATCTCCGCCGGTGGCGCTTCGCCGCAAACCGTCCTGCAGGAGCACTACGATTCCGCGCAAAATTTTCAGACCGCCGGCGATCTTCCTCAAGCGGTCTTTCAGTACAAACTGTTCATCTCCAACGCTCTCATCCAGCTTGCTTATAATCGCTCGAAAGCCGGCGACTTCCCGAAAGCATCGCAATATTTTGACGGCGCGCTCGCCCTCGTCCCCGGCGACACCGCCGTCGAACTCGAATACGCCGAAGCCGCTCTCGCCGCCAAAGACCTGACGAAGGCGCGTTCCCTCGCACAAACCGTCGTCGACGCCGAGCCGAAAAATGCTAAGGCTCGCCGCGTCCTCGGTCGCACTCTTCTCCAGATGAACGATCTCCAAGCCGCGCGCGGCCAGCTCGAAACCGCCGTCGCCCTCGAATCCGATTACGAAAACGGATACGCCCTCGCCACTGCGTACCTCGCCCTGAAAGAGGAAAAAAGCGCCGCGAAAATTTTCACCGAAATGCTCTCAGCCTTCGGCGACTCCGCCGTCCTGCGCATCAGTTTCGGCCGCGCCTACGGCGAATACGGGTATCCCGAACTCGCCATCGCCGAATTCAAAAAAGCGATCGCCAAGGATCCCAAAGCTCCCGGCGCGCACTATCTTCTCGGCGCGTCCTACGTGCTCAGCATGGGCGAAATCGATTTCCCGCAGGCCATCGCCGAGTTCAATAACGAACTCGCGATCAATCCCAACGACTACTACAGTCACTCGCAGCTCGGCTACATTTACCTCAGCCAGCACAAATTGCCCGAAGCGGTCACCGAACTTTCGCGAGCCGTCGAACTCGATCCCCACGATCCCGATGCATTTCTTTCGCTCGGCCAGGCTTACTCCGAACTCGAGAAACCCGCCGAAGCCGAAGCCGCGCTTCGCAAATCCATCGAACTCACCGTCGATCCCTCGCGCAATCACTATCAAGTCCAGCGCGCCCACTACCTGCTCGGCCGCATTCTTCTTCAATCCAATCGCGCCGACGACGGCAAAAAAGAAATGGCGATTTCCGAGCAGCTTTCGAAATTGAGCGTTCAGGAAAATCAAGGCAAGCTTCGCGCCGACGCCACCAGCCAGAGCAGTCAAGCCCAGGCCTCCGATTCGTTGAAAAACTCCGCAGCCGCGGCGCCGCTCGACGCCGAAGCGATGAAACAAATCGCCGCCTACGAAAAGCAAATCGGTCCGGCCATCGCCGATAGCTACAACAATCTCGGGGTCATCGCTGCCGGAGACAAGGATCTCGACTCCGCGCTCCAGTATTTTGAACAGGCCTACGTCTGGAATCCCGCTCTCGATACTCTCGATTACAACTGGGGCCGCGCCGCTTTCACCGCCAAGCGTTACGAAGAAGCCGTTGCGCCGCTCGAGCGCTACATCAACGCGCATCCCGAGGACACCGGCGCTCGCGCCACTCTCGGGTTGAATTTCTTCCTCGCGAAAAATTACAAAGACGCGCTCGACGCTTTCGAACCAATCAGCGCCCAGCTCGATTCCACGCCTGCCTTGGCGTTTGCCTACGCGGTGTGCCAGACCAAGGCCGGCGACTTCGATCGCGGTATGGCCTCGCTAAAAGCTCTCGAGCTCGCGCATCCCAACATCGCTGATAATCACCGCGCGCTCGCCGAAGCCTACGCCAGCCGCAACGATTTCGCTGATGCCGCTTCCGAAATGCACGAGATCATTCGACTGAATCCGGCAGACACGGACGCCGCCAAGCTGGAGCAGGATTACCAGTCGCAGGCCAGCGCGCCGGCAAAACCGAAATAGTTTCTGCTACTCGCAATGCGCCAAAATCGAATAGCACGTCGAGAAGCGCAAACAGCTCCAAAACGATGACCTCGCCGCACAAAACGCACACAAACAAGCGCCCTTTCGCCGTGCGCTGCGCCGCCCTCGCGCTCACCGTGCTGCTTCTGGGTTTCGCGCAAACGCCCACGTCGCAAAATCTTTCGCCGCTGCACTTTCGCGATATCTCCGCCGAAGCCGGCGTCACCACCATCCCGCATTTCAATCCCGATAAACGCTACTTGATCGAAATGATGGGCGGCGGCGTGGCTCTGTTCGACTGCGACAACGACGGCAAGCTCGATATCGTCACCGTCACCGACTCCACCATCGGCGGCTACCTCAACGGCGGCGACCCGATGATCGCCCTCTATCATCAGGATTCCGATTTGCACTTTACCGACGTCACCAAATCCGCCGGACTGACCACCAAAGGTTGGGGCATGGGCGTTGCCATCGGCGACTACGACAACGACGGCCTGCCGGACATATACGTGACCGGCTATGGCCACAACGTGCTGTATCACAATTTGGGCGGATGCAAATTCGAAGACGTCACCGAAAAATATCACTTGGCCGCCGGCGGCTTCAGCGCGGGCGCAGCCTGGGCCGACTACGATCGCGACGGTCGCCTCGATCTGTTCGTTTCGCGCTACGTGAATTCCGATATCCGTAATCTGCCGCAGCCCGGCGATCGCGCCTTCAACTACCAGGGCCTGCCGATGGAGGTTCCGCTCTCCGACGGCGAAACGGATTTCTTGTTTCACGCCAAATCTGACGGCTCATTCGAAGACGTTTCCGAAAAAGCCGGCGTCAGCAATCCCGATAAACGTCTTGGCATGGGCGTCGTTTGGGCCGACTACGACAACGACGGTTGGCCCGATCTTTTCGTCACCAACGACATGGGCCCGAATTTTCTTTACCACAATCAACACGACGGCACGTTTGAAGACGTCGGCCTGGTTACCGGCACGGCTCTCAGCCCCGAGGGCCGCTCGATGGGAAACATGGCCGGCGATTTTTCCGATTACACGCACGACGGCATGCTCGATCTGATCGTCACGCGCTACGGATATCAACCGCTCACTCTATATTCCAATCAGGGCGCGAAAGGTTTTGCGGATGTTACCTGGGCGTCGCAGATCGGTCGCACCACGTATCTGCCCGTTCGGTGGGGTGCCGGCTTCGCCGATTTTGACAATGACGGCTGGCCCGACATTTTCGTCGCCAATGGCAACGTCAGTCCCGTCGTCGATCAACTTCCCAACGATTTGAAATATCGCGAGCCGCTGCAGCTATTTCGCAACCAGGGCGACCGCACCTTCGCGGAAGTCGCCGACGCATCCGGATTGAACGACGGCCCAATGCAATCGCGCCGCGGCACCGCGTTTGGCGACATCAACAACGACGGCAACGTCGACGTCGTCGTGTACAACGTCGGCGCTCCGCCCTCCGTGTTTCTCAACGAATCGAAAAACGCGAATCATCGCGTCTTGTTTCGTCTGGTCGGCACGAAAAGCAACAAAGCAGCGATTGGCGCTCGCGTCACCGTCGTCACCGCAAAATCGTCGCAAATGGACGAAGTCCGCGCCGGCGGCAGCTACCTCTCCACCAACGACGTTCGCCTGCACTTCGGCCTTGGCGCCGAATCCGTGATGAAGAAAATTGAAATCGCTTGGCCCAGCGGATTGAAAGAAGAACTGAAGAACGTCCCTGCCGACGCCATTTACACCATTGAGGAAGGCCGCGGCATCCAAACCACAGTAAAGATTCCGCCGATCAAAAAGTGATTACTTGCACTCAAATCTCCGCGAACGCAGGCCGTTCTCTGTGTCCTCTGTGTTAAATCTTTGATCGATCATCGAGGCGGTTTACCCGTCGAGCCCTGATCCGCCGTGAACGCGATTTTGTCCTTCACTCCCTCGCCCTCGACCACCGTGTAAATAAAATCCGCCGGCAAATTCGTCAGCACTTCCTTCTTCCCGCTCGGCCAGTTGATTTCCACCGCGTCGATCGTCGCGTGACCTTCCAGGCCAAAATGCAGTCGCAGATCGTTCTGCGATAGATAGCTGCCGCCTCCTCGCACTTCATCAAGTTGCACCAGGCTCCCCGCCGTCACTCGTACACGCGCGCCAATCGCCGCCTTGTTGCTCTTCGTTCCAATGAGCTTGAACAGCGCCGCGTGATTTCCATCCCCGGTTCGGTTGATCAGCAACGTCGGCGGTCCATCTTCATTCAGGATCAGCACGTCGATTTTGCCGTCATTGTTCACATCGCCAAACGCCGCGCCGCGCCTCGACTCCGCCGGCAGCTTGTTCAACCCCGAAATGCTCGACACATCCTCAAACGTGCGGTCTCGATTATTTCTAAACAGAAAAATCGGTTCGCGATACGGAGCCACGCCCTTAATCGCGTCGACCTGCGGAAACACGTGCCCGTTCGCGATGAAAAGATCCGGCCAGCCGTCATTATCCATATCGAAAAACGCCGTGCCCCATCCCACATAGGGATACGTTGGCTGCGCGATCCCCGAACTTGCCGTGACGTCCGTAAATCCCTTCGCGCCCAGATTCCAGAAAAGCGTGTCCGATTGGAAATTGTATTCGGTCACAAACAAACTCAGCCGTCCGTCGTGCGCGAAGTCCGCCGCGTCCACTCCCATCGACCCTTTCGCTTTCCCGTTGGCGTCCACCGCCGTGCCCGATAGTAGGCTCACATCCTCAAACGTCCCGTCCTGCTTGTTGTGATACAGATAATTCGGCCCGGCATCGTTCGCCACATATAAATCCGGCCATCCGTCGTTGTCGTAGTCAAACCACAGCGGCTGCATGCCGTACGACCCGCCCGGATTATCCACGCCCGCCTTCTTTGAAATTTCCTCAAACGTGCCATCGCCTCGATTCCGGTAAAACAAATTCGTCTCGCCCGGCAGCCCCAGCGGCCCGCACTGCACTTTCACCGCAAGAATCGTGCACGAATCCGCTTTGCTGCCGAATTCCGGCAGGTGGTCGATGTCCAAATGCACGTACCGCGCGACGAACAAATCCACGAATCCATCGCGATCGAAATCGCCCCACGCCGCGCCCACGCTGAATCCTCCCGCGCGCAGCCCGGCTTTCTCGGTCACATCCTCGAACTTGCATCCGCCCAGATTCCGGTACAGCACGTTGCCGCCGAATCCGGTCACATACAGATCCTGCAAACCGTCGTTGTCGAAATCTCCCACCGCCACACCCATCCCCCAGCCTTTGCGCGTCAGCCCTGCGGCCTTGGTGATGTCTGTAAATTTCATGTTCGCGTCCTGGTGGTAGAGCGTCACCATCGGATCGCCGCCCGCGCGGTACCGCTCCACGTTCGAGCCGTTCACCGTCACAATGTCCAGCTTTCCATCGTTGTCGCAGTCGATGAACCCCACACCTCCGCTCATCGACTCGATAATGTATTTTTTTTCGGCGGACGAAATATGCGGAACGACGAGGCCGGCTTGCTTCGTTACATCTTCAAATCGCGGGATGGGTTTTGCGGGATGGGTCTGCAGCAAACAAACAACGGCCACCAGGATCGAAGGCAAAATCTTGCGCATGGTTAGAATTCGACTCTAGCACGTGTTGCCATGTCGTGGCCCGGATGAATCTTGCGGCCATCGGATCTGATCGAGAGTGGCTGGGACATCAATCGCTGGGCTGCAAACGGGTCGACGATGGCGCACCCATTCGGACGCTTACTCGTGGCTTACCGATCGAACCTCGACCGAGTAAAATCTAACCTCGGTTCCGAAGCCACGAAACATCCGTCGCATGGTCCTTAGGGCTTTTCGAAGCCAACCCAAGATCGATGTCAGCTGGCCGTGGCGTCAGCCGGAAATAGTTGTTCAATCGTAGCCATCGGAAGAAAAAGCCGCCGATCCACTTTAGGCAGAATCAGGAAGCCGTACTTTCGGTAAAAGTAGCGGCCCATTCATCTTTGGCGTCAACGATCATCCCGGCAGAAGAAGCCGTAGGAAACATCAACTGTTCGTCACTATACGGGTAATTTTTGACAGTCGGTAAGCTCTAAGCATGCGTGCAGTCTAGAATGACCGCATGACTTTGCAAAGGCGGAGGTAGACGAACCATTGAACCGAATGATAAACAAGAAACACTAGAAACACTACTGCGGCAAAAGAAAAATAGACCCAAAGGTTTTCCAAAACCATTAACCCGACGGGGTTCTTACTCTCCGGAGTGAAGTAAGCCTGCCCAAGTTGAACAAAAAGCGTCAGGCCAAAAAAATAGAATAGGGCGAGAAGCATTTGCTGCGCGTTCGAGGACTTGAGCTGGAGCTCAGTCACATTCCGTCGAAGAGCATCGTTGTCGGTTAGTTTGCGCAATAATCGAAGCCTGGTCAAAACTAGCGATGCAAAATAGACTTCGTAAACTCCAAAAATCACTAAACAGACCAGAAACACTTCGGTGAGATGATTGAAATAGTTGCGGCTCCAGGCTTCGCGCAATATATCTATAGGCATAGAACCTTAGACACCGTCAAAACCAAACGGTTCCTCGGCGGGCCTCTCGAAATTCCGCCGTTTCCGTTTCGTCGTTGATTGCTTCACCGTCGGAAGTCACAAACTCCAGAAACTCCACAACTCATTGGCATGTGTCGATTGTGCCAGCCCAGATCTTGAGCTCCAAATAATTGGTAATCTGACAGCTCGGAGTGTTTAGGGCGTCGCTATACCCAAAAGCGCTCAGCAAGTCTATGTCGTTCGGGCGCTATCGCTTCGGTTTTGCTCCGCCGCGGTCGATGGCGCCGGCCGTCGTCGCCAATTCGGCGCCGTGCTCACCGGCCTCGCTCTCCGACTTCGATTCCAGATTGAACGATTGCCCCTTCAGGAAAAATTCTAAATTCCCGCGCGTCACCAGATGCGGAGACAGCGTCAGTTGCTCCGTCGTGCACGCGCCCTCTACCAAAAACTCATGCAGCAGCCGGTACGCCATGCGCCCTTGCGTTCGCGGCCGTTGAAAAATCGTCGCCGCCACCGAACCTTTCCGCATTTCATCCATCAGCGCGGGAAACAGATCGGTCGTAATGATCGTCAGCCTCTCCAGCATATTTGCATCGCGCGCTGCTTGAATCACCGGAATCGAAGCTTCGGTCGTCACATAAATTCCCGCCAGATCCGGATGCTCCGAAAACAGCCGGCTGCTCTTCGCGTACGCTTCGGCGTCCAGGTCGTGATCCTCGATCGGCCCTTCCAGCTTCATTTCCGGGTACAGCGTCTCGATCGTGTTCTTAAACGCTTCGTATTTTTCGGCGTGCTCGGTGATCTGCGCATCGCTCACCGTCACTGCCACTTTTCCTCGGCTCTGCAAAAATCGCCCCAGCAGGTCCGCCGCCAGCGAACCGCTTACTTGCGTGTCAATCGTCACCACGCCCACTCGTCCAGACTCCGGCGCATCCGTCACCACGCAAACCACCGGCACCTTCGACGGCGCTCCGCCGCGAATCCATTTTCGCAATCCCACCGGACGGCTCGGAAACGTGATGATCCCGTCCGCCTTTTCCGTCATCGCCGATTCAAACGCTTCCTCGTCGCCCTCACTCAAACTCGGAAACGTCCGAAACGAAATCTCCACATTGTCCATTCCCTGCGCTTTCGCTTCTTCCTCCACGCCCGCGCGCACTTCGTCCCAAAACGAAGTCGTGCCTCGCAGCGTATTCACCGAAACTTGCAATTTTCTTTTTTGCGATAGGAAGCGCGCCGCCATGTTCGGCCGGTAGCCCAGCCGCTTGGCCATTTGCAGCACTTTTTTCTTTGTGGCGGGATTAATTCCTGCGGAGTTATGCAGGGCGCGATGCACGGTGCCCGTAGAAATATCGAGCGCCTTCGCGATGTCGTAAACGGTGACTGGTTTCACCATCTAAACCCTTGTATTACATACGCTTAAACGGGCTTCAGTATACTCCGATTCGCGCCCGAATGCCGCCCTTTTCGGCGTGTCGCCGCTCTGCAAACGGCCCGCGATTCTCCTCATTTTCCACCCGATTCGCGCCTGAAAATTTCGCCGCCGATCCGCATCCGTCACGCTGAATTCCGTCACGATCTCCGAGCATCCGCCCCGCGATTTTTTTCTCGCCGCCTCTTTTACAGTGTTAGCATTTATGTATCGACTCTGCGGCACGCAAGCCAAACAGCTCGTCGATGAACGGAGAAATCTCGATGAATTTCCTCACTCGCGCGGCTCTCGTCTCATCAATTTTCGTTTTCGGCGCTCTCGGCTTCGGCGCTTCCTCCGCTCACGCGCAGGCCAATGCAACGTCGCCCGATTCCTCCGCCGCACCCGTGCAAAACGCGCCTGCCGCGCCCAAAAAAATCGATATGCCTGCGTTTCACACCAGCGCTCCCAAAGGACCGCTGCCCGCAACTCTCGACCCCAGCCAGTTCGGCGAAATCGAAACGCAAAACATTTACGCTCTGGCCGCCAAAATAAAACCCGTCCTCTATCAGCAGCCATGTTTCTGCCATTGCGACCGCGAAGTGAACCACAAGAGCCTACTCGATTGTTTCGTCGATATGCACGCGTCCGGCTGCCTGCTCTGCAAAAAAGAAGCCGTCCTCGCCTACGACGAATCGCATCAAGGCAAGACCGCCGCCCAAATTCGCCAGGACATCATCGACGGCAAATGGAAAGCCGTCGATCTCTCGAAATACGACGACTCCGTTCTTCCCGCAAAGTAACCGCACCACAACTCAACGCTCACGCAGCAACCGCGCTTACGCCAGCCGGCACGAAATGACCTCCGGTCACGCCAGTAAACGGGCGAACGTCCGCGCCGTCTCAGCTCCCCTCAAATTGTCCGGATTGCCCTACGATTTGGATTGACCTACCAAAAGCTCGAAAAACCCTGAAATACGCGCCCTCAGCGAGCCAGCAGCCGTCGCGGCGCCTAGTGCGCCTGCCCGGAAGGATGCTGCGCCGGCCAGTCCTGCGGCGTGAAATCAACGCCCCAGAAATGCGGGCTCGGCGACAAAAACTCAACCCCAACCCGCGTCCCCTTCTCGCAAAGGTCGCCCAGGTACACCACCCGGCATTCCTGCTCTTCTTCGGTTACGGGGTTGATCAGCACGATCTGGACGCCCATATCCAGCTCCTCGTTCAGATACAGCAGAGCTCCATGGGCATTGATCACAATCGTTTGGCTGTTTTCGCGGAATTTTCGGCCCTGATGGTTCTTCCCGGACGCCCGCACGGGTATGCGGGTAAACACCCGCGAACTGCGCCGTTCCTTGCTCGATGTCATCTCGGCCATGATCTCCTTCATCGTGCCTCGCCGGCCAAAGCGAGTCAACGGATTGTGCCTGGTGTGTTGTCCAAAAGCGCAGTCCGCCGGTTTGGAGAAACGCACACTTCTTCATTAAACTTAAAGTTTGTGCCCTGTCCGGCCTTTGGTCATGGTATGAATCACCTGTTTTGGCATCGGACAAAACCGGCCCAATAGGAACCTGAATGACCCTGATCGATCACATCGAATCGAAGCGTGAGTCGCACCTAAATGAGCTGAAAGAATTCCTCCGCATTCCTAGCGTTAGCACCAAAACTGAACACAAGTCAGATGTCGAACGCGCCGCCGGATGGGTCGCCGAAAAGCTTACCGCCGCCGGCCTGGAAAACGTCCAGATCCACCAGACCAAAATGCATCCGCTGGTGTACGGCGAATCGCTTCACGCTCCCGGAAAACCGACGATTCTCTTTTACGGTCACTACGACGTCCAGCCCGCCGAGCCGCTCGATCTCTGGACCACTCCGGCTTTCGAGCCCGATGTTCGCAACGGAAACCTCTACGGCCGCGGCACCGCCGACGATAAAGGCCAGGTCCACATCCATCTGAAAGCTCTCGAAGCGCTGAAAAATGTGTACGGCAAAATTCCGCTCAACGTAAAAGTGATGATCGAAGGCGAAGAGGAAGTCGGCAGCGTCAGCTTGTGGGATTTCGTGAAAGCAAATCACGAACGTTTGAAAGCAGACGCGCTCGTCGTCTCCGACACTTCGATGCTCGCCAAAGGCGTCCCCTCTATCACCTACGGATTGCGCGGACTGAATTACTATCAAGTCGAAATTTCCGGACCGGCGCAGGATTTGCATTCCGGAGTTTTCGGCGGCGCGGTACCCAATCCCATCACCATCCTTGCCGAAGCGATCGCCAAACTTCACGACAAAAATTTCCGCGTCACCGTTCCGGGCTTCTACGACGATGTCGCCAAGATTTCGAAACAAGAGCGGAAAGCGCTGAATTCCCTGCCGTGGAAGGAAAAAGAATTTCGCAAGACCGTCGGTGCTCCCGGCTACTGCGGCGAAAAAGGCTTCACCATCGTCGAACGCCTTTGGGTGCGTCCAACGCTTGAATTAAACGGTATTTGGGGCGGATACATCGGCGAAGGCGCGAAGACCGTGATTCCCGCAAAAGCCTACGCGAAATTTTCCACGCGCTTGGTGCCCAATCAAAATCCCGCAAAAATCGCCAAGCTCGTCGAACGCCATTTCCGTTCGCTGCTTCCGAAATCCGTCACCTGCAAATTCGAAGTGCTCAGCACCGGAAAACCCTGGGTCGCGCCGTACTCGCATCCGATTTTTCAGAAAGCGATTCATGCGCTGCAAACCGGATTCGGCCGGAAAGCGGTCTTCATCCGCGAGGGCGGGTCCATTCCTTTCGTCACGCAGATGCACGACACGTTCAAAGTTCCCTGCGTGCTTCTCGGTTTCGGATTGCCCGATGAAAACGCTCACGCTCCCGACGAGCACATCGCCCTTGAAAATTATTTCGGCGGAATTAAATCCGTGGCGCTTTTTTACGAACAGCTCGCCGGATAAATTTTTTCGCAAAAACCGCGCACTCATAAAAACCCCGTTTTATCGGGGTTTTTGCAACATTATTGCTTGCGTTCATACTTCACTGTCGCTATAGTCCCAAAGGCATCCGGTACGCTCGGGCCAAAAATGCATTTACAACTGAGGGAGGAAAACGTAACTCGATGGCAAATCCGCTGAGCAAGTCCAAGATTATCGCTTACATCACCGACAAAGTGAGCACCGAGGAAAAGCCGGTCTCCAAGAAACAGACCGTTGCTTTCTTCGATGAACTCTTCAAGCTCGCCGTAAAAGAAACCAAGAGCGCCGGCAAGTTTGTCATTCCGGGCATCGGCCGCGCCGTCAAGGCTCACCGCAAGGCACGTCTGGGCCGCAATCCGGCTACCGGCGAGACCATCAAGATCAAGGCCAAGACCGTTGTGCGTTTGCGCGCAGCGAAAGCGTTCAAAGACGCCGTCCTGAAGTAGGTCCCTTCGGCGCATAGATTCGCTAGCAAACCCCCAGGCACGCTCGCCCCGCTCGTCGGGACGAACGCTTGGGGGTTTTGTCTTTTACTCGAGTCCCGAAATGGAATCATCCATTCATCCGCCAGCGCATCAAACCACTAGCACTACCGGTTTTGGTACTACGATGGACTACGACGACCAGCGGGGATCCATGACCTCGCCTCGCGGCATCGAACCGACGGCTGGCACCCGCCGCCGGAGCTAGGAGCTATTGCCCAGTCCAATGCCCGAACACTCAGGCTTGCTGACCGATCTCTACGAACTCACCATGGCTGCGGGCTATCTGCAGACCCGCTTTGACGCCAACGCCACCTTCGAACTCTTCGTTCGCCACCTGCCGCCGCATCGCAACTATCTGGTCGCCGCCGGTCTCGAACAGGCCCTCGAATTTCTCGAAAACGTCCATTTCACCTCGAAAGAAATCGACTACCTTCGCCGCCATCCGGTCTTCCGCAACATCCGCGACGAATTTTTCGACTACCTCTCCACCTTTCATTTCACTGGCAACGTGTGGGCCATGCCCGAAGGCACCCTGGTGTTCCCCGGTGAACCCATGCTGCGCGTCGTCGCGCCCATCATCGAAGGCCAGATCATGGAAACCTATCTGCTCGCCACCATGAGCTACCAGACCATGATCGCCAGCAAAGCCGCCCGCATTTTCACCGCGGCGAAGGGACGCCAGATCGTGGACTTCGGCGCTCGTCGCGCTCACGGCAGTCAGGCCAGCCTTCTCGCCGCTCGCGCTGCGGCCATCGGCGGCTGCGGCGGTACTTCCAACGTTCTCGCCGGCCAGCAGTTCGGCATGGAAACTTACGGCACGCAGGCTCACTCCTGGGTGATGGCCCATGAAGACGAAAGCGAAGCCTTCGGCCATTTCCTCGACGCATTTCCCGAACACGCCGTTCTGCTGCTCGACACCTACGACGTCCGCAACGCTGTGAAAAAAATTATCGCCATGGGACGTAAGCCGGCCGGCGTCCGTCTCGACAGCGGCAATCTCGCCAAAGACAGCCAGTGGGTCCGCGCGCAGCTCGACAAAGTCGGCTGGAAAGATGTGAAAATTTTCGCCTCCGGCGACCTCGACGAAACGCGCATCGCCGCGCTGCTCGCCAAGCACGCCGCCATCGATGCGTTTGGTGTCGGCACCGCGGTCGCCACTCCGGGCGATGCGCCGCACCTGAATCTGGTTTACAAACTCGTTGAAGTCGAGCGCGATGGAAAAATTCGCGAAGCAGCCAAACTCAGCGCCGCAAAAGTCACCTACCCGGGCCGCAAGCAGGTTTTCCGTTACTCGAAACCATCCGGCGAATACAAAGGCGACAAGATCGCCCTCGATGGCGAAGCGGCAGATGGCGGCGAACCGATGCTCATCGAAGTCATGCGCGGCGGCCGCCGTACCACTCCCGCCGAAGCCGTCATCGACTCGCGCGCTCGTTGCCTGGCCGGTCTGCAGCGTCTGCCCGCGCGTTACCGCCGCATCGATCGCTCCGCTGTCTATCCCGTGGCCTACACCAAGCGGCTGGAATCGCATCTGGAAAAATTGCGGAAGCGTATTATGAAATCAGCGCCGAAATAATCATTGTCGCGGCGCGATCGACGAACTAGGCGGCGCAGTCAACGAGCAGGGCGGTCCATCGGCACCTGTAGCGGCCGCTTCGCGATCTCGGCGAAGCGGGCGAATTTGCCTTCTTCTCCGTGGCTGCCATCTTTCTTTGGAGTTGTCCCCATGAAGTCGCACAAAATGATTTTCTGGGAAGTGGACGCCCAAGTGGACTTCATGCTCCCCGGCGGTGCCCTGTATGTGCCCGGCGCCGAGGACATTATCCCGAACATCGCGCGCCTCGTCGAAACCGCTCAGCGCACTCACACTCCGTTGATTTCCAGCGCCGACGCGCACCCTCCCAACGATCCGGAATTCGCGCGGCACAAATTTCCTCCACATTGCATAAAACGCAAACGCGGCGCCGACCTCGTCGCCGAAGCTCGCGCTCACAAAGTCCTCACCATCCCAAATGATCACGCGTTCGCCGTCCCAGCCGACATCACGCCCTACGATCAAATCCTTCTGGAAAAACAATCCTTCGACGTCTTCGACAATGTTCACACCACCGAAATCCTCGACAAACTCAACCCGCACGCCGAGTTTGCGCTCTTCGGAGTCGTCACCGAATACTGCGTTCACGCCGCGGCAAAGGGCCTTGCGAAACGCGGCCGAAAAGTGCTGCTCATCAGTGACGCCATCGAAACTCTCAACGCCGAGCACGGCCATCGCGCCGTCGAAGAACTCCGCGGCCTCGGCGCAAAAACCATTACCACCTCCGAGGCGATCGCAAAATCTCGTGAACACGCAAACGCGCAGGAAAACGGCTAGGAGCACGGATTAGAAAAATGTCCGACCTGCAACAACAAGCCTGGTCGCTTCTCCAGCAAGCCTATCGCGTCCAAATGGAAGGCGACTACGATCGCGCCGTCGAACTCTACAAAAATTCGCTGGAGCTATTTCCCACCGCGGAGGCGCACACCTTTCTCGGCTGGACGTACCACTTTCAGGGGAAGATCGATGCGGCCATCGCCGAATGCAAGCGGGCCATCGCCGTCGATCCGGATTTCGGAAATCCCTACAACGATATCGGTTCTTATCTGATCGAGCAGGGCAAGTACGACGAAGCGATTCCTTGGCTCGAGCGCGCCATCGCCGCCGTCCGCTATCAGCCGAGGCATTTTCCGCATTTCAATCTTGGCCGCGCCTACATTGCTAAAGGCCAGTTCACGCGCGCGCGCCAGTGTTTCGATAATTCGCTGCGCATCGAACCCGACTTCCCGCTGGCCCGCCAGGCCGTCGAAAATCTCCGCCGCATGGTCAACTAATCCAGCCTCTCGAAAAACCCCTCGAAAACGTTCGACCGATCACGAAACAACGGGCGCGCCCTGCGTCGGCTTGAATACTTTGTCGTACAGCCACGTCAGAAACGCCGTCACCACGCCGATCGCTGCAATCACCCACCACATCCTTTGCGGCTCATGCAGCACTTCGCCAAAATGGTGCACCAGATATCCGCCCAGCGGCCCGGCGATGAAATATCCGATAGCGATCGGCAGAAACGAATAGCCCATATACAGTCCCTGCTGCCCGTCAGGCGCCAGCCGCGAAACATATTCGTAATACCGCGACGCCTGCGTGATCTCGCCGATCGCCACGCCCACCAGCGTCGCCACCAGCATCGGCACGCTCGGATGCAGCGCCAGCAAAATCCACGAGAGCCCGGTGATCAAAAATCCCAGCGCCATCGCCTGCACTGCCGGCATTCTTCGCGTCAGGTACGAGGCCAATATCTGAAAACAGATCACCACCGTCGGATCGACTGACAAAAGCAAGTCCACGTTCGCGTCCGGATTTACGTAGCCTCGGATAAAAAGCGGCGCCGAAATATATTGTTGCCAGAAAACGATGTAGAAACCCGCGGAGATCACCAGGAAAAGCACGAACCGTACGTTCGCCAGCACCACAAACATGTTCGACAGCGCCGTCCAAACGCTTGCGACCTTCGCTTCTCCCGATTTTCCCGGCTCGCGATAGAAAAACAGCGTCGTCCAGAACATGGCAAACACCCACAACGCCGAAACGCGAAACACCGCTTCCATTCCCCAGCCCAGTTGCTTGCGGATCAGAAACGCTACGATCGGCCCCAGCGCTCCGCCGATGTTCACCAGCGTGTAGTAAATCGAATACCCCAACGACCGCACGTTTTCGCTCGACGCTCGCGCCGTCGTTCCCGCCACGCACGGCTTTACCACGCCCGGACCAAGCGCCGGAATCATCAGGATCGCCAGCACTAGCCATTTGTCGCCCAGCGCGTGCCGCAGCGACTCCATCCACGGCGCAGCCAGTGAACCCAGCAGAAAATATCCCACCGTCATCACCAGATACGCGAACATCAGCGCTCTTCGAAATCCAAATCGATCCGCCAGCGTGCCGCCCAATATCGGCAGGAACCAAACCACCAGCCCAAACGTTCCCACCAGCCATCCCGTCAGTTCGCTCGAAAAATGCAGCTGTTCCTTCAGGTAGATCGCCAGCACCGCCGTGGTTCCGTAGTACGCCACGCGCTCGAAAATTTCCGTGAAATTGGCGATCCAGAAAGACGGCTCGAACCCATTCCGAATTTCGTCGATCCGTTGTGAAAAGCTCAACGTGCCTCCCCGTCCCGCACCATCAAACAATCCGCATCCGCGCGATATCGCCACGCCAGAACCCCGCGGCCGTCGCGATTGTATCGGAACCCGCTCCGCCCCGGCACGATTTTTCAGCCGTTCCGCCGTGTGCTAACATCGTAGTTTCGGCCAAGTACTTTTTTCGCAACTCATACATCATGCCCACCGGACAAATGAAAGCTCTTCGCAAGATGCGCCCCGACCGCGGCGCCCAGCTCGAATCGGTCCCCGTTCCGCAGTTCGGACCGACCGACGTTCTGGTCCGCGTGCGCGCCGCCTCCATCTGCGGCACCGATCTCCATATCTACGGCTGGGACCGCTGGTCCGCCAGCCGCATCAAGCCGCCCATGACTTTCGGCCACGAATTCTGCGGCAACGTGGAAAAAGTCGGCGACGAAGTCACCACCGTAAAACCCGGCGACTTTGTCAGCGCCGAAATGCACATCGCCTGCGGACATTGCCGCGCCTGTCGCATGGGCCAGCCGCACGTTTGCCAAAACGTGAAAATTATCGGCATCGACGCCGACGGCTGCTTCGCCGAATTCGTGGTCATCCCCGCCACGAATATCTGGAAGATCGATCCCGCCATTCCCGAGTACTACGCCGCCATTCTCGATCCGCTCGGCAACGCGGTTCACACCGTGCTTGCCGGTGAAATCGCCGCGCAAAACGTGGTCGTCACCGGCGCGGGCCCCATCGGGCTGATGTCCATCAACGTCGCTCGTGCCTGCGGCGCTGCCACCATCTTCGCCACCGAAATCAATCCGCACCGCCGCGAACTCGCGGTGAAAATGGGTGCCGACGTCGCCATCGACCCCACGAAAAAAGATGCCGTCGATCAAGTGATCGCCGCCACCGACGGCGCCGGCGTCGACGTGCTTCTCGAAATGAGCGGCAATCCCACCGCGATCCATCAGGGTTTTCAGATGCTCCGTTCCGGCGGCCGCGCGTCGCTCCTCGGCATTCCCAAAGATCCCGTCACTTTCGATCTGGTGAACGACGTCATCTTCAAGGGAGCCACTGTACAAGGCATCTACGGCCGCAAAATGTTTGAGACCTGGGTGCAGATGACCGAGCTGCTCAAGCATCACCGTCTCAACCTCGAGCCGCTGTTCAACGAGCGCGTGCCGCTCAAAGATTTCGAATCGGCGTTTTCGCTGCTGGAATCCGGCCAGGCCGGCAAAGTTCTGCTCTACCCCAATGGCAACTCGTAACCGCGCGAATCGCTCGTTCGTCGTCCGCGCCGTTCGCCATTCTTGAAATCGAGTCGCACACACACGAAGGAGACCGCATGACCACCGCCGCGCCGCGCCCTCAACTGCATTACCTTCACGAAGCGCTCGAAGAAATGAAGGCCAACCATCGGTATTTCCGCCTGAAGGTCCTCGACGGCGAGCAAAAAGCCGTCGCCACATTCGACGGTAAGGAAGTCATCAACCTCAGCTCCAACAATTATCTCGGCCTCACCACGCATCCCAAGCTTCGCCGCGCCGCCATCGACGCCACTCGCAAATTCGGCGTCGGCTCGGGCGCGGTTCGCACCATCGCCGGCACCATGAAGATGCATCTTGAACTCGAAGAGCAGATCGCGCGTTTCAAAAAAGTAGAAGCCTGCGTTGTGTTCCAATCTGGATTCGCCGCCAACGCCGGCACCGTCTCCGCCATTCTCGGCAAAGAGGACCTCGTCATCTCCGACGAGCTGAATCACGCGTCGATCATCGACGGCTGCCGCCTTTCCCGCGCCACCATCAAAGTTTTCAAACACAAAGACGCAGCCGATTGCCGCCGCGTCCTCGAAGAAACCAAAAATTGGCCCGGCAAAAAATTACTCATCACCGATGGCGTTTTTTCCATGGACGGTGACATCGCCAACCTTCCCGAACTCTGCGATCTCGCCGAGCAATACAACTGCATCATGATGGTTGACGATGCCCACTCCTCCGGCGTCCTCGGCGCTCGCGGGCGCGGCACCATCGACTACGCCGGGTGCCACGGCCGCGTCGATATCCAGGTTGGCACTCTCAGCAAAGCCATCGGCTCCATCGGCGGATACGTTTGCGGTTCGCGCGACCTGATCGACTTCCTCTACATGCGCGCTCGCCCATTCCTTTTTTCCACGTCGCATCCGCCATCGGTCACCGCCACGTGCGAAGCCGCCTTCACGCTTCTCGATTCCGAAGCCGGCGACAAACTCATCAAGAAGCTTTGGTCCAACACGAAATTCTTCAAGCGCAAATTGAAAAAGTTGGGATTCGATACCGGAAAGAGCGAAACGCCCATCACGCCGATCATGGTCGGCGACGCAGCCAAAGCGTTTCAGTTTTCGAAGGATTTATTTGCAGAGGGAGTTTTCGCGGGGGCGCTCGGCTTTCCCACCGTGCCCGAAGGGAAAGCGCGTCTTCGCACCATCGTCACCGCCACGCACAAGCGCGCTGACCTCGAACGCGCCGCCGAAATTATCGCCAAAGTCGGCAAAAATCTCGGCGTCGTCTAATCCCGCGCCAATCTTAAAGCTAAATCAAAATCAGACCGCGGCCGCCATGTGCGGCTGCACGTTTTTCCGCGTCGCCAGCGCCAGCGCCCCGATTCCCCAGATGATCACCAGCAGTGACACCCATCCGCCCACAAACGGCAGCATCCCGATCACCTGCAGGATCAGCAGTCCCAGAGCCAGCCGCGCCAGTGCAGCTCCCACTCCCACGCCGGCTCCCAGAATCGTCTCGCCCAGCCACAATCCCACCACCACATGCGCCGTATAAATCGCGATGATCCACAGCAGAATCGTCGTGATGCCCACGCCCAGTCCCACGATCGTGATGCACACGATGATCGCCGCAATCGGCGTCGCAAACAGCAGCAACACGCCGAATCCAAACGCCGGCGCGTATTTCCTGCACGCGCTCGCCGAGTCGAAGAAAAACGTCGGAGCCAGCAGCAGCAGCGCCAGTCCAAACACAAAACCCGCGGCCCACTTCAACACTTGATGCCAGTAATACATCGGCGACGAATATTTGTCTCCCTGGTTGTCCCGCGTCGACAGCACCGTTTCCATCGGCGATCCAAATTTCGCAGTCGACGCCACATCCGCTGGCTTCCGCCCTTCGTACTTCAGCTTTCCTTTGATCTCCGCCTTCGGACCGACCGTCAATTCTCCGGAGTGCACCAGCGCGTTGCCGCCAAACGTCCCTTGAATCGCCAGATGTCCGCCAAACGCCAGCAAATCGCCGTCCGCCGTTCCGTCCAGCTCCGCGTCTCCCGTGCCCAGCGTCACGCTGCCATCCACTTTCGCGGTTTGATTCAAATCAAAATCGCCGGTCCATGCCGACACGTTGCGCGCCACCGTCGAACTCAGCACCACGGTCTGCGCAAACGCGCGGACGTTGCCTCCCACCGGCCCGGTCACTCGCAGCTCTTGCGCGAACGCGATCACATCGCCCTTCACGTGCCCGGTTACCGTCACGTTTCGCGACCACGCGATCACGTCGCCGTCCACGTCGCCTTCGATCCGCGTCGTGTCCGCGAACACGATCAAGTCCGTGTGCACAGTCTCGCCCGCAGCCAGCGTGTAGTTCGGCTGCCCGTGCTCCACCTGCGCCGCGCCCGCCGTCGGCGGCAGAGCCAGCGCTCCGAAAATCGCCACCGTCGCCACCGCGATCATCGACGATTTGCCGAGGTGCTTTCTCAGCAGCCAGATCACCAGCACACACATCGTTGCAATCGTTACGAATTCCACCATGCTGCGCATCGCGTCCCATCCTTTCCAGAATGCACCGCTGAAGAAAAGCATCGTCAGCAAATTTCCCTGCGTAAATCCGGCCTCGGCCGCTTGCGCTCTCCACGGCTCGATGATTCCGCTCCACAGCGTGTACGCTCCGCCAATGCTCAGCGCCAGCGCCGAAATCCATCCCCACGGTGCCGAACCTTTTTCCGGCGCAGACAGCAACCGCGCCGGCACCGATTCATCTTCCACTTCCAGCGATTCGCGCAGCCACAGTGATTCGCGCCGCAGCGCTTCCAGCAGATCGCGGCACTCGCCGCATTCGCTCGCGTGCGCGCGCACCGTCTGCGCATTTTCGGGCTTCAGCTGATTTTCCAGATACAGCAGCCCCGTCATTTCGTCAAAGTGACTCATGGCTTTCCCCCGGCCGCGGCGCCTTGCAGGCTCGCCCCGCCGCTTTCTCCCAGCACGTCGCGCAACTGGTGCCGCGCCCGCAGCAACAGTACGCCCACAAACGCTCGCCGGACTCCCAGCGTGTCCGCAATTTCGTCATAGCTCATGTCCGAGTAATACCTCAGCACCAATGCCATGCGCGCGCGATCCGGCAATTTCGCCAGACCTGCGCGCACCTGCTTGCTGTCATGATCGAACTGCAATTTTTCCAGTTGGCTCGGGTCCGGATGCTCCAGCGGCAGCGTTTCCAGATCGCCCGTTTCCAGATCCTGCCGGATTCTCCGCCGCCTCAACAGATCCCAGCAATGATTGCTCGCCACTTTGTACAGCCACGCCGTAAACGGTCTCGATGAATCGTACGTCCCGAGTTTCTGTCGCACTTTCATAAACACGTCCGTGGTCGCGTCTTCCGCATCTTCACGCGTCGGCAGCGCCCTGCGGCAAAACCGGAATATCGCCGGGGCATACAACCGGTAAAGCTCCCCCCACGCATCCGCATCGCCGGACCGGACCCGCTCCAGCACATCCGCTAATTCCGCGGTGCTCATCTCTCCGGTGGCTTTCCGCCTCTCCATAAGCTGATACGCAGAACCCCGCTAATATATTTCAATGCCGTTACATACAGCGTTCGCCAGCCGCCACGCCCGCCTGCAAGGCCACCACCGGCGCCTTTACCCTAGCCCCCAGGGCCCCGTCCCAAGCCCTACGGGCGACCCTCTAGCGGCCGCCATCAGCCTATCAAAATACCTCCGCCGCCTCATTCCTGATACGAAAAACGGCCCGGACGCCCTATTTTCAAGGGTATCCGGGCCGTTTTATTACGCCCCAACGGCGCTTTCGTGTGCCTGACTAAAACGTGAACTTCGCCGCCAACTGGATCCCGCGAGGCCCACCGCCCCCCAGGAACGGGTTGCCGATTCCCACGTCGCCCGTTGCCGTCAGGTGGTATGCCCCCTCGCTCACTCCGTTCGTCCCGATGCCCTGCTGTGCCGGATCGGCCACGAATGCCGGCAGGAACGGATTCGAGAAGTTCGGATGATTGAGCAGGTTGAAGAATTCCGCCCGCAACTCCATTCCAATCCGTTCGGTCAGCTGCGTCTTCTTATACACCGCGAAGTCCCACTGTTTGAAACTCGGTCCGCGCAACGAATCGCGTCCCTCGTTCCCAAAATGGCGAGTCCCGGGCACGCAGTTCTGGTCCGGTCCGTCGCCCGAATTGATGAAATCGGTCAACGCCCCGCCGCTCAATGGCGTGCACGGCACTTGAAACGACGTCAAGTTCAGGAAATTCGACGGATCGTGCGAGTCATACTGAATCGGACCAACCACATCCGGCCGGTCAAATCCTTCCCCGCTTCCGCTGAAGTCTCCCTCAAAGTAGTAGTTCAACTGGAACGGCTGCCCATCCTGCAACGTAACCGTGCTGTTCAATCCCCATCCATTTTTCAGTTTTTGCCAGTCGCCGCCCATGTGCGGCAGGTCGTACGCAAAAATCCAGGTGAACCGGTTCCGGATATCGAAGTTCGAATTTCCGTACTCCTTATTCGGATTGTTGCTGTCGTTGGGCTGTGACGCGTTCGGTTCGAAATCGAAGCTGTCGCTCGCCGTGTCCAGCGAGTGCGACCAGACGTAGTTCACGACCGAGGTGATTCCGTTCCAGTTGTTCACCCGAAAACTCGTCTGCAGCGAATTGTAGTTCGATCGCGCATTCGCCTGCAGTTGATTGATGTACTCCGCTCCGTACGGATTGTTCACGTAGTTCGTCGGAACTCCGTAGCTCGAAATGCATCCCGGTCCGCCATTCGGATAGCACGGCGCTCCGGTCGACGATGTATTCGCCTGCGCAAAGGCGACGTCGTACGCGTCGATCGTTGACTGGTTCGGCTGGTTTACATCCAGATAGTGCAGCAGCCGGTGCCCTTGCGATCCCACGTAACCGACTTGCAGCATCACTTTGCTTGAGATCTGCTGCTGCAGGTTCAGGTTGTAGTTCTCCATGTACGGCGTCGGCAAGTTTCGCGAAATCGCGAAAATATTTCCCGTTGGCGCTCCCGTCGGTGCTTGAAATACCGGCACATTCTGGCCGATTGATCCCACGGTCCCCACCGAATAAATCGGGTCCGGCCCCGCCGGGTTATAGCCAACGCCCGGGCAGAACGCGCAGTTATACGGCAGCTCGCCGAGGAATACGTCCTGCGACGGCCCGTCGAAAAACATTCCCCAACCAGCGCGGATAATCGTGTGGCCCTTGCCGAACGGGTCCCACGCAGCGCTCAGGCGCGGCGAGAAATTCTTATAGTCCGGCTGGTACACCGACCCCATTCCCGGCTGTCCCAGCTGCGTCAGCGTCACCGTCTGGCCTACCGGATCGAAGTTCGTCACATTGGTGAAGAGATTGTCTTTCTCGCCCACCACGCCGAAATAATCCCAGCGAATGCCCACGTTAAACGTCAGCCGCGGGTTCAACTGGTACGTATCCTGCAAATACAATCCGTGATTGTTTTCAAACGTATGCCGCACCGATTGCCCCAGCGACTGTCCGCCGCCGTCCACCGTCCCCGACAAGAAGTCGTCCAGGCCGTTGAATTCGAGTTGCCCGCGATAGTTCACGCCGAAGAATTGCTGAATCGATGTCCGGCGGTATTCGTATCCGAACTTGATGTCGTTCTTCCCCACCTTCCACGAAAAGTTATCCAGCGCCTGCCAGTTCGTATCCACGCGATGCTTCGGTGTCGAGTGGTTCGCACCCAGCTGCGCAAAAGGCCCCACGTCGATCACCGGAAGTCCGGAGTTCGAAAGCGTCGGCCCCGTGCAATCCGCCGTGCTCGTCGCAGCGCACAATCCCACGCTGCTCGGCTCGAAGCTCTGGTCCTGCGGGAAGAATCCTTCCGCAAACCGGTTCCACCCGAAACGCGCCTCGTTTACTTTCGTCGGCGAAATCACTCGCACATAGGAAATCGCCACCACCTGCACCCGCGTCGGCGTGTACGTGTTAAAGCCCGGCAAGATTCCGCCGCCCGTCAACGCCAACGGAAAGCTCTGCACGCTGTCTCCGAAAAAATACCGCCCCGTCAAAATGTTGTTTTGATCGAAGTTGTGGTCCACCTTGCCAATCAGGCTGCTCAGCTTGTTGTACGAAGGCGCAATCACCGACGACAGGAATCCCGAGTCCGGATCGGGTGGCGCAGGCGGAGTCGTGGGCATGTCGCCGCACGTCGTCGAAGAATTCGGCAGCGGCCATGGATCTCCATTCGGATAGTTGCCCAGCAAGCTCTGAATCACCGGATTCGTCGCCACCAGGTTCGTAGGATTCGGCACGCAAGCAAGGCTCACCGTCCCCACGCGCTCTTCCTGTCCTTCGTAGTCCACGAAGAAAAACGTTTTGTCCTTCACAATCGGTCCGCCCAGCGATCCGCCATATTGGTTATTGTGGAAAGGCGCCTTCGCAGTCCCCGACTGGTCGAAATAATTCCGCGCGTCCAGCGCATCGTTGCGGAAATAATCGAACACATCGCCGTGCAGCGCGTTCTGTCCGCTTTTGGTCACGATGTTGATTACCGCGCCCGCGCTGCGTCCATATTCCGCTTCGAAATTCGATAGCACCTTCAATTCGCTTACCGCATCGATCGGCAGAATCGTCGCCGGAGTTCCGAACACGCCCGCTTCGTTGATCGCCGGATCGTTGCGGTAACCATCGTTCATATCCGTGCCGTCCAGCAGGAAGTTATTCGCTCGTCCTCGCGCCCCGTTCATCGAAAACACACCGTACGATCCCGGCGAATCCGAAATCTGGTCCGGCGATCCCGCCACACCGGGCGTCAGGTAAATCAACTTGGTGTAGTCGCGCCCGTTTACCGGCAGATCCTTCACTGCGTCCTGAGTCAGCGTCCCGCCCAGCGTGTCGCCCGTCGTATCCACCTGCGGCAAATCTTCGCCCGCCACCGTCACGCTGTTGGTTACCGAGCCCGGTTTCAACGCCACATCGATTCGCTTCTCGCTCGCCACATCCACCACCACTCCGGTCGTCACCGCCTTCTGAAAACCGCCAAACTCCACCGTCACTGTATACGTTCCAATCTGCAGCTCCGGAATCAGGTAACCGCCGTCGATGCCCGTCTGCGTCGAACGGTCGATCCCGGTATCCACGTTGTGCACCGTCACCGTCGCGCCAGTCACCGCCGCGCCCGTCGTATCCGTCACCGTCCCTAAAATCGATCCGCGAAATGTCTGCGCATGGCCGGTTGTCGCACCCAGCATCACCAGCAACAGTAGGCTCACCGTCGATAGCAGGATTCTGCTTCGCCAGAACGTTTTCATGATTTCTCCCGTGAGTTTCACCAAAAATTGTCGGTAACGATTGGTACGGGCGCAACGCGCGCTTGTCCAATCCAATTCGTTAATGCGAATGATAAGTTCGAAAGGAATTCACCCTCAAACCCACTCCACGCCCCAAAAATCAGTGTTCCACATATAAGCTCCCGCGCAAATCGAGTCAAGTGGCAATCGGCCCTCCTCTTCTCGCTTGGCGTGAATTCGTCACATTCCGCAGACTTCGCACCGCGGCACTCGTCGCGTCGCCGCATCCGAGCTGCATCCGTACGATAGCCACACGTGACTGCTTGCCCTGAGGAACGAAGGGCCCAACGCTGCCCGCACCTCGCCACCGCATCGAGTAGCCGCATCTCCTCGCCGCTTCTTAATTCATTCCCACCGATAAATTGTGATAGCCTCCGCACCGGAGCAAACCATGAAGCGTCCCCTCTTCGTTCTTCTCGCACTTCTCCAATTCGCCGCCACGCAAGCGCGCGCGCAATCCACCGCCAGTGGCATGCAACTTTTCGCCGCTCACTGCGCTTCGTGCCACACCCTAATCCCGTCCGCGCTCCGTGGCCCCAGACCCTTCAACTCATGACCTCGCAGTACATCCTCCAGGCGCTCGAAACTGGAAAGATGCAAGCCAAGGCTCGACCATGACTCACGAAGAGCGCTTTACACTCGCCGAGTATCTCGGTCGCAACGCCTCCCGCCACCGCCTCCGCGGCCACGCAGCCCGCCCGACTCCGCTCTGGAATGGTTGGGGCGTCGACCTCGCCAACTCTCGCTTCCAGCCAGACTCCGCCGCCGGACTTTCAAAATCTCAAATCCCGCAACTGCGCGTGAAATGGGCCTACGGATTTTCCGGCGCCACTGGCGCGGGCGGTCCGCCAACCATCATCGGAAATCGCTTGTACGTCGGCGGCGGTGACGATGCCGTCCACGCCCTCGACGCTCGCACCGGATGCCGTCTCTGGATCTACATTCCGCCTGCCGCGGTTCGCACCGCCATCACCGTCAGCGACGACGGAAAAATCGCCTACTTCGGCGACGTGCAGGCGCGCGCCTACGCCGTCAACACCGCGGATGGCACGCTGATTTGGAAAACCGAACTCGACACGCATCCCTTCGCATTGATCACCGGCGCTCCCAAACTCTACAACGGCAAACTCTACGTCCCCGTTTCGTCTGCCGAAGAACTCGCCGCCGCGTCCGCGAAATATAATTGCTGCACATTCCGCGGCAGCGTCGCCGCGCTCGACGCGCAAACCGGCAAACTTTTGTGGCAGACCTACACGATCGCGAAAAAAGCCGAACCCACATCGTCCGCCGATGGCAAATCGGGCTTCGGCCCCGCCGGAGCCGCCGTCTGGAACTCGCCCACCATCGATCCCGCCAAACACGCGCTCTATTTCGGCACGGGCGACAACTACTCCGCCACCCGCACAGACACCAGCGACGCCAGGAGAGAACCAATTGGGGTGGCGCGCCGCCGATTCTCCGCGACCTCACCGCCGCGAAACGCATTTTGCTTGTCAGCTCAAAATCCGGAATCGTCTTCGGTCTCGATCCCGATGAAAAAGGCCGCGAGCTGTGGCACACCCGCATTGGAAAGGGCGGAGCGCTCGGCGGTGCTGAATTTGGCGCGGCCGCCGACGCCAAAACTGTTTACGTCCCGCTCTCCGATTGGGCGCCCGATCCGAAAATCGGCGGCGGCCTGTTCGCTCTCGATATCGCCACCGGCCACATCATCTGGTCCGCCGCGCCAGCCGTGCCCAACTGCGTCGCCAAGCCCGGCTGCAGCGCCGCGCAACCCGCTCCCGCCACTCTCATTCCCGGCGCGGTTTTTTCCGGCTCGATGGACGGCCACATCCGCGCCTACGACGTTGCCAACGGCACCGTCATTTGGGACTTCGACACCACCGCCAAATTCCCCACCGTCAATTCGGTCGATGCGCGTGGCGGCTCGCTCAACTACGCCGGCCCGGTCGTCGCCGCCGGTATGGTCTATATAATGTCCGGCTATACCACCAACGCCGGCATGCCGGGCAACGTCCTGCTCGCGTTTTCGATCGACGGAAAGTGAATTTCTAGGGGTTCGCCCGGCGCTTGCCCCGTTCGCGCTTCTGCT
The DNA here is from genome assembly GCA_963719065.1 of uncultured Acidobacteriota bacterium. GTDB lineage: Bacteria > Acidobacteriota > Terriglobia > Acidiferrales > UBA7541 > Palsa-295. Next base: position 976,300 of record CAVRAM010000007.1, on the reverse strand, counting down.
ATACTTTTCGTTCTGCGTCGCGCTTTTGGCGCTTTCTGCTCACATGTCGCCCGAAAATTCCGCCAACACAAAACGTCTCTTCCTTATTGACGCGATGGGCTACATCTTCCGCGCCTTCTACGCGCCCATGCCGATGCGCATGCGCAGCCCGGCCGGACATCCCACCAACGTTCCCTACTTGTTTTCCAACATGGTCCGCAAGCTGGTGAAAGACTGGCATCCCGACTATCTCGGCGTCGTCTTCGATCGCGAAGAACCCACCTTCCGCGACAAACTGTTCGCCGATTACAAAGCCCAGCGCCCGCCCATGCCCGAGGATTTGTCCGTCCAGCTTCCGTACGTTCGCCGCTACTGCGAAGCAATGCGCCTGCCCATCCTCGATAGCCCGGGCTACGAAGCCGACGACATCATCGGCACGCTCTCACGCCTCGCCACCGCGCAAAAACTCAACGTCTTCATCGTCACGAGCGACAAAGACATGATGCAGCTCGTCACCAAAAACGTCGTCGTCTTGAATCCCACCAAGGGCGATCTGGTGATCGACGAAGCCAAAGTCGAAGAAATCATGGGCGTGCCGCCATCGAAAGTCGCCGACGTGATGGCTCTGATGGGCGACTCCATTGACAACATTCCCGGCGCGCGCGATCCCAACGACAAACCCGCTCCCGGCGAACGCCGCAAACCCGGCATCGGTGACGTCGGCGCGCGCCAGCTCATCCAGCAATACGGCAGCGCCGAAGAAACCTTGAAGCATGCCGCCGAAGTAAAACGCGCCAGCTATCGCGAAGCTCTCGAAAAGTGCGCCGAGTTCGTCCTTCTCAGCAAAAAACTTGCAACGATTCCCACCGACGCGCCCATCGAACTGAATTTGAAAACCTTGATCATGGAGGAGCCAAATCTCGCCGCCCTCCGCGATCTCTACATCGAACTCGGCTTCTCCTCGCTCCTCCGCGAACTCGGCTCCGCTCCGCCCTCCGCATCCGGCCCGTCGGGCGAACCGGGCGACGCCCCAAGCGCCGCGCAAGATGCCGACACAAAAACCGATTACGCTCCGCTCGATTCTCCCGCAGCCTTCGAAAAATTCCTGAAAGCCGTTCCCGCAGGCGCCGACACCGCCGCGTGGCTCTCGCTTGACGCGCAGGACGCAGACGAAGAAGGCTTCGGCTCCGCGGTTCGCGCCGTCGAACTATCCGCAAAACCGGGAATCGCCCGCACCGCCGCCAACGGCGACGAAAATAAAACTCTCGCCGCCATGAAATCCTGGCTCGCTGATCCCAAGCGCCCAAAAACAGTTCACGATCCGAAACTGTTCCGCCTGCTCGCCGCACCCGATTCGATCGACGATCCGAAAGCCATCGCCGGCATCCACCACGCCACCGCTCTCTATTCCTATCTTTTGCGCCCCACCACTTCGAAACACAATTTCGCCGAAGTCGCTCTTCGCCATTTGAATCGCACTTTGTCCGGTGCGCCCGGCGAACACGCCGACTTCATGTCCCGCGTCGCGCCCATTCTTCGCGCCGAAATCGAAAAGCAGGGCATGCTCGACGTGTACGAAAAAATCGATCTGCCCCTCGCTCCGGTGCTGGCCCGCATGGAAGCCGCCGGCGTCCGTGTCGATCCCGCCGAACTCGATCGCATTTCCGCGAATCTAGCCGCCGAAATGGCCAAACTCGAAAAGACCATCTTCGAACTCGCCGGCGTGCCCTTCAACATCAATTCTCCTCAACAGCTGGCCGAAATTCTCTTCGACAAGCTGAAGCTCCAGTCGCCCCGCTCCGGTCGCTCGAAAGCCAAAGCGCGCTCCACGGCTGCCGACGTTCTCGAAGAACTCTCCGCCGTTCACGACTTGCCGAAGAAAATCATCGAGTATCGCGAACTCACCAAGCTCAAATCGAATTACGCCGATTCGCTGCCGCGCCTCATCTATCCCGTCACCGGGCGCCTGCACACCCGCTTCAGCCAGACCGGAACGGCCACCGGACGCCTCAGCTCCTCAAACCCCAATCTGCAAAATATTCCTGTTCGCACCGAACTGGGCCGCGAAATCCGCGCTGCCTTCGTCGCGCCCAAGGGTTCGCTGCTGCTTTCCGCCGACTATTCGCAGATCGAGCTCCGCATCCTCGCTCATCTGTCTGAAGATCCCGTCCTGCTCGAAGCTTTCGGCCGCGGCGAAGACATTCATTCCCGCACCGCTCAGGAGGTTTTCGGCGTCGGCCCGATGGCCCAGACGCGCGAGCATCGCCGCGTCGCCAAAGTCATCAACTTCGGCGTGATTTACGGACTCTCCGCGTTCGGCCTCGCCCAGCAGCTCGACGTCGAGCAGCGCGAAGCCGCTCATTTCATCGCCGTGTATTTCGAACGCTACGCCGGCGTGAAAAAATTCCTCGACGCGCAAATCGCCGAAACTCGCCTGTCCGGCGTCGTGAAAACCATTTTCGGACGCATCCGCCCCATCCCCGAAATCAATTCGCCGCAAGTGCAAATGCGCAATTTCGCCGAACGCACCGCCATGAACACGCCCATGCAGGGCGCCGCCGCCGATCTCATCAAGCTCGCCATGATCGAACTCGACCGCCGCCTCCCCGCCGAAAAATTCAAAGCGAAAATGACCCTGCAGGTTCACGACGAACTGCTCTTCGAAGCTCCGGAAAAAGAAATCCCGAAACTCACCGCCGTCGTGAAAGAAGTGATGGAGTCCGCTTACAAATTCAAAGTTCCCATCGTGGCCGAAACAAAAACCGGCCCGAACTGGCGCGACCTGAAGTAACCTCGCACTTCGCCCCCACACCCGCGCCAGCAAGCCCGAACTCTCCGCCTGCGCGCTCACTCTCTCTATGTTATGTTTTTTGCTTCACGGCGCGCTTCCGCCGGCAAGGTGAACCAATGGATCATTCTGAAGGTTTTCTGCGGCTGGTTTTCGAAACCAAAAAACACATCAAGGAAGAAGACGTCAAAGCCATCAAGAAAAAGCTCGACGCGCACGAAGATCTCACTCTCATCGACGTCCGCGAAGAATCCGAATTCGCTCGCGGCCACATTCCCGGCGCCATTCATCTCGGTAAAGGCATCATCGAACGCGACATCGAAAAGCGCGTTCCCGATAAATCCGCCGTCGTCGTTCTCTACTGCGGCGGCGGTTTCCGCTCCGCCCTCGCCGCCGACAACATCCAGAAAATGGGCTACCGCAACGTCATCTCCATGGACGGCGGCTGGCGCGGCTGGACCGAGTCCGGCTTCCCCATCATCATCGACTGACGCCGCCACACGCACACCGCACAGCACCTGGAGGCCTCTTATGCCCGTTTCCGTCTTCGTCGGAACCAGCCTCGACGGCTTCATCGCTCGCAAAAATGGCTCGTTCGATTTTCTTCCCGACGAACCCGAGCCGCACGGCTACGAGGAATTTTTCGCCACCGTGGACGCCATCGTCATGGGCCGCAACTCCTTCGAAGTGATCCTGCCGTTTCCGTCGTGGCCCTACGGACAGAAACCCGTCGTCGTACTCAGCAGCCGCCCAATCGATCTCTCAACCGTCCGCAATGGAGTCGTTCAACACATGTCCGGCGAACCCGCCGAAATCGTCGCCAGGCTCGCCGCCTCAGGCCTGCGCCATCTCTACGTCGATGGCGGCGTCACCGTTCAGCGCTTTCTCCGCGCCGGACTCGTCGACCACATCACCGTCACCCGCGTTCCGGTCCTCATCGGCGAAGGCATCCCGCTCTTCGGCTCCCTGCCTCGCGACGTAAAGCTCCGCCACATCACCACCCAAACCTACCCTAGCGGCCTGGTCAAATCCGAATACGCCGTCCTCCGCTGATGCGTTCGCCTTCTCGAGCGAATCGCCGCGTCGTCCGCCGCCGCGCACTCGTACACATGCGCGCACAGCTACCCTTCAGCGCACTTCGCACTCATCAATTTTTCACTTTTCTCGATTTTCAGTCAGGCAAACTGGAAGGAACTTCCGCGCGATCCGCACCACGCACCACTCGCGCCAATCTTTGGCTGGGGCGGTTGGACTCGAACCAACACCGTCCTCATTAACAGTGAGGTGTCCTACCAATTGGACCACGCCCCAGCCGTCCTTTAATTCTAAATGGGAACGCCCAAATCCCCGCCCTGCAAAATGAATCCATCCGATTGTGATTTGTGATGCGAAAACCGCGCGAGAAAATCCACCGCAGGCGAATCAAACGGGAAGAGGTCGTTCAGAAAAGAAGAGGCCGAGGGAAGGAAGCCGGCCCAGCCCTCAATCCCCTATAGGGATCCTCGGCTTTCCTTCCCTCTGACGAACTCATACATCGCACGCCGCAAGCCAAACTCAAACCCTTCGAAACACATGCCTTAGCTTTTCCACAGCAAGTAATTTCTCCAGCCCCCTTGCAAAATCTTCCAGCCCCATCCGCCACCCTTCGCTAAATCGTGTAAATAGAGCGAATCCGCGACCTTCGCTGATTCTTCGCATTTTCGCCCTCGCCCGCGCAAAAAACCGCGCCGTTCGCGTCGCCGCCCGCGTGCTACACTCCCGGAATTCCATTCGCCGCGGCTCGCATCACGCACGCGCGAATGTCCTTCGCCTTGCCGGCGATTTCTTCGTGACCCAAAACGAAAACTCCTCCGTCCCGCGCCGCAAATTCCTGAAATCCGCCGCCATCGCCGGAGCCTGCACCGCCGTCGCCGCCGCGGGCGTCAATGCCCTCTCGCCGGTTCTCGATCCGGAAACGCCCGCCTTCGAACCCAACACCAGCCACTGGGCCCGCGCTCTGCCGCCCGTCAATCCTGCGCTCGCCGAAAATGTGCAAGCCGACGTCGTCATCATCGGCGGCGGTTTCACGGGTCTCGCCGCCGCGTATTACATCCGCTCGCAGTCCCCAGCCAAAAAAGTTGTCCTGCTCGAAGCCAGCCGCTGCGGCAACGGCGCTTCCGGTCGCAACGGCGCCATGATGCTCACTCTCACCGACGATCGCTACATGGTCCTCAGTTCCGACATGCCTCTCGATAAAAAAATCTACGACCTCACCGTCGACAACGCCGCTCGCCTGAAAAAAATCACCGCCGCCGTTTCGTCCCTCGCGCCCGATCCGGAAATCGAATCGAGCGGCGCCTTGCAGGTTCTGAATACTTCGTCCGACGTCAGAGACGCAGAGCGCTACGTCGCCGCAGCAAACCAGGTCGGAATCCCCGTCGAATTCTGGGACGTGCAGAAAATCGCATCTGTCATCGGCACGCGTGCCTATCCTGGTGCGCTCTTCGATCCCCATAGCGGACAGGTTCATCCCGGCAAACTCGTCGCCGCGCTCAAAGCAGCTGCCGAGTCCGCGGGCGCGACGATTTACGAAAATTCTCCCGTCGTAAAAATCGCGGAAGGTCCCACTCACAAAATCACGACCTCCGCCGGATCTACCGTCACCGCGCCGTCGCTGGTTCTCGCCACCAACGCCTACACTTCCAAACTCGGATATCTCCGCCGCGCCGTCGCTCCCGTCTTTGACTACGTCGGCATCACCGCTCCGCTCAGCGATTCTCTTCTCTCCTCGGTCGGCTGGCAAAAACCGATCCCGTTCAACGACAGTCGCACCGAAGTCTATTACCTCGGCCTCACGCGCGATCGCCGCATCCACATTGGCGGCGGCCCGGTGGACTACGTGTACAACAACGGCGTCGTCGCCCCGAAATCCATCGCGCATCACTTCGCGCGCCTCTCTTCAGAGCTCGCTCGCATTTTTCCCGCGTTGGATGGCGTTCCCTTCGAAACCACCTGGGGAGGCTCGGTCGATATGTCGCTCGACCAAAGCCCTTCGGTCGGCGTACTCGGAAAAAACAAAAACATCTTCTACGCGATCGGTTTTTCCGGCCACGGCGTCGGACTCACTTCGCTCTTCGCTCGCATCATCGCCGGCCTCGAATCCGGTCGCGCCGCCGATTGGTCCTGGCTTCCTTTCGTTAACCGCCTCCCGCCCTACATCCCCAACGAACCCTTCCGCTGGCTCGGCATCCACTCCGCCCTCGCCTACTACCGCGCCACCGACGCCAAAACTCCCTAGCCCCGCGCTCGCCCGCCATGCCGAGCACACCGCCCAGTCAGCGTTACGCCCGCACTCCTTATACTTGCGTGATGCAAGCAACTGTTATAAGGTCGATGGATGAAACCCAGCAAGAACGATGTCTTCGAAATGGTTGCGGCGCTGATGACCGTCGTCGCGGGCATCCGCCGCGGCAGCCAAAGGGGTGACGCCGCTTCGCTCGCCGTCCTCGGCGCCATCGCCGCTCGCGTTCGCGCCCGCCCTCTCGACGTCGCCCGCAATCTCGCCGTCAATCAATCCACCGTCACGCGCCAGATCCAAAAACTCGAAGGCCTCGGCTTCGTGAAGCTCTCGATCGATCCCCGCGATCGCCGCTCCTTCTCGATCACGCTCACTCGCGCCGGTCACAACGAAACGCGCCGCTTGGTCGACATCGGTTTGAGCCGCTTCGCAACCTTCGTTCACGACTGGCCCGCCGCCGAAGTCCGCACTCTGACTCGCCTGCTCGTCAAACTGGAAAAATCCAAATCCGCTGCGCCGCGCCCCTTCTCCAGCCGCAACTGGCAGAAACGCAAATGACGCCTCACGTTCTCATCGCCGGAGCCGGAATCGGCGGACTCGCTCTCGCTCAGGGCTTGCGCCGCGTAGGAATCAGTTTTGAAATTTTCGAACGCGATCCGGCCTTCGACTCCCGCGCACAGGGCTATCGTTTTCGCATCGACGCCGACGGCGACTCCGCCCTTCGCGCCTGTCTGCCGCCGCATCTGTTCGAGCTGTATCAGGCGACTTCGAGCATCCCCTCAAGTCCGCCCGCCGGCGCATATAACCAAGACCTCGAAATGTTTTACCGTTTTGATGGCGCCGATCCGAAATCCCCCGTCGCACCGAAAACTCCATCGCAAACTCACGTCACCATAAATCGCCTCACCCTTCGTCAGGTCCTTCTCGGTGAACTCGGCGACGCAATTCACTTCTCGAAATCCGCCGCCTCCGCCGAACAGGGTGACACCCAAGTCCGTCTGCACTTCGCCGACGGTTCCTCTGCCTTCGGAGATGCCCTTGTCGCCGCCGAAGGCATCAACTCCCCGCTTCGCGCTCAACTTCTCCCGCACGCTGAAATCATCGATCTGAAAATGTCCTGCATCTACGGCCGCACTCCGCTCACTCGCGAAACATATTCCTGGCTCCCCGAACTTCTGCTCAACGGTTTCACGCCCATTCTCGGCCCCGCCCGCCGCACATTTGCCGTCGGCCCATTCCGCACTCGCGAACCTTTTGCCGAAGCCGCCGCCCGAATCGCGCCCAACGTTACCGTCACTCCGGTCGACGACTACCTGATGTGGCTCATCGTCGCGCCCGACGGCTTGTCGGAAGTCGCACCCGACGACGCTTTCGCTCCGTCCGCCAATACCCCGCGCGAACTTCACGCCCAAGCTCAATCCCTCATACGCGACTGGCATCCGTCCCTGCAGCGCATCGTTCACGAGGCCGACGTCGCCGCCACCTTTCGAATTCCCATTCGCAGTTCGCGCCGCATCCCCGCTTGGCCCTCATCGCGCATCACGTTCCTCGGCGACGCCATTCACGCCATGACTCCCGCCGGAGGCATCGGCGCAAACACCGCTCTTCGCGACGCGCGTTTGCTCTCTCAGCTCCTCGCCGAAACCGCGCACGGAAATTACTCCGTCCTCCAGGCCATCGAAGACTTCGAAACCGAAATGCGCGACTACGCATTCGCCGCCGTCGAACGTTCTCTCGCGAGCGCCGCCTATCTCTACCAATTTCCGACGCCTGCTCGAGGGGCCGCCTGAATGCCCGAAAAACCCGTCAGCGTCGCGCGCGTTTTTCTCGGCTACCTCGCGGACATCGTCCTTCCGCTCGCGCTCTACTTCGTGCTCCACCATTTCGGCGTTCCAGACGTCGTCTCGCTTTTCATCGGCACCGCCGTCGCCATCTTCACCACCGTTGTCAACACCATCCGCCGCGGAAAACTCGACCGCGTCGGCGTGATCGTGCTCTTTGAAGTCGTCACCTCCATCGTCCTGCTGTTCACCCTGCACGATCCTCGCCTGCTCTTAATCAAGCCTTCGTTCTACACCGGCATCGCCGGAATTTATTTGATCGCCACCTCGTTCCACGGCCGGCCCATCAACTACGAAGCCGTAAAACACATCGGCACCGGCGGCGAACCGGTCCGCGCCGAAGCATTCGACAAATCCTGGGATGAAAATCCCGCCCTTCGGCGCACGCTCCGAATTTCAAGCGCCGGTTGGGGTGTCGCTTGCCTTGCCGACGCAATTCTTCGCGCCGTCATCGTCTTCCAATTCCCTCTCGACCGCGCCGTCTGGCTTTCCAACATTCCTCATTTCGCCGCCATTGCCATCCTCATCGCCTTCAGCGCCGCCATGGGCCGCAAAACCAAATCCATCGTGGACGCCAAAGTCGCCCAAATGAAATCCGCCGCCTCGGCCTAGGTCAGCGCAAACTCCGCCGCACGCTTCGCCTCGCGCTATCAATTTGTGATTGTCGTTACGATCGAACCAGCGGAACCACTAACGGACGAAGGGAAAATACGCGGATACCGCTTGCCGGTATGCCTGAAACGCATCACCAAATCTCGAACCTAAAAGTCTATCTTCCACCGCCACGCGAATTTCCGTTCCCGCCACAAAAAATACCAGCGACAACGCGAACAACTTCCATGGCGTCACAATGAATCCCACTCCGCACAGCACGCACAGCAGCGAAGTGTAAATCGGATGCCGCACCAGCGCGTACGGCCCGCTTCGCACCAGTTCGTGTTCGCCTTCCGTATTCAATCCCGCGTCAAACCGCCACTGCCGCCCCAGCGCCCGCACCGAGCTCCACGAAAGCGCTACTGCGACCGCAAAAAACGCCACCGACAATCCCACTCGCCACGCCGGCACCGGTGCTTCCCAGAATTTTCCCTGCCACAACACCGCAAACGAAATCATTTCCAGCAGCATTCCCCATCGCGCCCGCGGATCGATCACTCCGGTCAAATGAGGATGCCGCTTCGCTCTCAAAAACGGCCACACCCACACGCCGATTCCGGCCGCCACCAGAAAATAGGCCCACGCCTGCATGTCAGGAATTGTACGTCGTCACCCGCGCCGCCCGTCTCGCAAAGTCTCGTTGCTCAGGTTCGCGCGAACGGCTAGTGAGCGAAGTTATATAAAGACTCACGCGTCGTCGTAATCTTCGGTCAGCGACTGCAAAAACGCCACCAGCGCCGGCAAATCCGTCGCGCTGATCGACATTCCCTGAAATTCCACCGGAGCGTTGCGCAACAGCCCCGCCCGCGCCAACTGCGAGCTGTTGATATAGAAGTTCACCACATCGTCGAATTTCAACTTGCTGCCGTTGTGAAAATACGGAGCCGAATCTTCCAAATCGCGCAGCATCGGAGTCTTAAACTGCGCGATCGTGTTCGGCAACCCCTGATCCACGGCGCAGTTCGCCGCCACCGCGCACACCACCGTCGCCAGATTCGCCTGCGGATTCGGAATGTCCGGATTCTGGTACACGTTCCACATTCCTAGATCCGCGAACTGCGGGCTGCCCGCCACCGCCGCGTGCCGGAATCGCTCTGTCGCGTTCGGATGATTCTGTGTGATCGGTAAATACGCGTCGTAATTCGCGTTGCGCATCGCCAGCGTTGGCACCGCCAAATTCATAAACGATCCCGCGCCGTTCGCTGCGTCATATTCTTCCTGCGAAGTTCCGGTGTTGTGAAATCCGAAATCGGTGAAGTTCGGCGGCACATGGCACGAAGCGCAATTCCCCGCATGCTGCGATCCGTCCGTCGCGCCCGTCGCCGCGTTCAGGAAAATCTTCAGCCCTGCCAGCTCCGTCGCGCCAAACTGAAATGGCTGCGCGTGATATTTGAAATTTCCATACGTGCCGTCCACAAATTGCGGATTCGATAGCGCCAGAACCTGCTGATACAGCCGCTGGGCGTATTGTTGTCCCGTCTCGCCCGCGATCGGCTGCTGCGGCAAATGATTGATGCGGATAAACACATCGTACGGCGACGCGTAATAGCGCCCCAGCTCGTCCTGCTTGAACAGCAATCCCACCATGTACTGCGCGATCAGCACTGCGATCGCATGCACCACTTGATCGTCACTCGCAGACGTCACATCGATCCGGTTCGCCGGCAGCAACCGGTAGCCCGTCGGAATTTTCGGATCCGTTCCCAAAAATAATGTCGCGTACGGCAGATTCGCTCCGTATTCCTGCGCTGGCACGTTCTGCCCGTTGTCCTGCCGGATCACTTGCGCGATGTGCGCCTCCGCCTGCGCGTACTGCTCCGGACCCCATCCGAAATTCCGGCCTGTCAGCGTTTCCTGCACCAGATCGACTGGATCGTCGAACTGCCCGTCGAAATGCAAAAACGTCGGCCCCAGCCGCGCCTGCAGCGAGCCCACCATCTGCATCGAATTGCGCGGCGTGTTCGTGAATCCGCCCATCCCCCTCGGCAGCGGGCTTCGCGTCGTGAAATCCGCGTACGTCCGGTTCCCCGCGCCCGGCACTCCCTGAAACTCCACCACAAAGTGGCACGACCTGCAGTTGATCGATTCTCCGGCAAACGGCCCGGGCAGCGGTCCATTCGTCGTCTGCACTTGCGCCACTACCGGATCGCCCACCGCCAGCGGATCGTTGATTCCCGTCATGTTCGCCGCAAAATATTCCGCGAATCGAGTTTCCACAAACAGACGTTCGCCGATCGTCTGCTCCGCCGGCGTCACTTCATTTTCCGCCGGTGGTTTCGGCGCCGCTCCCGATCCGCAGCTGCTCAAAAATAAAATCGCAGCGCACACCAACGCCACCAGTTCGGTTCCCAATTTTCCTTCGCGCCGTTCCCGCTTCGCTTCGCGCAGTTCCGCCCCACTTCCCTCCCACGCCCCCGCCATCCCCATTCTCCTTTGCCACCAGCTTCTACTTGTCGAACTCATCGCCGCGCAATTTCTCGCCGCCGCAGCAGCCGCTACTTCGAATCCGGCTTTGCTTCGTTCGCCACGCCCAAACTTTTCAGGTAGGTGATCACCTGCCAGCGCGTCGGCTCCGGCAGCAGCGCCCACGTCGGCATTCCCTTCGCCAGGTTTCCGTTTTTCAGCAGCCAGAAAATTTCGCCGTCGGTCGCGTGCTGCACCCGTTCGCTTCGCAGGCTCGGACGTTTTCCTTTCCCCATCGCGTCCGCTCCGTGGCACTTCGCGCAATTCTGCGAAAAAACTTTCGCGCCGCCCGCAATCGCATCGCCTTGCCCCGCGTACGGATTCACACGCGCTCGATCTTCGTCCGGCACGTGCTTCAGCCACGATCCATCGGCCGCCGCAAAACAAAACACCAGCGCCAGAGTCGCCGCGCCCACTCGCAGAAAACTCGAATTCTTCAGCTCTCGCAGAAACACGCTTCCCATCGCCCGCCTCGCAACCTACTTATGAAAATGACTGAAGATCTGCTGAATTTCGTACGACACCTTGAACCGGTAAATCACGCCCACGCTGTTGTCGTTCAATCCGAAGCTCGGCCCAAAACTGATCGTCGGCCCGTTCGGCACGTTGAATCCCACCGTCGGCCCCAGATATTGCGACGTCGCATGCCATCCGAATCCGTTCGTATCGCCCAGGCCGCCGTACAGTTCCAATCCCGCCGCGAAATTCTCACGGCAAAATGTGCACGACCGCGAACTCGCCTTCAGTGCCAGCGGACGGCTCACTCCCAGCGCATATCCGAACTCCCACGGCTCCGGCTCGTTCAGATCTTTTTCCGCGATGAAATTTTCTGAAAAATTCCATCCCCGCCAGTTGCTCGATAAAATCAGTTTCGTTTCCAGGCTTCGCTCGATCACCGCGCGCCCGATGTAATTCGGCACCACATAATTCGTCACGTTGTCGTGCCCCGTGATTTCCAGCAGCGCCCGGTCGGCCTGATTCAAATCCTCGTACTCCACATACAGCACCGGATTCACCACGTGATTCCGCAGCAGCGGCCGGAAACGGTTCTCCCACCGGTAGCCGGTAAAAATCGTGCTGTCGTTTTTCGTCGATTGCCCGTCCAGGTAAACTTCGGTCGTCCACCACGCCGTCGCGCCGTATTCCATTTCCAGCGCCGCGCCCGTGAACGCATTTCCATTCTTCGGCGAAGCCGCTGCGCCCTTCCACGCAATTTCCAAATTGCCGGGCTCTTCCAGCGCATCCGAGTACGTCACAAAATAAGGAGGCTCCTGCGCCGCCGCCCGCCCCGCGCCCATCGTCAGCCCGCACGCACCCAAGATCACCATCGCCATCAAGCGCACCAGCCGCAGCGACCGCGCCCCTTCACTCCGCCGCCAGCCGTTCTCTTGGCGCCGCCCGACCGACCGCAATCCCCTCCGCGGCCCAACGCCCAATCTAGTGCTCAACAAATTCCCGAATCGCATCGTTCCGACCCACTTCCCAGTTGTAAGTGATTTGCAACAAGAAAACGATAGTCCAGTTGTAAATCATTGTCAACAAGAAACCGCCCAAAACTCTCCCGTTCGTCCGCCCCGCCCTCTCACCCAATTTTTATCGTGTCGTTACTTCCTGGTAGGAACTCCACACACACCGCCGGCCCCGCCGACACCCGCAACTCGCGGCCTCGCGCCGTTCATTCGCACCGCAAACGCCAGATCGATCCCCCGCTCATCACAAATTCCCCGCCAGCGCACCGAATCCCCCGATTTGACCCCGTCCGACTCCGCTTGTTATGCTCGTAGTTTACATTGGCCCCATTTTACTCACTGTACGCCGGGCCGCCCTGTAGAGGAGCACTCCGCACTTCGTACGTCGCCACTCAACGATGAGCCTGAAGAAAATCGTCATCCGGGGCGCCCGGCAGCACAACCTGAAAAACATCAGCCTGGAGATCCCGCGCAACTCCCTCTCGGTGATCACCGGACTTTCCGGCTCGGGCAAATCCTCGCTCGCGTTTGACACTCTCTACGCCGAGGGCCAGCGCCGCTACGTCGAGTCGCTCTCCGCCTACGCCCGCCAGTTCCTCGATCAGATGGAACGTCCCGACGTCGATTCCGTCGAAGGCCTTTCGCCGTCCATCGCCATCGAACAAAAAACCACCACGCGCTCGCCGCGCTCCACCGTCGGCACCATCACCGAAATTTACGATTACTTGCGCGTCATCTATAGCGCCATCGGCACGCCGCATTGCCCCACCTGCGGAAAATCCATCACCCGGCAGTCCACCGAGCAAATCGTTCAATCCGTTCTTGCCCTTAAGCCTGACGACCGCATCATGGTCCTCGCTCCCGTCGTTCGCGGCCGCAAGGGTGAATACAAAAAGGAACTCGAAAATTACGCGCGTCAGGGCTACGTGCGCGCCCGCATCGACGGCGACCTGATGAATCTCGACGAGCCGATTCCGCTCGACCGCCGCAAAAATCACACGATTGAAATCGTCGTCGATCGCCTGCTGCTGAAAAACGGCATCGTGCAGCGACTCGAAACTTCGATCGAGACTGCGTTGAAACTCACCGGAGGCCTCGTCACCATCGCCGTCGTCGGCGGCGACGAACGCGTGTACTCCGAAAAACTTGCCTGCCCCGACTGCGGCATTTCCGTTCCGCAGCTCGAGCCGCGCTCATTCAGTTTCAATTCGCCCTACGGCGCCTGCACGGTTTGTCACGGACTCGGCTCGAAATACGATTTCGATCCCGCAAAAGTCATCGTCGATTGGACCAAGCCGCTATTCGAAGGCGGCCTCGGCCCGGGCTCCGGCTCCGCATACTTACAGCGCACTCTTGCGCTCGCCGCCATGGCGCATGGTTTCGATCTGGACGTTCCGTTCGAAAAAATGTCGCGCAAGACCCAGAGCTTGATCCTCCACGGTTTCAAGGGCACCGGCAAAAACGAGAAACAGCTCGAATTTCAGGGCCTTTTGGAGCATCTCGAATCCAATCTCGACGAGACCAAGTCGGACACCTACCGAGAATGGCTCACGCAATACATGTCGCCCGCCGCCTGCGCCGCATGCAACGAACGCCGCCTTCGCCCCGAATCACTCGCCGTAAAAATCGCCGGCCTCTCGATCGCCGACTTCACCAGCCTGCCGCTCACCGAAGCGCGCGTCGCCGTCGATAAAATCCGCCGCGAAATCACCGCACGCAGCGAAAAAATTGCCGGCCGTCCTCTGAACGAAGTCGCCGAACGTCTCGACTTTCTTCTCGACGTCGGCCTCGGCTACCTGACGCTCGATCGTTCGGCCGCCACGCTTTCCGGCGGCGAAGCGCAGCGCATTCGCCTGGCCACGCAAATCGGGTCGCGCCTTCGCGGCGTGCTCTACGTTCTCGACGAGCCTTCTATCGGCCTGCACGCTCGCGACAACGGCCGCTTGCTCAGCACTCTCGAAACCCTCCGCGACCTCGGCAACACCGTCCTTGTCGTCGAGCATGACGAAGAGACCATCCGCCGCGCCAACTACGTTGTCGACCTCGGCCCCGGCGCAGGAAAAGCGGGCGGTCACCTGGTCGCTGTCGGCTCGCCCGCCGAAATTGCCGCCAATCCTGCTTCGCTCACCGGAAAATATCTATCCGGCGCGGTCGAAGTCGGCATTCCCGAAACGCGCCGCTCGGCCAACGGAAAATCCATCTCCATCCTCGGCGCGCACGGCCACAATCTGAAAAATATCGACGTCAAATTTCCGCTGGGCCTGCTCACCGTCGTCACCGGCGTTTCCGGCTCGGGAAAATCCACGCTCATCAACGATATTTTGTACCGCGCGCTCGCCGCGAAACTCTACCGCTCGATGGAAAAGCCCGGCGCGCATCGCGCCATCACCGGCATCGAGCACATCGATAAAGTCGTACAGATCGATCAGGCTCCCATCGGCCGCACGCCGCGCTCGAATCCCGCCACCTACACCGGAGTGTTCGCGCCCATCCGCGAGCTTTACGCCATGCTTCCCGAATCGCGCGAACGCGGCTATAAACCCGGACGTTTTAGCTTCAACGTAAAGGGCGGACGTTGCGAAGCCTGCCAGGGCGATGGCCAGCGCCGCATTGAGATGAATTTTCTGCCGGATGTGTACGTCACTTGCGAAGTGTGCCGCGGCAAGCGTTACAACGCTGAAACTCTCGCCGTCCGCTACAAGGGCCTTTCGATTTCCGACTTGCTCGATCTGCCCATCGAAGAAGCTCTGAAAGTTCTCGAAAATATCCCCGCGATTCAAATCAAGCTGCAGACTCTGGTGGACGTCGGCCTCGGCTACATCCAGCTCGGCCAATCCTCCACCACCATTTCCGGTGGAGAAGCGCAGCGCACCAAGCTCGCTCGCGAACTTTCCAAGCGCCAGACCGGGCGCACTCTCTACATTCTCGACGAGCCCACCACCGGCCTGCATTTTGACGACGTGAAAAAGCTTCTCGACGTCTTGAATCGCCTGGTCTCGCTCGGCAACAGCGTCCTGATCATCGAGCACAATCTCGACGTCATCAAACAAGCCGACTGGATCATCGATCTCGGCCCCGAAGGCGGCGCGGACGGCGGACGCATCGTCGCCCAGGGCTCGCCCGAACAAGTCGCCAAAGTGAAAAAATCCTACACCGGCCAGATCCTCGCCCGCGCGCTCAACGGCAATGGTAAATTAGACGCGCATCACTCCTGAACCTTGGCCGACTTCGATCCAAACTCGCCCGCACCCGATCCTGCAGTCGGCTCTCAATCCTCCGCGCCGGAACAATCCATTAGCGACCTGATCGTCGCCAAAGCGTCCGAATCTGCGCCCGCGCCAATTGCCGCAGCGATTTCGCAGCCATCGCTCACTCCCGCTGAATCCGCCGAAATTCGTTATGCCCACTTTCCGCCCGCGCTGCGCGTTCCGTGGCGATGGATTGACGTTTTCCAACTCGTACTCGTCAGCATTGGCGGTATTTTTCTGCTCACCGTCGCCTTCATGCTCGTGTATTCCGCTCTCGGCCACAGCATTTCGCAGATCCAAAAATCCGCCATCGATACGAATTATTTCGGTGTGATTCTGCAGGTCGTCCTCGACGTCGGCATTCTCGTGTACATGCTCGGCGAAATGCGGCTTCGCTGGAAACTTCCCGCTTGGTCCGGACTCGGCTGGCATCGCTTGCCGCCGTCGCAAGTGCCCTCATTGCTTTCCTACAGCGGACTGGTCTTCACCGGATTTCTGCTCGCCATTTCCGTTTCCGCGGCCGGCGCTCTCTGGCCGCCGAAAACGCAATTGCCCGTTGAGCAAATTCTCAACGACAATCGCACAGCCATCCTGTTTATGCTGATGGCTGTCTTGGTCGCGCCCGTCGTCGAAGAAACTTTGTTCCGCGGCTATCTCTATCCCGTCGCCGCGCGCAGCTTCGGTGTTCCCGGCGGAATTTTCTTCACTGGACTTATGTTCGGCCTGCTCCACGCCGGCCAACTGTCCGGCGGCCCGTGGCTCATCGTCCTGATGGTCGTCGTCGGCTCGGTCCTCACCTGGATTCGCGCCAAAACCGGCACCGTCCTCGCCAGTTTCATCGTTCACACCGCCTACAATTCCCTTCAGGTTGTCGCTCTCCTCATCGGCACGCACGGCCTCTCCAAATCCATCCCTCACGCCTGATCGCCACCCCAGCGTAAATCTCGCTGCAAGCCGCCGCGCTCCCGCGGGTGTAGAATAGGGAATCGCATCGTTCGCGACTCTTTCAGCCCGGAGCCACATCACCCTTGCATCACGTCGAACCCATCGAATGGAAGCCCAACGGAGTCGTCATCCTCGACCAGCTCCGCCTCCCCGGCGAAGTCGTGTACCACACCTACACCGATTACCGCGACGTCGCCCGCGCGATTAAAGTCATGATCATCCGCGGCGCTCCGGCCATCGGCGTCGCCGCTGCCATGGGAGTCGCTCTCGGCGTTCAGCATTCTCCCGCCGCCACTCTTGCCGATCTCCGCGCCGACTTTGCCGTCATCACCGACACTCTCGCGAAAACGCGTCCCACCGCCGTCGATCTTTTCTGGGCGATCGCTCGTTTCCGCAAGCGCTTCGACGAACTCTCCTCCATCGCCGCCACTTCGCCCAAGAGCGATGAAGGCGACGCACTCGACGAAATTCGCGCCGCACTGATCGCCGAAGCAATCCTGGTTCACGAGGAGCGCCGGTCCGCCGATCGCTCCATCGGCAAATTCGGCGCCGAACTGATGCCGCGTTCCGGCCGTGTGATGACCCAGTGCAACGCCGGAGCGCTCGCCACCGCGGGCATCGGCACCGCCCTCGGAGTGATCCGCGTGGCCGTCGAATCCGGCCGCGCTATCGAAGTCCTCGTGCCCGAAACGCGCCCCTACCTGCAGGGCGCTCGCCTCACCGCGTGGGAACTTCACGAAGACGGAATCCCGCTCACCCTGATTACCGACAACATGGTCGGCCACTTCCTTCACACCGGCAAAGTCGGAGCCGTCGTCGTCGGAGCCGACCGCATCGCCGCCAATGGCGACACGGCGAACAAAATCGGCACCTACGGCATCGCCGTTCTCGCTAAAGAAAACAACGTCCCGTTCTACGTCGCCGCTCCCATCTCCACTCTCGACCTTTCTTTGCCGTCGGGCGAAAGCATTCCCATCGAGCAGCGCTCTTCGCGCGAAGTCACACACATCAACAACGTCCGCATCGCCGCCGAAGTCGAAGCCGCTCATCCTGCCTTCGACGTCACTCCCGCGCGCTATATCACCGCCATCATCACCGAACGCGGCGTCGCCCGCGCTCCCTTCGCCGCCTCCCTGGCCGCTTTCGCAAAACCGTAAAAGCTTTTCACGCCGCCGATCGCGCGCCGCACCTCGTGCTGCCGCCATCGCCACGAATCGCCCGCTCATCGCACACCCTTAAATCCTTGTGCGCCCAAAAAAAAAGGGCGGCCCCGGAGGGCCGCCCTTTTCTCTTTACCGCTGGTTTTACGTTGTTCGTTAGAACGTGAACTTCGCCACCAGGTTCAGGATGCGAGGATCCGCCAGCGATCCCACGAACGCTCCGTACGGCGTTGTCGCCGCACTGACCGTCGAGACGATCGAGCCGAAGCTCGGGCTGGTGTTGCTCGTGATCGGGTTGGCAAAGTTCGGATGGTTCAGCACGTTGTACGCGTTCACGCCGAGCTGCAATCCCATCCGTTCCGTCACACGGAAATTCTTGCGCAAGCTGAAGTCCGTGTTGAAGTAATCCGGTCCACGGAAAGCGTTACGCGCAACGGTTCCGAATCCGGTGTTCGTTGCGAAGTCAGCAGTCGTGAAGCACGGTACGTTCGGGTTGGTGCAGTTCGTGCGAGTGCCCGGCAACGGAGCAGCCAACACAGTCACTCCGTTCATGTTCTCGCCCGCTCCGTTCAACGCGTTCTGTGCCGTCGTGTCGATCGGCGAGAACGGGAAGCCGGTGTGGTAGAACACGGTGCCCGAAACCACCCATCCACCGATGACCGCGTCCATCAGACGGTGTTCGCTGTGAAACGGCATGGTGTACACGTAGTTCGCAGTCAGGTTATGGCGCAGGTCGTAATCTCCGTCCGCGTAGTTCAGCGAACGCAGATTCGACGGGTTGATCTGGTTCAGCAAGCTGCCCGAACCGAAG
Organism: uncultured Acidobacteriota bacterium; assembly: GCA_963719065.1. Classification (GTDB taxonomy): domain Bacteria; phylum Acidobacteriota; class Terriglobia; order Acidiferrales; family UBA7541; genus Palsa-295. The sequence goes on along the minus strand of CAVRAM010000007.1, from coordinate 957,665 downwards.
TACGGCAGTACGCCGCCGTTCGACGTATCGTCCAACTCATGGCTGTAGGTGTAGTTGATGCGGCCCAGGAAGCCATGCGAGAAGTTACGTTGAGCGGAAACCGTGATGCCGTTGTAGTTGTTCACACCGGTGTTCTGCAGTTCGGTTACGTTGGCCACGCGAAGGTCCGGGGCCACAGCCGGCAGGCCGCCGTAGTTCGTCGGGTTGTTGCTGTTCAGATACGGATTGTTGATCAAATCGTCGTATCCCTTGTTTCCAACGTAGTTCACTGACAGCACAGTGTTCGCGCCGAAGGTGTGCTGAACTTCGACGTTCCATTCCAGATACTTCGGGTTCAGCAGTTTGCCCACCGAGTTGTAGCCCGGCAGCTGGCCAACGCAATTCGGGTTGGCAATGTTGAAGTCATTCAGGTTTCCGCCGCCTGCGTACACCGACTGGAAGCCGCTGTTGCAAGCCGCCACGCCGTTTGTCGCAGAATTCGGATCGCTAAACGCGAAGGTTGCCGGCGCATTGAACGCGTACGCCGTCACTTCCGGAAAGTTCGTGGTGAACCGATCCAGAATCGTGCCGGGGTACAGGTCGGAGAACAACCCAACTCCCGCACGGATGACGGTCTTGTCGCCGACCGGGCTCCAGGCCACACCAATACGGGGCTGGAACACAACCTTCTCAACATCCGGCAGAATCGAGTGCGTACCGGCGTTGGTGATCTGGTTGAACGGTGCATTCGGATCGTGGCTGACGTCGGCAAACGCGCCGAACGGAGCCGCGCCGCAATTCGTTTGGCAAGCGCCGCCCGAGTTACGGTCTGCGCGCAATGCCAAAGTCAGCTTCAACTTCGAATTGACGCGGTATTCATCCTGGAAATACAAACCGAAGCTGTAGAACGCAAGCGGTTGACGCGTGCTGGTCGCAAACTGTTGGCCGACCGAATCACCCGAGCCGACTGCTCCGAACGAATCGGTCGCGAAGTCCGCAGCCGAAACGCTGATCGCCGGCAGCAAACCTTCGCTCGCCGTGTAGTCGCTCACGTCGTCGCGGCGGAAGTTCACACCCATCTTGAAGGTGTGTGCTCCGTGCGCAATCGACAAGTCGTCCACCAACTGCCACTGCGTTACGTTGCGGCCTTGCGGGAACAGGGAGAAGAACGGATCGAATCCCGAACCCTGTCCGATCGGATACAGACCAACGTCGTTCAACGAGAACAAGCCCGGGAACGCGGCAACCGCGTCACCCAGGTTCGGGCTGTTGAACAGCGCCGAGTACCACAGCACCGATCCGACGAAGTTGTTCACAACCGTCGGGCTGAAAAGGTGCGTGTAGTTCAACTGGCCTTCGTCCTGCGGCTGCACGCTGTGCTCATCGAATACCGAATTGATCGGATCCGAATAGGTCGGCTGCGTGCCGCGGTCAAACTTTACGCGTCCGTAAATCTTGTTGTTGTCGTCGTGGTTGTAGTCAACACGTCCGGAAAGCAACCATTCCTTGTTTCCGTTCGGGCTGCTCGCAAACGATTGGCCGACGCAAGCATCGGTCACGCCCTGCGAGTTGATTCCAGCTCCATTCAACGATCCGCAAGTGCCAGGGCCGGCCAAGGCAACGCCCGCGGCCGAAATCGCCGATGCGTAGCCAGCCGAACCTTGGTACAGGTTGAAGATGTTCTGGTAGAACGGCAGCGCCGTCGGTGCCGTCGGCTGCAGCGCTACCTGGTTCAGCACGTAGCTGCTGGAATTCAGGTGTCGGATATCCAACCGCGCCGGCGCCTGCGGCCAGCGTGTAGCGGATGCCTTCGGTGTTCACAAAGAAAAACAGCTTATCCTTCTTGATCGGGCCGCCAATCGAAGCCGCCCACTGGTTCGCCACTTCGTGCGAATAGCCGTTGAAGTAGTCGCTCGCGTTCATGCCGCCGGAGTTGTAGTAGTACACCGCATCTCCGTGGAATGAGTTGCCGCCTGACTTGGTCGCGTAGTCGATCTGTGCGCCCGCCTGACGTCCGTACTGGCCCGTGTAAGCGTTGCTCACAACCGCCACTTCCTGAATTTCGTTCGAACCGAGCAACAGGTTGCTCGCGCCCGAGTTGTTCAGGTTCAGGAACGGATCGTTGTAGTCGTTACCATTGACCGTAAACAGGTTCGCCGTTCCGGGCAGCCCGAACGCGCTGAAGTTCCCGTAACCGCCGGTCGAGTTCATCGTCACGCCAGGTGCGGTCTGCGCGATAGCCGTCAGGTCGCCGCCCGGGTTCGGCAGATTTTCGATCTGCTGAGTTTCGATCGTCGTGGTGATGTTTGCATTTTCCGTCTGCAGCAACGCGCCCTGCTCGGTTACTGTCACAGTTTCGTTCGCCGTGCCGACCGACAGCTGCACGTTCGTCTGCGTCGTTTGTCCCAACAGGACAGTCACGGCCTGGCTGGTCTGCTTAAAACCAGGATGCGTCACGGCCAACGTGTACGCGCCGGGCTTCAACAGCGTAAAGGTATAAGTTCCAATCGAGCTCGTCGTCGCACTAATTGCCGCCGACGTATCGGTGCTCGTCAGCGTGACGTTCGCGCCCGAGATAACCGCTCCCGACGCGTCCGTTACCACGCCCCCAATCGCGCCGGTGACGGCACTCTGCGCTCCAACCACTGTGGGCAGCAGAAGCATTAACGCTGCGAGCGTCAATACCAAAAACCGCTTCAAATTCATACACCCTCCTGAAAATTTGCTGCTTAGTGCCAATAGAAACACCCCAAAAACAGTGTTTCTCGCCCCCAAGAACACTTCTGAGCGCAGGAGATATGGCACGTTCGTGCCCACCAAACCATAAAAATAAGCAATTTGTAATCAGGAGTTTACAGACAGGCGGGACGAATCCACGAAAAATCTATTCCAAATTTCATATTCACACACACTATTCCGTATTTTTCGGCGCTTTTTTGCGCAGTCTTGCCCCTTCGCCGGAACACCACGTCCCAGCGTTCGGTCCTTCCCATTTTCAACCAGCGAAACTCAAATTCCGGTACGCGCCCCTCTGGGCGCGTACCGGAAATTCGTGCTCCTTGTTAAACCTTAGAACTCCAACCGCAGACCAAATTCCGTCTGTCTCGGAGCTCCCGCCGCGAACACACCCGACCCGGTCCCGACTCGTACCGCGTCGTGCGTCGCCGGATCGTAGCCGCCAACGGTGCCGTTGATCGAGCCGGCGCCGCCGGTCAGCCCGGTCAGTGCGTTGTAGTTAACGAAGTTAAACACGTTGAAAAACGACACGCTCGGCTCAATCGTGAACCGTTCCTTGATTCTGAACGGCCAGCTGAGCTGGATGTCCGTATCTCGGTACCAGCTGTTTCCCGCGTTGTGCGCCGGCGGCGGAGCGAGCGACGGAATCACCGCACCCAGACTCACCAATTGCGCCGGCGTGAACAGTCCGGCGTTGATCAGTGCCTGACCTGCCGGAGTGAACGTGTTGCCGTTGCCGTAGGTCGAGTTGAAGTTGCTGATTACCCCCGCGAGTTGGCCGGTCGACACGCCGTGATTAAACGTTCCCGGCTTGCCGATTCCCGTCGCTGCGGAGTTGATCAAATCGCCCACCGTGCCATCGCCCGTCAGGTCGGTGCGGAAAATTTCGCCCGCCGTAAAACCGCCGCCCGAGGGAAGCGCCAGGTCCGACTGGAACGGCGACGCGAAGCCACCGATGAAGCTGATGCGCGGGCCGTTGTGAGCGACCTCGAAAGTGGTTCCGAACCGCAGTTGGTTCGTGCGATCCAAACCGGCTGGGCCGAAGAACTTCGTCGGGTTGCGGAAGTCAAACGCCACCGCGCTGAAGTTCTGGTCCAGTCCGCCGTTGCCCTGGTATCCAGACAGCGTGTACGCCACCTGCAGGTTCATCGATCGTACAAAGCGGAACGGGTTGGTTACGTTCTGTTTGTATTCGGTCTGCAGGCCGTTGTACACCGAGCGGCCCATCGGGAATTGGAAGAAACCCATACCGACGCTGGGGTTGATGCCGCCAAAAGCAGCGCCCGTATCGGGAGTCAGGCCAAACGCCGGAGCGCCGTACCCGAACAGGTACGCGCGGCCGGAATCCAGTCCGTTCGTCGCAAAGTTGTTGATCGAAGCACCAGCCGCGATCGAGCAATCGATCGCCGCCGAAGTCGTGCCGCCGCCGCATCCAAACGCTGCCGTCGTTGCACTGATAGCGTTGTTGGCTGCAGCAACATTCAGGAACCGCGCGTCTCCCACGTGGTTCACGTCGATCGTGAGCGGGAAGTGCAAGCTCAGGTTCCGCACATAATCAACGGACAGCACGCCGCCCTTCACGATTTCACGCTGGAAACCGATGTTCATCTGGTAAGCGCGCGTCGGTTGATATTTCGGGTAGTACGCTGCGTAGCCGGCCGCCGGTCCCAATGTCAGCGTGTTACCGACAAAGTTTCCGTTCGCTGCCGGGCCCGCCGCAGCCACCGCCGCGCCGTATGCCGTCTGCAAATCCGCCACGGCCTGACCCGCCGTCCCTACCGGCTGGTAGCAAACCTGCGTTGCCAGGTCCTTGCCATCGATGGAGCTCACGTCCTGGAATCCTCCACCGGCCACAGGGAACGGAATGCTCGACGACCCAACTGCCGCAAACGGCGAGCAGTTCAGCGGCGCTGTTCCGAAGAACAATCCCGTCGCCAGTTTGCCCGGACGGTCAAACAGCACGTTATTGAAGATCGAGTTTTCGTAGTAGATGCCCGCTCCGCCGCGGATTACGGTCTTCGAATCGTGGAACGGAGACCACGCGAATCCCAGTTGCGGACCCAGGTTCTTGTTCGGCTGCCGTACTCGATCTCCGAGCCCGGTCAGATTGCCGAATTGATCCAGCAGGTTTCCGCTGCAACTGATCAGCGTCGTTTCCGCGCAGGAAATCGGCGCCAGATCGCTGTCCGTGCGGCCGGTATCACGTCCGTATTTCAATCCGTAGATCAACGTGAAGTTCGGTTTGATCTTCCACGAATCGCCGATGTAACCCTCAACGCGCGTATCCGACTGGCCGCCCGCAGGCAGGTTGAATCCAGGCTTCTCGGTGAAGAATCCCTGGCCGTTGCTAAGCGTCGCGCCCGTCACCGGATAATCGGCCGGACTCGGATCGCAATTCGCGAATTGCACGTTGCCGCAGGAATAGAACGGCGTCGTTTGCGGGTTCCCAGGCGTCTGAGTGCAACCGGAGATACTCAGGTTGTCGCAGGCATCGATGTAGCTCACCACCTGCGGTCCCAGTCCGAAGAACGCTGCGAATCCGCCGCCTTCGATGCGGTTCACCGAAGCGCCGAACCGGATGATATGAGTCCCCCAAACTTTCGCGCCGTCATACTTGAATTGCTTGTCGCTCTGGAACGTCTGCTGTGCCGCCAGGAAGTTCGGGCCGGACGCAAACGATCCCAGGTCGCCAAACACGATTTCCGCGCCCGGCGAGGGGTTGATCGGCGTCACCGTATCGCCCGTGCCGCCGCCGATCAGGTTGTGGAATTTCAAATAGCCGAAACGGAAGCTGTTCGACCAGTTGCCCTTGTTCCAATCCAAACCAACTGCATGCGAAGGCGTGTTGTCGCGGTTCGAATAAATCGAATAGCCGCCCGCAAACGCATCGCTGTTCGAATAGTTCCAGTCATACACGAACTTGTAGAACATCCGGATCGTCGGCGTTACCTGCCAGTCCAACCGTCCGCTCACCTGCGTGCTGCGGAACGGCGAAGTGTAACCGCCCGACAAATCCTCAAACGGCGCGCCGACCGAAACCGCGTCCAGGCTGTCCTGCTTGATGCGTTCCGCGTCGATGAAGAAGAACAACTTGTCCTTCAGGATTGCTCCACCGAACCGGCCGCCAAACTGGTTGCGTTGAAACGGCAAATCCTGGCCGCCCGGCAGATTCGCGAATCCCGCCCGCTCGTCGCGGAAATTGTAGAAACCCAATCCGTGAAACGCGTTTGAACCGGACCGCGTCGCCACGTTCACCGCGCCCGCTGCCGTCAATTCGGTGGAAAGGTCCAGCATCGACCGGCTGATTCCGAATTCTTCGATCGAGCTCATCGCGATGTTCTGAGTCGTCGTTCCCACCGTCTCGTCGCTGACGTCCAATCCGTCCACTTCGATGCGCGGCGTTCTGCCGAATACGCCGTTGATCGAAACCGATGAATAGCCCGCTTTCGTCGGGTCGAATCCTTGGCCGTCCTGCAGCTGCACGCCCGGTTCGAGCTGCGCCAGATCCAGGAAGTTGCGTCCGTTCACCGGTAGGTTGTCGATCTGTTCTCCGGAAATAACGCCCTGTACCGTCGCTTGCTCCGTGTTCACCGTTTCGGTCTGCGCTTGTACTTCCACCACCGTGGTGCCGGCGCCAAGTTCCAGCTTCACATTGCCCGTCGCCGTTTGCTGAATTTGCACCGTGACCGTGATGACCTCGGTTTTGAATCCTTGGCCCTCGATCTTCAATACGTAGTCGCCCGGCAGCAATCCGCCGGAGTTGTAAATACCCGAGGAGTTCGTCATCACCGTCGCGGTTTGCCCGGTGGATTTTGCTGTGATCGAAATTTTCGCGTTGGGAACAACCGCGCCCGATGGATCCGTAATGATTCCCTGCACGCTGCCCTGACCTACCGTGGTCTGCGCTTTCGAATTCACAGCGCCGAACGACAACCATCCCACCAATACAAAGACCACGACCAAGAACCGCTTCCAATTCATACGTCCTCCTCGAATTTTTCCAGGCATGTTCGAGACTTGCTTGGCGCGCAACTGTACCGATCGAGACTTTGTTGGTAAGCCGGATCGACACCCACCACTTCTTCGCGGCCAAAGACGGAGATTCGCAACCATTGCAGTTGCATCCACACCCCCCGAAACTTGGGCGCAAGTTATACCCGTTTTTTTCACTTGTCCACAGAATTCTGCATTTCATCCCCGAATAGTGTCGATTCGTCACCCGGATACCTCGCCTCGCCACGCCCTCAGCCCAACCTGTCCCACCCCCTCGCCCGCCAACCAGGTTCACCCTCCTCGCCTCACCGATTGGCCACCCTCCGAACACAAAAAAAGGGCGGCCCGCAGGCCGCCCCATCCTTCCGCCAGTCTTCACACCGCCAAAGCGCCCAGCTTGCCCCTAGGAAGCGTCGGTCACTTTGCCATTCAAAAACGTCACTTTCAGGTCCTTATATATGTAGAGCTGCTTCGCGCCCAGGTTCACGATCTTCTCCGGCTGGCCCAGGATTCCCACCACCTGATCCGGCGTCATGCCCATTTGCACCGAAGCCGGGGGTTGCGCCGGAGCTGGCGCCGCTGCCGGTGCAGCCTCCGCCGGAGCCGCCTGCTGCTGGCCCTGCGCTTGTTGTGCGTCGCCACCGCCGCCCGTATCCTCCGCCAACACCTGCCCGATCAGATCTGCCACCTGCCCTTCATCCGCCGATTCCAAATATCCCTTCGGATAGTGGAACACGATCTGCGATTTCATCTGCGACGCCGACTGCACATTGTTGCAGCTGTCGCATTCCACGATCGAGAAAATCACTTTCTCGTCCTTCGGAATAATTTGGATCTGCGTCACGTACACTTTTTCGCCGTTGTTGATGTACTTCGATACTTTCGCCACAGACATCTTGCACATCGTGTTGGGTGGCTTCAGCGCGCCATCCTGATAATGCGAAGGGCAAAAAACCATGTTGTTGTAAGGTACGCCCAGCACTCCGCCCTTTTGTAGCACCAGCACTTTTCCGGCGCTCACCACCACGTCGCCCGTCGAGTCCGTTCCCATCTTCGTCAACGTGTACTGCTTTTCCAAATCCTGCTGCAGCGTTCCCTGCGCCTGCGCGATCAATCCTGCAAAACAAACCGCCGCCACCAGCGCACTCACTCGCACCATCCAGCCAAATCTCGAAATCATCGAAAAATCCTCCTCGAAGCCGCACTCAACCATTGCGCCGAAACTCTCAAACTACCTGCACGCAGAATATTCCACCTGAATTCGTTCGCTCGATTTTTTCGATTGGCACCACACCAACGATGCCAGACCTCGTTCCCGCACTGCTGCCGGAGCGCCGGCTCTCACCATTTCACCGGCGCTCCGTTCCATCCACCACCCACCGCGCGTTAGTTGGTTCCCACTAGTCGTTGCCCTGCCCAGCCGGTGCTGCCGCTTGCTGTTGCACTTCTTTTTCCGCCTGGTCCGCGTCCGCTTCCTGGCTCGCCAGTTGCGACTGCACCGTCAAGTCAGGCTGCACTTGGCCATCCGGATTATTCGTCGTGGCCGTGCTCGGCGCCGCCGGCATTCCGTTCTTGCCCTGGTTATCGGCCAGCGTCTTCAGCCCGGTATCCAGCGTCTCGCGGAAGTGGTTGTGCATGTCCTGCAAATCTTCCACCTGCATCGCCACCTGCGATCCCGAATGGCAATCGCTCTTCTGGCTGCTGCTCACCAGCACCTTCACAGCCTTGTTCGCGTCCGCCGTGTCCTCAATGCGCGTCACCACGTCTCCCGGTGACAGTGCGCATTCCGACCCGTCCGCCGCCGTCTCGGTTAGCACGCTGTTCACGATAAACGTCCGGTGATTCGGATCCAGCGCCGCCGGAGTTTCTTCCGGTGGCGTCGCATTCGCATCATTCGACGCCGTCGTGCTATTCGTTGCCGCCGCCGTCTTCGGTGCTGACGCGTTCGCCGCCGCTGCATCCTTCTCCGCGGCTAGCTGCGCCTTCACTTCCTCGGCGATCGCTTCTTTCACTTCCGGTGTCAGCGCCGGAGATGATCCCGCCGCCGGAGCCGCATTCGCATTGTCGATGCCGCCCGTCGCCGGACCCGCCGCCGCATTGGCATTCGCTGCCGCTGCATTCGCATTCGCCGCTGCTGCGTTGGCATTGGCCGCCGCCGCATTCGCGTTCGCTGCCTGCGCTTCATACGCCGCCTGCAGATTTTGGCTGATCAGATAATCCGTCATCCACAGCGCTGCGCTCGCATACACCGGATACGGATTGAAGTAATACCCGTAGTATCCGTACCACGGCGAAGCTCCCCATCCCCATGAGTACGCCACCGGCGCCGCCCACGGGTTGTACGCCCAGCCGTAGAATCCAGGATTGTAGTAGTAGGGTGATACATATCCATAGTAGTAACCACCGTGGTAGTAGTAGCCGCGGTAGCCATACGCGTATGCGTGACCGCCGCGCCAATACGTCCGCCGCATGTAAGCGTGTCCGCCCCGGTAATACGGATGTTCCGCATATCCGCCGTGCCGTCCTTCACTCACCAGCCGTCCGTGATTCGGCAGCGACGAACTCACACGCCGCGCTCCGTTCGGCGCACGGTTGATCGTCGCGCCCTTCGCGGTGTGGATCGAGGTCACTCGGCCATGTGAATCCATGTGCGCCGTATGTCCGCTCGCCGTTGTTACCGTCTTCGAACCGCCCTTGCCGGCCGTCACTCCGGGTTTCGATCCGCCCGCCGCCCCGCCTGTCGTCCCGCGCGAGCTCGCAGGAGTCGCGCCCGGTTTTGCTCCGCCCGCCGGCGCTCCCGTTTTCGTTCCCGTCGTCGTTCCGGGTTTTGCTCCGGTCGTCGTTCCCGGCTTCGCTCCGCCCGTCGTCGTTCCGCCGGGCTTTGCTCCCGGTGCCGTCCCGCCCGGATGCGCCGGAGCCGCTGCCGGCTTTGCAGCCGGCTTCGGCGCAGCCGCTGGAGCATGCGGCGCGCTCGGCGCCTTGGTCTTCTGCGCCGATGAAATTCCCGGCGCAATCAAAAACGCCAGCAGTACCAACATCCATCGCAGCAAGTTCTGATTCGCTTCACTCAGCTTCATCACCGCCTCCTGATTCCTTCACATCATTCCGTCGCGCTTGCATGGTCCCCGATTTCGCTGGCACTTCTCCCACTACTCGCAATGCGTATTCCAAAGGAAAAAACCGTCAACCCCCAGGAGGCTTCCAGTCCCGATCCCCGTTCCCTGCCTATCAAAACGAATCGCCTGCCCGAATTCCACACGCCCGGCCAGATTTCCTAACTAGCCTATAATCTTAATGTTGCGAATCCCCTGCCGCGCCAACCAAGACCTTTTCGTACACCGACGCCGCGCTCAACCACATTTCCTGCACCTGCCCCGCATCAAACTCCACTCCCACGCCGCTTCCCGATTTCCCCGCAGCGTCGGCCGCACCGCTCGCTCCCTTCAACTTATACTGCACTCCGCGTATCACAATCCCTTGAATGTAGAGTGACGTCTTTCCCGCCGCCACTTTCCCCGCGCCATCGATCTCCGAATCCTTCTCGATCGTGGCACCGCCGTTTCCCTTCACCGGTTCCAGCAACGATCCTTGAAACGTAAAACTCCCGTCCGCCTCGCGCGCCACCGATCGAAATACGATCCACACCCGCGTCCCCGCATCCAGGCTGATGCTCTTCGGAACCGGGCTTCTGCCCGCGCTGTTCGCCGGCCTCGACGAAAAACTGTGCAACGTCCCCGAACGGGCCGACGTGAGTTGGCTCCCCGTTCCGGGCGATGGTACCACCGGCGCGCCGTTGTTCGACGCACTCACTGGATTCGTTTCGCTTGTCGCAACAGGCGTGCTCGCACTCGGCGCATTCGCCACATTTGGTTCGTTCGCCGCCGCATTTCCAGACGATGTGTTCGCCGAAGCAATCGTCGGCACATTCGTCGAGGCGCTCGTCGAAGTCGTTGGCGTCCCCGCGTTTACGTTCTCACCCTTTATATCGCCGCGGTTCGCCACAACTTCAGTGCTCGCTTCCGCACCGTGTTTCACTTTCGCAGCAGTCTTCCGATTCGGATTCGCAGTCGCAACCTCCGGCCCATTCGCAGGCGCCGCACTCGGCTCCGAATTCACGATCACAGTTCCGCCATTCGGCTCGTTACTCGCCACCGCAATCGGCGGCAACACCGCACCATCCGAATTCTTCTGCCCTGTCGCCGCTGCACTCGCCGGCGTCGAGCTCAGTGTCGCTGGCGTCGCCGCGTTCTGCGCCACACTCGACGTTTCCGGCGCGCCAGATAATCCCTTCCGCGCCACGTAAATTCCCGCGCTCACCAGCACTGCCACCAGCGCCGCCGCGGCCCATTGCGTTCGCCAAAACGCAAACCGCAATCCGCGCTCTGCCGTCGCCCCCGCATCCGCCGGACGCAATCCCCGCTCGCCCGCCTTCGCCGCGCGCTTCACAAACGCGTCCGCCTGAATCTGCAAGCGTTTTTCCGCGTTCACCCATTCCGCTTCCACCACCGCATCGGCCGCGCCAGTTCCCGTCACTCCGAATTTCACCAGACGATCGCGCAACTCCGCGCACGCGCTGCACTCCGCGATATGCTTCGCCACCGCATCGCCCACAAATCCGCTTGACGCACCCTGCACAAACGCGTCGATCGTCTGCGCATCCGGGCATCGGCCCGCCGCGCGCCGCGCGCTCTCCGTCATTCGCTCCAGAAAATTTTCTTCCGTCCAAGCCATCGTCATCGTTTCGTCCGCGCCATCAATTCGCGCCGCTAACCTCGCGTCTTTTTCACGCTGCCCTCAATCCGCAGCCACAGCGCCCGCCGCCCATTCTGCAAATGCGACTTCACCGCCGGCACCGACATTCCCGTTTTCATCGCCGTTTCTTCGTACGAATATCCTTCGATTTTCAGCGCCAGGCATTGCCGTTGCGCCTCGGGTAGTTGCTTCATCTCTTCCTGCACTCGCTCGGCAACGAAATTCGCTTCCGACTCCGGATCCACCGTTTGCTTCGCGGGCAGCTCATCCAGCTCGCGCTCTTCGTCTCGCCCGCCTTCGGTCTTCCGCTTCCGCCAAATATCGATGCACACATTTCTTGAAATCCGCATCAGCCAGCCGCAAAAATCGCCGCCCGCATAGCGCCCCACATTCTGAAACGCTTTTAAAAACGCTTCCTGCGTCGCATCCTCGGCCGCGCCGCCTTCGCCGTAAAACCGCCTGCACGACCAGTACACTTTCTTCCGGTGCCGCGCGAAAAGCTCGGCAAAATAATTCGCATCCTTCGTCGCGCGAAACTTCCAAACCAGCTCATCGTCACTCAGCGGCTCGTTCGCGTCTCCAGGCGCACCACTGCGCTGCGCTCCTACCTCCATAACGTCCCGGCCCGCTCAATTCCATACGCCCCCGCAAAATATCCAAACTTATTTTCCGCCCTGCCCAGGCCCGCCACCGCGCTCCGCGCCAGCAGCCGCGCCGGTCGCATCGTCATTTGCACGTTCGCCGCTTGCTTGAATGATCCGTTCACCGAGCGCAACGCCGTAACCGCCGCCACCCGCGCACACCCATCCCCCAACGCAAAAACGGGGAATTCAAATCGTCGCCTCGGACGCCGCATCAAGGTCACCCTACCGGTTGAGCAGAAGAGGAATTCGAACGGGGGCTTACCGGTTATATCTGGCCGGAATCCCGCAAAAGATAAGCCATCCGCCCCCCTCTGTCAACGCGCACCGCAGCGCCCCTGCGCCGTGTCTCCGCGCAAATCTCGCCATAACATCCCGCCGCGCATCCTCAATCCGCCGCCGCGATCTCGCCGTTCGTCCGCGCTCGCCTCCACGCCACGACCGTGGATTAGACAGTCCTGTCTGATGGTGCGTCAGGCTTCAGCCTGACGGTATTTAGCTGTCGCCAACCTCACCGCCTCCGTAAATCCCGCCTCAATCTCCGGCGATCGCTCGGTTCCGTAGCGGCGGGCTTTACGCCCGCCAGCCGTCTCCGTCGCCACGCAAAACGCGCCTCGACCGTCCCCGTTCGCCACTCTCCTCAGCCCCGCCACCGTGGATTAGACAGTCCTGTCTGATGGTGCGTCAGGCTTCAGCCTGACGGTATTTAACCGTTTCCAAAACGCCGCATAACTTCCGCAACGAACTCCCGCTTCTCCGGAACGGCGGAGCTTTAGCTCCGCCATAAATCCGCAAATGACTCAGGAGCTTCAGCCCTGAAACCCTCGCCCGACGCCTCAAAAAACTTCACCGCAACACACAACTCTCCGGCACCGCCTTTCCCACTGCCGGTGAATCCATGAACTTCGAATCTTCTCCCACCATCGCGTACAACGCATACACGCTCTCATCAATCTTCGGAGTCGCCCCGCGATAGCTGTACGCCAAATCCGCATCGCCATCCGCAAACACATTCCAATCGAATCGCACCGCGCCGCATCCCGGCACCGCAACCGAATACGTCACCTGCTTGCATCCCGCGCGTTCGCCCGCCGCGCACGCGCCTTCGCTCCAGTTCCCGCCGCGATACGCCGGATAAAACACAAAATGCCGTCGCACCACCGCCACGGGATCCTTCGCCTGATGCTGCACCCACACGAGCGCTCCCCATCCGATCGCGCACGCCGCCACCAACCCGCCCACCAGCCACTTTTCCCACGCCGGAATTTTCTTCTCGCTCACCCGCACCCATCCTCACCGCAAACCCGCGCCCCTTCAGACGCGCTCGCCGCACTCCGCGCTGCACCGCCCCGGCGATGTCAGCCATTTTCCGCCGCCATCACCTGGTCACAATCGCCAACACCACCAGCGTAGCAACGGTCACTACGTGCAACACCACATGCAACGTGTTCGGCTGCACTCCATTCCTCTCCGGTAAAAATGCGTGCGTTCCGCCGAACATCGCGCGATACCGCATCCGTCTCTCCTCGGTGGTTCCGAAAAAATACGGAATCCACCAGGCCCGCAGCTCCCCCCCAAAAAGCATTACGTAACTGATCCACACCCACCACTGCACCCATCCTGGAAATGTACCGCGCGTGTAGAAATAACACGCGGTCGCTGCCAAGCCTACCGCGAACGGAGCCGTGCCCACGAGCGTGCTGGTCAGCAGCTTCGTTCCCGGATTTTCCGCTCGCACCGCCTTCACCTCGTTCAACGATCCGAGCGGCACCCAGTCGTGCAGCAGCAAAAACAGCACGTGAAATGCCTGCAGCGCCACCAACGCATTCATCCACGCGCCACTCATCGCAACCCCCACAAACGAGTCTTCCGACGCGAGTCGTCCATCATCTTTCACGCATCTACCTACGGATGCGAGAGGAATCCTCGACGCCGCCCATTGCCTGCACACTCTCTTCGGGCGATCTGCGCCAGCGCCTGGCCGCGATCGCCATGCTCTCTCGCGAATCTTTGCTGTCCCAACATACCGGCGGCCTCTCGATCCATCTTCGCTACAACCCCGCCGCCGCGCCTGCCGTGAAAGAAATGGTCCGCAAAGAGCAACAGTGCTGTGCCTTCCTTGCCTTCGACCTGCACGAATCGCCCTCCGCTCTCGAACTCGTCATCACCGCTCCCGAGTCCGCTCGCTCCTTCGCCACCCTGCTGTTTGAACAGTTCACCACCCCCTCCTGACGCGTCATCCTCGCGCATCGCAAGTCACCAGCGCCTTTACCCGCTTTCCCCCGCAAAAAAATGTCGTAGAATAACCGCGAATTTACCCGACCACGCAAGAGGCGCGTTCCGCATGCCCAACGACGTCACCGGCGCCCGCAAAGGCGACTACATCATCCTCGGCACTCTCGGCGCCGGAGGCATGGGCAAAGTCTACAAAGTCCGCAACACGCTTTCCGATCGCGTCGAAGCCATGAAAGTCCTGCTGCCCGATCTTTCCGACCAGAAAGATCTCGCCGACCGCTTCCTTCGCGAAATCAAAGTCCTCGCCCACCTGCATCATCCCAACATCGCCGAGCTCCGCACCGCGCTCACCATCGACAATCAACTCGTCATGATCATGGAATACGTCGAGGGCGTCACGCTCGCCGCGCGCGTACACGAAGGCGAAATTCCCTACGCCGACACCCTCGCCTACATGGACCAGGTCCTCTCCGCGCTCGCCTACGCCCACGCCCAGCACGTCGTCCATCGCGACATCAAGCCCGCCAACATGATCGTCACTCCGCAGGGCGTCACCAAATTGATGGACTTCGGCATCGCCCGCTCCGGCAACGACATGGCTCTCACCATGACGGGCACCACTCTCGGCTCGGTCGCTTACATGTCACCCGAGCAAGTCCGCTGCGAACCCATCGACGGCCGCTCCGACCTCTACTCCATCGGCGTCTCGCTCTACGAAATGATCACCGGCCAGCGGCCCTACGTCAGCGACAACAATTTCGAAATCATGCAGGCGCACCTGCAAGTGCCGCCCACCGAGCCCATCGAACTGAAGCCCGACCTTCCTCCCGCGCTCGGCCAGCTCATCATGATGGCCATGGCCAAGGATCCCGCAAAACGTTTCCAAACCGCCGACGCAATGCGCGCCGCGCTGAAATCCGTCGCGCCTCTCGTGGGCGAACCGTCGCCGATCATCGCTCCCGCGCCGCCCTCTCCTACCATCACCGCCGAATTCACTCCCGTGCCGCACGCGCCCGCCACTCCGCGCTCGGTCACTGCAAAACCAATTACCGCGCAGCCTCTGAAGCCGCCCTCGACCACTCCGCGTCCTCCAGTCACCGCGCGACCCGTGCAACCGACGCCCGCCGCAAACCCGCCGGCTTCCGCTCCGTCTTCCGCGCCGCCCCGTCCTGCTCCACCTTTGATTCCCACCGCGCCCATGCCCGGCGCAGATTACGGCACTCCCTATTCGCCGCTTCCACCACCGGCGCCGGCCCCGCAAAAAAGCAACCGCCCGATTTTCGTTTTGCTCGGCGTGATTTTATTTTTCTTAATTCTCGGCGGCGCCGCCATTTCGCGAGTGCTGCTCCATGCATCGAAGTCATCGACAAACGTCGCCTCCACTCCGAAACCCGGCTCGCCCGACGCGTCCAAATCCAACGACCCGAACGCACCCGGCACAAATTCCGATAACTCCAAATCCGACGACACCGACGAAGTCGTCGAAAAAGCTCTCGCCGCTGCCGCTCTCGCCGCCGCCAACGCTGCCAAAGACGGCAAATCCGATCCCGGCAACGCCGCGCTGAAAGCCCTGCCCTGCAAGGTCGAAGATTTTCAATGCTGGAGCAAGCTCGACTCCGCAAACGCCGCAAAGCATTCCGCGCAGCCGCCGCCCGTCGTCACCGCGCGCCCGAATCCGCCCGCCACGCCGAATCACTCGACGCCAAATCACGCCACGCCCGCGCCGCCGCCCACAAATTCCGCCGACAACCAAACCTTCACCGCCACCAAACCGGTCGAAGGCGCTCCCGATCCTCGCGCTCTCGTCGCTGTCGAACGTGAAGAAGTCGAAGAGCTCGCCGCTCGCGCCGCCGGCATCGACGCCAGCCTCGACGTCGTCCGCAAACAGCAGCAAGCTCAGGGCGCTCAGCTCCCGCCCGAAATCACTTTCTCGCGCCAGCGCCTCGGCGCCGACCTCACCAAAGCCGAAGCCGCCCTCCGCGCCGCCGACGTCCTCAGCGCCCAAAAATTAATCGACCAGGCCCAATCCGAAATTACCAAGCTCGACAAATTCCTCGGCAAATAACCGCCTTCTGTTTTTTCATTTGCCGTTCTCCGCAACGCCTCCAATCGCGTCGGCCATCACGCACTCTCCGTGTTCTCCGCCTTTCTCGGTGTTCTCTGTGTAATGTTCCACGTTTTTGACTTTGCCTTCGCCTTCGTTTTTGACTTTGCCTTCCCCTTCGGTTTTGACTCTGCCGTCGCCTTTGCCCTCGCCTCGCCACCATGAAACAATATCCACGGAGAAAACCATGATCGGACGCCCCCAACCCGCCGAAGCCGCCCCTCACTACTTCACCTACATCAACCAAGTCGCCGGCGTGAACCCCACCGTCATCATCGAAACCCAGCTCGCCGACGCCCTCCAATTCTTCTCCTCCATTTCCGAAGAGAAATCCCTCTACCGTTACGCCCCCACCAAATGGTCCATCCGCGAAGTCCTCAACCACATCTCCGACACCGAACGCGCCTTCGCCTTCCGCGCTCTCTGGTTCGCCCGCAATTTCACCGCCCCGCTGCCCGGCTACGATCAAGACATCGCCGCTACCGGCGCCTCCGCCGACAAATTTTCCTGGGCCGACCATATCGACGACTTTCGCTCCGTCCGCCTCGCCACCATTTCGCTTTTCAAAACTCTTCCCCCCGAAGCGTGGCTCCGCACCGGCATCGCCAGCGACAACACCTTTACCGTCCGCGCCATGGCCTTCATCATTCCCGGCCACGTCGCGCACCATCTCTCATTGATTCGGGATCGTTACCTCAAGGCCTGACGAAACGCGCGAGCGCGCGCCGCTACTCGCACTACCAAAAATGAAGATTAAACCGCGGCCGCTCCGTCGCCGTCCGCGCATCGCGTGACACCACAATCACCAGCGCCGTCGCCGCAATCACCGCCAGCATGAAATACACATCGATGTACGACAGCAGCGCGCTCTGCACGATCACATTTGATTGAAACAGCTGCGCCGCTCCCAGCGCTGGATCGAACGCCGCGCCCGCATTCCGTGCGATCAAGCCCGCATACTGCCGTAGCGTCGCTTCCGTCGTCGGATTCAGCTTGTTCGCCACATCCAGCAGCTCCGACGAATGCAGCGTCATCCGCCGGTCAAACAGCACCGTCGCCGCCGTCACTCCAAACGTATTCCCCAGTTGCCGCACGAAGAAAAAACTCGTGGACACATCGTTCAAATCCGCCAGCGCCGCCTGCCCCGTTGCAACGTTCGCTGCGCCCACCAGCATCGGAGCGATCGAAAATCCCTGCAGAAACGTGCAACTCGCCAGCAGCCACGTCGGCGTCGTCGGCGTCCACACGTAAATAAAATTCACGCACGTCGCGCAAAACATCGCCGAACCCAGCAGCACCGTTCGCCGCCCGCCGATGCGCGTCATCACGTACCGCAACGTCAGAATCAATCCCACTCCCAATCCCGCCGTGAACGCCGAAATGAATCCGCCCGTCTGCGTCGAACTATAATTCTGCACGTTCCTCAAATACTGCGGCAGCACGTACAGCCCTGCGCCCAGACAGCTCCCCACCAGCAAAACCACTGTCATCGAAGTTCGCAGCGGCCCTTGCCTCCAGATCATCCGCAAATGCAGCACCGGAGCCGGATTCGACGCTCGCCAGTCCCACCACAAAAATACGGCCAGGCAAAATACCGCGATCACCAGAGACGTCACGATGAATCCCGACTGGAACCACTCGTCTCGTTCGCCGCGGCTCAGCGCAATTTGCAGCGACGAAAGCCCCGCCACCAGCATCACCGCGCCCCACACATCCACATACGCCCGGTCGCTCCTCAAAAATAAATATCCCCACGGCACAAATTTCCAGATCATCACCGCGCCAATCGCCAGAAACGGCATATCCAGCAGGAACGCGTAGTTCCAGTGGAATGTGTCCGAGATCCACCCGATCGTCACCGGATAGAACAGCTCAAAAACCAGAAGCTCCAGATACAAAAAACTCACCGCGCGAATCCGCGCCTTCCCCGGAAACATCATTCCCGCCAGGATCACCGTCCGCACCAGAAATGCGCCGCCTCCAAATCCCATCAGCACCCGCGACGCGAGCAGCAATTGCAAATTGTGCGCGCTGCACGCGCAGCCCAGCGCTCCCGCCGAGTACAGCGCCAGGCTGTACAGCAAATGCCGCTTCGTGCCCAACCGTCGCGTCATAAACGAACTCAGCGCGATCGAGCACAAAAATCCCAGATTGTAGAGGATCACCACCCAGCTGATTTCATCGGGGCTTCCGGCCACGTTGCCCTGCATGTCCGGAAGAATTACGTTGATCGACAAACGATTCGAAATTTCAATTCCCGTCACCAGGCCCGCGCTCAATAAAATCAGCATGCGTTGCCGCTGCGTCAGATCCGCCAGCAGTTGCGTGATCTTCAGCCCGTACTCCTGCTCCCACTCCTCGCTCGCGCCCGGCGCTCCTGCCAGATAGCTCATTTCGTTCGGCTCATCTCACCGTGTTTGGTCAGCGGGTGTAAATCGTCGCTTCCACATTCATTCCCGGACGCAAAATATATTTCCCGTCCTCGCGCTGCTTCACCAGAATCTTCACCGGAATTCTCTGCACCACCTTGATAAAATTCCCGGTCGCATTCTGCGGCGGCAGCAGCGCCTGCCGCGATCCCGCCGCTCCCGCGATCGAATCCACCACTCCGTCGAAATCCCGACCGTATGTATCCACGTGGATTTTCGCTTTCTGCCCCGGCCGCACGTGCGCCATCTGCGTCTCTTTGAAGTTTGCGGTGATAAACACTTTGTCGAGCGGCACCAGCGTAAAAAGCAAATTCCCCGGCACCACGTACTGTCCCAGCGTCACCGACTTCTGCGTCACTTGCCCGGTGATCGGCGCCGTAATCGTCGTGTAATTCAAATTCAGCACCGCCTGATCCCACGCTGCTTTCGCCCGCTCCACCGCCGCTTGCGCCGATTTGAAAGTCGCCTCGCTGATCGGTATCTGCTGCTCCCGCGCCTTCGTCTCCTGAAACAGCGACTGCGATCGAATCATCCGCGCCTTCGACGAACTCGCCGTCGCCTTCGCAATCTCCACTCCCTGCTCGGCCGCCGCGAGTTGTTGCTGTGCCGCCGCCAGATCGTTCTGCGCCACCCGCGCCGTCGCATCCACCGCATCAAACTGAAATTTCGATACGTCACCAGTCGTCAGCAGCGGCTTATAACGCTCCAGGTCCGCTTGCGCTCGTTCGTTCGTCGCTTGCTTCGACGCCACCTCCGCCTTCGCCTGCAGCAAATTCGCAGTGGCCGCTCGCTCCAGTTCCGCCTGCGCCGCCACATAATCCGCCGAATCCGATTCGTGCTGCGCCGCCGCTCCTCCCGTGCTGTGCACCGTTGTTCCGCGCGTCAACCCGATTTCCAGTTCCGCGGATTTCGCTTCCGCCTCCGCAAAATCGAGCGCCGCCTTCGCTTGATCGACTTCCGCCTTGTACTCCCGCGGATCGATCTGCACCAGCACGTCCCCTTCTTTCACGTCCGTGTTGTCGTTGATTTTCAAATCCACCACATATCCCTGAACCTGCGACGCCATCGCCGTGATGTGCGCGTCCACCTGCGCATCGTCCGTTTCAACTTCGCCCATCCAGAAGTACGTCGCCACCAGCAAAATAATTAAAATCGCTGCAAACGCCAGCTTCACTCCGCCCGCCAAATTTCGTATCGACTGTGCCGCCGCTGCAAACGTCGGCGCGCCCGGCCCGGTTTGTCCCTGCAGATCGTGCGGCACCGCAGTCTGTGATGAAGATGGAGACGTACTCGGTGTCGAAGCGGGCGCCCCAGGCGGCGTCGGTGGTGTCGTCGGCGAACTCATCGTCCTTGCCTTCCTTTACTTCGCATACGTGTTCTCCACCTCGCCCATCGCCTGCGCCAGATTCACTCTCGATTGATTGAACCGGTACAGCGCATCGATCTGATTCGAATTCGCCCGCGCCAGCGCGTCCTGCGCCGTCACCACTTCCACGTTCGTCGTCACGCCCGCCGCGAATCTCCGCTGCGCCTGCGCCACTTCGTCATTCGCCAGCTGCAATCCCAGATTCGCCACATCCACGTTTTTCCGCGCCGCCGTCAGTTGATCGATAGCCGTCTTCACTTGCTGCACGATACTGGCTTCCAGCAGCTTCCGGTTTTCGCCGGCGTGCTTTTGTTCCAGCTCCGCTTCCGAAATCTGCGCGCGAATCCTTCCGCCGGTAAACAACGGAATCGACATCCCGATCTCGTACGAATATGCCGGGACTCCGTTGTTGAATCGTGTCCCCTGATACAGCCAGAACCCCGAAAAATCCAGCACCGGCAACCGTTCATCCTTCGCCGATTCTTTTTCCAGTTTTGCGATTCGCTCCGCCGATGTCTGCGCCCTCATTTCCGGTCGGTTTTCCAGCGCCGTCGAGATCGTCGCCTGCGTGTCGTATTCCGGCAAATCGTAAAACGACAACCGGTCGCTCAGCACCGGAGTCTGGTCTCGGGGCAGATCCAGAATCTGCGCCAGCAGATATGTCGTCGTGTGCGTCAGCGTTTCCGCATCGATCAGATTTTGCTTTTCGTTCTGCAACTCCACCTGCGCTCGCGTCGTGTCGATCTTCAGCCCGATTCCGGTTTTCTCCAGATTCGCCGCCTGATCGAACAATCGCTGCGCCAGGTCCACACGTGCTTTCGCATCCTCATACACCGCAAACGCTCGCAGCACCTGCAGATAAAGTCCCACTACACTCGCGCTCAACTGCTCTCGCGTCACGCTTTCCTGCGCGCTGGTCTGCCGCTGTCCTTCTTTCGCGATTTGGTATCCGCGAATCAACGGCAAATCCAGCAGCGTCTGCGAATACGACGGCCCTGCCTGGATGTATTGATAGGGCCCGGCCACTTCGCGCTTCGGCACTCGCTCCACCGATCCGATATTGTATTGATCGAGCGCCGCGGCCGCCCCTAAATTTGCCTGCGGCAACAGCGCCGACAGCGCGATTCGTTTGTTCTGCTCGCTTTCGAGTACAAGCAACCGCGCCACGACCACCTGCGGACTCTGCTTCAGCCCCAGCCGCACCGCATCCTTCAGCGTCAGCTCAATCGTCGGTCCCCCCGCGCCATTCGTCGCGCCAGCCGCACTTGCCGCGCCGTCAGGCGGGAGCCTCTGCGTTTGCGCGGGAGCCACATGTTGAGCGCTCCCGCCCGCCGGCCCCGCCATCGGTTCAGCGGTCTGCGCACTCGCCGTCATCACGAACAGCACCGTGGATGCAGCAAATAGCGCAACGACGAACGCGACTTCGCGTCCAAGACCGAACGCAACCCCGCACGCCGCGCCCCGCACCCACCCTCGCGTCGTGCTCCTCCGCCGCATCCTCCACTCCTCACTCACTTCCGCTCAATCTCTCGCCGAAATTTGCAAAATTGTCACACACTCCCGCAACCAGCGCCAAAAGTTTCAGCCCGCAAACCCGGATGATTTTCCGCGCGGTAGCGACGGCTCGGCCGCGCAGTCCGAACCGGTGAGAGCGGCTTGTTGAAGTGTGTGATTTGTGTCGATTAGAAAGGAGTTCGGTCGTTTCGTTTGTGTCAGTTACGTCGTTTTCTAATCGCGGAGTATGCCGATTAGAATCGGCTCTCGAGCAGGCATACACGCGGGATGGGGAGCTGATCCAGACGCCGTCTTCGGTAATCCGGGATGCAGTTTCCATGGCCTTGAGGACACTGACGGAGGTGGCGGGCACGCGCTCGGCTTTGTCCACGATTCGCTCGGCAGCAAAGCGCATGTTTTTCATCCGCTGTTCGTAGAGACCGGTGGCATGAGCGTGACGATACAGAACGCGGTAGTCCGGTATGCCGTAGCAATCGACGATGTTGGTGGAACTGTGCCAGTGCAGGAAGTCCTGTTCGATGTCCTCCTGGTCTTCGTGGTCACAGATCCAGCATTTGCGCTGATGGCGCTTGAGGCGAGCGGCAGGGGGTTCGTTGAGAATGGGAGGGCGACGCCGCTTGCGGCGGGGCTGAATACGTTGTTCGGGTGAAGGCTCGGAGTTGGAAGCGTGTTGCGGAGAAGCGGCGAGGCGCTGTTCGACGGAAACAACAATCGCGGAGGATGGGGAGACCGGCGGCGTGGATGCGTTTGAGGACGCTTGCGCTGCCGTTTGGGCGAGACGCTTGGCATCATTCTCTGCCCTGGCGTCGAGAATGTCTTTGGGGAAGAAGCGGCGGAAAGCCGCTTCGCCTTCGCGCCTCTTTTTGTCCTGGATGGCCTGGTATTCTTCGTTGGAAATGCCGTCGCGATGGGCTTCGGGGTTTTGAAGGGTGCCGAGAACGGCGAGTCCGGAAAAGCGCGCTTTTTTGAATCGTCTCATTTTGTTTGCTCCGCGAGCATTGTAACTTTTGGTACATAGGGAGGTAAGTTGGCTTGGTGGACAGACAGGGGACAGTACCGGGACTGGACCTGGTGTTGGAGGGGCAGGACCCGGATCTGGGGGGGACCTGTACGCGAGGACAGTGGAAATGGGTGCTGTGAGTGAGCGTTGGCGACCGATAGCGGAAAGTTGAGAGGGAAAAACCCAAAGCAGCGGCGAACCGTTCAGTTCGTCGATCACCCCAGAAGCCGATATTCTTGCGGGTAGCTGCCCGGGTCGCGTGCGCGGCAGCAAAAGTTGCATATCTGGTTTTGCGGCAATTTTGACTGCAAGTTGATTAAGCGGGGCGCGGAGTTCTGGCCGGAGATTGCGCGGCGGTGCGAGAACTGCGGGAACGTCCTAAATCAAATCAGCGAACGTCGGTGGAATCTCCGGTGGCGTGTTCTTTCATTTGGAAGCGGAGAAACGCGTGGACCGCGGCGATGGCGTCTTTGTCGGTGGTAGAGATGGAGACGCGGCCGCCGGCGGCGGTTTGTTCAAAGGTGTAACGGATATTTTTCTGGAGGCGTTTCATGTCTGGAACGCCGGGCGGGACGGTGTCGTGCACGAACATGGGGATATCGAAATTGCCGGACTGAAAGGCGTCGGCGATGTGTTGGAGGTGGATGCGGATCTGCGCGGTTTCGGCGGAGTCGGCTGGATCGTTCGCTTCGACTTGAATGTCGCCGCCGTCTGACTTCAAAAGAAAATGGTGGGTTGTGGAGGTCTGCGAAAAACCCATGGCGTGTTCGCCGCGCTGGTTCATTTGTGCGTGAGCGTCGTGCATGGGACAGGCCTGCGGATCGACGGCTGGCGATTGAGTTTGTTGGGCGTGGGCGGCGACGGTAAGGAAAAAGAACGCGGCAATCGCGGGTGCAATTTTCATCGGAGTCTCTTCCGTTTCTGATTTCCGCGAACCGTGAGGCGCGAAGTGGCGGAGCGCGAAGCGGTGGGCGGGTGAGTTTCAGCGAATGATTCGAGCAAGCGGGCCTGTTTTCCGCGCGGCGTTCTGCCGAGCAACAGGTCCCAGGCGGCGAGAACGCGGCGAAGCTCAGCGCGCAAACGCTTTAGGTCGCGGAGCTGCGTTTCGAGCGCTACGAGTTTTCCGGCCGCCAGCTTGCGGACGCGATGGCAAGGAGCGCCGCCGCGGTCGCGTTCTCTGAAGACGTCCGCCAGCTCGCGAACCGAGAAACCGATGGCGAGGGCGGAGCGAATCATGCGGACGCGGATGAGAGCGTGCCGGGGAAAAACGCGGTAGCCGGCGGCGGAACGCGGGGCGGCGGGAAGCAGTCCGCTGCGTTCGTAAAAACGGATGGTATCGCCGCTGACACCTGAGAGGCGAGCGAGCTCGCCGGAATAGAGTGGCCGGTCTTTGGAAGCGTTGGAACTCACGATTGTAAGCTACGGGATGGAACCGGTTCCAAGGTCAAGCGCATTTTACACCCGCCGGCGCGAGAAAACGGTAGCGCGGGCCTGGCGCGAAGTTTTCGCCGAAGATCGCAGGGCGGCGGTGTTGATTCGTTTTGCGTGGATGCGCTCAAGCATAGGGGTTTAATATCCGTCTTTCCCATACAAACTCTCTAACGAAGTTTGAAGGAATGAGCGCGATGCGATCGATTCGAAGGCGCTGTTGGCATGAAAAATGTGGCGCACGGATGGGGTGGAAGTGGTGAAAAGGCGGGAGGTTAGGGGGCTTTTCCACAAGCCGGGGAAAATGGGGATGAAAATCGTAAGAAATAATTCGGAAAATCGCTTGACAGTTACTGGGTGTTTGGGTAGGATTGGGGTTCGTCTGTAAGCCTTTCAGCTGGCCTGAAAGAACCTGCTCTTTGACAATCAGATGATACATGCCAGAACCCGTTTGGTTACGGTGTGTCTGCCGGGTGTACCGGTAGCCATACCGACATTTGAGAGATAACCGAGCGATTCAAAAAGTTCGTTCCCAGTCCTCGAGTTTCGATGTGAATCGAAGCACGAGAGACTTGGTGACGCCAAGTTTCAAACGAGAGTTTGATCCTGGCTCAGAGCGAACGCTGGCGGCGTGCTTAACACATGCAAGTCGAACGGGTGTAGCAATACACCCGTGGCGAACGGGTGCGTAACACGTGGATAACCTTCCTTCAGGTGGGGAATAACCCAGTGAAAATTGGGCTAATACCGCATAACATTTCGGGGGCACATGCTTCTGAATTCAAAGGCGCAAGTCGCCAGAAGAGGGATCCGCGGCCGATTAGCTTGTTGGCGAGGTAATGGCTCACCAAGGCAAAGATCGGTAGCCGGACTGAGAGGTTGGCCGGCCACACTGGAACTGAGACACGGTCCAGACTCCTACGGGAGGCAGCAGTGGGGAATCTTGCACAATGGGCGAAAGCCTGATGCAGCAACGCCGCGTGGGGGATGAAGCTTTTCGGAGTGTAAACCCCTTTCGACCCGGAAGAATGCCCGCAAGGGCTTGACGGTACGGGTATAAGAAGCCCCGGCTAACTACGTGCCAGCAGCCGCGGTAATACGTAGGGGGCCAGCGTTGCTCGGAATTACTGGGCGTAAAGGGTCTGTAGGCGGTGTAGCAAGTCGAGAGTGAAATCCCTGGGCTTAACCCAGGGGCTGCTAACGAAACTGCTATGCTAGAGTGTGAGAGAGGCAAGTGGAATTACGGGTGTAGCGGTGAAATGCGTAGATATCCGTAGGAACATCCGAGGCGAAGGCGGCTTGCTGGATCACAACTGACGCTGAGAGACGAAAGCTAGGGGAGCAAACAGGATTAGATACCCTGGTAGTCCTAGCCCTAAACCATCATGACTTGGGGTTTGCCCTGTACGGGGCAAGTCCCGTAGCTAACGCGTTAAGTCATGCGCCTGGGGAGTACGGTCGCAAGGCTGAAACTCAAAGGAATTGACGGGGGCCCGCACAAGCGGTGGAACATGTGGTTCAATTCGACGCAACGCGAAGAACCTTACCTGGGCTTGAACCGCACAGGACCATCTTGAGAAATCGAGACTTCCCGCAAGGGACCTGTGTAGAGGTGCTGCATGGCTGTCGTCAGCTCGTGCCGTGAGGTGTTGGGTTAAGTCCCGCAACGAGCGCAACCCTTACTCATAGTTGCTACCCGCAAGGGAGAACTCTATGAGGACTGCTCCGGATAACGGAGAGGAAGGTGGGGATGAGGTCAAGTCAGCATGGCCTTTATGTCCAGGGCTACACACGTGTTACAATGCGCGCCACAAAGCGTCGCTAACCCGCGAGGGGGAGCTAATCGCAAAAAAGCGCGCTCAGTTCGGATTGCAGTCTGCAACTCGACTGCATGAAGCCGGAATCGCTAGTAATGGCGCATCAGAACGGCGCCGTGAATACGTTCCCGGGCCTTGTACACACCGCCCGTCACATCACGAAAGTGGGCTGTACTAGAAATCGCCGAGCCAACCGCAAGGAGGCAGGCGCTCAAGGTATGACTCATGATTGGGGTGAAGTCGTAACAAGGTAGCCGTAGGAGAACCTGCGGCTGGATCACCTCCTTTCTAAAAGAAAAGGGAGTACGACCTGCTTCGGTAGCAGGTACGGCTCTCCACCAGATGCTAGTCATCTGGGCTCGGCTCTCAAAGCCGGCTTCGGATTCACTTCGGTGAATCCGGGCAAAACGGGTTCTGGCAAGTCTCATCTGATTCGTCAAACGATTTGTTACAGACAAACGCAAGCCCCGGTTCGATGCAAATCGAGCCGGGGCTTTTTGTTTTTGCGCTGAGTTTTTTTGGGAACCGTCCAGGAGACGGCGCGGCTAACTGATGTTCACTTCGAACTTTGCGGTTTTTACGGGCGGCACATCTTTCTCGAACGGCCGCTGGTACTGAAATTCCAGCTCCACCGTTCCCTTCCCTTTCGGCAGAAACGTCCAGATCTCTTCGCCGCCCGCGCCCACACGCCCGGACGAATTTTCTTTGTAGTCGGTTCCCATCGTCGCGAGCACGTTCGGATCAAGCGTCGTCGCCAGCTTCCAGCTGTATCCGGTCGTGTGATTCGCATCCAAAGTGATCGAGAATTGTTTGCCAACGTTTGCATGAATCTGTTGCGGCTGCGCGGGGTTTCCGTCTGCGGGCGCAGCGCGTGAAGCTCCGGCCGGCCCGGCAGGAGCAGTTTCGGTGGGCACGTCGCTGGTCGGTGGAGCGCCCGGAACTACATTCTGCAGTCGCGTGCCCTCTAATTTTCCCTTGGCGTCGAACAAGAACATCACTCGCGCGCTTCCGATTTCCGCGCACGCGTGGCAGCCGTCGCGCAGCAGGTAACGCACCAGAAAACTTTGGCCGCCTTTTCCGCGCGGGTGCACTTCGGGCAACCTGGGATTGGTGCGGTCGCCGGGCCACACGCTGGCATTCGGATATTTCGCTGCCAGTTGCTGATACACCGGGTTCGCCGCCAGCATTTCGTGCGTCAGATATTTCGGGTCGTCCACGTTCACCAGTGAAGGGTCGCCGTTCAAAAGCACCACGCCATCCAGCTCGTTGGCGCGAAACACATATTCGATGTAGCCGATATCCACGCGCCCGGTTTCGCGAAACCCGCGCAGGTAAATCACGCCACTCTCTGCCATCGACTTCGAAAACGCGATCGCTGCAGGCGATGCGTAGCTCTTGGCCATGGCGTCAAGCGAACACGTTTCCAGATTCTGAGGATCGGCGCCGCACTTCGAGCGCACCGAATCGAGCGCGCCTGGTACCGGCCTCCACACCGCTGCGGACGTGACGGTCTTGGCATTCACCGGCGCAGCGGCCTGTGCTGGCGGATCCGCAGGAGCCTGCTGCGCCAACAGCGGCACCGCCAGTAAACACAGAGTTCCCACAGCAATCGCTGTTCGAACCATCGATCGGATTTTCATAACCGGATTGTCACACACTTTCGGCAGGAACCTCCGCCCCGGCACAACCGAAGCGGAGGTTGCAGCGCACCGCACGTTCAACAGCTTTTGAATCGATGGAACAACTATTCGAGACTACTGGCCCGGCACAAACACGCGATCCGCAGCGGAGATATCCAAATCCTTCTGCTCGCTGCGAACGCGGATATTGCGGAGCTCGCCCTTTTCTTTCTTGGATCGCTCCCCGTTAAACGTCAGAAAACTTTGATTCTTCAGGATCATGTCGAGCTGCTGCAGGTACGGCGCAAACGAGATCGGCGTCTGCAGGCCCTGAAAGAATGATTCGCCGCCCGTGCCGTCGGTGAGCTGAGCCAGATTGCTCTGGCCGTAGTTCACGCGAAACATATTGCGGGAGTAGCGTCCGGTGCCGCTGCAGTACAGTGTGTGAATCATGATGCCCGCTGTCTGCGCTTTATCCACCGTGGACGTCACATCCGGGCTGAACGGGTCGCCGCGGAAGCGATCGATGCCATCGGCGATCAGCAGAATCTCGCGGCGTCCGCCGTTGTCGGGCCAACGCGAAATCAGATCCATGGTCGAAAGATAAATGCTCGAGTACGCGCCCATATTGCCGATCGTCAAGCGAATCGACTTCGCCGCGGCGGCGTGATCGGTGGTGAATTGCGATAGCGCCTGCACCGTGCCGTTGTTGGCATAAAAAACTCCCACAGCCGTAGTGGCGGGTTGCGAGTTGATGAAATCCTGCAGGTCTTTCATCTGCCCGCCGAAGCTGGTGTTGTTCGCTTCGTCCACCACGATCGCCAGTTCCAGCTTGGCCTTGTCGCCTTGTGCGGGAACCAAATTCGCCACCACGTCTTTCTGCTTTCCCTCAGTGACGGAAATGTCGTCTTTCGAATACTGCGGAGGCGCGGTGAATTTCGGACCGAGTACGGTGATCACCGTGGTGACCGGCACGCCGGTCTCTTGTGCGCGCGCGGCAAGCGGAGCCAGCGCCACAGCTGCCAACACAATCAGCGAAGCCGCTTTTAGGAATTTTGTGTGCATCGAAATCCTCCGTCGAAGTTCATGAAACGTTGCTGTGTACCGGAACGGTTGTCGAGACTCTGCTCCGGCGGCAACTCTATGCAGCACCGAATCCAGTGTCAAGCGCTTCGGAAACGGCGCAAAAAGAGTGCCTCAAAATGAGATGATTTGAGGCCCAAAAAGGTAGCTAAAGACCTTAGGAATCGGCTTGTGGTGTCGTAGAATTGGGGTGCCCAGCATATCTGCCTTTTTGTACCGGCCTGCAGCAAATATCCGTTAGGAGAAGAATCTTGAAGAACCTGAAATTCCTTGCAGCATTCGTGTTGTTTCTCGGGCTGGCGTCGATCGCCGGCGCCGATACCGTTACGCTAAAAAACGGTGACCATCTGACCGGCTCGATCATGGCCTCGGATGGAAAAAACATAACTCTCAAGACCGACTATGCCGGCGAAATCCAGATCGCCTGGGGCTCGGTGAAAGAAATTGCCACGGACAATCCGCTCTTTGTGGTGACGCCGGCTAACAGCACGGTCAGCGGAAAGCTTTCGAGCGATGGCACGAATTTGACGGTTCACACCGCCGCGAACGGCGACGTGCAAGTGCCTCTGGCGCAGATTACGGTGATTCGTTCGGCCGCCGATCAGGCCGCCTACGAACACAGCTTGCATCCGAAGTGGGATGAAAACTGGAAGGGCGGCATCAATCTGGGATTTGCGCTGGCTCGCGGCAACAGCGAGACCACGAATCTTTCCACCGGCTTCACGGCGGACCGCAAGACGCTGAACGATGAAACCACGGCTTATTTTTCGTCACTCTACAGCACCAACGACAAGACCGGCGGCGGCACGATCGCCAACTCCATCGTCGGCGGCGCAAAGTACGACCGGAACATCACCAAGCGATTTTTCGGTTTCGTGAGCGGCGACTTCACGCACGACGAATTGCAGGGCCTGAACATCCGCGGAATTTACACCGTTGGCGTGGGCTATCACGTAATCAGCAATCCGAACACGACGCTCGATATCCTGGGCGGCGTGAACTACACGCACGAATCGTACAGCTCCGGAAACGTGAATCAGGGCACGTACGTGGCGGTGACGCGCAACCTGGCGGGGATCACCGTCGGCGAAGCGGGCATGCACAAGTTCGGAAAATCGACCACGGCGACGGAAGTCTTCTACTTCTATCCGGACCTGTCGAACACCGGACAGTACCGCTTCTCATTCGACGCGGCTTCGGTGACGCAGATCAAGAAGTGGTTCGGTTGGCAGATTGCGCTGAGCGACCGCTACGTGAGCAATCCTCCGATCATCGGCACAAAACCGAACGACGTGATTCTGACGACCGGCGTGAATTTCAGCTTCGCGCACTAGTCGATTCACGTCATACGTAACGTCCCGCGCCGCATCGTGCGGCAAGTAAGACGCGCTTGCGCCGGCCTTCGCACCATCGATTGTGAGGGCCGGTTGCAAGCGTGAACGCACAACGAATGACAGGGTTTGGCTTGACCGCAGTGGCGGCCGCCTTCTATCATTAATGTTCCCCTGATGATGTTTCATCCGTGGGCCTGTAGCTCAGGTGGCTAGAGCGCACCCCTGATAAGGGTGAGGTCGGTAGTTCAAGTCTACCCAGGCCCACCAACTAATTTAATGACTTAGCGGAAGGCACCAGATTCTCTCCCGAGAGTTGGTGCGTGTTTTGGTTCACGTCCACCGCGGATTCAGTTCCGTTCGTGTCCCTGACTATACTGTCGAGCGCGGCTCTTTTCGCTGCGAGACGAACATGACTATAGTGCTCCAACATCGACCTGGTTAAGTGCCCCGAAATCGACATGATAGTTCCTTCGCTCGTGTTTTGACTTTCCGCGAGCTTCGTAATGCAGCAGTGCCGCAAATCATGAAAACGGATGTGAAGCCCCGAATGCTTCAACGCACGTCGCCACGCGCTCCGCCATGTTTTTATCGGCCGGGAAGAATCGATCCTCTTTGCGTTAAATCCTTCACAATCGATTCTGGAGTTTTCACACGCGGGAAAGACGTAGTCATCCGACTTCGCCTCGGGAAAACGACCAGCCCAACGAACAAGAGCGGCTAAGGCTATACGGTTTAGCGGGATCATTCGACCGCTGCCACCTGCTGTCTTTGCCTTTCCAACTGTCAAAACTTTTTCCAACAAGTCCACCTGAAGCCAAGATAGGGTTCGAATTTCGTTTCGTCGTAAACCCGTGTTCAAAGCGACGGCTACGACCGTATGCAGCAACGGGTTTGACTCACATGCCGCTAGAAGTCTCACTTCCTCGTCATCAGACAGCGCTTTGCCGATGCTGGCGGGCTCCCGTTCGAACTTCACATCTCCTTGAAGTGGAAGCCATAGTTTGTGCGCCTTGAGGATCAGCCTTAGCACCTGTAGTTCTTTGTTGACCGTCCGGGCGGACGCCCTCTTCGCTTTGCGTCGAGCCTGATAAGAGCCAATGGCGTGCGCATGAATATCGCAGAGCAGGTCCGTACCGAAGTGTGGGGAAAGATGGCACCGGATTGCCACGTCGTAAATGCCGTGCGTGCGTTCCGCCAAATGCGGCTTCGCAGCACACAGCCAGTCTCTGGCTGCCTTCGCGAAGGTCGGGGGCAAAGAACGCCGCTCGATCCGATTCCACGAAAGCTCCATCTCTCGCCTTCGTTGCCTCTCGGCCTCGCGCGCCACGGTTTTTGACAAGGTCCTGCACGATTCGTGAACGAATCGGCCGGCGAACCGAAAACGCATCCAACAGATTCCTGCCTTACCGCGGCGATAAATCATTTCGAGTCATTCCTTTCGTTTAGGCGGGCGCCCGCCCAGTTTGCCGTTCTGGCGTGCAATCTCGCGAACACGATTGAGCCCAAGTCGTTTCAAGCGGGCTTTGTAGCTCAACTTTCCCAATATGCTTGCGGCTCGACTCGCAGAGTTTAGGGGCATGTTGATAACCTAAACGTTCAGGTTCTTTAGAGCAAGAGGAATATGCTAGATTTTCTTATGTTGCGGCGGCCTTTCTGCAAGGCAGCTGAGGTCGGCGAACGCAAAAATCGGATATTCTAGAGGAGGGCGTCAATGCCGAAGGACCCGAAAGCGAACGGTCTAGGCGTGGAACCGGAAGAACTCCAGATCGCGCGCCGCATCCTGCTGGAGCGAGCCGGTTGGAAGGTGCCTCGAGATAAAACAGCCTTCGAGGCATTTAACGCGTTAGTCGCCAAAGGCTGTGACGCTCGGGAATTGGCCTTATCCATAGCAGTCTTCACCGAGTTTGCTTTTGCCGACACGTTGAAACAATTGATTGGCTTCGAAAATGCCGGCCAACTCCAAACGGCATTGAAAAGGATGCGGAAGTCCGCGGGCGATGTTGAAAAGGTTCAGAATAGCTTCCTGGGACATTCTCTGTTGGACGCTAGTTTCAAATGGGACCTTCCAAACATGCTTCGTCTAACGGCGAACGTCGCAAAGAGGGCTGCGGAACAGTTCCCCCCTAACAGCAGCACCGCTGGGCGTGTAGCTCGGGCGGAAATTGTTCGATACGTCCTACGAACAACCGGAAAACCATTGGATCGATTGGTTTCCTCGATTCTCCACCCGACCATTCATTGCGATGAGCGCGCCCAGGCTCAATGGCGTTCGGACAACGATGACAAGATATTTCTAGGCGTTAAAACTCCAGACAAAAACCCATAAAACATCGTCATTCATCTGGACGCCTTCGCGCGCAAGGATGTGCGACATTCGCACTTCGCAGTAACGCGGAGGCGATGCAATGCAGGTCGTGTTCAAAGACGTAAAGCTACTCAGAACTACGCAGTTCGCAGAACGGATTGGCGTAAAAGATTCGACCGTTCGCGCGTGGCTCCTGTTGGGAAAAATCGCGAAGGTAAAGATCGGCAAGAGGGCCGTGCGGATTCCGGAAACCGAGATCCAACGAATAATCGAAGAAGGATACACCCCAGCGCGCAAGGAACGCTCATGAACTTGAATGACTTTCTTGCCCATCTTAAGCAGGTTCGTCGCAGTGGCGATTCCTGGACGGCGCGATGTCCTGCGCATGACGACCGCATCCCAAGCCTAAACATCCGCGAAAAAGACGGCAAAATTCTGGTTCACTGCTTCGCGGAATGCACGGTAGAAGCGATATGTGCCGCCCTTCGAATCGAGGTCCGCGACCTGTTCCCGCAACGCGCTGAGTCGATTGGAAACACCCAAAGTTCGGAGTGGGGCAACCGTTGGACGGACGGCCAACCGCTCGGCAAGCCAATCGCGGTGTACGACTACACGGACGAGAATGCTGCGATTCTGTCTCAAGTGGGACGCTTCGAGCGGGTTTCGAAGGGAGAGCGGCAGAAAACTTTCCGCCAGCGGCGGCCAGACGGAAAGGGCGGTTGGACGCGGACCGTCGCCGACGTTCGACGAGTTCTTTACCAGCTTCCAGCAGTTCGAAATTCTGAGTTCGTACTGGTGGTCGAGGGAGAAAAGGATGCCGACAATGCCAAAACTCTCGGTCTAACGGCGACGTGCAACGTCGGGGGTGCGGGAAAGTGGAGCGACGCATACGCGGAACACTTGCGTGGGAAGCGCGTGACTATTGTTTCGGACGCCGACGAACCCGGTCGCAAGCACGCCGCACAAGTCGCAACGTCGCTCATCGGAAAGGTTCCGCTGTTGAAGGTGATCGAACTTCCTGGCGCTAAGGATCTTTCGGCCTGGATCGAACGCGGTGGAACCCGAGAAGCAATCGGCGAATTAATTGCGAATGCGCCTGAATGGAAACATCGGCTAGTACCGTCAGTAAGCACGATCACGCGTCCGTTTAGCGAGATTAAACCGCAAATCCTACGTTGGTTGTGGCGGGACCGCATCCCGCTCGGGAAAGTGACTCTTCTCATCGGCGACCCGGGTCTTGGAAAGAGTTTGCTGACGCTTGATATTGCTGCCCGCGTTACTCGTGGTCTGCCATTTCCTGACAACGCCATATGCGCGAAAGGGTCCGTGATCATGGCCACGGGCGAGGATGATCTTGAGGACACAGTGCGACCGCGTTTGGACGCTGCGAACGCCGACACAGCGCGCATTTACGCTCTCGAAGGCCTGAATGTGGTTCAGCCGAATGGGAACTTCGTTGAACGACCGTTTCAGTTAGAGGTTGGGATCTCTGCCCTGGAAGATATGCTTACGCAGAAACCGGATGTGCGACTGATTATTGTTGATCCCGTATCTGCGTTCATGGGAACCATCGACAGCAACAACAACGCGGAAGTCCGAGGACTTCTTTCGCCTCTTGCCGCGTTGGCATCGCGGCACCACGTTGCGATTTTGTGTGTGTCACATCTCCGCAAATCTGCGGGCGTTGCAGTTCACCGGGCTATTTCGTCTATCGCCTTCGCTGCCGCAGCGCGCGCTTGTTTGGCGGTCGCAGTCGATCCTTCGGACCCGGAAAGACGATTGATGTTGCCGGTTAAACAAAACTTGAGTTCGAACGTCGGCGGACTAGCGTTTCGCGTCAACACCGCCAACTCACTTCCAACGTTGCGGTGGGATGAGGGGACGGTGACGATCAGCGCAGACGACGTACTGGGTGGGATGGGGATTCGAACGAGCCGAAATGCACAAGACGAAGCCGAAACTTTCCTGACGCGAGTCCTGTCGTCCGGTCCAATGAAAGCGGAAGTCATAATTGAAAAAGCCAAAGCGGCTGGGATATCGGAGCCAACACTGCGAAGGGCTAAGGCGGGGCTAGGGGTGAAGGCCAAGAAGAGCGGATTTGGTGGCGTCTGGCAGTGGAGTTTGGAGGACGCTCCGGATGAAGATGCTCAAGTGCAGGACGCCAATTTGAGCCCCTTCGGCAAGATGACTGAAAACACAGCAGATCAGCCGGTCGTAGTCACCGAAGGCGCTCATGAGAACGACTTGAGCGCCTTCGAACGGGGTGAGTTATGATTTTTGTTCACCAGATCGTAGAGCGCCTCGAAGAGATCGGGTGCAGCTTTTCACTCAACGGGGACCGAATTCATTACGCCGTACCGAAAGCAAACCCTCTTGCCAAACAGCTTCTGAGCGAGTTACGAGAGAATCGCGACGTAGTGATCGATTTTCTTCGGCAACGATTGCGAACACCCAGAGAAACGGATCTATCGCAAGAAAGTCAATTCTCACGTCCCAACGCGGTGAGGACGGCAGTTCCTAACTCGCCCTACCGGCGTCGCGGTGTCACGAGTGAATCGAACAAACGGCTTTGCTGGCATTGCGGTGGCAGAGAAAAATGCGACTGCCTAACGTGCGGTTTTCTGGAAGCACAAACTGTTTGGAGCGCGGGAACGTGTGTTCCATGTCAGGTAAATCGACGCGGGCGTGTGCAATGAGGGAGAACGAATCTTTAGCGCCAGCGACCGGAAAATTAACCTGTGTGCTATGCAGATCGTTTGTGCCTAAAAATCGGAATCGTTTTTGCTCGGCGTCGTGTTCAACCAAGTTTAAGCGGGAATTGCAAAGGTCGCAATACGGCCACCGCCATACTTTCAAATGCACCGAGTGCGGCCACCAGCTCCAACCGGGACGCCGCCGCAAATAGGCCGCCGATCGTTGCAGTTTCTTTTCTGCGCCGCTCGATTGCGGCGTTCGAGCCCCGAGCCCGACTGGTATCCTGAATCGATCGTACGCCTCCCTGTGCGAAAACGATGTGAGCGCCTCCTACGCTATCCGAATCTGAACTGGATCAAAGCTGCCATCGTTTCGATGTCTCTATTGATACTCATTAGCTGCCGCCCAGAAACGCGTCGGTTGGGTATGCGCCTCGTGGAATTACATTGAAGGTAAAAGGAGCTCCCCCAACATTGCAACTAAGCCCGCTCTTGGACCGATTTAGCGTGACCCCGGATATTGCCTTGAAAAAATTACGGAAGGGCCAGCCCATGCGGATTACTTCTTTCGGCGGCGGAGTCGGCGGCGCAAACCTGCTCCGCTGGCAAGCCAACCAACACGTTTGGTTTTTCCCTTACAATTTGCGCACATGACCGTAATCCGCACTCGGCGCGGACCTTTAGCCAGAGGCTTGCGGGCCATCGGTTCCTTGAACACAATCATCTTGTTTTCGTGGCACAGTTTACAGACGTAACTCTGGCGATCTTCGTCGTCCTTTTGAGTCCACATGAGGGCTTCGGTCCTCCCGTGCGGCGGATTCTAGCACGTAGAGAACTTGATTGAATCGACTAACTCATTGGTAGCTTTTTTCGCATCGTCCCCTACAGCAATTGGCGTAGCTGCTTGCCAAGAATCTTGCGCCGCGCACTGAAATATTCACGAAATCTTGCAAATTCGAGCAACGATGCGGCGTCCGGCAACTGTCGGTCGGTTCAGAATTTTTCTAGAGACACTTTTGTCGCTTCGCCTCTTTCGATGCCCAATCAAGCAGCGCCGAATGCTGCTTGGATTTGTTTTCGCTTGCATCGAGGTGTCTCAAGTTCAAGATGCTGTTCCAATGTTTACGGTCGCGATAAAATTCTTGAAAGCGTTCCCCGGGGTGCAGGTGGTCCTTATTGAAGTCGCCGTTCTTCTAGTCGAGATTCAGCGCTAGAAGCGTCAAGATGGTAAAAGCCTGTAATACAGGTGGAAGGCAATCCTGGTTGGACGATCCGGAGAAACATGAAACGGGAATTTGCGGATCGACCTGTCGGGGCAACATTCCCACGTTTCCGAGCATGATTTGGCCGGATCGACCCACAACGCGTCGGCTCGCACGAGTCAACGAATATCGAGGGCTTAGGACTCTCCGACGCATAATCGATTTGTCCACGGCGGGTGTAACATCGAAGCTCTTGAGCTTCGTATTCCTAATTCAATCGAACTTTCCATGACCCGATTGTCCAGGAAATATAAAATTCACTGTAGCTTGCGACCTTGACGATGTACAGAGTCCTACCACGGGCGCTATCGCCCCCAAATAACCTGTTTTCGCGAATAATCGGAATCGACGCTGGCGCTTCGAAAGCGCCGGAAAGAATCAGATTCGATGTCTTTCGGAGTGCCAAAGATGGCTGGTGCGGAGAAATGCTCCAAGTATCCAAGCATGTTGAAAGCGCACTGTTCGCATTGCCAAGGTACGGAACTCGGCACTGCGGACAATACTCGTTATTCGACCAAAGAAGGGCGGTACAACGGTTCACCCGTAATTGAAGTGTTGGCAAACGGAGGGCCGATCCATTCGTGGGACAAGAACTTCCGATTTGGCCTACGGAAAGCTCAAATGCTTGTCGCTTGCGTGCCTGTTCTTAGAGAGTTCGGGCAGTCTAACGACGAAGAGAAACGAATGTTTGAATCGAGGACCGTTGAGGATCTCCATCGAAGTTTTCGAGTAAGAATTTCCGTTGTTATGCATGAAGACTTTGAAAATTCGTATGGCATTCCTGTGCAGCGACCTTGGCTTTTCCTGCGCGCTCTCCCGCCCGAAGACCTTCATTTAGGGCTGGGAACTGCAAAGTGCCGTGCGATATGTTCAGTTCAAGAGGATTTGCAGCGGTGGCTGCAAAAGTACGACCTACAGGACTAACCGTAACACTCGCGTGGGATTCGTTCCGCTGAAAATCGCCTGAGACGAATTCGCGTGTGCAACGTTCGCCTCTTATTTCTGAGCCCGTCCTTTCAGGAATTGCAAAACCGTGACGGGGCTCGTGTCCCAATTGGGACCGATACCCGTCGCTCCAAAACGGTTAAGAATTGAACGACATGACGACTGCCACTCGCTTCAAGGTTTTCCGACTTCGCTTGGCGAGCGTCAGGCTTGCGTTCCCGATATAGTAACGTGCTAAAGTAACAGACGCTTCGCTAGGAGTTCGTTACTTGCCTCAAGAGTCTGCAGAACCATCGGCTTCAAGGCCCACCGCAAGCGCATTTCCGAACGGAAATACCGAACAGGGTCTGAAGGAAATTAGAACGCGCCTCCTTGATTTGACCAACCGTAACAAATTACTGAACTTTCGGTTTCCGACCGGTTCCTGCCTGCGTTTCGTAGATGTGAATAGCGACGCTGCGTACAACCGCATAATGGACGGCGGAAGACTCTCGATTTCGGCGGTTCCAGAGCCTCCCAGAATCGCCGACAAACCAACGCCCCTGTCCCATGCGAAGGAACTTGGCCGGAACGTTTCATTCGACCTGGACGACCCGTTTCCGGCCGAGGAATACGATGGGCAACTTCCAGTTCTCCACTACGCGGAACACCTAAATACCTTGGTGAGGAAAATAGACGATGCCGCCAGGACAGCCGTTGAAGAATCTGGCGCGAACATGCTCTATCTTTCGTTCGGATTTCTGGAATGGTACGAATCCGACGACTCGGACGAACCTCGATTCGCACCGCTCGTCAGCATTCCGGTAACCCTCGACCGGTCACCGGGCAAAGGCAAAAGCTTTCGCTGTGAACTTGAATATTCCGGCGAAGACTTCAGCGGCAACCTGTCGCTCGTAGAGAAAATGCGACGGGACATGGGCCTGGATGTTCCGATGCTCGACGAAGATGAATCTCCGGAACAATACTTTCGACGCTTTTCGGACCTGCTAAGCATTAAGCAGCGCTGGCGCATTCGTCAGCAGATGACACTGTCGCTGCTAGATTTCGGAAAGCTCTTGATGTTTCGCGACCTCGATCCGAAAAACTGGCCAGCCGACGACAGCATTTCGAATCATCAACTAGTGCGAGAACTGTTTGAGGGAACGCACGCCGACGAAATCGTTCGCGGCGAGGAGTTCGCGATCGACGACCCCGCGCTACAGGCGGAACTGCCGGCACTGATCTGTGATGCTGATAGCTCGCAACACAGTGCCCTGATCGACGCGTTGCGTGGCAAGAACTTAGTAATCGAAGGACCGCCTGGCACCGGAAAATCGCAAACAATTTCTAACCTGATCGCCGAGGCGCTTGCCAAGGGCAAAACAATCCTTTTCGTTTCCGACAAGCTCGCGGCGCTGCAAGTCGTTCGCGATCGTTTGGAAGAACGCGGTTTGGGAGCATTCTGCCTCGAACTTCATTCTCATCGGACCCAAAAGGGTGCGCTTCTTAAGGATGTAGGGCGTCGAATTGAACTGTCTGGCTCGTTCTCTGATCCAGCAAATTTCGATGGACTGCTTTCAGTCGCCGAAAACCGGAAGGCAACGCTGATCGAGTACGTCACGATGATTAAGCAGGTCATCAGCCCAATCCAGAAAACGGTTTTCGACATACTGTGGGCGCGCGAGGCAGCATTTCAGGCACTGCCGATCGATGCGCATTTGGTTTCGGATATCACGCCGACGAGTCTGCTGGAATATTCCGCGAGCAAGTTGGCGGAAGCGAAGGACTGGCTCGCGATTTACACTCGAAATCTTGTTGACGTGCTCGTGGGCTGCAACAACGTCCACCGTCATCCGTGGTGTTGGATGCAGAGAGCCCTGTCATACGAGGATGAGCAAACTTGCGTCACGCTGCTGCGTGAAATTGTTCGAGCCGTCGAGAACGCGGACCGAATTACTGTAGCCTTGAACGAAATCCCAATTTCGGCGATCTCAAAATCGTCGGAGATTGAAGACTTCTGGCCGGGTGAAAGCGTTCGGTATCTAGTCGATCTGTTCCGCGTTCTGGAAGAAACGCCTTCTGGACTCTTAGATTCTCGATCGCCAACTCTTGAAGATCAGGAATCGATCGAGCGGCTACGAATGGTTGCCAACGACGCACGCAAACTGCAAGCTGAATCCGAACGGTTAGCCAAGCGATTCGATTTGAAGATTTCGCAGTCTGAACTTGCTCAACACGCCAGCGTGATTGAGCAGTCCGCATGGCCGGCACGGTGGTTTAGCGGCGAGTATCGCCGGGCGGTTCGGGCTTACTTGGCTATCGCCGTGAATCACAAACGAGCCACCAGGCCCGAAATGTCCGAAGCGTTAAGGTCGGTCGCATCCTTGGTGTCGCGGCGACTCGAATTTGACACGAATAAGGGCCATCACGACCTAATTGGACCCGGATTTATTGGCGTCGACAGCAACTGGGAACTGCTTCTTCGCCTCGCGGATTGGTATCAGAAGGTTCTAACGGCATTTCCAAATCCCGCACCGGTCGCGTCGGCGTTTCGAGTCGCGTTTTTCAGCGAAAATACTGCAAAGCTGCGAGAGCTAAAGGCTCGCATTCCGGGCCTTCGTGAAGAGCGCGCGAAGCTCGTCGATGTCGTGGAGCGCCTATCGACCGTTTCGAGCGTACTTGAAGATTTCCACCGTTCGACGGGCGATCTGCCACCGACCGCAACACTGCCGACGTGTGAGCGAATCACCCATCTATATAAAAACGCTGTGCGTGAACTCGCGACGGTATACCGAGGTTCTGGTTCCACCGGCGGACCGATTGAGAACGCTATTCACCTGATCGAGGTTTTGTCCCAAAGATGCGGCCCCGCGGAATGCGTGACGGACTTGATGCGCGCCGACACTGAGCGGCACCTTGCAGACGCGCGAGCTTCGCTTGCGGAACTTGCAGACGCGATGAAGGTCATCGTGAAGATTGCGGCAAAGCTGTCTGACCTGTCGCAGAGCGAACTTTGGCGCAAAGCCGCTGCCGAATCGCTGGGCGAATGGCAAGCGGCCGCGGTGAAAGCACTGGGTGCGCAGGATTCGTTACAGGACTGGCTAAATTTGATTCGGTGCCGCAACGAGGGAGAGCCGTACGGACTCGCGACGCTGGCCGGACTGGCGGATGTTGGTTTAATTAAACCGGAGCAACTGGCTTTGGGGTTCGATTTTGTATTTTACAACACGGTTGCCAAACATGTTATGACGCGCAGCCCGGCGCTCTGGGAATTTTCAGGAGATTCACAAGAAACAATTCGACAACAGTTTGCGCGCACAGATAGAGAAGTGATCGTGCTTCAACGGAAGCGGACAGCCGCACGAGCGGCCAACCGTAAGGTTCATCCCGGCACCAAAGGAGTCCACGTTAAAGATTGGACCGAACTCGCGCTTTTGCGACGAGAGGTCGAGAAGCAAAAACGCCACATACCGATTCGCGAATTGATTCGCAGGGCGGGCGCATCACTGCAAGCCTTGAAGCCTTGTTTCATGATGGGGCCACAATCGGTTGCGAAATATTTGGCTCCGTGCGTGTTGAAGTTCGATCTTGTGGTAATGGACGAGGCTTCGCAAATTCGCCCGGAGGATGCGATTGGCGCACTCGCACGCGGCGGCCAAGCGGTCATCGTTGGCGACCCGATGCAGTTGCCGCCTACTAGTTTCTTCAATCGCGTTGCTCCTACTGATGGTGACGACGGCGATGGCGCACAGTCTATCGCTGCGGACAGTGAAAGTATTTTGGACGTCGCAAGCGCCGTCTATCCATCGGTCAGACGGCTGCGCTGGCATTACCGCTCCCAGCACGAAAGCTTGATCGCTTTTTCGAATCAGGCATTTTATGGCGACCTAATTGTGTTCCCTCACGCGCAGCGGAATTCGGAAACGATGGGTGTGAAGTATCGATTAATCTCCGGTGCAGTTTACGAGGATAGACGTAACGCAAAAGAGGCTGCTGCCGTTGTCGATGCAGTTCTCGACCACATGAAGAAATATCCGACTGAATCACTCGGCGTCGTTACAATGAATTTTGAACAGCGCGAGCTTATCGAGGGGCTGCTTGAGGAACGACTTCATGACGATCCATTCGCGCAGTCTTTTCGAGCTTCAATGACTGGAACGAAAATATTTTTTGTCAAAAATCTCGAAAATGTTCAGGGGGACGAACGGGACGTAATTTTTATTTCGACAACTTACGGTCCCGATGCGACTGGAAGTCAATTTCAACGGTTCGGGCCAGTCAACAGCGAAGCCGGACACCGGCGATTGAATGTGCTTTTCACCCGCTCAAAACTCCGAACAGTTGTGTTTACGTCGCTCGACATTGACAAGATCCTTACAACACCGGATAGTTCGCGCGGGTTGCGGGCGTTTAAAGGCTACCTGCAGTTCGCTCGTACCGGCATTCTCGAAACGGCGGAATCGACTTCGGGCCAAGAGATCAATGATTTCGAACGGTCAGTAAGGGCTGTCATAGAAGCCCGAAACTACGAGACGGTCCCGCAGGTTGGTGTGGCGGGTTTCTTTATTGATCTCGCCGTCAAAAACCCGAAGAAGCCCGGAGGATTCCTCTTGGGCATTGAATGCGACGGTGCGACATACCATTCGAGCAAGTCGGCCCGCGACCGCGATCGATTGCGCGAAGAAATTCTTCGCAGTCGCGGTTGGACGCTGCATCGCATATGGTCAACGGATTGGTTCAAGAATCGGAGCAAAGAGATCGATAAAATGTTTAAACGAATCGAATCGATGGTCGATGGACCGGCGAATTGATTGCAAGGCAGGCGTCGCCACTTCCTGAGAGAACGATCTTGTCGTCTCAATTGGCACACAAGCGGCCGACGGAACAGCGATTCCCCTCGACAGTCTGCTAACTGCCCCTCGTCGGTCCGACTTTGGGTGCTCCTGCGAGCAAGAACAGGAAGTAGATCGTGAATGGCTCCTGAGCGATTCGGCTCCCCACGGTCGTTATACCAATGTCATCTAGAGGCTACGAATTCACCCTTTTAGGCCGTTTAAGCCCTCATTTCCGGCTAACTGGGACAAGCAGAGCGGTTTTGGGACGTTAAGCAGATGTCGAACCGGTA
Source organism: uncultured Acidobacteriota bacterium (assembly GCA_963719065.1). Taxonomy (GTDB): domain Bacteria; phylum Acidobacteriota; class Terriglobia; order Acidiferrales; family UBA7541; genus Palsa-295. Next base: position 915,325 of record CAVRAM010000007.1, on the reverse strand, counting down.
TCTCAAGTCTGCGGGCTGAACCGAAGTTTCATGAACACGGGCAACCGCGAGTTAGTAAGAAATAGGAGCGAAAAATGGGTGATGAATCCTGTCCCGATCTGCTATCCGATGTTACGTCCTGCTTTGGACGAGATGCTAGGAGTACCAAAATCTCGCGGAAAGCGCGAACGATCATTCCCCGGGCATCTAGTCCCTCGCCGATAAACTCTCAATAAGAGGAGATTCGACGGTCTTAAGAGAAGCTCTTGGCTTGTCGGCAAGCGTAATCAGCCCAAACATCGATGGTTATCCAGCGGTTCACCCAATGAATTTACTAGCTAAACTTCAAAGGAAGTTGAGCAGGGTCTACTATTGATTTCCCGGAACGAACGCGCACGGTTAAGCGCAGTTTGCCCCCGATCCGGTTCAATTCGATGGAAGCGGTATAAAGGTGACCATCAACGTTGGGAGGAATATCCAGGTTTACCGACTCATTCAGCTTACCCAGCAGATTTACTTCCGTCTCAACGACCAGTAGCTCCTCGGTGCTGCTTGGCAACGTCCGATGATCCGGCCGCTTGTAAACTGCATTTTGGGGGAGGTTCGACGGATTATCGACAATCCTAGTTAACCTCTCATCTGGGACAGCAATTAGCGACTCCGGATTAGGCAATGGGCTTAAAGAATGCGGAGTTGTGGTAGTGCGCAGCATATAGCCGCGGTCAAATCCGCCCCGTTTTTTGAGCTTCGCAGTTCGTTCTTCCTCGATCTGACGGTTGCTCACGCCGATGGCTTTGGCGATCGCGCGTACCACCTCTTGAACGTCAGCCAACTCCCCAACTAGATCGGTGCCCGCACCAGCATCCATAGCTTCGAGCGCTTCCTCGACCAACTTGCGCCGTAATGCCAGCACAAGCGCGTCATCTCGGAGGCGTATGACCTGATAGTGTTCACCGCGTTCGGCGATTTGATCGGGAACTTTGTCCCTCACGACCTTATTGTATTCAACCCGATCTTCGGAGGCTCCGAAAAGGTCTATACACTCTACCGCGGCACCGGCCCGCTTGAGAGCGTGATACGCGTGTGACAGCACGCCACCTGCTAAAACGACGACGATAGCGTTCTGCGCCACAAAGCGTCCCAAATCGGATGCGAATTTTGAGTTTCGAATCAACTCCGGATCGCGCGGTTCGACAGTGACCCGCTCGATTTTCGTCCCGGACGCAACTATCTGTTGAACGTCTTTCCAATCGTTAACGTTGCGAAGAAACCTGTCTTGCGATGATTTGATTTTTCTGCGCGCAATTCCAACCGGAGTGTCAGACACCGGGCTTGCGCCGTGGTACCAAGGCAGCACCTTGTGTCCAGTGGCCTGTGGATGGGTATCAACAAACCACATCACCTCGACTGGTTTTTGGATTGTTTCGCATATGCGCCGAGTCGTCTGAGCGATCTCTCTCAGCCACTTCTGAGATTTGATCGTCGATGTCCAGTCAAACGGAATGGCTGTTTGGTGGTATACCCAACCGCCATCCGAATTCGGAGCAATAAATATTCCTTTGTAGCGCAGTCGTTGTCTGGTGGTAAACCGCTCATTGCCGGTTAACGCACCTTCCAGATCATCATTTCCTACGTCCACTTCAAAGGTATCGTGTGAATGCCAATACAAACTCTCCGGAATGCCCCACAGAGACTCGATTCGTACCCAGCGCCTGCCCGGTTCCGCTCCCGCCCAAGCTGAAGAGACCGAAGGAATAAAGTGATGCCCTATCAATACGAGCCGTTCGTTGATGAGTCCTAATTCGGCGATTTTGGAACGGAAGACCCCTTGCAGCCAGTTGATAGCGGCACTTACCGACCGGAGTTCTTCGCTCCTCGGCAACATTTCCCTTTTGGATTCTGGGAGAGAGGATCCGTCCGTTCGCAACACGAACGGTCGTTGGGTCAGGTTACGTAAGTCGTCCTGTAATCTTGAATCCACGTCACCGCCACTCAAAATCTCGGATAGTACTTTCGGAGAGTCTAGCAAGTAGAATGGTGGCATTTTGTAACCCAGAGCCTCGTAGATGCCCACGTTCGCCAACTTTCCGAATTGCTTCTTTTGCTTGTCCCCTACTCGGGAAATAACTTTGAGAGGTCCAATCACGCCCCCAGCCAGTTCGACCGGAATCAGATCGCAGGGCCGTTCTCCAGCAACGACGCTCGCTACGTCCATTTGAACTAGATAGATTGTTTCCCCGTCCCATACCCACTCAAATAGAAAACGCCGTTTATCCTGGACCGCCCACATCGCGACTCGCTTGAGTGTCAGACTAAGTTTTAGTGGCGAATCACATGAAAGCGCCTGCTGTTTCACATGCTCGCCGTCTCTCCACCGCCGAACGCCAATCGATGTTTGGTCCGACACGGAACCGTTGAGTGATTCGAGTTCGATCACCCAATCACGCTTTTCGCGGCGAACTCTTCTTTCGTTTGAAAGCTGTCCCTTCGCTTGCGAAGGTATTTCACTTTGAACGATCCAGTGGGTGCTGTCGCTCGTTGTTGAGTGTGCCATCTCGCGCAGACCGACTATAGTTTGTAAGACCGCTTGCCAATTTGAAACCGCCGACGGCAACGCGCCTCTTTGGACCAGACTTTCGCGCACACAATTTGATCGCACTAAGACGCGGGCATTGGAAACTCCGGAGCGTAATCTGGCCTCTTCCAATGCGGCTCTAAAGTGCGGCTCATCGACTTGCCCGTCAAGAGCGCTGTCCAGAACGACAAAGAAAGGAACCGTCCATGCTGATGGAAGCGTCGCCAAACCTGCGGCTTTTTGTCCTGTCGTTTCGCGCTCAATTTCTGCGGCCGGCATTTCAGCCACGCCACGCTTTCCGACCAGAATGACGTTTCTATTTGGACGCAAAATAGAACGTCCAAAGCTGGACTGAAGCTCCGAGCTACCCGTTTTTGCGCTTTTAGCTATTGCCACGATGGTTGACGCTACGGACCAGAGGAGGAACTACACACTCATTCGAAAAAAAAAGGACCTCGCTTCCGGTCTTCGCGCGTCTCGCTGTGTGAAGAAGCTCGACTTTGCGCGATTGGCACCCTTTATATAGCCTTCTAATAGTCGGGACGTCGTCATATGACACAACCCAACGAGCTTTCAACTTCCCAACGCAGTCACGGACGAAAGCATGATCGTCGTCACGGTAAGCGTTCATATACAAAGCTCTGCCGGCTGTGAGATACGGAGGGTCCAGGTAAACCAGATGATTCACTCGATGTCTAAACGATCTGACAAGAGCGCCGGCATCCCAGCGCGTCAGTCTGATATTGCTCGCGTGTTTAGCAATGCGCTCAATTCGTCTGATGAGTTCAAATCGATTGAATCTGGCATCAATTTTCCACAAACCACGCTGGCGCTTCCCTCCAATCACCCCAGCGTTGAGAATTCCCGAGTGATTGGTCCTGTTCAAATAGAAAGTCGCGAACCCCAACGCGAATATTTCGGCGTTACGACCCATCGAATAGACGATCTTTTGACGCTTCCATTCGTCTAACGTCACGGCTACTGACGCCACTCGCTCGCAAAAACGCGAACTATCGTGAAGCATCGAGTACCAACAAGCATGGATTGCAGGATCGAGATCGTTAATCCAGATATTTTTGACGTGACCGTCGAAAAGTAGGGATAGCGCAAGGCTTCCACCACCCGCATAAGGCTCTACGTAGCTGGGGGGCGTATCGAAGTTCCTTGAAATCAGACTTGCAAAGAAGTCAGCAATTCGCCACTTTCCGCCTGGGTACCGTAGAGGGGACGCGCTCCGCACTTGTACTCGTGATCTCCTCAGTTGTCATTGCTCGTCAGTTTCGGCAGCGACAGTTCTTGGCTTAATGTGTTTCTCTTTAGATCGAGTAGTTCCGAAAAGAGTATCTGCCACGTCGGTTAGCTTTGCCACCGCGTTGTCAGAGAAATATCCTACCAAGAACGAAATACCGACAACGGCAGAGTGCGAGTGTGTCGCACGTTGGTCGAAAATTCTTAGAATTCCTGAAGAAATTAGGACGATTACGGCGAAGCCCAATCCACCAGAAATGTGGGGAGTGAATAGTCTCCAAAGGCGACGATCCATGTTCCACAGTTCCCGTGCTACCACGTGGTAAAGCCATTTTGTCGCGAAGAGCGATCCTCCGAGAGTCCCGCCGAGCCAAGCTAGTCCATAGGTACTTACGATGTCGATACACTGAGTATTAAGATTATTCCAAAGCAGGCGCGGAATGTGACACTCAATCGCGAACATCAAGGCAGGAATGACGGCTAAAAGTGAGCCGAGATAAACTGCTTCAAAACGAATCTTTCCCGCGGCAGGAGACGGATAACGAGTCTGCCAATCCAAAAGATCCCGATTGTCAGTCGGGTCGGATTGACCAAAGCCAGGTATTTTCTCGCGATCGCTCATGCGGCATTCTCGGCTCCGATCGCTTCGAAGGAAGGGACGATAATTCTTAAGCCCTCCATCGTGCGTCCCACGACATCCAGTCTGGGATAGTCACGCCAGCTATACTCATTAGGATTCCCCAAGTATGCGGAAATCGCCCTTCTGAAAACTTGACTGCCAAAATCTTCAGTCACCGCGATCTCTTCGCCAACCCCTTCAACTCGCAGATACAAATAGTCGAGGCCTGTTTCGTATGCCTTGGTTCTGGTGTTCCAATCACATGACATCCAATCCAAATTCGAGGGAACGAACGGCGCTACAAATCGCTTGAGATCACAGTTCAAAGGCACCAAGTGCAGATGGGCATGATCGACGCCGCAGCCAGTCCCGTGTTCCGCAGCACTGGGCCCGTGTTCGAATTCAACAATTCGATTTTCGTATCTGGATTCCAATAGAGCCCTTACTCGGTTCCTAAGCACGTCGGCTTCTTCGCGCAGGTGCCGTGGTAAAGCGCCAAAAGAGATGTAGTGCGCCTTAGGGATCATTAAGACCCAACCCTCAACGAGAGCGCCCAACGAAGGAATCACACCAAAGTTTTCTGTTTCGATAATAAATTCGTTCCATGGGGCACGTCTGTTTTTGGCGGCAATTTCCGCACACAATGTGCAGGTCGTCATCGACGTTCCTCCCCGGAATTTAGCGATTATAGGCTCGATCGATTGGAAGCGATAGGCAATTTTCGACTTGGACTTCATGTACGCCCGGGAATATTCCGGAAATGTGCGTCAACCGATAGAATGCGCAGGAACATTTGCGAGGGGACAACACAACCCAAGCGTAGTTTTCTCGACACGCGCGCTGCCCTTCGATTCTGCAAGTCAAGCCCCTTGGCCCGTGGACCAATTGGCGGTCCCAATTGAGACGGCGTCCCAAGAACAGCAAGCGAGAAAATATTTGCAGCTTAAAAATTTTTTCGGCGTAACTGGGGCTACTTTTGGGCCGGTCGAAATCTGAGACTCCAACCCCTTTCCCAGATTTCGATAGCAGCCATTCCGCTGCTTCTCCGGGATCGGGCCGATCGTCCGCAGGTGCATTCCGATCTGCAAGCCGCCCTGTACGGCTTACCAGCGATCGGAGAGCGGAGCGGATAGGCGTTCTTCAGTTCCTGCTGCCCCGAGCGCACGAACGCCTTTGACAGCCACGGCTCCCGTGAGACGATTTTCGCGCCGCCGTTTTTCCCACCACATTTGGTTCACGATTTGGTTCACACCTTAGTAACCAAACGTCGCATCCGGTAGCCGGTCCTCCTTCGCGTTTTAGCGTCGAAGTCGCTGAAATAAAAGAGTGATAGCAGTCAGTAGCTCGTCGTAGCTAAATACCTGCCGACAACTGATAAGGGTGAGGTCGGTAGTTCAAGTCTACCCAGGCCCACCAGCCTTCGCCTCCTTCGAAGGCTACGGCTCGGCAGGCCAGCCAGATCGATCCAAGTCCACTTTTGTAAATTCCACTCGGCGAAGGCTGTCGCGCCGTAGCGTCAGCGTAGGTGGAGTTCTGCGCCGATTACGGGTTGAGCAGAATGAGCACGCCGGTAACAAACGAGCCAATTCCTAAGATCGGTCAGAAATTGAGATGATATAAGAAGGGGTTTTTGTGTCGATCGATTGCCCGCATGCTCGACGAATCTGTGGCACCGTGTGCGATGACTCCCGTCTTCAGTACGCGGCGGACGTTTTGGATTTGTAAAACTCCAACGAATATCAAAAACGGCCCGGCACAGAGAAAGACGAGCACGCTTTTCATCGCAGTCTTTTCACGGGCGAATATTATCCAGAATGCAGATTAAATTCCACGTAGAGTCAGTATCCGCAGAGTTGTAGTGAAAGGTGAATACCGCGTGTGTTCGTGTGTTCACTCGTGGCGGCGCAATGCCCGGCATGCTTGCTGCGCCAAGAAAAACATCGTCATGAGAAGAAGAACGAAGAGCAACGCGCCGAAAGATACCAGGACCCAGACCGGAACATGCGGATTGCCGGCCAACTTTGCCAAGAAAATACATCCTACTGCGAACATGCCGCCATAAGTAACGACCTTGCTTCCCGGATCATCCTTCCGGTTTCGCGTCGGTGGATGGCGTCCCCACAACAGCAGAACGTAATGGTCGCCTGTTTCGAGCGTAGAAATCGCTTCATCCCACTGAAGCTTTCCTCCGGCATTTTCAACTTTCAACCGGTTGTAAGCGCGATGGAGAAGCCGCAACATCTTCGATTCGTATTCAGCCGTGTCGTATTTTTCCTCGAACGCTTCGTTAAGGCTGACAGGATCGCGACAGGATTCTGGATCACTTTCGGTGAAGTACATCATCCGCCGTTCGAGATCGGACAGCGAAATATGGTCTAGAGACGCTTGTTGGGCAGCTTCGTCGGCGAGAAAATTCTTTGCCGCTTTGGAGTTCATCTGGCTCTTTGGCCGCAGATTCTATACTAGTGTTCTGCTGAAGCTTTCTATGTCTTGCCGACGCGCGTGGCAAAATGGCAAGCGGAAAGGGAGAACGATGAGCAAAGGGCGGGTTGAAGCGTTCAGCGACGGAGTATTCGCGATCATTATCACCATTATGGTGCTGGATTTGCACGTGCCGCTCGGGGACGGAATGAAAGACCTGACGCCGCTGCTGCCGGTGTTCCTTTGCTACGTGTTGAGTTTTTTCTACGTGGGAATTTACTGGAACAATCACCACCACATGTTTCAGGCGTGCTCGAAGGTGAGCGGCGGAGTTCTGTGGGCGAATTTGTTTTTGTTGTTCTGGCTTTCGCTGCTTCCGTTTGCGACAGGTTGGATGGGCGAAAATCATTTCACCGCGATTCCGACCATGTTGTACGGGCTCATCCTGGTGATGGCGGCGATTTCTTACGTAGTGCTGCAGCAATCGATCATTCGGGCGGAGGGGCCGAATTCGGTGCTGAAGGACGCAGTCGGCGACGATTGGAAGGGAAAATTGTCGATGAGCTTGTATTTCGTGGCGCTATTCGTGGCTCTGCGATTCGCGTGGATCAGTGCGGGGATTTACGCAGCCACGGCGCTGATCTGGTTGATTCCCGATCGCCGCATCGAACAGCGGCTGGTGAAGCAGAACGGCATGAAGTCGAGCGATGGAACCGGCACGGAGTAACGATACAAACGGAGACGGGTGGCGCTATGCGTCGCCGTGGAAGCGGCGGCCGGTGCGCTCAGGGCCGAACAGGAAAATTAGGATCAGCGAGACGATCACGATGGATTCGAAGAGCGCGAGAGCTCCGGAATAGCCGATGCGATCGCGAAGTGCGTACTCGATGGAAACGGCGGGCGAAGCGATCAGCACGCCGAGCTGATAGACAAATCCCGGGAACAGGCTGCGAATCGCATCGGGCGAGAGTTCGTTGAGGTGCGCGGGGATCACGCCGAAAGCGCCTTGCACTCCGAACTGCATCGCGCAGGAACCGGCCATGAGAACGGCCAAGCTGCCGCCGAAAGCCCACGCAGGAATGGCGAGCAATGAAACAGCCAGCGCGGCAAGCGCACCCCACCGGCGGCCGATTTTTTGAGACAGCGGACCGAAAACCAGCGCGCCGGAAATCGCGAAGACGTTATAGAGGATGGCCATGCGCGCGACGGTTCCTGCCGAAAAACCGTGGATGGATTTCAGAAAGTCGGGATAGAGATCCTGCGTGCCGTGGGAAAGGCTGGTCATCATCGCCATCAGCAACAACAGATACGCGAAGATGCCGAGGTGCTGAAACAGCACGGCGAAAATTTTCGACATCGACGGCAGACGATGCCGCTGCCATGCGGCGGGCTCGCGTGAAATGGCCGCGAGAACAATCGTGATCACCGCTGGAATTACGCCCACCAGAAACATCGAACGCCATCCGAAATGCGGAACGAGCACAGCGGAGCCGACCGCGGCGAGCAAGTAACCGATCGGATAGCCGGCCTGCATCAGTCCGGAAAAAAATCCGCGCGCGCGTTCGGTGACGCATTCCATCGCGAACGACGCGCCGACACCCCAGTACCCGCCCATTCCAATTCCGTACAGAAAACGCAGAGCTGCAAACGTACGGAAATTGGGCGCGAATCCGCTGAAGACCGTGACGAGCGAAAAATAAGCGACGGCGGCGATTAAAAGTTTGCGGCGACCGAAGCGATCGGCGAGCGAGCCAAAAATCAGCGCGCCGAAAGGACGCGCTGCGAGAGCCGCGGCGATGGTGGAGACGATGAGCGCCTTCGAAACATGAAAATGCAGAGCCAGCGTGTCGATGAGAAAAATGACGGTGAAAAAATCGAACGCGTCGAGAATCCACCCGGTGATGCCGGAAGCGACGGCGAATTGCCAGCGCGGATGGATGGGAGATTCCGCGGACCGAGTGGAGGAATGGATCACGTTGAGGATGCGCCTGGGTTCAATCGAGTGTTGGGCAACGGATTATTTTCCCTGGACTTCGTCCGGCAAGTTGCGGTCCGCCGGCCCGTCGTACTCGTAGGCGTCCGGGTCGATGGGCGCGAGCGGAGCGTTGCGAGCTTGCTCTTCCAGAGCGTGAGCGACCAGGCCGGGAACGCGGGCGATCATGAAAATTCCGTTCGCGGCAGCGACGGGAAAGTGGATGTCGCACAGCAGCGCGGCGATTGCGCCGTCCACGTTGAGAGGCAGTTTTTCCCCGCGCGCGAGCGGTCGCCGTGAAATTCTTTGATCGTCTTTTCCAACTCAGCGAATGCCATCGCCTGCATTTCCGGGCTGATCCAGCGGTACTCGAGACGGGATTGCGGCATGACGACGATGAATGGAAATTTGCCGGAGTCGGTGCGAATTGCGTTCGGTAGACCGAGGTTGGTTTGTTTGAGGCCGTCGTCGCCTCGCTCGCCGACGCCGTGTAGAAACAATATAACGGGCCAATGCTTCGAGCTGGTGTAATCAGCGGGCACGTAAATCTGGTATTTGTAGGTTTGCCCTTGCACCACGACCGTGCGATTCAGAAAGCCCGTGTCGCGTGCAGCGTTTGCCACGTTGGACATGACGAACAGGATGCCAAGTGCGAGTAGAAACTTCTGCAGAAGCGTTTTCGCCGACTTCATAGCGTTCACCCGTATCGGAGAGAGGACACATCATAGAGCGATCGGTCGAAAACGCAAACTGTGGCCGCTAGCGTGCGCTTTTAGACGTCAGGAAGTGGGTTTTTCGGGGACGGGGGCGGTGGCGAAGAAATCTTCGCGGAAGCGCTGGGAGTAGGAGTCGAGAAGCTCGACGATCCGTGCCGGGTCGGGGGAGCGCAGCACGAATCCGGCGTGATGTTTCTTCTGAATGCGCAGCACAATTTCCGGATCGGTGTATGCGGAGGTGTCCGGCACTTCCTGCCGCGCGAGTGAGAGCACGACTCCGGCATAATCGTGCGCAGGCGTGGGAATTTTGTATGGCGCTTTTCCGGCGCCGACTTCGAGGCGCGCCCACTCGCGCCACAGATTGATTTTGGTGGCCGCTTCCACTTCATCGACGATGTACGCGCCGCCGACGCGCGCGGCAATCTCGATAAAATAAACTTTCTTGTCTTCGTGCGATTTCAGGAACTCCGCGTGAGTGACGCCGCGCACCAGTCCAAGCCCCTCGATCAACTCGCGATTCAGTTTTTGCAGCGCTTTTGCGTCGGCGGAGTTTCGAGGAATGGTGCGCGTGGTGAAAACTCCGCCTTCGTGCGACGTATCGAGCGGCGGCGCGCCGTAGGCATTCGCCTCGGCAAAGACCACTTCGCGTTCGGAAACCACGCTATCGATGTGAAACACGGCGCCGGGTACGAACTGCTCGAGCAGATATCCGGATTGATCGTCGCCCAATTTTTCGAGGATCGGCCACAGGTCGGACGGATTGTAGAGTTTCCTCATGCCGATGCCGGAGGCTTGCGAGCGCGGCTTCAGCAGCCACGGCGGTTTTACACGTTCCATGAATTCGTTAAGGGCGGCGTGATTGAGCACGTGAATGAATTCGGGAACGGCGATGCCGGATTCTTCCGCTTTGCCACGCATGGCCAGCTTGTCTCGAAAATAGCGGACGGTGGTGAGGCCCATCCCCGGTACGCGGAGGTGTTCGCGAAGCGCTGCGGCGTTTTCGAGATCAAACTCATCGAGCGCAACGATGCGATCAATGGGCTGAAAGCGCGCGAGGTAGCTGACGGTATTGATGATGGCGTGGACCGGCAAATCCTCCGGCATGAAGAAAAATTCATCGACCGCGTCATCCGGCCACGCGCCGCCGCGCAATTTTTCGACGGTAAGCAGCAAGACGCGGCAGCCCAATTCCTTGCAAGTGCGCAGAAATTCCTGGCCCTTTTCGTACGAAGTGATGCAGAGGATCGTCAGCGGGCGCTCACCGGTCAAATCCGACCTCCAGGAGCTGCGGAACGCGGCAAGCAGATCGCCGCGCGGGGCTGGAAACGCGGATTATACGGCAGACTCCGCCGCGGGAAACAGGAATTGCAGCAGCGGGCCGACGCGTTTCGCCCAGGCGTCTTCGTTGTGGTGCGCGCCTTCAAACACCTGAAAGTGAATATCGTGGCCGTCTTGCCAGCCCTTGTGCAGCAGCGTGTCGTGCAGCGCGGTTACGTTGGCGACGGTGTGGGTGTCTTCTTTGGTGCCAACGTCGAGCCAGATGCGAGGGCGCGCGGAGATTTGGGTTCGCGCGGCGAAATCCAGAATCGCGCGATGATTCCACCAAACCGACGGAGAAAGCACTGCGAGCTTTCCGAACGTATCGGGATAACGAAGGCCGAGGTAAATGGTGAGCAGGCCGCCGAGCGAGGAGCCGCCGAGTCCGCTGAATTCTGGGCCGCGCAGCGCTCGATATTTCGATTCGATGAACGGCTTCAATTCTTCCACGAGCATGCGGCCGTATTTGTCGGCCCGGCCCCCGCCCAATTTTTTGTCGCGCGTGGGCGTGTATTCGTTCAGGCGCTTCTCGGTGTTGTAGATACCGACGATGATCAGAGGTTGAATGGCGCCCTGCGCGATGAGCGCGTCAGCCGTTTCGCCGACGTGCCAATACATTCCGTGGATGAACGAGGTGTTGGGATCGAACAGGTTCTGGCCGTCTTCGAGGTAGAGCACGGGAAAATTCAAATCGGGACGTTGATTGTAAATTCCCGGAACGTACACAATCAGGTCGCGCTTTTTGGCGAGAAACCGGGATGAGAATTGTTCGTGCTTTTGCAGGTGGCCGGGGCCGGCAGCGGCGAGTTGTTCGACCAGGTCGGCAGATAAAGGCAAATCGAATTCCCTTCGGTTGCGGTGCGCTATCGAATCGATTCAGATTCGAGCGAGTACGGCTCTGAACGCTAGGATAGCAGATGCGCCGCGCGCGCGAAAATCCAGGCGATTACTGCGGCGTGGCAGGGGCCGGCGCAGGAGCGGCAGAGGCGGCGTTGTCTGGCTGTTTGTCGAATTCGAATGTGCAGGCGCGGCCGAGAATTCCGGCGCCTTCGTCGCGCGTTCCCGTGCCTTTGGCGTCGGTGAATTGCGCTTTTATGTTGTAGGTGTACATGCCGCCTCTCATGGCATTGACGAAGACGGAATGGCCTTGCGAAACCTTACCCTTGGCGGCGAGCTTGGCGCTGCCATCGTCGGAAATCTTGCCGTCAATCACCACATATCCGGCTTTACCCTCTTCGCCGTGTTGGCCGTGAAAGACGCCGTCCTTGACGACGCTGGGAAAAACGAATTTATACGCCGGACTATCGTCGTGAGCTTCGCAGGAAAGGTGGGTGGTCCAGTTTCCGTCGAATTTATCGCCGGCAAGCGAAGCGCCGGGCAAAAGCACGAGAGTGCCAATCACAGCCAGCCGGGCCCATAGGCGAGTATTCATGTCGTTGCTCCGCTGGTACAAACGTTTGGATTTCAGGCAATCTCCCCGTTCGCAGATAGTACCGCTTTTGATTTCGTAATTAAACGGTTTGAACGTTTGCCCGGCTGACGCCGCTGCGGCAAATTTCGTCACACCGGCGCGCTCCTTTATAATTGAGAGCGTGAACTTTTCCAGCGATTTGCAGGCACCGATGCCGATCGAAAACGAGCTGTTTCCGCAGCGTTCACGCGGAAAACGCCGTATAATACGGCGCGTTTCAACGGGTACAGCGCGCCGGGGACGCCGGCGTCCGCGCAGGAGCACCATGCAACGGGATTATCACCATTGGTATTCGCACCGGTTGGGAATGGAAATGGGCGTGGTTGTCTATGGCCATTACGGAATGCCGCTGGTTGGATTTCCCACCAGCGCCGGCGACGAATGGGAACTGGAAAATCAGGGAATGATCGGAGCGCTTTCGCCGCTGATCGACGCGGGGCGGGTGAAATTTTTCAGCGTGAACTCGGTGAATCACGCGACGTTTTACAACAAGCGCGCGCATCCGTTTCATCGCAGCTACATGCAGTCGCAGTTTGACGCGTACATGCGCGAAGAGGTGGTGCCGTTTATCTGGGACAGCTGCAAATCGCCGGGCATCGCGATTTCCACGATGGGCGCATCGTTTGGCGCGTATCACGCGGCGAATACTCTTTTCAAACATCCGGACGTTTTCCGGCGCTGCTTCGCGCTTTCGGGCGTGTACGACATTCGCGGATTCATGAGCGGAATGTACGACGACAACACCTACTTCAATAATCCGGTGGATTACCTGGCGAATCTTTCCGACAGCCATCAATTGTGGCTACTTTCGCAGTGCGATATTCACATCGCTACTGGCACGGGGCCGTGGGAACACAGCGGGCCGTCTTACCGGTTGTCCGAAGTGCTTGCGAGCCGAGGGATTCATCATCATCTGGACAATTGGGGACCGCAGGGCGGGCACGACTGGCCGTACTGGAAACACCAGATGTGGGAATACGTAAGCCAGTTGTTTTAATTTTTGCCGGGAAGGTTAGGCGAGGCCCAGGCGGTCGAGCATGTAGCGGCCGTTGGAAATCACCTGGTCCTGATCGATCCACACATTGCAGCGCCGCGCCAGCACGTCCACATGCGTGCGCGAACTCCACTGAGCGTGCGTCTGGCTTCCGTAGGGATCGCCGAACGCCAAGTGGACGCCAGGAAATTTTTCGTCCTGCAAAAGCACCCCGATAAATTCCGAAAGGCTGTAGTTGGTGCCAAACGCGAGTTCGCCCACGCGGTCGCTATTTTCGTCGGTGTGGCAATAGCTCCAAAATTCGGCTTCCAGATCTTTTCGCTCGCAGGTCGCTTTGGTCAGGCGGCCGGCGGTGATTTCGAGCGTCAACGGAGTCTTCTGCAGGTCGCCATATTTTCCGCAAAAATGATCTCCGGCGGTGCCATCGCAAACGAATGTGCCATCGACTTTCGCGGGAGTGGTGAAAACTTCGCCGGCCGGCAGGTTTGACCAATAGCGCGTGTTGATGAGGCCGCTGGTTTTCACCCAATCGAGTTTCGAATCAAACGTGGAGACGAGCGACGTGCCGGCGTCGGTCTTCACGGTAAGCGATTTCGCTTCGTGCATGCGCTGCAGAAGCTTTTCGCTGAGGCGATCGACCATGGTGTAGTCGGCGCGCATTCCCTGCTGCATGATTTCCGGGGTGACGCCGATCATGTGCGCATAGCGGATGTGGCGGCGTTCGACGACGCCGACGATGTCCTTTCGCGCGCCTAGTTCGCCTTCCTGCGGAGTCATGCACAAAATTCCGGCGTCGGCGCGGCCGAGCGCTTCGAGGACGGCTCCCGGCGCGTGCTTCAACGGGCGGGGCGCCAAATCTTCGAGCAGAAAAGCTTCGCAAATTGCGCCACGATTTTTCAGCGCTTCGGCCAGGCTGGCGGCGACCGCTTTGCTCGGAATGTCGCCGATCAGCGCGACGCGTTCACCGGGCTTCACCGCGAGGCAGGTTTCGATAGCGTTGTTCGCGCCGGGCATCAACTCCGGCTGGACTGGTCCAAAATTCATCCAAGTATTGTAAATACAGTGGACACAATTTTCCACGAATTCATGCGGGATTTCGCATGAATCGGGCGATTTTAGGCGCGAGACGCTACGGTTTTGCGCCGCGAGCTTCGAGCAGTTCGACGATCTGTGGATGGCGCATTCGCCGCGCCCAGGCGAGCGGCTGCGACCATGGTTCGCCGTCGGGCTCATTCACCGGCGCGCCGCGATCGAGCAACAGTTGCACCAACGGGAGATGTCCCCAGCGGCAGGCCCATCCGAGCGGCGTCGAGAGAAGCAGGTCGTCGCGACGACGAAAATCGGCACCGGAATCGAGAAGCATCGCGGCGAAGATCGCGCGAGCGGCGCTGGACGCGGAGCCGTGAGCCGAGCCGCAGTAGTGAAGCGTGGTGCGGCCGAAGCGCGGCACGTCTGGATCGACGCCGTCTTTGAGGATGAGCGCGAGACATTCGAAGAACGGAGCGTTGGCTTGCGGGTCGGAGCCGGCGGCACGGATCGGCTGCAGCAGAATCCAGTTCCAGCGCGAATCAGAGCGCGGCCACTTGGCGAGGTGCGGGAGCGCGAGGGCGAGAATTTCCGGGCAGCCGTGATCGGCGGCGGACCAGGCGAGTTCGTTCGCGAGTTCTTCGTCATCGGGACGCGAAGCAAGCTGGCGACGCGCTTCGGCGACGTCGTGAAACTGGGCGACCATGTATGGCGTTGCGACCGCGCCACGCTCGAGGAGTAATTTTTTCACGCGGCCATCGGCATGATGCCACGCGCGGAGCAACGGCCAGCCGGAGGCGTACACGTTCGCCTGAGGATCGGCGCCGCGATCGAGGAGCAGCTTCGCGGATTCGAAATCGTTGTTGCTCGCGGCGTGCCAGAGCGGCATTCCCCAACTTTCCGCGGGGTCTTCGGTGTCGGTCCGGCGCGTGCGTTCGTTGGCATCTGCGCCGAGATCGAGCAGCAGGCGCACCATTTCGTGCTGATGATGCAGCACGGCAAGCGTAACGAGTCCGCCGCCGAAAACATCGATCTGCTTTAGCGGGGCGGGATCACTGGCGATCCGTTCGCGGACGCGGCGCTCATCGCCCAGGGCGACGGCGGCGCGAATCGTCAACTCGGATCCGTGGCGCAGGAGAGCGTCGGCGACCGGGGGAAAATCGTACGTATCGCCCGCCAGTGCGGCGAGGTCGATCGGAGCGAGGCCGGCAGGGTCGAGCTTGCGCGGATTGGCTCGGCGATCGAGAAGCCACACGACGAGTGTGGAATCACAAGTTTTTGCGGCGACGTGGAGTGGCGTGCGGCCGTTGCGGTCGCAGGCTTGAACCTGCGAAGGATCGGCTTCGAGGAGGCGCAGGGCTTCTTCGCGATCGCCACGCGCGATGGCGGCACTAATTTGATCTTGCTCGGGCGTGACCGTGGCGTTTTCGCAGCTCAATTCTTCCCGGCGGCGCGTTTCTTCTTCTTCAATGATGGCGACGATGTCATTGAACTCGCGTTCGCGAGCCAGCGCGAGTGCGGAGGTTGCGTCACGGAACGGGTACACGCCTTGGCGGGCGTCGGCGCCGGCTTCCATCAGGAGTTTCGTCATGGGCGCGTCGTGATTCACGACGGCCAAGTGAATAGCTCGCTGCTCGCCGAGTGCGTCCGTGCCCATGTTGATGAGTTCCGGGCGGCTGGCCATCAGCGCCCGGACCTGCGCGAGGTCGCGATTGCGCACGGCTTCCAGAAATCGCGTGGCGTTTGCGCCGTCAACAAACGCTTTCAGTTTCGGCCAACTGGCGAAGCCATACGCGCGGGCGAGAATGCGCTGGGCATCGTTGAGCGCGAACTTTGCAGGTTCGGGATGTTTTTCGAATCGCTCGACTTCTTGCACAGCGTCCGGTTTCGCCGCGCGATAGTCAGCCAGCAAATCTTTCGCTTGCTTGCGAAGCTGATCGAGATTTGGTTTTTCGGGAAGGCGGCGAAGCGGCAAAAGCGACGGATGCGGATCGGACATGACAATCTCCTTTGTGACGTATGCCCTGTGTCCGCGTGCCCGGGCTCAAAGAAGATGGTCGATCGATTGTGACTGCGCTGCTGAATCGTTGGGCTCAGCCCTTCCAGCGGACACCGAGGCGTCCGATACGCCTGCGAGGAGTATATCGCCGCGGGCGCGGAATGAAAAATGGCTACTGCTTGAGTTGGACGAGGAAGGAAGGCACCTGGCCGCCGCCGGAGGTGACGTTGGCGAGGCCGGTGGCGCTCAAGCGCGTGAGGAAACCGGCAACCTTGCCGCGGAAGATGTAGGGCGCGAAATCGACGAGCATGTCGCGCATCTGAATGCCGCTGCCGGTTTGCATGGGGTAGATTTCGCGGCGAACGTTGATGCGCTCCTGCACCACCCAGGCGCTGGCGGAATCGGCGAGCGCGCGGTCGAGAGCGGCGTCCCACTGCGATTCGTCGGTTTCCCAGCCGAGCGTGACGCCGGTGCCACCGTACTCGTCGTTGGGCTTGAGCACGAAATCGTTGCGGCGCTTGCGAACGTACTCAAGCAGGCCGAAGGATTCGCCCTCGCGCGTGGTTTTCGTGTCGGCCAGCAAACGCGTCCAGGGAATGTGCTGCTGGATCAGATCGTGCTCGACGGAATTGAAGAGCGACGCGTTACGCTCGTCGGTGAGCACGGCAAAAAAAGATTTCTTGTGCGGGATTTTGCAGCTGAGCGCGTTTGCGACGCAGACCGCGTCGGCTGCATAGGCAGCGAGCAAGGCGGCGCATTCGGCGGGCTTGGCGATCATGTCGTTAATCAGAACGCGGCGATATACCAGATCGATGGTGTGTCCATGCGCGGTGAGCTTGCCGTTTTCGAACACGAGGTCGCGCGGGTCGGCCAGAATCGTGGGCACGCCGGATTTTTCGAAGCGCGCCTGCAAAATTTCAAATTCGGAAAATGTAGGAACTTCGCGCCAGTCCACGATGGCGATCACGGGCGGCGAAGCTTTGCCGCCCCATTCGCGATAACTTTCGAGGAGCGCTTCGAGGATCAGCCTCATCAGCGGAAATTTGCGCACGGCGTAACGCTGCTCGAACCGGTGCATCAGGTCGAGGCCGAGAAAAACATCCGCGAGGGTTTCAGCGTAACCGAGGCCGGCGGGCGATTCGGCGTTGTATTCGGCGAATTGAAGCGAGCTGGGAAGCAGAAACGCGTCGAGGCGCGAAGCAGTGCTTGCGGTTTGGTAGCGCGGATTCAGGCGCGCGAGACGCTCCTCTTCGGGGCTGAGCGCGGATTGAGCCATCAGACTCGGATCGGCAAGCGATTGCTTCACGACGCGTTCGCCAAGCGCGGCAATCGCTTCGGCGACGGGGCGAACGCGCTTTTCGTCATCGGCGGAAAGAAAAAATGGGCGAAGGAACGGGCAATGAATGCGTTCGCCGAAGGTGAGACGCTCGGCGCGCATTTTTTTATTCAGATCGAGCGCGAAGGCGGGCGAAAGCTCCACGTCCGGACGCAGCAGGCTGTTCCAGTATTCCGCGGGCGCCGCCGATGCGGGAGACGGCTGAGCCGACCCGCTCATGCAGGCTTCGCTCCGGTGCGTGGCTTGGCTGCTGCAGCCGCCGATGGTGATGCGGCAACGGCGACGGGTTTGCTGGGCGCTCCCGTGAATCCGGATGCCGCACCGACGCCGAGCATTTGCTCCCAACGCGGCCATGGATACGAAGGATCGCCGTGTAGCGCGCGGTCGATCACAAGCTTGGCCATGCGATCGACAACGTGCTCGAAATAAAATTCGGTGATGCGATCGCGCTCGAAATCCGGAGCGGGATTCAGGAAGTCGATGGCGTACGGGACGCCGTCTTTGATCGCGAATTCGATGGTGTTCATTTCGTAGCCGAGCGCTTGATTGATCGTCTGCGCATCGTGGACCACGCGTGCGCCGAGCTCGTCCGAAAGATATTTGTGATCGATCAGGTAGCGGCGCTGACCGGGATCGTACACGACGGGGAGAATGTCCATCTTGCCGAAGGTGAAGCAGCGGACGTATTTATCGAAGTCCACATTTTCCTGCAGCGTCATGCAATAGGGCGAAGTGCCGTCGTAGGCCGCGATCAATTCCTCTTTGTTGTGAACTTTGTAGACGTGTTTCCAGCCGCCGCCGGAGTAGGGCTTCAGAAACGCAGGCCTGCCGACATAATCGAGCAGTTCGTCCCACTGGATGGGATATTCCAGATTGCGCAGCGATTCGGAATTAATGTCGACGTCGGAGGGATAACCCTTCTGCGGAAGCAAAATCGTTTTCGGAATAGCGACGCCGAGCTTGCTGGCGACCGAATAGTTGAAAAATTTATCGTCGGCGGTCCACCAAAACGGATTGTTGATCACGTAGGTACCTTGCAGCACGGCGTGCTTCAGATAGCCGCGGTAATACTCCACTTCGTGCGAGATGCGATCGACGATCACGCGGTAGCGCGGCGGTTCGCCCATGATCGTGCCGCCCAGTTTCACAAACTCAGCGGTGATGCCGTCTTTGGCGCCGAGGTCGTTGACGCGTTCGATGAACGCCGGCGGAAAACTATATTCGCGGCCGCAGAGCAATCCGATCTTCATGTCGAGCGCTCCTTCTATGAATTGCGTTGTTTTCCCGAAAAATGAAATTTGCGGCGAAATCCGGCGGCGTTAGTCGCTGCCCGGAATGCCAGCCGCCGACGTGGACTGAATCGTGACGCCGGCGCGCGTTTCGGCGACGATGTGGCGCACCACGGCTTTCAAGTCGCCGGTTTCCTGAAACACGCGCATCTGGCGCTCGGCTCCGGTGCCTTCGCGGAAAATGCGATGAACCGGTTCGAGCGCGGCGCGGCTGCCGAGATCGTCCACCACGTCGTCCACAAATTCGAAAAGCTCTTCGATCAGAATGCTCATGGGAACTTCGGCCTGTTTGCCGAAGTCGATCATCTTGCCCTCAACGCCCCAGCGAGCGGCTCGCCATTTATTTTCTTCGATCAAGGCGCGGTGATACATGCGGAAGCCCAGGTTGGCGGTGTAGAGGCGGTGGAGTTTTACGACGATGGCCTGGGTGAGCGCGGCAATGGCGACGGCTTCGTCCACTTTGGTGACGACATCGAAAATCCGAAATTCCAAAGTGCCAAACGTCGGGTGCGGGCGAACATCCCACCAGATTTTCTTCGCGTTGTCGATGCAGTGGGTGCGCACGAGCAGCTCGACGTAATCTTCATACTGATTCCACGAGTGCAAGTGATCCGGAATGCCAGTGCGCGGAAACCGGCGAAACACCGTGGTGCGGAACGATTTCAGGCCGGTGTCGCGGCCCATCCAGAACGGCGAGCTGGTGGAAAGCGCGAGCAGATGCGGCAGAAAATAGCGCGCCATGTTCATCAGCTCGATCATGGTGGATTTATCGGGCATGGCCACGTGGACGTGCATGCCGAAAATCAAAAGCGAGCGGGCCAGCTGACCCATTTCTTCGACGATGTTTTGGTAGCGTTCGCCGGGCGAGATGACTTGATCGATCCAGCTGGAAAACGGGTGCGTGCCGGCGGCGGCGACCTGCAGGCCGCGGCTTTCGGCGGCGCGCACCAGTTCGCCGCGGGTGCGGCGCATGTCGGCGTTCAGTTCGTTCACATCGGCGCAAATGTTGGTGCCGATTTCGACGATCGACTGGTGCATCTCGCGCTTGACCTGTTCGCCGAGGCTGGGCGTGGAGGCTTCCATCAGCTCGCTGACGTGCGAGCGCAGTGCACCCGTTTCCGGGTCCACAATCTGGAATTCCTCTTCAACGCCTAACGTGAACCGGTGGTTCATGGCAGGTCCTTTGCGGCTGGTGGTGCGGGGTGCCGGGGAACATCATACTCTGAAGCCCATGGATTTTCATGCCGACGGGCGTGGGCGAATTGGGTTCGCCGGAATTTCGCCTTTGCTGCGCGCGTGTGGCAACAAGCGGTTACAAATCGAAGAAAACGGTTTCGTTTTCGCCTTGCAGCAGAATGTTCCACTCGAAATGATTGGGTGTAGAGGCTTGCGGGATGGCCAAAAGCGTGGCGCGGCGATCCACGGGAACGTGAAGCAGGATGGGATCGGAATCGTTGCGCGCGTCCCCGGGAAAATAAATGCGCGTGGCCAGATGGCGCAGCAGTCCGCGCATGAAAATGAGCACGACTATGTGCGGCGCTTGCATCGAACCATTCGGGCCGGGGACCGCGCCGGGTTTCAAGGTGGTGAAGTGAAATTCGCCCTCGGCACTGGTGGGAACGCGGCCGAAACCGGAGAAATGCGGAGTGCCAAAGCGGCCCTGCGGATCGGCTTGCCAGATTTCGAGCTGCGCATCGGGCACGGGATTTAGATCGGCGTCATACAACTTGCCGTGAATGGTGACGGTG
Organism: uncultured Acidobacteriota bacterium; assembly: GCA_963719065.1. Lineage (GTDB taxonomy): Bacteria > Acidobacteriota > Terriglobia > Acidiferrales > UBA7541 > Palsa-295. The sequence continues at coordinate 894,615 of CAVRAM010000007.1, read as the reverse complement.
TCGGATGCAGGCGTGCCGCTGGGAACGAGCGAATTGCGATCGAGCTTCTGGAGGCCGAGGTGAAAGAACGGGCCGACGGTTTGCGACGGAGTGTGGACGCGGCTCACCGGTGGTGCTCCATCGGCGTGGAGTCGCGACCGCGCAGGACAATGTCAAAACAATAGCCCAGAGCCTGCGCAGGCACAGTGGTTTCAAAATCAAATGCCGAGATCAAACGCGCGCGGGCTTTATCGTCGGGAATGCTCTGAAAAATCGGATCGTGGGCCATTAACGGATCGCCGGGAAAATACATCTGCGTCACCAGGCGCGAGAGAAGTCCGGCGCCGAAAAGAGAAAAATGAATGTGAGCAGGGCGCCACGCGTTGGGATGGTTCTGCCAGGGATACGCGCCGGGCTTGATGGTGGTGAAACGATAGCGGCCCTGGGAATCGGTGAGCGCGCGACCGCAGCCGGTGAAATTCGGATCGAGTGGCGCGGCGTGTTGATCGATTCTGTGCGCGTAGCGGCCGGCGGCGTTTGCCTGCCACACTTCGATCAGCGCGTTGGGGACGGCGTGGCCGGAATCATCGAGCACGCGTCCGCTGACGATGATGCGCTCGCCGATCGGTTCGCCGGAATGCTGGCGGGTGAGGTCGTTGTCATTTTCAGCGATGTCTTCGTGGCCAAATACAGGACCGGTGACTTCCGAAAGTGTGTGCGGCACGATAATTAGTGGTTTGGAAGGCGCGCGTTTTTTGGAGGAAACGTAGGGAGGGTAGAGATAGTCCGGCTGGGTGCGCGGCGCGCAGCGGTGAAATTGTGGAACGTCTGCCATTCAGTGTGCGCGCCCCGAGCGCGATTTTATCGCGCTGAACGATATTCGGACCGCGCGGGCATTGCTGTCAACGAAGAACGTGAGGAAGGACGGCGACGAAAACGGCGAAACGAAACACGCGCGAGACGCGGGCTAGAGACGCGGCTTGGAAATCGGCAGACGGATCTGAAAAACAGTTTCGCCCGGTTTTGAGGTGACGCGAATATCGCCGTGGTGCGACGTGATAATGCGCCGGACCGCATCGAGGCCCAGGCCCGTGCCCTGCCCCATCGGCTTGGTGGTGAAAAACGGCTCGAAGATGCGCGTCTGGATTTCGGCGGGGATTCCGGTGCCGTTGTCGGCGATTTGAACGAGCACGCGTTCATTTTCGCGCGAGGTGTGAATGCGGAGTTCGCCTTTGCCGTTCATGGCAGATGCGGCATTGTCGATCAAGTTGGTCCAGACTTGATTCAATTCGCTGCCGCGGGCGCAAATCGGCGGAAGAGTTTTGTCATATTCGCGCACGACCGTAATTCCCTGCTTCAGCACGTGATTCATCATCGTGAGCGTGCTCTCGATGCCCTGATGGATGTCCACTTCCTGCTCGGCGGGCTGGTCCATGTAAGAATATTCCTTGATGGAGCGGACCAGCTCGGAGACGCGCTTGGAGCCGTTTTCGATTTCTTGCACGAGGCGATAGGCGGTGAGGCGGCGGACGATGCGCGAGAGTACGTCGGGAAACGCGTCTGCGCCGATTTGCTTTGAGAATTCGTCGAGAGTTCCAATTTCGGTTTGCGCTTCGCCGAGGAGCGGTGCCAGATCCCAACCGTCTTTCACGTTGTGCGATTCGAGCCAGGTGGCGATTTGCTCTTCGCGGTCGCTATCTGCGACGGGATCGGGAATGCGCTGCACGGCGAGTCGATCGAGCAGATTTTGCTCGAAGCTGTCGATGGAATTGGTTTGCTCGACGGTGAGGTAATGATGGCTGACGCGGAGGCCGGCGAAACGGAGCGCGTCGAGAGTTTCGCGAAGTCCGGCGGCGGAGCGGCCGATGGCCGCAGCGGGATTGTTGAGTTCGTGCGCGAGACCGGCGGAGAGCCTGCCGAGGGCCATCAATTTTTCGCGCTGTACGTCGAGCTTGGTGGATTCGCGGATGCGATCGGCCATCACGCCGACGAGACGCTGCAAAAGCTCGGGCGCGGTGGTGAGCATTTCGGGAAACAGCGCTTCGGGAATGGTGGCGCCGCGAGTGCGCAGGACGGCGCGAGCTGTGCCGCCGAATTCGACCATTCGCGAAAACGGAAGTTTGCCGGTGACTTGGCCGCCGCGGGCAATGTAAATCGGCGAATCGGGAATGTCTTCGCGCTGGATGGTTACTTCGCCTTCGAGCACGAACCACAACTTATTGGCGGGCTCGCCCTGCTTGAAAATGACCTCGTTCGGCTCGGCCCACAGTTCGGTGGCGTGCGTCGCCAGCCAGGCGATGTGATCTTCAGGAAGATCGGCGAGGACGGGGATGTCGCGCAGGGCCTGCTGCAGCGGCTTTGCGGCGTGCGGAGAAGTGACGATGGGTTCCATCTCAAACCTTCTTCAGATACTGATGCACGAATTGAATGGCGACCGAGCCTTCGCCGACGCCGGAAGCGACGCGCTTCACCGAACCCTGACGAACGTCGCCGACGGCAAAAACGCCGGGAATGCTGGTTTCAAAAAGCCACGGGTCGCGATCGGCGGTCCAACCGGCGGGGCGTTTGCCATCTTTCAGCAGCGCGGTACCGGTGGGGATAAAGCCGTGCTCGTCGCGATTGACGACGTTGCCGAGCCAATCCGTGTGCGGTTCGGCGCCGATGAAAATAAACAGTGAGCCGGCGCACACACGCGTGGTTTCGTTGGTCTGCGCGCAGTGAATGGAGATTTCTTCCAGATGGTTTTCGCCGTGCACTTCGACGACGGTGGAGTTCACTTCGATTTGGATGTTGGGCTTCTTTTTGATTTCGTCTATCAGATACTGCGACATGGTGGCGTCGAGCGAATTTCCGCGAATCAACATGACCACGCGCTTGGCGTATTCGGAAAAATACAACGCAGCCTGGCCCGCGGAGTTCGCACCGCCAACCATGTACACGTCTTCGTTTTTGCAGGCCGCGGCTTCGGTCAACGACGAACTGTAATAGACACCGGCGTCGCGTAGGCGCTCGATTCCCGGAACGTCGAGCATGCGCCACTGCACTCCGGTGGCAATCAGCAGCGCGTGACAGGAAATTTCGTTGCCGCCCTGTAGTTTGACGATTCGATAAGGGCCGTCCACGCGGAAGCCGATCACTTCCTGCGGCGCGAGAATTTCCACGCCGAAGCGGCGGGCTTGCATCACGGCGCGGCGAGCCAGGTCGCCACCACTGAGGCCGGCGGGAAATCCAAGATAGTTTTCGATGCGCGAACTGAGGCCGGCTTGTCCGCCGGGGGCTTCGCGCTCGATCATCACAGTGCGAAGACCTTCGGATGCGCCATACACGGCAGCAGCAAGGCCTGCGGGACCACCGCCGACAATCACCAGATCGTAGAAGGCTTGCTCGGCTTGGGTGCGCAGGCCGAGCTTTGCGGCCACGTCGGCTGCGCTCGGTTCGGCGAGATTCGAGCCGTCGGCAAAAAACACGCGCGGCAAGCGGTGCGCGTCGTCGCCGAGAGCTTCGGTGAGGCGCTTCACTTCCGGGTCCTGCGGCTCGGTGGTTACGTCGAGAAAAACGTAAGGCACGTGATTGCGCGCCAGAAAATCACGAATACGAAACGATTGCGGCGACCAACGGCTGCCGAGAATGCGCACGCCCTCAAAGCCGGGGTGATAGTTTGCCTGCCAATCGGCGAGCAAGTCGTCGATGACCGGATACAGCTTTTGCTCGGGCGGATCCCAGGGCTTCAGCAAATAATTCTGGATCTGCACCTCGTTGATGGCGCGGATGGCGGCGTCAGTGTCCGCATAGGCGGTGAGCAGGACGCGCTTGGCGTCGGGATACAAGCGAATCGCTTCGGCCAGGAAGGCGACGCCGGTCATTTGCGGCATGCGCTGATCGACCAAAAAGAGCGCGACGGGATCGTTGCGCTTCTGCAACGTGCGCAGAGTTTCCAGCGCCGTGGAGCCGGACTCCGCACGCATGACGCGGTAATGCTCGGAGTAGCGCTTGCGCAAATCGCGCTCGATGGCGCGAAGAACTTCGGGGTCGTCGTCGACCGTAAGAATGATGGGCTTGGCCATAAGCGGTCCGTAAACGCGAGGCAGTATGTTTACACGGGCTTGGATGAAAGAAAAGCCGCGCGAGATGCTAAAAACGGAAAGGCCCCGAAAGCCGCAGAAGACACTCGGGATTGTTCGCGGCGGACGTTACAGTTTGTTCATACCGTCGAGCGCGGCCACTTTATAGGCTTCGGCGAGCGTCGGGTAGTTGAAGACGGTGTCGCGGAAATATTCGATCGTGCCGCCGTAGTAGAGCACGGCCTGGCCGATGTGGATGATTTCGGTGGCGCGCTGGCCGATGGCGTGGACGCCGAGGAGCTTGCGAGTATTGCGGTCGAACAGGAGCTTCAACATGCCGGTTTCGTCGCCAAGCATCATGCTCTTCGCGAGTTCGTTGTATTTCGCGACGCCGATTTCGTAGGGCACTTTGTTTTTCGTGAGGGTTTCTTCTGTTTCGCCAACCATGGAAATTTCCGGAATGGTGTAAATGCCGAACGGGAAAAGCTCGGTCATGCGTTCGGCGGGCACGCCAAACATGTGGCAGCTGGCCAGGCGACCCTGCTCCATCGATGTGCTTGCCAGCGCGGGAAAACCGATGATGTCTCCGGCGGCGTAGATGTTGGGGACTTGGGTCTGAAAATTTTCGTTCACGGTAATTTTGCCGCGTGAATCCGGCGTGATTCCGGCGGCTTCGATGCCCAGTTGATCGCCGTTGGCCTGGCGGCCGACGGCATAGAGAAGCGCGTCGGCTTGAATTTTTTTGCCGCTTTCGAGTTCTGCAAATACGCGATCGCGCGCCGGGTCGATGCCGACGCGAGTGACTTTTTCGCCGAGCCGGAAGACCGTATTGTTTTGCCGCAGATGGTAGGCCAGCGATTCCATGATTTCGCGGTCGATGAAATCGAGCAGAGTGGGCCGCTGATCGACGAGCGTGACTTCGGTGCCAAGCGCTGCAAGAAACGAGGTGTATTCCAGGCCCACGACGCCCGCGCCCACGACGATGATTTCGCGGGGCAAGCCGTCGAGGCTGCTCAGATGGTCGGAGTCCACGATGCGCTTGTCGTCAAACGGAATATCCGGATTGCGCGCGGGGCGGGTGCCGCAGGCGATCATGATGTTGTCGCCGCGGAGCGTAACTTTTTCGGCTTCGCCCTGCACTTCCACGGTATGAGCGTCCACAAACTTCGCGGTGCCCTGAAAAATCTGGATGTGATTGCGCTTCAGCTGTGCGCGGATGACTTCGGTTTCGCGAGCGATGGTGGCGCGCACGCGGAACGCCAAATCCTGCATGGTGATGTCGTTTTTGCCCTTGTAGTGATCGCCGTAAAACGCTTTGACGGCGTTTCCGGTGAGCTGAAAGATGGCTTCGCGGACGCTTTTGCTGGGAATGGTGCCGGTGTGGACGCAGACGCCGCCGATCATGAGCGTGCGGTCGATCACCGCCACGCGCTTGCGCAGCTTTGCGGCGCAAATGGCGCTCTTTTGGCCCGCGGGACCGCTGCCGATAACAATCAGGTCAAACTGGGACTCACTCATCGATCCACCCGAGTAGCTTAAGTTGGGAATCGCGCATCGCGTGAGCAGCGCCGCCGATCATCTCGGGCGCGGCGAACGGAGTGGCATTCCTACGTTCATCGCACGGAGGGGGTGAACTGTGCGTCAGAGCGATTATGCCTCGGCATCTTTGCTGAATTATGAACGCTCTTAGGATAGCGAAAAATGGGGCGGCATGCCATTCGACGGAAGCGAAGGCGGCGATTCGATAACGATGTAGCGCGGCGCTCGGACAGGCGGTCAGGAAGCCGAGGGCGAGCTGTGAAATTTCTGCGTGGCGTAGCCGAGAATCAGGCCCACGAGGCCGCCGGGAACCAGAATCTCGACATAGTGCTTGCCCTGCATGTGCGCGACGCCAAAGGCGAGAGCGAGGCCAATCGCGAGACCGAAGAGCACGCCGAGAGGCAGCGATCGAACGTAGCGAGCGAAAATTCCGATAATCAATCCGGCGACCAGGCCCTTGATGACCGAGCCGATGACGATTTGCATGAGCATGGGGCGAACCTCTGGCGTGAACCAGGCGGTGAGTCCGTCAAATATTCCGAGGAACGCGCCGAGCAGCAAGCCGAAAGTGATCTTGTTCATGAGCGATACCTCCTGAGCAGGAACGAGAACGAGTTTAGGCCAAGACGATCAATTCGATTTCCACGCGGACGTCGCGCGGCAGGCGAGCGACTTCGACGGTGGAACGCGCCGGCGGATTCGCGACGAAATATTTTCCGTACACTTCGTTCATCGCGACGAAGTCGTTCATGTCTTTCAGAAAGACGGTGGCCTTCACGGCGCGATCGAGCGAAGAGCCGGCGGCTGTGGCGATTGCTTTCAGGTTTTCGAGTACGCGAGCAGTTTGCGCGGCGATGTCGCCCTCGATAATTTTTCCAGTGGCTGGATCGAACGGAATCTGGCCGGACATGAAAACAAATCCGTTGGCCTTGATGGCTTGCGAGTACGGGCCGATCGCTTTCGGTCCGTTCTCAGTGGCGACGATTTCTTTCATGCGTTCCTCCCGCGGGGAAATGATTTCGCAAATCTATGGATTCGAACCGTTCGCAGCGGCGTAACGCGCGCGGAAATCCTGTGGAATGCCGGGATTGTACAGCCAGGCGCGAAACAATCCCGCGACATTTTTGCCGGAGGTACGCTCGATGGCCGAACGAATGTCGTCGAACGTGACTTGCTGGCCGCGCATCGTTTTCACCACGGCGGCGACGCCGGCGCGAACGTTTTCAGCGCCACAGGCATCCTCGAGCGCGGCGTAGAAAAGCGGAGCTTTTACAAGGCTGATGCGACGCTGGTCAAACGGATCGGAGGGCGAGGTGACGACGATCGATTCTTCCGCGAGCGGCTTACCATCGATTTTCTTTCCGGCGAGCTGCTTCACCGCTTCGTCGTAGCGCGCGAGGAACTGACCAATGCGCTTTTGCCGAGCGGCTTCGCCGCCGCGTTGTTCGTCGATGACGATGGATGCGTATCCGGCGAGGCCGTAGCCGATACCGATCACGGCGTTGGGCGCGGGATAAAACTGATCGGAAAACCAGCTTTGGGCGAAGGCTTCTGTGGCCTCATCGAGGAAGGCGGGACTGTTGACGCCTCGGGCGAGTTCGGCAGGATTGACGAGAGCTCCGCCGGGAAATCCGACGGCTGCGGCTGACTCCGCGTTTTCGACCGTTTCGCCGAATCCGTGCCATTCGACGACGTGAACGGTGCGAATATTTTTATCGAGCGGGCCGAAATCTTTTTCCATGATCTGGCGAGCGGCGGCGATTTCGGATTCGGCGTGGGTGGAATCGCCGGCGAGCGGCGCGGCCGTCCAAAACTGAACTTGCGATTTGTCGTGCACGGCGGATTCGACGTAGTGGCCGGCGACGACGTACACGCTTAAGTCTTCAGCGCGAAGGTCGAAGCGATATTCGGTTTGCGCGCCGTTTTGTTTGCGGCGGCTTTGTTTGCCTCGGGCGAGGATCAGAAAATCGGACGGGATCGTTACGGTGTATTGCGATTTGTGGGTATTGATGGGCGGATCGGACAAGACGTGATTGGGTTTTAGCAGCGTAGGCAGCCAACCCTGCGCGCCCAAGTGAAAACTATCCGCGGCGAGCGATATGCGGGCACCCGAGAGTTGCGGAGCGACGAACGAGTATTCGATCACCAAATCGTGACGCTGTTTTTGCTGCCAGGGCGAAGCGAAGGCGATGCGGCGAGCGTCTGGCTGCGAGACCTGATATTCCTGGGGCAGATTTGTGAATTCGGCTTCCTTGCCGTCCACGGTGAGGCGCAAATTTGTGCGCCCGTACGCTTTTTCGTTGGGCAGGCCGACGTCGATGTAGTCGAGCGGCGCGGTGCCGATATTGAGCACGCTATACGAGCTGCGGATCTGCAACTCCGGCTGCGGGGATTGCACGAAGCGGATGTCTTCGCTCTGCTTGGTGATTTGATAGCCGGGCGCCAGCTGCACGGCGCAACCCGAAAGCAAACAGATCAGGACCAGACTGCACACGGCGGCGAGCGGTAGCAGAGGAAAGCGCTTCAAGATGCAAGAATTCTACCGGGCCGGCCCGTGGTTCGAAAGGCGGAAAATTGAGGGAACAGCGGCGAGCTAGACGTTGTAGACGCGTTCGATGTCGAACACGCCGGGAATGCGTTTGATGCCGGTGAGTATGCGCTCGAGCTGCTTGCGATTGTGGACGTCGAGGGCGACTTCGATGCGGGCGCGCAGGTCGTGGCCGCCGCCGCTTTCAAAGGTGCGAATGTTGGCGCCGGTCTCGCTGATGACGGCAGTGATGTCGGCAAGCATGCCGGGGCGGTCTTCGGTGAAAATGCGCAACCGAACCGGGAAGGTGGCTTGCGTTTCGCCGGCCCATTCGACGGGAATGCGGCGCTCGGCTTCGTAGAGGAGATTTTGAACGTTGGGGCAGGTTTTGCTGTGAACGGCGATCCCGCGGCCCCGCGTGACGTAACCGACGATGTCGTCACCGGGGATGGGATTACAACACTTCGAGCGATAGACCATCAGGTCGTCGTGGCCGCGCACCAGAATTGCACCGTCGTTGATGCCCAGCAGTTTTTTTACGGTGGCGCCGAGCTTCGGCGCTTCTTCGACATTTTCGGAAAGTGTCTGGCCGGACGCCTTGGCAAGAACTTGGCGCGCCGACCATTTGCCGTAGCCAAGATCGGCGTAGAGATCGTCGATTTTGCCGCAGCCGTATTCGGAGGCGACGCGCTGCCAGTCTTCGTCGGTAATTTTCTTGAGCGAGATGCCCGAGGCGCGGGCCTCTTTTTCGATCAAGCGGCTGCCGACGGACTTGGCTTGCTCGCGCTCGTGAAGATTGATCCACTGGCGGATTTTGCTGCGCGCGCGCGATGTCTGCACGAAGGAAAGCCAATCGCGCGAAGGCTCGTGGCCTTTCTGCGTCATGATTTCGACGACGTCGCCATTGGAGAGCGGATGGCGCAGCGGAACGATGGCGCCATTCACGCGAGCGCCGATGCACTGGTGGCCGACTTCGGTGTGAACGGCGTAGGCGAAGTCGATGGGCGTAGCGGCGCGGGGCAACACGACGACGCGGCCGAGCGGCGTGAAGGTGTAAAGCTCTTCGGGATACAGATCGACGCGCAGAGTCGAAAGAAATTCGCTGGGCTCCTGCATTTCCTGCACCCACTCGATCAACTGGCGCATCCAGACGATGCGTTGATCGTCGGCGGCGGAAACTTCGCGAGCACCGTCTTTGTATTTCCAGTGAGCGGCAACGCCCTGTTCGGCGATGCGATGCATTTCCTGCGTGCGAATTTGGACTTCGAACGCCTGGCCACCGTGAATCAGCGCGGTGTGAAGCGACTGATAGAGGTTGGGACGGGGCATGGCGATGTAGTCTTTGAAACGGCCGGGGACGGGCGGCCAGATCTGGTGAATGACGCCGAGCGCGGCGTAACAGTTTTTTACGGTATCGGTGATCACGCGTACCGCGAGCAGATCGAACACCTGATCGATGGTGCGCTGCTGCTTCTGAATTTTAGTGTGCAGCGAGTAGAAGCGCTTCACGCGGGCCTGCACTTCAACGGGAATGCCGGTTTCGACCATCTTGTTGCGGATGGTTTCCTGGACTTCGAGCAGAAATTTGTCGAAGGCGCGCTGCTTGACGGCAAGTTTTTTCTGCAGCTCGAAAAATGCTTCGGGCTCGATGTAGCGGAAGGAAAGGTCTTCGAGTTCGCCGCGGATCAAGCCCATGCCGAGGCGGTTGGCGACGGGCGCGTAAATGTCGAGCGTTTCGCGGGCGATGCGCTGCTGGCGGGTCGAATCCAGATATTCCAGCGTGCGCATGTTGTGAAGACGGTCGGCCAGCTTCACGACAACGACGCGAACATCGTTGACCATGGCGAGGAGCATCTTGCGGACGTTTTCGGCCTGGCGCGCTTCGGGAGCGAGCAAATCGAGGCGGCTGATCTTGGTGGCGCCTTCGACGAGGCGAGCGACGTCTGGACCGAACTGATCGGAAATCGTGGACAGCGGAATCTTGGTGTCTTCTACGACGTCGTGCAGCAGCGCGGCGCACAAAGACGTGACGTCGAGTTTCATGTCCGCGAGAATGTGGGCAACTTCGACGGGATGCGAAAGGAAGGGCTCGCCGGACTGGCGGACCTGCGTTTTATGCTGCTCGGCTGCGAAATCGTAGGCGCGGCGGAGGAGTTCGAGATCGTCGCCGGGGCGGCTGCGACGCACCTTGTCCATCAGTTCGACGAAGCGAAGATCGATGCTGCGCCGGGCGGCCTGGGTGATGACGGGTTTGCCAGCCGAACTCATCGTACCGGCTATTTTAATCCCGCACGCATGCCGAGGGCGTAACTACATCGCTTGGTACCTATTGGTTTTATGAATACATTCGATTGAGGGCGGTTATGGGGCGGCTGAACCGATGCGGGACAGCGGGCGGATCTTCGGGAGGATGGCTAATTGGCTGAGGCGGAAGTTTGGGACTAGCTTCCTTTTTCGACGGGGTAGCCTTTTTCGGTCCAGTCGGTGTTGAAGTCGGTGGGCAAAATCAAAACGCGCAAGTGCGTGAATCCCATGTCGCGCAGGGCTGCGAATGCCGGGCGAATGTTGGGGCATTTTGGCATGGGGCAGCAGCCGCAATAAATCACGAGATTCGTCGAGCGCGGCAAAGACTGCGCCCAGGTCTTGAGCTCGGCCAGCGCTTCGGGCTTTGAGGTTGAGCCGTGAAAGACTGCTCCCGGAATATGCGCGCCCTGAAAGAGCGGACGGAATCCGACGTACACCACCGTGGGCTTAGTACCGCTCGGCGCAGCCAATTCGTGCACTAGATCGGCCGGCAGGACGGTTTGCGAGGCGCTCCACGGGTCGGCGGAGCCGGTCTGGGCGTGCACGCGGCGCTCGACTCTGGGGAGCGCAGAGAGCGCAAGGAACAACGCTGCTAAGGCCGAAACTGCAGTCAGTGCCGTGACGAGACGGTAGGTGCGATGCATGTTTTCGAATCCTTCCAGGCGCAGTGAAATCGAGGCGAAGCGAATTGCTGCGGGAAGTGTAGCTGGTTTTGCTGGTGACGAGCTGGCGAAATTGTCTGGGTGAAAAGAAAAAGCCGGCGGATTCAAGAACCCGCCGGCTTTGAAGTTCGATCGAACTTTTTTATAGGACTACTGGGGAGCGGGCGTATCCATCTTCTTCTGCTTGATGGCTTTCACCTTTTCGACCAGATCGTCGGCCTGCTTGGTATCTGCTTCGCGCGCTTCGGGCGTCGTTTCCATGTCGGCCTTCTGGCGATAGAGCAGGTTCAGATAGGCCATGGCGTCGTCGTAATCGGGGCGCAGGCGGATGGCCGTCTGCAAATTGGTGATGCCCTCGTCAACCATGGCGCCGTATTTCTGCTGGAAAGCGGTGGCCAGCGCGGGCGGCATGGGATCGGTGTCGCGAATGGTCTTCTTGGCGGTCTTATTGTAATCTTCGCGCATGTCTTTATTGCCGCGGAAGGCGAGCGACCAATCGATCACGCCGATCCAGTAGTAGGGCTCGGGATCATCGGGTTTCAGCGCGATGTGCTTTTGGTGAAACGCTTTTGAATCTTCGAATTTCTTGGGATCGAACGGCGTGCCACCCATGTTGTAGGTGATGGAGCCGATGCCATCGATGGCCGAAAGATTGTTCGGATCTGCGTTGAGAATTTCCTGGAATTCTTCGCGAGCCTGATTGCCGTTGCGCATATTTTCTTCGGACGGCGCGCCAGGAATATATTGGCCGGCATAGGCGGTGGCGAGGTACAGGCGGGCGTTGGTCAGGTTGGGATCGAGGTCTTTGGCTTTTTTGAAGTTTTCGATCGCAGCGTCGGTCTGGCCGGCTTTGTAGGCCTGCACGCCTTTATTCAGCGCGTCGCGGGCACGCAATTTATCGCAAGCGGCTCCGGAAGCGATCGCGGCCATGACTGCGACAAGCAGTAGAGTTGTGTGGGGCTGACGCTTCATTCCTGCCCTCCTTGATGGGCGGCCGCGCCGGATGCGGGAAACCTGCGCACCGTACGGCGGGAAATTCCAATGCTTCGGGAAATCACGCGCGCGGCCGGAGCCGCGCACGGCAATCGCGCTTACTGACCTGCTTCGATCTTGGCGGTGATCAGGCCGACGCTATCGATTCCCGCGCCACGCATGATATCAATTGCGCGGGCAACTTGGGCAAATTCCACCGAATCATCGCCCTTCACGAAAGCCACTTTTTCGGCGCGCTGCTTGAAGATGTCTTCGAGGCGCGGACCGAGGGCGTCCCATTCGGTCGGGTCCTGATTGATGAGGACTTTGCCGTTTGCGGTGACCTGCACGACGATGGTCTTCTGCAGCAGGGATGGATCTTCTTTCTGGTTCGGCGGCGTGGGCTGAGGCACCAGCGCGTCCAGACCCTGCGGAGTGGTCGGCGTGATCACCATGAAGATGATGATCAGCACCAGCAGCACGTCGATCAGCGGAACGATGTTCGGTTCGGACATCGAACCGCCGCTATTGCCAACTGACATTCCCATGGAAGACTCCTTTAAACAGGCGGCCCAACTAAAGGCCCGCCGCAGATTTCCGAAGGCAGCCTCGCCCGAGCCGGGTACGGCGGCTCCAGGCCGACTCCCCGGCGACTAGGTGCCGGGAGGAGGCGGAGGAGGAGCCGTTGCTTCTCTGTTGCGATTCTTTTCGGTGAGCAGACCGAGGTGGTCGACGCCCGCAGAGCGGACTTCGTCAACGGCCTTGACGACGTCGCCGTATTTCGCGCGCGAATCCGAGCGGACGAAAACGGTTTTGTCGAGGCGATTGGCGATCAGGTCCTTCACGCGGCTGGTGATGTCACCCAATTCGATCTGCGAAGTTCCCAGGTAGAGTTTGCCGTCGCGCGCCACAGCGATGATGATTGCGTCATCGCGGTCGGCGTCCTGCAAATCGCGGGCATTATCGACCTTGGCCATGTCCACGGAGACGCCCTTCTGCAACATGGGCGTGATCACCATGAAAATGATCAACAGCACCAACATGATGTCCGCCATGGGGATGACGTTTGGAGACGCCATCACCGGCGGTGCTTTGGGCTTGTAGGCCATGGGAGTTACTTCTTTGCGCCGCGGCGCGTGATGAAGTAGTTGATCAACTCCATCGAAGAGTTATCCATCTCCACGTCAAACGCTTCCACTTTATTGGTGAAGTAGTTGAAGGTCCACACGGCCGGCACGGCGACCAGCAAGCCGAGAGCGGTGGTCAAAAGAGCTTCGGAAATACCGCCGGCGACCGCGGACAGACCGGTTGCCTTCGATGCCGAAATACCTTTGAACGCGCCGATGATGCCCATCACGGTGCCGAACAACCCGACGAACGGTGCGGTGGAACCGATGGTGGCCAGACCCGACAGACCGCGCTTCATTTCGGCGTGCACGATAGCGACCGAGCGTTCCAGACCGCGCTTGGCGGCTTCGATCACTTCTTCATCGCCGACCTGCGCCGAGGCTGCCTGGAATTCCGACAAACCGGTGGCAACGACCTTGGCGATGTGGCTCTTCTTGTTGCGTTCGGCGATCGAGATCGCTTCGTCGAGCTTGTTGTCCTTCAGCGCGCCGGCGACCTGCTGCACGAACACGCGGGACTGCTTGCGGGCCGCGCTGTACATCAACGCGCGGTCGATCATGATACCCACCGACCAGGCGGACATGATGAAGAGAATAAAGACGACCGTCTTCGCCGGCCAGTCCATGTGCTGCCACATCGACACCAGATCCCAGCTCGGTTCGCCGGCTTGCTGCTGAAACAGCACCACAGTGGCCAAAAGTAAATTCGCAAACATGAGTTAGCTCCTCCATTCCTTCAAGACGATCGCGGCAGTCAGATTCTGCCGGTCGGAATTCATTCCCTGCCAGCCCCAGCCCCGCAACAGGGCCCGAACCGTGACTGCTTAACCGCCTAGAGTAAAGACTACAGAAATTGTGGTGTCCACTTCGACCGGCTCACCGTTCAGCATGGTGGGCCTGTAACGCCACTGGTGCACAGCGTCCATCGCGTTCTTCATCAATAGCGGCGGACCGGAGATATAGGTGAGTTCTTCGATCGAGCCGTCCTTCGAAATAATCGCGTGGAGCACCACGGTGCCGGAAACGTGGGCCGTCTTCGCGATCGGAGGATAGGTGGGCTGGACCTGACGGATGATGTTCGCCGCCTGGACGTTGCCGCCGACCTTCAAAGGCTTGTTGACCTTAGGAGGCGGGGGAGGCAAGTTCGAGCCGGACGTGCCGCCGATGATGCCGCCGAGCACGCCGCCCGCGGAGCCGCCCGCAACGCCGCCGACCACACCGTTGGATGCACCAACGTCGGGTGGCTGCTCTTCTTCCTTAATGATATTGACCTTCTTCGGGATCACCGTAGGCGCCATCATCTGACCGTTGTGGATCAGGTGCACCTGCGGCTTCACAATCTTCACGGCCGCGGCCGGGGGAGGCGGTGGCGGCGGAGGCGGAGGAGCCGCCAGGAAGGTGGTGAGCATACCCTTCGGCAGCGCTTCGGTGTAGATCAACGGAATCAAGATCATGACGATCACGATCCCCACCTGAATGAACATGGAGAGTGCGACCGTCCAGGGCTTGTTCGTCTTCTTCGGGTTCGCGCTGGATACTACGAGATCGTCAAACATGACTACCTCCTTGCATCTGCCAATACGCGTTTGTCGGCTGCGGATCCGGCACGCACGGCAGTTCCGTCCCCTCGATACTTGTTCCACAGCACCACGATGGGCGCTGCAATTCCGAAGCTGGAATACGTTCCTACCACAACTCCTACTACCATGGCAAAAGAGAACGCTCGCAAAACCTGTCCGCCCATCAGGAACAGGACCAGGACGGTAAGGAACGTAAGGCCGCTGGTGAGGATGGTTCGCGAAAGCGTCTGGTTGATGGCCTTATTCACGATGTCTGAAAACGAATCGCGACGCATCAATCGGGTGTCTTCGCGGACGCGGTCGAAAATTACGATCGTATCGTTCATCGAATAGCCGACCAATGTAAGCAAAGCGGCGATGACCGTCAATGAAATTTCATAATGGAAAAGCGAGAAGAAGCCGAGGGTAATTAGCACGTCGTGAAACACGGCGATGACGGCCGCGGCGCCGTAAACCCACTCAAAACGAAACGCGATGTACACCAGCATGCCGGCGAGCGCGTACAAGGTGGCGAAAATTGCCTGGTGACGGAGCTGCGCGCCGACCTTCGGTCCGACGACTTCCACGTTGCGAATGGTGAAATTATCGAGCGCAAAATTTCCATTCAGCACGGTGAGCACCGCGGGGTTCGCGCCGTCCACGTTGCTAAGGTCGTTAAAATTCGTAACGATGCCGCCGTGATCTTTGTCGCGCGCATCGAGCAAGCGCTGCGCGAGTTGATTGTAACGGTCTCCGGCATTCAAACCCAACGAGAGCGGATCTTTCTGCGTGAGTACGACGGCGAGAGAATCTTTGGTGGCGGAATTGAAATCGGATTTGCCGGCAACTTCGGCGGTTCCAAAAGTCTTGTGCAACACGTCGAGAATCGCCTGCTTGCCTGCGTTCAACGATTCGTCGCTCTGATCTTTGCGCTCAAGACCGATCACGACGTCATTCTGCGAACCGCCGACGACGGAATCGCTGATGGTCTGAATGGTGCTATCGGCGAGACCCGCTGCGGAAAGTCCCTTGCGAATTTGATCGATCGGAGGAGTGCCGGCGAAGCGAACGTAAATCAGCGTGCCGCCGCGGAAGTCGATGCCGTAGCGCAGGCCTCCGTTCTTCAAAATCGAGGCCCAGCCCACGACCAGAAGGATCAGCGAAAGAGCAGCGAAGTATTTCGCTTTGCCGATCCAATCCACGTTAACGTTTTTGAACAATTCCATTGCGTTAGTAATCCGCCTTTATTGGACACCGGGTACTGGGGGTTTGTTCCCCATCCGCGGCAGTTCATTAAAAATATCCGACGACTGCATTTCCTTCACAATCAGATGCTTAGAGGTTCTTGACGGCCCATTCGCGACAAGTGCCAGTCGAAGATGGTGCGCGACACAAAGATCGAGGTGAAAACGTTGGCCAGCAAACCGATGATCAAGGTAATCGCGAATCCCTGTACCGGGCCGGAACCAAACAGCAACAAGAACCCTGCCGAAACCAGCGTGGTGACGTGGGTGTCGATGATGGTGCGAAACGCGTTGCTGAAGCCGAGGTCCACGGCCGAAGCCGGCGATTTTCCGCTTCGCAATTCTTCGCGAATACGCTCAAACACCAGCACGTTGGAATCGACGCCCATACCGATCGTGAGTACGACGCCGGCGATGCCGGGCAACGTCAAAGTGGCACCCGCAATCGCCATGAAAGCGATCAGGATCAGCAGGTTCAGAATCAAAGCGACCACGGCGTTGACGCCGCTGAGCCGGTAGTAAAAAACCAGGAAAATCATTACAACGATCAAGCTGCCGATCGAAGCGCGCACGCCCGCGCGGATCGAGTCCGCACCGAGCGAAGGACCGACGGTGCGCTCTTCGAGGTATTTGATGGAAGCAGGCAGCGCTCCGGCCCGGAGAACAAGCGCCAAATCTTTGGCCGACTCTTCGGTGAAGTTGCCTTCGATCATGCCGCGATCTTCGATGGGACCATTGATCGTGGGAGCCGTTTGAACTTTACGGTCCAGCACGATCGCCATGCGCTTGCCGATATTTGCTTTCGTGAACGGGCCGAATCGCGAAGCAGCCGCGGTGGAAAGAACGAAGTCCACTTGATATTGATTCGGGAAATTGGTGCTCGGGCTGGTAGTCGCGCTCTGCAAATCCGTACCAGTGACAATCGGCGACCGCGCCACAATGTAATAGACCTGCGAGTTTGCGGGCGCGCCCTGCGCTTCGGATTTGCCGGGCATCACCATCGTGCCCGGAGGAAGCACGCCGCCGTGCGCGGCAAGTGCCGCCGCTTCGGAAGGATACGTCTGATCGTCAGCGACGAGCGTCAATTCGAGTTGACCGCCGGCCTGGATGACGGCTTTCGCGCGGGTGGGATCGCCTTCGCCCGGCAGCTGCACGAGAATTTCATCGGTGCGGCCCGTGAATGCAATCGTTGGTTCGGTCAAGCCCAGCGCGTTAATACGGCGCGTGATCGTTTCCAGCGCCTGGTCCATGGTGTCTTTGCGGAGATCGGAGATCACCGACGGCTTCAGCGTCAGCAAGAATCCGTTTTGCGACCCGGGAGCGGCGCTGGAGATCCAATCTTGAAATTGAGTGCTGACGATGTCGCGGAAAGTACCGGCGGAGTTCGGATCGACGTTGCTGACTTCAATATGGGTATCGTCCACGCGGCGGACATCGCCGACCGTTACGTTCTTCTCGTGCAGCGTTTTGACCAGCAGATCTACCGTCTGGTCGCAGCGCTGGCCAATCGCTTCGTCCACCTGTACCTGAAGCACCAGGTGGCTGCCGCCCTTCAAATCGAGGCCCAATTTAATGCGGTCCGCCAGGCTCTGCTTCAACCCCGCAAGCGAGGTGGGCGGCGGAAAACCAATCAAACCGAAAATACAGGCAAGAATGACGAGTCCAATCAGGACGAACTTCCACTTGTGCTGGGAATTCATGCGGGCTTGCTAACTCTCCTTCGGTGGTTCGGCCTGGAGTCCGGCGATCGCGCTGCGCGCGACCTTCATTTTCACTTGTTCGGCGACGCGTAGCTGAACTGCGTCCGCTTCAAGGCCAACTATCGTGCCATAGATGCCGCCGTTTGTAATCACTTTGTCGCCGTTTTTCAGGGCGCCGAGCATCTCGGTGACTTTCTTCTGCCGGCGCTGCGCGGGCAGGATCATGAGGAAATAAAAAATGACCATGATCAGAATCAGAGGCAGGATCGAGCCGACCAGACCGATGCCCTGGCCGGGCGCTTGAAGCGCGAGGACGGATTCGTGCATGCCAACGAGTGCTGTAGAAAACGCGCTGCCGAACGCGAATGTCACTTTCGTTTCGCCTTTTTCCGACGTCGAAGGAACTTTGAGATGTAGATGCCGCTTGAGCCGCAAAATGATGGCTTGCCGGGGACGACGAGCCAAAAAATTACGTCCAGAGATGCCGCTCCGCCGGGTGTTGCGCCCAACACCTGCCTGGGTTGTCTATTTCAGACGAGCCTGAAGGTCAGAACGGAACTTTTCGAGCATCCCAAAACGGATAGCCTCTCGGATTCTCCGCATGATGTCAAGGTAAAAGTGGATGTTGTGGTGGGTGTTCAGGATGGTGGCGAGAAATTCTCCGGACGCGTAGAGATGGCGTAAGTACGCGCGGGTGTAGCGCTTGCAGACCGCGCAGGTGCACTCCTCATCGATCGGGCGCTGGTCGGAAATGTACTGCGCGTTGCGAATCAGCAAGCGGCCCTGCGAAGTGTAAAGGCAGCCGTGGCGCGCGCTGCGTGTGGGCAGCACGCAATCCATCATGTCGATGCCGAGCGCGACGTAATCGGGAATTTGTTCGGGCTTGCCGACGCCCATCAGGTAGCGCGGCCGGTCCGACGGCAGGCGCGGCGCGACAATGCCGGCCATTTCGCAGGTGATGGCGTGCGATTCGCCGACGGCGAGGCCGCCGATCGCGTAGCCGGGAAAATTCAGCTCCACAAGCGCGTCGGCATTTTCGCGGCGAACCGCGGCGTGCGTGCCGCCCTGCACGATTCCGAAAAGCGCTTGCCGCGCGGGATCGCCGTGCCGCGCGAAATAACCCTGCGAGCGGCGCGCCCAGTCGAGTGTTCGCTTGGCGGCGTCGCGAGCGCGCGATTCCGGCGCAGGCGCTTCGATGCATTCGTCGAGGACCATAATAATGTCCGCGCCGAGGGCGATTTCAATTTCAAGCGCTTTTTCGGGCGAGAGAAAATGCTCAGAACCATCGAGATGCGAGCGAAAGGTGACGCCTTCGTCGGAAACTTTTCGCAATTCGCTTAGGCTGAAGACCTGGTAGCCGCCGGAGTCGGTGAGAATCGCGCGCGGCCAGGCCATGAATTTATGCAGGCCGCCCATTTTGCGGATCAGTTCGTGGCCGGGGCGGAGAAATAAATGATAGGTGTTCGAGAGAAGTATCTGAACGTCGAGGTTTTCCAGGTCCTGCTGCGTCTGGCCCTTCACCGTGGCGGCCGTGCCCACCGGCATGAAGGCCGGCGTTTCGATCACGCCGTGCGGAGTGGTGAGCCGTCCGAGGCGCGCGCCAGTGGGATCGGTGGCGATCACCTCGAACGGAAAGTTTTTTTGCGCGGGGTCCATCCCGCCGAGTGTATCAGGAGAACGCGGCAGTGAATCCGGTCTTCACCAGCACAAACAAAAACCAAAGCGCGAAGACGGTGGCGAAGGCTTTGCCCCACGACACTTTTTTCGGATCGACCGCGCTGAAACCGAAAGCCATCAGCGCCATGTTCCAAAACGTGAACAGGTCGAACGAGGTGAGGAACGTCACGAGCCATTTCGGCGACGAATCGGGCAGATAGGAACCGATGTTTGTGGCGACCAGATGTTCCAGGTCGATTGTGGATGGATCCTTCAAAAACAAAATCACGATGCCGAGCAAAACTCCAATCAAGCCCGGCGCCCAGGAATAGGAAACGATGCCGAGCGATTGCTTGAAGCCGACCTTGGTGCCAAGAATGACCGAGAAAGCCAGCATCAGCACGGCGGCAATAATCACCGCGGCGATGAAAGGTCCAACGACGGTGATTCCATATGCGAACGGCGCGGCGAACTTGGTCTGCGTGTCCACCATGTTGTCGCGCTGTTCGGCGGTCATGTTTTCCATTTGCTTCTGCACGCGGGAATTTTGTTCGTCCTGCCGAAGGATCATGCTGCGCCAACCGACGCGCTGGCTGAAAAGTCCCACCAGCAACAGCGAGCCGATGACGAGCAGCAGAATCGGAACGATCCACGTGGGCCGCCGGACGATCGATTCGAACGTGGCTTGCGGCGAGACGATCGCGCCGATCACGCGGCTGAACGAATTGTCGTTGGTGACGGGTTCGGGAGCGGGCAGAGCAGTGGGCGTGGCCATGGTGTTCCTCCGGCGAAAAAGCGAAGAGATTTGTGCGTCTGAAAGCGAGTACGCGGCGCGGCGGAAAAGATTTCAGTGCTGCGTGATCGTGATGAAATGCCGGCTGAGCGCCCCACTCAGGCGAGCGCGAGTGTAACGCATTTTTAGCGGCGGATGAACCCTATACAGGGATTTCGGGCACGGCGCCGAGAAGCGCCTGGGTGTACGGATGTTGCGGAGCAGAAAGCACTTGTGTGGCTTGACCGACTTCCACGATCTGGCCGGCCTTCATCACGGCTACGCGCGTGGCGAGCTGCGCCACCACCGGCAGGCTGTGCGAAATCAGAATCAGTGTGAGCGAAAAATCGCGCTGCAAACGCGAGAGCAATTCCAGGATTTGCGCGCCGACCGAAACGTCGAGAGCGGAGACGGGCTCATCGGCGATTACGAGTTCGGGTTTCAGGATGAGCGCGCGGGCGATTCCGATGCGCTGGCGCTGGCCGCCGGAAAATTCGTGAGGATAGCGATTCATGGCGTCTGCGCCGACACCCACCGCGGACAAAATTTCAGCAACGCGGGACGCGCGGTCGGTGCGCGTGGTTTGCGGCTCGTGAATCGCGAGAGGTTCGCCGACGATTGCGGCCACGCTCATCCGCGGATTCAGCGAAGCGATCGGATCCTGAAATACCATCTGCATCCGGGCGCGCAGCTTGCGCAATTCTTCTCCCTTGGCGCCGCGCCAATCTTCTCCGCGAAAACGCATCGTGCCGGAATCTGGCTCGATCAAACGCAAAAGCATTCGCGCCAGAGTGGTTTTGCCGCAGCCGGATTCGCCGACCATCGCGAGCGTTTCACCGCGCTCGACCGCGATGCTGACGCCGTCGACGGCGGTGAATTTCCGTGCGCTGCGCGCGAACTCACCCGACGACGTCGAGTAAGTTTTCCGCAGGTCGCTGGCCTGGAGAAGAATTTCGGCGGGCATGGTCAGATTTTCTCAGCCGCGATGAAAAGCGCGTTGTTGCACATTTCGATGTCTGGGCGGTCGTCCGGCGCGTCTTTCACTTTCGCGTCCGCGTCTGCTTTTGCGGGGTCGTGTGGCGCGGGATGCGCGTAGCGCGGATGAAAACCGGCCGCGTCGCTTACGATCGTGGCTTCCATCAGGCTGCGCGTTTGTTCGTACGCGGGATCGCCGAGATGCCATCCGGCCACATGCAGCCAGTGATCGAACGAACGCGTCAGCTCCTGAAAATCCGTACCGATTTTGCGCAGGCCGGCTTGATCGAGCAGCGTGTCGAATTCCTTACGGGTCAGCGAGCGCGTGTGAGATTTGTCGCGCGCGATTTCGATTTCGTTGGCGGCTTCGGACGCGCCGGGAGTATCGGGCACGACGATGTCGATAATTCCAATGCGGCCGCCGGGTTTCACGATGCGGGCCATTTCGCGAAGCATGCGGGCCTGGTCGGGAACGTGATGCAGGCTATAGCTGGTAACCGCGAGAGAAAGCGAATTCGCGGCGATCGGCAATTCCTGCGCATCGGCGCGAAGAAATTCCAGATTGGCGAGGCTCTCGGCGCGGGCGGATTCGCGGGCGCGCTTGAGCATCGCAGGAGTGAGATCGACCGCGGCCATCCATTTCACGCGGCGAGCGAATTGCAGTGCGAGAGTTCCCGGGCCGGTGGCGAGATCGACGGCCGTGTCGGTAGAGTTTGCGCCGACCATTTCCGCCAGGCGGTTGGCGAGCCGCACTCGATCGGCGACCGCATAATCGCCGAACACTTTTGCCGTCGCGGTGAATCGCTCTTCGATCGCGGCGCGGTTTTGTTTTTCGTTCGGCGCAGGATTCGTCATTGCGGCATCGCTCCTGTCGGCGATTGCGCGCTCGATTTTTGTCCTGGTGCGGACGCAGTGTGCGGCTGATTCGCTGAGCCGTCCGGAACAAGGATGCAGCGCGCGGCGTGATCGGCGTTTACGAAACGCAATTGCGGAACCGAGGCTTCGCATTCCGGGATGCGATACGAGCAGCGCGGCGCAAACGAGCAACCCGCGGGCAGCGAATCAAGCGCCGGGACCGAACCGGGAATCGGCACCAGCTTTTCGCGAACCAGCCGCGGCGCAGCGCGCAGCAAACCCTCGGTATAAGGATGTTTTGGCGCGCGCAACACTTCGAGCACGGGCCCTTCCTCCACGATCCGTCCGGCGTACATCACCGCGACGCGATCGGCCACCTGCGCTACGACGCCGAGATCGTGGGTGATGAACAACATCGAGAGGGCGAGGTCGCGTCGCAAATTCGCGAGGAGTTCGAGGATTTGTTTTTGCACGGTTACGTCGAGCGCGGTGGTCGGTTCGTCGGCGATCAGAATTCCCGGCTTCGCGGCAAGCGCCATGGCGATCATCACGCGCTGGCGAAGTCCGCCAGACAGTTGATGCGGATATTGGCGGGCGCGGCGTTCCGGCTCGGGCAGCGACGCGAGTGTGAGCGATTCGATGGCGCGACGGCGGATCTCGGTTTCCGGCAAAGACGAATCGTGAACGCGGATCGCTTCTTCGATCTGGTCGCCGACGCGCATCACCGGATTCAGCGCGGTCATCGGCTCCTGAAAAATCATGGCGATTTCGCGTCCGCGGATGGCCCGCATGCGCTGCGCGCCTGCGGCGAGAATATTTTCACGGCCGTGCTGGTTTGTGCTGCGATCGCCGGAATTCGCGAGCCAGACTTCGCCGCTGCGGCGCGCTCCGTGCGGGTCGAGGCCCATCAGCGCGAGCGATAAAATTGTTTTTCCCGAACCGGATTCGCCGACGATGCCGAGCGTTTCGCCCTGATTGAGCGCGAACGAAACGTCGTTGACCGGACGCACCCAGCCGGATCGAGTGGGCAACTCGACCGTCAGTCCGCGGACTTCGAGAATCGGCGGCATACCCACATGATAGTCAGTGAAGTTGCGCGACGGAATATGAAACTGGGTGGATGTGCTAGAAGCGGCGTGGTGCGGAACTTGCGCGAACGGTTGGTTCGACCGATGGGGCGCGGCTAGCGCCTGGCAACGGGAATACAGAATCGCAATGCGGTGTGCGTGTCGGAGAACCGGCAGACTTTATTGTCGGTAAGCCCAGCGGATTTTCCGGCGGCGATCACGTCGGTGTCGCGGATGTGTTTCTGGCCCTTCGGGAAGACCACCCAAATCGCACCGTCTTTTACGATCTGTGCGGCGAGAGATTTCAATTGGGCAAGGTCGGATTTGTCTTCGGCGGCAAAGAAGACCAGATCGGCGGTTCCGTCGAAGCGGATGGAAAACGCGGGGACGCGTTTTTCAAGTTCGTCGAGGAAGATCGCGTCGCCGACGCCCAGCACGACGACGGTTTCGCCGGCGTGGACTCCGAGTTTGTCGATCAACGCGCGGTGGGAATAATCGCGTTCTGGTTCGCGGGCTTTTGCGCCGGGGACCTTGCGGGATTTTTTTGCGGATTTCTTAGCGGGCTTCTTGGCGGCCATCGTCAATTCTCCAGGTTCGGCGCTTGACCGAACTTCGCGCTCAGATCGCGCGGGCGCGTCTCACTGGTTCATGTATATCCCAAAACGAATTGCGAGACGAATTGGAAGATTGGATTGCAAATCCCGGCACGACCGATTTCGTACGTACAGGCGCCGCTAAGCAACAAACTGCATACCTTCACTTCACGGGCGCGCGCGACGCGAGGGTTGAGAATGCAGAGGGGCTGTGGGATATTTTCGGGAAGCGCGACAATCGGATCGAGGGCGCGTTCAAATAGGTGGGACCGTGGCGAAAAAACCTACGACTTCGAAGGGATTGAGCGATAAAGCGCTGGTGAAGCGCACCGGCAGGACGGCCGGCGAGTGGGGAAAAATCCTCGATAAAGCCGGCGCGAAAAAGTGGACTCACCAGCAGATCACCGCGTTCCTGAACGAAGATCCGAAACTCGGACCGTGGTGGGGACAAATGCTAGCGGTGAGCTACGAGCAATCGCGAGGGCTGCGCGGAAAATTCCAGAAGTGCGACGGCGAATTTGCGGCGTCTGGCAGCAGAACGCTGACGGTGCCGGTGGAGAAAATCTACAAAGCGTTTTCAGACGCGAAGTTGCGCGATCGCTGGCTGCCCGGCGCCGAATTTGAAATCACCACGGAGACTGCGAACAAATCGATCCGCGCGAAGTGGGACGGCGGCAAAAGCAGAGTGAGCGTGAATTTTTATCCGAAAGCCGCCGGAAAAGCGCAGGTGGCCGTGGACCACATGAAACTCGCAAGCTCGAAAGATGCCGCCGCGAAAAAATCGTATTGGTTCGACGCTCTGAATCGCCTGCAGGACGCGCTGAAAGCCTGAGCGTACTACGCGCGCCAACAAAAAAGGGCGAGCCGAAGCTCGCCCTGTCTTGTAAATCGTAAAATCCGACTGAACCCTAGTAATCGTTCGCCGAACCCTCGAGGAACGCGCGCAATTTCCGCGACCGCGAAGGATGCCGCAACTTGCGCAGCGCTTTCGCTTCGATCTGGCGGATACGTTCGCGCGTGACGGCGAACGACTGGCCGACCTCTTCGAGCGTGTGCTCGCTGCCGTCATCCAGACCAAAACGCATCTTGATGACTTTTTCTTCGCGCGGCGTCAGGGTCTTCAGCACTGAAGACGTTTGCTCTTTCAGGCTAAGGTTGATTACCGCATCGGAAGGCGAGACCACCGCTTTGTCTTCGATGAAGTCGCCGAGATGCGAATCTTCTTCCTCGCCGATCGGAGTTTCGAGCGAAATCGGTTCCTGTGCGATTTTCAAAATCTTGCGGACTTTCGCGACAGGAATGTCCATGCGCTTGGCGATTTCTTCCGAAGTCGGCTCGCGCCCGAGCTCCTGCACCAGCTGGCGCTGGGTGCGCACCAGTTTGTTGATCGTTTCGATCATGTGCACCGGAATGCGGATGGTGCGGGCCTGATCGGCAATGGCGCGGGTGATGGCCTGGCGAATCCACCAGGTCGCGTACGTGGAGAATTTGTACCCGCGGCGCCATTCGAATTTGTCGACGGCCTTCATCAGGCCGATGTTGCCTTCCTGAATCAGGTCGAGGAATTGCAAACCGCGGTTGGTGTATTTCTTGGCAATGGAAACCACCAACCGAAGGTTGGCTTCGATCAGCTCTTTTTTCGCCTGTTCCGCTTCGGCTTCGCCGCGAAGAATCACCTGAAGCCCGCGCTTCAATTCGGTGGGACTGACTTCGCTGGCGATTTCAATCTCGCCGAGTTCCTGGCGACGCGCTTTCAGATCCTTGCGCGCTTCGGCTTGCACGTCGGCTTTGGAGGCTTCGACGCGACGCTCAAGCTTGACCGTATCGCGCTCGAGGAAATGGACGCGCTCGACGGTCTGCCGGATCTTTTCGATCAGTCGCTTCTTTTCGAGCGGATTGAAATCGAGGCCGCGAACGCGGTTCGACATTTCGACGCGAGTACGAGCAAGCTCATAGCGCGCGCGGAGATACGGACGCTTCTTCGAACGCGCGATTTTTTCGAGCTTGCCGGCTTGCTTCAGCGCCAGCAGGTAGAGTTTCGCGATCTTGTCGATTTCCTTGAGGGTTTCTTTGGTCTTCGCTTCGATCTTTTCTTCGGTCAGCTCTTCGTCATCGAACTGAACGATTTCTTTGATGGAGCGGGAGCCGTTGCGCAGATCCTCGCCGACCTGCAAAAGTTCTTTCAGAATCAACGGAGCGCGCGAAATCGTCTTGAGCACCAGCAACTGGCCGCGCTCAATGCGCTTGGCGATGGCAACTTCACCTTCGCGAGTCAGCAGCGGAACGGTTCCCATTTCGCGCAAATACATGCGAACGGGATCGTTGGTCTTTTCGAGCGAACCCGGAGTCAAATCCAGATCGCCATCTTCTGATGCGGACGAGGAAGATTCTTCTTTTACCGGAGTTTCGACGCCATCGGAGGAATCCGCCGCAGCGAGCGCCGCTTTCGCGCTGGAAAGATCCTCATACACATCAATGCCGTAGCGTTCAAACGTGGAAAGCAAATCATCGATTTCTTCCGAAGAGTGAACTTCGGGCGGCAAAATGTCGTTGACCTCATCGTAGAGCAGGTAGCCGCGTTCCTTGCCCATGGCGATGAGTTGTCGTACCTGATCGTACTTTTCTTCGAGAGCCAGACTCACACTTCCTCCCTTGCCCCTTCAAAAACAATTCCGTGAACAGCGTGTTTCAATAGAAAAAAGCGCACCGGGCGAGACACCCCGGCGCAGCCTCGATTCGTGATTCTGAAAAGGATTTTTAAGGACGAGATCTTCGAACCCGTTCTCAAGCCGCGCGCCGGGCCGCCTTAGCCAGCGCCATCCGATACGTCTATATGATGCTCGACGGGTGCCACCCGTTTCCTCCAAAACCTTAGGAATATATAACACAGCCCTGAAACCGTCAAATCATTCGGCGCGACAGCCGCCGTAACTTATTGCTCGTCCAACAATTTATCCGGTTCACGGCGGCTGGAAAGTAGCCGCAATAACTCCATTCGACGCAGGACCATGGTTTTTAGCTCCGCGGCCGGAGGATTGGATTCGATTCGTTTTTGCAGCTCCGCCAACTCTATGGAAACAGGGCGGTTGCGTAAGAAATGGAGGCAGCTTTCGGCTTCGGACCAGGTGGCGTCCGGAAGCGCCTCAAACAGCACTTCGAACATCACTCGCCGGTCCTTATTATCCAAGCCCCGGGCGACATCGGCTGGGTCCGGGCGGCGGCTGGTTTCGGCCTCCTGCGCGTTTGCGGCGATCAGCGCTTCGAAGATATTTTTCGTTTCGAGGCCCTTGTGCAGGTCTTCGACGGCAATCTGATGCGCGAGCTGCTGCCTGAATTCATCGGCCTCAAAGAGCATGCGGATTAGCTGGCGTTCGGCGCGCTTCACAGCCGGGGTGAGCAATTCCGCTTTTGGCTTCACCTCGCTGCGACGTTCGGTGGCGGCGCGACGCAACGCTTCGCGGAGCACCGGTTCATCCACGCGCAGTTCCGAAGCGATGCGCGTAGCCCACTCAGAACGGAGCAGCCGGTCGGGCAGGCGCTGCACGTAGGGCATCAAGAAGTTCAGCGCGGCCACTTTTCCGTTGGCGGTGGTGCGATCCATTTTTTTCGCGCGGTTGATCAGGTAATCGAGATAGGGCGGAGATTGCAGCAACAGTTTTTTGTACGCCTCGATTCCCTGCTCTTTGATGAATTTGTCGGGATCGGCGCCGCCGGGCAGGGCGAGCACGCGCACGTCGAATTCTTTTTCGAGCAGCAGGATCACCGATCGTTCGGTGGCGGCCTGGCCGGCAGCGTCGGGATCGAAATTCACGACCACGCGCTGGGTGAAACGGCTGAGCAATTTGATTTGCGGCTCGGCCAAGCTGGTGCCGCAGCTGGCGACGACGTTGCCCACTCCGGCGCGAGCGACGGCGATCGCGTCCATGTAACCCTCGACCAACACCGCGAAGTCGCTTTGGCGCAGCGCTTCCTTGGCGCGATCGAGATGGTAGAGCACGTTGCTCTTGGAGTAGATCGGAGTTTCGGGCGAGTTCATGTACTTCGGCTGGTCGTCGCCCATGGCGCGGCCGCCAAAGGCGATCACTTTTCCGCCTTCGTTCGAAATTGGGAACATGATCCGGCGGCGGAATTTGTCGTAGAGCCGTCCGCTTTGATCGCGATTGAACAGGCCGGAGACTTCGAGAATTTTTTCGGGATATTTTTGTTTCAGGAAACGAAGCGCGGTGTCTCCGCCCGACGGAGCAAAACCGATGCCGAAGCGGGCGATGGCTTCCCGATTCAAGCCGCGATCTTCGAGGTAGGCGAGCGGGAATTTTCCTTCCGTGCCCTCGAGCAGTTGGCGCGCGAAAAATGCGGCGGCCTCGCGGTGCAGATTCACAAGAGCGGTGCGCTGCTGATTTTCAGTTCGCTCTTCGGGAGAACGCTCGCGCGGCTTGGGTATGGCGATGCCGGATTTTTCGGCGACGGTTCGCACCGCTTCCGGAAACGTGGACTTTTCCATTTCCATGACGAACTGAAACACGTCTCCACCCTTGCCGCAGCCAAAGCAGTGGAAGAATTGTTTAGTGGGATGCACGCTGAACGACGGCGATTTTTCGTTGTGAAACGGGCAGAGGCCGGTGAAATTCTGTCCGGTCTTTTTCAGGCGCACGTATTCGCCGATGATTCGGACGATGTCCGACTGCGTCTTGACCTTGTCCGCGAATGATCCTGCTTCTGCCATTCAGCCTGTTCTACACAAAATTTCGATTCAAATCCATCGCGCGCGACTATACGACCAGATCGGCGATGGTGATTGCTTTTCCGCCACGGTCTTCGGCTTCGTGGCGAATTCCTTCGACCAGCGGATGCGCGGAAAGAAATTCCGTCAGCCCGCGGCGAAGTGCTCCGGTGCCGTAGCCGTGGATGATGCGCACCGACGGTTTTCCGGCCAGCGCGGCGACGTCGATAAACTTATCGACCAGTTCGGTCGCTTCCTCCACGCGGCAGCCGATCACGTTGATCTCTTCAGCGCTGGGCTGGTCGGTGGGCTGCGATTTCACGGTGACGTGGTCGATTTGTTTTCCGCTTGAGGCGGTTGATTGCGACGTGGTTTTTGTCGCGGATTTTGTCGCAGACTCTGGCGCGTTGGTTGAAACCACATCTGCGAGTGGCACGCGCATTCGCAGCGGACCTGCTTCCACTTCCGCGGTGCGGCCATCGTGACGGCGGAACACGACCGGTTGCTTGAAACCCTTCACGGTAATTTTTTGGCCGGCCTCTAGAGCATCCGGGTCGATGGGTTTCGGCGCGGGGGGTTCGTTGACGCCCAAGTCAGCTTGCGATGCCGAAAGCGCTTCGACAATGGCAGCGTCTTTATCGGCGCGGGCGTCGGCCTGGATGCTGCTGAGCCGCTTGCCCGCTTGCTTTTCGATTTGCGCACGAACGCTGCGCTCACGAATTTCCTCGGTCAGTCGCGCGACTTCGGCTTCGAGTCGCTTTTGCGATTCGACGAAGTTGCGCTCGAGGTCGGCGATGCGTTTTCGTTGGCGCTCGACCCATTCGGTGCGAAGTGCGTTGCGCTCGCGTTCGAGTTGCGCGAGTTCTTCGCGCGACTGGCGCTTTACCTCTTCCATCTCATCGCGGCTGCGATGCAGATAAGCGATCAATTCGCGGGCTTCACGCGATTCGGTGGAAAGGCTCTCTCGCGCAGTTTCAATCACACGCATCGGCAGACCGAGACGGCGGGCGATCTCGATTCCGCTCGAAGTTCCGGGGACTCCGACGAGCAGACGGTAGGTGGGCCGCAGGTTGGCTTCATCGAATTCCATCGCGGCGTTCACGATACCCGACGTAGTGGATGCGTAAGATTTCAGGCGATCGTGATGCGTGGTGGCAATCGTCAACGAGCCGCGCATTCGAAATTCTTCAAGCAGCGCAACGGCGAGAGCGGCACCCTCTTCGGGTGCTGTGCCGGTGCCCATTTCATCTACCAGAATCAGGGAATGCGGCGTGGCGGTTTCGAGCATAGACTTCAGATTCATCACGTGCGCGGAAAATGTGGAAAGGTCGGCGGCGATCGATTGTTCGTCGCCGATGTCGGCGAGCACGTGATCGAAAATCGGCAGCTCGGCGATTTCGGCGGCGACGGGAATTGCGGCTTGTGCGGAAAGCGCCGCAAGGCCGACGGATTTCAGGGCGACGGTTTTTCCGCCAGTGTTGGGGCCGCTGATCACCATCACGGTTTCGTCGCCACCCATCGCCAGCGAAAGCGGTACGGCTTTCTTTCCTTGCGGGCGCAGAGTGGCTTCGAGCACCGGATTGCGTGCCGATTCCAATCGCAACGCGTTGCCTTCGGTGAACGCCGGAGTGACGCAGTCGAGCTCGCGTGCGAAACGGCCGCGGGCAAAAATCGAATCGAGATGCGCGATCTGCCTGGCCGCTTCGGCGAGCGGGCCTGCGTTGGCGCGAAGCCGCTCGGTCAATTCCTGCAGGATGCGCGAAATTTCCTCGATTTCCTCTTCGCTCAGCTGCACGAGGCGATTGTTCAGGTCGATCGCTTCGAGCGGCTCGACGAAAACGGTTTGGCCGGTGCCGCTGGCGCCGTGGACGACGCCGGGAACCGTGCGGCGATCGGAAGCGCGCACGGGAATCACGAAACGATCGTTGCGCAGAGTGATGTAGGCTTCGCCGGTGGATTCGCCCCGAGCGCGCAAAATCGAATCGAGCGAGCGCTGAATTTTTTCACGGCCCTGGGCGATACCGACACGGATGCGCCGGAGCTGCGGCGAAGCATCGTCGCTGATTTCGCCGTTGGGCAGAATGGCGTGATGGATCGCTTTCGCGATGTAACGCTGATCGGAAAGCGATTCGGCGCGCGCGGTGAAGTTCGGATATTTCTCTTTCGCGCCCTTGAAGGTTTGTTTTACGGCTTCAACGCTTTCGATCAGCGTGACCGCGTTCAGAAAATCGGCAATCGAAAGCACGGAAGCGGGAACGGCGAGGCGCCCAAGCCACGTTTCGGGATCGGCGAGCGAGCCGAATCCGAGTTCCGATCCGGTGCGCAAGTACGCGACGGCCTCGCGCACCAGGGCGAACTCCGCATTCAACGCCGGGACGTCCTGACTTTGCGCCAGCGACTCAATCACGCGACGCCCGGACACACACGTGCTGTAGCGGCTGACGATTTCTTTCAGCTTGTCGAATTCAAGGACCTGCTGGGCGGAGCGGGACACGGAAACCTCATCACTAGGATTACATGGAACCGAGGGCGAGGTTCAAGCGGATGTGGAAAAGCGGGCGTGAGTGGCGGGCGCGGAATCCGACTGTGCGCGATTACTTCTTTTTTGTTTTCTTCGCGGCGGCGGGCGGCGCAGTGCCGAGAGTATCGACCATGGCGACAACGATGGAATCGATCACGGACTGTGCGTCGTGCCCCGCTTGCGCATTGTTGTTTCCGAAAATGGAAAACACCAAATGCTCGCCGCCGGTCGTGGTGGCAAATCCGGAAAGTGCGCGGACACGTTCGAGCGAGCCGGTCTTGGCGAAGACCATCCCCGCAGCGCTGGTCTTCTTCATGCGGGTTTCGAGAGTGCCGTCCACACCGGCGATCGGGAACGTGGAAATGTAACCTTCGCCCCAGGGCTGCTGCGAATCGAATCGCAGAATTTGCACCAGCGAGCGCGGAGTGAGGAGGTCACCGCCAGAGAGTCCCGAGCCGTCTTCGAGCAGGACGTCGTTCTCCGCGACGTCGATGTTTTTCAGAAAATCCTGCTCGGCCCAGATTCCCGCGTCGGTGACGCCGTAGCCTTTTGTGGCTCGCGCAGCGGCGCGGAGCAAAAGTTCGGCGTGCAGATTCTGGCTGACTTTGTTTGTCATGCGCGCGGTTTCGAGCAACGTGGGAGACAGATGTTCGGCGAGGACCGTTGCGTTCTCCGGCGTCGGCTCCGGTGCTGGACCAAGTACGACGTTCGAATCCGGATAAATTTCCGGCGGCAGCGCGTGATGCGCGATGGCTGTGCCGGTGACATGCACGCCGCGGGATTCGAAGGCCTGTTTCAGCGCCAGCGCGGCAGTTTCTGCCGGTTGCATCATCGCGAGGTCGAGCTTCACAGGCGCGTGGCCCGCGGGAATCGTGCCGCGCAGGAAAATGAAATTCACACCGGGCTGACGGGTGACCGAAAAATTCGGCTGCGAACCGGCTGGGCCGGTGACAATTTTCTGCGTAAACGTGCCCGCGGCCGCGAGTGGCTCTACGTTCAGGGTGGCCGCATCACCGGCCTGCAAACCCGGGGTGATTTCGATTTCGAAGGTGTTGTCGTTGAACGAAATCGCGCTGACCGGAGCGCCGTAGGTGAAGAACAAATCGCCGACGTTCCAACCCGGCGGATACGGATCGTACGGGTAATAGCTGTCGTCGGCGACGATGTCTCCGTCGATCGACTTCAAACCCTTGGCGATCGCGGCGTCCACCATTTCCAAGAGCACTTTATCCACCGGGCCGTCGTGTTCCGCTTTTCCGGCGTACGGAAAAACGCGGTTCGACAAATCGGGATCGCCGCGGCCGACCAGAACGAGGTCGCCTTTTAAGGATCCGTCCGCGCTCAGCGCGCCGGTGGTTTCCAGCGTGGTGCGAAACCGGAAGTCCGGGCCAAGTGTGGCAAATGCGAACGACGAAGTGACGATCTTGGCGTTGGATGCGGGAGTGAAATATTTATCGGCGTTTGCTTCGTACAATATTTCGCCGGTTTGGCGATCGACGACCAGGATTCCCCAGAAACTTTTCTGCGCTTTCGAGTCGGCCAACGCCGCATCGACGCGCGCACTGAAGCGAGCGATGTCAGCGCGTCTTGCATTTCCTGTCGAAGCGCTTGGAGGCTTCGCGGCGTGCGGCGCGGTCTGCTGAGCGCGAACTGCGCCGGCATTCGCAGACGCAAGCAGAAGTACGGCGAGAGCGGCGAGGCCGACACCTGGCCCGCAGGCGCCATCGCGAACCCGTCGCACGTTGTTTATCGCAGACCAACCCATATTTGTGAGCATCTAACCGCCATCATACGGGAACCCGCGCGCCGGCTGGAGTCCTTCGCCGAGATAAGTTGCGAAACAGTGTCTAAATCCATATGATGAAACCCAACCCTTGGAGGGGACGATGAAAAAGATTTTGTCTGTATTGGTAATCGCTTCGATGCTTGGCTTTTGCGCACCCGCGACCGTACGCGCGGACGACGACAAGACAACCGACCAGGACCGCATCAAGAATGCCGGCACGGTTCTCCACGAGATTATGGATATCCCCGATGACATTCCGCAGAACGTCATCGACAAAGCGTATTGCGTGATCGTGTACCCGTCCGTGCTGAAGGCCGCGTTCATCGTGGGCGCCAGCTACGGCCGCGGCGTAATGACCTGCCGCTCCGGCAAGTACTTCCGCGGCGCATGGAGCGCACCTTCGATGATGGCGCTGGAAGGACTGAGCGTCGGATTCCAAGTGGGCGGACAAGCGACTGACTTCGTGCTGCTGGTGATGAACCAGAGCGGCGCGAACGGAATTCTGGCGAGCAAGGTCAAGCTGGGCGGCGACGCTTCGGTTGCAGCCGGACCGGTGGGCCGCAATGCTTCGGCGGAAACCGACGCGACGTTGCGCTCGCAGATTTTGAGCTACTCGCGCGCACGCGGCGTGTTCGCTGGAATCTCGCTGTCCGGTTCGACGGTTCGCCCGGATAACGACGCCAACGAACGCGTTTACGGCAAGAAGGTTTCCGCACGAGCGATCGTCCTGGAAGGCGCCGTGAAGCCGACCGCGGACGCCACCGAACTTTTGGCGGTGCTCACCAAGCACACCCCGAAGCGCGCGAAGTAAGAACTCTCATCTATCGGATTGAAATGACGCCGGGGGCGAAAGCCTCCGGCGTTTTTTTTTGCTTACTCGC
Organism: uncultured Acidobacteriota bacterium; assembly: GCA_963719065.1. Classification (GTDB taxonomy): domain Bacteria; phylum Acidobacteriota; class Terriglobia; order Acidiferrales; family UBA7541; genus Palsa-295. Next base: position 861,115 of record CAVRAM010000007.1, on the reverse strand, counting down.
CTGCCTAGCTTTGAAAAGCACGAAGAATCGTTGCTACTTCTCTCGTCCGTTGGATGTTCCCCATCGGTTCGTTTGACCTCCAACCAAACTTGACTTTCGGTCGGACTTGGCTTAGAGTCGTGTTTCGAGACTTTGAGCATGGCTACCTCCCCACTGAAGCTGCGTAGCGCCGCCACTCCCCGCACCGGCAGGCGCGAGCGTCACCGCACGCAAACGCGCGAACGCTTGTACCAGGCCGCTCTGCAGCTGTTTGCCGAGCGCGGATTTCTGCGCACCACTGTCGAAGACATCACCGAAGCAGCCGATGTAGGGAAAGGCACGTTCTTCAACTATTTTCCGACCAAAGAACACATTCTGGCGGAGTTTGGCGGCGGCTACGTGGTGGCGGTGCAGAGTGCGCTCGACGAAGCGCGAGAAACCAACGGACCGATCCTGGATGTGATTCGCGAGCTAGCGATCACTTCGATCCGCCGCATCAACGAGCATGAGGCTCTACTGCGCGCGATCTATGCGGCGCACGCGTCGTGCGAATCCGTGCGGCTCGAGCTCAAGCAGCGTGTGGTGAGTTGCCGGCGATTGCTGGCGGAAATTATCAAGTTGGGCCAGGAGCGCGGCGAAATTCGCAAAGATATTTCGGCGTCGGAGCTGTCGCGCCAAACGCAGTCGATATTCATGGGAGCGAGCATGGCCTGGGCGATTTGCCCCAGCTCTACGCTGCGAAAAGTTCTGGAAGAAACCTGGGACCTGCTTCTGCCGGGGTTGCGGGCTGCAGGATCGCGCGCGCACGGCGACCATCATCGAGTATCGAAATGATACGGAACGACGCCGCGAGACGTACACATATCATGCGAATTCCTGAGTCGCGGAGCGCATGGATTTCATCCATTCATCAATCGGAAGGAGTCGCCGTGAAACGCCGCTGGATACCGACATTTGCTTTGCTGCTACTTTCGAGCGCCGCCGCGCATGCCCAGGGTGTGCCGGGCGCCGTGCCGGCCGGTTCATCGTCTTCATCCGCCAATTCCGGGCCTGCCGCGCCGGCCACACAAGGGCAAAACAATTTCAGCGGTAGCGTTCCCACGCAACTCGTTCCCGGAGTGCTTCCTGTTTCTCTGCAAGACGCGATCGAACGCGGGCTGAAGAACAATCTGGGCTTGTTGCTTTCGAATCAGGATGTGCGATCTTCACGCGGCGCGCGCTGGAAAGAATTGAGCAATCTGTTGCCCAACGTGACCAGCACGAGCTACGTGAACGCTTCGCAGGTGGATTTGGCGGAATTTGGATTTACATCGTTCCCCGGTGTGAGCATTCCATCGATCGTCGGCCCGTTTGCCTATTACGATTCGCGCGTTTATCTGACGCAATCGCTGCTCGACTTGAAAGAGATCCACAAGACGCGCGCGACGGCGCAGGACGTGAAGTCCGCGGAATATACGGCGAAAGACGCGCGCGACCTGGTTGTGCTGGCCGTTGGCTACACCTATCTGCAGGCGATTGCTGACGCTTCGCGCATTGAAAGCGTAGCGGCGCAGACCGATACCGCGAAGGCGCTTTTCAATCAGGCGTCGGACCAAGTGAATGCGGGAACTTCGCCGAAAATCGATGGGCTGCGCGCCGAGGTGGAATACAAAACGCGGCAGCAGCAATTGATCCAAGCGAAGAATGATTACGCGATTCAAAAGCTGACGCTGGCGCGAGTGATCGGACTCGCACCGGGACAACAATTCGAACTGACCGACAAATCTCCGTATGCGCCGTTCACCGCGATGAGCGTGGATCAGGCGCTACAGACTGCGTATCAATCGCGCTCCGATTTGAAAGCCGCGGAAGCGAGCCTGCACTCGGCGGAATATTCGCGCAAAGCGGCGCGCGCGGGTTACTACCCGACGATCAACTTTTCGGCGGACTACGGAATCGCGGGACAGTACGAAACGCTGGGAACGCACGGCGTGTTTGACGTTCGCGGGACGCTGACCATTCCGATCTTTCAGGGCAACCGCGTTCACGGCGATGAAATCGTGGCGGATGCAGCGCTCGAACAGAGCCGGCAGCGGGTGGAAAATCTGCGCGCGCAGATCGATGCGGACGTGCGGACGGCGCTTCTGAATTTGCAATCGTCGAGCGAACAGGTGGAAGTGGCGAAGAGCAACATCGACCTGGCGCAGCAGACGCTCGATCAATCGCGCGATCGCTTTTCCGCCGGCGTGGCGGACACGGTGGAAGTGGTGCAAGCACAGGAACAAGTGGCGACCGCAAACGACACCTACATTTCGAGTTTATACAGCTACAACTACGCGAAAATTTCGCTGGCCCGCGCGTTGGGCCTGGCGGAACAGGGCGTGCAAGAGTACTTCAAAGGAAAATAAGCGATGGCACAGACAACCGAAACGATCTCTGCACCGAATCCGCCCGCTGCGCAGCCCGCGCCGGCGGAAACTCATTCGGCTTCGCCGCCTCCGCCCGCGCGGAAGGAAAGGTTTTTCGCTACGCATCCGAAAGCGCCGATTTACATCGTTGTGATCGCGCTGGTATTGCTTGTGGGCGGCTATTTTGCGTACAGCTATTTTTCGAGCTACGAATCCACCGACGACGCAGAAATCGACGGGCACCTAATGCCGCTGAGCGCGCGCATTTCCGGCTACGTAACGAAGGTAAACGTGGACGACAACCAATACGTGGAAGCGGGAGCAGTGCTGGCGGAAATCGATCCGCGCGATTATCAGGCGGCGTTTGACAAGGCGCAGGCGGAGCTGGCGGACGCGGAAGCGACGGCGACGGCGCAGAACATCAACGTGCCGATCACTTCCGTGAATACCGAGAGCCAGGTGAGTGTGTCGCAGGCAGACGTGGAAAATGCAAAAGCTGGTATTACGTCCGCGCAGGAACAGTTTGAAGCGGCGCAGGCGCAGCTCGAACAAGCATTGGCAAACGACGTGAAAGCGCAGAACGATCTGGTCCGCTACAAGCAGCTCGTCGATAAGCAGGAAATTTCGCAGCAACAGTACGATCAGGCAGTGGCATCGGCGAAAGCGAGTGCGGCCAACGTGGCCGGAGCGCGCTCTTCGGCGGCATCGGCAGCGCAACAAATCACGCAGGCCAAAAGCAAGCTGGCACAAGCGAATGCGAATCTGCGCTATGCGGAAACCGGGCCGCGGCAGGTGGCAACTACTCAAGCACGCGCGCTTTCCGCCGATGCCGGCGTGAAAGAAAAGCAGGCGGCGCTCGAGCAGGCGCGGTTGAATTTGAGCTACACGAAAATCGTGGCGCCAGTGAGCGGCACGGTTACCAAGAACGCCGAAGTCGGCATGAACGTGCAGCCAGGCCAGCAGCTTTTTTCGATCGTGCCGCTGGAAGATGTGTGGGTAACGGCGAACTTCAAGGAAACGCAACTGGCAAACATGAAGCCCGGCCAGCGCGCAGAAATCAAAGTGGACGCGAACGGCCGCGTGTACAAAGGCAAAGTCGACAGCTTTTCCAGCTCGAGCGGCGCGCGCACGAGCCTGCTGCCTCCGGAAAACGCGACCGGCAACTACGTAAAAGTGGTGCAGCGGCTGCCGGTGAAAATCGTGCTCGATCCCGGACAGAACTCCGACCATTATTTGCGGCTTGGCATGTCGGTCGAGCCGAAGGTTTTCGTCAAGTAGCGTGAGCGCCGCCGCGGCCATTCCGTCTGATGTGAATTGGCGTCCCGCGGTAAATCCGTGGATCATCGCCATCACGGTAACGTTGGCGACGTTCATGGAAGTGCTGGACACCAGCGTCGCGAACGTGGCGCTGCCGCACATTGCCGGCAGCCTGTCCGCGGGGCAGGACGAAAGTACGTGGGTCCTGACGTCTTACCTGGTCTCAAACGCCATCGTGTTGCCGATGAGCGGCTGGTTTTCGCAACTGATTGGACGCAAGCGTTTCTACATGTCGTGCGTCGCGCTGTTTACGATTAGTTCCTTCCTGTGCGGCATCGCTCCGAACCTGACCATGTTGATTATTTTCCGCGTGCTGCAGGGCGCGGGCGGCGGCGGATTGCAGCCGAGCGAGCAAGCCATTCTGGCCGACACGTTTGAGCCGAGAAAACGCGGCATGGCGTTTGCGGTATACGGTATGGCTGTGGTGCTGGCTCCGGCGATCGGACCCACGCTGGGCGGATGGATTACAGACAGCTTCAGCTGGCGGTGGATTTTCTTCATCAATATTCCGGTGGGAATTATTTCGCTGTTCCTGACGAATATGCTGATTTCGGATCCTCCGTACATGAAGCAGCAAGGGAACCGGCACGGTTTCCGGGTGGATTACATCGGACTGGGATTGCTCGCGCTGGGATTGGGCGCGCTGCAAGTGGTGCTCGATAAGGGGCAGCGTGACGATTGGTTCGGTTCGCGCTTTATTGTGCTGATGACCGCGGTGAGCGCGGTGGCGCTTGTGGCGGTGATTTTCTGGGAGTGGTTCCACAAAGACCCGATCATCGATTTGCATTTGTTCAAAGAACGATCGTTTGCCATCGGCAACATGCTGATGTTTATGGTCGGCTTCGTCTTACTTTCCAGTACGGTGCTGCTGCCACAGTTCCTGCAGGAACTGATGGGCTACACGGCGGAGCGCGCCGGACTGGCGCTGATGCCGGGCGGAATCGCGATCATTTTATGTATGCCACTCGTGGGATTTTTGCTAGGTAAGACAGACGCGCGACGATTGCTGCTGTTTGGGCTTTCGATGGTTTGTTTTTCCATGATTCACATGACCAACTTCGATTTGCAGATCGATTTCCGGACGGCGGCGACGGCGCGCGTGTTCCAGGCGATCGGGTTGGCGTTTCTGTTCGTGCCGATCAACACGGCGGCGTATGCGTTTATTCCTCCGGGAAAAAATAATGCGGCTTCAGGTTTGATCAACCTGGCGCGCAACGTGGGCGGCAGCGTGGGAATTTCGCTGGTCACCACCATGCTGGCGCGGCGGTCGCAGGTTCATCAGACCAATCTGACGGCGCGGCTGGGCGCGGGAGTTACGCAATTCCAGGGACAGATCGCGGCGATTACCCACGCGCTGATTGCGAAAGGCTCCAGCCCGGACGAAGCGGCGAAACAGGCGTATGGAATTGTGGCGGGCAGCATGGGACGCCAGGCAACGATGCTGGCGTACATTGATAATTTCTGGATGCTCGGAATTGCCATCGGCGTTATGATTCCGCTCGTATTCCTGATGAAGCGGGTGAAGCCGGGTGGGCCGATGGCGGCGCACTAGCGGCTTTCGATCTCACTCGAGGTCAGCCGATGCCGGTGCGAATCGTGACGGTGGAGCGGGAGTACGGCAGTGGCGGCGCGATGATCGCCAAAAGTCTGGCCGAGCGCCTCGGCTGGAAGTTGTGGGACGAAGAAATATCCGCAGAAATTGTCCGCGTTGCCAAAGTAGATCCCGTCCAAGCTCAAACCTGCGGTGAACGCCTAGATCCACTCATCTATCGATTGTTTCGCGTGTATGCGCGCGGAAGCTATGAACGCGCCTTGCCGATGGAAGGAATGCAGTTTGACACCGACCATATGGTGAATACGCTGCACACAGTGATTCGCGATATCGCTTCGCGCGGGAAATGTGTGATCGTCGGCCGCGGATCGACGTACATTCTGCGCGAACGGCCCGATGCGTTTCACGTGTTCGTGTACGCTTCGGTGGAGGAGAAGGTGCGGCGGTTGCGATCGATCGGTAAAACAGAACGCGAGGCACTACAGCTAGTGGAAGAGGTGGATCGCGACCGGGCGGCTTTTATCCGCCACCATTTCGGCAAAGAGTGGCCGCACCGGCCACTCTACAATTTGATGATCAACTCGCAATTCGGCGACGAGTACGTGGTCGATTCGATTCTGGAGCAAATCGCGATGGCCGAAAAATACCAGGGCGCTTGCGAGTTGCACGCAAAACTTTCCTGACGTCTTCGCCGTCGCCGATGTTACTTCGCCTGCCCCGGTACGAAATGCGGGTTGTAGATCAACCCGATCACGTTGCCAAACGGATCGCTGACTTCTGCAACCAGAATCCCGCCGCCCACATCCTGTACGTCGCTGACCGAGGTCGCTCCCAGATCTAGCAGGCGTTTGTACTCGGCGCGAATGTCTTCCACGCCCCAGTAAGCCACTCCGGCCGGGTCGCGCTTGGCGGCCACTTTCGCCACGGGAGTGAGACCGAGTTCGTAGCCACCGATGTTGTAGCCGACGTAAAAAGCCGGCTCATCGAAATACGGCTGCACTCCGAACGCTTTGCTGTACCACTCTTTCGCTTTCGCGATATCGGAAACGTCGTACTTCACGGTTCGCAATCCCAGAATCATCGAGTGCTCCTTCGCTGCGCCGGCGGCTTGTTGGCCGATCGACGCAACATGAACTTTGGTGATGTCGCTCGGATCGGCGGTGGCGGCGGAGATATCCACACGGCCGGCCAGAAACGCGAGCAGGCACAATACCGCAACGCCCATCGTGAAGGAAGAGACGTGCTTGAGCTTGACGCCGCGCTTGGGCGGAAGATCCGGCACGAGGATCGGTTTCGCAGTCATCTGCGGAAATCCAGCCGGCTGGGATTTTGTGGCTCTACCAGTTCGTCGTGTAGCGGTTCTGGTTCGGGGCATCGCTATCTCCTTCGCCGAGTTGCAGATTCATCTGGGGCGATTTCCATGATTTTTCGGAGGCAATTTGTAACCGCGCGCCGAGCCCATATTTCTGGCGCAAATTCCGGATGCGCTCGGTGATTTCCTTGCGGTACGACTCCGGCGCGTTGCCATAGCGGCCGTACCACTCGGCGTACTGGCGGCTGAGTTTCGGGAATTCCCTGCCGATGAAGCCTAGAAAATGTTTGAGCGACGCCGAGCGGAGGTACAAAACGTTGCCGGCAAACCATTCGGCGCCGGCATCCCGCGCGGCTTTCGCCAGCGCATCCAAATCTTCTTCGCCGTCGGTGATTCCCGGAACGATCGGCATGGCGAGCACTCCGGCGGCTATATTGTTTTGGCGGAGCTCGCGGACGGCTCCAAAGCGAAGGTCGGGGCGCGGCGCGCGCGGCTCCAGAGCGCGTGCCATGCTGGCGCGAGTGGTGGTGATGCTCAGGTTTACGGAGAGCGACGAACGCTCAATGATTTTCTTCAGCAGGTCGATATCGCGGACCACGCGATTCGATTTTGTCGTGATCGAAACGCTCAGTCCTTCGCGAAGCGCTATTTTTTCCAGGATGGCGCGGGTGACGCCGAATTCCTTTTCGGCCGGCTGGTACGGATCGGTGGCGGTGCCGATGGCGATGTGCTCGCCCCAGACTTTTTCGTTCGAGAGGTCCCAATCCGCCAGAGTGCCGGCGTCTTTCTTCACGTAGATCTGCGACTCGAACGAATCGCCGTCAATCTCCATGAATTCATGGGTGTAGCGCGCGTAGCAGTAGTGACAGCCGAACTCGCAGCCGCGGTACGGATTTACGGTCCAACGGAACGGCACATTTTTGGAATCGCAATGGTTCAGGATCGACTTAACGGGCAGCAGAAAATACTCCGTCCCGCGCTTGGCATCAGCGCAGGGGGAGGAAGCGGCGAGGCGTGCAATGCCGACCAGTTCCGTAGCGGGCTTCGTTCCCCGGCGAGTTGCCGGGGTGGGCGCGGAAGCGTCGCACGGTGACTCACAGTTGCCGTGGCGAGCGGCAGTGGGGTAAAGGGTGAGACTGGTCTGTTCCGGACGAGCCAGAGGACGCCGAAGCGTCTGGGGAGCGTCACGAAGTATGGGGAAGGTGGCCATTGAATGCCTCGCCGCACCGGGAGACTATATTCGCCTTTTGTTCGCCGTGTCAACAACTATCTTTCGCTTTATTTTCGCCCCGCTCTTTCGCCTGTCCGGAAAGCCAAGTCGCGCCCTGGAAACTCCGGGGCGGGGGTAAAACCAGGCCGATACCCCGCCGATATAATTAAGGTACGACCCTGGAGATTCCTGGCGTGGGGCAAGTAGGCATTCTCGTCATCGAAGATGACGTCGTCAGCCAACAAGCGCTAAAAAGCATCCTCGATTCGGAGGGTTGGCGCGTCCGGATAGCTCCGTTCGTGACCACCGCCATGGCCGAGCTGGCAAGCGGCGAATGGAGCCTGGTGATCGTGAACGCGGCGCTCACCGAGCTGGCTGGTCCGCTGTTTATGATCCTGAAAGACCTGGCGCAGGGAGTGGCCGACGCGCCGGAAGACGCGGTGATTGATGAAAGCAGGCCGAAAGGCATCCGCGTATTGTTTTTGGTGCCGCAGACGATCGAAAAATCGGCGCGGGCCATGCTGGATCGCGAAAAGCTTCCCTACCTGATCAAGCCGTATCACCTGCACGACTTCCTGGAAAAGGTAAGCGACCTGCTGGTGCAGACCGGATCGATTGAGGATCCGATTCGCAGCATGAAAGACTTTTCGTTCGGCAGCCTGGCGCAAAAGGAACGCACTCACAGCAAGAAGGCTCCGGCGAATCCGATGTTCGCTTCGCGCGACGATTACCAGATGACCGAAGAGGAAATGTTGGAGTGGGAGCGCAGCGAGGAAGAAGCGAAAAAGAAACACGAAGAAGAAATGAAAGAGCGCGGAAGATTTTAGATTTTAACGCGGGGCGGGGCGCGAACGCGGGAAGAAGATGCCGATCAGGCTTGGCGAACTTCGCTGCGGTCTGCGGTGGCTTCCAGAAGCTCGGCGACCGTCTTGTGCAGAGTGGGATGGACGGCGTCTGGGGCGATGGCGGCCAGTGGAACCAAAACGAAGCGGCGATCGGCCATGCGCGGATGCGGAATTTCCAGATTGCCGGCGTTGACCACCCGATCGCCAAACAGCACGATATCCAGATCGATAATCCGTGGACCTTTCGGCAGCGTCCTCTCACGCCCGGCCCCGCGCTCGATGGTGAGCAACATTTCCATCAGCTGCTCGGGCGACTGATCGGTTTCCACTTCAATGACGCCGTTTAAGAACCACGCCTGATCGAGAATTTCCACCGGCTCGGTTTCGTAGAGGCGCGACTGCTTCACCATGCGCACTCCGCGCAGAGCGAGACCGACGACGGCGCGACGGATGTTCGTCGCGCGATCTCCCAGATTTGACCCGATGGAAATGTAAATGTTTCGCAAGGCGTCGCAGCCAGTCTAGCGTATTACGGGCGCGGGACCGGTGTTTAATGTGGGACTCTGCAACGAGCGAGTGCGGGCTAGCGGCGCGGCGAAACGAAAATCGGCGCTGGAGCATGGACGAGAGTGCTGATACCGTCGAGACCTCTTGGAGGACTTCCTGATGCGAGCAAGTGGGGCGTGTTTTGGCCTTATGACGTTGGTCATGGCGGGCGTGGTGGCTTTTCCGTTGTGCGCGGTTCGTGCGGAATTTGGAACCGAAGTGCGAATGGAGGCGCCGGAAAAAGAGTCGATGACTCCACTGTTGATGAAAGTGACGGAAGCGCCGGTAGCGTTCAACGGTTCGGATGGGCGTACACATCTGGTGTACGAATTGCACGTGTCTAATTTTTCGAGCGGCGACGCGAGCGTGGAAAAAGTGGAAGTGCTCGGCGACGGCGTCGCGTTGCAGACGTTGGACGCGAGCGCCGTGGCGCGGCAGTTGCAGCCGGCTGGAACGCGCGAGCCATCGGGAACATTGGCAAAGAGTTCGCAGGCGCTGCTGTTTTTGGATGTGACGTTGCCGGCGGGCAGCGCCATGCCGAAGGAAATTTCGCATCGAGTGACGGCGCGTTTCGCTGCCGCGCCACCGGGGCATCAGGAAATCACTGCGGCCGGCGGACTGACGGCGGTGTCTGCGCGAGAGACCGTGGTGATCGGCCCACCGCTGCGAGGCGAGGGATACGTGTCGGCGGATTCATGCTGTGGCTCGTCGCGGCACCGGCGCGCGGCGATGGCTGTGAATGGAAATATCTGGATCACGCAGCGGTTCGCGGTGGATTGGGAGGAAGTCGACGCGAGCGGTCGAATTTACGCGGGGCCAAAAGAAAAATTGGAGAGCTACGCGATTTTCGGAAAGCCGGCGATCGCCGTAGGGGACGCAGTGGTGGACTCGGTGATCGAAGGCGCGAAAGAAGAAGTGCCGGGACAATATCCGACGAACATCGAGCTCGATCAGGCGGACGGCAATTGCGTAATTCTGGATTTGGGCGCGGACGGAGCCGGAAAACATTCGTATGCGCTGTACGCGCATTTGCAGCCGGGGAGTATTCGCGTTCATGCGGGAGACAAAGTGAAACGCGGGGAGACACTGGGGCTTGTAGGCAACACGGGAAATTCGGTGGCGCCGCATCTGCATTTTCAGGTGATGGATGGACCGTCGGCGATGGCGTCGAATGGATTGCCGTATGAAATCGACGAATTCCTGGTGACCGGTGAAACGGCGGGCACAGAAGCATTCGACAAAGCCGAGGGCGAGGGAGTGGTGTTGCCGGTGACTGTGGTGAAGCCGGCGCGGGTGGTGCGAAATGCGTTGCCGCTCGATCAGCTGGTGATCACGTTCGGCGCCGCGGCGAAGTAAGCCGCGCGAGACGACTTAGAATAAGCCGGGCTGCGGGGTGCGGCGCGGTTCTTCGAGTTGGAAGTGCTTGTAGGCGAGGGCGGTGGCGACGCGGCCGCGCGGAGTGCGGTCGAGTAGGCCCAGCTGCATGAGGTAGGGCTCGTAGATTTCTTCGATGGCGTCTTCCTCTTCGCTGAGGGAGGCGGCGAGAGTGTTGAGTCCGACCGGGCCACCGGAATATTTCTGGATGATAGCGAGCAGCAGATTGCGATCGACTTCATCGAGGCCGTGTTCGTCCACACCGAGCATGGCGAGCGCGTCCTGAGCGACGGCGAGGTCGATCACGCCCTTGGCGCGGACTTCGGCGAAATCGCGGACGCGGCGAAGCAGGCGGTTGGCAACGCGCGGCGTGCCGCGGCTGCGGCGCGCGATTTCAGCGGCGCCGGATTCGTTCATCGCGATGCCGAGGATTTTGGCGGAGCGGTCAACGATGCGGAGAAGATCGGCGGGAGTGTAAAACTCCAGGCGATGGACGATGCCGAAACGTGAGCGAAGCGGCGCCATGATTAAACCGGCACGAGTGGTTGCGCCGACGAGCGTGAATTTATTGAGCTGATATGGGTGAACGCGTGCGCCCGGACCCTGACCGATGATCAGGTCCACGCGAAAATCTTCCATCGCAGGATAGAGAATTTCTTCCATCGAGGGCTGCAGGCGATGGATTTCGTCGAGAAAGAAAAAATCCTGCGGGTCGAGCGAGGTAAGCACCGCGGTCAAGTCGCCTTTCTTTTCGAGCAGCGGGCCTGAGCTGATCTTGATCGACGAGCCCATTTCGTTGGCCAGAATCTGGGCGAGAGTGGTTTTGCCGAGTCCCGGCGGACCGTAGAGCAACACGTGGTCGAGCGCTTCTCCGCGGGAGCGAGCGGCTTCGACGGCGATCTGCAGATTTTCCTTCACGCGATTCTGGCCGATATAGTCGCCCAGACGTTGCGGACGGATGCTGGCTTCGATGCGGGAATCGTCGGCGTCGAGGACGCGGCCGGAAATAATTCGATCGTGGTCTTTCATTTTGTCTGGCATTTACAGGTCCGGCCCCGATGCGAAGACGCCGATGCGCGTTTCGGAATCGGTGAGCGCTTCACAGGCACGGTCCAGAGTTTCATATTCAGCGGAAAATTGCTCGCGCATTGCGTGATGAGAGGCGGCGGATTCCCAGCGGTCGATGGTCAGGTAGCGCGCCGGCGATTCGGTGTCGCGCAAAAGCGAAGTGCCGAGAAAACCGGGGCAGCGGCGAAAGAGCTCGGCCCATGCGCCGGACGCGGAGTAATACTTTTCGAAGTCGGCAATCTTTTCGGGGCGTGCTTGAAATTCCCAGATATATTCGACCACTTCGCAATTCCCTTCCTGCGGCGCTTCTGAGCGTTAGACCTTCCGATTTGTGAGACCGCGTTCACCGCGGCGAAAGCTGCGGCGTTGCCCGAAGCTGCTATTTTTCGACGACGGCGCGTGCGGCCTTCTGCATGGAAGCGCCACCCAGAATCCGCAGCGAGGCGCGAAGCAGCGATTCGAAATCGGCTCCGTCGGTTTTCCTGGATTTGGCGACCGCGTTTTCCACTTCCCTTTCATCGTAACCCAAATTGATAAGAGCCGACGATACGTCGGATTCGAGCTGCGACTTGGTGGCGGGCTTGCCGGATTCGGGCACGTCCACGGCGGCGAGCTTGTCGCGGAGCTCGAGCACGATGCGTTCGGCGGTTTTGCGGCCGACGCCTGGAATGCGGACAAGCTGCGCGAGGTCGCCTTTGCGGATGGCGGGCACCAGATCGTCGAGCCCCATACCGGAAAGAATTTTCAGGGCGAGCGACGGGCCGACGCCGGAGGCAGAAATCAAAAGCTCGAAGCATTGCTTCTCGCGCGCGGTGAGAAATCCGTACAGGGAAAACTGATCTTCGCGGATGTGTGAGTGGATCAAAAGCATGGCGTCCGAGTGAAGCGCGCCGAGTCCGGTAAATGTGGATAGCGGAATTTGGACTTGGTAGCCGACGCCAGAGACTTCGAGAAGAATCTGATTCGGGCGTTTATCCAAAAGTTTGCCGCGAAGCGAACCGATCATATGAACAGATTATTGATGAGCGTTACAGAAGTGTCAACGAAGGCAAAAAAAAGATCGCGCGCAGCACGAAACATTTTCAGAGGGTCCATCGTATCCATTGATGCAGCAAGTAGTGAAAAACGCAGTAAAGATAGGCGAAAACGGACATTCGAAATGTTCGATACTGAACGGACGGTGTCCGATTTTGAAGCGCGCCGTGATTATTAGAAAGTAAAAATAAATTTTTTCGCGAAACGAAAATCATTTTGCTTTCGATGTGGAAACGAGCGCGTCTAAAGGTCGCAAGGGGCAGACCTAGTTCAAAGGAGAAAGACGATGAAGCGTGGACCTGTAAAGCAATTGATGTCGGCAGTGGCGGTGCTGGTGGTGCTGCTTTCGATGGCCGCACAAGTTTCGCATGCGAAAGACACAAAAGCCGGGACGAAAGCGACGATGAGCTTGACGAACTCGGCGTGGCTGGAAGGGAAAGAATTGAAGCCGGGCGATTATGAAGTGGCGGTGTCGGACACGATGGTCACGCTCTCCAAGGGCGGAAAAGCCGTGGTGGAAGCGCCGATCCAGTGGAAGGACGAAAAGGGGAAATCGGCGTATTCGACGTTTGTGACCGACGGAAACAAACTGACCGAAATCCACTTCACCGGCAAGACGCGTTACGTTGTGATTCAAGGATGAAGCAAGCTGAGTTGACCAAACGGGCGCGGTTCGCACTTGCGGACTGCGCCCGTATTTTTTTGCGCGGACGGTGATTCGCACACGCGCAACGGCTCCTGCCAGGGTTCGCGCGCGTAAATTGCGGGGCGAAGTGATGGCGGATTGGGGCACGAGCGCGACATTTTGTTTGCGGCAGCAGGGGCAGCGTGATATTTGTTGAGTCGAACATGCGTGAACTGAAAAATTCCGGATATGGCCGCGCGGCGATGAAGATTGCCGCGAGTGCGTTTGACCGCGTTTGCGCGCACGAAATTCATACCGGCGCCATTCGAATGATGCGAATTCGCAAGATGCGAGGGAGCGGATAGCGGCGGGCGAGGAACAAAAAAGATCCAAGCCAAGGGCCGTTATCCTGACCGGGACGACGGCCTTTTTTGTTATTGGCGGCACGGCGAGACCCAAACAAGAGCGAAGGAAGAGCAAAAAATGGTGACGCTACAGGCAATTAAGGACGCGAACGAGCGGATACGGAGTTCAATCTACGTGTCACCGTTCGTGCGGTCGGAGACATTTTCGCAGCGGACCGGCAACTCGATCTTTTTGAAGCTGGAAAATCTGCAAATGACCGGATCGTTCAAGGAGCGCGGGGCGCTGAACAAGATCCTGTTGCTCACCGACGACGAGAAGCGGCGCGGCGTGATTGCGGCCTCGGCCGGCAATCACGCGCAGGCGGTGGCGTATCACGCGACCAAGCGCGGAATCGCGGCAAAGATTTGCATGCCGCTGGCGACGCCGCTGGTGAAGGTGTCGGCGACGCGGGAATACGGCGCGGAAGTGATCCTGGTGGGCGCGAACTATGACGAAGCGTGCGAAGAAGCACTGCGAATCTGCAAGGAGCAGAATCTGACGTTCATTCATCCTTTCGACGATGAAGATGTGATCGCCGGACAAGGAACGCTGGGCCTCGAGATGGTGGAGGAAGTGCGGGAACTGGACGCGGTGGTGATTCCGGTGGGAGGCGGTGGATTGATCGGCGGAGTGGCCTGCGCGGTGAAGGAGCTGAATCCGAAGATTCAGGTGATCGGGGTGCAGACCACGCGGTTGCCGTCGATGAAGGCATCGGTGGAAAAGAAGGCGCACGTTACGCTGCCGGCGGGAAAGACGATCGCTGACGGAATCGCGGTGCGATCGCCTGGAGTGAACACGCTGCCGCTGGTTTGCAAATACGTGGACGAAATTGTGACCGTGGATGAAGAGGAAATCGCAAACGCGATTTTGATGCTGCTCGAAAAGGAAAAAACGCTGGCCGAAGGAGCGGGCGCCGTGGGCGCGGCGGCAGTGCTGAACGCGAAGACGCGGCATCGCGGCAAGACTCTGGGCGTGCTGATTTCGGCGGGCAATATCGATGTGACTCTGCTGTCGCGAATTATCGAGCGCGGTTTGGTGAAGGATGGACGGTTGGTGCGGTTGCGGATTCACCTGCCGGATTATCCGGGTGCGCTGGTGAAACTTTCGACGGTGATCGCGGAGCAGAAAGTGAACATCGTGGAGACGCTGTTCAACCGTTCGTATTACGGCGTGGTGCTGGGCGACACGGCGATCGACATCACGATGGAAACGCGAGGGCTCGAGCATATCGAGGAGCTCGAAAAGGCGCTCGACTCGCATGGATACGTGCACGAGCGCGTGCAGTGATAAAGGCAGTGGTTAGTGGTTAGTGGTTAGTGGTTAGTTCTCGTGCGGATGGAGTGGTGCGAATGCGATGCTGACGATTGGACACTCGACGCTGCCGATCGAAGTTTTCGTGAAAGCGCTGCGAGACAACGGATGCGAAACGCTGGTCGATGTGCGCCGGTTTCCCGGTTCGCGGCGGCATCCGCAATTTGGGCAACAGAGTTTGTTCGAATCGCTGGCGCAGGCGGGAATTCGCGGGGTGTGGCGCGAAGGCCTAGGCGGACGGCGAGCGGCGAAGAAAGACAGCGTGAACCTGGGCTGGAAAAATTCCAATTTTCGCGGGTATGCGGATTACATGCAGACTCCGGAGTTCGCAAAACACATCGATTGGTTGATGGCGCTGCCTAAGCTGGATTCAGTGGCGGTGATGTGCGCGGAAGCAGTGCCGTGGAGATGCCACCGTTCGTTGATTGCCGACGCGGTGATCGCTCGGGGCGGAATCGTGAAAGACATTTTCGTGGCGGCGAACGGAACCAGCACGCAGACACCGCACGAGCTGACGAAATTCGCGCGGGTTAAAGATGGGCGAGTTTGGTATCCGAAAGAAGAGCCGGGGTTGTTTGAATAGCGGCGCAAAGCATCAGGTGCGGTGAGACCACACCTGCCGCGCTGAAAGCCGCGGCGTCAAATTGAAATCTAATGCATCGCGCGGTCTTTCTTCACGGCTTCTTCGACCAAAGCCTCCAGCTCGCGGCGCGTGAGGGTGATCTGCTCGGTGTCGGTATTGTCTGATGTGAGCGGCGAGCCGGGGCCGAGAGCCGAAGCCGTTTGCAAACCGTAGCGAGCGCGCGCGGCAAACAATCGCTGCACGTCGCCTCCGGAAAGCAAAACCTGCTTGCCGAGCATTTCGGTGACGAGAGCCACACGGGCGAAGTGTTCGGTGGTTTCCATTCGGAAGTACGAAGTCATCAGATCCGGACCGTAGGTGACGACGCCGTGATTAGCAAGCAGGATGGCGTCGTAGCTTTCGACCAGCGGCTCGATCGTCTCGGCGAGCTCATTCGTTCCGGGCATTCCGTACGGCGCAACGGGAACCGAACCGAGCGAAATCACAAGTTCGCAGAGCAGCGCCTTATTCAGCGGCATGCCGGCGGCGGCGTATCCGGTGGCTGTGACCGGGTGGGCGTGGCATACGGCGTTGATTTCCGGGCGGCGATTGTAAACGAGCAGGTGCATCGCGAGTTCTGAGGAAGGATTGCGGCGGCCGATCGTTTTCTTCCCTTCCAGATCGGTGATCACCAAGTCGTCGGGAGTGAGCATGCCTTTGCACATGCCAGTGGGAGTGGTGAGGATGTGACGCGGATCGAGGCGAACGGAGATGTTTCCGTCGGTGGCGGCAACGTAGCCACGCTCGTGCATCATGCGGCCGACGGCGCACATGTCGCGGCGATGCTCTTCTTCCGTTTTCAGCGCACCGGGAAAAATCGAATCAGGACTCACGTTCCCTCCTCGAACTGATCGCCGGGCTGGAGCTTTTGTCAGGCGTAGATGCCGCGCAACTTCAGGGCACGAGCAACGCGATCGATGGCCATAATATACGCGGCGATGCGATTATTGACACCATGAGTTTCGGAATATCGCACCACCTGGTCGAAGCTCTGGTCCATCACGTCCTGTAGGCGCTCGTTGACTTCGCTCTCGCGCCAGAAAAATCCCTGGCGATCCTGCACCCATTCGAAGTAGCTGACGGTGACGCCGCCCGCGTTGCCGAGAATATCGGGGATGATGAAGATGCCTTTATCCTCGAGGATGCCGTCGGCATGCGCGGTGACCGGCCCGTTGGCGCCTTCGCAAAGGATTTTGCAATCCACACGATGGGCGTTTTCGGTGGTGATTTGATTCTCGGTTGCAGCCGGAATCAAAATGTCGGTCGGGTGGAACAGGACTTCGCGAGCGGTCTGCTTTTCGCCGCCGCCGGGATATTCAGGAAGCGGTTTGCCTTGCTTGTAAACCCAATCGACGAGTTTGGGAATGTCGAACCCCTTATCGTTGTACAGACCGCCGTGAATGTCTGCGACGCCGATGATTTTGTATCCGGCTTCGTGCATCAGCATGGCGGCTTGCGAGCCGACGTTGCCGAATCCCTGAATGATCACGCGGCAACCTTCGCGCTTCATTTTCAATTTCGCGAGCGCGTTGTTGCAGCACATCATCACGCCGCGGCCGGTGGCTTCCTTGCGGCCCAGCGAGCCACCGAGTTCCAGAGGCTTACCGGTGACGACGGCGGTGGTGGCCTGGCGAACGTGCATCGAGTAGGTGTCCATCACCCACGCCATGGTCTGATCGTTGGTGCCGATGTCCGGAGCGGGCACGTCGCGCTCCGGGCCAAACCAATCGCTCAGCTCGCCGGTGTATCGGCGCGTGATGCGTTCGAGTTCGGTCTTGGAAAGTTTCGAAGGATCGCAAATGACGCCGCCCTTGGCGCCGCCGAAGGGGATGTTGACCACGGCGCACTTCCAGGTCATCCAGGCAGCGAGGGCGCGCACTTCGTCGATCGACACGTCGGGCGCAAAACGGATGCCGCCCTTGCCCGGACCGCGCACCGCGGAGTGAAGCACGCGGTAACCGATAAACACTTCGAGCTTGCCGTTGTCCATCGCGACCGGCAGGTACACGGTGACTTCTTTGCTGGGATATTTCAGGTAGCGGTAGATGCCCTCTTCGAGGCTCATCTTCGAGGCGGCAAATTCGAAGCGCGCCTCCGCGGACTTATATACGTTCAGTTCATCTTGGGATACGGCACACATACCAAGCCTCCGGATTTTTCAGCAGCGAGAGCGACGATAATTGCGAATTAATTTTTTGCAGCGCATGGACATTGCGAATGGCGCAATGGAGCCTCGTTTAGGCAGCGCGGGCCAGTATATGCACCTGGACAAGGCCGTGCAAGAACAGCATTTCCGCGAAAGTGCCTAGAATGCCGCACGTTTCAGTAAGGTTCAGTGTTTTGCGTGACGTTTAACGAATTCCTCCATCAGGAGACGGGTCAATTTGGCCTGATCGTGGCGGACGACGCGGTTATGGCGGAGCAGGTCTGCTGTTATGTAGCGGATGCCCATTCGCTTCAGTTCAGCGGCGGAGGGTTGAACCGGTTCGGCACCTTCGGCGCGATAACGGCGGAGAAGACCCGCGGGCACTGGCTTGCGGTTGATGACCACGAAATCGAACAGGCCTTTGCGGGAATGCTGGTAGATGGCTTCAACGTGGTCGGCGACGGAGTAGTGCTGCGTCTCGCCGGGCTGGGTCATCAGGTTGGCGATATAGACGCAGGTGGCGCGGGATTTGTGAATCGCTTCGGTGATTCCTTCGACGAGAAGGTTTGGAATGATGCTGGTGTAGAGGGAGCCTGGGCCAACAAGGACGAGGTCAGCTTCGCGTATCGCCGCGAGAACTTCGGGAAGCGGGCGAACGCGGCGCGGAACCAGGCGCACGCGAACGATGCGTTGGCGCGAGCGAGAGATATTGGTTTCGCCGGCGACGGTGGCGCCGTTTTCCAGTTGCGCTTCGAGAGTTACGTTTTGCGCGGTGGCGGGAAAAATTCGGCCGCGGATGGCGAGGACGCGCGAGGAAACGCGCACGGCTTCGGCGAAATCGCCGGTGACGTTGGTGAGCGCGGTGACGAACAGGTTGCCGAAGCTGTGGCCGGCAAGCCCGCGGCCGGCAGGAAAACGATATTGAAACAGCTTGCCGAGCAGGCGTTCGTCTTTCGAAAGCGCGACCATGCAGCTGCGGATGTCGCCCGGAGGCAGCACGCTGTATTCGCGACGCAGGCGGCCCGAGCTGCCGCCATCGTCGGTGACGGTCACGACGGCGACGAGATCGGAAATCGGGCGAAGCGGATTATTTTTGGCGGGCTCGGATTTACCGTGCGGCGATTTCTTTTCGGCGTTGACGTAATCTTTCAGCCCGCGCAACACCATGGAAAGACCGGTGCCACCGCCGAGAGCAACAATGCGAACGGGCCGAGTACGAAGGTTGGACTGACTCTTCATGAAGAAAGTACGCGAAATCCATCACGGGAAAAACGAAATCAGCCGATGGAGCCTTCCCGCTCGGGATAGAGCAACTCGGTGAAGCGCGGATCTTCCTGCAAGAACGCAAAATCCTCGTCGTTGCGCGCGTGATAGCGATTTTCGGGGCGCAGCTGAATCGCGATCTTCAAATTGGTCATCGCGGATTCGGCTTCTCCGGTAAGGCAATCGAGCGCAGCCATGGCGTAGACAATGTGATCGGCCTTGGGCGCGGATTTGTGAGCACGATCCAAGTGCTCGCGCGCTTCATCCCAGCGGCCCAGATTCATCAGGGCGACGCCTTGTGTGTAGTGATCTTCCGCGGATTTCGCCGGCGCGGCCGGAGTGCGGGCGGCGCGCTGATCGCAAATGCGGATGTGCATCCGGGCGCGATCCTGCAGCTCTTTGCTGGGGCCTTCGAGTGCCTTTTCCAGCGATTGCTTGGCGCGAGGGAACTTCTGCTGTTGAAAATATTTCAGGCCTTCTTCGTAGGAACGAAGCTGGGCGAGTTTGGCTGGAGCGTCCGGGTCAGGGACGGCGGCGCGGGTCTTGGCGGCCGACTTCAAGGTCTTTTTTTTCAATAGTTTGTGGGGTGCGGATGGGTTTTTAGTGGTGTGAGTGGCACGACGCTTCACGTGTTGGCTCCGCAAAAAACTGACGGGACGATAGCAAAACTGGGGGTTGGCGTCAATGTGGTGGATTTCCGCGGAACCGGTGGGCGGGAAATGGCGATTCGGAGGAGCCCGGAGGCGGTTTTGGGTCGGGTTATCAGTTGGGAAGCATGGGCGGCATGGGCGCGTTGGACGTAAGTGATTGCTATGCTATAAAGAACAAGTCGCCTAATCTGAGGAAATTGTGCCGTTTATAAACTTTCCCGCACGCGAAATTAACTGCAAGCTTGTTTATTACGGTCCCGGCCTCGGCGGGAAGACCGCAAACTTGCAATGGATTTACGAGCACACTGGGGCGAATCAAAAGGGAAAGATGGTGTCTCTGGCGACGGAGACGGACCGGACGTTGTTCTTCGATTTTCTTCCGCTGGATTTGGGCACGGTGCGCGGATTCAAAACGCGCTTTCATTTGTACACGGTGCCTGGGCAGGTTTTCTACGAAGCGAGCCGTCGATTAATTCTGAAAGGCGCAGACGGCGTGGTGTTCGTGGCGGATTCGCAGGAAGAGCGGCTGGACGCGAATCTGGAAACGCTGGACAACCTGCGCGAGCATTTGAAAGATCACAATCTGGATTTCAACACGATTCCCTATGTGTTGCAGTTAAACAAACGGGATTTGCCGAATGCGCTGCCGATTGAAGAACTGAAGAAGCAATTGTTGGTGAAGGGCGAGCCGACAGTGGAAGGCGTGGCGGTGACGGGGCAAGGCGTGTTTGAGACCTTGAAGGAAGTGGCCAAGCTGGTGCTCGCGGAGTTGAAGAAGAACGCGTAAAAGAATTCAGTAGAGATGAAATGTCACTTCCGCATCCATGATTACCGCGGCGGGCGCGCCATCAGGACCCACCGCAGGCTTAAACCTCCAGGATTTCACCGCTTCGACCGCATTCTCACTCAACCCATCCGGCAAAGGCTTTAATACGAGAATATCGTGCGCATGTTCGTCGGGTCCGACGATGATCGAAAGAAGAACGGTACCCTGCGTGCGTCTTTTTATCCCCTCTCTTGAGTACTTGGGTTGCGGGCAATAAACGCAACTGGGCGTGGTGTAGCCTTTTGTTCCGGAAGCGTGAGCGTCTCGCGTCGATTCGGGCTGGTGGGTTTGAATCGTCTGGCCGAGATCGGCTCGCACGCTTTCGGTGGAATCCATCGTGGCGTGGAAGGATTTGAGAAAGATTCGTTTATCGACGCCGAACACATCGATGTCGATTGAAAGCTGCTGCTGGTCTTGCGACAACCTTCCAAAAACAATCGACTTTACGTGAAGCGATTCCGCGATCCAACAAGCGACGTTTGGATCGCGAACGACTTCAGGAGTGAGCTCACTCGACAGGATGGCTTCGTCTATCGCCGAGCGTTCGACGACCACAAGTTTCCCGCCACTGGCAGCGAGCTTCGAAGAGAAATCACCGGCCAGCGCACGCCCGAGGACGGTGACACGATCATTCGGTCCGACAAAATTAAAGACGGCGACGGATTGTTGTTTGCGGATGTCGGAAAGACTCTTGGCGATGAGTTGGTCGATCGCGGCCTGCTGGGTTTGCGCGGAGCACCGAGGAGCGAACAACGAGAGTAGGAAAATGACGACGATAGCGGATGAAAGCGCAGCGGAATCATTCAGCAGAAATGACGCGCATGTTTTTCGCGGCAGTTCGCGAGGCATGGGAATACTACGCGTGAGCGAGGCCGCCGCGGAAGGCGGCGACGGCTTTGGCTTCGTCGGTGAATGTAGGAATGGCGTTGATCAGGCGCGTCAATTCGAGTACGTCGCGCACGTGACCGGTGGGATTCAAAAGTTTCAGGCCGCCGCCGGTGCGTTCAAGGCTGACGAACGAGCGGACCAGAGTGCTGATGCCGGAGCTGTCCATCTGCGCGACTCCGGCCAGATTCACGACAATTTCGGCAGGGCCCTGTTCGCCCAGACGGCGGAGTTCGGTTCCCAGGCTGTCGTTGCTGACACCAATGACGATGCGGCCCACCAGATCGAGAATGGTAACCGTGCCGGATTTACGCTCGGCAATTTGCAGGCCCATCGACGACTCCTCAGCCGCGGGATGAAAATGAAGGGTGCGGCGCAGCTCCCTCTCGCGAGGGATTTGAATTGCCGCATTATAACCCGTTCGATGTGTGGAGGAAGAAATTCTACGGAACGGTTGAGGCCGCAACAATGGGCCGGCAGCTAGGCGAGGAGCGAAAAGGTTGGCGAAATGTAAACGGGAGGCAGAAACCGATAAAGGACTCCACCTCCCGGGGTGGGTGGGTTGTTGCAGGACCATCGTTGATGGCTGCGTATTCCGCGCCTGACGATTCTGCAATCCGGCGTTTCCGCCGGAGACCACAGTTATGTAGTGAATACCATGCGCTGAGAAAGCGTGTCAACGGGTAATGGGGAAAACTGGCGAAGGGGAGCGAAGTTTTATGGGACGGTCAGACGGGATTCAATTTTGAAACGTGGTGATCGAGAGTTTCGCGGACCCGGCGAGCTAAGTCGCGGGGAATGTATGGCTTCTGGAGGAGCGCCAAGCCCTGAATTTCGGATTTGTGCAGCAGGGCGATGTCCGCACTGTAGCCGGTAGCGAAGACGACCGGCACGTCCGGCCGTAGCTTCGAGATTTTGGCATAGGCGTCCGGGCCGGAGAGCTTGGGAAGGACCACGTCAAACAGGACGAGATCGATTTTGTCGGCGTGGCGCTCGAATTCGCGGACGGCCTGTTCGCCGTCGGTGGCGATGATGGTGGTGTAGCCGAGATTCGAGAGCGTTTCGCGAGCGATCTCGCGAAGACCTTCGTGGTCTTCGGCGATCAGGATGGTTTCATTGCCGCCGCGGATCGCGCCGGGATCGCCGGCGACGACCGATACGGGTTCTCCGGTGCCGGCAAGCGGCAGATAAATGCGAAACGTCGTGCCGACGTTGAGCTTGCTGGTCACGTCTACAAAGCCGCCGTGCTGGCGGACGATTCCGTAGATGGTGGCCAGGCCGAGGCCAGTTCCCTTTCCGGTTTCCTTCGTGGTGAAAAACGGCTCGAAGATGCGATCGAGAGTGGCCTGGTCCATTCCGGTGCCGCTATCGGAAACGGTG
The DNA here is from genome assembly GCA_963719065.1 of uncultured Acidobacteriota bacterium. Classification (GTDB taxonomy): domain Bacteria; phylum Acidobacteriota; class Terriglobia; order Acidiferrales; family UBA7541; genus Palsa-295. Next base: position 838,377 of record CAVRAM010000007.1, on the reverse strand, counting down.
AGCAGAGCGAAATCACCACAGTGCGCGAACGGATGCTGGGCGCAGAATTTTTCGTCCACGGTGACGCTGGACGATTCGATGAGCAGCGAGCCACCGCTCGGCATGGCATCGCGCGCGTTGATACACAGGTTCATCATCACTTGGGCGACTTGGGTGGGATCGGCGCGGACGCTGGGCGGCTGCAGGTGGAGATTCAAATGAATCTCAATATTGCTGCCGATCACTTTTTCCAGAAGGCTGAGAGTTTCGGTGACGGTGTGGTTCAGGTCGATGTTGCGCGGCTCCAGAATCTGGCGGCGAGCGAAGGCGAGCAGTTGCTGGGTCAGCGCGGCGGCGCATTCGGCTTGCTGACGGACTTTGTCGAAGTGGCGCTGCAAGCGGGATGCCGGTTCGGTTTCTTCGATGCCAAGCTCGGCCCAGCCGAGAATCGCGCCAATCATGTTGTTGAAGTCGTGCGCGATGCCGCCGGCCAGCTGGCCGATTGCTTCGAATTTCTGCACCTGGGCGAGTTGTTTTTCAAGAGCGAGGCGGTCGGAAATATCCTCAACGATGAATTCGATGCACTCGGCTTTGTGAGCGAGATCGCGAGTGCGGCGTCCGATCAGGCGCACGGTGATGCGGTGATCGGATTTCTTTTTCCAATCAACGGTAGCTTCCACGCGTTCGTGGCGGCGGCATTTCTGGGCGAGTTCGCAGAACACGGCGGGATCGCAGAACACGACTGAAGAATTGCGGAGGCGCAGGAAATCTTCGGCGGACGAATAGCCGAGCATTTTCACGACGGCGGGATTGGCGTCGAGCAGCGTGCCGTCGGATGTAGCCCAATAAATTCCATAGGAGGCGTTGTTCACCAGGCCGCGATAGCGCGCTTCGATTTCGCGAACGGCTTCTTCGGAGCGTTTGCGCTCGGTGATGTCCAGAATGCTGGCGCGAATCGTCTGGCGGCTGGGCGAGGGCAACCGCACCAGATGAACTTCGCAGGCGATTTCGGCGTCCTGGGAATTGCGATGCGTCCATTCGAATGAAGGCGTGGCTCCGTTGGCGGTGCGTTCGAACCAATCGCGCGTGGCGACAGCGGAGTGACGGCCGTCGGGTTGAAACGGCGGGCTCAGTTCGCCGGGGCCGCGTTGCATGAGTTGCTCGCGACTTAGGTGAAATAGGCGAAGCGCGTTGTTGTTGCAGTCGATGAAGGTGCCTTTTTCCACGTCGAGCACGACGATCGCTTCCGGAGCGTTTTCAACCAGCGTGCGGAAATGGGCTTCGCTTTCGCGCAGGGCGTTGGCGGCTTTGCGTTCGGCTTCGCGGAGCAGTTGCTCTTCGCGCGCGCGAATGATGGCCATGGGAAGACGAGCGAGTTGATGCTTGAGGACGTAATCCGTGATGCCGAGCTTGATGCATTCCACCGCTTTGCCATCGCCGAGAGTGCCGGTCAGCAGGATCAGCGGAATATCCTGGCCGAATTTTACGATTTCGGTGAGCGCATCGATGCCCGTCCATCCGGGCATACGGAAATCGGAAAGCACCATGTCCACGGGCTGAGCGCGCAGTTTTTCCACGAAGGCGGCGCGCGTGGATACGGTGTCGATCTGAAGGTCGAGGCCGGATTTCTTCAATTCGTTCAGCGTGAGAGCAAGATCCTCCGGACTATCCTCTGCAATCAGGACGTGCATCATGCTGTAGTGCGGCACCGAATCGTTGGCGGCGGTTCGAAACATCAAACGGCGGCTCCTACGCGGCAGTGAATGCGCCCTGCGGCGGTTTGCGATTGACGAGCAGCCAGTAGAGGCCGAGGCGGTGAACGACTTCCTGGAATTCGCTGAAGCTGACGGGTTTTTGGATGTAGCTGTTCACTCCGAGCTGGTAACCGGTGGCCATGTCGTATTCCTCTTGCGAAGAGGTGAGGAGGATGACTGGGATGGCTTTTGTGCGCGGGCTGGTTTTCAGCTCTTCGAGGACTTTGAGCCCGTCGATTTTCGGAAGTTTCAGATCGAGCAGGATCATGGATGGGCGCGCGTCTTCGCGGCGCGTCGAGTACTGGCCGCGACAGAACATGAAGTCGAGAGCTTCGGCGCCGTCGTGAACGTGGACGATGTGATTCACGATTTTGCTTTTACGTAACGCGTGCAGCGTGAGTTCGGCGTCGGACGGATTGTCTTCCACCAGAAGAATTTCGACCGGATCGTTATCAAGCATGGCCCACCTTTTCCATGACGAGAACGTTTGTGACTTCCGCCTGAGCGCCCAGCGTGAAATAAAAAGTGGCGCCGCAACCAGGCTGCGATTCGGCACGGATCGTGCCGCCGTGACGGTGAATAATGCGCTGCACGGTGGCCAGGCCGATCCCAGTGCCCTCGAAATCTTCCTGGCGATGGAGCCGCTGGAAAACTCCAAAGAGCTTATCGGCATATTGCGGGTCGAAGCCCACTCCGTTGTCACGGATAAAAAGCGTCGTGACGCCGTCGGAATGAAACGCGCCAATCTGGATGGCCGGGGACTCGGAACGACGAGTGAATTTGACGGCGTTCTGAATGAGATTAGAAAAAACTAACTGCAGCAGGCCCGGATCGCAGTTCAGATCGGGAAGTTCATCGATCGACCATTGCACGGGATTTTCCGGATTGGTCGAGCGGATATCGTCAACGATTTGCGCGACGATGTGGCTTACCGAAACCTGTTTGCGCACGAATTCCTTGCGGCCGATGCGCGAAAGATCGAGTAAGTCGTCGATCAGGCGGCCCATTTGCGTGACGGCGTGGCTGATGCGATCCAGATGGTGGCGAGCCTCGCCGGAAAGCTGGCCGGCGAATTCTTCCTGAAGGATCCGGGAAAATCCGTCCACATGACGAAGCGGCGCGCGCAGGTCGTGCGAAACCGAGTAGCAAAACGCATCGAGCTCGCGATTGGAAAGCGTGAGTGCGAGCGTGCGCTCATCGACGCGGAGTTCCAGCGAAGCGTTCAGTTCCTCGACCTGCTCCTGTGCTTGTTTGCGGCGCTCGATTTCCGCTTCAAGGGCGAGATTCGAGGCGCGCAGGTCTTGGGTGCGATCGCGGACTCTGGATTCGAGTTGCGCCTGCGTTTCCACCAGCTGTTGCTGGATGACTGCACGCTTTTCCATTTCGTTGCGCAGAATGATCATGCACAGGACGGAGAGTAGAAGAGCGCACAAGTAACCAGCGACGATGAAATCCTCAGCGCGGCGAGAGCCATTGTCCATGGCGGCTCGGCGAAGAAGAAGCAAGCGATCCTCTTCGCCCTGGATCTGGGCAACGAGCTGGTTAATCTGCCGAAGCAATCCGGCACACTCAGGCGAAATCAGCGGGTGCGCAGTAGCAACCGCCGCAGACGCGGCGGTGGGCGCGACGGCGGAACGCAGGATTTCGAGAAAGCGATCCATCGCCGGGACCAGCTGAGCCACGCGTTTTTGTTGTGATTCGTTGTCGGTGGTCAAAGCGCGCAGGTCCCGCTCGACCAGCAAAATATCGGCTCGGGATTTTTGCAAAAGATCCAGAGCCTGCGGATCGCGTGTGGCCGGAAATTCGAAAGAGATTTCTTCGGATTGTTCGACGTCGAGCTGCAGTGCGTCCAGACGGCGAAGAATCGAATTGGAATGACGCGCCCACTGGCGCATGTCGTCCGCGTCGTTGGCATGTTTGTAGGAAAGGATGCCGACGGCCACGAGGATGATGATGGCGAGTCCGTAAGCGGCGGCGAGCCTGGTTTTGAACGTCATGAGCGTTGCGCCTCACCAGAACGAGCGATTCAGCGATCCGATACAGGAAGCAATGACTCCAAATTTTGAATTTCCTCGGCCGAGCCGGAGGACGAACCCGAGCCGAGAGTGAATGAAAATGTGGTGCCGCGATCGAGTTCGGATTCGGCCCAGATGCGTCCTCCGTGGCGCTGGATGATGCGCTGCACGGTAGCGAGGCCGATGCCGGTGCCTTCGAATTTCTCCTGCGGATGCAGGCGCTGAAACACGCCGAACAATTTGTCGGCGAACTGTGGGTCGAATCCCACGCCATTGTCGCGCACGAAGAAAACCGATTCGTCGTGGACAGTGTGGGTACCGATTTCGATGAGTGCGTTCGAACGTCCGCGCGTGAATTTCACGGCGTTCGACAGCAGATTGGTGAACACGACTTTCAGCAGGCCGGGATCGCAATCCACGCTGGGAAGCAGTTCCACGCGCCACTCGATGTCGCGATTGCTGTCGCCCAGGGGAAGATCCGCGATGGCCGACTTCACGACATCACCCAGCGGAATGTTTTCGGTGACCAGTTCCCTGCGGCCGATGTGAGCGAGTTTGATCAAATCGTCAACCAGCTGGCCCATGTGACCGGTGGCTTTCAGGATGCGAGCAAGGTAGCTGCGCGCGTCTTCGGGAATTTTCTCGGAGTAGTCCTCGACGAGTATGCGGGCAAATCCGTCGATGTGGCGCAACGGCGCACGTAGATCGTGCGAAACCGAATAGCTGAACGATTCCAGCTCGTTATTGGCGCGAACCAGTTCGGCGGTGCGCTCTTCGACGCGGCGTTCGAGGCTGGCGTTGAGCGCGACGATTTCGTCTTCTTTGTTGCGCCGCTCGGTGACGTCGAGGTTCACTCCGATCAGCCGCAGAAATCTGCCGGAACCGTCGTAGAAAAGCTGGCCGAGGGCGCGAACCCAGCGAACCTGGCCGTCGGCGCGGATGATGCGATATTCGTTTTGATAAGGGATGTGTTCGGCGATCGCGTTTTCGACGATGCTGGCCGCGTTGGCGCGGTCCTGCGGATGAACCATCGAAAGCCAACTGCCGCGCGTTCCTCCGAAGGTGCCTTCCGCGATGCCGTACAGCTGCTCCATGCCGGGCGTCCAAATGGAGCGATTGGTGGCACCGTCGATTTCGAAAATTCCGATCCTCGCGGCTTTCTGTGCGAGCGATATGCTTTCCTGGCTCTTCATCAGCCCGGCGTTGGCTGCGGCGAGCTCCTGAGTGCGCGCGTTGACGCGGTGCTCGAGAAATTCGTTCACGTCACGGAGGTCCTGCTGAATGCGGCGGCGTTCGGTGACGTCTCGAATGGCGCTGGAGATCAAGGTGCCGTCTGCAGTTTCGAGCGGGCTGAGGCTGACTTCGACGGGAAATTCGGAGCCGTCTTTTTTGCGGCCGAACAGCTCAATGTTTTCGCCCATCGAGCGGCTGGCCGGGCAGCGCGAGTATTGAACGCGAGATGCGATGTGCTCGGCTCGGAAGCGTTCGGGAACGACGATTTCAACCGGTTGGCCAATCAATTCGGCGCGCGCGTAACCGAATAAAGTTTCCGCGCGGGCGTTGACCAGTTGGATCAGTCCCTGCTGGTCGACAATGACCATGGCGTCGGGAGCGGATTCGAGCAGGCCGCGGAATTTTTGTTCTTCCTGGCGGCGAGCGGTAATGTCGCGATTGCTTTCGAGAATGGAAATCGGACGCCCGGATGCATCGGTGCGAAGGGCCCAACGGCTGGAGACGATCCGCTTGGAACCATCGCGGCAGGTGTGAATCAGCTCACCCTCCCAAATTCCCTTCTCGGCGACTTCGGTTTCGATTTCCGTGAGAGGTTGTGGAAATACGGTGCTAAGAACTTCGTGGCAAATGCGGCCCTCGACTTCCTCTCGATTCCAGCCGTAGAGGCGTTCGGCAGCGCGATTCCAATAAACAATTTCACTCTGCGAAGAGCGAACGAAGATGGCGTCGTGGGTGAGTTCGAGCAGTTCGGCTTGCTCGCGGAAATGCGCTTGCTGCAAACGCAGGTCGTCTTCGAGTTTGGTGCGTTCTTCGATCTCGCGTTCGAGCAGCGCGTTGGCGTGAATCCACGCAGAGACATTGGGAATGTCGACCAAGTGAGGCGCGGCGCGAACCAGAACGATCGCGGTAGAGACAGACGCAACGGCGGTGAGAGCTTTGATTCCTCCGGCGAGCCAATAGTCGGTGTGCCAAAGATCCCAGACCTCCATCAGGTGGGTGGCGCCGCAGGCCACGATGAAAACTCCAAACAACGCCACCAGCCAGCCGAACGCCAAGTCGCGGCGTTTGCGAATAACCCACAGAAGCGCAACCGGAATGGTGAAGTAGGCGGTAGCGATCAGCAGGTCCGAAACAACGTGGAGCCAGATCAGGCGGGGATTCCAGAGATAGCAGAAACCGTGAGGGCTGAAGTCGCCGGGGACCGTGCCAAGGCCAGGCGCAAGAGCGAAAGCGATGGCCCGAAGATGGACGGCAAACGCCATGAAACTCCTTCGCTCGAATGGGCGCGAGTTCCCGCACGGACGGCAGGACAGGCACCGATACGAAGGAACAATCGGAAGAACGGGAAAAAACTTCTACGCTGGTTCACTGCGGAACAGAGGAATGGAAAGTCGAGTGAGCTCGCTCACCCGTGAATTTGCGGCTCGACGGAAACTATTGCGCGGCTGCCGGAGCGGGCGCGGTTTGCGGATGGCCGGCGAAGTAGTCGCTCAAGCTGGCGGCAATTTCGGTCATGCCGGCCTTCACGTTTTGATCCATGGCGATGACGATGTCTTGCACTTCTTTGCCCTGCACCGGCGTGTCATGGTTGTAGATGTGCGTCCACACGATGGTGCGATTGCTGGGATCGTAGAGTTCGACCTGAAGGGTGAAGCGCGCGACCAGTTCGGGTTTGTCCACGCCGTAGAGGCTGATCAGGTGGCCGCGGAGAACGTAATCGCCGCGAACACTCGCAGCGACGCGAGTAACCGCGCGATATTGGCCGGTGCCGCGAAGAGTGGAAACGAGCGCGGATTGAATCATGTCCGCGGGGGGTTCGGACCAGCGATCGTAATCGTAAACGCCGAGCTGAACCGGGCCTGAGCCGTACACCAGGCGATTGTCGCGATAGAGTTGCGAAGTGACCAGCCGGCCGACGAGCAAGCTGACCGGATACGTTGCGTTGGCAGTGGTGGCGGGCGCCGGCGCGACATCAATGACGTAATACTTGATGGCGCGCGGAGCGCCGCATCCGGCTACGAACGAAGCCAGAAGGATTGAAAGTCCTGCAAGACGGCTGCGACGGCTGAACACGCTTGGCTCCCTCCGGCTGCAAATCTAAATCCAGTTTCGATTGAACGTATAAAACTTCGCGGCCGCTACTTCGGCAGCGCGCTTCCCGGCTTGTGCGGCTTCGGCGAGGAATCACGAAGCAACGTGTACGGCCGGGTCTTGATGGTCTCTGTGAATTCGTTCAAGTTCTCCGTGGTTTCGCGGAGATTCTCGATGATCTCGTCGATATTTTCGTTGTTGTCGGTGATGGTGCCGTTCAGCTGGGCGACGGCGGAATTGGCGTTGGCGAGCGTGGCTTTCAAATCCTTCACAGCCTGGCGAATGTCGGCGCGATTGTCGCCGAGCATGCCATTGATCTTGTCGAGCGCCTGATTCGCGTTGTCAGTCGCTTTGTCGAACTTGTCGATCAGTGGCTTCAGCTTGGTGGTGACGTCATTCACATTCTGCAAGCTGGAGCGAACCAGCGGGCGATCTTCCTTCAGCATGCCGTTGAGATTGCTGAGGCTGCCGGAAATGTTTTGGCGGTTCTGATCATTCAGCAGATCATTGACGCGATCCAGCGTCTCTCTCAGTTCGACGACGCGACTATTCAGGTTCGCGATGAGCTGGTTGGCCTGGGGCGTCAGATCGTTGATCGCACCGGCAATGTCCGAAAAGCTGACCGGTTCGGCCGACTTCAAAATGTAGTTCTTGGGAGCGCGCGGAGCCGCAGCCGTGCCGGGCTTGATGCCCAGGAAATTTTCGCCGAGCGGGCTGGTGCTGGTGATCAGCACGCTGCTGTCAGTCTTCACCGGAATGTCGGGATGAACGTCGAAATCCACTTCCATTCGCGTGGGATCGCTGGGATCGACGATCACTTTCTTGATGCGGCCGATCGGAGGGCCACCCGCGTAGCGGACTTCGCTGCCAGGGCCGAGACCGCCGGCATTTTTAAAGTAGGTACGGAAGGGAGTGTCGTTGCCGTTGAAGGAGCCCGAAAGAATGAAGATGGTGACGATGAGCAAGGCCGCGACGATCACTACAAACAGTCCTACGAACGCCTGCTCTTTCTTCGAATCCATTCCGTGTCCTCGGTAATTTCCGCGGGGGGCACCGCGTTTCCCACTCAGTGGCGGGAGTATAGCACGACAGCTGTTTTACGCCAGCACGACTCCAAATCGAAAGGCTGCTACTGCCGGATGGGGGGTTCATCCCCAGTTAGCATTTGAAGATAGTCAATTTCCCCGGTCAGTTCCGGCTCGGGAACGCGATCCAAAAATTGGCGAACGCGCGGCTGCTGGCTTTTTTGCAGGTCCGCAGTGGTTGCGTCGGCGACGATTACGCCTTTATCCAGCACGATCATGCGATCGGCGATCAGGAATGCGCTGGCGAGTTCGTGCGTGACCACCACAATTGTCATGCGGAACGCTTTCTTGAGCTTCAGGATTAACTCGTCGATTCCGGCGGCGATGATCGGATCGAGTCCGGCCGATGGCTCGTCGAAAAACAACACTTGCGGGTCCATCGCCAGAGCGCGTGCGATGGCGGCGCGCTTTTTCATGCCGCCGCTGAGCTGTGCGGGCATGTAATTCTCAAATCCGGAAAGGCCCACCTGATCGAGTTTCAAGCGAACCATGATTTCGATGGTGGAAGCATCGAGTTCGGTGTGCTCCTCAAGCGGCAGCGAAACGTTTTCGCCGACGGTGAGCGAGCCGAATAGCGCTCCGCCCTGAAACGACATGCCCATTTTCTTGCGGAGCTCGTCGCGCTCGTCCTCGGAGATGTTGGCGAATTCCTTGCCTTGAATCCAGATTTCGCCGCTGCTGGCGCGTTCGAGGCCGACCAGTGTGCGGAGCAATGTGGATTTGCCAGAGCCGGAGCCGCCGAGAATGACCATGGTCTCGCCGGCGGGAACATCGAAATTGATGCCGTGAAGAATTTCACGCTCACCGTATTTCACGCGCAGATTGCGGACGGAAATCGCCGCCGCGTCATTGGGAGCTTTCGGCGAGACGTTGGGCGTGATTTTGTTGGCCATATGAGATCAGCGAGGCGCAGTCAGATAAAAGATCGTGGTGAAAATCAGGTCCACCATTACGACCATGAAGATCGACTTCACAACGGCAGACGTCGTCGAGCGACCGACTTGTTCGGAACCCAGTCCGGTCGAAAATCCTTCCTGGCATCCAACGGCGGTGATCACCAGGCCGAACATCATCGCTTTCAACAGGCCCATCAAAATATCGCGCTGAACCAGAGCGTCGAGAGTCGCCTGAATGTAGCTGCCCCATGTGAAGCTGGCCTGCGAGACGCCAAACATGCCGCCGCCGAGCACACCCATAAAATCGGACCAGGCGGTGAGGCATGGAACCATCAAAATCATGGCGAGAAATTTCGGAGCGACTAGGAAAGAGATAGGCTCGAGGGCCATCGTTTCCATGGCATCGATTTCTTCGTTGACCTTCATCGTGCCGATTTCGGCAGCGAACGACGAACCGGAACGGCCAATGACGACAACGGCGGTCATCAGCGGGCCAAGTTCGCGCGTCATGGACACGGCGACGGCGCTGGCAACCAGCTGCAGCGCGCCAAATTTGCGAAGTTCGTAAGCGGCATTGAGCGCGAGAATCGCGCCGATGAAAAACGAAATCAGGGAAGTAATCGGGAGGGCTTCGACGCCGACGGCCATCGCTTGATGGATGGCGCGGCCGAAGTGAAAGCGCTTGCCCTGGAAAGGCGCGACGAAAACCGCCCGAGCAGCCCCGCCGGTTAACTGCGCCAGGCCGCCGATATACGCCAAGCCATCGATTGTGGCTGCGCCGATCGTGTCAGTAAATGCCATGTGTGAGCGTGGGGCGCCCTTGAATCGTTATCGAGCAGGACTTGCGTCGGTCTTCGCGCCTCCCTGTAGCGCGTCCGCTTCGGTGTCGTACACTTCGAAAACCTTGATCAGCCGAGTGAGTTCCAAAACTTCGCGGGCCGTGCGGCTGAGGCCGTACAGGGCGAATGTGCTTTTGGTATCGCGGGAAGTTTTCAAGCCTTCAACGAGTGAAGCGACGCCGGCACTGTCAATGTACTTGACGCGCTCCAGGTTGACGATCGTGCGGGGCGACTTCTTATCTTTGATCAAGTCGAGCAGGACTTTGCGGACCTGCGGCGAGTTGTAGAGGGTGATGTCGCCGACCACGTCCACAATCGTAGCCGTGCCCACCTTGCGTGTAGAGATATCCATCAGGAAAGCCCCCCGCGGGGCGTCACAGTGTTTTGCCAGAGATTGGGCGCATATGCAATCACTTTCGGACTGAGGATCGGGTCGGAACGGTATAGTACTGGCGAAAGTGGAGCAAAAATCGCGCGGATAGGCCCGATTTCGTGGAATTTCGAGTTATCGGTCCCGTGTGTCTGCAATTGGCTGGGTCGGCACTACTTGCGATTGTCCATGTCCGTGTAGCTGCGAAGATCGGAGCCGAGATACACCTGACGAGGACGGGCAATCTTCTGCTCCGGATCGAGAAGCATCTCTTCCCACTGAGCGATCCAACCGGAGGTGCGAGGAATCGCGAACAATACCGGGAACATGGTGACCGGGAAACCCATCGATTGGTAAATCAGCCCTGTATAGAAGTCCACGTTTGGGTAGAGCTTGCGCTTGACGAAGTATTCGTCTTCGAGCGCGATGCGTTCGCATTCGAGAGCGATTTCGATCAGCGGGTTTTTGCCCATCACGTCGAAAACTTCATACGCGATATGTTTCACGATGCGGGCGCGCGGATCGTAGTTTTTGTAAACGCGATGGCCGAAGCCCATCAGAAGTTTTTCGCCGGCTTTGACGCTCTTGATGTACGCCGGAATATTGTTGATGGAGCCGATTTCGAGAAGCATGCGAAGAACGGCTTCGTTGGCTCCGCCGTGAAGCGGACCGTAAAGCGCGGCGGTGGCTGCGGCGGTGGCGCAGTAGGGATCGACGTGCGAGCTGCCGACGACGCGCATCGCGGTGGAGGAGCAATTCTGTTCGTGATCGGCGTGGAGGATGAAGAGGACGTCGAGAGCGCGTTCGAGAGTGGGGTTCGGTTTGTATTTCGGTTCGGCGGTGCGGTACAGCATGTTCAGGAAATTGCCGCAGTAGCTCAGATCATTGTCGGGATACACGAACGGCATGCCGAGGCTGTGCCGGTAGGCAAACGCGGCCAGCGTGGGCATTTTGCCGATCAGGCGATAGGTCTGGCGACGGCGCGATTCGGCGTTGAAGATGTCTTTTGCGTCAGGATAAAACGTGGAAAGCGCGGCGACGGTGGAAATCAGCATGCCCATCGGGTGGGCGTCGTAGTGAAAACCGTCGAGAAATTTCTTGATGCTCTCGTGAATGAAGGTGTGATGCGTGATGTGGTACGACCAATCGGCCAGCTGCGAACGGGTGGGCAGTTCGCCGTGCAGCAGCAGGTAGGCAGTCTCGATGTAGGTGCTTTTTTCGGCCAGTTCCTCGATCGCGTAGCCGCGGTAGCGAAGAATGCCCTTGTCGCCGTCGATGTAGCTGATCTTGCTGGTGCAGGAAGCGGTGTTGGTGAAGGCGGGATCGTAGCCCATCAGCCCGAAATCTTCGGCATCCGCTTTCATGGGCCGCAGGTCGAGTGCGCGGACGGTCTCATTCTTAATCGGGAGTTCGTATTTCTTGGCTGTGCGATTATCGGTGACGGTAAGCGAATCGTGCGCAGTGTTGGCCGGCGTGGCCGTGGCTACCGTCGAATCTTGTTTCGTGGGATTCATAGACCGGACCCTTTCGAAGCGTAGGCCATATCAGGGCGCGTTTCGATTGATACCTAGAATGTACACCAAAGCGCATGGGGCGCGGAATGGGATTTGAGATAGCGGATGAGGAAAAGCAGACTAGTTTTTAGATACGCGATGCTGGGCATGTTGAGTTGCCGATTGTGCCAATTCGGGATATTAGACTCGGCAATTCTTGCGGGCTTAGGAGCGGCCATGGCACAGAATTTACGTCTGCCGCCCGTTCGATCAAATAGAGGACTTCAACAAATCGTCTAATGGATTTTCATCCGGCGTAGGTGAGCAATTACTCTGCGAGCTAGCTTTACGGCGTGATAGTGGCGACGCCCGGCACCAACCATTACGGGACTGCCAATAAGGCGCTTCGCCGGTCGATAGTCGATAGACAGCGGGACGTATCGAACCCCACAAGCCGCTTCCATCTGCTTGCCAATGAACTCCGCGTTCCGTCTCTGGGTGCTGTTTTTAGGGTAGAACGCGGAAAATGCCTGAAACATGACGAGGTGTCGAGAGTACTTACCTTCGTTTACGCGCTTCCACACTTTGATGACGTTTCCTGCGGGCGCAATTCGCCGAAGCTCGGCTTCGATTAGGACCCTTTCGTTTTTGCGCTTCTCGCCTTTCTTGCCCACTACATCCGCAGTCTCACGGGTGTCAACGCCCTCGTCATTTCGGTGCTTTGATTCCGGCGCCCAATCCAGCCCGAGATGACCTTTGAGTTCTCTACACATGTCGCGCGCGAATTCGTCGGCTCTATTCATGCAGCGGATTATTGTTTGGTAACTTAGCTTTGTCAAGCCTAACTGCGCCGCAGCTATTTCTTCAGATCAGCGAGAAGGGCTTCGGCGGCGCGGCGGCCGGAGACCATGGCGCCGTTGATCGAGGCGTTGTCGCGGTGGTCGCCACAGACGTAGGTGGTGGGGCTGAGGCGGACGGGGCGTTCGGCGGGATTGAGCGAGCCAGGAAGCTGCTCGGGTTGCGCGTGCGGGATGCGGTAGCTTTTCAGCAAACGCCAACTGCGGACGACCGGGCCGAACCAGCCTTTGAGGTCGGCGATGACGAAACCGTTGAGCTGCTCTTCGGTGAGTTCGTTGTCTTTGCCGGAGTAATCGCCGAGCACGGTGACGGAGACGAGGTGCTTTCCCGCGGGCGCGTAGGCGGGAGCGACAGCGTCCATGACGCAGAGATTGTTGACCGTGCCGCCGCGCGTGCCGGCGAGGACGAGAATGGGCTCGGCGACGGGCGGCTCTTCGGCGGCGTAATAAAAACAACTAACGCTGCGGGAAGCGGGCGCAGGGATTTGGGTGGCGGAACCGGCGAGAAGTTTCGCGGCAGTAATACCGTCGGTAGCGATGACCACGGCGCGCGCGTTGATTGGTTCGCCGCCGGCCAGAGTGACGGTGGTGCCGTTGATTTTTTCGACGGGCGAATTCACGCGAATCGAATTCACCGGAAGTTTGGTGGCGATTTGCGCGGGAATAGCGCTCATGCCCTTGGCGGGAACGCTGACGCGCGATTTGGCCATCATGCTGAAGATGAATTCGAACATGCGGCTGGAGGTTTTGAGATCGCGATCGAGCAGAATGCCGCCGAAAAACGGCTCGAAGAAATGCTCGATCATCACGGGCGAAAAACCTTCGGCGGCAAGATCCTCGCGAGTCGATTTTTCGGAACGTTCGAAGATTTTCTCGACGGAAGTATTTCCGAGCCGGCGGCGCAGGCGTGCGAGGCGCAGCTTATCGGCGAGCGAACCGACGGGAGAATCGTAGGCGGCGCGCCACTCCCCTTTTTTGCGCCAGGGATCGATGAAGCGGTGCATACGGCCGCCAAACCAGATGAGGGCGCCGGGTTCGAAGGGCGTCAGATCGAGCGCGGCGTAATCGAGAACGCGCTGGGCCTCGGGATAGCTTTCGAGCAAAACCTGAAAGCCGCGGTCGAGCTGGAATCCATCGACCACATCGGTTCGGACCCTGCCGCCCACACCGTCCGACGCTTCGACCAACTGAAACGACACGCCGCTTTCGTGCAGCCTCCGGGCACAGCACAGACCGGCGAGACCGGCGCCTACGATCACAACATCTGGATTGGTGGACATTCCCTGACGATTTCCTTTCGAATGCGGCGAGACGAAAAACCGCGGCGGTACCGGCTTGTGATCCGAATTGGAGCCTGAAACATTCTAGGCGACATCGGCGCGAACCGCTATTTCGAAACGGGGGCTCAGGCGGTTTCGCGGGCTTCAACGACTTCGACCGCTTCGGCGGTGACGCGGTGGCGAAACTCAAACAAGCGGCGAAGCTTGCGCAAGACGAACCATCCGCCCAGAAAATTGCCCAGCGCGCCCAACGGGAGCACGAATTCAATGCGGTCTTCGAGCGTCGATGCATCCGGGCCGTCGGGCGTCATCAGGTGCAAATGATTCCAGCTGCGGAACGGACCGGAAATCTGCACGTCTCGAAATTGACGATTCTGAATGTAGTCGCGATGCTCGATGACCCATCGCAACTTGAAGGGGCCGGGACCCACGCGAATCACTCCGCGATCGCCGTCGCGAATCCCCTTTGGACGCTCGACCAGATCGACCGGCTCCCACGGCGGCGTAAGGCGCTCGAGAGCTCCAGGCGCTTCGTGAAACGCGAAGACGCGCTCAGCCGGCGCTTTCATCCTCGAAGAGGCTACGAACTGGATCGGGCGGGCCATAGCGGCGCAGATATTCCTCTAGACTGAATTTTCGAGCGGTGTTATCGGAACTCATGTAACGGATGGTGCCAAAGATGGGCCGTTCAGGACCCCACGGACGATCGTAGCGGCCAAGGATCCAGAAAATACCGCTGTAGGAATTGGGATTGCGGCCGTCGAGACCGTATCGATTGTTGAGTTCGATCATGATTTCAAGTGATTCCTGCGGAGTGCGCGACCATTCCAGAATTTTTTTGCCCCACAACATGCGCAGGTAGTTGTGGATCCGGCCTTCGGACGCAAGTTGCCGCTGCGCCGCATTCCACAACGGATCGTGTGTGCGCGCAGCAGCGAAATCCTTGAGCGTGTACATTACCGCGCGTTCGTCGCGGGCGTGCTTCGCCAGGGTCTGCTGCGCCCACGGCGGCAGCGATTCGTACGCGTCGTAGTCATCGGGCCGGTGACTGGAAAAGTTGTAGCCGACTTCGCGCCAGGTGATGAATTGATCGAGAAACTGTTCGACGTCGGGACGCACGCCCCACCAGCCGCTGCGCGAGCCGTCGGCGCGATGAGCGAGTTTTTGCTCGGACCAATTTTCGCGCGACATCAGGTCGTGAAACATCTGCTGCGAGCTGATGAATCCGAAATGGAGATACGGCGAGAGACCGGTGGTGAACTCTTCGGCGGGCTCGTTGCGGAGTTCGCCATATTTATCGAGTTTCTTTCTCAGAAATTCGCGCCAGACTTTTTGTGCGGCTGCTTCGCCGCCGGCGGCGGGCGCCGTGCCCGTTGCGGCGGCGATCGAATGATTGATGGGAAGCGCCGCGAGAGATTTCGGATCCTGCAGCCATTCCAGCGTCGCGGGTGGCCAGCGTTTCAGAATTTCCGCCGGCAAGGATTTCAATTTCGGCAGATCGAGTTTTGCGAGCGGATCGTGCCGGGGAGTTTGGCTGAAATATGGCGGCAGATTTTTTTGAAGGAAGCGGCGGAAGGAATACGCGGTGGGAAAAACCTGATCGGTGGCGCGCAACGGGAGCAGTCCGTTGGAATCGAGTGCTTCCAGGCGCACCGGCAAGGATTTCGCGGCGCTGCGAATCATGCGCGGCAAAAAGAAACACGGGAAATCGTCCGTGACGACGGCGCAGGCGTGCGCGGCCAGCGCGGCGAGCAGCCCTTTATCTGCGTCCGGTTTTGGTTCGACGTACGGATAATAAAAAACGTGCGCGTCCGCCAGCGATTCGATTTTTTCGGCCATGCCGTCCATCACGAAGCGATGGAAACGGTCGCAAGCCCACGGATAGTCACAGCGCAGCGCTTCGAAGATCACGAGCGGCTTTTTCAGTTCGCGCGCAAGTTCAATGGCGCGATCGAGCGAAAAATTCCAGTGCGTGCGGCGAAAACCGATCATCCAGTAGAGGACGAAATCGCCACCGGCGCGAATCGGTTTTTCGTTGGCATTGCGAATGCGAATTTCAGGAACGGAAGACAACTCTGGCGCTCCGATAAATAAAACTCGCGGATTCGAGCGAGAGCGACCGAAGTGAGGCGGATGCGGCGCTGGATATATCTTCAGCCCGATGGCGCGTTTGGCGCAATCGGGAGATGCAAGTAAGCGTTTGGGATTTTCGTCGAGCTTGAACGACGGACGGTCTGCGTCCGGCTAGCGCGAAACGGATTTCTCCGCGGTGACGGAATGTCCGCCCAACTGCGCGAGCGTGACTTCGCCGACCGAAGCGAGTTCGCAGCGGTTGCGGCCGCGCTGTTTGGCGCGATATAGAGCATCGTCGGCTTGCCGCAGAAGCTCCGGCGTTTCGAGCGGGTTCGATTCCAGGCTCATCGCCACGCCGAAACTGGCGGTGATGGAAATTTCGCCGGAGTCGGTGTGAATGGGTTTCGATTCGATCGAGCGGCGAATGCGCTCGGCGAGGCCCATCAGCCCGGATGTGTCGGACATTGGAACGACGATCAGGAATTCTTCTCCTCCGTAGCGGCCGACGAAGTCGTACGGGCGGATCGAAGCGGACATGCGCCGCGTGGTTTCCTGCAGAACCAAGTCGCCGACGGCGTGACCGTAGGTGTCGTTGACGTATTTGAAATGATCGATGTCGGCCATCACGACTCCGAAAGATTTTCCCTCGCGTGATTGCCGCATCCGTTCGCGGTGAACCATGTCGAGAATTACACCGCGATTCGCGACGCCAGTCAGATTGTCGTGCGTCGCGCGGAAAAGTAGTTCATCTCCGACGGCAATCAGACGATCCTGCAAATCGAGCACCCGCTGGCCCACGTGAAGGCGGGCGCGAAGTTCCTGCGCGTCAAACGGCTTGGTCAGGTAATCGTCCGCGCCGGATTCGAGGCCGTGGAGCAAGTCTTCCTTCTGCGCGCGGGCGGTCAGCAGCAGCACGTACACGTACGGGCGGTCGGTGGTGGCGCGAAGCCGCTGGCAGACTTGCACGCCTTCCAGGCCCGGCATCATCCAATCGAGAACGGCCAGGCGCGGCGCGTCCATGCGTTCGAGCAGTTGCAGCGCATCGAGACCATTGGTGGCGACGACCACTTCGAATCCCCATTTCACGAGGAACACTTCCAGCAGGCGGCGGGAGACTGGGTCGTCTTCGGCGATGAGGATGCGTTTCTTTTTTTCGGTGGGTTCGGTCATAGCGTTTCCTCTTGGGATTGCGGATGAGTGAATAAGACGGTTTCGGTGTGCGGAACTTCAAACAGCGCCGTGAAATGAAATGTGCTTCCCTTTCCCGGTTCGCTCTCCACCCAGATTTTTCCGCCCATCAATTTGATCAAGCGCGCGGTGATGGTCAGGCCCAGTCCTGTGCCGCCGTATTTGCGCGTGGTGGAGCTGTCGGCCTGGGTGAATGCTTCGAAGATCAGCGACTGTTTCTCTTTGGGGATGCCGATCCCGGAATCAGCGACGGCGCAGTGGAGGAGCAATGAGGACGCGGTTTCGTTTTCGACGGTCACATCGACCGTCACAGATCCGCGATCGGTGAATTTGATGGCGTTGCTCACCAGATTCAGCAGCACCTGGCGGAGGCGAAGCGGATCGCCGACGAGTATTTCGGGCACGGCCGGAGAGACGTGCCAGTCGAGCGCGACGTGTTTCTGGCTGGCGCGAAAACGCATCACTTTCAGGATTTCGTCGAGCTTCTGATGGAAGGAAAAATCAATGGGATCGAGATCGAGTTTTCCGGCTTCGACTTTGGAAAGATCGAGAATGTCGTTGAGCATTTCGAGAAGCGACTCGGACGAGGATTTAACCAGGCCGAGATATTCGCGCTGCTCCTCGTTGACGGGGCTGTCGAGTACCAATTCGGTCATGCCGATGATTCCGTTCATTGGAGTGCGAAATTCGTGGCTGATATTGGCGAGAAATTCGCTTTTGGCGCGGTTCGCGCTTTCGGCAGTTTCCTTCGCGCGCAGCAATTCGACTTCTTTTTGTTTCTGCGCGGTTATGTCGAGCGCGGTCATGCAGACGGTTGTAGGCTGCGCGGACGACAAGCGGATCGGGCTGATACGTGTCAGAAACCAGCGCTCCTCATCGTTGATGCACAGCCGAAATTCGATACTCTCGCCAGTCGAAGTTTCCAGAACGCGGCGACAACCTGCCAATAGCTTCTGGGCGAGTTCTTTTTCGAGCACGTCGGAAAGTTGGCGGCCAAGCATTTCGCTTTTCGGACGGACCAGATAGCGCTCGTCGGAAACCCAGATGTTGCGGTAGGTGCCTTCGCGATCGAATTCGAGAATCACTTCGTTCACCGAGTTCACCACGGCGTTCATGCGAGCGTGGCTCTGGCGCAGTTCGGATTCGCCCTGCTCGCGTTCGCTGACCAGCGAGCCGAGGCACAATCCGGTGACCGAAACGACCAGCATCAGCAACTGCAAAATCGCGAGGCGGTTCAGGCCTCCGGGAAACAGCCAGACCATCACCATGGCACCCAAGTTCGTCAGCAGAATGGCGGTGGCGGCTCCGTGCAAGCCGTGCCGCACCGCTATCCAAATAATCGGCAGAAAGAACAAATAAAAGAGTTCGTAGCTGGCGGCCAGATTCCAACGAAATACGATCCACAAAATGAGGGCGATACTGGCGCCCTGCGATAGGTTTTCGAACACGCTGCGCGTGGCGGATGAGCCGGTCAACGATATGGCTTCGTAGTCCGCGCCGGACGATGGACCGAGGCTTTCAACGCCGGTTGCCTGGCGAAGCCGCGGCATCAGGTGAACGATCAAAAACGGCGAAAAGCAAACCAGCGCGACCGAATCTCCAATCCACCAATTGATGGCAGCGGCCGGATAGTCCTTCCAGGAAATGCTGTGAATCGCCACCAGGCAGCTGGCCCCGGCAAACGAAACGCTGCAGGAAATGCCGAGAGTGATGGCCAGAAAGCGCATCACATCTGAGATGGTGTTGAACGGCGCTCGCGGATTCAGGCAACGCCGAAGAATCAGAGCAGCCGCAGCGTAACCGCCGATGATGATCGAATTTTCGATCCAGAACGCGAGTTCAAAGGGCGATTGGTGATAATTCATGGCGCTGGAAACCACGCCGGCAAGAAACAGTGGAAGAAGGTAGGCAGTGCCAAGCCCGAAAAACACCGCGAGAAGCAGACCCGAAGGCGGATACCACGCGCTGATGCCGCTCCACATCTGAAACGAGACGGTGACGCAGTCAAGAACGATAAAAGCGAGGGAAAGAGTCAGCGCGGTGAGCAGACGCGCCGGCGTCCACCAGTTTAAGTAGGCGGCGAAAGCCGCGCGCAGGCGAGCCACTAGCGAAGAAGCTGCAGACAAAAGCGCCTCGCCGAGGATCGACGGCATCAATCGAGCACCCAGTTCCAATGTGCCAAGCAAAAAAATGTGGCGCCCGGGACGGCGGCGCGGGATTGGCTAACGCGGCGGGCGAATGAGCAAACGTTCGGCCAGCGCTCGCGTAGGATGAGCGGGAATGGCGCGAGCATCGGAAATCGCGGCGGCCGCTTCGACGAAGCGGTCGGGCGACTGAGCCGCGATCGGCACAAGCGCACCCTCCGCTTCTTTCAGGAATGTGAGGCGCAGGTCCGCGCCGTTCCAGTCGATGGAGATGACGTCACCGAGGGAGACTTGTTCGGTGGCGAGCAAGCTCGCGAGTGGATACACGACGTGGCGTTCGATCGCGCGTTTCAAATGGCGCGCGCCGTATTTCAGGTCGGTGCCTTCGCGCAGCAGGAATTCCCGTGCCGGTGCCGTCGCGCGGAACAGAAAACGTCCCTTCGCCGTTTCGAGAACACGCTGCTGCACCATCCCGAGCTCGATATCCAGAATTTGCTCGAGCTGTTGCGAACGAAGCGGATGAAACACCACCGTCTTGTCGATCCGGTTCATGAATTCCGGCGCGAACTTGCGCTTCGCTGCTTCGGCCGCTGTCTTTTCGACTTTTTCGTCGAGCCTCACGCTGGTGTCGGCTTGCACTTTCGGCGCAAAGCCCATTCCGCCGACCATCAGTTCGGTGATTTCCTGACCTCCCAGATTCGATGTGAGGAAGATCATTGTTTGCGACAAATCCACGCGGCGGTTGTCGCCCAGCGTCAACGTGGCTTTATCGAGAATACCCAGCAGCAACTGCCACAACGCGTCGCTGGCTTTTTCGATTTCGTCGAACAGCAAAAACGAAATCTTCAATTTTTCGGTGTGATACTGTGCGAGCGCTTCCTGCGTAATCAGCGGATGCGTTTCGCGGTGCCCCAAATACCCCGGGGGCGAGCCAATCAACTTCGCAATTTCGTGAGAGTGTTGAAATTCGGCGCAATCGACCTTGATCACCGCGCGTGGATCGCCAAACAGCACTTCGGCGGTCGCTTCCACAACGCGCGTCTTGCCCGCTCCGGTCGGTCCCAAGAACAGCAGATTCCCCACCGGACGCCCCGGCGAGTTCAATCCGGCGCGAAACACCTGATACAAATCCACGACCGCCTGCACCGCTTCGTCCTGCCCTACGATCTTGCGTCGTAGCCCTGCCTCGAAATCCCGCGATTCCAGACTGCGGCGATCCGGATCCAAATGGCGTCCAACCGAAGCATTCATCGACATGACCCCCTCCCCGAATTGCACGGGTGGCACCAAAACCCCAGCCCAACGCCACCACGCCGAGGTAGAAGCAGAAGGATGGCCAAATCGCACGGCGACGGTGGGGCGCAAATCGTGTGGAATGAGAGACATCAATCGCCGCGGGCAAATCGCAATTGAACCGAAAAAGGAATTTCTGTTTCACGCGGAACGCACCGTGCCGCTGTGACACGGTGTTAAAGTCTTGTTAAAAAAGCTTGATAACACGGCCGACATCTTGCGTCCGGGGCATTCTTTCCCGTATGGTGTGTGCGAACCCATGAAAGAAAACCAATGAAACGTGTTCTGGTAGTCGAAGACGACAAAGACATCGTCGAACTGGTCCGTTACAACCTGGAAAAAGACGGGTATCAAGTGGCGTCGAGCGGAGACGGCGCGACGGGACTGGCGCAGTTGCGCAAGTCGCCGCCGGACTTGCTGGTGCTCGACCTGATGCTCCCGAAACTTTCAGGTCTGGATATTTGCAAAGAAGTCCGCAAAGACGTGAGCCTGAATCGCCTGCCGATTTTGATCCTGACGGCAAAGGGTGAAGAAGCCGATCGCGTTGTGGGCCTGGAATTGGGGGCGGACGATTACGTCACCAAGCCGTTCAGCCCGCGCGAACTGGCTGCGCGCGTGAAGGCGCTGCTGCGGCGCGCCGAGCCGGGAACTCCATCTGAAAAACCCATCGAAGTAGGACTGCTGCGAATCGATCCGGCGGCGTACCGGGTGACGCGAGCCACAAAACCTGTTCCAATGAGCACGCTGGAATTCCGGCTGCTGTATTTTCTGGCGGCGCGGCCGAACCGTGTGTTTACGCGCGATCAACTGCTGGATGGCGTGTGGGGCACCGAGCGGTTTGTGACGCCGCGGAGCGTGGATGTG
The DNA here is from genome assembly GCA_963719065.1 of uncultured Acidobacteriota bacterium. Taxonomy (GTDB): domain Bacteria; phylum Acidobacteriota; class Terriglobia; order Acidiferrales; family UBA7541; genus Palsa-295. The sequence continues at coordinate 816,923 of CAVRAM010000007.1, read as the reverse complement.
TACGTGCGGCGGCTGCGCGAAAAGATCGAGGCCGATCCGCAACATCCCGCGTATATGAAAACGATTCGCGGCGCCGGATACCTGTTCGAGACCCGTGCGAGCTAGAGTGTTCTGGAAGTTTGGCCTGACGTACGCAGCGCTGCTGCTGATTGCGCTCCTTGTTTTCAATTTCTACGCGGAACCGGCGGCGCGTCAGCCGCTGCTGGTCGTTTCGTTTGTCCTACTCCTGATCGGCCTCGCGGTTACTCTCCTGTTTGCGCGCTCGTTCTCCGCACGCACGGCACGCCTGAAACTATTTTCGCAACGAATCGCGGGCGGCGATTTCCGTCCGCTGCCGCTCGAAGGCCCTGAAGACGAGCTGGAGGATCTGGGCGATTCGCTGAACGAAACGGCGCAAAGCCTGGAACGTGAAATCCGACTGCTGAGCGGCGAGCGAAACCGTTCGAGCGCCATCCTGCGGAGCATGGTCGAGGGCGTGGCGGTGATCGACGCGCAGGAGCGGATGGTTTTCTGCAACCGCGCGTTTTCGGAAATCTTCAATGTGGACGCGGCCAACGGCGAGGGCCACGCGCTGATCGAAGTGGTGCGCAACTCCGAACTTTTGGGATTGATTCGCAAAGCGCTGCGCGGCGAAGAAGGACTGCAAAGCGAAATCGCCATGGGAATCGCGCAGATTCAATACTTCTCGGTGACCGCTACTCCGGTGCGGACCATGGAACCCGGAGCTGCCGCGGCCAACCCCGAAAAAATCTCCGGCGCGGTAGTGGTGCTGCACGATGTGACCGAATTGCGCCGGCTCGAGCGCGTCCGGCAGGATTTCGTCGCCAACGTGTCACACGAATTCAAAACCCCGCTCACCGCGATCCAGGGATTTACAGAAACGCTGCTGGGCGGCGCGCTAGACGACCCGAAAAACAACGTCCGGTTCCTGCACATTATCCGCAATCACGCGATGCGCCTGGCGCGCTTGACCGACGACTTGCTGAAACTGGCGCGAATCGAAGCCGGAAAAATGGAAGTGGAGTTTTTCTCTGTCGGGCTGATGGAGTTGGTGGAAAGCTGCGCCGAGACGTCGCTGATGAAAGCGAACAAGAAACAGATCACTTTGCTGATCGATGTGCCGCCGGGATTGCCTCCGGTGCGTGGCGACGCGGAACTGCTGAAAGACGTGCTGCAAAATCTGATGGACAACGCGATCCAGTACACTCCGGCTGGCGGCAGCGTCCACGTGACCGCGGCGGCCGGGCCGAAAGACGCGACCGTGACAGTGTCGGACACCGGCATCGGAATACCGCTGGCCGATCAGGAGCGAATCTTCGAGCGATTCTACCGGGTGGATGCGGCGCGCTCGCGCGAGGCCGGCGGCACGGGGCTGGGCCTTTCGATTGCGAAACACATCATGGAAGCGCACGGCGGGCGGGTGTGGGTGGAAAGCGGAGTCGGTAAGGGTTCGCGCTTTTCGTTTTCGGTGCCGCTGGCAGTCTAGGGCAGCTCTCATCTTACGATTTAGTAACCCTGCATTCACCTGCGATTTATCCCGTTGCAATGTACCCAATCCATCCTTCATGCGTGGGGCTTTCAGCGAGCCCAGGCTCGCGAGGAGAGACAACGGTGGCATCCACGAAGACGGCTTCGGATACGGTGTTTCAGACGGTGCTGGTGAATTACCTGGTCGCGCAGGCGCGGACAGTCGAATCCTCCGTAAACCGCGCGCTGTGGGCGCTGCTCGAACGCAACGAGCGAGTGGCGAGCGAAGTATTTCTTACCGAGCCGCGCATCAACGAAATGGAAATTCTGATCGACGAGCATGCGATCCGCATGCTGCGCCAGCCCAATTTGCTCGATACCGACGTGCGGCTGATCGTGGCAACACTGAAGATCAACAACGACTTGGAGCGAATGGGCGATCTTGCAGTGAACTTGAGTGAACGCGCGATTTCGCTGGCAGCCATGGGCGATATCGCCACACCGGTGGAGATGGAGCCGATGACCACGGCGGTGCGAGCTATGGTGTCAAAGTGTTTGGGCGCGCTGATTTACCAGAACGTGGAACTCGCCAGCCAGGTGCTCGAAAGCGACGACGTTGTGGATCAGTTCCGCGATCAGGTGTTCGAAAAGCTGCTCGCCGGAATGACGGCCGATCCGTCGCTCGCCGCTCCGAACTTGCATTACGTGCTCGCGTCGCGACACCTCGAAAGAATCGCCGATCACGCGACCAACATTGCCGAGGATATTTTGTTCTGGGTGCGTGGATTGGAAGTGCGCCACGGCCGCGCCAAGCAATTGGAAGCGACCGCGGCTAAAGCCGAAGCCGCCGGAGCGTTGTAACTAGCTTTTAACGCAGCGGTAATAGCCGAGTGCCTGTCGGCGTATAGACTGCCCTCAAGTCAACCGAGCCACTCGGCCTCCGGTTGAGGGCAGTGCAGACAGTATTTATACCAATTATTTTCATAGGTTTAGCACGGCAGTGGCCCTCCTAATCTCAAGGCGCGGGATCGCACACCCCCGAGACCGCGCCTTGCATCCCTTCCCGGAGGGGCCAATTCATTCCGAATTCGCAGCGATGTAACACGCCTGTAACATTGCGGACAAAAAATAGGAAAAAGGAGATTCCAGATAATGAAGAAGATGCTGCTAGGAGTGTCGCTACTGCTCGCGATGGGCGCTATTGCAATGGCACAGGGTTCGACGGTGCTATTGAACGCCGCTGGAGCCACTTTTCCGTATCCGATCTACTCGAAATGGTTTGACGTGTATCATCAGGCGCACCCGAACGTGCAGATCAACTATCAGTCGATCGGTTCGGGCGGCGGCATCCGGCAATTGCAGGCAGGCACGGTGGACTTCGGAGCTTCCGACGGTCCGATGACCGACGAGCAATTGTCGCAATCGAAATTCAAAGTGCTGCATTTCCCCACGGTGTTGGGCGCCGATGTGCCGGCTTACAACATTCCCGGGGTGAGCGCTGAACTGAATTTCACGCAAAAAGCGCTGGCGGGAATTTATCTGGGAACGATCCAGAAGTGGAATGATCCGGCGATCACGTCGGCGAATCCGGGCGTAAATCTGCCGGCGAACGATATCGTCGTTGTGCACCGTTCCGACGGCAGCGGCACGACCTACATCTTCACCGACTTCCTTTCGAAGGCGAGCGATGACTGGAAGAACAAAGTCGGCAAAGGAACTTCGGTGAACTGGCCGGCAGGATTGGGCGGCAAGGGCAACGAAGGCGTTTCCGGCCTGGTGAAGCAGACCCCGAACTCGATTGGATACATCGAACTCGTGTACGCCGCGCAGAACGGAATCCTGTTTGGAAAAGTGCAGAACGCAGCCGGCAAATTCGTGAAAGCGGATTTGGCGAGCGTGACCGCAGCGGCAGCCGGCGCGGCGAAAGATATGCCGGAAGACTTCCGCGTTTCGATCACCAATGCACCGGGAGCGGGCGCGTATCCGATCTCCAGCTTTACGTGGCTGTTGATCCCCGCGCAGATTCAGGACGCGGCGAAGCGCGAAGCGATCAAGGATTTTCTGAAGTGGATGCTGACGCAAGGCCAGGGGTATAACGAAGGCCTGACGTACGCACAACTTCCGAAACAGGTAATCGCAAAGGAACTTAAGGCGATTTCGCTGGTCCAATAAGTGATCCGGTAATCGACCCAGTACATGTCAGCAGCAGCCACTACGATCGGTCACGAGGCTCCGCATCGCGCGGGGCCTCGTTCGTTTGTTCAGCGCCTGCGCGGTGGAGACGAAATCGCGCATTTAATCACGCTGACGTTCGCGGCGGGAATTCTGCTGCTCACGTCGTTGCTGGTGTACGAGCTGTGGGTCACCTCGCATCTGTCGCGAACCAAGTTCGGATGGATGTTTTTCTTCACAAAAGTCTGGGATCCGGTTTTCGATAATTTCGGCGCGGCTCCGTTTATCTACGGGACGCTGGTGACTTCCGCCGTGGCGCTGCTGCTGGCAGTGCCGCTGGGACTGGCCAGCGCGATTTTCCTTTCCGAGCTAGCGCCGCGAAAATTCAGCGACATCGTTTCGTTCCTGATCGACTTGCTGGCCGCCGTGCCGAGCGTGATTTACGGTTTGCTGGGAATTTTTATTGTGGTGCCGATGATGCGCACCAAGATCGGTCCGGCGCTGAAGGCCGCGTTTGGATATTTGCCGATCTTCAGCGGGCCAAACTACGGCGTGGGATTTCTGACCGCCGGCATCGTGCTGGCGATCATGGTGGTGCCGTACATTATTTCGGTGTCGCGCGAAGTGTTGCTGACTGTGCCGCGCGAGCAGAGGGAAGCGGCGCTGGCGCTGGGCTCGACGCGCTGGGAAGCCACATGGCAAGTGGTGGTACCGTGGGCGCGGACCGGCATTATGGGTTCGATTTTTCTGGCACTGGCGCGCGCACTCGGCGAAACCATGGCCGTCACCATGGTGATCGGCAACGCAGCCACGATCAGTCCTTCGCTGTTTTCGCCGGGTGACACGATCGCATCGACCATCGCCAGCCAATTCACCGAAGCGACCGGCGATTTGTATTTGAGCGCGCTGATTGAATTGGGTCTGGTTCTGTTTTTGATGACGTTCATCCTGAACGGCTTCGCGCGCATTTTGATTGTGGCCACCGAACGCGGCGGAGGTCGCCCGGCATGAGCGCTCGGACTATCTGGCGGAAATCGATCAACGTGGTGATGCTGAGCCTGACGGGCGTGGCGGCGCTGGGCGTGGTAAGCGTGCTGTTCTTCATTTTGGGTTATCTGGTCTGGAATGGCGGCGCGTCTTTGAATTGGGCATTTTTCACCCAGCTTCCGAAACCGGTGGGCGAAACCGGCGGCGGAATGGCCAACGCGATCGTGGGCAGCTTGAAGTTGTTGCTGCTGGCGGCGGTTCTGGGATTGCCGGTCGGATTGATGACCGGAGTGTATCTGGCGGAGTTTGGCGGCAAGACATTTTCGTTTGTGATCCGCTACACGAACGATTTGCTGAACGGTGTGCCGTCGATCGTCATAGGAATTTTTGCTTACTCCCTGGTTGTGCTGCCGGTGAAGCATTTTTCGGCGCTGGCCGGCGGAGTGGCGCTGGCCATCATGGTCGTGCCGGTAACGGTGCGTAGCACCGAAGAATTTCTGAAAGCGGTGCCGGGCAACATGCGCGAAGCCGCCATGGCGCTGGGCGCAAGCAAATGGAAGACGATTGCGACTGTGGTGCTGCCCGCGGCGAGCGGCGGAATTCTGACTGGTATGTTGCTGGCGCTGGCGCGCGTCGCCGGCGAAACCGCGCCACTGCTTTTTACAGCGTTCAGCAATCGCTACTGGGGCCAGGGCTGGAGCCAGCCGATTGCTTCGCTGCCGGTGATGATCTACACGTATGCCATCGCGCCGTACGACGACTGGCATCGGCAGGCGTGGGCCGCTGGACTCGTGCTGCTCGCGCTGGTATTACTTTCGAATCTGGGCGCGCGATTTATATTGGCGCGCAGCAAAGCTGTATAAGTTGCAGGCTACGGCAAGGATAGCTAAGGTGAAACTGTGAGTGGAGCTCCACAACCCGCGATGTACGCGAACCCGCTGCGAGTACCGGTGCCTATGGAAAATATGACGCAGCAAAAAACGGAACAGGCGTTACGGCTGAAGATTTCGAATCTGAATTTCTTCTACGGTCCGAAGCAGGCGGTGTTCGGTCTGAGCCTGAATATTCCGACCAACCGTGTGACGGCGCTGATCGGGCCGTCGGGGTGCGGCAAGTCCACGTTTCTGCGGACGCTGAACCGCATGAACGAAACGATCCGCAACACGCGCATCGAGGGCGATATCCAGCTGGACGGGCAAGACATCCTGGGAATGGATGTGGTCGGACTGCGGCGCCGGGTCGGCATGGTGTTTCAGCGTCCGAATCCATTTCCGAAATCGATCTACGAAAATGTGGCCTACGGCCTGCGCATCAACGGATACAAAGGGCGATTGGACGATTTGGTGGAGCAGAGCTTGCGTCGCGCGGCATTGTGGGACGAAGTGAAGGACGTTCTGAAGAAGTCGGCGTTTGCGCTTTCCGGCGGCCAGCAGCAGCGGCTTTGTATCGCGCGCGCTCTGGCGGTTGATCCGGAGGTGCTGCTGCTCGACGAACCGTGCTCGGCGCTCGATCCGGTGACCACTGCAAAGATCGAAGAGTTGATGTTCCAGCTGAAAGACAGCTGCACGATGGCGATCGTGACGCACAACATGCAGCAGGCGGCGCGAGCCAGCGACTACACCGCGTTCATGCTCGACGGCAAGCTGATTGAACACAGCGAGACTTCGAAATTGTTTACCACTCCGAAGGATCCGCGCACAGAGGCCTACATCACCGGCCGGTTTGGATGAGAATTGAGGATTGAAGTACGCGTCTGAGAGTGGATGTGCAGTGGGCCCCGCGGCGTGAAAGTTGACTGAGGAAAAATGGAACGACATTTCGAACACGACCTGGAAGAGCTGAAGCAGCGGCTGCTGTGGATGGGGAGCCTCGCCGAGCGCGCCGTGCACCAGGCGGTGCATGCGGTGCTGGACGCGGAAGAGAATCTCGCCGACTCCGTGCTGACCGAAGAGAGCGCCATCAACGAGATGCAGATTGAAATCGACGACCGCGTGCAGCGGTTGCTGGCGCTGCAGCAGCCCATGGCTGCCGACTTGCGGTTTCTGCTGGCGGTATCGCGAATCAACGGCGATCTGGAGCGCATTGGAGATCAGGCGGTGAACATCGCGCAGTCGGCAATGCGGATTTTGCGGCACCCGCAGGTGAAGCCGTACGTGGATTTGCCGCGGATGAGCGAATTGGCCGAGGCGATGGTGCGCGACAGCTTGAACGCGCTGGTTCGCGGCGACCAGGACCTGGCCCAAAGCGTATTGCGGCGCGACGATCAGGTGGACCGGTTGCGCGATCAGTTGTTCCGCGAATTGCTGACCTACATGATGGAAGATTCGGCGCAGGTGTTCGCGGCGTTTGAGCTGATCTTGGTGGCGAAGAATCTTGAACGTATCGGCGATCACGCAACCAACATCGCCGAAGACGTTATCTACTATATAGCCGGGCGCGACGTGCGCCATCCCGCCCTCGACCGGCGCTAAAATGCTGGCGTATCACCTTCAGAGGCTCAGTGCCAGCCTCTGGACGGACTTAACCACACACACGTCTCCCTCGTCGCAGTTTCCTTCGAGTGGCAATTCCGCGTTTGGCTGAAACTAGATTCTTGCGAGGGCGGCGGCTTCGTCGTCGGCCAAATCCAGAATCGTATCGAGCCGAACCATTTTTAGCAGCATCATCACGCGTTTGGTGGGAGCGAAGTAAGTGGCTTTGCCTCCGGCGCGCTTCAGAGTGGTAAACGCGCGGACCAGAGCGCCGATGCCGGAGCTATCGAGTTCGGTGACGCCCGCCAGATTCACGGCTACGTGCGTGGAGCCTGCATCCACCAGCTGCTGGATCTGATTGCGAAAGGCCTCTTCTGCGTCGCCCAGTTTCAGCGGCCCGTCCAGATCCAAAATCGTGGCCCGGCCCGCCTTCCGAATCCCAATGTTCACAAGTTCCCCCGCAGCAGGTGCAAAGCTACTCGAATTATAGCTGGCAATCAAGGGGACGCGAAAAAGTTTCCGGCATAAACTGCGTGCACCGGTAGTGAGAGCCGGCGGCGGATTTTAATTCGGCGCGTTCGCGCGATTGGGGATTTTTGCCAACAAAGCCGCGAACCGCGGGTCGTTGCGAAGCGAGGCCAGGTCGGTATCGTTGGCAATTGAATCGGCCGGGCCGTATCCGAGGTCGATGGCGCGGCCCAGATATTCGAACGCTTCGTCAGTGCGGCCCGCGGCCGCCGCTCCGCAGGCGAAGTTGTACCATGCAAGACGCACGGCCGCCGGACGGTTCGCCTTTTGGGCTGCGTCGAGCGATTGGCGAAACAGTTTTTCCGCTTCGGCGTAGCGCCCTTCGTGGCTCAGATCGATCGCCAGATATTCTCGGTCAACCAGCGTTGCCAGATCGTCGGCGCCGAGGGTGCGCGTGCGCGCATCGAGATTATTTCGAAACAGCGTTTCAGCCTCCGCGTAGTTCCCTTCGCCGGAAAGCGTCAATGCCAGGTCTCGCTGGCTCAGCAATGTCTCCGGGTGGTCAGGCCCGAGTAAGCGCACGCGCGCATCCAGAATTTGGCGCTGCAATTTCTCCGCTTCGGCAAATTGGCCCTGCTGTTGCAGCGCGTAGGCCAGATTTCGCATGGAAAACAGCGTGTCGGGATGGTCTGCACCGAGCTTGCGGCGCCGCGTTTCCAGATTTTCGCGCTCCAAAGTTTCCGCTTCCGCGTAGCGCTTCTCGCGTATCAGCGACAGCGCCAGATTATCGGTTGTCGCCATAGTCGATGAATGTTCCGGACCGAGAATCCTGCGCTGTTTTTCCAGAGCGTCGCTCAGCAGCTTGTCCCCTTCGGAGTAGCGGCCTTCCTGGTGAATCGTCCAGCCAAGGGATGCGTACGCTGAAAGCGTCTGAGGATTTTCAGGGCCCAGCACGCGGCTTCGCCCGTCGGCGGCTGCGCGAAATGATTTTTCCGCATCGGCGTACCTGCCCTGCCCCAGCGCGATCCATCCGAGCGTCTCTGTCGTCGCAAGAGTGTCGCGATCGTCGGGACCGAGAACGCGCTGCTGAATTGCGAGAGCACGCTGAGCTAGTTCCTGCGCGTGATCGTAAAGACCCAATCCGCGATAGGTCTCCGCCATGGTGCGCATCAGTTGCGCTTGCAGGCGAGGATCGTCGCGAAGGCCCGTTTCGATCTCGTTCGATGCCTTATCGAGAATTTCGCGCGCGGTCACGCTGTTGCCGCGGGCTTCGGTAGGACGCGAAACCTTGAACATTTCGGTCATGAATTCGGCGATGCGGTCGGCGCGGTCGCGCTCGCGCGTGATGCGGCGCAACTGAATCGCCATGGCAACTGCAAATGCGATCGACAGCACCACCGCGGCGACCATAGCCGCCACCATTCCGCGGTGTCGCTTTACGAATTTCGAAGCGCGGTATGCGTTGCTGGGCGCTCCGGCAAGTACGGTTCTATCGTGCAGATGACGGTCGATGTCGGCGGCCAGTTCCGACGGCGAACCGTAGCGGCGGGCGCGGTCTTTCTCCAGCGCCTTCATCGTGATCCAGTCGAGTTCGCCCTGCAGGTGGCGCGCGAACGAGTTCGGCTGCTCGCAACGGCTTTCAGCGACGGCGGACGACGCGTCACCCATCGAGCGGATTCGGGTGCTGGGCTTCGGCGGATCCTGCTCTCGAATGACGCGAAGGACGGCTTCCAATCCGGCGGCGCGCAACGCTTTCACCTCAAACGGCAGCACGCCCACCAGCAATTGGTAAAGAATCACGCCGAGAGAATAGACGTCTGTGCGCGTGTCGATATTCTGCTCGTTCTGGTCGGCTTGTTCCGGACTCATGTATTCCGGCGTGCCAAGCATCGTTCCGAACTCGGTGAACAACGTTTTGTCGGTTAAGCGCTGCGCGGTGGCCTTCGCCAGACCGAAGTCGATGATCTTCGGGACCGGCTTGTCGTTCTGGTCCATCACCAACACGTTTGACGGCTTCAAATCGCGATGGATGATCGCTTTCTGGTGCGCGTGCTGCACGCCGTCGCAAACCTGCAGAAATAATTCCAGCCGCTGCCTTACGGTGAGCTTGTGCTTGTCGCAATACTCGGTGATCGGCAACCCGGGAACGTACTCCATCACGAAGTAAGGGCGCCCCTCGGGAGTCGAGCCGGCATCGAAGACCCGCGCGATGTTCGGATGATCCATCAACGCCAGCGCCTGGCGCTCGGACTCAAAGCGCGCGATCACCGCTTTGGAATCCATCCCGGGCTTGATGACTTTCAGGGCCACGGTGCGCTGGATGGGAGATTTTTGTTCGGCGAGCCACACCTCGCCCATCCCGCCTTCCCCGAGCGCGTGCAGCAATCGATATGGACCGATTTGTCCGGCCGCCGGACCTCCGGGCGCCCCCGTGCTCAGGCCCTGTGTCGCGTCGGACGGGTTTTGGTCGGGTGAGTTGCGCGGATCGGTTGGCATAGCCCTTGTACGTTGAACTGCGGGACCGGCGACGAGCTCCAGGCTCGAACAAAAATCAGAAATCTGCGCAGCGCTCCCAATTCAAGAGGCGCCGGAAGTGAAGGTTATATCACGCCAAGACCGATGTGCGATCGTTGTCGAACTGCCCGGCTGAGCGCCGCTCGATTCCTTGACGGGCGAGCGGAGGATTTGCTAGTCTCGCCCATTCGTTGGCCGATTGAAACCGCCATGGCCTGCGACGGTTGAACGGAAGTGCCCCCTTCCTGGGAGAGTCATGGAAACATCTTCCGCGCTCTTTGAATTAGCGAGCGTGTCTTTAGCCTGTCGCGACCAGGATACCCTGCTGAAAACTTTTGCTGCGCGGATTGGCGCGACGCTGGGAGCGCGCGCCGTGTTCGTGTGGACATACGACGCGCTTTCCGAGGGATTGGTGTGCCGGAAGGTCTGGACCGAGCCGGGCGAGCGGATCAATCCCGTCACCGAACCGGTGAGCGACGGCATTTTGTCTGAAGTATACGAATCGGGCCTGAGCCGTGCTGTTGGCGCCGCGGAAATCGCCGAGGGCGGATTTGAACACATCGACGAACCTAGCCGCGCACGGGTGAAGTCGGCGCTCTTTGCCGCGCTGCCCGGAGCGCAGAGCACTGAAGGCGTAGTAGAGGTGCTGAACCGGCGCACCGGCAACTTCACCGCCGAAGAAGCACACTTCCTGGAAGAAGCCAGCCGCCTGGCGGGCTACGCATTCACGAACCTGGGAGCGATTGAAGCCGAACGCCACACCCAACTTTTCACCCTCGAACGGCTGACTGCCCTGTACGACCTGGGCCGGACGTTTACATCCACCTTGGAGATGGGCCAGCTGCTTCCCGTGGTGGCGGGAAAAATTCGCGACATTCTGGGCGCGGGTTCCTGCAATTTGTGGCTCGCCGATGCCGGTTCGGACGATATGTATCTGGCGAAGAAAATCGGCGACGATCCGACGATCGAAGAAGACGCTCGCGTGCCGCTGACCGAAGGTTTGCTGGCGGATATTGCGCAGAAAGCTGCGCCCAAGTTGGTCGAGGACGTCTCGGAGGATTCCTGGTTGGCCGAGCGGCAGGAAGCCGGCGGCGAATTCAAAATTCACACCTGGATGGGAGTGCCGCTTCGAAAAGACGACGAAGTGCTTGGCGTGGTGGAGATCGTCAACAAGGCCGACGGCGGCACGTTTAACGAAGATGATTTATTTTTCCTCGCGAGCATCAGCGAGCAAGCCGCAGTAGCGCTGCACAACGCGAATCTGCTGGAAGCGGAACGGAAAGTTCAATCGCTCGACGCCCTGCTGAAAATTTCGCAGGAAATTACTTCCACGCTGGATTTGGATCACGTGCTGACCACGGTGGTGCATCAGGCGGCATCGGTGGTGCCGTTTGAACGATGCGTGATCGGATTTTTCGATCGCAGCAAATTCGTGCTCGGCGCTGTCTCGGGCGAAGCGGAAGTACCGAAGACCCGCGAAATGTCGGATTTGCGCACGCGCCTAGAATGGGTGGCGTCGCAGCCCGATCCGGTGTCCGCCGACTTATATGAAGACGGCTGGCACACTTCGCCGGAAGAAACCAAAGCGCAGATTGTGCCGTTTCTGACCGCGCACGAACAAAATGGATTTTATGCGCTGCCGCTGAAGGACGATCAGGGAACGCTGGGTGTGCTCGCTCTGCTCAGCGGGGATGCGGACTTTTTGACGCCCAGCAACCGCGAGACGGTGGGAATTCTGGCGAACCAAACCACCGTGGCAATTCGCAACGCGCAGCTTTACCAGCAAGTGCCGCTGGCGAATTTGCTTCAGCCGTTTTCGCAGCGCAAAAAGAAACTGCTGAATGCCATGCCGAAGTCGCGCTTTGTCGAGTACGCGCAAAAAGCGGGCTTGGCGGCGCTGGCTTTGCTGGTGATTCCCTGGCCGATGCGTGTGGGCACCGACGCGACCGTGATCCCCGCGGAACGCCGTGCGGTGAGCGCGGTGGACGGCGGCCTGGTGCAACGCGTGTTCGTCCGCGAGGGCGACACCGTGCAGGCCGGACAGATATTGGCGCAACTGGATGACGGCGACGATCGCGTGAAATTGGCGCAGGCGAACGAAGCGCTGGCACAGGCGCGGCACGAACTGGCCGAATCCGAATTCAGAAACGATCCGGCGGCCGCGGGACAAGCGAAAATCCAGGCGGACTTGCATCAAGCCGAAGTCGAACTCGAGCAGCAGCGCGTGAATGAGTCGGCCCTGCGCGCGCCGATCGCGGGAGTGATGATCACGGCGAAAGTGGAAGACCGAGCCGGCAGCTACCTGAAACCGGGCGATACATTCGGCGAAATCGTGGCGCAGGAGCGGATGGCTGCGGAGATGAGCGTGCCGGAAACCGATCTGGCGCTGGTGGCGCCGGGACGAAAGATGGCTCTGAAATTGAATGCGTTTCCCACGTCCACATTTCAAGGCGTGGTCGATCGCATCGGCGCGCAAACTCACGGCGAAGCGGGCGACCAATACTTTCTGGTCCGCGGCACGTTTGAAAATACCGGCGGGCGAGCTCGCAGTGGAATGGTTGGACGAGCGCGGATTGGAGCCGGCGGCGGATGGTTCGGCAGTGGTTGGTATCCGGTGGGATATGTTCTGCTGCGGTCGCCGTTCCGGTGGGCGTGGCAGAAGATATGGGGATTCCTGCCATGAGGATGACTTGCATGCTCAACAGAAAGCGAACAATTTTTCTGGGCGCGACGATGGCCGTGTGGGCGCTTGGCGGGTGCGGCGATTCCGCCGCGCCCAGCAGCTCGAGCGCAGCGGCTCCGCTGGCAACTCCTGCGGTCCCGGTAGCAGCGGTAGCTCCGGCGGCCCATCCGGATGGCGTGCTGAGCGTGCTCACGGTGGAACACCAAGTGGATGTGGCCGCACAGCGCGACGGCGTGGTCACGTCGCTGACGAAAGACGAAGGCAACACGGTGTCGTCCGGAGAAACTCTCGGCAAGCTCGACGACCGCAGTTTGCAGTTGGAGCTAATCAAGGCTCGCGACGATTTGCAGGTGGAAGACAACAACCGCAAATATAAAGAAGCGGAACTGAAGGCCAAGACCGCCGCGTATCACCGCCAGCAGCAACTGCGCGCGCTGGGACTTTCGAGCGACGCGGACTTGGAATCGGCTGAGTTCGAAGCGAAGGCCGCGGAATACGACCTGCACGGTTACGAAGCGCTGGTGGAAAGCGGTCACGCCGAGATCAATCGCCTGAATTTGGAAGCCGATCAAACGCACATCACCGCACCGTTTGCGGGCGTAGTGGTGCGCCGTTACATCCGTGAAGGGCAGGCGATATCGAAGGGCGACAAGTGCTTTCGGGTCAGCCAGCTCGGCCCGCTGCAAGTGCAGTTTCAGGTTCCTGAATCCGCAAATTGGCGCCCGACCGTCGGTGCTCCGGTGGAACTGGCGCTGGTGGGTGACGTGAACCGCTCGCTCACCGCGCACGTGGTGAAGATCAGTCCGACGATCGATGCGTCGAGCGATAGTTACGACGTGCTGGCGCAGCTGAGCGGCGCGGGTATCTCGGATTTGCGTCCTGGAATGGCCGTGCGCGTCAACTGGTCTGGCGGTTCCCACACCAAGCCGTAACGAAAACAAATGCGTTTCGGTCCTACCAGCCTGCAGGTTTCGAGCGTAGCCGCCAAAGGCCTACGGCGGCCGAAGCTGCGCGCGGATGTGCGCATCAGCGAGCAGACGGTGGCGGGCGAAACCAGCTACGTGATCAAAAATCACGAAACCAATTCCTACAATCGCTACGGCGCCACTGAATACGAGCTGCTGCAAATGTGCGATGGCACGCGCACGCCCCTCGAAATTTCCGAAGAGATGACCCGCGAGCATCCCGAATCGCCGCTCGAAGAAGCCGAGGTGCTCGAATTCTTGGACAGCATCGAGTCGGCTCTTTGGGAGCGATCGGTCGGCGAAAAAAATCTGGCGGTGCTCGAACGAATTCGCGATGAACGAAAAGGGCGCGTGGACCAGTCGAGCGTCCTTTATATGTCGTTTAAAGCCTGGGATCCGAACGAAACGCTGGCGAAGATGGACCCGTATCTGAGCTGGATGTTTACGCGCGGATTCGTGTGGTTCTCGCTGGCGATCTTCGTGGTGGCTTGCTACTTGCTCGCTGGAGACTGGTCGCGCGTGCAGCAGGACACTTTGTCACTCTACAATTTCGCGGACAAGAGCGCCTACGACCTATGGATTTTCTGGATTTTGCTGCTGGCGCTGGGCGGGATCCACGAATTCGGACACGGGCTCACCTGCAAGCACTACGGCGGTGACGTGCACCAGATGGGTTTCTTGTTGATCTACTTCACTCCGGCGTTTTACACCGATACCACGGACATCCTGCTGTTCACCAAGACTTCCGAGCGCCAGTGGGTGATTTTCGCCGGAATCTGGATCGAGCTGGTGCTGTGCGGTCTGGCCGCATTGCTGTGGTACTTCACACCACCCGGATCGGTAATCAACGACATCGCTTACAAGCTGATGCTGCTCAGCGGAATTCAGGGCGCCCTTTTGAATCTGAATCCTCTGATCAAAGCAGACGGCTACTACGCGCTTTCTCAGTTTCTCGACATGGACAATCTGCGCGAGGATTCGTTTGAATTTCTGCGCGCCTGGACCAACAAATACATTCTGCGGAAAGACATCGACCTGCCGCCCTCCAGCCGCCGGCAGCGCAGGATCTTTTTTCTGTTCGGCGTTTCCGCCATCGTTTACAGCACTTCCTTGCTGGTGCTGGTGATCGTGTTTGTGAAAAACGTCTTAGTGAACCGTTTGGGCGATGTGTGGGGATATCTGGGAACCGCGTGCGTGATTTATTTCTTTTCTCGCAAAGGAATTCAGAAAGCGATCCCTGCCGTTCGAGCGTGGTTGAGAGCGAAGAAGGAGGAATCGATGGCCTGGAAAATGTCGCGCGCCCAACAAGCAGGCGCGGTCGCCTTGGGATTGCTGATCTTTATTCCTCCGATGCCCTCTCGCGTCTCTACTCCCATGGTGCTCGAAGCCGGCAAGACGGCACATGTACGAGCGGTAGTTCCGGGAACAGTGAGGCAGGTTTTCGTACATCAAGGCGACCAGGTAAAGACCGGACAACTCTTGGCCACGCTCGATAACCCGGAAATCACAGCCAACGAACGAGTCGTCGCTGAACAATATGCACTGGCGACCAGCGCTATTCGCAACGGCCAGGACCGATCGGATCTCGGCGCCACTGCCACCGCATCCGGAAAGCTGGCGCGGCTACAGGAAGAACTCGACCTTGCCCGCCGCGACGTAGCGGGACTCGAGCTGCGCGCACCGTTCGATGGCACCGTCGAAGCACCCGGCGTCGAACAAAAAACCGGCGAATATCTGGAAGCTGGCGGCGAGCTGGCCAAGGTGGTGGACCGCAACACCATGCGCGCACGAATTCTTGTTCGCGATCTGGACCTGCAGGACATCCGGGTGGGCGCGCCGGCGAAGGTGAAGGTGCTGCCATTTCCCTTTCAGACCTTCAGCGGCCACGTCGATCGAATCAAGCCGGCCGCCGCGAGCGACGCTCCGGTCGCCCAGACTGAAAAGCTCGAGCGGATGGGCCAGCAACTGACCAACTACATCGCCGTGGACATGGAATTCCCGAACGCCGACGGAAAGCTCCGAGAAGGCATGACCGGTACGGCGAAAGTTTCAGGTAAGGCGAGCCCGCTGGCGTGGCAAGTGGGGCGGTCGCTGTGGCGCTGGATGCGCGGCGAGATCTGGTAGTGCGGGTGGGCGGGGCAACCGCCGGCTGGGAATAGTCCACAGGTCACGGCAAAAAAAAAGAGCCGCCGTTCCTGGGACGGCGACTCTCTTTGGGAGTGCAACTACTTCGTTGTCGCGGCGCGTTGGCCGCGACGATCTTGTCGCGAACTAGACGTAGCGGGTCAGGGGGCGGGTCAACGGCAGAACTTTGCCCTTCTGGATCGGCTTCTGGATTCCCGCTTTCTTCGTCGCTTGCTTTACCGGCTTCGGTGCGTTTGCCATGATGAAATCTCCCTCGAATCTCGATTTAATTCCGACTGCGTTACGCAGACCAATAGTGCAATCGACGCGCCAAATCGCCCACGAATCACTCCGCCCACAAACGCAAGAAAATAGATGCCTTGCAATTTTCGCTGCTCCGTCTCCTGCGGCCAGCTTGGACGCGCGCGTTGAAATTTTAAGGGTGCTGTTGATTTTTTCAATATGCTGCGGCACGGCGCGATCGAGTTCGGAGGGCGAAGACGTTTTCACGGTAAACAATGGCTCAGAGCAGAGCGGGAGAGCGGCAAACAAAAAAAGAGCCGCCACCGTAGGGTGGCAGCTCTTTTGGAGAAACAATGGCCTCAGCGATCGCGGCGGAAACTCACGGCTAAATCGCGCACTGAAACCTGTAGCTTAGCCGCGGGCCGGTCCCTTCGTCGGGCTGAACACCGTCAAAGGCTTGGTCGCTTCCATCTTCTTCGACTTCTTCAAGGTTTTCTTGGCCATTTTCATCTCCCTAACTTTATTTGCCCTTTTGGGCATCTGCCCTTACGTATGCAACGCAGTGCCCAAACTCGCCGCCGAACGCTCGCTACGACAACTCCCCTGTTTTCTTCATACGCTCGCGCTGGGCCACGGGCATCACGCCAATTCCAGGCTCGGGAGCGTTGAAATAGTCACCGCCCGCTTACAAATTCAACGCTGATATTAGAGATTGTACTTCCGGCAGAGGTAGTTGAGCCGGTTCCGATCGACGCCCAGGAGCTTGGCGGCCTCAGCCTTTACGTGTTTGGCCTGATCGAGCGCTTCCTGTACCCATCGGCTCTCAAACGCTTCGATTTCTTTATCGAGCTTAATCCCCGTCGGCGGCAGGCGGAACCGGTTGCGGGAATCCTTGCCGGCCGACTGCATAATTTCCGGCGGCAGGTCTTTCAGGTTAACCACGTCGCCGTCGGACATGATCACCAGGCGCTGGATGGTGTTCTCCAGCTCCCGCACATTTCCGGGCCATGGGTAGCGTTTCAGTGCCAGCATGGCGTCGTCGGCAATATGCTTGGCCGGAATGCCGTTGGCTGCCGAGTAGATGCTGGTGAAATACTCTGCCAAAACGGGAATGTCCTCCACGCGCTCTCGCAAGGCGGGTACAAAGATCGGAACCACGTGGATCCGGTAATACAAGTCCTCGCGGAACTGGTCTTTGCGGACCATCTCCTCCAAATCCTCATTCGTCGCGCTGATCAGCCGAAAATCGACCTTGATCGACTTTTTGCCGCCCAGGCGCGTAAGCGACCGATCCTCCAGCACCCGAAGCAGCTTGCTCTGCAGCGGCAGAGTCAGCGTGGCGATCTCGTCGAGGAACAACGTGCCCTGGTGTGCGAGTTCGATGCGGCCGTCTTTGGCAGCGACTGCGCCGGTGAACGCGCCCTTTTCGTAGCCAAACAGCTCGGCTTCCATCAAGCCTTCGGGCAGCGCGGCGCAATTGACGCTTACAAATGCGCGGCTGCGGCGTGGGCTTTGCTCGTGCAGAGCGCGGGCGACCAGCTCCTTTCCGACGCCGCTTTCGCCGCGGATGATCACGTTGGTATTGGCGCGGGCGACGCGGGTGATCGACTCAAAGACGTGTCGCATGGCGTCTGTGGCGCCGATGAAGTCGCCGAGCGTCTTCTTGCGGCTGATCTCCTCGCGGAGCAGCCGGTTTTCGCGCTGGATGTGGAGCTTTTCCACCGCGCGCTGAATCAGGTGCCGCAGCACGTCGGTGTCGATCGGCTTTATGAAGTAATCGTACGAACCGGCGTCGATGATCTTCAGCGCTGCGGACTTCGATTCGTCCGAGCTGAGCACGATCACCAGCGTGTCGATATCGCTGCCTTCCAGGCGGGAAAACAGGTCGATGCATTCGCGAATGCCGCCCGAAGCGATCGGCATCGCCAGCAGCAGCACATCGAGTTCGGAGCCTTCGAGCAGCTTGATGGCGGAATCGTAGTCTTCTCCTTCGAAAACCTCGAACTCAGAGCGAAGCGCGGACGCAATCTTCGAGCGCAGGCTCGCGTCATCGTCCACAATGGCAATCTTTGGCTTCAGGGCCCCTGGTGTGATGGGTTGGCTCCCTTCGTGACGAACGAAGTTGGGTACAAACCGCCGCGCACGGAAGGGGCAGTGCGGGATGCGCTCCGTGTGCGGAGATTCTAGGTGGCGAGTGGTGCGGTGTCAACGTTGCGATTCTGATGGAACGCATTTAGCGTGGCGTGCCGTGGGAGCACACACCGCGCGACGGCGCCCCGGCAGCCGCGCGGCGATGAAGTAAACTTGTAGTCCGTTTCGGACACGTTGGGCCCGGGACAACCTGAATTTTCAGGTGGGACTGTGATCGGAAAAGCATCGCTGATCCACGATTCGTTTCGCGTGGGCATCACGCTCAAGGGCATCGATGGCCTGCTGGAGGTTGCGGCGGCGATTGCACTATGGGTAGTGAGCCCGGCGCAAATGAACGAATGGGTGAAAGCTCTGTGTGAACACATGCTGCTGCGCGCCCCGCATAGCCGCCTGGCGATTCATCTGCTCGACGCATCGCAAAAGCTATCCACCGGCGGCACCGAGTTTGCGGCGTACTACCTGTTCTCGCACGGCCTGGTGAAAGCGATTCTGGTGATTTGCCTGTGGATGAATAAGCTGTGGGCCTATCCGCTGACGATCGCGGTGTTTGCCGGATTCATGGTCTATCAGATGCACCGGTACCTGTACACGCATTCGCTTTCGATGGCGGCGCTGACCGTGTTTGACGCGCTGATTATTTATCTTACGTGGATGGAATTCCGGCAGCAGCGATTGAAGCGGATGAAAGCGGCGGAAGCGCGGTCCTGAAAATTAATCGTCGAGCGATTCGGCGTCGATGCCGATGTTCTTTTCCCCGGCGGCTTTCTTTTCGTTGTACTTCTTCACCCACGCAGCAAAGCTCTTGCCCGCCGCAGTGTCTCGTCCGCTGAACGCCAATCCGGAAATGTCGCTGTAGGGGATTTTCAGTTTTTCGGGGCTGTCTTTTGGCATCACGCGGATGAAGCAGTCGGCCAGCGAAGGTCCCTTGATCTGCCGATCGAACAGGTAGCCTTCGATTTTTCTGCCGTCTTTCAAAGTGATGGTCAAATCGCCGCGATAATCGAAAGCCTTCTCGATCGCTTCGTGAATTTCCGAAACCGTCGCGAGCGTGGGGACCCAGCCTTCCAGGTTTTCGTGGACCACGCCGAGGCGTTCGTCGTGGTGTGGCGGCCGCTCGTGGGAAAGTGGGTTCATGGTGTTTGAAATTGTCGCGGTGTACCTGGGATTGCTTACGCTTTCGGAGCCGCGGCGATCTGCACCAGCGGTCCGGAATTCGAGCTGGCGCCTTTCGGCGAGCCGCCCATCGCGTCGGGATCTTTGTAGCTGCTGAACGTCGCCTTCACCGCGCTCACAAATCCGCCCAGCGAGCCGAACATGTGATTCACCGCGCTGGCTTCATAGCCGCTGTGGACCATGCAGTTGGCGCACTTCGGATTTCCGCTTTCGGTGCCGTAGCGGTCCCAGTCGGTCTCGCGGACCAGTTCTTCGAAGCTGTCGGCGTAGCCGTCTTGCAGCAGGTAGCACGGTTTCTGCCATCCGAAAATGTTGTAGGTCGGCATGCCCCACGGCGTGCAGGCGTACTCGCGCTTGCCCATGAGCATTTCCATGAACAGCGGGCTCAGGTTGAAGCGCCACCGCTTGCTGCGGTTGCTGAGAATCTGGCGGAACAATTCACGCGTCTTCCGCTTGCTGAGGAAGTGTTCCTGGTCGGGAGCTTTGTCGTAGGTGTAGCCCGGCGAAAACATCATTGCTTCGACGCCCAAGTCCATCATGTCGTCAAAGAAATTGCGGACTTTCTGCGGATCGGCGCCGTCGAACAGCGTGGTGTTCGTGGTTACGCGAAACCCGCGCTCGAGCGCCAGTTTGATCGCTTCCTCGGCTTTGTCGTACGTACCTTCGCGGCACACGGCGAAATCGTGCTCTTCGCGCTGGCCGTCCATGTGCACCGAAAACGACAAATACTTGCTCGGCGTGAACTCGTGCAGCTTTTCTTTCAGCAGGAGCGCGTTGGTGCAGAGATAAATATATTTCTTGCGCGCCACCAAGCCCTTCACGATTTCGGCAATCTGCGGGTGCATCAGCGGTTCGCCGCCCGGAATGCTGACCATCGGGGCGCCGCACTCGTCCACGGCGCGGAAGCATTCTTCCGGAGTGAGGTGCTTCTTCAGGACGTGCGCCGGATATTGGATTTTGCCGCAACCCGCGCACGCCAGATTGCAGCGCAGCAGCGGCTCCAGCATCAGGACGAACGGGTAGTGCTTGCGCCCTTTCAGGCGCTGGCCAATTACGTAGGACGCCGTCGTCCACATCTGTGATACCGGTACAGCCATGCTTGGATCCTCGCTTCTAACCGCACGATATGCGCAAACGTCTTAGACTCTAATTTTACCGGATTTGATGCTTGCGCGAAACCGAAGAGTCACGGATTTGTGTCCTGGCGTCATTTTTAGCGCGGTGCAAGTCTTGCGTTTGCAATGGCAAGGATCGACATCGCGAACGACGAGAACTTCGGCTCAATTTCAGGTGAAACTTAGGCTCGCTCGCGGCGTTTATATAGGTAGGAGCTTTGCGATGCTTCACGACCCGAACCGGCTGAAAGCGATTGTGGTGATCGTGCTTGTCCTCTGTGTGGGCGTGGTGCTGCGCGCGCAACAATCCGCGCGCCCTTCCGCTCCGCCTCCCGCCTCGTCGGCAAGCCCTGCGCAGAACTCAATGCCCGGAATGGATATGGGCGACGGTAAGAGGGATTCCGGCAACAGCGGCGACGTGGCGAAAGCGGCGAACGATGCGATGTCTGGTCACGACATGGGCGGCGGCATGGATCACGACATGAGCGCCCACATGTATATGACCACGCTCCGGCCCGCGAATGCTGCCGACGATAAACGCGCCGCGG
Organism: uncultured Acidobacteriota bacterium; assembly: GCA_963719065.1. Classification (GTDB taxonomy): domain Bacteria; phylum Acidobacteriota; class Terriglobia; order Acidiferrales; family UBA7541; genus Palsa-295. The sequence goes on along the minus strand of CAVRAM010000007.1, from coordinate 795,842 downwards.
AAATCGTGGCCGAGCTGCGGCCGGCAATCGAAAAATACAAGGACTACCATGTGGCACTGGCGGATGGTTTCCGGATTTTCTTGCCGAACATTCCGCAGCCGCAATATCACTTCACGAATTACACCTACGGATTTGAGGCTTCGTTCGAATTCAATCCCGCGCATCCGACTTCGCTGCTCTACAAGAAAACGGCCGACGGCGGCTACGAATTGGTCGGCGCGATGTACACCGCTAGAAAGAAAGCCACCGAAGACGAGCTGAACCAGCGCGTGCCGCTGAGCGTGGCGCGTTGGCACAAACACACCAACCTGTGTCTGCCGCCGCGCGGCGAACCTCTCGCACGCGTGGACTTCAAGGAATTTGGCATCAACGGATCGATTGCTACGGAAGCGGCATGCGAACAAGCCGGCGGCCGGTGGTATCCGGAAGTTTTGAATTGGATGGTCCACGTCTACCCCTACGAAACGGACCCTGCCAAGGTCTGGGCGCACTAGGCTTCCGAGACTCTGCCCTCCGATTGATGCTGCTTTCGCCGCATCCCGACGAATCCGCTGCGTGTTTGCCAGTGGCGGACCGCTGCGATAAACTCCCTCCCCGTGCCCGAAAACCTCTCAATCATTGGACGCGAAGTAACGCACTACACCGTGCTGGAAAAGCTCGGCGGCGGTGGAATGGGCGTGGTGTACAAGGCGAAAGACGCGCGCCTGGGCCGCAACGTCGCACTGAAATTTCTGCCCGAAGATATTTCGCAAGACCCACAGGCCGTCGAGCGATTCCGTCGCGAAGCGCGCGCGGCATCCTCGCTAAACCATCCCAACATTTGCACCATTCACGACATCGGCGAGTTTGAAGGGCGTCCTTTCATCGCCATGGAACTGCTCGAGGGGCAGACTCTCAAGCACTTTATTTCCGGCAAGCCGGCCGAGCTTGGCAAGCTGCTCGAGATCGGCATTCAGATCGCGAGCGGCCTCGATGCGGCGCACTCCAAGGGAATCGTTCACCGCGACATAAAACCGGCAAACATTTTTCTGGTGGACCGCGGTCAGGCAAAGATTCTTGATTTCGGCTTGGCGAAACTTTCTTCCGCAGTCCAGCCAACCGCGGAGTCGGCGAGTTCGGGTTCGATGCGGACGCAGGCCGCCGGCGCACCCGATCAGCAACTGACCAGCCCCGGCAGCTCGATGGGAACGATCGCCTACATGTCTCCCGAACAAGCGCGCGGCGAGGAATTGGACGCGCGATCGGATCTGTTTTCGCTCGGCGTGGTGCTGTATGAAATGGCGACCGGTTCGTTGCCGTTTAGCGGCACAACCGCGGCGTTGATCTTTGACGGAATTCTGCACACGGTTCCAGCGTCGGCGAAAGAGTTGAACTCGGCGCTGCCGATTGCCTTTGAAAATATTCTCGGCAAGGCACTCGAAAAAGATCCCGACTTGCGGTGCCAGACCGCCGCTGAGTTGCGCGCGGATTTGAAGCGCCTGAGCCGAGACATCGAGGCCAGCCGCAAGCCGACCGGCGAGAAAACTGGCAGCGGGTCCGTGGTGCGGCCGGTGGAGGAAAAACGCAAGTCCGTGGCCGTGCTCTATTTTGAAAACCAGAGCGGCGCCAAGGAAGACGAATATTTTCGCGACGGCATCACCGAAGACGTAGTGACCGAAATTTCGAAAATCGCCCAATTGCAGATTTTCCCGCGATCGGAAATGCTGGCGTTTCGCGACAAACCATTCACCGCGCAACAAGTGGGCCAGCAGCTGGGCGCCGCCTACGTGCTCGAAGGCTCCATCCGCCGTTCCGGCAGCCGCGTTCGTATCACCGCGCAACTTGTTGAGGCTTCCACGCGCCATTCCGTTTGGGCCGAACGATACGATCGCCAGCTCGAAGACGTCTTTGCTATTCAGGAAGAGATCGCACGGAGCATCGCGCAGGCTTTGCGAATTACGCTGACTCCGCAGGAAGAAAAAACGATCGCGCGAAAGCCGACCGACAATCCGCAGGCCTACGACTTCTATCTTCGCGGGCGCAGCTACACCCGCCGCGAAAATTACGATTACGCGCTGCAAATGTTCGAACAGGCGATCGAACTCGATCCGAATTTCGCGCTCGCACATGGCGGCATCGCGCATCTATGCGGCCTGATCTACGAAGTGCGCGACCAAAATCCGAAATGGATCGAGCGCGGAGTCGCGGCTTGCGACCGGGCCACGGCGCTGGCTCCCGATTTGCCGGAGATTTTAGTGGCGCGTGCGCGTATCAGTTTTGCGCAGAAGAAATATGACGAAGCGGCGCTGCTCGCATGGCGCGCCATCGAGCGGAAATCGGATTGCGACGGAGCATGGAATATTCTCGGTCGTGCGTATTTCACGTCGGGACGTTTTCAAGAAGCGGCTGCGTTGACCGAACGCGCACTCGAAGCAAACGGCGACGACTACAACACCTACATTCCGTTTCATCAATCGATGGAGCGCATCGGTCAGAAAAAAGAGGGCGAAGCATTGCGCGAGCGGATGTGCAAAGTGCTTCGCCAGCAACTGGAACTCGTGCCCGAAGACGTGCGCGCAAGGATTCTGCTGGCGAGCAACCTAGCCGCTCTTCTGCAGGACCCGGACGAAAGCATGCGCCACTTGCAAACCGCGGTCGCGCTGCGGCCCGGCGATCCCAACACGCTTTATAACGCTGCATGCACCTACGGCATTCTCGGCCGAAAAGCGGAAGCGCTGGAGACGCTGAAAAAATCGTTCACCGCGGGCTACGGCAATCTGGCGTGGGCGGCGAAGGATTCCGATTTGCTGTGTCTCCACGACGACCCGGAATTCAGAAGGCTCGTAGGATTGGGCGAAAACTCCGCGACGTAACATTTCCTGACGTTACGCTCCGCGAAGTCGCGGCCATCTGCCTCCACGCAAATCCGTTTCGATTCTCTTCGCGATGGCCATGCGCTTCGCTTTCCTGTAAATTTATAATTGATGCCTCCCACAAAATTTAAAGTGGCTCTGGTGCAAATGTCCGTCGGCACCAAGCCCTCCGACAATCTGGCCAAGGCCAGCGCGCGCATTGAAGAAGCGGCCGCAAACGGCGCGCAAGTGGTTTGCCTGCCCGAGCTTTTTCAATCGCAATATTTCTGCCAGCGCGAAGATATTTCCTATTTCGATTTGGCCGAAGCAGTTCCCGGCCCCACCACCGAAGCTCTCGGCGCTGTGGCCAAAAAAGCGAAAGTCGTGGTCGTGGCGCCGCTGTTTGAACGCCGCGCCGCCGGCGTGTACCACAACACCGCAGCGATCATCGACGCGGACGGAACGGTGGCGGGTGTTTACCGCAAAATGCACATCCCCGACGATCCCGCGTACTACGAAAAATTTTATTTCACCCCGGGAGATTTGGGGTTCCGCGCGTTTGACACGAAGGCCGGAAAAATCGCTACGCTGATTTGCTGGGACCAGTGGTATCCCGAAGGCGCGCGCCTGGCGGCGCTGCACGGCGCCTGCATTTTGTTTTACCCGACGGCCATCGGCTGGCATCCGGCCGAAAAAGAGTCGAACGGCGAAGCGCAGCGCGATTCTTGGCGGACGATCCAGCGCGGGCACGCCATCGCCAACGGACTTTACGTGGCCGCGGTGAATCGCGTGGGGCATGAAACACCCTCGGGCGGCGACGGCCTGCAATTCTGGGGCACTTCGTTTCTGTGCGATCCGCAGGGCGTGATTATCGCGGAGGCATCCACCGACCGCGAAGAAATTCTCTACGGCGATGTGGACCTCGCGCATCTGGAAGACGTGCGGCGCAACTGGCCGTTTCTGCGCGACCGCCGCATCGACGCCTATAAAGGCATCGAACAGCGATTCCTCGACGGCAAACATTGAAGCCAACTCTGGTGAAAAAACAAAAAACGATCACGCCCACTCCTGTGGCGTTGGGTTATTCGATGCCCGCTGAGTGGGACCGCCACGAAGCAACATGGATCGGCTGGCCGCATAACGCGACCGATTGGCCCGACAAGCTCGACACCATTCTGTGGGTGTACGGCGAAATCGTACGGAAAATCGGGCCGGGTGAGATTGTCCGGATCATCGTCAACTCCGCTGCCGACGAAAAAAAAGCGCGAACGGTGCTGAAACGCAGCGGCGCGGATCTGAAGCGCGTGCAATTTTTGCGCTTCCGGACCAACCGCGGCTGGACACGCGATTTTGGTCCGATCTTCGTACGGCGATCCGTGCCGAGCTCCAAAGTGGCGATCGCGCGATTCCGATTTACGGCTTGGGCGAAATATCCGGACTGGCAGCTTGACGACGCGATTCCGCCGCAAGTTGCCCGCAAACTGAAATATGAAATCATTCCGGCGCGATTCGGCGAGCGCGAGCTGGTGCTCGAGGGTGGCAGCATCGATGTGAACGGCAGCGGCACCGTGCTGACAACTGAAGAATGCCTGCTCGATCCGAGAGTGCAGATCCGAAATCCGGGAATGAGCCGCAGCGATTGGGAACAAGCGCTGAAAGATAACTTGGGAGTTTCAAACGTGGTCTGGCTCGGCAAAGGTGTCGCCGGCGACGACACGCACGGACACGTGGACGACCTCTGCCGGTTCGTCGATGCGAAAACGGTGGTGCTGATTCGCGAGAAGAACAGCAGCGACGAAAATTATCGTCCGCTCGAGGAAAATTGGGAGCGCTTGAGGGGTGCGCGACTCGAAGACGGCTCGAGCATCAACGCTATCGAGCTGCCGATGCCTGCGCCGCTGCGCTTCGACGGAGTGCGGCTGCCGGCCAGTTACGCAAATTTTTACATCACGAATTGCGCGGTGCTTATGCCTACCTTCAACGATCCAAACGACCGCGTCGCGCTGGGCATTTTGAGTGAACTGTTCCCCTCGCGTTCGGTTGTCGGCATTCACGCCGTTGATTTGGTGTGGGGATTTGGAACGCTTCATTGCCTTACGCAGCAGCAACCCGCTCGATAGAATTTCTTTCCGATTTGAAACGCATCGTGTCCGTCCGGTGTCGGCTCGCAGCCTAGCTTTGCAATTTGCTCCGAATTGAAACACGCACGGCGCACTTTCGCGGCCGACCGTGTGTTACTTCGCATCTTGCCGCTTGCCGCGGCGTTCCTTCCTTAGACTCGGAACACAAATTGCCTGCATTCTCGGTGGCGAAGCAGTTTCTAAGAGGCCTCGGTGATTGGGGAAAGTGCAAACAACGCAGCGCTAAACATTCTGGTCGTGCACGAAATGTTGCCCCACGCCGACCGGCATGGCGCTGATCTGCAATGGATGCAAATGCTGCGGGAATTGCGCGCGCAGGGCCACGCAGTTACGCACATCGCGCGAAGCGATGTGGGCCGCGAGCGGTATCAAGCCGAAGTCGAGCGGCTGGTAATTCGCGTCCTGACGCCGGACGCCGACCGCATGCGTTGCCAGGGCAAGGATTTCCCGAAGACTTGGGATTTCGACGAGCTGCTGCGCGAACAGCAATTCGATTTGGCGATTTTGTTCCATTGGTTCTGGAACGGAATTTCAATCCCCGAAGATTACATGGAAGACATCCGCCGCGTTTCCCCGCGAACGGTGGTCGCCGTACTCACCGACGACCAACAAGGCCTGCGCGAATCGCAGATGGCCGCGCTGACCAACTACTGGCCGGATTGGGAGCGAAGCGAGGATTACAAATCGCGCGAGATGGATGTGTACCGCCGCGCCGATATCGTGCTGACGATTTCTGATGATGACGCGCGCGCGTTTCGCCGCGAAGCCCCCGAAATTGTGACCGGACGGATGCCGATGATCGCGGAAATCGCGGCGGAAGGACCGACGTACGAAGAGCGGTCGAATCTGTTGTTTCTCGCGAATTTCGACAATCTGGCGAATCGCGATGCAGTGAATTGGCTGATTGCCTACATTTGGCCGCGAGTGCGGCGCCAGTTGCGCGACGCGAAGCTGATGCTGGTCGGCAATCATTTGACCGACGAGCCGCAATATCGCCAGCCCGGAATCGAGCGAGTGGGATTCGTTGCCGACCTCGCGCCGGAATTTGCGAAGTCTCGCGTCGCGATTTCGCCAATTCGCTTCGGCACCGGCATCAAAACCAAAAACCTCTTGGCGATGGCTCACGCAGTCCCGTTGGTCACCACTTCGGTCGGCGCCGATGGGATGAATCTGTGTGACGGAGAAAATGCGCTAATCGCGGACACTCCCGACGCCCTCGCCGAAGCGATCGTTCGCGCCTACACAGATGATCGCTTGTGGGAGCGCCTCTCGACCTGCGGGCGAAAGCACATCGCCCAGGAGTTCAGCGCGCAGCGAATGCAAGACGCGGTGCGCGACCTCGCGGCCATGGCTCGACAAATCACGCCGCGTGTCTACGAACCCACATTCTGCTGGTCGTTTCGCCGAGTCGAGCAGAAATCTCCGGAGTGCGTGACCGGTCAGCCGGCGCAGCAGCGGCCTTCGCTGCGGGTAGCGGCTTACGTAAATCTTGCGGATGAGTTGCTCAGCGCAGGTGACGTACGCGGTGCGCTCGCGCAGCTCCGGCATTTTTTCGGTTTGTTGCGAGGGCGCGTGCGCGCCACAAGCTTGACGATTCGCTCACTGGAGTTGGCGGCAAAATGCCGCCGGCAACTCGGCTTCGAATCGAAGGCGGCAGAATTCGAAGCGCGGGTTGCGGCGGCGTGTGGGATGGCGTCCGACCACTGCATCGGGGACGCCGTTTCGCACGGAAAGAAAAAGCGCACGACCGCACCGCCTTCCAGGCCTGAGATCTTGTTCTCGGTCGTGCTACCGACCTACAACCGCCAGGAAACTCTGGCGAAATGTTTGTCTGCACTCGCACAACAAACTTTTCCGGCCGCGGGCTTTGAAGTAATCGTTGTCGACGACGGCTCGAAAGACTCGACCGCGCAATTCTGCCGCTCGTATCGCGCCCCGTTTGCATTTCACTACATCCGCCAGGCAAACGCCGGCGCGGGCGCCGCTCGCCGCGTGGGAGTAAAGCAGGCTCGCGCGCAATATTTGCTGCTGATCAACGACGACACGATCGCGGCGCCGGATTTGTTGGTCCAGCATTGCCGCGCGCATCAGGAACATCCGAACGATCGCCAACTCGTTCTCGGCGATTTTACTTTTCCGGCAGCGGCGATGGATCGGGCACTCACGCGTTTTTTGTGCGAAGGCCCGTTTCTGTTTCCGCAAACGACAATGAAGCCGGGCATCCATTGGGACTACACCAAAGCCGTCACCTGTAACCTAAGCGTGCGGCGGGACGCGATCCTGGCGGCCGGCTCATTCGATCCGGAGTTTCGCGTGGCAGAGGATTCCGAGTTAGGCTTGCGCCTGAGCCGCGCGGGGTATTTTGTGCGCTATGAACCCTCCGCGAAATCCATTCACGATCACCTGCCGTTTACGACCGCGGATTTGGTGCGGCGCGCAAAAGCGTACGGGGCCATTCAATTGCGCCTATTGCGAAAGCATCCGGGCCTACTCGGCGACGGCACCACTCAATACGGCTGGCTGGATGAATCGGTCACGCAGAAATGGCGCGAGGCAATCGAATCGCAGAGATCTGAAATCCGCGAGGCCGAAGCGGCGCTCGCGAAATTCGATACAGTGGACTTTCAGGAATTCGAACGCTTGACCGCAGACGGCCGGACGATGGCCGCGGATGTGATGTGCCTGTTCCGGCGCGCCGTGCCGGAGATGTACTGGCATTATTTCTTTTCGAGTTTGCTGGGCGCGTGGGAACGCGAAATTTCGCATCCGAAAATCGAAGCGATCCGGCAGCGCTCTGCCGCGACCGATCGGTTTCTATAACGCGCATACCAGCGCGCGCCCACACGCTTTAGGGACGCGACGGATAATCCACGCGTATCGACTGAATCTCAAACGGATGAATCGGGAACGTGACCGTATTCTCGCTGCGATTCAGCGCGCTACCCTCCGCCTTTTCCATCAGGTTCGTTTCAGTGGACGTTGCCGCGCCTGGCGGCACCGAAACCTGCACTTCGGAATTTTTCCCCGCCCATTCGTAAAACCGCAGAATCAACCCGTCGCCATTCTCGGATTTTTTCAGCGCGGTCAGCACCACGTTGTCGCCGTTCACGGTGACAAACGATTTTCGCGCCGGCCACTTCCCTTCGTGCTGCGTCACTTGCATTGCGTCGAGCGGGTAGTTGAATTCGTATCCTCGGCGCACCGTCAGCGCCTGCTTCCAATCGCCGCTGTGCGGGTAGAGCGAATAGGAAAATTGGTGGCGTCCCTGGTCGGCCACGGGATCGGGCCAGGTGGCGCCGCGCAGCAGCGACAGGCGAAGCACGTTGCCCTTCGCGTCGTAGCCATACTTCGAATTGTTGATCAGGCTGAAGCCGTACGACCCATCGCCCAGATCGGCCCAACGCAACGCGGGAACCTCAAACTTTGCAGATTCCCAGCTATTGTTGCGCGTGGTCGGGCGCTGGATGGATCCGTACGGAATTTCGTACGTCGCTTGATTGCTCGAAGCGGCAAGCGGAAACGCAGCCTTCAGCAGGATGTGGGTTTCGTGCCAGTCGATGTCGTTCGCCACGTCCACGCGATCGAGCGCCGCGTACAGCGTGATGTCTTGAACGAATTTCGAGCTTTGCCACGTGCGAGTCACGCGAATGGTGGCGCGCAGTGGTCCCTGTTCGACGAGCTTCACCGAATCGGCCTTGTCGAGATTGGTGAACACCTTGTCGAAATCGGAATCGATATTCCACGCGTCGTAGTCCTTCGGCGTGTCTTTGAACGCGACCAGCTGGTTGCCGCAGCCGCCTTTGGCGATCGATTCGAACTGCGTGCGCTTATCGTACAGGCTGGTAATGCAGCCGCTCGTTGGGTCAACCACCACGCGAAGCGCGGAATTCTCGAGCGTCAGTCCGCTCGCTTTCAGATCGGTCGCCACCGCACTGCCGCCGGACTGCACCTGCAAAACTTCGTAACCGAGCGACGGCACGTCTTTCAACTCCACAAGAAGGCGGAAATTGTGCGTCTCCGGATCGTGCGACAGCACCTGCACGGGAATCGCGTTGTGCCGGGAATCCGTCACCGAGACCGCATTATCCGTCGGCGTGGGAAACTGCACGTTCACCGTCACCAAACCGGCGCGCTGCCACGCGAGCGGATTGTAAACAATCACGGGCACGCTCGCCGGGGCCGAGCCGTTGGTGTTCACGCGGCTGGTCAGCGTTCGCATCGCGCTCGAACTCGCGTCCGCGGCGGTCCACTGCACCACGTCGTAATCGCGTTGCGCATCCTTATATATGACGCCGATGCCCGAGCCCGCCGCGAGATCGTGAAACTGGTTGAACAGGACTTTCTTCCACGCTTCGTTCAGCGCGTTTGCGGGATATGCGGCTCCGTTCAGCCAGGCCAGCGACGAAAACTTTTCGGCGTCGAGCATCGCAACTTCGGCTTCGCGCATGTTGCGCTTGTGATCGGATTGCGTGGTGAAAACGCCGCGATGATATTCAAAGTAGAGTTCGTCGTTCCAGATGGGCAGGCTGACTTTCCCGTCCGGCGGCGCGGGCAATTGAGTGTTAGCCGTCGCGATGGACTGGTAATTCCACACCGGCGAATGTTCGGTATCCAGTTTTCCTTCCACGTCTGAGAAAAATCCCTGAGCGACGCCGAAGAAGGTCTTCGGGAACACGATCTTCGGATCGGTCCAAAGTGCGCCGCTATCGAGCATGGCTCGCGTCGGTCCACCGCCATGATCGCCAATCCCGTAGAGATGCATCATTTCCGGCAGGCCCGGATTGTGTTCGCGCGCGATGGTGATGTCTTTCGCGATGCGGACCGGCTCAATATCGTTCACATAATCGTGCGGAAAGTAGGTGAGCACGCGGCTGCCGTCGGGCGATTGCCACCAGAAAAGTTTGAATGGAAGTTGGTTCGTATCGTTCCACGCCATTTTCTGGGTGACGAAATAATCGATGCCGGATTTTTTGTAAATCTGCGGAAGCTGCCAGTTGTAGCCGAACGAATCCGGATTCCATCCGATGCGCACGTCCACACCAAATTCGTCCTTGAAATACCGTTTGCCGACCAACAGCTGGCGCACCAACGATTCGCCGTCGGGCATATTCAGGTCCGGCTCAACCCACATGCCGCCGACCATTTCCCAGCGGCCCTCTTTCACGCGGTCTTTGATCTGTTGGCACATCGACGGATATTTCTGGCACATCCATTCGTCGTACGCCGCGGCTGACTGCGTGTACGTATATTCGGGATATTCATTCATCAGCTGCAGCGCGGTGCTGAATGTGCGGCGCGTCACGTCAACGGTCTCGGTCCACGGCCACAGCCACGCAGCGTCAATGTGCGCGTTGCCGGTCAATCGCACCGAAGTCCCCTGCAGCGCGGGCTTCAGCACTTCGAGTTCAGTCTGTGCCTTGCCGAGCGATTGATCGAACGCAGGCTGATCGCCGCGATTCAGCGCCGTCAGGTCGATCGATTCGGCAGCTTTGTTCAGCTGCGCGCGCGTGGAGTTCGTAGTCGCGCCCAGCGAAGGAATAATTTCTGCTGTCGCGAGAATTTCGTTCAGGATCGTGCTGGGGTTCGGCCGCGACGGATTGAAATCGATGTGCAGCTCCGCTCCCACGAAACGTTTCTTGTCCACGGTGTGAAGTAGTTTTACGGCTACCAGAACGCGATCACCCGGCTTCGCGCTGTCGAAAAGAACGATGGGTTCCAGATCTTCGCCGAGCGCTACACGACGGCCGTTGAAATAAATAATTTCGGGAATCGGTCCATTGGCGTTGTCATTAAATTGGAACCAAATGCGCGAGCCGGTCAGATCGTAACCGTTCAAGTTTTTCGGCACTTCCACCATGCGCCGGTACCACACCGCTTCGGTTTCATCGCCGCTGTCTTTGCGCACAACCGTCCAGCCGGAATCGTCGAGATCGGGTGACTCGCCGTGGGCCATATCGCCTGCGTGGAAGCGCCATTCATCCGCGGGCAACGATGAGAGTGTGCCGAGCTGCTGAATCGCCTGCTGCGTGGCTGGCGAGAGCGCAGCCACCGGAGGGCTGGCGTCGGATCGCTTTTGCGCCAGCGATGGCGTCGCAAACGCGATGAATGCGGCGACTACCCATACCGCAGAGCTCATAACGCGCGCCGCTTTCCACTTCGCTGCAATCTGCTTCGCTCGACCTGGCATCACGACTCTCCTCGACTGATGGATGGCAAATTCTCGCCGCGCATCGACACCACAGGTTCCACAGGCGCGTGCCGACGAAATGACCGCAAGCACCTGAAAAGAAACGCAGCAATGTGCGGGCGGATTATAAAGCAATCGGACGGCGGTGTAGTATTGTTTTGCCTGAACCGTTGAAACGGAGGAAAGCGACTTGGGACGCCCTGTGATGCGCGTGGCCGCGCCGGATTTCGACGAAAATGTCTCCACCGAATTCAGCGTCGGCGTGGATTTTGGCGGCACCAATCTGCGCATCGCGGCGTATTCCCCCAAGGACGGTTTGCTGGAAACAATCCATCAGACAACGCGACTAAAAGATGGCCGCGACGAAGTGGTTGCCGACATGTGCAAAGGTATCCGGCAACTCATCGAAAAGCATTCGAGATCGCGACAATTCAAAGGCGTGGGAATGGGTTCGCCCGGCCCAATCGAATTGCCCGGCGGCTTGCTACACGATTTGCCGAATCTGCCGGGCTGGGGCGGTTTGGAGCTGCGCCGAACGCTCGAAAATATTCTCGGCACGCGAGTCATCATCGAGAACGACGCGAACGCCGCAGCGCTGGCCGAGTGTTTTCTGGGTCGAGGAAAGACGCTGGGCATCGATTCGCTGTGCATGATGACGCTGGGAACAGGAGTGGGCGGCGGAATCATCCTGCACGGCAATATTCTCGATGGAATGAACGGGTTTGCCGGCGAAGTGGGCCACCTGAACATTTGGACCGACGGCCTTCCGTGCGGATGCGGCGGCCATGGATGCACGGAACCATACGCGTCTGCGACTTCGGTGCGGCGAGCCGCGAAAGACTTGATTGCAGGCGGCAAAGCCGCGGGGCTGGCCGCGCTTGCGGCGAAAAATCCGGACTTCACTCCGCGCGATGTCGGACTGCTCGCCGAAGCGGGCGATCCCGACGCGAAACAAATCTTCGAAAATCTGGGCCGCGCGCTGGGAATCGCACTTTCCGCCGTGGTGAATACGCTGAACCTGCCGCTGTATCTGTTGGGCGGAGGGCTGCTGAATGCCTGGGATTTGTTTGCGCCGTCTCTGTTCCGCGAGCTGCGCTCGCGCAGCTACATCTACCGGCTTACCGAACCGTCGGACGAAGACCGCAGAACGCATCGCGATGGAAAAACGTACGTGGAGCGCGCGGAGCTCGGCACCGACGCGGGAATTTTGGGCGCGTGCCTGCTGCCGTTCACGACCTGGCAAGAAGCGCAGAAATAGTGCGCCGCGCGCCGTCCAACCTCTAGAAGTAAAACTTCAGCGCAAACTGAATGAACCGCGGGTCGCGCGCGCCCTGGTAATAACCGTATTGCGGCGTGCCCAGCTCAAGCGGCTGCGGCTCTTCGCTGATCGCGTTTGCCGGCTCGATCAGCGGATTGTAGTGATTCCAGATGTTGAAAAACTCCGCGCGGAACTCGAAGCGCTTGTTTTCATTCACCGGAAACATTTTGAAGATCGAAAGATCCCAGTTCTGATAGCCGGGTCCGCGCACGATGTTGCGTCCCGCGTTTCCAAACGTGAACGGAATCGTGTTGTCTTCAAACGCGCAGGTATTGAAAAACTGTCCGGCGACGCACGGCTTCCCGTTGGGATTCCCAATCCGGTTCGGCCGGACCGTGTAGTAGCCGACGCCGCCTCCACCGTCGCTGGTGGAAACGTTCGTCGCCGCGTCGGTGATCGTGTAGTAGTTTCCGGTGGACGCCGTGGTGATGCCGGCGATCTGCCAGTTCCCGATCAGCTGGTTCTTCACACCCGTGGCGTCGTTGCCGAACTTCTGCCCTTTGCCAAACGGCAGTTGGTAGATGTAACTCAGAATGAACCGGTGCCGCACGTCGAAGTCCGAATTTCCGTACTCCAGAAACGGATAGCGCTGGTCGCGGAAGTCGCCGTTGGCGAGTGAACCGAGCGCGGCGCTCGATGCGTCGTCCAGCGCGTGCGCGTAGGTGTAAGACGCTTCGAACTGCAGGCCTTTCGAGAAATTTTTCTCCCAGCGGACTTGCAGCGAGTTGTAATTCGAAAAACCGTCGGAGCGCAGTTCGTCGATGCCGGTGTCGAACACGTCGTTGCACGCCGGCGGAAACACGCTGTTGTCGCACTGCTGTGCGGGCCGGCGCGCGTCGGTGGGGCAGTTTCCCGGAGTGTTCGGAGGAGTGGTGCAGAACGTCGCGTCGGGCACGGCTTGGTTGCCGTTGTAAAAATTGTAGAGGTCCGAACCGTGCGAGCCGGCGTAGGAAATCTCAACGACGCTGTCGCCGGGCGCATGATATTGGAATCCCATGTGCCACTGCGAAGTAAACGGCGTGCGCAATTTCGGGCTGATCGAAAAAAGAATCGGAGTGTTCGGATCGGTCAATGCGTCCGAAGGAAATCCCTGGCTCAGCACGTTCAGCCCGGGGATCGAGCAATCGGTCTGATTCGGATTCGCTGACGGCGCAAAGCACGGCACGTTGTAAGACTGCGTGACGAAAAACGGCGGATTGAATCCGGGGCTGGGATTCGAGTACGGCCCGTTTTCCTGGCCGCCATAGAAAATTCCGGCGCCGGCGCGCAACACCAGCTTGTCGGAAATTTGGTACGCCAATCCGATGCGCGGAGCGAAATTATTGAGGTCCGGCTTGATCAGGCCCGGCGTCCCGGTGCGATCGATCGGGATATTCGCGGCAAGAAACGGAGTGAGCTGCGCGGTTTGTCCCTTCGGTACCAGGATCGAATCGTCGGCGAAATCAAACGTACCTTGATCGTTGCCGGCGGCCTTCAGCGTGGTGAACAGCTCGTACCGCAGGCCGAGGTTGAACGTCAGTTTCGGAGTCATGCGGAAATCGTCTTGCGCGTAGAAAGCGTAAATCTGCCGGTGGTAGTCCACTTCGTTCACACTGGTGATCTGGCCGCTGTCCGGAATTCCCAGCAGGAAAGTCGCGAACGCATCGCCACCCGACGTGGGCGACGCTGGATTATCGGTGAAGTCGCTGCCAAACGTCATCGTGCCGCGCGGAGCAGCAGGCTCAAACAGGGTGAATTGCTCGAAGCGAACTTCCGTACCAAATTTCCACGAATGGCGGCCGTGCACCCACGTGAGATTGTCCGTAATCACGTAGCTGTTTTGCTTTTCGATTGCCGGCAGGAAACCCGAAGCGCCGATGCCCGCAGTGCCATCTGAAAACGAAATCTGCGGCAAACCGCCTAGGTTCGGTCCGTAGGGCACGCCGGGAAACTGCAATTCCTGCGCTACGTTTTCGTTGGCATTCAACTGGTAACGATGGCTGTTAATCCGGTTGTAGCCCACGCGGAATTCGTTGATTAGGTTCGCGGAAAAAAGATGCGTCTCGCTCAGCGCCAAGCTGCGGAACGAATCGGATTGAGTGCCGTCCTGGAAAGCACCGCCGTCGAGCGCGTTTCCAAACGGAGACGGCGTGAAGCTGGGCTGATTTTCGTAGCTGAAACGTCCGAAGAAACTGTCTTTATCCGAAATGTGCTGATCGATGCGAACGTCGGCGTTGTTCCGGCTGCTGGTGAGTTTCGGCTCGGAAATAAAATTCGATCCGTTGAGGCTTGTGTTGGGAGCCGGAAACAGCGCCGCCAGACGCGCGGCGAGCGGATCGATACTACCGTTGGGGAAAATATTGGTGGGGTTGCCTGCTCCGTCCACTCCGATGGGCACGCCGCAGTACCCACTCGGATTCAAACCGGACGACTGTGTGAGCCGCGAATTAAAAATTTCTCCCATGTACGTCGGACGGCCGCTGCAATCGAGCGCAGTCGTGCCCGGCAACTGGTTGCCGTTCATGTCTACCTGCGGCGCCGGGGTATTCGTCAGCAGTGAAGAAAAATTTCCGCCAATCTCGTCCGGCGTGGGCACCAATGACAGTTGCGGGCTGCCTTGAATGATGCGCAGACCCTCGTAGTCCACGAAAAAGAATGTCTTGTCGTGGATGATCGGCCCTCCAAAAGTCGCGCCGAATTGATTCTGGTGGTACGGCTGGCGGCCGAGCAGGTCGAACGCGTTCGCCGCGTCGAGCGCATCGTTGCGGAAAAATTCGTACACATCTCCGTGATACTGATTCGAGCCGGACTTGATGACGGCGTTCAAAATCGCGCCGTTGCCGCGGCCGAATTCCGCGCTATACGAGTTGGTCTGAACCTTGAATTCTTCGATCGCGTCCACCGAAGGCTGAATCACGTACGCCTGTCCGGTCAGCACGTCGCCAAGATTCGAGTTGTTGTCCACGCCATCGAGCAGAAAATTATTTTGCAGTGCGCGTGCGCCGTTGGAGCTGAATCCATAGCTGGTGGAAACGCGCGAACCAGGTTCTGCCGGCGCCACCCCAGCGCCCAGTAACGCGAGTTGTGCATAGTTGCGGCCGTTCAGCGGCAGCGTGACGATTCGCTGCGAGTCGATCACCTGACCGAGATCGGACGTTTCAGTTTCCAGCAGCGGCGCCGAAGCAGTTACGTTCACCACTTCGCTCGCCTGCCCCACTTGCAACGTCGCATCTACGGTCGTGCGCTCCTGCACTTCCACCACGACTGTCCCAGCTACCGCCTTCTTGAATCCGGTTTTTTCCACGGTGATGCGGTACTGACCCACGTGTAACGGACTGATGATGTATTCGCCGGATTCGTTCGTCGTGGCAACCGTCTGGCCGCCGCGTTCTACGTCTTCCGCCGTCACGCGCGCTCCGGCAACGGTGCCTCCCGACGAGTCCCTCACCGTTCCGACGATCGCGCCGGTATCCTTCTGCGCCGCAGCCGGCATCGCCCACACCAGCATCAACAGCAGGATCCATCCAATGAAACAAAGGCGGCGACGCATATGAAGTCTCCTATCCAGCGCGGGCGCTCGCCCGGAAACGCTGGGGTTCGGCGGAAGCCAAAAACACAAAAACCGGGGACACGACCCGGTTGAAGGATTACTTTCGATTTGCTACTTTTACTTACGAATTGTATGCGTGTCAAGGAAAACCTGCGGCGCGCGGCTGCGGTGTGGTAAGAGTTTTGCCGTGCGATTGCGGACGAAGTGCGGTTTCACAGGAGCGTCAACGATGAAATGGTTCACGCGAGTCATGGCGGCGTTTGGAATGATGGTGCTGGCGGCGACAGTCTTCGGCGCGGCGCTGCAGCAGATCAGTTACAAGGGCGCGCCCGACGCGAAATCGCGCATGACGCTGCTGCTTCGCGACTTTCATCCGAAATCGATGCTGCACGTGCCGGTGCACAACGTGGAGCGCGCGAAATTCAGCGTTTGGGATGTGCACAACCACGTGGACGACGCAGCCGGAATTGGCGGCCGCGTTCCCGTCGATCAAGTGGTGAAAGCCATGGACGAATCGAACGTGCAGAAAGTGGTGATCCTTACTGGCGGTTGGGGCACCGCGCTGCAGGCCGTGCTTGATAAGACCGTGAAGCCGTATCCCGACCGCTTCATCGTATTCACGCAGATGGACTGGAACAAAGTAAACGACGCGAACTTCAGCCAGGAAATGGTGGCGCAACTCGACGACGCCGTGCGCCGCGGAGCGCGCGGACTGAAAATCCTGAAAGATCTGGGGCTCGGCGTGCGCGATGCGAATGGAAAGTTTTTGCGCGTGGACGATCCGCGGCTCGATCCGGCCTGGGAAGAGTGCGGCCGTCTTGGAATTCCCGTCTTCATCCACGTGACCGACCCGGAAGCGTTCTTCACCCCAATCGACGGCACCAACGAGCGGTACGAGGAGCTGAAACAAAATCCGTCGTGGAGTTTTTACGGCCACGGTTTTCCATCGAAGCAGGAAATTCTCGACGAGCGCAATCACATCATTGAAAAACATCCGCACACCACATTCGTCGCACTGCATGTGGCGAACTGGCCGGAAAATCTAGATGCCGTTTCCGGCTGGCTCGATCGCTACCCCAACATGATGGTGGAATTCGGCGCGCGCGAAGCGGAACTCGGCCGTCAGCCTCGACGCGCCGAAAAGTTTTTCGAAGACTATCAGGACCGGATCATGTTCGGCACGGATTCCGATCCCGAACCGGCCATGTACCGGAATTATTTCCGCTGGCTGGAAACCAAAGACGATTACTTCGAATACTGGGGCTCGCCGGGCCAAGGCCGATGGGCGATTTACGGAATGGGATTATCCGACGACGTTCTGAAAAAAGTGTATCAATCAAACGCCGAGCGCTTGTTTGCGCAGTTCAAGGGCACGCCGAAATAATTTTTTCGCTGTGTCCAAACGGCCGAACTAGCGTTTCGGCAGATGCGTTTCGAGGAACAGGTTCATTTCGGCGGGATTGCGGAATGCCTCGGTCCCGCCCTGCTGCGTGGTTGAATACGCTCCCGTGACGTTCGCGAGCTGCAGGCATTCCTGCGGATTGGCGCCTTGCAGAAATCGGTGAATGTAACCGGCGTCGAAACTGTCGCCCGCGCCGACGGTGTCCTGCGGCGTCACGGGAATGATCGGGCTGCTCCATTCCGTAGTGCCCTGGCGCGCCACCGCGCCGCGCGGACCCAATTTCACCACCACCGTCTTGCAGAGTTTCGCGAGCGCGTCGATGGCCTGCGCCACAGTGTCGCTATGCGCGATGTGCATCGCTTCCCGTTCGTTCGGAAAAAAAATGTCCACGAACGGAAGCACGTCAAACAAATCGCTCGCCCACTTCCCGTCCGGATCGTCGTTCGTATCGAGTGACGTTGTCAAACCATGCTGTTTTGCCTGGCGGAACAGCTCCGCCATCCGCGGCCGCAACGCCCGATTCAAGTAGTACGACGAAAGATGCAGATGCCGCGCCGAAAAAACGTAATCGAGATTCAAATCCTCGTACGACAAATCAAAAATCGTGCCGGGATAGGTCAGAATAAAACGGTGGCCCGGATGCGCCAGAATCACGCTCAAACCCGTCGCCAGCTTGCCGGACGAAGTGACCACCCGCGAAAGATCTACGCGCGCCGACGAAAGCCAGTCGAGCGTCATTTTTCCCAGCGCATCGGCGCCGACCTTAGAAACCATTCCCACGCGCGTACCGAGCATCGCCAAATTGTGAGCGAAAATCGCCGAGGAACTGCCAAGCGTCAGCCGAAAACCATCCACTAAATATTCATGATCGGGCTTCGGATCGGCCGGCAAGCCGTACAGAATCAAATCTGGATTCAGTTCGCCGACAACGCAGACATCCAGCTTTCCCGCGGCGGTCGCGCCAGACGTCACTTCCCCTCCAACATCACAACGCGGGAAAGATTTCGCGGATTGTCGGGATCGAGTCCTTTGCGAAGCCCCGTGTAAAACCCGAGCATCTGCCCGGGAATTACGGCAGCGGCGGCGCGCGCGGTCTCCGGAGCGGAAAGCGAAAGCTCTACCAGATAGTCGGCAGATTTGCGCACCGCGGGCGTAGCTTTGTTCGCGACCACCAGGGTGACAGCGCCCAATTCTTTCATTTCGTGCAGCACGGACGCTTCAGATTCGAATCCGCTTTCGCTCAGAACAAACGTCAAAAGCGTTTCCGGGCTGACGATCGCTTTGGGCCCGTGGCGGAATTCGAGCGCGTGAAAGCACTGCGCGTACGAGCATGACATTTCTTTCACCTTGAGCATCGATTCCTGCGTAACGCCGAAAAACGGGCCCTGCCCCAGAAAAACGTAATCCGCAAATGTATGCGAGTTCACCAGCTCTTGAATTGTCTTCTGCGCGGACCGCATGAACTTTTCGGTTTCTGCCGGCAACTGGTGAAGTGCAGACAGAAACTCCAACGCACCGGCGCGGTAGCCCGCAAGCGATTGCAGCGCCAGCAGCATCGAAGTGAACGACCGCGTCATCACGGTGCTTTTCTCGTCCGCGGCCGAAAGGCGAATCGTGTGCGTCGCAATCGCCTCGAGCGGCGTTCCCGTGCCGCAGGTGATGGCCAGCGTGGGAGTGGGACGCTCGCGTTTCAAATAGCGCGCGGCTTCAATCACTTCCGATGTGTGTCCCGAACGCGAAATCAAAACAATTTGGCATGCGGCGGGCAGAGTCTTCGGGAACAGCAGAATTTCCGAAGCGGGCACGGCGCGCGCCGGATCGCCGGTCAGAATTGACCACGTGGCAGCGGCGACTTGTGCCAAATAGAAGCTTGAGCCGCATCCGACGAATACCCACTCGACGTTGCGCTGCAATTTTCCGGAAAGATCGCGCAGCTCCGCGGTCTTATCGAGCGCGGCCAGGCACGCGCGCCAGGTTTGAGGCTCGGAGAGAATTTCGTGAATCGTGTGCTCTCCGGGATTTGAGTTCGAACTCATCAAACATCCTCCAAAATCTGCGCGGATGAATTCGCGCGAAGAAACCAAAAGTTATCTTCGCCGGCTTAGGCGACGATCACTTTCACTCCTGAGTCGCGTAGCGAGCGCAGGACCTTCGGTGGAATTTTGTCGTCGGTAATGGCGTGCTGCACCGCGCTGGTGGGCGCGATCAACGAAAGGCTCCGCCGGCCGAACTTGCTGGAATCGCAAACCACTACGGTGGTCTTCGCGCTATCCATCATCACGCGATTCACTTTCGCTTCCAGCAGATTGGGCGTGGTCAAGCCGTAATCCACGTCGAATCCGTCCACCGCCAGAAACAGCAGATCCGCGCTCACGTGGCGCAGCGAATCCTCCGCCAGCGGCCCCACCAGTGAAAATGAGTTTTTTCGCAGCGTGCCGCCCGTCAGAATCACTTCCACATTCGTGCCGGCCAGATCGCTTGCGATATTCACGCCGTTGGTGATCACCGTCAGGTTCGGGATATTCCTTGCCACGCGCGCAATCGCCGCGCTCGTCGTGCCGGAATCGAGGATTATCACGTGGCCCGGCTGCACGAGCCTTACGGCAGCCTCCGCGATCCGATGTTTTTCGCGGCGGTGCAGGCGTTCTTTTTCGTGCAGCGATGGGTCGCGCTGCGCGGCTGCTTCCACGGGCAACGCCCCGCCGTGCGCGCGCTGAATGCGCCCTTGTTCGTGCAGGCTCTCCAAATCCTTACGAATGGTGATCAGCGAGGTGGAAAAGCGGCGCGACAGGTCCTTGACCACAACCCGCCCGTCGCGTTCCAGAAGCTCCAGAATTTTTCGGCGGCGCTCTTCGCTCAGCATGATTTTTAGCGGAAAAACGGCTACTTTCGTTTTGTTTCTTTTCGTTATCTATTTTAAGCTTGGGACAGCTTGACATAAATGCGATAAGGGAACAAGTGATTCGAGGAACTCCCACAATCGTATGCGTCGGCGCGAATCCGGCGCTCGACCGCCGCCTGCGCGTGCCGGTACTCCGGATCGGCGAGGTCAACCGCGCGACAATTTCGTTGACGCTGCCCGGAGGCAAAGCCGCGCATGTCGCGATGACCTCGCAGGCTTTGGGTGCGCGAGCCGTGTGGATCGGTTTTCTGGGCGGCGCGACGGGAGCGCAGTGTGCAGCCGGATTGAAGAATTACGGAATCGAAGTGACCGCGATCTCAACTTCCGCGCCCACGCGCGTGAATCTGGAAGCGATCGACGATGCAGGCCAAGCCACCGAAGTGCTCGACCCCGGCGGCGTAGTCACTCCGGACGAACGCGACCAGATGCTGCGAACTTTCGCCGAGCGGCTGCGCACCGATTGGCATGGCGCGGGCGTAGTAATTTCCGGCAGCCTGCCTCCGGGGCTGACTCCGGACTTCTACCGTGCCGTCATCGAAACGGCTCACGCCGCAGGCTCGACAGTTTTCCTCGATACGAGCGGAGCCGCCTTGAGCGAATCGCTAGCGGCGCGACCCGACATGACCAAACCGAACGCGACGGAGGCGGAAGCATTGCTGGGCACGAAGCTCGCAACGGCAGGCGGCGCCATCGCCGCCGCAGGAAAAATTCTCAACCTCGGCGCGCACAGCGCGGCGATTACGCTCGGTGCGGACGGTCTGGTGTGGCTCCCCGGCGCAGACGATTCGCCGTGGATCGCCAAACCGCCAAAATTGAAAGCGATTTCAACGGTGGGATGCGGCGACGCCACGATGGCGGGATTTGCCTACGCAGCGCTTTCGAACTTGAACTCGGAAGAAACTGTGCGGCTGGCGGCTGCGTGCGGTGCTGCGATGTGCGTCACCGCGCTCGACGCTCAAATTTCCGACGTCGACATCCAGCGCCTGACGCAGCAAATCGAAATTCGAAACAGCACGAAGTAGGCTCCACGCCACGGCGCTTACATGCGGTGTACCCGATCGAAAATCTACGGATTCGGAGCAGCGGGCGTCGAACTCGTGCCGTTCGCAGGCGCCGCGGTGGAAGAAGCGACGGGCTCCGGGGCAACATTCGAGACATCTTTCTTCGACGGCAACTGCGATGCGTCCCATCCGCCGCCCAGCGCCTCTACCAGCTGCACGCTTGCGGTCATCTGCTGAATGCGCAGCGTTACCGCCGATTGTTTGTTGCTCAGCAAAGTGGTCTGCGCGGTGATCACGTTCAAATACGGATCGATGCCCAGCCTGTAGCGGTCGGTGGCGATTTTCAGGTTGCGATCGGCGGATGTGACGGCTGTATCCTGCTGCTGAATTTCGATCGACAAAATGCGCAGCGTGGCGAGATTGTCTTCCACCTGCTGAAACGCGGTGAGCACCGCTTCGCGATAATTCGCTACTGCGGCATCGTACTGCCGCCGGTACTGAATCACCGTGGCGTGGCGCAAACCTCCGTCGTAGATCGTCTCGCTCGCCGAAGGTCCCACTGACCAGAAACGACTGGGCCACGTGAACCAATTCGTAAACGAAGTGCTCGTCAGTCCGGCCCCGGCGCTCAGCGTGACCGTCGGATAGTACGCGGCGGTGGCAACTCCGATCTGCGCGTTAGCCTGCTCCATTAGCCGTTCGGTAGCCGCAATGTCCGGGCGACGCTCGAGCAATTGCGACGGCACGCCGAAAGGAATCGCCGGCGGATTGGATTTCAGCGGGTCTTGCGTGATCGCAAATGTGGAAGCGGGCTGGCCGACCAGCATCGCGATCGCATGCTCGTACTGCGCGCGCAAAATTCCCAAATTCGTGTCTGCCGCTTGCGTCGATTCCAGCTGCGTTTCGGCCTGCGCCACCGCTTCGTCGGAGTCGATGCCGGTTTCGTAGAGCGCCTTCGTGAGATTCAACGATTCCTGGTAGGCGACGACAGTCGAATCGAGCAACTGCTTCAATTCGTCCTGACCGCGCAGCTCGTAATAATCGACTGCCACCTCGGCATGCGCGGTGAGCCGCACGTTTTCCAGATCGGCTTCGTCGGCTTGCGCGGCAGAGGCATTCGCTCGCACCGTGTTGCGGACGCGGCCCCAAAGATCCGGCACCCATGTGGCATCAAACGGCAACGTGTACTCGGTGAAGGAGCCGTTCGTCACTTGTGTGGTGCCACCGGAACCTGAACCCGTGTTCGAACTGCCCAGAATCGGCTGGCGCTCGTTGGTGATTCCCGGCCCAACGCTGACGGTCGGATAATATTGCGCCCGCGCTTCTTTCACGATCGCGCGCGCGGCCAGGTAGGTCGCCGTGGACGAAGCGATATTCTGATTCGAGATATCCACTCGTTCTTCCAGCGCGTTCAGCTGTGGGTCGTTGAAAATCTCCCACCACTTTCCTTTTAGCACCGCGTCGCTCGGCTGAGCCTGTTTCCATCCGTCGGTTGTTTTGTAATCCGCGGGCGTCAGTTCCTTGTACGCGGTCGGAACCGCCACGCCAGGCGCCGTCGCAGCGGGCCGGTTGTATTTCGGCCCAACAACGCAGCCGGAGAGGACGATCGAAACGGCAAGAGTGGTCGCGAGCGTTCGCGAAGCGGCGTTCGGCAGCCGAAAGCTTTTTGAGCCGAGCAATGAACCTGTGAGCGTTTTCATAATCCTTTTCCGTAAGAGCTTCATCCCAGATTTTCCTGGGGCGTGGGAAACGCGTGCTTGCTGTGCCTTGCCGTCCAGCGAAGCCGCATACGATCCAGATACAGATACACGACCGGCGTGGTGTACAGGGTCAGCATCTGGCTGACAATCAATCCGCCGATAATCGTCACGCCGAGCGGTCGACGAAATTCAGATCCGGTGCCGGTACCGAGTGCGAGTGGCAGCGCGCCGAAAAGCGCGGCCATCGTGGTCATCAGAATCGGCCGGAAACGAAGGATGCACGCTTGAAAAATGGCGTCGCGCGAATTTTTATTTTCGGTGCGTTCCGCCGCCAGCGCGAAATCGATCATCATGATCGCGTTTTTCTTCACGATGCCGATCAGCAAAATGATGCCGATGAGCGCGATCACGCTCAGATCCATTCGGAAAATCAAAAGCGCCAGCAGCGCACCCACTCCCGCGGACGGCAGCGTGGAAAGAATCGTGATCGGGTGGATGTAGCTTTCGTAGAGGATGCCAAGAACGATATACACCGCCGCCAGCGCAGTCAGGATCAGCATCGGCTCGGTCGAAAGCGACGATTGAAACGAAGCCAGCGTGCCGGAAAACATTCCTTTAATCGTGTTCGGCATTCCAATTTGAGTTTGCATCTGCTCGATCGCCTGCAGCGCCTGGCTCGGCGCAACGTTGGGCGCCAGGTTGAATGACACGGTCACAGACGGAAATTGGCCCTGGTGATTCACCGCGAGCGGCGCGGTGTTGGGATCGTAAGTCGTGATCGCGTTCAGCGGCACTTCCGTGCCGGTGCTCGGGCGGACGTAAATATCCTTCAGTCCTTCGGGCGTTTGCCAATACTGCGGCGCCACCTCCATCACCACGTGATACTGATTCAGCGCGGTGTACATCGTGGAAACCTGCGCCTGCCCAAACGCTTCGTACAAAGTGTTGTCGATGGTTTGCGGAGTAATTCCCATGCGCGACGCCGTCTTGCGGTCGTACACAAGCGCGGCCTGCAATCCGCTGTTCTGCTGATCGGAATTTACGTCCGTGAGGATGTTCAACTTCTTCATGTTCTGCAGCAGAACGGGTCCCCACTTCACCAGATCGTCCAAGTTGTCGCTCTGAATCGTGTATTGATATTGCGCGTTGCTCTGGCGGCCGCCGATGCGCAAATCCTGGCCGGCTTGCAGGAATACCGTTGCACCTGGCAGCGACGTCAGCTTCGGACGCAGCCGATCGACAACCTGACTCGACGTAATCTTGCGTTCGTTGAGCGGCTTCAGCGCCAGATAAATGAATCCGGTATTCACCGCGCCACCACCGCCCGTGAACGCGCCCACATTTTGCACCGCCGGATCGGTCTTGATGATCTGCACGAATTTCAGGGTCAGATCCTGCATCGCCTGAAACGAAATATCCTGCGCGCCCTGAATGCCGCCGAAGACCGTGCCGTTATCCTGCTGCGGAAAAAATCCTTTCGGCACTTCGTAGTACAGGAACACGTTGATCCCAATCGTCACCAGCAGCACGATCAACGTCAGAGCCGGGTGCTCCAGCACGCGGGTGAGCGTGCGTTCGTAAAAGTCCAGCATCGCGGTGAATACTTTCTCGCTCGCGTTGTAAAAACGGTTGTGCTTCACCTCGCTATGCGACTTCAATAATTTCGAGCACATCATCGGTGTGGTGGTCAGCGAGATCACCAGCGAAACCAGGATGGCCACGGATAGCGTCACGGCGAATTCGCGGAACAAACGTCCGACGATGCCGCCCATCAGCAGGATTGGGATAAATACCGCCACCAGCGAAATACTGATCGAAAGCACCGTGAACCCGATTTCCGAAGCGCCCTTCAGAGACGCTTCCATCGGACTCATTCCCTGTTCGAGGTACCGCGAAATGTTTTCAATCACCACGATCGCGTCGTCCACCACGAAGCCGGTGGAGATCGTCAGCGCCATCAATGACAAATTGTCGATGCTGTAGTTGCACAGATACATCACGCCAAACGTGCCAACCAGCGACACCGGCACGGCCACGCTGGGAATCAACGTGGCGCGCACGTTGCGCAGGAAAACAAACACCACCAGAATCACCAGCACGATCGAGATGATCAGCGTCCGCTCCACGTCGTGCACCGAAGCGCGAATCGTCTGCGTCCGGTCGAGCACGTTCACAAACTCGATTCCCGCCGGCACCGAAGCCTTCAGCGAAGGTATCGCTTCCTCAATGCGATCGACGGTGTCGATGATGTTCGCGCCCGGCTGTCGGTTGATGATCAGCATCACGCACGGTTTGCCATTCATGAATCCGGCCGCGCGGATGTTTTCTACTGAATCGTCCACTTCGGCCACGTCTGAAAGCTTAATGGCCGCGCCCTTGTGGTAACCGACGATCAAATTCTTGTAGTAGTCCGCCTTCAGCAGCTGGTCGTTCGTGGTGATATCGACGGTCGTTTCGCCGTTCGATATCTGGCCCTTCGGCTCGTTCGCATTTTGCGAGCTGAGCATCGACTGCACGTCTTGCAGCCCCAGACCGTAGCTGTTTAGCTGAGTCGGGTTCAGTTCCACGCGCACCGCCGGCAGCGAACTGCCGCCGACGCTCACCTGGCCGACTCCCTGAATTTGCGAAAGCCGCTGCTGGATGATCGTCGAAGCGGCGTCGTACATCGGGCCGCGGTCGTAAATTTCAGAGGTAAGCGCCAAAATCAGAATCGGCGCATCGGCCGGATTCACTTTGCGATACGTCGGATTGGCCGGCAGGTTCGACGGTAGGTAGCTCCGCGCCGCGTTGATCGCCGCCTCCACGTCGCGCGCGGCGCCGTCGATATTGCGGTTCAGCTCGAACTGCAACGTGATGCTCGTCGTTCCCAAATAACTCGACGACGTCATCTCCGTCACGTTGGCGATGCGGCCAAACTGCCGCTCGAGCGGCGTCGCAATCGACGACGCCATTATTTCCGGACTCGCACCGGGTAAACTCGCGCCGACCGAAATTGTGGGGAAATCGATTTGCGGCAGAGAAGAAACCGGCAGCACGCGAAACGCGACCGCACCGGCAAGCGCAATCGCAACGGTAAGAAGCGTCGTAGCTACGGGCCGGTGAATGAATGGGGATGAAATACTCATACGTTAATCCGCGGGAACCGCCTCGGCTCCGCCATGCGTTTCCCGCGCTCCGCTCTTTGAAAATCGCTTGGCCAGATTGTCAAAGAAAATGTAAATCACCGGCGTGGTGTAGAGCGTCAGCACCTGGCTGAGCAACAAGCCGCCGACCATCGCAATTCCCAGCGGCCGCCGCAACTCTGAACCAATGCCGCGTCCAAGGGCCAGTGGCAATCCGCCCAGAAGCGCCGCCATCGTGGTCATCATGATCGGCCGAAAACGCAGCAGGCAGGCTTCGTAGATCGCGTCTTCGGAGCTCATACCATGCTTGCGCTCAGATTCCAGCGCAAAGTCGATCATCATGATTCCGTTTTTCTTCACGATTCCGATTAGCAAAATAATTCCGATCAGCGCCACAACGCTCAGCTCCTGGCCGCAGATAATCAAAGCCAGAATCGCGCCCACCCCGGCCGAAGGCAGCGTGGACAGAATCGTGATCGGATGGATGAAGCTTTCGTACAAGACGCCGAGCACGATGTACACGGTGATCAACGCCGCCAGAATCAGGATCGGCTCGTTGCTCAGCGACGCTTGAAACGAAGCCGCCGTGCCCTGAAACGCGGCCTGCACGCTCAGCGGCATTTTGATGTCTCGCTGTGCCGCCTCAATCGCTTTGGTCGCTTCGCCCAGTGAAGCATTCGGCGCCAAGTTGAACGAAATCGTCACCACCGGAAATTGTCCCTGGTGGTTCACCGAAAGCGGCGCCGCGTGCGTTTCAAAATGGGTGATGGCGCTCAGCGGAATCGCCGCGCCATTCGGCACCGACACCGCCGAGGGATTCGCGGAACCCGAACTGCCCGCCGAGTTGCTCGATGAGCTGGGGCTCGGCGATGCGTTCCCGGAACCGGAAGCGGAGGACGACGTGATCACCGCATTCGGCGAAGTGGTCAGCGAAGAAGACGCCAGCGCGGAGCGCACGTAGATGTCATGTAGCTTCGCGGGAGTTTTCTGGAAATCCGGCATCGTTTCCAGAATCACGTGATACTGGTTCAATTGCGTGTAAAGCGTCGATACCTGCCGCTGCCCAAATCCATCGTAGAGAGTTTGATCGATCACCGTCGGCGTGATGCCCATTCGCGAGGCGGTCACACGGTCGATCACCAGCGAAGCCGCCAAGCCGTCGGTCTGTTGGTCGGTCGCGACGTCTCGCAATTCGGGAATCTGTTTCAGCTTCGCAACGAACTTCGCCGTCCATTCGTTCAACTCGTTCGCGTCGGGATCTTCGAGCGTGTATTGATATTGGGTGCGGCTCACACGGTCTTCCACCGTCAGGTCCTGCACCGGCTGCATATACAGCGTGATTCCGTCCACCTTAGCCAGTTCCGGTTGCAGCCGACGGATCACGTCCGTGGCGCTGATGCCTCGCTGACCCAGCGGCTTCAGGTTGATCAAAATCCGGCCGCTGTTCAGCGTGGTATTCGTGCCGTCCACGCCGATAAACGACGACAAACTTTCCACCGCCGGATCCTGCAGGATCACTTTGCTGAGCGCCTGTTGCCGCTCGGCCATAGCGGGAAACGAAACGGTTTGCGTCGCCTCGGAAATCCCCTGAATGATGCCCGTATCCTGTACCGGGAAGAATCCTTTCGGAACGATGATGTAGAGGACGATGGTCAGCGCGAGCGTGAGCACCGCGACGATCAGCGTAGCGGTCTGATGTTGCAATACCCACTTCAGCGTGCGCCCGTAGAACGCGATCACCCGTTCGAACGCGCGCTCCGACATCTGATAGAACTTCTTGTTCTGCGCTTCGGGATCGTGTTTCAGCAGCCGCGCGCACATCATCGGCGTCAGCGTCAGCGAAACCACCGCGGACACCAAAATCGTCACGCTCAGCGTGATCGCAAATTCGCGGAACAGTCGGCCGACGATGTCACCCATGAAAAGCAGCGGGATCAGCACGGCAATCAGCGAAATCGTCAGAGAAACGATCGTGAATCCGATCTGCTCCGAACCAAGTAGCGCTGCGCGCAGCGGATCTTCGCCTTCTTCAATGTAGCGGACGATGTTTTCGATCATCACGATCGCGTCGTCCACCACAAATCCCGTCGAGATCGTCAGCGCCATCAGTGTAAGGTTGTTCAGGCTGTATCCGGCCAGATACATCACGCCAAACGTGCCGACCAGCGACAACGGAACCGCAACGCTGGGAATAATCGTGGCG
The DNA here is from genome assembly GCA_963719065.1 of uncultured Acidobacteriota bacterium. Taxonomy (GTDB): domain Bacteria; phylum Acidobacteriota; class Terriglobia; order Acidiferrales; family UBA7541; genus Palsa-295. Next base: position 767,506 of record CAVRAM010000007.1, on the reverse strand, counting down.
CGGATATTCCGCAGGAACAAAAAGATCACCATCACAACCAAGCCAACGGTCAGCATCAGTTCGAATTCGACGTCTTCTACGGACGCGCGAATCGTTGTGGTGCGGTCGGTGAGCACCGTCACATTCACCGCGGCGGGCAGGTTCGATTTCAGCACGGGCAGCAGCGCCTGCACTCGATCTACGACTTGAATGATGTTGGCGCCCGGCTGCCGCTGGATGTTCACGATCACGGCCGGAGTTTCATTCATCCACGCCGCTTGCTTCGTGTTTTCCACGTCGTCGATCACTTGCGCCACGTCGGATAGCAGCACTGGCGACCCGTTGTGATACGCCACGACGACTTTCTGGAAATCCTTGCTGGTTAAAAGCTGATCGTTCGCGTCGATCTGATAATCCTGATGCGGGCCGTCGAAATTTCCCTTCGCGGCGTTCAGGCTGGTCTGCTGCAGCGCAGTGCGCACATCTTCCAGATTGATTCCGTATGACGAAAGCGCCGTCGGATTGATCTGCACGCGGATGGCCGGTTTCTGTCCGCCGCTGATGCTCACCAGCCCGACTCCAGGCAGCTGCGAAATTTTTTGCGCCAGCCGCGTGTCGGCGAGATCTTCCACCTGAGATAGAGGAATCGTATCGGAGGTGAGAGCGAGCGTCAGAATCGGTGTGTCGGCAGGATTCGTTTTGCTGTAAATCGGAGGCGTGGGCAAATCCTGCGGCAAATACGACTGCGCGGCGTTGATCGCCGCCTGCACTTCTTGCTCGGCCACGTCGATGTTCAAGCTCAGCGCAAACTGCAGCACGATGATCGAACTGCCGTCCGAACTGGTGGACGTCATCTGATTCAGCCCGGGGACTTGGCCGAACTGACGCTCGAGCGGCGCGGTCACCGCAGAAGCCATCACGTCCGGATTCGCGCCGGGATAAAACGTCACCACCTGAATCGTGGGGTAATCCACCTCGGGTAGCGCGGAAACCGGCAGCTGCAGGAAGCCCACAAATCCAGCCAGCAGAATTGCAATCATCAGCAACGACGTTGCAACGGGCCGGGTAATAAATGGACGCGACGGATTCACTGAGAATTTGCTCCGCCCGGCGCGCTCGAGCCGATCGGCTTCGCTCCAGGTTCGGTTTGCGGCTTGCCGGATTTTCTATTTCCGGTGCTGGCAGTGGTTGTGGTCGTCGAGGCGTTCGCGTTTGCAGGATTCGAATCGCTCGACGGCGGGTTGTGAACCGCCACTTTCGCGCCGGTCTGCAATTTGTCGAAGCCGGTCGTCGCAATTGCGTCGCCGGATTCAATTCCGGTTACCGCCGCGGTGTTGCCGTCGGTGGTGCCCACCGTGATCGTCTTCAGCGTCGCGGTCTGGTCCGAGTTGACCACGTACACGTACGCGCCCTTCGAATTTCTCTGGATCGCCGCCGTAGGAATCAACGTCGCATTTTGTTGCGTATCCACCAGCAGACGCGCGTTCACAAATTGATTCGGAAACAGCGAAAAATCCTGATTCCCGAAAATCGCTTTCAGCTTCAGCGTTCCGGTCGAGGTGTCGATCTGGTTGTCGAGCGTCAACAGCGAACCCGTTGCCAGCCTGGTGGTCTGGTCGCGGTCAAACGCATCCACTTCCATCTTCGTGCCGGCGCGCAGTTGCTTCTGCACCTGCGGCAAATAATCTTCCGCGATGCTGAAAATTACAGTGATGGGTTGCAGCTGGGTGATCACCACCAGCGGCGTGGTGCTTGAGGATTGCACGATGTTTCCCGGATCCACCAAACGCAGCCCAACTCGCCCGCTGATTGGCGCCGTAATGTTCGTGTACAACAGGTTCACTTTCGCGACGTCCACCGTTCCCTGATCGTTTTTCACCGACCCTTCGTACTGCAGCACCGTCTGGTTCTGGTCGTCGAGCTGTTGCTTTGCGATGGCGTTTCGGTTGAACGCTTCCTGGTAACGGTTCAGGTCGATTTTCGCTTCGTTCAGCAGCGCCTGATCGTGCGCGAGCGTTCCTTCGGCCTGCTTCAGCGCGGCTTCGTAGGGGCGCGGGTCGATCTGGATCAGCAGGTCGCCCTTCTGCACCATCTGCCCTTCTTTGTAGTTCACGCTCATGATCTGGCCATCGACGCGGCTGGTAATCGTGACGGTATAGACCGGCGTCACCGTGCCGAGCGCGTTGATGTATACGCCGATCGACCCCGAGCGTGCCGTAGCCGTGGTGATTGGCACGGCGCGAACCTGCTGGCTTGCCTTGGCCTTCGCGGCGGCTTCCGCGGCGGTACGCTGGTGGTAAAAGTAGTAGGCGATCGCGCATACAACAACGATCACGACAATCCAAATCCACGCGTGCGATTTCCGCTCACTCTGCCCGTAAGCGTTCGGTCGGCTCGTCGCCGGCGTTGCCGGCCGTTGGGGAGAGACTGTGCTTCGATTCTCGTCGGGTAAATTCTGAGCCACTAGCGGTTCCTCTGTGTGTGTGATTGCTGCGATTTTCAAGCCGTTAAGGCAGGTACGTCCCCATGCATCTTTCGATGCTGGCTATGATAATCCGGTCGTTAGCGTATTCGTAGCGGAGATGCTTCCATTCCCCGGCAAACGAGGCTTGTACCGAAGCTATGCCTCTGCAGTCACTATGTTCCGACGAACGCGAGAGCCGTTCGGTTTCAGCAGAATTTTCGCCCGCCGCCGCGCCAGACCCGTCCCAAAAAGGGTCACTCAACTTTACAGTTCGCGCTGAATGTGCAAGAGTTCGTCCGCTACAGGACGTCTGCCGTCTCACCGAATTCCATCCGTGAAACTGGGAGTGTGGTATGAGCGCACCGGCAAATCAAATCCACGCAGCAATCGCTGCCCTTCCGCCGCGTAAGTTGTTTATCGACAATGAGTGGGTGGACGCGCACGGGCGCGAGACCATCGAAGTCCGCAACCCCGCCACTGGGGAGCTGCTCGCCTCCGTGCCGGCCGCGACCGCCGACGACGTGAACCGCGCCGTTGCTTCCTCACGCGCCGCGTGGAACGCTTGGAAATTAACGCCGCCGTTCGAGCGCGCCGCGGCCTGCCACCGGGTCGCCGACCGCATCCTCGCCCACAAAGAGCATCTCGCCGCCATCATTTCGCTCGAGCAAGGCAAACCCTACGCCGCTGAAGCTCTGCCCGAAGTGGAGGAATCCGCTGAAAATTTTCGCATCGCTGCCGAAGACGTGAAGCGAATGGAAACGCCGATCATTCCGGCGCGCGACCCGAACAAGCGTCTGTTCACCTTCAAAGAGCCGATCGGTACCTGGGCGGTGATCACTCCGTGGAATTTCCCCACCGTGATTCCCTCCGAATATTTCGGACCAGGCCTCGCTGCCGGTAACACCATCGTCTTCAAGCCAGCTGAGCAGACGCCGCTTTCCGGTCTCTACATGGCGCAGTGCGTACTCGAGGCGGGCTTGCCGCCCGGAGTTTTCAACGTTGTGACCGGACTGGGCCCAACCACCGGCGACGCCCTCGTTTCGCATCCCGGAATCGACGGAATTGGATTGACCGGTGAAACCACCACGGGCGACACAATTCAGCGCCGCTCCGGCGTGAAAAAATTGCTGATGGAGCTCGGCGGGAACGGTCCGCAAATCGTGCTCGACGACGCCGACCTACCGCGCGCAGCGAAGGCCGCCGCTTTCGGTGCGTACTTCAACGCCGGTCAAGTCTGCTGCGCCACCGAACGCGTTCTGGTCGATCGCCGCGTCCATAAAGATTTTCTCGACTTGGTGATCGAGGAAGCCGGCAAAGTCCGCTTGGGCGATCCATTCGCCGCCGAAACCACCATGGGTCCCATGAACAACGCTCCGGTGCTCGAAAAAACGGAACGGCATCTTGCCGACGCGCAGAAAAAAGGCGCGCGCATCGTGTTCGGCGGCAAGCGCCTCGCAAATCAAAAGAGCGATCACTTCTTCGAGCCGACGGTCATCGACCAGGTGAGCACCGAAATGTTGCTGCACAACGAAGAAACCTTCGGCCCGGTCGTGCCGGTCGTAACCGTCAGCGGCTACGAACAAGCGCTCGAGCTCGCCAACAGCACCGGCTACGGTTTGCAAATGGCCATCTTCACCCGCGATATCGACAAGGCATTTTATTTCGCGCAGCGTTTGCGCAGCGGCAACGTGGTGATCAACGACACCACCGACTATTGGGAAGCGCATGAACCCTTCGGCGGCGGTGGCGGCACGCGCAGCGGCTACGGCCGCCTCGGTGGACGCTTCACCTTTGACGACATGACGCACCTCAAAACCGTCGCACTGCACATCAACGATCTGAAACCGAAAAGCTAGCGACTCCCCGTCCTTCCGTTTCGCTCGAAGAGGAGACTCGTGGAACCGACCGGCTCGCCGTCTCAGCCAGCCGCGCAGGAAATCGAAAACAAACCGCGCCGCGTGATGGGCCTGCGCGACGTGGTGTTTTTCTATCTGGTCACCGGATTGAGCTTGCAGTGGGTGGCCACCGCCGCCACCGCCGGCGCGAGCGCCATGGCGATGTGGGTCGTCGCCTGGCTGATTTTTTTCGTTCCGCTGGTTCTCGCCGTCATCGAACTTTCCTCCCGCTACCCGCAGGAAGGCGGCCTGTACGTCTGGACGCGCGAAGCGTTCGGTGAATTCGGCGGATTCATGACCGGCTGGGTGTACTGGTCGAGCGATCTGCCGTACTTGCCGAGCATTTTGTATTTTGCCGCGGCCAATGCGCTGTACCTGAGTGGCAATCGCTATCAATCACTGGCCAACAATCGCGCTTACTTCATCGTGTTTGCGCTGCTCGGTCTGGCGCTCGCGCTGTACTTGAATCTGGTCGGCGTCAGCATCGCCAAGTGGCTCTACAATCTCGGCGCGATCGGCACATGGATTCCCGCCGCGATCCTGATCGTCGTCGGAATTTTCGCCTGGATGAAATTCGGCAGCGCCACGCCCATCAATCGCACCAGCATTCTGCCCGCCACGAATCTGAAAGATTTCATTTTCTGGGCCACGATTATTTACGCGATGAGCGGCGCGGAATCCGCTTCGTTCATGGGCGACGAAATTCGCGATCCACGGCGAACCATTCCGCGCGGACTGCTAATCGCCGGCGCGATCATCACCGTCTGCTACCTGCTCGGCACACTCTGTGTCTTGCTCGCTCTGCCAAAGGAACAAGTCACTGGGCTGGAAGGAATCATGCAGGCCATCACGCAGAGCACCGCAAGAATCGGGCTCGGTGGATTGGTGCCTCTCGCGGCGGGATTGCTGGTGATCAGTGGACTCGGCAGTGTGGCGGCGTGGCTCGCGGCGATGTCGCGGATTCCGTTCGTCGCCGGCATTGACCGTTTCCTGCCCGCGGCGTTCGCAAGAATTCATCCGAAATCGGGGACGCCGTACGTCCCACTTCTAGTGCAGGGCGGACTGGCGGCTGTATTTGTGTTTCTTGGGCAGGCGGGAACTTCGGTGCGCGGAGCTTACGAAGTGCTGCTGAGCATGACGATCATCGCTTACTTCATTCCCTACGTGATGGTTTTCGCTGCGCTGATCAAGCTGCAGCGCGAACCTGCCGGCCCGGATGTGACCCGCGTGCCGGGAGGAAAACCCGTCGCGATTTTTGTCGGCTGCGTCGGCATGATCACCAGCATTTTCACGATCATCTTTTCTGCGTTTCCGGCGCCCGACGAAGTGCAGAAAGGATTCGCGCTTACAAAAGTGCTCGGCTTGATGTTTCTAATGCTTGCCGCCGGCGCGCTCATCTTCGCCCTCGGTAAACGAAACGCTAAGCGTAACGCCCAGACCGAGGGCGCGCAATCGCACGCCATCTAAGTCGCCAGCAACGCGCTCGCCGCTAGCGCCAGCACAATTCCGATGCTCTGCCGTCCGGTCAGCCGCTCGTGCAGAAATGCAATGCTCACCAGAATCGTCACCAGCGGATACAAAGCCGATAGCACCACGACTGTGGACGCCTTTCCATCGACCAGCGCGGCGAAAAAAGTCAGAAATCCGATGAACGCAAAAAATCCGCCCAGCGCCGACCACGCGAATCCGGGTGCCGTCCACTCCACGTGGAATCGTTCGAGCGCCAACACCACCAGCGCGAACGCCAGCACCCCCACAGTTTGAAACAGAATCGATTGGCGCGGCTTGGTGTATCCGGCAGCGAGCTTGCTGAAAACTCCCCACATGCCCCAGGTGATCACGGTCAACAGCGTGTACAGAAACCAAGGTTTCACGGCGTCCCCCTCCGAAAAATTTCCGTCGCGGGATGTCATCCGCGCGCGAAAAGAGGGCCATGATGAGGGAATTTTTGCGTGGGTGCAATCGGAGGGAGAGAAAAATTCCAAGCGGTGCGAAGGAGCCGGCCAATCAGACGATCCGCCGGCTCATCCCTCGCGGGAAAAATTACTTCGTGTGGTCGCGATACAGATCGGGACACTGCTTTTGCAGCGCCACCAATTTCGGAGCGTCATTCACCACGATGTACGGATTGTAGGGATGCTTCACCAGATAGTCCTGGTGATAATCCTCCGCCGGGTAAAACGCGCTGAAGCGGGTCACTTCAGTAACGATCGGCTGCGGGTACACCTTCGCTTGATTCAGCTGATCGATGTATGCCTTGGCGATCCGTTTCTGATTGTCGTTGTCGTAAAAAATCGCCGATCGATATTGCGTGCCGCTGTCTGGCCCCTGCCGGTCCAGTTCGGTCGGATCGTGCGCCACCGAGAAAAATACTTTCAGCAACTGGCCAAACGTAATCTGCGACGGGTCGTAAACCACTTTCACGGATTCCGCATGTCCGGTCGCGCCCGAGCTGACCTCCTCGTAGTCCGGACTGTTCACCGTGCCGCCGGAATATCCCGCCGTCGCACTCTTCACGCCTTTCACGTGTTCAAAAACCGCCTGAACGCCCCAGAAACAACCGCCCGCAAACGTCACCGTCTGCTGGCCTTTCGCCGCCGCGAGCGAATCATCCACCACCGGATTCGGAATCGTCACCGCTGCCGTAGTCGTTTTCGGTGAAACCGCGGTCAACGCGATCATCACCACCAACATCACGCCCAGACCCATCAAAAATGATCGAATCATCGAAACGCTCCTTCCTGCTGCCGCGCCAACCTGCACTTGCGTACAAAAACAGTACGTCTGCTGCTGCCAATTAGATTCTACTCGGCCATAAAAGTTACCGCCCGATTCCGCCGTTCCTCGCTTCGTAAACGCCCTAAATCTGGTATTTTAGCGTGTCCGAATTCACGGGTGCCCAGCGCATGACCGAACCATTGCCCAACGAATCAGCTTCGCCCGCCGCCATCGCCAAAACGCGGCTCATCAACTGGACCAGCCTGATTTTCGCGCTGCTGCAAAGCGCTTGCACCGCTGTAATTGCCATCAGCGGTATTCGTGTCGCGATTGGCGTCGGTGCTATCGCCGCTGCGGCAGGCTCCGACCTGCCCGCTCGCGGATTTCATTCGGACGCGATTCGCATTCCAATGATGGTTCTTGCGCTCGCCGGCGCGTGCATCAACCTGTACGTCATCGGCCGGATTCGCCGCCTGCGTGCGCGGCCTGCGTCGCAATGGCGCCAGGAAGATGTCCCCGCCTCGAAACTTCGTGCAGAGCGAATTCAGATCTCACTGGCCATCATTACGCTGTTGTTGTTGCTCGCCGAAGCGGTCACGCATCCGATGCTTCACCACGTGCACTAGCGCGCGCTGATTATTTCGCTTCCAATTCTTTCGCCAGACGTTCGTGCAGCCGTTCGCTGAATCCCACCGGCAACTGAAACGTCCTGTCGTCCGCGGTCAAAATCAGGATGTTGTGCGTCGAATCCAGAATCGCCGAACAGATTTCGCAGTGCTCCAGATGCCGCTCGATATCGGCGCGCAGCTCGGGCGCCACCGACCCGTCGATGTAGTCGGAGATGAATTCCCACACATGTTTACATTCGAGCTTCATGGGCGCCTCCCAAAAAATCCACGGCGTGACGGGGCGGTCGTTTTCAAAAACGGAACCAATTGCCTCTGCAGCAGCATCCGCGCGCGATGCAGCCGGACCTTCACCACGTTGGCGGTGATGCCCAGCGCCTCGGCGGTTTCTTGCACGTTCAACTCATCCAGATCGCGCAGTGTAAACACTTCTCTGTAAATGTCCGGCAAGCTCTGCACAGCCGCGCCGATCGCCGCGCGAATTTCCTTCCGCTCCAGCGCCTCGAGCGGAATTTCGCGCCAGTCAGTCAAAAACGCCGGCGTGAAATCGCCCGTTTCGGTTTCCTGCCGTTCGTCGATCGATTCCAGCACCGCGCGCTTTCTGCTGCGCAGCCGCTGGCGCGCGCCGTTGACCGCAATCGTCACCAGCCAGGTGCTGAATTTCGCGTCGGCGCGAAACGAAGCCAGATGCCGGTACGCGCTGATGATCGCTTCCTGCGCGTTGTCTTCCGCGTCCGTTTCGTCCTTCAAAATGGAAAGCGACGTCAGGTACACGAGTTTTTCGTGCGGCCGGATCAATTCATGAAACAGGTTTTTCTCGCCGGCGAGCACGCGAGCGATCATTTCAGCTTCGGTCATGTGGCGGAACTCGGACGCACCTGAAACACACTAATTCTATGGGAGTGCCAATCAACGAAAAGGTTACAGGATTCTGAATGCGGACGTGCGTCCAGCCGAGCGCTAGCCGACGGTTAGCAGCTCTTCGTAGAATCCGCCGATCTCGCGGGCGCGATCCACAAAGTGGATTTCCAGAATCCAGTGGCGATCTTTGCCGTCGGCGTCCGGATCGCGCATTCTTCGCGGATTTTGCGGGTGGACGTAATGGGTGATTTTGTCTTGCGGAATTCGTTCGTGCGGAAATTGGCCGATCAGATGGCCCGCGATCGGCCCGCCAAATTCCCAACCGCGCTTGGCCGTGGCTTGCTCCGCAAACGCAAACAATTCGCGCGCAGTGATGTCAGGATGATCCTTGAAGTATTGTTTGCCTTCGTAAAACGCGTCGGCGATGTCGTCTCGCAGTCTCAGTTTCACCGGATCGGAGCCGAGCACAAACGTCCGCCCAAAATCCGCTTCCCACTTTTCGAACACCGGCCCCAGATCGAGAAATACGATGTCGTCTTCGCCCAGCGTCAGGTCGGGCGGATTTTCGTCGTACGGCGCGAGCGTGTTGCGTCCGGCGCGCACGATTCGCTTGTGCCAGTACGTATCGACGCCGTACATCCGCTCCGCCAGTGCGTAAATGTCGTCGTTGATCTTGGTTTCCGCGACGCCCGGACGGATTATCTTTTCGCGCTCCACCGCGGCAAACAACGCGTCAGCCTTCTGCTGCGCTTCCCAAAGCGCCGCGGCGCGGTCGGTTTCAGTGAGTGCCATACGCAAAGACTATCACGAAACTTTTTGCGTTCAGGCCTTTGAGAATTTCAGCGCCACCGAATTCATGCAGTAGCGCAGCCCTGTCGGTTCCGGCCCATCGTTGAACACGTGGCCCAGATGCGCGGCGCACAGTCGGCAGGAAACTTCGGTGCGTTCCATTCCCAGCGTGGTGTCCGACGTCTCGACCACATTTTCCTTCGCAATCGGCGCCCAGAAACTCGGCCAGCCGGTGCCGCTTTCGAACTTCGTATTCGAATTGAAAAGCGCGGTGTCGCAGCAAACGCAGCGGAACACGCCCTTATCGTGCACGTCCAACAGCGCTCCGGAATACGGCCGCTCGGTTCCCGCGTTTCGCGTTATCTCGTACTGGTCGCGAGTCAGCTGCTTGCGCCACTCTTCGTCGGTCTTCAGCACTTGCGGAACCGAAACTTCCTTTTCCTTCACGCCCGCATCGGTGAACAGCACTACCTTCACGATCTTCGGCGGGCCGGAGTAAATCGCGTTGGCGCGCACCGGCTCTTTCGTCCAGTAGTGCCATAGCAGCAGGCCGCCCGCCAGCGAAGCGCCGATGCGAAAAAATGCGCGGCGGTCCATTCCGCCGTTTGATTCGCTACTCGAAAAAATTGGTTTTGCCATGATTGTCTCCGAAAATTTATTATCCAAACGTGAATGCAAACGCCTGTACGCCAGGGTCCAGAAACTGAATCTCAAAGGTTCGGTCTTCCACTTTTCCTTTTTGACGGATCAGCTGGTATAGCCGGTAACTCTTCACCACGCCTTCGCCGTTCGCGTCCACATCCACGCCACGGTCGTCGAGCGGAGCGCCGCCGTCAAACAAAACCCGAAATCGAATCGGCTTCCCGTTTTTTCCCGGCCCGAGCACCAGATGCAAATCGCGCGCGTGAAACCGGAACGCGATCGTCCCCGGAGCCGAATCGAGCGAAGCGTGCTCGTCGCTCACCGTCCAGGTGCCTTCGAGGCCCCACTGGTTCACGCTCAGCCGGCCCGGCAGCGTGTAATGCGCGGGCATGTCGTCGGAAATTTCCTGCGGCGATGCGTAATTCTGCTGCCGCTCGTACCCCACGTACGTCTCCGGCGAAGAAACATCCCGCAAATCCGCTGCCGCTTCCGCGCCCGAACCTTTCACGTCCACAAAACCCGCGGCTTTGAAGCTCGCGTTCTTTTCCTTCAACAATTCCTGGATCACTTTTTCCGATTCGTCGTAGTTCCCTTCGCCGAAATGATGGAATCGAATCGTGCCGTTCGCATCGATGAAATAGTGCGCCGGCCAGTATTCGTTCTTGAACGCTTTCCAGATCGCGTAGTTGCTGTCGAGCGCCACCGGATACGTGATTTTCAAATCCTTCACTGCTTTTGCGACGTTCGACGGATCCTTTTCAAATGCGAACTCCGGCGTGTGCACACCAATCACCACCAGACCGTCGTTCTTGTATTTTTCCGCCCACGCTTCCACGTACGGAATCGAACGCAGGCAGTTAATGCACGAATAGGTCCAGAAATCGACGATCACCACTTTCCCGCGCAGTTGCTCGGTCGTCAGCGGCGGCGAGTTGATCCACGTAACCGCGCCGTTCAGGCTCGGCATCATGCCTTCGTTATCGAGGGCAACGTTCGTGAACGCAGCAGTCGAAGCGCTCGCCGCACCCGCTCTGTTCGTGGAAGCCGTCGTCGAAGCCATCGCCGTATCGCCGGTCACATTCGACGCACCCGCCGAAGCCGGGCGGAAGCGATCGACCAATTTCTGCTCGAATCCGCCGGTGCTCGCGAGCGACACGCGCGCCAGCAATCCCGTATCCCAGCCCGACGCGATCGCTACCACGCCGACCAAAACCGCGACGCCCAGTCCGCGGCGAATCCATTCCTCTGCGCCCAGCGAACGCTTCATCAGCGCGAAAACTCTCTTGCCAGCCAGCAATGCCAGCGCCAGCGATGCCGCAGCTCCCAGCGCAAATGCCAGTAGCAGAGTCGCGCTACGTGCGCTCGCTCCCTCCACGGCCGCGCCAGTAAGAATCAATCCCAGGATCGGCCCCGCGCACGGCGCCCAAAGTAATCCGGTCGAAACGCCCAGCAGCAGCGACTTCCCGATGCTCGGAGGCGCGTCGCTGTCCTGCGTCACTCTTCCGCCTAGCCGCACGAACGGCCGCGAAAGAAATTCAGCAATTGCCGGAAACAGCAGCGCCAGTCCCATCACCGCAAAAATCACGATCGCGATATACCGTCCGTACTGGTTGGCTCGCCCAATCCAGCTTCCTGCCGCCGTCGCCAGCACAGCAACACCCGCAAACGTGGCCGCCATCCCAATCAGCATTGGCAGTCCGCTGCGGCGAAACGGCTGATCGGCGCGCGCAAACACAAACGGGAGCACCGGCAAAATGCACGGGCTTGCGATCGTCAGCACTCCTCCGATAAACGCCAGCAAATACAGCAGCATCGCGGCTCCTTCGCTATATTAGATACATCTTCGGCCCGTTAGTTACAGCCGGATCCGGATTGGAATTTCAGCCCTCTGCAAAGGTACGCTGGAATCCTGTCGGTGGATGTCCGGCTGATTCCCGCCGGCCCGAAGCGGCATCTAAACTGTTGCCGCCCTTTTTCACGATGACTCATTTCGCAAACTCGGGAACGCCCGAAAATCCGCCGGACAGCCTCTCGCTGTTTCATCCCGCGGTGCGCGATTGGTTTCAGGCCGTATTTCCCGGCGCCACCAAACCGCAGCAACTCGGCTGGCCGCCGATCGCGCGCGGCGATTCCACACTAATTCTCGCGCCGACCGGCTCGGGCAAAACTCTAGCCGCGTTTCTGTGGTGCATCGACCGGTTGATGTTCGCGCCGGTTCCCCACGAAGCAGCGCGATGCCGCGTCCTTTATGTATCGCCCATCAAAGCTCTGGCTGTAGACGTTGAACGCAACCTGCGCGCTCCGCTCGTCGGAATTGCTCAGGCCGCGCAGCGCGCCGGCGTCGCTCACCATATTCCCACTGTAACGATTCGCACCGGCGACACTCCCGCCGCCGAGCGCGCCCGTTTTCTTCGACATCCGTCCGACATCTTGATCACTACGCCGGAGTCGCTCTACTTGCTGCTCACTTCCAACGCACGAGATTCCCTGCGCTCCATCGAAACCGTGGTCGTGGACGAAATTCACGCCCTCGTTCCCACCAAGCGCGGCGCGCATTTGGCGCTTTCCATCGAACGCCTCGAGCAGCTGTGCGGCAGAAAATTGCAGCGCGTAGCGCTTTCCGCCACCCAACGGCCGCTCGAAGAGGTGGCGCATTTTCTGGGCGGCGCAATCGGCGCGAATCACTCGCCCGCTACGGGCGCTCTACCAGTTTCGGATGGTACGCGAACCGATCCAGATGCCTTGTCCGAACCTGAAACGGGGATTGAAACGTCGATCGAAACACAGACCGACGCGCTGACCGATGCCCCGAACTATCGGCCCGTAACCATCATCGACGCCAGCGAACCAAAACGCCTCGATCTAAAAGTCGAAGTCGCCGTCGAAGACATGGCCCAACTCGACAAGCTCGATTCCCTGCCGAGCGGCCCGGCTTCGCAGGGTCCCGCACGCTCTTCCATCTGGACGGCGATTCATCCGCAGCTTCTCGAACTCGTCCGCACGCACCGCTCGACGTTGATTTTCGTCAACAGCCGCCGCCTCGCCGAACGGATTTCCGGCGCCATCAACGATCTGGCCGGTGAAACACTCGTGCGCGCGCATCACGGCAGCGTGGCGCTCGAGCAGCGCAAAGACATTGAAGACCGCCTTAAGCTCGGCTCGCTGCGCGGCCTGGTCGCCACATCATCGCTCGAACTTGGCATCGACATGGGCGCGATCGATTTGGTCGTGCAGATCGAATCGCCCTCGTCGATTTCCAGCGGCATGCAGCGCGTCGGCCGCGCCAACCATCGCGTTGGCGCGATCAGCCCCGCGGTGATTTTCCCGAAATACCGCGGCGACCTGGCCGCTTGCGCTGCCATCACGCTTGCCATGTACGAAGGCGCCGTCGAATCGGTCCACTATCCGCGCAATCCTCTCGACGTGCTGGCCCAGCAAATCGTGGCTATGGTGGCGATGGATCCCTGGGACGTGAACGATCTATTCAACGTCATTCGCAGTGCCGCGCCCTTCGCCTCGCTTAGCCGCACGATTTTCGAGGGCGTGCTCGACATGCTTTCCGGCCGCTACCCTTCCGAAGAGTTCAGCGATCTGCGCCCGCGCATCACGTGGGATCGCGTGGCCGGAAAACTCACCAGCCGCCAAAGTTCGCGCCGCGTCGCGGTAATCAACGGCGGCACAATTCCCGATCGAGGCTTGTACGGAGTTTTTCTGGCCGACGCTGGCAAAGGCGCGCGCGTCGGCGAGTTTGACGAAGAGATGGTCTTCGAAAGCCGCACGGGCGACACCATCATTCTCGGCGCCAGCACCTGGCGCATTGAAAATATCACGCACGATCGCGTGATCGTTTCACCCGCGCCGGGCGAGCCGGGCAAGATGCCCTTTTGGCGCGGCGACGCCGCAGGACGACCCGCCGAATTCGGCGCGCGCATCGGCAAAATGTCGCGTGAGCTGATCAAGATGCCCCGTCCGGCCGCGTTCGCAAAACTTTCCGAGCAGCACAGCCTCGACGGCAACGCTGCCGAAAACCTGCTCAGTTATCTCGAAGATCAGCTCCAAGCCACCGGTCGCGTGCCGAGCGACGAAGACATCGTCATCGAAATTTGCCGCGACGAAATGGGCGATCGCCGAGTCTGCGTCATGACTCCGTTTGGCCGCCGCGTGCACGCGCCGTGGTGCATGGCCGCCACTGCGAAGCTGCGAATCGAACACGGATTTGAAGTCGAATCGATGTGGACCGACGACGGATTCGTGCTGCGCTTGCCGGAAAACGAAGCACCGGTCGATTCCGCAATGCTTTTGCCGTCGAAGGCCGAGCTGAAAGATCTGGTCGTCGGCCAGTTGGGCGCGACTTCTCTGTTCGCGGCGAAATTCCGCGAAGCGGCGTCGCGTGCGTTGTTGCTGCCGCGTCGCCGCGCCGGAATGAGGACGCCGCTTTGGCAGCAGCGTAAGCGCTCCGCCGACCTGCTGGCCGTCGCCTCGCGTTTCCCTTCGTTTCCGATCTTGCTCGAAGCCTATCGCGAGTGCATCAACGACGTTTTCGATTTGCCCGCGCTCGGCGCGATCTTCGCAAAAATTCAGCGCGGCGAGATTCGCGTCACAACTCTCGAATCCGACAAGCCCTCACCGTTCGCCGCGACCCTGCTCTTCACCTACATCGCCAACTACATTTACGAGGGCGATGCTCCGCTCGCCGAACGCCGCGCCCAGGCTCTTTCGATCGACCAGTCGCAGCTCGAAGAGCTTTTGGGCGACACCGATTTGCGCGAGTTGCTCGATCCCGCCGCGCTCGACGAAGTCGAAGCAAAAATCCAATCGCTCGATCCCGAATATCGCGCCGCCCACGCCGACGGAATCCACGACCTGCTGCTGAAACTCGGCGATCTTTCGGACTCTGAACTCCTCGCGCGTTGCGCGGACGAGGGTGTCGCGCATCGTGTGAACGAATTGCTCGACGCGCGCCGCGTGGTTCGCGTCCGCATCGCGGGCGAATTCCGCTACATCCCCGTCGAATACGCCGCGCGCTATCGCGATGCCCTCGGCGTTCCATTGCCGCCCGGGCTCGCCGATGTGTTTCTCGCAAACGTGGACGATGCGCTCACCGAAATCCTGCGCCGTTACGCGCGGACTCATCTGCCGTTCACCACCGCCGACGTCTCCGCGCGTTACGGATTGCAACCCGAACCGGCCGATCCTCCGCTGCGCGCACTTCATCGCCAGGGAAAACTTCTCGAGGGCGAATTCCGCCCGGACGGCCGCCATCGCGAATGGTGCGACCCCGAAATCCTGAAACAGCTTCGCCGCAAAAGCCTGGCGCGTCTGCGCCGCGAAATCGAACCGGTCGAGCAGCGGACCTTCGCGCGCTTTTGCACCCGCTGGCTGGGCGTAATCGCGCCGCGTCGTGGAGTGAACGCGCTACTCGATTGCATTGAAACTCTGCAAGGCACCGCGTTGCTCGGTTCCGATCTCGAACGGGATATTTTGCCGGCCCGTTTGCTCGATTATCGGCCGGGCGATTTGGACGCGGTGATGGCCGCCGGCGAAGTCGTCTGGGTCGGCGTCGAGCAGGTCGGCGAACGCGACGGTCGCATCGCGTTGTACCTCACCGAATCGTTGCCCCTACTGTTGCCGCCCAAGCCCACGGCCGCTGAATCCGGAGCGATCGAAAACGAACGCGGCAAACAAATCCTCGACTTTCTGCGAGCGCACGGCGCTTCGTTCTTTTCCGAAATTCACACTGCCGCGGGCGGCGGATTTCCCGGCGACACCACCGAAGCTCTGTGGCAACTGGTGTGGGGCGGCCTGGTGACCAACGACACATTCCATCCGCTGCGAAATTTGCTGCGTCCCGCCGATTCGCGCCGCAACCGCGCCGAAGCCGGCAACGAACGCCCCGGCTCGCCCGAATTTTTAAGCCGCATGCGTTCGCGGACTTCGCGCGGCGGCCCCGCGCAGGGTCGATGGTCGCTGATCGGCGCACGCTTCGCCGCCTCGCCCAGCGCAACCGAATGGAGCGCGAACATCTCGCAGCAATTGCTGGTGCGCCACGGAATCGTGATGCGCGAATCCGCCGCCGCCGAAAATATTCCCGGCGGATATAACTCGGTGTATCCAGCCCTCAAAACCATGGAAGACAGCGGCTGGGTTCGTCGCGGAATGTTCGTGGCCGGGATGGGCGCGGCGCAATTCGCGCTGCCCGCCGCCGTGGATATCTTGCGCAGCATGCGCACCGATCCGCCCGCGCCCGAAACGGTGTATCTGGCCGCCACCGATCCCGCGAATCCCTACGGAACTTTGCTGCCGTGGCCGCGCGTGGAAAGCGACGCCGCCACCGATGAAAATGCAACGTCGATGGCGCGCGCCAGCGGTGCCGGCGTGATTCTTGTGGACGGATCGCTCGGCGCGTATTTCCGCCGCCGTAATCCAGCGATTCGCATTTTTCTTCCCGAGCAAGAGCCGGAGCGCGGCCATCACGCTCACGAACTCGCTAAAAAACTCGCCGAGGTCGCCATCCGCCGCCAAACACGCAAAGGCGGCCTGCTGATCGGCACGATCAACGGCGCACCGGCTCGCGAGCATTTCATCGCGCGATTTTTAGAGGACGCCGGCTTCGTCAACACCGCGATGGGTTTCCAGATGCGGCGAACTTCGCCCATCGCCCTCCCCGCGCCGCCCGAGCACTCCGAATCCGAAGCGGACGAACCCGACGACGTATCGGAGACCGCCTGACATGCCCGAGGGCGACACACTCTTTCGCACCGCGCGCACGCTGCAACTCGGATTCGCTGGAAAGCAAATCACTCGCTTCGATTCCGCGTACCCAAAACTGAATCGCATCAACGAAGATTCGCCGCTCGCCGGCCGCACCATTGAAAAAGTCGAATCGAAGGGAAAGTGGCTGCTGATTTATTTTTCCGGCGATTTGATATTGCTCACCCACATGCTCATGAGCGGCAGCTGGCACATTTATCGTCCCGGCGAGCCGTGGCAGCGCCACGCTGGCCAAATGCGCATCGTGATGGAAACCGCGGGCCTGATCGCCGTCGCGTTTCTGGTGCCCGTCGCCGAATTCCACTCGAGCGAAAGTCTAAAACGCCGCGACGGATTTCGCACCCTAGGGCCCCCGGTGCTCGATCCAATCGCCGACGAAGCGGAAATGGTCCGCCGCCTGCTCTCGCGCGCCGATCTGGAAATCGGCGTCGCGCTCATGACCCAGTCTTTGCTCGCCGGCATCGGCAACGTCTATAAATCGGAAGTGTGCTTCGCGTGCGGCGTAAATCCATTTCGTCTGGTCTCGTCGCTCACAGAATCCGACGCCGCATCGCTGGTCGCCACCGCTCGCCGGTTTATGCGCGCGAATATTTCACACACCTCCAGCGATCAGATCGTGACCTACACGGGAATGCGGCGAACCACGGGACGTTCCGATCCCGCCGCGCGCTTGTGGGTGTACCGTCGCCGGTCCGAACCGTGCCGAAAATGTGCCACCCCGGTGGAATCGCGCAAACAGGGAATCGATGCGAGGACTTCGTTTTGGTGCCCGCAATGCCAGCCGATGACCGGCGCCGCAACATCCGCAACGCGCGAATCGCAGCACGTCCGCTGAAAATCGTGCGGCCCGGCGCCGCTTGGCATCAGCTCATTTTCTTTTCAAGCTCTGACCAACGCTCGTACAGCGCATCTACCGCGTCTTGCGCTTTCTTCATTTCTTCATACGCAGCATGCAATTTCGGCGCGTCGCTCATGATCGCCGGGTCATCCATCGCCACGCGCTTCGTCGCCAGCGTCGCTTCCGCATCCGCAATTTTCTTTTCGATGTTCGCCGCATCGCGCGCTTCGTTGGGGCTTAACTTTTTCTTCGGCGTTTCCCGCGCAGGCGCCGCAGTTTTTTTCTCCGCAACGGGCGCAGCGGCGCTTTTCCCCTTTTTTGTTCGCTGCCACGCATCCCACTGCGAATAATCCGCAAATCGCTCCGACCCGCCGTGGCCGTCGAGGCCCAGCACCACCGTCGATACGCGATCGAGCATGTACCGGTCGTGCGTCACCAGCAAAAGCGCGCCGGAGTATTCCAGCAGGCTCTCTTCCAGAATTTCCAGCGTCGGAATATCCAGATCGTTCGTCGGCTCGTCTAGCAGCAGCACATCAGCCGGTTGCAACATCAGCTGCGCGATCAGCACCCGCGCTCGCTCGCCGCCGGAAAGCCGCCCGACCGGACGATTCAAATCCTCCGCGGCAAACAAAAACCGCGCCGCCCACGAGGCCACGTGCACCACGCGGTCCTGATAGATCACCGCATCGCTATCCGGCGCCAGAGCCCGCCGCAGCGTGATTTCCGGATCGAGTTCCCGCGTTTGATCGAAATAGACGACGCGCAACGCGTCCGCGCGCTTGATCTTCCCCCGTGATGGCTCAATGTCTCCGCGCATCAATCGCAACAGCGTCGTCTTGCCGCTGCCGTTCGGCCCCACCAGCCCCACGCGCATGCCGGACGTAACCGCAAACGTTAAATGCTCGAACAAATGTCTGCCGCCGATCGAATAGCTCACATCGTCCAGATTCACCAGCTGCTTGGTTTGCCGGTTCGACGCCGAAAAATCGATGTTCACCGAAGTCGATCGCGTCCGCGTGTTCAAATCGGCTAGCTCACCGATCATTTCGTGCGCTTTATCGATTCGCGATTTGGATTTCGTGGTGCGCGCCTTCGGTCCGCGCCGCAGCCATTCGATTTCGGTGTGAACGCGATTCGCCAGCGCGTCTTGCCGTTTTCCCTGCGCATGCAAATACAGCTCTTTCGCTTCCAGAAACTTGCTGTAGTTTCCCTGCACGCGCAGATATCCGTCGGTGTATGCGCGGCTCAGCTCCACCATGTCGCTCGTCACATTCTCCAGAAAATACCGGTCGTGGCTCACCACCACGCATGCAAACGAAGCGGTCTGCAGCATCCCTTCCAGCCATTTAATTCCGGCTAGATCCAGATGGTTGGTGGGCTCGTCGAGCAGCAGAATGTCCGGCGCCTGCACCGCGCCCTCTACGATCGCCAGCCGTTTCCGCCAGCCGCCCGACAGCGCTGTCGCATGCGTCTCAAAATCGGGAAACCCGGCGCGGTCCAGAGCTTCTTCCGCGCGATACACGCGGTCGGTTTCGTCCACTCCGATTCGCGCGAGCGCTGCTTCGATCACGCTTCGGCACGTTGCTTCGACGGGAAATTCGGAAATTTGCTGCACGTAGCTCAGCGAAATTCCCTTCCGGACAGCAACCTCGCCCGCATCCGGCTTCACGCGGCCAGAAAGGATTTCCAGCAGCGTGGATTTCCCCGAGCCGTTCGGCCCGATCAGGCCGATGCGGTCGCCTTGCGAAATGGTGAACGAAATATTCTGGAAGAGCGGAGCAATCCCGTAGCGCTTGGAAAGTCCCTGAGCATTGATGATCGGAGCCAAATGATTCGTGTTTCTCCTGCTCTGAGTTTAACCTTGATGAACGGCCCGGCAAAATCCGCAGCTTGAATTCCGGGAATCAGAAGTCAGAGAGTATTCGCGAGCGATGGCGGTAACTTCCGAAGCTCACATTTTCGACGCGGTGGTGATCGGCGGCGGCGCTGCCGGTCTGATGTGCGCGATCCAGGCCGGCCAGCGCGGCCGTCGCGTAGCCGTGCTGGAGCATTCCGAACGCTGCGGCAAAAAGATTTTGATTTCCGGTGGCGGACGCTGCAACTTCACCAACATTCACTGCACGCCCGAAAATTTCATTTCCGCCAATCCCCATTTCGCCAAATCCGCGCTGGCTCGCTACACCCCCGCCAATTTCATCGCGCTTGTGGAGAAACACGGCATCCGCTATCACGAAAAGAAACTCGGTCAGCTGTTTTGCGATCACTCCGCGCGGGAAATTCTAGCCATGCTTGAATCCGAGTGCCGCTCCGCGGGCGTCCGCATCTTTACCAACTGCCGCGTTCGCCGCGTTACCCGCGACGCTGGCTTTGCCGTTGATACCTCCTCCGGATCCTTCCGCGCCACCTCCGTTGTAATTGCCTCGGGCGGGCTCTCAATCCCGAAAATCGGCGCCACCTCTTTCGGCTACGAAGTGGCCCGGCAATTTCAATTGAAAATTCAAAAGACGCGCCCTGGGCTCGTCCCTTTCGTTCTCGGGCAAGCCGATCGCGCGAGCTACTGCGATCTAGCCGGCGTTTCCGCCGAAGTCTCCGCCACCGCCGGCGGCCAGACTTTCCGCGAAAATTTTCTCATCACTCACAAGGGCCTCAGCGGCCCGGCCATTCTGCAGATCAGTTCGTATTGGCGCCCCGAAAATCCTATTCATATCGATCTCGCGCCCGGGGTCGATGTGACTGCCTCGGTGCGCGAGGCCCGCGTGCGAAATGCCGCCGCCGTTCGCTCCGCGTTTTCGGGTTTACTTCCTGCCCGCTTCGCCACGCGTTGGCTCGATTTGAATTCGCCGCAAACGTGGAGCAACGAAGCCCTTCGCGCGTTCGAGCAGTCGATTCACGATTGGCAACTCACCCCCGCCGAGACCGAAGGCTACGAAAAAGCCGAAGTCACCACCGGTGGCGTCGATACCGATGAACTTTCGAGCAAGTCGATGGAATCGGTGAAAGTGCCTGGACTATTTTTCGTCGGCGAAGTGGTCGATGTGACCGGACATCTGGGTGGATTTAATTTTCAGTGGGCTTGGGCTTCGGGCGCCGCTGCCGGACAAGTGTTGTAAACGTCGTCCCGCACCGGCGAGCGCTTACTGAAATTGTTTTTTGAAGTCTGCAATCTGCTGCCGCAGTTCGCTCACCTGTTCACGCAGCGCCGCGCACTCCGCGTCCAGCCGCGCCACTTTCTGTGGCAGCGATTCTTCCGCAGCGGCTCCGGATCGCGACGGCGCGCTGGTCGCGTGCGTTTCTGTCGCCTGCGCTTCCACGTCGCCCGAAAACAGATGCGCGTAGCGCGCTTCTTTCGTCCCCGGCTGCCGCGCCAGCAGCTTCACCAGCGGCGGTTCGCGCTTCATCAACCGTTGCAGCGTCAATTGGATTTCGTTCAGGTCGTCGAACTTGTGTATCCGCTCGCAGCGCGCTCGCAGTGCACCCGGAGTTTGCGGTCCGCGCAAAAACAATTCGCACAGAATCGCCGTTTCGCGCCGATCGAAGTTAAACGCTTCCTGCAGCCGGTGTTCGTACTTCGTCACCCGGCTGTCCGTCGTATCCGCCGGACCAGCTAATCCTTGCGCGTTCAAGCTGCGAATCGCCGCCTTCACTGCCTCTTCGTCCAGATTCATCGCCGGTTCGCGGTTCGACTTCTGGTTGCACGCGTTCGCCAGCGCATTCAGCGAGAGCGGATAATAATCCGGCGTGGTGATCTCTTTCTCGATCAGCGAACCGAGAACGCGAACTTCATTTGTTGTGAGCAGTACGTCCATCAAATCCCATGATACCCGAGCGAAAATCGATAGCCGCCGAATTTGCGGGCGAAGTTCCCAGGAAGATTAACGCGGGGCGAACAAAGTTTTGTAAACCACCACCACAACCATGAAGACCAGATAGATTCGCAGCGACCACAGCACCGCCACTTCCACTCCGGCCAGCCTGCGTCGCGGCAGTTGCTGCTTTTTCATTCCGGCCAGCTGGTCGCGCTCGAGCGCGGAAAGCACCATGTCCTTCGCCGCCGAAGTGATTTTTCCGCTGTCGTGATCGGATGCCGTCATCTGCCCGCCTCGCTAATTTCCGCCGAAAATGTTCAGCACGTTCGGCGCAAGAATGCTCACTCCAAACAAAATTCCCGCGCCGGTCAAAATTAGAACCACGCCCGTTGCCAGAATGTTGGCCCACAGCGGACTGATCAAATCGCCCATGATTTCGCGATCGTTCACCAGCATGAACAAAAACACCAGCGCAGGCGGCATGGCCAGCACGGCAATTACGTTTACCAGCAGCACCACTGGCACCAGCGGAAGGTCGGGAATCAGCACGATTCCCGCGGCAGCAGCCGCGCAGATAAACAGCACTGAATAAAATGCGCGGCCCTCTTTGATCGGCAGGTTCAGGCTATGCGGCGTGTGAGCCACCTCCGCAAATGCATAGGCCGAAGAAATTGAAATGGTGATCGAGGCGATGATGCCGGCTTCGACGATGCCGAGGGCGAAGAGCGCAGCGCCCACATGCCCGATCAACGGTTGCAGCGCCTGCGCGAATTCCGCCGCTTGAAAATCGCCTGCGTCCATCTGGTGCGCAAAAAGTGGAGTCGTGGCCAAAATCGTCGCCACAGCAGCTAACGCAGCCAGCGCCGCGCCGATAATCGTATCGGTGCGCCCAAACCGAATATCCTGCCGCGTTAGCCCTTTATCCACCGTGGCGCTCTGCTGAAAAAAAAGCATCCATGGAGTCACCGTCGCGCCGATCACTGCAAGCAGCAACTCGAGGACTTCCGACGTCTTGCCGACTGGCAGCGGCTTCCAACTGCCGAATGCGTGTGCCACCGCCGTCCAATCGGGATGAGCCAGTAGCGCCACCGGCACGAACACCAGGTTCAGCAGCGCGCCTGCGAGCGTGATGCGTTCCCACGTCCAATATCGATGTGTCAGCAGCGCCAGATACAAAACGCCCAACGCAAGCAGCACCGCGGCCCACGGCGGCACTCCGAAAAATCCCAATCCTGCGCGCACGGCGATGAATTCGGTGATCAACGTCAAAAAATTTCCGATGCCCAGATCGATCATCGAAAACCAGCCCCAGAACGGGCCGAAGCGGTCGAAAATTAATTCGGCGTGCCCGCGATGCGTTGCCGCGCCCAGCCGCACCGTCATTTCCTGCACCACGATGGCCATGCAAAACGTGAGGACTACGAATGGCAGAAAAAATCCAATTCCGAATCGCGCGCCCGTCGCCGCATAGGAAAGCATGCTGGGTCCATCGTTTTCGCCCAGCATCACCAGAATTCCCGGCCCCACCAGCAGCCACAGCAGCCGCATGCGCGACCACGGACCTTTGCTCGCCCGCGCATCGGAAACTCGCGTGCGGTCGCGTGCGCGATCCAAATCCTCGTGAGTGATGATGATTTCTTCGGACGCGGGAATTTTCAGTTTGCTCACAGAGAAACCGCTCGCCTTTCGCGGAACGCGCCTACGCCTTCTTCCGCACGAAGCCCGCGCATCGAATCACCGGCAACGGTGGATATTTCGGATACGCAGGATCGGTCTTCGAGCGCTCGCACAGCACGAATCGCGAGCCGCGCGACGATTCGATCATTCGAACGTACTCGCACGCCGGACACAATCCGGCGGTAATTTCGCTCGCCTGACGATGGAACTGCTCGTCCACCGCAACAGGATAGCGCATGCCCTACAGAAAATTTCGTGGAGTTTCCGGACGAAGAATTGTGCTCGCGCCGGACGGCGAGGGGACTACTGCTGCCAGCCGCCGCCCAGTGCGTTGTAAAGCTGCACGTACGCGGTCAATTCATCTGCTTGTGCCTGGGCCAGGTTGAGCTGCGCGGAAAAATAATTCGTCTCGCTGGTCAGCACTTCCAGGTAACTCGCAATTCCGCCCTGGTAGCGGATTTTCGAAAGTTCATCGGCGCCGCGCGTCGCTTCGGTCAGCAATTCCTGCTGCTCGCGGAATTCGCGATTCTTCCGGTACGCAGTCAGCGCGTCAGACACGTCGCGAAACGCCTGCTGAATCGTCTGCTGGTAGGTCAGCAGCGCTTCCTGTTCCTGCGCTTCGCTCAATCTCACCTGCGATTTCGTTTTCCCCGCCGTGAAAATCGGTTCCGCCAGCGCCGGGCCTACGTTCCAGAATCCCGCGGGACCGGAAAAAAGCCGGCTAAGCGCGTTGCTGTTGAAGCCGCCTTCGGCCGAAAGCGAAATATCCGGAAAATAGGCCGCTCGTGCCACGCCGATCTGCGCGTTGGCAGCGATCAGCTTCTGCTCGGCTTGCTGAATGTCCGGCCTGCGTTCCAGCAGCGTCGACGGCAATCCCGCCGGCACCGTCGGCTGGTGCGGCTGCTCCACCAATTTTCGACCGCGAATCACGTCGCCGGGATTCGCGCCCAGCAACGTGCTGATCAAATCTTCGGTTTGCGTGATTTGCTTTTGCAGCGATGGAATCGTTTCAGACGCGGTGTACACCAGCTGCTCGGATTGGCGCACGTCCACCAGCGAACTCGATCCGTTCTGCTCGAGCGATTCCGTCAGCTTCAGACTTTCCTGGCGCGACGCCAGCGTCTGCTTCGCGATTTCAAGTTGCAGATCCAGCTCGCGCAGCTGAAAGTAGGCCGTAGCCACGTTTGAGATCAGCGTGTTCATCACCGCGCGTTGGTTCCATTCGCTCGCCAGCAAATTCGCGCGCGCAGCTTCCGTCGCTCGCCGGTACTTTCCCCAGAAATCGAGTTCCCATGCGGCCGTCAACGCCACCTGGCCGGTGTTCAGTTGGTACGGCTGCGAAATGGTCGTCTTCGGATAGCGCGTGCTGTTGATATCCGCGCCGCCACTCACGTTTGGATATTGATCCGCACGCGTAATCCCAAGTTGCGCTTGTGCCTGTAACACGCGGCTAGCCGCGATTTTCACGTCGTAATTATTTTTCTGCGCAGTGCGGATCAGCTGTTGCAGCTGCTCGTCCTGAAATACCGTCCACCACTTCAGGTCGCCAAACGATTCAGCAGACGCTGGGGGCGCTGAAGCATCCGGCGGATTCGCGCCGCGATAATCTGTAGGCACGTCCACGTTCGGCCGCTTGTAATTCGGTCCGACCGTGCAGCCCGCAATCAGCACTACCGCCGCGCAGGCCGCCGCGATTTTCGCGTCCCGTGAATGCATCATGGCTTCCCCGCTTCCGGCAATGCCGCGGTTGGTTTCGTCTCGGCCTCTCCGTGCCGTGGGTCGTTCCGCGTGGCCCAGGTTTCCACCACGTCAAACGTGACCGGAATCAGAAAGATCGCGATCAACGTCGCCGCCAACATCCCTCCGATTACCGCCGTGCCCATTACTTGCCGCGAAACCGCGCCCGAGCCCTTCGCCAGCCACAGCGGAATGCAACCCAGGATGAACGCAAACGCCGTCATCAAAATTGGACGCAGCCGGATGCGCGCTCCGGTCAGCGCCGCGTCGCGAACGCTCTTGCCCTTTTCGTATTCGTCCTTCGCGAACTCCACGATCAGAATCGCGTTTTTCGCCGCCAGCCCGATCAACATGATCAAACCGATTTGCGCGTACACGTCGTTATCGAATTTCCGAAAATACAGCGCCAGATAAGCGCCAAACACCGCGATCGGCGTTCCCAGCAGCACGCTGAACGGCAGCGACCAGCTTTCGTACTGCGCCGCCAAAATCAAAAACACAAACAGCAGCGAGAGTCCGAAAATCGCCGACGGCGAAATTCCCTCGGCCGCTTGCTGCTCCTGATACGAAATTCCCTGATAGTCGAATCCCATTTCCGGCGGCATCGTCTGCGCGAAGACTTCTTCCAGCGCTTTCCGCGCCTGGCCCGAACTCACTCCCGGCGCCGTAATCACGTTGATTTGCGCCGCTTCATACTCGTTGTATCGTGTGGTGAATTCAGGGCCGAATCTCGATTCCAGATTGGTGATCGAACTCAACGGGACCAGCGTGCCGTTGCTGTTGGCCACGTAGAATCGGCCCACGTTTTGCGGCGCCGTGCGCGAACTTCCCTCCGCCTCCACATACACCTGCCACTGACGGCCGAATCGGTTGAAATAATTCACCAGGTAGCCGCCCATAAATGTTTGCAGCGTCTGGTACACGTCGCCCAGATTCACTCCCTGTCGCAACACCTTCGCCTGATCCACATTCACGTACACCTGCGGCACTTCGGGTTCAAACGTGGAAATCATGCCCGCAAATTCCGGCCGCTTGTTCGCTGCCGCCAGAAATTTTTTCGTGTTCGCCGCTAAAAATTCATTTCCCGATCCCGATCGGTCCTCAAGTACAAACGAAACTCCACCCGACGATCCAACACCGGGAATCGCGGGCGGCGGAAACGAAAACGCGATGCCGTCCTGAATCTTTGCCAATTTTCCAGCCAGCGTGCCCTGAATTGCTTCGTACTGCTCGT
This sequence comes from uncultured Acidobacteriota bacterium, assembly GCA_963719065.1. Lineage (GTDB taxonomy): Bacteria > Acidobacteriota > Terriglobia > Acidiferrales > UBA7541 > Palsa-295. The sequence continues at coordinate 741,469 of CAVRAM010000007.1, read as the reverse complement.
TCGGAGCTTTTCTCTGGTCCCAGTCTTTCAGCGGCACGAAGAAAAACGCCGTGTACGTGCTCTGCGTTCCACTCAGCAAACTGAAACCCACCACCGAGACGCACCCTTGCACGCCCGGCGTGCTCGTCACTGCCTCTTCCACCTTTCGCGCGGCGTCGCCGGTGCGTTGCAGCGAGGCTGCATCCGGCAGCTGCATTCCCACGAACACATAGCCCTGGTCTTCGTTCGGCAAAAACGAACTCGGCAACTTGCTGCCGACAAACACCGCCAGCACCGCGATGATCACCAGGAAAATCAGGCTCAACCCGGCTTTGCGGATCAAAAGCGCGGACGTATTCACATACCCATCGGTCGCGCGGCCAAATGCTTTGTTGAACCATTTGAAAAATCCGGCGAGCGGCCCACGCGCTTCTTTCTTCGGCTTCAGCAGCAGCGCGCACATCGCCGGACTCAGCGAAAGCGCATTGAACGCCGAAAACACCACCGAAATCGCGATCGTCACTGCGAATTGCTGGTACAGCCGTCCCGTAATTCCGGGAATAAAAATCGTCGGCAGGAACACCGCCACAAGGATCAACGCAATCGCCACCACCGGACCGGAAACCTCTTCCATCGCCTTCAGCGAAGCATCTCGAGGAGTCATCCCCTCCTCGATGTGATGCTCCACCGCTTCTACCACGACGATCGCGTCGTCCACCACCAACCCAATCGCCAGAACCAAGCCGAATAGCGATAACGTGTTCACCGAAAAACCCAGAATCGGAAACACCGCGAATGTGCCGATCAACGAAACCGGCACGGCCAGCAGTGGAATCAGCGTGGCCCGCCAGCCCTGCAGAAAAATGTAAACAACGATAATCACCAGCAGCAGCGCTTCGAAAAGCGTGTGCTCGATTTCTTTCATGCCAGACGTGACCGCCAGCGTCGTGTCCAGCCCGACTTCGTAGTCCACATCTTGCGGGAAGCGCTTCTTCAGCACTTCCATTTCCGCGCGAACAGCCTTGGCCGCCGCCACTGCGTTCGAACCCGGCAGTTGGTACACCGCCAAAATCGCCGCCGGCTTTCCGTTCCATCGGCCCGTCAGGTTGTAGGTCTGCGCGCCCAGTTCCATACGCGCCACGTCGCGCAGACGCACAATCGAGCCGTCCGCGTTCGCTTTCAAAATGATCTGGCCGAACTCTTCCGCTGAAGTGAGCCGGCCCTGCGCGCGCACCGCGTAGGTGAATTCCTGTCCCGGCGGTACCGGCTCGCCGCCGATTTGTCCGGCGGGATTGACGGCGTTCTGCACCTGCACCGCCGAAATAATCTGCGGCACGGTGATCCCCAGTTTCGCGATCTTGTCCGGCTCGACCCACACGCGCATCGCGTACTGGCCCGCGCCAAACACCAGCACCCGCGCGATTCCCGGCACGCGCGTCAAATCGTCGCTCAGGTTGATGTAAGAATAGTTCGCCAGAAAAATGTTGTCGTAGGTTTCCTTCGGCGAAAAAATCGCCACGATCATCAGCGGCGCGGTGAACGATTTCTGCACAATCACGCCCGACGTATTCACCTGCGCCGGCAATTGCGATTGCGCCTGCGAAACGCGCAGCTGCGTCAGCACCTGGTCGATGTCCGGATTCGTGTTAACGCCAAAATCCACCGTCAACGTCGTCTGCCCGTTGTTCGCGTTCGTGGAGTACATGTAATTCATGTTGTCCACGCCCGTCACCTGCTGCTCGATCGGCGTTGCCACCGACTGCTCCAGCGTGATCGCGTCTGCGCCGGGATAGGTTGCCTGCACCTGAATCTCCGGCGGAACGATGTTCGGAAATTGCGCCGTCGGCAATCCGTAGAAGCACACCCCTCCGACGATGACCATCAGGATGGCGATAACCATGGCGACGATAGGGCGGTCGATAAAAAACTTGGACATTTATTATTGGGCCTTGGATTCCGATTCGGTGGCGGAGTTATCGGCTTTGGGGACGACGCTGGATCCTTCGCGGACTTTCTGAATTCCTTCGGAAACCACGCGCTCGCCGGGTTTCAATCCATCCTGAATAATCCACAGAGTTCCGGTTCGCTCGCCAGTCGTTACTTTCCGGATGCTCACTTTGTTGTCGTTGCCGACCACGGCCACTTCAAACGTTCCTTGTAGCTCGGTCACCGCGCGCTGCGGCACCAGCACTGCGTCGCGGCTCATACCGACCATCGCGCGCACCCGGCCAAACTGCCCCGGCCGCAAAATATTTCCCGGATTGCGGAAACTTCCCACCACTTGAATCGTGCCGGTCTGCGGATCTACTTGGCGGTTGGTGAAAATGATTTTTCCCGACTCCGGATACACGCTTCCATTCGCCAGCGTCAGTTGCAGCGGCACAGAATTCGAAACCGCGAGCATGTCCACCGATCCCGGCGCTTTTCCGGTCAGTCGCAGATATTCCTGTTCGCTGATCGGGAAATAAACCTTGATCGGATCCACTTGCGACACAGACGTCAGCACCGTGGTCGTCGCCACCAGGTTTCCGATTTGCGTCTGCGCCAGGCCTGCCACGCCATCGATCAGCGAAAGCACCTTCGTGAATCCCACGTTCAGTTGGGCCTGCTCCACGTTCGCTTCGCTGGTTTGCACTGTCGCTTCGGCTGCCGCTTTGGTCTGCGTGTCGGTGTCGAGCTGGCTTTGCGGAATCGCATGCAACTTCGCCATCGGCGTGTCGCGATTCACATTGATGTTCGCCAGGTCGAGCTGCGCCTTTGCCTGCGCCAGTTGTCCCTTGGTTTGATCGAGCACGGCCTGAAACGGCCGCGGATCGATCTCAAAAAGCACGTCGCCCTTGTGGACGTACGATCCTTCGCGGTAATTCTGTTTGATCAGGTAGCCGGTCACTTGCGGCTGAATCTGCGCGTTTGTGTATCCGTCGAGCGTGCCTACCCAGTCTCCGTAGATTGGCACGTCTTTCTGAATCGCCGTCACCACTTCCACATCGGGAGCGCCCTGCGCCGGCGGCGCTTCTTTCTTGCATCCACCAACGTTCAATAGCATGGCGCCGAGCGCGACGAACGACGCGATCGCTCGCGTGCGCGGCACAGCGGCGGCTCGAAATCTTGCGGGCGAGATTCCGTGAAGTGTCTTCTGCGGGACGGTTGCCAAATTTGCTTCCTCTTCCGGAATTCCGGTCATGGTCTGTGGATTGCCTTCACGCTACCCGGGTTTGCGCGCGGCCTGCGGGCGTCCTGTTTGGATGCGAGAAGCAAGCTGCAGATTCAACAGATCAGCGCAGCGGCACAGATATCCGGATTACGTTTTTCAATGGGTTCCATCGAAGGGAGACAGGTGGTGCCCCAATCGGAAATGCCCACGAATGCCCAGCTGCGAGGTCGGCATTATTGCACAAAAGTGCGCATTTCGGACGCTAGCGCGGCGATTTGCCGCCAGCCACATCGCGTTATATCCTTCCCGCGTGTTGCCACGCGCTCACCGCTCCCCCACTCCCGGCTTAATTCTCGGCCTGATCATTACGCTGTTAGCCGTCGTCGCGTACTCCGCGTACATCACCCACCAGATTTCTGGCTTGCGCGATTTGCAAAACAATCTCGTCGACCGCAATCGCAAGGATTCCATCCAGCTTCTGCGCATTCAAAACGATCTGAACTCGCTCGGTCTCGGCATGCGCGACATGCTTGCCGCCGACGCGCACTATCCGATCACCGCCTGGTCGAATCAATTCGACCGCACGCGTCAGGACTTGGCCGACGCGCTGAAGCTCGAAGAAAAACTCTCGCCCGACGTTCGCACCGCCGACCAGCGGCAGCTGCTGTCGAACATGTTCACCCAATTCTGGGAAGCTTCGGACAACGCCTTCGATCTTTCCCGCCAACAGGACGACGCGACCGCGAAAGATCAAATCCGTTTCGCCATGCAGCCCAAACAGGAAGCGCTCAGCAGTGCCGTCGCGCGTCTGCTCGTCGCCAACAACGATAGCGAAGAGCAGGCCGCCGCGGAGGTGCGCGAAATTTACGATCGTGTTCAGCGCCAGGTTTATTTTTTCCTCACGCTCACTCTCGCAGCGATTCTGCTCACCAGCATTTATTTGATCTCCTCGAATCGCCGCCTGTTCGCTCAACTCGCCGCGCTTTCCCGCCAGCGCAGCGACCTGGCGCAGCAATTGATCACTACGCAGGAATCCACTCTCCGCCACATTTCACGCGAACTGCACGACGAGTTCGGCCAGATTCTCACCGCGATCGGCTCGCTGCTCAGCCGCTCGGAAAAACAAGCTCCCGAAGGCTCCACGCTTCGCGCCGATCTGCATGAAGTGCGCGACATCACCCAGACCACCCTCAACAATGTCCGCAGCCTTTCGCAGGCGCTTCATCCCGTGATGCTCGAGGAATCGGGGCTTGAAACCACCGTGGACTGGTACATTGCTACCGTGCAGAAACAAACCGGCATCGACATTCACTACGAAAAGTCCGGTGATCCGTATCCGGTGGAAGGCACCGCCGCGATTCACATCTACCGCATCTTGCAGGAATCGCTCAACAACGTCGCGCGCCACGCGAGCGCCAAACAAACCTGGGTCCGCTTGCGCTATTTGCCAGCGAGTTTGGAGATGGATATCGAGGACAACGGCGCGGGCATCGACGCGAGGCCCGCCGAATCCGGAATGGGTATGGTGGCGATGCGCGAACGCGCCGAACTGCTCGGCGCCGATCTCGAAATCACTCGCGCCAATCGCGGCGGCACGAAAGTCAGTCTGCGCGTGCCGCGCAACAGGACAATTTCCCATGGCGGCTAAAATTTCCGTTCTTCTGGTGGACGATCACAGCCTGGTGCGTCGCGGCTTTCGCCGCATGCTGGAGGATGAATCCGACATGCTGGTCGTCGGTGAAGCGGGCAACGGCGATGAAGCGATCAAAATGGCGAAATCGCTGAAGCCGCAGGTCATCGTGATGGATTGCGCCCTGCCGGGACAAAGTGGATTGGTGGCCACGCGCAAAATTCTGGATAGCAATTCCGAAATCGCGATTCTGATGCTGAGCATGCACTCGGAAGACACTCTGGTTCGTCAGGCGCTCGACGCCGGTGCGCGCGGTTACGTGCTGAAAAGCGCTGTCGATCTCGAACTTGCCGCCGCCATTCGTCGCGTGGCCGCCGGCGAACAAGTACTCGCGCCCGAACTCTCGCGCAACGCGCAGTTGAAGGGAGAAGCGAAGGCTCGCCTCACCGTTCGCGAGCTCGAAATCCTGCAGCACATCGTTGATGGCAAATCGAACAAGGAAATCGCCGAAAGTCTTTCGCTCAGCGTCAACACCGTCGCCGTCCATCGCGCCAACATCATGGACGCACTCGGTATTCACAAAACCGCCGAACTCGTCGTCTACGCCATCCGCAACGGCCTGGTGAATATCTCGTAGCTCGCCACGCAGCTAGACTCTCACGAAGATTTCTTGCGTGGTACTTTCGCGCCTTTCTTCCGCGCTTCCGATAGCCCAATCGCGATCGCCTGCTTTCGACTCGTCACCACGCCGCCCTTCCCGCCTTTGCCGGAGTGAAGCGTTCCGCGCTTTTCTTTGTGCATCGCCCGCTTCATGCTGTCGCCCGCTGCTTTTCCGTATTTGGCCATTGGATTTCTCCTCAGCACTCAATCTCGCCGATCAGCGCGAAGAAAAACGATCCGGCGATCCACGCATTGTTCCTCGGGCGATCCCGTAGTCGCACGAAACGTTCTCGTCCTGGCCCTCTACTTCCCCGTGGCTGCCGGCGCAGAATCCAGCATCACTACAAACGAGTACGTCCCTGCCGGAAGCAAGTAGACCGTCTCCGCTCCGCGCTGCTTTCTTTTCAACGCATGACCTGCCGCGAGCGTTTCGCCGTTCAGTTTGAAGCGACCGGCTTGCTCCGCCGTCAACGGCAACTCGCCGTGCGCGTTCGCGGGAATCGTCACCGTCCATCCCGCCGCATCTCCTTTTGCCGTCCAGTTCGATCCCACTTTGCCGTACGACGACTCGTACCAAAATTCGAGCCGGCTCAGCCGCGCGTCGAAGTTCGGACGCAGCAGAATCGTGTGAAATCCCGGATCGGATGCAACCGTATCGATTCCCGCCGCGCGCCTGTAAATCCAATCCGCCACGGCGCCATATGCATAGTGATTGTATGAATTCATTCCCGGTTCGCCGAGCATCTTGTCGCCGTTCCAACGCTCCCACATCGTCGTCGCGCCTTTGTCCACCAGATATCCCCACGACGGATAGTCGGTGTTCAGCAGCAGTCGATACGCCACGTCCGCGTGCCCCGTGTCGCTCAGCGATTCAAGCAAATACGGCGTCCCCAAAAAACCGGTACCCAGCCGCCAGTGATTCGCGGCGATCAAATCGACCAGCCGTTTCGCCGCCAGCGGCCGCAGCGCGTCCGGCAACAGATTCATGTGCAGCGCCAGCACGTACGTCGTTTGCGTGTCCTTCGGCTCCTTCGAAACGTCCGCGGGATTCGAATCAAACGGCGACGCCGGCTGCACCGCGCCTACAAATCCATCCGGCCGCACGTAGGCTTTTTGAAATGCCGCACGAATCTCGGCGAAAAGCGACGCGTATTTTTTCACGGCGTCCGTTTTTCCCGTCGCGGCGGCCATTTGTCGCATCAGGTCCGCGTCGCACGCCCAATACGCGGTCGCAATCAGATCTTCGGGCGAAGGTCCTTCCGGAGCGAGCCAATCGCCAAACGGAATCCCGTAATTTTTCCGCCACAGGTGATCGGGATTGTCGCTTTCGATTTTCCCGAGATATTTTTCCATCGCCTCCCAGTTCTCTTCGACGATCCGCGTGTCGCCGGTCTGAATCCACGAAGTCCACGGAATCACCACGCCCGCGTCGCTCCATCCGGTCGCCCACGAAGGATTCGGCGCGCTCGTGCCCGGCGCAAAAATCCCGTACATCGGTGTGCCCACTTGCGTCCCCGCCAGATCCGCCGAAAACTTTTGCGAAAACGTCGTCAGGTCCATGTTGTACGCCGCTGCGCGCCAGAAAACCTGCGCATCCGCCGCCCATCCCAGCCGTTCATCGCGCTGCGGACAATCCGTCGGCACGCCCACAAAATTCGAACGCTGCCCCCACAAAATGTTTTTCCACAGCTGATTGATCATTGGGCTGCCGGTTTCCAATTCCGAGGTAAATGGCGCATCCGTGTGAAACACCACCGCTTGCACCGCGTCTTTCGACGGCGCCGTCGGCAGGCCGGTCAACTCCACATAGCGGAATCCGTGAAACGTAAATCGCGGCTGAAATTCTTCGTTGCCTTTTCCGGCCAGAACAAAATGATCCGTCGCTTTCGCCGTCCGCAGATTGTCGGTGTACATCGTCCCGTCCGCGTTCAGCACTTCCGCAAAACGCAGCTGCACATCCGTCCCCGCAGGACCGCTCACCGCCAGCCGCGCCACGCCTCCTAAATTTTGGCCAAAGTCATACACGAACACGCCCGGCTTCGGATTTGTCAGCGTCTTTGCCGCTAACACTCTTTCTTCGCGGATCGGCTGAAAATATTGCGGCACAATGTGCGGCTCGTTCGTCTTCACCGTTTCCACCGACGCCCAGTTCCCGTCCGATGTGCCCGCCTCGTCCCATCCATGAGTTTCGCGCCGCGCATCGTACGTCTCGCCGTCATAAATTTCCGCAAACGTGATCGGCGACGTCTCCGCCTTCCACGATTCATCCGTCGCGATCCATTCCACCGAGCCGTCGGAATACTGGATCCGAAGTTGCGCGCGCAAAGCCGTCGGCGTGTCGCCGTAGTTGTAACCTTGCCCAAACCACATGAGCGGCGTCGTGTACCATCCCGGCGCCAGAAACGCGCCCATCATGTTCGCGCCGGATTTCACCTGCCCCGTCACGTCGTACGCCTGATACGCAACATGCTCGCGGAAATCCATCCAGCCCGGCGCCAGAATCTGATCTCCCACGCGCTTGCCGTTCAAATGAAATTCATACGCGCCCAGCGCCGTCGCATACAGGCGCGCCGATGCCACTGGCTTTTCGATTTTGAATTCGCGCCGCAGCAGCTTCACCGTTTCGGTCTGCCACGGCTTGCCCAGCGGCTGCGGAATTCCGGTCTCCGCTCGTCCGCCGGTGTATGGAACCGCGCTCGCCCACTTTGCATCATCAAACGCCGCGCTTTGCCATTCGCCGGCCGCGTTCACAGCTGTTTTCCACCCCGGGTCCCCGGTTTTCACCACTTGCGTTGAACCGTCCGCAAACTCCACGTAAAGCGTCGCGTTCATCGGCGTCTGGCTGTGATTCTCTTTCGGATCGCTCGGCTCGCCGTACAGCACCACATCAATGGCCACGGAGTTTTGTCCGTTGCGAACCGCGCTGGTCACGTCTTGCCGCCCATATTTTTTCCAGGCAAGCTGTTTCCACGGAGGCAAAGGCTCGGCACGCGCCACTTGCTTACCATTGATCCACGCCGACGCGCTGTCTTCGCCCGCCACATACAAATCTGCGTGCTTCACCGGCTTCGCAACTTCGAACTCGATCCGGAAATTGTGATGCGTATCCCCGGCCGCCTGAAAATCCGCGATCTCCGGACTTGTGATCCATGCCGCATCCGCTTCTCTCACCGCGCGCTCCTCGCGCTCTTCGTACCCAATCCATTTCGCATGCCAGTTGCTCGCGTCCATCAGCCCGGTTTCAAACCATGTCGCCACGCTCGGTGCATGCTGAAATTTGTACTGGTCCCAAATTAATACGCGCCAGTAATAGCGCGTCTCCGGCGCCAGCGCCGGTCCGCCATACGCAACGTTGATCGAAGCGTCGGACTCCTGCCGTCTGCTGTCCCACACATCGAATTTCCCCGCTTGCAATAGCGCTTCGCTCGAAGAGATCTGAATCTCATAAGCCGTTTGCGCCGCGCCTGGTCGCGCGTCAGCGAGCTTCCACGAAAAATTCGGCCGCGCCGAATCGATCCCCAGCGGCCGCTCAAGCGAATCGGTCTTCAACGCATACGGCTTACCCACATCGGTCTGCGCAATCGCCGTAGCCGCCGCTATCATCCCGATCCCCGCCGCCAGCGCAACTCGTGCCGCAATCTCTGTAGCGCCCGCCAGCAGTTGATTCCGCGCAAATGCGTTTTTCATCGCTCGACCTCGCGCCGATAGTATCAACAAACCCGCGCCAATCGCCGCCCGACGCTCAATTTCCGAAAGCCACCCTCGCAAAACACGAAGAGCCACTCGATTTGAACCGCGAGAAAAACGGACCCTCGCGAAGCATTTTGAAGTCTTGGAATCCGTCGAGTAAACTTCGCCCACACGCGCGCGATTCAGCACGATCGCGTCGACGGAGGCGCCGTGATTCCGAAACGATCGACGTTCCTGTGTGCTCTGATATCGATGATGGTGATTTTGGCGGGGGCGAAAGGCGTGTCGAGCGAAGTCCAACCGGAGCAACGGCTGGTTCGCATCGCCGAACTGCAGATCGACCGCGCTCAGCTTCCGGCGTACACAGATGCGCTAAGGGATGAGATTCGTACTTCGATCCAAGTTGAACCCGGCGTTCTGATGTTGTGCGCCGTTGCGGTAAAGGATGACCCCACGCAGATTCGAATTTTCGAGACCTACGCTAACCAGTCAGCCTACGAGTCCCACTTGCAGTCGCCCCATTTCAAAAAATATAAAGCCGAAACACAGGGCATGGTGAAGTCCCTGAAACTCGTCGAAACCAACCCAATTCTGCTTGCCACAAAATAGCCGCCGGCCGGCCAGCCCGCCCTCGCCACAGACACGGGCAAGCGTCGAGCGCGCGCACTCCAAGACAAACACAAATTTGCGCTGGAATTCAGAAAAAAGGTGGCTCCCCGGGCTAGATTCGAACTAGCAACCCTTCGGTTAACAGCCGAATGCTCCACCATTGAGCTACCGGGGATCAGCAAGGCAGGCTAACAATTTACAATACTTTGCAGCGCGACGCCACTCCGCACCGCGATTTCGCGCGCATCGCCGCCACTCACTCCGCTACTCGATCGCGCGCCCGGCCAGAATCCCCAGCCACACGCAAACAAACCCAAGCGCCACGCTCAGCACCACATTCCCGAACGCGATCAGCATGTCGCCGCTTTCGAAGCTGCGAAACGTCTCATACTCAAACGCCGAAAACGTGGTGTACCCGCCGATGATTCCGATCGGCACAAAATACCGCCAGTTCGGATTCAGCGCCGTCTTCGCCACGATAATCGTGTACGCCAGGCCAATCAAAAACGATCCGGTGATGTTCACGAAAAACGTTCCGTACGGGATCCGCGTCCCAAACCGGCTGGCGCAAAACGTCCCCACCCAGAATCGCAACACCGATCCCACAAATCCGCCGACGCCGACCACAAAATATTTCATCATGCGTTGTGCCGCCGCTCCTGTTCGCAGCGACATCGATGATACGTCCGCCCACTCGGAAGTCAATCCGCATGCCGCGCGACAGGACCGTCGCACAGACGAACACACGCACGCGGCGCGAACCAAACACGATCGCGAAATTAGAAATCCGGGAAAATTACTGGAGGCGTTGCTTGGAGGCGTCGTGCACGATCAGGTTTTCGAAAATCGCCAGCACGTGCTGCCGGTAGCGGACAATCCGCTCGAGCAGCGTGCGCAGCTGCGGCTCGCGCACCGTTTCCTTGTCCCACTTGGCCAGCACGCCGGCCGGAACCTGAATGTCTTTGCGCAATTCTTCCGCCGAGTGCCCGCGCAGAAACAAGCCGTAAAAAAACGCGGCTTCGCGCTGCGGGAATTCGAAATCCTGCACCGGCTCTTCGATCGGGTTGGGTGTCGTGGCCATCGTTGAAAACCGCAGTTTACAGATTTTGACGCTGCCGTCAAGGCTACTTGCCGCGAAAACGCAAATGATTACGAAACCGCGGCGAAAAGCATTCGATGTTCAAAGTGGAAGCAAAGTTGCAGCAGCGCCTTCGCATCGCACCGCATCCGCCGCGGCGCACCCACCGAGCATTGCGCTAAAGCCACTGAATTCAGAGCCTCACATCGACTAAGCGCACGCGAGCCATCCTCAGTTCATCGGTGCCCGCCCTGGAATCTTTAGCTCGAGCGCCGCAGCTCCGCGCAAAAACAAACGGGCGGAAACGGTTACTCCCCGCCTCCGCCCATCCTATATATTCGCAAATTCCGAAAACGACTACTTCGCGGCCGCGTAATTCTCAGCCACTTGCGCCCAGTTCACAGTATTCCACCAGGCTTCCAGATATTCCGGCCGCCGGTTTTGATATTTCAAGTAGTACGCGTGCTCCCACACATCCAGCCCGAAAAATGCTTTTCCGCCGTCCAGGATCGGATTGTCCTGATTCGCCGTCGATTCCACCGCCAGTTTTCCGTTGCGAATCAGCAGCCACGCCCAGCCCGAACCAAACCGCTTCGCGCCCGCGTCGTTCACCTTCGCTTTGAATTCCGCAAAGCTGCCGAAAGCCGAATTAATTGCCGTCGCCAGCTCGCCGCTCGGTTCACCGCCGCCGCCCTTCTTCATGATCTTCCAGAACAGCGAATGGTTCATGTGTCCGCCGCCGTTGTTGCGAACGGCCGCGCGAATCGCTTCGGGCAGCGAATTCAATCCCGCCAGCAATTCTTCCACCGATTTCTTTTGCAGATCGTCGTGTCCTTCCAGTGCTTTGTTCAGGTTCGTCACATACGCGGCGTGATGCTTGTCGTGATGGATTTCCATGGTCTTCGCGTCGATGTACGGTTCCAGCGCGTCAAACGAATACGGCAACGGCGGTAAAGTGAAAGTCATTTCAGGAAAGCTCCTTATTCAGATGTCCAGGCTCTGGACGGATATTCCGGCTGTTGATTTCCCGTTCCTGCTCCATAATTATACGCGCCCGCGCAGACGGAAGGCGAACCACCGGTGAAAATCATCTACTTCTATCGGATGATGCTCGGTATTAGATGTTGCCAAGGAGCCAAAAGTGCCAGCTACCGATCACGTTGAAAAACATTTCACCGCCACCGCCGCCGTGCGAGACATCGTCATCGGCATGTCCGACGGTCTCACGGTTCCTTTTGCACTCGCTGCGGGATTGACCGGGGCCGTCGCCGCCTCCACAAAAGGCACTTCGATCATCGTCACTGCCGGCTTTGCTGAAATTGCTGCGGGCTCCATCGCCATGGGTCTGGGCGGCTATCTCGCCGCGAAAACAGACACCGAACATTACGCCTCCGAACTCGATCGCGAATATCGCGAAACCGTCGAGCTTCCGGAAATCGAAAAAGAAGAAGTCTCCAAAGTTTTCCGCGACTACGGCCTCACCGAAGCGCAAATGCAGCCCATCGTCGAGGTGATCACCGCCGACCAGAAAAAATGGGTCGATTTCATGATGCGCTTCGAACTGGGCCTCGAAACTCCGGACCCCGCGCGCGCCGCACGCAGCGCCGGCACAATCGCTGCGTCCTATATTGTGGGCGGACTGATTCCCCTCGCGCCTTACATCCTCATCCACCACGATGCGCACTCGGCACTTCTCGTCTCGATCGTCGTCACTCTGATTGCGCTGTTTATTTTCGGCTCCATCAAGGGTCACTACACCGGAGTAAAACCTCTGCGCGGCGGATTCCAGACCGTGCTCGTCGGCGGCCTGGCTGCTGCTGCCGCTTTTTACATCGCACGCCTGATCAGCTAGCGGCGAAAGCGAAAAATTCGCCGCCACCATACGCAACGCGTCAATACGGTAAATTCCGCCCTTGAAATTCCAGAACTCTAAGCCCCTTAATTGCATCTAGATAAGTGCCGCTCAAGGGCCTGTCCGCTCGCGGGACGCGCGAAACACCCTTTTCGAGCGCTTACGTCCAATATCTACAGTCACGGCTCGCGCCACCGTAGCGCACCGGACTTGAAAAGTGTAAATTTGGGTTTCCACCGAAACCAGGAGAGACAGCCATGGATAGCAGTACCGTCAGGATTCGCCGCTGGGTGGCCACCGTCGTGGTCCTCGTAGCATTTGTGGGGGGCGCCCTCCTCTCACAGGGATTCCGTGATTGGGCGGGTCACACCGTATTAGGTTCGCCGCGTTCGCCGATCACCGTCGCGCAAAATGCTTTGCCCGTCAGCCTCGGCAATTTCGCCAACGGATTTTCCGCGGTCATCAAGCCCGCGCTTCCCGCCGTCGTGAATATTCGCACTTCGAAAATCGTCAAGCCGCAAGCCGGCCAGATGAACCCGATGTTCAACGATCCGATGTTCCGCCAGTTTTTCGGCGATCAATTCGGTCAGGGCGGCCAGCCGCACGCAGAGCGTGAACAAGCTCTCGGTTCCGGCGTCATCATCACTCCGGACGGCACCATCCTCACCAACAATCACGTGATCGACGGCGCCACCGATATTAAAGTCCAGCTCAACGACAAGCGCGAATTTGCCGCGAAGCTGGTTGGCGCAGATGCGAAGAGCGACATCGCTGTGTTGAAGATCGAAGCGAAAGAATTGCCCACGCTTCCCATCGGTGATTCCGCGCAGCTCAACGTGGGCGATTTGATTTTCGCCATCGGCGATCCGTTCGGCATCGGCGAAACCGCCACCATGGGCATCGTCAGCGCCACGGGCCGCACCGGCCTCGGCATTGAAAGCTACGAAAACTTCATTCAGACCGACGCGGCCATCAATCCCGGCAATTCCGGCGGAGCGATGATCGACATTCACGGCAATCTGGTCGGCATCAACACCGCCATCCTGTCGCACGGTGGCTCGGGCGGCAACGAAGGCGTTGGATTTGCCATCCCGATGAGCATGGCCAAGCCGATCATGGATCAGATTCTCTCGCACGGGAAAGTCGTGCGCGGATACCTCGGCGTCCACATTCAGGAACTCACTCCGGAAATCGCCAAGGCGTTTAACTTTAATCAGGGCGGCGGCGTTCTGATTGGCGACGTTTCTCCCGATGGTCCGTCGGCCAAGGCCGGATTGAAGAAGGGCGACGTGATCGTCAAGCTTGACGGCACCGCGGAAACCGATCCGAACACGCTGCGCAACACCATTGCAGCGATGGCTCCAGGAACCAACGTGAAGCTGCAAGTCTGGCGCGACGGCAAAACCCAGGACTACAACCTGACCTTGGGCGAACTGCCGCCGGATAAGGGCGAGGTCGAAGGACCGGCCGATAATTCCACCAACAGCGGCGGTCTGGAGGGCGTCAGCGTGCAGGCTCTCACCGCTGACGTTGCCCAGCAGCTCAATCTGAACCCCAACACCAAGGGCGTGGTCGTCAGCTCAGTTGACGAAGCCAGCCCGGCCGCCGCTGCGGGCTTGAGCCGTGGCGACGTCATTCAGGAAGTCAATCACAAGCCCGTCACCAGCGTATCGGACTACCGCCAGGCCGTCGCATCGGCTGGAAATCAGCCCGTGCTTCTGCTCATCAATCACGGCGGTATCACCGCTTACGTCGTAGTCGAGGCGCACTAATCCGCCAACCTTGGCGGCCACAATAACCGTCGGAGAGGAGCCCGGACACCCAAATTCCGGGCTCCCCTCTCTTACGTCACACTCGCGGTTAATTCCGCAACCCCGGCCGCCCAGGCGGGTTAAAGTAGTCAGGGGATCTCTCTGCTTTAGTCGCTTACCCAGGCTGGCGGTGACAGGGGGCTTACCTTCTTGCAACCGCTATCTCTTGGGTTATCGCTTTCAGCACGACTGGGGATAGAATGGTACTTCAGTCCTATTCACCCCAGCCCACGGTTCTAGTACTTAAGATAGCGTCAGCAGTATTTCTGTCTAAACGCATCTAAATTCTAGTTCGGGGGACTCGGAGAAACACATGTCACGGATCACAAATCGAGGTGTCTTCAATGCCTCGCTGCTGCCGGAAGCGCAGCCTCGCTGGGACCTGTTTAGCGCTGGCTTCGGTTTGCAGATCGTCGCCGTTACGGCATTGGTTGTGATCCCTCTGCTCATGCCGGAGAAGCTGAACATCGTCCAGCGCTACTGGACCACTCCGATCGAGACGCCTCCGATCGTGGCTTGGAAGCCACAGCCTCCTCCGCCGGCGGTGAAGACCGTCGCGGTGAAAGAGCCGCCGAAACCCGTGGTGGCCAAGCCGGACCCTGTTCCGGTACCCGTAGAACTTCCGAAGCCCAAAGTTTATAACCCGGTTGTCGCCGCTCCCGTGGTGAAGCCGGTGACCCGCAAAAACACCTCTGCGCCCGAAATGGCCGAGGTTGCCAAGGTTTTCCCGGATCAGGCTCCGATCTCCATGGGCAGCTCGGCTGTTCCCAATATCCGTAAGCCTCGTGAAGCCGTCCAAACCGGCGGTTTCGGCGATCCAGACGGCGTGAAAGATAACGGCAAGACCAACAAAGCCGCCAATATCAACGTGAGCGGCGCTTACGACATGCCGACAGGCCCTGGTAGCGGCAACGGCACGGGCGGCGCGAAAGGTGTAAAGGGCGTCACCGGCAGCGCAGGATTTGGAAACGGCGTTGCTGTAGGAACTCCGGGTGGCGGTTCGCACGGCACCGTGCAGACCGGCGGCTTCGCCGACGAACACGCGACCAGCGGTCCGGCCAAAGCGAAACAGGCCGCTCCGGTGAACAATTCCACGCCGGTTCAGATTTTGTTCAAGCCGAAACCCGTTTATTCCGCGGAAGGCATCGCCGCCAAAATCGAGGGCGACGTGCTTCTGCAGGTCGTCTTTACCGCATCGGGCGAAGTGAAAGTGCTCCGCGTCGTACAGGGCCTCGGCCACGGATTGGATGAATCGGCCGAAGCTGCAGCGCGCCAAATCAAGTTCAAGCCGGCTCAGCAGGACGGGCAGGCCGTGGACCAGACCGCCAACATCCGCATTGCATTCGCAATGGCGAATTGAAAAGGGGAATGGAAATGCGCACTTGGAAAAATCTTTGCCTAGCTTTGACTCTACTGGGTACCGTTGCCGGCTCCGCCGCCGCGCAAACGCAAACTGCGGATCAAACGCAGCCGCAGGCGGGCAGCTCCACCGCTGCTCCGGTTACCACCGTTGATCAGGCCATCGACCGGGTGATTGCGCGCGAACACGATCAAGTCGCCACCATTCGCCGCTTCAGCCCGATCATCGAGACCTACATTCAAGACATGAAGTCCGACAAGGAAATGGGAGCGATCCCTGTGAAGGACCATTATTTCCTTGGTCAGGCCGACCTGTCGCGCGGCATCGTTGACCACAACATGCTCGGACCCCGCAAGGGCAGCAAGCTCGACGTGATGAACCCCATCTCTCACGTCAGCGGCATGTTCACTTCGTCCTACGTTCCCGAAGGTTTCTTGCAGATGATTTACATCGACACTTCCGGGTTCGACCGCCAACACTATCAATTCGATTACGTTCGCCGCGAATTCCTCGGCGAAGTCCGCTGCGTCGTGTTTGACGTCACTCCCCTGCCGAAGTCCGGCAAGGGCCGCTTCAAGGGCCGCGTCTGGGCGGAAGATCAGGGCTTCACCATCGTGCGCTTTAACGGTGTCTACACCCCGATCGCCGGCATCAACGGTTTCAATCTTCACTTCGATAGCTGGCGCCTAAACGTTCAGCCCGGCCTCTGGCTGCCTTCATACATCTACAGCCAGGAATCGGACTTGAAAGATTTCCTCGGCGGCGACATTCGCTTCAAGTCGCAGACCCGCCTGTGGGGCTACGACCTGAAGAACGTCGGCCACCAGGAAGAATTCACCGAAATGACCATCGAGTCGCCCACGATTCAGGACCAGGCCGCCGCGCAGCAGGATCGTTCGCCGATCGAAGCTGAACGCGAATGGCAACATCAGGCCGAAGTCAACGTCCTCGATCGCTTGCAGCGCACCGGTTTGCTCGCGCCTCCGGGAGAAGTCGACAAGGTCATGGAGACCGTCATCAACAACCTGGAAGTCACCAACAATCTCGACATCCAGCCCGAAGTTCGCTGCCGCGTTCTTCTCACCGGCACGATCGAAATGTTCTCCATCGGTCACACCATCGTTCTCAGCCGCGGCTTGCTCGATGCTCTACCGGACGAAGCCAGCCTGGCCACCATGCTCGCGCAGGAATTGGCCGACATCATCGTCACCAAGCCCTCCACCGATCAGTGGGGCTTCAACGACACCACCAACGTCAGCACCACCGAAGCGTTGGCGCACTTCTCCTTCAAAGACAGCCCGGCGCAGGTGCAACTCGCCAACGATAAAGCGCTCGAGCTGCTCAAGAATTCGCCGTACAAAGACAAGCTCGCTTCCGCCGGCTTGTTCCTGAAAGAGCTCGATGCCCAGTCGAAGAATTTGCCCGCGCTTATCAACCCGCGCCTCGGCAATCGCGTTTCCTTCGGCCAGGCGCTCACCAGCACCGCTCCGAATCTGGACACCAAGAAATTGGATCAGATCTCGGCGCTTCCCATCGGCGCTCGCTTGAAGCTCGATCCCTGGAGCGATCACGTCGAACTGGTAAAAGCAAAGCCCGTACCGCTGCTGTCGGTTCGCGAAAAAATGCCGTTCGAAGTTACGCCGTTCATGCCCTTCCTCACCCGCTACACCAAGCCCGATAAGGGCGTGACTGCGGACCCGCAGAAGGCAGACATGGCGAAGAAAGACGCGCAACCGCAGAGCCAGCAACAGTAACCGCATTCCCTAACTCGCCAGTCTGAAAAAGGGCGGACGCCAAACGGCTTCCGCCCTTTTTTATTTTTTTTCCGCCCCGCGCTTGGTTCACACTTACTCCCCGATGCCGCGCCAGTCTCTTCTCGAATTGTTTGCCGCCGGCTCCCGTCCCGCCAGCGAAGTTGCGTTCGTGTGGCAGCGGGGCTATCGCACAATTCGCTGGACGTACTCCGACGTTCTTGCCTGCGCGAACCAATTCGCGCGCGAACTCGAATCCCGCGAGATCGCCAAAGGCGATCGCGTCCTGCTCTGGTGCCCAAACTCCGGCGAATGGGTTGCGGCCCTGCTCGGCTGCATGTTTCGCGGAGCCATCGCAGTCCCGATGGATGCAATCGCTTCGCCCGATTTCGCTCGCCGCGTCGTCGTTCAATCCGGCGCGCGTCTCGCCGTGGTCGGCGCAAATATCGCCCCCGGCGCTCTCGGCATTCCTCACCTTGCTCTCGACGATTTGCCCTCGACGCTCGCCTCCCACCCCGCCGCTACCTACAACTCGCCGCCGATTTCGCGCGCCGATCCTCTCGAAATTATTTTTACCTCCGGCACCACCGCCGAACCACGAGGCGTCGTCCTCACCCACGCAAACGTCCTCGCCAACCTCGAACCGCTCGAACGCGAAATCGAGCGCTACCGCCGCTACGAGCGCATTTTTCATCCGCTCAAGTTTCTCGATTTGCTGCCGCTCAGCCACGTCTTTGGCCAGCTGCTCGGCATTTTTCTGCCGCAGATTCTCGGCGCCACCTCGGTCTTTCTCGATTCGCTCAATCCCGACGAAATCGTCCGCACCATTCGCCGCGAACGCGTCTCGCTTCTCATCACCGTGCCCCGCCTGCTCGAATCCTTGCGCGACCATCTGCTCCGCAAACTCGAATCGCAGGGGCGCCTGGCAAAATTCCGGCAAGATTCGCAGCACGCACTGGGCGAACATTTTCTCCGCCGCTGGTTGCGCTTTCGCCGGATTCGCCGCGAATTCGGTTGGCGCTTTTGGGCTGCTGTATCCGGCGGCGCCGCCTTGCCCGCCGACGTGGAACAGTTCTGGACCACTCTCGGCTACGCTATCATTCAAGGCTACGGCCTCACCGAAACCACTTCGCTGGTTAGCGTGAATCATCCCTTCCGACTCAGCCACGGTTCGATCGGCAAGACCGTTCCGGGCCTCGAAGTGAAACTTTCCGACGAAGGCGAAATTCTGGTGCGCGGCGAAAACGTCGCTTCCGGCTACTGGAATAATTCCGCGGTCGATTCGGTGCGCGACGCCGACGGTTGGTTCCACACCGGCGATCTCGGCGAGCGCGACGCTTCCGGCACTCTGTTCTTCAAGGGCCGCAGCAAAAACGTGATCGTCACGCCCGAAGGCCTGAATATTTTTCCCGCCGACCTCGAAACCGAACTGCGAAAACAACCGGGCGTGCGCGACTGCGTCGTTGTCGGGATCGACGTGGATAAAAACGCCGTGCCCTGCGCCGTGCTACTTCTGGAATCCGCCGCCGCAAATCCCGATGCGATCGTCGCAGACGCAAACAGCAATCTCGCGAACTTCCAACAGATTCGCCGCTGGATCGTCTGGCCCGAAAGCGATTTCCCGCGCACTCCCACGCAAAAACCAAAACTCGCCGAAATCCGCGCCTTCGCCGCCGCAGCCGTGTCTGGCGCAGGAAATCCGGCGGCAAAACCCTCCGCCGATCCCGTCCGCGAACTCCTCGCAAAATTCGCCGCCGGTTCCGCATCCGTTTCCGACGACAACGCCCCCCTCAACCTCAGCTCCATCGACCGCGTCGAATTTCTCACCGCGCTCGAAGATCGTTTTCACACCGAGCTCAGCGAAACTCAATTTGCCAACGTCGATTCCATTGCCGCCGTCGAACGCCTGCTCGCTTCGCCCTCCGCACCGCCCGCGCGCGCCATCGAATTTCACTACCCGCGATGGGCGCTGCGGTGGCCCGCGCTGATCGTGCGTTTCGCCGCCTGGTATCTGCTCGCGCTGCCCGCCATGCGCATCCTCGCCTGGCCGAAAATTTCCGGCCGCGAAAATTTAAAAACTCTCACCGGCCCCGCGCTGATCGTCGCCAACCACATCACCTATCTCGATCCCGCGTACATTCTCGCTGCGCTTCCGCTCGCAAAGCGCTGCCGCCTCGCCGTCGCAATGGATGGCGAGCGCCTCGAGGGCATGCGCGCCGGCAATCTCGACGGCGGCTTTCTCCGCAAACGATTCATGCGCGTTCAGTACTGGCTGGTGATCGCCATCTTCAACGTATTCCCGCTTCCGCAGCGCGCCGGATTTCGCAAAAGTTTTGAATACGCGGGAGAAGCCGTCGATCGTGGCTGGAATATTTTGGTGTTTCCGGAGGGAAGGCTGACTGAAGACGGCGCGGTGGCTCCATTTCGCGCCGGCATCGGCTTGCTCGCCACGCGCCTCGCAATTCCGGTAGTTCCCATCCACGTCACCGGACTTTTCGATCTGCGGCAAGCGCGACAACGATTGACGCGCCCCGGCCACGTGAAAATTCAAATTGGCGAGCCTGTAGTGTATTCAAACGACGAAACAGCAGAGGAAATTGCGCAGGACCTTCACGCGCGCGTCGAATCTCTAAAATCTTCCACTTAAAAGTCCGCGGCTCGCTCGGCGGAACACTTCGCTAATCATTCAGCGGCAATCGCAGCCGCGCTTCCGATCCCCGCTCGTTTTCGCGGTTTTGCAGCGTCAGCAAACCGCCGTGCGCTTCCGCGATCTGCCGGCTCAGCACGAGGCCAATTCCCGAGCCGCCCTGCTTGGTCGTAAAAAACGGCACGAAAAGATTCGCTGCGTTCGGAATTCCCGGTCCGTCGTCCTGCACCCACACTTCCAGCGCGCCGCGCTCTCGCCGCCATCCCACTCGCACTCCGCCGCCGGTTTCGAGAGCCGCGTCCACCGCGTTGTGCAGCAGGTTGATCATCAATTGTTCCAGCTGATCCGGATCGGCTTGAATTTCCAGCTCGTCGCCAGGCACGATTTCCGCCACGATCCTTCGATCCAGTCCCGCCACGCGCCGGATCAAATCGCCAATTTCCATCGGACGCACCGAAGGCGGCGGCAATTTCGCGAGGCGCGCATACGCATTCATAAATCGCGCCAGCCCGTCCGACCGTGCGGCGATAATGCTCAGCCCGCTCTTCATGTCGTCTTGCCAGTCGTCGGCGCGGTCTTTGCGCCCCAGCACGCTCGCCAGATTTTCGGCCACCGACTTGATCGGCGCCAGCGAGTTGTTTAGCTCGTGCCCCAGCACGCGGATTAGCCGTTGCCACGCTTGCCGTTCTTCGTCGCGCAGCGCACGGCTCAAATCCGAAATCACCAGCAGTTGATGCGATTTTCCATCCTCGCGGAAAAGGCTCCGGTGAATTTCCCACCGTCCTGCCTTCCCTGGAAATTCAATCTGTGCGATCCGCGGCGTTTCTCCCTCCAGGCACTCGGAAAGATTGAGCATCTCCGCCGTCCGTCCCAACAATAATTCCCCTTCCTGATTCAAAATCCTCTCACCCGCGCGATTCACCAGGCGCAATCTCCCGTCGCCGTCAAACGCAAAAACCGCCACGTCGATTTCTTCCATCACTTTCCGCAGCAGCGCCGTCGCTTCGAGGGCGCCCAATCGTTCGCGGCGCAGCGTTTCACCCAGCGCGTTCACTTCCCACAACACTTCGCCCAGCACGTCGTCGCGGTTCGCGCCGCGAGCGCGAATCGAAAAGTCACCCTCGCGCAATGCAGCCAGCAAATTGGATACGGTTCGCAGAGGAAACATCACGCGGCTTTGCGCGGAAAATGCAAAGCTCAGCCACGCTACAACCATCACTACCGTCAACGTCCACTGCAGCTTCGAGGAAAATTCTCCGGTCCACAGCAAAATCAGAGCGACGAGCGTGCCTCCCAGCCCTGCGGCCAGGGACAGCAATAAAATTCGGCGCTCGTACAGAAGAGGGCTCAAAGGCTGTATTTTTGCAACCGGCGGTACAGCGCGCTGCGGCTCAATCCCAGCGCCTTGCTCGCATGGCTCACGTTGCCGCCAAATCGCGCCAGCGCTTTTTGAATCAGCACGCGCTCCACGTCTTCAATGCTCATTTCGTCGAGGCGAATCGCCGCTTCGCGCGCCGCTCGCAATCCCAAATCGCTCGCTCGCACCGCCGGACCTTCGGCCATCAACACCGCGCGTTCCACCGAATGATCCAGCTCGCGGATATTTCCCGGCCACGGATGATCCATCAGCAGCTGCAACGCTACCGGTTCGAATCCTTCCAGTTGCTTGCGGTATCTCTGCGCCGACTGACGAAGGAAATGATGCGCCAGCAGCGAGATGTCCTCTTTCCGTTCGCGCAGCGGCGGCAAATGAATTTCGATCGTGTTCAACCGGAACAGCAAGTCTTCCCGGAACCGCCCCGCCGTCACCTCAGCCGCCACGTCCGCATTCGTCGCCGATACGATTCGCACATCTACACGCCGCGTCGTTGACGAACCAACCCGCTCGAGTTCTCCAGTTTCCAGCGCGCGAAGCAATTTTGCCTGCAGGTTCATCGGCACGTTCGCGATTTCGTCCAGAAACAGCGTGCCGCCGTCGGCCAATTCAAATCGCCCCACGCGATCGGTCTTCGCGTCGGTGAACGCGCCCTTCACATGCCCAAACAATTCGCTTTCGAACACGCCTTCCGGCAATCCGCCCGCATTCACCGTCACCAGCGGACGCCCAGACCGCGACGAAAGCGCGTACAACGTGCGCGCCACCACTTCTTTTCCCGTTCCGTGCTCGCCGGTAATCAGCACGTTCGCGTCAGACGGTCCCACGCGCGCGATCAAATCCATCACCGGTCGCATCGCCGCCGATTGCGCGATCATCACTGGACGTCCGTCGGCGCGCAGCAAACGGTTTTCGGCTTCCAGTCGTTGCCCGCGCCGCAGCGCCTGCGACAATTCGATCTGCGTTTTCAGGATGGCCAACAGTCGCGCGTTTTCCCACGGCTTCTGCACGAAATCTTTCGCCCCGCGGCGCATCGCTTCCACCGCCAGTTCCAGGCTGCCCCACGCGGTCATCACGATCACCGGCAGCGTGCTGTCTTTCGCGCGAATGTTCGAAAGCAGATCGAGCCCTTCTTGTCCGCTGGTCGTGTCCCGCGCGTAATTCAAATCCATCAGCAAACCGTCAAACTCACGCACTTCCAGCGCGGACAGCACCGCCGCCGGCGACGCCACCGTCTCGGTCTCGAATCCTTCGCCCTTCAGCAGCAAACGCAGCGCTTCGCGGATATCCGGTTGGTCGTCCGCCACCAGAATTCTGATTCGAGATGCGTTCGATGAAGTCATGGCGCGAAATTTCTCTCCCTGATTGATCCGGCTGCCTTCGTTCGTCACTGCGTCGCGTTCGTGGATCATTTTTTCCTCATTCATCGCGGATCATTCGTTGCGAATCACTCATACCCGCTCATTCATAACGAAGCGCCGTCAGCGGATTCACCTTCGTCGCTCGCCGCGCCGGTATGTAACACGCCGCCAGCGCCACCAGCGCCAGCGCCGTGCCTACTCCCACAAACGTCAGCGGGTCGCGCGCGTTCACGCCATAGAGCTGGCTTTCCAGATATTTCATCGCTATCAGCGAACCAACCACGCCCAGCCCCAGACCGATCGCCGTTAGTTTCATTCCATCCCGCACGATCATCCGCACCACATCGCCGGGCTCCGCGCCCAGCGCCATGCGAATTCCGATCTCATGCGATCGCTGCTCCACCGCGTATCCCATCACTCCGTAAATTCCAATCGCCGCGAGCGTTCCCGCGATAATCGCGAAAAACGCCAGCAGCGACATATTCAACCGCTTCTGCGCCACCGCGATCGCCAGATAGCCGTCCATCGACCGCACATCGGTCACCGGCTGGTTCGGGTCCTCCAGCTCCACTGCTTTCCGTACTTCGCTGGTCACCTGACCCGGATCGATCTTCGACCGCACCGTGAAATGCATCATCCGCGACGGATTCTGCAGATACGGTAAATACAATTGCGCATCTTTCGGCTGGCCCCACGCCCAATCCCGCGCGTCCGCCGCCACACCTACAATCGTCAGCCAACCGGGTCGCGGCTCCGCGTCCCACGGTTGTCGCGTCGCCGGAAAAATCAGGCGAATCTGCTTTCCTATCACGTCTTCGTTCGGCCAGTAGCGCTTCGCCAACGTTTCGTTCACGATCGCCACGCCCGTCGAATCTGGGCCGTCCGAGCTTTCAAAATCGCGCCCTTCGCGCAACGCGATGCCCATCGTCTTCAGGTAACGCCAGTCCGCTACTCGATACTTCGTCGTCGGCTGCTCATCGGTTGACGAAATCGGATGGCCCTCAATCTCAAAATTGCAAAAAGTGGGCCAGCCCGAAAGCGGCAGAAAATTTACCGCGCTCGCTGATTCCACTCCGGGCGCCGCAGCCACGCGACCCAGCACATCCCTGTAAAAATTCGCCACGCCTTGCGGCGTTGGATAATGCGCCGGCGATAAAAACGTCTGCATCGTCATCACGTTGGCCGCATTGAACCCAAGATCTTCCGATATCATCGCGCTGAAGCTTCTCACCAGCAGGCACGCGCCAATCAGCAACACCAGCGAAAATCCAACCTCCGACACGATCAGCGCCGAGCGGATCAGGTGGCTTCGCCGTCCTCCCGTCGTTCCGCGGCTGCCTTCCTTCAGCGATTCGTACAGCTGCGTTCGTGCAATCTGAATCGACGGCGCCAGGCCGAAAATGATGCTGGCCACAAACGCGATCGCCACCGTGAACGCCAGCACCGTTCCGTCGATGCGGATAAATTCCGCGTGCGGAATCTGTCCGCGTCCGGTGGGCGGCGGCAAAAACGCCCGCAGCACGTGCAAACCGCCGTACGCCAGCACGATTCCCGCCGCCGCGCCGATGAACGCTAACACCACGCTTTCGGTCAGCAGTTGGCGAACGATTCGCCCGCGCGCCGCGCCCAGAGACGCCCGCAGCGCGATCTCGCGTTCGCGCGTGGCCGCCCGCGCCAGCAGCAGATTCGCCACGTTGGCCGAAGCAATCAGCAGCAAAAACGCCACCGCAGCCAGCAAAATCAGCAGTCCCGGCCGAATCGAGCTCACCAGCTCGTCGTGAAATCCCGCCACACGCAAACCGTTTTTCTGGTCGATGTCCGGATAGCGCCGCTTCAGCTCATCCTGAATCGCGTGCATCTCGGTCTGCGCTTGCTCGATCGTTACGCCGCTTCGCAGCCTGCCAAACACCACCAGTTCGTGATCGCTGCGGTCCAGCTTCGACCGGTCAAATTCAAACGGCCGCCAGATGTCGAACTGCGGCGATGTGCCGTACAGCGTGAAATCCTTCGGCAGCACTCCCACAACGGTTGCCAGCTTCCCGTCTAGCTCGATCGTCTTTCCGATAATCGATTCGTCGCCGCCGAAATGTTCCCGCCACAAACTGTCGGTCAGAATCACCACCGGTTCGTGGCCCGGCTTCTCGTCGTCCGCCCCGAAGTCGCGGCCGATCTGCGGGCTTACCCGAAGCATCCGGAAAAAATTGTTCGAAACTTCCGAACCCCACACTCGATCCGGCTCGCCCGTTCCGGTGATCGTGAAATACAATCCGCGCCAGCCGGAAAGATTCTCGAACGAGTGATTCATATCCTGCCAATCGAGAAACTCCGCCGGCGAAGCCGTCCCGTGAACCACGTTGCGATTCGCATCGGTTTCCCAGATCGTCACCAACTGCTTCGATTCGGGAAACGGCAACGGGTGCAACAGCACTCCGTTGATCACGCTGAAAATCGCCACGTTCGCGCCGATTCCGATCGCCAGCGTCAGAATCGCCACAATCGCAAAGCCAGGATTTCGCCGCAGCATGCGCAGGCCATAGCGAATGTCCTGCCAAAGTGTTTCCATAGAATTCCGCTCCCAGGAAGCCCGTGTGATGCCTCATTTTACTGCTGCGCTGCACGGTGTCCACTTTCTTGGAGCCTCTCTGCCGCGCCGGAATTCACTGCGCGGCCCAATCGTTTCGCTCGCGTTTCGCCGACCTAAAACGCTTACCCCTTCACAGCCGCCATTTCGCCCACCTTGCTGTTGCCATCCACAATCCATCCGTCCGCCAGCTGGATGATCCGGTTGCCGTACGCCGCCCACGCGTCGTTGTGCGTCACCTGGATAATCGTCGTCCCGTCGTCATTCAGCTTCTTCAGCAGGTCCATGATCATTTTTCCCTGGCTGGTATGCAGGCTGCCGGTCGGCTCGTCCGCCAAAATCACTTTCGGTTTCCCGATCACCGCTCGCGCCACCGCCACGATCTGCTGCTGCCCTCCGGAAAGCTGATTCGGAAACAGCGCCTTTTTGCCGACGATCTGGAACCGGTCCAGCACATCCGCCACCGTGCCTTCGCGCTCGGTCTTTTTCATGTCGCGGTACGAAAGCGGCAAATCCAGATTTTCCGCCACCGTCAAATTGTCCAGCAGGTGGTATTGCTGAAACACAAATCCGATGTACTTCTTGTGAAGTTCCGCGCGCCGCCGGTTATCCAGCTTGTGCACCGGATTGTCGAGCAGGTGGTATTCGCCCTTCCACGCGCCGTCCAGCATTCCGATGATTCCCATCAGCGTCGATTTCCCCGCGCCCGACGGGCCCATCACCGTAATGAAATCGCCTTCCTTGATTTCCAGGTTGATCCGGCGCAGCACCCACGTCTTCCCCGCGCCCGATTCGTACGCCTTTTCCACATCGATCAATTTGATCATTCCGTTGCTCCTCGCAACTTCGCCGTGAATCTCGAATCGCTATTCGACCGACACCACGATCAACGTCGCGTCGTCCTGCCACGTGCCGCCGCAAAACGCGTCGGCCGCCCTCAAAATCTTTTCCTGCAGTTCTGCCGGTTGCAGCTGCGTGTCTTCGATCAGCAAATCCACCAATCGCTTCTCGCCGAACTCTTCCAGGTCCGCGTTAGCCGCTTCGCTGATTCCGTCGGTGAACAGCACAATCCGGTCTCCGCGATCCAACTCGTGCGTTCCGCTTGAAAATTTCTGATCCGCGAAAATTCCCAGTACTCCGCCGCCTTCATCCAGGCGCGCGTGCGTTCCGTTTTGCCGCACCACAATCGGAGCGTTGTGCCCGGCGTTCACATATTTCAGTGTGCGCGTGTTTCCATCCAGCTGCGCGTAGAAAAGCGTGATGAACCGCCCGGTGCTGATGTTTTGGCACACCAGCGAATTCAGCCGCTCGCACAGCACCTGCGGCTCGGCCGCCGACGTAGCCAGTCCGCGAAACGCCGCCTGCAAATTCGACATCAGCAGCGCCGCCGGCATTCCCTTGCCCGCCACGTCCGCAATGCAAATCCCCAGCGACTTCTCTTCGAGCGGCACGATGTCGTAATAATCTCCGCCCACCACGCGCGCCGGCTGCCACGCCGTCGAAATCGTAAATCCCTCGAGCTGCGGAATCTCCCGCGGCAAAAATCCCTGCTGGATTCCCCGCGCTTCCTCAATCTCATTTTCGCGCTGCTGCAATTGCGAAGCGATCTTGTTCTGCGCCCGCGCCGTCTCCACGCGATTCTTCTGCGTCTCGCGGCTCGCGCGCCCCTTTTCGATCTGCGTTTTCAAAATGTCCAGCAGCCGCGCATTCACCCACGGTTTCTCAATGAAGTCGCCGACGCCGCGCTGCATCGCCTGCACAGCAAGCCCCACCGTCGCCCATCCGGTCATCACCACGATTGGCGGCGCGTTTTCCACCTCGTGCAGCCGCGACAGCAAATCCAAGCCCTCCGCGCCCGATGTCGTATCCCGCGCGTAATTCAAATCCATCAAAATCAAATCGTAATATTTCTGCGACACCGCGCCCAATAGCGCCGCCGGAGACGTCACCGCCTCGGTCACATATCCGTGCCCTTTCAGCAGCAGCCTCAGCGCTTCCAGCAGGTCCGGCTGGTCATCCGCGATCAGAATTCGCGGCTGAGCCATGACACTTTCGTTTTGTAGTTCCATCGTCATAATGGTCATGGGCTGGGCCACTTCCCTGCTTCTACGTCTGCCGCAAATCCAAAATCGCAATCCGCCGCCGATTCTCTCGCGCTAGTCGTACCGCAGCGCGATCATCGGATCCACTCCCGCCGCTTTTCGCGCTGGCAGCAATCCCGCCATCGCCGCCACTACGCCCAGCAGTAACGCCGCCACCAGGAACACAAACGGGTCGCTCGCCTTCACTCCAAACAATTGCGTTTCCACCACGCGTCCCAGCGCGTACGCGGCGATCAATCCAATCCCCAGCCCGGCCGCCGACATTCCCACAATCTCGCGCAGGATCATCCACGACACGTTGTGGCGTGTCGCGCCCAGCGCCATCCGGATTCCGATCTCCCGCGTCCGCCGCGCCACGACGTACGCCATCACGCCATACAATCCCAGCGCCGCCAGCAGCGAGGCCAGCACGCCCAGGCACAACGAGAAAATCGTCACCAGTCGATCGGTGAACACAATCTCATCCACCTGACTCGTCATCGTTTTCAGATCGAACACCGGCAAACTCGAATCGATGTTGCGGACCGCATTCCGCAAACTCGTCGCCACCGCCAGAGGATCCTGCTTCGTGCGCACGTAAAACGTCGCGTGTCCCACCTGTTCGTTCTGCGTGTACGGAGTGATCACAAATGGAATGATCGTCTGCCGCAAGTCCACGCTCTTGCTGTCCTTCATCACTCCCACAATTTCCACGTCCAGCTTCGTGCCTTCTCCCTGCCCCCATCCGAAATGCATTCCCACCGGGTCGCGTCCCGGAAAATATCGCTTTGCGAACGCTTCATTGATCACCGCCACTTTCGGCGACGTCGCCGTGTCCGACTCCGCGATATCCCTGCCGCGAATCAACGGCGTCCCCACCGCCGACAGATAATTCGGCCCCATCGAATTAATTTCCACGTCCGTGTTTTCGCCTTCCGGCGCGGTGTAGCCCTCAATCGTCACGTTCGTGGTCGAGTTGCTGTTCGCCAGCACCGGGATTTCCGAGTAGCTCACCACGTTCACGCCCGGCAGCGCCGCAATCGTCTGCCGCAGCCGCTCGACCAACTGCGCGGTTCGCGCCGGCGTATATCCGTTCAGCTCGGGCGAAACCGAGAACGCGATCGCATGCTCGGTCTGCACTCCGATTTCCTGGCCCTTCAGATTCATCAGGCTATGCGCGAAAAACCCCGCGCCCGCCAGCAGCACTGCCGTCAACGCCACTTGTCCCACCATCAGCAACTTCCGCAGCCGAACATCGCCGCGCCCCACCGTCACGCCCACTCCCTGATCCTTCAGCGTGGTCTGCAACGACTCTCGCGTCGCTCGAATCGCCGGCGCCAGCCCAAACAAAATTCCGGTCAGCAGCGACAGTCCCACCGCAAACAGTAATACGCGGTAATCCAGCTGCGGTTTCAGCCCATTCGCGCCGATCGATTCCGGAATCGCCGATACGATCGCCCCCAGCGTCCACGCTGCCACCACAATTCCCGCAAATCCGCCCACGATCGAGAGGATCAGGCTTTCGGTCATCAGCTGTCGCACCAACCGCCAACGCCCCGCACCCATCACTTGCCGCAAAGCGATTTCGCGTTGTCGCGCTTCCGAACGCGCCACCAGCAGGCTCGCCAGGTTCGCGCACGCAATCAGCAGCACCAGCGCGACCATGCCCATCAGAATCAGCAGGGGCTGCCGGTAATCCGCCTGCAGCGTCATGCGTCCGTGCGAACCCGCCTTCAGCAAAATTTTCTGGTTCACGTACTGGTCTTTTTTCGCGCCCGTCAGCTTCAGGCTCGGCGCGTCTTCCTCGAGTGTCGCGTGATACGTCGGCTGCAACCCTGATTCCGCCCGCTCGATCGTCATTCCCGGCTTCAGCCGGGCGATGATCGCCACCCAGTAATCGCGCCGCGTATCCAATCCATCCCGATTCGGCGTCATCTGCGGCTTCATCGTGATCGGCACAAAAATGTCCGGCGACTGCCCCACCTGCACGCCGCTGAATCCCGCCTGCGTCACGCCCACAACGGTGAACGAAGTTCCATTCACCACAATCTGCTTGTTCAGGA
Source organism: uncultured Acidobacteriota bacterium (assembly GCA_963719065.1). Lineage (GTDB taxonomy): Bacteria > Acidobacteriota > Terriglobia > Acidiferrales > UBA7541 > Palsa-295. Next base: position 711,787 of record CAVRAM010000007.1, on the reverse strand, counting down.
TTTGTGGATTCGAACCGAAATGCCGCGCCCAGAATCCATGGCTCAGCACCGCCACCGGATTCGCGCTCTTCGCGGTTTCATCTCCCGGCCCGAACACGCGCCCGAGCGCTGCGGTCACTCCGAGCACATCGAAATAATTTCCAGTCACCATCTCGGCATTCGCCAGCTGCGAATCGCCCTGGCCGGAGATATTCACCTCCGTCACCGAACGCGCCAGCATCCCGCTGAACACCTGATTGCGGTCGCGCAGATCCTTATATTCGGGATACGAAAACGACGGACCATCGTCGGTATCGCTCCACACTCGGCCCGGCTTGATCCCCGGCGAAGTCAGCATCACCAGTTCCTGCGGCTGTTTCACCGGCAGCATCCGGAGCAGCACCTGATCGGTCAGCGAAAACATCGCCGTATTCGCGCCAATTCCCAGCGCGAGCGTCAGCACCGCCACCAACGTGTACGCCGGATTCTTCAGCAGCGTCCGGAATCCGTGGCGAATGTCCTGTAGCATGCTTTCCATTCTGGCTCCCGTGCCCGAAGACACCACTCCCTCAAGTCCCTGCAATCGTTCTCGATTGCTCGTACGAGTGATTCTTCGATGCGCTTTGTTTAGGCGGTTGCTGGCTTCGTGCCGAGCGTTTCTTCCACGATTCGTCCGTCGAACAAGTGAATCGTGCGGTCGGCGATGCTCGCGTAGCGCGGGTCGTGCGTCACCATGCAGATCGTCGCGCCTTCACGATGCAGCTGGCGCAGCAAATCCACCACGGCTTCGCTGTTCTTTGAATCGAGGTTTCCGGTCGGTTCGTCCGCCAGCAGGATCGATGGCTGACCCACCAGTGCTCGGGCCACTGCCACGCGCTGTTGCTGACCGCCGGACAGCTGGGAGGGGTAATGCTTCATGCGGTGCGCCATACCGACGCGCTCCAGCACTTCCTGCACGCGCTTCTTGCGCTCGCCCGAAGCCATGCTCCGGTAGGTGAGCGGCAATTCCACGTTCTCATACACCGTCAGGTCGCCGATCAGGTTGAACGCCTGAAAGATGAACCCGATCTCGCGGTTCCGGATGCGCGTCCGGTCCGACAGCGACAGGTTCGCCACCGCCTGCGTGTTGATCAGGTAGTTTCCTTCGGTCGGCGAATCCAGCAAGCCCAGAATCGACAGCAGCGTGGACTTTCCGCAGCCCGACGGCCCGGCGATCGACAAGAACTCGCCGTTCTGAATTTCCAGATGCACGCCGCTCAACGCATGCGTTTCCACTTCGTCCGTGTAAAACACCTTCGTCACGCCATTCAGGGAAATCAGGGCTTGGTTCGTCGTGTTCATCCTTCGCTCCTTCGAAATGTCACAATCTGTTACGCGCCGGGGGCGGTAAAAAGTTCCACACTTATTTCAGTCTCACCCGGTCGCTGTTGTCGTAGGACGACATATCCGACAGGATCACCTTGTCGCCCACGTTCAAGCCCTTCAGGATTTCCACCGTATTCACGGAAACCCGGCCGAGTTGCACTTGTACTCGCACCGCTTCCTGGCCGTCATCCACAATCTTGAACAACCCAATCGTGCTGTTCGCTTCCCCGTGGACGGGCCGCGCCACAAACAGCACGTCCGCCAGCCGCTGAATCTCCACGGTTCCTTCCACGCTCAAATCGGGCCGCGCTCCAGACGGCAGCGCCCCATCCAGCGCCACGTCCACCGTCACCGTTCCATTCGTTACCGCCGGATCGATACGCGATACATGCCCCGCGATGATTCCGTTGTGCGTGTCCACCGACGCCTTCTGCCCGATGGCCACGTCCTTCGCCTGCGTTTCCGCAATCTTCAACTGCGCTTTCAGGTGCGTTGGCTGCGCCACGCGCGCCATCACCGTTCCCATCGTTACTTTCTGCCCTACTTCCACGTCCAGTTCCTGCAGCACGCCGTCGATTCCCGGCCGCACGTGCAGCTGATCGACCTGCGTTTTCTTCAAGTCGTATAACGCGCGCTGCTGGTCCACTTTCGATTGCTGCGCCGCCAGCTGAGGCTCGATCGAGCTTTCAAACGTCGAAACTTCCATCTGCGCGAGGTCGTTTTCTTTCTTCAGTTCTTCCGCTTGCACCTGCGCGGTTTTCACATCCAGTTCCGGAGCCAGCCCATTTGCTCCCAACTGTTCCTTGGTCTGCCGAACCATCTCTGCGGTGCGGTACTGCGAAGAAATGCTCGCCGCCTGCGTCCGCTTGTCCATCAACTGATTCTGCAGTTGCGCTTTAGTCTGCTGCAGCGTCGCTTCCGCGCCCTTCAATTGATATTCCGCGTCCAGCGCTTCCTGCTGCAATTGGGGGTTGCTCAAATCGAGAATGACTGTGTCGGCTTTGACGGGCGTACCCGGCAAAAGGTAACGCTGCTGCACCTGTCCGTCGGTCGTCGCCGGAATCAGCCGGATCGTTTCCGGCACCAGCGTGCCCAAACCTCGCACTTCAATCACAATCGGACCGCGATCGACCGTGCCGGGCCAAATGGTGCCGGCATCCACCGTCGGCGCCGCCGGCTTCAGCTTCGACAACGCATACGTCACCAGCGGGATCAGCACCACCGCTGCGGCGATATAGATGACCCGCCGGACCTTCTTTTTTCTCTTCGCTTCTGGGCGCGCAATGTCCAAGGGGAACGAACCTCTCTTTCCATATCGCAAATAGCATTCCGCGACGGAGAACCGAGCAACCTATTCATTTTCTTACAGTTGGGAACTCACAACCAACAAAAACCCACCCAATTTGGGCGGTCGTGGGAAATGCCCGTCCCGTTTTCGGACAATCGGACGAATCCTCGCCCCAACCCCATTCCCGTCAAGGCCGCCGGTTGTGGCGTACGAATGCTCGAGCGAGGTGCCGAGAGTAGCTCAGTTTGCGATTTTTGCTGGCTTAATCTTGTATCGTTCGGAAAAGTCTAAAGACAGGCGCCTTATCGTCTTGCGGGGCTACGGTATACATCACCTCGATGTGGTAAACCTTGTCGCTCAGACCCCGACAGGAAATGCAACCGATGTAAATAGGAATTCGGAATCCTTGAATAGGTAACGAGTAGGTCTGCTTGATCGTAGCGTCGGCTCCGAGGAAGACCAAATCCTCAATTCTACGGTTGTCAATCTCCATAATTGAATCGGCAGTTTCGCACGTGCTGTGGCTTTCTAAAAAGCTTTCCCTCGGAATTCCCTCCGCTTCAAACACCTGAAATGGTTTCGCAGTGGGAGTCTCGCTGGCACCGCGATCGGTATTACCCCGTCGCTGCCATCCTCAGGAAAGGCTTGCCTCGCTTTCGCCACATCTCCTCGGCAGTTCGATTGATGCGTGGTTTCCTGCTCATACTGCCCGCTGGGTGGAGGCCCTGAATCGTACCGAATCCGGTAGTCGCGTTTTAGCGGGGAGCCTTACAATACCCGTGGAAAATCATTGAGACCTGTCACTTTTAGCATGCTCCGGAATCGAACTATCAGCTCGAAATCAACACGGGAGAAATGATCCATGCGCCTTCGCTATCTCGCTTCAGTCTTGGCTCTCGTTATCGCGTCGCTAACCATGTCCGTCACACCGGTTCGTGCGCAGGTAGAGGGCCGGCCTCACCACGAAACTCGCGAGTATTCAGCTTACGAAAAGCTCGTGTTTCAAAACGTATCGACGTTTCACAAAAACTTTAACAACCACGACTTCGCGAAGAACGGCGAGCTTGTAGCCGATGATTTGATTGTCGATTCGAATGGCACGGAGTTGAAGGGTCGCGACGCTTTCGTGCAACGCATTGCGCGCTTCACCAAGCCGTTTCCTGACGTTCATCTCGAAGACCTCGAAATCATCGTCGACGGCAATATGGCCGCTATTCGTTTCATCATTACCGGCACCCAACTGGGTGATTTAGAGACCCCAAGCGGAGTTATTCCCGCCACCTCGAAGAAGATCAAAGTCGATGGAATCGAGTACTTCACGTTTAACAAAGAAGGCAAACTTACGCACCTCGTCACAGTCGAGGACCTGGCCGGCATGTTGAGACAGCTCAAGTCTTCAAACTGATTGAGCACGCAGACAGCCGGTCAAGAACTGCTTGCACGATAGTGTGCTCGCCGCAACGACAGGGTTCGAGAATACGGCTGCCTGCGATACTCGTTTCATTATTCGCTGTGGGATCGCGCGCGGGCGGCCGTCCTTGACGCGCTCCGCTCGCGCAGGCATCATGGCCTCGCTGCGTAGGGCGCATCGGTGCACATCGAAAGGGCAACGCCCACCTACGATTTGTAAATATTCTTGCGCCGATGCCGAATCTCGAAAACCTGAAAAAGCAAGCCAAGCAGTATCTGCGCTGGCACCGCGATCGGTATTACCCTGTCGCCGCCATCATCAGGAAAGGCTTGCCTCGCTTTCGCCACCTCTCCGACGAGCAAATACTCAACGCCACTTTCAAACTCGCCGATGCACACGAACTGGTGGCGCGCGAACTCGGTTTCGAACGCTGGCAGGCGCTCAAATCAGGAGCCGAAGCCATGAACAAAAAGACCGCGAAACGTAAACCCGTTACCAAGTCCAGCAAAGCCGCTGAACCCGCGCTGCAAACCGTCCTCACGTCCACCGAAGCGCAGCTGTTCGTCGCCAATATCAAAGCATCCTGCGATTTTTACACCGCGAAACTCGGCTTCATCGTCGCCTTCCTCTACGGTGATCCGCCGTTCTACGCGCAGGTCGCACGAGACAGCGCTCGCCTGAATCTGCGCTTCGTTGAAGAGCCCGTCTACGCCGGCGACATTCGCGAGCGCGAGGGCCTGCTCTCCGCGACGCTCACCGTCGCGAGTTCAGCCGAAATCAAAAAATTGTTTTTGGATTTTCAGGCCGCAGGTGTGCGTTTCGGCCAGACCTTGCAGAAAGAACCGTGGGGAGCGAAGACCTTCGTAGTCACCGATCCCGACGGAAATCGAATCCTCTTCGCCGGGCCAAGCTCGTAGGTTAGCCACTCATGCTTGCCCTGAGGAACGAAGGGGCTGACCAGTCGCGCCTGCAAAGCGGCCGCACTCCGAAAAAGCGCGCCCTACGCCGTCTCTTCCGCGCTGGCGCGAATTTCCTGCCAGCGCTTCGGGCGCCGCTTCGCATCCAGCACTTTCTTGCGCAGCCGGATCGACTTCGGCGTAATTTCCACAAACTCGTCATCGGCGATGAATTCGATCGCCTTTTCGAGCGTCATGTCCCGCGGAGGAATCAGCCGGATCGCTTCGTCCGCCGAAGAAGACCGCATGTTGGTCTGCTTCTTTTCCTTGGTGATGTTCACGTTCATGTCGTCTTCGCGTGAATTCTCACCGACAAGCATTCCTTCATACACTTCGATCGCCGGACCCACGAACATTTCGCCGCGCTCTTGAATTCCCCAGATCGCGTACGCCGTGGAAACGCCCGCGCGATCCGATACCAGCGCGCCGGTCAACCGCATGGCCATATCGCCCGCGTATTCCGTCCAGCCTTCCAGAATGGAATGCACCAGCGCAGTGCCGCGCGTATCGGTCATCAATTGCCCGCGCAATCCGATCAGCCCGCGCGACGGAATCCGGAACTCCATCCGCACGCGCCCTGAATTGTGGTTCACCATCTTCACCATTTCGCCGCGCCGCGTGCCCAGCAGCTCCATCACGATTCCGATGAACGTTTCCGGGCAATCGATCACCAGCAATTCCAGCGGCTCCATCCGCTTGCCGCCTTCGGTCTTCACCACGATTTCGGGCTTGCCCACCATCAGCTCGTAGCCTTCGCGCCGCATCGTTTCGATCAGAATCGCCAGCTGCAATTCGCCGCGGCCCAGCACGCGAAACGCGTCGGTCGTGTTCGTTTCTTCCACGCGCAGCGATACGTTGGTCAGCAATTCCTTCTCGAGCCGCGCACGAATGTCGCGCGACGTCACATACTGCCCTTCGCGTCCTGCAAACGGCGAAGTGTTGATCGTGAACACCATCGTTAGTGTCGGTTCGTCGATCGTCAGCGGTTCGAGCGGCGCCGGATTCGCCAAATCGGTGATCGTCTCGCCGATCTGGATTCCTTCCACGCCGGCGATCGCCACAATGTCGCCCGCCTTCACCACTTCCGCTTCGTCGCGCTGCAATCCACGGAACGTAAACAGCTTGGTGATCTTAGTCGGCAGAATCTTGCCGTCCAGCTTCACAATGCCCACTTCGGTGCCGCGCTGCAGCGTTCCCTCAAACACACGCGCAATCGCGATGCGCCCCAAAAATTCGCTGTAGTCCAGGTTCGTCACCTGAATCTGCAGCGTCTTTTCCGGATCGCCCGTCGGCGCCGGAATCGATTCCACAATCTGCTGGAACAAAGGCTCCAGCGTCGTCGATTCGTCGCCCACCTTCTTGTGCGCCACGCCGATCTTCGCGTTCGTGTAAATCACCGGAAAATCCAGCTGATCTTCGGTCGCGTCCAGATCGATGAACAAATCGTAAATTTCGTCCAGCACCGCCGCCGGGCGCGCGTCCGGACGATCAATCTTGTTCAGCACCATGATCGGCTGTAGCTTCGCTGCCAGCGCCTTCTGCAACACGTATCGCGTCTGCGGCAGCGGGCCTTCGCTCGCGTCCACCAACACCAGCACTCCGTCAACCATGCGCAGCGCGCGTTCCACTTCGCCGCCGAAGTCGCTGTGGCCCGGCGTATCCACTATGTTGATCTTCGTGCCCTTGTATTCGATCTCGGTGTTCTTCGCCAGAATCGTGATTCCGCGCTCGCGCTCCAGGTCGTTTGAGTCCATCACCCGGTCCACCACTTCCTGATTCGCGCGGAAAATGCCGCTTTGGCGCAACATCGCGTCCACCAGCGTGGTTTTGCCATGGTCAACGTGCGCAATAATAGCGATGTTTCGTATGTTCGTATTCATCGGTTAGCTGCCAGTGATTTGATTTAAAGGTTGCAAGCGCGGTCTTGCAGCCCTGTTCGAGTCCTAAGTCGTGAGTACAGAGGAGGTGTCCAGGAGCAACAACGCATCTGTATCTTAGCATGCCCCGCCGACCGCCGCCACGACTCCCATCCGCCTCAAAATCGCCATCTCCAGCTTTAGAGAACGCCCGTTTCGGCTAGAATCGGCCCATGATCGACGCCGATCTGCGCGCCGAGTTGCTCGCCATGCGAGACCACGACCTGCGCGTCCGCGAAGAACGCCTGGCCGCAGGCGCCCTCGCCGGTCACTACGATCCGCAGATGGAAGCCGTTCACGTTCAAAACGCCGCCCGCCTCCGCGCCATCGTCGCCGAACACGGTTGGCCCGCCGAAGACCTCGTCGGGCAAGACGGCTCCGAAGCCGCCTGGCTCATCGTCCAGCACGCGATCGGAGATCCCGACCTGCAACACTCCGCCCTGCAAATGCTTCACGACTGCATTTCCGCCGGTCGAGTCGCTCCCTGGCAAGCCGCCTATCTCGAAGACCGCATTGCCCTGTACGAAGGGCGCCCGCAAACCTACGGCACGCAATCGCTCGACGATCCGCGCGACGGTCGCAGCCGCCCGTGGACTCTCGCCGATCCCGCCAACGTCAACGCACTCCGCGCTTCGGTCGGCCTCGAGCCGATCCCGCCGATTCCAGACTCCGGTCCCGACTTGCCTCCCGCCGATCGCGAAAATCTCGAACGGAACTATGAGTGGTGGCGCGCCTGGCTAAAAACCAAGGGCTGGCGCACCACAACCGCCGAGCGTCACCAGTGACCAGTCAACCGTGAATAGTTGACGCGTCGTTAACACCCCGCTGGCCCGTCGCTTTCAACTCCAAACGCCTGTGATATCCTCCCCGTCGCTGGCTAAAACCACCGCGCGAGCGCAGGGAGCATCCACATCATGAACGTCGCCGTGAACTTCAATATGGTTACCACCGCCTTCGAACTGCCAGGTTACCGCGTCGTGAAAACCATCGGCCTGGTCCGCGGCGTCACCGTCCGCTCGCGCAGCATCTTCGGCACCATCGGAGCCTCGCTCGAAACTCTGGTCGGCGGCAACATCACTCTGTTCGAAGAAATGTGCGAAAAGACGCGCGAAGAAGCGCTCGAGCTGATGATGCAGCACGCCAGCGCTCACGGCGCGAACGCCGTCATCGGCACTCGCTACGACGCCACCGAAGTCATGCAAGGCGTCACCGAAGTGCTCGCCTACGGCACCGCCGTTGTAGTCGAGCGCAGCGACGCGCAGTCCTAACTGGCCGCGCCCTACGCGCGCAAATTCGGCATGGACCCTTCGAGGAAAATTGCGGAACTCGTCGAACTTGGCGCCGTAGTCTGGCTGGTTCGTTGGGGATTGAAAGCGCAGCACAAGCTGGATCGCGCCGGGCAGATACTACGATGGACCTGTGTTGCTGGCAGTGCTGCTTTGACGCTGATATTGACGTTCACTCATTCCCTCAACTCGTCGTTCGACGTCTATTTATCGCTCGCGTCGGTGAGCTGTTTTGTCCTGTTCCTGATGTTTCCGGATATTTCGTATTTCCTCGTTCGTGCATTTCGGAAGCACTCCGCGGACGAAGATCTCGACGATCGTGGCCGATAACGGCCGTGCCGCCCGCCGCGCCAGAGTCAAAGCCCGCGCAAGTCCCCCGCGTTTCCAGTTTGGCTCTCGCCCTCGCGTAGGCTTACAATCATCTGCGGCTCGTTTCGGAGGCATAGGTCATGAAGGTTGCGTTCAGGCTCTCGCTCCCCATTCTTGTTCTCGCGATTGTGGCTCTCGGTCTTTCCGGACTCTCGCTCAACCTGCGCGCTGACGGCCCGAAGACCGAAACGGTCAGCTATCCCAGCGGCACAGACACCATCAGCGGTTTTCTGGTCCTCCCGGATAAAACCGGACCGCGTCCCGCCGTGATCGTCATTCATGAATGGTGGGGATTGAACGACTGGGTGAAGCAGCAAGCCGAAAAGCTCGCCGCCGAAGGCTACGTCGCTCTCGCCGTCGATCTATACCGCGGAAAAACCGCCGCCGATCCCAACGAAGCTCACGAACTGATGCGTGCCCTCGCGCAAGACCGCGCCGTCCGCGATCTGCAAGCCGCCTTTACCTACCTCGGCACTCGCAAGGAAGTGAACCACGACCGCATCGCATCGATCGGATGGTGCATGGGTGGCGGCTACTCGCTACAACTCGCCATTCACCAGCCGCGTCTCGCCGCCTGCGTCGTCAACTACGGCGCGCTGCCCACCGATCCCAACGACCTGCAGCAGATTTACGCGCCTGTGCTTGGAAATTTTGGCGCCGACGATAAGGGCATCACCCCCGCCGACGTAACCGCCTTTGAAGATTCCATGAAAAAGATTGGCCGCATCGTGGACATCAAGGAATATCCCGGCGCTGGCCACGCCTTCGAAAATCCGAACAACGTCAACGGATATCGCCCCGAAGCCGCCGCCGACGCATGGAAACGCACCGTCGCGTTCCTGCACAAAGCGCTCACCTAATCCGTAGCGCGGGCGCAAACATCATCGCGCCCCGCTAAACGAAACGCGGCTCAGTACCCTACCGCAGAGGTACTGCCGCGCCGCTTCCTCGCCAAAAACGTATCCAGCGCAAACATTCCCGGCCCGAAAATCAGCACCACCAATCCCACCGCCCAGAATATAAACGGATCGGCGGCCACAAACTTCGACGGATCCGACGACCACGCCGACATCAACGCTTCTCGATCCGACGTGATGTATGCCACTGTCATGTCGATCACGATTCCCAGCGCCGTAATCCGCGACAGCAACCCCAGCGCCAGCAAAATTCCGCCTACCAATTCAAATACCGACACAAACACCGCCGTCGGTCCCGGCGCCGGCAATCCCAAACTGGTGAAGAAATCGATCACGTGCGGCAGGTTGTGCAGCTTGCCCCATCCCGTCATCGCAAACTGCCAGCCCCAAAACACGCGGATGCTCAACAGAAACGGGGACTGCAGCTGCGAAACGATCTTCACAAACCAATCGTGCGCTGCATACACTCGACTCATCAAATTGCTCATGTGAATACAACTCTCCTTGCGTCACCGCCCATTCCATCGCGCGGCCCGCATCCTTTAAATTTTTTACGAATGGACCGTGCGACAAAACCACCCGAGGGATGACCACGTTTGAAACCACTGCTGTACCTGCGACTCGCGCTCTTCCCGCGGAATCGCGCTCTCTTTCCACGCCGCATCGATCGCCTTCTGCAGTGGCTTTCCCGCGCGGATCGCTTTCAAAATCGCAAACTCTTCGCGGTCTAGCCGCCGGAAATACACTTCCTCATCCTGGCGATGCACGGCGATGAAAATTTCCTGCGGCTTCACCTCCGCCGCCTGCTTTCCGCGTTTGCGTTTTTGTTTCTCGCTGAAAGCGTTGCTGGCTACGTCGAAGACTTCCGCGTGCCTGCGCGCTTCCAGCAGCAAATCGTCCACCGGATAGCGCACGTCCAGCAAATGAACGTACGGTTGCAGCTTCAATCGCAACGTCGCCGGATCGGCCGCCGCCAAATCCTCATTCCTCAACTTTTCTTCGGCCAGCCCGTCGAACGCATCGATGTCCGCCCACTCGAGGCGCGCCATATCGATGGCCAGATCTTTTCGCGGCCCCGCCGTCGCCGGATGTTCGCGCAGCCACGCTTCGAGCCTCGATCCCAGATTCCGCAGCGTGAACGATTCGGAAGGACATTCCGTCAAGTACGCTTTCGCAATCTCATCGAAGCGCTTCTCGCCCACCACCGAGCGCAGCCCGGGAAAATCTTCCGCGAAGCCCGACAAAATCCGGAACCAGTATTGCCGGTTATAAATCTCAAGACGCTCAAACGACGTCAGCCGGTCGTTCGGCTTGATGAACTTCGCCGCTTCCTTCCGCATCGAACGGCCCTTCGCGCTTTTCGAGCGCATCCGTTCGCTCGGCGTCAGCGGAGTCATCACCGCCGCGGCCATCTTCCGTTGCAGCGCCATCAACTTCATACGGCCTTCGCCAGCGAAGCGCTCGCCAGGAATTTATTTGCTTTCAGCGCCTCGTCATGCACTTCGTCAAACGATGGAATACTGTCGTCCCATTCCAGCAGCGTCGCCGTGTGCCCCACTCGTTCGACCGCCCGCGCGTACAGCTTCCACACCGGATCGATCACCGGATGGTCGTGCGTATCCAGGATGTATTTGCGGTATTTCGAATGTCCGGCGATGTGAATCTGCGCCACGCGCTCGGGCGCAACCGCATTCACGTAATCGAGCGGATTGAAGCTGTGATTCTGCGACGAAACATAAATATTGTTCACATCCAGCAGGATTCCGCAGTCCGCTCGCTCCACAACCTCATTCAGGAATTCCCACTCGCTCATTTCCGATACGTGGAATTCCGCGTAGCTGCTCACGTTTTCCACCACCACCGGCACTTCCACGAAATCGCGCACTTCTTTGATTTTCTGCGCGGTGATCTTTGCGGCCTCAAACGTGTACGGCATCGGCAGCAAATCGTGCGTGTAGCGTCCATCCACGCTGCCCCAGCAAAGATGATCGGAAAGCCACGGCGTCTTGGTTCGCTTCACCAGCGTCTTCAACCGGCGCAAATGCTCGCGGTTCAGTTTTTCCGCCGAGCCGAAATACATCGACACGCCGTGCTGCACTACTTTGTACTGCTCCAGAATCTGATCCAGGATCCGCAGCGGACGCCCGCCGTCGATCATGTAGTTCTCGGAAATAATCTCGAACCAATCTACCACCGGCTTGCGCGTCAGGATGTGGTGATAGTGCGGCGCGCGCAGTCCTATCCCGATCCCATAGTCCGTGAAATTGTTGAACCGGTTTGCCGGCACGATACGCTCCAGGAAAAAAACGGCGTCAAGAGCCGGCGCAATCGTACCGCGACGGCCCCTGACACCGGGTAGTCGGAAAAGTTAGTTCTTCGGCGCGTCGGCAGGCGGCTTGGAACCGTCGGTCGCGCAACCGCCCTTGCCCTTGCAGGAATTCTTGCCCTTGCAGCCATTGTCTCCCGACTTGCAACCGCCCTTGCCCTTGCAGGAGTTTTGGCCCTTACAAGCGTGCTTTTCCTTCACCTTGGTGGTGTCCTTCGACTGATCCTGCGTGTGAGCCGCAGCCCGCGCGCCGGGTACCAGATTCGAAGCCTGTACCGTGGCGCTCGTGCCCGCCAGCAAACCCGCCAAAGCTGCTCCGGCGATCATCGCTTTCTTCGACTTTGTCATCTTCGTGTTTCCTCCGGTTGATTTTGAAGCTCAACTCTACTTCTACTCCACGGCCCTTTCGACCGGCTGGGTCTTTCCACGGATTTGCGTTCAGAGCCGCCCGCCGAACCTTTCCCTCACCAACCGTTCCTTTTCAAACGGCCGGTCGCACAGCGGATATCCGGCTTTCCGCTTGTGCCCGTTAGACTGCATACGAGGGGTTAGGTTACAGCTTTTTTCGAAGGGCTTCCTGTACGTTTTCCGCGGCCAACTTGGTTTCCGGCACTGCCACCGGGTTTCCGGAAACCTTTGTGGGATGGACGAGGCCAACGCCACCTATACTCCATTCCTGCGTCGGAATCCAGCTACTTCCAATACGCGCGGAGCTGTCCCTGCGGATTTGGGGGAATTTCGCGGCTCTCTTAAGAAGTATTTCGGGCCAGCGGCCGGATATACGGGACGAACGTCCCGAAAATTAGGATCTTCTCACTCAGCGAACCGGCAGCGGCTTTCCGTCGGTCTGGTCGATCGCGATTCCGCACGCTTTTGCCAGCGTCGGCACGATGTCCGCCGGAGACACGCGCTCGGAATGGTGTTTCGCTGAAATCCCCGGCCCCATCACCAGCACCGGTACGCGTTGGTCGTATTCATACGGAGTTCCGTGCGTTGTGCCACCGCCCCAGTTGCCGCCCGACTTGTTGTCGAAAAACCAGTTCGCCTTCGGCACGATAATCAGATCGCCGCTGCGCCCAGGGTAGTAGCTCAGGCTCGCTGCCTTTGCGATCGGATTTTTTGCCGCTTCCTGTTTCAATTCGTCCGCGCGAAACACGTACGCCACTCCGTCGATTGCTCGAATCGCGTCGATCACCGACTTCATCGCCGCCGGATTCGCCTTCAACTTGTCGAATACTCCGTCCGCGAAATACACATAAGGATCGTTCAACGCCGCCACCGGATTTTCGCCCAGATTGTACGGCGCCAGTGATTTCGCCACCGCATCCTTAAGTGCCGGCCCATCCACGCGCCCCGCATCCGTGCCCGTCGACTTCGCCAGTTCCGGAATCGGCGCCACTCCGTGATCCGCCGATAGCGCCACAATATAATTGTCGCGTCCCACGGTCCGGTCCAGATGGTCAAACAATTTTCCCAGCGTCACATCGAGGTGCGCCAGAATGTCGCGCACTTCCAGGCTCTGCGGACCGTATTGATGTCCTACAATATCGAGCGCCGAAAAACTGATTCCTAGCACATCCACGCCGCTTCGCTTTCCCAGCGCAAACGAATCCACCAGCGCCTCGGCCATCGCGCCCAGATACTCATCCGAAAACGGGCTGCCGCCCCAAACCTTATAAAACAATCTCTTGTCACTTCCCGCGCTCATCGGATGCGGAAACGCCGAACTGAGCGGTCCACCCGTATCGCTTTTCGCGCCCGCATAATTGCTTGCCGGCGGCTCTGTCCACGTCTTGCTCAGATCCGCGCTCAGCGGATGCGCTGCCACAAACGCCGCCACTTCCGGCACCGGACCGTTTCCATACGCCGTCGAAGTCGCCCAGTCCGATCCTTCAATCCACGTCACTGCATCCGCGTGATGCCCCGCGAGCGTGGCCGCCGACCGCGCCTTTAGCGACATCGTCACCACCCGCGATCCAGCCGATTTTTCGCGCACCTGCTCGGCAAACGTCGGCACTTTCATCCGCCAATCGCTTTCTCCCGGCGTTCCCGCCTTCGCGTCGCCGCCGTACGAAATCAAATTCACATTCGGATCGCTCGCGCACGCCACCATTTTTCCCGTGTCCCGATCCAGCCATTCGTTCGCGATCATTCCGTGCCTCGAAGGAAAATCGCCCGTTCCGATCGTCGAGTGGCCCGCGCACGTCACCGTATTCGCATACGGGTACGCCGCATTTGTGAATCGCGCGCCCTGCTCCGCCAGTCGAGCAAGCCCTCCGTGCCAACTCGGCGCGAACCGATCCACATAATCCGCCCGCATCTGATCCACCACCAGCAAGACCACCAGCTTCGGCTTCGCCGCCGGCTTTCCCGCTGCGCCCATCGCCACAAACACCAGCGCCGAGCAAATCGCTCCCGCCGCCGCCCGAATCAACACCCACTTCCCTGCCATCGCTCGCATTTTCATCATCACCTGATTTTCACCCGCCAAAATTCTAACGCGTCCCCCATCTCGCTTGCACGACCGCCCCAAGCCCGTCTCACAATCAATCCTACCGACTCACAGTCCCCCGCAGCACCGTCACCGACGCCGCCGGCAAATCGTACATCGCATCCACGCTGCCTTTAACCGTGGACCGGTTCGCCGGTCCATCCGGATCCGCGTAACCCTGCTTCCGCGCCGGATGCCACGTGTACTGTTCCTTCCCAAACGTAATCCTCGCCACGTCTCCGGTAAATCCTCCATCGCTCGTCTGCCGGTCGTCGTGAAACACCACCCGCACTTTGTGCGCCGCGTCGTGATCCTTATTCACCAGCAGCACCGCCCACTGCCCGTCCGGACGATGCAGCGCATACGCAGTCACCTGCACGTTTCCTTCGCTATCCTTTATGTCTCCCGCAGCCTTAAACAGCGTATGCGGCTCGTCCACCGGCTGCGCCCATTCCTTGGTCAACATCTCGGCCGCGAAATACTGCGAAACGCGCTGCCGGATCTTGAAATTCTCGTCCAGCATAAACATGTGATACGTGCCCCAACTATTCTTGCAGTTCGGATGCGCCGGCGAGTACGGCAAATCGTGATAGTAGTAAGTCCCCTGACCGCCCTCCGTCAAAAATCCCGCGAACGAATCCGCCAGCCACAATGCTCCAAACACTTCTACTGACGCTTCGCCGCCATGTGCATTCGTTTCGGTATCAAACATCGGAGTTCCCGGCGGCAATCCATCCGCGCGCCACACATCCATGATGTGCTGGATCAGCCGCGGCTCCTGGTACAAATTCTTCCACGGCGTCTCACATCCGTCGTACGGATAGTGCTCGAACGACATGAATGCGAAATCGTTCATTCGTCCGTGCGCCTTCAGATAATCCAAAAACCGCGTGAACCACGAATCGTTCCCGTTCGCGTCGCGCCACACCTTGATGTCTTCCGCCACTCCCTGAAACGCCGGGCCGCCCAGCTTCAATTTTGGGTCCACGCGATGGAGCGCCGTCGCCCACTGCAGGTACAGCGCCGCGTAATCTTCCGGAATCATGTACTGCCCATCGGCCTCTTCACCCATTTCCACGTACGCGATCGGATACCCGCGCTTTTCGATGTACGCAATCTGCGCCGCCGAATCTTCCGGCACTCCGTACACCAGCGCGATCGGAATAATCGCCGGCATCCCGCGCGTGATTCCGCTGGTGTAAAAAAGATCGAACCCCGGTTGATCGCCACTCCACATTTGGTTCGGCGCCGTCAACAAATCGTATGTCGAGTGCCACGGATCCACCGAAGAGCACAGCGTGTACGTCTGGTCCTGCCCTTTCGTGTGTTTCACGAAGTCCGTGAACTTTCCGCTCGCGTCCGTCGCGCCCAGATACACCTCATTGATCGCGTAACCCACGCAATTGCGTTTGTCCGCCGAGCCGTGCGTGTCGCATGTATTCGACGACTGCGTCATCAACACTCGCACGTATCGCAATTCAACCGGCGCATCCGCGAGCTTGAGCGTCACGCTGCCGCCCTTGGCGTTGTGAATATCGCCGCGCCGAAACGTCTTCCATTCACCGGACGCCTGCTCGTCCATCGCGTCGCCTGTGCCTACCCAATACTGCACTTGATACACGCGCGCATACGGCTCCGCCCAGTCGATCTTCATCGTGTTCACGGATTTTTTCGCTTCTAGATCGATGACGATCCACTGCGGGTGAAGTTCGTCGCTCTCGCCCGTGAATCCGCTGGTCAGGTACGGATTGCTCTTCCAGTAGGATTTCAAGTCACCGTCATTCAGCCGCGAAAATCCGTCGTCCTCCGTGCCTCCGTTCCGCGTGAATCCCCGATGCGGCAGCGCATACCCGTACGAATGCCGTATCGACTCGCTCGTCGGCGTCGCATCGCCAACAAAATATCCCTGCCCCTTCGGATCGCTCCACGTCCCGTTCGGATTCCAGTGCCAGTCCTGAATGAACAGCTCCGTGTTTTGCCGGTAGCTGATCTGCCCCCATCCCGCCGATAAAATCTGCTGCAACTGGTCGGGCGCAAAAAACGTATCGGTCATGTTGCTCGGCACGCGGTCCACCGTCGACCCCAGCGCGTACAGCGGACTAAACGTATTCACAGCATGGCTCGGCGTCGCATCCACGCGCACCGTCTGCGCCTGCACGCATGATGCCGCCGCATTCATCGCCATCATCAGCGCACCCGCCATCAACGCCGCCCGCGCTTTGCCCGCAAAAAATCTCGCCATTGTTCGCGCCTCCGGACTCGGTAATACTGTTGCCGCCGGCGCTCAAACGCAAGCGCCGCGGCAAGGATTCTTCTCCGTGCAATTAAAAATTTTCGACGACAAAATCTCGCTCGGCCGCGCCGCCGCAACGCGCGCCTCAGAATTGATTCGCCAGGCCATAGCCTCGCGCGAAGTCGCCCGCGTCGTCGCCGCCAGCGCCGCCTCCCAATTCCAATTTCTCGAAGCTCTCACCTCTACGCCCAACATCGACTGGCAGCGCGTCGAACTTTTTCACCTCGATGAATACATCGGCCTTCCGATGTCGCATCCCGCCAGCTTCTGCAAATTTCTGCAGCTGCACCTGATCGATAAAACCGGCATTACTCGCTACCACCTTCTCGACGGCGAAAAAGATCCCGCAGCTGTCATTCGCGCCGCCTCCGAAGCCATCTCTTCCGCTCCCATCGACGTCGCCTTCGTTGGCATCGGCGAAAACGGCCATCTTGCCTTCAACGATCCTCCCGCCGATTTCGACACCGAAGCGCCTTTCCTCATCGTCAATCTCGATCACGCCTGCCGCACCCAGCAAGTCGGCGAAGGCTGGTTCGCCGACCTCTCGCAGGTTCCCACGCAAGCTATATCAATGTCCGTTCGCCAAGTTTTGAAAGCCACCGAAATTCTCGCCGTCGTTCCCGACGCCCGCAAAGCTCCCGCCATTCAATTGTGTTTCGACGGCCCCATCACTCCCCTGGCGCCCGCATCCATCCTGCGTACTCATCCGCGCGCCACAATTTATTTGGACCGGCAATCGTCTTCCCTGCTCAGCCCTCGCGCCATTTCCGAATTTTCCGATCGCGCAGACTCCAGTGCCTAGCCGCGCGGTGCGCCCCATCCCCTTCCTCCGCTGGTGGATCGTCGCCCTGCTCTTCGCCTCCACCGTCATCAACTACATTGACCGCCAAACTTTTTCGTTCCTCGCCCCCTATCTCAAACGCGACTACCACTGGACCAACACCGACTACGCCAACATCGTCGTCGCCTTCCGCGTCGCCTACGCCATCGGCCAAACCGTCTGCGGACGCATGATGGACCGTCTCGGCACCAAGCGCGGCCTCACCATTTCGGTCGTCTGGTATTCCATCGCCTCCATCTTCACTCCGCTCGCTCGCGGCTTCCGGAGCTTCCTCGGTTTTCGATTTCTTCTCGGCGCCGGAGAATCCGGCAACTGGCCCGCCGCCTCCAAAGCCGTCTCCGAATGGTTTCCCTCGCGCGAACGCGGCATCGCCACCGCGATTTACGACAGCGGCTCGTCCATCGGCGGAGCCATCGCCCCATTCATAATTCTGCCGCTGTTTCTCCGCTGGGGCATGCGTCCCGCCTTCGTCGTCCCGGGAATTCTCGGCTTTCTCTGGCTCATCGTCTGGCGCTGGCTCTACTACACGCCGCAACAGCATCCGCGCATCAGCGCATCCGAACGCGAAATGCTTCTCGCCGACGCAAACGCCGACGACGCAGCCAGCACCGGCGCCGAGAATCCCATCGCCCAATCCTCCTCGCGCCCGCGCCTCTCGCAGTTGCTCAAATTGCCGCAGACTTGGGGACTCATCGTCGCCCGCGCCTTCACCGATCCCGTATTTTTCTTCATCGCCGATTGGTTCCCCATCTACCTCGTCGCAAAAGGCATCGCCCTTCAAAACGGACTCATCGCCATTTGGATTCCCTTCGTCGCCGCCGACCTCGGCAATCTTTTCGGCGGCGCGATGTCCGGCTACCTGATCAAACGCGGATGGCCGGTCGGCAAAGCGCGTAAAGCTCTGGTGATTTTCGGCGGCCTCGGCGTCACGCTTCTCATCCCCACGGTCTTCACCGTGAACCTCTACCTCCTCGCGCTCCTGTTCGCTGTCGCCACATTTTCCTATGGCGCTTTCACCACCATCGCCAACGTGCTTCCCACCGACTTGTTTCCCAGCCGCTCTGTCGCAACGGTCAGCGGACTCGGCGGCACTGGCGCCGCCATTGGCACGATCATCGTCTTCGAACTCGCCGGCCATCTATCCGACGCGCGCATCGCCACTGGCACACATCTGTTCGACCCGCTCATCATCCTCAGCGGACTGATCCCCTTCACCGGAATGCTTCTGGTCCTGCTGCTCGTCCGCAACACCCGCGCCACCACCGACGGCATCGTTCGCAGGATTTGAAACCGCCTCGCGTGATAAATTCTTTGCCCAGAGGTCGCCGATGAAAAGCTTGCCGATGCCAACCCTGCCGACGATAAAGCTACAGGCCACAGTTCTAACAATCGCGACTGGTCTCGTCCTCGCCGCGCTCTTCGCCACTCCCGTCCCGCCGCTCCGCGCGCAAAGCCAGACCGCGTCGCAGCCTCAACGCGAAATCGCCATCACCATCGACGATCTTCCGGCCGCCGGCGCCAACGGAATGACGGGCGCCGAAATCGTGGACATGACCACCAAACTCCTCGCCACACTCACCGCCGAAAAAATTCCCGCCGTCGGTTTCGTCAACGAAGGCAAGCTTTACCAACGTCTGGGCGCCACACCCGACGATCCCGGCGACGTCGCCCTCCGCATTCACGCGCTGAAACTCTGGACCGACGGCGGCTTCGAGCTCGGCAACCACACGTACAACCACACATCCTTAAACAAAGTCCCGCTGCCCGTCTGGGAAGAGGAAGTCGTTCGCGGCGAATCCGTCACGCGCATCCTTCTCGCGCAACATCACATGCAGCTTCGCTATTTCCGCCATCCCTTCCTCGATACCGGACGCGACCTGGAAACCCGCCGCCAGGCCGAAGCATTTCTCACCAGCCGCGGTTATCGCATCGCGCCGGTCACCATGGACGGTTGGGACTGGATGTACGCCGGTGTGTACGAAGACGCGCGCCGTCGCGGCGACACCGACTTGCAGAAGCAACTTTTGGATTCGTATCTCGCGCACACCAGCGAAGTGTTCGACTACTTCGAAAAACTTTCGAAAAATCTGATCGGCTACGAACCAAAACAAATTCTGCTCATCCACGGCAACTGGCTCGAAGCGGATCACATCGCCGACCTGCTCGACCTGCTCCGCAAGCGCGGCTACCGCTTCGTCAGTCTCGAAGACGCGCTCAGCGATCAAGCCTACGGCCTGCCCAACACTTACGTCGGCGAAGAGGGCGTGGGCTGGATCGAACAGTGGGCCATCACCTGCGGCCAGCCGCCGCAAAACACTCCCGTGTTTCCGCAGTGGGTTATCGACCGCTCGAAAGCGCTGCAGCACCGGCCCACCCAGCCCTAGTGCGTTCGCGGCCGCTCCAATTCCGTCGGGTTGAGGTATAAAGTAATCCTATGATGGCTCCCAAAATCGACGGCGATTCCGACTGGCGCGCCACGCGTCTGCTGGTCGTGGACGACGACGTCGAGCTTTGCGAACTGGTCGATCAATACTTAAGCGCGCAGGGTTTTCGCATCGACGCCGTTCATGACGGCACCGCCGGCATCGAACGCGCCCTGTCCGGCGACTATGAAATGGTCATCCTCGACGTGATGCTTCCCGGCGTCCGCGGCTTTGAAGTCCTCCGCCAGATTCGCGCGAAATCCGCCATTCCCGTCGTCATGCTCACCGCGCACGGTGACGACGTCGATCGCATCGTCGGCCTCGAAATCGGCGCCGACGATTATTTGCCGAAACCGTTCAACCCCCGCGAACTCGCCGCCCGCATTCACGCCGTACTGCGCCGCACCGCCGCCGGTGCTGCACGGGAATTCGCGGGCCAGGCTCCGATCGTTCTCGATGACGTTCGTCTCGATGCCGGCGCCCGCGTGGCCCGCCACAAATCGCGCGACGTGGAACTCACCGCCGTCGAATTCGAGCTCCTCGCGCTGTTTTTCAAATCTCCCGGCCAGGTGCTCCCGCGCGAGGAATTGGTGAAGACCGCTCTCGGCCGCGAGCTCGAACCGTCTGACCGCAGTCTCGACGTTCACATCAGCAATCTGCGGAAAAAACTTGGGCCCCGCGACGATGGCACCGAACGCATCCGCTCGATTCGCAACGTGGGATATGTGTACGTGGTTCCGGAATCGGCTTCATGATTCGCGGTATGTACCGCAACGGGTGAACACGGCGTGCGCAGTCTGTTTCTAAAGATTTTTCTTTCGTTCTGGCTGGCCATGGTGCTGGTCAGCGCCATCCTGATCGTCTCGGTTGTCACCACCCAATCGCAATTCAAGGCCATGCGCGCTGAAGAATTCGACCGCACCGTCATGCCGCTCATGGCCGCTCGCGCTGCAGACATTCTCGACGATCACGGCATGGGCGCTCTCGCCGACTTCCTCACCTCGCTGCAAACCACGCTTCATTGGCAGGCCTATCTATTCGACGACGAAGGCAGAGAAATTCTTTCGCAGCCCACTCCGCCCGAAGTGGACGCCATGGCTCAAACCACTTTGCAATCGGTCGAAACCGAAATTCGCACTTCGCACGGCATCAAATTTGCCGCCACGCGCACCACCGGTTCCACCGGCACTCGTTACGTGCTGGTCATCGGCACGCGCATCGAATCGGTGGCCGACATCCTTCGCGCGCCGATTCAAATTCAGATCATTCGCGCCGCCGCCGTACTCTTCATCGCCGGCCTGGTCTGCTTCTGGCTCGCGCGCTACATTACCGCTCCGGTGCTGCATCTTCGCGCCGCCACCCACCGCCTCGCGATGGGAAATCTTAGCGCCCGCGTCGGAGCCGAGGCCGGCAATCGCAACGACGAACTCGCCGAACTCAGCCGCGATTTCGATCACATGGCCGAGCAGATCGAATCGCTCATCTCTTCGCAGCGACGCTTGCTTGCCGACATTTCTCACGAACTTCGTTCCCCGCTCGCTCGCCTCACCGTCGCGCTCGAGCTCACGCGCCTTCACGCCGGTCCGCAATCGCAGGTCGGTCTCGACCGCATCGAGCTCGAAGCCGGCCGCCTGAACACATTGATCGGCAGCCTTCTCCGTCTCGCTCGTCTCGAGGGCGGCAGTGAAGTCCTCGAAGGCGAACCCGTTCCCCTCGATCGCGTTGTCATGGAAGTCGCCGCCGACGCCGAATTCGAAGCGCAAAATCGCAAGCGCCACGTCCGCGTCACCCACACCGATCCATGCCTGATTCCCGGCAACCAGCAGCTCTTGCGCAGCGCCATCGAAAACGTCGTCCGCAACGCCGTCAACTACACCGCCGAAGGCACCGAAGTCCAAATCGCCCTCCACAAACGTGCAGCCAACGGACACTCCTCCGCAGCCAACGCCGTCATCAGCGTCCGCGATCACGGCAACGGCGTGCCCGAAGAATCCTTGGGCGATATTTTCCTTCCGTTTTACCGCGTCGGCGACGCGCGCGACCGTTTCTCCGGCGGCTCCGGCCTCGGCCTTTCCATCACCGAACGCGCCGTGCGCCTGCATGGCGGCTCGGTCAGCGCCGCCAACTGCAAAGACGGCGGCTTGCTCATCGAATTGCAGCTGCCGCTGAACGGGAAACACAAAAGCGAACCCGCAAAAAATTCCTAGCGGATCGATTGGATTTACTTCGAAGAATTGCTGCGAGAAGTTGCTGCGAGGAACGACTGAGAAGTTTTACTACGGAAAACTAATTCGACCGGTCGCTACGATTCCTGCTCGTGAAGGTTCCGTCGCCGCCACGTCAGATACGCAATTCCCGTGCAGATCACTGCCGGCACCGCGATCAGCACGATGATTCCATCTCGCAGCGATTGAATCATCTTCGGCCCGGAAGCAGCCGCGCTCTGGTAGCACATCGCACAACCCTGCGCCAGCGACGCGGGCGGAATCGTCATCGCGACCATCCCGGCCGTCCCCAGCACCAGCGCAATCAATCCCAGTAGCCGCGTCGTTGACATATCCTCACTCTACCGCGGGCTCGCGCTTCACGCAATTCGCGATTCGTCGCGCTACTTCAATCCCACGCTCAGCATCCGGTACGCGTCCGGCCAAACCTGATTCATCATCAGAATCACAAACACCACCGAAATCACGAAACTCCACAGCAGCACCGGCCGCTCGAACTTCAAATGCATAAAATAAAGGAGCGCCACGCCCGATTCCAAAAACGCCAGGATCAACAGCACCGCCAGCAGCCCGTGCGTAGAAAGCCCTCGGTACGTCGCAAACACTTCCACGCCCGCGATCGCCAGCAGGCCGATCCAAACTGCCGCGTTGAATCCCATTCCCGGTTCGTGGCTCGCGTCCATCCTTGCTCTTCCTCCCGTTCCGGTTTCCCGCGAATTTTTAGCGCGACGCGTTCATCAAGTACAACAGCGGAAACACAAACATCCAAACCAGATCCACAAAGTGCCAGTAAAGTCCGGTCGTTTCGATGTGCCCTTCATCCAGCCATTTCGTGTTGTATCCGATTCCCACCACCACCAGCGCCACC
This sequence comes from uncultured Acidobacteriota bacterium, assembly GCA_963719065.1. Taxonomy (GTDB): domain Bacteria; phylum Acidobacteriota; class Terriglobia; order Acidiferrales; family UBA7541; genus Palsa-295. The sequence continues at coordinate 688,833 of CAVRAM010000007.1, read as the reverse complement.
ACGCCGGAAATCACGTGCATCAGGTGCAGCCCGGTGATGCTGAAAAATGTCGCGCCAAACATCACTGGCCCGCCATCGGGATTCTTCGCGAGTCCCCATCCCTCGCCAAACATGTGGAACCATTCGCGCAAATGCAGCGTGGCGAAAATAATTCCCAGTAGTACCGTCGCGCTCAGCCACTTCATCACCGAAGCTCGCTGTCCCGCCTTGGCCGCGGCCACCGCCCCCAGCATCGTCAGGCTGCTCGTCAGCAGCACCGCCGTCATCACCATTCCGTTCAGGATGCTGGGCGAAAAATGAAACGGCCGCGGCCAGTCCGGCGACCCAACGCGCAGGTATGCGTATCCGAATAAAATCGCGCCAAACGTCACCGCATCCGACGCAATAAACAGCCACATCGTCAGTTTTTTCGATTGAATGCGAAACGGCGACGGCTCCATCGTCGCTCCGTGCCCCGCCGTCATCGTCGCCGCTAAATCGCTCACGGCTCCTCCCCCGATTTCAAGTTCGCAGCGACAGCAGGACGAACAGGTACACCCACAGTCCGTCCATGAAATGCCAGTACACGCTCAGCGCGCTCATCCCGCTGGTTTCCGCCGTGCCTTTCGTTTTTGCCAGCTTCGCGAGCATGTAGAAAACTCCGGCGATGCCGCCCGCCAGATGCAGCGCGTGCAGCGCGGTGAACACGTAGAAAAACGAAGAGCTCGGATTCGTCGCCAGAAACAATCCCTGCGCTCGCAGGTTGCGCCACGCCAGTACTTGCCCGGCCACGAACAGCAAGCCCAGCCCCGCCGTCACGTACAGCCAGTAAATCCCCTCGCTGTAGAATTTCCGCGCCGCTTCGCGATTCACGTGCAGCCGCTCGGCCACCGCCGACAGGCGCCATCGCGCGACTCCCAGCGTCACGCTGCTCGCCAAAATAATCGCCGTATTCAGATACAGGATTCGCGGCAGCTGGAAATGCTGCCAGTCGTTGCTCGCGCCCTGCCGCACGATCATCGCGCTGGTGAAAGCCGCAAACGTCATCATGATCGCCGATACGCCGATCCACACTCCTGTCTCGGACCGCTCCGGCCGCGGCATGTTCGCCGTCATTCTCGCGCCGGGCCCCGGCGTGATAGTGATCGGGATCCCGCCGCCAGGAACAACCGGCTCTGCAATTTCGAGTTCTGTTTCCGTGCTCAACTCTGTAGTTTCCTCAAACCTTGCTGGCCCGCGCCGCGAAATCCGCTTACGAACCGCTTGGGGTCGGGTCGGTCTGCATGATGTAATCCGTCCCGTTCGGCCCGTTCACTCCAAACTCATTCGGTCCGTTGTAAACCACCGGATGCTTGCCGCCGAAATTGTCAAACGGCGGCGGCGAGGTCGTCGACCATTCGAGCGACGTCGCTTCCCACGGATTTTCACTCGCGATCGGTCCCCAGAACCGGCTATAGAAAAGATTCCAGAAGAAAATCATCTGCGCCGCGCCCGTCAGCAGCGCCGCGATGGTAATGAACCGGTGCACCGGAATCAGCGGCGCCAGGTAGTCGTCCACAAACGCCGAATACCGCCGCACATTCCCGACCAGTCCCAGATAGTGCATCGGCATAAACACGCAATACACACCCAGAAACGTCAGCCAGAAATGCCACTTCCCCATCGTCTCGTTCATCATTCGCCCAAACATTTTCGGGAACCAGAAATACGTTCCGGCGAACACTCCAAACAGAGACGCCACCGCCATCACGAAATGGAAATGCGCCACCACGAAATATGTGGCGTGCAGGTAGGTGTCAAGCGACGGCTGGGCCAGATAAAATCCGCTGATTCCGCCGCTGATGAACACCGAAATGAAACCCAGGCAAAACAGCGCCGGCGTCTCAAACCGCATCTTCGCGCCGTACACCGTCGCCGTCAGCAGCAGCGTCATGATCGTCGCCGGAATCGTGATCACCAGCGTCGGCACCGAAAAAATGTTCGCCGAGAACGGATTCATCCCGCTCACGAACATGTGATGGCCCCAGACCATGTAGCTCAGGAATCCGATCGCGATCATGCTTCCCACCAGCGCGCGCGGTCCCAGTAGCGGCTTGCGTGCAAACACCGGCAAAATCGTCGCGATGATTCCGATCGACGGCAAAATCGCGATGTAAACCTCCGGATGCCCAAAGAACCAGAAAAGGTGTTGCCACAGCAGCGGCGATCCGCCCGAGTGCGGCTGCAACCGGTCGCTCAGCACCAAGCCGCCAGGAATAAAGAAGCTCGTGCCCGCCACTCGGTCCAGGATCAGCAACACGCACGCGGGCAGCAGCACTGCAAACGCCAGCAGCGCGATCACCGACGTCACAAACCACGCCCAAGAGCTGTACGGCATCCGCGCCAGCGACATTCCTTTGGTCCGCAAATCGAGAGTCGTCGCAATGAAATTCAGCGCGCCCAGCAGCGACGCAATGCAAAAAATCGCGATCGAGATCGCCCAGAGGTTCTGGCCCATCGCCAGCCCCGGTCCCGCATCCTTGCCGACGGCGCTCAACGGAGCGTACGCCGTCCATCCCGAAATCGGCGGCCCATCGCTCACGAAAAATGACGCCATCATCACCACAAACGCCAGAAACGTCGTCCAGAACGACATCATGTTGAACCGCGGAAACGCCATGTCCTCCGCGCCGATCTGGATCGGTAGAAAATAATTTCCAAACGCCGCAAACGGCGCGTTCGTCAGCACGAAAAACACCATGATCGTTCCGTGCATCGTCAGTAGCGAAAGATAATATTCCGGAGTCATTACCCCATCCGGCGCACCCGCCGCCGAAAATTTCCCCAGCAGCGGAATGTGCCAGTCCGGATACGCCAAATGAATCCGCAGCAGCCACGACAGCACCATCCCGATGAACACCGCCACCAGCGCCAGCCCGTAGTACTGCTTCCCGATCACTTTGTGATCCAGGCTGAACACATACTTCCGGATAAATCCCGTCGGTGCTGTGTGCTGATGCGCCCCTGTTTGCGCCGCTACCTCATGCATATGTGACCCTCAGACGGTGCTGAATACGCTGTGCCCAAGCTGCCCTTGCGCAATCTTTCTTTACTGCCCGATCTGCGTCTTCATCCACTGCTCGTAATCCGGTTCGCTCATCACTTCCAGATACGCCTTCATGTTGTAATGCCCCAGCCCGCACAACTGCGTGCACACGATTTCGTACTTCCCCACTTGCGTCGCCGTGAAGTGCAGCGGAATATCGAGCCCCGGCACGAAATCCTGCTGCACGCGAAGCTCGCGCACGTAAAACGAATGTCCCACGTCCTTCGAATGTAACTTCAGCTCCACCGGCTGATTTACCGGCACCACCAGCGAACCCACTACAATGTCGTCGCGCGCTGCCACATCGTTCGCCGGATCGAGCCCGAAATAATTTCCGCTGCCATCGTCGATTTTATCCGGATGCACGCCGCCAAATTGTCCGTCCGGCCCCGGATAACGGAAATAAAAGGCGAACTGCTCGGCCTGCACATCGATCTTCAACGCATGCGGATCCGGTGGCGCCAGATAAATCGCGCCCCACGCCTTCGACCCCACAAACGTCAGCGTGAAAACTTCAATTCCCACCACCAGAATCGCTGCAGTCACCAGCGGCGTCGGCCCGCCCGGAAAAATTTTCACCGGACGTCCCGGAGTTCTGTCGCTCGCGGTCCACGCAAACCAGCCCAACAGCAGTTGGCCTGCGAGAAATAAAATTCCCGTCCCAATCAGCGTTTCTTCCAGTTGCTTGTCCACAGCAACGCCGGTCGTCGAAATGTTCGGCGGCAGCCACCACGTGTGCATCACGAAGAACGCCACCGACACCACGGTTATCAGGGTGAGAACTACCGCGAAAACTCGACCCATGTCTTCTCGCCTCAATCACTACGTTTGGGAATTCGTTTGCATGAAGCTGTAGCGCTTGCAGCGCTGCTGCCGGCTCCGCTTCACGCGGTCTTCGTCAGTACGGCAGCGCCTTAAACGTGAAATTCACCGCCTTGGTCTCACCGGCGGCCACCGTCACGTCCTGCGTTTGCGTTCCATACTGTTCTTGCCACGCCGTCAAAGTGTACTTTCCCGCGGGGAGTCCTTTCAGACTGAACCCGCCGTCCGGCCCACTCACCGCATAATGCGAAGTATTCAGCACCACGAAATATCCGTGCATCCACGGATGGATGTTGCACTTCACTGGGATAAATTCCGGCTTGTCGTATTTCGTATCGATCGGCGGCGATCCTGCCGGCTGCGACTTGTTCCACTCCGGATTCACTTTCGCCAGCGGATGAATGTTGTGCGACGTCTGGTCGTCGTTGTAAATTTGCAGCGGTTGCCCCGCCTGCATCGGCAGCACGTGCGGCAAGTATTGGCAACCCTTCTGGTCGTAGCGCACCGCTTCCGTCGGAGCGGCTCCGCCCGGATCTCCCGCCGAAATGTAAACCACCACATATTCCAGCGAGTTTCCCGCGCCCGTCGCCACGTTCTCCGTCATCACGGGAGTAGCATGTTGCTTTGCGCACGACGGTTCTTTGGCCATATCGATCGGCTTCATTTTCGGAGGCGTGCCCGTGTACGTCACTTTTCCGCTGATCGTTGCCGTTCCCGCCGGCGACGGCAATCCACTCACTCCGCCATTTCCCGCCAACGCGATTCCTGCCAGCAACATCAATAGTTTGCTCTTCATCGCTTCCACTCCTCCCGAAATAATGATGGCCCTTCGATTCTTTACTGTTCACCGGTCTTTACTGGCCGCCTGCCGCCGCGTCCGGTCCGATCGGCTTAATGTCCGCGCGATGCGCCGCCACGTACGACTTCCACAATTCCGATTCTTTCGTCGTCAGCGATTCGGCTTGCAGCGTCCGCAGGAAATGCACCAGGTCCCACGCGTCGTTCGGCTGGATCACATCCGCAAACGAGGGCATCGGCGTTCCATCCACACCCGTCATGAATATTCGATACAGGTCCTGATTCGTTTCGCCGCACTTGAACCGCGTGCCCGTCGAAAAATTATACGGACGGATCGGATTGTCCTTGCTGTCGGTCAACGTCGCTGCCGAGGGTCCATCGCCGTGCCCCGCCGGGCCATGGCACTTCCAGCATTCCATCTTCTGAAACAATTCTCGCCCATGCAAAATGCTTTCGATCGTAATCGGAGTTTCCGGCGGAATCGTCAGCGCCGCACCCGGCTTTTCCTTTGCCCATCGCGGCGACCACGTCTTGATGAACGCCACCAGGTCCGCGCGTTGTTGCGGCGTCAGCGGATTCCACGACGGCATGTTGCTGTTCACAAATCCCCGCTCGATCGAATTATAAAGATCCTGATCGGTCGGTAGTGTTCCGGTCGGCGTCGATCGGCATTTGAAGACCGCCGCGGTGAAGTCGCGTGGTTTGGGCTCGATCCACTGCGCGTTCATTCCTTCGCCGTTTCCGTCCGGTCCGTGGCAGCCGATGCAGTAGCGGCGATAGAGCTGTTTGCCCGCTGCCGCGTGCCCGATCTTGCCCCCCACGTTGCTCGTTTCCGTCGCAACGTCCGGCGTGCCTAGGGACGGGTCCGGCGAGTTCACATGCGATTGCGCGGCGCTCGGCAACGCCCCCAGAGTTAAAAATCCGATCGATCCCAATGCGCATGCCACCAACGCTTGTCGTAGTGTCATTGTGTTCCTCATGCCTAGAAGTCGAAATCGAACCCGATGAATACGCTGCTGCTCCACACGCCGTTCGTCGGAAATAGCGGAGGCAATCCGGTCCCGTCGCCGCTTTCCGGCACGATACCCACCGATTTCGAAATCGAGTATTCGTTGTGGAATGCCAGTCCCGCGCGGCTGAACATGATCGGGTAGTACCGGTAACCCACCGAATACGCCGTCACATCTCCATAATTGTTGGGAACGGCGCCCGCATTCACCAGCGCCTGCTGCGTCACATTAATCTTTTCGAACCGGCCCAGAAACACCAGCTGCGGACTCACGTAGTAATGCGCTTCCACAAATCCGCCCGCAAACGTCGGCGATGGTGCCCCTCCCGGCAAGGGTTGTGTGGATGGCGCGTCGCTGCCCAGATACGCGTTGTCATGCCCATACATAAACAACGGCAGGATCTCCAGCTTGTTGAAGTAAAGGTCTCCGGCCACGCCCACTCGATAGAACGGCTTGTTTCCCAAGCCCACCAGTTGTTGGGTTCCATCGCCCGCCGTTTGGTAATACGTAGGCCGTTGACCGATGTAGGAAAACGCTCCGATTCTCTCGAGGCCCAGGCTGCCCGCATTAAATGCCTGGCTGAACGCCAGGTTCACGTCGTACGTCCGGTTGCTCGGACCCGCTCCCGGCACCACGTCCGTCGTGAAGTTCACGCCGCCTTCGTTGCTGCTGAGCATCGCCACCGAGTACCGCGTGTAGCTGTTCCTCGAATGCCCCGCCAGCTCGATACCGATCTGGTTGTCGCCGTATCCGAAGTTGTTCGTGCTCCCCGGCACATTGAAGTGATAAATCTGGTAAATTCCGCCGTTGGCTGAAAGAAACAGGAACCGCTTCTCGGAAATCAGGTTGTCCAGTTCGAAACGCCCAAAACGGAAATTCAGCCACGGGCTACCCTTAATGTTGTCGAACCGCACCCACGCCGCTTCGAAGTGCCACACCGCGGTCGGATCGGACGACGGCAGCAGCACGAACGAAATATTCTTGTACAACGTTCCCGCCGACCACAGGTCCATTCCCGAAAGATCGAATCCAGCCTGCGTCACGCGCCCTGCGATCGTCTCACTGCCCGGCCCGCCGCCCGGCACCGAATCGATCGGCTGTTCGTTGGTGCTTTCACGATGCCAGTTCGGCGTGATGCGGAACGTGATCGGAAAATACGATGGATTCTGCCAGATCGGCGAATCGCGATCATTCATCAGCTGGTAGCCATTGTCGCGAAACACTTGCCCGAAATTGTTCAGCTCCGGCCACGCCGTGTGACACGCCGAGCAGGGCAATCCATATTTTCTCGCGAATGCCGGGATCGCTTTGATCCGCAGATTCGGCGCCGGAGCCGCGTATGTTGTCGCGCTCCCTCGTCCCATAATCGTTGGCGAAATCAATCCACCGAGCGCCATCACGCCTGCCAGCGACCACCGCGCGATTCGTGCTCCCATCAAATAATTCCTGGGCATACTGCCTCCTGTTGCAGCCGCGTCGCGGCGACCGGTTCGGATTGTTTCTGTTTGCGATTTGTAGGGAGGGAAAAAAAACACCTGCAGCGAAGTTTTGTGCGCGCTGAAATAGCAGACGCCTTCGTCATGAACTCTCGCATGGGAGCGACGTTTCTCTGCGATCCGTCGGTTTCGTCACTCGCATCGATTCAAAAATCGAATAGAACGTACTCCCAGAAAATTAACAATGCAAGCAGAAAAATTAATATATCTTAAGCTTTAGAGAGCCCTATTGGCTCTTAGGTGCCACCCCCGCACTCCCCTCGTCACTTTCTCTCCCAATCCGTCCCTCCTATCTTTAAATTTCGGATTGACTCCTTAACTTAGGGGGTGTACGACTTACCCGATGTCCGGTCATCCATCGGTAGCATCTGGTTCCCGCTTCCCCGCCCGTCGTGCATCCACCGCCCTCCTTTTTCTGTTCGTTTTGGTTGTTTTTGTCGCTGTCCGCACAGTTCCCGCGCACGCTTCCGACAAGCAAACCGTCGAACCCTTCGCCATCGATCTCACTGCCTCGAACGCCGACGTTCTGAAAGCCGTGAAGATCGTTGTCCAGGACGAAGTCATCCACGGCACCAAAATGTACGAGAAAGAGGAAACCCTCTACGGCGCCCTGGAGGAAACCGGCTCCACATTTTTCGGACCCTACACTGGCCCCGGTCAGGCGTTTTATAAAAACCGCAAAGATACTGTCTCGCCCACGCACTTCAAAAATAGTTCCGACATCGGAGTCATCAGCGTTCGTTACGTGGTCGAATCCGTCACGCCCTCGCGCACGCACCTCGAAATCTCCGCCGTCTTCGTCGAAGACGGCACTCGCCGCATTCACTTGTCCGACAGTTCGGTCGAGACCAGCGAGTTCGCCGAAATCCAGGCTCACCTGACCGCCATTCAGCGCGAAGAGCAGCAAGCCGCCGAAATTCTGCAGAAGCGCCAGCTCAATGCAGAAGCCGCGAACATCGGAAAGGAACGCAACGACGAAGCGGCTCGCATTCGCGAAGTCGCGGCCTCGGTGAAAAGTCTTCAGCTCCGCGCCGATCAGCTGCAGCACACTCTCGAAGTTCGCGTCGCCAACGTAAACACCGAATTGAAAACCGCGCCCTTCCACAGCGCGCAGACCATCACCGAGCTTTCCGCCGGCAGCGACGTGCTCGTCGAAATCATCACTGAATATTGGTACGGCGTTGAAACACAGGATGGGCATCGCGGTTGGTTGCGTCGCGATCAGGTGGCGCCCATTCCGTGATTTCCGTCCGCACAGCTTTTCGCCCCTCGATCGCAACCCGCGTTGCCGCCGCGCTCGTTTGTTTTCTCGCCGCGCTCGTCGCAATTTCGCCATCGCCCGCCTTCGCTCAATCTCCGCCGGCGAGTTACCAGCGAATATTTCCTCGTCCGGTCGTCGACGTTCGCGCCGTCGTCCAGAAGATCAGCTCCACCGCACGCGGCCGTTTGCCCACTCTCGAAGGCTTCGTCCAGCAAACCGCCGATCCGCTCGATCGCTATTCCAAGGGATTTTACGAATGCACTTACCAGGTTTCGCCGGCCGTCGGCGGCGGCACTCTGGTCGAAGCCACTGCGAAAATCACCGGCTGGTACACCGATCCCGCCGGCGCGCAGACCGGTTATCGCGTCCTCGTTTCAAACGGACGCCTGGAAAATGATGCGCTCGACCGCATCGAGGAAGCTCTCTCGCCCGGCGCCGCCACGATCGCAGCTTCAAACCAGATTTCCAGCGTTCCCGCTTCCGCGCCTGCTGCGTCCTCAGCCGCAGCCGCACCTTCGGGTCCGCCTCCGTCGAATGGCGGCATCAAACCGTCCGCGCACCTCAATCCCAACGGCGGCGGATTCATCGCTCCTGCTTCGGTCGATAATTCCTCCGAAGAATCGTCGTCCCGCGGCGACGGCCCTGCCACCGCCACCCGCGCTCCGCGAACTCCCGTCGCACCCGCCGCCGCGTTGCCTTCCGGCGTCACGCTCGAATCGCTTCGCGCCCAACACGCCTATCTCGATAAACAAGCCGCCGACCTCGGCGACTACATCAAGAGCCTCGAAGAAATCCAGCGCAACCAGACGCATCCCGTCGATCTAGCCAGCGTGAAACGCGCGAAAACACCGGTGTTCTCCAAACCCGTCGATGATTCGCCCGTTCTGATGACTGCCGACGCGCAGGACGAATTTCCGGTCCTCGGCGTCGAAGGCGCATGGGTTCACATTCAGATTTCCGGTGCTTCTCGCGGTTGGATCCACCGCTCGCAACTGGAAATGCCCGCCGGGTACGTGCAGGGCGCCGTCACCACTGTTTCGAATTCCACCGCGACCACCGCCGAAAATAAAATCTCCGCCGACGCCGGCTCTACCGCCGCGTCGTCATCTTCGCAGCCGGCCGCCGCCTCAACACCGGCAGCCTCGGCATCGCCCAACTCCGCAATTTTTCAGGTCACCAAAGAAGAGACCAATCCGTTTCCGGGGAACTGGGATCCGCTGAAAGGCAAAAACGTGCGCGTCGATTGGGTTTCGCCCCTCAACCCCTCGGCTACCACCACTGCGCGCGAAAAGCTGGCTTTCGCAAAGCTGGTTTTCCTCCGCGCCTATCAAAGCGTCTCCGCCGCTCGCCAGCCCGTGGACGGCATCGTCGTGGTTTTCGATTCCGCCGACGGAGGCCAGATTTCCGCCACTCTCGCCTCCGTAAAATCCCTGGCCGACCGCTCGCTCTCCGACTCCGCCTTCTGGCGCGCCTGCTCCCTAGACCCGAGCGACTCCTTCGACACCTCCGCTCACTAACCTGCGCGTGGAAATCCGGATACGTCTCCGGGCCTCGCCGCCCCGTAGAAGATCGCTCAGGAATTCGTTCGTACGCGAAAACAGGCAGGCGCGAAGTTGCGGAGATTGCTGAGAGCTACGCAGATCGTGTGGAGGAGCGGCCGCGAAAATAGTGTGAAAGTGTACCGATTAGAAATGACATCTGATGATTGTTTTGTGTGAGTTACGACGGTTTCTAATCGCATCGAGTACCGATTAGAAATTCTGCGGTTTGTACGGAGAGCTACGCGGATTTGCGTAGGCGTTGGGTAAGCGAGAGGGAGGGTCGGATGGGTTTGCGTACCGAGTTGGACGGCGGCGACCATGTCGAGTTGTCAGGGGCGTTCTCTATTGCCTCAAGTCATGATAGCAGAGTAGTTGTTTTATAGTCAACTACTTTGTGGTTAATAAATTGCTTTGGAGGTCTTGCGGGCCGGACGGACTTTCCTTCGCACTACCACAGGCGCTCGAACGTCGAGTCGACGTTCAGCGTGATGAAACGGAAGTTTGGCGACATTCGGTTGAAAAAGCTGGTCTTGAAACCTGGTAGTAAGTATTACGGGGTCAAATTCAGAGTTGCTAATTTCGGCACCGAAAATCTAAGGCACGCTGCATAAAATGCGGCAGCGGCGCCAATCGCGATCGTGTAGTGGCACAGAATTCCCGGCACCACCGTCGCGGCGCCGCCCTTGAACGAATCCCGCCCCAGCAATCCGCTGGCGATGCGCTGAAAAATCAGATACGCCGGCACATTCGCGGCTGAGCCGTAGTACACCACCGCGTCGATCGCATCCGGTGTCCCTGCGATCAGTCCCCCATACAGAATCGTTTCGAGGGCTTTTGAGGCCTGCCGCGTAGTTCCAGTTCAGAACCAAAATCGAAAGCTTGCGCGAGCCCTCGATACGACAGAGAACTCGCGCAGCTTAGCGGTGGCCGCGCCGCCGGTGAAAGAGTCCTCGCCACCCGTGCGGCTACCCGGCCGCCCAGCCTCGGCGGACCGTATTTGTGGAACAAAAATTACAGCAATGGCGAATACTGTTTTGCCAAAATGTGGTGAAATGGCCCTTTGGCGGGGCCAAACCGCAGAATATGCCGCTCGTCACGCGAAATTGTAAGTTCGGCCCAGAAAGTCCTGACAACGAATGATCCGGGATATGCTCGCAAAAATGAAAGCCGCCTTTCCCAGCTTCCGGCGAATTGCGTTCGCATACCTGTGCGCTGTGGGATGTTGGATGGTGGTCTGCGCGCTGATCACCATTCAGCAAAGCATTTTCGAGCGCGACCTCAGAAACCGCGAAAGTTCGTTGTATCTGGCTTTGCTGCTGTCCTTCCGGTTCATGGACTTCGCAGTCCTCACCCCGCCGATTTTCTACATTGTGCGGCGGTACCCCATCGAAAAGTCGAAGCCTCTGCGCGGCCTGGCGGCCTATCTGCTGGGCGCGGTGCCTTTTGTGATGATTTACACCCTGATTCGCATCCTGATCGCCCCCGTGTGGGACAGCAGCACCCAGAAATTCGCACGAGCCACGGTATCGATTCACAACATGACCGGTGTGATTTTCGGCACGCTCGGCGACCAGATCGCTGTGTACATCACCCTGGTGGTAATGGCGCACGCCTACACCTACTACCGCCAGGTGCAGCAGGAAAAGCTGGAAAAAAGCGAGCTCGAACAGGCTCTGGCGGCCAGCGAGCTGCAGGCGCTGAAAAATCAGCTTCACCCCCATTTCCTTTTCAACACATTGCACGGCATTTCCACGCTGATTGATTCCGATCGCGCGCTCGCGAAATCGATGGTCATACGTCTATCGTATTTGTTGCGAGCCGCGCTCCGGCACGGCAGCTCGGACCTGATCCGGCTGGACGACGAGATCGCGTTTATTCAGGCCTATCTGGACCTGGAGAAAATGCGGCTGGGCCCGCGACTGGAAACCCTGTGGCAAATCGGCCCGGGGACGCGCGAATTGCTGGTGCCCCAAATGATCCTGCAACCCATTGTGGAGAATGCCGTCAGACACGGAATCGCTTGCTGCCGTACGGGCGGGTGGCTGGAAATCACCTCCCGGCGATCCGAAAACACATTGGAGATCGAGGTCAGAAATAGCGTAGGAGGCAACAAACAGAGCGGAATGGGCGTCGGTATAAGCAACACAAAGGGGCGGTTACGGCATCTGTATGGGGACGAGGCGACTTTTTCGTTCCTGCTGGCCGAAGGCAACGTGGCCACCGCGAGCCTGAGTGTTCCCGCTTTCAGCGCTCACCCGTCACCGCGCAGCGAACAAAACTCGTCCGGTATCCGTAGTGAAATAGCAGGAGGCACCGATGCGAGTCATGATCGTGGACGATGAGCCCCTGGCGCGGAACGCCTTAGGAATCGAGCTGGAGGGACGCAAAGACATCGAGGAAGTGGCGTCTGCCAACGACGCGGTCGATGCGCTCGAACAACTGCAGAAGCGCGACTTCGATGTGCTCCTGCTGGACATTAATATGCCGGAAATGTCCGGAATCGAACTGGTCGATCGGCTGAAGAAAGAATCCCAGGCAATGCCCGCCGTGATTTTCGTAACTGCCCACGACCAACATGCTGTGAAAGCGTTTGAGAAGCACGCCGTGGACTACGTGCTGAAGCCGTTTTCGAGCGAACGCGTGAACGAAGCGCTCGACATGGCGGTGCGCCGCACGGCTGCCGAACGAGCCGCGAGTTTGATGGAAGTGATGCCGCAGATCCGAACGATGATGGCCAAGTCGGCGAAGATCGCGATCAAAGTCGAAGGGCGCATTTTGTTCATCGATCCGACCGAAGTAGTTGCCGTGGAAGCGCAAGGGAACTACGTGCTACTGCAACGCACGTCGGGTTCGTATTTGCTGCGCGGGCTGATTTCGAGCCTGGCGGAAAAGCTTAAACCGTACGGGTTCTTGCGCATTCACCGCTCGGTGCTGGTGAATGCGGCGTGCGTGCAGGAAATCCAACCGTGGAGCACCGGTGAGTATTTGCTGAAAACAAAGACGGGCAAGGAATATACGGTTTCGCGCACTTATAAATCGAACTTGAAGAGCATCGCGCAATTCTGGATTGGCAGCGACGCGCTAGTGGCCGAGTAACAACGAACAACCGGGCGTAGCGATTGAGGCGAATGCGAGCGATTCGCGCGCGGAAATTGACGGCGACACGATGCTGACCGCTGCGGGTCGCTGGATTTTTGCGGCAACAACCATCGCGTTCGGCGTCGAGTATCTAATCTTCGGGTATTATCTGGGCGGTTTGCCGCCGATGCCTCCCTGGGCGCCGGGTGGCGCAGCGGGCGCGTATCTGGTGGGCATTCTGCTGGTCGGCGCGGGCCTGAGCATGGGCAGCGGTTTTTACGCGCGGTGGTCGGCGATCTTTGTAGGCGTTTGGTTTTCTCTCTCCGTACTTTTCCTTCACCTGCTCCATGCAAACGACGTAGTGCATTCCGGAAACGACCGCACGCGCGCACTGGAGACGCTCGCTCTGGGTGCAGCAGCACTGGTGCTGGCAGGAATGCGGCCGGCAAGCCGCGGCGTGGGCGCCGAGGAAGACGCCAGCTCCGCGAAGCTGATCGCGATTGGGCGGTGGCTATTCGCGTTTACGCTGGTGATTTTTGGCGTGCAGCATTTCATGTACGCGCAATTTATCGCAACGCTGGTGACGGCGTGGATCCCGGGGCATTTGTTTTTCGTGTATTTCACGGGCGTCGCGATGATCGCGGCCGGCCTGGCGATTGCGCTGAAGATTTTGGGATATTGGGGCGCGCTGGGAATGGCGGCGATGTTTCTGTCGTGGGTGCTTGTGCTGCACGGCCCACGGGTGATGGCCAGCCTTCACAATAAAGACGAATGGAGCAGTTTATTTGTGGCGCTGGGAATGGGCGGCGCTTCGTTGATCATTGCAAGTGCAATGGCGAAGAAGACGTAGCGGCGGCAGCGCGTAATCGGCTAAACCTCAGAAGTGTTTGCTCGTAATTCCTCGAACGATTTCCTTCCTGTGATTCAACGCTGAACCGGCAGCGCGTGCGCCTGGGGTATGTGGGCGCGTAGCTGCACGACGAGAGCACACGAAAAAAAAGAGCAACCCTTTCGGGCTGCTCTTTTTTTCCTTGGAGGGAGCGACCGGCGAACTAGAAGATAAATTTGCCGGTGATTTGAGCGATGCGCTGATCGGTGGCCGCGGCAGCGAAAGCACCGTAGGGCGAAGTCGGCGGAGTCTGGGTAATGACCGACTGCCCGAAGATGCTGGCGTTGTTGTTGGGGTACGGCGCGCCGTAGTTGGCATGGTTCAGGAAGTTGTACGCGTTCAAACCAAGCTGGAACGTGAAGCGTTCGTTGATTTGGAAGTTCTTGCGGATGCTCATGTCTCCACCCAGGAAGCCCGGCGCACGGAAAGCGTTGCGACCGACAACGTCGCCCGTGAAATCGGTGCTGGTCTGGAAATCGGCTGCGGAGAAGCACGAAGCAAGTACGCAACCGCGAACGTTGGAGAAATCCCGCTGCGTGAAGCCGGGTACGGGTTGCAGCAGGATCGTCGAGCCCGACAAGTTGTTTCCGGCCAAACCAGCGCTGGCTCCGCCGTCGATCATGCTGAAGGGGAAACCCGAGCGCCAGAACATCGTGCCGGAAAGCTGCCAACCGCCGATCGCCGCGTTCACCAGATGGTGTTCGCTCTTGAAAGGCAGCGCGTAGACGTAGCTCGCCGAAATCTGATGGCGTGCGTCGTTGTCACCGGAGGCGTAGTTGTCGCGCAGGTTGAACGGATTGATCTGCCCGGCAATCGTGGTGATCACGCTGAACGGCAGAACGCCGCCGTTCGACACGTCGTCCAGCTCGTGGGAGTAGGTGTAGTTCACACGGGCCGAAACGCCGTGCCAGTTGTTTTGTTGCAGCGAGAAAGTGACGCCGTTGTAGTTCGAAGAGCCGCTGCTTTGCAGGTAGTTCACACGGCCGACGCGAGCGTCAGGAGCGGACGTAGGAAGCGTGCCGAACCCGAAGCCGTTGAGGTCGTTGTTAAAAATCAATCCGTCGTAGCCCTTGTTGCCGACGTAGTTGACCGAAGCGACGGTGCGATTTCCGAAGGTGTGCTGCACTTCGAAATTCCACTCGACGTATTTCGGATTCTGCAAATTGCGCGAAACGTCGCTGAGCGTCGGCACGGAGAGATTGCCGAGTGCGTTCAAGCATCCGCCCGGAATCGCCGCTGCCGCGCCTGCATAACCGCCGCCCGAACTGCCGCCCGTGGTGAGGCTGCCACCCGTAGCGTAGTTCGAAGAGAACGCGGTGTTGCACTGCGTGACCAGATTGACGCCGCTGGTCGGGAACACAGTGCTGCCCGGGGGCAGATTGTCAAACGCGACGGTGCCCGTCGGAACGTTGAACAAATTCACCTGCGGGAAGTTGGTGTCGTACGCGCTCAGAATCGTGCCCGGATAGAGGTCGGTGAACAGGCCGACTCCGCCACGGATGACCGTGTTCTGGTCCACCGGGCTCCATGCGAAACCAATTCTGGGTTGGAATACGATTTTCTCGATTCCCGGGATGATGGTGTGGTTGCCGGTGACGAACGATTCGTTATACGGAGTCGTCGCATCGTGCGACGCATCCGGGAACGGAGTAACCGGCAGCGTGGCGCAATTCGTCTGGCACGCACCGCCGGAGTTACGGTCGGCGCGCATCGTCAAGGTCAACGTGAGTTTCTGATTTACGCGGTACTGATCCTGAAAATACAGACCGAACGTGTAGATGGCGACCGGTTGTTCGGGGCTGGAGCTGAAGTTGTAAACGGCGCTGCCGCAGGTGCCGGCGGCGGCGCAACCGGCCGGTGCGATCTGGTCGTTTGCGAAGCCGAACAACGAGACGTTAAGCGCCGGGTAAAGCGTCTGCGACGCGGCGGACAAGTCGGTGATGTCGTCACGACGGAAGTTCACGCCCATCTTGAAGCTGTGAAGTCCGCGAGTGACCGACAAGTCGTCGACCAAGCCCCACTGCGTAACGCGACGTCCTTGCGGGTACAGGAAGCCCTGGGCAAACCCGCCGGGGTTACCGGAACCCGTGCCGAGCGCGGTGAGTGAACCGTCGATCGGAAACGCCAGGTTGCCGGGGAACAAAGCCAGCGAAGGGCCGGGGTTGGTGCTGCCGAAAATCGCCGAGTACCACAGCGTGGAGAAGATGAAGTTGTTCACCACAGTCGGCGTGAAGATGTGCGTGTAGTTCAACTGACCTTCGTTTTGCGGCTGAATGCTCTGGTCGTTGAAGGTAGGGTTGATCGAGTCGGTGTAGGTGGGTTGAACGCCACGGTCAAATCGCACGCGACCGAAGATTTTGTTGTTGTCGTTGAAATTGTAGTCAACGCGACCGCTAAGCAACCATTCCTTGTTGCCGCTGGAAACGGCCTGCGTCCAGCTTTCGGTACATTCGCCGCCGGTAGAGCCTGGATCGGTGGCAAAACCCGGACAGCTATTGGGATTGGGAACCGCGTTCGAAATTCCCGGAGCGGCGTTGTACAGCGCGAATGCGTTTTTGTAGAACGCCTGCGTGGCTGCGTCCTGCGGAATATTTCCGAGAACGTAGCTTTGAAACGCGGGCGTGGGAGCGCTGGGCGTGTGAACCGCTCCGAAGATGTAGCGAATGCCTTCGGTGTTCAGGAAGAAGTACGCCTTGTCGCGCTTGATCGGACCGCCAAAGTTCGCTGCCCATTGGTTGTTGTTTTCAAACGGGCGCGCGCCGCCAAACGCTTTGTTAACCGGGTCGTTGGCGGTGAGGTAGCGGCCGGTCCAGTTGTAAACCGCGTCGCCGTGAAACGCGTTGGTGCCGGACTTGGTGGTGTAGTCGATCTGCGCGCCGGCCTGGCGTCCGTACTGACCGGTGTATCCGTTGCTGACCACGGCGACTTCCTGCAGTTCGTTGCCGCCGAGGAGCAAGTTGCTGGAGCCGGAGTTGTTGAGGTTCAGGAAAGGATCGTTGTAGTCGTTACCGTTGATGGTGAAAAGATTCGAAGTACCGGGCAAACCGAAAGCGCTGAAATTGCCATAGCCGCCGCCGGTGGAATTGTTCATGGTGATGCCGGGCGCGGACTGCGCGACGTAGGTGATGTCGCCGCCGGGGTTCGGAACTTCGTTAATCATTTTTGTGTCGAAGCTCGAAGTGATGTTGGCATCTTCGGTCTGCAACAGATTTCCGCTCTCGGTGACGGTGACCGTTTGATTGGCGGCGCCGACTTCGAGGTGAATGTTGTACTGCGCGGTCTGACCGAGTTCGGCGACGACGGCGGCGTTGGCTTGTTTGAAGCCATCACGCGTAACCGTCAGGCTGTAGCTGCCGGGCTTCAGCAGGCTGAAATTGTAAGTGCCGGTAGCAGTCGAAGTGGTGGAGAACGAATCACTCGTATCTCTGCTTTGCAGAGTGACCGTGGCGCCGGCAACGACGGCTCCGGATGCGTCGGTGATCACTCCACCGATTGCGCCGGTGACGATGCTTTGCGCGCGAAGAACGTGAGGTACAAAACAGAAAACCAGCCCGAGCAGCAGGGCCATACAGCGCTTCCAATTCATACAGCCTCCCAAGAGAATTCAGAGAATTCTCTGGCAAATGTAGTCAGAGACAACGTGTGGTGCATTGCAAGGGAGTGGCCGAACGTTAGTTGCTGAAACGGAGAGACTTACGTCGATTTCGAATATGGGGCGATATGAGTTCGCGGATGCGAAAAAACCGATTCGTCACGAAGAGCGGATGGGTGAAAGCCGATGCCGAACCGTTCGTCCCGCGAAACGGGGGATACACACCTAATGGAAGATTTCGGGAGAAAAATTCCGAAATACGAAGAATTGGAGGCGCGGCGCGAGCATGAACTCGCGAAACGCTTTCTTTGTGAGATACGGCTGAGGGACGAGTTTGTTACGGAAAAACGGCGGATCGCAGAGAAAGAATAAAGGCGGCGCGATCTGCGGGTACGGTTGTTTGTTGCTGGGAAGATTTTTGTAGCGGAGCGCCTTCGTAGAGTTGATACAGATACGAAGGATGCCCGTCGGCCGAAGCTATGACGGTTACGAACTCCACCGATTTTGGCTTGCCGGGAATCTTGGCGCCGAAGTAACGCGGGTCATCTGTCTGCATCCATGTGACGAAACCGAGAATCGCGCCGGCGGGATAGTTGTGATCGGAGTGCGAGCGTGCGTAGGCAATGGCCGCGTCGTTGCCGTACAGCGTGGACATTTCCGATTTGTTTTTGTCGATCGAAGAAGTGACGACCTGCCAGGCCAGCGGATTGGCGGGAAGGTCTCCAGTGAGCGACGCGGCTTGGTTCCGTTCGGCCCGTAGTTTGGGTTGAGTGCTCGAACAGCCGGCCGCGATGAACGCGATTGCGGCGAGCGTGATGCAGAGCGCAGCGCCGAGTTTGGCGGATGCCGTCACTGTTGACCTCGAATCGGTTCGGTGAACACGTAATCGGTGTCACGCAGCGGCGCGTGACATCCAACACATTCGCGTGTGAAGCTGGCGTTTTCGCCGTACGGTTTTAAACCCGTGCCACGCCAACGCGCCCAACCCCATCCGAGTGTGCTCGCGTATTTCTTACTGTCGCGAATCATAAATTCCACCTGGAAAAAAGGGCCGGTGCGGACGAGGCCGTCTTTGTCGGGCTGCTGAAACCAAGCGACTTTTGCGAGAGCCGCGCCATCGGGCCACGGGTGGATGTGATTTTCGGCGATTGCTTTTACGGCGACGTCGTTGGCGAGGATGACGCGAATGGAGTGATTGTCGAAACGATCGGTGGTGCTGATCGCTTTCCAGTTTTTGTAATCGGGAAGGAAGGCGATGCCGTTTGGTGCAGACGCGACGATTTGCGTCGCATATTGAGCGGCGTTGCCCTGCGAAATCCATTTTTGATATTCGTCATCGGCTGCGGCGAGCTGAGCGTCGGTGGCGGGTTCGCTGGGTGTGGGAGCGAGATATTGCTTCAGAACGGCCAGCTGCTGAGGAGTGACGGCGGATTCGGGATGGAGTCGCTCGTACGAAGGAAGCGGCATGGCGCCCAGCTGGATTTGAAGAACGGCTTCGTACAAAGCGGCTTTTTGTTGCGCGGCCGGCAGCTTGCCGATCTCCGAAAAATTCAAATGTTTGCGCGCGGAGTTCACATCGTTGACGACGAGCCAATAGCCAGGAACCGGTTGGTCGAACCACGAGAGTTTCGGCTCATTGGAGTGGCAGTTGTAGCAGGAGTTGCGCAGGATCGCTTTTACTTCGGGAGGAGCTTCGATTTCGGCTGTGACCGGCGGACGTGTGAGAGTGGGTCGAATGAATTGAATGGCAGCAAAGGCGATCGCGAGAATCGCGCCGAGCCATAGCAACCTTTGCCAGCGAAACGCGGAACTCATCAACGGGGCTCCCGGAGGGACGGTCGTGACATTTATACGATGAAGCATCCGGAGACGAAGGGGAAGTCTATTTGTGCGGCGGCGCGGCCGAGCGTCGTTGCTCGGGCGTCGTTGCGGGTGATACAGTTTCGCATCGGCGAACGGCCCGGAACGCCCCGACGTGGCCGCGATATTTCCGCAACCTGGTGCGGACGCGCGAAAAGGCCCGAAAAACCGCCATGGCGACGAAGAACTCCCGGGGACCCGCACGATCGACACCTGAATCCGGCAAAGAGCGGCTTGCGCTGGACCAGCTTTTTTCCGCCACGTACGAAGAGTTGCGCAGGCTGGCGTCAAGCGTGCGGCGCGGGGATCCGAGCGCGACGCTCAGTCCAACAGCGCTGGTGAACGAAGCGTGGATCAAGCTGGCGAAATCGCCGGAGATTGGCGCGACGTCGCGGCTGCATTTCAAGCGAATTGCGGCGCGAGCGATGCGGCAATTGTTGGTGGAGGCGGCGCGGCGGAGAAATGCCGAAAAACGCGGCGCCGGAGCGGACGTCACCGTCACGTTTGATGCGGCGGTGCAACAGGCGCCGGCCAGCGGCAAACATTTGCTGGCGCTGGATGCGGCGCTGGACGAGCTGGCGAAAATGAACGAGCGGCAAGCGTTGATGGTGGAGACGCGATTCTTCGGCGGATTTGACGTGCCGGAAACGGCGGAACTGCTGAGCGTATCCGAAGCGACCGTGCTGCGGGATTGGCGCGCGGCGAAAGCGTGGCTGGCGCAGTCGCTTCGCGAGGAGTAGAAATGGACGGCGCGCGCTGGGAACAAGTCCAATCTTTGTTTCATCAGGCCGCTGATTTACCGAAAGCCGAGCAAGAAGCTTTCCTAAAAAATCAGTGCGGTGCGGATTCGGAGCTGTGGGCCGAAGTGATGGCATTGCTGCGTGAAGACGCCGATGGCGGATCGCTGCTGGATGGCGATGTGGCGCAAGTGGCCGACGAGATTTTGAACGATCCGGCAGCACGATCGATTCCTTTCAAGGAATTTGGCCCGTATCGAATAAAGCGCGCGTTGGGCGAAGGCGGAATGGGAGTGGTGTACCTGGCCGGGCGCGAAGACCTGGGCAACGAAGTGGCGATCAAAGTGTTGCGCGATGCGTGGGTGTCGCCGGCGCGGCGCGAACGATTTGCCAGCGAGCAGCGAACGCTGGCGCAGCTGAATCATCCTTCAATCGCGCGGCTGTACGACGCGGACACGTCGGCGGACGGAACTCCCTTTTTCGTGATGGAGTACGTGGAAGGAATTCCGCTGACGGATTATTGCGCGGAGCATCGCTGTTCGATTGCGGAGCGGCTGCGGCTGTTTCGCGCGGTGTGCGAGGCGGTGCTGTACGCGCATCAGCATGCGGTGATTCATCGCGACCTGAAGCCATCGAATATTCTGGCCCGCAACGACGGAACGGTGAGGCTGCTCGATTTCGGAATTGCGAAACAAATCGAAAATTTGGGCGAAGCGACGAATCAAACCGTGACGGCTCTGCGGATGATGACTCCGGCATACGCGGCGCCGGAGCAGATTCGCGGCGAGCAAACCGGAATTCAAACCGATGTGTATTCGCTGGGCGTCATTTTGTATCAGTTGCTGGCGGGGCGGCTGCCGTTTGATTTGTCGCACTGCAGTCCGACGCAGGCGGAGCGGATTCTGACCGAGACGCAAGCCGAGCGGCCGTCGATCGCGAGCGAACGAAGCGCGGCGGCGAACGACGGGCAAAAACTCGAGCGCGTGACGGCGGCTGCGTGGGCTGATCTGGATCTACTGTGTCTAACAGCGATGCACAAGGATCGCACGCGCCGTTACCAGTCGGTGGAAGCGCTGATTCGCGACGTGGATCATTTTTTGAAGGGCGAGCCGCTGGACGCTCGCGCGGACAACTGGCGATACACGGCGGGGAAATTCGTGATGCGCCATCGCGGCGCGGTGACAGTGGCGGCCGTGGTGATGGCGATGGTCGTGGCGCTGGTGGCGTTCTACACCTGGCGGCTGACGAAAGCGCGCAATGCGGCGCTGGCGGAATCGGCACGAACCGAACGCATCCAGAAATTCATGCTGAATTTGTTTCAGGGTGGCGATGAAGCTGCGGGACCAGCGGACAACCTGCGCGTGGTGACGCTGCTCGACCGCGGCGTGCAGGAAGCGAAAAGCCTGGACAGCGAGCCCGCGGTGCAAGCCGAGCTTTACCGGACGCTCGGAGGAATTTACGAAAAACTTGGCAAGTTCGATCAGGCGGAATCGCTGCTGCAAACCGCGCTGAAAGAACGGCAAGCGATCTTCGGGCCGGATTCAAAAGAGGCGGCAGAAAGTACGGTGGATCTGGCGACGCTGCGGGATTATCAAGCGCGACTGCCCGAGGCGGAGCAACTGGCAACAGATGGCCTGGCGATGACGCGGAGGCATGTGCCGGCGAGCGATCCGGCGGTGGCAAAAGCGCTGACGGTGCTGGGAAAAGTGCAGGAGGATCGCGGTTCGTACGAAGCGGCGATCAAGACGCTCGATGAAGCGGTGAAGCTGCAGGCGGGAAAGGGCGAGGAAAGTCCCGAAGAGGCCGTAAGTCTGTACGAGCTAGCGAACACGCAATTTTACGCGGGAAATTATCAGACTTCGGAAGAGTTGAACGAACGAGTGTTGGCCATGAACAAGAAAATTTACGGAGATGCGCATCCGCGAGTGGCCGACATCCTGATCAATTTAGGCGCGATTCAGTTCGACACGGGTCACTACCCGGAAGCGGAGCGATACGACCGGCAAGCGCTCGGGATCGTGCAGGGATGGTACGGGAAAGACAATCCGGAGACCGCCGACGATCTGACGATTCTGGCGCGCGCTCTGGTGCGGCAGAACCGATTCGACGAAGCGAACGATTTGCTGCGGCAGTCGCTGAGCATCAAGGAGCGAGTGTACGGGCCGGTGCATCCGAGCGTGGCGTCTTCGCTGAATGAACTGGGTTCCACTGCACTGCAACAGGGTAATTACGACGCTGCGGAGCAATATTTCACGCGAATGGCGGACATCTATCGTTCGGTATACGGCGAGCATCATTACTTAATGGCGACGGCGCTGTCGAACCTGGCGAGCGTGTACATGAAACGAAACGAGTGGGCGCGCGCGGAGAAAATTTACCGGCAAGTGGTGCCGCTCTATACCGAAACGCTGTCAGCGAATCACATCAACACTGGAATTGCGCGGATCAAGCTGGGGCGATGTCTGGAGCGGCAGCAGAAGTACGCGGAGGCGGCCACAGAGTCGCGCGCGGGATACGACATACTTATAAAGCAGATGGCTCCAAATGTGAGCTGGCTGGTGAATGCGCGGGAAGATCTGGCGGCGGATTATGACGCGATGCAAAAGCCGGACGAAGCGGCGCAGTTTCGCGCTCAACTGGCGAGCGCAACGGCAAAACCGAAATAGGGAAATCACCATACGCAGGAACGTAGCGCTGAAGGAGCCCTAATGAAAATGTGGGGCGTGTTTGTCGCGCTCGTTAGCGCGATGGCGCTGGCTTCTACCGCGAGTGTCCGCACCGTGCGAAGCGGCGCGGAACCTACCGAGAAAACGGAGTGGCCCACAAACGGATGGGCGACGGCGAGCCCGGGCAGCGTTGGACTCGACGAGCAAGTACTGCTGAAGTTGGATAAAGACCTCGCCTCAGGAAAACTTTCGCAAATGATCGACAGCCTCGCGGTCTTCCGCTGGGGCAAGAAAGTGTTTGAACGAAACTATCCGCACGACTACGCAACTCTTTACGCCAAGCAAGCCAAAGAGAAAGGGCCGTATAACGGGCGGCTGACCGGGCGGTACAACTACTTCGATTCGGACTGGCACCCTTACTATCACCACACGGATATGCACACGATGCAATCCGTGACGAAAACAGTGACTTCGATTGTGATCGGCGCTGCGATGCAGCGGGGCGATTTCAAAGCAGGCCTGACGACCCCGATTCTGAAATATTTCGACGGACTGAAAGTGAAAAATGTGGACCAGCGCAAACGGCGCATCACGTTGCGCGATCTGCTGACGATGAGTTCGGGCTTGCAGTGGAATGACGACGGCTTCGAAACCGGCGATCCGCACAACGACACCAGCCTGATGGAAGCCAGCGACGACTGGGTGCAATACGCGATCGACAAACCGATGGCCGCCGCGCCCGGCACGGTGTGGAACTACAGCAGCGGCGATTCGGAACTGCTCGCCTACATATTTCAGAAGGAAACCGGGCAAAACATTGACGACTACGCCCAGAAATATCTTTTCGCGCCACTCGGTATGCGGCACGAATGGAAAAAAACGTATCGAGGAGTGGTGGACACGGAAGGTGGCTTGTATCTGAGCGGCAACGACCTGGCGAAGATTGGTTATCTGTATTTGCACGGCGGGATGTGGGACGGCCAACGAATCGTTTCGAGCGAATGGGTGAAGGAATCGGTGACGCCGTATTTTCAAACCAGTCCGGAACTGGAAGCGTCGGGGTTTGCGACGCCGGAAGGTTCCGGATTCAAGTACGGACTGAAGTGGTGGTTGTTTCCGATGCCGAGGTCGAATGAGTTGGTATGGATGGCGCGTGGATTCGGCGGCCAGCAACTCATGGTGTACCCGGACGAGGAATTGATCGTGGCGTTTACGGCGTGGGACATACTTCCTGAGTCGAGCGGCAAGTTACTGACACCCGTGGATTTTTTTCAGATGGTGAAGACCAAGAATTGCGCGAACGCTTCAAATTAGCGCGAGAAATCCTGAGAGAGTTTGCGGATGGTCGGCCCGTTCGGCCTGAAACCGGACTTCATTGCAAGCTTACGGCTAAGGGATGCTTCGGCTGGTAAAGGCCCACTTCGCCCCCGCCGGGAAGCCGAATCCTGGTGATCGAACCCCATCGCGCTTCTTGGATTTCGGAGAACTTGACACCTTTGTTCGCAAGCGCGGCCGTCTCGGCCTTTAGATCGTCACAGATGAAATACAGTTCGTGACCGCCGTTTTCCTCGGACGGATGGATTGCGGCCTCTGCTGGCGGCAGAGCAAAGATTAACCAGCCGTGACCTGCATCCACGGATTTAAATCCGAGAACATCGCGAAAGAATGCTCGGTCCGCCTCAGCGTTTTTGCTGTAAATGACCAGATGAGCTGCGGAAATCATTTTTTCACCTCCGAACGGCGATGATACCTCGAGACCGCGACGGCGTCGGATAACACCTCATACGCTTCACGATAGACCAGCTTCCACGGCCCGCGATGGCGCGTCGCAACGCAGTTGCCGCGATTCTACTCGGAAATACGACGATCCAAATCGTTTGTCGAACCAACATAAGACCGGTTGGTCGATTCGCTCTTTAGGATGTGAGGGAAAGCCATCGGAAGGATGGTAGGCCCGTGCGGGCTCGAACCGCAGACCTCCACCGTGTCAAGGTGGCGCTCTAGCCAACTGAGCTACGGGCCTACTGACGTTTCACAATCTTAGCACACGCCGCGGATGCGAACGAAGCGCCGGATTTTATTGGTGTTTCTTCTACTTCGCGGCGCCGGCGCTCTTCACTACGGCTCCGCCCTTCATTACAAACTGAACGTTTTCGAGGGTATGGACGTTCGCGACCGGATCGCCCTCGACGGCGATGATGTCTGCAAATTTTCCGGGCTCGAGCGTGCCGACGCGATCGGACCAGCCGAGAAGATCCGCGGCGTTGACGGTGGCGGCTTGAATCGACGTGAGCGGAGGAAGACCCATGTCCACCATCTTGCCGAATTCGCGAGCGTTGAGACCGTGCGGGTACACGGCTGCGTCGGTGCCAAACGCGACCTTCACGCCGGATTTGAAAGCGTGGGACAGATTTTGCTGGGCGATGGGCAGCACGGTATTCGCTTTTTCGATCATGTTGGGCGTAAGTCCCAGGGCGGTTACGTTTTGCATCAGCCAGTCTTCCAGATACACGGTGGGGACGAGGTAGGTGCCGTGCTGCTTCATCAGGGCGATGTCTTCATCATTTATATAGCTGCCGTGTTCGATCGAATCGACTCCGGCGATGACGGCCAGTTTGATGCCGGTGGCGCCGTGGGCGTGGGCGGCGACTTTGCGGCCCAAACTGTGTGCGGTGTCTACGATGGCTTTCATCTCTTCAGGGGAGTACTGGGCGAGTGCGGGGTTATCGCCTTCGGAAAGAACTCCGCCGGTGGCCATGAACTTGATTACGTCAGCGCCGTACTTGATATCTTCGCGGACTTTTTTGATGACGCCGTCCACGCCGTCGGCAACTCCGTCGTTGGACCAATTGAACTGCGGGGCGAGGAAATTTTCGTCGCCATGGCCGCCGGTGATGCTGAGGGGAGGACCGGATGCGAGCATGCGCGGACCGGGAACGTCGCCGGCGTTGATGGCGTCGCGAAGGGCGATGTCCGAATAGCCGTCTGCGCCCACGTTGCGAACGGTGGTAAAACCCGCTTCGAGGGTGACGCGAGCGTTGCGAGCGCCGGTGAGAGCCTGGCGCGGGTAGGAAGCATGAAGACCGAGCGGACCGGAATCGTACGGCGTCAGGGTGAGGTGGGTGTGGCAATCGATCAGGCCGGGGAGGACGGTGGATTTCGAAAGGTCGATAATTTTTGCGCCTGCGGGAAGCTTGGGCGAAATATTGGCGGCGTTGCCGATCGCTTTGATGCGATCGCCCTCGATCCAGATGATCTGGTCGGTGGCGAAATTGCCGGTGCGGACGTCGAGAACTTTTCCGGCGCGAATCGCGACCTCTGCGGGTGGCGCGATGGATTTGGATTGTGCCGCGCTCGAAAGCGCGAATGCACTGAACAGAGAAAATAGTAAGAAGACACGCTTCATTCGAAGCCTCCCGATCGGCACACGCCTGGGCCGCGAATCGTTGCGCAGAAACCGCGCACGGCTTGTGGGCTGGCGTAGCGCGGCAGATTGTACATCACGGGCACGGGGCGCAAGAAAATTTCCGCGGCAAAACAAAATCGTGATTTGGAAATTCGCGCGCGATTTTCTGTGGAATTTGTTGACACCGCGGCACGCTACTGTATGATTATGCAGAGGAGTGCATAAAGCTGCATAGAGCGACCGTGCCTGCGCATAAACAATTCCGCCAAGGACAAATCCTGAAAGTGCTGGCGGCGGAGCCCGTCGCGAGCCAGGACGAATTGCGCCGGCAGCTGATCCATTTGGGATTGCGGGTGACGCAAGCGACGCTGT
The DNA here is from genome assembly GCA_963719065.1 of uncultured Acidobacteriota bacterium. GTDB lineage: Bacteria > Acidobacteriota > Terriglobia > Acidiferrales > UBA7541 > Palsa-295. Next base: position 662,241 of record CAVRAM010000007.1, on the reverse strand, counting down.
CGCGCGACCTGCGGGAATTGCGGCTGGTGAAGACGGCCGAAGGATACAAAGCGCTATCGGAAGCCGCGCGCGAAGAATCTCCGGTGATTTCGAGGCTGGAGCGGGCGGCCAAAGCGTTCCTGACCGACATTCGCCCGGCGCAGAACATGCTGGTGCTGAAAACTCCGCCGGGCGGAGCGCAGCCGCTGGCAGCCGCAGTGGACTCCGAGAAGTGGAAGGAAGTGTCGGGGACGCTGGCGGGCGACGACACTGTGCTGATCATCAGCCCGTCGCGGCACGCACGCGCGGCCGTGCAAAAGCGAATCGAGGAAATGCTCCGATGATCGACCCTTTGCGGGTCGCCGTCGTTGGAGCAACCGGCTATGCGGGATTTGAACTAGCCAAGCTCCTGCTACGACACCCAAACATCGAGAAGCCGACGTTTTACCTGCGCGGGCAAGGCGATGCGCCGTCGAGCGTGCGGTGCTTGACCGAATTGTATCCGCAGCTGCGCGGCTGGGGCGACGCGCCGTGCGAGACGCTGTCTGTGGAAGCGATCGCGACGAGCGGAGCGGATGTTGCGTTTCTTTCGACGCCGCACGAAGCGTCTCTGGAGCTTGCACCGGCGTTGATGAAGGCGAATCCGAAACTGCGGATCGTGGATTTGAGCGGCGCGTTTCGATTCGACGAAGCGGAGACATTTTCGCGCTGGTACAAATTGCCGGCGCCGGACGCGGAAGCGCTGACGCACGCGGTGTATGGGTTGCCGGAACTTTACGCGAAGGCATTACCGGACGCGCGGCTGGTCGCAAATCCAGGATGCTATCCGACGTCTGTGATTTTGGCGCTGCGTCCGCTGGTGGAAGCGGGCGTGATCGATACGGCGCGCGGGATCGTGGCGGATTGCAAATCCGGCGTGAGTGGCGCGGGCAAGGAACCGAAGAAGGAAACGCATTTTGTGGCGGTGAACGGAAATTTCAAGGCTTACGGAGTGTTTTCGCACCGGCATACGCCGGAAGTGGCGGAGCACACAGGCCTCGACCCGAAAGATTTTGTGTTCACGACGCATTTGCTGCCGGTGGAACGCGGAATTCTTTCGACGATGTATGTGTGGCTGAAGCCGAAGCAGACGAAGGACGAGATCGAAGCGGTGTACAAGAAATTTTTTGCCGGGCATCCGCTGGTTCGCGTGCTGGCCGCCAGCGAATTGCCGGAATTGCAGCACGTGACGCACACGAATTTTTGCGACATCGGCTTCGCGCTGGATGAATCGGGCGAGCGGCTGGTGGTGGTGAGTTGTTTGGACAACCTGGGAAAAGGCGCGGCAGGGCAAGCAGTTCAAAATATGAACGGGATGTTTGGCTACCCCGAAACGGCGGGATTGATATGAGACTTGTGGTGAAAATTGCAGGGGCACTGCTCGAAAAAGACGAAACGGTGAGCGCGATTGCGCGGCAGATCGCCGATTTGGCTCGCGCCGGGCACGAGCTGCTGGTGATTCACGGCGGCGGGAAAATTTTTACGGCCACCCTGGCCAAGATGGGAATCGAAAGCCAGTTTGTGAATGGGCTGCGCGTGACCGATCGCGAAACGCGGGACGCGGCGGTGATGGTGTTCGGCGGATTGCTGAACAAGCGCGTGGCGGGCGCGATTTCGCTGGCCGGGCAACCGGCGGTGGGAATCAGCGCTTCGGATGCGGCTTGTTTTCTGGCCGAGCCAATGCAGGTAAACGAGCACGAGGGCGAACTCGGCTACGTGGGCTATCTGACCGAAGCGAATGTGGATTTTCTGAGTTCGCTGTGGCGTGCAGGACTGGTGCCGGTGGCGTCTTGCCTGGGAATGGGCGCGGACGGCGAGCTGTACAACATCAATGCAGACCACATGGCAGCGGCGGCGGCGGAATTCATTCAGGCCGACCGGCTGATTTTCCTGACGGATGTGGCCGGCGTGCTGGATGGCGAAAAAGTGCTCCGCGCTGTACGCGGCGGCGAGATCGAGGAAATGATCCGCTCGCAGAAAGTTTCGGGCGGAATGATTTTGAAGCTGGAGGCGGCGAAGCGGGCGCTGGCGGCAGGAGTTTCCGAAGTCCGAATCGTGGGCGGCACGGTGCCGCGCGCGCTGGTGACCGCGGCACAAACGTCGCGTTGCCCCGGCACTCGCGTGCTTCCGTTAGTGCACACACAGGCAAAAGCGGCACACGGAGTGGCTTGCTAGCAATGGCGACGGCGAAATCACCGGCGAAAAAGCGCGGAGTGGCGGCCGAACAGGCTCGAGCCGACGAAGCGCGCCATTTGATGAACACCTACCGGCGCCCGCCGATGGTGTTCACGCACGGCCGCGGATGCCGCGTGTACGACGCGGACGGAAAAGAGTATCTGGATTTTCTGGGCGGAATCGCGGTGAACGCGCTGGGATATTCGCATCCGCGGCTGGTGCAAGTGATCCGGCGGGAAGCGGGACGCGCGATTCACCTTTCGAACCTGTTTCACAATCCGTTTCAGGGGCCGCTGGCGAAGAAACTGGCGAGCTGGTCGGGACTGGACCGCGTGTTTTTCACGAACAGCGGGACAGAAGCGATGGATGGAGCGCTGAAGCTGGCGCGGGCGTATTCGAACGCGAAGCATGGCGGTGGAAATCCAGCGAACAAGAAGACGCGATTTCTGGCGCTGGAAAATTCGTTTCACGGGCGAACGTTCGGAGCGGTTTCGATTACATATCCGGCGAAATATCGCGAACCGTTTGCGCCGCTGGTGCCGGGAGCGGAGTTCGTACGGTTCAACGACGTGGCCGATCTGGAGGCGAAATTCGACGGAACGGTTTGCGCAGTGGTGATGGAAACGATTCAGGGTGAAGGCGGGATTTATCCGGTGAGTGCGGAGTTCTGGAATCGGGCGCGCGCGCTGGCAACGCAGCACGACGCGGCGCTGATCGCCGACGAAATTCAGTGCGGGATGGGGCGCACGGGGCGGCATTTTGCGTATCAGAAGTTCGAATCGAAGCCGGACATCGTGACGATTGCGAAGCCGCTGGCGGGCGGATTGCCGCTGGGAGGATTTATCGCGAACGAAAAATTCGCGGCGGCGTTTACACCGGGAATGCACGGAACGACGTTTGGCGGCGGACCGCTGATCTGCGCGACGGCGCTGGAATTTATGAACGTGGTGGAAAGCGAAAAGCTGCTGGCGAACGTGCGCGAGCGAAGCGCGGAGATGCGCGCGGGACTCGAATCGCTGGCGACGAAGTACGAGTTCGTCCGCGAGATTCGCGGCGAAGGGCTGATTTTGGGCGTGGACCTGACGATTGACGGCGGACCGCTGGTGGCGGACGCGCTGGCGAAGGGACTGCTGATCAACTGCACGCACGAACATATTTTGCGACTGCTGCCGCCGTTCATCGTGCGGAAGCGGGACGTGAGCGAGTTTCTGCACAAATTCGAATCGGTATTGGAAGCAGCGGCCAAGGGCAGCACAAAACAGCAGGACAAAACGCAGAAGCAAAAGATTGCAACGCAGAAGCGGCCGGCAGCGATGGCCGCATCGAGGTGAACATGAACGCAGTAACAGCGGTACCGCTAACGCAGACCAGCGACCTGCTGACCGGAATGGAATGGGGACCCGCGCAGGTGCGCGCGTTTATGCATCTGGCGGCGGATGTGAAGGCGCATCCGGATCGCTATCGCGGCGCGCTGGCAGGGCGATTTTTGGCGCTGATTTTCGAGAAGCCATCGCTGCGGACGCGTGTGACATTTGAAGTGGGTGTGGCGAGCCTGGGCGGCGCATGCGTGTTTCTGGATCACACGATTTCGCATCTGGGCGAACGCGAAACAATTCCCGACGTGGCGAAAAGTCTGGAGCGCTGGGTTCACGCAATTGTGGCGCGAGTATTCAAGCAGGAATCGCTCGATCAGCTTGCGGCCAATGCGCATGTGCCGGTGATCAACGCGCTTTCGGATCTCTACCATCCGTGCCAGGCGCTTTCCGATTTTTTCACGCTCGAGGAACGCTTCGGTAACCTGCGCGGGCTGAAACTGGCGTATGTGGGCGACGGAAATAATATGTGCCACTCGCTGCTGAGCGTTGCGGGGCGCGTGGGAGCGCACCTGCGCGTGGCGACTCCGGAAGGATTCGAGCCGAGCCCGGAAGTGGTGAGCGAGGCAAAGCGGATGGCGCGGGAAACGCGAGGGAAAATCGAAATCGTGCGCTCGCCGGAAGAAGCGGTGGCGGGCGCGCAGGCGATTTACACCGACGTATGGACCAGCATGGGACAGGAACAGGAGTCGGAAGTGCGTGAAAAGGCATTCGCGGGCTACCAGGTGAACGAAGAACTGTTCAGCGCGGCGGCGGCGGATGCGATCTTCATGCACTGTCTTCCGGCACATCGCGGATCGGAAGTCAGCGAAGGGATCATGGATTCACCTCGATCGATCGTATTCGAGCAAGCGGAGAACCGGCTGCACGTGCAGAAGGCGATCCTGCTCACGCTGCTCAACTAATTCCAAACACCGGCAATTCGATAAGGAGAATTAAGTGGCTAAGAAAGTTGTGCTCGCGTATTCCGGAGGACTGGACACCTCCATCATCATTCCGTGGCTGAAGGAAAATTACGGAGGCTGCGAAGTGATCGCCATGGTGGGCGATCTGGGGCAGCAGGAAGATCTGGAAGCGGCGCGCAAAAAAGCGCTGGCGACCGGCGCAAGCGCTGCGTACGTGGAAGATTTGCGCGAAGAATTTATCACCGGCTACATCTGGCCGACGTTGCGCGCCGGTGCGGTGTACGAACACAAGTATTTGCTGGGAACTTCGTTCGCGCGGCCGTTGCTGGCGCAACGGCAAGTGGAGCTGGCGAAAAAGCTCGGCGCCGATTCGGTGGCGCACGGATGCACGGGCAAAGGCAACGACCAGGTGAGATTCGAGTTGGCAGCGAAAGCGCTGGGGCCGGAGCTGAAAATCATCGCGCCGTGGCGGGAATGGAGCATTAATTCGCGCGAAGAAGCGATTGCGTATGCGAACGCGCACAACATTCCGGTGGAACAGACCAAGAAGAATATCTACAGCCGCGACCGAAATATCTGGCACCTGAGCCATGAAGGCGGAGTTCTCGAAGATCCCGCGAACGCGCCGGATGAGGCGATGTGGCAGTGGGTGGTGTCGCCGTCGAAGGCGCCGGAAACTCCGACGACCGTAGAAATCGGATTCGAAGGCGGTACGCCGGTCTCGGTGGACGGCAAAAGACTCGCACCGGTGGCGCTGCTCGACAAACTGAATGAGGTCGCGGCGGCCAATGGAATCGGGCGGATGGACATCGTTGAGAACCGGCTGGTGGGAATCAAATCGCGCGGGGCGTACGAGACTCCCGGCGGCACGCTGCTGGTGACTGCGCATCGCGAACTGGAATCGCTGGCGCTCGATCGCGAGACGGCGCACTACCAACAGCAACTCGCGCTGCGTTACGCGGAGATGGTGTATTACGGCATGTGGTTCACACCGCTGCGCGAATCGCTGGATGCGTTTTTCACCGAATCGCAGAAGCGAGTGACCGGCACGGTCTCGCTGACGCTGTGCCGCGGAATCGTGAACGTGGCGTCGAGGACTTCGCCATACTCGCTCTACCGGACAAATCTGGCGAGCTTCACGATGACCGGCTACAACCCGAAGGACGCGGAAGGATTTATCAATTTGTTTGCGTTGCCAATCACGGTGCCGAAGGAAGCGGCAGTTCCGGCGGCGAACGATGCGGCGCAGAAGAAGGCAACGGCAAAGTGACGGCGGGCGGCGATCAAAAGATGTGGGGAGGGCGGTTTGAACGCGGCCCTGACGCGTCTTTCTACGAGTTCGAGCGGTCGTGGAGTTTCGACCGGCGGATGCTGCCGCAAGAATTGGCACTCGATCGCGCGTGGGCAGGGGCGATTGCCGCGGCGGGAATTTTGACCGCGGAGGAAGAAAAGAAAATCGTCGCGGCGCTGGATGAAATCGAAGCCCGGGCGAAGTCGGAGCCGGCGTGGCTGGATGCTTCGAAGGCGGAGGACGTACATCACTTCGCGGAAACGGCGCTGATTGAAAAACTCGGATCGCTGGGCGCGAAGCTGCATACCGGACGCAGCCGGAACGAAATGGTGGCGACGGAATTCCGGATGTATGTGCGGTCGGCGGCGAAGGATATGGCGTGCGCCGTCGCCGGATTGCTGAATGCGTTTGCAGCGCAGGCAGAGAAAAATTTCGGAGTGGCGATGCCGGGAAATACGCACATGCAGCACGCGCAGCCGATTTTGCTTTCGCACTGGCTGCTGGCGCATGGCGAAGCGTTTTTCCGCGATTTTGAACGGCTGGTTTCGGCGGCGGCACGAGCGGATTCGTGTCCGCTGGGTTCGGGCGCGCTGGCGGGTTGCGCGTTTCCGCTCGACCGGATGGCGATTGCGAAAAAATTGGGATTTTCGAAAATCACGGCCAACAGCCTGGATGCGGTGAGCGACCGGGACTTTGCGTTCGAGTACTTGTTTGCGCTATCGACGCTGGCGATGCATCTGTCGCGACTGGCCGAAGATTTCGTATTGTTCGCTTCGCCTGAGTTCGGATTCATCGACCTGCCCGACGAATATTCGACCGGAAGCAGTTTGATGCCGCAAAAGAAAAATCCCGATGCGTGGGAACTGATCCGCGGCAAGACCGGGCGGATTTACGGTTCGCTGGTGGCGTTGCTGACTACGTTCAAAGGACTACCGTCGAGCTACCAGCGGGATTTACAAGAAGACAAGGAAGCACTATTTGGCGCGCAGGATCAAGCGCTTGCGATCACGAAGATCGCCGCGGCGACTCTGGCAGCCACGGGATTTCGAGCGGCGAAGTTGCGCGAAGCGGCACAGGATCCGGGGCTAGTGGCGACGGAGCTGGCGGACTATCTGGTGGGCAGCGGCGTGCCGTTCCGCGATGCGCACGAAATCGTAGGCAAGGTGCTGCGCGCGGCGGAACAGGAAGGAAAATCCATCCGCGAGCTGCCGGTGGAACAGCTGAAGAAATTCTCGCCGGCATTTGGAGACAACATCGCGAATGCGTTGACCGTGGAATTCGCGCTGGCACGCAAAGCGGTTGTGGGCGGGACCGCGCCGGATGCAGTGCGAGGCGCGATTGAGGATTTCAAGACGCGAATCGCGAAGTTGGGAGGCGGCTCGTGACGGCGGTACACCTCGACATGCTGACGACCATCCAAAACGTGTCTGAAGCAGACATGCCGCAAGGATTTTCGTTTGCGAGCGCGCACTGCGGACTGAAGAAGCGGAAGCTGGATCTGGCGATTTTCGTCAGCGAGCGAACGGCGAGTGCCGCGGCGGTGTTTACAACGAACCAAGTGCAAGCTGCACCCGTTCACGAGTCGCGCGCAAATTTGAAGAAATCGGCGGGGCGGATGCGCGCGGTGATCGTGAATTCGGGAAATGCGAATTGCTGCACCGGCGCGGAGGGAGCAGCGGCTGCACGAAAAACCGTGGCCGAAACGGCGAAGCGGCTGAAGTGCAAACCGGAAGAAATCCTGGTCTGCTCGACCGGAGTGATCGGCGCGCGGCTGAAAGTGGAAAAGATTCTGGCGGCGTTGCCGGAGTTGACGGCGGCACGGAAGCCCGGCGCGGAGGCGTTTGCGGAATTCTCTCGCGCGATCATGACGACGGACACGCGGCCGAAGACCGCCACAGCGAAGTACAAAACCGGCGGAAAGACGGTGCGAATCATCGGCTGCACCAAGGGCGCGGGAATGATCGAGCCGAACATGGCCACGATGCTCGCGTTCATTGCGACGGACGCGAGCATCAAACCGGAACTACTGTCGCGCGCGCTGCGGGATGTGGTGTCGCGGACGTTCAACGCGATTACCGTGGACGGAGACACTTCAACGAACGATACGGTGACGGTGCTGGCAAACGGCGAATCCGGTGCGTCTTCGATTCAACGCGAGGATGCCGCGTACAAGAAGTTCGTGGGAGCGCTGGAGACGGTTTGCAAGGCGCTGGCGATCGCGATCGTAGCGGACGGAGAAGGCGCGCAGCGAGTGGTGGATGTGGAAGTGAAGGGCGCGCCGGATGACCGCGCCGCGGATCGAATCGCTCGAACGATCGCGAACTCACCGCTGGTGAAGACGGCTATTGCGGGCGCCGATCCGAATTGGGGACGCGTGCTGGCCGCGGCGGGGCGGTCGGGAGTCGCGTTCCGGCCCGAGAGAGTGGACATTCACCTGGCGGGAGTTGCGGTCTGCAAACGCGGCGGCGAAACTCACTTCGATGAAAAGAACGCGCACCAGAAAATGCTGGCGAAGTACATACCGATCGTTGTGAACCTGCGTTCGGGCCGCGGCCACGCGCGTGTATGGACCTGCGATTTCACAACTGAATATGTTCACATCAATGCAAGTTACCGCACGTAATTCCTGATTTCCGCGATTTCCCAACCTTACTTGAATTTACGTTGACAAAAGCTGGACGGCGGCCTGGCGTTGTTGACTGCCAAGTGCCAGAGGAGCAGTATGTCGCCAGAGTTGCTGGAGCGCTCGCTTCAGCCGGGTGTGGCACGCCCCTCTTACCGCCGCCCGCGGCCGATCTCCTGTCTCTTCAGCCTCGCGTCCCGCTCGTGGGAGTGGCGGGAGCACAAGGAGTATCGATAGTGAAGAAACTTTATGTGGGGAATCTTTCGTTTAAGGCGACGGAAGAACAGGTGGCGGAATTGTTTTCGGGGATAGGAGTGCATCCAGATGCGCTGAGCTTGTTGAAAGATCGATTCACGGGGCAGCCCCGCGGATTTGGATTTGCGGAAATCGGGAACGACGGCGAAGCGGAAAAAGCGATCGAAGCGCTGAACGGAAAAGATTTCATGGGGCGCGCACTTGTGGTGAACGAAGCTCGACCGCAGCGTGAAGGCGGCGGTGGCGGCGGGCCGCGCGGCGGAAGCGGACACGGCGGTGGGGGGAATCGCGGTGGACGCGGAGGCGGTGGCGGCGGACGAGGCGGGTACGGGGGCGGTGGCGGAGGCCGCGATCGCTAATTCATTTGTGCGGTAGAAAATCCTGGGATTGAGCGGGCGCGGAGCGATTCGCGCCCGTTTTATTTTGTGGAGCGGTTGGGGCGAATCGTCAGACGACCGCGGCTTCGCTCGTGGCGACGAGAGATGCGGGCGGCGCGACTTCCACGGCGCCATTTTTGTAAACCAGTTTTACAGATGTGGTGGCCGCGAGCGCCGAGCGAAGCATATCAGTCACATTGAGACTTGATTCGGCCTCGTCCAGAGTGGCGGCAGTGGCGCGAAGGGCTGGATGGCGCGGCAGGAAAACCGGGCAACAATCGTGATACGGCTCGGAAGAAATTTCGTAGGTGCCGATTTTGCGAGCGGTGGAGAGAATGTCTTGTTTATCGGCGCCGATCAGCGGACGAAAGACCGACAATTTTGAGGCGCTATCGACGGCGACCAGATTGCGGAGAGTTTGTGAGGCAACCTGGCTGAGGCTGTCTCCGGTGATGAGAGCGAGAGCCCGGTCGCGATTTGCGCAGGCCTCGGCAATACGCAACATCATGCGGCGATAGAGCAGCACGCGAAACTGCTCCGGCGCGAAGCGAACAATTTCGCGTTGGGTAGCGTCAAACGGCACGCGAAAAAGCCGAGCGTGAATCTGGTAAGGGGTGAGTTGGCGTACTAGCTCTGTGGCGACGTGGAGCGAGGATTCGCCGGGCTTCGCTCCCGCAGCGTAAAAATGCACAAAGCTCAGGTGCGCTCCGCGCTTGATCATGTGATAGGCGGCAACGGCGGAATCAAATCCGCCGGAAAGCAGGCACATCATGCGACCCGCGGTGTTCGCGGGGAGCCCGCCGACGCCGTCGATTTTGTTCGCGTACACGAGCGCCGGGCGTGGCGTGATTTCGACGAAGCAGGTGACGTCGGGATCTTTCAGGCGAACGCGCGCGGAGCGTACGGCGGCGTGCAATTTTTCCTGGAGGAAGGCGCCGACGTGCTTTTCGATGGCGACGCTGGAATGCGGAAACGCTTTGTCGCTGCGTTTGGCGCGCACGGCGAAGGAGCGAAAATCGAGCGGGCGAATTTCGTCCCACGCGGCGGACGAAATCGCATCGAGATTGCGGTCCACATCGTGCGCGACGGCGAAAAACGCGATGCCGGGAACACGCTTCAGGCGAACGATCACGTCGTCGATGGGAGCGCCCGCCCGCAGCCAGACGATCATGCGGTCACCTGCCTGCTCGATCATCAAAACGTGAATTCCCTGCAACGTGGTGCGAATGCTGGTGCTGAGTTTGCGGAGATAGAATTTGCGGTTGCGGCCCTTGAGCCAGAGTTCGTGGTAGTGGATGACGATGGCAGGATTGGTCATGCGTATTTCACGTGAAACGACCGCAACGTTGACGTGGGTGAATTATAACATCGCGTGGTTTTGCGCGACGGCGATCGACGAAGCAGCGTGCCGCGGCATCCGGAAATTGAATCGCATCGATAGATAACCAAAAGGAAACTTCGTATCTTCCATTGCAACAATCGGGCAGTTCTGGGGTTATTATCGGCGGCAGTGTGCAGTGGGCCCCGGGGCAGTGATGTTACGGCCGTGACCCGGGTGGCTCGGCCGGAAATATCGAGCTACCCAAAACTGCAAGGCAGCATCCAATGGGTGACTGGCAACACGGTTGGAGGGTTTCATGTGGAACCGGCGGGATTGGGACGATTTCTTCGACATTGTGCGCAAGCGCGGGACGAAACACCGGCCGCTGCGTCCGGTCGATTTGTCGCGCCGAAACCGTGTAACGCCCACCGAAGGTTACAGCCTGGCCGAATTGGATGATGCGGGCATCAGCATCGAGCAAGCGGAGCTTTTTGGGCTGCCTGTGGATGCGGGGCGCGTAGGCGCGTACGGGCCCAATATCAGTTCGCTGCGGGATTTCATTCGCGCCAGCCGAACGCGTCTGTAAGGCGATTGGTCTTCGCGCACGTCTGCTTCACGGTTTGCACCTCGCACTTTTCCTTCCCTGAATTTACAATCGCTTTGCTGTAGAACGGCTAAAATGCCGCTGTCCGATTCGGTTCAGTCGCGTCTAAAAGCGCATTGGAACCACCGTGCCCCTGCGTACGTACTATCAAGCAGACATTCAGGAGATTTTTCGATGATGAAGAAGCTTGGCCCGGCCCTGGCGGTGATTCTCGCGGTATTGAGTTTCGGATTCGTTTCGATCGCTTCGGCGCAGCAAAGCCCGAAGCCGCTGTTGTTGCGCCAGCCGACGCTGAGCGCGACGGACATTGTGTTTGCATACGGCGACGATCTTTGGCGCGTGTCGCGCGATGGCGGAACGGCGGTGCGATTGACGGCCGGGCCGGGGACGAAGGCGGGACCGCACTTTTCTCCGGATGGACAGACGATCGCGTTTACCGGTGAGTATGACGGAAAGCTGAATGTGTATGTGATTCCGGTGACGGGCGGAAGTCCGCGGCGCGTAACGTTTCACGCTGGACCGGACGTGGTAGTGGGATGGACTCCGGACGGCAAAAATATTTTGTTCAACTCGCCGCGCGACAGTTTTGCGAACAACACGCGCGCACTGTTCACCGTGCCGGTCGAAGGCGGCTTGCCGGCGCGAGTGCCGCTGCCGGTCGGCTGGGAAGGATCGTATTCGGCGGATGGAAGATATCTAGCGTATCGGCCGACTCCGTTTCCGTGGGGCAACTGGAGCCACTACCGCGGCGGAACGTCGCCACACATCTGGATCGCGAACCTGGCGGATTCCTCTGTGACGGCGCTGCCGCATGAGGATTGGAATGACTTCAATCCATTGTGGATCGGCGACGCGGTGTATTTCCTATCGGACCGCAACGGCGCGTACACGCTTTTTTCGTATGACACGAAAACGAAAACCGATACGCAGCTGATCGAAAACAAAGGAATGCCGTTTAAGTCGGCGGATGCGAACGGCGGCGCGATCGTGTACGAACAGTTCGGGACGATCCATTTGTACGATCTGGCGAGCAAGAAAGAGCACGCGGTGAAGATCGATGTAACGGCGGACCTGGTGCAGCCGCGGCCGCACTTCGAAAAGGTAGCCAAGCAAATCAACAACGCGAGTATCTCGCCGACGGGAGCGCGCGCGGTATTCGAAGCGCATGGCGAAATCCTGACGGTGCCGGCAGAAAAGGGCGACATTCGCAATATCACGAATTCGCCGGGAGTGGCGGACCGGGATCCTTCGTGGTCGCCGGATGGAAAGTGGATCGCGTATTTCTCCGATGAGTCGGGCGAGTACGCACTGCATCTGCGTTCGCAGACCGGAATGGGCGAGACGCGGAAGATCAACCTGGGCAATCCTCCGTCGTATTTTTACGGACCGATGTGGTCGCCGGACAGCAAGAAAATCGCGTACACCGACAAGCGGCTGAACCTTTGGTACGTGGATCTGGATAAGCCGACGCCGGTGAAAGTGGATACCGATTACTACGAGTCGAATGGGCTGAATCCGAGCTGGTCGCCGGACAACCGGTGGATTGTGTACACGAAAATCCTGCCGAACCATTTCCGCGCGGTGTTTGTGTATTCGATGGATTCGGGAAAATCGACGCAGATCACGGATGGATTGAGCGACGCGGAATACGCGGCGTTTGACGCGAACGGAAAGTACCTTTATTTCACGGCGAGCACGAACATTGGGCCGACGGTGGGCGGGCTGGATATGTCCACTGACGGAAAGTTTGTGACGCGCAGCGTTTACCTGATCGTGCTGCGGAAGGATCTGCCTTCGCCGCTGGCTCCGGAAAGCGATGAAGAAAAAACCGACGCGGACAAGAAAGCGCCGGGCGACAGCAAGGATGCGGACAAAGACAAGAAAGACGCGAGCAAGGACGACGCAAAGGCCAAGAGCGGCGATGCGGAAAAGTCCGATAAGAAGGAAGCGGTGACGGTGACGATCGATTTCGACAACATCAGCCAGCGAATTCTGGCGCTGCCGATGCCGTCGCGGGATTATGCCGGGCTGTTTGCGGGCAAGACGGGAGAAATTTTCGTGGCGGAAGTGCCGCCGACGGTGGATGCGCAAGGTCCGCCGGCGTTGACTTTTTCGAAGTTCGATTTGGCGAAACGCAAGGAAGATCAATTGATCGCGGGAGTGCAGTCGCTTTCGGTATCGGCGAACGGCGAAAAATATCTGTACCAGCAGGGCGAAACGTGGGCGATTGCGCCGACGGCGACGCCTGCGAAGCCGGGCGAGGGCGTACTGAAGATGGACTCGATGGAAGTGTGGGTGGAACCGCGCGCGGAATGGGCGCAGATGTTCCACGAAATCTGGCGCATCGAGCGGGATTTTCTGTACGACCCGCATTGGCACGGCATGAATCTAACGGCGCTGTCGAACGAATATGAACCGTACCTCGAGCGGATCGCGACGCGCGACGATTTGAATTATCTGTTCGCGCAGATGCTGAGCGAGATCAACATCGGCCACATGTTCGTGGGCGGCGGGGACATGCCGGAGCTGCAGCCGCTGCAAGTGGGCTTTCTGGGTGCGGACTACAAGATCGAAAACGGGCGCTACCGGTTTGCAAAAGTGTACAGCGGCGAGAACTGGAATCCGCATCTGACCGCGCCGCTGACGCAGCCGGGAGTGAACGTGGTGGCAGGCGACTATTTGCTGGCGGTGAACGGCGTGGAAGTGAAGACGGCGGACGACGTGTACCGCTATTTCCAGGAAACGGCGGGAAAGCAAACTGTGTTGAAGGTGGGACCGAACGCCGACGGGACCGGCTCACGCGAGGTGACGGTGGTGCCGACGCCCGACGAAACGGCGCTGCGCAACCGCTCGTGGATGGAAAGCAATATGCAGCGGGTGAACGAACTGAGCGGCGGAAAATTGGCGTACGTTTACCTGCCGAACACGGCCGGCGGCGGATTCACGAATTTCAACCGCTACTATTTTGCGCAGGTCGGCAGAGAGGGCGCGTTGATTGATGAACGGTTCAACACCGGAGGACAAGCGGCCGACTACATCATTCAATACATGCAGCGCAAGATTTGGAATTACTGGACGTCGCGCGAGGGGGCGAATTACACCACGCCGCTCAGCGGAATTTACGGTCCGAAGGCGATGTTGACGAATGAATTTTCGGGATCGGGCGGCGATGCGCTGCCGTGGTATTTCCGGCACGTCGGTCTGGGCCCGTTGATCGGGCGCCGGACGTGGGGTGGCCTGGTGGGCATCGGCGGATATCCGAACCTGATCGACAACGGATTCGTGACGGCTCCGCGTTTTGCGTTTTTCACGACCGAAGGCGAGTGGGACGTCGAGAATCACGGCGTCGCTCCGGATATGGACGTGGAAATGGATCCGGCGGCGTGGCGCAAGGGCCACGACACGCAGCTCGAAAAAGGCGTGGAGGTCTTGATGCAGGAGCTGGCGAAGAATCCGCCGCAGCCGGTAAAGCGTCCGGCCTATCCGGATTATTCGAAGTACTCGACGGCGCACTAAAACTCGAAGAACAATTCACAACGAGAGGCGGAGCGATGCTTGCTCCGCCTTTACGTTTTTTTGCTGCGAACGACCAACGCGAAAATCCCGCCTGCGATTGCTCCACCGACCACAACTACGTCCCACGCGAGTCCCGTTGCCACCGAAAGTGCTGCCGGCGCACCGAATGGCAAGAGCAAAGCGGCGGTGGCGGCCTCGCGAACACCGATGCCCGCTTGCGTGATGGGCAAAGCGGCGGAAAGCTTCGCGAGCGGCCAGGCAAAGAGCCAGACACGGAACGGAAGATCCAGACCACAGGCTTTCGCGAGCTGCACGTTGAGCGAGATGAATGCGAGCTGAACAGCCGTGCTCATCGCGAGAGCGGTGATCATTGCGCCGGGTTGACGAAGGATCGAGCGGCCAGCTTCGCGCAGCCTGACAAATTTGCGGCGAAGACTGTAGCGGAACCAGCGGACCGGCAAGAAAGCGATGACGATCGCGAGGACGACGAGCGCTGCGGTTCCAACGGCGCAGACCACGAGGAAGATTTTGCGGTTTGCAGGGTCGAGCCCACCAGGAACCATCATCGCGCCGAGAGCAGCCAGCAGAGCGAGCGCGCTGAAATCGGACATGCGATCAACGACGCTGCCGAGCAGGACTCCGGCGCGGGAACGTCCGACGCGGAGCGCCATAGCGATTCTGAGAATGTCTCCGCCGATGAGCGAGGGAAGAAACAGCGAGCCGAACAAACCGGCGAAATAGCAGCGAGCGGCGTTGCGAAGGCTGATGCCTGCGCCGCTGACGTTGAGCACCAGACGATATTTCAGCGCGCCGATGATGTGGGCGGCCAGATATCCGGCAATCGCGAAAATCCAGAGCTTCGTGCTGAGGAGACCAAGCGTGTGCCAGACCTGGCGCGCAGGCAAAAACTGGAACAGTAAATAAAGAACGACAACGCTGCCGGCATACGGCAGGGTGGTTTGCAGAATGGTGCGCCAGGTTGGTACAGAGCGAGGAGCGGAGGGTTCGCTGTTCACGGCGTCATTCATTCTCCCTTAACTTTAGCTTGGGCAGCACGATTCGTAGGCGATGAGAATGCCGCGCGTATCGTATGCGGCTACTCATTCGGCGATTGAGCGGGCCGTGCTGCACGACGGCAAATCCGGTTGCACTACGGTGGGCAAGCCCTTATGGTATTTGAACCGCGATTCGCCGAGCGCGAACGTGAGCAACGATAAATTTTTGCACTCCATAGGAACGGCGACGTGAAAAAGCGGATTCGAGTGATTCAGTACGGAATTGGTCCGATCGGTGCTTCGATCGTGAAGTTGATGCGCGGCAAAGCGTCGCTGGAAATTGTCGGCGCGATCGATAAGGATCCCGCAAAGGTGGGGCGCGACCTGGGCGAATTTCTGGGCGCGGCGGATGCTCCGTGGGGCGTGACAATTTCGGCGAGCGCGGAGGAAGTGCTCGAAAAGCCGGCCGATGTGGTGGTGCATTCGACGTCTTCGTACTTGCCGTCGGTGATGGATCAACTGCTGGAGTGCGTGGGAGCGGGTTGCTGCGTAGTTTCCACGTGCGAAGAGCTGGCGTACCCGTTTCGCAAACATCCGGCGCTTTCGAAGAAATTGGATGAGGCCGCGATTTTAGAAGGCGTAGCGGTGGTGGGAACGGGAGTGAATCCAGGCTTCGTGATGGACAAACTGGTGCTGACGCTTTCCGCAGTTTCCAAGAGCGTGGAGTCGGCGCGCGCGATACGAATTGTGGACGCCTCTAAACGGCGGCTGCCGCTGCAAAAGAAAATCGGCGCGGGGATGACGCCGGACGAATTCAAGAAGCAAGTGGCGGCCGGCGTGATCAAACATCACGGGCTGCCGGAATCGATCGCCATGGTGGCCGACGGACTGGGAATCAAGCTGGACGATATTACCGAGACGATCGAACCGATGATAGCGGATGAAACGGTGAAAACCGAGTTTCTGGAAGTAGCGCCCGGTCAAGTGACCGGCGTTCACCAAGTGGGACGCGGAACCGCGGGCGGACACGAAAAAATCTTCATGGAATTGAAAATGTACGTCGGGGCGAAAAATCCGGCAGACACGGTGGAGCTGAAGGGCGAGCCGAATCTGACGCTGACGATCCCGGGCGGAACGCACGGCGATGTGGCGACGGCCGCGGTGGCGGTGAATGCGATTCCGCTGATTGTCGCAGCCAATGCAGGTTTGCGAACGTCTCGAGATTTGCCGCTGGTGTTTTTTTCCGGCGAATAGGGCGTAGCGGTTCGCGCTGGGTTTGCTTCGAGCGGCGAGTCGTTGCGCCGGCCGATCAACTTTTTTTCTGCCAAAAACGTGAGACGGCGGCGAAATCAGGGTCGTCTTTCGCTTCGCCCAGCACCGTTGTGTAGGTGCCGTAAGCGGCTTCGAGCGCCGGAAGCTTCACACCCTCCTGCTTTGCCAGCTCCAACGCCAGACGTACGTCTTTGTGCATCAAGCGCATGGGAAAACTGGCGGGGTATTCGCTTTTCAACATCAGCGGCGCTTTCACGTCGAGCACGCCCGAACGCGCCATGCTGGCTTGCATTACTTCCATCAGGCGCTCGCCCGCGAGGCCCGAGCCGCGCACCAACGCGAGAGCTTCGGCGAAGGCGTCCACCTGCAGCGCGAGAATTGAATTCATTGCGAGCTTAATAGTTTGTCCGGCACCGTTTGGTCCAAGCAAAAATATTTTCTTGCCCATCGCTTCGAGCACGGGTCGGGCGCGATTTAAAACCGCTTCGGTGCCGCCGACCATGAAGAGCAGCTCGCCCTTCTCAGCGCCCCATGTGCCGCCAGTGACCGGCGCGTCGAGAAAATCGACGCCTGCGGCCGCGCTCGCTTCGGCGATGCGGCGCGCAAGATCGGGGGAAATAGTGCTGGAATCGATGTACAGCGCACCTCGTTTCAGGGCGGCAAAGGCGCCGTCTTGTCCCCACAAGACCTGTTCGACGGCGGGAGGATCGCTGACGATCGTGAGGAGAACGTCTGAACTCGCGGCGAGCTCGCGCGGATTGGAAGCGAGCGTCGCTCCGGCGGCAACGAGATCGTGTGCTTTGGCGGGGCTGCGATTCCAGACGATCAACGGAAATCCTGCTTTCAGTAGATTGTGCGCCATGGGCTTTCCCATCAGGCCCAGACCAATCATTCCAACGGTCGGTTTCATGCGATCTCCCGGAATACGGCAAGTAAAAATATACCTTTGGGAGAGCGGGAACGCGAATCGAGCAGCTGGGATGGAGGGCGGCGACGCCGACGGCTCAGAGGGTGCGAAGGGCGGGAATGGCGGAGCCGTGGCCCGCGGAATGGACCTCGACGACGCGAATCACATGCGTGTAGGGGATCTCAAAACGGATGGTTTTGTCTTTTCCGCCTGAAGAAAAACGATCTTCCAGGCAAATCGATTTCTCGGTATCGAGAACCAGAACTCCGACGGCGAATAGATGAACGTCGGCAGAGCGGTAGTGCACTTCCACCCGTTTGCCAGCGAATGAACTATAGCGACCCATGAGGTCCGAGTGTGAAGTGAGGTGGTCCATTCGTCAATGGTACCGATTGCAGACGTTGTTGAAAGTTAACTAGATGAAAATAGGCCTAAGGTGTTACCGAGGGATGACTCCCGCGAACCTAAGCGCCGGTGGGGGGAGCTATCGCTTTTTGTTCTCGGGCGAACCGGGGGCGGCGACAAGCGAAAACTCGACTCTGTGCCGAACTGGATCAATCCGTTCGGCGCGAACGTGGACCAAATCCCCCAAGCGGAAGATCCGGCGCACGCCGCCGCCACGAGAGCCGCGATACGGCTCTGCAACGATGGTGTGGTCGCGCTCTCGATATTCGCAGCGCTGGCCGGTGAAATCCTCCAGCCGGTCGATGCTGACAAGGCCTTCGACGAAAATTTCCATCAGCTCCACAAAGAATCCGAATTTCTGTACGGAGATAATCAGGGCTTCGTATTCCTCGCCCAGATGGCTTTCCATGAACTGAGCGGTTTTCCAGTCCATCAATTCGCGCTCGGCCAGATCGGCGCTGCGTTCGGATTCCGAGCTTTCGGTGGCGATTTCCTTGAGCTCGGTGCGGCGATAGGGACCGAGGGCGGCGACGGATTCTTCCACGCCGGTTTTCGGGTTGGCAACTTTGGCGCGGATGGGAGCAGCACCCGGATTTTCGAGCGCCCACTTCAGTGCGCGGTGAACGATCAAATCGGGATAGCGGCGAATAGGCGAAGTGAAATGGGTGTATTCGTTGGCGGCAAGAGCGAAGTGGCCCAGAACGTCCACCGCGTAACGAGCTTGTTTCAGCGAACGCAGCATCAGGTAGGAAAGAATTCGCTCTTCAGGTTTGCCGGCGATTTTGGCGGCTAATTTCTGATAATGCTGCGGGCGAATGTTGACTTCCGTCGACGCGGGCTCGGTGACCGTCATCGGACGAGCGCGGCCTTTTCCTCCGCGACGCCCGCGGACGGCCTGGCGATTGGCGGTGTGGCGAACGACGATGCGGCGTTCGGCGAGATCGTCCACGCCGAGCGTGTAGCCGAATGCGTGTGCCAGTTCCTCGAACTCGAGGACCTTCTTGGGATCCGGTTTTTCGTGGACGCGATGCAGCGAAGCAACGCCTCGCGACTCCAGATACTGGGCGACGGCTTCGTTGGCCGCGAGCATGAATTCTTCAATCAAACGGTGAGCGATATTGCGTTCGCTGCGGACGACTCCGACCATGCGGTTTTGATCGTCAAAGGCGATGACCGGCTCCGGCAGATCGAAATCGATCGAACCGCGGTCGTAGCGGAGCTTGATGCGCAGATTCGCGAGTTCGCGCATCAACTTGAAATCGTCGACGAGCGCCGAATAGCGCTTGGTCATCTCCGCGTCGCCTTCGAGGACTTTGTTGACGTTCGAGTAAGTCATCCGTTCGGCGGAGCGAATGACGCCGGGAAAGAATTCGGCGGCAATCATGTTGCCGGCCGGATCCATTTCCATCACAGCGCTCATCACCAGACGATCGACGTGAGGATTCAGCGAGCAGATGCCGTTCGAAAGCTCCTCCGGCAACATGGGCACGGCGCGATTGGGAAAATAAACGGACGTGCCACGAAGGCGGGCTTCACGGTCGAGCGGTGAGCCGCGCTCAACGTAGTGTGCGACATCCGCGATGTGGACCTGCAACTCGTAGTTGCCGTTGGCACGTTTTGAGACGCGCACGGCGTCGTCGAAATCTTTCGCGGTTTCACCGTCAATCGTGACGATGGCAACGTTTCGAAAATCGCGACGGCCGGCGAGTTCGGCAGCGGAGACGGCCTGTTCAGTGGCGCGAGCCTGAGCCAAAACTTCCGGCGGGAAAATGTGCGGCAGGTGATGCTTGCGGATGATGATTTCAACGTCCACGCCCATTTCGCCGGGACGACCGAGAATTTCCACGACGCGTCCGACGGGAGCGATGCCGCCCTTGGGATAGCGCGTGAGTTCGACGTCCACGACGGCGCCATCGAGTTCCGGCAGACGAGTTCGCGCGCTAGATGCGGGCAGTTGCCCTTCGGCGATGCCAAGTTTTTCGCGAAGCGCAGGCGTGAGTTCGGAGCCAGAGGGGATCAAGATTTCGTGAAGGATTCGCGCGTCGTACGGCAGGACGACGTTACCGTGGGGCCCGTAGCGGAAGAGACCGACGACGGTGGGATGTTCGCGCTGGATGATTTGTACCACGCGACCTTCGGCACGGCCGTCGGCGCGACGGCGTTCGATTCGAGCGAGGACGCGATCGCCGTGCATGGCGTCGGCAAGTCCGTCGCGGCCGATGAACAGGTCACCATCGACGCGCGGAATGGGCGCATCGGGGACGAGAAAACCGTATCCATCGCGGTGTGCGACGATGCGGCCGGAAATCAGATTGGGATCGCGGCCACGTTCGGGGCGGAATGGCGGGCGAGGTTCGCCGCGTTGCGCGCCGTGCGCGGAATCGCCCGAGTGCGTGGGCATGGGCGACACATTCGCCGATGATGTTGCGGCGGCTTCCGCCCGCTTTTCGGCGCGCTGCGCTTTTTCGGCCGCAGAGGCGGCGCGGGCTCGACTTTGTTTTTCGGAGCGCGCCTGCTTCACGCCAGCCAAACGGAAGCGTCCGCCGTGGACTTCTTCGACGGATCCTTGTTTCTTTAATTTTTTCAACACGCGCGGCAAATAGCGTCGACCCAAGTGGCGCAATCCCATGCCGTGAGCAATCTGCCGGATGCTGGCAGGCTGCGAGAGAGTGGCGACGAAGGCGAGAACGTCTTCGGGAGCGACGGCCGGAACAAGTGGCTCGCGCGGTTCGATGGAATGGCGGTCGCTGGATGACATGGCGTGGACTTCAGGCTAGCGGATTTCCGGTCGCGTGGCAAAACCTGGTTTCGCAATTCGCGGTCGCGTGCGGCGCGTTGCGGTTTCGCGCGGGCGTTTGCTGGCGAAGAACGAGCTATTGTTGCTGCGGCGGCGCGGTTCCTTCGGGTTCGAGGATACCGATCTTTCCGTTTGGCTCGCGCTCCAGTGCCGGAGCGTACTCACCGATAAGTTCGCGGCGCCACCAGTTTCCGGTTTCGCGCTTGGTTTTCATATCCGTGAACCAATACTGATAGAGAACGGTCCGGACGCGGATGGGAAGCGCGGCGGCGAACGGATTCGATTTGAAAAGTTCGATGACGCCGGGATCGTTCTTCAGAAGACGCTCTTCGGTCCAGACGACGAATTTGTATTCGTGCCATTCGCCGAGCGAAGCGAACCACAAATTCCAATCGAAGCGCGGTTGATACGGCGCGTAGATGCCCGGAGCGACGTTGAGAGCTTGCGGCTTGTAACGGAATGGGTAGGGCGTCCAGGTTTTTCCGTCGAGCGTGCCTTGAAATTCGATTTCGTAACGCTGGTGAGTCATGACGGCGAACAATCCGTATCGGTCGGCGACGCGAAATGGTTCGAGCGCTCGGATGGGTGAGTCTGGAAACGGAAAACTTGGCGCCAACATCCAGAGCAGTTGCACGGTGGAGGCGTAGAACACCAAGCCGAGCGCGGCAATCGAGACGAACCTGCGCAATGGCGCAAGACGTTGGAGCAACGGGGATGGTTCGCTCGAATTTTCACTGCCGCGAAGCCAGGTGCGGACTCGAGCCGGGATGATTTTTTCGAGGATGCGATCGTCGAGCAGCAAAAACCCGAGAAGCAGGACAATGTAATTTAGGAACGCGTAATTCGCGGTGAGGATGATGACGATCTGAAACGGAGTGACGAGGCAAAAGCAAACGATACGCGCGCGGCGCGGAAGGAACAGCATCCAGACGATGAGCAGTTCCATCACGAGGGTGAGAATCGTCGCGAAAGCATGAAACCAGTGCGGCAGGTGCTGCACGTACCAACCGATCCAGGTAGGCAGCGGGCCGTTCTGGTAGTAGTCGTCCATGGCGGTGAAGTTTCGCCAGGCGATGTCGCCGCTGCGAATTTTCGCGATCCCCGATTCGAAATAAATCCGGAACCATTCCCAGCGGAGAAGATACAGGCTGGCGCGGGAGGGCGGAGTCGCGGCGCCGAGTCCCGGCCGGAGTCCAGCGGGAGCGAAGAAGAGAGCGAAAAATCCGGCCTCGAGCAGCATTCCGTCGGATTGATAACTGGAAAAATCCTGCGCGACGCCAATGAACGATAGGAAGCAGACAAAGCAGATCGCCAGCGAAGCGCGCGGCCACAGGTTGAAAACAACGAGCAAAGAGGCTGCGATTCCAATCCAGGTGACTGCCATCAGCCAGGAATCCGTGGCGCCCATCCAGAACAGAGACGGCGCAAGCCAGAAACGTTGCGCGGGCATGGCGACGGAAACGGCTTGCAGGTAATCGGTGGCGGGCAGAATGCCGTTTGGTCCGATCAGTCCGCGGATCTGAAACACGAGCGAATAAAACGCGGAAAAATAGATCAGGCCGAGGCCGCGAAGAAAGAGCCAGCGCGTCCACAAGTACGCGGGCTTACCGTTTGCGTCGCACGCGCAGGCAAAGAGCCAAGTGACCGCGGCTTCGATTCTCTCGACCATCGGCGGAAATTATACGCGCGATGCGAGCGGGGCGACGGCGGCTATTTCGGAGAACCGGATGAGGCTTTTTGTGCTTTCTGCTTCTTCGCGCGAGGCGCGGGTTTTATCACGGGAGGAATTTTCAGAAACGCCGAGGGGTGCGGAACTTCGGAAATGCCTTCGCGGCCTTCGGCGAAACCGATCAGAAAATCCTGCACGTTGAAATGAAATTCGCGCTGGGCTTTGGTGAGGGACGGAGCCGCGTCCGCGCGAACGTAATTCCCATCGGACTCGAGGAAGCGCGTTTTTTCGGTGTCGGCCAGATACGGCTGAATCACTTCGGTGAAAACCTGGTTGCACAGCTCCGGATTTCGCAGATGGAACATCACTTCGACGCGTTCGTAGATGTTGCGGTGCATCCAATCCGCGCTGCCCAGATACAGTTCGGTTTTGCCGGCGTTACCGAAGGCGAAGATGCGGCTGTGCTCCAGAAATCTGCCGATGACGCTGCGGACGCGAATGCGGCTGCTGATGCCGCGAACGCCCGGACGAAGCGCGCAGGCACCGCGGACGATGAGCTCGATGTGAACGCCGGCTTGCGAAGCCTGGTAGAGCGACTCAATGATTTGTTCATCGAGCAGCGAATTGACCTTGGCGAAGATGAAGGCTTTCTTTCCGGCGCGAGCGTGGGCGGTTTCACGATCGATCAGTGCTTTGCAGCTTCGGCCAAGATTGAGCGGCGCAACGAACAGCGGATTGTAGTTCGGCCTCTCGGAGTACGCGGTGAGGTAGTCGAAGACATGATGAACCGCACTGGTGATGTGCGGATCGCTGGTGAGCAAGCTGAGGTCGGTGTAAAAGCGCGCGGTGCTGGGATTGTAGTTGCCGGTTCCGAGATGCGCGTAGCGGCGAATCTGGCCGTCGGCTTCGCGGCGGGCGATGAGAGCGAGCTTACAGTGCGTTTTCAGGCCGACGACGCCATGAAAAACCTGAACGCCGGCCTCTTGCAGGTTGCGCGCCCAGCGGATGTTGGAAGCTTCATCGAAGCGCGCCTTCAGCTCCACGACGACGGCGACTTCTTTTTTCGCAGCTGCGTCAATCAGGGCGCGGACGATCGGTGAATTTTCGCTGGTGCGGTAGAGAGTCTGCTTGATCGAAAGGACGTCTGGATCTTTGGCGGCGCTTTCGATGAAACGCACCACAGCCGAGTACGAATCGTACGGATGATGAAGCAGGACGTCGCGCTTTCGTACCAGTTCGAAGATGGACGCGGGGCCGGGTTTCAGCGCAAGCTCGCGCGGCACAAAGGGACGGAATTTCAGATCGGGGCGTGGAACCTGATCGCAGAGATACAGGATGCGCGAAAGATTCGGGGGACCATCGACGCGAAAAATTTGCCACGGCGCCAGACGGAAGTTCGCGACGAGGCGATCGATGATTTCCTGATTCGCGCCCGCCTCGATTTCCAAGCGGACGGCTTCGCCTTTGCGACGGCGGTGCAGCTGAGCGTCCACCGAATCCATGATGCTGCGGGATTCTTCTTCTTCGAGATAGAGGTTGCTGTTGCGCGTGACGCGAAAAGCGGCGGCGGAGAGAACTTCATAGCCGTGATAAAGCCGGTCGGCGAACGCCTGAATCACATCTGAGAGAAAAACGTAATCGACAACGCCATCTTCGGCCGGCAACTGGACCAGTCGCGGAAGCGCACGTGGAACCGTGACGACGCCCAAATAGGTCTGCGTGCCGCGCCGTTTGCGCTTCAGCAGAAATGCCAGGCACAGCGCTTTATTGAGAACGTGCGGAAACGGATGCGCCGGATCGACGGTGACCGGTGTAAGCAGCGGTTCAACCGATTGCGCGTAGAACTTTTCCAGGTAATCGCGCGCGGGCTGATGGAGATCTTTGAAGCTGAGAATGCGAACCGATTCGGCACGCAGCGCGGGTACAAGTTCATCACGCCAGCAATCGTATTGCGATTTCACGAAGGCATGAATTCGCTCGGCAAGGCCGTCGAGAGTCTGTTGCGGAGTGCTGCCGTCTGGACCGATTTCGCCTTTTCCGTGTTCGACCTGCTGCAGAATGCCGGCGACGCGAACTTCTACGAACTCGTCGAGGTTACTGGCGGTGATGGCGAGAAATTTCACACGTTCGAGCAGCGGATTGCTCTGGTCGAAAGCCTCTTCCAGAACGCGATCGTTGAACTGCATCCACGCGTAGTGGCGGTTCAAGAACATCTGAGGGTCGGTCGGCAGCCCAGTCGGCTTGGTCGGCATGAATTCCTCGGAGCCGCGGAACAGTATCGCAGCTCTGTTACAGTGATATTACGATGCGCCACGCGGCGCGCGCGGTCGACGGGCTTGCCAGATGCATCGCCGAACGGGCATCTTATCATCCCAAAAGGACGTTGCCATGACGACTCGATCGGCCATGCAGGCGTGTCTGGTAGGCGAACGAGACGGCTATCGCTGGTATCACGTGGATGATGTAAGCGGTCCGGCGCTGGATGAGCTGGCGAAAGCGTACGGCCTGCACGAGCTAGCGGTGGAAGACTGCCGCGTGCCCGGAACGCGAGCGAAGATCGATCAGTACGGCGAAACGCTCTTTATCGTCGCGAATATCTTGAAGTACGAACCAACGACGATTGAATGTTCGTTCACGGAGATGGATTTTTTCGCGAATGAGAAATTTCTGATCAGCGTTTCGGATGGGCCAAATCCTTTTGCGGAGGCGGCGAAGATCGTTTTTGCCGACGACCCGCGGCTTTCGAGCGTGGGCAGGCTGGTGCACCGGTTAATCGACGGAATGGTGGATCGATACCTGCCAGTGCTGGACACAATCGAAGATCGAATCGAGGTGGTGGAAGAAAAAGCCATCGAGAAGACCTCTTCGAAATTGCTGGGGGAAATTTTTGATCTGAAGCGCGCGCTGATCGAGTTCCGAAGAGTGACGAGCACGATGCGCGACATGATGGCCCAGCTTTTACGGCGCAGTGAGCCGTGGCTGGCGTCCGAGGAATTGTACTTCCGCGATATCTACGAGCATTTGCTGCGCGCGCTCGAATTTACAGAGACCTACCGCGATATTTTGACCGGCGTGCTGGAAGTGCATTTGACGGCGGCAGCGAACCGGACCAACGACATCGTGAAAGTGATGACGCTGTGCGCGACGGTGACGCTGCCGATTCTGCTGATCACCGGATACTACGGAATGAACTTCGAGAATTTGCCGCTGCTGCACTACAAATTCGGCGTGCTGGTGGCAACCGGAATGATGACGGTGCTGGCGGTTGTGTTGCTGCTGATTTTCAAGCGCACGGGGTGGTACTGAGTTTTTCTTCTTTCCTTTATCGCTCGCGCGATTTGGTAGCGCTAGTGGTTGTCCATTACCACCTGAACCAGATCCCCCAGCTGTTCGGAACTGAATTCGTTGCCCTCGAGATTGGCAGCGAGATTTCCCTGCCTGTCGATCACGGCTGTTTGCAGAGAATGAATCATCAGGCCTTCGTCGGGATAAAAATTCATTCCGAATTCGCGACACACGGCCTGAATTTCCGGAACCGGGCCGGTGAGCAGATGCCAGCCCTTCGGATCGGCATGCCAGATCTTTCCGTATTCGTTGAGCTGTTGGGGTTGATCGTGGACCGGATCGAATGAAATGCTGAGAAGAATTACGTCGCGGCCGAGCTGGTCGTAAAAACGCTTCTGCAAGCGCCCCAGATTGTTTGAGAGACGGAAACAATAGTTCGGCAGCGCGCAACGCGTGTACATGAAGGTGACGACGACCACTTTTCCGGCGAACTGGGAGAGCGTGACCGGCTGGCCGGTCTGATCGGTCAAGGTGAAGTCCGGTACATGCTGACCCAGTACAAGCGGTTTCGGCGCGTTCTCCGGCGCGCTCATTTGGTCGAGAAGTTTCAATCGCCGGGCGGCCAGCGGATCTTGTTCCAGGCTTTCGAAGCCGTGGATGCGGACATTTTCGGCGTAGGACGTGTCGCTATCGACGACCAGCGTGAAGTCAATCATGCTGCCGGGGACGACGCCGTCGAGTTCTTTCGCGTCGCGAACGGTGTAGGACATGGCCATCGCTTCCATAAATCCGGGAATGGCGTCGCAGGAAACGAACATCGACTTTGCGGACTTGTTTACTTTGAGCACCACGCCGCGAACGGCATAGGATTTCGCGGGCGACGCGTGCAAGACGTGGGGCGACGAAAGCAAAAACAGAATCGCGCAAATCTGCAGGAATTGCAGACGCGTGAACCGTGGGCTGTTGAAACTCACGGCTGGTTCCCTGCGGGTTTCGCGGATGACTTTGCGGTTGTCTGCTTCGGTGCAGTGGATTTCGGCACGGAGCCCAAACGGAACGAGTGGCGTTCAAGTTTGGTGAACGTTTCGTCGAATTCTTTCACCTGAAGGAATTCGTCCGGGGCGACATTCGCAAAGTGTTGATGTGTGTTCGAAGTGGGCCACCAGATTTCGATGCTGGTGATTTTCGCGCCGTGGCCGAGGCCGATGTGCTGCTCGAGCGGCGAAGCGCCAAACGAGCCTCCGCTGTCGACCGTGCGGTAAATCGAGCGCTCCGGTTGACCATCGTTTTCAACGGTGACGTGAATGCGAGCGCCAATGGCAGAACGGTTGGACTTTACCCCGACCAGCTTCAGCGTGATCCAGTCGTTGTCATTGCCTGGGCTTTCAAATAATCGAAATGCGTGACGATCGCCCGGAGTGGCGCCGCCGATTTCGGCCAGAATGTCCTGCTTGCCGTTGTTTTCCATGTCCGCAAAGGCAACGCCGTGGCCTTTGTGAAGCTCACCGGTGCCTGAAGATGACGTTACATCTTCGAAGAATTTGCCGTCGTTGTTGCGGAGCAGAACATTGGGGATCAACGACGCATAGGAAGGATTTCCGGTGCCGAGATAAATGTCGAGAAATCCGTCGTTGTCAAAATCGCCGAAATTCCCGCCCATCGGCATGAAAACTTTGTAGAGCCCGGCTTCGCGGGTGACGTCGCGGAAAGTTCCGTTGCCCATATTTTTGTAGAGTTTCAGAGTTGTGGCGTTGTGCGGCAGATTCAAATAGGTGCGGACGGTTTCGTCGATGGACGTGAAGTAACTGGTGACGAATAGATCGGGCCAGCCGTCATTGTCGTAGTCAAAAAAGAAAGATGCGAAGGCGCGGCCGTTGCCGGGAACTCCGGCCGGGTGGGCGACTTCGGTGAACGTGTTGTTGTGATTGTTGTGGTACAGCAGGTTGTCGCCGCCGAAATTCGAAACGTAAAAATCGGGAAACCCGTCGTTGTCGTAGTCGGCAGCCACGACGCCCTTCGCGTAGGTAATTCGATCGACTCCGGCCGCGTGCGAAATATCTTCGAATGTACCGTCGCCTTTATTCAGAAAGAGCTGAGCCGGGCCGTTTTCGTTGCCCACGAACAGGTCGAGCAAGCCGTCGTTGTTGATGTCTGCCCACACGGCGGTTTGCGAGCTGGTGGCGGGCTGCGCGAGGCCGGCGGCTTTGGTGACGTCCGTAAATGTGCCGTCGCAATTATTTTTCAGCAGCGATTTGCGCTGAGGAACTTCCCATCCGCCGCGGAGGACAAGGATGTCGGTGCAGCCGTCATTGTTGTAGTCGGCTTGCAGGATGTTGAGGCCGCCGAGTTGATTTGCCAGTCCGGCCTGTGTGGCGCGCTCGGCAAACGTGCCGTCGCCATTGTTGCGAAAGAAATGAAGCGACTGGCACATGTCCATGCTGGACGTAACGATGTCGAGCAAGCCGTCGTTGTCAAAATCATCGGCGATCACGCCACCCGCCATTGAGAAGGTGTCCACTCCCGCCTCGTGAGCGACGTCTTTAAATCGGCCAACGTCTGCGGCCGATGCGAACGTGGCCGGCGGCAGCAAGTATTCGCGCGGAACGGCATTCGGGTACGTGCCGACCGTCATGTAAGCGATATTGAGCAGCCACTTAACTTCCAATTCTTCGGGCTTGGCCTTCAGATATTTCAAAAAATATTGGATGGCGCGTGCGGAGTCGGCCGTCTTCGCGAATTTTTGGCTCGCGGACATCGGGAAAATGCAGCGTTCGCCCGGGCGGCGGTACACGTCATTTTCCATTTCCGAGCGATGGAGATAGGCGACGCCGAGGGCTTCGTCGAGCTGAGGAATCGCTTGCGGAACTTCGTCGGCGACGATTTTCGCGGTCTTGTCGTATTCCAAGATCGCCGAATCCATTTTGCCTTCGTAGGCGTAGAGCTGCGCGAGCGCGAAATGGGATTGCATCAGGTCGATCGGCGGCTGGCCGGCGGGCTGCGGCGTGTTCAGAGCGTGTTCGACGCGCTCGGTCGCTTGGGCCAGCGATTCTTTGCGCATCGCGCAGATCGAGAGTGGATCCTGATCCCAGCCGTCGGGCTTGGTGTAACGGGCCAGCGCGGCTTCGGCTTCGTTCAGACCGGAAACATCGGCGGAATATTTCAGCAGGCCCGCCGAGCTCATCGCTTGCAATTGCGGGCCCACGGGACCACCCATGTTGGAGCGCGCGGAATTTGCTTGCTGCGATTTTTCGGCGGGCGACGCGGGTTCGGATGGAATTTTTAGAATGGCGTAGCCGGAGGGCAACTTGACGATCGGCGAAAGACCGCCAAGCGTTACGTTTTTGAGGGCGTCACGCAATTCGGCACGAAGACTGGAAATTTCGACGTAGCCCATGGAGCCGCCTTCGTTCGAGGTGGGGTCGGTGGATTTTTCTCTGGCAAGGATGGCGAAATCGGCGCCGTGGTTCAGCTGGTCGAGAATTTTTTGAGCTTCGGGCAAGGAACTAACGACTATGACCTGTACGGGAACTTTCGCGGGCGAGGCGGATTGCTGGGCGCGTGTTGCGGTGGGAATTGCGAACGCTGCGCATGCAAGCAGGCCGACGAACAGAAGGGTGTGTGACGTTGAAGAAACGGCGCGCTTCACTTTGAATATGCCTCTGGCTGAATCGGCACTGCCGAACATCGCCACGAAAATTCTACGGCAGTGCGGCATGGCGTGCCAGAAGGCAATTCGGTCGGGGGCTGAAACCAGGCGGCGGAGTGCGCGAGTTGATGGCAGAGCCCCCGCCGACGAAATATATCGCGCCGGCGTGGGTGCTCTCCGTATCGAGCTACTTGTCGTGCTTCTCGTACTGCATCGCGCCGGCGACGTTGCCTTCGGGGTCTTCGAAGAACACCAAAGTGCCGACGCCGGTGATCGTCGCCTTTTGCATGACGAGCTTTCCGCCGTTTTGCTCGATGGCGCGAATGGTCTCGTTGATCGACGGCACTGAGATGGTGCACTCGTAGCCGTTCAATCGCTGGCCGGGGATCAGCTCGCGGCGCCCCTGCAGCGAACCGAGCATAGGGCCGGTTGGGGCGTCTCCCATGTTGATCATGAAGAAGCCCGGGGGGCCCCATGCTTCGAACTTCCAGCCGAAGACGTTGCCGTAAAATTTGCGAGCGCGGTCGATGTTGTCGGCGTTGATGGAAAAGTGTGCGAGGTGAGGCATCTGGGTTCTCCTTGGCGATTTGGCTCTGGCGACGCGGAGAATACGATGTGGCTCCTACGGCATGCTTGCTCTATAGTGTCAATAAATGTCGAGAAAGCGCCAAACCCGCATTTTGCGAACGAAGCTCGAGGGCACGGTCCTGGTGCGGACGTATGGGGTCACATTCAGCGAGTCTTACGCTTCGAAACCGCATACTCACGAGTGGGATCAGCTGACCTACGCAACGCAGGGCGTGATGACGGTAAAGACCGCGGACGGCGTGTGGGTGGTGCCTCCGAATCGCGCGGTGTGGGTGCCGGCGGGCGTCGAACATACCGAAGTGTTTTCGGGTCCGGTGGCGGCGCGTTCGCTGTTTCTGGTGCCGCAGCTTTCGAAATTCGACCGGCGCGAATGCACGGCGATGAATGTGTCGCCGCTGTTGCGTGAGCTGATTCTGGCGGCGATCGCACAGGGAAAACTCGACAGCAAAATTCCGGAGCAGATGCGGCTGATCGAGGTTCTCTGCGATCAAATAAGGACCATTGCGAACGTGCCAGTGCAGCTGAAATCGCCAAGCGACCCGCGCGCGTTGCGTGTGACGGCGATGCTGGAGGCGGATCCTTCTTCGGATGAAACACTGGCGGAAATTTCGCGGCGGGCGGGAGCCAGCAAACGGACGATCGAACGAATCTTCCGCGTGGAGACCGGAGTTTCGTTTCAGCAGTGGCGGCAGCGGCTTCGGCTGATTCATGCGCTGCGGCTGCTGGCGGCGGGGCAATCAGTGACCAGCGTGGCGCTGGAAGTGGGATACAGCAGCACAAGCGCGTTCATCGCGATGTTCCGGCGCGAACTTCACACAACACCGCGCCGAATAGGGATGAATCGATCAAAGCTGGTAAACGTGGAAGAAGAGCGGCCAAAACGACGTTAAATGATGGTGCCCGAAAGAGGACTCGAACCTCCACTCCCTTGCGAGAACTAGCTCCTGAAGCTAGCGCGTCTGCCAATTCCGCCATTCGGGCATATCGTGCGGCAGTAACGGTGAGAAACCATATTGAGGCGTAGAGCCTGGTTTGTCAACGAAGCACACCGTTTGGCGGATTCCTTGACCGGTGTGCAGGACGGGCCTACATTGCATGCTTAGGATGGCGGAGTCCGCGGACTTCGCGGCAGTAGCGGATTGAATGAGGTAGCGAAATGGCAACCGTACGGGCAATGCTCGAGCGACGCCGATCGAGCCGCGTGTTTATCCGAATCCCGATCAAAGTGTATGGATACGGGATCCACGGGCAGACGCTGGACACGCCGGCGGAAGCGATTGCGGTGAGCCGTACGGGAGCGTTGGTGCATGCGCCGTTTGAGCCGGCGCTCGGTTCGCGGGTAGAAGTGCTGAATACGCTTTCCGATGATACGCAAGAGTTTAGAGTGATTCGCGTGACGCCCGCGAAAGAGCCGGGCATGTTTGAATTGGGCTTGGAGATCCTGTACCCGACACACAATTTCTGGGGCATTCAGTTCCCGGATGAGCACTTGCCGGCTTGACCCTCCCCGGGCCATCTGGTGCTATACTCCGGCCGTAAAGTGCAGCAAAAGGGCCCGCTCGGGCCGTCCGGCGTCCTCCCCGTTTGAGGATGGCGGGCAGGGAGGCGTCCATGGAAGCTCTTCACAGTACAATCGTCGATATTCTGTTTGTGTGGGGCGCAGTGACGGCAATTCTGGTCGGGCTGATCGTTTACCGTGCCACGATCGCGAACCGCGAGGACGATCAGGTGTTTCTCGACAGCGCCGGAGAATCCAGAGCGCGAGAGCAGCGGGAAATCGTAGCGCGCATCGAAAAGCTGAGCACGCCGATCAAGCTGCTGACGATTTCGTCGGTGGTGCTGTTGCTGATCGCCGGTGGCGCGAAGCTTTACGAAGGGTTTCAAAGCTTCTAAGCCGCGATTGGATGTGGCTACTGTTTTGGCGGTGCCGTAGGAGCAGGGGCGGCAGCGGGCGCGGCAGGGGTTTGTTGGCTGCCGTCGACCACCGAGCCGCAATCCACCGAAGTGTGGTTGTGTACGATCACCCAGTTGTTTCCCACGCGATTCAATACCAAAGTTGTTTGTCCGTGAGCCGCATACTGCGCGCCGCTGGTTTCAATCCCTGAAAATTCCCACTGGTACGTGGCCCACGCAGTGTCGCCGTGCGGGAAGATCAACGTGTTGCGGCGAACGATCTGCATTCCGCGGAATGCAGATTTTTGCCGTTCGTAGCCGGCGGCCCACGCTTGCCATCCGATGATCGGCGGACCGTACACGCTATTCACGAAGGTGGCGTTGTCCGAATAATATTTGTGCATCTCCTCGATACTTCCAACTTGTAGCGCGCCGAGCATCTCGCCGATATCGTGTTCGATCTCGTCACCCGGCGGGAGAGGCAGAGCTTGCGCGTTGGGATCGGGAGGCGGCGGCTGGTTCTTGTTTTTTTTCTGCGCGAACGATGGCGACGATAATACTGCGATTAGTGTCGCGAGCAAGAGCGCGCGAGAAGCGAACGCTGCGCTTCGTTGATAAGACAGCTTCATTTTTTCCTCCGCGCACGGAGCATAGCACGAGAGATTTGGCGGCACGCGAGCGGACACACCGCCCCATGCAAAACAGGCAACAGGCTATTTTTGCGAAGGAGCTTTCGATTGGCTCAGCAGGTTGACGAACAAACGATAGGCACCGGGCACTCCGGCGGGCAGTTCGCGGAAAAACGACAATCCGGTGTAGATGTAAACGCCGGAACCGTCTTTCGCGTACACGAGCGATCCCTTGGTTTCGGGTTCGCCCGGATCGGTGAGGCCCAGCACGGGCGTGTATTTCGAATCGAAAGTTCCCCAAAAATAAATTCCGCGCTCCTGAATCCAGCCGTCGAAATCGGCCATGGTGATTTTGTTCGGGAAATTCAGCACGGGATTGTCGGGCGCCAGGAAACGGACCGGCGATTTCGCGTCGGTGACTCGCGAGGTCGCCTCGGGCATCGAAGCAGCAAAGGGTGCGGCGGACATCGGACCGCCGGTGAAATTGCGCTGGTACTGAACGACCAGCGTGCCTCCGTTGCGCGCGTAGTCGAGCAGGCGAGGGTTCGATCGCATTACGTCCGGCCGAAGCTCGTACGCGCGAAAGCCCACGGTGATGGCGTCGAACTTACTCAGGTCGCCGAACGCGAGATCGACTTCGTCGAGCAGATCCACCTTGATGCCAA
Source organism: uncultured Acidobacteriota bacterium (assembly GCA_963719065.1). Classification (GTDB taxonomy): domain Bacteria; phylum Acidobacteriota; class Terriglobia; order Acidiferrales; family UBA7541; genus Palsa-295. Next base: position 629,032 of record CAVRAM010000007.1, on the reverse strand, counting down.
GCTGACGAAGAATGTCGGGCAACGGATCGCTTTCGGTGGCGATGTATCCGATGTGAAGACCGGCGGGAACGTTCAAATCTAGGACGTGAACGGTGGCGTCGTCGGGCTTGATCCAGTCGCGCGTGGGCAACGTGGGGATTGGTTCCATCGACATGCGGAAGATTTCGTCGCCGAGTTTCGCGTACGGGTTGAGTTTGTAGGAACCGATCGCCGGTTGCGCGGGCGGAGTTACGACGAAACGGATCAACCGATCGCCGGCAGTCGCGAAATCGAGCGGTGCAATGGGTTCTGCGGACCAACCCTGCGGCGCGTCGAGGCCTGCGGTGACCTTTGCCAGCTGAGTGCCGTGGTAGCGGATGCGCGCGAGAAGAGTGACGGGTTCAGATGAGCGCTGCACGGGCACCATGGCTTGCTGCGGCTCGACGGTAAGAGTTACGGCAGGAACCAGTTCGAGCGGGTAGGTGAAAACGCCGGTGGTTTTCGCTTCGACGGATTGAACGGCCTGATGGATTGTGAACTCGTAGCCGGAAAAGCTGACTGGCAACGCGAGCGAAATGAGCGCCGGAGGAAACGGTTGAATCACATCACCGGGACGCGAATCGGGCTTGGCGCCGGCAGGAATACTCACGCGAAAACGCGTGCCACTTTCGGCGTCGGCGGATTTTTCGGGCGCGACCGTCCAGCCGGCGGGCACCACGAGGCTCGATTCGTTTAGCTTCCAGGTGACGGGCACCGCGGAGTCGCCCGCGAATCCCACATTGACGGCAACGGAATCGCCGGCGACAAGTTCATGGCGTTCGGCGTTGGTCTGAACGGGCAGCGCGACGTCTTGCTCGAGCGCAAAATCGATGCGCTGACGGATCTGAGCGAGTTCCCAGCCAGCAGCGGTAGCTGAAGGATCTTTGCTCTTCGAAATCTCGGACTGCAGCTGGCGGATCGCTTCGCCCGCTGCGGCAAGGGATTTCGCGGCGGCTACGCGATCGAGGTGCAAAACTTCCTTTTCGGCGAGGGCGAGCTGTTCATCGGCAGTAGCGAGACGCGGCGCGAGAGCGGCGCGCAGCTCGGGATACCGAGCGGCGAGCGACGTGATCGGCTCGGCGAGAAGTTTCAAATCGAATTTGCCGCCCGCGGTGCCGCCGGACTCGGCGATCAGAAAAGTTGCGGAGCGATAAAACGCGCGGCCTGCGTATGCCGGTGTGCCCTGCGAGCGATGAAGCGCGTGGCCGTCCGCACCGATCTGCGCGTAGCTTTCTCCCCAGAGCGGCGAAACCTGATTTTCGGGAAGTTCGATTCCGTCTTTTGATTCGTCGCGCGCGAGCCGCACAACGAGCGTGGTCTTCCAGGCCGGAAGTCCTTCGGCGATTTGGTCGGGATACATTTTTGGATCGGCTGCGGCGGCGACGGCTTGCGGCGTAAGAATTCCGCTGGCCTGGTGATGGCCGTGGCCGGAGTGATATCCGCCCCAACCGTTGATCACAACTTCCGGACGGAAGGTGCGGATGGTGCGGACCATATCTTCGAGAACCACGCCGTCCCAGATTTTGATGGTTTGTTCGGGGCTCTTCGAAAAACCGAAATCCATGGCGCGCGTGAAAAATTGTTGAACGCCGTAATGTTTTCCAGCGGCAAGCAATTCCTCGGTTCGGATGACGCCGAGCGCGCCGTCTTGCTCCGGGCCGATCGCATTTTGGCCGCCCTGCCCGCGGGTGAGGGTCAGCAAGCCGACGTCTGCTTTCAAGCCATGCGAAATGTAGGCGAGCACGCCGGACCATTCATCGTCGGGATGCGCGGTGATGAACAGAACGCGCGTTGCGACGCGGGCTTTGCCGATGGCCTCCGCGGTTTCAGGCAGCGACTGCGAAGTGGAGCGCGAGGCGAGAAGTCCGATCGCGGCGACGCACAGTGCCAGGGTGCCGACGTACTTCTTTTGCCGATGAGAGCCGAAATTCACTGCACGTCCTCCTGAAAGGGCCACTGGCGCAACACGCGGGCGCGGCCCATGTACACCAGAATACCTGCTGCCATGGCGGCAAGCGACGCCAACATTGGCTTACGGCCGGTGGAAATGAAAATGGCAATCCAGCCGGCGATCGCCAGGAAAACGGGAACGGGATAGAAGTACATGTGAAACGGCCATTTTTCGGCCTTCCATCGCCGGTGAAGCCGGAGCAGTCCGACCGCTTGACCCGCGAATTGGATGAGGCAGCGCATGGCGAGGATGGCGCGAATTACGGAGAACAAAGTGAAAAAAGCGCAGATGAAAATCGAAGCGGCTCCGAGCGCGAGCAACGAAACGTGCGGAAATTTCTTGGTAGGATGCACGCGCGAGAAGATCGAAAAGAAATTGCCGTCGAGCGCGGCGGCATAAGGCACGCGCGAATAGCCGAGAGTGGCGGAAAAAATCGAGCCGAACGCGACGATCAGGATGAGGGCTGTGGCAAGGGCGGCCCAGTTCAATCCATAAGTGCGCTCGACAAAGAGACTGACCACGAAACTGGAGTTGGCGGCTTCCTGCCAGGGAATGACGCTCAGAATGCAGGTCTGAAGCGCGAAATAAAGGATAGCAATTCCAAAAATCGAAATGAAAATGGCGCGCGGAATATTGCGCTGGGGATCTTTCATTTCGCCGCCCAGGTTGCAGACGTTGTAATAGCCGAGGTAGCTGTACACAGTTTGAACCGAGGCGTGGCCGAGGCCGGCAAAAAAGATCCAGGAAAAATTCCAGGCTCCCGGGGGGTAGGTGAAGACGCGAGCGGCGTTGAAGTGGGTGGCGCCGCCGTAGATGAGCCAGCCGATTGTGCCGAGCACGATCACCCAGAGGACGGTGGAAATTTTTCCAACTTCGGAGATCTTGCGGTAGAGCAAACCGACGGCGACCAGAATCACCAGCAGCGCGACGATTTTTCCGTAGCCGATCGATGCTACGTCGGCAGAGTCGGCGTGATTCTGATTCCACTGAATGACGGCTGGAATTTTTCCGGTGAGGTACTTCGAATAGTCGGCGAAGCCCAGCGCGCCGGACGAAATGCTGAGCGGCGCTTGAAACAGCGTTTGCCAAATGAACAGAAAACTCATCAAGCGGCCGAATTTTTCCGGTCCGTACGCCTCGCGCAAGAAAACGTACGAGCCGCCGGCCTGCGGCATGGCTGCTCCCAGTTCGGCCCACACGCAGCCGTCGAGCAGAGCCAGAATCGCGCCGAAAACCCAGGCAAAAACACACTGAGGACCGCCCATGGCGCGGACGATGAAGGGAATTACGATGAACGGACCGATGCCGACCATGAACGTCATGTTCAGCGAAGTCGCTTCGAGGAGCGTGAGGCCACGTTCGAGTTTTTCGGTTTCTGCCATCATGATTTTCAGATTCGCGCGAATTGACGCGTTGAATCAGGCTTCGCGGCAAATCGGGTTATCATACCTAAGGAATCGAGCTCGAGCGGCCAATTCGCAGTTCCGTCCATCGATCCGGCTGAAATCGGGGCCGCACACTCACTCATGAATCAAACTCTCGCTCGGCAGCCCGGGTTCGCTGCGGTTCTGTTCGCGGAGTATCTTTTTGCAGCGTGGTTGACGTTCGCTTTTGCTGCTCCCTCGTGCAGTGCTCAATCGGTCGTACTTCCTACTCTCGCATCGGATGCATTGAACAAAATCTACACCGGCGATCCGGACGCGGCGATCCCCCTAGCGCAGGAATTGCAGCGCGAACATGCCGACGACCCGCTGGGATATTTGATTGAGGGCGAGGCGCGCTGGAGCATTCTATTTTGCGCGGCTTGCGAGATTAAGTGGGGCATGGTGGATGCGTGGAAGCGCGAGAAGAATACGATCGCCGCGGATTCGGAAAGCGCGGACGCGACGTACCTGGCCGTCGCCGATAAAGCGATCGCCCTGGCGGAAGCGCGGATCGCACGATCGAACGCGGCAGTCGACCATTTATATGCAGGAATGGGTTACGCGCTGAAGGCGCGTCTTTACGGCCTGCACGCCGAGGGACGCGCGGTGGCGCGAGCAGGTGTTGCGGCGCGGCAGGAATTTCTGAAAGCGCTTGAAATCGATCCGCAGATGGCCGACGCCCAAACTGGCATCGGGCTTTACAACTACTACGTCGATTCGCTGGCGGGATACGTGAAGGTGCTGCGGTTTTTCATGGGAATTCCGGCGGGCAACAAACAATTAGGGATTCAGCAGCTGGAGACGGGTGCGAAGGATGGAGTGCTGTTGAAGGTGACGGCCCGTTTCCATTTGGCAAAAAATCTACGCGATTACGATTTTGATTACGCGCGTGCAGATGCAACGCTGGCCCCGCTAGTGGAACAATATCCGCAGAACTCCGTGTTTGTGCTGGTGTACGCCAATTTGAAATTGGAACTCGGGCAGAACGCGGAGGCTGAAAAATATCTGCACGACGCGACCAAATTGACGGTGGCGAATTCAGATTGCGCGGCCCGCACGAAACAGATCGCCTCAGAATTCCTTAAAACAATTCACTAGACTGCGAAGGTTTGATTCGCGCGAGGATTACAACCGCGCAGCTTCTTCCTGTTCGAAGGCGTGATACGAGGAACGAACCAGCGGTCCGGCTTCAATGTGCTTGAATCCCATGGACTCGCCCAGGCGCTTGAATTCGGCGAATTCGTCAGGATGCAGGAAGCGATCGATCGGCAAATGCTCGGGCGTGGGTTGCAGATACTGGCCGAGTGTAAGAATGTGAGTGCCCTGCGCGGCGATGTCTTCCATCGCCGAGAGAGTTTCTTCGCGCGTTTCACCCAGACCTAACATCATTCCAGTTTTCGTCGAGAGCCCCGGCGACATTTCACCCGCGCGGCGCAAAAGTTCGAGTGAACGCTCGTACACGGCACCTTTGCGCACCTGGCGATACAGGCGAGGAACGGTTTCCATGTTGTGGTTGAGCACGTCGGGCTTTGCGGCCATGACGGTTTCGAGCGCAGACCAATCGCCGCGAAAATCGGGAATCAAAACTTCGACGCGGCATCCGGGGACACGTTCTCGAATTCGCGTAATGGTGCGGGCAAAAATTTTCGAGCCGCCGTCGGGCTGATCGTCGCGGTTCACCGAGGTGACCACCGCGTAGCGAAGACCCATGCGTTCGACGGCTTCGGCGACGCGCTCCGGCTCGTCTTCTTCCGGAGGTCCGAGCGGCTTGCCGCTGGGAACGGCACAAAAGCCGCAGGCGCGGGTGCAGATATTGCCGAGGATCATGAAGGTTGCGGTGCGATGTTCCCAGCACTCACCCATGTTCGGGCAGCGCGCGCTTTCGCAGACGGTGTGAAGGTCGAGCGTGCGCATGATGCGCTTGAGTTCCTGATAATTTGGGCCGCCGAAAAATTTCACGCGGAGCCAGGACGGGCGAGGATGCCCCATGGGAGGGGGCGCCAGAGAGTTGGACAGAATGTTGAATGGGGAGCCCATGGTCGGTGCGCGCGGTTGGGCGCGAAATTTGATTATACGCGGGCAAAAGAGGGCAAACAACGGGAAGAGAGAGCCGGAGAGGGCGCCTCAAGTATTCGGGGAGTTGGCCGATAGCCTGAACGTAGGTTGGATTCGTCGCGACAATGTAGGTGTGGGAAAGTTGGATGTGGCGTCGCGGTGGGAGTGCCCGATGGAAGCGATTACGATGCCGGCAGCTAGCGTGATTCAGGCCACGACAGAGGGGGCGCAGCAGAGCGTTTCCGCTGCGGCAGGTACGCAGGCGGCTACGGGCGGGCCTGGAACGGCGTACTCGCAGGATGCGGTGGACCTGACCGAGACCGGAAATCGCGGTGCGGTTGCGGTAAGTTCGGTCGTGCGGGCGCAAAGCCCATTCTTGGCTTCGCGATTCGCGGCGTATGGCGCAACTGGCGCCGCTGCCAGTTCTGCCGCATCGCAAACGACCCTCGGCTCGAACGGAAACGGCGTCCTTGGGTCTGCCGCGGATGGTCGCGCGGGTTCCGCAGGCACTTCGAAAGGGGCCAGTGCAGGCGCGGCTACAGCGACCGCTCGGGCGCCGATTCCTTCGGCAGCGGCGCAGGCAAGACTTCAGAAGTTGAATCAAGTGCTTGAAAATCTCGGAATCAATCCTGAGCAGATCAGCTACAGCGAACGAGTGTCGCTGCTACCACTGACGAACGACCCGGCCGCGCTCGAGCAAGTCGTACAGGGCTTGCAGACGCAGGTGTCGGGCAGCGAGAAGGAATCTGCCTCTGTGGCAGGTCAAGACGCGGCACCTGCGCAATCGACGCAACAGAAAGCAGCAGCGGCTGTGAACGGAACGACCTTAGCGAGCGGGCAATCCGCCACGGCGACACAATTCACGGCGACACAAAATACTGCCGGAGCGGCCACTGCGAAAAACCTGTCGATCGCGCTAATGGCGAACGCCAACCAGAACTCGACCGGCCAGCGGATCAACATCTCGGTTTAGGGCTTACTCTCGAAGTCTCGGCGACCCATTTGTTGAACTTCGCCCACACACCCACACCCCGAAGTGTTGTTTTCTTACAACAGTAGTTCATTAAAATCGTCCCGAAATCGCCGTAAGCTATTCATAACATTGCCTCAAAATCCTCTACCCGCCGGTACCGAACTGCAGATAAACTAGGGGGCAGTTATTTATGCCCTTCCAACAGACGATTCATCGGCCCGTCGAAATCGATGGCGTAGGACTTCACACCGCCGTTCGCTCGCGCGTTCGGTTCGCACCGGCTCCTGCCGACACTGGAATCGTTTTTCGCCGCGTGGACCTGGACAATTTCGAAATCGAAGCGCATGTGCGCAACGTGGCGCGTGTGAGTTACGCGACCAGCCTGATGAAGCAAGGCGTTTTGCTTTCGACTACGGAACATGTGCTCGCGGCTTTGTACTCCTGCGGCGTTGACAACGTATACGTGGAGATCGACGCGCTGGAGCTGCCGATCCTGGACGGATCGTCGAAGCCGTTCATCGATTTGCTGGCGCAAGCGGGAACGCGAAAGTTGCGGCGGCAGCGGCGATACATTCACGTGAAGAAGCCGCTGGAGTTTTCGGATGGCGACCGGCGGATCGGAATCTACCCAGCGAATGAGTTTCGGGTGCACTGTTTTGTGGACTACGCGCACCCGGCCGTGGGTCCGCAGGAAGTGGCGATGACCGTGGATCGTGAATCGTTCAGCCGAGAGCTGGCGCCGGCGCGGACGTTTGGATTCATGAAAGATTTTGCCGGATTACAGGCGATGGGATTGATTCGCGGCGGATCCATCGATAATGCGATCGTGCTGGACGAAGATTCGGTGATGAACGGCCCGTTGCGGTTTCCTGATGAATTCGGTCGGCACAAAGCGCTTGATTTGATTGGGGACCTGGCGCTGGTGGGGCATCCGTTGAAGGCGCACGTGGTGGCCCACAAAGCAGGCCACGCGCTTCATACGCAGCTAGTCACGCGCTTGCTGGCCGATAAAGATTTGTGGACGGAAACCACAGAGCCGCACGCCGCTGCGTCTGGATCGTCCAGTATTTCTGCAGAACTTCCCGCTATCTCTTAACTGCCACCACGCGGCAAAAATCCCTTTACCGTTACTGAAGCGGCTCGCTATCGGCCGTGGCGGACTCCTCTCCTCTGCTGAATCGGATAACCCCGGTTTGATCGGTGTAGAAGTGCCGCATTCCGGTCTGGTCCAACCTAATCGGGTCTGCGGTGATGGTGTAACCAGACGCGCCCCCCGCGGTGCAGCCGACGGCCGCCGCTTTCGGAGAAATCGCCGGTGCGGTGGCTTGGTCCGGAAACGTGGGAGTGTAGGTGAATAAATACCCAGCCCTCTGTCCGGTGGCGAGCTCGCGGTTCACAATCCCGGCGTGATTGCAGTTTCCAACGTTCGAGTTTCCGTATCCAAAAACCTCGAGGCTTGACGGATATCCGTTCTGGTAGCCGGAAGCGTACTGAACCGCGGCAGTGTTCAAGGTGCGCAGCGAGCCGACTGCGGCGGCCTCGTTAGCGGCCATACGGGCACGCAACAGATTGGGGATGGCAATCGCGGCGATGATCAGTATGAGCGGGATCATCACAACGCCCAGATACCCGAGAACCAGCCCGGCAATTGCGATGCCCCGTCCGGTCAGACGGCCGGCGGACTTTTTGATCTCCGAAAGAGACCAGTGGCCGAGAATCACGGCTGCGATCGCGGCGGGAAGAAAGATCGAAAAGATTCCGGTGACCAGGCTGGCGATGGCTTTGCCGCTCGTCTGTGTGTCAGCTGCGGGGTAGACCCCAGGAGGCGGGCCATCGGCATGGGTTGAGAACGTGGCCGGAGGCGGCGCCGCAACAGGAGGCGATGAGCTATTCAGTTTTGCCCCGCATTTGGTGCAGAATTCGCCCGAGGCGGGGTTGGCCATGCCGCACTTTCGGCAAAACATCGAACCACCTCCAGATAACTTGGTGCGGAATATAGCGTTTTAGTTAACGGTTGTAAAAAAGATTGTGAACAAGCCTCGAAATCGAGGCTCGGCTTTCGATTGCCAAAGGGACGCGCGGAAAGCGACAATAACGTTACATGGCTGCTTCCGATACCGCCGTAGTGATCCTCGCCGCTGGAAAAGGGACGCGCATGCGCTCCGAACTCGCCAAGGTGCTGCATCTGGCAGGAGCGCGTCCGCTGGTCGAGCACGTGATTCGAGCGTGCCAACCGCTGAAGCCGGCGCAGATGCTGGCAGTCGTCGGACACGAAGCAGAAGCCGTGAGCGCGGTGGTCGAGGCGCTGGGATGTGACACGGTGTTGCAGAAACCGCAGCGCGGAACCGGACACGCGCTGCAAGTAGCCCGCCGGAAGATTCGCAAGAGCGCAAAGTACGCCGTGGTGCTGCCGGGTGATGCACCGTTGCTTCGCACCGAGACGCTGGAAGCGCTGGTTTCGGCTCATCGTCGAGGCGAAGCCGCCGCCACCATTCTGACGGCAGAGCTGGACGATCCCACCGATTACGGACGCGTGATTCGAGATACCGAAGGCCGCGTACAACGCGTCGTCGAGGAAAAGGCCGCGACGTCCGAGCAGCGCGCAATCCGCGAAGTGAACTCCAGCATTTACTGCTTCACGCTGGCGAAATTATGGCCTTGCCTGAACTCGCTGCGGCCGAACAACGCGCACCACGAACTCTATCTGACCGACGCGATCGGATTGCTGCGCGAACGGAACGAGCGGGTGCTCGCTGTGATGGCGGCGGACGCGGCGGAGATCCTGGGCTGCAATACCCGAGCGTCGCTGGCGGATGTGGATCGAATATTCCGCGCGCGGAAAGCGGCGGAGATTATGGACTCCGGCGTGACGATTTATCTGCCGGAGACAGTAGTGGTCGATCCGGACGTGACCGCCGGCGAAGATTCAGTGATCGAACCGGGAGTGCATTTGCTGGGCGCGACGCGAGTGGGCGCTCGCTGCAAAATCCGCGCAGGATGCGTGCTGCGCGATACGCGGCTTGAGGATGATGTGGTCATCGAGCCTTACACGGTGATGGACCGCAGCAAAGTTGGCAATGCCGCGACGATTGGGCCCTTCGCGCGATTCCGGCCCGGGGCGGACATCCGCGCGGGCGCGCACATCGGTAACTTCGTGGAGGTGAAGAATTCCGTGGTCCACGAGGGCGCAAAGGCTGGGCATCTGACGTATCTGGGAGACGCGACGGTAGGCGCCGAAGCCAATATCGGCGCGGGAACGATCACCTGCAACTACGACGGCGCCGGAAAGTTTCACACCGCGATCGGCAAAAAAGTATTCATCGGCAGCGACACGGCGCTGGTGGCGCCGATACGCGTGGGCGACAACGCTTACATCGCTGCGGGCTCGGTAATTACCGAAAATGTGCCGGCGAATGCGCTGGCGATCGCGCGTGGAAGGCAATCGAACAAGCTCGGATGGGCCACGGCGCGGCGCAAAGAAATGGCGCGCGCCAAAAAATCGAAGCAATCCCGAAAAACAGCAAAATCCCGCAAAAAACGCTAAGCTAGCACCTCCGCGATCGAGCTGAGCCCGTCGTGGCGTGCCTGAACGGATCGTTCATCCGGTATGTTAAAATCAGGTGAAGGAGAACGAATCGATGAAATTCGGCGTGGTGCAGTTTCCCGGCTCGAATTGCGATGACGACGCTTACCATGCAGTCGCGTCGGTGATCGGAAAACCGGTCGAATTCATCTGGCACCAGTCCGAAGATCTGGCGGGAAGCGATGTGGTGATTCTTCCGGGCGGTTTCGCGTACGGGGATTACCTGCGGACGGGCGCGATCGCGCGATTTTCTCCGGTGATGAAGTCGGTGGATAAGTTCGCGAAGTCCGGCGGCTTGGTGCTCGGGATCTGCAACGGATTTCAGATCTTGCTGGAAGCGGGACTGCTTCCCGGCGCAATGATGCGCAACAAGGGCCTGCGATATTTGTGCCAGCACGTCAACATCCGCGTGGAAACCACCGATAATCCGTTTACGTGCGCTGCGAAGAAGGGACAAGTTTTGAAAATTCCCATCGCGCACAACGAAGGAAATTATTTTTGCGAGCCTGCTACGCTCGACGAGCTTGAGAAAAAAAATCAGGTGATTTTTCGCTACGTGAAACCAGACGGCACCGATGCCGCAGAGAACGATCGCGAAGCGAATCCGAACGGCTCGTTGCATTCCATCGCGGGAATCTGCAGCCGCGAACGCAATGTGTTGGGTTTGATGCCGCATCCGGAGCGCGCCGTGGAATCGCCGCTGGGATCGGCGGACGGGCTGGTGCTGTTCCGATCGGTCGTGGCGAGCTTTGCAAATCGCACGGCGGTTACGGCCTGAAGTCTGCATACGGCGAAGCTGCCGATCTTGCTCGCTATTTCATTTGCTGCGACAATTTAGACGCGGCAACGCCTTCACTTTTTGATGATCGAAACCGAAATTAAAGTAACCCCGCAGGTCGCCGCCGAACACGGCCTCACCGCCGACGAATACGCTCGCATCCAGAAAATCCTCGGACGAGATCCCAGTATCACCGAGTTGGGAATTTTCAGCGTGATGTGGAGCGAACACTGCTCGTACAAATCCTCGCGCGTCCATCTGAAACGGCTTCCCACCAAAGGCAAGTACGTGGTGCAAGGTCCCGGCGAAAACGCCGGCGTCGTGGATATTGGCGACGGAATGGTGGCGGCGTTCAAGATTGAATCGCACAACCATCCGAGTTTTGTGGAACCGTTTCAGGGCGCGGCGACGGGCGTCGGCGGAATTTTGCGCGATATTTTCACCATGGGCGCGCGCCCAATCGCGGTGCTGGATGCGTTGCGATTCGGTCCGGTGACGGCGGGGCCGGGCGCAGGGAACGCAACGAACGACGAAATCCAGCGCAACCGCCAGATTCTGGATGGAGTGATTCGCGGAATCGGATTTTACGGCAATTGTTTTGGTGTGCCGACCGTGGGTGGCGAAATCGTTTTCGAGCCGTGCTATTCGAACAATCCGCTGGTGAACGCGCTGGCGCTGGGAATCGCGAGGCGAGAAGAATTGTTTTTCGCGAAAGCAAGCGGCGTGGGCAATCCAGTGATTTACGTGGGCGCAAAAACCGGTCGCGACGGAATTCACGGTGCATCGTTGCTCGCTTCGGCAGAGTTCAGCGAGGAATCGCAGCAGAAACGACCCAACGTGCAGGTGGGCGATCCGTTCCTGGAAAAACTGCTGCTGGAAGCGTGCCTGGAGGCGATGCGCACCGGAGCAATCGTCGCGATTCAGGATATGGGCGCGGCCGGATTGACGAGCACGAGTTCAGAAATGGCGTCGCGCGGCGGAATGGGAATCGAAATGGATTTGACGCGCGTACCGCAACGCGAAGCGAAGATGACCGCGTACGAAATGATGCTCAGCGAATCGCAGGAGCGGATGCTGCTGGTGGCAGCGCGAGGACGCGAGCAGGAAGTATTCGATGTGTTTCACAAGTGGGGCCTGGACGCAGTGGAAATTGGGCACGTCACCAGCGACGGCAAGTTGCGCGTGCTGCTCAACGGCGCTGTCGCGGCGGAGATTCCGGCACACGCGTTGGCTGAAGAAGGGCCGCGCTACGAGCGACCAATCGCTGCGCCGAAAGAATCGGGCGCGGCGAAATCCGCGGTGAAAGTGCCGCTCGCGAGCGACGGCAGCGACTTGAGCGAAAATTTTCGTCGGCTGCTGGCTTCGCCGACGATTGCTTCGAAGAAGTGGGTGACCAACCAGTACGACTCGATGGTCCGCACGAATACGCGCTTCGGACCGGGCGCCGGTGACGCGGCAGTCTTGCGGCTGAAAGAAACCAAGCGAGCTATAGCTCTGGCAACGGATGGAAACGGCCGCTGGGGAAGCCTTGCGCCGCGCGAAGGCGCGATGCATTCGGTGGCCGAGGCAGCGCGAAACGTTGCGTGCTCCGGAGCAAGGCCGATTGCAGCGACCAACTGCCTGAATTTCGGCAATCCAGAAAAACCCGAAGTGATGTGGCAATTCACGCAGGCGATCGACGGAATTGGCGAAGCGTGCGCGGCTCTGGAAACGCCAATCACCGGCGGAAACGTGAGCTTTTATAACGAAACCCTCGGCAATCCGATTTATCCCACGCCGATTATCGGCGTTCTCGGATTGATGGAAGACGCCGAGTACGCGCTCGGGTCTGGATTCCGTAACGCGGGCGACAAGATTTTTGTGCTCGACGGAGCGGCAAAACCGATTGGCGATGACGCGGATTCGTTTTCGTCTTCTGAATACGCGAAGGAACTTCACGGCGTCGTGAGCGGGATGCCGCCGAAAATCGATCTGGCAGCCGAAAAGCGGCTGATCGATTGTTTGGTGCGCGCGGCCGCTGAAAAAGTGATTGCGTCTGCGCACGATGTGAGCGATGGCGGCATTGCCGTGGCGCTTGCGGAATCGTGCTTCGGAAGCGAAAGCCTTTCGGCCCAAGTGACGCTCGACGGACTGGGAACGACGCTGAGCAGCGAAGTGGCGATTTTTGGCGAGCGCGGAGCACGCGCGGTGGTTTCCGTGCCGCCTTCGTCGATCGTTCGCCTGAAGGCCTTGGCCGCTGAAACCGGCGTAAACGCGGTGGAAATTGGCGCCGTCGCGGCGGGTGATTTTCGCATCCAATATAGGGCGGCGACTGTGATACAAGGCAACCTGGCGTCGTTCCACGAACCCTGGGCGCAATCCCTGCAAAAGGCGATCGAAAACGGATGAGCGTGAAGATCCATCACTTGGAAGACGACCATTTCCACGACCACTGCGGCGTGTTTGGAATTTTCAACCACGCGGAAGCGTCGAAGATGGCCTATCTGGGGCTGTACGCGCTGCAGCATCGCGGGCAGGAATCCGCGGGCATTGCTTCGACCGACGGCCAGCAAATCCACGTTCACAAGTCGCTCGGCCACGTGCAGGAAATCTTCACGCCTGAGGTAATTTCGCATTTGCCGGGCGCGGCGGCGATCGGCCACACGCGGTATTCCACAGCCGGCGACAACAGCTTGACCAACGCGCAGCCGGTGGTAATCGACTGCAACAAAGGCAAGCTGGCGCTGGGGCACAACGGAAACCTGACCAATGCGATCGAGCTGCGCAAAAAGCTCGAGCATCGCGGCTCAATTTTTCAGACCACCAGCGACACCGAAGTGATCGTTCACCTGATCGCGCGAAGCAATGCGCGGAATTTGTCCGGTGCAATCGCCGATGCGCTCAATCAAGTGGAAGGCGCTTATTCGCTGTTGATGCTGACTCCCGACGAAATTTTTGCGATTCGCGATCCTCGCGGATTCCGTCCGCTGTGCCTGGGCCGGCTCGAAGGTGCGTGGGTGGCTGCGTCTGAAACTTGCGCGCTCGATTTGATCGATGCGGAGTACGTGCGAGACGTGGAACCCGGCGAGATGGTGCGAATTTCGCGCAGCGGACTGGAGTCGATTCGATTCGCGCCGGAAAAGCCGCATCAGCACTGCATTTTCGAGCATGTGTATTTTTCGCGGCCTGACAGCCTGGTGTTCGGCAAGCCGGTAAATGAAAGCCGCGAGCGGTTGGGCCGCGCACTCGCAAAAGAGCATCCCGTGGATGCGGACATTGTAGTTCCGGTGCCGGACTCCGGAGTGCCGGCGGCGATCGGATATGCGGCGGAATCGGGAATTCCGTTTCGCATGGGCCTGATCCGGAATCACTACATCGGACGGACGTTCATCGAGCCGGAGCAGGCCATCCGCGATTTTGGCGTGAAGCTGAAATTGAATCCCGTTCGTCGAATGCTGGAAGGCAAACGGGTGATTTTGGTGGACGATTCGATCGTGCGCGGAACCACCAGCCGGAAAATCGTGCGGTTGGTTCGCGAGGCAGGAGCCACCGAAGTTCACGTGCGCATCAGCTGCCCGCCGACGATTTCGCCGTGCTACTACGGCGTGGATACGCCGCGGCGCGAAGAATTGATTGCGGCGAATAATTCCGTCGAGGAAATTCGCAAGTATCTGGGTGCCGATTCGCTGGGATATGTCTCACTGCCGGCTTTGCGGACGGCCGTGGGCGACACCGAGAAGAAATTCTGCACGTCGTGCTACACGGGCAGCTATCCGACAGAGTTGGTGCAGCTGGAAGTGGGAGCTCATCGTGAAAGCTGACGTGAGCGGCGCCGGTGCCGGCAAGAAAGCGAATCGCAGCGCTCGAGCGCCGAAAAATCGCAGCCGAGTCTGGAAAGAGGCGGTCTCGTGGTTCTGGGTTCTCGTCGCGTTCGTGCTGATCGAAGGTGGCGTGGCGCAGGCGCGCGTGATTCCCAGCGGCTCGATGGAGAATACGGTTCTGATCGGCGATCATTTGATCGTCAGCCGGCTCGGATATGGCGCGGGCGTGCCGTTCACCGGCTACAACATGCCCCTCTGGCGGGAACCGCAGCGGCAGCAAATCATCGTGTTTCGCGCGCCGCTGGCGGACCAGGGATTTCCCGATCTGATTAAGCGCTGCATTGGCGTTCCAGGCGACAGAATCAAGATCGTGCGCGGACAAGTGTACGTGAACGGTGCGGCCATCGCCGACCCACACGCCATGCGCAGAGCCAATGCGGCGAATCTGCCGTGGGAAAATTTTCCGGACCGCGCGGCGGATTTGGCGTACATGGATGTGCCCAACTGGCGCGATGAGTTGGCAAAGAATACGCGGAACGGCGAGCTGATCGTCCCGCCGGGAATGTATTTCATGATGGGCGACAATCGCGACGACTCCAACGACAGCCGGTTTTGGGGATTTGTGCCGCGCGAAAATATTATTGGAACTCCGGTGCTGATCTATATGTCGATTGATGGACCGGGCGACGTTTGGATGCCGGGCCACATGGGCGACCGGTTTGCCGCGTATTTGAATGCAGTGATTCATCCCAGCGAGATTCGTTGGGGCCGCATGTTCCGGACGTTTCATTCCGACGCTCCTGGAAAATCTGGGGGAGCTTCGTGAAGGCCGACGTGGAAGAAGCGATCGCCGCCGACAAAGAAAGGTCGAAAGAACGCGAAGACGCTGCCGCGGCTTCGACGACCAGCGACAAAGTCTGGCGCGAAGTTGTGTCTTGGTTTTGGGTGATTGTGGCATTTCTGGTGATTGAAGGTCTATTCGTCCAGGCGCGCGTAATTCCTAGCGGCTCGATGGAAAATACGGTTTTGATCGGCGATCACTTGATCGTCAGCCGGTTCGGCTACGACGCTGGATTGCCGTTCACCACGTGGCACATGCCCTTGTGGCGCGAACCGAAGCGGCAACAGATCATCGTATTTCGCGCGCCGCTGGCGGATCAGGGCTACCCGGATTTCATCAAGCGCTGCATCGGCGTTCCGGGCGATCGCATCAAGATCGTGGAAGGCAAAGTTTTCGTGAACGGCACAATGCTGAACGAGCCGTACACGCTGCACAACCAGTACTCGACACTTGGGCCCGGCGAAAATTATCCGGCCAACAGCGCCGAAATGACGTTCATCGACCGGCCGGAATGGGCGGCGGAAATCGTGCAGAACACGGTGAATGGCGAGCTGGTCGTTCCGCCCGGCCACTATTTCATGATGGGCGATAACCGCGACAATTCCAACGACAGCCGCTACTGGGGATTTGTGCCGCGCGAAAACATTATCGGGACGCCGGTGCTGATTTATATGTCCATCGATGCGCCGGAGGACGTTTGGAATCCGGGGCACTTCGGCGAGCGATTCGCGACCTATTTCCGAGCGCTTATTCACCCGGGCGAAATCCGCTGGAAGCGGCTGTTCCACATTTTCTAGTTTCAGAAATACTTTAGGCTCCCTTCAGAAAGCAGACCTTCGAATGCGATATGCCGACGCAGGAGTAAACATCACAGTTGCCGACGAAGCCAAACGGCGGATTGGCGCCATGGCGAGAAAGACGTTTGGGCGCAGCGTGCTGGCGCCGATCGGCGGCTTTGGCGCGCTTTTTCAACTGGATCGCAAACGCTGGCGGAATCCGATTCTCGTTTCGAGCGCGGATGGTGTGGGCACGAAGCTGAAAGTGGCATTCGCGACGAACATTCACTCAACGGTTGGGGCGGATATTTTGAACCACTGCGTCAACGACATCCTCACGCAGGGCGCCGAACCGCTTTTCTTTCTCGACTATCTCGCGATGGGCAAGATTGACACGCGAGTGGTGGAGCAAGTGATCGAAGGAATGAGCCGCGCCGCGAAACATGCCGGCTGCGCGTTGATCGGCGGCGAGACCGCTGAGATGCCCGATTTTTATCCGCCGGGCGAATACGATCTTGCAGGATTCATCGTGGGCGCCGTCGAGCGCGATAAAAGGCTCGATCCGCGTCGCGTGCGGCCCGGAGACGCGCTGATCGCGCTGCCTTCGAGCGGCTTACACACCAACGGATATTCTCTGGCGCGCAAATTGATTTTCGGCGTGGCCAAGTTGGACGCGAATTCGTACGTGGCCGAAGTGGGCAACAAAATCGGCGCGGAACTGCTGAAGCCGCACCGGTCCTACTGGCCGCTGCTGCGCAACGTGCTGAACCGCGGCTGGGTCACTTCGATGGCGCACATTACCGGCGGCGGAATCACCGGAAATTTGCCGCGCGCGCTGCCCAGCAACGTGCAAGCGGTGATTGAACTGGGATCGTGGCCGGTGCTGCCGATATTTCAATATCTGGCGCAGCTGGGAAACATCGAGCGAGAAGAATTGCTGCAGACGTTTAATCTGGGCGTCGGAATGATTCTAGTCGTGCCCGCAAAACATGTGGCGCGCGTGGAATCCGAGTTGAAGCGCCGGCGCGAGAAATTCTATCTGGTGGGCCGCATCGAGCGCGCCGTGCGCGGAAAACCGCGCGTTATCTATGCCGGGAAGCTCGGCCTTTAGAGTGTTTCTTCGCTGCGTGATGCGACGCGGCCGGACGAGGCGCAACCGGTAGCGGATCCTTGTTATCGATGTCGATGACAACTTTCCAGGAATTGTCGGCCTGCTTCTTCCAGATCACGACGTATTTTCCCGTTTGTGTTTTGATCCTGCCTTGTTTGTCTGCCGTCGTAAAAGTGTAGGCGCCGTATTCGTAGGCCATGTCACCGGCCTGCGCCACGTGTACAGCGGTCGTCTTCCAGGTGAGGCTCGAATCCGGGACGGAGAACAGGCTCTGCCATCCGGCGCGAATGTCGGCTTTCGTGGTTTCGATCGGCTGGCCGTCGGGGAACACGACGGCGTCATCGGAGTAAACCGCGGTCGCTTTCTCGAGGTCTTTGGCCTGCGAAGCGGAACTCCAGGCGACGGAAGCGGCGCGAACGGCGGTTTCGCCGGCGGCGCGAGCATCGGCTGCGAGTTTTGCTTCGTCGGGCTTGGGGCTCGAACAAGCCTGAAAAAATACCGCGCTGGCCAATATGGCGAGCAACAAAAGCGAACTGGAACGACGCATCAAGTTTCCTCCGGGTGAATTTTGAAGATGCCTGACGCGCCAACCAGAGTCAAGCGGATGCGCGAGATTGCGAACGAAACCGCGGCCGCGAGTTTTGTACGCTTGTGGAACTATGCTAATTTCGGGCGGACATGAAAAAACGAATTGGCGTGCTGCTTTCGGGCCGCGGATCAAATTTCGAAGCGCTTGCGGATAGCGTGGCGGCGGGCCGGATACCGAATGCGGAAATCGCCATCGTGCTCAGCAATCGCGAAGGCGCTCCGGGAATTCAGAGGGCGCTCGACCGAAAACTTTCCGCGCGCGTGATCCCCTCGCGAGGCCTCGAGCGCGAAGCCTACGACAAGTTGGTGGTTGCCGCACTGAAAGAGGCGCGGGTCGATCTGGTTTGCCTGGCGGGATATATGCGGCTGCTGTCTCCGCATTTTGTTTCCTCATTTCCGAACGCCATCCTCAACATTCACCCTTCGCTGCTGCCCGCTTTTCCGGGCCTGGAGTCACAGCGGCAGGCGCTGGAGCATGGCGCCAAGTTTTCCGGCTGCACGGTGCACTTCGTGGACGAAAACCTGGATGCCGGCCCGATCGTGCTGCAGGCCTGCGTGCCCATTGAAGACAGCGATACGCCGGAAACACTCGGCGAGCGCATATTGCGTGAGGAGCATCGCATCTATACTGAAGCGGTGAAAATTGTGCTCGAAGGCAGCTATCGCATCGTGGGCCGTCGAGTGTTGCGCACAACGGAGAAACCATAGTGTCTGCTGCAAAATTCCCGCCGGTCGATGAGCAAATCGCGTACCTGAAAAAGGGCGCGGCGGAAACCATTCGTGAAGACGAGCTGAAGGCGAAGCTCGAGCAATCGTACAAATCCGGCAAGCCATTGCGTGTGTATTTGGGCGTCGATCCTACAGCGCCTGACATCCACCTGGGCCACACCGTGGTGCTGCGAAAGCTGAAACAGTTTCAGGATATGGGCCACACGGCGATTTTCCTGATCGGCGATTTTTCGGCGATGATCGGCGACCCGACCGGGCGCTCCGAAACGCGGCCGCCGCTGGCGCGCGAGCAAGTGGAGCAGAACGCCGAAACGTATTTGCAGCAAGTGTTCAAGATTCTGGACAAGAGCAAAACCGAAGTCCGCTACAACAACGAGTGGCTGGGAAAATTAACCAGCCAGGAAGTGGTGCAGCTTTGCGCGCATTACCGGCTGGCGCGAATGCTGGAGCGAGAGGATTTCCGGTCGCGCCTCGATTCGAACCTGCCGATTTCGGTTCACGAATTGTTGTACCCGCTGCTGACCGCTTACGACGCCGTGGCTTTGAAGTCCGACGTCGAGCTTGGCGCAACCGAGCAAAAATTCAATTTGCTGGTCCACCGCGAAATTCAGCGCGAATACGGTTTGCCGGCGCAAGTGGTGATGACCATGCCAATTCTGGTGGGGCTCGACGGCGAGCGAAAAATGTCGAAGAGCTTCGGCAACTACATCGGCATCACCGAAGAGCCAGGGCAAATGTTTGGCAAGCTGATGTCGATTTCAGACACGCTGATGTGGTCATACTACGAACTGCTGACGGATTTTGGGACGCCGGTGATCGTGCGTTTGCAGGAAGAGGTTCGCATGGGCGTGCTGCACCCGATGGACGCGAAGATGCAGATGGCGCATACGATCGTGGCCGGATTTCACGGGGAAGACGCCGCCAAAGAAGCTGCCGATGAATTCCGCCTGGTATATCGGGACCGAAAAGCTCCCACCGACATGCCGGAATTGAAACTGGCGTGGGGCAAGCGTCCGCTCTATTCCATTTTGACCGAGAGTGGAATGGCGAGCTCGCGCAGCGAAGCGGAACGGCTGATCAAACAGGGAGCTGTGGAAGTGGGCGGCGAAATCGAAAAGGATGTGAAGCGCGCCGTGGTGCTCAATCCCGGTGACTTGCTGCCGTTGCGCGTGGGCAAGAAGAAGTTTTTGCGAATCGTGGGCGTGTAAGCCGAATTACAGAACGTCCACGAGAACGAGCGATACGTCGTCGGTCGGCGGACCTTCGCGCCATTCGGCGACGCGGTCGAGTATGCCCTGCTTCATTTCGTGAAACGGCAGCATCGAAGTTTCGCGCACGAATTTCTGCACGCCTTCCACGCCGAGCATTTCACCTTTCGAATCGAAAACGTCAGTGATTCCGTCCGTGTACAGCACGACGCGATCGCCCTTTTCCAAATCCACATCGAGCGTAGCTTCGCCGTCCACCGCTTCGGGCAACGCGCCCAGAACCATGCTGCGCGACTCGAGCAATCGAGGTTCGGCACCCTCGTGCGCGATCATCACTGGAGGATGGCCCGCACCGGCGAACACCATCCTGCGACCCGCGCGATCAATGCGCGCCGCGGCGACGGTGAAAAAGAAAACCGAACTGCCAATGTTTTGCATCACGAAACGATTCAGTTGCCGCAGCATCGGCCCCAGGGCCGCCCCGCCGCGCAACTGAGTCATCATTTCCGTATAAATACGGTTGGCAACGAGGGCTGAGCCGATGCCGTGACCCGATACGTCGCAAACCAACAGGTTCAAGTAATCGTTGTCGAGAGCGCTAACCAGACCGAAATCTCCGCCGATCGTCCTCACCGGGTGGTAAAAGGTCTCCACCTTCATGCCGCCCCAGGAAAGGGATTTCGGGGCAAGGCTTTGCTGCACGCGCGCCGCAAGGAGCAAGTCCTCTTGAATTTCTTTCTGCCGCTCTTCGAGCTGTTTGTTCGCGTCGCGCAGTTCCTGCTCGGCGTGTTTTTGTTCGGAGATGTCGGTGAAGGTGACGATCGCAAAATTGCGGCCGTCGGGGTCCTCCACAAGTTTGGCGCTGATGATCACCGGAACGCGGCTGCCGTCTTTGCGCGGCAGCACGAATTCGAATCGATTGTGGCGGCGCCGCTCGTTTCGCTCGCGCTGCTCGATAATGAAGTCCGCTTCCTGCTTTGTATAAAACCGATAGAGGTCCACACCGACGACTTCTTCAGGCGTCAGGTCGGTCATCTGCGCAAAACTGGAATTCACAAAAATAATGTTCTGGCAGTCGTCGGCGATCAAAACGCCTTCGTTCAGCGTTTCCAGGATCCCTTCGGTTTGAGCCAGCCAATCCGGTACTTCGGTATCCACAAATGTCCCCAGTTGAGCGGCGAGCACAGCAAAATCCCCGGCCGCGAGTGCGTATCTTAACCAATTCTCCGAAAAACCGCCAAGTCAGACGGTTCGACTCGACGCTATTGCAGACGAATTCGCCCCATCGAGCCGATGGGGCTGGCATCATAGTAGATGCGCTGCGCGCCCAAATGATTTAACGATTCGCGAAGCCGACCGTTATGCCATCGAACAACAATCGAATGCCGCCCGGCCCGCGGGGCCTGCCTCTGCTGGGCATGGCGCTGAAGGTACTGCGCGATCCGCTGGGAACGCTGCAAAATCTCGCGCGCGAGTACGGCGACATTGTTTGCATCCCAGTCGTCAACCAAAACCGGATCCTGCTGAATCATCCCGACCTGATGGAACAGGTGACGGTGATCCAGCAGAACAAATTCCACAAAAGCAAACTGACCAAAGATGTGACGCAGCGGCTGTTGGGCCAGGGACTGCTGATCAGCGAAGGCGATTTCTGGCGCCGTCAGCGACGGTTGGCGCAACCCGCGTTTCAGCGCAGCCGCATCAATGGCTACGCAGGCACGATGGTGGAGTGCGCGGAACGGCGCGCCAACGTCTGGAGCGACGGCGAGACGCGCGACGTCGCGCAGGAAATGATGTCGCTGACGCTGGACATTGCCGTGCGGACGCTGTTTGGCGCGACGCTGCCCGGCGAATCCGAAAAAGTCGGTGATGCTCTCGGCTTTCTGATGCGCTACTCGCTGCGCAAAGCGCGTTCGCCGATCAGCGTGCCGGAATCGTGGCCCACACCGAACAACCGGCGCGCGAATCGCGAGACTGCGTTTCTGGACTCGATGGTTTTCCGGATTATCGAGCAGCGCAAAGCGGAGGGAAATCTCAACGGCCACAACGATCTGCTTTCGATGCTGATGGCCGCGATGGACGAAGACGGCACGCAAATGACACCGCAACAGCTGCGCGACGAATCGATGACTTTGTTTTTGGCTGGGCACGAGACGACGGCGCTTTCACTTTCGTGGACGTGGTACTTGCTAAGCGAAAATCCAGCCGCGGAAAAGCGCCTGCACGAAGAGCTGCGTGACGTGCTCGGCAATCGTCCACCGGATGTGAGCGATCTGGTTCGATTGCCGTACTTGCTGGCCGTGGTGAACGAAGCGCTGCGGCTCTATCCCCCGGCGTACATTCTGGCGCGCACGTCGATTGCGCCGTGCACGATTGGCGGTTACGATTTTCCGAGCGACTCAACGCTGATCATGAGCCAGTGGATCATGCAGCGCGACGCGCGATATTTTGACGATCCGGAAGCGTTTCGACCGGAACGGTGGCTGGATGGTTTGGAGGATCGCTTGCCGAAAGGCGCGTATTTTCCGTTTGGCGACGGGCCGCGGCGATGTATCGGACAGAATTTCGCGCTGATGGAAACGGCGCTGGCGACGGCGTCGGTGGCCCAGAAGTTCAGCTTCAAACTTGTGCCTGGGCATCCCATCGTGCCGGAGCCGCTGGTGACGCTGCGGCCGAAGTACGGAATTCGAATGACGATTCACAAACGGAACTGAACGCCGCCTTACGCTCTCGCCGCAAGTGACTCCGTCACTTCACGAACTCTCCTGTGCCACGACTCGCCCACGGATCGTAGGTCAAAGCAAACCGCACTCGATCCGGAATCGAGGGATGCGAGTAAAACATGAAAATCGCCACCTGATTGGGGTCGGGATTCGACAAATTCACCTCACCGAGCGCTTGAAACGACTGCGCAGCGATTTGTCCGGAGTCGGGCGTAAGTCCGTGGGTCACTTCCAGGCCGTACTGGTCGGCTTGATGTTCAACGTGACGGCTGAAGGCGTTGAAGATCGGATTTGCGATGAACGTGAGTACCGTCAGTAACACGAGCAGAGCCGGCAACGAAGCCCAATCGCCCAGATCGCGGATTCCCCATCGAGTGCCCGAACGCGCAAGCATTCCGCCAATGATTTTCGAACCAATGAAGAAAATCACGAACAGGCAAACGGCTCCGAACATCATTCCTTTCCAGATGTGGCCCAGGACGTAGTGGCCCGTTTCGTGGCCGGCAACGTAAACGATTTGCGACGTATTCATTTTGGCGATGGTCGTGTCCCACACGACGATGCGTTTCGAAGCGCCGATACCGGTGACGTATGCGTTCAAGGCCGTGGTTTTTTCGCCGGCGCCCATCCAGAACATTCGTTCGGGTGGAATGTCTTGTCCCGCGCGCTGGACCATTCGCTCGAGCGCCGCCGTGAGAGCGGGATCTTTCGAGGCGAGCGGCTCGAACTTATGAAACAGCGGGTCGATCACCACGGGCTGCAGGAAAACCAGCAAGACGCCCAGCGGTAGCGATGCCAGCCAGAAATAAAACCACCAGCGGCGCGGGCTGTTCCGAATCACTAGATAAAGAATCGCGATCAACACGATTCCGATGATGATCAAACCCACTTCGGTCTTGATCCAATCCTGCAGCCACGACATCCAGCTCTGAACGCTCAAGCCGAACTTCTTGCTAACCCATTCGGTAGCGATGTCGAGTGGAATGCCCAGAACGCCGATCGTCAGCACGATCAAAGGAGAGAAAATCAAACCCTGCACGAAGCGCCGGGACGAAACGCGCTCGGCCCAGTCGCGAAACCTCGCCGCCAGCCGCCACCGAAGTACCAGAAGCAAAACGAACACCGAGTAAAAGAATCCGACGATCTGGCCCCAAAAGCTGATTTGGCCCAGCAGGCGCGCTTTGCGATCGAGCTCTGGTGGCAGCGTGTAGGCAGTGACTTTCGGCGAAGTCGAGACTGTGTCCGATGCGGTTGCAGCTGCTTGAACGAAATGCGTGTGAGCGTGCACAGATGCGGGAGCCGTACTAGGGCAGAGCGCGATGAGCGCTAGAATTGCAATCCTCAAAGCTAGTTTCATGGATGCTCCTTCATCGCTCCAACACGCTACGAGCGTCGGCATGAAAGCGGGAGTATGCATCTGGCGACGGCCGAGCGCAAGCCGTCGCGGCCCACGAGCGCGCGTAAAATCCGAAGCCGACGAAACAAATCGCCGGCAAATCCCGTTTATGCTGATAGCGTCTGTATGATTTTCGCGAGCAGTCGAAGAGGATCGGGGTTGCGATGAAATTGTCGATCGAAGGTGTCAGTAAAAAGTACGCCAAGAATCACTGGGGCTTGCGGAATTTGCAGCTGGAACTGCGTCCCGGAGTGCTTGGTCTGCTTGGACCGAACGGCGCGGGTAAATCCACGCTGATGCGGATTCTCGCGACGGTGACGCGAGCTTCCGAGGGACGCGTGTTGTGGGACGGCACGGACATCGCGAAATCCCCCGATCCGCTGCGCGGCGTGCTTGGCTATCTGCCGCAGGATTTCGGCGTGTATCCCCATCTGACAGCGGTTGAATTTCTGGAGTATCTCGCGGCGGCCAAAGGACTGGATGCGCGCACGGCGCGGCAGCGAATCGACGATTTGCTTTCGGTGGTGAATCTGGCGGAGGCGCGCAAGCGGCCGCTCGGCGGATTTTCGGGAGGCATGAAGCAGCGCGTCGGAATCGCTCAAGCGCTCTTGAACGATCCGCAACTTTTGATCGTCGATGAGCCGACCGCCGGGCTTGATCCTGAGGAGCGCGTGCGATTCCGAAATTTGCTGTCGGAATTGTCGGGCGAGCGCATCGTGATCTTGTCCACGCACATCGTTTCGGATGTGGAAGCGGTCGCGACGGACATTGCCGTCTTGAACGAAGGCCAGTTGCTGGCGCACGCGGCGCCGGAGGAAATGCTTCGAATCGTGGAGGGGAAAGTCTGGGATCTGCTGGTCCCGAGCGGAGACATGGCTGCACTGCGGCAGCGATTTCAGATTTCGAGCAGCGTGCGGCGGTCCGATGGCGTTCAGATTCGCGTGGTCTCGAATGAAAAACCATCTCCCACCGCAACTCCCGCGGCTCCCTCACTTGAGGATGCGTATCTGTTTTGCATTTCGAACCATCGGGCGAGCGCCGCGGCATGACCGGAGCATCCACAAACCGATGGCACGTGCTGTACCACATCGCTCGCGCCGATTTTCTGGAGCGCGTGCGCCGGTACAGCTTTCTGGTGACGCTGGGTCTGACGATGTATCTGGGCTATCTGGCGGCCACCGGCAGAATCGTGCTGGAAGTGGGAGGCATGCGCGGAATCTACAATTCCGCATGGGTCGGCACGCTGATGTCGCTGATGGTGACCACTTTTTCGTCGCTCGCCGGCTTTTACGTGGTGAAGAACACCATCGAGCGCGACCGCGAAACTCGCGTGGGACAAATCCTGGCGAGCACGCCCATTTCAAAATTTCTGTACATCCTGGGAAAGTGCGTCAGCAATTTTGCGGTGCTGGCGACGATGGTGCTGATTCTGGCGATCGCTGGAATCGCGATGCAGTTGTTCCGAGGCGAAGACGCGCACGTTCAGATTTGGAAGCTGCTGGCGCCGTTTGTTTTGCTGGCGCTCCCGGCGATGGCGCTGGTTTCGGCGATTGCCGTGGTGTTTGAGACGATTCCCTGGCTGCGCGGCGGATTTGGAAACGTTGTTTATTTTTTCGTGTGGGTCGCGGGGCTGGCACCTCCGGTCGATTGGCCGGGTCTCGACACAGTGTGGCAAAGCATGAAGGCGGCGGCGCCGTCGACGAGCAACAGTCTTTCTTTTTCGATCACGTCGCAGTTGGGAAGCACCGGCAATTCCGGGTTTCAGTGGAACGGCATCGATTGGACCTTGACGCTCGTGTTGTTGCGCATGGCATGGTTTGCCGTTGCGCTGGTGATCGCCTGCGCGGCGGCCGTGTTCTTCGACCGGTTTGATCCGGCAGGAGCGCGGAGCGCCTTGGGAACCCGTCGGGCCCCGCAGGCAGGCGATATTTCTGCCGTGTCGCTCGACGCGGCTCCATTCCGTCCGACAATCGCGCTGCCGAAATGGACGGCGTCACCCGCATCGTTCCGCTTCGGCGCAATGCTGATTGCAGAGTTGCGCCTGATGTTGAAAGGGCAGAAATGGTGGTGGTACGCGGGCGCAGCGATTTTATTCGGGCTGTCGTTTGGACTTTCGACGCCGGAATCGCGAGGCATGGCGCTGTGCTTCGCGTGGATCTGGCCGGTGCTGTTGTGGTCGGCGATGGGCGTTCGCGAAAAACGCGACGGAACCAGCCAGCTTCTATTTTCTTCGCCGCATCCGCTGGCGCGGCAGCTACCCGCGTTGTGGGTCGCGGGATTTCTATTAGCGCTCATCACCGGCGGAGGATTTGGGCTACGGCTACTGCTGAGCGGAGAGTTGCGCGGCCTATTTGCGTGGCTGGTGGGCGCAGCATTTATACCCACGCTGGCTCTGGCGCTCGGCGTGTGGAGCGGCACCGGAAAGCCCTTTGAGATTGTTTACCTGTTGCTTTGGTACGTGGGCCCGATGCACCAGACGGTGCCACTCGACTTCATGGGTTCGTCGCCGATGACGGCGACCACCAGCGTGCCGGTGTACTTCCTGACGGCCGCCGCGATCCTGGCGGTTGCAGCGGTTGTAGGCCGGCGGCAGCAACTGCAAAGCTGATGGGACCATGGGGCGCAGCCGGCGCCCGCGACCTGCCAGTGGGTACAGGTGCCTTTTTGAGCGCTTCTGCCGGGTCGGACCGCCGCTACAGCAACAGTGCGGCTAGAATAGTCTTGGATTCAAGTGCAGGTCCGAGGGAACTTCCCATGAAAATCACGCGTTGGAGTTTCGGCATTCTGGCATTGGCGGTGTTCGCGGTTGCGCCAACACGGGCTCAACAATCCGCTACGCCCGCGTCCGATTCCAGCGCAGCGTCCGCCGACGCGTCGAAGAAAACTGCCGACGACAAACCGAAGCGCGCACGCGTGTGGGACAACGACAATATCCCTAAGGCCGGAGACGAAATCAGCGTCGTCGGACAAACAAACGCCGCGGCGGGCTCAGACGCCGCTTCGAACACCGGCGTAGGCGCGCCGGCCATCGCGTCGAGCCCCGACGAAAGGAAAGCCGATAAAATCGCCTCCGAACCGAAAGAAGAGCGCGACGCGAGACTGCAAGCCGCCAAAGATAAAGTGGACAATCTGAAAAAAGAACTCGATCTGCTGCAACGCAGAATCGAGCTCGATTCGCAGACGTACTTCAGCAAGCCCGACTACGCCGCCGATAAAGACGGCGCGCAGAAAATCAAAGACGAGCACGACGGAATTCAGACCAAGCAGGACGAAGTGGACGCAGCGCAAAAAGAACTGGACGATCTGCAGGCTGCGCTCAGCAAGTAGCTGTTTCCACTCGATCGAGTGACGCGTAAAGCGCCGACTCGAAAAATTCCTCTCAGCAAATCAAACGGAATCCGGATTTTCACAACTTTTTTCCGCGACCAGGGCGAAATTTGTTGACTCGCGCTCAACCTGCGCTCACAATTCGTTTCGTTAACAGCGTATTACCCGGACGTTTCTGGCAGAAACGCACGACCAGATCGCAACGCACGCTTCCGCAAATCAACCCACACCGAAAAATGGGAGGAACGATGCAGCACTTGCCGGGTGAGACTGTGCAGTGTGTGAATCCAGACTGTTCGGCGCGCGGTCGCTGGCTGCGCGTGCAAGACGAACCGCAAGAACTATGCCGCAGTTGTGGCGTGGAAGTGCATCCCGTGCATCCTCCGCTGGCTCCGCGATTCCGCGTGCGCCCGCGCCCCCTCAGAAATTACCGGCCAATGGGCAGGCCTCGCTAGTTTTCTAAGCGTCTGCCGGTATCTGATCTCCTGCAGCGGACTCTTCAAAACCAAACTTCGAGCGCGTGTGCGCGTAGCCCTGCCTTGAGCTTCGCGCGAGCGCTATTTCAAATAGCCAGAAGGGATGTGCACAAAAAAGCGAGCGGCCGGTGGGGGTGCCGGCCGCTCATGGGCATGGGGTGATGGAGGTGCATGCGCCCGGGGATTTTGGGAGTCCCCGAACACACTGCTACTTTGCCTTTCCGATGTGGGCAGGTCGATAGACCCATTGGTTCAATTCGTCCCAGTACGAAGGGACTAGCGAAGTTGTTCGCGGCAGTTTCGCTCGGGAACAGGGCCGCCTGATCGCGGCCCGTTTTGAAGCCCGGCGGACGTGAGGCCATTGAACCGCCAGACATGCGGTGATAGTCTCGCGAAAGCAGCGCTCCTTCGCGCAGGAATGATCGCGCGTTCTTCCAGCTGTGACACTCCCTTGGCCGCCACAGGAATCAAACTCGCCCAACAAGCAGCGATCGAAAATCAGACCATGAGCACGGTTCGCCAACTGCTTGGCGAGCTGGGCGGCTCGCGCGGACTGGAAGAGCTCGCGGCGCGAGGGCCGAAAGCCAATCTCGAACGCGAATTGGGGCTCGGGAGCCTGGAGCGAGTGGAATTGATGCTTCGCCTGGATGACGCCTGCGGCGTTCGCCTGCCGGACCGCGTGGTGGCCGAAGCGAACACCGTGCAGGATCTGATCGACGCGGTGCTGCGCGAAAGCGACGGCGCGGGCCCTGCGGCCGTCGATCCATCGAAGGCTCAGGCCAGCCCGGCATTACAGACCGCAGCTGCGAGCCCCGCACCCGATGTGGCGCGTCCTGAACTGGAAAGCGAGGTTCAACGCGCGGAGACGCTCACCGAAATCATTCGCCTGCGCGGGCGCGGAGAACCCGGCCGATCGCATGTGCAGATTTACGAGGAGGACGAGAGCGTTCGCACCATTACGTTTGGCGAGTTGTACGAACGTGGTTCTGCCGTGGCTGCCGAACTTCGCCGCCGTGGACTGGAACCCGGCGAAACCGTGGCGATCATGCTGCCCACCGGCGCGGAATTTTTCTTCACGTTCGCGGGAATCCTGCTCGCGGGCGGAATTCCGGTTCCGATTTACCCGCCCTTTCGCGCCGACCGGATCGCGGAGTACGCCACGCGCCAAGCCAATATCCTGAAGAATGCCGAGACCCGATTTCTGGTCACCTGGAAACAGGCAGAAGGTCTGGCGAAGCTTCTGAAGCCGCGTGTGCCGACGCTGCGCGAAGTTTTGAATGCGCAGAAGCTGGCTGAGGGATCGGCGGAGCCTGACGTGCAGCCGGCGCAGTGGCGCGCGGTTCAAAATCTGTCTCACCAGGCTGTGGGCGAAGACATCGCGTTTTTGCAGTACACCTCGGGATCGACCGGCGATCCCAAGGGGGTGATGCTGACGCACGCTAATCTGCTGGCGAATATCCGGTCGATTATTTCCGGCATCGATATTCAACCCGATGATGTGGCTGTTTCCTGGTTGCCGCTCTATCACGATATGGGATTGATCGGAGCGTGGTTCGTACCGCTGTTCACCGGCATTCCGCTGGTGGTCATGTCGCCGCTCGCGTTTCTGAGCCGTCCGGAACGCTGGCTGCGGGCGATTCAGCGGCATCGCGGCACGATCAGCCCTGCGCCGAATTTCGCGTATGAATTGTGCGTACGCAAGATTCCGGAAAAGGATCTCGCCGGGCTCGACCTGAGTTCGTGGCGAGCCGCATCCAACGGCGCGGAGCCGGTGCGAAGCGAAACTCTTGAGCGCTTTGCCGCGCGATTTGCGCCGTACGGTTTTCGCCGCGAGTCACTGTTGCCTGTGTACGGACTGGCGGAGGCTTCGCTGGCGATCTCTGTGCCAAGACTCGGCGCCGGATACAAAGTGGATCGCATCGACCGTGCAACATTCGAAGCCGACGGAAACGCCACTCCGTCGAAGTCCGACGATCCCGCGCCACTGGAATTCGTGAACGCCGGCAAACCGTTGCCGTCGGTGGAAGTTCGAATCGTAAACGCAGAGGGACACGATCTGGGCGAACGGCGCGAAGGCCGTCTGTGGTTCCGCAGCCCTTCTGCGACGAGCGGCTACTACAAAAATCCCGCCGCCACCGCAGCACTGATGCGCGACGGAAACTGGCTCGATTCCGGCGATCTGGCGTACTGGGCAGACGGCGAAATCTACATCACCGGCCGCGCGAAAGACGTAATCATCAAGGCGGGCCGGAATTTATATCCACACGAGCTGGAGGAAATCGCTGGACGCGTGGCAGGAGTGCGAACCGGATGCGTGGTCGCATTCGGCGCGCCCGACGAGCGAACCGGAACGGAACGCTTGATCATCGCCGCAGAAGTGCGCGACATGGCGAGCGCGAAGCGCATCGAGAGCGAAATCTCGAGCGCCGTGAACGAAGCGATGGGAATGCCGCCGGATGTGGTCACACTGCTCGCGCCGCAGTCGATTCCAAAAACTTCGAGCGGAAAATTGCGGCGCAGCGACACGCGGCGGCTATTTCTGGAAGGAAAACTCGGGCAGAAACAGTCTGCCGCCTGGATTCAGATTGCGGCACTCGCCATGCGCAGCGCGATTCCGCGCGCGATGTCGTGGATTGCGGGCGCGGCCAGAGAAGCAATCGAGCTGCTTTACGGAATATTCGCGTTCTGCGCGTTCGCCGCGGTGCTAATTCCGATGTGGTTGATGGTTCTGCTGACTCGAGATCCGAAGCGCGCCGCGCGAATCGTGCATCGCGGCTCGTACTGGATGCTGAAAGCGGGGCGTGTGCCGGTGGAAATTCGCGGCGCGGAAATTTTGGCGCAGCTGCCGAAATCCGGGCCGTGGATTTTTGCGCCGAATCACACCAGCTTGATCGACGCGGTGGTCTGCCTGGCGTACCTGCCGCCAGACGTTCGATTCGTGGTGAAAGGCGAAGTGGCGCAAATGCCGCTGATGAGCACGCTCGCGGCGCGAAGCAATCAGCTCACGTTTAATCGAAGTGATCCGCAGGCGCGCGTGCGGCAAACTGAAGATGTGAACGCAGCAATTCGCAATGGCGAGTCCGTGGTGATTTTTCCCGAGGGCACGTTCACCGAGTTGGTGGGGATTCGTCCATTTCAACTCGGAGCTTTCAAAGCGGCGGTGGACACGCAGCGCCCGATTTGTCCGGTTTCGTTTCAAGGGGCGCGCCAGGTGATGCGCGATAAAACGATCCTGCCGCGCCCGGGAAAGATCGTGATGACCTTCGGCGAATTGATCTCGCCAGATCCCAGTGCCGGCGACGATTGGCACGAAATCGTGCGGCTACGCGACGCCACGCGCGAAGCGATCGCGCGCAACGCCGGCGAGCCGCTGCTGTAGCTTTTGCAGAACGCTTGCGCCTGATTCAAGAGACCAACCTGCTCGTCCCGGGCCGAACGTCAGTTTTGTTCCAACACAAAATTTACGGTGATCGTGGTTTCCACTTCGACCGGCCGTCCGCTGAGCTGCGTGGGCCGGTAGTGCCACTGGCGAACGGCCGCCAGCGCGGCTTGCGCCAGGATTCCATTGCCGCTCACCACCTGGAGTTGCTGCACGCTGCCATCGACGCCAATGACCGCGTGCAAGACCACTTGTCCGCTCAAGTGCATGGGTCTCGCGATCGCCGGATAAACGGGCAGCACTCTGTGCACGAGCGACGCGTCCATCACGCCTTCGCTTACCTGACGCCGCACCGTGCTTTCCGCTGGACGCTTGATTTCAGGCGCTGTACCGCGGCCGTCCGCTCCGGGAATGAAACTGCCCGGGCCCGAACCGGTAAATCCCGGCCCGGTTTCTCCGGAGGTACCACCGGCGACGATTGGTGCGTCATCGACTGGCTCGTTCGAGACGTGATTGGGAATTCGCGGCGGCTGGCGATCAAGCAGGCTAATCGTCGTTTTCGAATTGGGCACACTCGGCGCGTGCGAGCCACTGGCGTGGACCACAGCGATAATTTCAGAGCCGTGATACGGCGGCGCTGGCGCGGAGTTGAGGATTTTCGGCAGAATCGCGGGATCGAGCAGCGGCCACAGTACGAGCGCGGAGAGAATCGCGCACTCGAGCACAACCGACAGCGTCAGAGCCTTGCGCCGCAACCCGCGACGCGAACTGCGGTGGGCATCGTTGTTTTCGAGCATGCATTGCGACAAACGCCCCGTGTTGTCCATGGCTGAGCCTCCTAAATGTTCTTGAGCCCGCCTGCGATGAAACCGAAAAACTGCTTACTTGGAGAGATAGACACCGGCAGGTCCAAGTGGTGCCCGAAGGTCCGAAGAAGGCGACCCAAGAGCCGCTTGGGCTGCGTTCCGAGCCGGGAACTACCAGCTATCTACAATATAATCATTTGTTTACAGAATTTCGATCGAATCTTGCAACTCTTTCGCTGATATCTGCGTCTAAGGCTGTGAGATTAAATTGAGTGTTGTAGAGTTAACTTTAAGACAGGGGGTCCGAAAATGGCTGCAAACTCTTTAGAAACAATCGGCGTGCGATACACTGGATGGGCGGCTTTGAATCGAGACCCTCTGGAAGACCGCGTCGAGTTCACCTGCCCGCAATGCGGCGCCAAGGGTGACAAGGCAGCTCGCCGCCCGCGTGCTGCGTACCACTTCACGGACGGCTTTATTCAGGACGTGGAAGGCGAGACGACCAGCTGCCGGGGTTGCAAGCAGTCGCTGCGCGTGGTGCCGGTGGTGATGCTGCACGACAAGGACGAGAAGCGCCGCTTTCAAGCGGTTTTCGCGCTCGATCCGATTTCCAACAATTAATCGAACATCGCTTTCGGTGAGTATCCCGAGCGATTTTTTCAGGCAGGAATCTGTCGGAAAAATACAAAAGGGGAAGGAGCTTCGGCGCCTTCCCCTTTTTCGTTTTTGGGCGACCGGTGAATCAGGGACGCATTCGGTTTTGCAGCAGCATGTGAGCCTGTGTTGCGGGCTGGCCTTCTTCATCGAGCAGCAGGTGATGCGTTTCTAGCTCGGTTCGAATGTGGTTGAACGCTTCATCGACCGTGTCCGCGAATTCGAGCATTTTGTAATCCTTCATGTCGATCACTCCCATCCGCGCCATGTGTTTCCAGTCGATCACTTTGTTCCAGTACTTGCGACCGTAAATCAAAATCAAATGGTGCGACGAAAGCTTGCCGGTCTGCAGCAGCGTCAGCATCTCCCACAGCTCGTCCATCGTCCCAAATCCGCCGGGAAACACGATCAGCGCCTTGGCCATCTGTGCGAACCACAACTTGCGCATGAAGAAATAATGGAAATAGAAATTTAGCTCGGGCGTGATGTAGGCGTTGGACATCTGTTCGTGCGGCAGCTGAATGCTCAGCCCCACCGAAGGTCCGCCCGCTTCTGCAGCGCCGCGATTGGCCGCTTCCATAATTCCCGGACCGCCGCCGGAGCAAACCACAAAGCGCTTCGGCTGGTTTCCAAGCGTCATCGCCCAGGATGTAATTTTGTGGGCGAGCTCGCGGGCCTCTTCGTAGTAGCGCGACATTTCGAGGAGCGATCGGGCGCCGGTGAGTTTCATCTTCCATTCGGCGGAATGGCGGCCGCGAGCGTCTTTTCGGATTCGTTTCAGGTGGGCGAGTGCGTGTTCGCGGGACTGGATGCGAGCGGAGCCGAACATCACGATCGTGTCGCCGACGTTGGCGCGGCGCAACCGTGCGAGGGGATCCAGATACTCAGCGATAATGCGCAGCGGCCGAGCACCCAGGCTCTCCATGAATTTCTTGTCTTCGTAGGCCAGCTTCGGCACGGGCTGGCCCTTGTGCTTTGCCGAACGCTTCATCCATCCCCCTCTCGATTCCCGAACAAACTAAGACGCGAGCTACGGTGTTTGGAGAACGATCGCACCACGCTTCGATTCGATTCGCGCGCGCACGCGGTTCCGCGATACTTGCGCCCGTTCGAGCTGCGGCCGTTGGCTATTTCTTCTCGGGAGCCGGCTTGTCGCCGTTCGGCGCCTCTTCGTCTTCTTCTTCCAGAATCGAAGCTGCGGCTGCGATGCGGTCGCCTTCGTCCAACCGCAGCAAGCGAACGCCCTGCGTCGAGCGGCCTGCTTCGCGAATCTCGCCAGAGTGCACGCGAATCACTTTGCCGTGGCCGGTGATGATCATCACGTCAGAGTCTTCGCGAACCTGCAGAGCGGCGACGACCGGGCCGTTGCGATCGGTGGACTTCAGATTGATCACGCCTTTACCGCCGCGGGATGTGACGCGGTATTCGGCCAGCGGCGTGCGCTTTCCGTAGCCCTTTTCGGAAACGGTCAGCATCAGCGAAGTCAACGATTCACGGATGTGATCGCTTTCCAGCTCGTCCAGGTTGTGCGTGTCTTTCTTGAATTCCTTGGCGATGATCGCGAAGTCCGGTTGCGCCGCGTCCATGCTGACCACGTAGTCGCCCTTCGCCAAATCCATTCCGTTTACGCCACCTGCGCCGCGGCCCATCGAACGTACTTCGGTTTCGCGGAACAGGATGGCCTGACCGTCGTGACTGGCGAGGAAAATCATCTGCGTGCCGTCCGTAAGCTTGGCACCGATCAATTCATCGTCCGGTTCCAGACTGATAGCGATAATTCCGGAGGGACGCGGATTGGAAAATTCCGCGAGGCTGGTCTTTTTCACGGTGCCGTTCTTGGTGGCGAGGAATACGTAGCGATCCACTTCCTCCAGATTGCGCGCCGGCACCACAGCGGTGAGCTTCTCGTTTTCCTGGAAGCGCACCAGATTGCTGATGGCCTTGCCGCGGGTTGCGGCTGCGGCCTCTGGAATTTCGTACACCTTCAGCCAGTAGATGCGGCCTTTTGAAGTGAACAGCAAGATGTAGCTGTGCGCCGAAGCGATGAAGAAGCGCTCTACGAAGTCATCATCGCGCGTCTTGGCCCCAATGCGGCCCTTCCCGCCGCGGGATTGGTGTCGATATGTGTCCACGGAGGTGCGCTTCACGTAGCCCGAATGGCTGACGGTGATGGCCATCTCTTCGTCTTTGATCAGGTCTTCGAGCTTGATGTCGTCTACGGCGTCGACGATTTGGGTGCGGCGCTCGTCACCGTACGACTTAATGATCTCCCGCAGCTCGGCGACGATCACGGCCTTCAGCTTTTTGTCGCTGCCGAGAATTTCGCGCAGTTCGCCGATACGTTCACGAATGGATTTCAATTCGTTGAGAATGTCTTCGGTGGAAAGGCGTGTAAGGCGGTGCAACTGCAGTTCGAGAATCGCGTCGATCTGGGCGTAGCTGAGGCCTTCGACAGTGGAAGGCATCCCGTACTTTTTATTGTTGAGTTTTACGCCGGCCAGACTCTTCGCCTTGCCGTCTTCGCTGATCGAGATTTTCTTGTCGAGAAAGTAGTCGTGCAAATTTTCGCGGGCGTTGGCGCGACTGGCCGATCCACGGATGATGCGAATCACTTCGTCGATATAGTCGAGCGCGATCTGGTAACCGAGCAAGATGTGCTCGCGCTCTTCCGCTTTGCGCAGTTCGTATTGCGAACGCCTGCGGACCACGTCCACACGGTGCTCGACGAAGAGGCGCAGCATGTCCACCAAGCCCAACTCACGCGGCTGGCCGGCGACGATCGATAGCAGAATCATGCTGAACGATTCTTCCATCTGGGTGAGCTTGAAGAGCTTGTTCAGGACGATTTGCGGTTCTTCGTCGCGCTTCACCTCGATGACGATGCGCATGCCCTGACGGTCGCTTTCGTCTCGAATGTCAGAAATGCCGTCGATCTTCTTGTCGTTGATCAGCGACGCGATATGGGAAATCATGCGCGCTTTGTTCACTTGGTATGGAAGCTCGGTGATCACGATGTCTTCGCGATCTTTGCCGCGCTTTTCGATGGCGGCTTTGGCGCGCATTTTGAATGAGCCGCGTCCGGTCTTGTAGGCCTGCTCGATGCCTTCGCGGCCGCTGATGAATCCAGCGGTGGGGAAATCCGGGCCGGGAATGATCTTCATCAGCTTCTTCAGCGTGATGTCCGGATCTTCGATGTACTGGATGGCGCCTTCCACGACTTCGCGCAGGTTGTGCGGCGGAATGTTGGTTGCCATGCCGACGGCGATACCGGAGGAACCGTTGACCAGCAAATTCGGAATGCGCGTGGGCAGTACGACCGGTTCTTTTTCGCTTTCATCGAAGTTGGGAACGAAATCGACCGTTTCCTTCTCGATGTCCGACAGCATTTCTTCGGCGATTTTCGATAGGCGCGCCTCGGTGTAACGCATGGCCGCGGGAGGATCGCCATCCACCGAGCCGAAGTTGCCCTGGCCGTCCACCAGGGGATAGCGCATGTTGAAATCCTGCGCCAGGCGGACCAGCGCGTCGTACACCGGCGTATCGCCGTGCGGATGGAATTTGCCGAGAACTTCGCCGACGATCTTGGCGCACTTGCGGTAGGCCTTGGTGGAGGTGAGGCCCAGCTCGTACATGCCGAAAAGAATGCGGCGATGAACGGGCTTCAATCCGTCGCGCACGTCCGGCAGTGCTCGCCCGATGATTACGCTCATCGAGTAGTCGAGGTACGACTTCTTCATTTCCGATTCGATATCAACCGGCAAAATTATCTGGTTTGTTTCGTCCGCCACTTAAGATCTCCGTTTCGAGCGATGGGTGAAGCGAAATCGAATTTTCTTCCGAGCCTGTCCCGCGACTGCTATCTGTTCTTGCCGTTCCACGCGACCACGTACGCTTTTACCGTTTCAAACGCCGAAGCGTTGTTTGAAAAGCGCTGCGGGCCGAAGTGAGTTTCCAGTTCCTTCAGCAGACCGTCGCGTTTCGCGGAGGTTTCGCATTCAAACGTCACGCCCTGTTCGTTGTTGGGCGTGTCGGTGGGCGTAGCGCGAAAGTCGGAACAGCTCGTCCCGCGCAACCCCGGCAAAATGCTCCAAACCAGTTGATAAACCATGGATATTCGAACGTCCCTTTGGCGATCGCTAAATGTCGAGGTTTACGACGTCGAGCGCGTTTTCTTCGATGAACTTGCGGCGCTCTTCCACGTTTTCACCCATCAGCGTCGAGAAAATTCCTTCGGCGGCGACGGCGTCTTCCAGGCGCACTTTCAATAGCGTGCGCACCTCGGCGTTCATCGTGGTGCTCCAGAGCTGCTCGGGATTCATTTCGCCCAAGCCCTTAAAACGCGTGATGGTGAAATCTTTCTTCGCGTCTTCGAGCACGTAATTCAAAACGCCGACCGAGTCTTCCTTCACGACCTTTTCGGAGTTGTGGGTGATGGTAAAGGGCGGCTTATCCAGGTCGGCAATCGCGCCGTGCAGGGTGCGCATGCGTTTGTATTCGGGCGACGACGCCAGCGCCCAGTTGACGCGGCGTTCGACGCCATTCTTCAGCACCAACTCGTGCAGGCTGTGCTCTTCGTCGAATTCGAGCTTCGCTTGCATATCGAGCTTGGCCTTTTCGATGGCCTTAGCAAGCTCTTGCAGCTTTTTCTTGTCGGCGAAGTCGGTTTTCTTATCGATGTCGCTATCGGCCAGCAGATCCACCAGTTTCGGCTCGCGCAAACGGCGGCCCAGCTTCGCCGCCACCTGATCGTATTCCTGGATGTTGAGCAGAAACGTCGTCAGGTCTCCGCCTTCGAGGGACTTGCCGCTCTTGCCTTTGATCGAGTGGTCTTCGGTGGCTCGCTTCATCAGCTCGCCGGCAAATTCGCGCTCGTCGCGGATGTACCGGTCCATCTTTCCGCGCTTCACGCGGTACAGCGGCGGTTGCGCGATGTAAATGTGGCCGCGCTCGATCAACTCGCGCATGTGGCGGAAAAAGAAGGTCAGCAGCAGCGTCCGGATGTGGCTGCCGTCCACGTCCGCGTCGGTCATCAGAATCACTTTGTGATAGCGGAGTTTGTTGGCGTCGAAATCGTCTTTGCCGATGCCAGTGCCCAGCGCGGTGATGATCGCCCGAATTTCTTCGTGGCCCAGCATCTTGTCGTAACGCGCCTTTTCAACGTTGAGGATTTTACCTTTCAGCGGCAGGATCGCCTGGTAGCGCCGATCGCGTCCGCCCTTGGCCGAACCGCCTGCCGATTCTCCCTCAACCAGAAACAGCTCGCAGCGCGCTGGATCGCGTTCCTGGCAATCGGAGAGCTTGCCGGGCAAGCCGCTCGAATCGAGCGCCGACTTGCGCCGGGTAAGTTCACGTGCCTTGCGGGCCGCTTCGCGGGCGCGAGCCGCTTCGATGCACTTGCCGATGATCTTGCGGGCGATGGAGGAGTGCTTGTCGAAATACTCGCCGAGTTTTTCGTTCACCATCTGCTCGACGACGCCTTTGATGTCGCTGTTCAGCTTGCCTTTGGTCTGGCCTTCGAACTGAGGCTGCGGCAGCTTCACAGATACCACGGCGACCAAGCCTTCGCGAACGTCGTCACCGTTGATGGTGACTTCGTCTTTCTGCTCTTTCAGCATGCCGAAAGAGTTCGCGTAGTAGTTAATCGTGCGGGTCAGCGAAGAACGGAAGCCGGAAAGGTGCGTGCCGCCATCGACTGTGTTGATGGTGTTGGCAAAGGCAAATACGTTTTCCGCATAGCTGTCGTTGTATTGCAGGGCGATTTCCACTTCTACCGTGTCGCGCTTGCCTTCGATGTAAATCGGCGAATCGTGGAGCACGCCTTTGCCCTTATTCAGGTGCTTCACGAATTCGGAGATGCCGCCGGTAAACCGGAATTCGGTTTTTTTGCCGCTGCGCTCGTCGTCGAGGGTGATCTTCAGACCCTTATTCAGGAACGCCAGCTCGCGCAAGCGCTGCGACAGGGTGTCGTAGCTATAAACGATCGTGGTGAAAATCGAAGGATCGGCGTGAAAGGTAATCTTCGTGCCGGTCTTGCGCGTCTTGCCAGAAGCTTTGAGCTTTGAGGTCGGCGCACCCTTTTCGTAGGTCTGTTCCCAGACTTCGCCGTCGCGCCAGATTTCGAGTTCGAGCCAATCGGAAAGCGCATTCACGACCGAAACGCCCACGCCGTGCAAGCCGCCGGAAACTTTGTACGTGTCGCTGTCGAATTTTCCGCCGGCGTGAAGCACGGTCATCACCACTTCCGCGGCCGGCTTCTTTTCGGTCGCGTGCATATCGACGGGGATTCCCCGGCCGTTGTCCTGCACCGTGACACTATTGTCGTCGTGAACCGTTACATTGATTTCGTCGCAGTATCCGGCCATCGCTTCGTCGACGGAGTTGTCCGCCACTTCCCAGACGAGGTGATGCAAACCCATTTCGCCGGTGGAACCGATGTACATGGCCGGGCGCTTACGAACTGCTTCAAGACCGGCTAGAACTTTGATGGAAGTCGCGTCGTACTTGTGCCCAGCGGCTTTTCCGGCCGCAGCATCTTTCTCAGCCATAGGTGATGCGTCTCCTCAGATTGCGTGGTGATACACGGGAAGGCGGGTCGCGCGGATAGCTCGACACTTGCCTTGCCATTGGCCCCGCTTGTCCGGCAAGCCGGCGCAAGCAAAGACTCGAAGGGTTGCAACTCCATCCCGTCTCGATCCGAAAAATCGGGGAGACGCGGCGAAGCTTGTTTTTCCCCTGCGGAGGGGAAAGTCCAGGGAAGATTTGCCAAACCGCTCTGGCGCGAGCGATCAAACATGGCAGATTTCGGGCTGAACTCAGTGCCGTTCCCGGTGTTACCAGGAACTCAACCAGTGTAGTGGAAACAAGCGGTTTTCACAACGAAAAAATGGCGTTTTAAGGAGATTTAGGGTCTTTTAATTCAATGAGTTACGGACTTTTGGATCGAGGGCTTATAGGCAGACTAGTTAAGCACGAAAACAGGCGCAAAAACGCGGAATTTTCGCTCGAATTTGTCGTTTATTTCGGTGGTTGGGCCTGGCCGCGATGTGCGGTGCAGCAATCAGATGCGCATCGGCATAACGACGTAGCGGTAGCGCGAGCTGTCGTCACCAACCGGGCGTAGCTGGCCGGCGGATTGTTCGTCTTTAAGCTCGAAACTGATCGGACCTTCGGCCGCGGCGGAAAGAAAGTCCAGCAGATATTGCGCGTTGAAGCCGATCGCGATCGTCTCGCCTTTGAATTCCTTCTCGATGATTTCTTTGGCCTCGCCGTATTCCGGGCTGGAGGAAGAAACTTCCAGTCCTTCGGTGGACATCATGAACTTCACGGCGTGGGATCGCTGGTCGGCTAGCTGCGAGACGCGGCGAAGCGCCGATTGCAATTCGGCTTTCTCGAGCACCAACGTCTTGTTCGCATCGCGCGGCAGCACCGCTTCGTAGTTCGGGAATTGGCCGGTCAATTTGCGCGAGGTGAGCAAACGTCCGCCAAACTGGAAGAACAAATGACTTTCGTCTTGCGCAAACTCAACCTGACCGTCGTCGCCGATTCCTTGCGCCAGGCGCTGAACTTCGGTCATCGCTTTTTTGGGGACGAGCACGCGCGTCTCATTCGAAAACCCTTCGAATTTGTGATCGCGCTCCACCATCGCAAGGCGATGCCCATCCGTCGCCACCATCGTCAAAGAGCCCGGTTTCAGGACCAAAAGCGCGCCATTCAGTGTGTATCGCGATTCTTCGAGCGAAATTGCGAATGTGGTTTTTGCGATCACGTCAGAAAGCAACGCAGCGGGAATTTTCACCATCGCGTGCGGAAACGCCGGCAGCGCGGGGAAGTTTTCCTTCGACATTCCGACCAGCTTGTAATTCCGCCGGTCGCAGGTGATGTGCACCCAGTGATTGTCGAGCAGTTTGAATTTGATTTCTTCTTCGGGCAGCAGTTTCACGAGTTCCAGAAGTTTTTTCGCCGGAATCGTGCCCGCGCCCTCTTTCTTCACCTTGGCTTCGCAAGACGTGCGGATGCTCAGCTCCAGATCCGTGGCGGTAATCGTCAGGCGATTGCCTTTTGCCTCTACCAGCAGATTCGAAAGGATGGGAATGGTCGTTTTGCGTTCGACGACTCCCTGCGTGTACTGGAGCTCTTCGAGCAGGTCAAATTTCTTTACGCTAAATTCCATTCGAGGCCCTCGCGATTTTGTGCGCGCACAATTGCTGCGGTTACTCTACTGCTTTTCTTATATTGAATACATATATAAGAACACCGTCGCCGTCGCCGCATCTGTGGATAACTAGGAAAACTCTACAACTCGTGCGTGATTCAACTGTTACAGAAAATCGTCGGATGTGGAAGCGGCTGCGTCAACGAGTTTAACTTGCCGGCATCCCGGCGATAGAAGCGGGGCTGGAAGTATCCACAAAACATTCACAGGTTACAGTTCCGCTAAAACAGTGGGTTTTGTGAATATCTTCTAGTAAGTCTAACCAAATGAATCGAGTAGCCTGTTGATAATTTTGTTCAAATCTTTGTCGGACTGCCGCAGACCTTCGATTTTGTTGATGGAGTGGAGCACTGTCGTGTGATGTTTCCCGCCGAACTGGCGGCCAATTTCCGGCAGCGACGCGGAGGTGAGCTGCTTCACGATAAACATCGCGACCTGCCGCGGATACGAAATCACCTTCGAGTTGCTGCGCATCTTCAGATCCTGGGCGCGCAATCCAAAAACTTCGCTGACCCGCTTCTGAATCTGCTCGATGGTGACTTTCTTTTCCTGCGTGTCGATGATGTTCTTCAGCACCTGCTGGGCGGTGGCCAGGTTTAATTCCGCACCGGTCAGCGACGCATAGGCCATCAGCCGGATCAAAGCGCCCTCAAGCTCGCGGATGTTCGATTTGATCGAGCGGGCGATGTATTCAGCCACGTCGTCCGGCACCTGCGTCCGTTCGCTTTCCGCCTTCTTTTGCAAAATCGCGATCTTGGTTTCAAGATCGGGCGGTTGAATGTCTGCGATCAAGCCCCACTCAAACCGCGAGCGCAGGCGCTCTTCAATCGACGAAATCTCTTTGGGAGGGCAGTCGGAGGAAATCACGATTTGCTTCTGCTGGTCGTAGAGTGCGTTAAACGTGTGGAAGAACTCTTCCTGCGTGCGCTCGCGAGTGGCAATGAACTGGATGTCGTCCACCATCAGCACGTCCATGTTGCGGAAACGGTCGCGGAAGGCCGCCATGCGCTCGAAGCGAATCGATGAAATCACTTCGTTGGTGAATTTTTCGGCGCTGATGTAGGTCAGCCGCAGCGCGGGGTTCCGGCGCTTCAGCGCGTGGCCGATCGCTTGCATCAAGTGAGTCTTGCCCAGACCCACTCCGCCGTAGAGGAAAAGCGGGTTGTAGGATTTCGAAGGCTGCTCGGCAACGGCCACCGCCGCAGCATGCGCGAATTGGTTGGACGCGCCGACGATGAACGAATCAAAAGTATAGCGCGAGTTCAGTTGGTGCGTGACCGCGTCGAAGTCCAGCTTCGTCTGCGACGTGGCCGCTGCCGCTGCGATCGCCGCGGGTTCGGAATCGGCGCACACGAACTCAAGCTGCAGTTGCGGCTTGCCGATTTCGGTGATCACCGCTTGCAGCAGTTGGCCGTAGGTTTCCGTCAGCCGCTTGCAAAACAGGCGAGTGGGGACGCGCACCACAATGCGGTCCTCTTCCAACCGCTCCATGCGCGTTGGACGGAACCATGTGGCGAAGCTGTGTGGATTAACGCGCCGCTCTGTGTGAAGAAGAATCTTGTCCCAAAGGTTCATCGAGCGATTCAGCCCTTGCCGCAATTTCCACGGAAGTGGAAACGCTGTGGAAAAATCCGCCTCATCCGGCGGAAGAAATTTTTGAGTTTTGGTTCAGACTCGCCGCCGACTGTTACTGCGCCCCGTGCTGCATCCATCCCGAAAGAAAACAGATAAATTGTCGCGAATAACGCGAGGCGGGATTCTGCCTAAACGCGACGTTGGTAGCAAGAGAAAACTGCGTGAAATCCTGCGACGGCTCCCACACTTAATTCACAGGATTTCCACAGACGATTTTTCTTGCTTCTCGCCAAAAATTTCACGGCCGCGCGCGGATTTTTTCGCCGCGCAAATTATTTTGCGCTCAGTCGAGCTTGAAATTCACGCGCTCGATGCCGTTCGCGCGTCCGGTCGCTTCGTCTACATCGAGTTGCACGGTATTCATCTGCACGTCGCCCTCGGCCACCACGAACTTGGCCGGCATTGAATCCAAAAACCGCTGAATGATGGGCTTTTTTTCCATGCCGATCACCGAATCGTGCGGTCCGGTCATTCCTACGTCGGTGATGTACGCGGTGCCGCCCGGCAAAATGTGATTATC
The DNA here is from genome assembly GCA_963719065.1 of uncultured Acidobacteriota bacterium. Taxonomy (GTDB): domain Bacteria; phylum Acidobacteriota; class Terriglobia; order Acidiferrales; family UBA7541; genus Palsa-295. The sequence goes on along the minus strand of CAVRAM010000007.1, from coordinate 586,069 downwards.
GGCCGTGGCAACATGCGTGTGTGTGCCGAGCACTGCCGATACCCGGCCGTCGAGGTGATATCCCATGGCTTGTTTTTCGGACGTCGCCTCTGCGTGCATGTCCACCACGATCACTTTCACGTCGCTGGGGATTGCAGCGAGCTCGCGATTCGCGGTGCGAAACGGATCTTCGAGCGGCGCCATGAATGTGCGGCCCTGCAAATTCATCACGGCAAACTTCACTCCGTTGCGCGCCTCGCCCACAAAGTGGCCCTTGCCGGCCGAGCCCTCGGGAAAGTTCGCCGGGCGAATCAGCCGCGGCTCGTGCGGAAAGAAGTCGATAATTTCTTTGCGGTCCCAAATGTGATTGCCGCCGGTGATCACTTCCACGCCCGACGCGAATAGTTCCTCCACCAGCCGCGGCGTGATTCCGAATCCCGATGCCGAATTTTCTCCGTTCGCAATGCAGAGATCGATCTTCCGCTGCGTCAGGATGTCTGCAAGGCGGTCGTGCACGATTTTGCGTCCGGGAGATCCGACAATGTCACCGATAAAAAGAATTTTCACTCGCCGATTCCAGTTTTCAGACTTTGGGATTTCGAAAACGAAGCGCGGACCGATGGGAAGCCGGTCAATTTAGCAGAACGGTCCACTTCGCCGTGCGCTGCTAGGTCCTGAACCCCACGAATAGGTGGGTGCCCTGCGCCTGCTTTAAGGCTATCGAGCGGCCGAAGCCACCTGACTGCACAAGGGCAGGACGACGCGGACTCCCTGGGATCCAGTGTTGGTTCAAAAGACCATCACAACGTCACCTGCGTCGCAGGCGCGTTCCGCGATTCATTGTATCAGGAAAGTTCGCGCGGCGATTTTGGCGGACAAAGCTGCCACGTGATGCGCCGCCCGCTAAAGATTGAATTTCCGATCGTCGCCTGATTCGCGGTACTGCCGGAGCTCGAACCGAGCGGGCTCCGGCAGCACCGATTCCGGCCCGGGCTAGAAGTGGAAGCCGATCTCCGCGGTTACCGTTCGCGGCGACACGTAGTGCGTGCCGCTGAACGTCGACAGGAAGTTGTAGAGCACGTAATTGTTGGTCAGGTTGATCACCGTCAATCGCGCGCTCCACTTGTAGCGGTCGCCGTGGAAAATGTCGTCGTCGCCCAGTGCGACGTCAAACAGGTTTCGTTGCTGAATCCGCGGTGGATTGTGATCGTCGTTCTCTTTGTTCGGCGCCGGCACGGAAATCAGCGTGGAGCCGAACTGCGAAGCGGGGCAGTTGTACGGCAGCGGAGTGGTTGGCGTGGCGTGAACTCGGTTGCACGTAAATCCCGCCTGGAATTCCTGATCGGCGGAAAGCGGCACGGCGCCGACGCTGGCTGCGACCATGCTGACGTTGGGCACGCCGCCGATGAGCACCGAACCGGGGCAGGTGTTGAACGCTTCGACGCCGTAGCACGGCGAAGCGCCCGCCACCAGACCGCTGTCGTATCGCCAGTTGAATCCCACCCACGGAAGTTTCTTGTTCGGCTGATATTGCAGGTGAGTGGTTTCGTTGAATCGTTCGTCGTGATCGATGCGGAAAACTCCGGAGGGCGCCGTGGGCACGGCACCTGCTCCGCCCACCTGCGGCGTGAAGAAACGCGCTGCCACGCTGGACATCACGACCAGTGCGGTCAGTCCGTGATAGTCCGGCACTTTCGCGCTCAGCGCGAATCCCGGAATCTTGGAGTTGTTCCACTCGATCGGAAACGTGATCGGAGTGTTGCCCAGCACGCTGAAGTCGTAACCGTTGTGCGTGTATTTCCAAATGTATTCGCCGTCGATCACCAGATATTTTCCAAATGCCTGCTGCAGTCCGGCGTGAAACTCGTTTCGGAATCCGGGGCTGAGCGGCGTGAGTGAAGTTGACGAGCACGCCAGCAAGGGACTGAGAACCGCGGAGCTGCAGCCGATGCTGGAAAGCACCAGATTTTCGTTGAAGGGAGTTTCGAGCGTTCTGGCGTAGGACGCGCGAAGAACCGTGTTTGTGGATTTAATGTTGTACGCAAGCCCGAGCCGCGGCTCCGCTTGCCGGGCGATGGTGAGCCCGTTGTACAAATCTCCGCGAATGCCCACGTTGAACGACCAGTTTTTCCACGTGATCGCGTCCTGCACGTATAGGCTCAACTCTTTCACGTCCGTGTGGCCGTTGAAAGTGTAGAGCCCTCCGCCGCGCGTCAGGTCGTACGGAAACAGCACGGGATTGAAGACCGGGAATTGCGCGGTGTTCGGCGCATTCACATTCGTTGCGATGTTTGGCTGAAAACCTGCACCGGCGCACTGCGTGGGATCGGAGAATCCCTGCACGGGAATGTACGCGGCCGTCAGATTGTATTCGTTGGGAGTGGAATTGATGGTCAAGCACGGCGCGTTTAGCGTCGGATCGACGATCCCGAGATTGTCGATCTCGTCGAGAAACGTCTGCTCGTAGGTGACGCCGGCTTTGATGTTGTGGATGCCGTGCACGTAGGAAACGTTCGACCGCAAGCCCGCGTTGGTCAGCGTGCGATATTGCGAGACCGTTTCGCGCGAAAGGCTCGGCGGCCCCAGATCCGCGTACGGGTCGTCGCTCGGATAGTAGTGATAACCGTCGCGCCGCACGAACGCACCAACCGTCAACACCGCGTTGCCGTTGATCAGGTGCGTCCAGGACGGTGCGATATTAAAAGTCTCGATCTTCGACCGCTGATCGGCCGGTCCGACGGCAACACCGTTCGGCCCGATACCCCCGTTGTCGACGACCACGCCATTCCACGCCGTGGCGTTCTGTTCGTCATACGAATTCGGAGTCTGGAACCAGGAACGCGTGAAGCCGAGATTCAAGTGCACCGAATCGGCGGCGGAAAACTGGTAATCCACGCGGTCAAACACATCTTCCAAATTGCCTTTATCGTGCATCACCGAGAATTCCGGCGGATCCAGAAAACGCCCGCTGCTCAGTCCGCTGGCGGAAATGAAATTGCCCCATTTGTCGCCGCCGTACGCGAGATCGAATCCGAGGTTGGACGATCCAAAGGTGCCGTACGAGCCGGTCACGCTGCCGTGTGGCGTCGTCACTCCCTGGCCGGACCGCGTCGTTACGTTGATCACCACGCTTGTTTTGTCGCCGAACTCGGCCGGCGGCGCTCCGGAAATCACTTCCAGCGATTGCACCGAATCGAGCGGAATCTGATTCGAAAACACTTTGCTCTGTTGATCGGTGACAGGCTGGCCGTCCAGGGAAAATGAATTCTCGGCGTGATCGCCCAGCCCGTGAAACAGGCCGTTTGAATCCGCCGCGATTCCGGGAGTGGAGAGCGTGACCAGTGAGCTGAGCGACGAAGACGAGCTTTCGAGCGGAAGCTTATCGAACAGCGCGCGATCCACGTCGGTGTGAAACGTGGAATCGTTTTCGATCAAGTCTCCGCCGCCTTCGACAGTGACTGTGCTCGAGGTTCCGGCGATCACCAGCGTCACGCTGACCGCAAGCGGCACCGACGAACGCACGTCCACATCTTGTGCGAAGGAATTGAAACCCGGGGCCGTCACCGATAGGTGATACGGATTGAACGGCACGTTCGGGAAACTGAAACTTCCGGTGGAGTCGGTTGCTGCCGTGCGTTCGTAACCGCTCACTGGATTGTGGATGGTCACAGTTGCATCGGTCACGACGGCGCCCGACGCGTCCACAACGGTGCCCGCAACGGTGGCGGAATTTCCAGTTTGTGCGCCAGCAGCGAACGCCGCGACGCTAATTGCGAAGAACAAAACCAACACTGCTCGTATAAAGAGATTGCCTCTCATCTAGAATTCCCCTTTTCGATATGAAATCCGGCCCTGCCGCGGCTCGCGCGATGGGCGCTGAATGAATGTGTAGAGCGACGCAGGCCCACGAAACGGAGCTCGCGCCAGGGTTCACATTTTTGGTCGAGGGAAAGAGCTAGACAGGAGGTGCGCGGGGAATTCTTTGGGTAAAGATCGGTTCGGCAGCGAAAAACTGCTCACGGACTCCAGCAAAGCGCGCCACTGGAAACGGCGCTTTGGTGACCGCTTGAATCACCGGCCGAGGAACGGCCGTGTGGCTTACGTGGCAGACCTGGCAGTGCTGTTCGTCGGCGCCGTCCACGTGCCAATGGTTCACGCCCTGCGCAACGAACACGCAGACCGAGAGCATCAGCAGAACTGCCAGCAGCCGTTTTGTGGTTAGGCGCCGCACAATATTTTTCTCTGACTCAGACCTGCAACACGTCGCCCTCGCGAGCGACCATGGTGTACAGAATCGGGCTGATGATCCGGCCCAGGAACATTCTTGAAATCAGACCCGCGACGATGACGATCGCAAACGGTTTCTGCGAATCGGATCCGATGCCGGTAGACAGCGCCGCGGGCAGTAGGCCCAGGCAGGCGACCAGCGCGGTCATCATGATCGGACGGAAACGCACCAGCGAGCCTTCGAGCGTCGCTTTCGCGATGTCCATCCCTTCCAGTCTCAATTTGTTGATATAGGAAACGTCGATCACCGCGGTTTCCACCGCGACGCCCATCAGCACCAGCAGTCCAAGCAGCGACGACACGCTGAAGGGAGTGTGCGTCAGTTTCAGCGCAAGCAGCGCTCCGACCGGTTCGGTCATCACCACGCTCAGCACCACGGCGACCGGAAATTTCAGATTGCCGTACAGCGCAAACAAAATCATGAAAATCAGCAGCACCGTAAGCGGCGCCACCAGATACACCTGCTGCATCGCAGTTACAAATTCGCTGTATTCGCCGCCCCACGCCAGCCGGTATCCCGCGGGCAAGGATTTTTGAACGTCGGCGATGGCACGCTGGCCCTCTCGCACCGCGCCGGCCAGATCGCGGCCTTCGATGCTGTATTGCACGCCGATATAGCGCGAATTATTTTCGCGGTAGATAAAAGATGCGCCGTTGCCTTCGCGAATGTTTGCGACTTCACTGAGGGGAATCTGCTGTCCGGTAGGAGTTCCGACCAGCAAGTTCGCGATCTGCTGAGCGTTTTCGCGGAACTCAGGTTTCATCCGGACGACCAGGTCGAACAATTTTTCACCTTGAATTACCTGCGTGGCCGCTTGCCCGCCCACCGCCGCTTGTACGATTCCTTCCACGTCGGCCACGTTCACGCCGAACCGCGCGATTTTGTCGCGGTCCACATCCACAACCAAAGTCGGCTGGCCAAGTTCGCGGACGACGGTCAATTCCGTGAAGCCGGGAATCTGTTCGAGCCGGCGTTTGATCTCAAGCGCCTTGTCTTGCAGCACATTCAAATCGCCGCCGTACACTTTCACGGCGAGGGCGCTCTTCAGGCCGGTGAGCGCTTCGTCCACGGCATCTTCGGCCGGTTGCGTGTAATTGAAAATTACGCCGGGATAGGCGTTCAGCTGTTTCTGCAAATCTTCCACGAGTTCCGCTTTGTTGTGAATGCTGCCCGATTTCCAAATCGCGTCGTCATAAGGCTTCAGCCCCACGTAGAACTCGCAATTGAAAAAACCGGTGGGATCGGTGCCGTCATCCGGCCGCCCAAGTTCAGAACCGACGTCAGTAACCATCGGATACTTGGCCAGAATCGTGCGGATTTGCGGCGCGATTTTTGCGGCTTCCTCGTACGAAATCGTGTACGGCATCGTGGCGCGAACCCACAGCGCGCCTTCGTCGAGATGCGGCATGAATTCAGCGCCGATGAACGGCACCAACAGCAGCGAGGCGCCCAGAATGAGCAGGCAAACGAAGACAGTAAGCTTTGGCCGCTTCAGGCACCATTTCAATTCAGATGCGTACTCATTCTTGATCCAGTCGAACGCCGGATTTTTCTTTTCTCGAACGCCCTTCTTGAACCAATAGCTGCAAAGCACCGGCACGACGGTCAGCGTGATCAACAGCGATCCGACCAGCGCGATCGACATCGTATCCGCCATCGGGTGGAACAATTTTCCCGACGGGCCGCTCAACGCATAAATCGGAATGTAGCCGGCGATGATGATTGCCACCGAATAAAAGATCGGGCGGTCCACGTCGCGCGCCGCGGCCAGGATCACTTCGTTCAATTCGTACGACGTCCCTTCGCGCAAGCCGAGTTCGCGGTAGATGTTTTCGACCATCACCAGCGTGCCGTCGATGATGATTCCGAAGTCGATCGCGCCAATCGATAGCAGGTTCGCGGCGACGCCGTGCGCATTCAGGAAAATGAAAGCGAACAGCAGCGCCAGGGGAATCGTGAGCGCGACGATTACCGCCGCTCGTACGCTGACCAGAAAAAACATCAACACGATCAGGACCAGCGTCATCCCCAGCAGCATGTTGTGTTCGACGGTGTTGATCGTCAGTTCCACCAGGTCGCTGCGGTCGTAGTACGGAACCACTTTCACGTCGGGCGGCAGAACGTGCTCGTTCAATTCCTTGGTTTTTTCTTCCACGCCCTTCAAAACGTTTTGGGTCTGCTCGCCGCGGAGCATCATGATCACGCCTTCCACGGCGTCATCATTTTTGTTGAACCCAAACTGGCCAAGGCGCGGCGCATGACCGATGGCCACGTCACCCACATCGCGCACCCGGACGGGCACTCCGTTCTGCGAGCCGATAATCACGTTGTTGATGTCGGCTTCGTCTTTAATCAATCCCAGGCCGCGAACGTAATAGAACTGGCCGCCCTGCGAATAAAATCCACCGCCCGTGTTCGCGTTGTTGATGGCCAGCTGCTGAATAATTTGGGGGACCGCGATGTGGTAGCCGTACAAACGCGCTGGATCGAGCAGCACCTGATACTGCATCACCGTGCCGCCGAATCCTGAATCGTCGGCCACGCCGCGAACTTGTTTGTACTGGCGTTCGACCACCCAATCCTCGATGGTCTTCAGTTCCTGCGGCGAGCGATCCGGGCTTGCGAGCACGTAGCGATAGACAAGCCCCGAGGGGCTCGCGAGCGGCGCAAGCGTCGGTGTAACACCGGTGGGATAGGTGACCTCGCTAAGCCGCTGAAACACAATCTGCCGCGCGAAGTAATCGTCGGTGTTGTCTTCAAAGGTGAGGATGACGTCCGACAGTTCGTACAGCGAGATCGAGCGCTGCACGACCATCTTCGGCACGCCGTTCATTTCCACTTCGGTGGGGAGGGTGATCAGCCGCTCAACCTCTTCCGCAGCGTGCCCCGGCCACTGGGTGATGATTTCCACCATCGGCGGAGCCAGGTCGGGGTAGGCGTCCACCGGCATGCGCTGAAACGAGACTGCTCCGCCGATGATGATGAAGACCGCCACCATCAACACCAGAAACCGCTGCCGCAGCGCGAATTGTACGACTCGGTGAATCATCGGAAATTTTTCTAGTGTTGAAACGAATTCGCAAACTGCAAAAACAAACTGCCATCGCCGGCAACGCGTTCGCCCGGACTAAGACCCTTCAAAATTTGCGTCTGGCCGTTTTCGCTCTGGCCGATTTCCACGGACCGCCTGCCAAATTCATTCGAAGCATTGGCGACGTACACAAACGGCTGATTCTCGTCGTCGCGCAGGATCGAGGCATCGGGCACCGAGACGGCGTTTTGAATCGATCCGGCGGTCACTTTTGCAGTGACGTACATATTGTTCTTCAGTTTTTCGCCGGGATTATCTACTACGATGCGCGCTTGCAGCGTCCGCGTAGTCGGATCGAGCGCCGGGGAAACGAAGGAAATTTTTCCGTGGAATGAATCGGGATACGAATCGGTTTGAATGATCACGTCATCACCGACGTGGACGTAGGCCAAATCGCTTTGATACACGTTCGCGAGGACCCACACCGTGCCCATGTCGGAAATCACGAACGCTTGCGTCGTGCCCGCCTGCAAGAGCTGGCCGGGGCCGACGTCACGCTCCACGATTTCACCGGCGATCGGCGAAAGCAGCGGAATTTCCGCCGAAGATGGTGCGTTCGCTATATCGTCCGGTTTTGGAATTCCCAGGATCTTCAATCCGAGCAGCGCGGCGTTCAGGTCCGCCTGCGCTTGATTGCGATCAGACTCGGCTTGCAGCAGGTCGCGCTCGGCGATCGCACTGTGCGCAAACAAATCCTGCGCGCGCGCGTAATTCTTGTCAGCTACGCGGAAAGTGTCCTTCGCCTTCAAATACGAAGCGAACATCAGCGAATAATCCGGGCTGCTGACTTCGAGCAATGCCTGATTTTTCTTCACGCGCTCACCCGGAACCACCAGGATTCGTGTCACCGGCCCGCCCACCTGCGTGATCACCGGCGTGGTGTTGAAGGAGTTGTACGCGACCGTGCCGGTCAGCCGCAGCGTTCGCGTCAGCGTGGAGGCTGCGACCGTCACGACCTGCACGTGCGACATTTGATCTTGCGGAATCTTGAATAGGCCCGGGACCTGGCTTTTTGCCGGGTTGGCGCTGAACGACGTCATGTCACTGGCGCGCTGTTCCGAGCTGCAACCTGCCAGCAATCCCACAAGTGCCAGCCCGCATGCGATTCCAGTCGCCCGGTTGAATGGTTTTACAGTTTTCATTGCAGATTCCTTACGCCGACGGCTTCTCGAAGTTGCTCCACGGCCGTCAGATACGCCGCGAGTGTTTGCCGGTATCCTAACTGCGCGGCGCGAAAGCTGCGTTCTGCGTCCAGAAAATCCAGCAAGCTGGCCGCGCCTCGCTTGTACGAATATTCGGTGATGTCGCGCGATTTCTGCGCCGCATCCAGATATCCGGACCGGTACAGGGCAATCACTTTGTCGTTTTGGCGGACGTTTTCGTACGCATCGAGCACGTCGCTCATCACCTGGTCGGTGGCCGCCATCTGCAACTCCTGCGCCTGATTGATCACATAATTCGTGCGCGCGATTTCCCCCTGATTGCGATCGAAAATCGGAAGGTCCCAGCTGACGTTGAAGTCCGCAGTGCTTACTCCGCCGGTGTGCGCGTACACGAAGCCGCCGGTCACATCTTTTTTTCCGTTGGCTCGCGCCAGTTCGTACTGACTCTTCGCCGCCACCACGCCTTGCACTGCCGCGCGAAAATCAGGCCGGTTCTGCAGAGCCTTGGCCTGCAGGTCTTCGAGCTTCACGCTTACCGGCACATAGTCGAAATCGCTGCTGACGTCGAAATCTTCGGGCACCGTCTGATAGCCGAGGTACTGCCGCAGCCCGACGAGCGCTTGGACCTTCGAAAGTTCCGCTTGCGAGACGTCGCTTTGGAATTGCAGCAGCTGAAGCTCGATCTTCAGGTAATCCGCTTCGCTGATGTCTCCCGCTTTGTAGCGCGCCTCGCTGATGTCCACCGTTTTCTGAAAACTGTTTTGATCCTGCAGCGCCAGATCCAGAGTGGATTCGGCGAGCTGAACGCTGAAAAATTGCGACGCGACGTTGAAAACCAGCGTGCGTTCGTTGTCCGCGACCTGCGATCGCGTCACTGCGGTTTGGTCTTGCGCCGCCTGCAAGCGGTGTTGGCGTTTCTTGCCGCGCTCAAACAGGTAGCTCAAGCCGACGTCGAATTCGGCATTGTTATTGATGTAGTCGGCGCTGAACTCGTTCGGCTGAAAGAACGGGAAATACTGCTCCCCGAAAGAAATCGTGGGATTCGGCCGAAGATTGGCGGTAATTTCCTGCGCCTGGTTCTGCAGAATCGTGGTCTGCGCGGCCTTCAGGTTGTGGTTGTGCTGAATGGCTAGCTGAACCGCTTCGTCGAGCGTCAACCGCACCGCCCCGTGCGATTGCACGGTTTGTGTCGGTGCCGGGGCCTGTGGAGCAGGCGCGGCTTGCCCGCGAGCGGCTGGTGAGATGCACACAAGCGCTGCAAAAATGGCGCATTGGAAAATTCGTGAACGCATGGTCTTCAACCTTCTAATCGTGCTGGACGTGAAAAATGGATTGATTCGTTGTGCCGGACGCGGCACCGGACAATTCAGGTTTTAGGCGGAAGGTGGTGCGCGTGCGGGAAGTCGGGGAGCGACGAGCAACGGCGGAAACGCGGGCGCATCGGCTTCAAAGCGAGTTTCTACTTGCGCCAGCGCCGGCTCATTGTCGGCTACCAGCGGCTGATCGATCGGCTGATGATTCAGATGGCAGATCGAGCAGTTCGCTTCGGACGAGCCGGAATGATTGTGAACAAATGTACCGAGCGTGGTGGCAAAAACCAGCAGCACCAGCAGCGCCACCGGAATCAGGTACGCTCGAATTTTGAGTTTTGGAGCCATTCGCCGCTATCAATTGGATGCCGAGACACCCGTCCCAGCCATCATATAAGAGATGGCCTTTGTATCCAATGGGTTGTGCCGCAGGTGTACCGAAAGCGGAGGTCCGCAGGGGGGCGCGTCAGTTGGCTTGTTCGAGCGCCTTTTCGACCATCGACACGCACTTTTCCATGCGTTGGCGAAACGGGCCTTCGAGTTTTTGGGCGCGCTGGCGCAGCGTGAAGGTTTCGTCGGCGATGTTCAGCGCCGCCAGCACCGCGACTTTTACCGAGTCCACCATTTTTGTAGACTCTGAAACGTCGCGCATTTTTTTGTCCACGTAGGCGGCCAGCTCGGTCAGGTACTCTTCGTTGCCGTCCGCGTTTACGTTGTAGGTCTGATCGAAAATTTGGATTTTCATCAATACGCTCCCGGCCCAGGCACGGTTATTGTCGGCCATTGAAAGCGTCAGCGCAACGGGGTCTTGATTTTTTGCCGTGCCGAAGCGCACGGATGCGCGTGAGGCTAGGAGGTTCGCAACGCCGCGCCGAGATTTTTTTCCAGGGCAGCGACGATGCGAGCGGAGAAATCGTTCAGTTGCGCGTCGGTGAACGTAGCGACCGGATTTTGAAACGTCACCCGGATCATCAGCGAAAATTTTCCAGCCGGCACCTGGCCGCCTCGGAACAGGTCGGCTGCTTCAATGCTATGCAGCTCGGGAATTCCCAGCCCGGTGATCGTTTCCACGACTTCCGAAAACGGAACGCCGTCCGCCAGCACCAGCGAAAAATCGCGCTCGACGGCGGGGAAACGCGGCAGCGGGGTAAAGCGCACCGCGGCTTTCGCGGATTCGATTGCCTCGAGAAGCGGCTCGAGCAAAATCTCAGCGACGTACACATCCTGGCGGAGCTTCAGTTGGTCGGCCACTTTTCTGGCCAGCAATCCGGCTTCGCCCAAATGGTGTTCGTGCTGCACTTCAGGCCCATCGTCGCCGCGCGAGACGGAAACCCTTGCCGCGCGTGCCGGCGTCAGCCACGTGGGACCGCCGGGCAGCCAGGAAAATCCACCCGCGAGTTCTCCAATTCTGTCCAAGTCGCCCTTCAGATCGGCGAATTCAAAATTGCGCGGCGATTCGTGAATGGTTTTTTCGCGCGCCAGTCCCGTCGCGCCGAGCGTCAGCACGCGCGTTTCTACGGGCTGGCCGTCGCGCAATTCGTACTTTTTTCCGATTTCAAAAAGCTTCACGTCGCGCTGGCCGTGGTTCAGATTCCATTCGATCGCGCGAATCATGCTGACAATTCCCGTTGAGCGCATCACCGAGGCGTCTTCCGCCAGCGGATTTCCGAGGATCGCCGGCTGCAAGTGTTCGGCGCGGAAAATTTCGTCTCGCGCCGTATCCACGATCGGAATTTCCACGATTTCGTGGTATCCCAGCGCGATCAGGCGCTCGAGCAATTGATCCTGCTCCACCGCATGAGGCAACCGGTGCGCCGGCAACTTCGCGGGCGGCAGCCGCGGCGGAAATTTGTCGTAACCGTAGTGCCGCGCCACTTCCTCCACCAAATCGATTCCGCGCGTCACATCGCTGCGCCAGGAAACCGCGCGGCATTCCCAAACCGCCGCGAGCGATCCTTCGCTGCCGCGATTCGAGTCCACGCGGACCGGATGAAAGCCGAGGGCGCTTAGGATCGATTCGACGTCGCGGTCGGGAACGTCCGCACCCATCACGCGGAGCAGCTCTTTTCGCGACAGTTCGATTTTTCCTTCCGCGTGGCTCCCGGGGTACACGTCGACCACGCCCGCAAGCAGCTCACCGCCGGCCACTTGCTGGATCAATTCAGCGGCGCGCCGCGATGCCAACTCCGCCATTTCCGGATCGGCGCCGCGTTCGAACCGGTACGACGCTTCCGAGCGCAAGCCCAGCGCTTTCGATGTGCGTCGAATCGAGATTGGATCGAACCACGCGCACTCGATCAAGACGTTCCGCGTGCTGAATCCGATTTCGGTGTCCGCGCCGCCCATCACGCCGCCGACGGAAATCGCGCGCGCAGCATCGGCCACAACGCACATCTCTTTGGTGAGGGTTCGCTCCGCGCCGTCGAGGGTGCGAAGTTTTTCTCCGGCACGCGCACGGCGAATCACGATCTTTTTCTCGGCGATCTTGTCGTAGTCGAACGCATGCAACGCGTGTCCGAGCTCAAACATCACGTAGTTCGTTACATCCACCACATTATTGATGGATTTTTCGCCGATCGATTCGAGGCGCTGCCGCAGCCAGTCCGGCGACGGCTGCACTTTCACTCCGCGCAATACCCGCGCTGTGAATCGTCCGCACAGATCGGGCGCTTCGATTTCTACGCGCACCGCACCGTCAACTTTTTCCGCGGATTCCTGCAATTTCGGACGAACGGGATTGAGCGCCAGCCGGTACGTTGCAGCCACTTCGCGCGCAATACCCAGATGGCCCAGGCAATCCGGACGATTCGCGGTTACTTCTGCGTCCAGAACCGGTCCGGCCACGGTTTCTTCGATCGAATCGATGGCCACGCCGGCGAGCGAAAGCCGCGACGCCAACTCCGCCGGCGCCGCCGTGACGTTCACGAATTCCTTCAGCTCGTTGTAAATAATTTTCATCGAAATATTAAAACTGCCGCAGGAAACGCGCGTCGTTCTGAAACAAGAGCGGCACTTCCGTGACGCCGTACTTCATCATCGCCAGCCGATCGACGCCCATGCCAAACGCAAAGCCGGACAATCGTTCGGCGTCGTATTTCACAAATCCGTACACCGCCGGATTCACCATGCCGGCGCCGAAAAGCTCAATCCACCCGGACTGTTTGCACACGCGGCAGCCTTTGCCGCCGCACACGTGGCAGGTGGCGTCCACTTCGGCCGAAGGCTCGGTGAACGGAAAATAGCTGGGGCGCAATCGCGTTTTCGTTTTCGGACCCAGAAATTCGCGCGCGAAATAATCGACCGTGCCTTTGAAATCGCAAAACGTGATGTCGCTATCGACAGCTAGGCCTTCGATCTGGTGAAACATGTATCCGTGCGTCGCATCCGGATTGTCGCGGCGATAAACCTTTCCGGGCACAACGATTCGTACCGGCGGAGCTTGCTTTTCCATGGTGCGAATCTGCATCGGTGAAGTGTGCGTGCGCAGCACGTGGCCGGAGCGCGAGCCCTCGATATAAAACGTATCCATGTTGTCGCGGGCAGGATGATGCTCGGGGATGTTGAGCGCTTCGAAGTTGTAATACGGCGTTTCGATTTCCGGGCCTTCGACAACGCTGAAACCGATCGCGCCGAAAATCCGAAGCAGTTCGTCGTACGTCTGGCGAATCAGATGCCGCGTGCCGATACTGTGCTCGATGCCGGGCAGCGAGAGGTCCACTTGATCGCGAGCGAGCGCGGATTGCTCGGCCGCCGCTTCGATCGCTGCCTGTCGTTCGGCCAGAGTCGACTCCACGTGCGCCTTCAGCTGGTTCAGTTCATGGCCCACCACGCGTTTCAGTTCCGGTGATGCAGGCTTCAGCCAGTTGTCGGTGATGTGCGTCAGCGTGCCGGATTTTCGCCCCGTCCACTGCACCACGAACGCGCGCCACGATTCCAGATTCGTCGACTGGCGCGCGGCGTCTTCGTCAAATCGTTTGCGCACTTCGGCGAAACGGGCCGCAACTCTCTCCGGAGTTGTGTCTCCCAAATCCGCCAGTTTTTGTTCGACGATGGATTTCTCAGTCATGAGTTCCCAAGGCAGGGGACATCATCGCGCAGAGCAATGCCGCCGCGAAAGCACAGAATTCAGAATCACGCGAACGGAGGTAAAACTTCGGCCGGCGCGCTCACAAATTGCGCCGGCCGATGATGCGAATCACGCGGCCAACAAAACGAAGTTAGCCTTCTTCGTGATGGCGAACCGGCGCCGGCTTGGCTGCATGCGCGGCGGCGGGCTTCGGCAAGTGCGGCTTCGCCGCGGCGACGAGTGCGGTGAATCCCTCGGCGTCGTTCACCGCCAGATCCGACAGCACCTTGCGGTCCAGATTGATTCCCGCGGCTTTCAGGCCGTGGATCAACTGGCTGTAGGTCATGCCGTTATTTCGCGCGGCCGCGCCGATGCGCTGAATCCACAGCGCGCGATAATCGCGTTTCCGCACGCGCCGGTCGCGGTAGGTGTAGCGCAGCGAACGGTTCACCGCTTCCTTCGCGGAGCGGTACAGCTTTCCCTTTGTCAGGAAAAAGCCCTTGGCGTGTTTCAGTAGTTTTTTTCGGCGTGCCCGGCGTTTGGTTCCACGTTTAACTCGAGGCATAGCTCATTTCTCCTGTTGCGCGATCGAATAGCGCTTTCTTGTAAGGAGACAAACGCGGCCGGAGCGCTCGCAATGATGCTCGAGCACCGGACGGGTTTGTCTCGTGGGACTGCGTTTACGCTCCACCCATCGCAAATTTTGCGGGGCAGAACAACCGGCCGTCAGGCACCCGTTACGCTCTGACTGGCACGGTTAAGAACTGATTGCCGCGTTTAGCTTTCGCCACGCGGCGGAATTGCGACTGCGAAATTCTACAGTCCGTACGGCAACGCCAGACGCACGTTCTTCACGTCGGCCTGGTTCACCTGTACCTTATTCAAAAGCTTGCGCATGCGGCGCGGCTTCTTGGTGCCCAGCAAATGTCGCTTGCCGGAGTGCCACCGCATCACTTTCCCGGTGGACGTAACTTTGAAGCGCTTGGCTGCGCCGCGGTGCGTTTTCAACTTCATTTTCTTGTTCTTCTTCACGATATCCTCTGTCGGGCAGCCCTTCGCGACTGCTTTTTATTTTCCGCGCCAAACCGAAGCGCCCAATTTCCACGATTGCCCTGTGGCGAACCGCTTACTGCCGGAAAAACTTTACGCTTGCTCGCCCGGTTGCGCGGGACGCACCGGCGCTGCGGCCGTTGCGCCTTTTTTCGGAGCCAGCAGCGCGAGCAGGATGTTCGCTTCCATCCGCGGTCCGAACTCCACCTGGGCGTGATCCATGATGTCTTTCATCAGCCGGTCCATCTTTTTCCGGCCCACATCCTGGTGCGCCATTTCGCGACCGCGATGAAAAATCATCGCCTTCACTTTGTAACCGTCGCCCAGAAACCGGATGATCTGATTCTTTCGAACCTGATAATCGTGTTCGGCGGTGGATGGCCGGAACTTCACTTCCTTGATGTGCGAGCTTTTCTGGTGCTTCTTCGCTTCGTGCGCTTTCTTGTTCTGCTCGTACAGAAATTTGCCGTAGTCCACCAACTTGCAGACAGGCGGAACCGCGTTCGGCGAGATTTCCACAAGGTCGATGCCCGCTTCGCGCGCCGCTTTCATGGCATCGAAAAACGTCAAGACCCCAAGCTGATTGCCCGCTTCGTCCACCACGCGAACTTCCCGGGCGCGAATTCGTTCGTTGACCCGAAGGCCAGGAGTTCCACTACGCTCAGCGATAAAACCACCTCCCAGACTCGCGAAACTGCTTTTCGCGGCCTGCTTTCCAGCCCTCGACACCCAGAACGGCACCGTCAGAGGGGTGGGTCGAAAAGTATAGCATGGGTTTGGGTTGCCGCTGCAACAGCGGATTCGAGGCGCCAAACCGGCGTTGGATGCTCGCACTTTTACGCAATTTTGGCGGCCAAGACGCGTTGTGCGGGTCGCCAGCCTAGGCGACTGAACGCGTAGCGATCTCTTCGCGAATGTCCGCTGTGAATTGCTCAAGCGAACGGCCGCCCAAGTCACCCTTGGAACGATGCCGTACCGCGACGGTGCCGGCTTCGGCTTCCTTGCCGCCAATGATCAGCATATACGGAATTTTCTGCATTTGCGCGTCGCGGATCTTGGCCTGCAGCTTTTCGTTGCGATCGTCGAAGTGCACGCGCAGCCCGGCATCCTGCAGATGCTTGGTCACCTTGGCCGCGTACTCGCTGAATTTTCCGCTCACCGGCAACACGCTCACCTGTACCGGAGCGAGCCATGTGGGAAACGCGCCGGCGTAATGCTCGATCAGCACGCCGAAAAAGCGTTCGATCGAACCGAGCAGCGCGCGGTGAACCATCAGTGGCTGGTGTCTCGAGCCGTCTTCGCCGACGTATTCGAGTTTGAATCGCTTTGGCAAATTGAAATCAAACTGGACGGTGGTGAGCTGCCAAGGCCGGCCGATGGCGTCCACCAGTTTCACGTCGATCTTCGGGCCGTAAAACGCCGCTTCGCCCGGAATGAATTTGTACGGCACATTCATCCGATCAAGTGTGCTGATCAGCGCGCCCTCCGCGCGGTCCCACTCTTCGGGAGTTCCTGCGTAGTCCTCCGGACGTGAACGATCGCCGCCGGATAGCTCCACTTCATACCGGTCGAAACCGAAAACGCGCAAAGTTTCCCACGCGAATTCGACGCAATCCTGCACTTCTTTTTCAATCTGGTCCGGCATGCAAAAAATGTGCGCGTCGTCCTGTGTGAATCCGCGAACGCGCAGCAATCCGTGCAGCACGCCCGAGCGCTCGTAGCGGTACACCGTTCCGAGTTCGGCGAATCGCACCGGTAATTCGCGGTAGCTGCGCAGATGCGACTTGTAGATCAGCACGTGGCCCGGGCAATTCATCGGCTTTAGCTGATACTCAGCCTTTTCCACTTCGATCGGGCCGAACATATTCGCGGAATAGAATCCGGCGTGGCCGCTGGTCTTCCACAGTTCGCGAAGCATGATGTGCGGTGTATAGACGATGTCGTAGCCGCGCTTTTCCAGTTCGGTGCGTAGCCAGTTTTCCATTTCACGGCGAATGATGCCGCCCTTCGGATGGAAGAAGATCAGGCCCGGCCCGGCTTCATCCTGAATGCTGAAAAGATCCAGTTCCGCGCCCAGTTTGCGGTGGTCGCGGCGCTTCGCTTCCTCCAGCTTGTGCAGATATTCGTCGAGCTCTTTCTGATCGACGAAGCACGCGCCGTAAATCCGCTGCATCTGCGGATTGCCTTCCTGGCCCTTCCAATACGCGCCGGCGACGTTCATCAATTTGAACGCTTTGATCCGGCCGGTCGACGGAATGTGCGGCCCGCGGCAGAAATCAACGAACTTTCCGGTGGTGTAAAACGAAACCATCGGGTCGGTGACCTTTTCTTCCACCAGTTCGCACTTAAATTCCTGGTTGCTCTTGCGATAGAGCTCCAGAGCTTCGGCCTTCGGAATCCATTTCCGCTCGTTCGGAATATCCTTGGCCGCCAGCTCGTGCATTTTCGCTTCGATTTTTTCCAAATCGTCCGGGGTGAACGGTTCTTCGCGCACGAACTCGTAGAAAAATCCGTTATCGATCGGCGGACCGATGCCGAGTTTCACGTTTGGGTACAGCTCCATCACCGCCGCCGCAAGCAGGTGCGCCGCGGAATGGCGAAACACCTGCACCGCGTCCGGATCTTTCGCGGTGAGGATCGCAATCTTGGTGTTCTTATCGAGCGGCTTCGAAAGGTCCACCAACTCGCCGTCAGCGCGGGCAACCAGCGCGGCCTGCGCCAGGCGCGGCCCGATTTGCAGGGCGATTTGGCCCGCGGTGGTGCCCTTGGGCACGTCGCGTGTGGAACCGTCGGGCAGAGTGATTTGAATGGTCTCGGTTGTCATGGAGGTTTTTCCCCTGAAGGAGAAGCAAATAGACTACTGGCGCGGGAACAAGCGGTCAAGACGGCAGAGTTTCGCTGTTACCAGAATTCAGTCGGGAAAATCGCTGAGGGCTACTTCTTCTTCTACGATGCGCGGGAACCCCTGCGAAAATGCCAACGCTCGCGTGACGGCTTGGTAGAAGTACACGTTTCGCTCGCTATCCTGCAGCGCCTGTTGCGTTTCCCATAGCGTCATCACACGCACATCGGGCGGATTCGATCCGGCCGTGCGCATCACGCACATGGAGTGAAAACCCTTTTGCTGGCGCATCAGAGGGACAGATTTTGAGATGGCGTCCAGAAACGACTCGTACATATCGGGCTTGATACGGTAGTACGTGCTTCGTGCGTGCATGGCCGCCTCCACAGGTTGCGGCTTCAGGGGGCCCAGTGCGGCCAATATACTCCCAAACGAACCGGGAGGGAACGGTTCGAAAGCGCAGCCCAGGGGTTGCGGCCAGCGCAGTTTCTATTTCTTTCGCGCGGCTTCGAGCATGTCCCATGCGGCGTCCGGCATTTCCAGGAAATCGTTGAACTCGCCCGCGCCGCGCAGCCACAGACCGCCATCGATCACCACGCATTCTCCGTTCACGTAATCCGCTTGCGAGCTGAGCAGGTACACGGCCAGGTTTGCCAGTTCGTCGTGGCGGCCAAACCGCTTCATCGGATGCCGCTCTTTGGCTTGTTGCTGAATTTGCTCGCTGGGCATCAGTCTTGACCACGCGCCCTCGGTGGGAAATGGACCAGGCGCAATGGCGTTCAGCCGGATGTGGTGCCTGGCCCATTCCACGGCGAGCGAGCGCGTCAGTGCCAGCACGCCCGCTTTTGCGCAGGCCGAGGGAACTACGAACCCGGAACCCGCATTTGTGGCCGCGTATGTCGTCACAATATTCAGCACGTTGCCGGGCTGCTTTGCCGCGATCCATTTCCGGCCGAGCGCCAGCGTAAAGTGAAACGTGCCCTGCAACACGATTCCCACAACCGCGTTGAACGCGTTGGGCGAAAGTTTCTCCGTGCGCGCGATGAAATTTCCGGCGGCGTTATTCACGAGCGTATCCACGCTGCCAAATTCCTTTTCCGCGGCTTCGATCACTTCCTCCACCGCGGCGAAATCGCGCACATCGGCGTTGGCGTAGGCGGCGCGCGCACCCTTCGCGCGAATCGCGTCGCACGTTTCGATCAGCGGCTCTTCGCGTCTGCCGACCAGGAATACATTCGCGCTTACCTCTGCGAAACGCAGTGCCATCGACCGGCCCAGGCCCGTGCCGCCGCCGGTGATCAGAATCGTGCGGCCCTTGAATAAATCAGTTTGAAACATGCGACGGCCTCCCAAAACGCTCCGTATTCTTCGCTCATCCCCACAGCCACCGCAAGCGCGAATTCAGCTGATCGCTGGAATGCTTGGCATTGCACTCCCCGTGTGCTATTCAATTCACGAGCGTCCATCCGGCCCTCTACATAAAGGAAGGCAATCGCATGAAATTTATCGTTGGACTGATTTTGGGCATTCTAATTGTGCCGGTGATCGGCTGGTGTTATCTGCATAGCGGATCGGCTCCAGTGGCCGCCAGCGATCCGATGATGCCGTTTGAAAAGGAAATCGCCCGCGGTGCGATGCACGCGCGCATTGCGAAGGAAGCTCCGCAGCGCGACCTTGCAACGTTTACGACCGAGGATTTGGTTTCCGGCGCCGACGTGTACCAGAAAAACTGTTCGTTCTGCCACGGTTTGCCGCAGCAACCGGCGTCCGCGGCTTCGAAGGGAATGTTTCCCCGCGCGCCGCAGCTTTTCACTGCCGACGACACCGTGACGGATGATCCGGTGGGAGTCACCTACTGGAAAGTGAAAAACGGAATCCGTCTTTCGGGTATGCCCGGTTTCAACGCATCGCTTACCGAACAGCAGATGTGGCGAGTAAGCGCGCTGATGGCGCGAGCCGACAAATTGCCGAACGAAGTCCTTTCTGCCTTGAAGCCTGCTCCGGATACGACCACGCCGGTACCCGCGTTGCCAGTTGCACCCAACGTGCCGCCGGCGGTGGCTCCGGCGCTGCATCCGATTTCGCCGTCGCCTCAAAAGTAAAAAAATTGGCGCGACCGGACTTGCATCCGTGTCGCGCTGCGTTTCCGGCGAATTGGGTTGTATCGACTTTACGGTTGCGACTTCAGAAATTCGGCGGGCAACGGATTTTCCGGCGTTTCTTCTTCCCAGTAAATCGTCACCACCCACCAACGCTTACCGTCGTAGAAGAGTTGAAAGCTGTTGATGCCGCGCGCAAACGGCTTCGGGTCTTTGGCGTCATGGCGGGATTCATACGTGCTGAAAATCTGCATGATGTGGCCGTAACGCTCCGACTTCCGGGCGGCTTCGCGCTCGTAGAATCCGTTCTTCATGAAATATCCGTCGGCGAATTTTGCGTATTCTTCGGGCGAGATCACGCGTGTCCGAAGCGTGCCGTCTTTTTCAGGGCCTGCGGGAATCAGCCGTGCTCCCGGCACAAACAACGACTTAAACCTGTTCCAATCCCGCTGTTGACCGGGAGGTCCGGAAATTACGTCGTACGTCGCCGCCATGATTGCATCGGGACTCGCGACGTCCGCGGGATTCGCAGGCGGCGGCGCCGGAGCCGGCGCTGGAGCCGCTGGCGCGGTCTCGTCCTTGGGTTTTTCCTGTGCGTGAATGGGAATTACAGCGGCAACTAAAACAAGCGCGAGCGCGGCAATGTATTTTCGAGCAGCCATCGCAAACCTCCGGAGTTTTCTGGACTAGAAATCCACGTGAAAGCGCAGGCCCGGAACGAACACAGGCCCCCGCGCCATGTTGTATCCCGGATTGTTCACATGCTGCAAGTCAAACGATGCAAAGAGCCCGCGCCACACGTGCGCGGTGTAGAAGCCTTCCACAATTTTTTCCGGCCCGTACGTCAACCCGCCATCGCCGAGCAAAAATCCAAGGCCACCGAGCGACAGGTACTGTTGATGTGCTGCCACGATTCCGTTGGCGTTGAATACCGCGCCGAGCCGATCGTTGCGCCGGTGCCATTTGTCGCCTTTGGTGAACGCGCCGATTTCGACGGTGCGATCCACTTCGGTGTACGCAAATGACTCGTTCCGGCCGTCGCTCCATCCCACGCGGCCAAACGCAGCGATTTGCGGCGTCAATTGCTGTTCGAAGTTCAGCCCGAATCCGTATTTGTGCCGTCCCTGCTGGCGCGTTCCGATAATGTCCGGCACCGCGGTTTCGCCGTTCAGATATTCGTGGATCGCTTCCTCGTAATTTCCCATGTTGGCGTGGTTCAGGTAGCTCAGGAATCGCACCACTCCGTACTTATGAAAGAAAAAATTCCCGCGCGCCTCAAGCTCCAGATTTTCCGCGCGCGCACGAGCGAGATCTGCGTCCAGGTGAATGCCGTTCGCGACCTTGGGCATCAGCGCTTCGCCGAACCGCGCCGTGAACCAATGATCGTCGTATTCCAGGATCGCGCCGTCGGTGTATCCGCGTGTGTTGGCCGCATAGTCGTACGCGCCGTTGTTATCGACGGTCCAATTCAGAAACTGCAGGTGGCTATCGGTTCCGTAGGAATTGACGTCGAAAAAATCCACCATGCTGAATTTTCCCAGCCGGAACTCGATCCTGCGCGCTGGCAACGACGTCGCCAGTCCGAACGGTCCGCGTGTGGCGTCCACTTTGTCGTCGCTGAGCGGAATGATCTGCCGGATCATGATGCGCGCAACGTAGGGATCCTCGCCCAGCGTCGGGTTGCGCACTACGTCCAGATTCGTGAAACCGGCGATGCCGAGCGCATTGCTCAGCCCATGGCCGCCCGCGCTTTCAATGTCGAGAAAAACTTCAGTTGTCTTGGTCACCTCGTAACCGAGGTACAGCGTGTAAACCTTCGAAGTCGCGTTTTCCGCGATCGGTTTGAAACTGTTTGTCCCGTTGTACGCCGCCGGAAAAGAGTCGTGCCACTGCAGCACAACGTTCGCTTGACCCGAAATCCAATACCGGCTGGTTTGCGAGTGAGGAAAAAGCGTGAGCACGTCGCCGGAGTTCGCGTTGGTATCCGCGTCCGCGGCCGGAACTGGTGAACCTGTTTCTGCGGTCGATTGCGGAGCAGGAGCGGGTGTGCTCGTCTGCGCGTCAGTTCCAGTGGGCTGCGCGGTTTGCGCTGCAACCGGCGAACCGAGCGCAGCCGATGAAATCGCGATTAGAAAAGCGAAAATGACGAAACGGACGGTGTGTCCGCCGAATTGGATATTCCACATGAGCAATGCTCCATTATCCGTTTGAATGGCTGGAAGCCACATTATTTTCCGGTGACATCGCCTGAGCCCGGACCGCAAGAGCGCACCGGTCGCGCGGCGTTTTATGAATTGCGTTGTGGGGAAGTACCGGACGTTACCTTGCAACGCTGCCGGTCGCGTACCCGATGCGACATCTCACGATGATGCCGGGCAATGGTTCTGATACTGAGCGGGAACCTCGACTGTCGAAGCTCCGTGAATCCGATCCAAGAAAATCGCAAGAAAACATTCTCGCGCAGAGGTGAAACTAAATGTGGCTGCGAAAGTTGTCAAGTCAAATGCGCCCTGAGCCGCCGCCGTCACGCAGAAAGTTGTAAGGAATCCGTTAGGAAATCGAAAATCTTCATCAACATACCATTCGATTTTCGTCATCACGCAAACCGCGGAATTCCCGGCACTCGCATGGCACTACGCGTGGATTTTTCGTCCCGCCTTCGGCCCAGCCCCCACGGCCCAGTACGCCCGATTTGCACGGCCCGCGCCCCGAATACCCCGCTTTTATTGAGGCATCCTCATTGCCCGTTTTCATCATCTTTAGTAGTCTCTAGGATTGCGCGTACAGCGTCAGGCCAACTGAATAAGATAGGGGTGAGGAATTTGCGGGCACAATCGTGGGTTGCGTTCATTCTGCTGCTGTTTGTAATGCTGGTCTCGCCCTCGTGCACGGAGACGATCAACTACCCCGCGCCTACCCTGAAAGCCATCAGCCCGACGAACATCAACGCAGGCCAGCCTCAGTTCATTTTGAAGATCACCGGAAGCAATCTAGTGCAGCAAACCGCAGTGCAATGGTCGGGCAGCACGGGCGCGGTAACAATTCCGGTGGTGATTTTCGTCAGCACCAATGAACTGGACGCTCAGATTCCGGCATCGCTGATTCAGAATCCCGGCACAGTAGATATTTCTGTTACCACTCCCACGCCGGGCGGCGGCACCTCGCCCTCTTCGACCCAACAGCCGATCGTCTTCACCATCAACCCGATCGATAGCCCGATTCCGTCCGTCACCTCGATTTCGCCGACGGTTGTCTCTGCTGCGAGCGGACTACCGTTCACGCTGTTCGTCACCGGAAAAAACTTCGTTTCCCAATCGACCGTCTCGGTGAACAACAACAATCGCGCGACGACCTACATCAATTCCACCTCTTTGCAAGTCGCGGTCACCGCGGCGGACATCGCCAATCCCGGCACGCTTCAAATCGCGGTCACGAATCCGCCTCCTGGCGGCGGCACTTCCAACTCAATGCCGCTAAGCGTTCAGAATCCAGTGCCGACGGTCTCAAGTCTTTCGCCCACGAGCGTTACTGCGGGCGCCTCCACCACCACGATTACCGTGACCGGCACAAACTTTGTGAATGGATTCACGACCATCACTCTGAACGGCGTCCCGGTTCCCACTTCCGTTGCTTCCACCACGCAAGCCACCGCGGCGCTGCCAGCCAGTCGTCTGCTACAGGCGGGAGTGCAAAAAATTGTGGTGGTCAATCAGGGTCCGCCGGGCGGCGGCGATTCGGATCCGCTGATTTTCTCGGTGAATCCGAAAGCGTCGATCGGTTTGCCGGTGCTGGTGGATTTGGCTCCCGACGGCACGCAAGCGATCAACGGAATTTGCGGTGGTCCGGCAAACTGCCAGAGCGGCGCTCTCGGGTTGGAGACTTTTACGGCCGGTCCTTCGACCAGCAGCAACGGGCAATTCGTCGCCTACGCTTCGGTCTCTCACAACGTCGTCACGAAAGATTTGAATCCCGCGTCTGACATTTTTCTGCGCAACACCTGCCTGCAAACCACCACCACGACGGTGATCTGCACGCCTTCGACTTCGGTGATCAGTTCGGATCCGAGCGGCAACGCAGCCAACGGCCCAAGCTCCGAGCCTTCCATCGCAGACGCCAGCGCAACGCCGGGTTTTGCCGCGTTCACATCGTCCGCCACGAACCTGCAAGTCGCAGTGCCCGTACCCAATACGAACAGCCAGGTGTACTGGCGCCCGCTTTGTACCGCATCGACGTGCAGCTTTACGCCGACCACCTATGTGACGCAGCTGGTTTCCGTGGCTGCCGATGGTTTGTCGGCTGGAAACGGACCGAGCTACAACCCGGTCGTTAGCGCCGACGGACAATACGTCGCGTTCGTTTCGCTCGCGACGAATCTGGTTTCAAACGTCGCTGCCGATGGCGTGACTCCTCAGGTGTACGTCCACGTCATGTGCAACGGCGCCGCGGCGTCCAGCACCTGCGCTCCGCTGACCTATCTGGTGTCATCCGCTGACGGAATGACTCCCGGCAACGCTCCGAGCTCGCATCCCTCGATTTCGAATCTCGGACTGTTTGTTTCGTTCACCTCGTCCGCGACGAACCTGGGAGCCACAGCGCCCAATCCGGCCGGCGCTTCGGAAGTTTTTGAGCGCAGCACTTGCGTCACCACGATCGGCACTGTGGATAACGCGTGTGCGCCCGAAACTCTTTTGATTTCGACGCCGGATGGAAAGACTCCTGCGGACGGCGCGAGTATCGATTCCTCGATCTCTCACACTTCGGCCACGGTAGCTTCCAGCACGGTTGTTTACAACGGCCGCTTCGTCGCATTTGCTTCCACCGGCACGAATATCGTTGCCGGTGCGGGCCCCACGCAACAGATCTACGTGCGAGACACGTGCATTGGCGTTGCGACCTCGACCATCGAGACAACCTGCACGCCGTCCACGATTCTAGTCTCGACGTCCGATGGCTCTACTCCCGGCAACGGCCCGAGCTCGCATCCCAGCGTCAGTGCCGACGCTCAAATCATTTCGTTCTCATCGCTGGCATCGAATTTCGCGAACACCACCAACGGCGTCGAAAATATTTTCTCGCGCAACACCTGCCTCGCGATTCTCACTACCTGCACTCCCAGCCTGGCGATCAACAGCATTTCGCAGGGCACGAATCCCTCTCCGTCGAATGGCCAGAGCCTGCGGCCTGCGGTGAGCGCCGACGGTCAAACGGTGGCGTTCTTGTCGTTCTCAAACAATCTGGTCGTGAACGACACCAACGGCTTCGAAGATATGTTCCTGGGAACCACGACCTTCACCACGACTGCGACGGTTACGGGCGTAACCGAGCCGGCGTCTGCGGACGCGACCGTAGAATCTGCTCCGCGATAGTCCGAAGCACGGCCACAGATTTTAATCTGCGTATTTTTCCGGCGAAGAACGAATTCAATTTCGTGTGGTCTGCGTTATTTCGCTGCGTTAATCTTTTTCCTGAGCGCGTCTCGCGCCGTCACCAGCGTAAACGTGAGCGATTCTTTCGGCACGCTCGTCACAAACGGTCCGACCATCCACCCAATCCCCGTCGGTATATCGCGCGAAAGTGAAATCGCCTGGCACTCCACGTACGTTCCGCCGTCTTTCTGTTCGAATCTCCAGAAGGTATTCATCCGCCACACGAATCCGCGATCGTGTCCCTCGGGCTCGAGCTTCTCGCCGCGCTCGCCGGGATTGCTTACTTCTTGCACGCGCGTAGTGGCCGAGCGGCTCCACGCGTGCGTCGCATCCACGCGTTCGTAATGCACGTTTTGGTCGGTGTCCACCACCGTGGTGATCACTTTCTTGGTGTAAAAGCGAAGGTGAACGAAATAATCGCCGCCCGAATGCCGCAGCGTGTTCGATTGCAGGATGTCCGGTGAAAAATATTCGACCTTGTGGTCGTAGTCTTCCATGAACGTCAATGTCTGGTCGAGCGTCGCGCCCGGAATAAAAGCGGTGCCAATCCAGTGATGTATCAGCCCTCCCGGTGCATCGATGGCTTTCCCGTTGTCCAGCGTTTCCATCCGCTCGATCAGCACGTCGCCCTTTTGCAGTGCCGCGATTTCGGCCGAGCGACGCGGCTCCGGCAGAAGCTCCACCCACATGTACGGACTCGAAACACTCGTGCGTTTCAGTTCGCTCTCTACCTGCGCCTGGGTCAGCTGAATGTAGCGGTCGTACGCGGCGTTGGCCTGCGCCGACAAATCGGCCGCATTCGTCGCTGCACTGGCGACCAGCAGGCAGGCGAACGCAATCACCAGCACGTCGCGCAGTCGTTTGTCGGGTTTAGCCGTCATGTGTCGTGTGTCTCGCTCACGCGCACCGGTGCAATGCGGAATTTCGGCCCGCACAGGATGAGAAGCACGGTCGATGCCAAAAGATGCAAGCTGTTTAGTCTAGGTACGCTCGATGGAACGGGAAGGATTGCCTGTAACGAATGGGCGGGCGGTGATTAGGCGAGTTGAAAACTGCCCCGGATCCTTTTGTATGTGGAACCGTCGTCCCCGCTTTCGCAGCTTTCAACTCGCACGTGAATGCTCGCAGGATTGCCACTTAGAACCAATGGGGCGCGCGGCTCATTTTTTTCGGTACCGGGGTTGTGGTACTGGGTTTCGCTGCCGCTGCGGTTCGCTAAGTATATGTTTTAGTTGCACTTACGCCGCGCGACATTGGCCGTTGCTGCTAGCCGGTATTGTGCAGTCCCGCGGCGATTCCGTTGATCGTCGCCCCCAGGGCGTAATCGTCCGCTTCGCTCTGTGTACCCGACCGCTTGCGCCGCAGCAATTCCACCTGGATCAAGCTCATCGGGTCAACGTACGGATTTCGCAATCGGATCGACTGCGATAAAACCGTGTTGCCCTCCAGCAGATCCTTCTGCGTCGTGATCTTCAAAACCATCTGGCGCGTTCGTTCGAATTCTTCCGCCAGGACTCCGAATACCCGCTCGCGCACAGCGGCATCCGGTACGAGCGTCTCCGCGTACAGGCGAGCGATGTCCATGTCCGCTTTCGCCATGGCGATTTCCACGTTGCGGATCAAATCGGAAAAAAGCGGGAAGGTGCGCATCATGTCATGCAGCGATTTTTGGTTGGCGGCACCCTTCGCAGCGAACCGCTCGAGCGCGTAGCCTACGCCGAACCATGCCGGCACCGCATGGCGGCTTTGCATCCAGCCGAACACCCACGGAATCGCGCGCAGCTCGGAAAGCTCACGGCTTTGCGAGCGTCGCGCCGGACGCGAACCCATGCGCGCATGGACCAGCTCGTTCACCGGAGTGGCTTGCTCGAAATAGTCCAGCACCTCGGGAGACTCGGCAATCGATCGCCGGTAATACGCGAACGCGTCACCGGAAATCTCGTCCATCGCCGCATCCCATTTGCGATCGTCCTGCGCGGTTCGTCCGCTCGGGCGAGTGAGCGCTTCGAGCGACGCTGCCACCATCAGTTCCAAATTCCATTCCGCGAGCACCGGGTCGGAATATTTCCAGTTCAAAACTTCGCCCTGTTCGGTGATGCGGATCTCGCCGGAAAAATCGCCCACGGGCTGCGCCAGAATGGCGCGATGCGTTGGTCCGCCGCCGCGGCCCACCGTACCGCCGCGGCCGTGGAACAGCCGAAGCTTTACATCGCACTCACGCGCCGCCTGATGAAGTTTGCGATGTGCTTTCTGCAGCTCCCAAATACTCGTCAACATTCCGCCGTCTTTGTTCGAATCCGAATAGCCGAGCATCACTTCCTGGCGCCGGTCCCACGAGTTCAGCAGCGGCTGGTATTGCTCGGACGTCCAAACCTTTTTCATGATTTCGCCCGCGTTGCGCAGCGAATCAATCGATTCAAATAGCGGTACGGGCATCAACCCGGGATCGTCACCGGAAGCGGCGACGGGAACGCCGCAAATTTTCGCCAGTGAAAGCCAGTCCAACAAATCCCGCTCGGATTCCGTGCCGCTGATGACGTACTGCTGCAACGATTCGGGCGGATATAATTTTTTCAACTGCCCGGCCATCTTGAATGTATCGATCACATCTTTGGCGCGCTCGGATTTCATAGCCGCAACGCCCGCCGCGGTGGCCTCGGCGAGAGCTTCGCGATGCAGCTTGGCGTGCTGCCGGATGTCGAGCGTGTGCAGATGAAATCCAAACGTCCGAACGTTCCGAAGAAACGGCTCAATTAGCAGCTGTACCAACCGTTCGCCTCCGTTCGCCGCCAAACTCGCGCCTACTATCTCCAGATCGCGCTCGAATTCAGCCGCCGACTGGTAGGCTCTGGAATTTCGCGATTCATCGCGGCTGTACTGCAGGCGGATGCGAGCGAAATCGAGCAACCGGCGCGTCAGCTCGGTTTCCGAAATCCATTTTCCCAGCGACTTTTCGTCGCCCATCGCCGCCTCGTACGCCTCCACCGCGCTGCGAAGCGCTGGCGAACAATCGGCCTGCCGCAGCGAAGAACTGAGTTGGTCGATCAGCCGCTCGATTTCACGCAAATAGAAATCGATCACTACGCGTCGCGCCATTTCCAGGGCATCCGCGGTCGATTGCGGCTTGATCAACGGATTTCCGTCGCGGTCGCTTCCGATCCACGATCCGAAATGAAGCACCTCTCCGAGCTGGTCGCGCCGGAGCTTGGTTCCGTAAACGGCTTCAAACGAATCGGCCAGTTCTTCGTAAAGTTTCGGCAAGGTTTCGAAAAGCGTCATCGGGTAGTAGTCCAGCCCCATTCGCACTTCATCGATCACGCCCGGTTTCTTCAGCCGCACTTCGTCGGTCTGCCACATCGAGGTAATTTCCGCGGCGATTAGCGATTCCAATTCCTCCGCATCGGCCGGCGGCAACGGCAAGCGGTCCAGACTTTCCAGATGCTGCGCGATTCTGCGGCGTTTCATCAGCACGGTCCGCCGCGCCACCTCCGTGGGATGCGCTGTAAACACCGGAACAATTTTCACCTGTTGCAACGCAGCGAGTGCGCGCTCGAACGAAATCCCCGCGTCGCGCATCCGGATGAGCGTTCCGCGGAACGATCCCACTTGTGGAGGTTGCTCGTTGTGAAGCTTGGCGGCGCGTCGCCGTCGCTTGCGGTGATTCGTTTCGGCGAGATTCGTCAGTTCGAAGTAAACCGCAAACGCTTTGGTGACGCGATGCGCCTCCGCGACCGGCAGATTTGCGGTGATCGCGCGCGCCTCGGCCATCAATTTATTTTCAGCTACCGATGATCCGTTTTCCTCGCGCTGCTGGATCAACAGGCGCCGCAGCTGTTC
Source organism: uncultured Acidobacteriota bacterium (assembly GCA_963719065.1). Taxonomy (GTDB): domain Bacteria; phylum Acidobacteriota; class Terriglobia; order Acidiferrales; family UBA7541; genus Palsa-295. Next base: position 556,918 of record CAVRAM010000007.1, on the reverse strand, counting down.
CACGGTTTCGAGCAGCTTCCGCCCCTCCTGTTCGACCAGCACGCGCCCGAGCAGGACGCCCAGCGAGCGCACGTCGCGGCGCAGCGGGATTTCCTTCTCCGTGCCGGCCGTGCCCGCGCCGAGTTCGGCCAGCCGGCGCGCCTGATCCTTCGTGGCCCACAATGGCTCCATGCCATTCATAATGAAGGCATCGTCGTTACGCTCGCAAGCGGCTTCCGCGAATCGCACCCATCACTTTTGCCAGCGCTGAACGGAGGCGCGCTCGCGTCGGCATCCCTCCCCTTGACAATCTACAAGAGCCGTGGGACTCTCCTGTAGTTCATCTAGGGAGACGAAATGAGCCCGTCCGGAGACGTCTTACAAGGCACTCTCGATCTGTTGATCCTGAAGACCGTGGCGCTCGAACCGATGCACGGCTGGGGAATCGCTCAGCGCATCCAGCAGGTATCGAAAGACGTCCTGCAGATTCAACAGGGTTCTCTGTACCCCGCGCTGTATCGCCTGGAACGAAAAAAATGGATTCGCGCCGAATGGGGAGCGTCGGAAAACAACCGCAAGGCAAAGTTTTACGCGCTCACCAAGGCCGGCCGCCAGCAGCTCGAAAAAGAAATGGCGCAATGGGACCGGATGGCGTCCGCCGTCGCCTTGATTTTGCAGCGTGTCTAGCGGCAGCACGGAAATGCATGGACTTGTGGTGACATGAGGAATGAAACGATGAAGAGTTGGCGGACCTCGTTTTCGCGGCGCAAATGGGAACACGATCTCAGCGAAGAACTGCGATTTCATATCGAAAAGCAAACATCTGCGAACATTTCCGCCGGCATGGACCCTGACGAGGCGCGCCGCCAGGCGGTCTTGCAATTGGGCGCCGCAGAAGGCGTGAAAGAAAATTGCCGCGAGCAGCGTCGAGGTCACTGGTTTGAATCGGTTTGGAACGACGTCCAGTACGGTCTGCGCAGCTTGCGAAAAACTCCCAGCTTCACGTTGGTTGCCGTTCTTTCGCTCGCGCTGGGAATCGGAGTCAACGTCGCCATCTTCACGCTCGCGCAGGAAGTTCTGCTGCAGAAGCTGGACGTTCCACATCCCGATCAACTGCGCATGTTCCGCTGGACTGCCGGACCGCATCGCGTAATTCATTCCACATGGGGCAACTTCGAAAGTACAGCGTCCGGCGAAGCCAGCAGCAACTCGTTTGCGTATCCGGTTTACCTGCAATTGCGGAAACAAAACACCGTGTTGAGCGACCTTTTCGCGTTCAAGAATTTCGGCAACTTGACGGCGTCCGTCGATGGTCAGGCCGAAGCCGCGCGCGGCGAGTTTATATCCGGCAATTATTACGAAGGTTTGGAAATTGTTCCCGCGCTCGGCCGTCCGATTCAGCCGCAAGACGACGGAGTCGCGGGCACAGCTCCCGTCGCGCTGATCAGCGATCAATATTGGGCGCGTCGATTCGGCCGTTCACCGTCAGTGATAGGCAAGGTCGTGGAGTTGAACCGGACTCCGGTGACAGTCGTGGGTGTAAACCCACCGGGCTTCACGGGCGCTTCCAATCCGCACGAATCGCCGGATTTCTTTCTTCCGTTCAGCATGCAGCCACAGATCCTGCCGAATAACGAAGGCGAAATCCTCACCGAATCGAAAGTGTGGTGGATGCAGGTGATGGGGCGCGTGAAGCCGGGCGTTTCGGACAGTACGGCTACCGCCGCGCTCGACGTCGTGCTCAACCAGGCCGTCCGCGACAAAATGACCGTCGGGAAAGATGAAACCATTCCGCGGCTGATTCTCGATCCGGGCAACCGCGGATTGAACTTCGCGCGAGCGCGATACGGGCAGCCCACGATGATCCTGATGGCGCTTGCAGGCTTTGTCCTACTGCTTGCGTGCGCGAACCTGGCGAATTTGTTGCTGGCCCGGGCGTCGGCGCGTCAGCGCGAGATGAGCGTGCGGCTGGCGCTCGGCGCAGGACGGTTGCGCATCGTGCGGCAGGTGATGACCGAAAGCTTGCTGCTTGCCTCTCTGGGTGGCGCTACGGGAATGTTTCTGGGCTATCTCGGCCGTGACATTATCCCTCACCTGCTTTCGGACTCCTGGGAGCCGACTCCGTTCGTCGCGCACTTTGGCTGGCAGATCCTGGCGTTTTGCACGGGCGTTTCTCTGCTCAGCGGGTTCTTGTTCGGTCTCGCTCCCGCTTGGCAGGCAAGCCGAACCAACGTGAACTCCGGCGTGCGAGAGGGCGCGCGCGCCACAATGAATCGGACTCGCGGACTTGTAGGGAAATCGCTGGTCGTGTTTCAAGTTTCGCTTTCGTTGGTTTTGGTGGCGGCTGCCGGACTTTTTGTCCGCACGCTGATGAATCTTTCTTCGGTGGATCCGGGATTTCAGCCCCAGCACGTCTTGCTGTTTGATATCGATCCTCCGAAGTCGCGCTATCCGCAGCCAAAAGATATCGCGCTGCATCACCAGATCGAAGACCAGCTCGCTTCCGTTCCCGGCGTCGAGTCCATCTCCGCTTCGGGCGTAGCGCTCGTGGCCGACAGTGTGTCGGACACCGACTTCCTTCCTACAGAAACTCCGAAAATCGAAGGGCAAGCGATGGAAGCTCACTGGAACGATGTGGGCACGAATTTCTTTCAGACGATGAAGGTGCCGATCCTGTACGGCCGCGCATTTGATTCTCGCGATACCGAAACGTCGCCGAAAGTCGCGATCGTAAATCATGAAATCGTGAAAGAGTTTTTTCCGCATACCAACCCAATCGGAAAAACGTTCAACAAAGAGCGATTCGAAATCGTCGGAGTCTGCGCGGACACGCGCTACCAGAATTTGCGCGAGCAGCCGCCTCCCACGTTTTATGTCCCCTACAAACAGCTCGACTACGCCGGCGGAATGACCTACGAAGTCCGCACGCATGCAAATCCCACCGACGTGCTCGCCGGGATTCGCGAAACGGTGCGGGCCATCGATAGCGGTCTGCCCGTGAGCAACGTTCGAACGCAAACCGAGCAGATCGCGGCGACGCTGCAAGGAGAACGCATTTTCGCCACTCTGACAGCCGGATTCGGAGTACTCGCGCTATTGCTCGCCGGAATCGGGATTTATGGCCTGATGGCCTACAACGTCGCTCGCCGCACCAACGAAATAGGTATTCGCATGGCGCTCGGCGCGCAAAGCAGCGCGATCGGCCGGATGATTTTGCGCGAAACGCTGGCGCTCGTGGTTTTGGGTGTTGCCATTGGCCTTGCCTGCGTGTGGCCTGCGTCGCGCGTGATCGCCAGCGTCTTGTTCGGATTGTCGCCCCACGATCCTGTCACCCTCGCAGCCGTTATTTTTCTGCTCGTATTCGTCGGAGCTGTCGCGGGCTTTGTGCCGTCACGCCGCGCGACACACACCGATCCCATGGTGGCCCTGCGACACGAATAACGTCGGGAACGCGGTTTTGCGCGGGGATTTTGTGCGGAGTTTTCGATCGATCGTGGAAACGCTGCAACCGCTGCCGCTACTTCGTGGGCACGACGACGGTTTCCGCGCTGTCTGGCGGCAAATGAAGTGTGATCGTTGTCGTCTTGTTCGGACGGATTACCTGATGCTTCGACCACTCCGTGAATGATCCCTTGAAGTATCCGCGCAAATCGTACTGGCCGGCGTCGTAGCGCTCGAAGGAAAAGTGGCCGTTCGCGTCCGTGTGCGTCGCGTGGGGATGCAGGCCGTCGGAAGTCTGAATGGTCACGCTGGCTTCCGCGACAGGCTTGCCCTGCGCGTTCAGCACATCGCCCTCCACGTTTCCCAGTCCCTTTCGAAACTGCGCGTCGGCGACCATCGCCATCGCGAACAGCAAACAAACGGCCGAAACGATCTTCGTGTGTTTCACGGCGCACACCTCATCGGAAGCTATCGGTCATTTTAGGCTTTCACAGAGGTGCACATCCGTGCGCCGAGGGACGGCTGTAGCGGAAATCAAACTCCTGTACGCGGGTACAGGCGAAAACCTACTGCGAGCTGCGCGAAATCGATATCAGAACGCCGCGCCGTCAGAGCTAATACTTGTAGTGCTTGCTCGCTGCGGAGTGCCCCGGCTGCTCCATGCGCCCCGAATCCGGGCTGGTGCCACGCTCGATCGCCAAAAAATACGTCAGTAGCTGCAACGGGACCAGATGCACAAACGCATCGAGCCAATCGTCGCAATCCGGGACCACCAGCAATTGCTCCACGGCGATGTCGTGATTCGCTTTTCTTGTAGCGATCGCGGCGCGAAAAACTTTCAACTCTCCGCCGGCGCGAAATATCTGGCGTGCGCGTTCGTCGGTGGCCCTTCCCGAAAGCAGCCCGAGCAACGCCGCGCGCGAATCGGTTTCGGAAAATGGCCCGTGAAGAATTTCCTCGGTGTCGAATCCCTCTGCGGCGATGTAGCAGGCTTCCTTAATCTTTAGCGCAGCCTCGCTGGCGGTCGCCCACCCCACGCCCGAGCCGAAGATTTCCAGCCGAGCGAACGGCGAAATGTTTTTCGCCAGCGCTTTTACCTCCGGCTCCAGCAGCAGAGCGTCTCTCATCAGCTGAGGAACCTGCCGCAGCGCCGCTTCTACGCCCGGTTTGGCCAACAAATTTTTCAGTGACGCGACGCGCGCGATCAAAATCGCCAGCGCGGCCAGCGCCGTGGTGTAGCTTTTCGTGTACGCAAACGATTTTTCCTGGTCGCACGTTTCGATTCGAAAATCACTGTTGCGCGCGCCGTCACCACAATTCTCGCCGGTGACTGCCACCGTCAACGCTCCCGCCGCGCGCGCACGCTTGAGCGCCTCCACCGAAGCGGACGACGTACCGGTGTGGGTGATCACGATCACTGCGTCGTTCGCATCAAACGCGACCGGATGATGCAGCAACTCAAACGATTGCTCGTAATATGCTCGGACTTTTCCCGCAGTGAAATCGCGCATCCATCCTTCGCAAATGCGAGCGGCGTGCAGCGATGTGCCGATACCCACGAACGTGATTCTCGCCTTCGCCGCCACGGCGTCCGCGATCCGTTCGATTTCCTGTTTCTGCGCGAACACTTTTTCGATCAGCGCAGGTTGCGCATGAATCGCTTCATACACGTGAAAGGGATGAGCGGCGCGAGTATCGGTCGTCATGTTGTCTCCGAACCGGCGCGGAATGAAAAACCGCAAGCCGGCAGCGGCCTATTCTAGTGCCGTTCGATTGGTTTCCACTTGATTCTTTCGCGTTAACTGTTTCAGCGTCACCAAACCCCGTCGCGCACGTTTCATTTTCCCCGCGGGTATCCTGTAACAGGAGCTCGATTCGTGTGGACCTATTTACTCGGCCCCATCCTGGCTTTTTTGCCGCAACGGTTGCGCAACCGCTGGTGGCCAAACTCGCCGATTGAGTGGAAATCCGCGACGGTAATCTCCGGAGTTGCTGAAGCGATTCTTTCTCTGGTCGCCTTCGGCTTTTGGTATTTCCAGTATTTTTTGTTTCTGGCGCAGAAATACGTTGCCGCTCGCGACGCAGCGCCAGACACATTTCGATACGGCTGGGAAATGGTGCGTCAGGCCGGACTTTTCGCCTTCGCGCTGCATCCGCTCACATGGGTCATCATCTTCTTCGCTTGCGAAGGGGTCGTGCGATCTCTCGCCGCGTTGACCGAGCAGAACTCGTGCGGCACGTTTCCGCTCGCCGCATTGGATTATCTCTATTGTCTGGTCGCGCGGCCGCGTCCTGCCGAAGAACTGCCGCTGGTACGCGACGAAATGACGCCGGGAAAAGGGAAATTCGATTTGCAGATTTCGACGTGCCGGCAACGGCCGGGATGGGAGTATCCGTTTACGATTCGGTATGGTGGGTCGTACTTCCAGGTAATTGGTGAAAGCCGCATTGCCGCTGGTCCGCGACCGTATCTGTACCAGCTTCGCCGGTTGCCGCCGGGCGAAATCGCGGGAGGGGTACGCGATTACGATCCCGACGATATTTTGTCCGGCGTCAGACCGCTTCACATCTGAAGCATTACTCCCAGAGCGTTATTCCGGAATCTGGTTCTCCGGCACGCCGCTGTGCCGCGCTTGATCCTGCAGTTCGCTGATTTTTGACACGGTGGCCGCGCGCTGTTCCTGCAGCTTGGCCAGTTCGTCGTGCCAGTCGTCGATTTTCGCGCCCGTCGCGTGTCGAACCGAATTCACAGTGTTGCCGCTGAGCACGCCTTGCAAATCCGCAATTTTCGAATCCATATCCGGCAGCTGCGCCTGCAGCTTCAGGATTTGATTGCGATACGAATTGATCGTGGCCGGGCTGGCCACTTTGGTCGACTGCTGCTTCGGCTGTTTGGTGTTCGCTGCGACGCCGACCGTCGAAATCGCGGAGCGGCCTCTCAAGTCGCCCACATCGTCGTTGGTCCACACTTTTTTCGTGGGCGTCGTCGAGGCGGTGGACGGTTGTGATTCCTGGGGAGCGTCCGATTGTGGCTGCGCCGCGGTCGTGTCCTGCGTCGCCGCCGGCACATTTTGTCCGAGCGCGGCGTGTGGCATTGAAATTCCGAGCGCGAGCACGAAAATTGCGGGCCAATTCGAGCGAGTCATAAAGCCTCCACGAAACCGATCATCAACGTCCAGGAAGAAGGAGGGTCGGGCAATCCGTAGGAGTAGTATTCCAGAGTTTCAGGGCGCGCCGGCGGGCAGCCAAAAGTGGGGTGCGTGTAAGAGTTACTGTCCTGCGGTTACCATCTTCCCGCTCGCTAAGTCGTTCTGTGCCACCGCCAGAGCCTGTTTCGGGGGGCCGTCAAACCTGTACTGATTCGCCTCTATATATTGATGCTCTTCAAATGAGAACAAAAACTTCCGGCCTGAGAAGTCGAATTGGTAGCGGGCCGGCAGCCAGATGCCCGGCGCGACCTCGGACTGGTCCAGATAGAAAACGCCGCCGCGGTAGAGCTTTCCCAAAATCCCGGCCCCGATCGAAATGTCTTTGGTCACGTGCGCTTCGCCGCGCATCATTTGCAGGCTGGCGCGATCGATCCAGATTTTCGCGGTCACGCGCGTCATCGCGTCCTGATAAATGTTCTTCGGATGAAAATCCGGGTTCGGCGTCAGGTCGAGCACGTCGCAGGTGTGTCCGTACAAATTTTCCTGGCCCAGCCATTTCAAAATGTAAGCATCGTGCGTCGCCGCCACCAGTTCGGCTCGGTCTTGTTTTTTCTTTTGCGCTTTGGCGTACGCGGCTTTGGTGCGCGGATCGTCCGGCTTCAGCATCAGCTCCAGCACGTCGCGCCACGCGAGCAGTTGCTGCCGATACGCGGCAGCGTCCACATCGTGCCCGGCTTCTCTTAGCAATATCTTCAGATTGCCCGTGCCGGTCGGGACGATGCGATACCACTTGTCTTCGAGCACTTTCGGCGTGGGGCCGTTCGTCCGGTCCACCTGATGCTCCACGCGTTCGTATTGCTCCAGTGCATCGTCATCGCGGTGTTGATTTTCGAGCACTTTTCGCGCGCGCTCTTGCAGCTCCGCTTCCGTAGGCGCCGCGGATGCGGACGTCTGCGCGTTTTGCGAGAGCGCTCGCTTCGGCCGCGCGAGTGAAGCAAAAGCGCACGACGCAAGCGCCATCACGCCTACGGTCAGCACTGCTTTTTGAAATTGCCGTCGATCCTTCAATCGTTTCTCTCGTCTACGGTCGTCCAGCACCGCATCATTCGCGCACTCAATAATTTTAAATTCAATCTGGCGCCAAATCTATTGTCGCAGAGGACAGGTTTCGCGCAGCCGTTTTCGCCACCGTGCCGGGCGGCTTCTGAAAACTTGCCGATACTTTTCGGGCGGTCCAGCCGTCTATAATGGTATAGACCCGCTCCTAAAATGATGAAACCTGTGCTAAATCGGGCCAAAGCACGGCTGACGCTCGCCTCTCTGCGCGAAACCACGTGGATTGCGCTCGACACGCTTCGCGCCCATAAGATGCGCACTTTCTTGACGTTACTGGGCGTGATCCTCGCCGTAACGACGCTGGTCTCCGTAATTTCCGTGCTCAACGGCCTGAACGTGTACGTGGCCGACAAAGTCGCCAACCTCGGCGCAAACGCTTTTGTGATCGATCGAATTGGTATCGTCACCAATTTTCAGGAATGGAACAACGCGCGAAAACGGCCGCCGCTGACCATGGACGACATTCAAGCGCTACGCGACGGCATGAGACTTTCCGATTCGATCGCCGGTGAGCAGAATACGCTTGCCGACGTGCGCTATGGCAATACGCTCATCGAAGACGTGAACATTCTCGGCACCTCGCCAAACTACGCTTCGATTCGCGACATCGATGTTTCGACCGGACGTTTGCTCACCGACGTGGACGAAGAGCATCGAGCCAACGTATGCGTGATTGGCGCCGATCTGGTGACCAAATTTTTCAGCGGCACCGATCCCATCGGAAAAGAAATCCGCGCAGGGCAGGGCCAATATCAAGTGGTGGGCGTGGCGGTGGCCAAGGGCACCGTGCTCGGGCAGTCGCAGGACAATTTTGTGATGATGCCGCTTGGCACGTACCGGAAAGTGTGGCTCGCGCCGCAGGATTCGGTGGGAATTTTCGTGCAAGCGAAGGGACCGGAATTTGCCGACGCCGCGCAGGATGAAGCGCGCGTGATTTTGCGGTCGCGGCGGCATGTGCCGTACTCATCGCCGGATAATTTTGCGGTGATTGCACCGACTTCGATCACCGGGTTGTGGAATCGGATCACCGGCAACGCGTTCGGAATCGCGATTTGGGTGACCTCGGTGTTTCTGGTGGTCGGCGGAATCGTGATCATGAACATCATGCTGGCGAGCGTCACTGAGCGAACGCGCGAGATCGGACTGCGGAAATCGCTCGGCGCGCGGCGCAGCCACATCGTGATGCAATTTCTGGTGGAATCATCGCTGCTGGCCGCGACCGGCGGCTTTGTCGGAGTCGCGCTGGCAATCACCATCGCGCAGCTGGTGCGCGCCACGACGCCGATTCCCATCGCCACGCCGATTTTCGCCATCGCCGTTTCGCTGCTGCTTTCCACCGCGGTCGGCCTGTTTTTCGGAATTTATCCTGCAATGCGCGCTTCGAAGCTGGATCCGATCGAAGCGCTCAGGGCGGATGCCTAGATGCTGCGCTCAGACTTCAAAGAAAATCTGCAGCTCGCGCTCGATACGGTTCGAGCTAACAAGCTGCGCAGTTTTCTTGCAATCCTGGGCGTGATGATCGGCGTCGCGCTGATCATTTTGGTCGTGGGACTGGTTCAGGGTTTCCGTCAGACCATCCAGGACGAAATCACTTCCGAAGGCATCGACACGGCGTTCGTATCGCGATTCGATCAAGGGCCGCAAATCGGACGCCGCCCGAAAGACGAAAAACTGCGCAAGCCGCTGACGCTCGAAGACGGCCAGGCGATTCACGATTTGTGTCCGGCGGTGAAAGAGATCGCGGTTTCGGCGTTCCAGTGGACGCAATCGCACAACGTGCGTTACCAGAAAAACGAAGTGCAGGGCGGTGAGTTTCGCGGAACTTTTCCCGCGTATCTGACCGTCTATTCCAACGCCACCATGAAAATCGGCCGCTTTTTCACCGAGGCGGAAAACGACCATCGCGCAAACGTGGTAGTGATTGGCGAAGACATTTCCAAGGCTTTCTTCCCGTCGCCCGACGATGCGCTCGGGAAAGATATTCTGGTGGACGGTTCCACGTACAAAATCATCGGCGTGCTGGATAAGCCGCCCGGCGGGTTCGGCACCGGCGACGAAGACCGGCGCATCGTGATTCCGTTTTACACGTTTTTGAAGTTGTACCCGAGCGGCTACGAAATCGCGTACCGTTTCCTGGCCTATCCGGGAAAACTCGATGCGGCGGTCGATCAGATTCGCGAAGTGCTTCGCCGTCGCCGCAACGTCCCTTACGACAAACCCGACAATTTTTCGATTCAGACGCAGGTGGAAGCCGCGCAAAACTTCAACGACATTATTTTCGGCGTGGTGCTCGCAATTATCGTGCTCAGTTCAATCGGCCTGCTGATCGGCGGTGTGGGTGTGATGAACATCATGCTGGTGTCGGTCACAGAGCGAACGCGCGAAATCGGAGTGCGCAAAGCAATCGGAGCGCGCAGCACAGACATCACCTGGCAATTTCTGTTCGAAGCGATGACGCTTACCGGCACGGGCGGAATTATTGGAATTATCGTCGGCAGCAGTTTGGTTTTTCTGATTCCTGTTTTCACTTCGATGAAAGCGATCGTCCCCGCGTGGGCGGTGATCGTGGGGTTCACAGTGTCGGTGAGTATCGGGCTGATTTTCGGCGTGTGGCCGGCGACGAAAGCCGCTCGATTGAATCCCGTCGAAGCACTTCGATACGAATAGCGGCTGCTACTGCGCCGGGCCTTGCGGCGGCTTTTCGATCACCACCGTGCTGTCCGGCGCTACTTTCGCTTTTCCGTCCGGTCCATACACGTACGGCACTCCGCTCGGATCGGTTGGAATTTGCCGAACGAGCCCGGCGTCGAGCAATTCCTGCATCGTTTTCGGATAGTGGCCGAACCCCTTGTTGTAATTTTCCGCCAGCCGGTTGAGTTCTTGCGTGTCTTGCAGCGCTTGCAAGCCTTGCAGATGTTCGAGTGCGCTTTTGCGGATCGCTTCGTTCGGCGTGGTGTTGAAAATCTGCGCCCACATCATTTTTGATGTGTCGACGCCATCGCCCTTCAGCGAAACGCGAGCAGCCATCATCCCCAGCCAGCCGGGCGCTTTCGGGTTTTGGCTTCCGCGTAAATACGCGGCAGTGGATTTTTCGTAATCCTTCAAGAACCAGTAGTACAAAAATCCCAGATTCGCGTCCATCTGCCAGTCGTCCGGATTCGCAGCGATCCCACGCTGGATCAATTGAATCGCGAGATCAGGACGGCCGGCGCCGATCGGTGGTTGCTCCGAAAGAAAAATCGCGCCGAACCGGTAAGCGGCGGTCAGCTGCGGATCGAGCGTCGTAGTGATGTCGAGCAGTGGCCACAGCAGTTTGAACTTCGCGCCTTTCGTGAGCGCGTTGTCGCCGTAGTACTGAACCGCGCGCGTCCAATAAATGTCGGCAAGCAGCGAATTGTATCCGAGGCTCATTTTTTTGAGCATCGAGCCGGACTGCAGCATCAGCTCATCCTGCCGCTGGGCGAGGTCAGAAGTAATGCTATCGATCCTGAATTGCAGCAGCACGATGGCCGCAAATAGCACCGGCACGCCAATCGCCGCGAGCCAAATCGATTTCACACGCGAGCTCATTTCAGATTTCGTCCGGAGAAAACCGCGGATGCGGCTAGCAGCACTACGCCCACATACGCAATCGCGTACAGCGTGTTTTGCCAGATGAGTGCGGCGGGAACGGAATCGCCGTGGGCCACCAGTCCGATCACGTTGAAGTTGTGGAAGTTCGGAAGCACGTAATAAAGCGCTCTGCAGATCGAGCCGACCACCGGATCTTTCGTGGCCATGCTGATGTCGCGAATGTCCGCGGCAAACGTGCCGGCGACGAAGAGGCCCAGCGTGAAAAGCGTGGAGAGCATCGGACTGGAAAAGCAGGAAAAGAACAGCGCAAGCGCGGTGATCAATGCGAGCTGCAGCAAAATGAAATACGCCGCCACCAGAATCGACAGATCCGACCGCGCGATCGTGTGGCTCACGTAGATCAAAGCCAGAAAAAGCCCCAGTAGCATGAACGACGTGTTCACTGCCAGCGTCAGCAGCAGGCCGCCAAACTTTCCCACCAAAAATTCCCAGCGGCGAATCGGTTTTGCCAGCAGGCTATAGAGCGTTCGCTTTTCGATTTCCTTGTAGACCAGCCCGACGCCGATGAAGATCGCCATCACCAGGCCGAAAATCGAAATCGCCGAAAGGCCCAGATTCACGATGACGATGTGTTCGATGCCCACCGAAATCTGGCCGACCAGCACCGCCGCGCCGATCATCAGCAGCGCAAAGAAAATCAAATTGTAGAGAACGCGGTCTCGCACTGCTTCGCGAAACGTGTTTACGGCGACTACAGCTGGGATCGAGCTCATTGCGATTTTCCCTCAGCGGCGGCAGCGTCGCGCTTTTGGCGACCGACCAGCTTAAAGAAATAATCCTCGAGCGACGGCCGCAATGGCGCGACGGCCAAGATTCTGGCGTTGATCGCTCGCAGTTTTTCGAGCGCTGCATACAAGTCCGACTCCGGCACGTCGATCCGGTAGCGCGTGCCCGTATTCGTCACTTTTTGCGCCAAACCAGCGGGGATCGATTGTCCTTCGCGCAGTTCGAAAAGAATCTCCATACCGTACGTTTCGAGCGAAACAATTTCATTCGGCGAGCCGACGCCTTGTAGTTTTCCGCCGACCAGCACCGCGACCCGGTCGCAGAGCATTTCCGCGTCGGTGAGAATATGCGTCGAAAAGAAAACCGTTCGCCCTTGCTGCTTCAAACTCAAAATGATGTCGCGCACTTCGCGACGGCCTACGGGGTCGAGGCCCGACATCGGCTCATCGAGAAACACAACTTTCGGATCGTGCAGGATTGCCTGGGCGATTCCGACGCGCTGCATCATTCCTTTCGAATATTTCCGCATCTGCACGTCGGCCGAAGCGCTCAAGCCAACCAGTTCCAGAAATCGCGCGATGCGTTCGCGCCGTTCGCTCGCGTTGTATCCGAAAAAGCGGGCGAAGTAATCGAGCAGCTCGCGCGCTGTTAGGTAGTCGTAGAAATACGGTTGTTCCGGCAGGTAGCCGATCTCGCGATGCATCGCCACGTCGTCAATCGACCGTCCGCAAATGCGCGCGGTGCCGGCCGTGGGGAAAATAATCCCCATCAACAATTTCAACGTAGTGGTTTTGCCCGCGCCATTCGGACCTAAAAATCCAAACGCTTCGCCTTCGCGAACTTCGAGCGACAATCCGTCGAGCGAACGGCGCATTTTTTTGCGCCAGAATCCGGTGGCGAAGTCTTTTGTCAATCCCTGAATTTCGATCGCGGGCGAACTCATACGGCTTGATTATCTTTTCATTCGGCCCGCCGCGGAGGTTTCAATCGCGACGTTGTTGCGAAGTCTGCAATACGGAGGCGCGAAAAAAAAGATTCGATCGAGCGGGCAAAAATGTTTACCGAAGTGTGCTGACCCGCCGATTGCGTTGTTCTGCGCACGTACCACTACAGATAGACGCTTTCGACACGCGCACCGGAAGATTTTGTGGTTCGAATATCAATTTTTCTTGACAACTTTTCCACAACCCCTGATACTTCGCATCCAGACTCGGGGGAATTTATCCGGTCCTCGCGGCTCTGTCGCGTGACCGGAATCGCGTAGCCGGACCGGAGTAATCGAAAAATCGAAGAGGAATTGCTGCACTAAACACCGCGCCTCTGAATTTTGCGCGGCTTAGCTAAGCTTTTCCTTTTTTTCGGTTTCCCTGCCCCTCCCGCCGAATCCGAAGCCGGTTTTTTCCGGTTTCCTTGTTCAACGCACTGCGTGCCCGTCGGCACGCTCAACATTCATTCACGAACACCATCGTTCGGAGTAAAATGTAGCTTCCACTCCAGCGTGGTGCATCGTCACACATTTCGACGGCAAGGCTGCCGGCGCGGAGGCAGAGATGGCGGAAACAAGAACGGCTTTGAACGCTCAAACGGAGTTGGAACAGGGCAAGCGTCGTGTGACCGGGCTGGAATTTCAGCGCCGCTTCACCGACGGGAAAGTATCTCCCTTCGATAAGGTTGAATGGGAGCGTCGTACCGCGCTGATCGGTAACGAAAAGGGACAAGTCATTTTCCGCCAGGAAAATGTGGAAGTTCCCAAGACCTGGTCGATGACGGCCACGAACATCGTTGCATCGAAATACTTCCACGGAAAACCGAATACACCCGAACGCGAGACTTCCGTCCGGCAGTTGATTGGCCGCGTGGTCGATACCATCGTCCGTTGGGGCGAAGAAGGCGGCTATTTTGCCTCCGCCGATTCGAAAAATATCTTTCGCGATGAACTGACCCACCTGCTGGTCGAGCAGAAGGTCGCCTTCAACTCGCCGGTGTGGTTCAACGTGGGCGTGCAGGCCAAGCCGCAGTGCTCCGCGTGCTTCATCAACTCGGTCCAGGACAATATGGATTCGATCATGAATCTGGCGAAGACCGAAGGCATGCTGTTCAAGTGGGGTTCTGGCACGGGAACGAACTTCTCATCGCTGCGCGGCAGCCACGAAACGCTCTCGGGCGGCGGTATCGCCTCCGGTCCCGTGAGCTTCATGAAGGGTTTCGACGCCTTCGCCGGCGTCATCAAGAGCGGCGGCAAAACGCGCCGCGCTGCGAAGATGGTCATCCTCAACGTCGATCACCCGGACATCATGGAATTCGTCGAGTCCAAGATGAAGGAAGAGCGCAAGGCGCACGTGCTGATCGGCCAGGGATACGATTCCTCGATCGACGGCGAAGCCTACGGCTCGGTGTTCTTCCAAAACGCGAACCATTCCGTCCGCGTCACCGACGATTTCATGCGTGCCGTCGAGGAAGACCGCGACTGGTGGACCCGCAATGTGAACGACGGCAAGCCGTGCGAGAAGTACAGCGCGCGCGACCTGCTGCGCGAAATGGCGGATTCCGCATGGCACTGCGGCGATCCTGGCATGCAGTACGACACCACGATCAATCGTTGGCACACCTGCAAGGCGACCGACCGCATCAACGCGTCGAATCCTTGCTCCGAATACATGTTCCTGGACGACACGGCCTGCAACCTGGCGTCGTTCAACCTGATGAAGTTCCTCGGCCCGAACAGCCAGTTCGACACCGAAGGCTTCACCCACGCCGTGGACGTGACGATCACGGCGCAGGAAATCCTCGTGGATAACGCCAGCTATCCCACCGAACGAATCGCGCGCAACTCGCACGATTACCGCCCGCTGGGCATCGGCTACGCCAACCTGGGCGCTTTGCTGATGTCGCTTGCTCTGCCGTACGATTCCGACGGTGGCCGCGATTTCTGCGGAGCGATCACCGCGCTGATGACCGGCGAATCCTACGCACAGTCAGCGCGCATTGCGGAACGCATGGGTCCGTTTGGCGGCTACCTGCGCAACCGTGACGCCATGATCGACGTGATTCGCATGCACCGCGATGCGCTTCGCCCGATCAAGGAAGAAAACGTGCAACCGTCTCTGCTCCGCGCCGCTCAGAAATCCTGGGATGACGCGCTGGCGCTCGGCGAAAAGTTCGGCTACAAGAATTCGCAGGTCTCCGTGCTCGCTCCCACCGGCACCATCGGCTTCATGATGGATTGCGACACCACCGGCATCGAACCCGATCTGGCGTTGGTGAAGCAGAAGCGCCTGGTTGGCGGCGGCGTGATCAAGATCGTGAATAACACCGTGCCGCAAGCGCTGATGAATCTCGACTACTCGCCCGAACAGGTCGCGCAGATCGTGGATTACATTGACGCCAACGCGAAAATCGAAGGCGCACCGCACCTGAAGGAAGAGCACCTGCCCGTGTTCGATTGCTCGCTCACGCCGATGGGCGGCGGGCGTTCGATCGCCTGGCGCGGACATTTGCGCATGATGGCGGCCGCACAGCCGTTCCTTTCCGGCGCGATCAGCAAGACGATCAACATGCCGGAAGAGTCCACGGTGGACGACATCATGCAGGCCTACATTGAGTCCTGGAAATACGGCCTGAAGGCTGTCGCCATCTACCGCGACAATTCAAAGCGTTCGCAGCCGCTGATGGCCGCGGGCAAGGATGACGGCAAAGCAGCCACCGCAACCGCGGAAGCTCCGGCAGCCGCTCCCGCGAAAGTGGAAACGCCTTCGCCGGAACAGCAGGAACTTTTCATCCGCACTCGCCGCCGCAAACTGCCGAACGAGCGCGACTCGATCACTCACAAGTTTTCGATCGGCGGCCACGAAGGCTATCTGACCGTCGGCAAGTACGAAGACGGCGCGCCGGGCGAAATCTTCATCAAGATGGCGAAAGAGGGCTCCACGCTGTCCGGCATCATGGACGCCTTCGCGCTGTCGGTTTCCATCGCGCTGCAGTACGGCGTTCCTCTTCGCGCGCTGGTGGATAAATTCGTCAACTCGCGCTTCGAACCCTCGGGCTACACCGGAAACGAAAACATCCGCTACGCGAAGTCAGTGGTGGATTACATCGGCCGGTGGCTCGGTGGCAAGTTTATCTCGCCGGATTATCTGGACGAGATGCCGGTACAAGCGGCGGAAGCTTCGGTGGTGGAAGCGGCTCCGGAAGTCGCTGCAAAACCGGCCGCTCCCGCGGCAACCGTGCGGCACGCCGAACCTGAAGTCGCTACGCGTCCGCGAGCGGCCATCGACGACGCGCCCTCCTGCTCCGAGTGCGGCATGTTGATGACTCCCAACGGCAGCTGCTACAAATGCGCCAACTGCGGCAGCACCTCCGGCTGCAGTTAGACGTTAACCAAACCCGAATTACAAGAAGGGCGGCCAGCTGCAAGGGCCGCCCTTTTTCTTTGTCTGGAGCTTATGCTTCGTGCGGGCTATCGAGTCGGAAGGAAATCGGTGTGCGGACAAAAAAAGAGGGGGTCCCGTCGGACCCCCATATGCTCTACCCCTAAGATCCGGTTTCAGCGCGGCAAAACCGGCCCACCCCGGGATATGAGACAGCCACAACCTGAGTTGCACGCTGGATGCCAGCCGCGCGGTTTTTCACTCGTTACACTAATTCTTTGAAAAGAATGCCTTTACAGGTTTAGCACGCGAAATAACTTGCAGTCACTACCTGATAGTCTCCAATTTCTGAAAACATTCGGCGGTTTTTCATATGTTCTTTGGAAGATTTTGTAGATTACTGCGCTCTGCGGCGGCGAATCTTGCGCCAAATCAACCACGCCGGCACGAACAACAGCGCCAGCCAGAACAGGATCGCCAGGCCGTAGTCGAGCGCGAAGACCAGCACTCCGACAATCGCCGCTTCCAGGTTGTTGTATCCGTCGATGGCCGCATTGCGGATTTTGGTCCACGTGGAGGTTGAGTGCGATTGCAGTTGTTCGTGATATTCCTCGCTCAATTCCACCTTTACGGTCGCGTAGTTCACCTGGTGCAGAATCACGTTGGTCTGGCCCTGCATGCTTTCGATTTCGCTGCGGACGCGAGCGAGTTCGCGCTCGACTTCGAGCACATCGGAAAGTTTTCCGGTGCGGGTGCCGAGTAGTTCCACAAGGCGCTGCTCGGCGGCCTTGGCGGCTTTCAGGCGGGCCTGCAAATCCACATACTCGGCGGTTACTTCCTCGGTGGTTCGCGTTTCTTCCACCACCTTGCCGAGCTTGCGCGCTTCATCGACGAACGCTGGAGCTTGCTTGGCTGGAATTCGCAGCTCCACGTTTACGTCGCGCGCGGATCCGGTTTCCGCCGTGGACGAAAGATTCGCCACGTAACCGCCGTGCGCCGCTGCCAGCCTTTCAATCTGCGCACTGGCCTGATCGAAGTTCTGCGGCACGATGTGCAGCGTTACGTTCTGCTCGATCATCGGCCCTTGCAGTTCCGGCGCGATCAACCTCGCGTCGCCATTCTCGTCCGATTGGTCAACCGCAGGTGCGTTTTCCGCCGCGAAACGCTGTACAGCGTCTCCCTCGCGAGTAGCTTTCTCGTCTAACACTTTCGCGAGGGGATCTCCCCACTCGTTTTTGCGCTTGGCCTTAGCAGCTGGAAGTCCGGCCACCGGAGGCGGCGCCGAAAGCGCCAAAGTTTGTTCTGATCCCGGCAGTGCCGCTGCGAACCTCGCCGGTTCACGCACTCGTAGTAATCGCACTGAGCTCAACGCAATCGCCAATATCACGGCAAGCCCAGCTGCCGCTGCCCACGCATAAGACCGCGGCACCCGCACCCAAAATCCACCTGTGCGAACGCTCGCGGATTTCGCCGCGGGGCCGGATGCCTTCACATCGTACGCAGCGACCGCGGACGTAATCGCCGCGTTCAAACTTTCTGGCGCGGGCTCGACTTCAAAATTCAGCATGTGCGAAGACAGCTTGCGAAAATCCTTTGCCGCTCGCTGGCACTCTGCGCACGATTCCATGTGAGACGCGAGCGCAGAGGCGCGGCGCGATCCGAGTTCGCCATCCAGGTAGGTCATGATTTCTTCGGCGTCAAACGCGTGTTGTGTAAAGCGGTTCATCGCAGCCTCAATCGCCGTCGTTTACCGGCATCAACTGTTCTTTCAGCGCCGTGCGTGCGCGAAATAAACGGGTGCGGACTGTGTTGAGCGGCAGCCGCATGACCTGGCCAATTTCTTCGTAGCTCAACTGTTCGTACTCGCGCAGCATCAGGATCTCGCGCTGGTTCACGTCCAAATGCTCGAGTGCATCGCGAACCCAGATGGCGGCGTCGGGCGAGATGCCTTGTGCGCTGGTGCGGCGTGGGTCGGGTAGTTCGTTGCCGGTGACTTCGCGTACTGCGTCGAACTCAGCGGGGTCCCCGGCTTCGCGTCCGATTTTGCGGCGCTCGGCGGAAAGCAGGTTGAACGCGATTCCGTACAGATAGCTTCGAAAAATCGCGCGAGCCTCGTAGCGAGCCGTGTTTCGCAGAAGCGCAAGGAAGCAGTCCTGCGTCAATTCTTCCGCACGAGCCGGATTCTGCAGCCGCCGGCGGAAGAATCCGTACACGGCCTGGCGGTAGCGCTCAAACAGCTCGGTGAACGCGTCGCGCGAGCCCTGCTGGAACTGGATGACGAGTTGTTCGTCGGTGTTCATCAAACGTTAGACGGCGGAGGGCCGGATTTCTTGCACGCGGTCTGGGTGCAGAAAAGAGAGTGGCCGCGCAAATCGAGTCCTCACCTATGGAATGTCGGGAAGGCGTAAATAGTTCCCGGTGGTAACACGATTGTTTGATGAAAGTGCTGGCGAGGACGGCATCGGTGCGGAGAACGTCTTGGAGCTTAGGGGTTTACGACCGAGTCAGAAAAAAGTCTAGGCGCCGATGGACTGCCGAAGGGCGTCAGCTAACGTGTCGGTCCAGTGGCTGACGTCGGAGTCGCGTTCGGCTTCGACCATCACCCGGGCGAGAGGTTCAGTGCCCGAGTACCGCAAAACCACGCGACCGGAATTGCCCAGAGCCTTCTCGGACTCGGTGAAAAGCTTCCACACTTCGGGCAGCGAATCGAGCGGCGGCTTGGACTTCACTTTCACGTTTACGATTTTCTGCGGAAAGATCTTCAGGTCGGCCACCAGCGAATCGAGTGGCCCGGCAAGCGAGACGATCGACGCCATCTTGATCGCGGTCAACATGCCGTCGCCGGTAGTGGCGTCGTCGAGCAGCAAAATGTGGCCGGACTGCTCTCCGCCCAGGTTCGCGCCGATGCTCTGCATTTCCTCGAGCACGTAGCGGTCGCCGACGGCGGTGCGCACAAACTTAATCTCGGATCGGTCGAGCGCGCGCTCCAGACCCAAATTCGCCATCGTGGTGCCCACAATCACGTTGTTCTTCAGCTTCTTCAATGATTTCATGTAGCGGCCGAGCACCAGCAGCACGCCGTCGCCATCGACCATTCGGCCGGAGCCGCTTGCAAACAGCGCGCGGTCGGCGTCGCCGTCGAAAGCTACTCCCATCGCGGCGCCGGATTCGACCACCGCCTTCAACATATTTTCAGGGTGCAGCGAACCGCAGCCGGCGTTGATGTTTTTTCCGTCGGGCGTGTGGCTCAGAGCAATTACTTGGGCGCCCAGCGATTGAAACAAGCGCGGCGCCAGATTGCTGGACGCGCCATTCGCGCAGTCCATCACAATTTTCATGCCCGCCAGCTTCGCGCCGGGAATTACGGTCTCGCGCAAGCCCTCGAGGTAATCGTCGTCGATTCGTTCGTTGTCCTGCAGTTGAATCTGCTTCGCCGAAACGGTGGAAGCGCCAGGCGAGACAATCAGAGTTTCGATTTCGGCTTCGACCGCATCGGGAAATTTCATGCCGTTGGCGGAAATCAGCTTCACGCCGTTATCGTGATACGGATTGTGCGATGCGGAGATCACCACGCCGGCAGCGAACCCTTCGCGATTCACCAGCCAGGCGACTCCGGGCGTGGTGACCACCCCGGCAGACACCGCCTCAACGCCGGAAGCCGTCAAACCTCGCGCGATTCGCTCGGTGATATGCGGGCCGGATTCACGCGTGTCGCGTCCGATCAATACGCGCGGGGTATCGGGGCCGGCATGTCCGTGCGTCCGCAAATACGCGCCCAGCGCATAGCCGACTCGATCAAGCGTGGCGTCATCGAGCGGGTATTCGCCCGGGAGTCCGCGGATTCCATCCGTGCCGAATAGTTGTTTTGCCATAAGGGTGAATGCGGCGGTGCGACAGCCAGACTCAATGCTAACATTCCGCCCATCGATATTCGCACGCCGATGCGCGACGGTGTGCTCAAGCCCCAGCGCCTCGAAGGCGATTTACCAACCAGTGTATTCGGGGACACATCGCTCCAACTGCGGCGGGGTGGTGTGATATCGTACGGCGATGTCAGTGGACGAAACCAAGGTCATTTCAGCCAGTTCGACGAGCGCGCGGATTATCGCCGCCGGAATCGTGATCGCATTCTGCTACTGGGCGGCCTCCGTACTGGTGACGCTGCTGGTGGCGGTTTTGCTGGCGTACTTCCTCGATCCGGTCGTTACCTGGCTGGAGGATTGGCACATTCCGCGGTCGCTGGGCGCGCTGATCGTGGTGCTGCTGACGATTGGGAGTTTGCTGGTGGTCACGTGGGCGCTGGTTGTGCGCATCGATCAATTCGGGCGCGACTGGCCGATCTATCAGAAACCTTTGCGCGCGGTCGCCGGCGCGGTGAATCAGCGGCTGGAATCGTTTGAAGAGCACGTTTCAGACATCGAGCCGGGTTCGGATTCAAAATCGCATGCCGCAGAGCCGGCCACGCATCCGGTGCGCGATGCGATCATCTCGAAAGTGAGCGGATTGTACGAAGTGCTGCTGGCCGCCACATTCGTGCCTTTCCTGCTTTTCTTCATGCTGGCCGCCAAACGACAGGTGTGGCACGCCACCATGCAATTGTTTCCAGCGACCAAACGAACCGATGTGAAGGAAACACTATCGGACGTGACGCAGGTGCTGCGCAGCTACGTGGTCGGCACCGCGCTGGTCGGCTTGATCCTGATCATCGCCAGCTGGCTTTTCTTCATGGGCATTGGACTCGAATTTCCATTCCTGCTCGCACTGGTTTCGGGGCTATTCAACCTGGTTCCGTACTTGGGGGTGGTGCTCTCGTGGCTGCCTCCGGTGCTGATCGGTTTGAAAAAATTCAATACGCCCGGGCCGTTCATCGGAATTTTCACCGTGCTGACGGTGTTTCACTTCATCGCCAACAATTTGCTGGTGCCGGCGCTGGTCGGCTGGCGTGTTCGGTTGAACGCGCTGGCGTTGACGGTGTCGCTGCTGTTCTTCGGATTCTTGTGGGGCGCGGTGGGATTGCTGCTGGCGATTCCGATTACCGCGGTGATCAAAGTAATTTGCGACCACAACGAGAATTTGCAGCCGGTTGGGCGCTGGCTCAGCGCTTAATGTTTCTGATTTGCTCGATCGCCGCTCGTAGTTCAGCTTCGTCGTTCGCATCCTGAAACATTCGAATCGCGGCCATGCCCGCGGCTCCTGCAGCGATGCAATCGCGTCCGTTCTCTACATTCACTCCGCCGATCGCAATCACGGGCACGCGCGAGTCCCTACAAATCTGGCGTAGCCGCTCGAGACCTTGTGGCGGCCCGAAACTGCGCTTTGAAGGCGTGTCGAATATCGGGCCGATAGAACACATAGCTCGCTCCAGCATCTTCGGCCACGCGCGCTTCGGCTTTGCTGTGGCAGGAGACTCCCACCAGAAAATCCGGCTGCGTGGCTTTGCGCCGCGCCCAGCTGAAGACTTCGCGGCAGGGCAACGACGCCTGGCCCAGGTGTACTCCGTGCGCGCCAGCGGCGACGGCTACGTCCAGGCGATCATTTACGATTATGCGCGTCGATCCATCGTCGGTGCGTTTCCGCGGCGGCCCGGAATTCAGAGCATACGCCGCGAGCGACAGCAGATTCGGAGCGGGCAGGTCTTTCTCGCGAAATTGAATCCAGTCCACGCCGGCAGTGGCGGCCAGATGAATCGCATTGCGGAGTTTCGCAGCGGCATCAGCCGAGCCGAACGCACTGCGGTCGGTGACATAGCAGACGATGGGTCTTTCAGGTGCGGGCAGCAACGGGAGTGGTCCGCTGGCGGAAGGCTTGAACGGCGCACAGCACGTTCATGATTCCAAGTCCGGAAATCGCGCCGCGTACGAACGGATTCTGGATGAACAGCGCAAACGCGGGATAGCGGTACACGAAATAATTCACTCCCCAAATTTCCGACCAGGGAAGAAGAATCAAAACGATTCCGAGTTCGAACCAGAGAATGAGCAGAATTACGCGCAGGGTGCGGGTCATCTGACTCGATTATCGAAGATTCACGCCAAGCTGGCAACAGCCGTTAGCGCTTCTGGATTGTGGCGATGCGATCGGCAACGTCGCGGTAGTCGATGTTGACGGCGTACACGGTACGGAACGTATCGAGAGCGGCGTTTGATTCGCCGGCGGCTTCGAGCGCCATGCCGAGATCGTAACGCAGAGCGAGAATCGATTCTTCCTCGAGGCCCGGCGTTTCGAGCGCCTTCTGATACCAGTGCGACGCGACCTTCGGCTCGCCCTTGTCCATGAACGTGAGGCCCAGCATCGTGGAGCAATTCATCACGTAGGGGAAACGGCTTGCCCTTCTGAATGGCCTTCGCCACTTTCTGGAATTCGCCGATGGCTTCATCGAGCAAGCCCATTTCGCGATAGGCGATGCCGAGGTTGTAGTGCGTTTCCAGATCTTCGTCTTCGTCGCCCATTTCGCCGAGCTCGGCTCGGAAATCCTGGAAGACTTCGGCAAGCTGATTCAGGCTTTCGACACTCGGAGGTGCATCGCCGCTGATGAGCACTTCCGGCGTAGTCGCTGCTTTTCCGTTGGATGCGGCGGGCACATTCGCGCGCGGCGCAGGAGTCGTCGGTGACCGCCTTGAGGCGCGGGCGTGGTCGCAGCGAAGACTTCCGTCAACGCTTCGTGCGTTTTTTCCGGTGCGCGCGCCGAGACGGCTGGTTCCGCGGCGGGCGCTTCCAAATCTTCCAGCTCCGCGACCAGTTCGCTGATGAAATCTTCGGTGGTCGCGGCGGCAGGTTTTTGCGCCGGCGCTGTTTCCGGTGTCAGGTCGATTTCGATTTCGCTTGCGTCCACCGAGGCAGCTTCCGGGCGCGGCGGATTCGGCAGCCGCGGGTTCCTGCGCTGCTACGGGTTCGTCGAGCAGGCTGAAAATGTCGGCTACGTCTGGTGCGCCGGCAGTCTCTGCGGACGCGACAGGCGCTTCGACTTCCGGCACCGAGGCAGATTCGACTTC
This sequence comes from uncultured Acidobacteriota bacterium, assembly GCA_963719065.1. Taxonomy (GTDB): domain Bacteria; phylum Acidobacteriota; class Terriglobia; order Acidiferrales; family UBA7541; genus Palsa-295. Next base: position 533,515 of record CAVRAM010000007.1, on the reverse strand, counting down.
GTGTTTCGCCGTAGCGACATGCTGCACCGGCAATTCAAATTCCGGTTCGACGTGCTCTTCTGTTCGAGCTTCGATTTTTTCTTCCACCGGCGCTTCAACGGGTATTTCGGTGGAAAGTTCGAACGCGGGTTCCGATGCGGCGTGCGTCTCGATCGCGAATTCGGGAGCCGGTTCGGATGGAACCTCGAACACGTGATCTTCCATCAGCGACTGCGGCATGTTCGCTTCGATTTCAAACGGCTTGAACTTCGGTGCCGGTTCCGGTTCTTCGTCGAAGGACGGAGCAGGCTCCGCGGCGTGCTCTTGCGCGGAAGATTCTTCGATCAGGATCGGCTCGTCGATAGATGTAGAAGACGTTGCCGCTTCCGGTTCCACGATCGGGTCGAGTTCGACACTCGATGCCGCATGTACCTGAGTTTCGGCGCCGGCTTCGGGCGCGTCTGCTTCGCGCGAAATCGCTTCCCATTCATCGGAAAGATCGAGTTCGTCCGATGAGCCGGCAGCCTGCGCTTCCACCGGCGCAGCATCTTCGCTGCCTGTTGCGATTGCAGCGGCAGGAGGCGCGTCAGCAGTGTCACCATCGAGATCGACGAGCGGAACTTCGAATTCGAGAGCTTGGGGTTGCGGCTTCGGCGCTGCGGCTTGCACCGGTACGGCTTCGATTTCAAACGCCGGAGGTTCGGGTGCATCTTCCACCGGAGCTGCCGCCTGTTCGACGGGAGCTTCGACCGGCAGCTCGGCTGCAGGTGCCGGCTCGTGAACGCCCGATTCGACCGAAGAAGAAACTTCGACGGCTACGGGCGGAGCAGCTGCATCGGCTGCGACAGCAGGCTTCGGCGGAACGGACGGCAGATCCTCGGGAGCGATGCCTGCCACCTTGGAATAACGGCGGCTCAGCTCGCCGAAGCGATCGGCGTTGGCGTTGTCGTTTCGTTCGCGATGAAGTTGTTCGAGCTGCGAAGAAAGTTCGGCGGTGCGGCGATCGTTGCCGGCACCCAGATAGAGATCGAGCAAACGTTCGAGAGTCGGCGTGTGCCGCGGCGCTTTCTGCAGCACATTTTCGAGCAGATGCGTCGCTTTTTGCGTCAGGCCGTAGCTGGAGAAAAGGTCCACATCGGTGAGCGCCTGCGCGATGTATTGCTGAGTTTCTTCGTCGAGCGATTCTTCCACAGCGGCGGGAGCTTCGACCGCGGGCTGCTCTTCGAACCGTTCTTCGAATCGCTCTTCGGGCGCAGGCGCGCTGGGAGCTTCCGGTTCAGCGGCCGGCAGGGCCGAGCCTCCGGCGCGGGCGCGCAACTGATTCAGGCGCTCGACCAGTCGCTCGTCATTTTTGTTTCGATCGACCAGCTCGACCAGCAGCTCTTCGGCTCGCGCGAAATTTCCCTGCGCGGCGCACACGTCGGAAAGCTGACCGAGCGAGGCATTCAGGTGAAATGGCTCACTGGCGTGGCGGCAGAAATCGACCAGCATTTCCAGCGGCTGGGTCTGACCCGGCAGCGCGGCAGCGGCGCTTGAAAGGGTCTTCAGATAATTTTCCTGCGCACCGTGTTCGACCATCGGCGCACGGAGTTCGGTGAGCAAGGGCAGCGCCTGCTCGGCCTGGTTCGATTCGATCAGCGCTTCGACCACCTGATAGAGCAGCAAATAGTTGCCGGGAGCGGCGGACATCAAATGACGAGCGCGCTGCGCGGCTTGCGTACTTTTACCGGCGCGTAGCTCCAAATCGACAAGCAGGTTGGTGACTTCGCCGCCGGCGTTGGCTTCGGGATGGCTGGCCAGCGTGGCGATGGCCGCGTCGAGTTTGTTGGTCTGGCTGAGAGTTTTCGCTTTCAGCAGCAGGGCCGCGGAACTGGTGGGGTCCATTTCGAGCGAGCGCTCGACCAGTTTTTCGGCTTCGTCGGCTTCGCCGCGTTCGAACAAACGCTGCGCGTAATTCAGGTAAGTGACGGCGGCTTCTTTCTTCTGCCCCATCATGCCGTAGAGTTCGGCCAGCCGCATTTGCACGCGCTGATTTTCCGGCTCCACGTCGAGCAGCCGATGCAGGACTTCGACGCCTTTCTGGGCGTGATTGGCTTTCAGATGAGCTTCGGCGATTTGCAGGAACAGCGGGCGCGCTTCGCTGAGCACTCCCTGCTGAACGTACAAGTCGGCCAGCCGTTCGAGTGGCGCCAGTTCATTGGGCGCGAGCTTGGCGATCTTCTTATAGATCGCGATGGCTTTGCTGTTGAAGCCGTCGCCCAGGTATACCTGCGCGAGGCGTTCGAAGTATTCGATGGCGTGGGGAAGATCGCCCTGACGGGCGAACAGGTCGCCCACGGTCATCAGCGTGGCTTGATCGCGAGGGTCGGCACGCAGGATCAGCTGATATTCCGCAATCGCTTGAGGAACTTTCCCCTGATTGAGAAACTTCAGCGCGTTTTCGAGAGCTTTGCTCTTGTTGAATGCCATAGACGATTAACTGGCAGCCCGACCCCATGCTGAAACGGGCACTGCCTGAGCCCCCAATTCGGCTTAGACACGAAGGTTAGCACGCAGGAAAAACAAGGGGCAACGCACGGAGAAGACCATAGTGCCATAGGCGATAACAGTGGCTTTCACGCGACTTGATAGGTTTCGAGGGGGGACGGAAACGGGGTGACGACGGCTGAACTCGATCGTCGAGGGATTGGGCTAGGCGGTGTGGACGTCGTTCGCCGGTCCGAGAGGCAGCGGGTTTTGGATGGCTCCGGCGGCCCAGCAGCGGGCGTCGCGGACCGGTGCGTACGAAAATCGGTGCATGGGAGACGGGCCGTGGCGGCGGAGGGCCTCCAGATGGTCTGGTGTACCGTAGCCCTTGTGCTTGGCCAAGACCATATTGAGGATACAACTCGTCAAACTCGGCCATCCGGCGGTCGCGTTCGACCTTGGCCAGGATCGAGGCGGCAGCAATGGAGACCGACCGGGCGTCGCCGTGGATCAGGGCTTTCTGTTCGATGGGCAGGTCGATCTCGATGGCGTCGAGCAGCATGTAATCCGGCAGCGGGTCGAGCTGAGCGACGGCGGCCATCATGGCCTGGCGGCTGGCTTGATAGATGTTCCAGGCGTCGATCCGCGCGGCATCGATTTCGGCTACGGCCCAGGCGAGAGCATGTTCGCGGATTCGTTCGGCAAGTTCTTCGCGGCGTTCGGCGCTGAGTTTCTTGGAATCGTCGAGTCCGACGATCCTTCGGCGGGAATTCAAAATCACCGCGGCGGCGACAACAGGACCGAATAGTGAACCGCGCCCTGCTTCATCGAGTCCGGCGATGCGCATCCAACCGTTTTGCCGCGCTTCCCGCTCGTATCGCGAAGAACAAAGTCTTGCCATCGGCTGCGAAGTTTAGCACACGAGTCTGTGGAAGATTTGCGGCAACCGCGAAGGATGGTTTGATTTCCGACACACGGAAGGAAGAACGAGCTCAGGGGAAATTCGCGCGTGAAAATAAAAAAGCCCGCTCCGGCGGTGCCAGAGCGGGCTGAATTCGATGGAAGTTTGAAGCTTATTCCGTTGCTGCAGCGGTGGTCGGAACAAACTTTTCAACGCGCTTGATGCGAGCTGCCTTGCCCTTGCGCTTGCGCAAGTAGTTCAGCTTGGCGCGGCGGACGCGGCCTGCGCGAACGATTTGAATCGAGCTGATCATCGGCGAGTGAACCGGGAAGATGCGTTCCACTCCAATGCCGAAACTGACGCGACGAACGGTGAACGATTCACCGAGCAATTCACCGCGGCGGCTCATCACCACGCCCTCGAACGGCTGGATGCGCTCTTTGTCGCCCTCGCCTTCTTTCAGGCGGACGTTGATTCGAACGGTGTCACCCGGGCGGAAGTTGGGGTGGTCGTTGCGAAGTTGGGACTGCTGCGCTTTATGAACAATCGGATTCATGACTCCATTTTCCAGGCAGACCCGCTCAGGTGGGGCATGCTCACTACAGACAATCTCTGATTCTAGCGAAAACAGCGGTATTTGACCAGCCGAAATTCAGCGTCCAGGCGACGGCTTAGCGCTTCGGGGCGAGCAAGTCGGGGCGGTTGCGGCGCGTCTTTTCGAGGGCGCGCTGGTGGCGCCATTTGCGGATTTCCTCGTGGTTTCCGCCCAGCAGGACTTCCGGCACGTCCCAACCGCGAAAGGAGGGCGGGCGAGTGTAGTGCGGGTAGTCGAGGATCCCGTGAGGTGTGATTGGGTTTGCGAACGTTGCGGGGGGCCCATCGGCCGCCGCGGGTGTTTCGAAATCCGAGGCGCTGAAAGATTCGTTGACGATCGAGTCTTCATTGCCAAGCGCGCCGGGAATCAACCGCGTGACCGAATCGAGGATGAGCGCAGCGGCAAGTTCGCCGCCGGACAGCACAAAGTCGCCGATCGAAATTTCGTCGGTGGCCAAGTGCTGGGCGACGCGTTCGTCCACACCTTCATAGCGGCCGCAAATCAGGATGATGCGATCGAGCTGCACGAATCTGCGCGCGGTGGCTTGCCGAAACAACTTGCCCGCTGCGGAGAGCAACACGATGGCTGTTTTCGGATTCGGATTCGATTCCTGATTCGGACTAACGAGCGATTCGACCGCCTCGAACAAAGGCTCGGGCTTCATCACCATGCCTTCGCCGCCGCCGAACGGACGATCGTCCACGGTGCGATGGCGGTCGTGGGTGAAGGACCGCAAGTCGTGCACATGCGTATCGATCAATTGAGCTTCGCGCGCTCGGCGAACAATGCCGTAGTCGAGCGGACCGGCGAAGAACTCCGGAAAGATGGTGATCAGGTCGAAACGCATGGGATGTAATCGTATCGCAGGAGGGCGGCTGGCGCAGCGGCGATGGTTTCCGGCGTTGCGATTCGCGTGCGAAACGGCGGTCAGGAGCGATTGATGTCGAGCAAGCCTTCGGGCAGCGCGACTTCAATGCGGCGAGCCGCGGTGTCAATCGAGGTGCAAATATCCTGCGCGAGAGGAATCAGAATCTCTCCGTTTGCGGTTTTCACTTCCAGGATTGGCGTGCCGGAAATCGCGTCGCCGTTGATCTGGACGCCTGTGACCGTTCCGAGCGCAATGCCGTTTTTTTCGATGACGCTGCAGCCGACAAGGTCCGAAATGTAGTGGCTGTCTTTCGAAAGCGGCGCGCGAGCATCGAATGGGATCTGCACTTCCAGGCCGACGAGTTTTTTTGCCGCGTCCATATCGTCGATGCCTTCCAGGTGGAAAATCGCCTGGCCGCCGTGGCTGTGCGAGAGCCAACACTTCTTGACGGCGAAACGGCGCGCGGGATGTTTGCCATCCCACAGCTCGACGGATTTCAGTTTGGTGAGGCGCTCAGGAAAATCGGTGAGGATATCGCAGGCGATTTCCCCGCGAACGCCATGCGGACGCACGGCGCGCGCGACGGTGACGCCGGGAAGTTTTGGCTGAGAATTCATGAAAACCTGGCGGGCGCAGCGAGCGACCTATCGAAATGCAAAAACGATCGCTTACTCCAGAATTTCAAGCGTGAAACGTTTTTTCAGCTTCATGCCTGCGGCGCCTAGTAGAGTCCGGATCGATTTCGCGGTGCGGCCCTGGCGGCCGATCACTTTACCCAGGTCATCGGGAGCGACGCGGAGTTCGAGCACGGTTACCTGTTCGCCTTCGACGGCGCGAACTTGAACTTGGTCAGGGTGGTCAACGAGAGCTTTCGCGATGTCCGTCACTAAATCCTTCATGAAGGCCTCCACAGCCGGTCGAGTTCAGCAAGAGGTATTGATTCGCCCAAGAGTGAACCCGAGTTCCAATAAATTGTCGCTGTAGAGGTGTGACGCGTCAGGCAGGTTTGCGGTTACGCAAGAAACTGCGGACAGTGTCGCTGGGCTGGGCGCCCTTGCCAATCCAATAATCCACGCGTTCGCGGTTCAAATCGACGGCAGCGGGCTTCTTGAGCGGATCGTAGGTACCCACAATTTCCACAAAGCGGCCATTGCGCGGGCGCGTCTTTTCGGTGACGACAACGCGATAAAACGGTCGCTTGGTCTTGCCAATTCTTGCTAAACGGATCGTCAGCACAGCGTAAATCCTCCTGATATCGAATCAAACGAGTATAACGAAACTGGCAGGTTTCACCAACGGGTATCTGAGCGGCGAAGCGGCGGTTCCGCAGGCCCGGATGAGCGAAATCGCGCTATTTCGGCGGCTGCCAGGCCGGTTTTGAGAAGTAGGGAGTGCCGTCAAAGCCAAAGGCATAGTCCACCATCTCGCGTGTGGCGACCGACATTTTCAGCGATTTTGCTTCTTCGCGCGAAACGAACCGTGACTTGGTGATTTCGACGCCGTCGGGCTTGGGTTCACCCGAGACTTTGCGGACTTCAAAGACCGTGGCGACGTAGGAGACGGTGTCTCCATTCGCGTAGTTTGAACGAAAGTGCGGCCCGCCGAATACGCCGATCAGACGCGTCGGCTCAACCAGCAGACCGAGTTCTTCCCAACATTCGCGAACCGCGGCGTCGGAGGGAGGCTCGTCGGGATCGACCGCGCCACCGACTGTGATCCAGTAACCGGTGTTGGCGTCTTCTACCAGCAGCAGGCGATGTTGGTCGTCAAACAGCATCACGGTTGCGGAAGGAAGCATGATCAAGTCGTGCCCGACTTTTGCCCGAATTGTTTTTACGTGGTCGGAAGACGGCATGGCGAGAAGTCTCCTACGTGGTGAAATTCAAGAGGACCGAAAAGCTGAAGACTGCTGCGACGGACAGGTGAACTGCAACCAATCGCAGGCGATGACGGCTTAGCTGCTGCTGGGGCCCTTCAGGCCGGCGAACTTGCCGAGGCCGCGCATCTTCGTTTTTGCGAAGGAGCCGTACTGCTTCATCATTTTGCGCATGTCGGAGTATTGCTTCAGCACCTGGTTCACTTCCTGAACCGAGGTGCCACTGCCTAGAGCGATGCGCTTGCGGCGCTTGCCGTCGATCAAATTGGAGTTGGCGCGTTCTTTCCCGGTCATGGAGTTGATGACGGCTTCAACGGAGGTGAGGCGCTTTTCGTCGATCTCCGGATTTTTCGGGAGATTGGCGAACGGGCCCACCTTCGGAAGCATGCCCATCAAGGATTCGAGCGAACCCATCTTGCGAATCTGGCGCAACTGATCGCGGAAATCCTCGAGAGTGAAATCGTCCTCGCGAAGTTTGCGCTCCAGTTCCTTGGCCTGTTTCAGGTCGATGGTTTTTTCGGCGCGTTCGATCAGGCCGAGCACGTCGCCCATGCCGAGAATGCGCGAGACCACGCGATCGGGCAGAAACGGTTCGAGCGCGTCGTATTTTTCGCCGACGCCTACAAACTTTACCGGTGCACCCGTGACTTTGCGGATCGAAAGCGCTGCGCCGCCGCGAGCGTCACCGTCCATTTTCGTGAGCACAACGCCGGTGATGCCGAGGCGCTTGTGAAATTCGCCAGCGGAGCGGACCGCGTCCTGACCGATCATCGCGTCTGCAACGAACAGAAGTTCGGAAGGATTGAGCTCGCGCTTGAGCGAACTGAGCTCGTTCATCAGGTCGTCGTCGATGTGCAGACGTCCAGCGGTGTCAACGAGGACTACGTCACAAGCGGCGAGCTTGGCTTCGCGCAGAGCGCCGCGGACGATTTCGAGAGGCTTGTCGGTTCCCGTGCCGGGCCAGACCGGAGTGCCGGTGGCTTTGGCGACCTGGGCGAGCTGTTCGCGGGCCGCGGGGCGGTACACGTCGGTGGAGACGACGAGAGGACGATGGCCATGCTCTGCAAGCCACTTGCCCATTTTTCCGGTGGAGGTGGTTTTACCAGAGCCCTGCAAACCAACGATCAGCCAGACCGAAGGCGGTTTTGAGCCGAACTGCGGCTTCGATTCTTTGCCCAGGAGTTCGCCGAGTTCATCGCGCACGATTTTGACGACCTGCTGGTCGGGCGAGAGCTGCAGCAGAACTTCAGAGCCCAGCGCTTTGGCGCGGATGTGGGCGATGAATTCGTCGGCTACGCCCACGTTGACGTCGCCATCGAGCAGCGCTTCCCGGATTTCGGCGAGAGCGGCATCGAGGTGCTCTTCGGTGAGCTTGCCCTGGCCGCGAAGGGTTTTGAAAGTGCGCTGAAGCTTCTCTGTGAGCGTTTCGAACATGGGTGCGAACTTTTATTGTAGGGGAGGGGAGGAAGGCGGTCAACGCGGGGAAACTTTTGAATTTCTAATCGCCAAGTCGTTGGCGATTAGAACGTATCTCGGTTGATTGTTTTCAGAGGTTTACGTGCATTTCTAATCGTAACTGTTGTTACGTTTAGAACAGGTTGCCGGTGATTGTTTTCAGAGGTTTACGTGAGTTTCTAATCGTAAAGAGTGCACTTTGTGCGCACGCGAGAAGTGCGAATGAAGGTGACGTAAAGGCTGTCGGCGAGTGGACGCGCGCGGTCGCGAGTCCCGAATTGGGAATTGATGCGCCGTCGATTGCGAGGGCGTCACGCATGTCGCGGTTTTCGTACGTGTTCGTTTTAGCCACGACCGATGATAACACATTCATAACGTGTCGTAAAGTAAAAAGTGAGAGGGGCGACAAGACCACCTCTGCAAATTCCGGATGACTGGAAGGCATCGAAACTGGGGTATGTGTTGACAGTGCGGGGAAATCGATCAACGATCCCGATCGCGCCGAAGTTTTCGGCGGCGCGACCTTCCCCGTGACCAAGAACACAAAACCTTCTTCCGTGTCGCTCGTTACGGCGGTTTCGCCAGAGATGCCCGCCCCTGCGTTTCACGACCCCAAACACCACATCAAGATTTTTCAAGGGGATTGCCTGAAGTTGCTGGCGGCGATTCCGGAAGGCGTGGTGGATTTGATTTTCGCGGACCCTCCGTATTTTCTATCTAACGATGGGATTACCTGCCACGCGGGAAAGATGGTGAGCGTGAACAAGGGTAAATGGGACCGTTCACGAGGCGCGGATGGGAATCATGAGTTTAATCGCGCGTGGCTGGCGGCTTGTCAGCGAGTTCTGAAGCCGAACGGGTCGATTTGGGTGAGCGGGACGAGCCACGTGATTCATTCAGTGGGATTCGCAATGCAGCAGCTTGAGTTCAAACTGCTGAATGACATCTCGTGGGTAAAACCGAATCCGCCGCCGAATCTTTCTTGCCGATACTTTACGCACGCGACGGAGACGATTATTTGGGGGGCGAAGAACAAGAAGAGCCGGCACACGTTTAACTACAAGCTGATGAAGGAAATGAATCACGGCAAGCAGATGAAGAGCGTGTGGGAATTCTTGCCGCCGAGTCGAGAAGAAAAGCGGTTTGGAAAACATCCAGCGCAGAAGCCCGTCGCGTTGATCGAGCGAATTCTGCGGGCGACGTCGAACGAAGGGGATTTGGTCTTGGACCCGTTCCTGGGAGGAGGAACCACCGCAGTAACCGCTGTTCGTTGCTCGCGCCGTGTAATTGGAATCGAGGCAGACGAAGGATTTATCACGACGACGCTCGGGCGTGTCACTTCGGAACTGCTTTTTGTGACCATGACAGTCGATTGCATCGAAATTGATCTTGATCTGAGCGAGCGATCCGTGGATCGATCAGTGTGCTACGCAAAAGGTCAAGGGCCCCGGGCCATGGACGCGAAAGCTTCACAAAAACTGGTTCGCCGCGAACGAAGTTTCTATTTCGTCGGGACGTTGCGGAGGGAAATTATTTACTCCGTGTTTGCTGAAAGCATGGACGAAGCAATCGGCAAATTTCACGCAAGCACACATGGCGCGACAGAAATTCTGTGGGTGATAAAAACAGAAACGGAGATTTATTTAACCGGACAAGGGTGATCTAATGCGCGGGTGGAAACGGCGCTTCCCACTGCCGGGCTTGAAAAGTACACGAGCAATTCGCAGCGCGCGCGTGTGGCGACAGAGGCGTGGGCGCTCGCTTCGCTTTATTGCCCTACCTGCAGCACCCGACGGCTGACGGATTCCCCTGCTAACACCCGCGTGATGGATTTCTCGTGCGCCGGCTGCGCGTCAACCTTTCAGCTGAAATCGCAAGCACGGCCTCTTGTCGGTCGAATCGCCGATGCTGCTTACAGCGAAATGGTGAAGGCAATCCGCGAGGACCGAACGCCAAACCTGTTTGCGATGCACTACAGCGCTGAGGAATGGCGCGTCGAGAATCTGATTTTGATTCCGCACTTTGCGTTCCCTCTGTCAGCGATTGAAAAAAGAAAACCGCTGGGTCCGAATGCGCGTCGCGCGGGCTGGGTGGGATGCAACATCTTGCTCGGTGCGATTCCGGAAGATGCCCGGATTTCCATCGTAGCGAACGGCAAGGCACGTGCGTCAAGCGAAGTGCGAGAGCAGTATCGACGGATTAAGCCGCTCGCGCGGGTGAGTCCGGAAAAGCGCGGTTGGACTCTGGACGTGCTGAACGTGTTACGACGAATGCGAAAGACGGAATTTGATTTGAGCGACGTGTACGCCCACGAGGCCGAGTTGCATGAACTTCACCCGGACAATCGACACGTGAAGGACAAGATTCGGCAACAGTTGCAGGTGCTGAGGGACGCGGGGCTGGTGGCGTTTTTAGGGCGGGGTGAGTATCGGATGAAGTGAGGATTTTTGCGGAGCATGCAAGTAAGAGGTGAATTGAGTTGGGGGTCGGGGCGCCGGCGGAAGGTGGCCTCGGTTACCGCGTGGAAGTAGAAAAGGCCTGTGCGAACGGCGTCTGGAAGGCGACGCGATTTCCGCCACGGCGGACGTTCCGCGCGCGGCTTAGAGGTGGGCGCTCAGCGCCATCTTTTTCTCACGGCTAAAGCCGTGAGCTTCAAGGCGACGGCAACTGCAAAGGCGACTGCACGTGCGAAGGCAAAGTCGCCGGGTCCCGCGCGCCGGAATGCGGCGAGCGAGACCCGCCGCTACACAAAGCAAAGCGAGGGAGAGCGGTCGCGCGCGAGGACGCGACATGCGAGACGCGGCGTTACAGAAGTCAAATGCGAGGCGTGCGCGAACGGGGCGAGGCGATTTGAAAAGGCCTTAATTGACTTGGGGGGGTGGGGGAAATAAGATGGCGGCTCCCATGCCCGATGCACCGTCGTTTGTTGGCCGAACCATTGCACATTACAAGATAGTCGAGCGGCTTGGCGGCGGCGGAATGGGCGTGGTGTACCGCGCCGAAGATACCAAGCTGCAGCGGCAAGTGGCGCTGAAGTTCCTTCCTCAGGATTTGCTCGCAGACAAAGTGGCGCTGGAACGATTCCTGCGCGAAGCGCGCGCGGCGGCGGCGCTGAACCATCCGAACATCTGCACGATTTACGAAATCGGCGAGCACGAAGGCACCGAATACATCGCGATGGAGCTGATGCAGGGCCAGACGCTGAAGCACCGGATCGCGGCGGGTCCGCTGGAGCTCGGAGCGCTGCTGGATCTGGGCGCGCAGATTGCGGATGCGCTGGATGCGGCGCACTCGCGCGGAATCATTCATCGCGACATCAAGCCGGCGAATCTTTTCGTGACCGAGCGCGGGCAGGCGAAGGTGCTGGATTTTGGCCTCGCGAAACAGATTCAGGGCGCGAACGGAAATTCCCAGACAGGAACGACGACGGCGGGCGAAGGCGATTTGAGCGACGGGCCGAATCTGACCAGCCCCGGCGTGGCGCTCGGCACGGTGGCGTACATGTCTCCGGAACAGGCGCTGGGCGAGCCGCTCGATTCGCGCACGGACATTTTCAGCTTCGGCGTGGTGCTGTACGAAATGGCTACGGGGCAGCAGGCGTTTTCGGGGACGACGTCGGCGGCGATTTTCGATTCGATATTGCACAAGGCGCCGGTGTCTCCTGTGCGGCTGAATCCGAAAATGCCGGCGGAATTGGAACCGATTCTGAATAAGGCGCTCGATAAAGACCGCGCGCTGCGGTACCAGCACGCCAGCGAAATGCGGACGGATTTGCAGCGGCTGAAGCGCGACACCGATTCGCGGCGGGTGGCGAGCGGGTTCAGCACACCGATGGCGGCGAGCGCGCCTGATGCGGACATGACGGAGATGGCGGCGACGCCTTCGAGCGGGACGGCGAAGGCAAGATCCGATTCCTCGAAACGGAAGTCGTCAACGGCGAGCGTGGCGGCGCCGATGGTCGAAGGTCTGCCGATTGCGGTTCAACCTGCGAAGCCGTGGGCCAAATACGCGGCGGCAGGCGCTGTGGCCGTGGCGATTGCGGCCGGAGCGGGGTATTTCTTTTTCTCGAGCAAGCCGAAGCTGACCACGAAAGACGCGATCGTGTTGGCGGACTTTGCGAATACGACGGGCGATCCGGTTTTCGACGGGACGCTGCGGCAGGGGCTTGCGGCGCAACTGGAGCAATCGCCGTACCTGAATATCGTTTCCGAAGACAAGGTGGACGGAACGCTGAAGATGATGGGCCTCGCGGCGGACGCGCGACTGACGCGCGACGTGGCGCGGCAGGTGTGCGAGCGAACTTCTTCGGCGGCAGTGATCGAAGGTTCGATCGCGAGCCTGGGCGGTTCGTACGCGGTGGGACTCGAAGCTGTGAACTGCAAGACGGGCGAGACGCTGGCGACGGAACAGGCGACGGCGCAGGACAAGGCGCACGTGCTGGATGCTCTCGCGAAAGCGTCGTCGAGTTTGCGCGAGAAGCTGGGTGAATCGCATGATTCGCTGGCGAAGTACGACACACCGCTGGAGCAGGTGACGACTCCGTCGCTGGAAGCGCTGCAGGCATTCACGCTGGGTCATCGCGCGATTGTCGAGAACGACGCTCCGGCGGCGGTGGCGCACTTCAAGCGAGCTGTGGAGCTTGACCCTAACTTCGCGATGGCCTATGCGCGGCTTGGGAGCGCGTACAGCAATCTGGGAGAAGTGGGCTCATCCAACGAAAACATAAGCAAGGCCTATGCGCTGCGTGACCGAGCCAGTGAGCGCGAACGGCTCTACATCGACTCACACTACAACCTGATGGTAACGGGCGACCTGGACAAGACCGCCGCAACGCTTCGCGAGTGGATTCAAACTTACCCGAGGGACGAAGGGCCACGAACGAACCTTGGATTCGTTTACTCGGCGATGGGCGATACGGCGAAATCCCTTGGAATGTATCAAGAGGAATTGAATCTCGACCCACAAAGCCGGCTGAACTATTCGAATCTGGTTTCCGGATTTTTATTCGCCGGGCGGCTCGACGAAGCGCGGCTCACCCTCGAGGAAGCAAAGCACAAAAATCTCGAGTCCGTGGCGCTCTACGCGAACCAGTACCTGCTTGATTTCGTGCGAGGCGATATAGCCGGGATGGCCGAGGCTGTGGCGTGGGCCAACGGCAAGCCGGGGTTCGAAGACACTTTGATGTACGCCGAGGCGGACACCGCGGCGTACGGCGGACAGTTGAAGAAAGCCCAGGGATTCGTAGAACGTGCTGCGGCCTCAGCGGAGCATGCGGACGAGAAAGAAGTGGCGGCGGCTTATTCCGTGAATTTCGCGGTGACGCAGGCGCTGGTAGGCAACGCCGCTGACGCGAGAAAGTGGGCGAACGATGGCGCGCGACTCGCAACGAACCGCGATATCGAAGCCGCCCAGGGAATCGCTCTGGGCCTGGCAGGTGACGCGCCGGGCGCGCAGAAAATGGCCGATGACCTAAAGAAGAAATTTCCAGAAGACACGCTCGCTAGGTTCGTTTACGTACCGATGATCGAAGCGGGCATCGCGCTGCACGCCGGAGACGCAAACAAGGCACTAACGGCGCTCGAACCGAACAAGCCCTACCAGCTGGGCGGCTTTCAGATCGATATCGCCGGCGCGGGCCCGTATCTGAGCGGGCAGGCGAATTTGGCGGCGAAAAAGGGCGACGCGGCGGCAGCGGATTTTCAAAAGGTAATCGATAACAAGCCGATCGTGGGGAACAACGTGACGGGAGCGCTGGCGCATTTGGGGTTGGGGCGCGCGTATGCGACGCAGGCGGCGGCTGCGTCGGGCACGGATGCGGATGCGCTGAGGGCGAAGGCGCGGGAGGCGTATCAGGACTTTCTGGCGTTGTGGAAGAACGCGGACCCCGATGTGCCGGTGTACGTGCAGGCGAAGGCGGAATACGAAAAGCTGCAGAAGTAGAAGTGGCGCGAGTTGTTCCGTCCTGTTTGGCACAGACTGAAAATTTGACGCGGGGGCTGCGCGGGGCGAGCGCGATTCCTTGACCGTGTGGCGGGGGTCGTCTAAACTTCTAGGTTCGTGTGTGTGCGCGGCCTGGGATACTTGCGCCAGCGCGGCTCCGGTGAGGAGCCACTTAAAGTTAAGGGAGATTTTCGTTGCCGAAACGTACTTTTCAACCCCATGTGCGACGCCGTCACAAGAAGCATGGGTTCCGTAAACGCATGAAATCGCAAGGTGGAAAGAAAGTGCTTGCCTCACGCCGCAAGAAGGGGCGCCACAGTCTTACGCGCGTCTGACCCGCCGCGGCAGGATTTGCCTCGTGAATGCCGAATTGTGCGCCGCGCTGAATATGATGCGGTGTATCGAGAGGCGAAGAGGCGATCGAGCCGCGAATTCACGTTGTTCCTACGCCCGAACGGACTTCCCGTGAGCAGATTTGGCTGGAGCATCAAGAAGGCGCTGGGAAATGCGGTGAAGCGCAACCGAATCCGGCGACGCCTGCGGGAATTGCTGAGGATGCACCGAATGGAAATCGCGGGAGGGTGGGACGTGGTGATCCATCCGCGAAGTTCGGTGGCGACGGCTGAGTTTGCGGCGCTGGCGGCGGAACTGGTGAAGCTGATGCCGCGGGAAGCGGCGGCGAGTTCGCCGGCGGCTGCACCGATTGCCGCGGATTCGCGGACTGCGTCGAACGCCGTGCATTTGCGGAAGAGTTCACAGGAATGAGCGTGGCTGGGAACGTGAGCACGGGAACGGCGGCGTCTGCACCTGCGTCAGTGAAGACTCCGGCGGCGAAGCGGACGATTGTAGTGCGCGAGGAAGCGCGGTCGGCGGCGACGTGGCTGGCGTTGGCGTTCGTGAGGTTCTACCAGATTTTTCTTTCGCCGTTTCTAGGCGGCGCCTGCAAATTTTATCCGTCTTGTTCGAACTACGCGCAGGAAGCGATCGCTAAGCATGGTGCGAAGCGCGGCGGAATGCTGGCGCTGAAGCGACTGGGCCGATGCCGTCCGTTTACGCAGGGCGGAGTGGATCTGGTGCCGGACGAACTGGACGAAGCGAGCGGCGGAGCGAAGTAGTTTTCCGCGACGCGAAACGGAATTCATAAGAACCAAGGAGCGGTGGCAGTGGAAGAAATGTCGGACCAGGTACGCGGAATCATATTTGTAATCGTCGCGCTGATTATTCTGTTTGTGTGGCAGCACTTCTACAAGCCTCCGGTCCCGGTGGCGCCGCCGAAAACGGCGGAAAGTTCGCAACGAATTGCCGGAAATACAAACGGGACGTCGCCGAGTTCGGCGAGTTCTGCGCCGGGCGCAGCGATGACGTCTGCTGCGGGCGCGAAGACTGCGGCTGCGGCCGTGAATCCTGCGGTGGCACAGGCATCGGCAGAGCAAACGGTGCAGGTGGAAAGTCCGCTCTATCACGTGGAACTTTCGAATCGCGGCGGTGTGGTACGAACCTGGCAGCTGAACAAGTATTTCGACGATCAGAAACCGCCGAAGCCGCTGGACCTAGTGAACGACAACGTGGCGCAGCAATTGGGCTGGCCGTTTTCGCTGGTGCTGGGCGATGCGAATCAGGAAGCGGCGGCGAATTCGGGACTGTATAACGCGACGGTGGCAGGCGCGAATGGCGCGGCGGATTCGAGTGTGAATGGACCGCTCACGGCTCCGGTGGAGGTGAAATTTCACTGGAGCGATGGCCACCTGGATGTGACCAAGCGGCTGAAGTTTGCGAATGACTACACGCTGAACGTGGCGGCGGAAGTGACGCTGGACGGAAAACCGCAGCCGGTGGCGGTGGCGTGGCGCGGCGGATTCGGCGACAAGGCGGTTTACAACGCGGCGCAGCTGGTGACGGTGTATTACAACAGCGACGGAAAACTGAATCTGCTGCAGTACAAAAAGCTGGGAGTATCGGGAAATCAAAGCCAGCCGGCGATTCAATACGGTCCGCTGGCGTTTGCGGGAATCGAGGATCAGTTTTTTACGGCAGCGTTTATGCCGGACGGATCGAATTTGTCGCTGTGGCACTGGAAGCAGGATCACACGACGACGGTGGACGACAAGCAGCAGACCGATCCGGAAGCGCAGATGGCGGCGGGGACGACCAATGGCGGTCCGCTGCAAATGCGAGTGTACGTAGGCCCGAAAGATTTGGGCATTCTGGAAAAAATGCATCCGCCGCTTTCCGAGTTGATCAATTTCGGATGGACCGGCGTGATCGCGAAGCCGCTGCTGTGGGTACTGCAAACACTGCATTCGAAGGTCCCAAACTGGGGCTGGTGCATCGTAGTAATGACGCTGGTGATCAACGTCGCTCTTTTTCCGCTGAAGATGAAGAGCTGGCGGTCGATGCAGAAGATGCAGAAGGTGGGGCCGGAGATCCGGCAGATTCAGGATCGCTACAAGAAATATTCGATGAGCGATCCGCGCAAGAAGCAGATGAACGAAGAAGTGATGGCGGTGTACTCGCGGGAAGGGATCAATCCGCTGGGAAGCTGCATTCCGATGCTGACGCAGATGCCGATCTGGTGGGCGCTGTGGCGCGTGTTGAATGGAGCGATCGAGTTGCGGCATGCGCCGTGGGTATTGTGGATTCACGACCTATCGGCGATGGACCCGTACTACATTTTGCCGATTACAATGACGATCCTGATGTTCCTGATGACGAAGATGACGCCGCAAACGACGGTGGATCCGGCACAGCAGAAAATGATGGCGTTTATGCCGCTGTTTATGGGATTTGTGTTCTTCCGGTTTTCGAGTGGGTTGAATCTGTACATGTGCACGAGCAACCTGGTGGGAATTGGGCAGCAATATTATTTGAACAAGACGGAGCCGTTGCCGTCGCGCGGCAAATTCAAGAAGAATAACGGAAAGTGATGAGAGACCACCGACCCACATCCGGAAGGAATTTTACGAAGCGCGAGCACGCGCAGCCCGAGGCGCATCTGGATAGCGCGCGGGCGATTGCGGAAGTGAAGCGCTACCTGGAATTGGCGGTGCGCGAGATGGGCCTGGAAATCGAATATGCGATTTCAGAGCCGGCGACGGTGGGCGGCACAAACGGCCAGACCGATGTGCTGGTGACGTTTCAAGGCGCGGATCAGGATTTTCTGCTGGAGAACGAAGCGGAACTGCTGCTGGCGCTAGAGCACGTGGCGCATCGGTGGCTGCGGCTGGATCCGCGGCTGCACGACCGGGTGCGATTTGATTGCGCGGAGTATCGCGCGACGCGCCTGGATGAATTGAAATTGTCGGCACGCGTGGCCGCGCAGCGAGTGCGAGAGACTGGGCAAGCGTTTCGATTCAATCCGATGTCACCGAGGGAGCGACGGCTGATTCACCTGGAGTTGACCGGCGCGCAGGGCGTGCGAACGGTGAGCGAGGGAGCCGGCGACCGGCGGCAGCTGGTGATTTATCCGGCGACGAAGAAGTAGATTTTTTGCGCGAGGTGCGTTTGCGGCTTCGTGCGCGATTCAGAAGCGGCTGTAAACCTTCCTAGACTTCCAGCGTGTAACCCTCTTTTCCGACGTTGAAACACTTCGTGGCCCCGAGTGTGTCCGCAATGCCCGCGGTTTCGTGGATGTGTCCGCAGAACAGCGTCGCGGGCTTTTGCTGTTCGACCCAGGCGCGGAGCGTGGCGCTGCCGGCGTGTTTGCCCGGCGCGAATTCGTCGAGCTTGGTATCGTACGGCGGAAAATGGACGACGAGATTGAGCGATGGGATGCCGTCGAACTCTTTCAGCGCGGCGGCGATTTCGTCTTCGGTGTATTCCCCGGGCGTTTTGAACGGAGTGATGTTGCTGTAGCCGAGGCCGGCCCAAGCGGAGTTGCCGACTTTGCGAATTTTGCGGTGAAAATCTGTGAAGCCGAAGCGCGCGCAGAATTCGGCGTTTTGCTTTTGCGTTTCGTGATTGCCGGGCAGCATCCAGGCGCGTTCGCCGAGCGGCTGCATGATTTCGCCGCAGCGGTCGAGCATCTTGCCGAAATTCGACAGATCGCCGGCGGAGATGTACACGTCAGCAGGCTGAGCGACCAGTCGCTCGAGGGCGCGAATATCGCCGTGAATATCGCTGAAGATCAGAACTTTCATCGGAGATCCTTTCCGTGCTGCGGCAGAATTTTCATCATGCGGCGGACGTTGATGCCGTCGGCCTGCCAGCCTTCTTCGACCACATCGCCGGCGTCATTGAACACGACCCGATAAGAAAACGGCGTGGGCCCGTGTTCGGGATGCTGTCGCGCGATGAAACGGTTTTCGTTGAAGTCCACGAAGTGAAGACCGGCGTCGGTGGAGCTGCGAATCACCGGAAAGCGGGCGAAATCCCAATACAGACGAACTTCGGGAAGTGCCATCGCTTTGGCGATGAACGGATCGGGCGGCGAATCCGGCGAGAAGGTGAAATGAGGATTGGCGGCGTTGCGAAGATCGAAACGCGATTGATAGACACCGTTGGACGAGAGAATCTCGCCGCCCCAATCGAGCAACGAGGGAGGAAGCGGGAGCGCGGCAATACGTTCGATGGGAATTCCAGTGACGGTGGCGAAGGAATAGACGCGCTGAAACGCGACGTGGTGCGCCAGCGTGCAAAAAAACAGATAGATCACTGTAAGGACGAAGCCGGCCTGGCACCATTCGGCTGCAGACACGCGGAAACCAGCGGCGCCGATGGACGGGACGAAAAATAGCGCGGCGAGCAGAGCCGAGACGAGAATCACAATCCAGAAATGGAATGGAAATCCGAAGTTTCCGGCAACGTACCAAGCGCCGAGTGCCGCAGCGGCGAAGACGATCCACATCACGATGGCGCGCGAACGCGATTCCGAGCGGTTGGAATAAATCCAGGCGACGATTTGCGGGACGAGAACCAGAGCGGTGAAAACGAAGTCGATGATGAAGAGTATGTCCCAAGCGACGCGACGCTGCGAAAACGGGACCCACATGCGGGTGCCGAAAGACGTCATGCCGTCGAGAAGGATGTGGCTGGCGATGGCGACCGCGTAGATGAGCCAGAGCATCAGCCACGATGGCGAATCGAACTCGCGCAGCTTTTCGAAGCGCCGCTGCAGCAATGGGAAGCCGGCGCGGGTGATCCACGCGAGCACCAATGCGAAAAACGGTAAGGCGAAGAACGAGTGCGTGATGGCGCGGTGATATTTCACGATGGCGAGCGGATCGGACGAAAATCCGTAGCGGACGATATCGATATCGGGAAACATGGCGCCGATGGTTGCTGCAAACGTGGCGACGCGAGCGTTGCGACGAGAAAAGAATGCTTTGCCGATCAGAGCGCCCGCAATCCCGTGGGTGATGGTGTCCATGAAGTTGGCGATGAAGCGCGTGCGCGAAAAAGTTTACACGATTGCGCGAGCTACGTAACGAGGAGTAGATGGGCGGACCTTTCGGTGACGGCGCCGATTGCGCGAGCAGGCACGCCGCGCCGCGACATGGCGGCGAGAGCGACGTCGGCAAAGTCCGGATGAATCGCGACGAGCAGGCCGCCCGAAGTTTGCGGATCGAAGAGTAGGGCGCGAATTTCGTCGGGCACTTCGCGAGCGAATTGAGTACAGGACTCGACGAAATCACGATTATTTTTCATTCCGGCGGAGAAGAAGCCGGAATGCGCAGCTTCGACGGCTCCGGGAAGGAACGCGAGGCGATCGTGAGCGATGCTCAACGAAACGCGGCTGCCGATGGCGACTTCGCGGGCGTGGCCGAGCAGGCCGAAACCGGTGACGTCCGTAACGGCGTGAATGGGATTGCGGGCGGCGGATGCACTTTCACTTTCGTTTTCGATTTCGTGGAGCGCGTCGGCGGCGTCGCGGTTTAAACGAGCCATCGATTCAGTGGCTGCGAAAACCCACGTTTCGTGGGCTTTCCCCTGCTTTAGCGCGGTGGAAATGACGCCGGTGCCGAGCGGTTTTGTGAGGAGCAAGACGTCGCCGGGCTGGGCGCCAAAATTTTTC
The DNA here is from genome assembly GCA_963719065.1 of uncultured Acidobacteriota bacterium. GTDB lineage: Bacteria > Acidobacteriota > Terriglobia > Acidiferrales > UBA7541 > Palsa-295. The sequence continues at coordinate 513,425 of CAVRAM010000007.1, read as the reverse complement.
CAGATTTTTTGCGGATGAATCACTCCGGTGACCGCGTAGCCGAACTTCAGCTCGTCATCGCGAATGGAATGGCCGCCGACGATGGTGCAGTTTGCTTCGGACATTTTCGAAAGACCGCCGCGGAGAATTTGCTCGAGGATCGCGGGATCTCCGGCCGCGGGAAAGGCGAGGATGGTGAGCGCCGACACGGGGCGGCCGCCCATGGCATACACATCGCTGAGCGCGTTGGCTGCAGTGATTTTGCCGAACTGCGACGGATCGTCAACGATGGGCGTGAAGAAATCGACGGTCTGCACGATGGCGAGATCTTCGGTGAGCTGATAAACAGCCGCGTCGTCGCTGGTTTCAAAGCCGACCAGGCGATTTGAATCGTGCTGCTGCGGCAATTTTTTCAGGACTGCGTCGAGCACGCTGGGGCTGAGCTTCGCGGCGCATCCGGCAGCTTTGGCGGTGGCGGTGAGGCGGACGGGTTCTGACAACCGAGTGTCTCCGGTGTTTCAGTGAAGCGAGAGCGACGATTATAGCTCAGGAGATTGCGCGGACGATTTTCGTGAAACGGTGCGAGTGAGCCTAAGCGCGAGCGGCAGCCGAGCGGATGGGAATTACGATCGGCTCGGCGTTTTCCTTCGGCGAATTCATGTGGCACTGGCCGTCGAAGATGGCGCCGGGCTCGATGATCAGACAAGGAGTGAAGACATCGCCGGTGACAATGGCTTTCGGCTGGATTTCGATTTTTGAAATTGCGCGGATGGTGCCGTCGAAGCGGCCAGCGACGATGATGTAGTTGCCTTCGATTTGGCCTTCCATCTGCGCGTTTTCGCCGAGGATGAGGGTCTCGTTGGAGACCAGAGTTCCCTTCATCTCGGCGTCCACGCGGAACGTTCCTGTGGTTTCCAGGCGACCTTCGAGTTTTACGCCTTGCTCGAGGAAACCGGTCCATTCGCCGGAATCCTGGCGTTTGCGGTCAAACCAACCCAAGACCATTTACGTGGCGGCTCCCAAGATTTCGCGAACTGCGAAGGTCTATTTTCGCATGAGCTGGTCGTAGAGCCGCGCCAGATCGCTATCATCGTAGTACTCAAACACTAACTGACCGGGCTTCGAGCCAAAGCGGGGCTGCAGAAGGACGCGAGTTCCGTAAGCTTGCTGAAGCTCTTCGATCGCGGCTTTGGTGTTGGGATCGGGGGCAGACGCAATCGTTTCGGGGCGAGGCCGTGGAACACGCGACGCAAGACGCTCGACCTGGCGAACCGTCATGCCGCCGCGGGCAATTTTCTTCGCAAGGTCGAGCCGCAGTTCGGCGTCGGCGACCGCGAGAAGTGCGCGAGCGTGGCCGGCGGTGACTCTGCCTTCCTCGACCAGCTCCTGAATGGGAACCTCGAGTTTCAAGAGGCGGACAGCATTCGCGATCGTGGTGCGGTCTTTGCCGGTGCGCTCGGCGACTTGCTCTTGAGTGAGATGGAATTCGTCGGTGAGGCGCTGAAACGCGTGCGCTTGTTCGATCGGGTTCAGATCTTCGCGCTGAAGATTTTCGACGAGGGTCATTTCCATCGCCATACCCTCGGGTACGTCGCGGACAACGACGGGGACTCGCGGCAGTTCGGCGCGTTGCGCGGCGCGCCAGCGGCGTTCGCCGGCTATCAACTGGTAGCGATTCGCTTTTCGACGGACGACAAGCGGTTGCACGATGCCGCTCGAGCGGATGGAGCGCGAAAGTTCGTCGAGCGCTTCCTCGCGAAAGCGTGTGCGAGGCTGATACGGGCTCGGGTCGATCAGGTCGATGTCGACCTGGAGGAAGGCTTCAGACGGCGCCAGTGCTACCGCTACCGCCGTCGCCGCTCCCGTCATTCCCGGGATTGACGTCACTCCGAACTGGGGCGAATGAATCTGATGATCCGGCACCTGCACCTGCGGTTGCAGCGGCGGCGGCTGTGTTTGACTCGAGTCCTGCTCCGGCTCGCGAATCAGCGCGCTCAATCCCCTGCCCAATGCGTTTCTGGGCATTCGCAATTACCTCCTTGGCAAGTTGGATATAGCTTTCAGCGCCTTTACTATGTATGTCGTAGAACATTACTGGCATGCCGTGGCTGGGGGCTTCGGCCAGCCGAACGTTCCTAGGTATAACTGTTTCAAAGACTTGCGCACCGAAGAAGCTGCGAAGATCGGCGGCGACTTGCTTCGAAAGTGTGGTGCGGTCGTCGTACATCGTGAGAAGGATGCCCTCGACGGCGAGCGCCGGGTTGATGGAGCGGCGAAGGCGCATAAGCGTGTCGAGCAGCTCGGCGACGCCTTCGAGAGCCAAGAACTCGCATTGGATCGGGACCAGGACGGAATCGGCCGCGGCGAGCGCGTTGAGTGTGAGGAGGTCGAGCGACGGTGCGCAGTCGATGAGGACGTAGTTGTATTTCGCCAGAACGCTCGAGATGACGGATTTGAGCCGGTACTCGCGATTCTCGACCGAAATCAGCTCGAGGGCGGCACCTACGAGGTTCTTGTCGGATGGAATGAGGTCGAGGCCTTCCACTTGGGCGTCGAGGGTGATGCGTTCGATCGGTTCACCCAGGATTAAGGCTTGGTAGAGGGTGCGGCGGGCTGGATCTTTGGGAAAACCGAGCGCGCTAGTGGTGTTGCCCTGCGGATCGCAGTCGATGATGAGGGTTCGCTGCTCGGAAGCGGCGAGAGAGGCACCGAGATTGACGGCTGTCGTCGTTTTTCCGACGCCACCTTTTTGGTTCGTAATTGCGATAACGCGCGCCAAATTCGAGAGTCCTTGAGAAAGGCGGAATGTATCAGATGGAAAACGAAATAATCAAGATGTTTCACGTGAAACAGCGAAATTTTGGCGAAAAATGTGTGGATGTTTCACGTGGAACGCCGGTTTACTGAGTTTATCGAGAGTGTTTCACGTGAAACACTCGTGGACGCGCTGAAAGGCGAGTGTTCCACGTGAAACGAAGAATGATTAGGCCAGCGGCGAACCGACCAGAAGGAATCGCCGATCGGAATCCGGGATTTTGATAGGTTCAAGCCAAGTCCAATCGGTTATCGCACGAATTTTTTCGACGTCGGACTCGCCGAGCCATAAAACGACCTTTCCTTCCGAATTTAGTGCGGATTGCGACCAATCGAGCAGTTCCGCGAACATCCCAAGCGCGCGGGCGGTAATGAAGTCAAACTTGGCGGTCAGGCGGTCATAATTTTCCATACGGCCACGGTAGAGGGTTACATTCGAGATTCCGAGCGATCGAATAACCTCGGCTTGGAAGGTAGATTTCTTACGATTGGACTCGATCGAGACGGTCTTTAACGACTCAATTGCCATACTTAATGGTATGGAAGGAAATCCAGGGCCCGAACCAACGTCGGCGAGCCGACCATTCCGTATGGGAACGGCCGACGCGGCGAAAATGCTCTCACCGAAATGGAAGCGAACGATCTGCTCGGGGTCTGTGACGGTCGTAAGGGCAACCCGCTGGTTCCATCGTAGGAGCAAATCGATGTAGCGGCGAATTCCGTCCGCGAAGTGGTCACTCGCTTCGACTCCGTAGGGGGCGAGCAGATCTTTGATTTGGGAGTTGGAGAGTTCGGCCATTTTCGATTTTGAGTTGGCGACGTTTGCGACCGGCCGCGTTTTTCGATTCGCTCGTCATCGAATCGCGACGAGGCCTGCGCAATCGCGAGGAGGATGAAAACATTTTTGGCGGGTCGAAGCAAGATGAACTATCCGAAGCGCGACAGTTGACACTCGTCGCGGACTAGCCGTATCTTTCTAACTCTCAGAACGAACCCATCGTGAAAATTCTCCTCATCGGCAACGGCGGACGCGAACACGCAATCGTATGGAAACTCAAGCAAAGCAACCTGGTGGATAAGTTGTGGTGTGCGCCGGGAAACGGCGGAATTTCGTACGACTGCGATTGTGTGCCGCTGAATCTGCAGGATGTGAATTCCGCAGCAAATCTGGCGATGCGATTGGTGGCGGATTTGACGATTGTCGGGCCGGAGCTGCCGCTGGTTAACGGAATCGCGGACGAATTTGCGAAGCGCGGGCTGTTGCTCCTGGGGCCATCGAAAGCCGCGGCGCAGTTGGAGGGAAGCAAAGTTTTCGCGAAGCAATTCATGGAACGCAACGGAGTTCCGGCGGCGGAAACGTATGGAGTTTTTGAGTCGGCGATCGATGCTCACACGGCTCTGGATTCGGTTGAATTTCCGCTGGTGATCAAGGCCGACGGGCTCGCGGCCGGCAAAGGCGTGCTAGTGGCGGCGAATGCGGCGGAAGCGTCGGCTTTCATTGAGCGACTGATGGAAAAGAAGGAGTTTGGATCGGCCGGCGAAAAAGTGCTATTTGAAAAAGCGCTGGTCGGGAAAGAGCTCTCGTACATTATTCTGACCGACGGCAAGAATTTCGTTTCGATGGCGCCGACACGCGACCACAAACGAGCGTACGACGGCGATCAGGGCCCGAATACCGGCGGAATGGGCACATATTCAACCGACAACATTCTCGCGACTTCTGTGGAACAAGCGATCCTGACGACGATTGTGAAGCCAACGCTTGCTGGGCTGCAGAAAGAGAAGCTCGATTTTCGCGGGTTTATCTTTTTCGGGTTGATGCTGACGTCGGATGGGCCGAAGGTGCTCGAATACAATTGCCGGCTGGGCGATCCGGAGACGCAATCGATCATGATGCGCGCGGATTTTGACCTGGCGAAGCTGTGTCTGGGCGCGGCGAAGGGAAATCTGGACGCTTCCGCAGTGAAGTGGAAGCCGGGCGCAAGTATTTGCGTGGTAATGGCTTCAGAAGGATACCCGGGAGATCCGGTGGTCGGAAAGCGCATCCGGGGATTGGCCGACGCGCAAGCGATTCCCGGCACGGCGATATTTCAAGCGGGAACCCGGCGCGAAGACGATGGGCTCTACACCAGCGGCGGACGAATTTTGGGTGTGTGCGCGACGGGCGAGTCGCTGGGCTCGGCGGCCGTGACGGCGTACCGCGGAGCGGATCAGATCAAGATCGAGGGCGCGTACTACCGGAAAGATGTGGGCGCTGCGGCGATGGCGGAAGACTTTGACGCCGCGCGAAACGTGACGTCGGGTGCAAACCATGGGTGAAGTGGCCCATCTATTTATTTGTCTGGTGCACCGCTTTCCGATGAAGGAACTGGATAGCGTGGAAGCGATTGAGAATAAAGGGTTTCGTGGATGCATTCACGGACGGCCGGGCACCAAGCGTCAGGTGTGTCTAATGGACGTTGAGACTTTGGAGAAGTTCGAGCTCGCGCCGGGAGAGATCAAAGAAAACATTACGGTGCGCGGAATCGATTTTCAGAAGCTGCAGATCGGGCAGGAAATGCAGGTGGGCGGAGCGAAGCTGCGGGTCACGATTCCCTGTGATCCGTGCAACCGGATGGACGAAATCCGAATGGGATTGCAGGAGGAATTGCGAGGGCAGCGCGGTTGGCTGTGCCGGGTGGTCGAGCCGGGAACGATTCGGAAAGGCGACAAGATCGAGTTGATTGAACGAAGTGAAATGCAGGACGCGGTAAATCAAGTTAACTTATAGACCTATAGGGAGTTAAAAGTGAGCTCTGGCGAAAAACCGAAGCACGTGCAAGTGGGAATTATGATGGGGTCGGACAGCGATTTGCCCGTGATGATGGAGACTGGCAAGGCGCTGGAGAAGTTTGGAATTGGTTGGGAGATGGAGATTATCTCGGCGCACCGAACGCCGGCGAGGGCGCACGAGTACGCGACGTCTGCCATTAGCCGCGGGCTGAAGATTTTGATTTGCGCGGCGGGCGCAGCGGCGCACTTGGCGGGCGTGATCGCGGCGAACACTACGCTACCCGTGATCGGCGTCCCGATGGGTACCAGCTCGCTGAACGGATTTGACGCTCTGCTTTCGACGGTGCAAATGCCGGGCGGAATTCCAGTGGCGACGATGGCGATCGACAAAGCAGGCGCGGTGAATGCGGCGATTTTCTCGGCGGAAATTCTGGGACTTTCCGATCCGGAAATTGCAAAACGCCTGGTGAAACACAAAGAAGATCTGGCGAAAGGCGTGGAAGAAAAAAATTCCAAGCTGAAGATTCAGCTCGCCGAGAAAAAGTAATCGCGGTGTGAAACGATCCGCGCGTGCGGTGTCCGCGTGCGTCGTTCGGTACGAGTTGCGGCTATGACGGTTTGAGCAGCGAGGGAGCGTCCGGCGGGCGCTCCTTTTCTCCTGGCTGCGGCGCGGGCTTTGCTTCGGCGGGCGGTTTCACAATCCAGTGAAAGCCGTCGTCGGGAGTGATAATCGCCAATGTTTGATGGGCATTTGGCGGTGTGAGGATATCGAGGGTGGCGCGGAGAAATTGGATCGCGTCGGCTGACAAAATTTTTCCGCTTTGCCCCGCGAGCAAAAGATTGGCGACGTCTGACATTTTTTTGTCGGACGATTTCAATTTTTCGAAACGCGGATCGCCTTGCTGCAAAAGCTGCATTAATGTGGGCGACGGATTTTCGGGCGGGTACTGAAATTCGAGAAGCGCGTGCGGCTGTCCTTTTTCCGGCGGCCAGAACTGAACAAAAACTGGGTGCGTGACGCTGCTGTCGAAATAGTCCTCGCGCTGGAACTCCTGTTTTAATTCAAACGAAAGTTGCCAGACTTCGGGGCCATAGTCGCGGGCATAATCCGCGACGATTAGCTGAGCGAGGGGTTCGCCGGCGGGCAGAGTGATTTTTCCGTGGACGTCCTTCAGCACTTCGTTGAAGCGCGCATAGACGGCTTGGCCGATGGATTCGAGGTCAGTGGCTTCGCCATTGGCGTGTTCACCGGCGAGCGATGGGGCGGCGGGTCCGCCAGTGCCGCGCAAGTGCGGAAGTTCGCGGTCGAGCCGAGCGATCTGGATCTGCGAAGAGGGTGAGACCCAATCGACGGCGCCGAGAAGAACTTCGGCGCGAATATTCGTGATGGCGGTGGGAATCGGCGGATGTGTCTGGACTTCGATGGGATTTTCGATCGTTCCGATGAGGATTCCGTCTTTCACGACGGCGACGATCACTCGGCCAGCCGCCAGATTGGCGACAATTTCTTCGCTGGGCGGTGCTTCGACTTCCTGCGCGGCGGCGGTGAGGGCGACGAGCGAAATTATCGCGAAGAGGGCGAATAATGACGATGCGAAGCGACGGGCAACTCCCATGGGTTGACGGTATCACAAATCATTTGGGCGCGGCGCGGGGGTAAGAGGACGTAAAGCGCGGGGAGTGGGTAGTTTGAATCGACCCTCACAAGCCTCTGCTGGAGATACTGATTGAGTTTCCGGCGGGATCTTTCGCGTTGGAGTATTCAAAATCATTCCCGCGATGAATGGCGCCGAACTTCAGTCCTTCTTTTTCCTTTGCCTGGACGAATGCGGGGACATCCTTCACGCCGAAGACAATCTTTATCGCCGCTCCGCTCTTTTGCGATTTAGCCGCCTTATGAAGCGCGATGGTACATCCGCCTGAAGGACTGGCTAGTTCCAACCAGCCATCGGTTGCACCCGGCAGGGGCTTCATACCAAAGAAACACGCATAAAAGGCGGCTACTATCGGAACGTCGCGAACGTAGAGAATGACACGGGCGATCGATGGACCAGTCATGAAAATAGTCTCCTGCCTCCTGCGGGATCCCTTTTAACCGAATTCCAGGTGTTTGGGTCCGAACGGACGCACTACCATAGCGCGGTATTCAGTGACCGTGGGGAGTTCTTCGAGTAAAATTGAGGATTCAGGGCGTAGCGAAGTTTACGGCCGAATCGACGGAAAGTATTGAAAGGAGGGGCGGTGAGAACCCCCAGCAGTGTTCGACATAACGGTACACGAGTTTCGGAGATTATCGAGAAGCACCAGCTTTTTGTGCGCGGCGACGATGCGGGAGTGCGCGCGGATCTTTCCGGCGCGAATTTGAGCGGCGTGAATTTTGAGAGCATGAATCTGGACTTGGTGAATTTTCAGGGTGCGAATCTGGAAGGCGCGCGATTTTATAACGCGCGGCTCTCGTCGGCGGATTTGAGCAAAGCGAAGCTGAAGGGCGCGGACCTGCGGAAAGCGGATCTGACCGAAGCGCATCTGAGCGGCGCGGATTTGACCGAAGCGCAAGTGGGCGGTTCGGAGCTGTTTCGCGCGGACCTGCGTGGAGCCGTGCTGCGGAAGGCCGATTTCGGTGCGGCGAATTTCCGGAACGCAAACATCACCGGAGCGGATTTTTCCGGAGCGATTTTGCGGACGGCAATTTTGCGGGAAACGAATCTGGAAGGCGTCGATTTGTCGGGATTGGATTTGAGCACGACGCTGATGCCCCCGGGATACAAACGGCCGGCGTAAAGATCCGAGCTGCATTGCCGGCAACGGGACTCTGATGCCGAACACTCCGTGGATTCACATCGAAGATTACAAAATGCCCGGCGGATGGACGTCAGCCGAGCGAGTAAATGAACGATCGCGCGCGTACTGCGAAATGCTGGAGCGCGGCGAGATTCTGTTTTTCCGCGAGCTTCCCTTCCTGCTGTCCGCCGAGGATCAAAAATTCCTGCGCGAGCAGGAATGGTCGGAACTGCGGATGCATAAAAATGTGTCGTACCGGCCGAGTGAGGATGTGCTGCGGGGAGTGACGGGTAATCCGGAAACGGTCGAGCGGCTTCGCGTCATCTTCAAGAATTACAGCGCGCAAGTGACGGCGTTTGCGGGAAAGTTTCTGGCGCCCTACAAGGGCAGATGGATTTTGGATTTCGCGAGTTTCCGCCCGATGGAAGAAGAAGGGCGGGATCTGCCGCTGCACAAGCGCAACGATTTGCTGCACGTGGACGCGTTTCCCAGCCGTCCCACGCGCGGCGGCCGGATCATGCGAATCTTCACGAACTTGAATCCGACGCGAGCGCGAGTGTGGAACACGACGGAAAATTTCGGCGTGCTCGCGCAGAAATTTGCAAAGCCGGCGGGTTTGCAGCGGATTGCCGAAGAAAATTCGTTTTTGAGCCGCGCGGTTTTGAATCTAGGGACCAAGATCGGATTGGGCGTTTCTGGACGAACGCCATACGACATGTTTATGCTGCGATTTCACGATTACCTGAAGGAAAACGCGGAGTTCCAGAAGAACACGCCGAAAACAGAAATCGAATTTCCGCCGATTTCGACGTGGATCGTGTTCACGGACTGCGTGGCGCACGCGGTGATGAGCGGGCAATACGCCATCGAGCAAACGTTTCTGATTCCTCCGGAAGCGCTAGTGAATCCGGATGTGGCGCCGTACCGCGTGCTGGAAGAAATTGCCGGACGGCCGCTGGTTTCGTAAACCGCGATGATTTTCAAATCTCTACGACAAACTCTATTGATCGCTTGCTGCGGATTTCTGGCCGCGTGCGGGGCAGGACAATCGGCGCCACCGCAAATCGGCGCTGCCGACGGGCCTCGCCCCGCCGCGGCGGCGAGCAGTAAACCGGAAGCCGGCCATCGCTACGATCTGGGGCGCGACGAATCACGTGGCGGACACACGCTTGATAAGCATGTGGGGCGCAGCGACGATGAACTTCGCGAACGGCTGGAGCGCGAGCCGAATATTTCTGCGGCTTCGACGTGGACGAATCGCGAGATTGCGGAAGAAGCGGTGGGCGAAACGCTGGAGCACAACGCAAAGCTGGAGCGCTGGTTGCAACGGGACGGGCGAAAGCCGAATCTGGTGCTCGATTATCACGGCGAGGGGCGCTCTGCGATCGGGCGATGCATCCGGCAGGGCGAGACTGTTGTGCAGCCCGCGTATGATGCGGTGGTGGTGCTGAAAGCAGCGCGCGACGGAGGATTTTACGTGTTGACGACCTATCCGGATTGCCCGCGATGAAAAAGAGCAAAGGTTCGTCGGCGGGAATGAAAGGCGCGGCACCGGCGATTGCCGCGGCGGATTATCCGGCGGTCCGAGATTTCCTGCGCGGGTATTTGAATCAGGATTTTGAGGATGAGTACGGAACGATCGACGGCGCGACAAAAGCATTTCGCGACGATGCGAGCCCGCAGGAAATTCAAGAGCTGGCAAAGGAATGGAACGCGTTGCGAGCGCGGCTGAGCGGCGCGAGTCTAGAAGCCGTGAACGGAACGCTTTCCGGTACGTTTCAGTGCGGATGGCGCGTTACAGATTTGAAGCAGCTGGATGTGATTTCAAAAATTCTGCAGAAATGAACCTCGCAAGTTCGACCACGCGGTAATTTCTCCACGGAAGTGACCTACAAAATCGGCAGAAATTCAGGCATTGCGGAGACAGGCTTGCGCCACGCACTGGTGCGCTAGCGCGAGACTATGATTATTTTCCGGCAGCGAAGCCGGTCGATTCGTCGTCAAACGGCGCGCGAGCGGGGAGAGTGCGGCGACGCGTTTCAATTCCGAGCCGCTTGATTTTCTGATTGAGCGTGGAGAGCGGAACCTGGAAGCGTTCGGATGCTTCGGTCTGATTCCAATTGGTACGCTCGAGCATGTCGATGATGATGCGGCGTTCGACTTCTTCGAGGATGGCGAATAGCGATGGCGAAGTTTCCTGGCCGGCTTCGCCAGAGCCAGACGGAAGAAATTCATTGAGCTGCAGGCGAACGCCTCGAACGATTTCGCGGGTGCGAATGCTTTCGGGCAGCAGGTCGGCGTCCATGGATTCCTGGGTTGAAAGAACGACCGCGCGTTCGACGGCGTTTTCCAGCTCGCGAACGTTGCCGGGCCAATCGTAATCGACGAGCAGCTTCATGGCGCCGTTGGTGAAAACGCGCGGCGGCTTGGCGTTTTCCTGGCAGAACTGTTTCAGAAAACGCTCGACGAGAAGCGGGATGTCTTCCTTGCGTTCGCGGAGCGGCGGCAAGTGGACTGAAATTACGTTGAGGCGGTGAAACAAATCTTCGCGGAAGCGGCCCTCGCGGACCAGCTTTTTCAGATCTTCGTTGGAGGCGGCCAGAATGCGGACGTCCACTTTGATGGTTTCGGTGCCGCCCAGACGCATGAATTCGCGCTCTTGAATCACGCGCAGGAGCTTGGCCTGTGTTTCGGGACTGACCGTGGAAATTTCGTCGAAGAATATGGTGCCCTGGTCGGCGACTTCGAACAGACCTTTTTTGGAGGCGACGGCGCTGGTAAATGCGCCCTTCACGTGGCCGAAGAGCTGCGATTCGAGAAGATCGACGGGAATCGAACCGGTGTTGATCGGGATGAACGCTTTGTCGGCGCGCGTGGATGCGGAGTGAATCGCCTTGGCGATCACTTCCTTACCGGTACCGCTTTCTCCGCTGATCAAAACGGTGGAGCGCGAAGGAGCGACCTGCGTGACCAGGTCGAAGACCGACTGCATCTTGTCGCTTTTGCCGACGATGTTCGGGAAGTTGTAGCGCTGCTTCAGAGCGCGCTTCAGCTGGACGTTTTCGTCGCGGAGGCGGCGGCCTTCGATGGCGAGCGAAACCTGAGCGACGAGTTCGTCGTTTGACCAGGGCTTGGTGATGAAATCGTGCGCGCCGCCCTTGAACGCCGCGCGAGCCATATCGATCGACCCGAACGCGGTGATCAGGATGATCGAAAGTTGCGGATCGCGTTGACGGATTTCGCGCAGAAGCTCGAGGCCATTGCGATCGGGCAGGCTGACATCGAGAAGCATCAGGTCGAAGGGACGATCTTCGAGCTGGCGAAGCCCGGCTTCACCGGTTTCGGCGAGAGTGACGTCGAAACTTTCGGACGTGAGCAGCGCTTCGAGGCCTTCGCGGATTTCGATTTCGTCGTCAACGACGAGGATGGAGCCCTTAGGCATGAACGGGTTTCCTGGCTACGGGAAATTCCAGGCGGAAGGCAGTTCCCTTTCCTGGCGTGGAACGCACGTCCACTTTGCCCGCGTGCTCTTTGATGATGCCGTAGCTGACGGAAAGTCCGAGGCCCGTGCCGCGGCCGGTGGGCTTCGTGGTGAAAAACGGATCGAAAATCCGCTGCAGATGCTCGGGCGAAATGCCGGAGCCGGTGTCGGTGACTTCAATTTCGACCGAGCCGTTGTGCGTGCCGGTGCGGACTTCGAGCATGCCGCCCTGGGGCATGGAATCGCGCGCGTTCATGAAGAGATTCAGAAAAACCTGCTGGAGGCGCGTGATCGAGCCAAGAACCGGGGGCAGGGGGCCGGTGAAATTTTTGATCACGTTGACCTGCGCGGTTTTGAGCGGATGCTGAACGAGCGTGAGAGTTTCTTCGAGCACGGAGTGGATATCGACTTCGACGAATTCGGCGGCGCCGGTGCGTGAGAAGTTCAAAAGATTGTTTACGATTTCGCTGGCGCGGAAAGTTTGTTTCACGATGCGCTCGATCGTTTTCTGACGCGGATCGTCGGCGGGAATTTGTTTCGCGAGCATCTGGATGTAGTTCGAGATGACGGCGAGGGGCGTATTCACTTCGTGAGCGACGCCGGCGGCGAGCAGGCCGAGCGAAGTGAGTTTTTCGGTTTGGACCATCTGCTCTTCGTGGCGCACGCGTTGGGTGATGTCGTCGAGCAGAATCAAGCGGCCCAGGCGAGCGCCGCTTTTGCCAACGAGAGGCGCGATGGACGCGTTGATGACGACGTGACGGCCGGCGCGGGTGTTGAGGCGGAATTTGTAGATCCCGGCGACGCGGTCGCTGTCTGCGAGAGATGAAATTTCGGCGACGAGATCCGCGGGTAACACGTCGCGCAGATTGTGGCCCAGCGCCTCGAGGCGCGGAATGGCGAGCAAGCCCTCAATCTGCGGATTCCAGGATTCGATGCGGTCTTCCAGATCGACGGTGACGACGCCGATGTTGAGAGACTCGACGATGTTTTCGCTGAAGTCTTTGAGGCGCTCGATTTGAACGGCCTTTTGCTCGAGCGATTGATACAGGCGGGCGTTTTCGATAGCGATAGCGACGTAGCCGGCGATGGTGGAGAGCAATTCGAGGTCGTCGCTCGAGAGGTAATCGCCATCGACGGTTTTGCCGAGGCCCAGCACGGCGACGATGCGCTCGCGGAATCGACACGAAATGAAATAGTTGAGGTCGAGTTCTTCGAGTGTGCGGCGGACGGACGGCGAAACGTCTGTGGCCGAACGCGCAGACTCGAAAAACAAGACGCCACGCTCGAGCGCCGGATTGTCAGCGGTGAGGAACGACAAATCGAGCGGACCTTCGGGATGCAGACCCATCGAGCGCGAAAGCACGAAAGCTCCGGGGTTGGCGGAGTCTTCGAGGAAAATCGCGAGGCGATCGACCAGCAGCGTTTGCGAAACGCGGTCGAGAACCGAGCCGACCAGAGGCTCGAGGCGAACCTCGTTGGTGAGCGTGCGCCCGAATTCAATCAGGGTGCGGCGATAGTCGAGCCGATCGCGGTAGAAAAATCGATCGAGGCGCGTCTGAACGCCTTCGCGCAGCGGTTCGATCAGGAACGCAGCGACGACGATGGCGATCACGCCGCCGGCAGGGCCGGTAGAGAGTCCGGGACGGTGAAACAATTCCCCGATCAGCGCGATGATGGCGAAATAAATTCCGACGACGGCCGCTGTGGCGAAGGTGTAGGACAAGCCGCGCTTGAAGATGATGTCGACGTCCATCAAGCGGTAGCGAATGATGGCGTAGCCGAAACAGAGCGGAATCAGTGCGAGCGAGAGGACCGAAGCCTTCATCCATGTGGGAGGCACGGCGCCGAAGAAGAACGGGAAAATGTAGAAACAGAGGAACGGGATGATGCCAGCGAACGTGCCGCCGGTGACCCACTTGAGCTGCTGGCGAAGCACGCCACTGGGCGCGCGGAAATAACTGGCGAGAAAAATTCCAGCTGCCAGCAGGAAGTAGACGCCGAGGTAGGCGAGTTCGACTTCGTCGAGCCAGCGCTGGGTGGTAATCGACGGCAGAAATTCCAAAGTGCCGGTAGCGATGAACGTGTGCAGAGTCAGCAGTAGAGCCGGCAAGCTGTACACGGCGACCAGCTTGGGCCACAGAGTGCCGCGGCGCTCCGGGAAGACCAGCGCGAAATGGACGAACAAAGCGGGCTGAACGAGCAGAGCGACGACGTTGCCCCAGTAAATGATCCAGTCGAAAGAGTTCAGTTTGCCGCTGTAGTGAAAACTGTACAGAACGAATGAGATCAGGCAGAAGACGTAGAAATGAATGGCGCGAGGCGCGTTCCACCGGCGGACGAAGATGAACAATCCGATGAAGAGATACAGCAGCGCGGTGATGCGCAGGTAGTTTTCGATCGACGAGGGATTTTCCTGCGGCGCGGTGACGACGGGAGTTTCAAAGGTGCGATTGTCGCGGCGGAGCTCGTACTTGATTTCGGTCCAGGGAACCACACGGAACAGGACGCGGGTGACGTCTGTGGCGCGGTGAACGGCGACGCCGCGAACCGAGAGGACGATGTCGCCCTCTTTGATGCCGGCTTTGGCCGCGGGCGAGTCCTGCACGACGTGCCAAGCGGCGACACCGGCGGAGCTATCCATCCAAGTGACGCCATCATCGGAAAGGACGAAACGGGTCCGCTGCTGGAAATTCAGAAAGGCGAAAACGACGGCCGCCAGCGTGAGAAGGGCCAGCAGGACGGCACCGAGTCGCATTCGCAGACTATCGTTCACGCAAGCACACCCGTAAAGCTCGAGCAAAGATGGTAGCACGTTGACTTCCAGGTAAGCAGAGATTCCTGAAAGTGTAAGGGCATTGTTTGTAGCGGATTACGGAGGGTTTGCGGACACATGGCCGGGAACATCCTGTTTGTGGAATCGCACTTCCCGATTACCGTAGGCGGGTTTTGCCTAGAACTGGAAGCTCAGGCCGCCGCGGAAGTAGCGGTACGTAGGCACGAGTACCACTTGGCCGTCATTGGTGTTCATGGCGACATAGCCCTGAGCCAGCAGGTTGCCGCAATCAGCGAGGAGTTCGGCATGGCCGGGGAAGAACGCAGGCAAACGCTGGTGGACCTGGACGCTCAAGAACGGATCGATGTGGTAAACCGATTCGCCGTAAGCGTCTTGCTGCGAGACCGTGGGACCGTCAATCCATTTGTAGCTGGTGCTGATGCGCGTGCCGGTGCGGGGAACCTTGGCGGAGATGCGAGCCGCGGCGCTGTGATGGTACTGGGTGGAAAGTTGATTGCGCAGAGCCGACTCGATCGGGTCTTCGTTGGGCGAAAGAGCACCGGCGTAGGAATAGACCAGGCTCAGGTCGAGATTGTCCGAAAATTTTCTGGTGAGCGCCAGGCGCGTGCCGAGCGAGTTCATCGTGCCGGCGTCGTAGGCGAAAACGTTGGAGAAGAAGTCGGGCAAGTAGTCCGGGCCGGAGACGTTCCCATGGCCGAAAATTGCGGTGTTTGTGGAGTGATCCTGAAACACGGACGCGGTGAGCGAAGTCTTTTTGCCGAGATCGTGTTCGACGGCGAGTTCTTCGTGGAGTCCGCCCTCCATCACCGAGCGTCCGTTGCGCATCAAGAGCGTGGGGAAAACGTCGAGTTCATTGACGGTGCTTTGCAGCGTGCCGATGCCGGACGAAGGATCCTGCCAGTTGTTCGCGGCTGCCAGGATGGACATCTGCCACGTGGGCGACATACGAACTGCGATTTCAGCGCGAGGGCGAACCGACGACGTGGTGCCGGCAAAGCCAGCCATCAGAAAATCGGTGCCGTAGCGAATGTTGACGCGCTCACCGACGGCAAGTGAACCATCATGCGACAGACGCAGGCCGCGGAAGGTGGTGCCGCTTTCTCCGAAACGCGTTTCACGAACCAGCAAAGTGGTGACGGGTCCGTTGCCCGTTTCGCCGGAGGGCAGCCACTGCGTTGCGATTGCAGTGGACGAGGAAGCACCGTCGTAGCTGTATTGACCAGCCATCAAAACCGCGCCGAACTCGGAAGTGTCGTATGCGTAGGCAAACGATGTGCCCGGAGAATCGGCGAGGCCGGAGATCGAACCGGGATGATCGGAGCCGGAAGTCAATTCGACGCGGGCGCGAGCGCCGCCGAGTTGCCCATTATCGAACTGCGCGTTCTGTCCGGTGAGCAGCACGTTGCCATTCTGCCAACGAAGAACCGGGCGCGTGGCTGCGGAGCTGCGCAAAACCCAGGACCATTCGTCGTTGGAAACTTGCTGGTCGGGCTGGCGGCGCAATTTATCGAAGGAGGAGAAAACCGATCCGAGCACAATCTGCAACAAGGTGACGTGCTGATCGTTGACCTGAACGTTTTGCTCGACCGAGGGAAGGAATCCGGCGAGCGTGACGCGGATGGAATACGAACCCGGGGGCAGGCTGGTGGCGGAAAAAGCGCCGCGATCGTTGGTGAGCAGTTCGTAGGATAGATTGCTGAGAATCTGATCGGAAGTGATGACGACGGTGGCGCCCATCTGTGGCGTGCCGACGCCATCGACAACGACTCCGGCGATTTTGCCGGCGCTGGGAGCACCGTAGGACGTGAGGGCCAGCGCACACACGAAGACGCCGAGAAAAATCGCTCGAGCGAATCGTGGGCCCAAAGGGCTACCTCCCCTGAGGTTGTTGTGGCGCGGGCGCCGCGGCGGACGATTTCACGGTGAAATCGGAGGCCGGAGTAATTGTTTGTTTCGCGACGTTGTCGGTGATGGCGACTTCAAGCTTGTACTTGCCCGGAGTCAAAGAACCAAGCGTGATTACGTTTTCGAGAGTGAGTTCCTCGCCGTGGGCGGGGAGCTTATCTTGCGCGACGTCAAACTTCAGGACGGGCTCGGATTCTTTTTCGCGGGTGACGCGGTATTGCACGGAAGCATCGGCTTTATGGGTTTTTTCGTCCACCTTCAGGTTATAGACCTGAAGGAAAACGCCCATGCTGTCGCTCGAATTGAATGCGGCGTCGATCTTCGGGCGGACTTTCATGTCGCCGAGAACGAACTGGCCAAGGCCGATGTCATGCGAGGAAACGCGCTGAATCTGGTCGGCCAGAATCAAAGTGCTCGACGACAAGTTGTCGTCCTCGAAGCGCGGAACCGCGAGGCGGGCGTTCACGACGCCGACATTGCCGTTGTTGGTGTCTTTCAAAACGATGTCGAGGCGATACAGGCCCGGAGTGAGCGGCACAGCCTTCTGGTAAATCGATGCGGTACCGAGCGATTGCTGCAAGCTCGCGGCGGGAACGTCGCGGCGGACGTTGTCTTCAAAAGTCTGGACGATGCGTCCGCTCAAGCTGGTGACGCGGCCGAAAAGATTCACCGACGCGGAGTCCACGCCGTCTTTTTCCTTGAAGCTCAACTGACGAGTGGGAATCTGGATGGTGATCGGCACAAGAACGGTGTCTGACGTGATCCGCAAGAAATCGGTGCGGTATTGAAACTTCACCTGGTCGCGGACCAAGCGCGAGCTTACGACCTGCTCGAGGTCTTTGAATTTTACCGGCGGAGCTTGCTGAATTTTCGAGTACAACTCGAGCCGCGAAAATTCCTGCATTGTTTCGGGCGTCATACCGATGGGAGCAGCGTCGTGCGTGCCGTCAGTATTGTTAAAACGGGCGGTTTTGCTGGCCAAACCCATCGATTCCAGTTCGGTAAGGCCGGCACCGGGCACGTTGATCAAAGCGTCTTTTTCGCTGGGATCCATGGTGAGCTTGTACTCACCGCTCATGGTCGGATCGACGAATTCGATTTCCACGTTTTCGCCGATGCCTTCGAGATAGCGATAGCGCCAGTCTTCGAAGGGAAATGTGGAGGTTTCACCGCCGCCTTCCGACGCTGGGCGATCGTAGCTGCCGCCCGTAGGGTGCGACTGCACTTCGTCCGCGGGACCCCACATGATGTAAATGCGGCCGCGATCGGTTTTCCAGCCCGGGATGCCCGAGGAAAAATGCTCGTTCGCGTAGGCGATGCGGCGGTAGTGCTCTTCCTTAAACGAATTGTCGGCGGAATCCGGATCGGGATTGCGGCGCTGCCAGAATTGCTCGATGAACTGCTCGCGCTCTTCGTTGGTGGCCAGGTGCAGGAAGGCGCTCTTTTCTTCGGGCGAGATGATGTAAACGACGTCTTCGTTCAGCCACTTTTTGTATTGGGAATCGAGTTCGTTGTAGAGGTCTTTGTCGCGCTTTTGTTTTGCTTTGCGGGCGGCAGCGGCGGCTTTCTTGTCGGTCGGTTCGGCTTGACCCTGTTGGTCTTGCTGAGCCTGGGTGCCCTGCTGAGCTTCACCTTGAGCAGATGCGCGGGGAACGTACACACATGCGGCAGCCAAAACGATGAAAACGAAAAGAGTTACCCTGCGGCTCATAATCACACCTTCGCCCTGATACGGTTGAAAAGTCTAACCTGTCCCACTGTACAGGTCAACGTGAGAATCCCCTAAACAGCCCGCCGGTTTGTTCGTTGGAATCGATTGAATGCCAACAGGTTGCCTGGGAAATTCGGCCAGTGTTCGACGGGATGGGCCCGGGCCGAGGGCGGTCGCGGACCTGTTCCGGAGGCGGGTTTGGACAGGGTCTGGGGTGGTTGCCGGCCCGGCCCCGACGGGAAGGACGATTCCCTTCGGGCGGAAAAGAGATTAAACTCGAATCGCGGGATTCTTGGTGTGAAGCGCAGGGTGAGTGGGGTAGGGCCTCGAACCTTCACGGTGGCTGAAACTCGAAAATCCGCCTTTCTTTCGGGGCAGAGCCGCGTCTAATCCGAGAAACATTCCATGGTGCTGGCGCGTATTGAAAGTGCGGGCAGTGGTGTCGCCGGCCCAGACGAACTCCAAAGGCTAAAGAAATGAAAAAGTGGCAGAAAATCGGGTTAGGTGTAGGCGCCGTGGTAGTGGCCGTCGGTGTGGTCTGGTACAGCGTGTACCAGGCGAACAAAGGCGTAGTGGAAGTGACGAGTGGAAAGGTGGTCAAGGGCGACTTGACCTCGCTGGTGACCGCATCGGGCGAAATCCGGCCGCGGAACTACACAAACGTGGAAGGCGAAGGCATCGGGAAGATTACCGAGATCGTGGTGAAAGAGGGCGATCACGTCAAGAAGGGCGACATCCTGCTGAAGCTGGAAAACATTCAGCCCGGCGCCGACGTGCAAGCTCAACAGGCGCAAATCGATTCGAATGACGCGGCGATGCGGGTATCGTCGGCGAGCTACGATGCGGCGGTTGCCACGCTAGCGCAGCGTCAGGCGGACCTAGACAAGGCCAAGTTCGACTGGGACCGGACGCAGAAACTGTTTGCCGAGCAACTGATCGCGAAATCGGATTTCGACGCGGGCAAAGCGTCGTATGAC
Source organism: uncultured Acidobacteriota bacterium (assembly GCA_963719065.1). Taxonomy (GTDB): domain Bacteria; phylum Acidobacteriota; class Terriglobia; order Acidiferrales; family UBA7541; genus Palsa-295. Next base: position 494,211 of record CAVRAM010000007.1, on the reverse strand, counting down.
AGCGCGGTGGCGGCAGCGAACGCGGCAAAGGCGCAAGTCGCGCAGGCGCGAGCGTCGCGCGAGCAGGCGCGATTCAATTTGGAACAATCGTCGGCGGTTTTGACGCACGAAAAAGACGTGCTGCGCAAGACGACTTACGTGGCGCCGATTGACGGAATCGTGAGCTACATCGCGGTGCGAATCGGCGAAAACGTGGTGCCTGGAATTCAGAACGCGGAAGGCAGCATGTTGATGACGATTTCAGACATGAGCGTAGTAGCCGCGGAAGTGAAAGTGGACGAGACCGACATCACTAACGTTCGCGAGGGAGATCCGGCGGAAGTGACGATCGACGCGATCCCCGGGAAAACTTTCAAAGGAACTGTGACGCAAGTCGGCGACGAAGCGATCCTGCGTTCGTCGGGCTTGGCAGCGACAACGCAAACCACGGCGAATACGCAGGAAGCGCGCGATTTCAAAGTGGTTGTGACGATTCAGGATCCTCCGCTGGTGTTGCGTCCGGGACTTTCGGCGAGCGCAAAAATCCAGACTGCGCAGAAAAAGGGCGTTCTGACGGTGCCGATTCAGGCGCTGGCGATTCGTTCGCAGCGTGATCTGGACGAAGCGGCCAAGGGGCCGAACGGCAGCGTGACGCTTGCAGCGCCGAAACCAGCAGCGGGCGCCGATGCGGCACAGAAGTCCGATATTCAGGGCGTGTTCGTGATCCACGGCAAGAAAGCGGAATTCGTGCCGGTGCAAACGGGAATTACCGGCGTGACGGACATTGAAGTCACGAGTGGATTGAAGGACGGCGACGAAATTGTGACCGGCAGCTACAAGGCTCTGCGCACACTGAAGCCCGGCGCGCCCGTGAAAGTGGACAACAGCGGTCCGAAGAAAGAAGACTCGTAAGGGGAACAAGGGCGCGGTTGTTCACGTAGATATTCCAGAGAGGAACGCTTATGTCGGTTGCGGCAGTGCCAGTAGCCCAAACATTTCGGCAGGATCTGATCGACACAGGAATCGTCATTCAAACCGACGAACTGTGGAAGACGTACGAAATGGGCACCGAGCAATTGCACGCGCTGCGCGGCGTGAGCATCAAGATCAACAAGGGCGAGTATGTGGCGATCATGGGCCCGTCGGGATCGGGAAAGTCCACGCTGATGAATTTGATCGGATGCCTGGACACGCCGACGAAGGGAAGCTACTGGCTTGCAGGACGGCTGGTCAGCCAGTTGGACGACGACGAGCTGGCGTACATCCGGAACAAGGAAATCGGATTCGTGTTTCAGACGTTTAACCTGCTGCCGCGCGCGACCGCTCTGCACAATGTGGAACTGCCGATGATTTACAACGGCACTCCGGCGGAAGAGCGGATCGAGCGAGCCAAGAAAGCGCTGGGCCAGGTGGATCTGTCGGGAAGAATGGGCCACAAGCCGAACGAGTTATCCGGCGGACAGCGGCAACGCGTGGCGATCGCGCGAGCGCTGGTGAACAATCCATCGATTTTGCTGGCGGACGAGCCGACGGGAAACCTGGACTCGCAGACCGGCGAGGAAATTATGGCGCTGTTCGCGCACCTGCACGAACAGGGCAACACCATCATTCTGGTAACGCACGAACCCGACATCGCAGCGCACGCACACCGCGTGATCCGGCTGCGCGACGGGAAGATCGAGCGAGACGAAGCGACTCGCTAGTTCGAACCGCTGTTGCGATTTTCCGTGCGTGTAATTCGGCGCACGGAATTCCCCGCTGAAGTTTTTCACTTTCCAGAAGTTGAATCCGATCAATTCGAGAAGAAATTACGGGCGAGGAACAGCACGTTCGCGGGGCGCTCTGCCAGGCGGCGCATGAACCACGGATACCAGAATGTGCCGTAGGCGACCAGAACGGCGGAGCGGTAGCCCGCATCGGCCAGACGAATTTGTTCGGCACGTTGAATTCCGAATAGCATTTGGTATTCGATTTTGGATTTCGGCACACCTTGCGCTTCGGCCCAGGCGTTTAAGCGGGCGATCAATGCGCGATCGTGCGTGGCGATGGCGGCGCGAACGCCGAGGCGTCGGCTTTCCGGGCTGAGCAATCGCTGCGCGAGATGAAAATAATTTTCGTCGACGTTCTTTTTTACGGGAAAGGCAATTTCCGCGGGCTCATTGTATGCGCCTTTTACCAGACGGATCGCCGCGCGCATCGGAATGAGTGCATCGAGATCTTTTTCGGTGCGATACAGATAGGCTTGCACGCAGATGCCGACATTTGGATACAGAGCACGGGCGCGGCGAAACAGATCGAGCGTGGCATCCACGTACGGACTCTGCTCCATATCGATCCACAGAGTCTTATCAGCGGGAGTTTTTTCGATCAGCGCGCACAGATTCGCAAAACAAAAATCGGGATCGAGGTCCAGGCCGATCTGCGTAAGCTTCACGGAAATTTCGGTGGGAAGCGACGAGGCGAAAATGCGGCCGGTGAGGTCGATATAATGCTGCTTCACTTGCTCTGCTTCGGCACGGTCGGTGATGTTTTCGCCCAGATGCGTCAGCACGCTCGAAATGCCATTGCCGGCGAGCGTGCGCGCGGCGGTCAGCGCGTCCTGGGCTTCTTCTCCGGGCATGAAGCGCGAAACGGTGCGGCGAACGAATCCGTATCGAGGGGCGTGCTCGCGCAGCCAGGGATTCTGCGCAGCTTTCAGAATCGTTTTGCGCATCAATCCCATTTTGCGGGGACCCCTTTTGCAGTGAGTGCGGCCGTGCGCTTGCCCAGCGCGAGCGCGGATTCAGAGCGCTCGATCATTGCGGCGAGCTGAGTGCTTTCACGAACCGGTAGTAGAAATCGACTCCATCGTAAAACGCGGAAACGCGGATGCGCTCGTCGCGGCCGTGCGAGCGGTCGTCGTCGGTGTCCATGAACACACCGGGAACGCCGTAGGTCGGATATCCGGCGGCGCGGGAAATGGCTCCGTCGCTGGCGCCCGCGTCCATCACGGGGACGACTTGAACGCCGGGCCACATCTGCGAGGAGACTTTTTCGAGCGCGGTCATTACGTCGGGACGCAGCGGCGACGGCGGATTGGCTCGCGCGCCGATGCTGCCGCTGACGACCGGCGAGACGGAAATTTTCGGGTCGTCGAGAACTTTCACGAGAGTGGCTTGGATTTCCGCGGGCGAACGGCCGGGAATAATGCGGCAGTTGACGTTGGCGCGCGCCATGCCGGGAAGTGCGTTGTTGGCGTGCCCGCCATCGAGGCGCGTGGCGACGCACGTGGTGCGCAGCCGCGCATTGAAAAACGGAATGGCAGACAAACGAGCGACAGCCGCTTCGTCCGGTGGATTCTGCAGAATCGCTTTCATGTCTGCGCCGGTCTGGCCGCCGACGATGGCGGATTCGCGGTCGAAGTAGGCGCGCGTAACTTCGGTGAGTTCGAATGGGAACTGAAATTTTTCCAGGCGCGCCAGGCCGTCGGCGAGTTCATAGATCGCGTTCGTCGAGCCGGGCAACGAGCTGTGGCCGCCGGGATTCGTGGTCTTCAATTCGAAATCCTGGTAGAGCTTTTCGCTGGCCTGGATGCCGACGATCACGTGTTTGCCGTTGTCGAGCTCGAAATCGCCGGCGTCGGGATTGACGAGGAATTCGGCGTCGATCAAATCGCGATGATTCATGATCAGCCAATCCACGCCGTTGGATTTTCCGCCCTCTTCGTCGGCGGTGAGCGCCAGAATCAAATCGCGATCGGGTTTGTAGCCTTCCTGCTTTAGCCGAATAAACGTGGTGACGAGAATTGCGTCGCCGTCTTTGATGTCCCCGGTGCCGCGGCCGTAGAAGTAGCCGTCCTTTTCGACGAAGGTGAATGGATCCATCGACCAGTCTTCGCGGCGAGCTTCGACGACATCGAGGTGGCAAATAAAGAGAATTGGTTTTTTCGCGCCGGTGCCGTGAATGCGCGCGACCATGTTGCCTTTGCGGTCGTTGGGGCCGAGCACCTGAACGTCCGACGCTGGAAAGCCGGCATCGCGCAGGCGCTTGGCCATGGCTTCGGCGGCGACGGTGGTGCTGCCGACGGAATCGGTGGTGTTGATTTCGATGAGCTGCTTGTAAATGTCGCGAGCGAGTTGTTTGGTGGCGTCGTCGAGCTGCGCGTTCGCTGCCTGGGCGAAAACGCCGGCAAAGATGACAAAGCCGAGGACTGCGATTGCCGTGAATTTCAAACGCGACATTTGATTCTCCGATTGGCCCTGGAAACTGTGGCAGCCGAGACTATCAAATGGATTGGAGGAAGGCTAGAAGGGCGGCGGCGCAAACGGTTTTTCGTTGGGACGAGCGAGAATAAAAATCGCGTAGCGATAGACTTCGAGTTTGGTGACGTCGTTAATCGGCAGAGCGAGGATCTGGCTGAAGGCGGCGTGCACGTCGTGAAATTGGTCCATCGGCAGCAGACCGAAAAGCTCGCCGAGCCGGTTTTTGGCTTTGGCGTATTCGTCGGATTCTTCCTGTGTGAGCGCGCGATTGCGATCGGCTTTCGGTTCGTAGCCCTGCAAGAATTCGTAGCGAAACTGCAGCGCGTACAACGCCGCGTAGGCCGACTTCACGGAATCGGCCGGAGGTTTGGTGGCCGCGAGCGCTTTGGTGCTGAACGCTTTCAGCGAGGCCTGGAAATCGCGGAAGTTTCCGTTGGCGCCCATCAACGGGCCCTTGCCGGATTTATTCAGCGAAGCGGCCAGACGGTTCGTGCGAGTTTCGTAGCAACGGGCGTAGGAGTTGATGGCCGCGATCGTGTCGTCGGGGCTCGTGGAATGCTCGGCGGTGTACTTTCCGATCCAGTCGGTTGAAGACGTCTGGAGAATCGGCGCGCACAGCGCGGAACCGGCCGAGGCCGACGCGGGCGGCGCGGTCTTATGAGCGGCTGCTCCTGCAGGCGATGCGGATTGCTGCGCGAGCGTGAACAGCGGACACGCCGCAAGAATCAGCGACGGGATGACGAACTTCGAAGCTCGAAACTGCGGCATGTAGAGCCCTCCGAATTTTTCAGCGTTCACGTAGAGCGACCTAGCCGCCTACGGTGACGGACGAGAAGCGCAGCTCCGATAAATCGATTTCCTGCTCGAGGCGGCGCAACACTTCGTCATTGATTTCATTTTGATTGCGCAGATTCAGCAGCGCCGCGCGTTGCAGAGCTCCCACATTGCGAGACGCTTCCACGAAGCGCTTGTAGTGCTCCGCCGTGAATCCAACGTCAGCGGACTTTTTCCCCGGCAGCAAGTTGATGCGATGGTTCTGGGTGCGAATCATTTCGTCGTACACGGAGGCGAACTCCGGTTTGTCGGAATCGCGCGCGTGCTGCAGGTAGGCGAGAGCGGCTTCGATGATTTCGTAGCGGGCGCGTTGTTCTTCGGGATCGACTTTCGGATTGCTGGCGAGGCCCAGGCGGCGGATCACGAACGGCAACGTAAGTCCCTGGCCGACCAGCGTGACGAAAATCAGGCAGAAGGTAAGAAAAATGATGATGCTGCGTTCGGGAAACGGCGAGCCGTCGCTGAGAACGGTCGGCAACGAAACGGCAGCGGCCAGCGCAACTACGCCGCGCATGCCAGCCCAGCCGATCACGAAGAGCTGGCGTGGATCGGGAAACGGAATCGGCTGGCGAAGGATGCGGCGGCGAATCCAGTTTGACGTCCAGCCGCCGGGATACACCCAGATGAGCCGGAGCAAAACGACAATCGCGCTGAAAATCAATCCAGTTCGAAGCCAGCGGTGCGGCCCGAGCAGGCGCACGTCCACCATGATGTTGGGAAGCTGCAGTCCGATCAGGATGAAAACGATTCCGTTGAAAACGAAGCTGAGCGTTTCCCAAACGGCGCCGGACTGCAACCGCGCGCGCGTGGAAAAATAGAGCGAACTCTGATGGCCGAGATACAGGCCGCAAACCACCGTGGCCAGCACGCCGGACGAGTGAAGACTTTCGCCGGCAAGGTAGGCGAAGTACGGCGTCATCAGGCTGATGGTGATTTCGATCGGCGCGTCGTCGATTTTGGTTTCGACCCAGCGGACCAGCTTGCCGAGCACGAGACCAATCACCACGCTGCTTACGATCAGGTAAAGCAGCAGCCCCATGCTGGTGAAAAACGGCGTCACCTGGCCGGTGACCAGAATCGAGACGGCCACCTGCAGCGCGAGCAGGCCGCTTGCGTCGTTCACCAGGCTCTCGCCTTCGATCACGTCGCGAGTGCGGCGCGGCAAGCCCACGCGGTCGGCGATTGACGTGGCGGCGATAGCATCCGTGGTGCACACGACCGCACCCAGAACCAGTCCGGTGCGCCAGTCAAAACTAGGAATCAGCCAGTGGCTCGCAAAAGCAACACCGAAAACAGTGAAGCCCACCAGGCCGAACGCCAGCATCCCGATGCTGACCAGATTGAACTGAAAATCGCGCCAGGAAGTCTGAAAGGCGGCGGCGAACAAGAGCGGCGGCAGGAACAGCAGGAAAACCAGGTTTGGGCTGAGCTGCACGCGCGGCATGTGCGGCAAAAATCCCAAGCAGGTGCCGGCGACGACCAGGACGATCGGATACGGCGTTTTGTATTTTTTCGCGAAAGCAGCCAGGATCACAACGCATACCAGGAGGAGAAGCAAAATCGGTTCGGTGTGGTGGATGTTGCGTCCGAGCATCGTTGTGGGCGACTACAATAGCGCAGAATTTTAGACGCGGCACGCTTTCGTTGGGGATTGGCG
>CAVRAM010000007.1:0-485000 GCA_963719065.1 uncultured Acidobacteriota bacterium | reverse complement strand
ACGCCTCTCGGCCTCACCTTAGGACCCGCCTAACCCTGAGCGGATTAACCTTCCTCAGGAAACCTTAGACTTTCGGCGACGCGAGTTCTCATCGCGTTTATCGCTACTTATGCCGGCAGAGTCTCTTCCGTTGCGTCTAGTAGTTCTCTCGATCTACCGTCGAACTCAACAGAATGCTCCCCTACCAAATGACATCACCCGGAGGTGATGTTAATTACGCAGCTTCGGTCGTAAGCTTAGCCCCGTTGGATTGTCGGTGCGTGAACACTTGACCAGTGAGCTGTTACGCTTTCTTTAAAGGATGGCTGCTTCTAAGCCAACCTCCTGGCTGTCTGTGCGCTCACACGTCCTTTCCCACTTAGCTTACAGTTAGGGACCTTAGCTGGCGTTCTGGGTTCTTTCCCTCTCGACCACGGAGCTTATCCCCCGTAGTCTCACTCCCGTACTGTTGTACACGGCATTCGGAGTTTGATTGGATTCGGTATCCTGGATGGGACCCTAGTCCATTCAGTGCTCTACCACCGTGGCAAATCATACGAGGCTGCCCCTAAAGGCATTTCGGGGAGAACGAGCTATCACGGAATTTGATTAGCCTTTCACCCCTACCCTCAGCTCATCCGAGCGATTTTCAACTCACACCGGTTCGGTCCTCCAGTCGCGGTTAAGCGACCTTCAACCTGGCCAAGGGTAGATCATCCCGCTTCGCGTCTATTACCACACACTAGTCGCCCTATTCGGACTCGCTTTCGCTACGGCTCGCTTTCGCTTAACCTTGCGTGTGACAATAACTAGCCGGCTCATTAAGCAAGAGGCACGCCATCAGGCATTTCCCGGCAAGCCGGGCATAGCCCTCTGACTGCTTGTAAGCATACGGTTTCAGGTTCTATTTCACTCCCCTAGCAGGGGTTCTTTTCGCCTTTCCCTCACGGTACTAGTTCACTATCGGTCGCCAACGAGTATTTAGCCTTGGAGAGTGGTCTCCCCAGATTCCCACTGGGTTTCTCGTGCCCCGTGGTACTCAGGATATCCCTTCGAGTCCGGCAGGCTTTCGGTTACGGGGTTTTCACCCTCTTTGACCTAGCTTTCCAGCTAGTTCACCTAACCTCCGGATTGGTAACTCTACTTATGGGATCCTACAACCCCGGGATGTAAACATCCCGGTTTGGGCTGTTCCGATTTCGCTCGCCGCTACTCTCGGAATCTCGTTTGATTTATTTTCCTCCAGGTACTGAGATGGTTCACTTCCCTGGGTTGACTCGCACCGACCTATGTATTCAGTCGGCCGTAACCTGGTTTTACCAGGATAGGTTTCCCTATTCGGAAATCCCCGGATCAAAGCCTGCTTGCGGCTCCCCGAGGCTTATCGCAGCTTGCCACGTCCTTCATCGTCTGTTGGCGCCAAGGCATCCACCGTACGCCCTTAGTAGCTTAACCATAAAACTTACCCAACACGTCGCCATCGCCAGAGTCTGGATGATCACTCATGCAGGCCCCTAGCACCGCGCGTGGAGTAAGTTCGCCTTTCCACATTGCGCTACACTCGAGCAAATATTTGCGGTTTACTACGCCATGCGAGACTTGAAACTCGCATAACGTAGTGCCAGCTTCCATCAGTTGTCAAAGAACACCATTCCAGCCATCAGTTTCCGGTTGGAATGCCTCCCCTCCAGGGGGAGCGTAACTTCAGTTTGGAGTTGAAGTTACGAGCAATAAAAAACCCGGCGTCAAGCGCCGGGCGGTTCCGTCCTTCTTGCGGGCCGTTTGGTGCCGTGGCCCTCAGGACGGAAGTGCTCGATGCTCGATTTGCGGTTACCCGGTAGACTCTACCAATCTCACCTCTTGATGAGCGGCAAACCCGGTTTGTCAGTGCGCATCACGCTTTTACAAGCGTGTGCCGACATCAGGAGATATTATCAGGTTTCCAAAGAACGTCAAGCATATTCCAAATATTTTTTTCGGGTTCATCTGTGGAAAATACGGCGACTGTGGATAACGCTGCAACTGGCCTGATTCACGCTGTTTCCGAACATTCGCGCTGCCGAATTCGTACCAGAATTATGAACGCGCGATGTTGATTCGCAACGAAACACTACTGTGCCATTTGTATGTTGACCTGCCCGATTCGTGTTCGCTACGATGCGCACACGATTGGGTCGTGCGGTTTCGAGACGTCGAGCCGCGGGAGGCACTATGCCGTTCTGCTCAAAGTGCGGTGCGAATGTTGCCGATGGTGTTGCATTTTGTGGTGCATGCGGACTGCCGATGACCGGCTATTCCGTGGGTCAGGGCGTCGCAGCCGGCGCGCCGCCGGCGCAAGTTTACAATCCGCCCGTTCAGCAGGGCTGGCAGGCCGCGGCCGTTCGTCCGGCCGTTGCGTATGCAGGATTCTGGTTGCGATTCATCGCGCTGATTATCGACACGATGGTCTTGTGGGTCGTGCGCGCGATCATCACGGTTCCCTTCGGTTTGGGCTTCGGATTCAGTAATCGTGGGATGCTGATGGGCCGCCCGCCGCAGAATCCGGAAGATCTGATTCCGATTTTCGGACTGATGATGAAGCTGACGGTCATCACCATGGTTTTGAACTGGCTGTATTACGCGATTTTCGAAAGCTCGTCGTGGCAAGGGACGCTTGGCAAAAAAGCGCTCGGTCTGGAAGTAACCGATCTGACGGGAAATCGAATCAGTTTCGGACGAGCGACCGGCCGTTTCTTCGCGAAAATTATTTCCACACTGATTCTGTTCATCGGTTACATCATGGCGGGATTCACCGAGAAGAAACAGGCGCTGCACGATATTCTGGCCGGCACGCTGGTGATTCGAAAAGTCTGAAGCAGCGGCCGCGAACTGAATTCTTCGGGGAGCAAAATGTTCTGTTCAAAATGTGGCGCAAGAATCACGGAAGGCTCGGCGTTTTGCAGCAGCTGCGGTCAACCCGCCGGCGCGGCGCAGCCGTCCCGTCCAGCTGAACCGGAAGTGATCGCCGTGGAAGCGCTGCCCGCAAGCGTCGCGTATCCTCCACCGGGCGTTTATCGGCCGACGACGCCCGCGCCGATGATGGTCGCGCCGCCTCCGTACGCTGGATTTTGGCTTCGCGTGCTGGCGTATTTGATCGACAGCATCGTGATGGGAGTCGTCTTCGGAATTTTCGTGCTGATCATTATCGGTATCGTCGGCATCGGATATTTCCAGCAGATCTTTTCGGGAATCAATCCTGAGGACAGCACGATTCCTGCGTTCATTACGCTTGGGTTCTTGGGATTGATGGCCGTGACGTTGCTCGTCAGCTGGCTCTACTACGCGTGGATGGAAAGTTCCGAGCGGCAGGCGACGCTGGGGAAAATGGCGCTGGGTTTGATCGTGACCGATTTAGACGACCGGCGCGTGACGTTTGGGCGGGCGACGGGACGATTTTTTTCGAAGATGATCACCGGACTAATCCCGCTGGGAATTGGATATGCGATGGCGGGATTTACCGAGAAGAAGCAAGCGCTGCACGACATGATCGCGAGCACGCTGGTTCTGCGAAAGATTTAATTTTCAGGCGAAGTTAATACGATGCCGAATTTTTCGGCTGCAGCAGCGTTGAGGTTACACACCCCAGCCGTAACGTTCGGAGTGGACCAACGCATCGCTCAGCTCAGCGCGAATGTGTTCGGTGAATTCGGAGCTGCGCAGCACTTTCCCGCCGTTTTCCATGATGTCGATGGTGCGATAGCCGTGATCGAGCACGCGATCGACGGCCGAATCGATCCACTGCGATTCGATTTCCAGTCCAAACGAATCATGCAGCATCAGGCTCGCGGAAAAGATCGCGCCGAGCGGGCAGGCGACATCTTTTCCGGCCAGCGAAGGCGCCGAGCCGTGAATCGGTTCGTATAGCGCCGGTTTGCCCTCGACGCCACGGCTCAGTGAAGGAATCAATCCGATAGATCCTGCGATCGCCGCAGCTTCGTCACTCAAAATATCTCCGAACATGTTGCCGCACAGAATTACATCAAACTGAGATGGCTTCAGCAGCAACTGCATCGCTGCGTTGTCCACGTACATGTGATCGAGGGCGATCTCCGGGTAGTCGCGAGCGACGCGCGTAACGGTATCGCGCCACAGGCGGGACGTCGCCAGAACGTTGGCTTTATCGACGCTGGTGACATGACGATTGCGCGCTGCGGCACGGTCAAACGCGTAGCGAGCCACTCGTTCCACTTCCGCGGCGGAATAATCTGCCACGTCGCGCGCGCTGGCATGCTTGCCTTCGCCCTTGCTGGAGTGTTCACCGAAATAAATGTCGCCGGCGAGTTCCCGAACGATTTCCATGTCGACGTCGTCTAGACGATCGCGCCGAAGCGGAGAAATTCCGCGCAGAGACGGCCGCAAACGCACCGGGCGGAGATTGATGAACAGGCCCAGATCTTTGCGCAGCTTGAGCAAGCCGGCTTCGGGACGTTTTTCGAGCGGGACGGAATCCCATTTGGGGCCGCCGATGGCGCCGAGCAAAATCGCGTCAGATTCCTTGCAGGCCTGAAGAGTTTCCGCCGGTAGCGGCGTGCCGAATTTGTCGATGGCGTCGCCGCCGAAGGCGAGCTCGCGGAAAATAAATTCGTGGTGAAAAGATTTCGCGCAGTCAGCGAGGATTTGCGTCGCCGCCCCCGTCACCTCGGGGCCTATGCCGTCACCTGGCAGTACTGCGATCGTTTTGCGGACAGCGGTCATGGACGAAACCTTCCGGGCTCGAGGCCGAAATTAATCTGCAGCGGATGCCGCGGCGCTTTCACCGGCAAGAACCGAGGATTTGTTGCGGCGAACCGTGTGAATGATGGAAATCACATCACGATCCGTCACTTCCTTGGCCGCGTCAGCCTGATGCGTGGCCATAGCGTAGCATTCGGCAAGTTCGGAGTCGGAGATTGTGTAGCCCAGTTCATCCAATCGGGCACGTAGGGCGCTGCGGCCCGAATGCTTGCCCAAAACCAGGCGGCGGGAGGAAACGCCGACCTTCTCAGGATGAATGATTTCGTAGGTCAGCGGATTTTTCAGGATGCCGTCCTGATGAATGCCCGCTTCGTGCGCGAACGCGTTGGCGCCGACGACGGCTTTGTTCGGCGGAACGGTCACACCAGTGATGAGCGAAAGCATGCGGCTGGTGGCGTAAATTTTCTCGAGGACGATATTTGTGGCGGCATCGTAGTGCGCCTGGCGCACATGCAGCGCGACGGCAATTTCCTCGAGCGACGCGTTGCCGGCGCGTTCGCCGATGCCGTTGACCGTACACTCCACCTGACGAGCTCCAGCCGAAATCGCTGCCAACGAATTCGCAACCGCCAGACCCAAATCGTTGTGGCAGTGCGCGCTGAAAACCACGTGCGGATAGGCCGCCAGGTGTTTTCGCGCCAGACGGAAGATATTCCCGTATTCGTCGGGCATGCCGTAACCCACGGTGTCCGGCAGATTGATGATTGTGGCGCCGGCTTCGGCGGCCACTTCAATGGCTTCGAGCAAGAACGGCAGATCGCTGCGGCTGGCATCTTCGGCCGAAAACTCCACTTCTTCGCAATGCTCCGCGCCGTGCTTCACGTTTGCGCGAATTTGGGCCAGTGCATCTTCGCGCGTGATCCGCAATTTGTGCTTCAGGTGAAGATCGGAGGTTGCGAGAAAAACATGCAGGCGAGGTTTGGCCGCCGGCTCAAGAGCTCGAAGCGCCGCTTCTACGTCTTCCTGTCGCGCACGCGCCAGGGCTGCGACGCGGCAGTCTTTCAGCTCCGTCGCCACCGCGCGAACCGATTCCAGGTCGCCGGGCGAGGAAATCGGAAATCCCGCTTCGATCACGTCGACGCCCAAATCCTCCAGCTGATGCGCGAGTTGGAGCTTTTCGTCGCGGTTCATGGAGAAACCGGGCGACTGCTCGCCGTCGCGCAACGTGGTGTCGAAGATGTGGACGCGATCCATAGAGATTCCTCTGACCATGCCAGTATGGAAGCCGCCGGACCAGCCGTCCAATTTATATTTGTTGCATGACGGATAAATCTCTTTTATACAGGAAGTTGGGGCCAGGAGGGTTTTCCCGTGGATTTAGCGGTTTTGCAGGTCTTTCAAATGGTTGCAAACGAACGCAGCTATTCGCGTGCCGCCGAGAAACTGTTTCGCACCCAGCCCGCCATCAGCATCGCCATGCGCAAACTGGAGGATTGGGTTGGGCAGCCGCTGTTCGTGCCCGGATCGGGCGCCAAGACGCTGACGGACGCCGGCGTGCTGTTGCTCGAGTACGCGAACCGGATGTTGAATCTGCGCGAGGAAATTCGGAAAGGCCTACACGAACTGAAGGGACTCGAGCGCGGTCAGGTTTCATTGGGCGTGAATGAAAGCTCGATTCACGCGCTCTTGCCGTCGCTCGATCAATTCCGGCAGCTCCATCCGGGGATTCGCATTCGAGTGCACCGCGTGTTTTCGCGAGATGTGCCGCGCGAATTGCTGAACCACCAGCTCGACATCGGCGTGATTTCGTATTTGCCGGAGGAACGCGAACTCGCGGCGGTGGAGTTCTATCGCGACTCGCTGGTGTTGATCGTATGGCCCGGGCATCGACTGGCGAAGCGAAAGGATGTGGACATCGGCGCGCTCGGTGAGGAGACGTTTGTCGCCCATATCGTGGAATCGCCGTACCGGCACCGCGTGATGCAACTGTTTGCCAAGCATCGCGTGCCGCTGCGGATGGATGTGGAGCTTCCAACGATCGAAAGCATCAAGCGCTTCGTCGAACTGAAAAAGGGCGTGGCGATCGTTCCGCGGATGTGCGTGCAGGAGGAAGTGTCGCGCGGCGATTTGCGCGAAGTAGCCGTGAAGCAGATGAAGATGGAGCGGCGAGTGTACCTGGTGTACCGCCAGGACCGGCCGCTAACCGCAGCGGCGCAGGCGCTGGTGGACATTATTTTGCCGAAGAAAAAAGCTCGACCGGCGAAGGCTGAAACGAAGTAAGTGGCGCGTGAGTTTGTTGAAGTGCGAGCGCTCGACGGAAAAAGTTAGCGGCGAAGAATGCGCGTCGTATTGGGGCCGATCAATTCGTACTTAATTCCCCGCCAGACCATCCGCCTGCTGACCAGCGACTTCACGAAGTTGTAGCAGAACAGTAGCGGGATAATCGGCGCCAAAACCGCCCAAATCCAGCTCCAGTTGGCCATTTGCGAGCGCCATTCCGGAATCGCTTCGTAGATTGCAATCGTGCGCAGCGCGCCCTTCAGAGCCGCGAGCAGTGGAATCGCGAGAGTCAGAAGCAGCAGCTGGCCCCATGGATCCACATCCACGATGCAATACAGGATCATGTAAACCGCGAACAGCATCGTCACCACGTAACCGATATGAGCGAGCGCGCCCATCTGCCAGCGGCGCGGCGAATAGATTCGAGTGATCAGAATCTGGCGCGTGGTGAATTCGAGCATGCTGTCCATCGTCCACGGATGCATCGTTGGCGCGAAGCACTCCGCGCAAAACACGATCGGCTTTCCGGCTGTTTCGAGCGCGTAGGTGATGCCGAAATCGTCGCTGATGGCGCCTTTCCAGGTTTCCAGCACGTGTGCATCGTTGAACGTCGTCTTGCGGATCGCTGTTCCGCCGCCCCAACAGAAATTTTCATGCTGTTTTCCGAGCATCGTCGCAACGGATGCATTCCACACCGACGCCAGCGCGCTGGCGAATCCGGCCGAACCGCTGCCGTTGGGAATAATCCAGCGATAAGCCGTCGTCGCGCCAATGCGCGGATCCTGCAGCGGCGCGATCAACTTCGTCAGCCATGTGCGCGGCACGCGAACATCCGAATCGGTGAAGACGTACACTTCGACCGATTCCGGCAACGCGGCGACCGCACGAGTGAGGTTATAGACTTTTTCGCCGGAGTCTTCCGAAGGCCCAGCGATCACGATGTGAACCGGCTTCGCGCTGGCGAGCTTTACGCGCTCGATCACTTTCAGCGCAGGATCGAGGCTGGTGGCTAGCACAAAATAAATTTCGTAATTCGGATAATCGAAGCGCGTCAGCGCCATCAAATTTTCTTCCAGGCCGCGCTCGTTGCCTTTGCAGGGGCAGATCAGTGCCGCCGCCGGCGTATAAAATCCGGCGTGAGTGCTGAGGCGCTGGCGAACCATCCGAAACCAGAGCAGACCCTGCCAGAGCGAGTACGCGCCCAGGCCGATCTGCGCCAACACCAGTACGTAAAATACGATCTGCATTGGCGCGAGAATAGCAAAGTGCGGCGGCGTTGCATCGTTACAACATGGCGACATGTGCGGTATTTGCAATGCCGAAGGGCCCGAACGAACGCTGACACGGCGATATGTTGCGGTCGAGCGCGATACGGATGTGCGGATTAGTAGGAGCGGCGGCGAGAGAACACGCCGCGAAGGACTTTGTCGGCGGAACTATTCAGCTCGAGCTGGAATTTCGCGGCCGCGCGGCGGGCTTGCTCCATCATCGAGGGGTCGAGCAGAAACGCGGTGCGATCGACGAACGGGCCGGAGGCCACCGCGCGCGTGGTTCGGCCTGCCTGGCGCTTAGGCTCGGCTGCTGTGAGCGTTTCGTAGAGATCCAGATCGCGCCAAAACGCCTGAGCGTCGTCCTCGCTCCAGCGCAGCGCCTGGCCCAGCGCGACGAAAAACTCCTCGCGGAACAGGTCGAGCAACGGAATCGCGAGGGACCATCCCTGTTTTCGCGCCCGTTTAACGGGCTTTTTCTTGCCCTTTGCGCCTTTCTTCGACTTTTTGGTCGAAGTTCTGGGCTTCGTGCCGCGCACGGCCACGTGAACCTTCAGCCGTGCGGGGAAAACCGATTCGGCGCGCAGCACCATCGCCAGAATCGCTTCACGGCGGATGGTTATGAGCTGCTCGCGATAGTGCGAGGGCTGGTCGGCGCGCCCAGGCCGCCGATTTTCCGCGGCGTAAATATCTAGGAACCGCGGAACCATCTCATTGCGGTCGAGCGTTGCCAGCATCAAGCCGGCCGCTTCGCGCGCGCGCATCACCAATTCTCTGGGACGGAATGGCATCGGAATCTGTAGCTGTACGCGAAACCTTCGCCAGCCGCAACAGGAAATGAACGCGATTCCGGAAAAAGAAAAGGCCTGGGGATCGCTCCCCAGGCCTTGGCTGTCTCAGCTCCCTATCGGCGACGGCCGATGAAAGAGGTTTGATAATTTAGTGGACCGGACCGGCCAGCGGACGGTCGTCTTCCGGTTTGCCGCCAGCGACGGCGCGGATCGGCTTTTCGAATTTGCCCAGGGCAATTTCCAGAGCCTGTTCGGCCGTGCGGACGAAGTGAATCTTCACGCCGTCGAGCATTTCTTCCGGCAAGTCTTCCTTCACGTTCGGTTCATTTTCCGACGGAAGAATGACTTCCTGAATTCCCGCTCGCTTTGCGCCGAGGACTTTTTCCTTGATTCCGCCGACGGGCAACACAATTCCCGAAAGCGAAATCTCGCCGGTCATCGCCACGCGCGGCCGGATGGCTCGACCGGTGAGCAAGCTCACCAGCGCGGTGACCATCGCGACGCCTGCGGACGGACCGTCCTTCGGCACCGCACCCGACGGGACGTGAATGTGCACGTCCTGCTTGCGGAAGAAGTCCGGATCGATTCCGTAGCGCTCGCAGTTAGCGCGCACCCATGTGAGAGCGGCGCGCATCGATTCCTGCATCACGTCGCCCAGATGGCCCGTCATCGTGAACGTCTTCCCTCCGCGCATTTTGCTCGCTTCGATGAAGACGATATCGCCGCCAACGGGAGTCCAGACCAAGCCAACGGACACGCCGGGCTTCTGAACGCGCTCCTCGACTTCTTTTTCGAGGTGCACTTTCGGGATGCCCAGCACTTCGCGGATCACGTCGGCAGTGACGACTAGCTTGTCGGTCTTGCCTTCGGCGATCCGGCGAGCCTGCTTGCGGACGAGCGTTCCAATTTCGCGCTCGAGGTTGCGCACACCCGCTTCGCGCGTGTAGTGGCGAATCAGGTCGTGCAAAGCCTCGTCGGTGAATTCGATCTGCTCGCCGAGCACGATGCCGTGTTCCTTGGCCTGGCGCCCGATCAGGAAGCGCTTCGAAATGTGAACCTTTTCCTCTTCGGTGTAACCGGAAAGTTCCAGGATTTCCATACGATCGCGCAGCGGTTCCGGGACGGGATCGAGCCAGTTGGCCGTGGCGATGAACAAAACCTTCGACAGGTCAAAAGGCACGTCCAGATAGTGATCGCGGAAGGTTGAGTTCTGCTCCGGATCGAGAACCTCCATCAGCGCAGCAGACGGATCGCCACGGAAATCGCGGCCGAGCTTATCGACCTCGTCGAGCATTACGACTGGGTCCATGGTCTCGGCGCGGCGAATTCCCTGGATGATTTGTCCGGGCAACGCGCCGATGTAGGTCCGGCGATGGCCGCGGATTTCCGCTTCATCATGCATTCCGCCCAATGAAATACGCACGAATTTGCGTCCCAAAGAACGGGCGATGGATTTCCCGAGCGACGTTTTGCCCACGCCCGGAGGCCCGACGAAGCACAGGATCGGTCCCTTCATCCCCGGCTGAAGTTTCTTCACGGCTAGGTAATCCAGGATGCGCTGCTTGATCTTCACCAGGTCGTAGTGGTCTTCATCCAAAATTTCCTGGGCTTTCGGAATGTCGATGTCGTCGGTGCCCGAGGTCTTGTTCCACGGCAGCGACGTCATCCATTCCAAATACGTGCGAGCGACCATGTATTCGGCGGAGGCCGGAGTCATTTTCGCCAGCCGCTTCAGCTCGCGATCGCACTCCTTTTTCGCCTCGGCCGACATGCCGGACTCTTCGACCTTCTTGCGAAGCTCGTCGATTTCGGCCACGCCGTCGTCGGATTCGCCCAATTCCTTTTGAATGGCCTTCATCTGCTCGCGCAGCAGGAATTCGCGCTGGCTTTGATTGACCTGTTCCTGCACTTGGTCCTGAATCTTGTTGCGCAGGTCCAGGACTTCGCGCTCCTTGGTCAATTCAGTGATCAGGCTTTCGAAACGCTTGCGGACGCTGAACGTTTCCAGCAGTTCCTGCCGGATCATGGTGCTCAGCGAGGGAAGCGTGGACGCGACAAAGTCGGCCATCTTTCCGGGCGCGTCGATGCTCATCACTTCGGTTTGCAAATCGTCGGAAAGCTGCGCGGAGCGGGCCACAACTTCGCGGAACAGTTCCTGGACGTTGCGCTCAAGCGCTGTCAATTCGGAGTCGCGCTGAGCTTCCAGGTCCGGCTGCAGTTCGACGGACGCTTTTAGAAACGGTTTGAAACCGAGCACTTCTTTAATGCGGATGCGGTCCAGTCCCTCCAGAAACGCGACAACATTTCCGTTGGGCATGCGAACCATTTTGTGGACTTTTGCCAGCGTGCCGACGCCGTGCAAATCGGTGCCGGTGGGAGCTTCGACCCGAGGATCGAGCTGCGCCACCACACCAAGAATCTTTTCCGTCCCTTCGAGCGAGTTCAGCAGGGCCAGCGAACTTTCTCGACCCACCGGAAGCGGCATAATCGCTCCGGGAAATAGAACCGTATCTCGAACGGGAAGAATCGGCAGCTCTTGAGGAATCGTTCTAGTTACTTTGCTCACCGTAGTCCCCCTTGGACTGTGAAGCGAAAAGCGTATGGCGGTGAAGGAATAATCGACCGCCAGCAAGGTTAGATGCAGGGAAAGTGAAAAAGACTTCCCTATACGTGGTGATATGTCAAAAAACCTGACAATGGTACGCTAAAGTATAGCAGGAGTTACGAGTAAGTTCAACCTAACCCCTGCCTTAGGAAGCGAAAGATGTCTCAGTTTTCAAGCAAACTGCTTAAATAGAACGCATTACGAAGTGCTGAAGTTACGCAGGCTTGGCAAAGTTGTCCAAGACGAAGCGGCGCGCCTCGTCCTTGTCCTTTACTGTGCCGTTGAGCTGGGCGTCTTCAACGGCGGTCAGGATCTCTTTGAAGGCTGGCCCAGGGCGGAATCCCAACGATTGTAGGTCGTCGCCGGTGAAAATCCGAGGGGGCGCCACCTGTTCGGGGGGAGTTTCGGCCAGGAACCGGGCGACCATGTCGTAGTTGTCCAGGTTTTTGTGACTCGAAAGGCAGTCGAACCGGTGCAGAGCCATATGCTCCGGAAATCGATCAAGCCGCGCGAACCTCTTCAGGGTTGAGGGCTTCATCGACGGCACGTCTTTGAATCGCATGTGATTCATCACCAAGGCCGCGATCTGTTCAGTGTCGTCGGTCGAAAATCGGAATCGCCGGCAAATCTCCTCGGCCATCTTGACGCCGACTTCCACGTGCCGGTCGAAACGGATCCGTCCCTTCGGCCCGTCGGGCGGCGTGAACGTCGGCGGCTTTCCAACGTCGTGCAGCAAAACTCCCCAGGCAAGAGTTCGAGGGCTGCCGGCTGGAATCATCTCCAGCATTATGAGCGTGTGGATCCACACGTCGCCCTCAGGATGAAATTGGGGCGGCTGCTCGACTCCCTTCATCGCCGCGATTTCAGGCAGCAGTTGAATCAGCAGGCGGGATTCGTCGAGCAGTTCGAATCCGCGCCTCGCGGCGCCTTCAGTGAGAATTTTCGTCAGTTCGTCGCGAAGACGTTCGGGTGAAACCTGATGAACTTCCGGCGCCAACTTCTGAATCGCGGCCATCGTCGCCGGATCGATGCGATAGCCGAAACGCGCGGCGAAGCGGACAGCGCGGAGCATGCGCAACTTATCTTCGCGAAACCGCTTCTCCGGATCGCCGATCGCGCGGATCAGGCCAGTCTGCAAGTCGGCTGTACCACCGACAAAATCGAGGACTTTTTCGGTCGCCGGATCGAGCAGCAGCGCGTTGATCGTGAAGTCGCGGCGGCGAACGTCTTGTTCCGCCGACTGCGAAAATACGACTGCGTCTGGATGACGTCCGTCCGAATAATCGGATTCTGAACGAAACGTGGCCACTTCGACCTTGGACGCGTCCGGGCGCTCGGGATTTTCCATTACAACGATCACGCCGAACTGCGCGCCAATCGCGAGCGTGTGCGGAAATAATTCCTGGATGCGATCGGGAGTGGCGTCCGTCGCGACATCGTAATCGGCCGGTTCGCGATTCAGCAAAATATCGCGCACACATCCGCCCACCAGGAAGGCCTGAAATCCAGCCTGTTTCAGTGTCGCGCAGATTTCGCCGGCGAAGTCGCGAGCGTTCATAGCGCGATTATGCGGCAAATGGCGAAGGGTGGGAAGTTCGGCGAAGCCGCGTGCGACACACAAGCCAACGATGGCCGCGCGTTTTTATGCAGTAACTTTCAGCACGAGGGCGGTGATGTCGTCATGCTGCCGGGCGTATCCGACGAACGAATTCAGGTCCGACATTACGCGGCCAAGAATTTGCGACGCGTTTCCGTTCGCAGCCGCTTCGATCGACGACAGCAGACGCGGCTCGCCGAATTCCTGGCCGCTTTCGTTGATCGCTTCCACGACGCCATCCGTGAAAATGAAGAGCAAATCGCCCGGCTGCAGCTCAACCGACGCCGAACCGTAGGCGATCTCATCGTCGGTGAAAAGCGGCAGCCCGAGCGGAGGTCCACCGGTGGAGAGCCTTTCGATCGTGCCGGAAGCGCGGCGCAGAATCGGATCGTTGTGGCCGCAATTGGTGTAGCGCATTTCGCGTGTGGCCGGATTGATTTCGGCGAGGAACGCCGTTGTGAATCGAAGGCCCTGAAGGCTGTGAGCGCGAGCATAGCGGTCCAAACCCGTGACGATTTCCGGCAGCGAAGCGGGCGTAGACGAAAGCGCGCGCAATCCCGATTGGAACGTGGCCATCAGCAGCGCCGCGGGAACGCTTTTGCCGGCCACGTCCGCAACGACGACCAGCAGATCGGGTGACGATGTCGCATTTGGCTGAGCCGGACGGAGAAAAGCATCGTAGTAGTCGCCCGCAACGGTGTTTTGCGGACGAGTGGCAAACGCGATGTCCGCGCCTTCAACGTTCGGCGGGGAATTCGGCACCAGCCACTGCTGAATTTCGCGCGCAATTTCCAGATCGCGTTTCATCGTCACGCGATCAGCCAGTTCCAGCGCCAGCAGCACGAAAAGAATGATGGCGCTAAACGCCACGAAGTCGAGATCGACGGTGTCGTGGCCCGATTTAAATTCGGGATGGAAGACGAACAGAACAATCGCCACCAGCAGAAGCACGCGCCGTGGCGGCGTGAGCTTCATCAGCATCGCCTGAAATACGGCCCAGATAGCGCGAAACGAACGCTTGAATTTCGAGCGCTCTTTGTGAACCGTTTCCCAGTCCACGTCCTTCGAATAAAGCTGATAGCCTTCGCGCGCGTCGGATTTGAATTGTCCCCAAAGATCCTGGAGTTGAAGGCCTTCGGTGACGCGTTCCCAGAACGCTCGAACCTTGCGCGGCTCGCGTGGCGGACGGTTGGGCGGCGAATTCGGAGGCGGGTTGGGAGCCGAGCTCATGATTCCGGAAGATTATAGAACACGCGCAGCGCGCTGCGACAGTTCAGGCAACAGCGCGTCGAATTATTTCGGGGGCTTGCGATTGGAAAGCGAGCCGCCGAATTGAACTTTGCCGAATCCGAACCGGTCGCGCAGCTGATCGGTTGTGCGCGCCAGCCGTTCCTGTTTTTCGCGTCGCTCTGGATTCAGCAAGTTGAGTTGTTCGGAGCCGGCCGAGAACCCGGTAAGCGCTGCGCCAACCAACCGCAGTTTTGCTTTGCCGTCCCACGCGGCGTGAAACAACGCAAGAATCGCTTCGCAGAAAATTGTGTCGAGATCGAACGGTTCGGGCAGCGTGTGGCTTCGTGTGATAGTGGTGAAATCGGCGTAACGAACTGTGAGCGTCACGGTGCGCGCGTGAAGCCCGGCATCGCGCATCCGTTTCGCGCCTTTCTGGCACAGATAGCTCAAGGTCGATTCGAGTAGATGGCGATCGCTCGTGTCTTCGCCGAACGTCTGATTGTGCGAAACCGATTTCGGTTCCGCGTCGTGAAAAAATTCAAACGAATCGATCCCGCGCGCTTTACGGTAAAGCGCCGTGCCCCAGCGTCCAAACGTCTGCTCCAGGTGCGCCTGCGAATACGATTGCAGCTGCTCGATCGTTTCGATGTGCAGGTCTTTCAGTGCGGCGTCGGTCACTTTGCCGATGCCGGGAATGCGCCGAACGGCAAGCGGCGCCAGAAATTTCGCTTCGCTGCCGGGGGCGACCCATACCAGTCCACGAGGCTTCGCCTGGTCGCTTGAGATTTTTGCGATCAAGCGAGTGGTGCCCAGTCCGCCCGAGCACGGCAGTCCGGTTGTAGCGGTGATTTCAACCAGCAGCTTGTGAGCGGCCGCGAGCGGCGGACCGTGCAGGCGTTCGGTGCCCACGAGGTCGATGTACGCTTCGTCGATCGAAGCCATCTCCACGGTCGGCGAATATTTCGAAAGAATTGTCGCCACGCGGTCGCTCCACTCGCCGTACCGCGCGTGATGGCCGGGAAGAAACGTTGCGTGAGGGCAAAGCTTGGCGGCGGTGCGCAGAGCCATGGCGGAATGAACGCCAAATTTTCGCGCTTCGTAACTTGCGGAGGTGACCACTCCGCGCTGGTCGGGTCCGCCGCCGACGATTACCGCTTTGCCTTTCAAGTCAGGACGCGCCAGGAGCTCGACCGAGACGAAAAACGCATCCATGTCCACATGCAGAATCGAGGCGGGCGATTCGGCCGTAATAGGCGGCGCTTCGTCGTGTTTGGCCCGGAATTGAGCGAGCTTGGGCATCGTTCTTCGCCTGGTTCAGGGTAGTTCGCGGGCGGAGGGATTTGCAACAGTTCGTGCGCGGGGCACGGATGTGCGAAAGAACGCTAGCGAGATCGCTCGGCAGCCAGCACACGCGGAATTCCGGCGAGGTCGAGTGTGATCGCCACGCGCGTCCAGCCATTTTGCATATCGAATATTTCGCGGACGTGTTCGGCGGAATCGTGGCCGAGTTCAAGCACCAGCAGACCGCCATCGCGCAGCAATTCAGCAGCTTGATCGATCAAGCGTCCGTAGAGTTCCAGGCCCGTCACTCCGCCGAATAGCGCGGTGTGTGGTTCGTGGTCGCGAACTTCGCGCTCGAGCGACGATTCCTCATGGCGGCCGATGTACGGAGGGTTGCTTGCAATCACGTCAAATCGTTTCGGAAGTGCCGCGGCGTTATCCGAGCCGGAAGTGCGCTCAAAAAACGGCAAAAGCAAATCGCCTTCCAGGAATTCGATGCGGTCGGAAACTCCGATGCGTGTTGCGTTGCGGCGCGCAACGGCGAGCGCGTCGGCGGAAATGTCCGTGGCGAAAACCTTCGCGTGAGGCAGCTCGAACGCAAGCGCTGCGGCCACGCAGCCGGAGCCAGTGCCAACGTCGGCCACGTACATCGTTTCGCGCGGCGCGCCGGTGTCCATGTGAATTTTCAGCCCGCGTTCACCCAGGCGTGCGAGCACCACTTCCATCACGTGTTCGGTTTCGGGCCTAGGGATGAGCACTGCGGGATTGACTTCGAACTCCAAGCCCCAGAATTCCTGCTTGCCGGTGACGTACTGCGTGGGTTCGCCTTCACATCGACGGCGGATGAACTCGAAATAACTGTTCGTCGCGGCCGGATCGAGCGGATCGTCGGGATGGGAATACAACCACGCGCGGTCGCGGCCCAGCGCGTGCATTAGCAAAACTTCCGCCGTCAGCGTGTGCGAGGCGACGTTCGCAGCGCGAAGTTGCGCCATGCCGTCTTTCAGCGCGCGGCGAACATCGACGGCGTCGGCTTGGTTTGGGGCGGGGGAATCGGCGGACATTTTTCTCTGATCCCAGTTCGCGGTTACGAGTCCAGCTCCTGCTTCAGGCGCTCGGATTCGAAATGCGTGGAAAGCGGATCGACGATCGGGCCGAGCTTGCCTTCCATGACCTGATCGAGCTGATGAACCGTAAGGCCGATGCGATGGTCGGAAACGCGGTTCTGCGGAAAATTGTAGGTGCGGATTTTTTCCGACCGGTCGCCCGATCCGATTTGTCCGCGACGCTCGGCGGCAATCGCGTCGTGCTGCTTTTGCTGCTCTTGCTCGTACAGGCGTGCGCGCAGCACGCGCATCGCCTTGGCTCGATTTTTGATTTGCGATTTTTCGTCCTGCTGTGAAACCACCAGGCCGCTGGGCAGGTGAGTGATTCGAACGGCGGAATACGTGGTGTTCACCGATTGGCCGCCGGGGCCGGAGGAGCAAAACGTATCGATGCGCAGATCTTTCGCTTCGATTTTGATGTCGATTTCGTCGGCTTCGGGTAATACAGCGACGGTCGCCGCGGAGGTGTGAATGCGCCCGGCCTGTTCAGTGGCCGGAACGCGCTGCACGCGATGGACTCCGCTTTCGTATTTCAGTTTTGAATACACTTTGTTGCCCTGAATCGCAGCGACGATGTCTTTCATGCCGCCGATCGAAGAAGCCGAACTTTCCATCACTTCCACTTTCCAGCCCTGCGTTTCCGCGTATCTGGAGTACATGCGGAACAGTTCGGCCGCAAACAAAGACGCTTCGTCGCCGCCGGTTCCGGCGCGAATTTCCACGATCACGTTCTTGTCGTCGTTGGGATCCTTGGGCAGTAGCAGGAATTTCAATTCGCTTTCCACTTTTTCGCGTCGCGCTTCGAGTTCGTGTTCTTCGTCGTGGGCCATCTGCTTCATTTCGGCGTCGTCGGTTTCCACCAGCATTTGCTTGGCGCCGACGATTCCTTTTTCGATGTCTTTCCATTCCTTGTACTTCGCCACCATCTCGGCCATTTCGGCGTGCATTTTGGCGAGCTTCTGGAAGCGCCCCGAATCGTTGTGAACGTCGGGCGAGGAAAGTTGCTGGGTCAATTCTTCGTACTTCGATTCGATCTGGTCGAGCTTTTCGAATAAAGAGCGGTCAGCCATGGTCATTCCTTGAAAAAATCAATCGGTTGAAAGCAATCAGATAGTGGACGCAAGGAAACGCGGAAATCAAAGCTCCCGAGGGAGCCGAGGGAGGGAATCGCTAATAAAACGCTACGAACATTGCGGTCATCGCTGAGAAAAGAATAACTCCGCCTGGATGGCTGGTCAACATGGTTCATCCGCGGATGCGATTGCGTGCGATCCGGGCCCGAGCCTGCTCGTGCGCGATTCAATCTCGCGCCGGTGTGGTACTGTGGCGCCGAAGGTGGCGCGATGACCGAAGATCCGGCACGGCAAGAATGGTTGGACGACGAGCATTTGAAGTTGCTTTCGATTTTCTATCTGGTGTCGGCCGGTCTCACCGCGCTTTTTTCTCTGTTCGGACTTTTTTACGCCATGATGGGCAGCTTCGTCGGTTATGCCGTCACTCATTCGCCGCAGGTGCAAAACGCACGAGGCGGTCCGCCACCGCAATTTGTCGGATTGTTCTTTGCGGTGTTTGGCGGTTTCATCTTCGTTTCCATGTTGACGATGGCGATACTGAAATTTTATGTGAGCGGGTGCCTGAAGCGCCGGACGTCGCGCAGGTTCTGCATGGTGATTGCCGCGATCACCTGTATTGAGTTCCCCTACGGGACCGCGCTGGGAGTGTTCACGTTTATGGTGCTGGCCCGCCCGTCGGTGATGGAAAAGTTTCACTAGCATCGCTCGAAGTGTTTCTTCCGCTCGCACTCGATCGGCTTCTCGGATTCATGCGCGCGGATTCGTGTGTTGGATGTGACGCCGCGGCTGTAATACGATGGCCGGAATGAGCGCGGCTTCCTCGAACAATGGTGCAAGCGAAATGCTTTGGGAGTTTTGGTATCCGGCCCTGGCGAGCGAGCGCGTCCACCGGCATAAACTCACGCGGGCGATGTTGCTCGAAGTTCCACTCGTGTTGGGCCGCGATGCAGCAGGAAAACCATTCACGCTGCGCGATGTGTGCCCTCACCGCGCGTTTCCGCTTTCGTTCGGCCAATTCGACGGAAAAAATGTGGAGTGCGCGTATCATGGCTGGAAATTCGACGCGCACACCGGCCAGTGCCAGGAAATTCCTTCGCTGACCGCCGATTCAAAATTGAAGTGCGACCGGATTTACGCTGGAAGTTTTCCGTGCGAAGAGCGCGATGGGTTCGTTTGGGCTTACATGACGAATCGCGAGGGCCGCGGGCTCGACGAATTGCCGCCGCCCGCGCCGGAGCTGCCAACGTTCAGCGCGAGTTACAAAAGCGCCCACTTGCAGGCCGAGCTTCCGTGCGGCGTGGATCAGGCGATTATCGGATTGATGGATCCGGCGCACGGGCCGTTCGTGCATCAGGCGTGGTGGTGGCGCAGCCGGCATAGCATCCGCGACAAAGAAAAAAAGTTTGAGCCGATATCAAACGGATTCCGGATGAGCGCGCACGCGCCGTCGGCAAACAGCGCGCCCTACAAGATTTTGAAATTTCTCACTGGTGAGCCCGCTACGACGCAGATCGATTTCGTGCTGCCGAATCAGCGATTCGAGCAAATTCGAGCCGGGAAATACTGGCTTTCGAGCCGAACGACGGTCACACCGATCAAGCGCGACTTGTGTCGACTCGATTTTTGTGCGGCGTGGAACATCCTGCCCTGGTTTCCGATCGTGTCGTTCATCATCAACGTGTTCGGCCCGCGATTCATCCGCCAGGACACCGAAGTGATCGAGAAGCAGGCGCTCGGCCTGCGATACGAGGACCGGATGATGTTGATCGACGATGCTGACCGGCAAGCGCGATGGTATTTCGATTTGAAGTCGGCGTATCAGGAATCGAAGCGTACCGGCGCGCCGTTGCGGCATCCGATGAGTGGTCCGGTCACGCTACGCTGGCGTTCGTAATCAGTCTTCTACGAGCAATCCCGCCGATTTTTTTCCTTCGTGAAAATTACTGCAAACGAGCGAGCGCCCATTGCGCGTGTTCGGCGATGATCGCGTCGGCGGAATCGGCGAGCCTTCGCAGTTGCGCGACTACGAGCGAGTACGATTTCGATTCGTGCGTAAGTTGCGAGTTGCCGAGCGCGACGCACGCGTTGCGGACGATGCCGCGCCACTTCGCGCGTTTAATCGCGCTGCCCCGAAAAATGCGGCTGAAGTCTTCCTGGGTGAGCGACGCGATCCATTCGAGTTCAGGCGAGAACAGCGAACGTGCGGAATCGTCGCTAGAGCCACCCGCGACAGTCGCATCCGCAGCGGCCACGGCGATTTTCCGCGGCTGAAACTGCGGAAGATTTGTCGTCGGCGACTTGCGGTTGTAAGGGCAAACTTCCTGGCAGATATCGCAGCCAATCAATCCGCGCCCCATTTGCGGACGAAGCTCTTCCGGAATCGATCCGCGAAGTTCGATCGTCAGGTACGAAATGCATTTTCGCGCGTCGAGCACATACGGTTCGGGAAAAGCCTGAGTCGGGCACGCGTCGAGACAAAGCGTGCAGTTGCCGCACAGATCGGCGGCGGGGAATTCGTCGGGCGCGAGAGACGGCGCAAGTTCCAGCGTGGTGACGATTGTCCCCAGAAACATCCACGAGCCGAGATCTTCGTTAATCAAGCAAGTATTCTTTGCCAGCCAGCCGAGGCCCGCATATTTTGCGGCCACTCGTTCGAGTACCGGACCGGTGTCTGCGTAGCCGCGTGCTTCGAACGGCTCGGGCCACTCGGCGTGCATCGACGAAGTGAGTGCGTTCAGTTTTTCCCAAAGCACTTCGTGATAGTCGTCGCCCCATGCGTAACGGGAGATCCAGCCGCGCGGCGCGTCATCCACAGCACTCGAAAGTGGCGCGGCGTCGGTTGAATAAGGATGCGGCGAGTTGTAGTTCAGCCCGACCACGATGAAACTGCGCGCACCCGCCATCGCGAGCGCGGGATCGGCTCGTCGCGGATCGTGCAGGTAACTCATTTCGCCGGCGTAGCCCCGATCGAGCCATTCGGGCAAGTTCGCGAGCTCATCGAGACCATGAGGCCGGTCGATCGAGACGATGCCGCAAAGGTCGAATCCCAGTTCGCGCGCTCGATTGCAAATCCAGTTGGTACGCGCGGCGGAAT
Source organism: uncultured Acidobacteriota bacterium (assembly GCA_963719065.1). GTDB lineage: Bacteria > Acidobacteriota > Terriglobia > Acidiferrales > UBA7541 > Palsa-295. The sequence goes on along the minus strand of CAVRAM010000007.1, from coordinate 463,983 downwards.
CCATGCGGCTATCTTCCCACGAACCGTGGTGGCCGGTAGAGAACCGAAAGGGCACTCGCGGGTTGGCCTATCAGACAATCCGCTGCTACAATGCCCGCCATGGCAGACTGGCGGCAAATTCAAGCGCGGATCCGCAAAGCGAAAAACAGTGCGGACGCTCGCGTAAAACTTTCAGAACTTTACCAACGGACCCACGATGCGATGGTGTCCTGGGAACTTGGCTTGGTGGAAGAGAAGGCCGAGCGGATGGACGAAGCGATCAAGTGGTACACGATTTCGGTGGAGCGTTTCCGTCGCTCGGATTGGAAGAAGAAGGCCGAGGAAGCGTTGACGCGCCTGGGAGCTCCCATTCCCGCGGCTGGAGATAAGGCTACCGAAGCTCCGCGCGTAACTGCGTCGAACGAATCAGCGCGCGACGAAGCCTCGTCGGACGAAGGCTCCGAAGGCGCCGACGAATCCGTAACCGTCCTGGCGCTGGGCGAAATTCCCGCAGACGAAGAAGAGGACGGCGCCGAAGAAGAAGGCGCCACGGAAACAACCGCTACCGAAGCAGCCGGCGCCGAAGGTGCCGCTGCAGACCCCAACGGAAAGAAGAAGCGCCGCCGCGGACGTCGCGGAGGCCGAGGCCGGCGCCGCAAGGGCGGAGTGGCTGCAACGCCTGGATTGCCGTCGCAGGCATTCGCGCAACAGAAAGGCGCATCGGCCGGTGCGGATCCGCAAACTTCCCAATCCATGCCGCCGCGATTTCAGCCCGCGCCGATTCCAGCGCGAACCGAGCGCTTCGAACGACGCCCGTCGGCATATGCAGCCGAGCACGAAACGCCGAGCCGCGCTGCCGCCGAACCTTTTGTGCCGATGCTGCCGTCTGAACGGACGGCGCACGGTCGTGCCGGAGATCCGGCGCTCGCGTCACGAATGGCCAAGCTCGATTCGATGCTGCGGCGATTGGTGGCCAGCCCGCTGCACAAAATGGATGAAGCGGATTCAGCTCCGGCCGGACCGGGCGTGTTCCTGCTTTCCGATTCCGATCAGATCACTTCCTATTATGTGGAAGCCTGCCAGACTCTAAGAGTCGGACTCGGCAACTTGGTGCGAGGCAGCGGCAGTCGCGGCAACGTGAAGCCGATGCGCGGCGGTCGCCAGGTTTCAGAGAGCGGTCTCAAAGCGAAACTCGCGGAACATCTGGGAATTGGCGAGGCGAAAGTATCGCAGTATCTGAAGGACCACTGCGTCGTGCGGTGGATCCAGCTCGATGACGACGCTACGCATTTGGCACATTTCGCGATTGGGGTTTTGCGGACTCCGCTGAATACGGATTGAAGTTCGATCATCCCGTTGGTGTCGAAACTTCCCATTCAAAAGCTGGAACGAATGTGAGCTTCACGGCATCTTGTAATGCTGTGGAAATAGGTGTCTGCGGCAGTGCCCGGACGGGGGGCAGTTTTGCTCGGCCGGGCGGTTTCGGGGCTTTTGGGGGTTTTGGACCTTCCCATTGGCTGCACCGGGATACCGTTTAATGCAGGAATTGTACCTTTGGACGCACGGTCCTAGACCGGTGGGTCCATACGGGGCAAACTCTGATAGCTTAACCGCTTACGGGACGGGGTCCATCCCGCGCTGAGCTGTGGACTGTGGCTTTGGGTGGTTTTGGGGTGGCGCGCAAACCGCGCACTTAAGGAGAGGTGAAGCAACATGCCGAAGACAGTAGGCAATCAGATTTGGAAGTCGTTCGATTGGGCGCTCTGCAAGGCAGCGGCTGCCACGTACGACTCGATTCAGTTTTTCAATAAGTACCGGCCGAATCCGTCCTTCACGCCGAAGTGGTCGGATAAGCCGCTGCTGAAGTCGTGGGAAAAATCGAAGCCCACGCTCGGCTGGCCGCGCACCACGGACTCTCTCTGCCCGGATTGCGTGCGCGAAGCGCGCGACCTGATCATCAACGGCAAGAAAGACTGGACCGATCTGGTTCACGAAAAGGTCGGCGAAATCAAAGCGCAGATTATCGAGCGCGATGGCCAGGTCTGGATGGTGAAGGAATGCGCCATTCACGGTAAGTACGAAGACTTGATGGCCATCGACTCCAAGTTCCTCGAGTGGATCGAGAAGAATTTCCCCGGCCGCGACATCCCGGCTCACAACGACGAAATTTTGCACCGCCATGGTTCCAGCACGGTTCGCCACGGACGCGGCTCAGTGTTGACCGTTGACCTGACCAACCGCTGCAACATGATGTGCGACCCCTGCTTCATGGACGCGAACCAGGTCGGTTACGTTCACGAACTGAGCTGGGAAGAAATCCAGGAAATCCTGGAGAACGCGACCAAGATTAAGCCGCGCCGGCAGATGTCGGTTCAATTCTCCGGCGGCGAACCGACCATGCATCCGCGCTTTCTGGATGCCGTCCGGTACGCGCGCAAAGTCGGCTACAACAGCGTGCAGGCCGCGACGAACGGAATCGAATTCGCGAAGAGCAAGGAATTCTGCAAGCAGACCTTCGAAGCGGGCATGCGCTACGCGTACCTGCAGTTCGACGGCATCGGAAACGACGCCAACGGACACCGCCAGGTCGGCAACCTGTTTGACGTGAAACTGCGCGCGATCGAAAACATGCACGAAGCCGGAATCGAAATCGTGCTGGTCACCACGATCGTCAACAACGTGAACAACGATCAGGTCGGACCGATCGTGAAGTTCGCGATGGAAAACCCGAAGAAAATTTCGTTCGTATCGTTCCAGCCGGTTTCGTTCACCGGACGCGACGAAGAAATCACTCCGGAACGCCGCATTCGCCAGCGCTACACGCTTTCGCACCTGGCGCAGGATGTGAGCGCGCAGGTCGGCAAGGTGGAACCGACGCGCGACTGGTTCCCGATTTCGTTTATCAGCACGTTCGCGGGATTCTCGGATTTGGTTCACGGACCGGATTCGCAATGGGGCTCGCTTTCCTGCGGTTGCCACCCGAACTGCGGCGTGGGCACGGCGCTGATGATCAATAAGGAAACGAAAGAATGGGCTCCGGTGCCGCGTTTCCTGAACGCGCAGCAATTGACCCGCGACGTGGCGAACATCACGGACGCGGCGCGCGGCAAGAATTTTTCAAACTTCATGATGGCCCTGGCGCTGCTGAAGAATTACAGCCCGTTCCAGGCGCCGCCGAGTTTGCGCTTGAAGGACTTGTGGAAGAAGTTCGACAAGACCTGGGCGCTTTCGAAGAACTCCGACAAGAAGTACGGCCGCACCAGCCCGGAGCGCACCTACGAAGACGCGATGAAGCGCCGCGCCGAAGATCCCTGGAACTTCCTGTTTATCGCCGGAATGTGGTTCCAGGATCTTTTCAACTACGATTTCCGCCGCACTGAGATGTGCATCATCCCGTACGCCACGCAGCAGGGTGAAATTTCCTTCTGCGCGTACAACACGGGCGTTGGCTGGCGCAAAATTATCGAGAACATGCACAAGAATGCGACCGTGGCGCAATGGTACAAAGAACACGGCAAGCACGATATTTTCGCCAAGGGCAAGAAAGTCGATCTGAACAGCTACGAACACTCGCTGCGCATCGATGCCGAAGATGCGGCGCGCGTCCGTCACCTGGAACACGACATTCCGCTGACGGCGGCCGAAGAAGACCGCATTCGCCGCAAGAAAGCGACGGAAGAAGCTGCGAAGGTTCGCCGCATTTACGAAGAACTCGTGCTGAAGAAGTCCACCGAGCCGGTCGTGCAGATTGGTTCGATGCAGCAGATTCTTTCGGCTGTGCCGGGCGCCAACGTAAAGCCGGTGCAGATTGCTCCGGCGGCTCCGGCGAAGCAGACCGAAGCGGAACCGGTGGCGGGCGACTAATCATTCGTTGCTTTGTGTGAGATTCAAAGACAGCCCCGAAGCAATTCGGGGCTGTTTTATTTAGTGCCGAGCGAATCGCAGAATTGGTAATGTCCCGCCATGGAGTATCGTTCATGGTTGTCGGCGCTCGCCATTTCGGGATGTTTCTTGATCCCAGCAGGCGTGCTGCTCCTTATGACTTCCGGCGTCGGGATTGTCTTGGAGACAATTTGGAACGCGCATTTTCTGGCGACCGGCCCCTCGTCCAATGATTGGGACGATTTGCTCAGGGTGGTCACCGCTTTCTGGTTCTTAGGTCTGATCGGCGCATTTTGGGGAAAAGGTAAGGGCCGTGTTCTGCTTGTACTCACTCACGTTGTATTTGCGGTGATGGCGTGCGGCTTCTTGTTAGCGATTTCGCCCTGATTGAAATCGTAGGAGGAGTTAGAAAGTGCCGATTTACGAATACGTTTGCGATGACTGCAGCGAGCGCTACGAGAAAATCGTGATGAACGACAAAGCGCGTGTGACTTGTCCAAAGTGCGCCAGCGAGAAGCATACGATTCAGCTTTCGGTTTTTGCCGCGCACGGCAACGGCTCGAAATCTTCCAGCGGCTCGCCGGGATCGGTGGGAGGAGGCGGTTGTTGTGGCGGCGGTGGTTGCGGCTGCCACTGACTCTGATCTCTCGACTCGGCGCCGCTCAGTCGAAGGCGTCCTTCAACTCACTTCGAACTCTCCGTGCCCTCCGCCTTTCTCGGTGTTCTCTGTGGAATGTTTCGCCGTTGTTTTTGCCCTGACGAGAAATCCGCTAGCTCTTCAAATCCGCCCCAAGTTTCTTCACGCTTTCCGAAACTTCGATTCCCGCCGTCAGCTTTGGGTCGGAGATCGGTGTGCCCGCAACGGTCTTGAGCGGCAGCACGCCAGCCCACACCGGCAGCGCGTAGTCCTCAGCGTCATCTTTGGGAGGACCGACGCGCACCTTCGCTGAAACTTCCTTCAGCTCGAGCGACATCACCGTCGTCCCCTTCATTTCCAGATCGGTCGGCGTGCGAATTTCGTTCCAGCGTCCCGCGGCCATGTGATTGGTGAAAAGCTCCAGCGCGCGCATTTTCTCCGCGGGATCGTCCACCAGCACGGCGCGACCCAGCGCAACCACCGAGCGGTAATTCACGGAATGATGAAACGCGGAACGGGCCATCACCAGTCCATCGACCAGCGTGACCGTCACGCACACGGGAATGCCGCCCGTCAACGTCTTCAGCATGCGGCTGGCAGCCGAGCCGTGAATGTAGAGCTTCTCGCCGACGCGCGCGTAGTTCGTGGGAATCACAAATGGCTGGCCATCCACCGCGAAGCCCACGTGGCACACGAATGCTTCGTCGAGAATTTTGTGTACGGTCTCGGCGTCATACTTGCCCCGGTCGGGAAGCCGCTGAACTTGCGTTTGTTTCGTCGGAGTGAAATCGCTCATGACGAGAGAGTAAGCGCGGCTGCGCGGTGCAGCAAGGGCCAATCTGGATGGTGGTCGCTTGCCTTTGCAATTAGCTGTGCGGTGTAAAAATTATTGGGCGTCGGGTTTCGCATCCGGCTTCGAGTCCGGTTTCGCATCGGGCTTGGACGGCGGCGGAATGTGAACGATGCGGAAACCAGTGTATGGAAGCTCCGCCGGACGATACGCCGTTTTCGCGTCTGCCGGACGATCGGCACTGCCGCCAAGCGTTTTTCCCGCGCCGTTCGCGCCAACAACCCATTCGGAAACGTTGCCGCCAAGATCGAAAATCAGTTCGTCGCCATTTTCGCCGTCCGGTTTGAAGCTGCCCACTTCGCGCAGCAGGGGAGCGTCGCCCGCCAGCTCATTCACTTTCCATTCGAGCAGTTTCGCATCCTCGGGATTCGGCGAGTATCCGGCCCAGTAGTCGAGTGTGTTCTCGCCGGTTCGGACTTTGTACAGTGCCGCAGCCTCGGCCTCGGTCGGCAAACGATAGGTCTCGCCGGTCAGATTACTCAGCCACTTGCAGTACGCCTGCGCCTGCTCAAACGTGATTCCGCTCGCGGGATAGTTTTCCGTTCCCGCTTCGAACTTGTACTCTTTGTCGAACGCGGCGTACTGCGCGCGGGTGACCTCAAAGCGGCCCAGGTAGATTTCGCCGCGTTTCACCGCCTCGGGGATCAGCACGCTCGTCGGTGCGCCATCCGGCGTGTACGGCGGTTCGAACGCGATTCCGTAGGCAGCGCCGTCTTTTCGAATCGACCGGCGAGCCAGCGCCACGTCGAGCGGCGAACCTTTTTTGAACGCCTCATTTTCCGGCGGATTAATTTTGAACAAGTACTTGTCGAACCACGCCAACTCCTCGTTCATTTTCCGCAATTGGTGAGTCAGCTTGCGCGGGCCGTGCGCTTCGCCGGGGAACAGGATGAATTTCACCGGCGCTTTTCCGAGTGAGTACAGCGCGCGGTAGTGGGTCCAGCCCTGTTCGGTGGGAACCTGGCGGTCGACCGTGCCGAAGAAAATCAGCGTCGGCGTTTTCACTTGGTCCATCTTCAGCAGCGGCGATTTTTTCACGTACAGTTCGGGATCTTCGAGCGGAGACTTCCCGAAATAGTAGTGATCGAACGATTCGCCAAAGTCGACGTTGGCCCAGTCGCTCAGCCATTCAACGTCGCCGGCGCCAACCGACGCGGCTTTGTAGCGGTCGGGATTTGTGACGGTCAGCTCGATGCTCAAGATCGAGCCGTTCGACCATCCCATCGCGCCGATGCGGTCCGGATCGACCAGTCCCTTGCCGATCAGGTTGTCCACGCCGCGCTCGATATCTGGAATTTCCAGCTCGTAATATTTTCCGCAGCAAATCGATTCGACCCAGCGCAGGCCGTATCCGGTGCTGCCGTGATAATTCGTTTTGAGCACAAACGAGCCGCGCTCGGTCAGCTGGTTCGGCGCGTACGCCCAACGCTCCGACCATTCGTCGCGATCGGCGCCCGCTGGGCCGCCGTGCGTCGCCACGATCAGCGGGTAGCTCTGCCCTTTTTTGTAATCATCGGGGTAATAGAGAATGCCCTCGACTTCATCGTCGTTGGCGCCCGCCCAACGAATCACTTCTGTCTTCGCGAACGGTTTGTCTTTGAAATTAGGATTCAGATCGGTGAGCTGCTGCGGCGCGGAGATTTTGATTCCGTCCAACCGCGCGCGGTAATACTGAGTGGGAATTCCCGGCGTGGAGTACCGATAAACCAGCGTTTTCGCATCATCGCCCAACGTCAGCTCGAAATAGTGGCGGTCATGCGCGCCGGTGACGGATTTTTTCGACCACGACGCTCCGTGGCGAGTGAACCGCACCGCCTTGGTGTACACGCCGTCGGCCAGCAGCGCGATGAATCCATCTTCGGTGGCTTCCAGCGACCCGCCCATGCCGCGATCCCAATCGATGTTCACTTCCACCGACTTCGCAGCGCCCAGATCGTAAAAATAAACGCGACGCACGGTAGCCACCAGAAACGTGGGATCGTTTGAAAACGGAGCGATCACGTAGAAACCGGAATTGTCGCGCGCCCACACGAACGCATTCGGCTGGATTCGTTCGCCGCTGAAAAGCTCAGTACGCTCTCCGGTGGCGAGATTCACCAGGTAGGTGGCCGGCGGAGTTTTTTGGTCCCACGCAAAACTCAGCTCGCGCTTGGCAGACACCACCACTTTTGTCTTGTCGCGAGAGATCGCAAACGATTCGATCCAGTCGCTGTTGTCAGTAATGCGCGTGACTTTTTTATCTTTCACCGAAATTTTGAAAAGGCGAATCGGCGCTGCGTGGGCGGCATCGTCGACTACGTTTGAATCGTCTTTCGACCCCTTGATCTCTGCTGCGTACAGTGAGGGCGATTCTTCGGCCGAAAACAGGATCGTGTCGTCGTCCAGCCAGGCGATTTGCTCGATGCCACGATCGAAATTCGTCAGTGCCCACGGCTCGCCTCCCGACGGATTGATCAGCCACAGCTGTGTGCCCGCTGCGTTCGGGTTCGCATCCGGCTTCGGCAGCGGCCGGCTGCTGAGAAACGCGATCAGATTGCCGGAGGGCGACCAGTGCGGCTGCGACGCGTCGTCTGTGCCGCGCGTGAGCTGAATCTCTTTTTTATCGGTCAAACTCGAAACGTACAGATTGCCGTTGCGCTCGTTCTTTTCCTTGTCCGCGGTGGTCTTAATCCATACCGTCGACCGGCCGTCTTTCGAGATTTCAAATTGCCCGGCGTCTTCCTGGTACACGATGTCTTCGGGCTTCCACTTCAATTTCGGGCGAGGCTCCGGCGCGACGGGTTTCGTCGCTTCTGCCGCAGCTGGAGTCGGCGGCGGGGTTTCCGTGGACTGTGCCAACAGCCGTCCCGCCGGAACCAGCAGCAGCGCAGCGCCAAACGCTGCGGAAAAAATCCATCGCCGTCTTGAAGGAAGTTTCATCAGAACCTCAGGCTCCGCACCCGCCACGCGCGGCCATTTTAAAAAATAGAACCTGAAAACTATCACACACCGGACTTTGCAGCCTAGCGGCCCCACTCCCGCGAGCTTCGCCATTCCACTCGGTTCGGCTACAATCGTTGGCGCAAGTGTCAGCGAGGCTGCAGCAAAATGGCGATTCCACGAGAACAAGCGCGAGCGGAGCACACGAAGGAAAAGTCCCACGGTGAGTTTACCGAGACAATCTACGGGGTGGTGTGTTCAACGTGCCACAACTACATCCTGATCGATAAGACCAATTGCCCTCGCACCTGCCGCGAGCATGAGACCTGCCGTCAGGCCTACGCGTAGGCCTGAACAACGCACACGGCGCGCCTCGAACCGCCGTGCAAATCCTCAATCCGCAACCAAAAATCGTCTAGTAGCCGTACTTCCGTCGTTGACGCAAGCGCCTGAAAAACCATATAATTGGGGTTTGTCACTAGCTTCGGAGGGTAGCATGTACGCCGTAATTAAGAGTGGTGGAAAGCAGTACGTTGTGGAGCCCGGCCTTACGATTCGCATCGAGCGAGTGGAAGGAAAGGTCGGCGGCAACGTGAGTTTCAACGAGATCATCGCCGTGCGCAACGACGACAAAAAGTTCGTCTCCGCGGATGTGCTCGCGAAAACCAAGATTACCGGAAAGATCGTGGCCCAGGATCGCGGCCCGAAACTGAAGGTTCTGAAGTACAAGACCGGCGGTCAGTACAACATTCAGCGCGGCCACCGGCAGAATTACACGTCGGTAAAGGTCAGCGAGATTCAACTTCCTTAAGAGGGCGTCATGGCACATAAAAAGGGCGGCGGTTCATCAACAAACGGACGTGACTCCCACGGACAGCGACTGGGAATCAAGCGCTTTGGCGGCCAGCTGGTCACCAGCGGTAGCATTTTGATTCGCCAGCGCGGCACGCGTTACAAGGCTGGAAAAAACGTGGAACGCGCGAAAGACGATAGCCTGTACGCGGTGATCACCGGCGTGGTGCTTTTCGAAGACAAGGGCGGCCACGGCAAGTTCATCAACGTACTTCCGAAAGAAGAAGCGCAAATTGGCGGCGCCGACCGGCAAAAAGCAGCGGCAGCCCACTAGTTTTTCGTTTTTGAATACGCGCTCTTCTTCCGGGGCGCGTATTTTTGTCTTCGGACGACCCCTGGCGTATTCTTTCTCCAACCTGCAGTCCAAGCGAGCGAGCTGTGTTTGCGGACGAAGCTAAAATCTCAATCAAAGCGGGCGACGGCGGCGATGGCGCGGTCGCGTTCCGGCGGGAGAAGTACGTCCCGCGCGGCGGCCCGTCGGGCGGCGATGGCGGCGACGGCGGCGATGTGATCATCGAAGCGAATCCGCACGACAACACGCTTCTGCGATACCGCTACAACCGGGAATTCGAAGCGCGGCGCGGCGGGCACGGCGAAGGCTCGAAGTGCCACGGCGCAAACGCCGACGATTTGATTTTGAAAGTTCCGGTCGGCACGGTGGTTTTCGATTCCGACAGCGGCGAAAAACTTTTCGACTTCACCGATGCGGGCCAGAAATACGTGGCAGCCAAGGGCGGCCACGGCGGACGCGGCAACGGCAATCCGCATTTCGTGCGGCCCTGGCACCAGGCTCCCCGCGAACACGAAGATGGACGCCCCGGTGAATCGCGGCACTTGCGGCTTGAGTTGAAACTGCTCGCCGACATCGGTCTGGTTGGCTATCCAAACGCGGGAAAATCCACTTTGATTTCGCGCATTTCCGCGGCGCGCCCGAAAATCGCGGCGTATCCGTTTACTACGCTCGAGCCGCATTTGGGCGTGGTGTCCGCAGATCCCGGAGCTGCTCCCGGACAAGGCCGCATTTTCGTCGTCGCCGATGTGCCCGGATTGATCGAAGGCGCTCACGAAGGCGCCGGGCTCGGCACGCGTTTCCTAAAGCATTTGGAACGCACTCGGCTCATCGCGCATCTAGTGGATACCAGCGATGCCAACGATCGCGATCCGATCAAGGATTTCGAAATCATCATGCACGAGCTCGAAGCATTCAGTCCGGAGCTGGCCGAAAAGCCGATGATCGTCGTCGCTACAAAACTTGACGCCACCACCAACCGCGATCATTTGGACGAGCTTCGCAATTTCGCGGCGGAGCGAGGGCTGGAGTTTCATGCGGTATCTTCGGCTTCGGGCGAGGGAATTCCGGACCTTGTTCGAGCTTTTGCGGATGCGCTCGATCGTTTGCCCAAGCCTCTGCCGCCGGCCGCACCGGCTCCCGCGCCGTATGCCGGACGAATTTCGCCTCAAAACGCAGGCTCCCGTCGCGAAGAAGAGTCCGACGCTGATCCGCGGATCGACACAGGCGCAGAACATGATGAAGAAGACGGCGCGGACTTCAACGTCCGTCCCTCCGCGCAGCGGCGTCCGGAGAAGAATTGAGCCACGCGTCCGGCCATAAATCGCACTCGTCGGGGCACCGGCGCTCGGTGGCTCTTTTTGGTGGCACGTTCGATCCGATTCATTCCGGGCACATCGCGGTAGCGGAAGCGGCGCAGAAGCGATTTCATCTCGATACGGTTCACTTCGTACCGTCGTCGCGGCCGCCGCACAAGACGAAGCCCGCGCTCACACCGTTTTTGCACCGCTACGCGATGGTTGCGCTTGGCTGTGCCGAGCACGCGGATTTTCATCCATCGACGGCCGAAGCTCCCGATGGAGCCGCGCCGCACGTTTTCTACACGATCGATACGGTTCGCCGCTATCGCCGCGAACATCCGGACGATCATTTGTATTTCATCGTGGGCGCCGATCAATTTTTGGAAATCCCTACGTGGAAGAATTACGAAGCGCTGCTCGATTCGTGCGATTTCATCATCGCCAGCCGCCCGGGATTCCGTGTGGACGCGTTGCGGCTGGTCGTACCGCCCGAAAAACTCGGCCGAACGCGCTCGAACGACGCGAACACGATCGTGCTGCGAAAATCGAGCGTGTACATCTTAACCACCGTTTCCAGCCACATTTCCTCCACGGAAATCCGGCAAAGGCTTGCCTCGCGCAAGAGTATTCACGGCCTTGTGCCGGCGCGCGTTGAGGAATACATTCAAGGACAGGGCTTATATAAATGACGTCGAATCAATTGCCGGAACAAATTTTGTGGGCCGTCGAGGCCGCTCAGGATAAACAGGCTCTCGATATCGCAGTGCTCGATCTGACGGGCACGGGCGCATTTGCGGATTATTTTCTGCTTTGCTCGGCGGAAAGCACGCCGCAGATTCAGGCCATCGGCCGCGCCGTTGAGGAAAAACTGCACGTATCGGGTGGACTTCGCCTCGCACACCGCGAGGGAAAAGGCAGCGCCGACTGGGTTCTGCTCGATTACGGATTTTTCGTGGTGCACATCTTTAGCGAAGGCGCGCGGCAATACTACGATCTCGAGCGGTTGTGGCGCACGACCAAGCGCGTCGATTTCCCGGCAAACGGCGAATCTGCCGCGGCCGCGCCGCGCTCTCACGCGGAATCCGAAGACAATGCGAGCCGGCAATAAGCTGCGAAACGGCGCGCCATACGCGCTGCGCTTGACTGCTCGAATCTCTGCCAAGTTTCCACTCCCATGACCGCGGAAGCCAACATTTCCTGGATCGCCAACAGCGCTGCATCGGTGCGCGTGCTGGAAATCGCCGGAAAGCTGGCCGACGCCGCGACCACTGTATTGATCACCGGTGAGAGCGGCACCGGCAAAGATCAACTGGCGCGCTGGATTCACGAACGCGGCGCAAGGCACGATGCGCCGCTGCTGAAGATCGATTGCGCGAGCTTGCCCGCGGAATTGGTGGAGTCCGAATTGTTTGGCCACGAGCGCGGAGCGTTTACCGGAGCCGTCGCGCGCAAGCCTGGTCGGCTGGAGCTCGCGCACGCCGGAACGATCGTGCTCGATGAAGTCGCTGCGCTTACGCCCGGCATGCAGGCCAAACTTTTGCGCGTACTCGAAGAGCGGAAATTCGAGCGGCTGGGTGGCACCGAAACGCTGCGGATGGATGCGCGGTTGATGGCGCTGACCAATACCGACCTTGCGAAAGCGGTGGCGGCGGGGCGTTTCCGCGAGGATTTATTTTTTCGCCTCAACGTCCTCGCGATCGTAGTGCCACCGCTGCGCGATCGGCGTTCCGACATTCCGCTGCTCGCCGAATATTTTCTCGAACGGCTCGGACCTGTGCACGGGCATCCCGCGGCCTCGCTCGATCCGGCCGCGGTGAAGCTGCTCGAATCCTACGATTGGCCGGGAAACGTGCGCGAATTGAAAAACGCGATCGAGCACGCGTTGATCTTCGCCAAGCAAGCCGTGCTGCAGCCGCAGAATTTTCCGGAAATCGTTCGAGCCTCCGGCGCGCATGACGGTTCCGGCGGCGGATTGCGCTCGCTCGAAGACATCGAACGCGAAGCGATCAAAGCCACGCTCGATGCCACTCGCTACAAGATCGGCCGCGCCGCGGAGATTCTGGGTATCAGCCGGAAAACGCTGCTCGAAAAGCGAAAGAAGTACGGATTCATCGAGTAGAGCTTCTCGCCCCGGGTTTGCGGCTCAGTATCCGCTCTGGAAATGAAGATCCGATTCATCATGCTCGGCCGAACGCGACGCAAAGAGGCAAGCGCGCTGGTAGATGATTATCTGCGGCGCATCGGCCATTACGCCGAAACGGAAGTCACTGAAGTGAAGGAAGCGACGCCGGCCGCGCTTCGCAAGTTAAAGCTCGATCCCGCTGCGACTTTGGTGCTGCTCGATGCTGCAGGGAAACAATTCACTTCGCAGCAATTCGCGAAGTGGCTGGGTGACATCCGAGATCGTGGAGTCAGGGAACTGACTTTTCTGTGCGGCGACGCATCCGGTTTTCCCGACGAGCTGCGAGCCGCGGCGATGCAAAAACTCTCGCTTTCGACGCTGACCATGCCGCACGAATTTGCGCGCGTGCTGCTGGCGGAGCAGGTGTATCGTGCATTCGCGATTCTAGCCGGTCATCCGTACCCAAAATAATCGCGACGAGAATCGTCGCAACCGCTAACGTTGAGGACACAACCAAATGCCCGCCCAAATTTCATACGATACAAACGCGCCGACCGCTTCCGTCACGCTGATGATTACTCAGCCGGTGCCGGATTATGATTTGGATGAAGTCGAAGCGCCCATTCCGCGCGACGTGGACCCGATGCTCGCCTCGCAGGGATTTCTCGACTTGCTCGACGACGTACGCGGAATTCTTCAGAAAGAATTGGCCGACGGCCCCCTGGAAATAATTCAACTGACCGGAGCCATCTGCCACGACCATGCGATTCACCGGCCGGGCATTTGGCTAGTGCTGCGCGAGAAAACCGGCGACAAACAGATGACTGCCGCAGCGCGCGCGCGCGTAGCAGCAACCGCCGACAAGGTTGTCTCTACGTTTGCGCTGGGCTAAAAATAAAAAACCGCAGATACGCATCCGGTTCCGCCGCGCATCTGCGGTCTTGGCTAATCGTTGCGGCTATTTCTTGTCGGTGATATCCACCGACGCTTGCGTCTGTTCCCACGCCATATTCAACGCGCAGCCGCCGGCGGTTTTTTCGAGCGTGATCGTGAAATTTTCCATCGGTTCGGGCAGGTGCGTGATCACCATGTCGGTCCGGGCGAAGTCATTGTCTTCGCCGGGATAGGGCGTTCCCCACTCGCCGGTTTTTTTGCTGATCACCAGCGACCATTTCCCTTTGTCGGGAACGGCGAAGAGCGTGTAGCTGCCCGCCGGTACTTTTTTATTGCCGACCATAACGGGGGCGCTGGTCACAAACGTCGTAGCTTCATTAGCACCGGCGCGCCAAACCTGGCCGTAGGGCACCAGGCCGCCGAAAATTTTGCGGCCCTTCATGCGCGGGCTGGAGTAATCGATATGAATCGTCGCGCCGTCGGAGAACGTAAAGTCTGCATGGGCGGGGGGACTGGGCCGTTTGGATTTGTCGGTTTCTTGCGCGGTTGCAATCGATGCCGTGGCCAGAATCATCAAACAACAGAATGCCAATAATTTCTGCATTGCGTCCATCTCCTTGTGGCGGCGTTCGTTTCGATCGAACAAACGGCATCATGATACGCGAAATCGAGCATTGCGACATCCGGACTCGCCAGCTTGACCTTTGGTGAGGGTACCGTCAGTATTTGAATGTCGCTGTCAAATCATTGCAATTTTATTCGTAGCGTCGAAAATTCGCTGGATTTTGAAAGGTCGTAGGAATGCCGGAAGGAAAAGGCCTGCTGATCGTTTATACCGGCCCGGGAAAGGGCAAGACCACCTGTGCGTTGGGCACCGCGTTTCGCGCCGTCGGTCAGGGGCTCCGCGTCATGATGGTCCAGTTCATCAAAGGCTCGTGGCACTACGGCGAACTGGACGCTGCCAAAATGTTAGGCGATGATAAGTTTGAAATGCGCCCGATGGGCCGCGGATTCGTGAAAGTCGGCGGCGCGGACACCGATCCCGAAGACGTTCGGCTTTGTGAGCAGGCTTGGGATTTCGGACGTGAGCAGATTTACAGTGGGAAATACGATTTGGTCGTGCTCGATGAGATCAACTACGTGATCAGCTACAAAATGCTCGATCCAACCGTCGTCGTGGACGCGCTGGTCAAGCGGCCCGAACAGGTTCACGTGATTTGCACCGGGCGCAACGCGCATCCCAGCCTGGTGGAAGCGGCCGACTTGGTCACCGAGATGCGCGAAGTGAAGCATCCTTACACCAAGGGCATCCTCGCCCAGAGGGGAATCGACTACTAGCTATGGCCTGGTTTAAGCGCGACAAGAAACCGATCGAAAATCCCACGCCGGTGGAGGAGCGCCGCGTTCGCACCGAGGGAATGTGGACGAAGTGCAGTGCCTGCCGCGCGATCATTTGGAAGAAAGATCTGGAGACGAATTGGGAGGTCTGCACCAAGTGTGATCACCATTTTCGTTTGGGCGCGCGCCGGCGGATTGAGTTGCTGCTTGACGATGAACCATGGACCGAACTCGACTCCGACCTCGCGTCCAGCGACCCGCTCGAATTTACCGACACCAAGCAATACGCCCAGCGATTGAAAGACGCGCAGCACAAGCTCGGAATGAAGGACGCCATCCTCACCGCCGAGGGCCATATGAATGGCCGCCCGGTGATTTGTTGTTCCATGGAATTTAATTTCATCGGCGGATCGATGGGCGCGGTGGTCGGCGAGAAAGTCGCTCGCGCGGCAGAACGCGCCGCCGATAAGCGCGAACCGTTGATCGTGGTTTCCTGTTCCGGCGGCGCGCGCATGATGGAGGGCGCCGTCAGCCTAATGCAGCTGGCAAAAGTGTCCGCTGCGCTGGGCCGCCTGGACGAAGCCAAGGTCCCCTACATTTCGATACTCACCGATCCCACTACCGGCGGCGTAACGGCGAGTTACGCGATGCTGGGTGATTTGAATATCGCCGAGCCCGGCGCGCTGATCGGATTTGCCGGCCCGCGCGTGATTGAGCAGACGATTCGGCAGAAACTTCCCGAGGGTTTTCAGACCGCGGAGTTCCTGCTCGAGCACGGCTTTCTGGACGCAGTGGTTCCGCGAAAAGAATTGAAAGCCTACGTCTCGCAAGCCTTCGACTTTTTCCTGAATTAGCATGCCTCAAGCGATGTCGTACGATCGGGCCGTGCACGCGCTGTTTTCTTTGGGGCGCGAACTGGCCTCGCCGCAGCAGGCCCGCGTACAGAAATTTGGCCTCGAAAATATTTCCACTATTTCAGAAAGTCTCGGTAATCCCCATCGCGCCGCTCCCTGCGTGCACATCGCAGGAACCAACGGCAAAGGCTCGACGGCCGCGATGCTCGAATCGATTCTTCGCGCTTCCGGCCTTCGCACCGGTCTGTATACCTCGCCGCACCTGGAAAAAATCAACGAACGCATTCGCATCAATGGGGAAGACATTTCGGACGACGCTTTTGCCGCCGCTTGGTCCGCAGTGCACGAGAAGATCGAATCGCTCATGGCTGCGGGAAAACTCAGCGCACATCCCACGTTTTTCGAGTGCATCACCGCGATGGCCTTCGTGGCGTTTGCGCGCAACCACGTGGAGTTCGCCGTGTACGAGGTGGGCCTCGGCGGACGTCTGGACGCTACGAACATCGTCGTACCGGAAGTCACAGTCATCACGCCAATCGATTTCGATCACGAAAATTTTCTGGGCCACTCGATCGCGGAAATCACCGGCGAGAAAGCCGGCATCATCAAGCCGAATGTACCGGTGGTGAGCGCGTCGTCGCGAACGACCGACATCGGCAAAGCAGCCGCGGATGTGATCGCCGCGCGCTGCGCCGAAAAACACGCGACCTTGCTGGAAGTAGACGCGCTCTGGAACCTCGATAACATTATCGCGGCGGACGGTATGTACCGTGCCGATGCCCGCTCGGAGCGCTTTCACGTAAACCTGCACATCGCGCCGGCGCTTCCCGGACGATTCCAGATTCAAAACGCTCTCGCCGCGGCAACTGCCGCAACGGTGTTGGCAGAGCTGGGATTTCCCACGAACACCGCCTCGATCGAAAAAGGAATTGCCACCGCGCGTTGGCCGGGTCGGCTTGAGCGGCTCTCGTCCGCGCCGGGCATTTACCTCGACGGCACCCACAATCCCGCCGGAGCGCGGGAATTGGCGAAGTTCTGGCGCGAAAATTTTGCCGGACGGCGAATCATCCTTGTGTACGGCGCTATGCGCGATAAAGCCGTGGACGAAATTGCCGGTCAACTTTTCCCGCTCGCCGATACCGTCATCCTCACCGAGCCGCGGCAGCCGCGCGCCATCTCCGCCTCGCTGCTCGCGGAGATGACCGAGCATCACGCCGCAAAATCCGTCATCATCGCAAATCCCGAGCAAGCCCTCGAACGCGCCATCGAACTGGCGAACGTGAACTCAGCTTCGCCCGCCGCCGTATTCGCCACCGGTTCGCTCTATCTGGTCGGTGATCTGCGCTCATACTGGTCTCGTCGCCGAAAATAGTCCCTCTCGGAGCAGGATTGCCGGACTAGCACCGCGATGGTAGGATAGCCGGACCATGAGTGCTGACCAAGCCGCCCGGCCGCGTATCGGCGTCCCGTATCGCACACGAAACGAAGAACTTAAGCACCAGCGCGAGAGCTACGACAAATACCTCGGTGCCATCTGTATCGCCGGCGGCGTGCCGGTGGAAATTAGCCTTGGCCGGTCGCCCGAGCAGCTTGAAAAGACCGTGCGCGACGTGGACGGCTTCGTACTTTCCGGCAGCCCAGCGGACGTAGAGCCGTCACTATTTCATGCGCCGCGCCACGAAAAAGCGGCGGCTGCGGATACCGATCGAGAGCGCACCGACTTTGCCGTGCTCGCCCACGCGTTCGCGCATCACAAACCAGTCCTGGCGATCTGCTACGGAATCCAAAGTTTGAACGTCTATCTGGGTGGCTCGCTGGTACAAGACATTCCCAGCGAAGTTTCCACCGGAACTCAGCATGCCTGGCCGAAGCACGAAGGGCCGGAACCGCATCACGCAGCAAAGCTCGAAGCCGATTCGCGGCTCGCCCAGCTCGCTGGCTCAACCGAGGTCAACGTCAACAGCTCGCACCACCAATCGATCCTCGTCGCTGGAAAGAATCTGCGTGTCGTGGGGCATGCGCCAGACGGCGTGATCGAAGCGGTGGAATGGACCGGCGACGACAACTGGGTCACCGGCGTGCAATGGCATCCCGAGCGGATGATTTATCAGGATCCTTTGGCGCAGGCGCTGTTCCGCCAGTTGATCAGCGCGGCGCGGAAAGCAACCGTACACTCGTAGCCGCAGAAATCGTTTCAGCTCGCGCAACGGGCTTTGCGCACGGCAGAAGTTTGTTTTTTGCAATCTGCATCAGCACTCGATAACAAGTTTCGAAATTCCATGGGGGACACATGATTTCGTTGGCAGGCAAAGCGGCAATTGTCACTGGCGGTTCGCGCGGCATCGGAGCAGCGACCGTGAAGCTATTCGCCCAAGCGGGCGCGGACGTGGTGTTCAACTACCACAAAAGCAAAGAAGCCGCGGCACACGTCGAGCAGGAAGCGCGCAAACACGGAACGCGGATCGAATCGCTGAAGGCGGATTTGAGCAAAATGTCAGACGCGAAGCATCTGGTGGAGTTCGCGCGCGAGCGGCTGGGTCGCGTCGACATTCTGGTCGCCAACGCCGGAATCTGGAACGAGCAGGATGCTCCCATCGGAAAGATGACCGAAAAAGAATGGGACGACATGATGCGGATCAACGTGAAGAGCGTTTACTCCGTGATTCACTACACAGTCCCGTCGATGATCGCTCAGAAATCCGGCCGCATCGTGGCCATCAGCTCCACGGCAGGTCAACGCGGCGAGGCTTTCCACACGCACTACGGCGCTTCGAAAGGCGCGATCATCAGCTTGGTGAAAGGTCTGGCGAGCGAGCTCGGCCCGCAAAACATTATCGTCAACTGCGTCGCGCCCGGATGGGTGGATACCGATATGTCCGCTTCGGTGCTTCGCACCAAGCAGGGTTTGAAGTCGGCGCTGGTGCCGATTCCGCTGAAACGCGTGGGCACGGCAGAAGAAATCGCCGGACCGATTTTGTTCGCCGCATCCGACCTGGCAACCTTTATTACCGGTGAAGTAATCAACGTTAACGGGGGATCGGTACTCTGCGGATGATTGCTCGCTCGGTCATTGCGGCTCTCGCGCTGTGCGTCGGAATCGGCGCGGCCAGTCCGCTTGCGCGTTGCCAGGACGCCAACCAAACGCAGGATCAACAGATCCTGCTACCGGCAGAAAGTTCGGCAAAGGCCAAGGCGATCCTCGAGCAGGCCATTCAAGGCCTCGGCGGCGCTGCCTATCTGAACGTGCACGACCTCACTTGTGAAGGCCGCCTCAGCAACTTCGGGCACTCCGGCGATCTGAACGGTTTCGGCAAATTCATCGACTTCGCGATTCCTCCGTTCAAAGATCGCCAGGAAAATCTGCCCAAGCGAAACATCATCAGCGTCTTCGATAAAGACAAAGGCTGGACTCTCGATCGGGGCGGCGTTTCCGAAGCGTCGATCACCGACCTTTCCACATTCGAAGAAGACACCAAGAAAGACATCGACAACCTGCTGCGCCACCGCATTCACGAACCGGGTATGATTTTCCGTTATGGCGGCAGCGACATCGTCGATTACATCGAAGCCGATTGGGTGGAAATCGTCGATAGCGACAACCGCACGTTCCGCCTGGCGATCGCGCGCGATACGCATTTGCCGATCCGCAAAGTGGTGGATACGCGCGACGCGAATACGCGGCAGCGCAACGAAGAAGTCGAATACTACTCGAACTACCATCCGATGGAGGGCGTCCAGACGCCGTTTCAAATCACCCGGGACCGCAACGGCATCAAGGTCTATCAGGTTTTCTTCGACAAGGTTCAATTCAACACCGGACTGAGCGATTCATTGTTCACCAAGGAATCGCTCGACGAGCGCTGGCAGAAAGTCGCTCCCAAGAAAAAGAAGAAGGATAAGGATAAAGACTCGGATTAGCGCGAAGTCCCGTACCGCACATTATTCCGCCGCGCTGTTGCCGCCCTCTGTTTCGTCGTTACCCGCCGGTCCACGCGTCCGCAGGACCTAACCGAAAGCCCTCGGATTGGCCCATCGCTTCACCGCGGGGTATAATCGAAGGATGGGAAATACGCAAAATAGCGGACAGATGCACGGCACCACCGTGCTCTGCGTCCGCAAAGACAACAAGGTCGTGCTCACCGCCGACGGCCAGATCACCATGGGCGACGGCGTGGTGAAGCACAGCGCGAAAAAAACGCGCCGTCTGTACAACGATAAAATCGTCGCGGGATTTGCGGGCAGCACGGCCGATGCCCTGTCTCTGTTCGCGCGCTTCGAAGGGAAATTGCAGGAGTATCACGGCAACCTCGCCCGTGCCGCGGTGGAACTAGCCAAGGAATGGCGCACCGACCGTTCGTTGCGGCATCTCGACGCCTTATTGATCGTTGCCGACGTGAAGGGGACCTACTTGCTTTCCGGAAACGGCGACGTGATCGAACCTGATGACGGCATTTGCGCGATCGGCTCCGGCGGCCCGTACGCGCTTTCGGCGGCGCGCGCGCTTTCCAAGTTCACCAAGATGAACGCCAAAGACATCGCGCAAGAATCGATGCGCATTGCCAGTGAAGTTTGCATTTATACCAACGCGAATTTCACCATCGAAGAGCTATGACCGAAAAATCGGAGAAAGACATGGTGATTTACCTGTCCGGCGAATCGCAACCGGCCGAACCCGAACCTTTGCCGTCGTTCGATGAACTGACGCCGCGCGAAATCGTTCTGGAGCTCGATAAATATATCGTCGGCCAGAATGCCGCCAAGAAAGCCGTGGCTATCGCGTTGCGCAATCGTGTTCGCCGTCAAAAGCTGCCGCCCGAAGTCGCCGAAGACATCCTGCCCAAAAACATTTTGATGATCGGCCCCACCGGCGTCGGGAAAACGGAAATTGCCCGCCGTCTGGCGCGTTTAGCTGGATGCCCGTTCGTGAAAGTGGAAGCTTCGAAATACACCGAAGTCGGTTACGTCGGCCGCGACGTGGAATCGATGGTTCGCGATCTGGTCGAAACCTCGATCGACATGGTCCGCGAAGAAAAGCTCGACGAAGTCGCCGAGCGTGCCGAACAATCCGCGGAAGAGCGCCTGCTCGAATTGTTGTTGCCCTATTCTACGGTACCTGCCGACAGCACGCCGGGTTCGGAAGTTCAGCGTCGCGAACAAGCCGCGCGGACGCGCGAAAAACTCCGCGCGCAATTGCGCGAAGGAAAGCTCGACCAGAGAATGGTCGAAGTGGAAGTCCGCGAACGTTCGATGCCTTCGTTCGAAATTATTTCCAATCAGGGCGTCGACGAGATGGACATCAACGTCAAAGACATGCTTTCCGGCATGTTTGGCCAGCAGAAAAAGAAGCGCAAGATGACTGTGGCCGAAGCGTTTGACTACTTAATCCAGGAAGAGGAAACCCGCCTGATCGATATGGATCAGGTCACGCGCATCGCCGTCGATCGTGTCGAGCAGATGGGAATTATCTTCGTCGATGAAATCGACAAGATCGCCGGCCGCGAAGGCGGGCATGGTCCCGACGTATCGCGCGAAGGCGTGCAGCGCGATATTCTCCCGATCGTCGAAGGCACCACCGTGAACACGCGTTACGGCATGGTCCGCACCGACCACATTTTATTCATCGCCGCCGGCGCGTTTCACACCACCAAACCTTCCGACTTGATTCCGGAGTTGCAGGGCCGCTTCCCGATTCGCGTGGAGCTCAGCTCGCTCACCGAGGCCGATTTCATTCGCATTCTCACCGAGCCGAAAAACGCGCTCATCAAGCAGTACATCGCGCTGCTCGATACCGAGCCGTTTAAGCTGACGTTCACCGAAGATGCCGTCGCCACCATCGCCCGCTTTGCCGCCAAGGTCAACGAACACACCGAAAACATTGGAGCGCGC
Organism: uncultured Acidobacteriota bacterium; assembly: GCA_963719065.1. Taxonomy (GTDB): domain Bacteria; phylum Acidobacteriota; class Terriglobia; order Acidiferrales; family UBA7541; genus Palsa-295. The sequence continues at coordinate 442,180 of CAVRAM010000007.1, read as the reverse complement.
CGCCTGCACACGATTCTGGAAAAAGTGCTCGAGGATATTTCGTTCGAAGCGCCGGAAATGAAGAAGAAATCGTTCAAGGTTGATTCCGCCTACGTGCAGAAACAGCTCGCCAACATCGTGAAGGATCAAGACCTCAGCCGCTACATCCTGTAAACATGGCCACCCGGCGAACGCGGAGCTTCCCGTCGATTTTCGGCAGATTGATTTTTGGCGCGGCTCTTTGCGGAGCCGTCTTCAATGCCGCTGGATGCGCTTCGCCGGGCGAACCGAGCGAACGTCGCGCCCCGGTTCCCGCTGCGATTTCCGACCTTGGCGTGGTTCAGCAGGGCAATGACGTCATCCTGACCTTCACCTTGCCGAATCAAACTGTGGATAAGCATTCGCTGAAGAAAACGCCGACCGTCGAAATTTATCGTTCCATCTCCACCACGCGGACGATCGCCACGGCTTCGACCGCTGCCGTCACCGCGGCAAAATCTGCGGCCGCGGCGCCATCGCAAAACCTTTCGCTTCTCGCAACGCTTCCGCCGGCCACCGCCGAACAGATGGCTCAGAAGGGCCACATCCGCTTTGCAGACGCACTCACCGCCCAGGAATTTCCCGCCGGCGGCCGCGGATTTGCTTCTTACAGCATCCGAACGCGCGCATCCGAAAAAAGATCCTCCGCCGATTCCAACATCGTCGAAATTCCCGTCGCGCCGGCGTACCTTGCGATCCAGGACGCCAAAGCGGAAACTACGCCGGACGGCGTGTCGATCACCTGGACAGCGCCCGCGCAAACCGTTACAAACTCCAAGCCTCCGATCGCCGACTATCGAATTTACCGTGCGGTTGCTGACGTCACTGATGTTGCGAAGCCGCCCAAGCCCAAGGGCGCCCCTCAGCGCATCGGCGATTCACCGGAACCGCGCTTTCTCGATACGCAATTCGAGTTCGGCACGCCTTACGTCTATTTTGTGCGCACCGTCAGCAAAACCGACGACCAGGAAACCGAATCGTCCGATTCGAATCCAGCGACCGTCACGCCGCGCGATACCTTTCCGCCGTCCGCACCGCAGGGATTGGTTGTGACGCTGCTTCGCGCATCCGCTGCAAATGCGCCATCCGAATCCGGCCAGCCGTATCTGGAATTGTCGTGGGCGATCGCTCCGGAAAATGACGTTGCCGGCTACAACATCTATCGCAGCGAAGCCGAGCACGCGGCAGGGAAACGCCTGAACTCGGAATTGTTGCCAACGCCTACTTTTCGCGATATGACTGTTGCGCCGGACCGCGTTTACTTCTACACCGTCACCGCCGTGGACCGCGCCGGCAACGAAAGCGCGCCCAGCGCGCCTGCCAAAGGAAGCACGACCGAGTGAACGTTTCCGGCCCTTCAACGCCGATGGTCGAGTCCGTATCCAACACGCCTGCCGAGGCCGCCGTTCGCGCCATCGCGCCTGCGTTGCCCACTCGAGCTGGGCTGAAAACCGGCCTCGTCACTGGATTTTTGCTCAGCGCGACGATGATCGGCTCGCTGTTTGCCGCGAATCGAATTCCCGTTCTTGAATCTCACGCGCTCGAGCGCAACATCGCCTGCTGCGGCTTGTTCGTGATCTGCATGCTCATTCCGGTCTGCCGGTTTTTGAATCGGCCGCTGCAGCTTTTCGGCTCGGCCATGCTGGCGTGGGGAATTTTCGTCGTTTGCTACGACCTCGCCGGCATGTACTTCACCAGCCTGTTTCAAGTGCTGCGAACTCCCCTGCATGCCTTGTTGGAGGGCGCCGTTACATACGGGGTCGTGGCGGTCGGAGTTTGGGTTGCGATGATGATCTTGCATTCGCGCCATCATCCCATCGCTCCGCGCCGCAGGCGCTCCGATTTTTTTCACGATAATCGCGACAACCGCTCATGAAGCTCTGCCGGTTTCAGGTCCCCGAATTCGATACGAAAAATCTCACGCTGACTCCCGTCGAAACGCGGCCTGCGCCACGCAGCGGCATCATCGACAACGAAAAAATTATTGAGCTGCGCGGCGATTTGCTGAATCCGCTCGAGCGAACCGGCAAATCGTACTCGCTCGACTCCGTGCAGCTCCTTGCTCCCTGCGTCCCCTCGAAAATCGTCTGCGTCGGCCGCAACTACCTCGACCACGCGAAAGAGCTGGGAAACGAAGCTCCCAAGGTGCCGCTGATTTTCCTGAAGCCGCCGTCTTCGGTGATCTCTCCCGAAGAACCGATTGTGCTGCCCGCGGTTTCGCAGCGCGTCGATTTCGAAGGCGAGCTTGCTGTGGTCATTGGCCGGCGGTGCTCTCACCTCGACCGCGACGATCGCGTTAGCGATTACATTCTGGGCTACACCTGTTTGAACGACGTGACCGCGCGCGACATCCAGAAAGCCGATGTGCAGTTCACCCGCGGCAAAGGCTTCGATACGTTCTGCCCGTTCGGTCCGGTGATCGAAACCCAGCTCGACCCCGCTGGCGCCACCGTCGAGACGTTTGTGAATGGCGTGAGGAAACAATCAGGACACACGTCGGAAATGATGTTTTCCGTTGATGTTATAATTCGCTTTATCGCGGACGTAATGACGCTCGAGCCTGGCGATGTGATTGCAACAGGAACGCCGTCAGGCGTCGGTCCGCTGGCGGCTGGCGACGTAGTAGAGGTAGTCGTCGGCGGCATCGGAACGCTGCGAAATCCGGTGGTCGGTTGGTCGGAGTAGTTCGAAGCGTTCACGCATCGAGCGTTGAAGCAATTGTCGAAAGGCAGGCGTTGAAAGAAATTCTGAACGATTGGCGCGAATGGCTCCCCTTGGCAGGCGTCGCTGTGCTTGCTCTGGTCGGCCTGGCTTTCTGGCTGCGCCGCAAGCCCGATGATCCCGCAGACGAAGAGCGCGAGCGGTGTGCCTATTTGAATCGCGTCGGCAGAATCGTCGAAGGGCAAATCATCGAGTTAACGGACCACTCTCCCTCCAATGGAGACGCCGCGCCCTCGCGCATGTTTCAAAAGCGTGCTGGCAGCAGCCACGCAGGACACACTCGCAGACTTCTTTACTATTCCTACTCCATTTCCGGCGTCACCTACGAAACAGCACAAGACGTCACCGGGCAGGAAGAGCGCGTCCACCTTCATCGCGTCGCTGCAGGCCAAACCGCCAGCGTGAAGTACGATCCGTCAAATCCCAGTAATTCGATCCTGCTCGCCGACGACTGGTCCGGACTTCACTAGTTCGGAATCGCCCTTCTCGTCCCGAAATCCCCTCGCCTGCATCTTTCAGAAATACATCGCTCCCGCGCGCAGTGGTAAGCTCTAAGGCTTCGGGAGTGCGACCGCCATGCCACCAACTCAGCTCATTACATATCGCAATATTTCGATCGCAACGCCGGCGAAGCCTGCCGTGCGTCACAGGATTTCCCTCAGCGCGTGTTTAATCGCCGCGCTCATTGCCGCGTTCTCGGCTTCACCCGCCGTTGCGCAGCAGAGCGGATCCACCGTCGATCCCAGCGAGTACTCGGCTCTGCGCTGGCGGATGATCGGTCCGTACCGCGCCGGTCGCGTCTCCGCCGTCACCGGAATTCCTGGCGATCCGACCACGTATTACATGGGCACGCCGGGTGGTGGAATTTGGAAAACGACCACCGCCGGAGTGGTGTGGAATCCGATCTTCGATGACGCTCACGTTGCTTCGATCGGAGACATCGCCGTCGCCCCGTCGAATACCAACATCGTGATCGCCGGCACGGGCGAGCAGACCGACGGCAACGGTGTGTATCGCTCCACGGATGCTGGCGCCACTTGGACCAACATCGGCCTGACCGATTCGAAATACATCAGCACCGTGATTATCGATCCGAAAAATCCAGACGTGATTTTGGTCGGCGTTCTCGGCCACCCGATCCTGGGCGTTGGCTTGCCGAACACCACGCGCGGCGTTTACAAGACGACCAACGGCGGAAAGACCTGGACGCACACTCTGTATCGTGACGATATGGCTGGCGTTTCCAACATGACCGCCGACCCGTCGAATCCGCGCATTCTGTACGCCGGAATGTGGAAGCCGTTTGATTTCCGCAGCGGTCCACCTGAAAAAGAAACGCAAAGTTCCTGGATTTACAAATCCATCGACGAAGGCTCCACATGGACCGAGGTTGCTGGATTCGGATTGCCCACCGATCCGCGCGATCGTCTCGGTCTGTCCGTCGCAGCCGGCACAAAAGGCCAGCGCGTTTTCGCCATCATGAGCCAGGGACTTTACCGCTCCGACGATGGCGGCGCGTCTTGGCGCCAGATCACTAAAGATCCGCGCATCAACGGAAACCTGTACATTTGCCGCGTGTACGTCGATCCCAAAAACATAGATACCGTCTACGTGATGCAAACCACCATGTACAAATCCACCGACGGAGGCGTCACCTTCACTGCGTATAAGGGCGCGCCAGGCGGCGACGATTACCACGTGCTGTGGATTGATCCGCAGAATTCGTCGCGCATGTTTCTCGGCGTCGATCAAGGCGCCACCATCAGCGTGGACGGCGGCAAGACTTGGAGTTCCTGGTTCAACCAGCCGACCGGCCAGTTTTATCACGTTATTACCGACAACCAGTTTCCGTACCTTTCTTACGCGCCGCAGCAGGATAGCGGCAGCGTCGCCATTCCGAACCGCAGCGATTGGGGCGAGATCAGTTTTCGCGATTGGTTTTCGGCGGGCGGGTTCGAATTTTGCTATATCGCACCGGACCCGACGAATCCCAACGTCGTCTATTCGGGCGGTTGGTACGGCAGCGTGCTTCGATTCGACAAGACGAACACCCAGATCGTTCACGTTTTTATCCGCGGATTGAAAGACCGCATGTCGCAAATGCCTCCGCTGGTTTTTTCTCCTGAGGACCCGCACACGCTCTATCTGGGCGCGCAATACGTGCTGAAAACCACCAACGGCGGCATCAACTGGACGCCAATCAGCCCAGACCTCACCACAGTCGAAACTCCCGCGGCCGCAGCGCCTGCATCGCAGCCGCATTCTGAAAATGTGCCCGCTCCGCAGCCAGCGGCTGAAAAATCCGTCGAGCGTCCCGCAAGTGGCCGCTATCCCGTCGCCGACGTGGAAGAAGCCGATTTCGACGAGCGCGAAGCCGGCGGAAAAGACGATTTCGAATTGTTCCAGCGTCCGCGCCGCAGCTCGCTCACAGCGCTGGCTCCTTCGCCGATCAGTGCCGACGTCCTATGGTCCGGCGCTTCCAACGGAATCATCCAGCGCACAGCGGATGGCTCGAAAAACTGGACCAACGTGACGCCCGCCGACCTGCCGAAAGACAGCGAAGTGGAAATCATCGAAGCTTCGCACTTCGACGCCGGCGCCGCCTACGTTACCTTCGAAGCGCGCCAGGATGGCACTCCGTATATTTTCCGCACCCGCGATTCCGGAAAATCCTGGCAGAAAATCACAAACGGTTTGCAGCCGGGTTGGGTCGCTCGCGTGGTCAGGGAAGATCCGGTCCGCAAGGGTTTGCTCTACGCCGGCACGACGAATGCGTTGTACGTTTCGTTTGACGACGGCGATCACTGGCAGTCGCTGCAGTTGAATTTCCCAGCCACCGACGTGCGCGACCTAACCGTTCACGGCGATGATCTTGTCGCCGCCACCTATGGACGCGCGTTGTGGATCCTCGATGACCTCACGCCGCTCCGCCAGGCCGGTGCCGATTTCAACGCCGCCAACGCCTACTTGTTGCAGCCAGCGACGGCAGTGCGCGTGCGCTACGACAACGATCAGGAAACTCCGTTGCCTCCCGAAGAGCCCACGGCAAAAAATCCGCCGGACGGCGCGATCATCGACTACTACCTGAAGTCCGCCCCGAAGGGCGAGCTGACGCTGGAAATTCACGACGCAAACGGGAAGCTGGTCAGAAGATTCACCAGCGTGGCTCCGCCGGAAGACAAAACTCCCAAGAACGTGCCGGACTACTGGTTCGGCCCGCAGGCGCAACTCAGCAAAAACGCCGGACTGAATCGCTTCGTTTGGGATTTGCGCTATCCGCCGCCCGATGCGCTGAATTTCAGCTACTACGGCCAGATGCTCGACTACGTCGAATACACAATTTCCGATCACGCCCTGGTTCACGATACGCCGCGCGAGCAAACGCTCGGGCCGCTGGTCGCGCCGGGGAAATACGAACTCGTCCTGATCGGCGCCGACACGCTGATGAAGCAGACGCTGACCATCGTGCCCGATCCCCGCGTCCACATTTCGCAGGCCGATTTCGAAGCGCAACTGCTCGCCGGAAAGCGCATCGATGCCGGGCTGGCATCGAGCGCCTCCGCTTGGCGCTCGCTCGAAAATCTGCAGAACGCTATAACCAACCGCCTCGAGACGCTCGGCGTGAAACCGGCCGAAGCCGAAAAGCCGGCGTTTGGGCAGGACCGCCCCGGCGAAAAAGCTGCGGAGTCGGCACGCCCTGCCGTTGACAATGCGAAGGCGGATGCCATAAAAGCTCTGAACGATCTCAGTGGGAAAGTTGCGGTCATTCAAGAGGGCACCCCGGCCGAACCCGGAGCCGGTCCGGTGAACCGCGATCTGGCCCGCATCATGTTTTTTGTCGGATCGGGTGATTCTGCTCCCAGCGCGCCAGCCAGCGCAGCGATCGACGAAGCCTGCGCGTCGATGTCGAAAAATCTGGCCGCGATGCGCGAACTGGATGCGCACGAAATTCCTGCGGTGAACGATGTGCTCGCGAAGCACGCACTCGCCGCATTGCCGGTAGTGGCCCCGGGCAGCGTGGGAATTATGTCCGTGCCGTCGTCCGATGCCTGCCAGCCTGAATAAATTTACGGGGAGTCGATGATTTGACCGAACACCGAAAACATCACGATCGGTTGAATGAACTTCGCCAGCGCAACGCAGAGGCGGAAGCAGGCGGCGGCGCGGAACGCCGCGAACGGGAACGAAATCAGGGCAAGCTCAGCGCCCGCGAGCGCATCGACCTGCTGCTCGATGAAGGCACCTTCGAAGAACTCGACAAGTTCGTGCGCCACCATTCCCACGATTTTGGGATGGAGGAGCAGCGCCCGCTCGGCGACGGCTTCATCACCGGATACGGCCGCATCGATGGACGCCTCGCCTACGTGTTCGCGCAAGACTTCACCGTGTTCGGCGGCTCGCTCTCCGAAGCGAACGCCGGAAAAATCATCAAGATCATGGATTTGGCCATGCGCAATGGCGCGCCCGTGATCGGCCTAAACGATTCCGGCGGCGCGCGCATTCAAGAGGGCGTGATGTCTCTTGCCGGCTACGCCGAAATTTTTCTGCGCAACACGCTTTCAAGCGGAGTGATCCCGCAGATCAGCGCCATTATGGGTCCTTGTGCCGGTGGCGCGGTGTACTCGCCCGCGATTACCGATTTCATTTTCATGACGCGCGACACGTCCTACATGTTCGTCACCGGACCGGACGTGATCAAAACGGTCACCCACGAAGAAGTCACCAAGCAAGAGCTTGGCGGCGCGATGACCCACAACGAAAAAAGCGGCGTCGCCCATTTCGTTTCCCGCGACGATGCCGAATGCCTCGCCATGGTCCGCGAGTTATTCGGATATTTGCCTTCGAACAATCTGGAAGATCCGCCGCGCCGCGTTTCCGATGATCCCTGGGATCGATCCACGCCGGCGCTCAACGCTCTCGTACCGGAAAATCCGCAGCAGCCCTACGACATGAAAGACGCCATTCATCACATCGCCGACGACGGCCATTTCTTCGAAGTCCACGAACACTATGCGATGAACATCGTCGTCGGTTTTGCGCGGCTCGATGGGCGGCCCGTCGGCATCGTCGCCAACCAACCCGCGTTTCTCGCCGGCGTGCTCGACATCAACGCCTCGGTAAAAGGCGCGCGCTTCGTTCGATTTTGCGATGCCTTCAACATCCCTCTCATTACTTTTGAGGACGTTCCCGGATTTTTGCCCGGCACGCAGCAGGAATTCGGCGGCATCATCAAGCACGGTGCCAAATTACTTTTCGCGTTTGCCGAAGCGACCGTGCCGAAGATCACCGTGATCACGCGCAAAGCTTACGGCGGCGCGTACTGCGTCATGGCGTCGAAGCACATCCGCACCGATATCAATTTCGCCTGGCCAACCGCCGAGATTGCGGTGATGGGTCCCGAAGGCGCCGTGAACATCGTGTACAAACGCGAACTCGACCAGGCGCCCGAAAAAGACCGCGAAAAACTGCGCAAGGAAAAAATTGAGGAATTCCGGGAAAGCTTCGCGAACCCCTACGTCGCCGCCGAGCAGGGCTACATCGACGGCGTCATCGAACCCTCGACCACTCGTGCAAAATTGATTACCGCGTTGCGATCCCTTGAAAACAAACGCGATACCAACCCGCGAAAGAAGCACGGCAACATCCCCCTGTAAGCGAAACGGTGCCTCGCCAGAATGCCGATTTGGCCGGCATCTAGCCGGTTATATCCGTTTGGAAACGCTTTTCACCAAAGCTGGATTTTCAGGTACAATTTCGTTAGTATTTGGCGGTTTCAATCGTGGCCATAATTCTGCAATTGCCCAGGAGAAGTGAATGCCGAAGTTAGGTAATGCCCCCAAGACCTTGCTGGAATCGCTCGACGCACTCATCGCAAAATACAATCTTCTTCAGCACCCGTTCTACCAGGCCTGGACCGAAGGCACTCTTTCGAAGCAAGCTCTTGCTCTCTACGCGCAGCAGTATTACCAGCACGTCCGCGCGTTTCCCGAAAATTTGAAGCAACTCGCCGCGCGCACCAAGAACGATCCGAACCTCAACACGCTGGTTCGCGAGAATCTGGATGAAGAGCTCGATGCCTCGGCTCCACACCCGAAGCTCTGGCGCCAATTCGCGGAGGCCGTCGGCGCGTCCGAGGCATCGCTCGAAGACGCCCGCCCGTTGCCCGGCGTCGCCGCGCTGCTTGATACGTACGATGAAGCCGCCACGCAGGGAAGTCTGGCTCAGGCTGTCGCTTCGTTTTATGCCTACGAAGCGCAAGTGCCGGAAATCGCGTCACAGAAAATTTCCGGTCTTCGCCGCTTTTATGGAATCACCGAACCGCGTGCGCTCGCTTACTTCGCCGTGCATGAAGAAGCGGACGTTCGCCATCGCGCCGCTTGGCGGGAATGGTTGGGCAAGCAGAAAGACGTCGATACCGTCGCCGTGCTTTGCTCGGCGCAGCGCAGCCTGAAAGCGTTGTGGGGAGCGCTCGACGCCGTCTATCCCGAAGCTTGCGTCTCGAAGAACTAATTTTTCGTTGGGGATTTGAATCGAACAGGCCGGCCGTCTAACGACGCCGGCCTTTTTTCTTTGCGGCGGAGTGTGCGGTTCGCTTGCGTGCGCTCGTCGTCGTTCGCGACTTCTTCAGCACTTCGACGCCGTCGCTGCTTCCCACAAAAATTTCCGTCGCATATTCCAGGAACAATCCGTTTTCCACCACGCCCACGGTCTTATCGAGTTTTTCGCCCACCGCCCACGGATTGGCCATCGCGCCAAACGCGCAATCCAAAATGTAATGTCCGCCGTCGGTGATGTAAGGGCTGCCGTCCGGCGCCAGCCGCAGAGTCGGCTTGCCGCCCAGCTCCGCGAGCCGCCGCTCGGTCACTTCCCAGCCAAACGGAACCACTTCGGTGGGCACCGAAACTAGTTGGCCGAGCTTTTTCACAATTTTCGTGCGGTCAACCACCACCGCCATCCGCACACTCGCCGCGGCCACGATTTTTTCTCGCAGCAGCGCGCCGCCGTGGCCCTTGATCAGATACAGCGATCCCGGCAGCACTTCATCCGCGCCGTCGATCGTCAGATCGATTCGCGTATGTTGCGAAAAATCCGTCAGCGGAATTTTTAGGGATTTGGCCTGCTGTGCGCTGCGCTCCGAAGTGGCAATCCCCACGATGCGTAGGTTTTCTTCGGCCACGCGGCGTCCAATTTCGTCGATGGCGAATTTCGCCGTCGATCCAGTGCCGAGGCCCACCACCATGCCGCTGGTGACCTGGGCCGCCGCGGCCACGGCCGCTTCCTGTTTCCACTGATCCTGGCGAGATAGCGCGATGGTCTTGTTCATGGCATGGATTGCGGCGCGGGACATCATAGCTTCACGGGAGCGAGCTTTCCAGCCATTTGCCATCGAAGCCGATTTCAGCCTAATCGCGACACAGTGTTAGAATGGCGCGCCTCACGCAAACGAATCGATGATCAAGAAAATCCTCATCGCCAACCGCGGCGAAATTGCGGTTCGAATCATCCGCGGCTGCAGGGAACTGGGCATTCGTTCGGTCGCCGTCTATAGCGACGCCGACCGCGCCTCTTTGCACGTGCGGCTTGCCGACGAAGCCTATCCGATCGGTCCTTCTCCTTCCCGCGAAAGCTATCTGGTGATCGACAAAATCATCGGAGCCGCGCGTTTCGCATCCTGCGACGCCATACATCCGGGTTACGGGTTCCTGGCTGAAAATCCGGCTCTCGCGCGGTCTTGCGCCGCCGCTGGCATCATCTTTATCGGCCCTTCGCCCGAAGCGATGGAAAAACTAGGATCGAAAACCGCCGCGCGCAATGTCGCAAAACAAGTCGGCGTTCCCACCGTCGCTGGCACGCTCGATCCGCTTGCCAACGCCGACGCCGCGATCGAAGCCGCGCGCAAAACCGGTTACCCCATCGTCCTGAAAGCGGTTGCCGGCGGCGGCGGAAAGGGAATGCGACTGGTCGAAACCGAATCCGAGCTGCCCGGCGCCTGGCGCGATGCGACGTCCGAAGCGCAAAACGCATTCGGCGACGGCCGCATGTACCTGGAAAAATATTTGCTTCGCCCGCGGCACATTGAAATTCAGGTGCTCGGCGATCGACACGGAAATGTGATTTACCTCGGCGAACGCGAATGTTCCGTCCAGCGCCGCTATCAGAAAGTGATCGAAGAGGCTCCTTCGCCGGTCATGACCGAAGAGCTGCGTCGCTCGATGGGCGAAGCTGCCGTGAAACTCGCACGCGCAGGCGCGTACTACAACGCCGGCACGGTGGAATTCCTGGTCGATGCCCAGGGCAAATTTTATTTTTTGGAAATGAATACACGCTTGCAGGTGGAGCATCCGGTCACCGAAATGGTCACCGCACTCGATTTGGTGAAGCTGCAGATTCACGTCGCATCCGGCGAGCCGCTGCCCATTCAGCAAAAAGACGTTGTGCTACGCGGCCACGCCATCGAATGCCGCATGTACGCCGAAGATCCCGACAATAATTTCTTCCCGTCACCGGGAAAAATTCTCGAATGCCGCGTGCCCACCGGTCCGGGGATCCGCCTTGACGACGGAATCTATGCCGGATGGACTGTCCCGAACGAGTACGACCCGATGCTCGGAAAGTTGATCGCCTGGGGCTCGGACCGTGCCGAAGCCATCGCGCGTCTGAAGCGAGCGCTCTCTGAGTATTACGCCAGCGGCATCAAGACCAACGTGTCGTTGTTTCAAAAAATTCTCGCGAGTCCCGACTTTCAATCCGGCGCGATCTACACCCGCTGGCTCGACGATTTTCTGCAGCATCCGCCGACGGCGGCCACTACGGTGAATGCCGACGACAAGGGCGCCGCAGACAGCGCCGAACAAGCCGCACTGATCGCCGCGGCACTCTGGCACTTCGCCCACAACACGCGGAGCCGAAATTCAAACACTGGCGCATCCGGCGCAGCGACGATGTCCCGATGGCGCGCAGAAGCGCTTCGTGAACAAGTGAATCGAGAGCCGCAACGATAAAGCGCATTCGGCCCGTACAGACGGCAGGGAACTGGACTGCGAGAGAAGAAGCAACGTGATCGTAGACATCGAACTCGGAGGCAAGAAGCGCCGCGTGGAACTCTCCCACCGTGGCGAACGCGCGCAGTGGTCCATCGACGGCCGCGCGCTCGAAGTCGATGCCGTCGAAGTCGAGCGCGGCATCTATTCGATTCTCGTTGACGGAGCGTCCTTCGAAGTCCGAGTCGAATCGGTGGACGGTAAACTCATCGTAACCGCTGGCTCCCGCCAGTTTGACGTCACCGTCCGCGACCCCCGCGAGTGGAACCGAAACCGCGCCAACGCCGCTGAATCCGAGGGCCGCCAGCGAGTCACCGCCCCGATGCCCGGGAAAATCGTCCGCGTGCTCGTCGCCGTAGGTGACGCCGTCACCGCCGGCCAAGGCTTAGTGGTCGTAGAAGCTATGAAGATGCAGAACGAGATCCGCTCGGCCAAATCCGGTACCGTCGAAAAACTCTCCGTCACCGAGGGCCAAACCGTGAACGCCGGCGAAGCCATCGCCCTGATCGCCTAAATGCCCCCAAACAGGCTCTAAGCCGCCCGCCCCTTCCGCCGATGTAGTTACCTTTAGGTTCATCTTTTGTTCGTCCCCCTTTCAGCCCGCTACCCTGCCTGCGAAACTGGCTTTACCAGATCCACTGCTGTAACGCAGTTTTAGCGCGCTTGGGGAAGAACCAGATGACCTCTCATCTTCATTTCGCGGTCGCCGCGAGTTACTTGGCTGTTGCGGTGATCATCATGTTGTGGGTGATGTTAAGCGGCTTCGTTGCGTCGCGCCTGGAAAAAGAGGGCATTGCCTTCAAGGCGGCCTTCCTGCTCAGCGCGTTTTTCACGCCCATCGTCGCGGTCATTGCCGTGCGCATGATGCGCGCCTTGAAAGCGGAACGCGCCCTCGCACCGACCACGCAACGCGGCTAATTTCCGCAAGCGCGCAGACTCCGCCCCAAAGCATTTCGATCGTTTCAAAATTCAATCTTTGAATTTACTTTGAGGCTGGTAGTTTGCCGGCGGATTCCAAAATCTGCCGCGCCAGATAGTTGGTCACGTGCGCATCGTCGCGCGCGTCCACCATGTAGGCCGAACGGAGGAGTTGTTCTTTGCGGTTGCGCAGCATGTCTCGAATCGACTGCTGCACTTGCGGGTCGGATAGTTCGCGTTGACCGGAGGGTTCTTTCGCGATCAACTTCAGGATGCGGTACCCTCCGTTTTTCACGCCGATCGGCTGCGTTACGTCGCCTGCCTTCATCGACAGCACGCTCTTCTTCAGCACCGGATCGGATTGGTTCAGTGCCGATTCCGGAACGAATCCCAAATCGCCGCCGGTTGTCGCCGTGGAGTCCTCGGAATAATCCATCGCCAGCTGCGAAAAATCGGCGCCGCTCGCGATCTTCTGCTCGAGCAGCGTCACTTTGCGCTTGGCGTCCGGCTCGCTCTGCGCTTTGTCGTTCTTGCGGTTGTGTACGGTCGGATCGGGATGCGGCGTCACCACGATTTGCGCGATGTGGAACTGCGGTTCGGCCACGTTGAACTGCGCCCGATTCTTGTTATAAAAATCGAGCACGTCCGAGTCGGTGATCGAAATCTTGGCCACGACTTCGCGGTTCAGCAGTTTCTGCACCGAAAGCTGACGGCGAATATCGTTCTTCAGATCGTCCACGGTCAGGCCCGTGGCCTGCAGCTTCTTCTGGAATTCCTCTTCGGTGTACGGACTCTTCGATTCGGTGAACTTGTCTTCCACTTCCGCGTCGCTGGCCATCAAATTCAATTTCGCAGCGCGCTCCAGCAGAATTTCGTTGTTCACCAGTTCGTCGAGGATGCTCAGCTTCAGCGAGAGGGCTTCTTCTTGCGAGGGAGTCGGACCTTGCGCGTTCACACGCGTGCGAAAATACTTCTCCACGTCAGCGCGCGGAATTTCCTTGCCGTTCACCACCGCCCACACGTCCGGCCCCGGCGCGCTTTCCTTCTTGCAAGCGGCAGCGAGCAAACAAACCACCACCGCCACAAGGACCAGAGATTTTCGTGTCAAGCGGAACTCCTTCTGGGGAAACGGCCCGACGGATTGCGGCGATTCTCAGGCAGCCTTGGTTACGCGGCCAGAGCGGATGCACGACGTGCAAACACGCATGTGCTTGTTGGTTCCCTTTACCACCGCGCGGACGCGGCGCAGATTCGGGTTCCAGCGACGCCGTGTGACGTTGTTCGCGTGGCTGATCGTATTGCCATACTGCGGCTTCTTGCCGCAAAGTTCACATGCCAGTGCCATTGTACTGTTGCTCCAGAGCTTAAAATTGTCAGATTCAGAGACTCTCTAGATTAACAGAGTTCCCCACCCGCTAAAAGCACTTTGGTACAGGACCGGGGCCTCCCGGCCGATGAGAGCCCCATGCGCCCGAAAGACACTCCAGAGCCGTTTGTCGTCCAACCCTGCCCCGCCGACCTTGAACCTGTGAAATTTCTAACAACCGTTGCCTCAAAATTGCTGTCGCGTGATACTAGTACGCCCGAACGCGTCACTTCGGGCAGCGCTCTTGAATCTGGGAGGTTCCACGTGCCTGACAATCATTTGAACGAGCAGAAAAGCATCCTGGTGATTCGCGCACCTCTTTCCGAAGACGGCTTCGCCTCCATCCATTTTTCCAGTGCAGATGGCCGGTTGATGACCGACCGCGAATGGTGGCACTTGAAGCAGGTGGTCGAGCTGGCCAGCAAAGTCTTCGTGAAGCCCGACGAGCGAGAAAAAGAAAAGGCCGCGGCAGCTAGCGCGTAATCTCGAACCGGCAAGCAGGAACTCGCGCTCCGGCGCGCCGAATAAACGGCCGCGCTAGTCGGGTTCCTGCGTCACGATGTGTACGTCCACGGCCGGCGCTTCGCTCAAAAATTTGTTGATCGCGTTCATGTAACGCAGCTTCCGCCAGCCCTCGATCGCACTCCGTCCGAAAATCACCTGCGTAATGTGTTTCTCGCGCACGAATTTCGCCGTCACGTCCGCCACATGATCGCCCTTTAGCCTCACGGCCGTGGCGCCCAGGCTTTCCGCAAATTGCAGATTCGCCTGCAGGGACTTTTGCTCCTGCTCGTCGTTTTCATCTTCCAGGTCCACGTGCACGGCATAAAGCTCGGCATCCATGCGGCGCGCCATTCGAGCCGCTCGCGCCACCAGGTATTGCGCCTTCGGATTCGCGCTGATGCACACCGCGATCCGTTCGCGAACCGCCCAGCTTTCGCGAATATCCTTTTCCTCCATGTACGTTTCCAGGCTGCGATCCACCTGTTCCGCCACCTGGCGCAACGCCAATTCGCGTAACGCGATCAGATTTCCGCGGCGGAAAAAATTCCCCAGCGCCTGCTCGACCTTTTCTTTCCCGTACACGTCTCCGCGCTTCATCCGGTTTTGCAGCGCTTCGGGCGTCAGGTCCACCATCACCGTTTCCTGGGACATTTGCAGCACCCAATCCGGTACCGTCTCCCGCACTGATACGCCGGTGATCGCCCGAACTGTCGGCGCGATGCTCTCGATGTGTTGAATGTTCACCGTGGAAATCACGTCGATGTTTGCTTCTAGCAGCGCCAGCACGTCTTCATATCGCTTTCGATTTTTGCTGCCGGGAATATTCGTGTGCGCCAATTCATCGACTAGCGCGACCGTCGGGCGGCGCGCGATGATTCCGTCCAGGTCCATCTCCGCGAACAGCGTGCCTTTGTAATCGATCATCCGCCGCGGCACGGTTTCCAGTTGCGAAGCCAGCTCCGCAATCCCGCGGCGCCCGTGCGTTTCCACCACGCCGATCACCAGGTCTTCGCCGCGGCTGGCGCGACGAATCGCTTCGCTCAGCATGCTGAACGTTTTGCCCACTCCCGGGGCATAGCCCAGGAACAGTTTCAACGTGCCTTTGGTCTTTTCCGCCGGCTTCGATTCTTGCAGCCACTGCTCAGGGGTTTTCGGCATCGTGCGTATTCTCTTCTATAGCGCGCTTGTCAGCTACGATAGAATTGCGTCGTGCGTCGGTCGTTTCTCATCAAACTGGGCCGTTTTACCGCTTCCGTCGTCATCGTCGCCGGTATCTCGGTCTTTTACCGTCGAATCCTTCCCGTGAACGCAACCACCGTCGCGCTCACGTTTGTCCTGGCCATTCTGGCGGTCTCCACGGTGTGGGGCATGGTCGTTGCCGTGGGCATGTCCATCGCGGCCATGCTGTTTTTCAATTATAACTTCTTACCGCCCATAGGCACATTCACCGTCACCGACCCGCAGAACTGGGTCGCGCTGATCGCCTTTCTCACCGTTTCGGTCCTCGTCAGTCATTTATCGTCCAGGGCTCGTCAAAAGGCCGAAGACGCCTCCGCGCGCCGCCGTGAAATCGAAAAGCTCTACCTCTTCAGCCAGGGCCTATTGGAATTTGGCAACGTGATTCAACTGCTCAACCGCATCCCCACGCAAATCGTGGACGTTTTCGAAGTCGGCGCCGCCGCCTTGCTGCTCGCCGAAAAGCAAAAAATCTACCGCTCCGGTCCGGTCATCCCGCAACTCGAACTCGAAAGCTTGAAAGCCGTGGTCGTCCGCGAAGAGCCGTTCATCGACCTCTCGACGAGCCTCAGTTTTGTACCCGTACGCCTCGGCTTGCGCCCCATCGGCAGCCTGGGAATTTCCGGCACTGTGCTTTCGCGGCAAACACTCGAAGCCATCGGCACGCTCACCGCCGTGGCCATCGAGCGCGCTCGCGCCATCGAACAGCTCGGCCAAACCGAAGCTGCACGCGAAGGCGAACGCTTGCGTACTGCTCTGCTTGACTCGGTCACCCACGCGCTGCGCACTCCGCTCACGTCGATCAAAGCTTCAGTGACGAATCTGCTCTCGAATCCTAAGGTCACCGAACAGCAGCGCGCCGAACTGCTCACCATCGTCAACGAAGAAACCGATCGCCTCAATCGCTTGGTCGGCGAAGCTGCGGAGATGGCCCGTCTCGACGCCGGCGAAGTCGAACTCAGTCTCGCCAGCCATTCGATTGAATCCGTCGTCAACTCCGCGCTGGAGCAGATGAAGGGCAGTCTGGGCAATCGCGAAATTCGCGTCCAGATTCCGCCGGGACTTCCGAACGTGCTGGTCGACGCAGTCCGCGCCCGCGATGCTGTCGCTCAGCTGATCGAAAACGCCAACCGCTATTCGCCTGCCGACCAGCCCATCACGCTCACGGCCGAAGCGACTCCTGAATTCGTGGTCACCAGCGTTGCCGATCGCGGCGCAGGCATCGACGACCTCGAACAATCGCTCATTTTCGAAAAGTTTTACCGCGGCAAAGATCAGCGATACCTTGTTCAGGGCACGGGAATGGGATTGCCGATCGCCAAAGCGATTATCGAAGCGCACGGCGGCGCCATCAGCGTCACCAGCCAGCGCGGCCAAGGCTCGGTCTTTTCTTTCACGCTGCCCATCGATCGCGGCCGCCAGGGAAATTCGTGAGCGCATTCACCATATTGATCGTTGACGACGAGCCGCAGATTCGCCGCGTGATGCGGACCACGCTTGCTTCGCACGGCTACACCGTGGTCGAAGCACTGAGCGGCGAAGAAGCGCTGGAGAAAATCCGCTCCGAACGCGCCGACTTGATTTTGCTCGATGTGAATTTGCCCGGAATATCGGGCCTGGAAACCTGCCGCGAGATACGCCGCACCGGCGACGTTCCCATCATCATGCTGACGGTGCGCAACAGCGAGCGCGACAAAGTCCTGGCGCTCGACGCCGGCGCCGACGATTACGTGGTAAAGCCCTTCGGCGTGGAAGAATTGATGGCCCGTATCCGGGCCGCGCTGCGCCGCGCCACGTCGGGTGAGTCCACTCCGCCTTTCATTTCCAGCGAACTTTCTATCGATTTCGAAAAACGCGTGGTCACGCTTGCGGGAAATCTCGTGCGGCTCACCCCGAAAGAGTTTGAACTGCTGCGCCAGCTTGTTGCCAATCAGGGGAAAGCGCAGGCTCATCGCCGCCTGCTGCAAGCCGTATGGGGGCCCGACTACGGCGACGAAACCGAATACCTGCGCGTCTTCATCAATCAGCTTCGAAAGAAGATTGAGCCCGATCCGCGCCACCCTCGCTACATTCACACCGAGCCGTGGGTTGGCTATCGCTTCGAACCGCCCGCCGCAAAATCAAAACCCACCCGCTCGCAGAAATAATCGCAACAGATTCAAAATCTCGTCCCGCGCAGGGATCTACCGCATTGGGTGCAGCGCATCCAGATCCAGATTCAACTCCAGCACATTCACTCGCGCCTCGCCCAAAAATCCCCATTGCCGCTGCTCGGTATGTTTCAGGATGAAATTCCTCACGTCCGATTCGCTCATCCCGCGCTCATGCGCCACTCGCGGCAACTGAAATTCCGCAGACGCCGGAGTGATGTGAGGATCGAGCCCCGACGCGGACGTGGTCACCAGATCGACGGGCACGTTCGCGCCAGGATTTTCCGCCTGCGCCTTCTGCACATCGCCTTGCACACGCGTGATCAGTGCTTGGTTGGTCGGGCCGTAGTTCGATGCGCCGCCACCGGAAGCATCGGCGTCATAGCCCGCCGGCCCTGCAGCAGACGGGCGAGATCGGAAATATCCCGGCGACGAAAACGATTGGCCGATCAGGCTGGAGCCGACAATTTTTCCGCCCGCGTGCAGCAGTTCGCCGTTGGCCTGGTTCGGAAACAGAACTCTCGCCATCAGTGTCACCGCCAGCGGATACAGGATGCCGAACAGCAGCGTCGTGGCAATCGTGATCCACAGTGAAATTATTAGATTTTTCTTCATGTGCGTTCCTATGCCAACCCGATGTGCGTGATGATCACGTCGATCGCTTTGATTCCAATGAACGGCGCCAAAATCCCGCCCAGTCCGTACACCAGCAGATTCCTTCGCAGCAAAGCCTCGGCGCCCAGCGGACGGTACTTCACTCCGCGCAGCGCCAGCGGTACCAGCGCGATGATGATCACCGCGTTGAAAATCACCGCCGACAAAATCGCCGATTGAGGAGTCTTCAGTTCCATCACATTCAAAACGCCCAGCTGCGGCAGAGCCGCGGCAAACATCGCCGGAATGATCGCGAAATATTTCGCCACGTCGTTCGCTACCGAAAATGTAGTCAGTGCGCCGCGCGTGATCAGCAGCTGCTTGCCGATTTCCACCACTTCGATCAACTTGGTCGGATTCGAATCGAGGTCCACCATGTTTCCGGCTTCTTTCGCGGCCTGCGTGCCGGCATTCATCGCCACGCCAACATCGGCCTGAGCCAGCGCCGGCGCATCATTCGTGCCGTCGCCGGTCATCGCCACGAGCTTGCCCTTGGCTTGCTCGCTGCGGATCAGCGCTAGCTTGTCCTCGGGCCGCGCTTCGGCCAGGAAATCGTCCACGCCCGCTTCGCGGGCGATTGCCGCGGCGGTGAGCGGGTTGTCGCCGGTGATCATCACCGTGCGAATTCCCATTCTGCGCAGATGTTCGAACCGTTCGCGCATTCCGCCTTTCACAATGTCCTTCAAATGAATCACGCCGAGCACGCGGTCATCCTCGGCCACCACCAGCGGAGTGCCGCCGGAATTCGCGATGTGATCCACAGCGTCTTTCACCGCTTGCGGAAACGGGCCGCCCGCGTCCTTCACGTATTTCGTAATCGCATCCACTGAACCTTTGCGGATTTGCCGGCCGTCCATGTCCACGCCAGACATGCGCGTCACCGCGGAGAAGGGAATGAACGTCGTCGCAGCCGCAGCCAATTCACGCCCGCGCAGCCCGTACTTATCCTTCGCCAACACCACAATCGATCGGCCTTCGGGAGTTTCGTCCGCAAGCGACGCAAGCTGCGCCGCGTCCGCGATTTCCTGTTCCGTCACGCCCGGGGCAGCCACAAATTCCGTCGCGTGCCGGTTGCCCAGCGTGATCGTTCCGGTTTTGTCGAGCAGCAGCGTGTCCACGTCGCCCGCCGCTTCCACCGCGCGGCCAGACATGGCCAGTACGTTTTTCTGCAGTACGCGGTCCATGCCCGCGATTCCGATTGCCGACAGCAGTCCGCCGATCGTCGTCGGGATTAGACACACCAGCAGAGCCACCAGCACGAAAACCGATTGCGGTGCGCCGGAATAAATCGCCATCGGCTGCAGCGAAACCACCGCCAGCAGAAAAATAATCGTCAGCCCGGCCAGCAGAATGTTGAGCGCGATTTCGTTCGGGGTTTTTTGCCGCGAAGCTCCCTCGACAAGTTTGATCATCCGGTCGAGAAACGTTTCGCCAGGATTCGACGTGATACGGATCTTGATCTCGTCGGAAAGCACGCGAGTTCCGCCGGTCACCGCCGAACGATCGCCGCCCGACTCGCGAATCACCGGCGCGGATTCTCCGGTAATCGCCGATTCGTCCACCGACGCCACGCCTTCCACCACTTCACCGTCGCCCGGAATGAATTCGCCGGCCGAAACCATCACCACGTCTCCCGACCGTAGCGTCGAACCGGACACCGATTCGATCGTTCCGTCGGATTTCAGGCGTCGCGCAATCGTTTCAGAGCGTGCCTTTCGCAGCGTCTCCGCTTGCGCTTTTCCGCGACCCTCGGCCATCGCTTCCGCAAAATTCGCGAACAGCACCGTGAACCACAGCCACAGGGTGATTTGCAGCGAAAACCCGAAACCGCCGGAATGGTGTGCAATGCCGCGCACCAGATCCACCGTCGTCAACAGCGCCCCAACCTCCACTACGAACATCACTGGATTCTTCGCCAGCGTTTTGGGATTCAGTTTTACAAACGACTCCCACACCGCCGGAACCACGATGCCTTTGCCCCAGCGCGAACTCTGATGCGTGCCCGTCGAAGTCGCCATAGTTGCCTAAAACGCCTTTCCTGCGTGCATCAGCAGGTGTTCCAAAATTGCTCCCAGGCTCAACGCCGGGAAAAATGTGAGCGCGCTGACGATCAAAATCACGAACACCAGCAGCGAACTGAAAAGCGGAGTCGTCACCGGAAATGTTCCCGCGGATTCCGGGACGAATTTCTTCTTCGCCAGGCTTCCGGCAATCGCCAGAATCGGAATCACCGCGAAAAACCGGCCCAGCAGCGTCGCGAAGCCGATCGACGTGTTGTACCAGAGCGTATTTGCGTTCAACCCTGCGAATGCCGAGCCGTTATTTCCGGTGCCCGACGTATAGGCATACAAAATCTGCGAAAGCCCGTGCGGCCCCGAATTGGAAATCGAGGGAAGTCCGAACTTCGGCGCCACCACGGCGATCGCCGTGAACACCAGAATCACCAGCGGAAAAATCAGCACCGAAAGCATCGCCATCTTCACGTCGTATGCTTCGATCTTCTTGCCCAGATATTCCGGAGTTCGCCCCACCATCAGTCCCGCAATAAACACCGAAAGAATCACGAACACGATCATTCCGTACAGTCCGGAGCCGACGCCGCCGAAAACCACTTCGCCCAGCATGATGTTCACCAGCGGCACCATTCCGCCCAGCGGCGTAAACGAATCGTGCATCGCGTTCACCGCGCCGCAACTTGCGTCGGTCGTCACCGTGGCGTACAGCGCGGAATTCGCAATTCCGAACCGGACTTCCTTGCCCTCCATGTTTCCGCCGGGCTGCTGTGCGCTCGCGGCCTGATCCACGCCCTTCAGCAGCGGGTTTCCTCTCGCTTCCGCCGCGTACGCTCCCAACACGCCCGCGGCAAATAGCACCGCCATCGCCGCCCACACTGCCCAGCCGTGCTTTTGCGAGCCCGTCATCCGTCCCAACGTGAATGTCAATCCGGAAGGAATTGCGAAGATCAGGATCAGCTGTACGAAATTCGTCAGCGGCGTGGGATTTTCATAGGGATGCGCGCTGTTCGCATTCAGGAATCCGCCTCCGTTCGTGCCGAAAATCTTGATCGCCTCTTGCGACGCGATCGGCCCCTGCGGAATCACTTGTTCGCGGATCACTTGCGTGGAAGTTTTGCCGTCCGCGCCCGTAACTTGCACCGTTTGCGGATCCAGCACCTGCGCCGTCGTGTACGGATGCGTGTTCTGAATAACGCCCTGCGAAACAAAAAACAGTGCAATCACCAGACACGCGGGCAACAGCACCCACAAAAACGAACGCGTCAGGTCCACCCAGAAATTTCCGATCGTGTCCTGCTCGCGGCGCGCGATGCCTCGAATCACTGCAATCGCCAGTGCGATCCCCACCGCAGCCGAAGCGAAGTTGTGGTACGCCAAGCCGGCCATTTGCGTGAAATACGTCATGGTCGTTTCCGGCACATACGATTGCCAGTTTGTGTTCGTTGTGAACGAAGCCGCGGTGTTGAACGCCAGATCCGTCGCCACAGTGCCCAGTTTCTGCGGGTTCCACGGCAGCCATTGCTGCACGCGCTCGATCACGTACAGCAGCGTCATCGAGACGCCGCTGAACAGCAGCATCGAAATCGCATACTCCGTCCAGCGCATATCGTGCGATTCATCCACGCCCGTCACGGCGTACAACAATCGTTCCAGCGGCCGCAGCACCGCATCCAGAAACGTCTTCTTTCGCGAAAACACGTGCTCCATGAAAATTCCCAGCGGTTTCGTTACCAGCAGAACCACCAGAAAAAACGCGATGATTTGAACCCAGCCGTTTGCCGTCATCGTCAGAACCTTTCCGGCCACAGCAAGGCCGCGAACAGATACGCCAGAATCAGCACGCAAATTCCCAGTAGCAGCACGGTACCCAGCATTTCGCTTGTCTCCCTACCTCAACCGGTCACAACCGCGCACGTAAGCGATTGCCACCACGAAGAAACCGATCGTCGCCGCGATGAATATAAAATCCTGCACGATTTCGCTCCCGTCTCTCGATCCGTTGATCACTGTTAGAAAAAGAAAATTGCGTCGCCCGCCGCCGTGAATTGGCTCTTTTTGTGTCCCAGGTCGTAGGCGGGGTTGTCGTACGAGTGTTCGTAGCGAATTTCAGGTCGCAGCAGGATCGTCGTTCCGATCCAGTGCCCCCATCCCAGCAGATGTTCGCTGTAACGAGTTTTCGTCCCGGTTCGCTGGCCGACGAGGTCGTCCACGAACTCGTTGCGAATCGAAATGTAGTTTTTCCCGTTGATCTGCTTTTCCACGTAGTTCAGCACCGCCCATTCCGGCGCGTAACACGTCAGCACCGAAGCATTCGAGCAGTACGCGCCATTCGCACCGACCTCGAGCAAAGGCGCAGACGCCGGATTGTTCAGGTTCGGCACGTCTTTTTCCCACATGTACCAGGTCTCTGTATCGGTGTGCAGGGAAGGGTGCGTGCTGAATTTGTGGTACCAGGTGAAGTACATCGCGTTCAGATTGTTGTAGGCGTACTTCCCGTCATTCAGTGCGTTCAACATCGGGTAGATCGAGTCGTTCCCGTTATTCCAGATGTACTGAAATCCCAGGTTCACCGTCGGCTTCGCGTCCTTCGTATTCCATGGCGGAGTTTCGCAGCCCGCCGAGATTCCACCCTGCAGCAGCCAGTGATCGTTCAGTTTCAAAGTCGCGTTCACGCCCGTCTGCGTGTAGCAGTCTTCGGTGTAGGTGATTGAATGGCTGTAGGTGTAATTGTTCGGCGCGAGCTGCGCTTCAATGTCCGGCAGCGAAATGTAGCGGCCCACGCGGATGTCGAGCCCGTCGGCAATTTGTCCCCAGTACAAATCCGCGTAAAACATCACTGGGTCGTAGCCATATTCCAGATTTTTTCCCAGCAGTTGATTGCTGAAAATTCCCTTCGCAGTCGTGTACCGATAATCGAGGCCGTACAGATTCGCGAGGCGAAATCCCCAATCGAAGTGATCGGTCTGCACCGTGTCTGGTTGGCGCTCGATGTACAAGACTTCCTGGTCGGGCTGAATCGAATTCGGCACCACGTCGTAGGCTTCGGGCGCGTTCGCGTACCGGCCGCGATCGGAGGTGCTCACGTTGAATCCCGCGTCCAGCCAGCCGTAGATCTGAATTCCGCTGCGCTTCCATGCGTCGCCGTGCGATCCGCTCCAGATCGCCTGCATCAACGGACCCGATTGCGTCCACGGTGCACCGATCGTCGGCGATCCGCCGTACGGCCAATCCGCAAATGGATACGGAGGATTTGTGACCGGAGCTGGAAGTCCGCGGCGCGGAGGATTCGGGCCGCTGGGCGTCGTGCCGGCCCAGTCTTGCTTGTACGCATTCACCAGCCGGTTGAAGAAATTCCCTTCGAGCACACCCGCTGAGGGATCTGTAGCCGGCGCAGCAGATGCCGGTGGCGCCGTTGACGACGATTGCGACGAACTCTGCGCGTCGCATGCGGCCGTCGTATCGCCGCTCGCACTCGCGCTCGAATCCACACTCGCAGCATTCGCATCCGCAGCGTTCACGCTCGCCGCGCCATCCGGGCTCTGCACATGTTGCGTCACTGCCGCATTCGATTGCGCCATCGCGGCCCTCGAACCACCCGCGCACGCGACCGCCGCAATCACTGCCAAACCAATTCGAAACACCGACGACACACTCATCGAATTTCTTCTCCAGACGCCCGCCGCACTCAGCCAATCGATCGAATGGAACTTCCCGCACGCTCGCGCCACTCGCCACGCAGTCGAGAGACGCTCGTGCTTCCGATGTTTTCCGGTGAGGGACTAAGCGGAGACTACGCCGAGCACATCAGGCCGGCGTAAGCGAGTTATAAGGATTCCGTAAGTGGATTTCGCGCCGCCGAACGCACCAACCGCGCGTGGCCGCGTCCGTAAGACGCGCGTCTTCAGACACTTCGCAGCACAACGTTACTTCGGCCCCACCGCGCCGCCTAGGGCCACAAAAAAAAGGCGACCGTAAACCACCGGTCGCCTTCGCCCATCCTTATATTCACCACACTGAGCGCGGCAATCGCGCCGCCGTCGGTCTTACTCTCGCTGCAGCGTGGGCCCAGATAGCATCTGAACCGCGTCCTCCGGATACGCCAGCATTCCAAATTCCGGCAAATCCAGTCCTTCCAGCTCCACTTCTCTCGAGACGCGCATCGACTTCACTGCATTCACGCCCTTAAACACCACAAACGTGAAAATAAACGAATACAGCACGATCAGCGTCGCGCCGCCCAGCTGCATCCAGAACTGCCGTACGTCGCCGTGCAAAATCCCGGTCACGCCCTGGCCCGCTTGTCCCAAGTACGAAGCCGCGCCCACCCCGTTCCATCCCGCGCCGTACGATCCATCGGCGAAAATTCCCACCGCCACCGCGCCAAACCATCCGCAGTATCCGTGCACCGAAATTGCGCCGCACGGATCGTCGATCTTCAGCGTGTTTTCGTTGAACAGCACACCGATGCACACGATCACTCCCGCGATCACCCCGATCACCACCGACGATGTCGGCGTCACAAACGCGCACGGCGCAGTGATCGCCACCAGTCCGGCAAGCATGCCGTTGCACGCCATCGTGATGTCCGGCTTGCCGAACTTGAAATACCAGAAAAGCATCGCCGCGGCCGAACCGGCAACCGCCGCAAGATTCGTGTTGATCGCGATCACCGAAATTCGCAGATCCGTCGAACCGAGCGTTGAACCCGGATTGAAGCCCATCCATCCGAATAGCAGCAGAAACGTGCCGGTCACCACGAACACCACGTTCGATGCCGGAAACGCTCGCGCTCTTCCGTCCGGCCCGTATTTCCCCAGCCGCGGACCTAGAATGATCGCCAGCGCCATCGCGCAGAATCCGCCTAGCCCGTGAATCACCGACGAACCCGCAAAGTCGATGTACCCATGTCCCCAGTGCATCGAGTTTCCCAGCTGCGAAAGCCATCCGCCGCCCCACGCCCAACATCCCGAAATCGGATACAGCAGCGCGCCTACAAACAGCTCGCAAAGCAGAAACGCCCAAAACGTAATTCGCTCGCAGATCGCTCCCACGATGATGTAGCCCGCCGTTTCCATAAACACGACTTCGAACAGCGCAAAGCAATTGCTGCTCACGTCGTACGCCGGTCCGGTCATGAAAAAACCTTTCCCGCCCAAAAATCCCCAGAAGCCGCTGCCGAAAAGGAAATGATTCATCGTTGGCGCGCCGCCGATATTGGCCGGAGCCGCATTTACCGCCACCGCGCCGAACTGAAATGCGTATCCAACCGCGTAGTACGCCAGAAACGCAAACACGTACGCGGCGAAATTCAGCATCATCAGGTGGCCTGCGTTCTTTTTCCGCACCAGGCCCACCGTCAGCAGCGCAAATCCTGCCTGCATGAACAAGACCAGGTAGCCCGTGGATAGCGTCCACGAAAAGTTGGTCGCCAGGCGAACGTGTCCCACATCGTCGGCTAGTTTCGCCGCTAGCGGCTCGCGCGCCACCTGCTCCTGGTACGCGTCGTACGCTTTTTTCGCTGCGGCGTAGTCCGGCGCTGTCGGATCGGTCGGCTGCGGCACCACAAACGGATTTCCCGCCGCGTCCTGCACCGACGATCGGTCGCCGGTCGCCGTGCCCGCCGGATCGGGTTTGGTTTCATCCGCGAAAGCAGCTGTGGCTGCGCCCAGCGCCATCTGCGCGCAAAACAGCGCAATCAAAATGCGCGCCGCCCAAAATGTTCGTGTACCTCGAGATGCTCTTGCCATCGGTAGGCTCCTGTTGCTGGAAAAATTGTGCTTCAAATTTTTGCGGCGCTTCGCGTCCCGCGCTTAGATCGCTCCGAATCCGCGCTCGCCGGTGCGAATGCGAATCACTTCGTCGAGCGACGTCACCCAGATCTTCCCGTCGCCAATCACTCCCGTCCGCGCGCCTTCGACGATCGCCTCCACCACCGGATCGACCAGCTCTTCCGGCACCACCATCGTCATCAGCAGCTTCGGCAGAAACTCCACGTTGTACTCCGCGCCTCGATACGTTTCCGTATGCCCCTTCTGCCGTCCAAACCCCCGCACTTCAGACACCGTCAGCCCCGTCACTCCCAGGCCCGTCACCAGCTGTTTCACCGTTTCCAGTTGCGCCGGCCGAATTACCGCATCAATGCGTTTCATATCGGATTGCTCCTTTCCCCAATGACGACTCCGGTGAGCCTCGTGGCTCGGCCGGGCAACGGCGCGTTTCTACTGGAAAGCCTGTTGCCAGCAGACGCGCGACTGCGCAGCGATATGTCATGGAAATGTTCTTGACGCAAGAGGGAAGTAAGACTTTTCGCGGGGACGTGGAAGGCGGCAAGCGAGCTACAAGTCGTCATGCGATCCGAATCGATACAGTCTCGAGTTTTCACGCAAACCTTCGCAATCGACAGTTCTCCCCAACCCGCGACCGGAAAATCCGGACGCACGCGTACAACACCCTACACCCACTGTAAGCCTCGGTTAAAATCCAATATTCAAGCCGCTTGGATAGAAATTTTCACTGTGGGCCGCGCGAAGGGTTGGTGGCTTGTAGGTTTGCTGATTCGGGTGCGGCATACGCGAAGCGACGATTTCGCTTTTCGAAGTACGGACCCGCTGGGCGATCGGCAATGTCTGATTTCGAGTGAAACGCCGAATCGGAACTCGGCGGCTTACTTCGCGATTTCGGCGATCGGTCCCGTTCCCTTCGACGTTGCGGCTCGGTTGAGTGTCCAATGAGTTGTTGTTTTGGATTTCGCGGTTTTCGAATTCATCCAAATACTCTAAACTCTAGAGCAGCCCCTCAATATGGGCGTGTAGCTCAGCTGGGAGAGCACCTGCTTTGCAAGCGCGTTCGGGCACTCCAAAGACTCCATCCTTTGCCCTCGGTTTTCAATGTTTTCAACAATTTCGGGGGATCTGCTTCTCGCTCGAAGTAAGCCCCGAAGTAGCAATTACATAGGGTTTTGGTACAGTTTTGGTACAGTTCGGTTCGAGAACCGTCGGGGTGAACCCCGTGGTGAGACAATTTAATGGGTACACCGTCTCATTCCCATAGGTGCCTCGGAAGTCTCAAAGCCCTAATTCGAAGTTCGCGCTAGTGCCTTGGAAAACTTCATGGTTGCCGCTCCGAAACTCGCTTCACCATTTCGATCTTCCGACTCATTTTCGAACTCTTCGGGTGAACGGTAGCCTCCTCTATTTTATGCTGGGATTTGGTACGGCGAATCTCGAAGACTGGTGCAGGAGAGAATCATTTTGCGGTCGTTTTGGAGCGCTTCACTCGAGTCTTCGGCACATCCTCCAAATCCAAGGTCAGAACACTGTCTCCGCCGTCACCGATTGCGGCCACTGTGAATAATTCATCTGGGTAGAACTCTTGGGTTGCCGTCCACGTTAATCCGGATTTCTCTTTCTCTATTTCAGCGAATAGTTCATAAGCATCTTCCCCTTCGTTTTCAAAATCCGGATAGGTAATGAACGAAACAAAATGGCCGCGAGGAGGAGATCCTTTCTGACACTTGTAGTAGACGTTAACTGTATAGTATTCGTCGTACTCACGGACGACTGCTGATAGTCGCCGTCGCCCATCGTCATTCAATTGCCCGAAGAGCTGTTTATTTGGGTCGTCTACATGGCGATCATGAATTACCGGACGGTCCATCGGTGGAATTCTAAATCGCACTCGAAGCTCCGGATAAAAATCGCAGAGCCGTCGGCTCGGGATGCACCACGAAACGTTAGCGTCAGCTAATTCGGTGACCACTATTCCGACAAACGCATTCAGGTCAGACGACCAGACAGGAGCACCGCTGAAACCTCCCAGCACCGAAAGTGCGCCGC
The DNA here is from genome assembly GCA_963719065.1 of uncultured Acidobacteriota bacterium. GTDB lineage: Bacteria > Acidobacteriota > Terriglobia > Acidiferrales > UBA7541 > Palsa-295. Next base: position 413,722 of record CAVRAM010000007.1, on the reverse strand, counting down.
CCCGATCCATTTGCACCAAGCCTTTCGCGTCGGCCGCGTGCAGGCGTCCAACGGCGTTCCGTCCTTGCGAATCGCCTCCCGGAAAGCCCAGCACCGAATATGACTTACCTCCGTGCCGCAATGGGCTGGCGAACTCCACCGGCTGAATCCTACTAAGCCAGTTCGTGGACAGTATCTTGAGCAATGCCAAGTCATTCTGCGTCCCCTCCCCGCCGACGCGTACGACTTCGGCCTCGACCGTGGGCTGACCACTGACGCCCGGCAGACTTACCCATATCTGCCTGCCCGAAATCACATCACTTTCTTTGCGCGCATCTTCTGTGTTCAATGCCGCCTCAACCACGTGAAGACAAGTGAGGACATGTAGATGATCAACCAAACATCCGGCACCGACAATCCCTCCATCGTACCGATGCACTGCGGCTACGCGCGCCGTCTCCTGATCTGTGGCTCTCAACGTTTGCTGCGGAGGTTGGTTCTTTTCGAATGAGGTCTCGGGGGCGTACTTGAAGCCCGCTGGTACATGGAGCGGATCGGGGTCACGATAAGAATGAGTCGATGGCGAAGGCGTAGTAGATGCCTCTAACATACGGGAGGGGTCGACTTTTTTCTCCGCCTCTAGTAAGTGAGGAGGCGTCGTTCGCTTTCGCCCAATGGGATTTTCCATTACTGGTCCTTAACTTCTTCTTTCCACCTCAGTGTAATCTTGAAGTTCGCCTTCGCCTCGCCCTTTGTGACCAACGGAATCCCCATCTCTCCGCCAAGTTCAACTCCAAACTCGATTTCAACTTCGCCGGGGCGCAAAGCTTTTATGGAGTCGAGCACGCTTTCTGCTACAGCCGCCACCGATTCAAGTTCCGCATCCATATCTACTTCGAGATCCTTGGCAAGCTTTCGAAACGATGTAGCGTTCCGCGGAACATTGCCGCCACCTTCGACGCATTCCACTGCGATGGTGATCGGATTTCCTTTCTTGTCTTTTCTTGGCAATCGGTAAATCGCGCGGTCAGTTCGTGGCGATCTTGTCGACGGCCGACCAGCAGTTTCGCCGCGGAAGAATTGCGGGGGACGGTTCATCGCGACCTCCTTGCTCCCGATAGCGATGTGGCGATCGATACCTCGCGAAATAGTAAGCTGAAGTCCACCCGTGGTGTCAAGCGCGTAGAGACACTAGACTAACCGGAACGAAAGAATACTGGGCGGAACGAGTGGGCGGCTACCCTAAGGTTTTCGTCGCACCCAGCCGCTGCTCTTCGCGGTATACCTCATTCCGCGAAGAGCCTGCCATTCGGGACGTTCGTTTCGCGATCGCTGAGGCTTCCTCGCCAAAATTGAGCATTGCGCTCTTCCATTCAGGTCGCACACTAGCGCGCCATCCGGATGCTTTCGATAAGTTGACCCAAAATTTGTTGGCGCTTGACCTGATGATTCCTGTACCGTAACTGACAACATACTTACTGTTTGTGTCGCAATTTTGCTGGGGTCGGAGGAAGGCATGGGACTCTACACAAGGTTTGATCCGCCGGCTCACATGCAGGATTTGCGCCGAGTACCCGGCCTCACCGAACAATGGAGCGACGCAATCTCCCATTGGTTCAATGCGACGCTCAAGGCAGAAACGAGTCGCTATCGCAAATCCAAAATTGATCCATACATTCAATATTTCAACCCTATGAAGGAGCGCCCTGACGGGCCTCTGGTCGAGCAGCCGATTACCTGGAATGCTTTTCCGAAGGAGCTATTGCACCAGTTCGGTCGGGAGCAGGCGCTAGCGGAGGCCGACTACCTCTGGCCGCTCGCGTGGTATCGCAGCTACCCGCCGAGTCGAGTCGCAACTTCAACGAGAGACGTATTAAACCGAAGCTATTACCGGCCTCACAACGAGTACTGCGAGTGGCGTGTAGCCCGCGATTCTGCAACTGGGAAGATCGAGAAAGTAGTCTTCGTTTCGGAGCCTCCGGAGTTTTATCGGGCGTTGTGGGGTGGTTGGGTGGAAGGATTTCACTTCGACGGGGATCCGATGCAGGTTCTCGCGCTCTATCGGGAGTTTGTCAGCCCCCAGGTCCAGCTGAAAGATCTCATCGCACCAGAGACAATCAATGTCGGCGGAGTCCTGGCGACGAAGGGCGCCTATAACCCGTATAACAAATGGAATACGACACACGGCATCATGCACCTGTGTTCTCCGCCGAACACGTTGTCGGCCGAGATTCAATTGGGGGGCGATGCGTCCATCATTTATATGGATGACCACGGTCGGCTCCTCGTCGAGTCGGACGTGTTGATCTGCTCTACGGGGTACGGCGGCCCCGATCGAAACAGTGACCCGACGATTGGTGGAACGGTCAATGCGCTGGCACGTATGGGAGCACGAACAACCCTCACGAATCCTGTTGGCCTTTACATGGACCACATTGACCTTGTGGGTTGGAGTGCCCCTGACGGGGGCAGCATAACCGATCTGGTAAGGGTTGTTCGCGGAACCCTAGATTCGATCGAGCGACTTGAAATTGAAGTCCCTGCAGAACGCGGCTTCACGCTAAGCGAAGTGACGATTGGCGGCCAACCGATTCGATTCGGTGGTCAGATTGCGGAGTGCATTACCGTCAAGCTCACCGCTGCGGCCATCCTTCCCTCGTCTAAGCCCAAACCAACTCCTCTGAAATGGATGAGGCACGCGTACATTGATCCGGCGTTCCCCATCCAGCTACGAAGGGCCGTACCTTTTGGCAAACCGACTCCGCCGGGTTCGGTACAGGCACTGGTGGACCAAGGAGTTGGAGCTGTCGTCGGCCCGACCGAGCACCGAGAACTACTAGCGTTCGAACCAGTCGAACCTGAGCTAACGCTGCTGAGGAGGATCTGATGGAGCTTTCAACATCCGACAGTTCCTTCATCGCTCCCGTGGAGCCGGTGCTTGAACTCGATGATATTCAAGGCGCCTCCGTTCCAGGGTTTCTCAAACCGTTTCAGACCCTTATCGGCGTGCAGTGCCCAGCCGATAAGGTATCGAACTTCCGAAACTTCGTCCGCGGTCTCACCCCGCACATAAGCGACGCGAGGCTGACCTTGCAGGACCGCCGAGAGAATCGCGCTTCCCGAAAGCAGAAAATTGACAAACAGCCCATCGTGCTGACGGGTCTCGCTTTTAGCTTCCGAGGCCTGCTCAAGCTGACGGTGGGCGCGACCTCGTTCGACAGCGAGGCGTTTCGTATCGGTTTACTTGGTAGGTCAGAGCTGCTTGGCGATCCGACTGACCGTTCCGACGAAGGTCACCCTTCTCAATGGAAAGTGGGAGGTCCGGGCCAAGAACTCGATGCGCTGATTTTAGTCGCGGGAGACACTCCCGAATGCATCGAGGCTGGTGTTCAGCCGGTCATGAAGGAACTCGACGCGGCAGGACTTCAGGCTCCTTGGAGGGAAGATGGCGCAGTCCGCCACGACGAGATCAATGGCGTCTCCTTCAAGGGACACGAGCACTTCGGGTTCAACGATGGTGTATCGCAACCTGGAATCCGGGGACGTGCTACCGACAACCCGGCCGACTTCATTACTGATCGGCATCTTTCACAGAACGACGTGCCGGCGTTTTGGTTGAATGGCTATCCCGGCCAGACGCTGTTATGGCCAGGCGAATTCTTGCTGGGGCATCCGGCTTCGAGTGTCGACCCGATGTTACCGGGACGCATCACACCCGCGAACCCTCCGTGGACAAGAAATGGCTCCTTCTTGGTTTTTCGCAGGTTGCGTCAGGATGTGCGGCTCTTTTGGAAGTTCATGCACAGTGAAGCCGCGCGGTTAGCGCACGAAAAAGGCTTCAAGGATCTGACAGCAGAACAATTCGCATCTATGCTCGTGGGCCGATGGCCGAGCGGCGCTCCCTTTAACCGTACACCGAAGTACGACATCCCGGAGCTCGGTAAAGATCAGATGTCGAACAACTACTTCCGCTTTGACTCGAATACTACGGCTCTTAAAGACATCCACGACCCCTACCCTATGGCTGAAGCTGACCCGGCAGGAACAACCTGCCCATTGGCTGCCCACATCCGCAAAGTGAATACGCGCGATTCTGCCTCTGACACAGGCGCACAGGACTCGACCTACGTGCGTAGAATTTTAAGGGTCGGCATACCGTTTGGAAAGCCACTCGGGTGTCCCTTTGCGCCAACCGGGGATGATCCCGAGAAAGGAGAGCGCGGGTTATTGTTCCTTTCTGTCCAGGCCTCAATTGAAGACCAGTTTGAGTTTCTCTGCGCTCGCTGGGCCAACGATCCCGCGAGACCGAAGATGCCTGGGGGACATGATTTCATTATTGGGCAAAATGGCGCACCCGACGGACTGCGAACGCGCCGGTGCGTTATGTTTGATTCCGATCTGAAGATGAGCCATCTTTCAACCACGCGGAGATGGGTCATCCCCACGGGTGGCGGCTACTTCTTCCTTCCCTCAAAATCGGCGCTGGATAGGGTGCTCAGCTCCTGACTGCCTAAGTGCAACTTGCCGTGCTTCCGTTGCGCCGATAAGTACCTTCGGCAGCCAGCATAGGAACTGTTGTCTTTCAACGTTACTTGTGATACCAGTACCTGCGTCTTGGCGTTTTCGCAAGAACACGTTCCATCAGAGGCGCTCTGTGCCCACGCTCCTGCCCAACAATTCCCCCCGGCACGGAGCGTGGATCGTACTCGTTATGCTCAGCATGGTCGCTGTCCCCGCAGGCATAACCCTTCATGCCGTGCGAACACCCGCGACGCTACAGATACAAAGCCAGGATCCTACGCCGCATGGTTACACATTGAGTTTGCTGCTCTTTGTCATCCCGATACTGGTGATCGCCGGCTGGTTTCTGCCGCTTGAAGGACTCGAGGTCCCGCAACGAGCTTTTTGGAAAACTATCGCTCTCCTCGTTCCTCTCGGCTGCAGCCTCGATTTCTTTTTTGCGAGACTTTTTCTACGCTTCCCCAACCGAGGCGCAACCATCAGCGTCCTGGCGCCGGCACTTGGCGAATGGGTTCCCGTTGAAGAATACCTCTTCTACCTAACTGGATTCATCGCTGTGCTCTTGCTCTATATTTGGGCGGATGAGTGCTGGCTTGGCGCGTACGGTGTCCCCGACTATTCCGAGCAAGGAAGAGCAATCCCCAGATTGCTCAGATTTCACCCGACGTCTTTCCTCGTGGCTCTCGCGCTCATCGGAATAGCAATCGCGTACAAGAAATGGCTCTCTGGTAGTCCGGAAGGTTTCCCTGGCTATTTCACCTTCCTCATTGTTGCCGCGTTAATACCTTCTGCCGCATTTTTCCCAGGGGTGCGCCGCGTCATCAATTGGCGAGCTCTGAGTCTGACGCTCTTCATCATCTTGCTAATTAGTCTCTTTTGGGAAGCAACCCTCGCCGTTCCATATGAGTGGTGGGCCTATCAACAACAGCAGATGATGGGGCTCTCGATTGGCGCTTGGGCTGGCCTCCCGATCGAAGCGGTTTGTGTGTGGATTGCGGTCACCTACATAACCACTATCGTTTTCGAAGTCATGAAGCTCTGGGGTGCGTCTCAGAAGAACGCCCGCGAAGCATTTCTCGGTCGGACACAGTCGGGCTCCGATTGATAACACCTGTTCGAACGCCGGACGCAAGGAAGGCTACATGAAATATATCCTCGCAGCTTGTCTCGCGGCCGCGTTTGTCATTTCCACCTATGCGCAAGAGATTCCCTCAAACAATCCAGCCCCCCCTCCGCCTCCCCTCCTGATTTTTCCGGGAGACCCGGCCGTCCCTGTTCGAGGCACGCTGCATTTCACTGCTTACGCTAATAACTCTACGGACTTGGGTGTCACTTGGTCACTGAGTGGAGAGGGAAAGATCAACACGACGACAGGAGACTATACCGCCCCTGACGATGTGCCCGACAATCCTCCAAAAATTATCGCAACTTCGAAAACCAATGGGGCTCACACCGCCTCGGTTTCTGTCGTCATAAACGCCGCCTCGTGTCCTTCCCAAGCTTCGCTCGACAAACCTTGCGTTACGCTTACCCCGCTGACCACGCTGATCCAAGCGAATCGTCCCGGCCAAAAGGACAAACCGATCACTTTATCTGCCAGAACCGCTAATCTCTCCAACCCTTCGGTCAGTTGGGAGGTTGACGTAAATGAAAAGAAGGATCCTAGCGGCGGGCAAATCCAAGTGAAGGGTGAATCGGCAACGTATACCCCTCCCTCAGCGGTACCCAACGGCAAAGTTGAAGTCAAGGCTGTGGCCGTAGCCGATTCTAAACTTTCCGCAAAAGCGGAGATGATTGTTGTCGCTCCGTATGTTGCAATACACTGCGTCGCGGGCAAAAAGGACTCTAAGAAATGTGTTGTTACGAATTTTAATCGCCTCAACGGGGCAACCGGAGGGTTCGCCACAGATCGAGCTAAAGAGAAAAAGCAGCGTTCTCCGGGTGGGAACGCCGGCGGTCAGCCGAATAAGAACAAATCGAAGCCGAAGAAAACAGATCCAGTGGATGACACAACGGACGCGGCACTCGTCGCCGCCGTGAACTCGTCTAAGGCCTTGACCACTGGCTCCGTTCTTGAAGTGCCATTCGTAAATGGCGTAACCGCCGCAAACTGCAAGAACTACGACTGGAAGATCGTTACTCAAACCGAAGAGTCACCAAACATCCTCATCTATAACCCGAGTGATGTGGGCCCGGGCGTTTGTACAGGCGCAAAATTTGTCATCGCGTTGCCCGTACGAGTCTTGTGGGCAGACATCAGCGGTTGGCCCCAGGAGCCCGATCCGCAGCGAAACCCGCCAACCGATTTGGCGACCTTCAAAGATTGTTGGGGCCAAAGTGCCCCACAAACCATTTCCCCTTGTGATCGCAGCGTAGGAACTATGCGGTCCATTTATCCGTCAACCTGGATATATACCCACTTTGGGCAAGCCGGATCCGCACAAGGCACGATCAATTTGTCTCCTGTTATTGGCACCGGGGAACGCCAGCTCGCCTTTGATATACAGGCAGACCCTGCCTACAAGTTGGGAAATGGTTGGCTCAATGTGCCGCTCGTGTTCGAGAAAAGTACGGAAACCGGATCGAATCTCGATGCTCTCATCGTCGGTTTAGCTTATGACTTGAGAGCACAACGCGACCCAAACTTCTACCAGTCTTCGCACTTCGTGCTGCGAAAGCCCCAGTTCCAGGTGCGCACGAGCGTCGAGATTGCGCCCACGACTCCTCACGACAAGAATTGGGTCGAGGCCGGCACTATCAAGCTGCCTTTCGTGTTCAACTTCCATAAGCAGCCCTCAGCATTTACGGCTTACCCGGTCATCGGAGTCGAAGGTGGCACTCACTTCGATACCCATCTTGTCGAAAATGAAGCTATCCTCCGCGGAATTGCGGGCGTAGATGGAAGTTTTCGTTGGCCCTTCAACTTGACGCACAATTTTTTCGGGAGCAGCCCCATTACGTTCGAATATTCTTACCGGGTACGGTGGCTGGCTTACGCCGAACCGATGACCGACGTGGCCAACAACGGAACCGAGAGGCTCGCGGCTGGCACTCGTTCCTTTCTCCGCGGCAGCCTTATTGCCCCGCTAACACCGAATCTTCAATTCCAGGTCACGGCGCTTCGTGGCAGCTTACCTCCTGACTTTCGAATTCTCGGTAACACGGTCCTCATCGGTTTGACCTTTACGAATCCAGGAAGCTCGGAACACTGAGCGATACCTGACTACATGGCCTTGCATCTCTTTCGCGACGAAGAGTCCGAGAGCGTCGTCTTTGTGGACGCGAGCGGCGGCAGGGACGAGGTAGTGCATATATTGCGAACGGTGCGGACCATGCAGAGAATCAGGACCCGCGATCCTGCTCAGTTATCTCCAAGCTATGGTATAGCTCTAGGCAGCGCGGCTTGCCTAAGCGCGCTCGAAGGTGAACCTCAGCCCCATGCCCACTCTCTATACCTCTCTCATCGCCCGTCAAAATCCACAATTGAAAACGTTGGCACCGAAACACCAGCGTCCTCCCATCGCTTCCAGATACGAAGCTGCTCCCCTCGAAGTACATCAAGCGATCGTTGCCGAAGAACATTTTCCGCAGTATGCGGAAATTGCGAGTCTCGCATCCGCCGCCAAATCCATTGCCGTTGTTGGTGCCGGACTCGCCGGGCTCGCCGCCGGCTACGAACTCCGCAAACGGGGATATACCGTCACCATTTTCGAGGCCTCGGACCGTACCGGCGGGCGCACCATAAACATCACGGGTCTCGTGAAGCATCATCATATGGATGGTGGTGCCGAACTGATCGGCTCGAATCATCCGCTATGGGTTTTTTATGCGGACCTTTTCCACCTCGGTTTCAGCGACGTTCTCGAATACGACGACTCCCCGATTGTCATCGGAGGTACACCGCTCAAGTCACGACAGGAAGACAAGCTGCTTGCGGAGATGAACAAGGCGTTTAGCTTCATTTCGGCGCGCTCGAAAAGAATCGTCGACCCCTTCGAGCCATGGACGGACCCACAGGCGCCGCTCCTCGACCAAGACAATGTTCACGACTTCGTCATGCGCACCAAATGGCCTCGCCTGTGCAAGGACGCCATTCTGCAACAGTTAGAGTCCGACAATGGAGTTCTCGCAAAGGACCAAAGTCTCTTGGGGCTGCTTTCCATGGTGAGAGGCGGCGGAATGGAACGCTATTGGGTGGACACGGAAGTGTATCGATGCAAGAAGGGAACCCAGGCCCTCTCGCTCATGTTCGCTACCGTTCTTCGCAAATGGAAGAGTCCCATCCAAATCAACTCGCCAGTTACGACAGTCGAAATTCGAAATGATGGTGCTTATGTGGCTGTTCGAGACCAGACCAACCTCGAGCGCTTCGACGACCTTATCCTCGCCATCCCGCCTTCAACATGGTTCAAGATCCCAAAATGGTCCCCGGAAGAGCTCCAGCACTTCGTGGGCGCCCCTCCCCAAATGGGCAAGAACACCAAGGGGCTTTTTGCATTCGAAACGCGTTATTGGAAGTCGCAGGGGCTCGATCCCAACGCGACACTCAGTTCTTTGGTTGACCAAACATGGGAGACAACGGAACAACTCCCGAAACCTCAATTCGGATTGGTTGCTTTTTCTGGAGCCGACCACGCCGCACGATTGTCCGACATGGATGTCCCCACTGCGCAGGCATCGATGACCGCTAATCTCGACCAGATCTATAAACACACTTCGAAGAAGGTCAAGAACTTCAGATTTTTGAATTGGCCGAAGGAAAAATGGGCACACGCCTCCTACAGCTTTCCGAAGTGCGGAGATATCATGCGCTGTGGCCCGATATTTGGCGAAGGCTTTCAAGGCAGGCTGCATTTCGCCGGCGAACACACGTGCTATGCATTTACCGGATACATGGAAGGCGCCTTACAATCAGGCTATCGGCTGGCGCGTAAACTTGTCCTTCGTGACGGCAAGTCTTGGTAGCTGGCTTCCTGTCCGCGTCATGCAGGAATGCGGGGTTCCTGCAACAGTGTCCATTTCCGCTGGTTCATCTCCTCTCGAAGCATGCTGCCTTCTGCATCGTCAAGGTAGGCGAGTCCAACTCGCAGCTGCCATCGCCTTCATGACGTATGCTTTTCCTTGGATTTTTTTAAAGGCTTTCGGAGGGCACTAAAACATTTAGTGGGCGAGATGCTCTGGATCGTGGGCGCCCACTTTTCTGGCCCATTTTCCGATTCCGCGAAGTGTGCACCATGAAACTGTCTCACTTTAGGGGTTCACTCTCGTCGCGTCTCGATTGAATCGAATTGCGAACCTGACGAGATATTTTGTATCACTCGATGATCCAGGGTCCAACTCCCGGCCAGTTGCGTGACCGGAAGCTCGGAAATCCACATCTCCGGTAACCGCGTTTATCAGGAGTTGACCGTCAAGCCACACTATCTTCGTCGATTTGTCGGCGAATGGGCGCAGACGCCGCAACCGTTGTTTAAGAACTTGTTACACGGGATGGCTGCGATGGCGGTGTGGGCCAACCCCGCCCCATACGGGGGCGGCAGCGCTATTTTAAAATAATTGCGCATCAATTAGTCGGCAAGTACACTTCCCGGCTCATGGTTGCTTCTACTGATAGTCCGCCGTGGCTCGCACGGGTCTTCTGGACACTTGCCCTGGCAATAGTGATAGACGGGATTTCAGAGGTAGTGAAGTTCGAAGGAGACGTCATCACTTCCTACGTCTCTCATTATGTGAGGTCTCAAAAGTTTGACAGAAACGACACGATCTTTTGGGGCGTGGTGTTGGTTGTGCTCTTCTTCCTGCTGTACGGCGTATTGAAGAAGTTGCCGAAGTACGAGAGCCACCGTGTTGTATGGCGAGCAGTGTTCTTATTTGTTGCGTTGCTTCTGGTTGGCATGTCGCACATATGGCCAGCCATGATCAATCATCCTCTAATGATGGCTCAGTATGGAGGATTCCATCCCAAACGGGGTGATGCGGAACTTGATTCCGAAGAGGATGATTTGTACGACGTCGATAGTCATCTTGCACCAGAGTGGAATCACCGCATTATGTTCGGCCAAAATTCGGAACCGAAATATAGATGCGTAGAACCGTGTTCGTTTATCTTGATCTATGAAGTTCCGAAGTTATTCCGCACGGGAATAATGACGTTCAGATTTGACAAGGACAATGTATTGCTCCAGAAGTGCTGGGACTCCTATTGCGATCCTGAGTTCTTATAGAGCTTCTCTCTCGCTTCCATAGAGTGGAAAAGCTAACGTTTATAGGGTCTATAGCGAGTGAAGCGAGGTGCCGCTGACTCATACCGTTAACTTTAGGGCGTTTTGTTAACCTGTTAACTGCCCTTATATATGTTCAAGTTAACAAAAGCCCCCTCTTTCTTAGAGGATTTTGCGCCAACAATCTCACCGAACCCCGTTTATCGCCAGCCAGAACCACGCGTCCGGTAACGCGACCCGCTGCTGGTGGTTGAAGGGCGCTAAGCCTGTTTTTTTGGAACTAGTTTGATCGCGTCGTCAAGGTCCTTGGGCCACGTGTGCAATGGCGCGAAGCGACGCATCTCTGTATACAGTCGACCCTGCTCACCAACTAGCGTTTTCAGGAAGCCCAAGAACACGACGTCGCCACCGTCCTTTGTCAGATAGCCCGTAAAACTAGGATCGAACACAAGGAGGTTGATGAAATCGCGTTTCTTCTTCTTGATGTCGGAGAATATCCTCAGCGCCAGGCGGTGAATCGATTCAAGCCCGTAAATAAGGAAGCCAGGGCGAAAAGCAAAATCCATGCTGGGATAGAACTGTCGAGTGTAGGCAACTGATTCTGGCGACTCGTCCTTCGACACCGCAAGGTATGAATTTAGTTCCAAACAGAATTCATACCTGCAGAGTTCGACGGTTGCTGCCGACACCGAACCAAACAACCGCAGGTAGGCCGAGTCGCTATCTATTCTCCTGAGACAGTAGGCTAGTCTGCCGTAAGTGGTTCGCAGATCGTTATGTTCTCCGTATTGTAAGGTGAGCGGCCAAAATGCGAGTGGTCGTGGTGTGAACAAACCACCGTATCGGTCCTCGGCTTGCACGTCAGGTCTAAGGAGACTTTTTAGATAGGCGAATCGATCACGCTTTGCAATGTAGGCTCCGATCAAATGAGTCGAAATCAAACTTTCCACCGCGGGTACGGTATGACTGGTGTGTTGTTCATCGGTTGCGGATGTAACGCCATGGTTCGAGATCGCGCGAAGAATGAGCAACGAGTGCGACGTGTCATAGACTTCTTTCAGAAGATCGACCACCATGTCCAAAAAATCTATCGGGCCAGCGTTCTTAACGACAGATAGGCCCGCTAAGGTTAGCCAGTGCATGGTTGGGCGAAAAACGTTTTTGATGTGCTCCCGGACTTTAACGGGATAACCTGCGGACGAACCGGCGGAATCGATGAAATGGGTCGTAGAGTCGTCATAGGCCGAAATTCTGTGCCACCCCTCGACCAGATCGTCGCGAAGGCGCTCCAGCAGGACCGAAAATCGGGCTTTATCCTGCGAGCCGCACACTTCCTCCATCAAGGCTTCAAATTCCTGATCCGTGAAAACACTTGGAATTGCCGAGCGTCCCGAGCCTTGCTGTACCTTCTCCCGAGCAATCGCCACCTCCAAAACATGAGCCGTCCGTTGCCTCGTACGCCGCTCTGTTTCAGCCTCGATCAGTTCCTCGAAGATTTCGTCCCAATCCCCACTCTTTGCCAGCCTCTTGCCAGTTGCACCGCCTTTGGTCCATAGGTCCCCTTCTCGAAGAATGAGTTTTCCGCTTGGCGGCGGCTCATAAACAGTGGCTTTGGCCACAATTCTCCTATTTTTCTGCTTTGGAATGACGATTAAAACGAACGCGGTTCCGTCGGAGGCTTCAAGCGGGAAGACCTCGAAGTCAGGCACAGGGCTCAGGTACTTATCCAGTAGCTTGCGGACATCGTCCTCATCAAAGTCTGCGGAATTAGTCACCGCACAGAATTCCTTGGTCCCCGCATCCGCACCGATTACCAAGAATTTCTCTCTTTCTATACGGGATGTCGCAATCGATTGGATGTCCTTAACAAATTCAAGTTTTTCGGTGAGATTCTGCAAAGAACAGGAGCGTTTGAATTCGTAAACGGGATGCTCCCCGACCTCTCGGACTACCTTCTCGACTTCCTGACGATATCCAATTACTCGCTCGGAGAGCTTTGGAGGCGGAGCATCCGTGTTTTCTGGCTGGCGTGACTGGGCCATAGCTCGAAAGCCACATGCTACCACGCCTCCTCCAAACAGTTGCCAGCTTCGAAAGTAGTTGCGAGTCGGCGGTCACCTTTGACGCGCTCGTACCGCCGCGGTGTCCCTTTTTTTCCTGGATTCAGACGGGCTCCTCCCAGTCGCACCACTTCGCCTTACGGTCTACAAACCAAAAGAATTTCACACTAGGATACCTAACGTCAGTTATTCACTCGACATTGTATAATCCTCCAAAGGTATCGTACGAATGGATCGGCAAGTAGCTTTGGTTCCCGGTACCGACAAGAAAGGCGACTATGATCGACTGGCTCCGAACTGCAAAATCAGCCCATTTTCAAGCGAAGGCAAGAAGGCTATCAAAGAAGGCAATCGTCAATCTTTTTCGCACGATTCGGCAGAATTCAGAGGTACCGTCAAATAATATTTTTCTTCACGTGAAGGAACCTCTTGGCCGTGCATCTTGGTCGGCTTTGGCGTTCCTTTACGAACGCGATCCTGCTTTTCTTGATCCGCCAGATGGTGATGTAAGAGAGTGCGTTTGTGGATTTCTTTTAATCGTGGAGCACCGAGACTATGTCGCACTTTTCAAATCGAATCTCGATATACCGCCAGAATTCAAAACTGAATACCTCCAGCGTATAGGAGACGACAAGGTGGAGGCGGCCATCGCGCGTGCGGACGTTACATTTGAGCAAATCCGACTACGAAATATGGCGGGATCCAAGCACGCTCTCAGAAACAAAACACTCGAAGCAAACGATTTGCGAAGTGTAGTTGGCCCGGCGGGCGCGAGTCGCTACGTACCCCGAGGTTATCGCGTTCGCCGAGGCGGGGATCACTACGTTGCGACTCCTGATTCTGGAAAGATTTCCATGCGATCCGACCGGACAGGTTACGAAGAACTTGTTCACTGGGCTGTGTCCGTCATCGATCTACTAATCGATCAGAAGGCGGCCCCCTCCGCATTCATTCGTACGTTCGCCCGGCCGATCGATCTGAGTTCCATGCTTCCCACGACTATACCGACCCACTTCGCAGTGGATGTCCCCAGGTTAGTTGAGGAACTATTTGAATCGCCCGAAGTTATGCAATTTGTTCGTGGTACGGGCGCGACTGCCCTGTCTCTGAATAAGGCTGAGACCGAATCCATTATTGCTGCACTCGACCCATCTCTCTTGATCCGGAAGGTGAGAAAGGACCTGAGAGTTATTCATCCGCACAGCGACACTCAGGTTGGGATGGTCAATATAGCCAAAACGCGGATATCACTTCGGAAGTTTAACTTACCTGAAATCGAAAACATTTACATAAAACCCGCTAGTCAGGCCGCAGGGGGCGACGACAACGGAGTTCCCCTAAAGCGTTACATTGACCAGAACAACCTTTTTACAATTCTATTCAGCGATCCAAGCATCGTTTATTTGACCGGCGAGCTTTACAAGGACGATTCTCTGGTTGATGGAAGGACGTTCCTCTCGTACATACGTACTGATTCACAATTAAACGTCGCCACGAGCGAGAAGGGGATGTTCACGGCCGCGCACACGACTTTTGATGCAGATTCTGTCTTTGGAGTTCTGGTTGACCGCATCGCGGCCAATGACGAAGTTTTGGTTTGCGATGATCTTGGCAACGAATGGGCCGATTTTATCGGTATCAATGGAAATCATCAGCCAAAGACGATCAGTTTCTATCACGCCAAGTATGACGTCCTCTCCTTAAGCGCGTCGGCCCTGCACATTGCCGTAAGCCAGGCGATCAAGAATCTGAGCCGTATAAATCTTGCACACGAGGATGTCGTTGCGAAATTCGACAAATGGACGAAGGCTTACGCGAACAATAATGTCGTCACATTGATCCCACGTATCGTGAGAGGAGATGAGGCAATACTGCGCGCTAAGATTACTGAGGCGCTCTCTTCACCGGATACCGTCCGTCGAGTATTTATCGTTACGTCCTCGTTAAGTCGCGCGCAACTGGACCAAAAATTTGAGGCCCTTCGTGGCGGGGCGACACCGGAGCCGCACTTCGTGCAACTCTATCAGCTACTTATGTCTTACTTCTCAGCATGTATCGAAGTTGGGGCCTATGCTTCCGTTGTGTGTCAGGAATAAGTCGAGCGTTATTAATACACGGTTCTTCACGTTGAGTGCGACGCACCTGGTTTAGGTTCGATCCCCACCGCCCCTACCAACCATCTCTCTGGCCGGTAGGCATTTAGCAAAAACCCGCGGGGGCAAAAAGGGGCAGATTCGCCCGATCGTCCGGTTTCTGTGTTTTTTTCTCAGTGGCACGGGTGACAACCGGATGGCCAATTCCGGCGTGCGATCGATATTTCCTCGATGGCCGCGTTTGTCCGACAACGCGACTAGCTAACATTCAGAGCGCGAAGTAGCAGAGCCTTTTCCGGTTGGTGTGATTTTCTATTACGGTGAATCGGCTTCATCGTTTCCAATTGTGCCGCTCCCCGTATATGCTTTTCTGTTCGTTGAGCTACAACACAAGCTACTTCTAGGCAGAGTACGACCTCCTCGTTCGCGGCACAGCTCCGGGTGGATGGCGAGGCGATAGGTTTCGTTTCCGATCTGCGGCCCGGAGATCCACGTTTGGCCTAAACTCATGGTTGGAACGAATCGGACTTTCATTCCGACGGTCGTAAAGCAAGCTACCTTGGCCAGCGACGACGGTTCAGAGTGCAATCCTTTGGATTGAGATCTTCAGGGAGGATCTCGTTCCTGTCGCTGGCCGACAGCGGCTCCGCCTTGTAGGCCCAGAGCAGAGTAAGAACGGCGTTGTAATTGGGGAGACTGATGGAGTGTTCGAGTAACGTATCGACGCGCTCGGCTGCCCGACGGTCGAGCCAAGCATCCGGTCGCACCGGTGCAAGTTCCGCTGGTGCAGACTCGGCCCTGAAAATCCGAGCAGCGAAGGAACCGTTCGCCGGAAGCTCCGGGAGGGGAAGATAGAAACGGAATGAATCGCTACGGACGAACCAGCGGGCGCGATTCCTGACGCTCCAAACCATCGCGCATGGAAGGTCCGTCAACGTCAGAAAAGAGCGGGTCGTAGCGGTCAGGCTTGTCCCGAAATCCAGTGCAACATCCGAGATCTGCGCGAGAGAGAATTCGCCAAGGTTAAAGCGTCTCCGCAGAATGGCACTCGGCAGCAACAACTCGGCTGCAAACTCGTTGGCTTCAATCTCTGGCCGGTTTAGGTGACTGTCAAAGCTCTCGATTTTCCGCTCCTCGCAGATTTCGCCGAGGTTCCGATGGTGCGGAATGATGAAGTGGCCGATTTCGTGCGCGATCGTGAAGCGCTTCCGGGATTTCTCGCGGATGCTGACTTTGACCGCGACAATGCCTTTCTGGTCGGCCTTACTCCGGATCAGCGCGCCATCGAATCCTTTCGCAGGAACCTCCCGTATCCTGAGACCCAGGTCCCGGCAGAGCGCCGTGAGGTCGGGAGGGGCCGTCTTTACAAATTTCTCGGCGACATAGTTGGCGAGATCGGCGGCGGGTGTCACCTTTTACCCTCACCATCATCGCCACTCCAGTCCTGTCGGAGCTCGTCAGTCAGGTCGTCGATGATGCCTTGGTCGTTCGTGTCAAGTTCTCCCTCGCGGTTGCGGTAGGCGTGAGCGGGGTCTTTCACGGCTCCCATGTACGGAACGACCAAGGCATCCACGATCTGTCGAAGTTTCGACGGCGCCAGATTGTTGAGGCTTTCCATTTCCCGAGTGGCGTCTAGCGCCGCCTGTACGTGATCGGGCGGCAGGAGGTCTTGGATGCGGTACTCGACTGCGGCATCCGCGGCGAGCCGGTGAACGATGGCCGCCGCGTCCGTGGCGGGAGCTATCGCCTCGTAGAGGATGTCGAGGTCTTCGTCGGCCATTTCAGCGGGAGTACCGAAGAGATTGTCCAACAGATCACGCTCTGGGTCTGATTGATTTGACTGTTTGTCGCGCGGCATAGAGTTCCTTTACCCCATCGATCGCCAGTAGGCGCTCTTTGAGTTTTGAGACCTGATGGGGCGTTTTGTTCAGTATCTGTCCCATTTCCTGGTTGACGTTCGGTCCACCCTCCACCATTTCGGCGGCGGTGATGAGATCCTGCAGTTCGGCGTCGCCCTTGACCAGGCTGTAGAGCGCATCTTTGGTGTTGGTCTTTGCCCTTTCAGGGGCCGTCATGCCCGGGCTCGTGTGGGCTGGCGAAGAGAAGTCCGGGTCATCAAGTGAGCCACTCACGTGCTTCTGACGGCGCAGACGATCCACGAGCTTGTTGCGAACGACTGCGCCAAGATAGGTTTCGAGCTTTCCCTTGTTTTGCTTCCAGCCGAGACCGTTCGGCGACCTGTAAAAATCCTTCAGAACCTCTGCGACAACGTCTTCGCAGTCCTGTCCGCCGTCAAAGGTGTGCGGCCCGCGGTAGCGACGGAGGATGCCGGCCGCGTGGAGCAGGAGCCTTTTATAAAGTCTGATCCAGTCTATGTTCTGGAAGCGATTCACCGTCGCTCGCTTTCCCTCGTGGCCCGGTTTCACGTCGGGCGTTACTTCCATTATCTATACGAACAGCCGTCCCCGGTTTACCCGAGAATTTTTCCACGTTGGGGGAAACGTTGGTGCCGTAATTCGAAAGATCAATAGGGGCCGCTGTAGAAACGCGGCGCTGAGGGCCACTGCCTTCAACGGCGATAACGGCCTTGGTTTATTTTCAGAGTGCGGGCCGCGGCGCGTGATCGAGCGAAGCAGCGGAGCAATAAACGTCGCGGTAAGGAGAATCTAAAATGGCCCAGCAAGAACAGGCGCACGAAGTGAAAATTTTCATCGACCAGAATTCTTATCATTCACCGAGCCCGACGACGGGCGCGGCACTGTACGTCTTGGGTAGTGTTCAGCCGGGCATGGAGCTGTTTCGCGAAGTGACCGGCGATCGGGAGGATTCGGAGGTGGACAACGGGCCGGAAATCGTCCAGCTGAAACAAGACGAGCACTTTCATAGCGGCAAGCCCAAGGTCTACAAGATTATCGTCAACGGCCGCCAGAAAGAGGTCGTGACCAAAACGCTCACCTTCGATCAGGTCGTCGCCTTGGCTTTCAACCCGGTGCCGTCCGGGCCGAACGTGCAGTTTACGGTGACGTATCGGAAGGGTCCACGTAAGAACCACGAAGGCTCGATGACAGAGGGCGAAAGCGTCCGCGTCAAGGATGGGATGATCTTCGATGTCACAGAAACCAATAAGTCGTAGCGCGGACCTCACGCGCCTCCGTAACGAGGGTTACGATCTCGAAATCCGGTCGGGCCATTTGCTGGTGAAGGACGTGCCATACGTGGCTGCCGGCCGGATCGTCAAGCGCGGAATCCTCGTGATGCCGTTGAAGCTTGCGGGCGACATTACCGTTAAACCGGAGAATCACGTCGCTCACTTTATCGGTGAGTTTCCCTGCCGTGCGGACGGAACGCCGATCACGACCATCGGGGAGAAAGGCAGCGGACACACTAAGCTCGGCGAGGGCGTCGAGATCAATCACACGTTCTCGGCGAAGCCGATGCCGAGCGGCTCTTACGAAAACTACTACGACAAGGTGACGCAATACGTCATGCTGCTCTCGGGCTACGCGCAAAAGCTCGAGCAGGGCGCGACGGCCAAGTCCTTCCGGCCGGTCGCGGCTGGGGCGGAGGAAGAGACGGTATTCGAGTACGTCGATACGGCCTCGACCCGGGCCGAGATCGGCGCGGTCACGGCGAAGCTCGCGACGGTGAAGAAGGTCGCTATCGTGGGCGTTGGCGGCACGGGCTCGTACGTCCTGGACCTTATCGCTAAAACGCCGGTGCGCGAGATACACCTATTCGACGGTGACGACTTCCTACAGCACAATGCTTTTCGGTCTCCCGGCGCGCCGTCGCTCGAAGAGTTGGCCGCGAAGCCGAAAAAGGCCGCGTATTTGAAAGGCATTTACGACAAGATGCGCAACGGCATCTTCGTCCATGAAAATTACGTGGCGGCGGAAAACGTGGAGGAGCTGCGCGACATGAGTTTCGTTTTTATGTGTCTGGAGGGGCCGGCTAAAAAGCTCATCGTGGAAAAGCTCGAAGAGTTCGGCCTTCCTTTCGTCGACGTGGGAATGGGGGTCTATCTGAGCGAAGGCTTCCTCGGCGGTATCCTGCGCGTGACGACGAGCACGCCGGCGCAACGCGACCATGTGCACAAGCGCGTTTCCTTCGCGAGCGACGCCGACCGCAACGAATACGCCACCAATATCCAGATTGCCGAGCTGAACGCGCTGAACGCGGCGCTGGCGGTGATCAAATGGAAAAAGCTGGCGGGCTTCTACCAGGATCTCGACTTCGAGCATCACTGCACGTATACGATCGGTGGCAATATGCTGCGAAACGAGGATGTTCCGGCCACAGCGGTGGGCCAGACTATGCGCCAGTCATGAAACCGACGCCAACCGTGAAACCTCCGAGAATGCTCAGGCACGAATTCGTGGAATTCATCCCCGATGCGATTGAGGAAGGGAAGATTTACGTGTCGATCGACTACGCGACGGCGGTTCACAAATGCGCCTGCGGCTGCGGCAATGAAGTGGTGACGCCGCTGAGCCCCACGGACTGGAAGCTCATTTTCGACGGGAAGACGGTCTCGCTCGATCCATCGATCGGCAATTGGGGCTTCATGTGCCGATCGCACTATTGGGTCAGGAACGACCGGGCGGTATGGGCGGAGGATTGGTCACAGGCGCGCGTAGATGCCAAGCGCGCGCATGATCGCCGCGCGAAAGACAAGTATTACGGCACTGACGGCGAGGGGGAAGTGATTGCGCCAAAACCGGAGACGCCAGCAGCCGCTCCCCCGTGGTGGAGGAAGCTGCTAACCTGGTAGGGCGCGCAGGGTTGCCCGCCTACATGATTACGTGCGGCAGCGTTCTATGGTTAGCACGAGTCCAGGTTCATGGTGTTGGTGCGGGCGGGATTTGTGCGGCCATCCAGGCTTCGATTAGGTCCAATAGATCGCAAGCCGCAGTCAGCGCGTCGTCGTAACTGACGAGGCGGCCATGATGAATGCCTCGCGGCTCATGCTTCAGGTCATTGACCTGGTTGTGAATCTTATAAAGCCGGATGCTGTTCCAACCGGCGTAGCGGCGGAGAGCGTCGAGCTGCAACACGGGCACGCTGCGGTCCATGCCGGTAGCGACCTTCAGGATGCGGTGGTAGACGGCCGCGGTTCGGAATAAAGCATTGTTGAAGTAAAAACCCGCGATCCAGAAACCATCGGTCTTGACGTGGCCGGTCGCGATACGCGCAGCGCGCTGCGCGACGGGCTTGATCTTGATGCGCCGGCCTGCGCGGTCCTGAAAATTTTCTTTCTTCGCTCGGATTAGCGCGTAGACCGCGCCGAGGAAATCATCGAGCGAGCTTTCAACGTCGGAGTTAGCCGTGACGGTCGGTGCGGCCAGGAGCTGGCTGATGCGGCCGGCGCAACCGGCAAGCCGCGCTTCGGTCGGGTCGTTTAAGTCAAGGCTCGGCGTGGAGGCGGGTTTTTCCGTAACCTGAGCGTCCATAGGTCTCTCGAATACAAGGTTAGAAAGGACGGTATCACGCTAAAAGAGGAGCGCAAGGAAATCAGTTCACTCGCTTTGCCAGCGCCAGATTCAAGAGGCGTCCATTCTCCGTCAGCGCGACCTTCTCACGCAGCGACTTTTGTTTCTTGTCGTTCTCTGCTCGTCACCCTCGTTGTAAGAGTTCCAATCGACAAGCAAATGACAACGTACGCTCGTGCTCGACCATCGAATAGGATGTCCCCTCAAATCTTTAAGGCGAATAAAAGGCGAAAAATGATACGATCCCCTGGTGCGTCAGGCTATCAATTTCAACGGCGGGGCCGAGGAATTTTCGGGATGCCACCTGGATCTAAAGTAATTCACCGTTACGGTGAATTGTGGTGCGGTGCTATACTCCCGGCCAGCGAGTCTCCCTACGTGACCAGAGGCGCCAAACGAAAAGAGAAACCTAACCCGACCGAGGGATTCTCAGTCCGGGCGACGATCAGTTTTCCGTCTGACATCTACCAAACGCTCGAAGAAATCGCGGGCCAGAAAAAAGTCTCGCTAGCATGGGTTGTTCGAGACGCTACGGAGCAGTATATCGCGGACAAATGGCCGCTGTTCAAAGGGAAGGTGTGACCATGTCCTCCTATTACGAATTTTTTGCGGGCGGTGGAATGGCGCGCGCGGGACTCGGGCAAGGATGGCGCTGCCTCTTCGCAAATGACTTTGATCACAAAAAAGGTCGCGTCTACCGCGAGAACTGGATAGGCGATGAACTGAAGACTGCGGACATTGGATCGCTTACGACCAAGGATCTTCCGGGCGTCGCCGATATGGCATGGGCGTCGTTTCCGTGTCAGGACCTTTCGCTTGCGGGCGGCGGCGCCGGTTTGAAGGGAGATCGCTCGGGTACATTCTGGCCTTTCTGGAATTTGATGAAAGGCCTGGTCAAAGAGAACCGCGCGCCGCGACTCATTGTACTTGAGAACGTATGCGGAACCCTGACCTCGCATGACGGCAAGGATTTCGCCACGATCTGCGGCGGGTTTCAGCAAGCCGGATACTCGGTTGGCGCCGTAGTGGTGAACGCCGCGCTGTTCGTGCCGCAATCGCGCCCGCGGCTGTTTGTCATTGGCGTTCACCCGGACGTGGAGTTGCCGGAAGGCCTGACTTCGGAAGGCCCATCCCCGCCATGGCACACGCGGGCGCTCAAAACGGCTTATGAGAAACTGGCGCCGAAAACCAAACAGGAATGGATATGGTGGAATATTCCGGTCCCTCCCGATCGCACGGTAAATCTGCTGGACGTGATCGAAGAAAATCCCAGCAGCACGTCCTGGTTCTCGGCCGAGGAAACGCGTCACCTGCTCGCGATGATGAGTCCCATTAACCGCGCCAAAGTCACAGAGGCGAAACGCCAAGGCCGCAAGATGGTGGGCGGCGTTTACAAGCGGACGCGTCCGAACGCAAAAGGCCGTAAGGTGCAGCGCGCAGAGATTCGTTTTGACGACGTGTCCGGCTGCCTGCGAACGCCAGCGGGCGGGTCGAGCCGCCAAGTGATCGTTGTCGTGGATGGACAATCTGTGAAGGCGCGGCTGATTTCAAGCAGGGAGACGGCGCGTCTTATGGGCTTGTCCGACGACTACAAACTCCCGGAAAACTACAACGAGGCGTACCATCTTACGGGCGATGGCGTCGTCGTTGCTGTCGTAAGACATCTTGCGCAGCATATATTTGAACCTGTATTAAGCGCAGTGCAACCACGATCCACAGCAGCAGCATGAGTGTTATTCCCTGTCTGCAAAACGAAGAACTCCAGAAGCTTATCCTGGACTATGCCGAAGCTCTGAAAACCGACGCCCACAAGCTCGGATCGCACGGCTTGAACGAACAGGAGTTTTACAACAGCGGGGTTTTTCGCGGTGCCATCGAACGGATTCGCGGGCAGTTCTCCGCAACGATGAGCGCCAAGCGTGAATTTTGCCGCCACGTCCTCAATCACATGCAGGACCAGGGTTTCATTCAGGATTGGGATTCTGCGGGCGAGTCCAATCGTCATGATTACGTTGTCAGGTTGAAGACGGGCAGGGTGTGCGTGATCGAGCTGAAGGGCTGCCTCGATGGCAACAACACCAATATTTTCGAGCGACCGTCGAATGCGCAGGAATTCGTGATCTGGAGCGTCTGCACGAATCCGGGCGCAGACCCTCAAAAGAACGCATGGTCTGGCATCCATACGCGCCTGAGCGCGGAGATCATTGAGCGGCAACAGCGGGTTGACGGCGTCATGATCTGGGACATGGTCTGCGGGACCGTCGGACGCCCATGCCCGAAGCTCGCAGGCGCGCCGGAGCGCGCAACGGCCGTCGCTCACTACGTCCTACCACCACCCTGCATCTACGTGATGCCGGCGACGATTGCAAGTCCGAGAAACAATCCCCACCCGGTTGCGCAATCCCTCGACGATGTTCAGCTGCTAAAGGCCTTTCACGAATGCTTTCGCGGTAGGGACGACGAAGTCAACTATGTGGACTTCGAGGTCGAGCACCAGGGCGCGGAAACGATGCGAAAGACCTGCATTCGTCGGGGTGGGGAGGTAGTGAAGGAATCGAAGTTAACCGCTATTCAGAGGGCCTGATGGAATCGCCGGAAGTCAGACGGCGAACGATGCAGGCGGTGAAAAGCAAGAACACCGCGCCGGAGCTTTTGGTGCGGAGTCTGGCGCACCGAATGGGCTACCGGTTTCGACTGCACCGCAAAGATCTCCCTGGCAAGCCCGATCTGGTATTTCCAGGACGGCGCAAGGCGATTTTCGTACATGGCTGCTTCTGGCACGGACACGATTGCGCGCGCGGGTCGCGCGTGCCGAAGAGCAACCGCGACTACTGGACGAAGAAAATCGCCAGGAATCAGGAGCGTGACCGCGCAGCGTGCGCCGCGCTCGCACTCTCGGGCTGGACCTATTTGATTCTCTGGGAGTGTGCTCTGGGGAACGAGAAAGGCGTGAAGGCCCAAGTCCGAAAGTTCTTGAACGCGTAACACTATCGCGCTTCCCTGAAGGTTTGGAGCACCCGATGACCACTGGTTTCTATGCTAGGCTGCGCGACACCCGCAAGGATGACGACGCTCTAGCTGCGTGCATCGACCGGGTTGTGAAACAGTTGGAAGACACTTCAACCACCGGGGATCGGCCGGGCATTCTTCTGGGCAAAATACAGTCTGGCAAGACGCGAGCCTTCGTCGGCGTCATCGCGCGGGCTTTTGACCGGGGTTTCGATGTCGCCGTGGTCTTCACTAAAGGAACGAAGACTTTGTCGGCTCAGACCGTCGCTCGCCTCGGCAGCGATCTTCGGGAGTTCATCGACGAAGATGAAATCTTGGTCTTTGACATCATGCAGCAGCCGGGGAAGCTCACCAAGAGTGAGCAGCGGCGCAGGCTGGTGATTGTCGCCAAGAAACAGGCGAAAAATCTGGAGCGCATACTCCAATTTTTCGATACGGACTACCCGGATCTCAAAGGCCGCCGAATTCTCATCGTCGATGACGAAGCTGATCTTGCAAGCATCCGCTTCGTCCGCAAGAAAGACCAGCCGGACATCGAGCAGGGCAAGATTGCCGAACAACTCGACAAGCTCAGGCGCCTCGTCGGCAAAGTGGCGTATCTCCAGGTCACCGCGACGCCTTATTCCCTCTATCTTCAGCCCGACAGCTACGAGGGCGAAGAAGAGGAGGGGTACGTCTTCAAACCGAAGAAACCCGCGTTTACAGAACTTTTGCCGATTCACGCAGGCTATGTAGGCGG
Organism: uncultured Acidobacteriota bacterium; assembly: GCA_963719065.1. Classification (GTDB taxonomy): domain Bacteria; phylum Acidobacteriota; class Terriglobia; order Acidiferrales; family UBA7541; genus Palsa-295. Next base: position 389,611 of record CAVRAM010000007.1, on the reverse strand, counting down.
CGACGATTATTTTCTCGCGCCCCAGGAAAACGATCCCCGATCCTACCTGTTCGTCGAGGTGCAACGCGATGAGCAGGACTCACTACGCAAGCCGGATCAGCGTCGCATCCGCGAGGAACGTGTTTTAGATTCGCCTAACACCGTGGGGCTCGTTCGCGCGATTGTGACCTTCGTGCTGGCGGCGTGCCTGCGCCGCTGGCAGCAGGCCGAGGCAGGCGAGAAGAAGAAAAAGTACGCCATGGTCATTCACAACGACACGCAAAAGGCAGCGCACGCCTGGCAGGATCAAATCATCGAATGGGTTTTCAACGCGGCGACGGAGGCGGCGACCAACGACCCTCAGAAGCTCCGGCCGTTATTTGACGCCGCCTTCACCGACCTGAGCGCGTCCATCGCCGCCGATAAAGGCCGCGCACCGGCCGCCAAGGAAGCCTTCAACATATTTATCGAAGCTCTGCAAGGCGGAGATGTGGTCCGGGAGACCGTAAACTCCGACCATGCCGTCATGGCGTTGTTGGACGAGCGAGCGGAGTTGCGTTTGAGGACCCCGTTCAATATCTTCGTCGGCGGAAGCATTCTTGACCGCGGCATCACGATTCCCAATCTGATCGCGTTCTATTACGGCCGCAATCCCCGGACGATGCAGGCTGACACCGTACTGCAGCACTCACGCATGTACGGAAATCGCGAGCGACGCGATCTTGCCGTAACCCGTTTCTACACGTCCCGCGATGTTTATGATCGTCTCTACACCATAAATGAATTCGAGAATACGCTACGCGGGGCTTTCGAAAGCGGCGCCCACGAGCAGGGTGTCGTTTTCATTCAAGCCGACGCCGCGAGTCGCGTGCGGCCGTGCGCGCCCAACAAGGTGCTTCTGAGCAATGTGGTCGCGGTCAGGCCTACGGGACTTTACCTTCCTACAGGATTTCAGACGCGGTCTGGACGGGAAATGGCGGCGGCCGAGAAGGAGCTGAGCGCGCTCATCCCTCGCGAAGCGCGCGACAAACAGACTTTTGTCGAAATCGACCGAGGAACCGCGCTGCATATCATCGCCATCGTCGAAAAAACGCTGGATTTTTCCGACAATGATTTCGAGTGGGACGCAATGCGAGGCCTTCTCGGCTACTACTCGGACGTGATCGACGGAGGCAACGGCAAAGTCCTTTTGCTCGCGGAAACGGGAAGAAAATTGTCGCGAGAAAGGTCGGGCGATAAATCAGGCCTTTCCATTCTCGGCGGCGGTGCAATTCGCACCCTGGTGCTCGATCCTCTCCGCTCGAAACCGGCGCTTGTCCTTCTTCAGCAAGAAGGAACGACCGAACTTGGCTGGTCTGGCCATAAATTCTGGTGGCCGATTCTCGCCGCGCCCGGCACCGTCGAGCCGTGCGTTTTTGCAACAAAGGTCGTGGCGGACTAGTGTGACAGGTAAAACCTAACGGCTGAAGTATAAATGGCTGATGAATCGAAGATCGGGACAGACTGGCAAGATGATGAACTCGATGCGATCATCGCCGATTACTTCGCCATGCTCGCGGCGGATCTCTCCGGGCAGCCCTATGTCAAGGCAAGGCATAGCGCGGCCCTCATGGCCCAGATTGGCCGGACGCACCGCTCGGTTGAGTTCAAGCACCAGAATATTTCGGCTGTGCTGGACGAACTGGGTATGCCGTGGATTCCGGGTTACAAGCCCAAAAGAAATTATCAGAACGCAATTTTCGACGCGATCGACCGATACCTGACCAAGAACCGTGCGATTCTTCAGCCAGCGCAGATTTCGGCTCCTCCACCGCCTGCGGAAGTCTTTGTCGCTCCGCCCGTTCTTACTACGGCCGGCGAGCTGATTCCCGAGCGTTTACGCCGACTTGTCCAGAAATTTGATCCAGTTGAACGAGATCATCGCAACCGTTCACTTGGCAGAGCGGGAGAAGCTTTCGTTGTTGACCTTGAAAGGCGCCAGCTCAATGAGGCTGACCGCCCAGATCTTGCCCACAATGTTCGCTGGATAGCGGACGAAGACGGAGATGGCGCAGGTTACGATGTCTTGTCATTCAATCCAGGAGGCCGCGAGCGGTTAATTGAGGTTAAGACCACGAATGGAGCTGCGCGTACGCCCTTCTTTCTGAGTCGCAACGAGTGTGCCTTGGCAGCTGAACGCCCTGCAGACTGGCAGATTTATCGGGTGCATCTATTCGCGAAAGGCCCGCGGATTTTTACTATCGCACCGCCACTGGAAAACGCTGTAAGGCTTACTACAGAAACGTGGCGAGCATCTTTTTAGGGATTACTACGGAATTTCCACGTCATGAAGCGTCTTCATCCTCGCTTTCCCCGGCCGAACGCTTGACAGCTGGTCCCGCTTTGAGGAACGCGTTTCGGTACGCGTCAAGGCGGTCAAAATGCGCTGCGAGCGACCGCCGCAGTTGGGGGCTGTCCTTAACTGTCAAGATGTGATCGACTAAACGGCCAATATGTTCGATCTGACGAGGCAACCTTAGCGCTGGCTCTTTCCGGACTTTGATCTCTTCGTCGGGCATCATTTGGATGATCTCGGTAGGCTTCGGCGGGCGCTTCAGCAACCGCCCGGCCGCCACGGGTATCGAACCATTCATCAATGGCTTCTGTTTGTGAAGCTTTGCGAAAAGGCTCGCCTCAAGAAGCGGAATATCCTTCAGGCGACTCACCGGGTACGCTTGCACAAAGGCTATTTCCCAAGGATCTATTTGTCTATTCGCGATGATATCCGACCTAGCAGAGGTCAAGTGACGCCGAACCCTGCTTTGAATGCCGTCGGTGCTTTGCCCAACATAGATGGGGATCCCGTCGAGGTCGCAGAGCGCATATACCCCGACCTTGTCGGTCAGAGTTTTCATCTGCTCTTTTCGGTATTTCTGCAGCTCAGACACGCTCACCTATTCCCTGACGCAACGGCGCTCCGATACCGGGACCACGCGTTCTCATGCCGAAACGACTCACCCTCGGGAAATGTATCGACTAGAACACTGCTTGCCAAGCAGATCACGGCAGAGCTTATCAAGGGTTACAGCGTAATGGCGAAATATTGCACGTCAGCCGTTCACCCTCAAATCTTGCCCGTTGCGGGAAACCTCAGAATATAGTGCTATGTAGAAGCTGGTGAGGCTTCCAAAGGCCGCCGCATAGGTGTGTGCCTGCTATGCTGCAAAAACTTCGTTCATATCAAGAGGGTCGGTACCTTTAAGAGTTGTGTTGCCGCCGGCGAGGTTACTCTGCGGCGTATCGCGCTTGTGTTCTGCGTATGGCCGGGACGTGAATAGCCGCACGCTACATTTTTGGACTTGACAAATCGAACAGGGTATTCGATCCTAGAGATGAAGACTTACTCGACAGCGAAGGTCGTAAAGTTGCTCGGAATTGGAACCGAAACTCTTTACCGGTGGATGCATGAAGGGAAGATTCCGACACCGCAGCTTCAGACCTTCGCAGGAATGAAAGTCCGCCTATGGTCTGATGATGACTTGGCCGCAGCGAAGAAATATAAGGCCGACCATTATTGGGGAAAGGGCGGTCGCAAGAAAAGATCCGTGGATCGAAAATGATCGAGCGGGACACGCTGGTGGGCTAACACCAGCGTGTCCCTAACCAAAGTGCACGTCTGAGGTGCAACAATGGCTGCGACAGAAGTTATCTGCTTCCGTACGGTGGCGCAACTCGGTTGCGTCTTCTCCGATAGGTTCCATTTCACCGGACTCCCTCGAAGTTTCATTTCTCAGTTGCCGGTCTTACCATACAAGTGTTTGTGCTACTGCGCTGACCACCCGCGGACACACCCTCGCCAAGGGGACGGTCGATGAAACTCCAGCTATTCCAACAGATCGTTGAACTGAATGCCTCGTTCGACCAGCTCATGACTGGCCTTGAGAAGCTGGAGTCTGTCCCATTCTTCCAGCGCGATCTTATTCAGCATGCTCGCTCGGACGTCGAAATTGCGCGCGTTTATGCCAACCGCGAGTTCTTCGACAACTTCGAAGCGATCGTCGAGGACGACGCGAAATGGGCCTATCGATTTCAACGCCGGTTCGATCAAAAGCTCAAGGACCGGGACGATGTCTTTCTCGAAGTCCGAGACGCCGAGGAAAGACGGAAGCGAAAGGGACTCGCGCCTCGCGTCGTAATCCTCCCGAATTGGGATATGTCCGACGAAGACCGTCTCGACAGTCAACGATCCGCACGAAGAAAAAGAACCCGAAAGAGGGGGCGTGGCGCGCGTTCAAAATTCGCCAAACGCGGAATCAGGACGTCCGACCCAGGAGCGGCAAGGTAGAAATTCCATGATTAAAAAACGAAAACCACTCGCTTCGAGGCGTGACAATTTCGATCTTGGCCACAGATATCCAGGTCTGCGGGGGAAAGTTGTGGACTGGGTGGAGCATGCGTTTGAAGACGGACGCCTCTACCTTCAAGTTCGCTTTACCGACCACACCGAGCTCTGCTGGCAGATTACTACCAGCCTTTCGATCGACCAGGGCGACCTAAGCGACTGGAAATCTGGGGACTTCAGGCAGCTCGGAGTCTTCGTCCGGAACGAACGAGGAAAAGGAACCTGATGCGTAACATCTCGCTTTCAGCGAGTTCATATCTGGCGCTGTGGGACTGTCAAGACTTGACCCGCTGTTTCCCTGTCCGGGACGACTGCGGACGCTACTCCCGTGGAAAGCGATTCAGCGGAGATTTTCGGCTAAGCACTCGCATCCCGCGAGGTGCTTCCGCACTCCGAGCCGTTTCGAACGATGAAAACGTAGCGGTCGAAGCTGATGAGCAGACAGAATTCGCCCAACAAGAACAGGGCTCCATGCAATTTGTCTCGCCCTAAACGTTTGTCACCCTCTCGGCTTTACGCGTCTCCATTCACTGCAAGTTCTAGCGACTCAAGTTCGCACATATCCCTAAAGTCAGTCACGCGCTCGTACATCACCAGTGAAGAATGTAAGAACTTCTCCCTTCAACTTCCCCTGTACCATGGTCTTCACCCTGAGGAGCTGCAAGCTTCTGAAGACGCGTTAGATGTAAGTTCGCAGCCCAAAAAGCAGCATATTCCAAGCTACCAAAACGGGCGGGAGCGACCCCACTTTTTCGGCTTTCAGCCGCCCAAAAAGTTCGTGGGGTCGCTCCCGCCCGTTTCAACAAGACTCGCCAGTTGCACTGTCGCGTCCACAGGCGGAAGAACAAACCAATAGTAAGACGCGCATAGCGACAGGCCTCTTCCAGAGGTGGCAAGGCCCAGGCCGAAATTATTTTCGCTTTTCACCGACACAATTTTCCTTCCCAACACTGAATAGGTAAATAGAGGAAGAGATCTTGCCTCAGTCTCTTTCTACGCGGGAGCCGTCGTGGAGTCCGCGTTTTCAACCATCAACCGATCCCCAGTGGTTGCCCACCGGCTGGTGTGGGGTTTGATGGACTCGCCCAAGTCCATCAATGAGGCAACCCCACTTCCGGCTTTCAACTCCGGTGCAAAGAAGTGATTGATCAATGAATCTGATTGGCTCGCGCGGCTGACTCGAGGTCGAAGACAGGAATTTTATAAAAACCGCAGGCACCAAAGGAGAACTGATGTGGCGATCCTAAAATCACCGCCGAAACCACCAAAGAATGAAACGCTGCAAATTCGGGTTGAGGAGCAAATCAAAGCGAAGCTTCATAAGTACGCTGAGTTCATCAATTCGTCCGATTCCTATGTCGTGAGCGAAGCTCTCAAACTTCTTTTCCGTAAGGACGATGAGTTCAAAACCTGGCTTGAAGAACAACCTCACGAGGGCAATCAACAAAATGAAGAAGGCGTTCTAACCAAAATGGCCAGCACGGCATGAACGATGTTCGGGTCCGATCGAAGATGCCGCAACGAATGCGGCCTCAGGCAGAAAGAAGAGCCGCCGATTGCGCCCGTGAATCGAGTTACGAAAATGCCCGTGGTCCCTACGAGCAAGAAACAAAGGCAATCGAATTGAATTGAAGTGTACGGAGTACCCATGATGAAACAATTTGTCTCTGAGAGCAGATCGCCTGTTTTATGGCGCCCCGAAGAATGTCCATTAACTGTCCGTGAAGCTGCCAGGTTTCTTGGCGTGAGCCCGCAAACTGTGTATCTTTGGGTCGAGCGAAAGCAGATTCCCCATCTCCGCGTAATGGGTCGAAACATCCGGTTTCTCAAGTCGGAGCTCGAACCCTTCCGCGCGTCGTTTAAACAGGAGATGGAGAATGGCGAGACCACTTGAACATGATGGAGCTGTGTATCAACGCCAGGGTACGGCTTTTTGGTGGATGCGTTACCGGGATCGGAGCGGCATCCTACGCAAAGAATCGACTGGCGTAAGCGACTGGCATGCGGCGCAAAGGAAGCTTAGAGAGCGTTTGGATGCCAGGGACGGAAACATTCTCGATGTTGTCCGAAAAGGTGAAGTTATTAACTTCGGGCAGTGGACGGGCTTTTTCTTAGAGAACTACTCTAAGCCGCCCATTCGAGAACCAAAGACCCATAACGCCAACCTGCGGGCGATAAAGCATCTCAAGCTCGCTTTTGGAACCCGCAGAATCATCGATGTAACGGCGGACGACATTGAATTATTTCTTCGCGAACGTCTTCGCCAGCACATCAGAACTAAAACACGGAATGGATATCACGAACGAGGCCTTGTGAAGCCGGCTACCGTACACCAAGAACTCAGGGTACTTCGACGCATGCTTAATGTTGCCGTTCGAAAGAAGCTCCTTCCCTCGAATCCATGTTCGAGCGTCGAGTTTCCCGTCGTCATCAAGCGTCTGTTCAAACCGCATTACGTGACATGGTCTGAGCAGGAGCGAATTGAGCGGCACAGCCCTCAGTTCTTGCGCAATATCGTTCGCATCCTTACGGAAACGGGCTTGAGGATCAACAAGGAGCTGCTGTCCATGCGGAAGGATCAAGTGGACATCGCCAACGCCACCGTCTGGATTCCGGATTCGAAGACGGAGAATGGGGTAGCAGAGGTCCCGCTGACTCCGATCGCCGTGGGTGCATTCCGAAACCAACTCGCCGTTGCCGGACCAAGTGACTGGCTCTTTCCTAGCTCTAGAACCGAGGGCGAACACTACAAGTCCACCAAGGGGATTTGGCGCGCAGCCCTTCGCAAAGCGGGGATTTCGTATTTTAGGATTTACGATCTCCGCTCGACGTACGCTACGCGTCTCAGCGCCGGCGGTGTTGCGGATGAATGGGTCATCCAGTTGCTGCGACAAGGGAACTCCGACGTATTCAAAAAATATTCGCAGATGAAGTTGGAGATGAAACGTGAAGCCCTCGCGCAGCTAAACCGCCGAGCCAACGAAATGACGGTTGGTGAGGCGCAAACAGCCCCTGTTTCCGGGGGTTTTGGTACAGTTCTGGTACAGTGATGACCGAAAAGCGAAGGAATGGATTTCGGAGCGCGCGGAAATGCTTTAGAATGAAGGTCACTCCTACTGTGGGCGTGTAGCTCAGCTGGGAGAGCACCTGCTTTGCAAGCAGGGGGTCACCGGTTCGATCCCGGTCACGTCCACCAATTTTTTCTCTGATCGCAAAGCACTTAGCCGATTCATCTCTGGCTCGATCCCCGCTTTTTAGCCCCGACTGTGCACGAACTGTGCACGAATGAGGTTATTGCACCGCAACTGTGCACAATGGAAGCGCGAGCAGATCTCTCGATTCCACTGGCGTGACCTCATTCGCATGACGGTTCAGCTTGGTCAAAGCTTCGCGTTTCATCTGCAGTTTCATCTGCGAATACTTCTTGAAGACTTGCGCGTCGCTCTGACGAAGCATCTGAGTCACCCACTCATCGGCTACTCCTCCGGCACTGAGCCTGGTTGCATAGGTGGACCGGAGATCGTAAAGCCGAAAGTAGGAAACCTTGGCTCGGCGAAGAGTTCTTCGCCAAACTGTTTTGAGAGTTGTTTGAAATCCGCTCGCATTCCGATCGCTCGGAAACAAGAACGAACTTTCACCCGCGAGTGCCATCTGGTCTTTGAACGCCTCGACAGCCAACGAACTCAGTGGAACTTCGGCAACACCGGTCGGAGTCTTCGAATCCGATATCCAGACAAATGCATTTTGCAAATCCACTTGGTCTTTCCTCATCGAAATGAGTTCCTTGTAGATACGCAATCCGGTCTCCGTGATGATTCGAATTACGTTCCGCAAGTACTGCGGCGCCGATAATTCGATTCGTTGCTGCTCCGACCATGTGACATAGTGAGGCCGGAACAGCCCCTTCACGGCCACCGGAAACTCAGCGCCCGAACAGGGATTCGCTGGTAAGAGCCTTTTCCGGACCGCCACGTTCAGTACACGCCGGAGAACTCTGAACTCCTGGTGTATGGTCGTGGCTTTTACCGCTCCGAGTTGCTTGTAGCCGAGTTTGGCTTTGATTCGGACTCTCTGACGAAGGCGTTCACGAAGATACAGATCGATCGAATCCGCGGTGAGGTCCACCAGTCGGCGTGTTCCAAATGCAGCCTTGAGGTGTCGTATGCATCGCTGGTTCGCTTCGTGCGTTTTCGCAGCACGTATGGGCGGCTTGGAATGGTTCTCCAGAAAAAAATCCGCCCATCGCCCGAACGCCAGAGTCTCGCCCCTTCGAACGACTTCGAGGAGATTTTCATCCCTCGCCCGCAGCCGTTCTCTGAGCTTTTTATTTGCTTCCTGCCAGTCAGCGGTCAGGCTCGACTCTCTTCGGGCCACGCCATTGCGATCCCGATAGCGAATCCACCAGATGGCGGTACCCGCCCGCTGATAAACCACTCCGTCGTACTTTCTTGCTCTAGGCATTCTCCATCTCCTGTTTGAAGGACGCGCGGAATGTCTCGAGATCCGGTTTCAGGAACCGGATGTTTCGACCCATTACGCGGAGATGGGGAATCTGCTTCCGCTCAACCCAAAGATATACAGTTTGCGGGCTGACACCAAGAAATTTGGCCGCCTCGCGAACGGTCAGTGGACACTCCTCTTTGGGGAACCACGCGGTCTCTTGGGCCGCGGCAAGTTCAGCACGGTTCATGGCACGCCTCTTTGATCTTCAGAATTTGGTTGCTCTTCCGTTGCAGTTGGACCGAGTTCTTCAAACTTTTCGGTTCCACGGCGCAGATCGGCCTGGGCTTTTACGACCGTGCGGCGGGCGTAGTAGTCCGGATCGGATTTCTCAATTCCGCGATAGTCAGCGATGCGGCTGATCACGATTTCGGGGTCGTCTCCGCGTGCGAGCGCGCGTTTGGCGTATGCCCAGTCGCGTTCGGACTGACTTTTGTGATCGGCGGGCATGTGCGCTGCGGTACGCGTGGCCGCGAAATCCCGGGCTGTTTCCGGAGATCCATCGTGAATGGCAAAGTCGCGAGCCTGGTGAATCGCGTCACTTTCCTGCCGGGCTTGTACGATGAACTCGTCGGGAAGTTTTTGATTCGCGAACCCCGGCAGTCGAAGCACCCGCGTTGCATCCGTCGCGGCGGGGTCTCCACCGAATTGATTCGCGAGACCGTGCAACAGCGACTCAGCCTCATCGACGGTCATTCCACTCACTTTCCACACGACCTGATGTTTCTCGGGAGAGGTATCGAGGACGAAGTTAGGCGCAGGAACGTCGGATGAATTCCGGATCGCTTCGAGAACCCGGTCCGCATTCCGGTCAAGATCCAGGTACACGTGGCGGATCGTTTTGATGTCGCTTTTGGTCCGGCTGAAAGCGTCGTCTTTTATGGGATTCATCCCGACGTACACATCCGATCCGCCGGCGCTTTGATGGGCAAGCCAGGATTGAAAAGGGGGACTCGCGACGGCTTCCGCTCTAGCGATTCTCTGGACCGTCCGTCCGGTCGAGCGATTGCGGATGAGGATGGCTACGTTGTCCTCGGACCCAAAGAGCGCACGGACATATTCCGAAGCTGTGAGATTTCGCGGTTCGTATCTGGAGTCCGGTCTCATGGCCGCTCCCGCTTGGCCAGAAACACGGTGGCGTAATCAAATAGGTCAGAATCCGGATCGTATCCATTGATCACCAGCACCTCGGAAATGTATCGGCGTCCGGGTCTGCGTTCGACGTGCACAACGACGTTGAGCGAATCGGCGATGCTGGTCTTAATGGACTCGGAGCGATCTACCAGACGAGCTGGACGAACATCTTTTCGTTCTTCGGGATGCGTGTGAATGAACTGGGCCGGGATCAGGCTCTTTTCGGCCGTCCGCAGACACAGCTCCTGCCCGATACGGCGAGTGACGATGTTGAGACCATCGAAGTGCCCCTTGGTTCCCGCAAGGATTTGCATCTCGACAAGACGAGCCTGCTGTCACGTCTAGTTGAAATCTGGGGAGAGATTCCCGTTCGTCTCATTCAGCAACTCGATTTGAGGAAATCCATATACGGCGTCATCGGCACGGATGACTTTACGATGTACCCGTTGATCCGTCCCGGTTCGATCGTGCAAATCGACGGCAATCAGAGAAAGATACTTCCGAGAAAATGGGAAAACGAACACGAGCGTCCGATTTACTTCGTAGAGCTCAGGGATGAGTACATTTGCAGCTGGTGTGAAATCCGCGACAACCATCTATTGGCGGTGCCGTATCCGAATTCACGCTGTGAGATCCGGCAGTTTTCCTATCCGCGGGAAGCGGAGATCGTTGGCCGTGTTACGGGCGTGGCGATGCGGCTTGCTGAATCGCGGCCATGAAGGTTGGAGGAATCGGCTATTTCCGTAAGGAAAGCGTATTAGGATAGACGGGCCGTACGGAGCCGCCGATGGCCAAGGGAAAAGCTCCAACAGGAAAGAGAGATCGTCGTCGCAAACACCAGCACTGGCTGGTGACGATTATCTATCCCGACGGCGAACGCTTCGAACGCGTCTATCTCGACCGGGAAAGAGCGAAGAACTTTGCCGCGCGGCAGAAAAAATCGCCGCTGGTAAAAGCAACGCGCACGCGGCTTCTCAGTTGATCTTCCAAGCCTTTGCTGGCGTCCAGGTTCCATTCAACTCGTGACGGTCCCGCGCCGCCCGTATGACAGGGGAGAGGAAAGCTTTGAGTCGATCGACGACTTCGTTTAATTCGGCCTCGGCGATATAGGGCTTGTTCTTATTCACGTATGCGCGCCACTGTTTGACCTTGGTCTGATCTTCATAAAAGTCCGCTGTGAAAGCGAACGGCACGTCCGCCGGTGGTAATTCGGTCTGTCGTTTTTGGAATGTGGCGCGTACGGCTTCGGCGAGTATTTTTCCGTCAAATTCGAACGTGGTGGAAAGTGTGTCGAGATCGTGAAAATCCTTCATGCGGCTGTTCGTGATTCCGAGTTTGACCATTGCTTCGAGCTTTTCGGCTACGACCGTTTCCCGGGGATAGGCGAGCAAGTGAGGATGAGGAAAACCCAGTAGCGTCGGATATTCGGTTCGAACCGAACCGGGTGTGACGGTGTCACCGAATCCAACGTCGATCTGGATCGGTATCCGCGCGTTGTCGAGCGTGCCGGTGAACGTGACGCGCACGCCTTCGTAGTCAGCGTCTTCCTTGATGCGTTCGGCCCGGACCGATGCGGGGTCGAACCGTATGCCGTCGCCCGCGATTTCGGCGGAACAGATTTCCCGGAAGATCGCGCCGAAACGTTCGGGAGAGCTGTCGCCGGTCGCGAGAAAGTCGGCGTCGCGCGTGGGACGATAACGTTCGTGGGTCCACACCTCGAACAACAGCGCACCCTTTAGAATAAAAATGTCGCGATGCTTCGAGGTGCTCAGACGAAAGAGGACTCGCTCAAGTCCGTACTTGGTGAGCAGAAGTTGGAAGTCTTCATTTCGTTCGCGGGCAAGATTGAGCAGTTTCTGTCGAACCGAAGCGGGGATGTTTGCGAGCTTGGGGTCGCTCATTTAGAGCGAGTCCATGTAGGGCCGCATCACATTCGCGACACGGCAGACTTTTGCGGCAGCCCAGATTTCGTCGATCGAGGCTTTTTTTAGTCGACGGCACTCTCGCAGCGCTTCGAGAGCGACATCTGTGCCGATCTTGTTGCGGAACTTGAAACAGTCAGCGACGGTTTTTGCCGGCGTGTAGACCTTGAGCGTTCCGCCGCGAACGGGATATTCCTTCACGCCAAAGCGAATGGCGGGCCCGGACATGCGCACAAAGCGAACGAGGGAAGCAGGGCCGCGCGGCGTCCATGCTTTGACATCGATGGCCATCCAGACCTGGTGCGGGGACTGCGTGGTGAACTTATGGAATTGAAGTGCGGACAGCAGGCAGATGATTCCCTTGGGAATCCGGCAGGCCGCTTCGAATAGAGACAGATGCTCGGTCGTGGGCGACGATTGGGACGCATAGAGTCCGCGCCCGAGCTTTTTAAGGATGCCTTTTTGAACGAGCCGGGCGAGATAGTTCTGCGGGATGCCAAGCGCCGACACATCCTTCGCGCAGAGGATCTGCCGGTGGGCCGCCAGATTGATGAGGCGATGAGACTTAGATTCCATGGAATAGGCTCCACAAAAGTGTATCAAATACTAGGTAAATGTCAATAAGTACCAAGAAATTAAAACAACTACAACTCTATCCTTATATAAGGCAACGTCGAGCCTCCAAGGAACACGTCTGCGGCGATTGCGAACGCGAGGACGGGCCGTGACCGAACCACGGCCCGCGCATGCGGTTGAAGTTCGAACCTACTTTCGATTCGGGGCCACGGCTTTTTTTCGCGCGCTCTCGGCACCCTCCTTCTTCGCCGCGAGTTCGGAGCGCACCCGCGCCGCGATCTTCGGGATATCAATCTTGTAACGTACGGCAGTTCGAGCAAGCCTCGAGTCTTTTGCGAGCGCCCGTCCGGGATTGTATCCGGGGCAGTAGAGGTCAGATGCGAGAGCGCACACGATAAGAAATCGTTGAACGTCCGGCGTGCTCATTTCCCGAACCGATTTTGCCGCAATCGACTTGTAATCCACGACAGCATCCAACACAGCCTTGCGCTTTTTCTCGTTCCACCCGAAGGCACGGCACAGGCGGCGATGGTTGTCGTGACCGAGCCGTTCGAAATAGTCGAGGACCGCCATTTCAAGGTCGGGACGCGACAGGGCTACCGGCAGTTTCGCGCGAATCGCGTTCAAGGTCTCAAGCCGTGTCTGTTTTTCAACCCGCTCGGCCAATGCCTCCTTAGCTCGGGCAGCGCGTTCCTTGGGCGAAAGATGGTAGCGCGTGACCGCCGCGTGAACGGGACACTTTTCCTCGCGACACACATGAACGAGACGGCCAGCGCCTTGGCCATCGACGACAATCGCGGACTGTGTGTGTTTGCACTCCGCCGCTTTTCCAACCGTGCGGAACTGTCCGTCATACAGGACTTCGGAATCGCGGTTACGTACCTGCCACGGCGGAGTGTGAGACACGCGGAGAGGCTTTTCCCCGAGTGCTTCGAGCGGTCGAACTTGAATCTGAACCAGCGCTTCGACCTTCCCACGATAGCAAGCGGGATCGCTGCATACGGACTTCCGCCGCACTTCGGGAAACAGCAGTGGATTATTCCCGGTCCGTTTCGGACACTTCGCGCAGCTTCCGGCAGACGGGACGAGCTTCTCGTCATGCAGATCGAAAGGAGCATTCAGGAGGTCGAGATGGATTTCTCTCGCAATCCAGTCGCGCAGCTGTCGCACGGTGATGGCGTCCGACTTCTTATCTTTGACGGCTGCCGCCACAGTACGGTGATTCGGAAAGCATTCCGCAAAGGCGCGTCGCTGATCGTCCGGCTCAAGCCGGGCAATTTCGAAAGCGTGCGCGACGGAAAGCTTACCGCTGTAGAACGCCTGTTGAATCTCCCCGACCAAGTACGTCAGGCGAAGCCGGGAGTAGACGTACTTTTCCGAGCGACCGATCTTTTCCGCGAGAGTCTCAACGGTGTAGACCTCGGGTTCGATCTGCATCAGCGCGGCGTAGCCTCGGGCCTCGTCCTGACGTGACCGGGGTTTTTTGTACCAGCGGGAGTGAGAGAGAATTCACTCTGGAGGGAAGCTGGTATGCCGATGAGGAAATACAAGCCGGAGCAGATCGTGACACTGCTACGGCAGGTTGAAGTGGAACTGGCCAACGGGAAAACCACACCGCAAGCCTGCAAAGAAGCCGAGATCACCGCACAGACCTACTACCGCTGGCGGAAGGAATTCGGCGGATTAAGACTCGATCAGGCCAAACGACTCAAGGAGCTGGAGCGGGAGAACGCCAAGCTGAAGCGGCTGGTGGCCGAGTTGTCTTTGGAGAAGCAAATTCTGAAGGATGTGGCAGAGGGAAACTTCTAAGCCCTGAGCGGCGGCGTGGCGCGGTCAGGCATGCACGCGAGGACTATCGGATTTCCGAGCGGCATGCCTGCCGGCTGCTGGGGCAGTGGAGAGGGACACAACGCTACGAAGTGTTCTACCGAACCGACGAAGATGCTTTGACGCGAGAGATCGTGGCACTGGCCAGCGAATACGGGCGCTACGGCTACCGGCGGATCACGGCGCTGCTGCGGGATCGCGGTTGGCATGTAGGCAAGGATCGCGTGCAACGGATCTGGCGACGCGAGGGGTTGAAAGTGCCGCAGAAACAAAGGCCACGAGGGAGGCTGTGGTTGGGAGATGGATCGTGCCTTCGGCTGCGGCCGGAACGAGCGAATCATGTGTGGAGCTACGATTTCGTGAGCGCGCTGACGCACGACGGAAGAACGTTGCGGATGCTAACGCTGATCGACGAGTACACGCGGGAGTGTTTGGCGATCCGCGTGGCGAGAAGGCTGGGAAAGTACGAAGTGATCGAAGCGCTGGCGGACGTGATGCTGTATCGAGGAATCCCGGAAAACATTCGTTCGGACAACGGCCCCGAATTCGTGGCCGAAGAACTGCGGAAGTGGCTGGCAAAGGTGGGCACGGGGACGCTGTACATCGAACCAGGAAGTCCCTGGGAGAACGGCTACTGCGAAAGTTTTAACGGGAAGTTGCGGGACGAATGCCTGAACGGTGAGATTTTCTATTCACTGAGGGAGGCACAGGTGGTGATCGAAAAATGGCGGGTGGTATATAACACGCTGCGACCGCATTCGGCGCTGGGCTACAGGCCGCCGGCGCCGGTGACTTTGGCGCCGCAAATGGCGGCTCTCCGGTCGCCTACGGCTCCCTGCGAGCCGCCATTTGCACCCTTGCCCGATGAGGTTGTGATGTAGACTCTCTCACTCGCCGTGGTACAAAAACTCGGGCTGGTCACTCCAACAGGTGGCGGAGATGGTTAAGTCCAAGGAAAAATTCTTCAGGGTGAATACGGCGGACGACCAGGAACTTACAGACAGTTACGAGATTCAGGGCACGCCAACGTTGGTCATGTTTCTAAACGGAAAAGAAGTTGGAAGAGCCGAGGGACCGGCGCCGACAGTATCGAGTCTGTTAACGGCGGTCACCCATCCATTCGACTCAACTGCACCGATCCGTGCGACGGCAACAGCGTGAGAGGAGTAAGTTGATACCGCTCCAACAAATACGCGAGCACGCCAAACCAGTTCTTTTGTTCAACGACGAATGCGCTGTTTGCCGGACCATTGGCCATTGGGTGAAGAAATCGGCTCAAAATAAATCGGGCAACGCGAGCATTATCGTGCGACCGATTGGCGACGATCCGGACGAGCTCCGACAGCTTGATCCGGACCTCGATATTTGGGACGCCTACGCGACGATTCATGTCGTAATGCCCAACGGCTCGATGAAGGTCGGAGGAGAGGCGCTCGCGGAGGTTCTGACGAACTTGCGTAAGACCCGATGGTTCGCATGGATTTTCGCCATCAGCATTTTCGGATTCCGTCCATTCCAGCTGGTACTCAACGTGGCTTACGCTATTTTGGCAGACGTGCGTCCACTTTTTGGGTGCGAGAGTTGCGGCAAGCCGAGCTTCTGGGTGAGACCGATTGCACCGACGATCAAATGGGCGAAGTCCCTTTTTGCTAAAAGTCGCCATCGGATGGAACCAACACATTTCTCGTCACTCTCGGCCACGGGGCCTCAGTTGCAAACTTACGCGGGAGATCGTCCAAAATCCACGTGACCAACTCACCCAAGAAAACCGCACGCCGGAAGAATTCAAGCCTCAAAGACAAATCGAAAAACGAGGCGAAGCCGAAGCGTTTGAAGAAATCGCGTGACGACTTCTCCGCGCAAATACACCAGGGGGTTCGTCCTGAGACCTACGTAAAGCGAGGAATTGCGCGCCATAACGATGACACTCCCGAAGGCAGAGAAGGCGAGTAGGGGCATGCAAAGGATCCGTTCAGGTTCGCCGCGGTACTGGGATCCCGCCAAGTTCGAGAGACGGACCAACCGATCGTTTGGCCAGGGTTTATTAAAGGTGATCTCGTGGAACGTGCAACGATGAACGGCTTGGTTCGCGCGATGTTTCTGGCCGGCGTGTTGCTGAGTTTGATGGTCAGCCTTTATGCGCAAGACAAACCAGCAACCACGGCTCCGGTTCCTAAGTCCGGCGTCGGAACGTACAAGGAATTTTGTGCCGTCTGCCACGGAAGGACTGGAAAGGGAGATGGTCCGGCGGCTTCCGCACTCAAAGTACGACCACCTGATCTGAGCACCTTGGCTCGGCGCCACGGTGGCAAATTCCCGGACGCTTACGTTTCGAACGTGTTGCGCAACGGCGTAGCCATAAACGCTCACGGCACAGCCGAGATGCCCATATGGGGACCCTTATTTCTCTCTGTAGATTCTTCGTATCAAAGTCAGTTTGAGCTTCGAATTACTAGCCTGACGACCTACCTTAAATCACTCCAAAAATGAAGAGACGCCGAGGGTGAAAGGGCGCATCCGTCAGTGCCGTTCCGATGAAACTCTTCGATTTCTTCGTGCTGCCGTCGTTCTCGAAACTGTCTCTTTCTATACAGTTCTGCGTACCACCACCGGTTATCATTCCGGGAATTAGACAGGCATTTTGTGAACTGGATAGATTTCCCATCATGTGTGACACGATCACAAATTTGCGTGCAGCACTGCCGGACGGGCTGGCCCAGGCGCTGGGAACGGCCGCCGAGAGGATCGCATCCGTCGTCGACCCGGCGCGAGTTGAAACCGTGCACCGGACGCTCTCGGTTTTAGAGTCGACGTTCAAAGAGCACACGGTTGAACTCGAGACCCAAGTCAAACAACGGCAAGAAGCCGAGGCCCGGCTGCGCGAACTGACCGCTCGCGTTCTTCAAGCCCGAGATGATGAGTCGAGGCGAATTGCTCGCGAATTGCACGACAGCGCAGGACAATACTTGGCGGCGGCGCAAATGAATCTCAGTGCGCTGGAACTCGATGCGGAGTCGCCACTTTCTGATGCTCAGGCAAGCCGTGTCTCGGACTGTGTCGACCTGGTGAACCGCTGCGCGGCAGAAATTAGAACAATTTCGTACCTTCTTCATCCCCCGCTGCTCGATGAGATGGGCTTGTGCTCGGCCGTTGCCCATTACGTCGGCGGCTTCGCAGAACGCAGCGGGATTCGCGTCGAGTTGAACATTTCGAACGATTTCGGCCGTCTCGCGACCGACACGGAGACCGCGATGTTTCGGATCGTGCAACAGAGTCTCTCGAACATCTATCGGCATTCGGGTAGCGCCACAGCCCAAATCGAAATGAATCAGAGTCCGAGCGAAGTCACCATGAAAATTCGCGATCGGGGCTGCGGCATCCCTCCTGCCAGCCTTCTGGAATTTGACTCAGGCGTGCGATTGCCCGGAGTAGGTATAGCGGGAATGCGAGAGCGAATCAGGATCATGAAAGGACGATTTCATATAGCATCCGGACCGGACGGCACAACGATCGAGATCCGTTTACCGGTTTCGCCAAGCGCCGCGTAAGTGAGCCCGCTCTTCCTACCTAAACCGCGCCGCGCTGAACGCCACGGTCGTTGTTACCGTCGGTTCCTGGTTTCATGCGAGGTTTGGTTGGCGGGGGGCCTCCGCGATGCGTGAATGTAGTGTTTGACTTTCGCGGGTTCCAGCGAAAATTGTTTCACTTGATTTTCGAGGTCGCGGTCAGCAACCGTGAAACGATCATGTTGCCGCTCATGTTCGGCCCACGACTCCAAGAGAAAACTTTCTAAATACCGGTTCGACGTCCCGGCATCGTAGAAAATCCCCCACCGGATCGCGCCATCTCGGCGACGGATCCGTTGATATTTGTAAATTACGGCGAGAAATTCGGACGCCCGCTTCGGGTCGATCGTGTATTCGACCGTCACCAGGACCGGCCCTTGAGCAGGTTGTAGTTCTGCGAACAGGGCCGGTTTTCCCCAATGGTTCCAGCTGCTCAAGTCGACACTCGCAGTCGGGAGGGGCAGCGGAAAGCGAAGCAGAATCGAGAGTCCGATTCCAAGGCTTGACAGCAGGAGAGCCAGTTCGACATTCGCACGATCCGCGACATAGCCCCAGACGAGACTGCCTAATGCCACGCTCCCTTGAAACACGAACAAATATACGGCGAGAACCCTCGCACGAACCCAATCCGGGGCCAAATTCTGGATCAGCGTATTGAACAGCGACATGAACACGATCCATGCTACGCCTGCGAACGCCATGAGCAGGCACAAGAGGCTCAAGGTCCCAACGGTGCCGGTTGCCAAGACAGCCGCCCCGAAAACGAAGGTGGCGATTGTGAGGAGAGTTTCCGTCGACAACGTTGCGCGCGCCCTGTCGAGCGCAATCGCGCCGAGCACCGCACCGGTTCCGAAGCAGGCAAGCAGCAAACCATACCCAATCGCGCCTTTGTTCAGGGCTTTGGCAACCGATGGCAGAAGAGCCCAAAACGCGCTCGTACAAAAGATGACGCAACCGGCTCGCACTAGCAGAATCTGAATGCTCGGAGAATACCGAACATAGCGAACGGCCGCGAGCGTGCCTCCGCGGATTGTTTCGGCTGGCGTTTTGCTCGCGTGAGAAGGATGCTTCCAACGCGCGATGACAAAAATAACTCCGAGGAACGAGACCGCATTGAGAATAAATGCCGCACCTACACCGGCCGCCGCGATGATAAGGCCGGCCAGACCGGGCCCAACGGCACGCGCCAGATTGAATTCAATCCCATTGAGAGCGAGGGCGGGCGACAAATCCTTCTTCGGCACTAGATCCGGAAAGATGGCCCTCCACGCTGGCGACTCAACCGCATCTCCGAGCGAAAGCGCGAGAGTGAGCAACAGAAGAATCCAGGGGGTCATAACGTGAGCGATGGTCGCAACGGCCAGTAAGACGGCGATCACCGCCATCCAAATTTCAGTGCCGAGAATGAGTTTTCGACGGTTGAAAATATCGCCAATCGCGCCTGCCGGTAGTGCGAGAAGAAAGAAAGGCAATGCGGAGGCGGTCTGAATCAGGGCGATGTATGTGACGCGGGTCGTGAGCGAGGTCATGAGCCATGCGGCGCCAACGGTTTGCATAAACGCGCCAATATCCGAAACCAGATCGGCGATCAGAAGATCGCGAAAAACCGGAATGCGGAGAGGACTCCAGGCCGTGGGAGCGGATGTTGATTGGTCGTTGCTGCGCGTCATTTTATACGGATTGTAGTTGCAGGGAATCCGAGCGTCATAAATAGAGCTCTCAATCCCGATGTTCTGGAATCGGATTCTAGACGTCTAGGATCAGTGCCGCTTCTTCCTTTCAAAAAGTCAGCTGTTCAACGAACCCGCTGAAAGCGGATAAAATCCGTGCATCTCAAAGCGCAATCACGGCGGATCCATCTTCTGTTTCTTGTTTCACCGCGAGGAAAGCCTTGTTGGCATCTTCGAGTGCAAACGACGTAACCTGCGGACGAATTTTAAGTTCATGAGCGATTTTGAGAAAGTCTCGCGCATCCTCGCGTGTCATATTGGCGACGCTCCGAATCTGGCGTTCACCCCAGAGAAGCGTGCCGTAATCAAAGGCCGGCATCTGGTCCAGGTGAATCGCATTGATCGCGACCACCCCACCTTTTCGAAGGCTCGCAAGCGCGCTGACCACGACTTTGCCGCTGGGCGCGAAGGTGATGGCGCGGTCGAGCTCGACTGGCGGCTTATCGTCTTCTTTTCCAACCCAATTCGCGCCGAACGACGTCGCGGATTTCCGGTGCGCTTCACCGCGAGTCACGACGTAGACCTCGCATTTCCAGGACTGCAAAATGCGAATGGCTAGGCTGGCCGAACTGCCGAAACCGAAAAGGCCGACCCGTTCGCCGGGAGTTACGCCAGCAACGCGCAAACTGCGGAATCCGATGATTCCTGCGCACAACAACGGAGCCACATGAAGGTCATCCAAACCGGCGGGGAGCGGGTACACGAAGTCGGTGCGGACAAGGACGTACTCCGCGTAGCCTCCATTCACGGAGTAACCGGTGAACACCGGCTTGTCACACAGGTTTTCCATTCCATGACGACAATACCAGCAGTCACCATCGACCCCGCCCATCCAGGAAACACCGACGCGCGCGCCCTTTGGCAAATCGGGCGTCGCGCCGTCAACGACTTCTCCAACGATCTGATGGCCGGGAATCAGCCTGGATTGGATTGGCGGAAGGTCGCCCTCAACGATGTGTAAATCGGTGCGGCAGACTCCGCAGGCAATCACCCGCAGTACGACGTGTCCGGCTTCCACCTGTGGCCGAGAAACTTCTTCGAGCTGAAGGAATTGTCCGGCCGCACGGCCCTCCGGAATAAAAATTGCAGCTTTCATGATTTGCGTTCCCCGATTCCGTTGGTCCGCGACAGCTGGCGACCTCGCGCGGCGGTCTTTGAGTCCGGTTTGAGTCTTTCACAACCGATCCTGGCGAGCTGTGCGGTTCGGCACAGTAATGAGCACAACGGATGAGGGACAATTTAAGGCGCAACCTGACCACCACGAGAAACGCGAGCGGAGAAGGACTTATGAGTGAAAGATCCGTTGACGATAAGGCGCACATTTACTTGGTAGGTGGGGGCATCGCATCACTCGCGGCCGCGGCCTTCTTTATACGGGACGGTGACGTCCTAGGGCGTGACATCACGATTCTTGAGGAGTCCGGAAAAATCGGCGGAAGTCTCGACGCGGCCGGAAACCCGAAGGATGGCTACACCATGCGTGGCGGCCGCATGATCGAAAGTAAATACGTCTGCACATACGATCTGTTCTTTTCGATCCCTACGCTCGATGAGTCGAAGACTGTGACGAAAGAGATTTTCGACTGGAACGAAACGATGAAGACCTCGTCGCGATCCCGCCTGTTTCGCGACGGACATCGAATCGATGCGCCACAATTCGGTCTAAGCGAAAGACACATTCTTACGATCGAGCGTCTGGTGGTAGAGCCGGAGAAAATGTTAGGACGAAGAAGCATTGAGGAAGAATTCGAGCCGAGTTTCTTCGAAACGGACTTCTGGTTGATGTGGTGTACGACGTTTGCGTTCCAGCCTTGGCATAGCGCGGTCGAGTTCAAGCGCTATCTGGCGCGCTTCACGCACATGGTTTCAGGATTCAACACGCTGACCGGGATTATGCGCACTGTCTATAACCAGTATGACTCGATGGTGCGGCCGCTCGAAAAATGGCTCGGGGAACGCGGTGTAAAGTTCGAATTGAATTCACGTGTCACCGATCTCAGTTTTCTTCATGACATACACGGTTATATTCCGGAGCGGCTTGTCGTCGAACGGAACGGTGCTTCCGAAGAAATCCTTGTTACGGAAAAAGACAAGGTCATCATTACCTTGGGATCGATGACCGAGTCTTCCAGTCTTGGATCCATGGACGCGGCTCCGGTCCTTGCGGGCAAGTCGGATGGCGGTTCCTGGGCGCTCTGGGAGAAAATTGCCGGGGGTGCGCGGGAGTTCGGTTGCCCGTCGAATTTTACCGATCATATCGACCAATCCAAGTGGGTTTCGTTCACCACGACTCTTCACGACCCAACTTTTTTCAATCTCGTCCGGGATGCCACCGGTAACGTGCCGGGCGAGGGCGGTCTCGTTACCTTCCCGCAATCCCGTTGGCTCGCATCGATTGTGTTGCCGCACCAACCGCATTTTATTGGTCAGGCAGCGGACGTTCAGGTTTTTTGGGGGTACGGACTCTTCGTCGATAAACCGGGCAACTTTGTAAATAAACCAATGGCAGCATGCTCCGGCCGAGAAATCATGACGGAGATTTTGGGACACCTCCGGATTGTCGCTGAGGCCAAGCGAATCCTGGAAACCTCGACGTGCATTCCTTGCATGATGCCTTTCATCACCAGCCAGTTTCTTCCTCGCTCCGAAGGAGACCGTCCCCAGGTCATCCCGGAAAAGTCGAAGAATCTCGCTTTCATTGGGCAATTCTGCGAGCTTCCCGACGACGTGGTCTTTACGGTGGAGTACTCCATCCGCTCCGCGCAGACGGCGGTGTACTCCCTGTTAGGGCTGAGTCGGACGCCGCCTCCCGTGTACAAAGGGCAGGACGACGTGCATGTTCTCCTGAAAGCTTTTCGGGCCCTCCACGACAGATCCTCTGATACGCGGAGAGCTGCCGCGACGATGTAGGCGCGATGCCAGACGGAATGGTTTTATTGGGGAAGGGTGGTTTGGACGGTCGCTCCTCTGGTGACGTTGAAGGCGACGAATCGTTTGGAAAACCACCCTTCCTTTGCCCGTAATGAACGGTCGCAGCCAACGCAAAGACAAAGGAACAATCCGTATGACTTCGAGAGACCAAGGGATCAGCATGAATCAAGACGGTAGCCCGACATCACTGGGTGAGGTCTTGGATCCAGTCGCCAAGGTGGCTCCGTTCATCTTCGACGTAAAGTTGTCGACCGCAGTCGCGGCGAATGGCCATCGTGAAACGAGCGTGGCGACTCCGAAAGGTCCGCTCGCGCCGGCCATGCTCGATAAGATGAACCGCTACTGGCGCGCCGCAAACTATCTGTGCATTGGCCAAATCTACTTGTTTGAAAATCCTCTGCTACGAGAGCCACTCAAGGCGGAACAGATCAAACCTCGACTGCTCGGGCATTGGGGAACATCCCCGGGACAGAATCTCATTTATGTTCATCTGAATCGTCTGATCAAAGAGCATGACGCAGACATCATTTACGTTGCCGGTCCCGGACACGGCGGTCCGTCGCTCAATGCGAGCTCGTATCTGGAAGGCAGTTACACCGAAGTCCACCCGGAGATCACGCCGGATGAGAACGGCTTGCGCCTTCTTTTCAGAAAGTTCTCGACACCGGGAGGGGTACCGAGTCACTGCGGACCGCACGTTCCGAATTCCATGCACGAAGGTGGGGAACTCGGCTACTCGCTGGTTCACGCATTTGGCGCGGCCTTCGACAATCCCGACCTGATTGTTGCCTGCGTGATCGGTGACGGAGAATCCGAAACGTGTCCGCTTGAAGGGAGCTGGAAGTCCGTCAACTTCCTCAATCCAGTGAGAGACGGTGCCGTACTGCCCATTCTGCACCTCAACGGCTACAAGATTTCCGGGCCGACCGTGCAAGGGCGGACGAGCGACAAAGACTTAAGTGCGCTGTATTCGGGGCGCGGGTATAAGCCGCATTTTGTCGAAGGCGATGATCCGGAACTCGTTCACCAACTCCTGGCGAGAACGCTGGACGATTGTTACTCCGAGATTCGTGCCATTCAGCGCGCCGCGCGCCGGAACGGGTTCAAAAAGCAGCCTGTCTGGCCCATGATCGTCCTTCGCACGCCGAAGGGATGGACGTGCCCGAAAGAAGTGGATGGAGTTCCGATTGAAGGCACATTCCGGGCGCACCAAGTTCCCCTCGCGACGGTGCGTGAAAATCCCGCGCATCTCAAGATCCTCGAAGCCTGGATGAGAAGCTACAAACCACAGGAGCTGTTCGATGAAAACGGCAGCTTCATAAAGGAATTAGCGGAACTAGCGCCCGCAGGGAACCGGCGCATGGGCGGGAATCCGCACGTGAATGGTGGAAGGCTGTTGACCGCGCTCGACCTGCCGGACTTTACGAACTACGCGCTCGAGATTCCGGGACCGGGGCAAGTGACCGCGGAAGCTCCACGAAAATTGGGTGAGTTTTTTAGAGACATCTATCGTCTGAATCGAACGAACTTTCGTATCTTCTGCCCGGATGAAACGGATTCCAATCGCTTAAATGCCGTCCTCGAAGCGACGAAGCGGTGTTTCATGGCCGAGACCGTTTCGATCGATGACCAATTGGGTCCCGACGGGCGCCTCATGGAAGTATTGAGCGAGCATTGCTGTCAGGGATGGCTCGAGGGATATCTGCTGACCGGTCGGCACGGGCTGTGGTCTTCCTACGAGGCCTTCGCGCAAGTTGTGGATTCAATGCTCACGCAACATGCCAAGTGGCTTGAACAATGCCGCGAATTCCCGTGGCGCAAGCCGCTGGCATCCTTGAGCGTTTTGTTGACAAGCCATGCGTGGAGAAACGATCACAACGGTTTTAGTCACCAGGCCACCGGATTTGTGGACAATGCGCTCGCGCGCCGGAGCGAAACAATCCGGGTGTATTACCCTCCAGACAGCAATTGTCTTCTGAATGTTTTCGACCACTGCCTAAGAAGCCGCAATTACGTCAACATCGTTACGTGCGGCAAGCAGCCGCAGCTTCAGTGGCTGACGATGGAAGAGGCACTCGAACACTGCTCGCGAGGTGCATCGACCTGGAAGTTCGCCACCAACGACGGAGGCGGCGAGCCGGATGTGGTGCTGGCTTGCGCGGGCGATGTGCCAACGATCGAGATCTGCGCGACGTCCTGGCTTTTGCAGAAACACGTTCCGGGCATCAAGGTGCGTGTCGTTAATGTTGTGGATCTCAGTGTTCTGATGATGCCAGACGACCATCCGCATGGGATGGACAACATGTCGTTTAATGCGCTCTTCACGACAGACGCACCGGTTATTTTCGCTTTCCATAACAACCGCTGGCTCATTCACACGATGGTTCACGGGCGTTCAAACGAAAGCCGATTTCATGTACGCGGCTACACCGACCACGGCACGACCACTACGCCTTTCGACATGGTAGTGCTGAATCAGATGAGCCGGTTTCACCTCGCGATCGATGCGCTGAAGTATGTGCCACGCCTCCGTTCCGAAGCCCTGGGCGCGGTTGCGATGTTCAACGAGAAGCTCTTTGAACACTACAGCTACATTCGCGAGCATTTGGAAGACATGCCTGAAATCCGAAATTGGCGTTGGACGGCTGATTTCAGCGAAACGAGTGCTCCGGTCCCGCTGGCGAAGGGTCACCCTCGGGCAAACCTGTTTACAGACAGCTGAAGAAGCCTATCGCAGCGCGTTCGGCGCTTCCGTCGAATCGACCGATTTCCGGTATGAAAAAGGGAAACCAAATATGGCAGGTCAGATGCACGCCGCAGTTGTCGAAAAGTTCGGAGCGCCTTTGGTGCTTCGGGAATGGGATATCCCTTCGCCGGGTCCTGGCCAGATCGTTATAAAGACCGAGGCCTGTGGCGTGTGCCATACCGATCTTCATGCGGCTCGGGGGGACTGGCCGGTCAAGCCGGCGCTTCCCTTTATTCCCGGCCACGAAGCCATCGGACCGGTCACCGCCGTTGGCGCGGGCGTGACCATCGTGAAAGAGGGCGACCGGGTCGGAGTTCCATGGCTCTACTCGGCGTGCGGCCATTGCGAGTACTGCTTGTCGGCGTGGGAGACGGTGTGCCCCGAAGCGCAATTCGGGGGTTACACCAAGAACGGCGGCTTTGCCGACTACGTTCTCGCCGATCCGGATTACGTGGCACACATACCCGACGGGCTTACTGCTGCGGAGGCGGCGCCACTGATCTGCGCGGGGATTACCACATATAAGGGCCTCAAAGAAACCGCGGCGCGGCCTGGACAGTGGGTCGCGATTTCAGGTGTTGGTGGACTCGGCCATCTGGCAATTCAATATGCCAAGGCCATGGGACTTCTGGTCTGCGCGATCGACATTGACGACGGCAAGCTGGTCCACGCGAAACGCGTCGGGGCTGATCTTGTATTCGATGCGAAATCCGGCGATCCCGCAATCGATTTGAAGAAAGCGACGGGTGGAGGCGCTCACGGCGTCTTGATCACGGCGCCCTCGCTCGTCGCGTTCAAGCAGGGCGTAGGCATGACCCGGAAGCGCGGCACGTGCGTCCTTGTCGGTCTGCCACCGGGCGAGTTCCCGGTTCCGCTTTTCGATGTGGTCGCGAATTGCATCACCATTCGCGGATCGTTTGTCGGAACGCGTGAGGATATGGCGGAAGCGCTCGCGTTCGCTATCGCGGGAAAGGTAAAAGCGGATATCGAGATCCAGCCCCTGTCTTCGATTAACCAGATCCTGAACCGCCTGGAGCATGGCGATGTTGCATCACGCATCGTGCTCGACTTCGCGCGCTGATATGTTCGGGGCGGTTGTGCTGAGGGTCCACGTCAAGATCGATGCGGCAGTCGGTGGCGCGTAACAATATGGAACATTCAATCAGAGGATAGCTTCGAGGAGCGGCAAATTATGAATTCCAGCAACGCCGTTACGGTTGCGCCGCTGATTCGACCGCTCGTCCCCGTTCCGTCCACGGCTTCCAGCGGACTCACAAGCGTCGCTGCTTCGGCGCTTCTTCAAAAGGAAGGCCCGAATGCGATGCCGGACACCTCCGTCCATCCGCTCCGGAATGCCTTCGCAAAGTTCTGGGCACCGGTCCCTTGGTTGCTCGAAGCTTCGATCGTCCTTCAGATCGCCCTGCACAAATATTGGGAGGCTGCAGTCATTGCGGCGTTGCTCGTTTTCAATGCGGCGTTGGCGTATTTCCAGGAGGGGCGAGCGCAGGCGACTCTGAGCGCGCTGAAATCGCGTCTCGCGCTGAATGGCTCGGTGCGACGCGACGGCAATTGGAAGACGGTACCCGCCGCGGACCTGGTACGGGGCGATTTAGTGAAATTGTCGCTGGGCGGAGTCGTTGCAGCCGATGTGCATATCCTCGAAGGGTCCGTGTCGATCGACCAGTCCATGCTCACGGGCGAGTCTTTGCCAATAGAAGCGGGACCCGGCGTCGATACCTATGCAGGAGCGCTGGTGCGGCGTGGGGAAGCAACGGCGGAGGTGACTGCAACGGGCGTTCACACGAAGTTTGGCAAAACAGCGGAACTGGTCCGTATCGCGCACGTCATAAGTTCACAGCAGAAAGCTGTGCTGCAGATCATCCGTAATCTCGGAATGTTCGATGGCGCCGTCATCGTGCTCTTGGCGGTTTATGCTTACTCTCACGCCATGGCGTGGAGTGAACTCATTCCCCTCCTGCTTACATCGGTTCTGGCTTCGATACCGGTGGCGTTGCCCGCGACGTTTACATTGGCCACAGCGCTAGGCGCGCGCGCCCTCGCAGCGGTTGGGGTTCTTCCGACACGGCTCTCGGCCGTCGATGAAGCCGCGACGATCAACGTGTTGTGTACGGACAAGACCGGTACGCTGACCCTAAACGCTCTTTCGGTGACGACTGTCCGCCCGATGCCAGGCTTTGACGAAGCCCATACCTTGGGACTGGCGGCCATCGCAAGCTCGAACGGAGGTGACGACTCGGTGGATGCGGCGATTCGTGCCGCTTCTGCTCGCCACGCTGCCTCGGATCTGCCCAAGCTCACAAAATTCGTTCCGTTCGATCCCGTCAAGAAGACTTCGGAAGCCACCGCGACAGATAAAAAGGGCGCATCGCAGCGCATTGTAAAAGGCGCTTTCGCCGTGATCACCGCTCTCACAGCCCCCGTGTCCACCGCAGAGGGGATTGCTGATGAACTCGAGAAGAAGGGATTCCGTGTTCTCGCGGTGGCTGCGGGTGTTCCGGGGCATTTGCAGCTGATCGGCCTCATTGCGCTCAGCGACCCTCCCCGGAAGGACGCGAGCTCACTGATCGCGGAGCTTAAGACCCTGGGTGTGCGTACCGTGATGGTCACCGGTGATGCGCCGGCCACGGCCGGGATTGTAGCTCGCGATGTCGGGTTGGTCGGAGCGATCTGCCCTCCGGGACCACTTCCCAGCAGTCTTAAACCAGATGACTACGCGGTATTTGCGGGAATTCCTCCCGAAGGAAAGTTTAGTCTCGTCAAGGCGTTTCAAAAGGGCGGGCATACAATCGGAATGTGCGGAGATGGCGCAAACGATGCGCCGGCGCTCCGTCAGGCACAGATTGGCATCGCCGTGTCGACAGCCACCGATGTCGCCAAATCGGCGGCAGGCGTCGTTCTGACGGAACCAGGTCTGGGCGGTATTCTTGCGGCGGTTAAAGAAGGGCGGACGACGTTTCAGCGGATTCTGAACTACACGCTGAATTCAGTTGTAAAGAAAATTGTTCAGCTTCTGTTTTTGGCTGTGGGGCTGATCATAACCGGACACGCCGTCTTAACCCCGATGTTGATGATCATCGTGATGATTACCGGAGATTTCCTCGCGATGACCTTGACGACGGACCGAGTGCGGCCATCAGAATTACCCAATTCGTGGCGCATTGGCCGGATTACTGGCGCGAGCTCCATTCTGGCCAGTGTATTCCTGTTGTTCTGCGTCGGAGTGTTGGCTGTGGGCAAATTCAAACTGGGATTTGGAATTGAATCTTTGAGAACACTTTCGGTGGTCGCTATTGTCTTCGGCAGCCAAGCCACGATTTATGCCATTCGAGGGCACCGCCACTTCTGGGGGCAGCGGCCCACCATATGGCTTGCCATCGCCTCGCTGCTCGATCTTCTGATTATCTCGACGTTGGCCACGCGCGGAATTGCGATGTCGCCGCTGCCGGTGAAGATTGTGGCTGGCGAATTTGCCGCGGCGGTGCTTTTATTTTTGGTTCTGGACGTCGTGAAGATTCCGGTCTTTACGCGCCTCGAACTGTGAACTTGGGAGGCTCTTACGTGCTGCGGGGGCAGCCGAAGCGGAGCGCTTCGGGGGCTGACGCACTTACTCGTGCAGAACGATTTTCAGAAGTGACTTATTGACCGAAATTTTGCCGTTGTACTCGATGAAACCAAGTTTCCTGAATTTGTTCATAAAGAAATTGACGCGAGACCGCGTTGTTCCAATCATTTCCGCGAGCGTTTCTTGCGATATCTTTTGCAGCATCTTCTCGGGCCGATCCTCCTTACCGTAGCGGGCCAGGAGTAATAGAGTGCGCGCCAATCGTTTCTCAGTTGAGTTAAAGAGCTGATCGACGAGGTCGGCCTCAACCCGGCGGTTGCGCGCCAGCATGTAGGTAATGAACCGATCCGAGAGTAAATGCTCCGAATGAAGCACGCGTATCATTTCCTTCTTGCCAATCAGGAGAACCGTGGTCGGCTCAACTGCAGTTGCCGTACCCAGTCGAATCGATTCTCCCGCAATGGCCCCTTCTCCGAAGAAGTCTCCCGAGCCGAAGATCGCGACGACGGCTTCTTTACCACTCTCATTCACGACGGTGAACTTTACGCTGCCTTTCTGGACGTAGATGACGGTGTTTGCCGGATCGCCCTGCGCGAAGATGGTTTGCTTTTTGCGGAACTCTCCCACTTTCCTCGAAACTCCCACGGAGTCGAGATAGGCCTGCGCATTAAACGCGCTGTTGCGTTGTGTTTTCATGTTCGGATGCTGCGGAAGTGCTGAAACCTTGAGCAAGCCGGAAAGGGCACGGCAACGGTCCGGGACGGAGCGTTACGATTCTTACGCTAGCCCCAGGGCACGAAACGTGTCAAGCCGTTTCCAGTAATCGGCCGACAACGAATTTCGAATCGCAGGAATGGCATTAAGACCGAAGCAAGGCATGCGCGGAAGTTTCCGGCGCCCGAGATTTACTTCGAGAATAGCTTCGCGCGGAGATCCGTCAAAATTCCTCGAATCGAGTGCTTTGCCGCTTGCTCGACAGGTGCAGTTGTGTGTTCGACTCCTTCGCCGGGTTCCGGCGCAGTGTGATGGCCCGTGATTTGCGTGATCTGAATTCGAAAATAGACAGGGACCAAGGGGCGCTCGGCACCTTTTACGATCGTTTTTGAGTAGCCGGGCTCCCACCAAAGTTCTTTTCTCTGAAGAAGCCTGTAGGCCAAGTCGCGCTCCAGTTTCAGTTCCGGCGTGTCCGGCAACTCCTCGTAGCGTCCGAGGATCACCAGGCTGGCCCACTCCTCGGGGCTCACAATTTCATCGGTTTGAACGCAAACCAGCGGGTTTGCGCGCATCCACCTGATTTTTTGACCGACGGTGGAAAAGCTGTAGAGGTAGCCTTCGTCATAGGCGAAATAAAAGGGCACGACGTACGGTTGAGCCGCTTCCGCGCACGCAATTCTACCGAGGCGTAGGTGAGCGAGCAGTTCCACGCACTTTTCGCGATCGACTTCCTGAATGCGCATTGCACCTCTCCACAGATTCATTGAGCCGGCCACTCGATATCAAAATCTTGAAGAGTCGAATTCTTAGACGTCCCCACACCGGGCTCAGTCGCCCGCGTTCCCCGTAGGTGCGACAACGAACACCAGCGAGACCAGATACACCAAAATGCCGAGGCCGATGAAGCCCGCAGCCACGAAAGCGAACAGAACGAACGAAAGCGGATGAAACCACAGAAGGCTGACGATTTCGAGGAGCAGTCCGAGGATCACAAGCGCGCTTGAGATTTGCAGCAGGCGACGAATTCCGATCGCTGAGAGCTTCATTGAATGGGCTTCCAGAATTTCTGATGGTCGAGATTGGCGATGTCGTGCGCGGTGTCGTGGCAGCCGCTTCCCAGACACGACACTTGGTTCGATACGAGCGAACTCATCATTGCCGAGTGCACCGCATTCTCTTCGAAGCTGCGGGCGCCCGCGTGGCAGTGCAGGCATTGAGCATTCTTGAAACCGCCCGGAATGCGGATGGCCGCCGCGGGGGGCGGTTTTGTTACGTACTGCAAATAGATTCGTTTAAGTCCGCGCATCTTGTCGTCCAGCGGGCCATAGATGGTGTAGTCCGCATGACAGGAATAGCAGGCCATGTTTACTGGGACTCGATGATTCTGAAAGTGCTGGGCCGGAATGTGGTTGGCATCGTCAATATAGAGGCTCTGCCCGTAAGGAATCATTACGTGGCAGGACGTGCAGAAGCGCGTCGTCTCCGAGCGTTGCACGTGGGTGTTCATTCCTCCGACGAGACAAAGAGCGGGGAGTACAAACAATCCCACGAAGGCAACGATTTTCCAACCGGTTGCGCTCGTCAGTGCAGGACGAATCAAGAATACGGAGGCCAGCACGATGCTAAGCGCGATCTGACCAATGAGAATCCCGATCATCCGGCCTCCTGTCGGTTTCCGCGAGTCGAAACCGCCGTAATTTTCCCCAGCAACGCCCGCTATTTTTTAGCTACGGAACGGATGAAGGCGACGAGGCCCTTAATCTGATCGTCGGTTAGCTTGCCCTTATAGGCAGGCATCTTGTTCTTGCCATCTGTTACGATGGCGGCGAGTTGTGCGTCTGTTTGGGCTTGCACTTCAGTCGAGCTCAGGTCACGGACCTTCATCGCTTTGCCGGCTGGCGTGCTGCCCGTCCCGTCTGCTCCATGGCACATCGCGCATTTGGCTTTGAAGTCTCCTGCGCCATCGGCACGAGCTCCCGCACTAAAAATGAACACGACCGCAAGAGCGACAAGAATTGACTTCGGAGTACTTGCTCGCATGGAAGATCTCATTTTTCACTTCCTCCTTTTCTGCTTCGAATGCAATGGCGTGCCCTTTGTCCTAGAACGAATATCGAAACGAAAAAGTGGCGTTGCTGCCGTTGAAGTCCTGTAACGGAATCGCGGCGAGGCCGAATGGACCGGTGGAGCCCGTCTCGTTGAAGCCGAAGTAATCCCAGGCCATTTTGTAGCTAAGCCCCCTATAGAGATCGATCACGACGGATGCATAAGGCTTCTGATAGTTGAAATCGAGCGTGCCGGACGGCGTTAGCGGGTTCAGGTAGATCGTGTTGCCACGGACAAAGCTGCCGCCATAACCCACCATCGCAGTCACGCGCTTCGTAGCCTTCCAGATGACACCCGCGTGCGCGAAGTGATCGTTGCTCGAGTACGTCGATAGCGCACCCAGAGGAGAAGACGCGGCGGCGATGGGGCATGCCGGTCCAGTCGGCAGCATCGGAACGCCGATGGGAAACGAGGAAACGGGCAGCGTAGCCGGAGGCGGCGCAGGATTGGTAACGGAGGTCGAATACGCGAAGCAGATCAACGACTGCGTATAGATGTTCCAGTAGTTATATCCGAAATCGATCGAGAATCGCTGATTTGGCATCAGGATGGTGGCGAAACTAAAACTTCGATCGTGTTCTAGATTGTTGACATCCGTCACATTGTCGCGATTCTCATGAATCTCCACCGCGCCATCGAGCGTGGCCCAAGTCTTAACCTTATAGTTGGCGTGAATTTTGTAGCTCTGCACCTGCCGCGGATCAATCCGGGTATAAGAGTTGTCGTTGTAGCCGAATTCAAAATCGCTGGTGATGTGAAGTGCGTCGATCGGCCGGTACACAAACCCGAACAACAACGCATTCTCGTTGATCGTAGTCAGACTGCGCGTTGGAGTCGCCGCTGCGGGAGCGATGAAGCTTACCGAGCCGTCCGCGTTGAGCGTGCATCCGGCGGGGAGCGCGCCGCCAACTTCGGCGCAACTACCGCGCGCGGCGAGGAAATCGTTCGCTGCACCCGCTCCAACACCGCCCGGAAAATACACAAGGCCCGAGTCGTTCGTATCGCTGAACTGCGAGATGGTTCGGTGGGTGTAGAGGTAACCGATGTGAGCGCTCAGCCGTTTGCTGAAGTCGTACTGCAATTCCAAAGTGTTTGATTTCAGATTTTGCCCGAGAAAAGTGGACGCCAGGCCGGTCGTAACGTCCGCTGCGGAGGTCGCCGTGTGCTGCGGGCAAGTCACCGCATTAGAACCTTGCGGGCAGTTTACAGAGTTGAACACCGCTTCGCTTTGCTGCAAACCGACCAATCCCGGATAGCCCGTGCCGAAGACGTTTGTCTCGTCGAGCGCCCACATTCCCGGAATGCGCCAGTTGTCGTACCGAAATTGATCGAGGATGCTCAGCTTATCGGTTACCGCGTACACACCGGACCAATTCGCGTTCACGGATACGCGTTTAGCGTTCGCCGGGCCGGCCGTCGTGCTTCCGCGTTCTCCGGTGCGAACCGTAAATCCGTTAACCGTTTCGTTAAAATCGGGTATGAGGTTATCGCTCGTGCTGTAACCCAGCGAGCCGGACATCTCGAAATTCTTGAAGTAGTTCGATTGGAAGCGGATTCGCTCCGTGGGCATGAAGTTCCGTGGACGGCCCACCTGGCTGTAGGAGAGGTATCCATTGCAGGTAGGATTTGCCGTGTTGGTAGTGCCCGCGACAATAGGGGTAGCGCAAGGCAAAACCTCGGCGGGCGTTTGGGTGCTGTAAACGATGCCCAGATCAACTGGCGTACCATTTGGCGTGCCGTTGCCGGTTGGATTGGCGATCTGGTATCCGAAATTCTGCGGATTTACGGCCGGATCGTCGGAGACGACGTTGTCCTGCTTGAAATAACTGAGGAATTGGTCGTAGGAGATGGTGGTGCGCGGCAAAACTTTGAAATCGATTCCGGCGCGGTAGGCATTGGTGGTGTAGCTGTAGTTCTGATTGAAATCCGAAACCGTTCCGCCGTCGGTGGTGAAGAATCCCGGCCCGTCGTCGCGGTTCCGCGAGTATCCCAATCGAACTTGAATCCTCGATTGCGGCATCAAGGTGAGGTCGTAGTCCTGCATGCGACGCACCAGATCCATCGAGTGAGGCGAATTATTGATGGCGACGGCCGGACTCGAACAGACAACCGGGGCGACGACCGGAGGCGTACCTACAGTTGTTGCGTAACATCCGCTCGTAGTGGAACCCGGAGGATTGAGCGATGCCGGGTTCAACGGATTCGCGAGCAAGTTGTAATCCCAAAAATTCTTATCGCGGCGAAACAGCATTCTGAAATCGTAGATTTTGTTTTTCTGGATTCTCAGACGGGTTACGTCGTTCGGGTCGCCACCGTAGCCAAAGTTGCTGAACGTCAACGTGTCGAAAAGAAATCCTTTGTGATCGAGCGAACGCATTTCGAACGAGTAATCGAAAAGCCGCAGCCCCGACCCGAGATTCTCAAAGGTGTCGTAAGTGTCTTTATTACCGTTGACGAAATTCGCGCGATAGCCCGCATCGATCGTTTGATGGATGTTGTAACCGCCCGAATTGATCCCAGGACTATCCGCAGGTCCGCTTTGAGCGCACAAAGTGGCTGGGCTTGTGAAGAGCGCAGCTAACGCCGCTATTCTGAGTGCCGAAACGCACGACCAAGTTCTCGCGGAATAGCGGTGCTCGACCCTCGAGCGCACGATGCCGGACCGCGAGTTTTCCTGCCAACGATTCGCCTTGAGAGCCGAGTTGAGGGGCACTGTCATGGTCGCGGCTACTTAAAGAACGTTGCATCGAAGTTCGAGCCATGAATCTCGACGTGGCACAAGGTGCATGCCTGAAAGAAAGTGGACTGGTTGTGGAATGAAGGCGCTCCCGGTGCGGAGCTGAACGATGTCGTATGGCACTGCAAGCAGAGCAAGTTGACGTTGCTGAGTTTCAGCATGTGGGCGTTGGGTCCGCCGTGAGGAACGTGGCATGACTGGCATCCATCGACCTTTACCGGCGTGTGTTCGTAGACGAAGGGGCCGCGCTTGTCCATGTGGCAGGTAAAGCAAACGGCATCTTGAGCGGCAGAAGTACGCACCTGCTTCGGACCTACCGTTCCATGCACGTTGTGGCAGTCGCTGCATTGGATCAGGCCTTCGTCCACGCGATGATGAAACGGCATCGCAAACTGCGCTTTCTTGTCGAGGTGGCAGGAGTAACAGAGCGCCGGTTGCGCTTTGACGAGCAAGAACTCCTTTGTTTCGGAATGATGCGGGGAGTGGCACGAGGTGCAGCTCACATTGTTCTTCGAATGCTCCGAATTGATGGCGTTCATGTGCTGCGTGCCACCAGCGTGGCAGGTGAGGCACTGGGCGTTGATTTCTTTTGAGGAGTGTTCGCTGAATACGAAAATCTTGGTCTTGTCACCACCGCCAGCAACGTGCGCGGAGCCGGGGCCGTGGCAGCCTTCGCATCCCTGGTGAGATGGTCCGCCTTTGGTGTCGAGCGTGGTTTTCCAGTGCGGGCTCTTCTCCCAGTTGTTGTAAATATCTTCGTGGCACGTCTTGCAAACTGCTGCTCCCACATATTCCGAAGGACTCGTGTTTGAACTTGCCGGAGTTGCTGTTGTTTGAACGACTGCCGGTGTTTTGTTCGCGGCAGGGGGCTTTTGCGGCGTTTGGGCCCACGTGGCACCCGAGAAAAGACTGCCCACAATCAGCAATCCCAACGCCCTAGCAATGCCAACCCGTGCCATTAAACTCCTCCACTCAACTTCAAGAGAGTTATCGCCGCGACGTCGTCATCCCTTGCTAGAAGCCTGTAATGCTAAATCGACTATAGACTCCGAAACTGTGCCGTTTCGCACACTTTTGAAAAGCCGTGGAGCGCCCTGCCTTTGAGGCCGAGCGGCAAGCGCTGCGTGTGCTGGCCCGGACCGTTCTGCCATCCCTTTGCTCACGATTGTTTCTAGACGCTGACTTCGTGTTCCTGGGATGGAGGCCGAGACCGAATCGAAGAATGAGAAATCCAGAAAATGTCCGGGCAGATCGAGTTCGCCTCGAGTGAAGGACTGACGACTGACCATATGCGACGGCCCATTTCCGCAAGTCGCAAAAGTGTGCTGTTTCGCACAGTTTCAAAATTCTGACTCGATGTAGCATCCACATTTTCGGAGCACGATCGAGACGCGCTGCGGATTTTGAGGGAGGCGGTCTGATGTTCAAGTCGCTGGTTGCTACCTCCCGAGTACTCGACACGATCGATGAACGTCTTGTGCGCTGCGGCGTCGACCGCCGTGCGTTCCTTCAGTTCTGTTCCTCGCTCATGATCGCCGCGCCATTCGGACTGCCCATTACGGACAAACGGACACCGGAAGATGTGGCTCAGGGACTTGGGAAAGTCATTCGCCCGCCTGTCATCTGGCTTGCCTTTCAAGACTGCACGGGCTGTACGGAAACGCTTTTAATGTCGTCTCATCCCGACCTCGCCGATTTGATTCTCAACGTGATTTCGCTGGAGTACCACGAAACGCTGATGGCAGGTTCGGGAACCCAGGCACGGCAGGCTCTTTCCGAGGCTGTCGAGACCTACTCCGGCAAATACATCTGCGTCGTCGAAGGCTCAATCCCCACGAAGGATAAAGGGATTTACATGAAGCTCGCTGGTCGGCCGGCGTTCGAAGTCCTGGCCGATGTGGCGGGGAAAGCGGCCGCGATTGTCGCCATCGGTTCGTGCGCATCGTGGGGTGGAATCCCGTCCGCCGATCCCGATCCAACCGGCGCGGTTGGCGTGGCGGACCTGCTGCCCGAGAAGACGATCGTGAATATTCCGGGATGTCCGCCGAATCCCTACACGC
Organism: uncultured Acidobacteriota bacterium; assembly: GCA_963719065.1. Taxonomy (GTDB): domain Bacteria; phylum Acidobacteriota; class Terriglobia; order Acidiferrales; family UBA7541; genus Palsa-295. Next base: position 353,119 of record CAVRAM010000007.1, on the reverse strand, counting down.
TGCTCGGAGTCGTTCTCCAGTACGCCGAGTCTGGCACGCTTCCCGAATTAGACGAAGAGCGGCGCCCAAAGTTCGCGTTCGACCGCAACATCCACGATCAGTGTCCGCGCCGAGCGCACTTCGACGCGGGCCAATTTGTTAAGCAGTACGGCGACGCCGGGCACCGTGAAGGTTGGTGTCTGTATGAAATGGGATGCAAAGGCCCGGACACGCACGCTGGATGTTCGACGAGGCATTTCAACGACATCCCCGACGTCTGGCCGATCGGCATCGGCGCACCCTGCATTGGCTGCACCGAGAAGGCAGTTGCCTTTCGCGTGCCCATGTTCGACGTGGTTCAGATTCATACGCGCGCCACGCCTCCAGATACCTACGCGCCAATCAACACGCCACAAGGAATCGCCAGTCCGCTCGCAACCGGTCTGGTCGGCCTCGCGGCAGGCGCGCTCCTCGGCGCCGGGTACGTCGCTTCTCGTAAATTTTCGAACGTGCCCCGCGACCAGGATGCTCCCGGGTCGCCGTCCGAGGGTCACGAATCGGAAAAGGAAAATCTAGGTGACGGCCCGGGAGCATCGCAATGAACGCTCCGATGACCCGGCGACAGGCGCTTTTTGGAATTGTGGGCGCCGGCGGAACCGTTGTCGGTGCGCTCGTGCCAACCGCAAGCGCCGAAGAACATCCTGCACACCCGGTGGCGCCGCTCGATGCTGTGGCCATGCTGTACGACAACACCATCTGCACCGGATGCAAGGCGTGCATGGTCGCGTGCAGTGAAGTCAACGGACTGCCGCCCGACACCGCGCTTTCTGGCGGGCTTTGGCAGATGCCTTCGGATCTGAACTCGAAAACCAAAAATATCATCAAGCTATACCAGGAGCCGGATGGCCCGGGTTTTGCCTATGTCAAAAAGCAATGTATGCATTGTCTCGATCCCGCTTGTGTCGCAGGCTGCCCGTTCGACGCCCTGAAAAAGAATCTGTGGGGTGCGGTGACGTGGGACAGCTCGCTGTGCATCGGATGCCGCTACTGCGAGGTCGCCTGCCCGTTCGACGTACCGAAATTTGAATGGGATAAGTGGAACCCCAAGATCGTTAAGTGCGAGTTCTGTTTCGACCAGCGCCTCGTACACAGTAAGGAGCCGGCATGCACGGCGGTGTGCCCGACCGGTTCTGTCATTTTTGGAAAACGAGTGGATCTTCTGGCGAAGGCAAAGGACCGGATCGCCGCTGCGCCTGAGAAATATTTCGAGCAGCGAGTGTACGGCGAGCACGAAGCCGGAGGAACTCAAGTGCTTTACCTGTCGAGCGTCGGTTTCGACAAGATCGGCTTGCCGAAACTCGGCACTACGTCTCTCGGACACTATGCGACGAAGGTGACATCCGTGATTTATAAGTGGCTCTCTACGCCAATTCTGCTCGCCGGTGTTCTCGGGATGGTCATTCGAAAAAACTGGAACCGGCACGAGGCGGAGCGGCCGGAGCGTGAAAAGCGAACTGGATTCCCGGAACAACTATGATCACGCGGGACAGTACGGGCACCGCGCTCGTCAACCATTGGCAGTCTGGCGTCCCTGTCAATCGCGGACCCGTGATCACCGATACGCTCGTGTTCTTCGGCGTGGTGGCAGTGATCGGCCTTGGACTTGCAGCGGTGCGTTTCTGGTCTCCGCTCGGCCCTTTCTCGGGCATGAATGATGCGTACGCGTGGGGGATCTGGAAGACGTTCAACGTCATGACGCTAACCGCATTGGGCTCGGGACCTTTAGCACTTGGCATTGCCGCGTGGGTTTTCAATCGACAAAAACTGCACGTCGTCATGCGGACCGCTCTCGTGTCGGGCTTTTTGTTTTACGCGACGGGCTTGATGGCTCTCGGTTTCGACGTGGGACGACCTTGGAATTTCTACAGTGCTCTGATGCCCTGGCGATGGAATACCGGGTCAGCGATGTTGGAAATTTCGATTTGCATGCCGATCTACTGCGCGTTGTTTCTGTCCTTCGAGATTCTTCCGCTCATTCTCGAGAGGCTGTACTACACCGGTAGCGAGAGAACTCGATCCGTGTTGCGTCACATCTCGCCCATGTTGCGGCGAATATATCCGTTCATGATAACGGGGGCTTACGTTATCCCGCTGATGCATCAGTCTTCGTTGGGCGGGCTGCTGCTTCTAGCTGGCACGAAAATTCATCCCCTTTGGCAAACTCCGTTTCTGCCGCTGCTGTACTTGTTGGCTGCCGGATTGTGCGGCATCGCGTTTGTGACTTTCCTTCTGCTGCTCGCCTGCCTCCGCTACCGCCGCTCGCTTGACTTGGCAATCCTGGGAGAATTGGGAAATCTATTGTCGGCGGCGTGCTTTCTCTTTCTTGCGGTGAGATTTGGCGACCTCATTTGGCGGGGCATGTTGCGTCAGGCTTTCGCATTGGACCGCATGAGCCTTCTTTTCCTGATCGAAACAACGCTCATCTTGATTCCGGCTGTTGCGCTGCGATTCAAAGCCGTTCGTGAGACGCCGCGAAGTCTGCTCAAGGTGGCCACCCTCGCGTGCCTGGGTGGGACGTTTTATCGATTCGTGCCCACCACGATTGCCTATCACCCTGAACGCCACAGTATCTACTTCCCGACGGTGCCGGAACTCCTCATTGGAGCTGCCTACATCTCCCTTGCGATCGTGGGATTCGGTTTGGCGGTGAAGTACTTGGCGGTGCTTCCCGGAGATACTGCAAGTTGGAATCACTCGTTTCGATCGTTACCGTCGCGCCGGCCCTCGACGAGGCCCGAAGGAGTTACCGCATGACGCGTGTTTCCATTGACCCGGTCACTCGAATTGAAGGGCACTTACGCATCGATGTGGAAGTCGAGGGCGGAAGCGTCCAGAAGGCCTGGGCGAGCTGTACGATGTGGCGCGGCATTGAAACGATTTTGCGCGGCCGCGACGCGCGCGAAGGCTGGGTCTTTGCGCAACGCTTCTGCGGAGTATGCACCACGGTTCACGCGATTGCGTCGGTGCGAGCGGTCGAGGATGCGCTTGCTCTCGAAATCCCCTCAAACGCCCAGTACATCCGCAATCTGATCCTCATCGCTCACGCTCTGCACGACCACATCGTTCATTTTTATCATCTGTCGATCTTGGACTGGGTAGATATCACCACGATTCCTAAAGCAGATGCGAGGCGCGCAGCGTCGCTGGCGGATGGATTTTCGACGTGGCCCGGGAATTCCCGTCACAAGCTGGAACAGGTGCAAACCAAAGTTCAGGGGCTGATCGGAAGCGGTCAACTGGGAATTTTTTCCCACGGATATTGGGGCCACGCTGCAATGCACTTGAGTCCCGAAATGAATCTGATTTTCTTCGCACACTATTTGGAGGCGCTCGATTATCAGCGCAAGGCGTGTCAGGTCGTTGGAATCCTGGGAGGCAAAACGCCCCATATCCAGAACATGGCCGTGGGCGGCGTAATGAACGCAATCAATCTAAATAGCCTCGCGACCATGAATATGGATCGGCTCGGAACGCTGCAATCGATCATTCAGGATCTGGTTCCTTTCGTCGAACAAGCGTACTTGGTCGATACCTGCTTGCTCGCCGCCTCCTACCCCGAGTGGTTTAAGTATGGACGCGGCGTCGCAAATTACCTCGCCGTGCCCGATCTTCCCTTGGACGCTAAGGCCACTACGTTCGACCTTCCGGGCGGTGTAATCCTGAACGGCAATTTGAGTTCGGTCGAACCGATTCAGCACTGGCGCGACGAGAAATTCCGCGGAGCGGTTGCCGAAGACGTCACGCACTCCTGGTACGAAGGAACGGGCGCATTGCCTCCGTGGAAAGGAAAGACCGTTCCGGATTACACCGACTTTCAAGAAAACGCGAAATACACCTGGGTGAAAGCGCCAAGGTACAACGGAAATCCCATGCAGGTTGGCCCGCTTTCAAACGTTTTGGTGGGGTATGCCTCGGGGCATCCGTTAACGCGCAAATGGACGGATGCCGCGTTCACGAAAATTGCTTCGGTCCACGGTTTGAAAGTGACTCCGGACGATATGCAATCGACCATGGGCCGTTATCTTGCGCGAGGAATCCGCTCGGCGATGCTCTCGGATCTTGCGCTTAAGCATTGGCAGTTGCTCACCGAAAATATTCTGAAGGGCGACGACACGACCTACAATCTGCCGCAGTTTCCGAATCACGAAATTTCAGGCGTGGGTATGCATGAGGCCCCTCGTGGGGCGCTTTCCCACTGGGTAGTCGTTGACAAGGGAGCGTTCACGAACTATCAGGCCGTCGTTCCGACAACGTGGAACGCCAGCCCGCGCGACGACAAGGGCGTTCCCGGTCCCTATGAAAGTTCGCTCATAGCGAATCCGGTAGCCGAACCGGAAAAGCCGCTCGAAGTTCTTCGTACGGTTCATTCCTTCGATCCCTGCATGGCCTGTTCCTGCCACACCATGGATGCGAACGGCAATGAGTTCGCGCAGGTCAAGGTCTTATGAAACAGAGCCGCCAACTTCGCGTGTGCGTCGTGGGAATAGGGAACGTTCTTCTCGGTGATGATGGGTTCGGGCCGCTCGTCGTGGAGATGTTCCGATCGACATACGAATGCGGATCGAGTGTTGAGATTCGAGATCTTGGGACCCCAGGTTTGGACATTGCCCCTTATTTGTATGACGCCGATCTCGTCGTGTTGGTCGATGCCGTTCACGCAGAAGAGGCTCCCGGCACGTTATGCCTATATTGCGAGGGAGACTTACTGTCACGGCGAGCCCAGCTACGCCTGACGGCCCACGATCCCGGAGTGCAACAGTCACTGGCGCAACTGCGCCTGGCGGGGCACGGTCCGTCCGAGCTTGTTATCGTGGGCGCCGTTCCCGAGTCGTGCGGTCTCGGAGAGGATATCAGCGCGGCCGTTATGAAGATCTGTTCGCACGCGGTAGATCAGATCGCTCGTTTGCTGACGGAGCGCGGGATCGATTGTCGGCGGCGCGATTCTCCGAACCCGCCGAATCTTTGGTGGTTGTCCGATAATTTCGTTACCACTCGCTCGTCTTCCGGCGTCGCCGTTGAACAACATGTTGGCGCCGATGCATGAAATTTCCATCGCGCTGAGCATCATCGAAATCGCGGAAGCGAAAGCGCGCGAACGGAACTCGCCCTCTATTCAGACCATCAAGATTAGGCTGGGAGCGTTCACAACGGTAGTCAAAGAAGCGCTGGAGTTCGCATTTGAGGCTGCCCGTATCGGTACGCTCGCCGAGGGTGCTCAACTGGAAATCGAAACCGTGCCGATGGTTGTTCGCTGCGCACTCTGTGGCCCTGTAACCGAGCCCGCGCGAACAGTTTGCCTGGTGTGTCCGACCTGCGGGTTGCCGCTCGCAATCGTAGCGGGCGAAGAACTCCAGGTGGAGTACATCGAAATCGAGTCAGAAATGGAGAGGGTGTAATGGATCGCGTATCGGTGCAAACGAATGTTCTAAAAGCCAATCAGGAAGCCGCCGCGGAGAATCGCCGGTTGTTTGAAGAAGATGGAACGGTGGTCATCAACTTGATGTCAGCGCCGGGCGCGGGTAAGACCTCGCTACTGGAAGCGACCATCCCCGCATTGAAAGGCCAGTACAGCCTCGCAGTCATCGAAGGTGACCTTCAAACCGATCTTGACTCGCAACGGATTCGCGCGCTCGGCGTCCGCTCTCACCAAATCACGACGGGCACGGTCTGCCACCTCGACGCGCGAATGGTCGCCCGAGCGTTGGCCGAATTCCCAATTCAAAGCGTCCGCCTTTTGGTCATCGAAAACGTAGGAAACCTTATCTGCCCCGCTTCCTATGACCTTGGCGAAAGTCTCCGCGTTGTGATTTGCAGTCTGGCGGAAGGCCCGGAGAAACCGAAAAAGTATCCCGTGATGTTTCACAAAGCGGACGTTGTTCTCGTCAACAAAACCGACCTTTCCGAAGGGTCTGAGCATGATCTGAATGACCTCATAACAAACGTCAGGGAAGTGAATCCGAAGGCCACCGTCTTCACGATTTCCTGCAGGACTGGGGCGGGACTCGGGGATTGGATCGCTTGGCTGCAAGGAGCAATCGCGTTCCGGGGCAACACCGTCGGAGCGAGGAGATAAGACTGTCCACCGCCGCCCCAATTCGTATTGAGCGAGTGCGCGTCGTGTTACGCGGAGCCGTACAAGGAGTCGGATTTCGTCCGACGGTCTACCGGCTTGCGGAGGAGCTTCGTCTCGCGGGATGGGTGAAGAATTCTGGCGCGGGACTCGAGATTGAGGTCGAAGGCAGCTCGGACCAAATCGATTATTTTCTAGACAAGCTCAAAACAGAGCGCCCGCGAAATGCGGTTGTAACCACCGAAGAATTCTCGCGAATTGCGCCGGTTGGTTGCGAATTGTTCGAGATCCTTCCAAGCGACGAAACCGCCTCGAAGACAGGCACGGTGTTGCCGGACCTCGCCGCATGTCCGGAATGCTTGCGTGAGCTACACGACTCAACAGATCGTCGTTTCCAGTATGCATTCACGAATTGCACACTCTGCGGTCCTCGCTTCTCGATCCTTCTCGATATTCCCTATGATCGCGATAACACGACGATGCGAACTTTCGCTTTGTGTCCGGCGTGCCGCCAGGAGTTTGCATCGCCTCGCAATCGCCGATTTCACTCCCAACCGAACGCCTGCCCAAGCTGTGGTCCGCGACTCTGGTCCATGCCTGGGAACGCGGAAGATGCCGGAGCACTCGCTGATGCTGCCGAAGCGCTGGCGCGCGGGGAAATTATCGCCTTCAAAGGAATTGGTGGATTCCAGCTACTGGTGGACGCTCGAAATCGCACTGCGGTGACGCGTTTGCGCGAACGTAAGCATCGAGAAGAAAAACCGTTTGCGCTCCTCATGCCGTCGCTCGCGTTTGTTCGCATGTACTGCGTGATGAGCGCGGAGGAAGAGGCAGCGTTAGTCTCGCAAGCGGCCCCGATTGTTCTCTTGCGGCCCAAGCGGGGCAGCGATCTATCGCCCGACGTTGCGAAATCTTCTCCCTACCTTGGCGTGATGCTCCCCTGTTCGCCGCTGCATCACCTACTGATGGCGCAGTTTCCTTTTCCTTTGGTTGCCACGAGCGGAAATCGTGCGGATGAACCCATCGCGATCGACAACGAAGAGGCCACAGAGCGCCTGGGGGATATTGCCGATATTTTTGTTGTGCACAATCGGCGGATTGCGCGTCCCTGCGATGATTCAATCGTACGTTTCTCGGGCGGCCATCCACAGATTCTGCGCCGCGCGCGCGGATACGCTCCGCTCCCGGTGCTCGTGCCCCGCGACCTTCCGCCTGTGCTGGCGGTGGGCGGGCACTTGAAGAACACGGTCGCTATCGCGATCGGCCGCCAGGTTTTTTTGAGCCAGCACATTGGTGACCTCGATGCGTTTGAGTCACGGCAAGCGTTTGAGCGGGCGATTGAAGACCTTTGCCGCCTCTATCGCTTCGAGCCAGGGATGGTTGCATGCGACTTTCATCCAGACTACGCATCGACACGGTGGGCCTTGGCCTCCGGCCTACCGATCGTTCGCTTACAACATCACCACGCACACGTGGCCGCTTGCGCTGCCGAAAATGGCATCGAGACAAATTATCTCGGCGTGGCTTGGGATGGCGCGGGTTTGGGCACGGATGGAAGTATCTGGGGCGGCGAGTTTTTTGTTGCAAGCCAGAGTGGATTTGAGCGCATCGCGCGCTTGCGACCATTTCACCTTCCAGGCGGCGAAGCAGCGATACGCGATTGTTCCCGGTCGGCGACGAGCCTTGTCTGGGAAACTCGTGGCGCTGACCGCGCGGAGCGGTTTGGTAACCCCAACGTTCTTGCCCTGTTGGAGCGCCGAATTAATTCTCCTCTTACCTCGAGCGTAGGCCGCCTGTTCGATGGTGTGGCTTGTCTAAGTGGAGTAGCTAACAGAACGTGCTTTGAAGGACAGGCGGCGATGTGCCTGGAACACGCCATCGGCGCGACGGTCACCAGTGAAAGCTACGAGATTGAAACTCGGAACGGCGTCGGTGACTGGGCGCCGTTGATCGAGGAACTCCTCTCGGACAAGGAAGTGGGTTTGGACGTGAGCCAGATCGCGGCGAAGTTCCACAATGCGCTCGTCAATTGGATCCTCGCCGTGGCACAAGCGGCGGATGTTGACACTGCTGTCCTAAGTGGTGGGGTATTTCAGAACGGATATTTGACCGCGCGAACTGTAGCGGTTCTCGAACAGCGCGGCCTGAGGGTAGCTACACATCATCAAGTACCACCAAACGACGGCGGACTCTCGCTGGGCCAAGCCGTTCTTGCTGGACGATTCGAAAACTGAGGTGAGCTATGTGTCTGGCTGTGCCCGGAAAGATCGTAGCAATCGTTGACCTGGAATCCCTCGGTCTGCGACGCGCAAAAGTGGATTTTTCAGGGATCCGAAAGGACGTCTGCCTGGATTACACGCCCGAAGCGCGGGTGGGCGATTACGTGATGGTGCACGTCGGCTTTGCTTTGACCGTGGTGGACGAACGGGAGGCGCTTCGAGTTTTCGAGGCGTTGCGAGAACTGGACCAGCTCGATGAACTGAACGAGAGCGTCTCATGAAGTTTCTGGATGAGTACCGCGATTACCACGCCGTGCAGCGGATGGCGGCGAAGATTCGGCGCACAACCACGCGTCCCTGGACCCTGATGGAAGTCTGCGGCGGCCAGACTTACACGATCGTCAAGACTGGCCTTCAGGCGTTGCTACCCGAAGAGATCACGCTGGTCCACGGCCCCGGTTGCCCCGTATGCGTTACGCCCGTCGAAATGATTGACCGCGCGATCGCGATCGCCTTGCGGCCTGCAGTAATTCTTTGTTCCTTCGGGGACATGTTGCGGGTCCCCGGGTCGACGCAAAGTTTGTTCGACGCGAAGGCGTGCGGCGCGGACGTACGGATCGTATATTCGCCGCTCGACGCTTTAAAGCTTTCTCACTCCCATCCAAACCGTCAAATTGTTTTCTTTGCCGTAGGTTTTGAGACGACCGCTCCGGCAAATGCGATGGCGGTTTGGGAGGCTGCGCGTCAAAAAATCGCTAATTTCTCGATGTTGGTTTCCCATGTCCTTGTGCCACCCGCGATGGAAGCGATCCTCGCTTCACAGGACTGCCGCGTGCAAGCGTTTTTGGCTGCAGGCCATGTGTGCATGGTGATGGGCTACGAGGAATATTTTCCGATCAGCGCGAAATACCGTGTGCCGATTGTCGTTACCGGCTTCGAGCCCCTCGATTTGCTCGAAGGTGTCGAGATGGCCGTCGCTCAGCTTCAAAGCGGGCGCGCCGAAGTTGAAAACCAGTATGCACGCGCGGTGCGCCGCGCCGGAAATCGCCCGGCGCAGGAACGGATCGCCGAGGTTTTTGAAATCACCGACCGTGCGTGGCGCGGCATTGGCGAAATTCCTTCCAGCGGTTTGCGTTTGCGCGACCGCTATCGTCATTTCGACGCGGAGGCGCGGTTCACCGTAGAAATTGCTTCCTCCGAGGAACCGAAGGAATGCATCGCAGGACTTGTGTTGCGAGGGCTTCGCAAGCCGTACGAATGCCGGGCATTCGGAACGCGCTGCACGCCCGACGTCCCCCTCGGAGCGCCGATGGTTTCATCCGAGGGAGCTTGCGCGGCTTACTTTCATTTTGGGAGGCGGAACGAAGATGGCGATTCTCTCATGTCCATTGCCGCGGCCGTCGACTGACCGAATATTGCTCGCTCACGGCGGTGGCGGGCGACTGACCAATCAGCTGATCGAAAGCGTGTTTCTGCCCGCATTCTCGAACCCCGCGCTGAACTCTCGACATGACGGTGCGTTGCTTTCGACCGGCGGAGCCTCGCTCGCCATGACAACGGATACCTACGTCGTCGATCCTCTGATTTTCCCTGGCGGCACGATTGGAGATCTCGCAGTGAACGGCACGGTGAACGACCTTGCGATGTGCGGCGCGCGACCTCTCGCTCTGAGCGCAGGCTTCGTCCTCGAAGAAGGGCTTTCGATAGACACGCTGCGGACCATTGTGGCGTCAATGCGCGATGCGGCGTACGCCGCCCACGTTCCGATTGTTACCGGCGACACGAAAGTCGTGGATAAGGGGAAGGGCGATGGGCTGTTCCTGAATACGACCGGAATAGGTGCGGTCATCGCGCCAAAACCGATAGGTCCGCAATTCGTTCGACCCGGTGATGCGGTACTCGTGAGCGGCGATCTCGGTTCCCATGGAATCGCGATTCTTTCGGTAAGAGAGGGGCTGGAATTCGAAGGTCCAGTGAGCAGCGATACCGCTCCTCTGTGGGCGCCCGTCGAAGCGTTGTTTCAGGCTGGAGTTGAGGTTCACTGCTTACGAGATCTCACCCGGGGCGGACTTTCTTCCGCGCTCAACGAGATCGCCGCGGCAGCGCGTGTTCGCATCACCGTCGAAGAATCTTCCATTCCCGTTTCTGATGTTGTGCGTGGAGCTTGCGAGTTGCTCGGTCTGGATCCGCTCTATGTTGCAAACGAAGGCAGGTTCGCCACTTTTGTCCCTGAGGCTGATGCTGACCGAGCGCTTGAAATTATGCGTGCGCACAAGGTTTCCGCGGGGGCAATCCGCGCCGGAAGAGTGCACGAGAATTCCTCCGGGATTGTTACCCTGCTCAGCCGTGTCGGGAGCCAGCGCGTTCTCGACATGTTATCCGGCGAACAGCTTCCAAGAATCTGCTGAAAACCATTATTGTGCCTACCAGTAGGTCGATCCGCCTTCGCCGGGTTTCGCCTGGAGTGACTTGATGTAATTGGTCAGATTCAGAATTCGAGTCGTGGCAATCGGCGTGTTGGCATCCTTGCCCGCAGCAAAGACCGGTCCCCACACAGGCATTTCCGTGTTTCCATGAGCCGGTTTGTTCACGCCGTTTCGAAGAACGTCCCCTACGTAGGCATCCGGGAATTCTCCATTATGACGCTGCGCAAGGGTAGTGAGGTCCGCCGGCGGATTCTTAAACTCAGGCGAAATGGGACCATTTCCCTTTAGATCATTTCCGTGACAAACGGCGCAGTAGCGTTTGTAAAGCTGCTCACCGGAATCGGGATTTGGCGGCAGCACGCGAGAAGGCTTCTTGCTTTGTGCGCGCCCGGCCAAGGGGAATATCAAAGCCGAGAAAGACAGCATAGTTAATAGAACAACAATCGTGGGGACGGTTTTATAAACCATGGGATGCATCACTGAGTGAGTTCCTCTCCCAAGCGCTGTCATTGCTTTCAACTTGCCAGCCGTGTGGTGTCTAACGTCCGTCGCTCGGCACCCTACCGTTCTCAGGATCGGGCGACTCTTCTTCCGTCATTCGTCGCCTTCGTCCGTCACGGTGACCTGAACACGAGCCCCTCTCTTCAGTTTCACTTCGTCACCATGTTCGTCGGTTAGAGAATTCTCAATGCGTATCTCTCGATACCGCTTTTCGGGGAGATCAACGGAAATCTGGGCTTTTCCCGGACTCATCCCGCGGCGGGAAGGAATAATTCTCCGCACGGTACCGGACATCCTGGTGCTCGGGCGTTCTTGAATTCGATCGGCCTCTAAATTCAGTTCTGCAATCCGGGCGGATCTTGCCACGGTTGGCTTTTGCATCACCCTTTTCACACTTTCGCGCGTGGAGTTAGGGGAGCTTTTCTTCGCTCGTTTGTGTCGCATGCAACCATCCTAAAGCGGACGCGAGAGGGAACTCCGTCCTTTTCGGCATAGTTTCGCAAATCCACCGGAGTTAGCAGAACGATCGTCCGAAAGCACGCTCCACAGGCAAACTTGATGAGGCGCGCGGACATTCACCACGAAGAGTTCCGACCGAAAGAACCACTTAAGTCGCGACTGTCCGGGCTCACTATTATGTTAGGACGTCTTACCCTTGCATCCTGGATGGTTGCAGGTGCAATCGATGTCCGGTGTCCGTTCCATTGCCTCGCACTCAACGCTGCAGTACTTGCCTGACGTCGTCGAGCATGAACATACCGGATGAGCACACTTGTTTGTTTTCGAAGTGTCCATTCTGCGTCTCCTAATTTAAGGAATAACGCTAATGATTCTTCACCAAGGTTCTCCCGGATACTGTGCCAAAGCGCACAGTGTCGATATTCGCGAACGAGTACTGTCGAGAGGCATGGCGGCTGACGAAACTCATTGAAAAGTCTCCGACCTGCGAAGCGCTACATGGGCACGATCAGCTAAGAATCAAGACCATCGGGCTCCCGGCGAAGCGAGTCTGGAACCGAGGGTCAGTCGGGCTGTGGGTCCGCGACGAAAAGGAGAACCACATGGCAGAACCAAGAGCCGCTAAGTACAAAGATGTCATACCCGCAAGCAGCGTGATTGGCGGCAGCGTCGTCAACGCAAATTATGAAGACCTCGGAAAAGTCGAAGACGTCGTCCTTGACGCCAGCGCCGGCCGGATCGCTTATGGAGTTTTATCGTTCGGGGGGTTTTTAGGAATGGGCGATAAATACTTTGCCATTCCCTGGAGCGCGTTCCAGTTCCACATGTCCGAGGGCCGCGTCGTTCTGAACATCGACAAAAAGCTTCTGGAGAAGGCTCCGGGTTTCGATAAAAGCAACTGGCCGAATATGGCGGACTCGGAATGGGCAACTAGCATTTACAAACACTATGGATTGACCCCGTACTGGGAGGAAGTCTCCGCGAAGCGCCCGTAACTGCATGTCGAGACCGCTCGGATGCGAAAGCAGACGGAACTGGAACCGGAGTTGTCTCGTCTCTTGTTTTCGCTCCGGGAGAAATCCGCTGTGCAAGTTCGCAAGACGCGCGGCACTTCTACTGCAATTGAGGAATCGTTATGGCGTCAGCAACAAACGGGACCGTGGGAATCGGGACATTTTTCGTTGAGGGCTTGACCTTGGCGTCTGCCTTTTCCAATCCGCTACGTCTCGACCTGATTCAAGTGGTAAACGACGTGGGCAAGGTCGTTTGGAATTTGACGGCCGACGGCGAAATATTTCTGGAGTCGAGATCTCCAACGCCCAGCGCGCTCTTAGGCCAATTCCGCGGCGCTACTTTTGCTCAAGCCTTTCCGGATAATCCGATGGACTTCGACGTTCTCCAAGTGGCGGGTCCCGACGGAGTGGGGATCTTTCACGTTGATTACACCGGCAAAGCGTTTATGGATTAGTTTTCCGGCTAACGGTGGAGACTACAGCTACGCGGCCCAGCATAAGGATCGAGTAAGGCTTCAATAATGACTTTGTAAGGTTGGAACTGCTTGCGAGCTACCGGGCCACCTTTTCGGACCGGGTTGTCGGCGCTAGTTTTGGACGAAATCGCTGCGGCGTGTCCGTTCGGTATCGGCGCACAGGAAGTGTTTGCTATAGTTGCCGAGTGCCAGTGAACTCCGATCAGCCAAAAAAACTGAAGCGGAAATGGAAAGTCACCATTGAGGTCGGATTTATCGTTTTTCTGTTTTACTCCAACCTTTTGATGGGGGAGTTCACTCGGGCCAATGGCCACGGCAAGAGTCTTACGTTTGCCGTCGAAGATATTTTTTCGCTGACGAATTTGGTCATCGCTATGGTGTCGGGCGTCCTCGGTTACGTCGTCTTCGAATATCTTAGAAAGCAGTTGTAGTGAACTGTGGCGCAAATTCGCGAGGCTACCTCGTGAACAGGAGTTCACGCGTCGATAACTTAACTTATACATTGTCTAATCGGTTGATCCGCCCTCAGTTTCACCGAAGAGCCGATCTATGTGAGTGGCGCGGCCCAAACTCGCCAAGGCAACGTTTCGGCTGATCGAACCTAGCCAGCGCCCTTAGCTTTTCTTTTCAACGAATGCGGGCTTGAGCCGGATGTTGCATCGGCCTGTTGAGACCGCCGCGCTAATCGGACTTCTGGATCGCGGCGAAGGGCCGTCACTCACCGGCGCGGGGATCGCGAGGCGGGCGTCCGATTTTCCTTTACCCAATTGATCCGAACAACCGTCCCACACCTGCAGTCACCGCCATCGCCAGCGCGCCCCAGAACGTAACGCGAACTGCGCCAATCGCTACGTCTGCGCCACCGGCACGAGCCGCCAACCCGCCTAGAAGCGCAAGGAGTACAAGTGAGGTCCCGGCTACAAGCGGAATGAGGTTCGCCTGCAGAGCGATAGCGATAACCAAGATCGGCATTGCCCCGCCGGCGGCAAAGCTGCCGGCCGACGCGAGGGCAGCTTGAATCGGACGGGCAATCACCGCTTCGGAAATGCCGAGTTCGTCACGCGCGTGCGCTCCTAATGCGTCGTGAGCCATCAGTTGCCGGGCCACCTCTTTCGCGAGAGGGCGATCGAGTCCCCGACTAACGTAAATTGCTGCCAGCTCGTCATGTTCGCCGGGGTCGTCAGTCGCGAGTTCGACGCGTTCCAGTGCGAGGTCGGCCTGTTCGGTGTCTGCCTGCGAATGAACGGATACATACTCGCCCGCAGCCATTGACATTGCCCCGGCTACTAAGCCGGCGACGCCTGCCACCAGAATACTGTTGCGAGTGGCGTGAGCCGCCGCGACGCCGAGCACCAAGCTGGATGTTGAAAGAATGCCGTCGTTTGCGCCCAGCACCGCCGCCCGCAACCAACCGATCCGCCGAGTGCGGTGTCTTTCCTTAGTGCTTCGGGACATTCCTGAGGTCTCCTTGATCAGACACTGCTGGCATTGCGGGAGTGTATCTCACGACTGACAGAAATCGAGCTGGACCAATGGCTTCGACCGAGACGTGAGATCCCGCAGCGAATGAGAAGTTAGACCACCGCCTGTGCGGATCACGCCGGTCGAGAGTTTTGACGAAGTGAAATGGCGCTACCGGTCCCGAGTGGACGATTCCCGGAATATCGCAAGAAATGCTGGCGGAGATGATCGGGACAACGAGATCCCGAGTCAGTCTGTTCATGAACAAATTTAAGAAATTGGGCTTCGTCGAGTACGGCGGCGGCGCGCAAGCGCTGAAGATTAACAAGTCGCTTCTAAGCGTTGTCCCGCAAGATTAGCACTTTGAGGTCCCTAGGTTCCGAACTTCTGATTGCAAGAATCAAGAAGGGACGAGACGAGTGTACGAGCGCACATGGACCTTCCGCAACGACCGTGACTCAATCGCCTGTGTTGCCATTCGGGCGAGAGCCAATGGTCGGGCAGACACCGATCTGGGACGTGTGCTGTAGAGAACAGTTTTCGGCGGGACCTTGCTACATGATCTCTAGGACGTAAATGGGGGTATGTATGTACGCATTGGACCCACAGAGCCAAACGCGTTTTGTAGTACCTGCCTACATGCAAATTTCCGACTGGGAACGAAAAGTGGAAATAGCCATGCGCGAGGTGGATCCAGCCCTTCTCACAGAACGCGTGCACGATGCAGAATGGGCAATTTTCCAGCGATGGCAGGCACTAGGCGCGCGCGGGGAAGGCACCGAAGAGTGGATCGCGATTGCCGCGGCAGTCGATGGTCTTCTTTCAATCAAAATTCAGATACTCAAGTGGCCCGATTTTCGCATGAATTCATAACACCTCTTCGCACCCAAAGGCGCGCGAGAGAAGTCGGCTCTATTTATGTCCGACATGTGGAATCCGGAATCACAAAGTGTAATCGCTTGCCGTCTGTCCGAACGGCAATGATTGAATCCGTGGATATCCCACCAATCCATTGCGGTAATCGGGATAAGGAAGTCCCATAAAGGCAGGCCTTTCCAACCGGAACTCCCATAAAAGCGGCCGCCTCAGCTGAAAGAGGCTGTGCACCAACTGTGCATTAACGCCATGTTTTCAGAGCATTGGGGTTAGCATTGAGCAAGAAGCAGATTCCCCAAATTGTTGAAAACATTAGAAACCGAAAGAAGGGAAGTGACCGAGAGAACCGGCTCTTCCGCTTTGCAAGCAGGGGGTCACCGGTTCGATCCCGGTCACGTCCACCATTTTCTTAGAGTTAGAAGGAAGGTTTTGCGCACTCTAGTCGACTGTAGCGGCAGACAGCGGTCTTAGAGACACACGCGCGTCAGACCTGTTCAATTTTTGATTCCATGTCCGAGTCCGGACCGCTCCGATTTACCCCACCGACGCTTGTTATTCCCAGCGGCATCCGAATCCACTTGTCCGGTAACCGCGTTTATCAGGACCTGAATCAGGGGTTGCTTCGCTGGTCAGAGCGTGTGCATTGAAGCTTTCCCGCCGATGTGGTCTGCCATATCGTTGGAAGAAGCTCCGCAACACTGCCGCACCCGCGTAATCTAACGAAGCACTCTGTGTTAAATGCGAAGGTAGTCTGCTTATCACCAAACCTGGAACGCGACCCAATCCTTACTGAGCCGCTTCCGACCGAGGTACTTGTCCCGTCGCACGGAACGACGTTGAAGTCGCCGCAATCTTCGCAATATTTCGCGTCAGCATAGGCAAGGACCATTCGTCCAGAGCTGCTCACAGTCCATAATTCCAGAACGTTCTCCTCCAGAACGTTGTCTCGTACCCAAAACGAGGACCTAAGCGCCGTGGGCCGCGCCAAACGCAGTTCGGACAAAAGCCGGTTCGACAACCTAACTTCATACCCGCATCCTGAGGGAGTGCAGGCAGCGGATTGCCTAAGTTGGGCTCCAAATCGTAGCTTAAGGTCTTCCAGTGTTGGCGGGGATTCACGCTGAGAAAGCTCGTAAGAGATCCGAACAACATTCTCGGCCCTGTGCTTCAACCTGTTTGAATATATGACTAGAGCAATCACAACCAAGAGTGCTAACAGAACGCCAAGGGCCGCTGTTCGCCGAAGCTTGCGCATACAGTTATTAGACACTGACTGTCGCTCAAACCGCTTGATTTTGCTAACGGCTGTTTGCTCGGCGTGGCATCAGTCGAACGAGTTTCGGCGACGGTCGAACCACTCTCGATTCCATCGAGCGTTTGGTCAGTGCCTGGTAAGTCGCGTTACCGGACATGTGGATTTCTTGTTCCGATCGGATGAATACGCGGACGTGGGAATGTCCAATTGGGCGATTCGTTTATTGCGCCAGCACCGGTCGAGTAGGCCTTTGCTAGGCATCCAGCCGTTCTAGCGCTCGGAATTCAGGGAAGCAAAAGTTTGCGGAGAGCGTCGCATCTTACAGATGATCGACGTCGAGAGCGTAGATTTCCTGGATGCTCAAATCTCGCAACAGAAGCGGAGACCCATCGGGTGCGGTGGACATCCAGCCGCCCCAGATACCTGTTAATCCCTCTGATATTTCCACGGTTGCGAAAGGTTCAACCTTCCGGTCAGCCACTCGCAGACGAAAGATGTGATACGACCCACCCGTCAACTCCGGGTCGCGCCCCAGATACACATATTTGCTGTCGCTCGACCACTGCGGCCAGACCGAACCAGTTACCCGCCCGGCGATTTCAGACCATTTCCGCGAAATGCGATCGAAAAGAAACGCCCTATGCTCGCCTTCGATCTCGGTGAAAATGAAACGGCCGTCCGGCGAAAGGAGTGGATCCACCATTCGGTCGGACCCAGGCACGGCAGATCTTTGACGGGTGCGCAAATTCACAATGGAAATCTTAGTCGGGTCTGGAGAATACATCGAACCGCCAAAGACGAGCGAATTTCCGTCAGGCGTCCACGTCGGACCGACCTCCGCCTCGCTGGTCTGCGAAATCATTTCGGATTGGCCGCCGACGGCCGGGACCACGTAGATCGAGGGATTGCCTCCGGGACGGAATGCGCTAAACGCTATTCGCGTGCCATCCGGAGACCAGCGAGGCACCACCGCGTGCAGAGGTGGAGTCGATAGTTGCAGGCGCTCGCTGCCATCCACTTTGCTTCTCCACAACTCGCCTTCCGGAAACGTTACGTACGTCACCCACAATCCGTCTCTCGAAAAGTCCACTTGCTCGGCAGGAATCCCAGACAGAAAAGGCTCCAGCTTGCGGGAGTTCAAGTCGTAGCGGAGTAACTCTCCGTGAGACATACCGCCGGGCGCGAAAATCGTTTTTCCGTCGGGACTGAAAGTCGGAGCGCCAAAGCCGATCGGGCCCGACGTGAGTTGAATGGGGCGGCTCGCCCTGGCCGGAAAAATCGACCGCGTACCCCCGAGCACCCAGAGGTCCGAATCGGCGGCACATAGAAGATACTTTTCGCCGGGGCTCGCGCTTAGCGGCCCCCAGGAATGGGCGATTTCCTTTGGCAGCTGCCGCACTTGGTGAAGGTTGGCCCCTTCTCTGGAGATCTCCCAAATCGAAGTGCCGTCGGAATCAGAAACGACGTTTAGTTTCAGAGCACTTTGATCTGACGACCAAAGAATCGTCAAAACGAGCCCGGACTCGATGCGAGCGATTTTTCGCGCCTGGGCCCCGTCCTTAGAGGCGATGAACAAATCGTTGGGAGGTCGCCAAACACTCCCGGTGACATAGGCAACGCTTTGCCCGTCGGGAGACCACGCAGCTGCATGTCCCTTCAGGTCGCCGATCTTATGTGCGAGCCCGCTCACCACAGATAGTGCCCAAAGTGGACCGTCCTCCGAGGCGGGGTCAGTCACGGCCGCGCCGAGTAATTCTGTTTTGTCGGGAGAGATGTCAAAGACCGCGAAGCAGCCCAAGGGGTTTGCAACATCCGTGACCTCGCCTCCGCTTGTGGAGACTTGTTTGAGGCCGAATCCGTTCTCGGAAAAAAAGACTCGAGTGCCGTCCGTGACCGTTCTTGAGCGAATCGCAGAATCACACGGCTTGCCCTTATCCCTGCGATCCGTCGTCAACGTCCTGTAGCGAACCACTCGTGGCACCGACAGGGAAGATCGAATCCAAAAGTAGCTGGCAGCCAGCAGGAAGCACAGGGTCGCCGCCGCTACAACGGCGGTTTGAATTTTTTTTCGGCGATTCGCTTCCGGCAAGAGTTTCTCGGCCTTCTGTTCCGAGGTCTCAGCAGGAACAAGAACTTCAGCCGGCGCCGCCAACGATGGCGCGATGGACCCCACAAACCGGTACCCGCGTCGCGGCACAGTCTCGATATAACGAGGACGGTCAGCATCATCGTCGAGCGTTTCGCGCAATTTGCTGATGGTTTTGTTTAAGCCGTGTTCGAAATCGACGCAGATCCCCGCATCCCACAGCTTCTGTTGCAATTCCTCGCGCGTAACCATCTCACCGGGCCGCTCGAGCAACATCGCCAAAACCTCAAACGGTTGGCCGTGGAGCTTGATTTTAATCCCGCTCTTCCGGAGCTCGCCGGTGCCAAGGTTCACCTCGAACCGCCCGAAGCGCACTATTCTGCCGCGTGCACGTGCGGCGGCGCTCTCTGTTACCCGTGGGGGGACGTCACTCATTGCAAACTCCCGGCACAGCGAGGGGACTATAGCACAAAGGGGGTGCTTCCGGCCCCCGTACGCCGGGGAGACGCCCTCGTAAGACCATTCGCCTCAATTCGTTAGTCGGTGACATTCATACCATGATGCAGGAACGCGCCAGCAATTGAACTCCCACGCCCGTCGGCGCCAAAGTGGCGACATCGCGCGACTTTCGTCGGCAGTTGCGAGGCCTCCGCGAAATCCATAATGGCTCACAAGGAGATCATCGTGAAAGCACTTCGATTTGGACTTCTGCTGACCGTTGTTTACGCGTTGAACGGGTTTTTCACACCGAACGCGAATGCGCAGGTGGTAGAACGAGCGCGGTTCACTTTGCCGTTTGAGGCCAGCTGGGACGGGCGCGTGCTGCCTGCGGGGGACTACACGCTGTCTGTGACGAGGATAGATAGCAGCCGCGACGTGGTGTACCGCGTGAACTTTGTGAGTGGAGGCAAAATCAGTTCGACGGTTGCCGTGAGAGATCTGGGGCCGCGCGTTGGTGAACACAGCGCGCTGGTTGTCGAGGCCAGGGGCAAGGCCCACTCAATCCGCGAGCTGCAATTGCACGGTGCCGGCCTGGTGCTGAAGTTTCGAGAGGCGAAAGCGGATGGGGATCGGAGCGCCGATCGCCAGGAGCCAATACACGAGTTCCCCATTCTGGTCGCTGAGAACTAGGCTCACCCTTTCAGCCGCTGCGCACTCGAATGGCGACGTTCACCAATTCGGAAAGATTCCAGCGCCCGGACCGGCGTTCGGTTCTCCGCTCGCTCGCTGGGCTGGGACTCGCCTGGAAAGCACGAGCATCGGACAAGAAAGCCGAACCCGCGTACCACTTCGTGACGCCGCACGGCCAGGTGGACATGGCTGTCCAATATTTCGACAGTTCGTCGCTGGATGGATTTCGTTTCCGGGATCAGCAGACCGGCCGGAGTTTTTGCCTGTCCGCGAACGGCGAAGATCACGGAAGTTGTTTGAAACGGTTCGTCGGTTCCATGGCCATCGCCCAGTACAACTTCCGGCCGCGGTCGCCGTTACGCGAATCGTTCAATTTGCGCGAACGCGTGGTCACCATCGATCACGACAACCACTCGAGTGCTCGTCCTGCCTTCGAAAGAGCTTTGCCGGCCGAAGGCGGAATGATCAGCGACATTCAGGCCTTTGGTTACAACGCCGATGATCCGGACCCAGCGGCGGCGAACGCACAACCGTACGCGCCCTGGAGTATTTTGCGTCAGGAGCTATACCTGAACGGCGAGACGACGGAATTTCTGATCGTCCACTGGAAGCACACCGTGGACCTCATTCGTCTGGTGGACGTAATTCCGGGCGATGGAGTCAAACAGGTCGAGTAAGTAGGATTTCGCACCGAGTATCGGAATCACTCACTCAGCAAGGCAAATCCCTCCCAAAATCGACCGCCACCGTATTTCCGCCGCAAATGAGCACACCGACCTTCTCATTTGGTCGCGCTTCGTATCGGCCGGAAAGCAGCGCGGCAAAAGCCGCGGCCCCGCCCGGCTCGGCAACCACTCGCATCACCTTCCACAACATCGTTTGAGCTTCTTCAATGGATTCGTCGGTCACCAGCACCGTTCGCGTCACATCCTCCCGAACGGCCGTGCGAGGGGAAGCTCTAGAGCCCGGGCCATCTTCTCGATGTTCCGGAGCCCGACGTTCCGCTCGCCGCGCTCGATACCGCCGACGTAGGTCCTGTCGAGTCCGCAAAGGTCCGCGAATGCCTCCTGGGAGACGCCCATTCGCGTCCGCCGGGCGCGGACGGCCTTTCCGAACCGAACCCGAATATCGTCGATCGCCACTGTGTGGCGTATTCGGAATCGCCGCCGTTGATATGTCCACGGGCTATGAGCATCATCGCCGCAAACCTCGTTCAAGCTACTCCCGCGCCGTGAATGTGCGGCGCATGAGGTTGAACAACTCTCACTTCGCGTTGCGTGATCTGACCCCCTCGGACGGGCCGCCGGATGCACTTGGCCGGTGACGCGACTAACCAGGCAAGTGAAAGTTGATTGGTAAACACAAGCGCGTTTACCAGGACTGAAAGTGGTCTGCTTGGGTCGGTCTTGGGTCCGTGGTCTCCCATTCCCAAGCCGAGGCACCTAGGGCACCCATTTTAGTGGAAGAACTCATTTCCACGGCACCTGCTCCCGACGCTAAAGTCAGAATCCTCCGCTTCAAAAATCTTTCGCGATTCCGGCGTTACCGTGACCTTCAAAACCACGCTTGAGATATTCGCCAGGGTTCGCCCCGACAACTCGCTTGAACGCCTTGCTGAAAGCAGCGTCGGACTCGTAACCGACCGAGCGAGCGACGTCGATGAGTTTTTTGTCACGTTGTCCGAGTAAGTGCATCGCCTTCTGCATCCGCCACTCAGTTACGTATTCCAGTGGTGTTTGTCCGAGTAGTTCTTTAAAACGCGCTGCGAATGCGGAGCGGGACATTCCCGCCGCTTCGGCCAGAGTTCCCACCGTCCACGGTGTATTCACGCCGTCGTGAATGGCGCGCAGCGCAGTACCCATTTGCGGATCGAAGATCGCGCGAAGCCATCCTTTGCTACGTTCCGGTCCCGCCGCAATATGCGCCCGCAACATCTGGATGAACAGAACCTCGGCCAGCCGTGTAGCAACCACTTCCGATCCCGGCACCTGTTCTTCCATTTCTGACGCCAGCGCTCGCATCGTGTCGTGAAGCGCCAGCGCGCGCGCCTGCTCGGCCTTAATCAGAATGAACCTCGGCAATAACTGCGTAATGGGCTTCAGGCTGGCGCGATCGAAACTGAACGATCCGCAGACGATCGTCGTCGGTGCGCCACCACCTCCGCAGCGCGCGACATTGCCGCTCGCCTTGGCCCCCACTTCGCGGAAACTCCAACGTGGCAGTGTTCGCGGGCCGTCGCGCAAAACAATCGAAGTCCCTCGCGCCAGCAAAAAGCAATCGCCGCCGGTGAGCGGAATCGGCTCGCGAATCCCTTCCACACTCAGCGAGCAGTTGCCGCGCGAGAGCATGGCGAAGTGCGCCAAGTCTGTGGGCGAAGTGTTTTTGCCCGAAGACCTCACTTTTTCTTCGGTCTGATTCTCCTGTATCAAGCCCCACGGTGCTGTCGCTTCGAGCCTGTGCTGACCAAAAGCGGTTACGTGCAACGTCCTGAAGATGTCGGTTATCGGGTCCAATGGAACCTCGCTGTTTTGGACGATTAGACAAAAGATAAGGACTTTCGAGCAGTTCTCGTCCACCGCCAAAGGAATCTACTCCCTTAGATGCAGTTTCGAGAGTTACGAAGCTGCGCACGAAACTGTAAAGCCCAGCCCGTCCAATTGACGCGCGATGAACGCACTTACGTGGACGAGCGGCTCTTACACATCTATCGAGAGGAGTCATCATGGGAAAGCTTGAAGGAAAAGTTGCAGTCATCACAGGCGGATCGAGCGGCCTGGCACTGGCAAGCGCCAAGCTGTTCGTCAAAGAAGGCGCCTACGTTTTCATCACCGGCAGGAAGCAGGACCAGCTCGATGCGGCCGTCAAGTCGATTGGCCGGAACGTAACCGGCGTGCGCGGCGACGCGGCAAATCTCAATGACCTCGACCGCCTGTTCGAAACAGTCAAACGAGAAAAGGGCAAGATCGACGTCTTGTTCGCGAGCGCTGGCATGGGCGAGGCCCTCCCACTGGGTCAAATTACCGAGCAGCACTTCGATTCGACGTTCGACCTAAACACGCGTGGAACACTCTTCACCGTTCAGAAGTCGTTGCCGCTGTTCAACGACGGCGGCTCGATCATCATGACCGGATCAGTTGCTTCGGTGAAGGGTTTTCCTGGTTTCGGTGTGTACGCGGCGAGCAAGGCAGCGTTGCGCTCCTTCGCACGCACGTGGCTCAACGAACTGAAGGACAGAAAGATCCGGGTGAACGTGTTGGGCCCGGGACCGATAGCCACACCGATGCAGGAACAAGTTCTCACCAAGGAAGCGAAGCAGATGTTCGAATCCCTGATCCCCCGCGGAACGATGGGCCAGCCTGACGAAATCGCCACCGTCGCGCTGTTTCTCGCTTCGGATGATTCGAGTTTCGTGAATGGTGTGGAGTTGAATGTCGACGGCGGAATGACGGCGATCTAGCCTCCGCAAATCTCCGCTCGCGGCTGGCCTTCCGGCGACCCCAAAGTGGTTTCCCGCGGGACGCTTACGGAAGGTCGCCGCAGAACGGAATCGGATGTCACGCGCCGTCGAAGGCTGCGAATCAATATCAAAGCGGACCGGAGAAACACTATGAGCTACGCAATTATCGGATTCGGAAAGATAGGCCATGCCCTCGCCCACGCCTTCGCCCGTAAAAACATCGACGTGACCGTCGCGAGCCGCCGGCCGCCCGAGGCGTTGGCACCAGAGGCTAAAGCGATCGGACCAACCGTCATCGCCAAGTCACTCAAAGATGCGCTCGAGGCCGACACAATTTTCTTGGCGGTCCTGTTCGGACAACATCGCGAGGTTGCGAAAGCGCTGCCGAGTTGGAAAGGCAAGACGATCATCGACACCACGAACGCGTTTGGCGTTCCCCCCGAAGAGCTCGACGGCCTCCCGTCCTCGGCCTTCATCGCAAAAGCGTTCCACGGTGCAAAACTCGTGAAAGGGTTTAATCACCTGGGTGCGGCCATCCTGGCGACCGATCCGGTCGTCGAGGGCGGCCACCGGGTCGTCTTTCTCTCGAGTGACGAGGAGGACGCGATTCCTCCGGTGGCAGATTTGGCCAAACAACTTGGGTTCGCGCCCGTCAAGCTGGGAAAGTTCAACGAAGGCGGCGCGCTGGTGCACGCCCGCGGGAAAATCTGGGGTCCGCTCATTTTCCAGGATTTGTTCAAGAAGCAGCCGTAAATCGACATGCGGCCCGAGTGATTTGCCTCGAGTAGAACGATTTCAAACCGTCCGATTGATTCGGACGCGATCCGGTGTTTGGGGGAACGGAGAGATGTAATGAGCATCGAAAAGAATGTCCAGATTGTGAAGATTTCTTCACAGCAATAGGCAGCCACAATGAGCGCGATCTGCTGGCGTTGGTTGCCGGCGATATTGAGTGGATCATTCCGGGTGAGGGCCGGCCGCTGGCAGGCACCTACCGCGGGCACGCGGAATTGGCGGCTGTGCTGAAGAAGGCCTCCAAAGAGGTGGAAACGAAATACCCCACGCCTCCTGAATTCGTGTCGCAGGGAGACCGGGTTCTGGTCATCGGCGTAGCGACGGCGATCCCGGTCACGTCCACCAATTCTTTTCTGATCCCCAAGCACTTGGTCAATTCCTCTTTGATGCGATCCGTGCCTCTTATTCCCGACTTTGCACCAACGGTGCGCGATTGCGGTTATTGCACGGCAGCTGTGCACAACGAAGTTGACAGCAAGTCAGCCGGCTCCACTGGTGTTATCTCGTTTGCCAGTCTGTGAAGTTTCGCTCCACCAAGACCTCACGCACTTTCAAAATCGCTTCAGGAAAAAGTTCCACGCAGGTGCCCGTCGTACTTCGGGTAGCATGTTAGTGCCGGGATTCGACCTATGACCGATCAACTTTCATTGATTGCGCACCACGGCTACGTCGTGGTCTGCCTAATCGTGTTCGCGGAAGCGATTGGCGTGCCCGTTCCGGGAGCAGTGGCGTTAATCGCAGGCGGAGCTGCGGTAGCGTCTGGCGCACTGTACGGTCCGGCCATCCTGATATTCGCCACCCTCGCGATGGTCTCAGCCGATTCCTTGCTTTACGTTCTCGGTAGCAAGTCGGGATGGACGATTCTCAAATTTCTCTGCCGGATTTCCGTGGATCCGGAATCTTGCGTACTTCGCTCCGCCGAATCGTTCTACAAGCGCGGCCGAACGACTCTGCTGTTCGCTAAATTTGTTCCGGGCGTTAGCACGCTCGCGGCGCCTCTCGCCGGAAGTATGAAAATGCCGTACGCTCAGTTTTTGGCTTTAGATTTTTTAGGTGCAGGTATTTACGCTCTCACATATGGCGCGGTGGGTTACGTCTTTCGCGATTTTCTGGTGAAGATTTTGAATGGCCTCAGTGCAGCCACCCATGCCGTCGAATTGGTCATCGCTCTCGCAATCGTCGGGTTCATATCGCATCGTGGCTGGCTTTTCTGGAAGCACCGCGCTGACCGAGTCGTGCCGCGCATCCAGGTCGCCGAGCTCGCCGCCAAGCTTCAATCGGAAGGGCCGGGAAAAGTGCTCCTTGCCGATGTCCGTAGCCACGGTTACTACGCTGCCGGGGCCGTCCGCATTCCTGGGTCAATACGGATCGAACCAAACAACCTCACCACTGAGATGAAAACGTTCCCTCCCGATAAGGACATCTATCTCTATTGCACCTGTCCAGGTGAGGCCACAAGCGCAAGCGTCGCTCACCTCTTACGAACTCGGGGATTTGAAGCATTTGTCGTTGTGGGCGGCTTAGCGGCTTGGCGTAAAGCTGGAAACCCGCTTGAGACTGTTCCGCCAACCGATATCGTGCACCTACCGACGTTTAGCCGAAATCGTTTGGCGAGTTAGCGCCTCGCACCGCCGAGAAGTCTTCCGACGAATGTAAAGGCGCGCGAGCCATTTTTTCAGAGCGCCGCCTTACCTTGGAGCGGGAAGCAGACTCCCCACAGGATGTTTCTGGGATTGCTATGCGGGCAAACGCCAGCCGTGCGTGGCAGTCTGAGATGGCGTAAGAGTAGAATGGCCGGCGTGGGGAATCGCCAAGGAAGTTGCACGAAGCGAGTGAAATATGGACGAGACAGCAGCGAGCGTGCCAGCGTTTGATCCGGCAGACGGGCACACAAAAAACGCGACGGGAACGTTTTCAGCCGAGCCGCTACTGAACATTCTGGAGCTGATTTTCGCGGGCGCACCGCTCAACGATGTGCTCGCGTGGATCGCGCGCCTGGTTGAATCGCAAGTGGAAGGCATGCTTTGCACGATTTGGTTGCCGGACGATGAGGGAACAAATGTGCGGTGCGCTGCGGCACCCAGCATTCCAGGATTTTTCGATTCCGTCGGAACCATGCAAATCGGGCCCAACGGCGGCTCGTGCGGTACGGCGCTCTATCGTAAGCAAACCGTATTCGCGAATGACATTCTCACCGACCCAATCTGGGACGACTATCGCCACCAACTGATTCCGTTCGGGATTCGCGCGGTATGGTCGCGGCCGGTTTTCGCGCGCGATGGCACGGCGCTCGGCACGTTTGCGATGCACTATCGCGAGGCGCGGAGCCCGAGGCCCATCGATATTCAGCTGATCGAAAGCGCCAGTCACGTCACCGGAATCGCGATCGAACGTCATCGGAACGAAGAGAGGTTGCGACGCGAGCACGAGAAAGAGGCGAGGCAGCGAGCCTACTTCGAACAAGAAGTTCGGTCGGAGTTTGGCGAAATTATCGGCGATAGCACGGCTTTGAACGAGACGTTGAACCTGGCGTCCGTAGTGGCGCCTACCGATTCCACGGTGCTGATTCAAGGCGAGACAGGGACTGGCAAAGAACTGATCGCCAGGGCGATTCACGGCCTGAGCAATCGCAAGCAGCGCGCGTTCGTCAAGCTGAACTGTGCGGCGATACCCCTGGGACTGCTCGAAAGCGAACTTTTTGGACACGAAAAGGGCGCGTTCACTGGAGCGATCGCCCAAAAAGCCGGCCGGTTCGAACTTGCGGACAAAGGAACGCTGTTTCTCGACGAAGTCGGCGACATCCCACTCGAATTGCAGGCGAAACTTTTGCGGGTGCTCCAGGAGCAAGAGTTCGAAAGGCTTGGCAGCAATCGAACGCACAAGGTGGACGTGCGGTTGATTGCCGCGACGCATCGGAACTTGGCGTCTATGGTGAAACAGGGGACGTTTCGCGAGGATCTTTTTTACCGGCTGAAGGTATTTCCGGTGAATCTGCCCGCACTTCGGCAGCGCGCAGACGACATTCCGAAACTGGTCTGGCATTTTGCGGAGCAGTACGCGCGGCGCATGAAGAAAAGCATCGAGGAGATTCCGCAGGAGACGATGGCGGCGCTGGTGCAATATCGATGGCCTGGCAACGTCCGCGAACTTCAGAACTTTATCGAACGCGCCGTGATTCTCTCGCAGCACTCGGTGTTGCGCGCGCCGATCTCGGAACTCGAGTACGTGCCGCAACGCCCGGCCCAGCCGCACATGGCGGATCTTGCCCAGGTCGAACGCGACCACATCGTTCGTGCGCTGGAGGCGAGCAATTGGGTAATCGGCGGGCGCAAAGGCGCGGCAGAGCGTCTAGGAGTGAAGAGGACTTCGCTCGCTTACCGGATGAAGAAACTCAAGATCAAGCGCTCACCCGCGATCTAACCCGGTGACGGAGTTCCGTCACCGACGGATTTCTGTCACGTATTTGTCAGCAATGAGTCGACGCAGCGCTTTCTCGCCCAGTGTTATTTGCCCGTTAAGCCGCAATTTAGAGGAAGTTCCGCTCCGGTTTCCATACGGCCCTGTGATTGCAATCATGACGCTCGGACAATGGTTGCGACGGAGTCGATATGGACAAGTCGAATTTGATTCCGACTACGATTCACAGAGTAAAAGCGGACGGTGTGAACGTTTTCTACCGGGCCGCGGGCGATACCTCGGCGCCTGTTGTGCTGCTTCTACACGGATTTCCTTCTTCGTCGTTCATGTATCGAGAGTTGATTCCGCGGCTCGCCGATAGCTTCCGCGTGATTGCGCCGGATCTGCCAGGGTTCGGGTTTACTGAAGTTCCTACCGAGCGAAAGTATCTTTATACCTTCGACGCACTCGCGCAGACGATCGACGCTTTCACCAAGGCGCTGAACCTCAATCGCTTTGCGGTGTATGTGTTCGACTACGGCGCGCCGACGGGCTTTCGCCTCGCAGCCGCGCATCCAGAGCGCATTACTGCGATCGTTTCGCAAAACGGGAATGCATACGAAGAAGGGCTAGGCGACGCATGGGGACCAATCCAGAAATATTGGGCTGAGCCCTCCGCGGAAAACCGGGACACGATCCGAAAAGCGATTTTGAATCCAGAAGCTACCAAATGGCAGTACACGCACGGCGTCGCGAATCCTGACAGCATCCCCCCGGAGTCGTACACACTCGATGCCGCGCTGATGGAACGGCCCGGCAACACGGAAATTCAGCTGGATTTGTTTTTGAACTATGCGTCAAACGTGGCGATGTATCCGAAATTCCAGGAATACTTCCGTAAGTCGAAGCCGCCCCTGCTGGCGATCTGGGGAAAGAACGACCCTTTTTTCATTCCAGCCGGGGCCGAAGCGTTCCGCAGAGACATTCCGAAGGCGCAGGTACAGTTCCTCGATACGGGACACTTCGCTCTTGAGACGCACGTGATCGAGATCGCCGCGGCGATGAACGAGTTCCTTGCTAACGACGTTGGCAAGGACCACGGGAAGTCCGCACACTGAGCGCGTTTCCATTCAACCAAGACAAACTCAATCCCGCATCGCGCTGAAATCGATGCGTTTGGTGTGCCCGTTTTTGTGGGCAATTTGTGGGAGGTCGAGCAAGGAATGGACAGGCGGAAGTTCCTCGGATCGCTCACGGCTGCATCGCTCGGCGTCCCGCTCGTGGGCATGTTGAATGGCGACGCGCGGGCCGAGAGTGCTGGGCAAGCGGGCGCGAGTTCGGTCGGAGTGTCAGGGAAGCGCGGCGAGTTTCCCGAGAACTCGACGATTGTTTTGGTTCATGCCGCTTGGGCGGACGGCTCGTGCTGGAGCAAGGTCGTGGGACCTCTGGAGCGGCACGGACTGAAAGTGATATGCCCGCCGATACCGCTTACATCGCTGACCAACGACGCGACGGCTTTGAGTTGGGCTCTGGAGCGGACGGCGGGGCCGGTGGTGCTCGTAGGGCACGCATACTCAGGCGCCGTAATTGCAACGGTGAAGGAAGATCGAGTGAAGTCGCTCGTGTACGTCGCGGCGCTGGCGCCGGATGAAGGCGAGACCGTCGCGAACGTCTTCTATCGCGACATTCCGAGTCCTCAGCAGCCGAAGATGGTGCCCGATTCCCATGGTTTTGTGTGGATGCCCGACGATGCTTTCCGGCGTGCCTTGGCGCAGAAGGCGTCGCCCGAAGAAGCGAGGATCGCAGCGGCAGTTCAACGACCGATCTCCGTTGAGTGCATTCAGGAGCGGGCGCCGGCACCACTCTGGAAGTCGAAACCGGCGTGGTTCTTGGTGGCGGAGAACGACCTGATGATCAATCCCAAGACGCAACAGTTCATGGCCGAGCGAATGAAGGCGGCAGTCCGTGCGCATCCGGTGGACCACACACCGATGTATGCCTCGCCGTCGGTAGTGGTGGATGTGATTCTCGAGGCGGCGCGAAAGACACTTTCGTAATCCCGATGGACGCGATGAATGCAAAGACGGTGGCAATTGTCACGGGCGCGAGCCAGGGAATCGGTAAAGCAACCTCGCTCAGGCTGGCGCGCGATTTTTGCGCGTTGGTTCTTGTCGCGCGAAGCAAGGGAAACCTGGACGCAACAGCAGCGGAGGTAAGGCAAATCGGCGCCGACGCACTGCCGATAGCGTGCGACCTTCGGCAACCGGATGCGGCGGAAACAGTTGTGGAAACCGCACTCGAACGCTACGGCCGGATCGATGCGCTGGTGAATATCGCTGGAGCGGTACCTCAGATCGATTTGTTTGAAATGACCGATGCCCAGTGGGACGACGGCGCTGCATTAAAGCTGCACGGCGCGCGGCGACTTACGATCCGGGCGTGGGATGCGCTGAAGAAGTCGAACGGGTCGGTTGTCTTCATGAGCGGAACTGCGGCGTTTGATCCCAAGCCTGCCTTCGCGGCGGTGGCGGCGATTAATGCGGCGATTCTCGCGCTCGCAAAGGCATTCGCGGAGCAAGGAACCAAAGATGGTGTGCAGGTCAACAGCGTTTCGCCGGGAGCAGTGCTTACACACCGACGCGAGACGTTTTTCCAGACCTGGGCCCCAGCGCACAACATTACGGTGGATGAGGCGATCAAGCAGTTTCCGCTACAGGTGGGCATTGCGCGATTCGGCAAACCCGAAGAAGTGGCGGACCTGATTGGATATCTGGTGTCGCCGTCAGCCAAGTGGATGACCGGTGCGGCTCTGCGGATCGATGGCGGAGAAATCAAGGGCATCTAGGCGCGGGCTCGTCCGAGCGTTTGTCAGTCGTTGAGCCGCCTGGCAAGCGGACCGGTAACTAGCGACCGAACGATCGCGGCTTCATGAACTCGATACGTCGGCAGTTTGCTTTGCTGCAACACGGGTTGAAGGAGAACAAACAGATGAAGAAGACATGGGTAAAAGTGGTGATCGCCCTTGTGGTTTTAGCGGCCGTTGTGGGTTTTTACTGGTTCAGACCAGACCGGCTTTTTAGCAATTTGCGAGTTGATGAGGGAATGCCTCAAGGAAGCGTGGCTGCGCAGGCGGTCGAATCCGGGAAGTTCTACACGATTCTGCATCCGACGTCGGGCATTGCAACAATTTATAAAATGGGTGATGGAAGTCACATGCTTCGGCTCACCGACTTCAACACCTCCAACGGGCCGGACGTGCATGTGTACATGGTTGCTTCGGATGACGCAAAGGACGCAGCGACAGTGGAGCACGCTGGTTTCGTCGACCTGGGATCGATCAAAGGCAACGTAGGCGACCAGAACTACGCGCTGCCCACCAACCTGGACCTTGAGAAATATCGCGCGGTGTCGATTTGGTGCAAGCGATTCAGCGTGAACTTCGGGGCCGCGGCACTCAAATCCGCAGAGGGATCGCAGGTTCAGTGAGCTTTGCTATTCCGTATTCTGGCGCGATCCGTGGTGACCAGACGTGTAAAGTACCGTACGTGCTGTGTGCCTACGACCAAGCGGACACGCGTAGCGCGCCGCTACGACACGCTTCGTCAACAACGCCTGCTCCGCATCGAGCAAAATCGCGCCGCTCCCAAATCTAGATCTTCACCAGCTGCGTCCACACTTGCATCGGCGTCTTGTCGCGGTTGGCCCACGCATAATACGGAATAAACGTCAGATGGACGGGCTTGGTCTTCGGCCGATCTACCTGATATTGCGAGTACAGCGAATCGCGCGAGCCGGGATATTCGATCACCGCGCCTTCGTGTTCCAGCACCACCACTCCGCCCAGCAGATCGCTTTTGAATTCCGTTTTGAATTCGCCGGAAGGCTTGCGCCCCAAATCGAGCGCCACATCTTCAATCGCCGTGCCCGGCGGCTGGTCCATTTGCTCCAGACAATACACCAGCGGCCCGCGCTGAACCGCCACTCGACCCACGTCTTCGATCACGTGTGGATTCGCTTCCAGCACTTGCGGAGTCATGTCGAGCTTCAGTTGCACCGCATCGCCCGCGGCCCACTGCCGACGGATCGCCAAATACTCGCCCGCTTTCGCGCCGGCCACGGATTTTCCGTTAACACTCACTTGCACGCGATCGCTCCATCCCGGAATTCGCAGATGCATCGTGAATTCCGAACTCTTCGCGGGATTCACCGTCAGCTCCACGGCTCCGTCCCACGGATAATTCGTCTTCTGCGAAAGTTTTATGCCCGTGCCGTTTTCGAGTTTCCAGTCCAGTTCCGAATTGTCGTAGAGATGGACGTACAGCCCGTCCGCGCTTGTGCTGTAGAAATATCCCGGCAGCGACGCAAACGTGCGCTCCAGATTCGGCGGGCAGCACGTCGTGTCGTACCACGTATTGCGAATCGTGTCGCCAGTAGCGGGATCAAACGCCAGCGGATTCCGGTAGCAGTAAAACGTTCCGTCGAGAGACATGCCGGAATTAATTCCGTTGTAGAGCGCTCGCTCGATCACATCGGTGAACTTCCCGTCGCCCGTCACCGCCAGCATCCGCCAATTCCACATCATGTTGCCGATCGCCGCGCAGCTTTCGCCGTAGGCCTGCGCGTTCGGCAATTCATACGCGTCGCCAAACGCTTCGCCGTCCGCGCGCGCGCCCACTCCGCCGGTCACGTACATCTTCGTCGCCGTCAAATCGTTCCACAGCACGTTCAATGTCTTCCAGTACGTCTCGTCCCCGGTTTCCATGTAATAGTCGGTCGCGCCGCAGCATGCGTACATCGCGCGCACCGCATGACCTTCGAGCTTCGTCCGCGCGGTGAACGGCGTCCCGCTGAACATATAGATGGTTCGGTGCGCCGGCAGTTCGATCCGATCGTCGCCGTGCAATACGTAGCCCGCCAGATCGAGTTGCCGCTTATCACCCGTCGTGCGGTACAGCTCAATCAATCCCATTTCGATTTCCGGATGCCCTGAAACAATCGGCTTCAGCGGTGCCGGACCGTAATTCGGCAGCAGAAAATCATTCACGAACTTGATTCCTGCATCGAGCATCTTCCGGTCGCCGGTGCCGCGGTAATACGCAATCGCCCCCTGCAGGTAGTGGCCCATGTTGTAAAGCTCGTGCCCGGTCGTTTGCGTTTGCGGCAGCATGATCAGCGAAGCGCGATCGTCCACGTAATACGTGTTCAGGTATCCGTTCGGTTTCTGAATCGCCACCACATCGTCGATGAATTTTTCGGCGGACGCCCGCAGCGCGGGATACGGCCCGGATTGCAGCGTGAATCCAACCGCTTCCGTCCATTTATAAATGTCGGAATCCGAATACACCGGCCCGCTCTGCGCCGCTTTGCTTTTGCCCATCAGCCGGCGGAAATTTTCCATCCGACCGTTGGCTTCCAGCAGGTCGTGCATAGTGGGGATGCTCTTATCGATGTTGATCTGGCGCCGCTTGCCCCAGAAGCCGCTGTCGATCGTCACCGCGCGCACCGGCACGTTCTTCAACTTCGCGTGCGGCGACCGAACCAAGTTTTCGACGCCTTGATCGTTCCACGCCGGAGTCGCGAGCAGCGCCCGTTCCGCTTGCTGCGTCGCCGCTGCGGAGCCAAACGGATGATCAAGCAGTCCGGGAATCAGCTTTCCCGCCGGCAGCAGCGCCGCCGCTGTGCCCGCGCTCAGCGCTGACGACACAAAACTTCTCCGCGTAATTGCATTCTTCCGCTCCATCGCTGCCTCCTTATACCTCGAGACAAAAATTCGCTTCGGATCTCACGCGCCGTGCTTTGAATACAGCCCGCCGATCGCACGCGCAACTTTAGAAACCGCGCGCGAGCCTAGGCTCCGGCGTTCGGTCGCTGCAAACCCATCGCCTCCGCCGTCACGTCCGTATATTTCAATCCCGCGCCGGTGTTGAACAGCACCACTCGATCGCTCGCCTTCAGATAACCAGACGCCACCAGCCGGTCGTAAGCCGCCGTCGCCGCCGCGCCTTCGGGCGAAAGAAAAATTCCCTCGTGCGCTGCCCAATCCCGCAGCGACTTCAAAATCTCCGCATCGGGTATAGCCATCGCCACTCCGCCCGAGTCGCGCAGGATCTCCAGCATGATCGAATCGCCGTACGGTTTCGGCACCCGCAGCCCGGATGCAAACGTCGCCGCGTTTTCCCACATCTCACTGGCCTTCGCGCCTTGCTCAAACGCTTTTACCACCGGCGCGCAGCCTGCCGACTGCACCGCAACCATCTTCGGCCGCTTTCCCGTGCTCACCCATCCCAATTCTTCCAGCTCCGCGAACGCCTTCCACATTCCGATCAATCCAACGCCGCCGCCGGTCGGATAAAAAACTGCGTCCGGATATTCCCATCCGAGCTGCTCCACCAGCTCGTACCCCATTGTCTTTTTTCCTTCCACGCGAAACGGCTCTTTCAACGTGGAAATATCAAACCATCCTTCGCTCTTGCTCCGCTCCGCCACCATGCGCCCGCAATCCGAGATTAGGCCGTTGACCAGCGTCACCTTCGCGCCGTACGCTACCGCCTCGACGTAGTTGGCAAACGGCACGTCGCGCGGCATGAAAATGTGAGCTTCGATTCCTGCCGCCGCTGCGTACGCCGCAAGCGCACCGGCCGCGTTGCCGGCTGAGGGGATGGCGATTTTCTTGAATCCATAGTGATGCGCCATCGTCACCGCCAAGGCCAGGCCGCGCGCCTTGAACGAACCGGTCGGATTCGCGCCTTCTTCCTTAATATAGATGGCGGCATTGCGGTGGCTCGTCAGCATCGGCGTCCAGCCCTCGCCGAGCGTCACCGGTTTCACGTCGGGCAGCACGCTCCGGTAGCGCCACATGCCGGGCCACGGGGATTTCGCGGCGTCGCGAGCGATTTCATCGCGCTTCGCGATCCCGCGCGCGTCGGAAAGGTCGTAGCGGACGTACAGCGCGCCCTTGCACGACGGGCACAGCGTTTGCGGAGTCGCAGCGGTCACATTTTCTTTGCAGCGCGAGCATTCGAAGTTCTTGATGGTTGGCATGATTCCGAAGATAGCAGATGGCCGTAACGTGAAAAAGTTTTTGCACCGGACTGTCAGCGAGCACTCGGCGTAAAAATGCAAACCAGCTCCACCAAAACTGACGCATCGCCTCAACGAAGCTTGGCGTCCCGCGCGCTCACCGTGGCCGGTATCGTGCTGTTCATCGCCGGCGCGTTGCTTGCGATTGTCTGGGGTCCAACCGTCTCGCTCGCGGTCGTTCGCTGGATCGGTCTCGCGCTCATCGCCGCCGCCGGAATTCGCCGCTCTTCGCTTACCTACTGGATTTTGTTTTCCATGTTGCTCGGCGGCGAAATAGGAATCGACCGGCCGCATCTTGCTGAACACCTGCGCTTCCTCAGCGATATTTTTCTCCGCCTCATCGAAGTCATCGTCGCGCCGTTGATTCTCGGCACGCTCATCACCGGAATCGCCGGTCACGGAAATCTGCGGGCCGTCGGCCGGATCGGAATCAAGAGTTTCATCTACTTCGAAGTTGTCACCACGATCGCGCTTCTCATCGGCGTGGTCGCCATCAACATCACGCATCCCGGTCTCGGAATTTCAACGGTCGCCACCGCCGGGTCGCCCATGCCCGCTGCCGCGCCGATTCACTGGGACGAGTTTTTGATCCACGTTGTCCCGGAAAATCTCGCCAAGTCGGTCGCCGAAAACCAAATCCTTCAGGTTGCTGTGTTCGCAATTTTGTTCGGCATCGCTCTCGCGAAGGTCTCGGAGGCCAGCCGCGCGCCGCTGCTTCGTTTTTTCGAATCCCTCACGGCCGTCATGTTTTCGTTCACCAAAATTGTCATGTACTTCGCGCCTGTCGGCGTCGGCGCGGCTATGGCCTACACCGTCGGCCATCTGGGCATCAGCGTCTTGCTTCCGCTCGGCAAACTTCTTCTTACCGGTTACGCCGCGCTGCTTTTCTTTTTGCTCTGCGTGCTCTTGCCGATCGCCCGGCTGGCGCGGATTCCCATCGCTAAATTTGTGCGCGCCGTCGCCGAGCCTGCCACCATCGCCTTCGCCACCAGCGCATCGCAAGCCGCGCTTCCGCGAGCCATGGAATCGATGGAAGAGTTTGGTGTGCCACGTGAAATCGTCGCCTTCGTAATTCCGGCGGGGTACAGCTTCAACCTCGATGGCTCATCCTTATATTTGGCGCTCGCATCGATCTTCGTCGCCCAGGCCGCCGGCATGCACTTGTCATGGACTCAGCAGCTTTTCATGGTCTTCACGCTGATGATCACCAGCAAAGGCGTGGCCGGCGTGCCGCGCGCGGTGCTCGTCGTTTTGCTGGCCATGGCCGGCACATTCCACCTTCCCACCGAACCGATTTTCATGATCCTCGGCATCGACGCCGTCATGGACATGGGACGAACGGCGATCAACGTGATCGGCAATTGTCTCGCCTGCGCGGTGATCGCTCGCTCCGAAAATGCTCTCGCCGCTCCTGCAGATCTCGCGACGAATTAAATTTCCCGTTGAGTTGAAATCAAAGAATCCGAATCGACACAGCGGAACCGCAGCAGCCAAATTCGAATTTCAGGAATACGGATCGGCCCCGCGCGTACGGGCCGACGACTACGGCATGCGCTTGCGGGTGCTGCGTGGTGTGCCGCTGCGGGTTTTCGTTTGCGCTTGTAAATGTCCGGGAGGGAAAGTCGTTGAGCTTCGCAGAATCAACCGCGTCTTCAAATTATATTCCGATCCTTCAGGACTGGGCGTCTCGCGTTTCGTTTCCTTCAGCAGCGCGTGAAACGCTTGTGTCGCCAGTTCGGTTTGCGACATTTGCACCGTCGTCAGCGGCGGAATCATGTAGTCCGCCATGCGAATGTCGTCGAATCCCACAATCGAAAGCCCGCGCGGCACTTCAATTCCCAGTTCAAACGCCGCGCGCATCACTCCGATCGCCGTCATGTCGTTCGAACAGAGCACCGCCGTCGGATGCTGCTTCAGGCTGAAAAGTTTGTGCAGCGCGCGGTCGCCGCCGTCGGGCTTGTGATTTCCTTGCACGATGTACTCAGGCCGTATCGGCAATCCCAACTCGCGCATCGATTCTTCAAACGCATTCTTGCGCGCCATCGCCGATTTCAGTTGCAGCGGTCCGGCGATAAATCCGATCCGGTCATGCCGCAGCGCCGCCAGATGTTGCACCGCTTGCCGGATTCCGTCTGCGTAATCCACGCGAATGTTGCTCACTCGCGGCGCTTTCGGTCCTACGTCGACAAACACCAGCGGCAAATTCCGGAATCGCAAATCTTCCAGCAGCGCGTCTTCCATTCCAAAAGTCAGAATCGCCACGCCGTCCACGCGCCCTTCGATCATTCTCCGCACGGCCAGCTTCATTCGCTTCGTGTCGTGCACCGTCGAGGTGAGCAGAATTTCGTAGTTGTGCTCCACCGCCAGCGTTTCAAACGTCTGCACGATCTCCGGAAAAAACGGGTTCGTGATTTCCGAAACGATCAGGCCAAATACGCGGCTCCGACCGGACACCAGCGCTCGCGCCTGGCGGTTCGGGTAATATCCCATCTCTTCGATGGCTTTCCACACGCGCTTGGCGAGTTGCGCGTCCACCGTCGGAGCGTGGTTCACCGTCCGCGAAACGGTCGCGGTCGAAACCTTGGCTCGTTTGGCGATGTCGCGTATATCCACAATTCCTCGTTTGTTACGCCCGGCGGGTTTTCAGAGTATACGCTATCTCCGTTTCTGCCAATACCGCGCCCAACCTCCGCTCCTGCTTTCAGAGGGCGTTCCAGATGCTGCCCATTGTGTCTATTGCAATCGGTCAGTCAAGGTGGTAAACGTTTACTTAAGTCTGCGTTTCTTTTACTATGATTCGCTCTTCCGGGGGGTTGGCTCTCGATGAAATTCGTGGCACTTGCCTTGATCTCGCTCACTTTTCTGGTGCCTCCGCCATCTCCCACTTCAAAAGGGGTCGTTCGCCCGGTGCAAAGTTCTCCATTTGGAAAGACCGCCGATGGCCAGCCCATCACTCGCTATGTCCTCAGCAATAAAAAGGGCATCGAAGCCGCCGTCCTCAATTTCGGCGGCACCTTGCAATCTCTGACGGTTCCGAACCGCGACGGCAAAGCGCAAGACATCGTCCTCGGATACGACGACGTCACCAGCTATGAAAATGGCACCGCATTCTTCGGCGGCACAATCGGCCGCTACGGAAATCGAATCGCCGGCGGCGAGTTCACCCTCCGCGGCAAGAAATATCAAGTTCCGAAGAACGACGGGCCCAATAGTCTTCACGGCGGCACGATCGGCTTCAACAAGCGAGTTTGGACGGCCGTCGATCGTTCAACCGCACATGCACAGATTCTCGAACTCAGCTACACCAGCCCCGACGGGGAAGAGGGCTATCCCGGAACTTTGAAGGTGAAGGTAACCTACGCGCTGCCCGAGGACTCGAGTGAATTGAGGATCGACTATTCGGCGACGACCGACAAAGACACCGTCCTGAATTTGACGAATCACAGTTATTTTAATTTGACCGGAAATCCCGCCGAGAAAATTTTGGATCACGAGCTGACCTTGCATGCCGACAAATTTACCCCGGTGGACGCGACGTTGATTCCGACCGGTGAGCTGCGCGCGGTGAAGGGAACGCCGTTTGATTTCACCCACGCCACTGCGATCGGCGCTCGCATCAATCAAAACGATGAACAACTGAAATTCGGAAAAGGATACGACCACAATTGGGTTTTGGACGGTAAAGAAGGCGGCGTCGGCATCGGCGTCGCGGCGGAGGTTTTCGATCCAGCCAGTGGACGCGTCCTCGTCGTCTCGACCACCGAACCCGGCGTTCAGTTTTACACCGGAAATTTTCTGGACGGCGCTGCGAAAGGGAAGGGGGGCATCCCGTACGCGTACCGCACCGGATTTTGTCTTGAAACGCAGCATTTTCCGGATTCGCCGAATCATCCGAAATTTCCTTCAACGGAATTGAAGGCCGGCCAAACGTACAAATCGACCACGATCCTCGAGTTTTTAGTTCGAAAATAGCGACGGTAACGGAAATTCTGGACCAGCTCGCGAATCGTGGCAGAATCCGGATGCCGGCTCTGCATCGCTGGCAACGATTGAATAGCTCCCGCAGTTCCCGGCGAATTGTCGCCGCATGCAGACGATGAAACGAAAGAAACTCATTCTGGCGCAATTGCGTGAAGAGGTGCTCGAAGCCAACCTCGATTTGGTTCGTCGCGGCTTGGTTCTTTCCACCTTTGGCAACGCCAGTGGCGTCGATCGCCATAACGGTTTGCTGGTCATCAAGCCCAGCGGTGTTCCCTACGACGAGCTGAAGCCCAAGGACATGGTCGTTACCGATTTGGACGGCAAGATTGTCGAGGGAGCCTTGCGGCCTTCCTCCGATCTGCCCACGCACGCGGCGCTCTACCGCGCGTTTCCTTCCGTCGGAGGCGTTGCTCACACTCATTCGGAGTACGCCACGGCCTGGGCTCAGGCTCGCAAATCGATTCCGTGCTTCGGCACCACCCACGCCGATTATTTTCACGGTCCCATTCCCGTCACCGAAGCGATGAGCGATAAGGAAATCAACGGAGAGTACGAAGCCAACACCGCGGTTGCCATCATTCGTGCCTTCAAATCAAATGCGCTCGATCCGGTTTCGATTCCTGCTGTGCTCGTCGCCAACCACGGCCCGTTTGCGTGGGGCGATAGCGCCACCAAAGCCGCTGAAAATGCCTGGATGCTCGAAGCCGCGGCTCGCATGGCGTATCTCACGATCAATATCGATCCGAACGCCGCAGGAATCGGCAGGACGCTGCACGATCGGCATTTTTTAAGGAAGCACGGCAAGGAAGCGTATTACGGCCAGGAAAAGAAAAAATCCTAATCGCGGAATGCCCGCACGCGGGCCCGCATCGTTTCAGCATGACGGCCAGAAAGCGTTTCATTCAGGCGCTACACAGCACGACAGATAAATCGCAAAAGGGATAAGAAAGCAAACCATGGCAAACAAGCGAAAACTAACGATGGGCGTGATCGTGGGGAATCGCGGATTTTTCCCCGATCACCTCGCCAAAACCGGCCGCGAGGAAATTCTTCAGGTCCTGCAGAAAGCGGGCATTGACGCCGTTGTGCTCTCACCGGAGCAAAGCAAGTACGGCGCCGTCGAAACCTATGAAGAAGCCACGCGCTGCGCCGAGCTTTTCAAATCCAAGGCGGACCCGATCGACGGCGTCATCGTCACTCTGCCGAATTTCGGTGACGAACGCGCCATCGCCGATACGCTTCGACTCTCGCGCTTGAGCGTCCCCGTTCTCGTCCAGGCCACGCCCGATTCTCCCGGCAAAATGGCCATCACCCATCGCCGCGACAGTTTTTGTGGAAAAATGTCCGCCTGCAACAACCTCCGCCAGTACGGCATTCCGTACTCGCTCACCACTCTGCACACTGAATCGCCTGATTCGCCCGAGTTCGCGAAAGACCTCGAATGGTTCGCCGGCGTTTGCCGCGTCGCAAAGGGGTTGCGCAATCTTCGCATCGGCGCGCTCGGCGCTCGTCCCACCGCCTTCAACACCGTCCGCTACAGCGAAAAACTTCTCGAGGCCAGCGGCATCAGCGTCGAAACTCTCGACCTCAGCGAAGTTCTCGGCCGCATCAGCCGCCTGAAAGACAACGACGACGCCGTCGTCGAAAAACTGAAATCGATCCACAAATACGTTTCCACCACAGACATCCCTCAGCAGGCCTTGCTGAAAATGGCCAAGCTCGGCGCCGTCGTCGATCAGTGGATGCGCGCCACCCACGTCCAGATCAGCGCGGTTCAGTGTTGGACTTCGCTCGAAGAAAATCTCGGGGTCGTCCCTTGCACCGTGATGAGCATGATGAGCGAGTCCCTACTTTCCAGCGCCTGCGAAGTGGACGTCTGCGGCGTCCTCGGCATGCACGCCCTTCAGCTCGCTTCCGAAACTCCCAGTGCGTTGCTCGATTGGAACAACAACTACGGCAACGATCCCAACAAAGCCGTCTGCTTCCATTGCAGCAACCTGCCGAAACACTTCTTCAAAGACGTGAAAATGGATTTCCAGGCCATCATCGCCGGCACCGTTGGCATGGAAAATACGTTCGGCACTTGCGTCGGCCAGGTGAAAGCCGGCGCCATGAGCTTCGCCCGGTTTTCCACCGACGATGTTCACGGCAGGATCCGCGGCTACACCGGGCACGGTCGCTTCACCGACGATTCCTTGCAGACTTTCGGCGGTGCGGGCGTCGTCGAAATTCCAGGCCTGCAGAAATTGCTCCACTTCATCTGCGAAAACGGATTCGAGCACCACGTCGCCGCCAACTTTTCTACCGTGGACTCGATCGTTCATGAAGCGACTACGCGCTATCTCGGCTGGGACATGTACGCCCACACAGCCTAGCGCCGCAACTTTTCGGAGCCTTCATCACACTCTATGGCCATCGTCGCAGGAGTTGACTTCGGCACTCTCAGCGTTCGCGTTTCCATCGTCGATAGCGAACGCGGCCTGCTCGCCACCGCGCTCGCCGATTACCCGCTTCACCGCAAGCGCGAAGATCCCGAATTCGCCACACAATCCCACCACGATCAAATGAGCGCGCTCGCTGCAGCAACGCGCGAAGCGGTCAGCAAAGCCGGCGTCCTCGGCGATCAAATCGAAGCCATCGCCCTCGATACCACCGGCTCCTCCGTGATTCCCGTCGATAAAAATCTGCAGCCGCTCGGCGAATATTATTTGTGGTGCGATCATCGCGCCAAATCCGAAGCCGCCGAAATCACCGAAGCCGCTCATCGCCAAAATCTCGAAGTCATCCAGTGGTGCGGCGGTACCTACTCTTCCGAGTGGGGATTTTCGAAACTTCTCCACTGGCTCCGACACAATCCCGAAAAGCGCGCCGACTTCGCTTCCGCCTTCGAACATTGCGACATGGTGGCCGCGACCTTGTGCGGCATCCGCGATCCTCGCCAGGTGAAACGCAGCATCTGCGCTATGGGCCACAAATGGCTCTGGAACCCGCAGCTCGGCGGTCTTCCGTCCGAAGAATTTCTCGTCAGCGTCGATCCGCTCTTCGCTGGCGTCCGCGAAAAACTGCAGGGCGAATATCTCACCTCCGACAAACTCGCCGGCCATCTCTCGGAATCTTGGGCCGCGCGTCTCGGCTTGAAACCCGGAATTCCTGTTCCCGTCGGCGCGTTTGACGCCCACTGGGACGCAATCGGCGCCGGCTGCCGCACCGACGACATGGTCAACGTCGTCGGCACTTCCACCTGCATCATCGGCATTACGCCGTCGGTGAATTTAGTTCCCGGAGTTTGCGGAGTGGTGCAGGGCAGCGTTCATCCCTCGCGCACCGGCATCGAAGCGGGATTGTCCGCCGTCGGCGATATTTTCAACGCCATCGCCAGCCGCGCTGGCACCGAAGTTTCCAAACTCAGCGAAGGACTCGAAAAATTCAAAG
This sequence comes from uncultured Acidobacteriota bacterium, assembly GCA_963719065.1. Classification (GTDB taxonomy): domain Bacteria; phylum Acidobacteriota; class Terriglobia; order Acidiferrales; family UBA7541; genus Palsa-295. The sequence goes on along the minus strand of CAVRAM010000007.1, from coordinate 310,966 downwards.
CAGGCCAGACCGGACTGCTTCGCATGACCTGGGACAACGGCGACCGCACCGTGCTCGTGAATCCGAATCTGCGCGGCATCACTCTTGGTTGGAATTTGCAGACCACCGCGCAAGACGAACTGTTCGCCGCCATCGAAGGCACCGCGCTGCACACGCGCGTTATCCTCGATCGCATGGCCGAACATGGAGTTCACATCGCGCGCGTCATCAATGCCGGTGGAATTCCGCAGAAAAACAACATTCTGAATCAGGTGTACGCCAACGTGCTCGAGCGCCCGGTACTCGTGCCCAACAAAAGCGTCGTCAGTTTGGGTTCTGCGATTTTTGCGTTTCTTGCGGCGGGGACGTTCCGTTCGGTCGAAGAAGCGCAGGACAAAATGTGCCCTCAACACACCGTCTTCCAACCAAATCCTGCGGATCAAAAAATCTACGCGTCGCTCTACGCGCTCTACCGGAAAATCTATTTCGCTTTCGGCCAGCCGTCCGACAAATCCTTCGGCGACGTCTTGCCTTCGCTAATTCGAATTTCCCATCAGCAGTCGAACTAGCTTTCCTGCTGCGCCGTCTGCGGCCTGGTCCCAAATCGTTCCGCGCTTCGCGCCATCGCTTTCGCCGCTTCCACCTGGCGGTCCCTTGGCTCCGCCTTGGGTTCCAGCGATTCCAGCAGCCTGCCGGACGCCGCCGCGATTTCATCGATCGCGCGCTCAAACGCAACTTCGTTCGCCTTCGACGGCTTGTTGAATCCGCTGATCTTTCGCACAAACTGAATCGAAGCCGCTCGTATCTCGTCTTTCGTCACCGGCGGCTCAAAATTGTAAAGCGTCTTGATGTTTCGGCACACGACCGCATCTCCTCAGTCACATACGTCGCAACTCACTAGCGCTCGCCGGAAAATTCGCACACGGCCTGCAGTCAGCAGCCCGCGTCCGTATTTATTCAGACCGCAGCGCTTCCACGGCGTCCACCCGCGCCGCTCTCGCCGCCGGCAACGCCGAAGCAATCACCGCTGCCGCCAGAATGATCAGCGCCGACGCAATCAATGGCAGCGCGCCCGGTATCTGCACCTCGGCCGTGTATTTCCCGATGAATCGTGCCAGCGCAAAACCGACCAACCCTCCGGCCAACACTCCCACCACCGCGATCACGAATCCGTCCATCAGCACATTCTTCAAAATGCTTCCCGGCTGTGCTCCCAGCGCCATACGGATTCCAAATTCGCGCGTCCGGCTGCTCACCGAAAACGCCAGTACGCCCGCCACGCCGACGATGGAGATTAGCAGCGCCACACCGGCAAATCCGCCGAACACCACCGCATTCAGTTTGTCCGGCGTCAGAATTTCCGCGCGAACGTCGTTCAGAGTGCTCGGCCGTTCCACCGGCTGGTCCGGCGCCAGATCGTGCACCGTTTGTGTGATCGTCGGAACCAGTGAGTACGGATCTTGCTTCGTCCTCACAAACAGCCGCCCATTCCATCCTTCCTGCTCGGCGCTTTGGTAAATCGTCATCGCCGGCGACGGCAGGATGCTTTCATCGTCCACGTCCGGTACCACGCCGATAATCCGCCGCGGGTCGCCATTCATCCCGATAAATTTCATCACTGGGTCGGTCCACTGCATGTGGCGGTTCACCGCTTCCTGCCCGGGGAACAGCTGCTTCGCCACGCTCTCGCTGATAATCACTACGTGCTCGGTGTCGTTGCGATCGGTTTCCCGGAAATCCCGCCCGGCAAGCATCGGAATTCCCAGCGTCGCGAAATAGTCGGGCGATACCGATCGGAACCGCGCTCGCGGATCTTCTTTTCCGTTTTCCGCCGTGGCGCCTTCCACCGAAAACATGAAATTGATGTTCAAGTACCGCGCATCGCGCCACGGCACTCCGAATCCTGTCGATACGTGGTCCACGCCGGGGATCGCAGCCACTTTCCGCCGCACGTCGGTGTAAAACGCGCGCACTTGTTCCGGAGTTTTTCCGTACGCCATCACCGGCAGATTCACAGCCAGCACGTGCGCCGTTTCAAACGGCGGCTGCGTTTTTTCCAGCGTCATCAGAGTTTTGATCAGCGCACCCGCACCGGCCAAAAGCAAAAACGAAGCTGTAATCTGCGTCACCGCGAAAATCCGCAACCGCCGGTTGTTTCCTCCGGTCACGCGCACTCCGCTGCTGGTCAGCGCAAATCCCTTCGACGCGTCCGCGCTCGGCAGCCGCGGCACAAACGCCAAAAACACCGCGGAAATCAGCGCCAACGCGACGCCCACCCACAGCAAAGTGAAATCCAGTTTCAGTCCGTCGGCGCGCACCGAATAACGCGCCGCGTACCGCGCCAGAATCGAAACCATCGGGATCGCCAGCAGCAATCCGGCCAGCGCTCCGCTCACGCACAACACTGTGCTTTCCGCCAGCAGCGCTCGACGCAGCGCTCCGGTCGTCGCACCCAGCGCCGATCGCACCGCAAGCTCGGATTCGCGTCGCACCGTTCGTGCGAACACCAGGTTCGCCACGTTCGAACACGCAATCACAAACAACAATCCCGACGCGGCAAACAGCACCCACAAAATTGTGTTCGCGCTTGAATTGATCTGGTCGTGCAGCTTCGTCACGCTGATTTGGTAATGATCGTTCGGCTTGTAAGTGTCGGGATGCGCCGCCAGCATTCCCGCGTACTTTGTTTGCAGTTCCGCATTGGCCGCGTTCAAATCCGCGCCGTTTGCTAACCGCCCAAACACTTCCGTCATCCGGTGCTCGCGTCCGGTCACCATCGTCGCCGACAGGTGATGCGGGCTGGTCACGATGTTCGAAATCAACTCCGTCTCCATCGGATACGGCACGGACGGCTCCAGCACTCCCACGATCACCGCGTCGCGGCCGCCTTCATCGCTGCCCAGTCGCACCGATTTTCCCAGCACATTCGGATCGGAATGCAGCCCCGCCGTCCAGAATCGATACGTCAGCACCGCGGCGCCCGGTGCGTTCGGACCGTCATCGGCCGGAGTCAACAAACGCCCCATCACCGGACGCAGGCCCATCACTTCGAAATAATTCCCGTCCACCACTCCCGCTCGGATCTCGCGCGGCGTTCCCAAACCTACGATCGTGAAATCGATCTCCGAAAACGTTCCCAGTTCCTTGATCGATTTCAGCCCCGTGCCAATATCCTGAATTTCCGGCACGCTGAACGTCGTGTTCGGATCCTTCAATCCGGGCGCGCTCTGGCGTATATACAGCAGGCGGTCTTCGTCCTGATTCGCGAGCGGGCGCAGCAATACGCCGCGCACCACGCTGAAGATCGCTGCGTTCGCGCCGATGCCCAGCGCCAACGTCAGCGCCACCGTGATCCACAACGCCGGAACTCTCGCCAGCGACCGCACTGCAATTTTCAAATCATGAATGAACGCCATGTTCGCCCTCTCTTACCAACAAAAAATTTCCCGATCCAACCGGCGCTGTCGCTCGCCTGTCTTCAACTCGGCATCGGCCGTTCGTGAATGATCATCCACGACACGCCAAACCGGTCCCGTACCATGCTGAACCGATGCGCGAAAAATGTTTCCCCCATCGGCATGAAAATCTCGCCATGCTCCGCCAGCAGCGCATGTACTCTTTCCGCTTCTTCAGAGCTTGGCACCGAAAGCGACAGGTACACGCTGCGCATCGGTTGAAACCGGTCCGGCTGCACATCGCTTCCCATCAGATCCGTTCCGCCGATCGACATGCGCGCATACAGCATCTTTTTGTCCCAGTTTGGCGGCGTATGTTGCTGGTCCGGCGATTCGCCGAACGTCATCGTCGCGGTCACTTTCGCGCCCAGATGTTTTTCGTAAAAGCGGAACGCCTCTTCGCAGTTGCCACCGAAATTTAGATACGTGTGCAGCCTCATCGCGGCTCCTTTTGTTTTCCGTATTTCGTCGGCGACGAAAACGGTGGAATCAGCGGCGTCGTGTCTCGAGTTTCCCAGCGCTTGTAGGTCTCCGCCAACACCGCTTGCCGGTTTTCCGCCATGTGTTCGATCACCGCACACGGCGCATCGGTGTTGTCGTACTTGGCTGCCCAAATCAAAAGCTCCAGCATCACCGGAGCCAGCGCGATTCCTTTCGAAGTCAGCCGGTAATATTGACTTCGCCCGTCATCCGGCACCGGCTCGGTGGTCACGATGCCTGCCGCTTTCAATCTCTCTAGACGGTTCGCCAGCACATTGGTCGCTATGCCTTCCCCCGCTCGCTGGAATTCTCCAAACGTCCGGTAACCCCGCACCATCATGTCGCGGACCAATATTAACGACCAGCGATCGCCAAAAATGTCCAGCGACACCACTACCGGACATCCGGATCGGTGCTTTACCTCGGTTTCGGTCGTCACGCCGGGAAATTACCTCAGGTCGCTTGCGGATTGCAAGCATTATGGGACGACCTCCTGACATCGGGGACGGCTGTAGCGCTGTATAGATGTACAGCTTCGCGAACTGCCCACCGCATCGCCCGCCTGTCCCCGTTTCTCGGCCAACAAACCGTCCCATCGGCCCACGCTCGCCGTACAATCCCTGCATGCGGAAACCACACGTCGCTCCGCGGAAAGCTGCCGGCTCCTGCGTGGGAAATTGCAATTGAGGCCAATCGAATGCTGAAGTTACGTTTTGCACTCGCACTCGCCGTCGTCGCCGTGAAGGTTGCCGTCGTCGTCGCATTCTTCCTCTCTAGCTCGTTGGCGCTCTCCGCGTCCACTTCGTATTACGCCTCTCGCCCCGACGATCCCCGAGCGATCGACCTCACGCCCGGCGCCTTCTCCGTGAAAGCCGACGGCGTCGCCGACGATTCCGCCGCCATCCAGGCCGCCATCGACAAAATTCAGGAAATCCGCAACCAGGGAATTCTCTTCATTCCCTCCGGCCGCTATCGCATCACCAAAACAATCTACATCTGGCCCGGCATTCGCCTCATCGGCTACGGTCCCACCCGTCCGGTATTCGTTCTCGCGCCTAACACTCCGGGCTTCGATCGCGATCCCAACAATATGATTTTCTTCGCCGGAGGCCGCCCGCAGGGAAACGAACCGCCCCGCGACGCCAACCCCGGCACGTTTTATTCCGCCATGAGCAATTTCGATTTTGAAATCGGCGACGGCAATCCCGCCGCCGTTGCTGTCCGCGGACGTTACGCGCAGCACTGTTTTCTTTCGCATATCGATTTTCGTACAGGCTCGGGCCTGGCCGGAATTCACGATAGCGGCAATTTTGCCGAAGACCTGCATTTCTACGGTGGTCAGTACGGCATCTGGACGCGCAAGCCCTCGCCGGGCTGGCAGTTCACCGTCATCGATTCCACTTTCGAAGGCCAGCGCGAAGCCGCCATCCGCGAACACGAAGCCGGACTCACTCTCATCCGTCCGCAATTCAAAAACGTTCCCACCGCCGTTGAAATCGACCCCAAATATTCCGACGAACTCTGGATCAAAGACGCTCGCCTCGAAAATATTTCCGGCCCCGCTTTCATCATCAGCAACGAATTCAACCCGCGCACCGAAATCAACATGGAAAACGTGGTCTGCGACAACGTCCCCACGTTCGCGTCCTTCCGTGAAAGCGTTCCGAAAATTTCAGCGCCCGCAAAAATCTATCGCGTGAAATCGTTCGTGCAAGGCATGCAGTACCGCGAAATCGCTGCGATCGACGGCACCATTTACACCGAATCTCTCACCGCGTTTCCGCCGCCCGCCGCATCAGACATTCGCGCGCTCCCGCCAGTCTCTGACTGGTTCAACGTCCACGCCGCCGGAGCCGTCGGCGACGGAACAATCGACGACACCGCTGCACTCCAGAAAGCGATCGCCGATCATCAGACTTTGTATTTTCCTGCCGGTCAATACCGCGTCACCGACACGCTCGCTCTGAAACCGGGCACCATCTTGATCGGCCTGCATCCCAGCATCACCCGCATCATCCTTGCCGATGGCACGCCTGCCTTTCAGGGCGTCGGAAATCCCAAGCCGCTCATCGACGCGCCCTCCGGCGGCACAAACATCGTCTCCGGCATCGGTCTGTACACCAACGGCATCAATCCGCGCGCTGTCGCCGCGAAATGGGCGGCGGGCGAAAATTCCATGATTTACGACGTCCGCTTCCTTGGTGGCCACGGCACCATCGACCCAAACGCCTCCGCATCCGACGCCCGCAAAGCCTGGTCCTCGATCTACAACAACACGCACTCCGCCGACACCGACATCAATCGCCGCTGGGACGGCCAATATCCCAGCCTGTGGGTCACCGGCGGCGGCACATTCGTCGGACTTTGGACTCCCAGCACCTTCGCGCAAGCCGGCCTCTACGTTTCAAACACCACAACTCCTGGCCACGTGTACGAACTTTCCAGCGAGCATCACGTCCGCAACGAAGTTGTCCTCGACCACGTTTCCAATTGGCAGTTCTACGGGCTGCAAACCGAAGAAGAACGCGGCGAAGGCGGATTCTGCCTTCCGCTCGATATTCGCAGCTCGTCCAACATCACTCTCGCCAATCTCCACATGTATCGCGTCGTCAGCAGCGTTCAGCCATTTCCGTACGCCATTCGCCTGATCGATTCGCACGACATTCGCTTTCGCAACATCCACGTCTACAGTGACGCGAAAGTTTCCTTTGACAATGCAATCTTCGACCAGACCTCCGGCTACGAGCTTCGACAACGCGAATTCGCCTGGCTGAATGCGTCCGGCAAAGCTCCGGCAGCCGAACCCATCCCGCACAACCCCTTCAATCGTTCCGACGCCAAAGTCGAAAAGCTCTCCACCGGTTTCTTCAACGTTTCCGGCGCCGCCGTCGATTCCGCCGGAAATCTCTATTTCGTCGACGCGCGCAAACAGACCATCTACAAATGGGACGTTGCCGCTTCGCAACTTTCGGTAGTTCGCGATAATCCGCTCGATCCCGTGAATCTTTTTTTCGACCGTGCCGGCAATCTCAACGTCGTCTCCTACGCCGGCAACGGCACCGTGTACACCTTCGATCCAAATAAACCGGGCGACGAAATCACGCTTCTAAAACCGCAGCCCGCCGAGCCTCGCCCCGGCCTCGCCGCCGTCCTGCCCGTCGATTACTGGCGCAACGAAAATGATTTCCTCGATGCAATCGCCACCAAAAAGCCCTTCCAGTACGTCTCGCTCGACGGCACCACGTTTCTTCCCGCCGGTGCTGACTTCGTGAATGGCGACCTGTACTACGGTTCCAAAATGCATGACGTGATCCGCGCCTTCGGCCTCTCACTTGCGCCTGCGTCCGGCACAGCTCAGCGCACTTTTGTCACGAACGAAGACGAGCAGAACACCTACTCCGCCGCGATTGACGCTTCCGGCGCTTTCACCGACGTAAAACTCTTCGTTCACCGCGGCGGCGAAGGTCTCGCCGTCGACGCTCACGGCAACGTGTACATCGCCGCGGGCCAAATTTACGTCTTCGATCCCAGTGGGCAATTCATCGACTCGTTCAACGTCCCAGAGCGCCCGTCGCAAATTCTTTTCGGCGGTCCCGATCGCTCAACGCTCTTTATTCTCGCGCGCAGCTCGCTTTATGCTATTCATGCGCCCGGCCAGAGCCACTGACGGATTGCGACCAGACAAAGTGCAACTACCCAAAGTGCCGACCATCCGACAACCTCAACCGCACCTCCGCTGCGCAAATGTAGTTTTGGCAATCGCAGCGCTCGCACTGATCATCGCCTGCGTCGTCCCCGGTATTGCCAAGCCGCGCCAACAGGCCAACGCATCCGCGGCCGCGCAGCAGCCTGCCGCGAATCTCCCTCAATTCGTCGATGTCACCGAAGCTGCCGGTATCAAGTTCGATCATCTTTCCAGTCCCGAGCAGAAATACATTGTCGAATCGATGGGTGGCGGCGTCGCTCTCATCGACTACGACCGCGACGGCTGGCCCGACATCTATTTCACCAACGCGCAAAATGTCGAAATGGGTCTCGCAGGAAAAAAAACGCGTGGCGCGCTCTATCACAATAATCACGACGGCACTTTTTCAGACGTCACCGCGAAGGCCGGCGTCGGCGAACCCTGCTGGGCGATGGGCGTTGCCGTCGGCGATTACAACAATGACGGTTGGCCCGATCTGCTCGTCACCTGCTTCGGCGGCGTGGTTTTGTATCGCAACAACGGCGACGGCACATTTACGGACGTCACAAAACAAGCTGGACTCGCCGGCGACACAAAATGGGCCACCGGAGCTACCTTTGGCGATTACGACCACGACGGGTTCGTCGATCTGTTCGTCACCCACTACGTCGATTTCGATTTGAAGGACCTTCCCGCTTTCGGTTCCAGCCCCGCCTGCAAATTTCGAGGTATCGCCGTTCAGTGCGGCCCTCGCGGCCTGAAAGGTTCGCCATCGACGCTGTATCACAACAATCGCGACGGCACCTTCACCGACGTCTCAAAAATTTCCGGCATCCGCGACTCTCCCGACGCCTTCGGCCTCACCGCCGTCTGGTCGCACTTTGACGATACCGGCGATCTTGACCTCTGGGTCGCGAACGACGCTGGCAGAAATTATCTCTATCAAAATGACGGTGCCGGAAGATTCAAGGAAGTCGGCTTCGAAGCCGGCGTCGCCGTGAATCAAGACGGCGCCGAACAAGCCAACATGGGCGTCGCGCTCGGCGACTATCTCAACGTGGGCCGCACATCCTCGGCCGTCACTCATTTCAGCGACGAATACACCGCGCTCTACCGCAACGACGGCAAAATGAATTTCACCGACGTTTCTTACACCGCGGGCATCGCTCAACCCACCACGCCCTACGTCGGATGGGGCGACGCGTTTTTCGATTTTGATAACGACGGCTGGCTCGATCTCGTACTCGTCAACGGTCACGTCTATCCGCAGGTCGATTCCATCGCCGAAGGCGCCCGCTATCGCGAGCCCGCGATTTTATTTCTCAACCAGCGCAACGCCACATTCAAAAACGTCAGCAAACTGGTCGGCGATGCGTTCTCCACACCGCGCGTCAGCCGCGGCCTCGCTGTCGGCGATCTGTTCAACGACGGCCACATGGATCTGGTGATCGAAAATCTTAAGGGCAGTCCGCTGATCTTGCGTTCCCAGGGTGGCGCACCCAATCACTGGATTTCGCTCGAACTAGAGGGCACTCGCAGCAATCGCCTCGCGCTCAACGCACGCGTTCGCCTCACCGCCGGTTCGCTCGTGCAAAACGGCGAAGTCCGCAGCGGTGGCAGCTACCTTTCGCAAAGCGATCTACGGCTCCATTTCGGGTTGGAAGCGAAGGACCACGCTGACAAAATCGAAATTCTCTGGCCGTCGGGCTCGACCGAAGTCTTAACCAACATCGCCGCCGACCATTTCTACGTAGTAAAAGAAGGGCAGGGAATCGTGCCCCCGGAAAAACCCAAATTGCCGTCTCGCGGGAATTAGTTCCGAAGTGTTCTCGCAACCTGCCCGCCAGGCATTCCAGGTGCGACGTGGATCAAATCCCCAAGCCGCGTCCAGCCCTCCTCCTCCAAAATCTCAAAGTCAAAGGGCTGGCGGCAGCGGCGACGGGAAAATCATCTGCCATTCCTTGAGAGGCGGGAAACTCACCGCTCCCTCATTCGCAATTTTCCCGGCGATGCGTTTACGCGTCGGCTTGCGGTTCATGCGCCTCCACTTTCGTGCGCACAAATTCAATCTCATAAATCCCATTTCAAATGTACGGAGTTATCCGCCTCGCAATTTCCAGGCGAATCGTGCGGAGCGTTTCGAGCGATCGAATCAGAGTTCGATACGAACTGCGTTGCCTACCGTGCGGGTCTCAGCCTTTGGCCACAATCCCAGCGCGGCGTGGGGAACGCCTGCACCACTTCCGAATTGTGTTTGTCTTGGGTCATACCAAATATTCTCCTGCGTTCGCGATACTAGGGGACTCGCCGCCCAAACGCAATCGTTCCCGCTCGAATCGCGAAAATTCCGCCCTCAACGGCGTCATTTCGCCGTCGAAGTGCGATCCTCGGACCCGCTCGCCGGATTCTGCGTCGCGGCGTGCATCCGGTAAGACGACACCAGCCGCGCCACCACCACCGCCACGTAAAAAATTCCCGCCATGCTTTCAAACGCGCATACCAGCCGCAGATACGGATTCACGGGCACGATTCCGCCGTATCCCACGCTACTCAGCGTGATCATGCTGAAATACAGCAGCGTGCCGCTATGTGAGGACGGAATGATTTGATTGAACGGATTGTCGAGTACTCGATTCAGGATCCAGTAGAGCTGTGAAAACGCGATCGCAATGATCAGGTAGCTGATGAACGCTTCCGCGATCGCGTTTCTCGGATCCCTTGCCGCGATGTGCATCCGTTCGAAGATCGCGAGCAGCACCGTCACAGAAAGCGCGAACCCCGCCACCGGCGCCAGGTGAGTATAAAACCGCCCTTTGTCGCCGACCTCTTCCAGGATTCGCGCTACAAGCCACACGCACGCCACCGGCACCACCGCGATTCGCAAAACCCTGCGGTTCGCCAAAATCGCGGCGCCGATCGTCAGCATCACCAGCATAAAAATTGCCAGCGGAATGCCCGCGCGAGGATGGTAGTCGGGCAGCGGCGAGATCAGAATTTCGCCGATGAACACCCACATCAATATTTCACTGCGATGTTTCGTGAAAAATTTCGCCACGCCGCCGGTCGTCGTCATGGATTTCCTGCCGCCTTCGAACTTCGCCGGGCCTCTTCATCCACCTCAGCCCGGCGTCGCAGGAATTCTACATGTTGTCGCCCGTTCCGGCCCACTCCGCGTTCGTTGAATCGCTCCGATCGCCTCGCCTCACGCTCGCCTCAGTCTCACGCCTTCCGCGCGACGCGCACCGCAACAGCAGCCGCAGCTACAGTGACCGCAAGAAGTTCAGCAGATCCTGCTTCTGCTGGTTCGACAGGTGCTGAAACAAATTGATCACCCCGTTTGCTTCCGATCCGTTTCCGGCGTGATCCTGTATCGCCGTCAACAATCCTCCGTTCGTCGGTGTGGCGCGCCCGTCGTGCAGGAAAAACAATCGTTGCCCCACTCCCCACAGCGGCGCCGTCCTGAATTCGTCCGGTCCCGCCGACCCTTGCGAAATGTTGTCCGCCAATCCCGCTCCCATGTGATGCACCAGCAAATCGGAGTACAGCGCCGCCGGTTGATTGCTCAGCGCCGTCGTAAATGCCGACGGACCGGTCTGCAGCGAAGGCGTGTGGCACATCGTGCAGTGCACTTGATTGAAAACCGCCTGCCCGTTCGCGATCGACTGCGCCGATGGATTTCCCGGAATTCCCTCGCTCGATGGTACCGGAGGAGCCAGGAACCGCATGAAATTCGCGAACGCCACGATGTCGCTCAGAATTCCCGCTCCCGATGCCGGATAGTTCGTCGAATCTTCCGGCGTCGGATTCATCATGCACGAGGCTGGAGGCAGCGCCCGCTCGGTCGGAAACAGTTCGTTCGTCACACCCATTTCCACGTTGTACGCTTCGCCCGCGAATATCTCGGTGGATTTGTTTTGCGCCTTCCATCCGAATCGCATGATCGTTCCGTCGTTGCCGCTCATGTTCGGATGCCCGGAGATTCCCAGGCTCTGCTTCAGCTGCGAATTCGCGGCCATGTTCGCGTAGATCGTCGCTTCGGAAATGTTTTCGATCAATCCATCGCCGTACAGCGGTGTCGGTATCCGGAAAATCAAATTGTTCAGGTGTTCCATCTGCTCGAAATTCGGCTGCGCCAGCGTGCAGCCCGGCGCATCCGCTCGTCCGGCAATCGTAAACACCGCATGCACACCGCCATCCGGCGTTTGGCTCACGCTGCCGTTCGATTTCAGCGCAAATGGAAATCGCGCTTCGCGCACCGGACCATCCGAGCTGATGAAAAACGGAATCGAATTCGTCGCGCCGTTGTCCGTCGCCGCTGCCAGTTGCGGATTCACGCTCGGGCTGCTTCCTCCCGCCGCCGGCTGCGCGTGGCAACTTCCGCAGCTGTTTGAATTAAATGTCGGACCCAGGCCCGTTCCCGGTTCCCCGGCCGCCGCTCCGCTCACCGAGTCAATTTCCTGGAAACGCGAAAGTCCGTCTTCAAAAAATTGCTGCTGGTACGCGCTCAGCGTCGCCAGCGGCAATCCCGCTCCCGGCGATCCCGCTCTCACGCCCGGATCGCGCGCGGCTGCTGACGACGAGGACGATGACGATGAAGTCGGCGACACCGATGAACTCTGCTGCGAACCCTCGCGATTCTGTGCCGCCGCCACATCGCTCATTGCGATCGGCCACAACGCCACTCCCGAACTCACTAAAATCACGCCACACGTCGCAATCTCTCCCATTCTTTTTCGCATGCGCATACGCACTTCTCCCCGCGAAGAAATTGGGAAACTCGGCAAAGGTGAGTTACAGCAGACTTCAAACGATGGCTGGGGAAGCCACACTGCGCGCTTGTTTACGTCTCAGCGCCAACTGCACCCGATGCCAGGCTTTCTTCGCTATGGCAACGAATTGATGCGCGCACGTTAGTCTTTCACGCGTTCTCGCATCTACTGTTCGTTGGTACAGGATTGGTACACTTGACGGGTTCGCTTGCGCTTCGTTTCTCAGGAGAACTTCCATGTGGAAGTTCTCAATCTTCGAATCGTGCGTTACTTCGTCTCGTAAGGCGGCCGCCCAACACTCGGTCGCGCGATGTCACTGCTTTTCTTGAATCATCCTTCGCAGCTGCTGCAAATCTGCGCCGGACACATCCGACACCGCCCACATTTCAAATCGGCCGTCGCTCCACCGTTCCCAGTTGTATCCGTTGTGCCATCCGCTTTCTGCCGCCGCCGCGCCGTTATTCGGCCAGATAAATACATTGATGAAATGTTTTCGTCGCCCGTACACCAGCGCCGCCACCGTGCGCCCGTTCACCACGTCCAGCCGTCCGCCTTCGAGCGGAAATCCCTGATCCGCAAAATCCGTCACCGGCGGCGCGAAGTCCAGCTTGCCGTCGAACCACGGCTTCACCGTGTGCTGATCGGTCGAAATCACGTCGCTCAAATGTCCCGGCTGTAGCGACCGCACATGATCGTCGATCACCTGCGCCGTCAGCGCATTCTCGCTTCGTGTCGCGAATCGACTCGCTGTCACACGCCATCCCGCGTACAGCAGCACCAGAAAGCACGCCGCCCACGCCAGCCAGTTCCAATCTACATTTTTCGCTGCGCGTTTCGGCGCCACGTTTGTCGATTCCAGCACGCGTTGCCGCAACGCCGCCGAAGCTTTCTCATACAACTCCGCATTCCGGATCGAAGTCCGCAGCGCCTCCTGGCGTTCCAGGTCTGCCAGACACTTCGGACACTCTTCCAAGTGGCTCTCGAATTCCGCCGCTCGCGCCGCGTCCAGCTCCCCGTCCAGATATCCGTGAAGCACGGTTTTCATCGCCTCACACGTCACGAGCAGCCTCCTCGCGCGGACGCCCCGCCAGCGCAATCTGCAATTGCTCTCGTGCCCGAGATAGCGTGGACATCACCGACCCGATCGGCATCGCCGTGATCGCCGCAATTTCCTTGTACGAGCAGCCCTGCAATTCCCGCAGCACGATCATCTCCCGGTGTCTCGGCCCCAGCGATTCCAGCGCTTTCGTCAATCGCTCGCGCTCGTTCGCCGCGATCGCCAGCGTTTCCGGCGACCCGCTTTGATCCGCGTGCGCTTCTTCCACGAATTCGGTCTGCTGCTCCGCGTGCCGGTTCTTGTCCAGCCACGTAAAGCACGTGTTCCGCACGATCTGCAGCAGCCACGCGCGCGCTTCGGTTCCGTGGAACCCGCCGAAAAACCGGTACGCTCGCAGCATCGCTTCCTGCGTCGCATCTTCCGCTTCCGCTCGCCCGCGCAAAATCCATCGCGCCAGGTTGTAAGCGGCGTCCAGATGCGGAATCACCAGTTGCTCGAAACGCGCCTGTTCCTGCGCGTCCAGTGCAGTCGTCCCCGGGCTTTCCACGGATTCCTTCATGGTAGTGAACTGCTTCGGCATGAATTTTATTCCCACTTTTGACGGTTCGAGCGCGAAATATCTTCACCCGCCTCACTTTTTCGGAATAAAACCGCGCCTCCCTCGGTCTCCCCATTAGAAGCGACAGCAACGTGCGCGCTTCAAGGAGAAACGATGTCGATCAAAAAGAAAGACGAAATCGTTCATGACCACAACCACGATGGCATCGACCGCCGCGGCTTCCTCGGCTGCATGGCCTGGGCCGGTACCGGAGCTTTATGCGTTATGAACGGCGGCGTCATGAAGTCTTTCAACCTCAGCAGCTTGTCGAAACTCGATCGCCTGGCCGCCGCCGGCGAATTCAGTTTCGTCCAAATCAGTGACAGCCACATGGGCTTCAACAAGCCCGCCAACGCCGACGTCGCCGCCACCTTGCAAGCCGCCGTCGACAAGATCAACGCGCTTCCGGTTGCTCCTCAATTCATCCTGCACACCGGAGACATCACTCATCTTTCGAAGCCCGAGCAATTCGATACTGTCGGCCAGATCCTCACTGCCGCGAAACCGAAAGACGTTTTCTACGTCCCCGGCGAACACGACGTATTAAACGACGACGGCAAACAATTTCTCGATCGCTACGGCAAAGGCTCCAGCGGTTTCGGTTGGTACAGCTTCGATAAAAATGGCGTTCACTTCATCGGTTTGGTCAACGTTCTCAACTTGAAAGCCGGTGGCCTCGGCACTCTTGGCCGGCAGCAGCTCGATTGGCTCGCAGCCGACGTGAAACACCTGAAACACAGCACGCCCATCGTCGTCTTTGCTCACATTCCTCTCTGGTCGGTGTATCCGCAGTGGGGTTGGGGCACAGACGATAGTGCTCAGGCTCTCGCCCTGCTTAAAAAATTCGGCTCCGTCACCGTGCTCAACGGTCACATCCACCAGACGATGCAGAAAGTCGAGGGCAACGTCACCTTCCATACCGCATGCTCCACCGCATTTCCGCAGCCCGCTCCGGGCACGGCGGATTCGCCCGGTCCGATGAAAGTGCCTGCTGAAAAATTACGAAGTGTGCTGGGAATTACAAACGTGAATTTCGTGCAAGGCACTCACGCGCTCGCGATTGTCGATTCCACACTGGCTTGAACTCGCCGGCCTCGCGCCGCCGATATCCCAATCTCTCGAAAGGAACAAGGAAAATCACATGATCCGCAACAGCAATCGCTTTCGCATTCAAATGTTCACGCTTTTGCTCGGCTTGTCGTTGTTCGGCGCCGTTATCGCTCTGCGTCCTACGCGGGCACAGCAAGCCGCCGCGCCGCCCGTCGCCGTGTCCATCGACAATTTCAGTTTCACGCCGGCCACCGTCACCGTTTCGGCGGGCACCACGGTTACTTGGACCAACCGTGACGACATTCCGCACACCGTCGTCAGCTCGGACGATCCGAAAGCGTTCAAATCCAAAGTGCTCGATACCGACGAAAAGTTTTCTTTCACCTTCTCGAAGCCGGGCACGTTCGCTTACTTCTGCTCGGTTCATCCCAAAATGACCGGCATGGTCATTGTGAAGTGAGTCTCACGTGACTACAGGCCCGTTCGACCCGAAAACAGTTTTGCTCGCGCGGCATGCCCAGCACGTCGTGTTGATTCATTTTCCGATCGCGCTGTTCATCGTCGGCGTCTCGTTCGATTTGCTCGCGCAATCGACCGGACGCCGCGGTCTGGCAGACGCCGCCTACTTCAACTTCGTCATGGCCGCGATCTCCACTGTTCCTGTCCTGATCACCGGAATTCTCGCGTGGCAGTTCGCGCTCGAGGGAGCAAAGCTCAAGGGCATCCTGCTCGCCCACTTGGTTCTTGGATGCGTCTCCACAGTCCTGATTTGCGTGGTCTGGTGGATTCACTTCCGGAGCCGCCGTGACCGCGCGGTGCTTCCCGGCTTCCGAATTCCGCTTGAGTTGCTCGGCATCGCCCTCGTCGCCGTCACGGGCCACCTCGGCGGATTCCTCAGCGGAGTCAACGGCGGCTAGCTCAGTTCGGCCTTCGTCCGACGTCCGCTGGCCGCAAACCAATCGCAATTCCATGTGGGCGTTGTAGCCCAGCCCGCGCTCACATGGGATTCCGTCTCTCATTATCCTTTACATACGTGTACTACTGTGTTATCATAAGTTGTGCGTCAAACCGGCGCCCAGCGAGGTTGCAGCATGTGTCTTGCTCGAAAAATTGGTAGCGCCACGATTCCCGAAGCGGGGATGGACACCTCCGCCTCCTCGTTTTTTCAATCCCGCCGCACCGCCAAAACGCACTCCAAAATTATTAGAAACGCGCGTAAACCGCTGAAAACAAACACCGGCGGTACTTTCTAATCGTAACAACAGTTACGATTAGAAATTCCCTCGCAGCCACGCAAATTTAGGTCGGATTTACAGCTAGGTTTCACAAACTCGACGCTACGGCTTCACAGTTGGAGCCGGACCAAGCGCGGCACCGGGAGCAGCGCTCGGCACTGTTGGCGTCGCCGCCGGCGGGATTTGCACCGCCAGATACGCCCTTCCAAATGCAGAATGTTGCGTCCCCGGCGCGATCGCCACAGCCTGCACGGTATATCTTCCAGCCGGCAATTTCGCGAGCGGCAGGCTGATTCGAAATGACGCAGTATGCGTCTGCGGATCCACTCCCGTCGGCTCCAGCAGGGGAGTAGCGTTGATTTGCAGCCCATTCCTGAAAAAGATCAGCCCCGCGCGCAGCGTATTCAAGTCGATCGTTTCGTCTTTGGTCGATTTTTCCGGCGCGTAGGCTTGAAAAAACACGTACAGCGTTTGATCCGGTGTGAAAAACCGCGTCACGCTGGGAATGATCGATTGTCCATTCAACTCCAGCGGCGAACTCACCAGTTTTGCTCGCGCGCCTTGCCCCTTGGTCTGTACTTCGTTTGATTTCTGCGCGGTAACAATCTGGCTCGACAGCAACACGCTGCTGATCATCAATTTTCCGGGCTGCGCTGCGGGCACGATCAAATTTTCTTCGAACGTTCCGATTTTTCCCGACTCGTTTTCACGTGCAACGAATTTCAGCTTGTAGTTTCCGGGCGACAGCACCACTCCGCCCTGGTACAGCAGATTCCTTTTGCTGATCTCGTCGAATTTTTGTGCGTCCAGATTCACGTCCGTGGTGTCGCGCAGCTGCGCAATGATTTGTCCTGACGGGACCGCACGCACATCCACTGCAAAATCAAATTCCGCCTGGCGCTTCCCGTGTTTTTCCGCCCAGTCGAGCGCGCTCGAGGAAATTTTCGCCGCGATCGGCACGTAGGCTTGCTGATCGCTCATCCGGAACAACGCCGTTTCCACCGCCACCGGCAAATCCACCACTGGATTATCCGAATTGATCGCATCGGCAAGCTGCTGATCGCGATCCTCTTTCTGCAGATGCTGGAAATCTCGCGGCGCGTAATATCCGTCGCGGAATCGCACATGCGCTCCCGGAGCGTTCACCTTCACATGCACTTGCCGCCACCGCCCGTCGCGCTTTACGTCCGCGCCCAGGTTGTAGCCCACCAGATAGTAGCCGCCGTTGTCCTGCTGGATTTTCGGAAACGCCTCGTTCAAATCTCCCAAATCGAAAAACGCCTTTCCTCCTGTATCGGTCGAAAGCGTTGCCAGGGTGTCGCGCGAATCTTCGCGTTGGTCGGTTTGATGAAACACCGAAGCGCCCGTAAACATCGACGTTCCCGTCGCCGCGTTCGTGGTCGTGTCTCCGCCCGGGGGCGCTGCCAGCAATCCTCTCGAGTCGATTGAATAAATCGAGACATCGGCGCGATTCGCGGCGTCTGTGGCGGCTCGCAGCTGCGCGCGATTTTCTTCGCCCGTTTGCGTGATACCTCCCGTAAATTCCACCATCGCCTTGCGGCCCGGAATTCCGCCCAGCACATTCGCGAGGCCTTCCACGGCGGCGAGCTTTTGATCCGTGTTGAACACGTTAAATTCTGTCTCGTCCGCCGTGTACGCCGCGCCGGTGTATTCCTGCACGTCGTATTCGCCGTTTGCCGCCGCCGCGTACGAATTGCTGGAAAGCGCGTTCTCGCCCGTCGGCGTCAATTGCGCGATCGCCTTTTCCAGCACGGCGTGGTCGTTGGTGAAATTCGCCAGCACATTCAATCGCGTGGAAAACGCGACGATGGCCACCACGTCCGCTTTCGTCATCTGAGTCTTCACGAATTTCTCGGCGGCATCGTGCGCCCGGATCAAATCGTCGGTCTGCATCGAGGTCAAATCGAAAAACAGCACCAGCATCCGGCGGTTTTGCAGCGGTGCCGCGGCTGCTTCTGCAGACGGCGTGTTCGGCCCTTCGTTATCGAGCGGTACAACGATCGGCGCTGCATCATCGGCCGCCGCGGTTTCGATGTTTTCGATGTCCGCATACGAAAAACTCGAAATCGTCTGGCGCTTTCCGTCGTCGGTCACTTCAAACTGGCTTTCCTTCAGCCCCTTGATCGGCTTTCCCGATTTGTCGGTTACTTCCACGTCGATCCGCACCAGGTCCGACGACGTTCGCAAAACCGGCGAAGCAGCTGGTTTCGAGTTCTGCGAGCGGCCGTTTGCGGGCGCCACTTGCGTGGGCACAGCGATGGGCGTCGATTGTTGTTGCTGCTGCGCAATCGCCGGAGACGCCGTCAACATCGCGGCCAGCACCATCGCCACCGAACTTCGCAATAGCTCTCTCATCTCGATCACTATCACCAGTTGTACCTTGCCGTGATGTCCATCGTTCGCATGCTGCCCGCGCCGGTCACGCGCCCAAATGACGAAGAGCCGAGCAGCGTCGAAAGCCCCGAAAATGCCGGAGTGTTCGACAGATTCTGGATTTCCCAGCGCACATCGATGTGATGCCGCTCCTGCGGTCCGTACCGAAAAGATTTGCCTAGCGACGCGTTCCAATTGAATTTGCACGGCCCTTCAATCGCTCCGCGCCTTTCATTTCCGTACGAAGTCGTCGCCGGCGTGGCAAACGTCGCCGTGTTGAAGAACGCCAGCGGCGAACCACCGCAGATTCCCAGATTCGGATCGCCCACTTGATCCGCGCGCAGCGAAAAACTCGCGCCGGTTCCGTTGTCCGCCGAAGTTCCGCCGAGATACGCCGTCGCCGGAGTTCCGGTCTGCCATGTGACGATATTTTGCAGTCGCCAGTTGCTCAGTACGTGCGATTCCCATCCGTGATTGCCGTAGCGATGATGTTCGCCGAACGGAAGTTCGTACAAGGTCAGGAATCGCGCTTGGTGCCTCACATCGAAACTCGAAAGTCCGCGCTCCGCCGCATAATTCCCATCCTGCTGCACCACCACGGCGCTGGTTCCGCCGATCGTGCTGGCGTTATCCAGCGACTTTGCAAACGTGTAAAACGCCTGCACCGAAACTCCCTTGGTGAACCGATGCACCAGCCGCACCTGCAATCCGTTGTAAATCGAGTTCGCGCCCGATTGGTCGAAATAAAAACTGTTCGCGTTCGCGATTTGCAATTCGTTTTGCGTGTCCAACGGGCTGGTGCCGAGCGGCGCTCGATTCGGCGCACGCAGTAAATCCAGATTCGACCCCTTCGTTCCGGTGTAGGTCATATCCAGAATCCAGTTCTGGCTAAACGAAGTCTCCGTGCCCAGAGTCCAGATCTGTGCACTACCATCCTTGTAATTCGGATCGATGCCGCCCTTGTTTGTGATGATTGTGCTGGCCGGAAAACCATCTTGTAGCGTCAGCGTCTGCGTACCAGAGGTGATCAAGTTCAACGACGTTGCAAATGGCGGTTCGTATGTGAGGTACTGCTGCGCGAGCGTGTTGTAAACGCTTTCGTTGTAGAAAATCGAATACCCGCCGCGCACCACGGTTTTCGGCTTGATGAATTGCGGCTGCCACGCAAATCCGATTCGCGGCGCCCAGTTTCCGTAATCGCCATGCACCAGCGCACGCGGATACGCGCCGCTGAACGGTCCGCTCATTCCCGGCGTCACCACAGCCACCGCCGTGGCCGTCGCGTTCAAATCCAGATTCGCGATCTGATCGTATTTATCCACCGGCGGCGTCACCGCTTCGTAGCGGATGCCGTAAAGAAGCGTGAAATGTTTGTTCACCCGCCAGTCATCCTGCGCGTAGGTGATGAAGTCCCAACTCCGCAGATACACGTTCGGCCCGAATTGCACGCTGGTGGAGTAGGGCAGTCCCAAAAGAAAATCGGCCAGCTCGTAATACGGTTCGGTTTGCGGCGTCGCCTGCACCGGCTGCCCGTTCGCATCGAGCTGCGAAGTAAGCAATCCGGTAAATGTAAAATTTCCGCGCGGCTGCGGATTCGATTCCGAGTTCAGCTGAATGCGGCGAATCTCGCCGCCAAACGTCATGGTGTGTTTGCTGTGCACCCATTTCAAACTGTCGGAAAATCGCAGCGTCTGATTCCGCACCAGCGAAGGGAGCGGATCGTTCAGCCCGGAAAAGCTGGTGAAATTGATCGCCGGAATTCCGTACGTGAGCGGATCGGTGGATACTCCGGTGATTCCCAAATCGCCGGCCACGTCGTTGGTATAGGAGTTGTCGCTCAGCACTTGCGTCCGCGCTCGACTCCAGTTCAGTTGCGTGGTTTCCACCAGGTACGGCGACCAGTTGTGCGTCAAGCCAAGCGTCACCGATTGGCTCAGCGAAGATTGCTTGCCGGCAGTATCCAGAAAATTTCCGAATTCGTGTTGCCGTTGGGAATTGAGGTTATAGCCGCCGGTGAGGCTGAATTTCGAATTGAGCGTGTGGATCACATGCAAATTCAAAATGTCGTTGTTCACCGGCACCGTGGTTTGCAGCAGATAGTTCTGCACCGTGCCCGGCAGATTCGGTTCAGGATAAAACGCCAGCAGTCCCGCTGCGGCCGAATTAATCGTCGGAATCTGGCAACCGTTGCCGAGCGGAGTTCGCGGGCCGGTGAAATTAGAAAACGGATCGTAGAGCGTCACGCCGAGCCCGCAGAAATTTCCGCTGCGCTCCGCATCGGTCGGCACAGTCGAGTAGGTGTCGACCGCACTCGACTGTACTTCGTGCTGATAGTTGATGAAGAAAAACGTTTTGTCGCTGCCGTTGTAGATGTGCGGAATTTTCAGTGGTCCGCCCAAATTTCCGCCGAACCGCTCGTCGAAGTGGCTGGGCTTCGGCACTTCATTTCCCGTTAGCGAGTATGGCTTTGCATCCCACGCCGAAGTGTCGAATCGGTCGTAAAAACTGAATCGCACACGGTTCACTGCTTGCCGGTTCAGCCGCCCGCGTCCGCCAAACATTCCTCCCGGACCGCCGGGTCCGCCCGGTCCTCCACCCGGAGGACCACCGCCGCCCGGACCGCCTCCACCGGGACCGCCGCCTTGTCCGCCAAATCCTCGCGCGCCTCCGCGTCCTCCTGGTCCGTCGCCTCCCGGCGCCCCGGGCACTAGTTCGCTAGGACCAAATCCTCCCGGCCCGTTATTGGCCATTAATCCCTGGCCGACCGTTCCTTGCAGCAGAAACGAATCCGAACTCGCGTTTGGATTCGCGTTCGATGACGCCGCCAGATTCGCCTGCGTCGCATCGTTCGCGCCGTTGCTGCCTTCACCTGCCTGCGTGCCCGCGCCTTCGCCGGTTAAATCCGTCTGCTGAAATCCGCCATCGATTCCCGCATTGATCGCGTTCGCTACGCCCGCGGGCACTTGCCCGTTGCGGCTTTGTCTTCGTTGCGAATTTCCGTTGCCCGCTGCGGCGCCGGAATTTCCAGACGGTTGGTTCGCGGCATTTTGTCCATTCGCTGGAGCACTCGCACCGGACGCACCGGGCCTTGCATGATGTTGCACCGGCGATTCGGGTTTTGCGGAAAGCTCGGCCAGCGTCGCGACACTTAGCACTACCGGAATCGGCCCGGGCGGCACGACCGGAATTTTCACCGTCACCGACGCCGCCACAAATCCCATCTGGCTGGTCTCAATCCGATAGGTGCCGTTGGGAATTTTCGAAAAATTGAAATTGCCGTTTTCGTCGGTCCAGCTCTGCCACGATTGATTCGACTGCGTGTCTGTTACCTTCACCGTGGCCCCGGGTACGGCCACACCTTCCGAAGTCTTCACCGCTCCCGCCACGCTGCTGGTCGCTACGGCCGAAGTGGGCGAAGAAGAAGTGGACGCAGCATCCTGTCCGCGTGACGCGCGAGCGCACGTCAGCAACAGCGCAATCGTCAGCAGGACGCGAAGCCGGAGGACACATCGGAGCGATTCATGGGCGCGCAGCAATGGCATTCAGATGTCTCTGTTCGTTCGGACGCTGGAACTGCTACAGAGGTTTCCCCGGCCACATACGATGAGAGCGTTCAAACTCGAGCGCTACGAGTCCGCAGCGACTTTCCATTTGGCGGTCCCGGCCCGCTTCGCAATCCCAGACACAATATTGCGTTGAAACTTTTGCGAAGCGAGCCGGACCATCGAGACTTGCCACGCGTCCGCGATCGGGAAATTCAAAGCGCGGAGCTGTGGCACGTCGGTTCACATTGGTAATTCAGCTCACGCAGGCCGACAGTTCCAAAAAGATAGCCGCGTCGGCAAACGCGTGCATTCGCGCGGACGTTTTGTCTATGATGGCGGGCAGACTTCGTTCGCCCGGAGGCTCGGATGACTCTTTCCCAATACAACGAAAAACGCAATTTTCAGCGCACGCCGGAGCCAGCCGGAAAGCCCGCAGAAGGCTCGGCCACGGGTGAACGGATCTTCGTGGTGCAGAAACATCGCGCCACGCAATTGCATTACGATTTTCGGCTGGAGCTCAATGGCGCGTTGCTTTCCTGGGCCGTTCCGAAAGGGCCGTCGCCGGATCCGTCCGTAAAGCGCCTGGCGATGCAGGTAGAGGATCATCCGCTCGACTACGCAAACTTCGAAGGCGTGATTCCTGAGGCCGAATACGGCGGTGGAACTGTGATGGTGTGGGACCAGGGGACCTGGACGCCGGAATTGCCCGATCCGGTGGCGGCGCTCGCAAAGGGCGATTTTAAATTCAAGCTGAACGGGAAAAAACTGCACGGCTCCTGGGTGCTGGTCAGGACGCGCGGTTTCGGCGGCAGCTCGAAACCAACTTGGCTGCTGATCAAACATCGCGACAAATTCGCTTCTACGGAAGACCTAACGCTGACCAAGCCGAAGTCCATTCTTTCGAATCGCCTGCTGGCGGATATCGCTCGCGACGAGAACGGCGACGTGGAACGGGCCGCCACCGGCGACCCGCAGCCGCCAAAAAAGAAAGCAGCGGACGCCAAGGCGAAAGCTCCAGCCAAATCGAAATCCAAGCCAAAACCGCCGTCAAAATCCAAACCAAAACCAAAGTCAAAGTCGAAATCCTGACCGTCCCGGTCCGGTTTTCAAGCTTTCGCATCCGAAAACCGCCCATTTCCACGATTTCGCGCGGGCCCAAGCGCGCTTACCGCGCATCGAAGTAATTCCCGCCTACAGCGATACCCGCACGAAAATAGGGAATGTGGCGGATTCAGCCCGCGTTTCCCTTCGTTTACCCTCGCTAGACCGTCGAGCAACGTCCGCGCCTTCTGCGCGCGGCCGCGGCTCAGACGGCACCGCCGCTTCGAATCGAGGGTATCGTGGCAACGCAAAACAGCACTGCTCCGCTAGCGTTTCAAATCCAGAATCGCCGCCCGTTCGCCGCAAACGCGGCGCTCGAAGCCAGGGAAGAAATGCAGGATCCCGCTGCGCTGATCCCGCGAGCCCGCGCCGGTGAACATCGCGCGTTCACCAGTCTGGTCGAGCCGCACATGGCCAAAGCATTCAACGGAGCGTTTCGCATCACGCGAAACCGCGAAGACGCCGAAGACGCCTGCCAGCAAGCGCTGCTGAAAGCCTATTCGCACATCGATCAATTCAATGGCGACGCGCGCTTTTCCACTTGGTTGATCCGCATTGCGATCAACGAAGCATTGATGGTGGTCCGCAAACGCCGCACCGAAGAAAAGCGCACGCAGTACGAGACGGAATTCACCGAAGGCCCCAGCCTGGTGGACATGGTCCCGGCGGGCGACCGCTGCCATCCCGATTTTCTGTACGAGCGAAACGAGAAAACGCGCGCTTTGCGTGCGGCCATCGACGATCTCGGCGATACGTCACGCGATGTGGTCCATCTGGTCGGACTGCAGGAGCGCAAGACGAAAGAAGCTGCGCGCATTCTGAACGTCTCGAGGTCCGCGGTGAAAAACCGGTTTTCGCGCGCGCGTCAATTGTTGCGCGAATCTCTTGCGGGTCAGGTTTAGTTCGAGTAGCGTGCCGCGTTAACCCGCGGGTTGGCCTGCGGCCTTCTGAGCGTCGTGATGGCGTATTACCAGCTCCGAAAAGCGGTCCATTTCTTCCGCTTGCGGGCTGAATTGCAGCAGCAATAAATCCGCGCCGGCGCGTTCAAATTCTCCGATGCGATCCGCAATCTGTTGCGGAGTTCCCACCAGGCCCGAACCCAAACCTCGATTGGACACCGAATAGTCTTCCAAAGATACGCGACGCTCGAGTTGCGTGTTCGCCAGCCACTGCTCGTAATTTTTGTAGCCGGCGGCGTTCTGCCGAACGTCGGTGATTCGTTCGAGTTCTTTCTTCGCGTCCTGCTCGGTCTCGCGCACGATCACGTAACCGGCCACGCCAAACTTCATCGGCGCAAGCCCGCGCCTCTCGCGGCGTTCTTTCATGTCCTGAATTTTCTCGGCGATCCGATCGGGAGGGTCGCCGTGCATCACGTACGCATCGCATTTTTCGGCGATCAGATTTTTCGCCGTTTCCGATTCGCCGCCGGCGTAGATCGTCGGCCGCGGATGGGAAACCGGCTTGGGCTGCAGCACCAGATCCTGCGCCGAATAATATTTCCCGGAGTACGAGAAGTGATCCTTTTTCCAAGCCGCATCGACAACGTCGAGCCATTCCGCAGTCCGCGCGTAGCGGTCATCATGCTCGTCGAAATGCACTCCATATTTCTTCGCTTCCTCGGCCCACCACGAAGAAACCACATTCAACGAAAGCCGTCCGTTGCTGATCCGGTCGATATTTGCGGACTGCTTCGCCAGCAGCGCTGGCAGATGAAACGTGGGCCTCACCGCGACCATCAATTCGATCGATTTGGTCACCGCGGCGAGTGCGGCGGCCGTGGACCACGCATCAAGCGACGGTGCATCCACGCCCTTGATGTCGTTCAAGTTCAATTCGGCGATTAACGTGAGGCTGTAGCCGGTTTCCTCGCTTCGCCGTACCAGACGCGAAATGTAGTCCCAGTCGATCGTCATGCGCTCGTCTTCCACATTGCGCAGCCATCCGCCGAAAACGGGAAGCCAGTATCCGTAGCGCATCAGCGCTTCTCCTGCACGAGGTAATCCACCAACCGGTCGAACGGGTCGAAACCGATCACTCGCGGAGCATCCGCCACGAAATTCGACAGCGCGTTCACGTCGTAGAAATAAAGTTGTCCGTCGCGGTCGTCGATCACATATTCCACTCCGCCCACTTCGATCTGAGCCTCGCTGAAAATTTTCTCGATCGATGCGATCACATCGGCCGGCGGAGTGTACGCTTCCACTCGTAATCCGGTTTTTGCGCCTTCGATCACGCACGTGGTGCTTAGCTCGGTGCCGTCGCTGGTCTTGCAAATATCCATCGGGCACAGGTCAAACGTATCGCCGGACGTGAACACGTTGATTCCGTACAGATACTTGTAACCGATCGTTTCCACGCGAGTGATGTGCCCTCCGCGAGCGGGAATAAACTCCTGCACGATCGCCGTCGAATCCAGGCCCAGCGCCATGGTTTCGTTTTTCGCGGCTCGCTCGATTTGCTCCGGCGTATCGAAACGCACGATGCCCGCCCCGCTGCCGCCGATGTTGGGCTTCAAAATTACGGGGAAACGCATCCCGCGCGCCGCATCGGCGGCTTCGAGCGCGTGATTGATCACCACCGAACGCGGATAGGGAAGTTTCAGGCTTTGCAGCAGCGAAAGCTGCAGCGCTTTCGAAGTCTCGATCCGGAAGGCGTGGCTTCCGTTCACTACGCGCGTTCCCAGCCGCTCGATGTGCGCCAAATAGCTGAGCGTGTAGAAAATCGCGTTCGCGTTTCCGCGCGTCCAGGCCGACGGGCTCATCCGATTGAAGATCAATCCCAGTTGCTGGTCGCCGTTGGGCAGCAGGTCAAAATGATGGCGCGCGGCATTCAGCCGTACGAACGGCACTCCGCGGCGCTCGAGTGCCTGGAACAGCGGCACGAACCATCGCTGCTGCTCGTAGTAGATTCCGATCGGCCGGTTCGACTGCTGCACAAATGCCTCCTCAGGACCAAAGCGCCTGTTAGATGCTATGCACTTCTCCAGGTTTCGTCAAAGCTGCGGTAGGCCCGGTGGCCGCCGTGACCGGCAGCGTTTGTGGTAGCATTTCGCCCGGCTCGTGCTACCCTGACGCAGTCGATTTTCAGGGTCTAAAGCCGCTCGGATGGCCTTTGCATTTTGCGGTTAACATTGAAGTTACAGACCGTATCCGATTACGGTAACCGGCAGATATCGAGTAGCCCCGATCGCGCCCCTATATAAGGACCGCGAGGAGTTCAACGTGACGAAACTTCTGCGCCGCTTTCACATGCCCGCCGTTCATCTTGCCGTAACGTATGCTCGGCCCACTGCGAAAGGAGTTTGTCGATGAATTCAATCCTCGCCGCCGTTTTCACCGACCGTCTGGTGCACCTGGCGCCCGTCGATCTGGTGATCGTCGTTTTCTATTTCGCGCTGGTGCTCGCGATTGGTTTCTACCTAAAGGGCCGTTCCAACACCGGCGAAGATTTTTTCCTTGCCGGCCGCGAAATGACGGCGTGGGTCGCGGGACTGAGTTTCCTTTCCGCGAATCTGGGAGCGCTGGAGTTGATGGGTTGGGCCGCCGCCTCCTACCAATACGGAATTCTGGCCGCGCACTGGTATTGGATCGGCGCCATTCCCGCGATGCTTTTCCTCGGCTTGGTGATGATGCCGTTTTATTACATCTCCAAGACCCATTCGGTTCCTGGCTATCTGAAGCTGCGATTCGGCGAATCCAGCCGCGCACTTTCCGCGATTTCGTTTGCGTTCATGACCGTGCTGATGAGCGGCATCAACATGTACTCGATGGCGCTGGTGATGAAGGTTGTGCTCGGCTGGGACATCAATTTCAGCATCTTGGTTTCGTCGATCACTGTGGCCGTCTACGTGACGCTCGGCGGCTTGCGTTCCGCGATTTTCAACGAAGTGCTGCAGTTCATCCTGATTTGGGCCGGCGCTCTTCTGATTCCGATCATGGGCTTGATTGAAGTCGGAGGGTGGCGCCAGCTGCAGGAGCGCGTCGCGCACAACGCCTCTGCCGAATACACCCACATGTGGTCCACGCTCGGATCGTTTACCGACAATCCGATGGGAATCCATTGGACCGGCATCGTGCTCGGATTGGGATTCGTAATTTCGTTCGGATATTGGACGACGGACTTCCTGGTCGTTCAGCGCGTGCTCGCTGCCAAAGACCTTCGCTCCGCGAAGATGGCTCCGATCATTGGCGCGGCGTTCAAGATGTTCGTTCCGTTTATCGTGATTCTGCCCGGCTTGCTGGCCCTGGCGCTGCTGCCAATCAAGCTCACCGGTGAGGCGGCTGCCGTGGCGACCGGCGGACACAGCTACAACGAAGTGCTTCCGCTGATGCTCGCTCGATACTGCGGGCCGGGATTGCTCGGCCTGGGCATCACGGCGTTGATCGCCGGGTTCATGTCCGGCATGGCCGGCAACGTCAGCGCGTTTTCCACCGTATGGACGTACGACATCTACGCGGCGCTATTCAAGAAAAACGCGTCCGATGCGCATTACGTTTCGATGGGCCGCTGGTCCACGGTGATCGGTGTCGCGGTTAGCATCGGCACGGCGTACCTGGTGATGCAATTCCTCAGCATCATGGATTACGTGCAGGCGTTGTTCAGCTTTTTCATCGCGCCGCTGTTTGGCACGGTGATTTTGGGAATGCTGTGGAAAAGAGCCACAGCCGCCGGTGGATTCTGGGGTCTGGCTGCGGGCACGCTTTCATCCGTCGGGATGTGGGCGTGGGTGAAGTTCGATCCCACCGCGTTGCGCTACGTAGCGCTCTCGCCCAACGCTCGCGACATGGCCGAAAACATGTACCGCGCGCTGTGGTCCTGGATTATCTGCGTCCTTGTGACCGTCGTGGTCAGCTTGCTCACAAAGCCAAAACCGGTCAGCGAATTGGTCGGCTTGGTGTACGGTGCGACCGATATTCCGTCCGAAGCGGACGTGCCGCTGTACCACCGGCCCGCGTTCTGGGCTGCGATTGTGGTGGTGGTCTTCGCGGTGCTCAACGTAATTTTTTGGTGAGGTGCCTATGGAACCTGATACATCCATCTCGATCTGGTTTTTTATCGGATTCTCGCTGCTGGTGAACGGCGTGTTGATTCTGGGCGCTGGACTGTACCAGCTGGCGCATCCTCCGGATGTTGCGCAGCAGGTGGTTCTGTACAGCTATCACGCCAACGTCTGGTGGGGTGCTGTGCTTTTGATTGTTGGTTTGATTTACAGCGTGATGTTTTCGCCGTCGCGCACACGAGCTCGGAGCTAGCGTTCCTGCACTTGCCGCCGGCCCGCGGCGCGCAGCTCTGTGAATCGCACGTTGAGCAAGCAGCGTCGCACGAACGCTGCGACGCTATGTTCGCCAGTCGACCAGCAAGCGCACGCCCCCGGGTCGCGCTCAGCTCGCAGCAAAGTTCCATCTTTTTAAGGAGAGCCGGCAGCATGGCAATTTTGGTTACAGGCGGTGCGGGCTACATCGGTAGCGTGACCGTCGAGCGTTTATTGGGAAAGGGTGAATCGGTCGTAGTGCTCGACGATTTGTTTCGTGGC
Organism: uncultured Acidobacteriota bacterium; assembly: GCA_963719065.1. GTDB lineage: Bacteria > Acidobacteriota > Terriglobia > Acidiferrales > UBA7541 > Palsa-295. The sequence goes on along the minus strand of CAVRAM010000007.1, from coordinate 282,085 downwards.
CACCGCAGTGCGCTGAATGAAAGCGTTCCATTCTACGAAGGCAAGATCGGCGATCGCGCGCTGGTGGCGAAAATTGCTCGCGAACATCAGATCGAGTCGTGCGTCCATTTCGCCGCGCTTGCGTACGTGGGCGAATCGGTCAGCGAGCCGGAGCGCTATTTCGAAAACAACGTCGAGCAGGGAATCGCGCTGGTCGGCGCGCTGATGCAAGCCGGAGTTCGCCGCTTCGTTTTTTCCTCCACCTGCGCCACCTACGGCGAACCGGAAGAAATTCCTATCCGCGAAACCACGCGCCAATGGCCGAAGAATCCGTACGGCTGGTCGAAACTATTTATGGAGCAGATTCTGGCGTCGTACGATCTGGCGCACAATTTCAAGTTCGTCGCGCTTCGTTATTTCAACGCTTCAGGCGCCACCGAGCGGCTTGGCGAATTCCACGAGCCGGAATCGCATCTGGTGCCCAACGTGTTGGCGGCCGCGTCCGGCGAAAAGCCCGAGCTTTCCGTTTTCGGCCACGACTATCCCACGGCGGATGGAACGGCAATTCGCGACTTCGTTCACGTGGCCGATCTGGCCGACGCGCACATTCTGGCGCTCGCCTACCTTCGCAACGGCGGAAAATCCGATTTTGTGAATCTCGGTACCGGGCGCGGCTACTCAGTTTTGGAAGTAATCGAATCCGCGCGGAAAGTCACCGGGCGTCCGATTCCGATTAAGAAAGAACCGCGCCGGCCGGGCGATCCCGCGCAGTTGGTCGCCGACGCTTCGAAAGCGCAAGCCGTGCTGGGATGGAAGCCGGTGCGGTCCGACATGGCTGCCATTTTGCAATCGCAGTGGGAATGGCGCGCGCGCAATCAGAATCCGTTTCACAACAGCTGAAGCGAGAGGACATCGCTCGATGGCCAACAAGTTTCTCGGAATCGACGTCGGCACCGGCGGAACGCGCGCGGTCCTGATCGACAATTCCGGCCGCGTGCTCGGTTCGGCCACCGTCGAACACCGTCCCATTTCATCGCCGCATCCCGGATGGGCCGAGCAGGAACCCGACGATTGGTGGAGCGCCGCCTGCCGCGCGATTCCCGCATGCCTTGCAAAAGCGGGCGCGGCCGCTTCGGACGTTCAATCGGCGGGCCTGACCGGCCAAATGCACGGTTTGGTGATGCTCGATGCGGACGGAAAAGTTCTGCGCCCGTCCCTGATCTGGTGCGACCAGCGCACTGAAGAAGAGTGCCGTGAGATCACCGAAAAAATCGGCGCCGCGCGTCTGATCGAGCTCACTGCCAATCCCGCTCTAACCGGTTTCACGCTGCCGAAAATCTGGTGGGTGCGCAAACATGAGCCGCAGATTTGGGCGCGCGTGAAAAAAATCATGCTGCCCAAGGATTACATCCGATTCCGGCTGACGGGCGCGCATGCGATCGACGTTGCGGACGCCTCCGGCACGCTGATGCTCGATGTAGTCCACCGGCGCTGGTCGGACGAAGTGCTGAGCGCCTCGAACCTCAGCAAAGATATTTTGCCGCGCGTTTTCGAATCGCCGGAAATCACCGGAAAAATTTCGGAAGACGGCGCGCGAGCGTCCGGATTGGCGGTCGGTACGCCGGTCGTCGCCGGCGCCGGAGACCAAGCCGCGGGCGCTGTGGGGATGGGAATTGTACGCCCCGGCGCAGTGAGCGCCACCATCGGCACGTCCGGCGTCGTGTTTGCCGCCACCGCGGCACCGAAATTCGATCCGCGAGGGCGCATTCACACGTTTTGCCACGCAGTACCGAATCGCTGGCATGTGATGGGCGTCACGCAAGCCGCGGGATTTTCGTTGCGATGGTTTCGCGATCAGTTCGGCGTCACCGGTAGTGCAGGCGCAAGCGGAAGTGGAAGCGGTGATCCTTACGATCGATTGATGGAAGAGGCCAGCACGGCGCCAGCCGGTTCGGATGGTTTGTTGTGGGCGCCCTACCTGATGGGCGAACGCACGCCGCATCTGGATCCTCACGCGCGCGGCGCGCTGGTAGGCATCACCGCAACGCACACACGCGGCCACGTGGTTCGCGCGATTCTGGAGGGAGTGGCATTCAGCCTGCGAGACACGCTCACGATTTTCGGTGAATTGAAACTGCCTGTCGAATCGATTCGCCTCGGAGGAGGCGGCGCGCGCGGCGGATTGTGGCGTCAGATTCAAGCCGACGTATACAACATGCCGGTCGATCTCGTCGAAGCCGAAGAGGGGCCGGCATACGGCGCGGCGCTCTTGGCCGGAGTCGGCGTAGGGGCTTGGGATTCCGTGGATTCGGCGTGTGAAGCTTCGGTGCGTGTGGCGCGGCGAGTGGAGCCGGACAAAAACGCAATCGCGGTGATGAATCGCCAGTACGGCGCGTATCAAAAGCTGTATCCGGCGTTGCAAAAAGTGTACGCGTGAAGACGTAATTCCAGTTTCCGAAGTTAGCGACACGAACTTCGGATTGTTCCGGCCGGATGCGCCGGCAAAATTCTCGATCGACCGAGGGGCACGATGGCCAGCGATTCCTATCAACCGAAACCAACGGACAAATTCTCGTTTGGATTGTGGACCGTCGGAAATCCGGGCCGCGATCCTTTTGGCGAACCGGTCCGGCCGGTGCGCCCGCCGGTGGAACTGGTCCATCTGCTGTCTGAAGTGGGCGCGTGGGGCGTGAACCTGCACGACAACGATCTGGTGCCCATCGATGCGACGCCGGCCGAAAGAGACAAGATCGTGAAAGATTTCAAGGCCGCCTGTGCTGCCGGTGGCCTGGTGGTTCCGATGGCGACGGTGAATCTTTTCACCGCACCGGTATTCCGCGACGGAGCTTTCACTGCCAACGATCCGGCGGTTCGTGCGTATGCCGTGCAAAAAACGATGCGCGCGATGGATCTGGGCGCCGAGCTTGGCGCGAAAATATTTGTCCTGTGGGGCGGGCGCGAAGGCACGGAAACCGACGCGTGCCGAAAACCGGAAGACGCGGTAAAGCGGCTTCGCGAAGCGCTCGATTATCTGTGCGAATATTCGCTCGACCAGAAATATGGATTTCGTTTCGCCATGGAGGCCAAGCCCAATGAGCCGCGTGGTGACATTTACATGTCAACCACGGGAAATTATCTGGGCTTGATTCCCACTCTGGCGCATCCGGAAATGGTGGGCGTGAATCCGGAGTTCGCGCACGAAACGATGGCGGGACTGAACTTTTTGCACGCGGTGGCCCAGGCGTGGGAAGCAGGGAAGCTGTTTCACATCGACCTGAACGACCAGGTGATCGGCCGCTACGATCAGGATTTTCGATTCGGTGCTGCAAATCCCAAGGGCGCGTTTTTCCTGGTGAAATTTCTGGAAGAAAACGGCTACCAAGGGCCGCGCCATTTCGACGCGCATGCTTACCGCACCGAAGATTTCGAAGGCGTGAAGGATTTTGCACGCGGCTGCATGCGCACCTACCTGATCCTGAAAGAAAAAGCGGCGCGATTCGCGGCGAACAAGGAAATCCAATCCATTCTGAAAGAAATTGCCGAAGCGTCCGCTCCGTCGCCGTCGGTGGGGAAATTCTCGCCGGGCGGCGCGAAAACTCTGCTCGCGCATTCGTTCGACCGCTCGGTGCTCGCCGCTAAACGCTTGCCCTACGAACGGCTGGACCAGCTCACCATGGAAATCATCTACGGATTGCAGTAGGCTGCCGTCCGCGCGACACGGTCGCCGCGGCACGAAATCGTTCGCGTGCGTATTCGTAGTTCACCGAGAGCCGCAATATGAAAGCAGCCGTCCTCCGCGAATTCAAAACTCCCCTTACGATGGAAGAAATCGAAAAGCCCGTGCTCGCCGCGGACGAAGTTCTGCTGCGCGTCGAAGCTTGCGGCGTGTGCCATTCCGATTTGCACGTAGCCGACGGCGATTGGCCTCAGATGGCGCGTATCGTGAAGAAACCGCTCATTCCCGGCCACGAAATCGCCGGGCAGATTGTGGAAACAGGGTCGGCCGTCGCGAACTTCAAAATCGGCGACCGCGCCGGGATCCCGTGGATTTTCTGGACGTGCGGCGAATGCGAATTTTGCCTGCAGGGCACCGAAAATCTGTGCACGCGGCAAAAAATTACCGGCGTAAGCGTCGACGGCGGTTACGCCGAATTTGTGAAAGCGCGGGCGAGCCACGTGGCGAAAATTCCAGACAATCTTTCCGCCGCGCAGGCGGCTCCGCTATTTTGCGCCGGCGTTACCGTGCATCGCGCTTTGAAACACGCGAATATCCAGCCCGGCCAGCGTTTGGCAATCGTCGGCGTGGGCGGGCTCGGTCATCTGGCGGTGCAGATGGGGCGAAATCTGGGCGCTGAAGTGATTGCCATCGACGTCTCCAACGAAAAACTCGCGCAAGCCAAAGCGCACGGCGCAGCGCACACGCTGAATGCGGCGTCGGGCGAAGTCGCGAAAGAAATGCGGCGCAGAGGCGGCGCGCACGCCGTTCTGGTTACGTCGGCGGCAAAAGCTGCGTACGATACCGCCTTCAGCTGCATTCGGCCCACCGGGATGCTGCTGGTCGTCGGACTTCCGGCGGAATCGATCTGCTTTCCACCGATCTCGATGGCCGCGCTCGAAGTGCGAATTCATGCCTCCGCCGTCGGCACTCGCGAAGATTTGAACGAAGTGCTGGCGCTCGCGGCCACCGGCAAAATTACTTGCCAGGTTTCCGAGCGACGGCTCGCCGAAGTGAACGAAGTGCTCGAAGAATTGCGTCAAGGCCAGATTGCCGGGCGCGTGGTTCTGCGGCCATAAAAACATCCTAAGCGACGCGCGAAAGCATCAGAGACTAGGTTCGACGATTCCATTTTTCATCGAGATCGAATCGCGAGCCAGGTGATTCACGGCCCGGCACAAGCGGCGAAGCACACATCGCGATTTCAAATGCCAGGAGACCCACGGGGATGAGCGATTTGGTGCAGCTGACACGCGACGGCGATATCGCCGTCGTCACGATCAATAATCCGCCGGTGAACGCGCTGAGTCCCGGCGTGCCCGAAGGAATTGTCGATGCAATCGCTCGCGTCAACGAAGATCCGGGCGTTCGCGCGGCTGTTTTGATCGGCGCGGGAACCACGTTCGTTGCCGGAGCGGACTTCAAGGAATTCGGCAAGATGACTTCGGGCAAGCGCGAGCGCGGCGGCGGGTTTGCGCCGTTGCTGCTGCGTGTGGAGGACAGCAAAAAACCAATCGTCGCTGCGATTCATGGAACGGCATTCGGCGGCGGCTTGGAACTTGCGATGGCGTGCCATTACCGCGTCGCCACGCAGACCGCGCAAGCCGGCCAGCCCGAAGTGAAACTTGGAATCATTCCGGGCGCGGCTGGCACGCAGCGATTGCCGCGGTTGGCTGGCGTCACCGCCGCGCTCGAAATGTGCACGGAGGGCAAGCCGATCTCCGCTGCTCGCGCGCTGGAGCTTGGAATTGTCGACCGGCTGTATGGCGACGCATCGGGCAGCTTGCTTTCAAACGCCCTCGCATTCGCGCGAGACATTGCAGCGTTGACCGCGCCGAAAACGCGCGAGCGAAACGAAAAACTCGGCACTGCCGCGGAAAACGTGCCGATTTTTGCAGCAGCACGCGCCAACGTTCGAAAAAAGCAGCGCGGCCTGATAGCTCCGCTCGCAGCCATTGACGCCGTCGAAGCAGCCACTCGATTGCCGTTCGATGAAGGCTGCAAAGAGGAACAGCGACTCTTCCTCGAGTGTTTGTTTTCAGACCAATCGAAAGCGCTCATACATGTTTTTTTTGGCGAACGCGAAGTCGCAAAAATTCCCGGCATACCGAAAGATACGCCAACGCTGCCGGTGAAGCGCGCCGCAGTGATCGGCGCGGGCACGATGGGCGGCGGAATCGCGATGGTGCTGGCTAACGCGGGAATTCCGGTGACCCTCAAGGAATCCGATCAGTCGGCACTCGATCGCGGTTTGGAAACGATCCGCAAAAATTACGCCACATCCGTGAAACGAGGCCGATTGACGCAGCAATTCGCGGACGAGCGCCTGAAACTGATCGCACCCACGCTGAACTTCGACGAATTCAAAAACGCCGACATAGTGATAGAAGCGGTTTTCGAGGGAATGGCGCTCAAGAAAGAAATATTTTGCGAGCTCGACAAGATTTGCCGACCTGGCGCGATTCTCGCGAGCAACACGTCCACACTGAGCATTGACGAGATCGCCTCCGCCACGGCTCGTCCTGAATCGGTGATCGGCACGCACTTTTTCAGCCCCGCCAACGTGATGCGCCTGCTGGAAATCGTTCGCGGTAAAGCGACCAGCAAGGAAGTGATCGCTACGTGCATGCAGCTTTCGAAAAAACTGGGAAAGATCGGCGTGCTGGTGGGAAATTGCCGCGGTTTTGTGGGCAATCGCATGTTTGGTCCGTACCGGCGCGAAGCGCAGTTCCTGGTGGAGGAGGGCGCGAGCATCGAGGCTGTCGATCAGGCGCTCTACGATTTCGGAATGGCGATGGGCCCGCTTTCCACCGCCGATCTGGCGGGACTCGATGTCGGTTGGCGAATTCGCAAAGAGTACCGACACCTAGAAAAACCGGGAGTTCGCCAGCCCATGCTCGAAGACAAATTGTGCGAGATGGGCCGGTTTGGGCAAAAAACCGGCGCCGGATGGTATCGATACGACGAAAATCGTCGCGCTTCGCTTGATCCCGAAGTCGCGGATCGAATCCGCGAATGGGTGGCCGATGCAAAAATCACACAGCGCAACATCGATTCGGCTGAAATCGTGGACCGGTGCATCTACGCGCTTGTCAACGAAGGCGCTCGAATCCTCGAGCAGGGCTTTGCGTTGCGCTCGGTGGACATCGACATCATTTATCTGAATGGCTACGGTTTTCCAGCATATCGCGGTGGTCCGATGTGGTACGCGGACACCGTCGGCTTGAAAAAAGTATATGAGCGTGTCCTCGAATTCGAGAACCAGCACGGCGAGACCTGGGCTCCTGCGCCTTTACTGAAGCGGCTTGCCGAAGAGGGCAAAACGTTTTCTGAATTCAGCGCCACCGCCGCAGGTGCGTAAGCTAGGTTTAGTAGGGCGTTCGAGATTCTAGACAAGGTCCGTGCGATCGTGACTTTCATGTATAAGCAACTAACAGAACGCCGACACGCTCGCCGTCAGCCATGGGAGAAAGCCTAATGACCGACACCAATCACAAATTCGAACTTGCCTCGCGTCCCGTCGGCTTGCCGAAACGCGACAATTGGATATACACCGAGGAATCGGTTCGCCAGCCGGCCGACGGCGAATTTCTGGTGAAGATTTTGTACATCTCGCTCGATCCGGCGATGCGCGGATGGATGAACGACAGCAAGTCGTACGTTCCTCCGGTGGGAATCGGTGAAGTGATGCGCGCGCTCGCGCTTGGCCGCGTGATGGCGTCGAAAAATCCCGCCTACGCGGTCGGCGAGATCGTAACCGGACCGTTTGGCGTGCAGGAATATGCAATTTCTAACGGCGGCGGAGTAAATAAAGTGCCGTCCGTCGGCATTCCGCTCCCGGTATTTCTTAGTACGCTCGGAATGACGGGCATGACCGCTTATTTCGGACTGTTCGAAGTGGGAAAGCCGAAGGCCGGCGACACCGTGGTCGTATCCAGCGCAGCGGGAGCCGTGGGCAGCGTGGTTGGCCAACTCGCAAAACTGAAAGGATGCCGCGCGGTTGGAATCGCGGGCAGCAAAGAAAAGTGCGAGTACATTGTGAAGGACCTCGGATTCGACGCGGCGATCGATTACAAGACCGACGACGTCAGGAAAGCTCTGCACGATGCGTGCCCGAAGGGAATCGACGTTTACTTCGACAATGCCGGCGGCGAAATTCTGGAGGCGGCGTTGGCGAATTTGGCTCGCGGCGCACGGGTGGTGATTTGCGGCGCAATTTCCCAGTACAACAGCACCACGCCGGTGAAAGGGCCGTCGAATTATCTTTCGCTGCTGGTGAATCGAGCCAGCATGACGGGCATGCTCGTCTTCGATTACGCCGACCGTTACCGCGAAGCCGCGCAGGAAATGGCTGCATGGATCGCGCAGGGAAAACTGAAAACGCAGGAACACATCGTCGATGGCATCGAGACGTTTCCCGAAACGCTTTTGAAACTTTACAACGGCGAGAACACCGGAAAGCTGATGCTCAAGGTCGCAAATCCCTAGAATCGCGTCGCGCACTGCCCATCGATTGAACTTTGTCCGCCGGAGGCCGCGTGCCCTTCACCGAAAATCAAGGCGCCAAAATTTATTGGGACGAGCAGGGAACCGGCGAACCGGTCTTACTGATTCAGGGGCTCGGCTGGACGTCCCACATGTGGTATCGCACCCGGCGCGCGTTGGTGGCGGCGAACTACCGCACAATTGCGTTTGATAATCGCGGCACAGGTCAGAGCGACGTGCCGCCGGGTCCGTACACGCTTCCGCTCATGGCGTCCGATGCCGCTGCGGTGCTGGACGCGGCCGGAGTTGAACGCGCGCATGTGTATGGCGTTTCGATGGGCGGAATGATTGCGCAGGAGTTCACGCTGCAATATCCGCAGCGCGTTCGCTCGCTGATTCTTGGGTGCACGGCGGCGGGCGGCCCTAATGCGGTGCAAGCCGACGCCGAAGTGATTCAAACGCTGCTGCGAACGGATTTGAGCCCTGCCGAAGCTGCCGAAGCGGCGAATTCGTTCATCTACGCGAGTGAAACGCCGCGCGAGCGAATCGATGAAGACATGGAGCTTCGCCTGCAATGGAGCCCGAAGCGCGAAGGTTTTATGGCGCAGATTCAGGGAATCATGATGTGGGAAGCCGATAGCCGCCTGCCGCAAATTGCGGCGCCGACACTGGTGATGCACGGCGATGCGGACCGGCTGGTTCCGCATGTGAACGGGCACAGGGTCGCCGGCAGAATTCCCAACGTGCAAACTTTCTGGATGCCACGTGCAGGGCACATTTATTCCACCGATCAGCCCGGCGTTTCCGAGAAGGCGGTTCTCGAGTTTCTATCGAATCATCGCTGACGCCGCACCACCGTCACTTTGTTTTTCCGTCGAACGTGTTTACGATAGCTTCGTCAGCGCAGAACGCATTTCGATTTCCGTCACCCACGAAGTCCGGAGCAGCCCGTATGAGCGCCTCCCAACATCCGCCAATCGAAAAAATGGTATTTCGCAAGACCAATGCGCAAAGCGGACGCCACATCAGCGTCACGCCGAAAAACAGCACCAACGTGCACCTGTCGTACGGTCGCATTCTGCTCAACGATTCGACCCCCAGCGCTACATTCGCAAACGAAAACCAGGAAACCGGATTGATTTGTCTTTCCGGCGCAGCGACGGTCACCGTCGGCGACGAGCGTTTCGAGCTTTCGCAGTACGATTCGATTTACATTCCGCGCGGCAGCTGCATTACCGTCACTGCGAACGGCGCCGTCGATTTCGCCGAATTTTCCGCCGACGTGGACGGCCGTTATCCGATTCAGTTCGTTCCGTATCGCGATGTCGAAAAAAACGCGTCGCTCAAGTTCGCCACAGGCGGGCCGTCGTCGTCTCGCGTCATCAACATCCTGCTCGGCAAGAACGTGAATGCCGGACGGCTGCTCGTCGGGTTCACGATTTCCGAGCCCGGCAACTGGACCAGCTGGCCGCCGCACGAGCACGAAAAAATGCTGGAGGAGATGTACGTATACTTCAATATGCCGGAGCCGGCATTCGGCATTCAGTGCGTATATAAGGATACCGATTATCCCGAGCTGATCACCGCCGTCCGCGATGGAGACGCAGTGCTGATGCCCGGCGGCTATCATCCCAATCTCGCCGTGCCCGGACACCCGATGGTTTTTCTGTGGGCGATGGCTGCTCACCGCGAAGATGTGGATCGCCAGTTCGGCGTGGTGAACGTGCAGCCGGGATTTGCCGCGAGCGGCTCCGGCCTCGAAGCCAGCCATAAATAATCCGCGCCGCGGCGACGCGCGTCTGTCAGAATTCACACTCGATATTCCATGGCAGACCGCGATCATTCCCCGGCGCCCGCGCCGCAAAACTCCCCGGCTGTGCCTCACGCTTCGTCGCATCCAGCGGTGCCACCTGAAAACTTCGGCAAAAGTTTTGTTGCGAGATTGGGGCGCCGCCGATGGACGATTTGCGGGTTTTTGTTTTTCGCCACCACGCTGAACTACATGGACCGCCAGGTGCTGGGGATTCTGGCGCCGGACCTGCAGCGGATCATCGGTTGGAACGACATTCAGTACGGTTACATCATCGCCGCGTTTCAATTGGCCTACGCGATCGGCTTGCTGCTGGCGGGCGGGATCATCGATCGGATCGGAACTCGGCTTGGGTACGCGCTCGCGATCTCCATCTGGAGCATCGCCGCTTTGTGCCACGCTCTGGTGAGTACGGTGCTGGGATTCGGCATCGTGCGTTTTTTTCTCGGCCTGGGTGAGTCCGGAAATTTCCCCGCAGCGCTGAAAGTGGTGGCTGAGTGGTTTCCGAAAAAAGAGCGCGCGCTAGCCACCGGCATTTTCAATTCCGGTTCCAACATCGGCTCGATTGTCGCTCCGCTTACGATTCCATGGATCGCGCTCCATATGGGCTGGCGCTGGGCGTTTGTTTTCACCGGATTTTTCAGCATTTCGTGGCTGATCGCGTGGCTGGCGATGTACCGTCTGCCGCAACGGCATCCTCGCGTATCCGCCGCCGAACTCGCGCACATTGAATCCGATCCCGCGGAACCTGCCGGAGGTGTGCCGTGGTCAAAAATCATTCCGTATCGGCAGACGTGGGCCTACACGCTGGCGAAATTTCTTACCGATCCCGTCTGGTGGTTTTTGCTTTTCTGGCTGCCGAAATTTCTGAACACGTCGCACGGCCTGTCGCTCGGCAAACTCGGTCCGCCGCTGGTGGCTATTTACGTGATGGCGGATGCCGGCAGCATCGCGGGCGGCTGGTTTTCGTCGGCGCTGATTCATCGCGGCTGGCCGGTGTATCGCGCGCGGAAAACGGCCATGCTGGTTTGCGCACTCGCCGTCGTACCCATTGTCTTTGCCGCTACCGTCAGCAGCCTGTGGCTGGCGGTTGGATTGATCGGGCTCGCCGCGGCCGCTCATCAGGGTTGGTCGGCAAATCTGATGACCTTTCCGTCGGACATGTTTCCGCGCCGCACGGTAGCGTCGGTGGCGGGCATTGGTGGATTTGGAGGCGCCGTGGGCGGCATGGGAATCGCCACATTCACCGGTTTTCTGCTGCAGTGGACCGGCAGTTACGTTCCCGTGTTCGCTCTGGCTGGCTCGGCATACTTGATCGCGCTGCTCGTGGTCCAGATTCTCGTGCCGCGCATGGATCGAGTTGAAGTGGATGCGTGAATTCGGAACTGCTTCTATACTCTTCGGGAGTTTTATTTCGTTTGAGGTGAAGGAATGCCGTTGAAGGTCAAAAGTAAAGACGGCTGCCGCTGGGACGCGCTGAGCCTGGGTGAAGTGATGCTGCGCTTCGATCCCGGCGACAAGCGCATCTGGACGGCGCGCAGCTTCGACGTGTACGAAGGCGGAGGAGAGTACAACGTCGCGCGCGGACTGAAGCGCTGCTTCGGCAAAGACAGCGCGATTGTCACCGCGTTTGTCGATAATCCCATCGGCCGGTTGGTGGAAGATTTAATTTTGCAGGGCGGCGTGGATTCTTCGCTGGTCCGCTGGGTCGCGGATGACGGCGTAGGCCGCACGGCGCGGAACGGGCTGAATTTTACCGAGCGCGGATTCGGAGTTCGCGCGGCGCTTGGTTGTTCCGATCGCGGTCACACGGCGGTCTCGCAGCTCAATCCAGGGGAGATCGACTGGGACGGCGTGTTCGGGAAGTCCGGCGTGCGGTGGTTTCACACCGGCGGAATTTTCTGCGCCCTTTCGTCCACGACTCCAGCGGTCGCGCGCGAAGCAATGGAATCTGCGAAGCGCCACGAAGTGATCGTTTCATACGATTTGAACTATCGGGAGTCGCTTTGGAAAAGCATCGGTGGGAAAAAACGCGCGCAGGAAGTAAATCGCGCGCTCGCGCCGCTGGTGGACGTAATGCTCGGAAACGAAGAGGATTTTTCCGCTTCGCTCGGTTTTGAAGTGAAGGGCGCCGATGAATCTCTCAGCCATTTCGAAGTGGACGCTTTCAAACGGATGATCGAAACCGTAGTGAAGGAATTTCCGTTTCAAGTGGTGGCGACGACGCTGCGAAAAGCGAAGACGGCCACGCGCAACGATTGGGGTGCGATCTGTTACGCCGATGGCGCATTTTACGAAGCAAAGAACCGCGAAGACCTGGAAATTCTCGATCGAGTCGGCGGTGGAGATTCGTTCGCGTCCGGCCTGATCTACGGTTTCCTCGAGGGCAAAGGGCCTCAGTGGGCGGTTGAATGCGGCGCAGCGCACGGCGCGCTGGCGATGACTACGCCCGGTGACACTTCGATGGCCACGCTGAAAGAAGTTTTGCAGGTGATGAAAGGTTCGGGCGCGCGCATTTCTCGATAGTGCTTCGTGCCCGAGTCTCTGGCGATTCGTTCATCAATTCCCAGTTAGAAGGCGGCGTTTTTCATGCAACGAGAAGATGTGATTCGGCGCATCCGCGAAGTCGGTATCGTTCCCGTGATTCGCGCGCATTCGGCGGCGCACGTTGAAATGGCGACCGAAGCTGTGCGCGCCGGCGGCGTGCCGATCGTCGAAATCACCATGACGGTTCCCGGAGCGGTCGAAATCATCGCCAATCTCGCTTTGCGAGAGGGCGACAAAGTCTTGATTGGTGCGGGGACTGTGCTCGACGTGGCTACAGCTCGCCTGTGCATCGATGCCGGCGCACAGTTTATCGTCAGCCCGGGGCTCGACGTGCCGACGGTCGAATACGTTCGCGGCGCCGGAAGCGTGATGATGGCGGGCTCACTGACTCCCACCGAAGTGATCACTGCGTGGAAAGCCGGATCCGATTTCGTGAAAATATTCCCGTGCGGCTCGACGGGCGGCCCGAAGTACATCCAGGCGCTGAAGGGTCCGCTGCCGCAGATCCCGATGATTCCCACCGGAGGCGTGAATCTTTCTACCGCTGCCGACTTCATCCGCGCCGGAGTGGAAGCGCTCGGCATCGGAGGCGAACTGGTGTCCGCGGCCGCGCTGAAATCCGGCGACGCCGCCGGTATCACCGAATCCGCTCGAAAATTCGTGGCGATCGTGCAGGAAACGCGAGCCGCCCTCGGGGCCAGCTGAGTATGCGCCGCACGCGCAATCTCCTGCTTGTCGCAGCTCTGTGCGCGGTTGCAATCCTGCCCGCTTATGGCCAGGCGAGAATCAAATCGATCAAGATCGCGGTGCAGAATCCGTCGGACGCGGCACGGCCCGCTTCCGACATTGTAATTCCCATCGCCGAGATTAAAAAAATTGCGCCCGATTTTACGCCGGGTGCGGTGATCGTCACCACGTCCGACGCCTCCACGCTTGCCGAAGACGCCGCGGTGATGGCCACTACGGAACTTCCTTCGCAAGTGGATGGCATCGAAGACGAGCGGCGCGCCGATGAGCTGGCGTTTCAGATCGATCTGAAGCCGCACCAAACTCGCATTGTCACGATCTCGTACGGCGAAGGCGATCGCATCTGGCGCCTGCGCGGCGACTATGCGAAACGCACCGACGCGCTTTTCAGTACAAAATTTGAAGGCGCGGGCTGGGAATCCGACGTCGATGCGTTTCGAATCTACTTTGATAAGCGCAACGGCATCGATCTATACGGAAAAGTCCGCCGGACCATCCAGCTGAGAAAAATCGGCTCGCCCGATTACCTCTACTACGACGAATCTCCCGAAGGGCGCGACATCTTCAAAGTAGGGGCTTCGCTGGGCATTGGCGGCGTGGGCGTTTTGGTGAACGGCCAAGTGGTGAAACCCGCGGACGTGAAGAATCGCTCGTGGCGGGTGATTTCGTCCGGCCCGGTGCGATCGATTCTGGAGCTGACATACTCCGGCTGGACGGTGAACGGCAAAACCGTGAACCTGCGATCGCGATTTACGATCTGGGCGGGCGAGTACGGCTTTCATCACTCGATCGTCACCGATGCGGAAACCGCCGGAACGATCGTGACGGGAATTCCGATCAAGCCCAACATTTCTTCGATTCTGCCGGATTCTCAATCGACCTCCGCGCCGTGGCTCGCGATGTGGGGCGAGCAAGTCGTCAGTCCCGGTGCCGCCGAATCCGGAACCGTTGCGGGGCAAAATCTCGGCGTCGCCGTGATTACCGCAGGCCTGGATGCAACCTACGACAAAGACGATTTGAACTACCTGCTGAAATTGAAACCGAAAGGCGGCCAGGCCGATTGGTTTGCGATGGCGGCGTGGGATCAGGAGGGAACGAACCGGCTGGTCGGCGCCGGGCCTCGTACGGACGTTGGCTTCGAAACGAATTTTGTGTTGCCTCCGGACGGAATTCGCTCGCGCGATCAATTCATCGCCAAAGTAAAAGATCAAGCCGACCGCATGGCGCAGCCGGCCACGTATTCGATTTTTCCGCCCGCTTCGCCAGCGCCTGTCGCCGCGACGGTCGTGCCGCAAAATCCGCGCACGGTTCGCCAGGCAATCGACTTGCTGCGCGCGCAAATCGATCAAACTGCTGCAACGTGGGAACCGATCGTTACTCCGATTCCCGTGGAAAAATTCGGACCGTACGCCGGCCAGGGATTTTTCACCGAAGGCAACAACGCGACCGGCGAATGGATTCCGCAGACTGGCTACTACTGGACTGGTTCGTTTTGGCCCGGCGAACTCTGGCAGATGTACGCGCACACGCACGACGAGAAATACAAAAAATGGGCGGAGCTATGGGGCTCGAAGCTTGCCGGGCAGGAAATGAATCAGAATCACGACGCCGGATTTTTGTATTACTACACGTCTGTGCTGGGCTACCAGCAAACCCACGATGCTGCCATGCGGGCTAGCGCGCTGCAAGCCGCCGCGCGATTGCAGCAACTCTACAACCCCACAACGCACCTGATCGCTTCATGGGCGGTGAACGGCAACGACACGATCATCGACACGATGATGAATTTGCAGCTGCTCTGGTGGGCCAGCCGCGAGACCGGCGATCCGAAATGGCGCGATATGGCGATGAACCACGCGTTGCGTGCCAGCGAATGGCTGGTGCGTCCCGATGGTTCCACCACACAGTCGGTGCACTACAATCCCGGAGACAACCCCCAGGAATTTCAAATCACCGGTGGCCCGGGCGAAAAAAATTCCAGCTGGATTCACATCCCCAATAGCGTGCCGCCGGGCGGATTGATTTTCACGCACACGCATCAGGGTTTTGCAGCGGATACCACGTGGTCTCGCGGCGCGGCTTGGGCGCTGTATGGCTTTACCGCTGCATACGGAGAGACGAAAGACCCACGAATGCTGGCGACCGCCGAGAAAGTTGCGGACTACATCGCCAGCAATCTTCCGGCCGACGGAGTTCCCTGGTATGACTTCGTGGACGAAGGCGTTCACTACAAAAATCGCGATACGTCAGCCGCAGCGATTGCGGCGGGCGGATTTTTGAGGCTTTCGGAAGTTACCAGCGATCCGGAAAAGTCGGCGCGTTACCGCCGCGAAGGCGAGCGCATCACGAATTCGCTGATCAACAATTACCTGACGCCGCTGGCAGCGGACGACCATCGCGCGCGGGGAATGCTGATCGATGGATGCAGCGTGCGTCCGGATTCATCGATCCTGATCTACGGCCAATACTACTTGCTC
The DNA here is from genome assembly GCA_963719065.1 of uncultured Acidobacteriota bacterium. Classification (GTDB taxonomy): domain Bacteria; phylum Acidobacteriota; class Terriglobia; order Acidiferrales; family UBA7541; genus Palsa-295. The sequence continues at coordinate 266,325 of CAVRAM010000007.1, read as the reverse complement.
GAAACGTTGCTATGGCTTGACGCGCACGATTCCAAAGCGCAGAGCGCGCCGGCCGCAGCGCACGGCTACTGATTCACGCCGCTCGCCAGAAATCCACCGTCCACTACGAGCACGTGTCCGGTGACGAATCGCGCTGCTTCCGACGAAAGAAAAACCGCGGCGCCGACCAACTCTTCCACATTGCCGAACCGGCCCATCGGCGTCCGCATCAGAAATTCTTTTCCGCGCGGCGAACTATCGAGCAGCTTGGTGTTCATCGCGGTGCGAAACACGCCCGGAGCGATCGCGTTCACGCACACGCCGTCCTTCGCCCACTCCACCGCCAGCGATTGCGTCAGCGACGCGACCGCTGCTTTGCTCGCGGAGTAAGCGGTCACCTCCATCAGCGCCACAAACGAACTGAGCGAAGCGATGTTGACGATTCGTCCGTATTTTCGCTCGATCATGTGGCGGCCAAATACCTGGCAGGCTCGCAGCGTTCCGGTCAGATTCGTTTCCAGGATTTCGCTCCACTCTGATTCCGGCAAATCCAGCGTCGGAGTGCGCTTGGTGCGTCCCGCGCAGTTCAGCAAAATTTCCACGCTGCCAAACTCGGATTTGCAAGCATCGAGCAAGCCTTCGAGGCTTTCGCGGCTGGTCACGTCGGTCGTTACCGCGAGCGAGCGCCGGCCCATGGTGCGAATTTCATCGGCCGTGGAAGCCACCAGATCGGCGCGCCGGCCGGTGGGGACGACGTTTGCGCCCGCAACGGCCAATCCTTTCGCCAGCGCCAGGCCGATTCCCGACGTGCCGCCAATCACCACGGCCGTCTTGTTTTTCAAATCCAGTTCCGGATGACCCATCGACGTTGTCCCTCACAATCGAAATTTGCGAGCAACTATTTAACCACAGCGCAGCCACCGTCGCCGCTGTGCTCCCGATTCACGCGCAGGTTCGCGGTAGCCTCTCGCCGCTCGCTCGTGTATCGTCTTGCCATCGGTCCATGCGAAAACTCCCATGAAAATAACAGACGCGAAGGTCATCATCTGCAGCCCCGGACGCAACTTCGTCACCGTAAAAATCATCACCGAAGACGGTATCTACGGCGTCGGCGACGCCACTTTGAACGGCCGCGAACTTTCGGTGGCGAGTTATTTGTCCGATCACATTTTGCCGCTGCTGATCGGCCGCGACGCGCGGCGAATCGAAGACATTTGGCAATACCTTTACAAGGGCGCGTACTGGCGCCGCGGCCCGGTGACCATGTCCGCGATTTCCGCGATCGATATGGCGCTGTGGGACATTAAAGCGAAGAGCATGGACGCTCCGCTGTACCAGCTTTTGGGCGGCGCATCGCGCGACGCCGTGATGGTGTATGGCCACGCCAGCGGGAATGATGTTGACGGCACGGTGGCCGCCGTCGCCGAGTACATGAAGCTCGGCTACAAAGCGATTCGTGCGCAGTCGGGAATTCCCGGACTCGCCAGCACATACGGCGTCGGGCGTGGCTCGATGTATTACGAACCCGCGGAAAAGGGCGCGGCTCCACAGGAAAATGCCTGGTCTACCGAACATTACCTGCAGTTTGTCCCAAACTTGTTTGCGCGGCTGCGTAAAGAATTCGGATCGGAAATTCATCTGCTGCACGACGTGCACCACCGGCTGACGCCGATCGAAGCGGCTCGCCTGGGCAAGAGCCTCGAACCGTATCATTTATTCTGGCTCGAAGATCCCGTTCCCGCAGAGCTGCAGGAAAGTTTCCGGTTGATTCGCCAGCACACCACCACGCCGCTTGCCGTCGGCGAAGTCTTCAACTCGATTTTCGATTGCCAGCAGCTGATCGAAGAGCAATTGATCGATTACATTCGCGCGACGGTGGTGCATGCCGGCGGAATTTCGCATCTACGGAAAATTGCTGCGTTAGCGGAGCTGTATCACGTTCGCACCGGGTGCCACGGCGCCACGGACCTAAGTCCGGTGTGCATGGCTGCGGCACTTCACTTCGATTTGAGCGTGCACAATTTCGGAATTCAGGAATACATGCGCCATACCGATGCCACCGACGCGGTGTTCCCGCACAAATATCACTTCGAGAATGGTTTCATGCATCCGGGAAATGCGCCGGGATTGGGCGTGGACATCGACGAAGACCAGGCAGCAAAATTTCCGTACGAGCGCGCGTATCTACCGATCAACCGCAAGCTCGACGGCACGATGCACAACTGGTAGAAAGTTCTATGGCGCGGAGAACGCGACCACACGCTGGCGCGACTCGCCGAGCGATTCGATTCCGAGTTCCACCACGTCGCCGGCTTTCAGGAACGTGGGCGGCTTCATTCCCAGTCCAACTCCCGCGGGAGTGCCGGTGCTGATCACGTCTCCGGGCAGCAGCGTCATAAATTCACTGATATAACTTACCAGCGTGGGCACGTCGAAGATCATGTTGGCGGTGGTGCCTTGCTGCCGGAATTCGTGATTCACTTTCAGCCACATTCCTAGTTTCCCGGCGTCCGGCACTTCTTCCTTCGTCGCCACAAACGGACCGAGCGGCGCAAACGTGTCGCAGCTTTTGCCTTTCACCCATTGCCCGCCGCGCTCCATCTGAAAACTGCGCTCGGAGTAGTCGTTGTGCAGCGCGTAGCCGGCCACGTGGTCGAGCGCATTTTCTTTCGTCACGTACGACGCTTTCTTTCCGATGATCACGGCCAGCTCCACTTCCCAGTCCACTTTCTGCGCGTTGCGCGGAATCATCAGGTCATCGTTCGGTCCCACCAGCGACGACGTGGACTTGAAAAACAAAATCGGCTCAGCGGGAATTTTTCCGCCCGTCTCCGCGGCATGGTCACGAAAGTTCAGCCCGATGCACACGATCTTGCTAGGCCGGCAAATCGGCGGACCAAGCCGCTCCGCAGGATCGACGCGCGGCGCACCGCTCCCCTGTTTCGCGAACCATTCTTGCAATTTACCCAAGCCCGAGCTGGCGAAAAACTGCTCGTCATAGTCCGCGCCAAACGCCGAAACGTCGACGCGAACGCCGTCGCTCTGCAAGACCCCGGGTTTTTCCTTACCCGCCGCTCCGAATCGAATCAGTTTCATGGTGCTCACAGCTAATCGTGCAGCGGGCCAACTGTCAAGCGCTTACCAGGCATTCCCCGGCCCTCGCACGGCGTTTTTCGTGTTTGCCGTGGCTGCGAAACCTGTCCGATAGGCCATAGCGCGAACTTCGAAACCGGAGTAATCTGCTTGGCGGCTAGGTCGTACGTCGCGTCGCAAAACGTGTCCAGCGCAGTTTTGCGATGCCAAGCGAGGATTTCGCTCTTGAGCCTGACAGCATTGGACTGGGTCGTAATCGTCACCTACTTCGGATTCGTGCTTTCCATCGGTGTCTTGCTTCGCCGCTCGAACAAAACCAGCTCCGATTTTTTGCTCGCTGGCCGCTCCATGCCCGCGTGGGTGTGCGGTCTGGCGTTCATCTCGGCGAACTTGGGCGCGCAGGAAGTGATCGGGATGGGCGCGTCGGGCGCGAAGTACGGCATCGCGACCAGCCACTTCTATTGGATTGGCGCGATTCCCGCGATGGTGTTCGTCGGCATTTTCATGATGCCGTTTTATTACGGCTCGAAAGCGCGCTCGGTTCCGGAATATCTCCGGTTTCGCTTCGACGAAAAAACGCGAGCGCTGAATGCGATCGCATTCGCGACGATGACGCTGTTTTCGTCCGGCATTTCGATGTACGCAATGGCCCGACTGATCCAGTCGCTGCACTTGCTTGATGGAGTGTTTTCTCACTTCGGCTTGCCGCCGACGATGATCTTTCACGTCAGCGTGGTCGCGTCGGCTGGAATCGTGCTCGCGTATGTTTTTCTCGGCGGCCTTACCAGCGCCATATACAACGAAGTCCTTCAGTTTTTTCTGATCGTTGCCGGATTTTTCCCGCTCGTCTGGTTGGGACTGCGCAATGTGGGCGGATGGTCCGGCATCGTGCAGAAATTACCGCACGCATACACGCACGCGTGGGAGGGACTGCAAAGCGCGCAGACCAATCCGCTTGGCGTTGAATGGTTCGGCTTGGTGATGGGGTTGGGATTCGTTCTTTCGTTCGGTTATTGGTGTACAGATTTTCTCGTGGTGCAGCGCGCAATGGCTGCCGATTCGATGGGTGCGGCCCGCAGGACTCCGTTGATCGCCGCGATCCCAAAAATGCTGTTTCCATTTCTGGTCATCTTGCCCGGCCTGATTGCCATCTCGCTGCCCATTCAGAACTCGACGAAAAACATGTTCGGCCAGACGCTTTCGCCCGCGGCGATCGAACAGCAGAAATATAGCAAGGGCTTGATCCCGATTAAGATCGACGAAAGCAACGGCAATCCGGTGTTCGATCGCGATGGCCATCCGGTGCTCGATTACGATCTGGCCATTCCGAACCTGCTTTTGTATTACTTTCCCACTGGACTGTTGGGCCTGGGCATCACTGCGCTGCTCGCGAGTTTTATGTCCGGCATGGCCGGTAACGTCACCGCGTTCAACACGGTTTTCACCTACGACATATATCAGTCCTACATCCGATCGGGTGCAACCGACGCTCACTATTTATGGGTGGGCCGCATGACCACTGTTTTTGGCGTGCTCTTGTCGATCGTTACGGCTTACATGGCCACGCGATTCAACAACATTATGGACATGCTGCAGCTCGTGTTTGCGTTTGTGAACGCGCCGCTCTTTGCCACGTTTCTGCTCGGCATGTTTTGGAAACGCACCACCGGACACGCTGCGTTCACCGGTTTGCTTACCGGCACTCTGGCCGCTGCACTGCATCAGGGCATGACGATTCCTGCAGGCGCAGCGCCTGGCATCAAGGGCGGATGGATCGCGGTGCTGCACACCTATCCCAGCGAAATGGCGCAAAATTTCTGGACGGCCATTTGGGCCTGGTCGGCGTGCTTCGTCATCACGGTTCTCGTCAGCCTGGTCACCAAGCCGCATCCGGAAAAAGACTTGGTCGGCCTGGTCTATTCGCTCACGCCCAAGCCGGACGATTCGGAAACGATCTGGTATAAGCGCCCTGCGGTGCTGGCTTGCGTCGTTCTGGTGATGGTTGTGGCGCTCAATTTGATTTTCCGGTAGAGGAGGCAGCGCATGCGGATGGATATTCGAATCCCTATCGGCTCGATGTTTGCCGTGCTGGGAATTCTGCTCGCTGGATACGGTGCGTTGGGTCCGCACGATATTTACGAAAAATCGCTCGGCCTGAATGTAAATCTCGGCTGGGGCCTGGTGCTGCTGGCCTTCGGCGCGATTATGCTGTTCCTCGGTTGGCGCACTCCGGCCGCGGAATCTTCGTCCACCTCTTCCCACTGACCTTTATCGATGGCAACCGATTCTCCCTCGAACCGTCCGGCCCCCGATAATCAATTGGCCTCGCGCGTAGAAAACCTGCGCCGCCGGTTCCGTGAACTGTATAGCCACGATCCGCGGATTTTCCGTGCGCCCGGGCGCGTGAACCTGATCGGCGAACACACCGATTACACCGAGGGCTTTGTGATGCCGCTGGCGATCAACCTGCACGCGTGGGTTGTCGCGGCGCCGCGGGCCGATCAACGCATTCGCGTGTATTCCGAAAATGTCGGCGAATTTGCCGAGATGGAGTTGTCGGACACTGCCGTGAATCTGCGCGGGCACTGGAGCGCTTACATTTTGGGAGTGGTCGCGAGCCTGGTTGCGTCCGGCCGGAAAATCCGTGGCGCTGATCTGTTCATCGAGGGCGAAGTTCCGATGGGCGCGGGCCTTTCGTCGTCCGCTTCCGTCGAAGTCGCTACCGGATTTGCGTTGCTGGCTTTGTCCGGTCTCTCGATGCCGCCGGCCGAACTCGCAAAAATCTGCCAGCGCGCTGAAAATCACTACGCGGGCGCGATGGTGGGCATCATGGATCAAATGATGGCTGCCTGCGGTCGCGAGAATTACGCGCTGCTGCTCGATTGCCGCAATCTCGAGTTCGAACCGCTGCGCCTGTTCGATGGCGCTCGTTTCGTTGTCTGCAACAGCATGGTCAAGCACGATCACGCCGCAAACGAATACAACCAGCGCCGCGCCGACTGCGAAACCGCGGTTCGCATACTTTCGACGAAGATTCCCGGCCTGCGCGCGCTGCGAGACCTGAGCCTCGCCGACCTCGAGCGCTTTCAATCCGAATTGCCGCCAACCGTGTATCGCCGCAGCCGCCACATCGTCACCGAAAATGCCCGCGTGCTCGCGGCGAAAGACGCGATTGAAAACGCCAATCCGAAATTGTTCGGCGAACTGATGAAACAATCGCACGCGAGCTTGCGCGACGATTACAACGTGAGCTGCGCCGAAGTGGACGTTCTGGTAGACCTCGCCAACAATTCGAAGGGCGTTTACGGCTCGCGCATGACCGGCGGCGGTTTCGGCGGATGCACGATCAGTCTGGTGAAGTCGGAAGATGTTGACGCGTTTAAGAAGTCGATCGTTCGCGAGTATCACCAAGCTACCAAGCTGAGCCCGGACGTGTACGTGTTTCACGCTTCGGACGGCGCGCAGGAAGTTTTCAGCTAATCGCGCGGAAAAGCGGAGCGCCAAAAATGCCGGCGTTTGATTTCGAAAAAAACTCCCATCGGCGGCTGAACCCTCTCACTGGAGATTGGGTGCTGGTTTCTCCGGGTCGCACCAATCGCCCCTGGCAAGGTCAGGTCGAATCGCCCGCGCCGCCCGCGATTCCCGCTTACGATCCCGAATGCTACATGTGCCCTGGGAACATGCGTGTTTCCGGTGACGTGAATCCAAAATATTCCGCGACGTACGTATTCACGAACGATTTCGCCGCGCTCCAGCCCGACGTTCCGGCGTTCGATCAGAACGACGCGGGCTTATTCGTCGCTCGCTCGGAATCCGGCGTGTGCCGTGTCGTTTGCTTCTCGCCTCGCCATGATCTGACGCTTGCTCGAATGCCGGCGGCGGCAGTTCGCGCCGTGGTGGATGTGTGGGCCGACCAATACGTTGACCTTGGAAACGAAGCGGGAATTCACTACGTTACCATTTTCGAAAATCGCGGCCCCGCGATGGGCGCTAGCAATCCGCATCCGCACGGCCAGATTTGGGCAAATGCATCAGTTCCTAATGAACCGGCGAAAGAGCAAGCGTCGTTGCTCGAGTACCGGCGGATTCACAGGGCGTGCCTTTTGTGCGAGTACGTGAAGCTCGAATCCGCGAAAGCCGAGCGAATCGTTTGTGAAAATGATTCGTTTGTCTCGCTCGTGCCGTACTGGGCTGTTTGGCCGTTTGAAACTCTGGTGCTCGCGAAGCGCCACTTCGGCTCGATGGCGGAGATGAACACCGCTGAGCGCGATGCCCTTGCCGATATTCTGCGCCGCACCGCAACGCGCTACGATAATTTATTCAGTGTCTCGTTTCCGTATTCGATGGGATTTCATCAGTCGCCGACCGACGGCCAACCTCACGATGAATGGCACTTTCACGCGCATTTTTATCCGCCGCTTCTGCGTTCCGCCACCGTCAGGAAATTTCTGGTGGGATACGAAATGCTGGCGTCGCCGCAGCGTGATATCAGCCCGGAAACGGCGGCCGAGCGATTGCGCGCGGCAGGCGACAAGCACTATCTGGCGAAGTAGAATCGTACCGGGTCGTTGCCGCGCAATTACCGCGGCCAGTGGTCGCGGAGAAGACGCTTACTTTCGATGCAACCAGTGCTAAAGCTCGATCCTCGCGACAACGTGCTGATCGCTCTGGCCGACCTGCGTAAAGGCGATCACGTTCCGTTCGCCGGAGAGATTTACACTCTGCTTTCGGACGTTTCCGCCAAACATAAATTCGCAACGATCGATCTGCCGTCTGGCAGCGACGTGATCATGTACGGCGTTCTGGTCGGCAAAACAATGTCCGACGTCCGTCGCGGCGACGTACTCACCGTTCGAAACCTGCATCACGAAGCCAGGCCGTTTCACGGCAAGACCGGCTCGTTCGAGTGGACCCCGCCGGACGTCTCGCGGTGGCGCGACAAAACATTTCTCGGGTATCACCGCAGCGACGGCCAGGTCGGCACGCGCAATTTCTGGCTCGTGGTTCCGATGGTGTTCTGCGAAAACCGCAACATCGGAGTGCTGAAACAAGCATTCGAAGAGGAACTCGGATTTGCGCCGCCGCAGGTATATCGCCAGCAGGTTGCCGATCTGATTTCGCTTTACGAATCCGGCCGCGCATGGGAAATCGCCGGCTTCAAACCAGCGGTGGCCAGCACGCTGCGCCGCAATTCCACGATTTTCCCCAATCTCGACGGCATTAAATTTCTGGTCCATGAAGCCGGCTGCGGCGGCACGCGCGAAGACGCGATCAACTTGTGCGCTCTGATTGCCGACTACATTCACCATCCGAACGTCGCCGGCGCCACGGTCCTTAGTCTCGGATGCCAGCATTCGCAGGTAGCCACGCTTCGCGAAGAATTGAAGAAGCGCGATCCGAAATTGTCCAAGCCGCTTATCGTTTTCGAACATCAGCAAAGCGGTTCGGAATTCACGCTGCTTTCCGAAGCGATTCGCAAAACGTTTCTCGGATTGATCGAAGCGAATAAGACCGCACGTCAACCGGCTCCGCTTTCAAAGCTCTCGCTCGGCCTGAAATGCGGCGGATCGGATGGTTTTTCCGGCCTTTCCGCGAATCCTGCCATTGGCCACACTTCGGACTTGCTGGTCGCACTCGGCGGGCGGACGATCCTTTCCGAATTTCCCGAGCTGTGCGGCGTAGAGCAAAATTTGATCGATCGAAGCGCGAACGATCAGGTCGCCAACCGCTTCATACAGTTGATGCGCGATTACGCGGCCCGCGCGGCTGCCGTACACTCCGGCTTCGACATGAATCCGTCACCCGGAAATATGCGCGATGGCTTGCTTACCGATGCGATGAAGTCCGCCGGTGCGGCAAAAAAGGGCGGCACATCGCCGGTCGCCGCGGTGCTCGACTACACCGAGTACGCCACGCAACCAGGTCTGCATTTGCAATGCACGCCGGGCAATGACGTCGAGTGCGTCACCGCACAAGTGGGCGCCGGCGCAAACGTGGTGCTGTTCACCACTGGTCTCGGCACGCCCACCGGGAATCCGATCGCGCCCGTCGTAAAAATCTCCACCAATTCCCAACTCGTCGCGCGCATGCCGGACATCATTGACATCGACACCGGCGACATCATCATCGGCACAAAATCCGTCGATCGAATGGGCGAAGAAATTCTCGACCGCGTAATTCAAATCGCCAGTGGCGAAGTGAAAACGAAAGCGGAGTTGCTGGCGCAAGACGACTTCATTCCGTGGAAGCGAGGAGTCTCACTGTAATGTCCGGCACCGACTCGAAACATTCATTTCGTCTGGACGGCAAAGTCGCCGTCGTCACCGGCGGCGGCAGCGGCATTGGCGAAGCGATCTCCGAACGATTCGCGAAAGCCGGCGCGCGCATCCTGATTCTCGACGTGAATCTCGCGAACGCCGAACGGACAGCCCAGAAAATTGTCGCGGCCGGTGGCCACGCGGCGGCCTATGCCTGCGATGTATCCGTGCACCACGAAGTCGAAGCCGTGTTCGCGAAGCTCACCAGCGAATCGCGCATCCACATCCTCATCAACAACGCCGGAATTTCGCAGATTGCAAATCTGGAGCGCACATCGGAAGCGGATTTCGACAAAGTGTTTCAGGTGAACGTGAAGGGTTTTTTCAATTGCATGAGCGCGGTCATCGGGCACATGAAAACGTCCGGCGGCGGCGTGATTCTCAATATGGCGTCCATCGCCGCGACTTCCGGTCTTGCGGATCGCTTCGCATATTCCATGAGCAAAGGCGCCGTTGTGGCCATGACCTACTCAGTCGCTAAGGATTATTTGGCCCACAACATCCGCTGCAATTGCATTTCGCCCGCGCGCGTTCACACGCCGTTCGTCGACGATTTCCTCAGCCGGCACTACCCCGGACACGAAAAGGAAATGTTTGAAAAGTTGTCGAAGTCCGCTCCAATCGGCAGAATGGCGCTGCCGCACGAAGTGGCTGCGCTCGCGCAATATCTATGCAGTGACGATGCGGCTTTTCTGACCGGCGTGGACTATCCCATCGACGGAGGCTTCTTCAATCTGCGCGGCTAGTTCGCGCGATTCAACCGCCGATGCGAGTTGATGCACATCAACATTTCTGGCGCTACAGCCCCCATACGCACAGTTGGATCACCGACGAGATGCCGGTCTTGAAGCGCGATTTTCTGCCGGAACATTTGGTACCGCGCCTGCAAAAGCAGGCAATCGACGGATCCGTCGCCGTCCAAGCGGATCAATCCGAAGCCGAGACCGAGTTTTTGCTGGATCTCGCCGAGCGCTATCCTGAAATTCTCGGCGTTGTCGGTTGGGTGGATTTGTGCGCGGAGAACTTGCCGGAGCGCCTCGAGCATTTCTCGAAGTTCGACAAGCTTGTTGGTTTCCGCCACGTGGTGCAGTCCGAGCCGGACGACCGCTTCCTGCTCGACGCTCGGTTCCTCCGCGGCATTTCGCACCTGCAAAAGTTTGGATTCACGTACGATATTTTGATTTTTCCGCGGCAGCTTCCCGCGGCCATCGAATTCACCGAAAAATTCCCGGCGCAAAAGTTCGTGGTCGATCACATTGCCAAGCCTCACATTCGCGATCGGGAAATCGACACCTGGGCACAGCAGCTGCGCACGCTCGCCGCGAATCCAAACGTGTACTGCAAAGTTTCGGGAATCATTACCGAAGCAAACTGGTCGGCCTGGACAGCTGATGACTGCAGACCCTATCTCGATGTGGTCTTCGAAGCGTTTAGTCCGGACCGCCTGATGTTCGGCTCGGACTGGCCGGTTTGTTTGCTCGCCGGAACGTATGACCGCGTGCACGAACTGGTTGTATCCTACACGCGCGCGTTTGCAGTATCGGAGCGTGCAAAAGTCTTCGGCGGGACGGCGGAAAAGTTCTACGGCCTGGAGAGGTGTCGGTAGTGGATCTACAACTCAAAGGCAAAGTTATATTGATCACCGGAGGCGCGAAGGGTATCGGCGCTGCGATTGCCCGCTCGTGTGGGAATGAAGGCGCGCAACCGGTGATTGTGGACCGCGACGCGGATGCAAACCGGCGGCTGCACGGCGAACTCCATCGCGCCGGCGTTATCAGTCATGTGATCGACGGCGATATTTCAGACTCATCGAACTGTGCCAGCGCGATCGAACAGACGATCAAAGCATTCGGGCGGCTGGATGCGCTGGTGAACAACGCAGGAGTGAACGACGGCGTCGGCCTCGAATCTGGCTCGCCGGAAAAATACGTGGAATCGCTGAAGCGAAATTTGATGCACTACTACGATATGGCGCATTTCGCGCTTCCTTATTTGAAACGCGCGCGCGGCTCCATCGTCAACATCGCCTCGAAAACCGCGATCACCGGGCAAGGCGGCACTTCTGGTTACGCGTCGTCGAAAGGCGCGATTCTGGCGCTCACGCGCGAATGGGCCGTGGAACTTTTGCCGTACGGGATTCGCGTGAACGCCGTCGTGCCGTCGGAAGTGATGACGCCGCTGTACCAGCAGTGGCTGAAAACGTTTCCGAGTCCCGAACAAAAGCTCGAATCGATTGTCGCGAAAATTCCGCTCGGAAAACGCATGACACTCGACGACGAAATCGCTTCGACCGTGGCGTTCCTGCTTTCGCCGCTTTCCGGCCACACTACCGGCCAACATTTATTCGTGGATGGCGGGTATGTGCATCTGGATCGTGCTATTACCTAAACTCAACTGCGCCCTCGGACACGCTGATGACTCGACGATTCTGTCTGACTCTCGATCTGAAAGACGATCCCGCGCTGATCGCGGCATACAAGCAGCATCACGAAAACGTCTGGGCCGAAATCGAGAAGAGCATTCGTGATGCGGGAATCGAAGAGCTATCGATTTATCTGCTTGGCACGCGCATGTTCATGATTATGGATGTGAGCGAAAAGTTTTCGTGGGATGCCAAGATGAAATCGGACAGCGAAAACCCGCGCGTTCGCGAGTGGGAACAACTGATGTGGAAATTTCAGCAGGCGCTGCCGCATGCCCCGCCCGGCGAAAAGTGGATCCGCATGGAAAAGATTTACGACTTGAATGCCCGCGGCAGGTAGCTGAGGTTGAGTCATCCGCACGGCCTTTGCAGCGCGGAACGATTCTCGTCGTCGATCCGAGATTGGCAACTCACTGCGTCGGTGCGAAACCCGGACGTCCGCGGCGAATTAATTCCGAGAAGTTTGGAGCATTGCCCGCAGCCTTGGCCACCGGATTGATGTGCGCAGCCATTTTCAGTTCATCGAACGGCAAATCCCCCACCAGATTCCCTTTTTCGTACTCCATCTGATCGCTGTGGCCATTTAGCAGGTAACGCCAATCCCACTTCGGCGGAGCGCCCAGCTCCATTGAGGTCATCTGCTTGAAAATTACCGTAGTGCAATTGTTCGTCAGCGCGTTGTACCACTGCGGATTTTGCCGCAGCAGATCGGCGCGTTTCAGATACTCCAGAAATAGCGCCTGCGCAAATTCCGGATCGGCTTTGGTGTGATACATGTACACGTCTTCGCCGTGACGGTAGTTCGTTCTCAGCTTGATCAAATCGCGCTCGTCGGCGATCACATACACAAGCGTGTACTTCCTGAAAAATCCCTGGATCGCTGAATATTCCTGGCCCACGACTTTCCGCGTCTCAATCGACATCGCCACGTGATCGTCATCGCCGACCTGAAAACTCAAAATCGTGTGCGCGATCCACGGCGAGCCCCAGTAGGTGATGAAAAAATCGATCCCGCGTATGTCTGAAAGTTTGATCTCTTTCGTGGACCACGTGCAGGTGTAATCGAACTCGCCTCGGTAATCGCAATGCCGAAAATTGTGGATCAGCACCTGATCGCCGTGAATTTCTCCCCACGGCATTTGCGACACGTCCGCCTGCCAGGGCCGGTCGTTTGACGGTTTAAGCGAAAGCCACCAGACCAGAACAATCGCGAAGCCGATCACCAGCGCGAGCATGCGCATCTGCGCGCTCCCGGCGAACCAGCAAGCGGCGAAAATCAGGGCAGCGTAAAGGATGCAAGCGGGGATTCCCAGCGAGGGAATGTTGAAATCGAAAAGCAATGCGGCACAAGACCAGATCGTCGCCAGAAATAGCACGAAAAATCCGATCGTCAATGCCATTCTCCGGCAACCACGCTTCCACTTGGAATCTGTCGTCTCGATTTCCATTGGTTGATGCTTTCAATCAGCCGAGCGGTCCGAGCGAGGCGCTCATCGCGCTTCGAGCGTCGTGGTACGACGGCACGATCTAAGGTTTTGAGGGTTCATTCTTCCAGAAATCGATTCCGGCGGCTTGCGAGCCGACATCGAGAGTCCCAACGGTTTTGAGTGCCGCGAGATCGATCACTTCCACGGTGCCTGGTTCCGCGCCCACGCCTTCCACCGAAATAAAAGCGTACCGGTCGTCGGGTGTCACGACCGCGCCGTGCACGATTTTTCGCTTTGTCGGCAGCCGCGCTAGTTCTTGGCCCGTTTTCGGATCAAACACAGACACCGACTGTCCGCGCTTGTTCGTCGCGATCAGTCGTCCATCTTTCGTCATCGCCAGATTGTAAACGCCGTTTCCCGCGGGGAATCGCCGTGCGACTTTCCATCCAGCCACATCGATCGCCACAATCTCGTTCGATTTGTTGCACGCGACGTACACTTCCGACCCGTCGTTCGACGGCTGCGCCCACGTGGGCACACAGGTCAGATCGCCCATTTTCATCTGGCCGTGCGGCGCTCCGTCCATTCCCATTTCTGTTCCGGCGGTCAAAACGAAATGCCGCGACACATCGAAGTTCTGCGTGTCGATCTCTGCCAGCATGTCGTCCATCATGCATGCGGAGTAGTGTTTAGTGCCTTGCGGGTTCAGCCGCGAACCATGAGGCATGGTGCACGTCGTGATCCGTTTCACTTCGATCATGCCGTCGGTGGCCACTACGGAAATCGACGACGGCTGCATCGGCCCGTGAAAATTCGCATTCGCCACATATACGAATTCGCCGTCTTTCGAAATGTCTGTCGTCGCTGGAAATAATCCGAGCGGCGTGTATTTCACCAGCTCGTCCGTGCCAGTCTTGAATTTCCAAAGCGAACCGTCGGGTTGTCCATGGCCCACGGCCACATACAAAAATTGCTTGTCCGGCGAAACGGCAATGCCGTGCGGACCATTAATATCCATCGGCATCAAGCCTATGTGCGTTTCGTGCTCTTTGGTCAGGCCGTGCGGGCCGAATCGTATCAGCGTGATTTTGTCGGCGCCTTCGCTGACCACGTAAACTAAGTAATCTTGCGTTGGCGGGGCGGGAGAAGCGGCTGTCACGGAGGCAGCTGGGGGCGCTGTTTGTGCGAGTAGCGCGGCGGGAATCGCGAAACAAAGAAGAAGTACAACGACGGATAGCGTGGATCGCAATCGCTGGATACGCGAAGCAGGGAAGTGCGCCGGATCGAGCATCAGATCCGCCGCTGAATATTCGGAAAGTCGAGCCACACTTTCACGCCGCAAAAGTGCGAACCTTCGGTGCAGATCGGAGTCGAAATGCCCGCGCGCAGATGGCACGGCGGTCCAATGTATCGCGCCAGCTCCGGAAATATTTTGCGCACCTGCTCCACTTCTTCGATCGACGATTGGTAGATTTCTTCCTGCGCGTTGAAGCAAGTCCGCATCGTCCACTTATGAAGTAGATGAAGCAGCGCACCCGTCTCCACCAGCCGAACCGATTTCGCATTCGGCAGCAAGTACAACGCAAATTCGTGCGGAACGCCGCGGTCGAGCAATTCATTCTTCGCGGCCCACGCTTCTTCCATCGCCTGCTGATAAATTTCCAGCGCTCGCGGATTATCGCGAATCAGCGCAGGCGTGATGTAGTCCGGCGATCGCGTATCGGCCAGCGTCAAAAGCGGCCGCGAGCCGGGAACCATCCGGTGGCGTTGATCCTGGCTGTCGGCCGTGTGGCTGATCTTTTTTGCAAATGTGAAATTTGAGTGCTGCAGCGCCCGCATGATCGGCGCGTGCACTCCAATATTCAGAGTTTCGCGCCGATACGGGTTCCGCGCCGGATTCATCACACGGTCGAGCGCTTCGGCGTCCGGGCACTCCACTGCCGTCAATCCCATCACCGCGCGATAGGATTCCGCGATCACCGGAATCGAGTTCGGCGAATAATCCACCAGCTTCGCGGTCAATCCACCCAGCTTGGCGTCAAACTCGCGCGCAAACGCTTCGCCGTCGTGCACTGGCTGATTCCATTCCGGCGGCGCGTCCATTGGATCATTGTCAAAGCGGTCGAAAAATTCCGGTTCCACTTCGCGCACGCGCTCGACCATTTCGCCGATCACCGCGCGCGCCTCGCTCGGCGTATCGCTCGCCGCCTGCATCCGACGAAGTCGGTGCAGCACGATTCCGGAAATGGTGTGCACCATCGTGGTGAACGCCGCCACGGGCAACACATAGCGCGCCACTTCAATCGCACGTTTCCCAGATTGGCGGTCCACTTTTTGCACGCGCTTGGGATGCGACATCTCACTCACGTGCCAGATATCTGCCAGAATTTCCCGCGCGGAAGGCTCCAGAATGTTTGTGAGTTCGCGGTACCGGTCCCACGCCCGCGCAACGGCGTTTTCATAGATCTCGCGTTCGGCGGCTCCAAACGTTTTGGTTTCCGCCGGCATGTAGGCTTGTGCCCGATCCAGGCGCACGTAGCGCTGGCTCTGTTGCTCGGAATTGTAAAAAGGATGGGCGTGCAGGAACGACCAGACGAATTGCCGACTTACGTTTTCGAGGCCAAATTCAAAATGCGCGTGTTGAAATACGGTGTGATGGCCCGAGTAGTACGTAGCCGACCCGATTGTGACGCGCTGCTTTTCGGTGATTTCCCCAGGATTGATCAGCCGAGTGGAATAGCAGGTTCGCGCCGCGGCGATTGCCGAATCAAACGACTGACCAAAATGATTCCGCAGCGTTACTCGAGGCGCTCCGGTTTCCATCCGTGGTTCGGAGCCGGAATCGAATGCTTGCGATAAGTGCGTGGCCATCGGAAACCGCATTGTACACCGAGCGCGCTCGAGTTTCACCGAACGACCGCAAACGAAAAAAAGCCCCGGCCGCATGGCTCGGGGCTTTCGTTTTGCTCGCTTGAAAACCGCGGCGGTTACTTCTTCAGTGAGGCTGCCTTGTCGGCGTATTTCTTCTGGAAGCGCTCGACGCGTCCCGCGGTGTCGATCAACTTCTGCTTGCCGGTGAAAAACGGGTGGCAATTCGAGCAAATTTCTACGCGAATGGTCTGGCCCTTGAACGTTGACCGCGAATCAAACGCGTTCCCACACGCGCATTGAACCTTCACTTGATGATAATCCGGGTGAATTCCTTCTTTCATGAAAAGCTCCTCTTGGCTGGCCGGTCTGCGCGACTTTGGAACTGGCTCGTACTGTCGCGTCGCTAGGCTAGCGGCGAAACCCTAATTATACCCCAGGGACGGCGCCGTGCCAAACGTCCCGATAGACGCAAAACCGGCGTCCGCAAACGGCTCGTTCTGAATGTTTTGACTAGGAAACGAACGAACAGCCTACCCGCGCGCGGCCGCTCGGCAGCTGCAGGGCGTACGTTTTTCGCAGCATCACCCGAACCGGCGGCAGGATGGGCACGTGCAGCACGGCGTTGAATTGATTCGGCACTTCGTCTTCGTGTTCCAGCACCAGCGCTACGCCACCGTAGCTCAGGTCCAGCACAGTCGCTGTTTTTTGTGCGGCGTCCGACAGTTCCGCGTACGACTTCGTCCCGGCCAGCGAAATCCGCTCCCACTTTCGGTGTTCGGCAGATGTAGCCGGCGCGGAGCCAGCCGAAGAACCTGTCGATGATCCCAGTCCAGGAACGGCGGAAAGCCGCGAGGACGTCGTTGGCGGCACGATCTCTGGAGTCGAGGTCGTCTCCCGCTGGCCGCGCGTTTGCGTCGCCTCTTGCCGTCCTGATTGCGCGGCAGGCGCACCCTCGCGCGACGGAAATGTTTCCAGCGGGATCACGCGCGCAGTGCCGCGCGCGGAATGCTTCAGTTGGTATAGACGTTGATCGGCTAGGTCGAGCAGCGTGCTTTTCTGGTCGCCGTCCACCGGATGAACCGCGATGCCGAAATCCAGCGTGACCCCGACAGTCAGTTTCAGCGGCCTCACGTCGTTTTCGTACTGCGCCCGCACGCGACGGCACAGCGTCATCGCTTGCTCGGGTTCGGTCTGCGGCAGCAACAACGAAAACTCATCACCACCGATGCGAAATGCAAAGTCGGAAGCGCGCAATGTCTTCCGCAGCGTAGCCGCCGCCAGCTGCAGCACTTGATCGCCCTGCAGGTGGCCGTGCCGGTCGTTCACTTCTTTCAGCTTGTGCAAATCCAAAATCACCACAGAAAGCTGTTGCCCGTAGCGTTTTGCGCGATTCAATTCCTTGTCGAAATATTCGTCGAACAGTCGGCGGTTATACAAACCCGTCAGGGCGTCGGTGGCGGCGTTGATCTGTAGTTTTTTGAAGTCGTCGTATTCCATCAAAATCGGAACACGCAGGAAATTCGAAGAGGCCAGCACATCCACCATCGCGGTCTTGAGTGAAACGCGCTTGCCCAGAGTTTCGGTCAGCTCGCGCCGTCGCATCAGGATGCGATCCCAATACTCATTGCTCTGCGCATCGCTGATGTCGATTTGCGCAATCGTGCGGAAGAATTGCCGCAGAAATTGTCCGCGGACCGTTTCGTCAATTCCTTCCAACGTCTCGACAAGCAGATCGAGGAAGGACTCTTCCGCCGAAGGCTGCGGCTGGGAAGCTTCGCCGGGCTGGGGCATCAATGGTTTCCGAATTGGTAAAGCACTCCCTGTTTCCAGGGACACGCGCGGGGGCTACATTATCCTTGCAAGGGATATTCCATTCAAAGGCGAGAATTACCCGAGAAACCCGCTCGCTAAGTTGCTATCCGCCCGTAAGTTACCACATTTTCGCCAAACCTTCACGGCGAACGGCGCTGGAATCGGCTCAACGAGGGTTAATGCCTTCCACTTTTCGACAATGACTCGACCAACTGCCACTTTATCGGCCCGACTGGGCTCAGCCGATCGGTTTCAAGAACTCGACACCCACCAGATGCACGTCCCCGGCTTCCTGCTGGCGCTTCACTCGTGCCTGAATCGGGGGCATCCCAGCAGGCACCAGCGCCGAGGATGTGATCGACGGGGCCGGGATGGTCAGCGTGACAATTTCGTTTACGCGCAGAGCGCGAGGGCAGGTCACAAATGCCCCTAAAGCGCTGATATCAAGAGTCTTGGCAAGCTCAAGGAATTGCTCGCCGTGGGCGTCTTTGCCGCGCACGAATAGCGGCACCTGCAGATGGATCCGTTGGAATCGTCGCCGTTCGTCGTAGAAGGAAGAAGCCGTGATCCGCGGTTGGAAAATTGTTTCTTTCAACGCCATTGGTACCCCAGTTGTAGTACTGCCAGTGGTTCGCAATTTGATTGCAACTCAGGATTCGATTTTCCGTTCCCGTAAACGATTCATTTTATTAGCCTTGCCTATCGTGTTTTGCCCTCCATTTTCATGACTTTCAGTCATATGTGTGCTTTTACTCCTTAACATTTCCACCATTGTGCAAACTAGGACGCATTTACCATTGACACCCCATTTACCCTTTGCGAGCATTGCCCATCCTGACGATCTCTCTTCGCTCGATCGGCGAAAAGCGGAAAGTGGTGTATTTTTACCACGTTGGGGACGAGGCGCGTGAGCAGCTTAACTAAGTTGGTAACAGCCGAACAGCAAGCCGTCAGCCAGCAGGTCTTCCAGCTGGTTGCCAGCCTTCTCGACTCGCTCGACCGTCCGTTGATGGTCACCGACCGGGCCGGCCAGTTGTTGTTCGCGAATTTGCACGCTCACGACACGCTCAAAGCGAAAGGGAAAAATACTTCCGATGGCTTCAACCTGTTCACCGGCCTGTTGCTGGTGGACCGCCGGCAGATTCTGGCCCAGCTTGAAGGCGGCGAACAGGAAGTAACACTCTCGCTCGACGACGCCGAAGATAAGAATCGCGTCCGCATCCGTTGGCTCCCGGAACCGGACTGGTTGGTCGTGTTCATCGAGCCGATCCTCGCAACTCCTCCGGCTGATGAAGCCGAAATGCGTCAGACCGTGCAAGAGCTGATGCAAGAGCGCGAAATCACCTATCGCAACTTGCTCGCGGCGTACTTGCGGCTTCAGGAAGTGAATCGGCAGAAAACGGTTTTTCTTGCTTCCGCTGCGCACGAACTGAAAACTCCGCTCGCGGTGATGAAGGGTTACTACGATCTTCTGCTCACCGGATCACTGGGAAAAATCAACGATCGGCAGCGCGAAACCTTGCTGGAGTCCAAGGAAAGCTGCGACCGCTTGGTTCGTCTGGTGTCGATGTTCTTGAATTACTCGGCGCTCGAAAGCGGCAAACTGGTATTGCAGCTTCGCGAAAACGATTTGCGCGATTGCATCAACGATATCGCCGGCCGCTGGCAGGATGCCTTTCAACGCGCCAAGGTGCGGCTTGATATCAAGATTCATCCCGAGCTGCCTGCTTTCAAGTTCGACTACCAGAAAGTGCAGCAGTGCATCGCCAATTTTCTGGACAATGCGCTGAAACACACGCCTGCCGAAGGATGCGTCACCCTGGTGGCCGCTCCGCATTTCTGGGAACGCCGCACCTCGGTCGCTTCGCCCACCAATGACCGGCGGCGCCGCGACGGCGGGAAAGTGAACAGCATTCTGGTTTCGGTTTCGGATACCGGCAACGGCATCGCCGCGGAGTTTCATCAGGAAATTTTCGAAGAGTTCGTCCGCGTGGATCCTTCGTCGTCCGGCATGGGATTGGGATTGGCGATTACCAAGCGCCTGATTCAGGCGCATCGCGGCAAGGTTTGGGTCGATAGCGTGATCGGCACGGGCAGCTCATTTTCGTTTTTGTTGCCGATCAACGTTGAATAAGCGTCACCGCAATTTTTCGTGGCATTGAAACGACTGATGTCCGGCTGCGGATTTTCTCTGCTCCATAGGAAATGAAGATGTCAGACAAAGAAAACATTCTGGTAGTGGACGACGAACCGAGTATTCGAAAGTACCTGCAAACGCTGCTGGAAGTGGATGGCTTCGGCGTCGAAGCTGTTTCCAGCGGGAAAGAGGCGCTTGCACGTATCGGCGGCGGCGAACGGCCGGACTTTATCATCCTCGACGTGCTGATGCCCGAAATTGACGGCCTCGAAACGCTGCGTCAGTTGATGCAGATCGATCGCTCCCTCAACGTCATCATGCTTTCCTGCTCGAACGAAGTCACCACGGTGGTCGAAGCGATTCGTATCGGTGCGCTCGATTACCTGACCAAGCCATTCGAAAAGCCGGAACTGGACGCCGCGTTTCTGAAGTGTCGGCAGAAACAGCAGCTTCGCTCTGAAAATAAATCACTGCGCGATTATTGCGAAGCGCTCACCGAAGATCTCTCCTTCCTTGCGGCCAGCCCGCAAATGCTGAAGATTCGCCAGCAGGTTTTGCAAATTGCTCCGGTCGATGTGCCGGTATTCATCAGCGGGGAAAGCGGCGTCGGCAAGGAAGTGATCGCTCGCATGGTTCACCTGCGTTCGCTGCGCCGCGTGCAGCCGTTCGTGAAGGTAAACTGCGCCGCTCTCCCCGGTGAACTGCTGGAATCCGAGCTATTCGGTTACGAACAAGGCGCATTTACCGGTGCGGTGCGCGCCAAGCCCGGAAAATTTGAAATCGCCAACAAGGGCACCATATTCCTCGACGAAATCGCGGAAATGAGTCCGCACCTGCAGGCCAAGCTTTTGCACGTGTTGCAGGACGGCCAATATTCCCGACTGGGCGCGCGCGCGGTTGTAAACGTGGACGTCCGCGTTCTTGCCGCCACCAACGTGGACGTGAAAGAGGCCATGCGTTCCGGCCGCTTCCGCGAAGATTTGTATTACCGCTTGAACGTGCTTTCGATTCACATTCCGCCGCTGCGCGAGCGCACTTCGGAAATTCCGCTGCTTTTCCGCCATTTCCTGGCGAAGTACAGCGAGAAATATTCCAAGCCCGCCCCCGATCCCTCGAAGCATTTGCTCGAAGCCGCCCTTCGCTATCAGTGGCCCGGCAATTTGCGCGAGCTCGAGAATTTCGTGAAGCGCTACGTGATCCTGGAAGACGACGAAGGCAGCTTCCGCGAGCTGCTGGAAATGACCGGTCAGCAACAGCGAACCGCTCCGCGCGAAGAAGCTCCCGCACCGAAAGAGCAGGGACTGAAGGCTCTGGTGCGCGGCTTGAAAGACGAAGCCGAAATGGAAGCGATCGCCGACGCACTGGAAAAAACGAACTGGTGCCGCAAAGATGCCGCGAAAATGCTCGGCATCAGCTACAAAGCGTTGCTTTACAAAATGCGGCAGTTCAATCTGGATTCCGGTCGTGGTGCACGCTCGGCGGCCGCACGCGCTGCTCGTGAACTCGCCGCAAAGGAAGCCGCTGCGAAAGACGGCGAGTCGAAGGAATCCGGTTCGAGCGAATCAGTGCCCGTGGTTCGCGGATCGTAACGAGCGCGCAGATCCAACAATCGACGATCACTCTCAACGAAATCCAGCCGCCTCCGGCATCCACTGCGGAGGCGGTTTTTCATTCGTCCCTCGCTTCGTCCCTCGCTTCGTCCCTCGCTCCGACCTCGAGGAATTCACTCCCAACCAGTTCCATTACGTGCGCAAACTGTTGCACAACTAGAGTACGAAGTTAGAGATTCCGCTAGGCTTCGTCCCCTCGATTGGTCTAGTATTCCGTTCCGACGCGGGTTGTTTTCGGGCTCGCGTGGCCGTTTGGGGAACGCCCCTCCCTTCGCTCACTTTGGTAGCGTCTTTCGGTGCTGCTTTCAAAGGGTTTGTCGTGCGCTTTCGAATTATTTTGTAGTACCTGGAAGAGCCGAAACTGATAGTACTCTCAGGTACTTGCGCCGATAAATTTGTATGTGAGCTTTGGAAGGGAAGTTGCTAATCTCCTGACGGGGAAATCGATCTTTCAACTTGGTTTTGGAGGAGTGGTGGGGATGACGGAGCGTCGCATGGCACGCCGGTATGATCTGTCGCTACCGGTGAACGTTCGCTTGCCGATCAATCAAGAGACCGGAACGCATGGTGGCCAAACGCGGGACATCTCCACTCGGGGCGTTTATTTCACGATGCAACAAAACCTCGCTCCCGGCACGGAGGTTGACTTCACCCTCACTCTGCCCGCTGAAATCACGCGCGGCGCTGAAGTCTTCGTTCGCGCGCACGGCCGCGTGGTTCGCGTGGATAAGCAGCACGATGAAAACCCGGAAGCTGTCGGCGTCGCCGCAGTGATCGAGCGATACGACATCATTCGCGGCGAAGGCACCCACATCTAAGTTCTCACACCGAACCTTTTTCGCGCCGCCGAATCGACGTCTCGGCGGCGTTGCCGTCTGTCCGACCCGGCTCACATCCACTCCTGCCGCGATCGTCGCAGATTTGGCGCTAAGTCATTTTCTCGCTATAAGTTCCTCAGGCCGATCCGCATCCGCGTGTTTTTTCGGCCTTCCGCAAACCTCTGGTGAGCCGTTTCGGCATCGTTCGGGAATCCCCATTCCCGAAAGTGCGGAATATTTTCTGGTTCAAAGTGGGAATTCGGTTGGCCGGCCACTTCGTACTATGAATCGACCCCCGATTTCAAACTCGGTTAAGGGCATCGGATTCAGACGGTTGCGCGATTTCCACAGGTACTTTCTTCCCATCGTAACCTGGCTTTAATCCCGCCGGTTTGGTGGTCGGTGTGCAATATATTTCACGAATTGCACGTGTCCGACGCCCCGGAAATGGATATTCATGGCAACTGCTGCTGAAGCGCGAATCGCACCGTTATCACAACTTGGCGAACTCCCTCCCGACCATGTGTACTTTGGTCCGTCGGAGACGATGCAATCCGTTCGTCAGCGCGTCGATCGCGCGTCGGGCTTAAATGTCCCGATTTTGATTCTCGGCGAGAGCGGCACGGGCAAAGAAATTCTGGCTCGCTTCATCCATCTGCGGTCTCCCTGGCGGGAAGCACCTTTCGTAAAAGTAAATTGTCCGGCAATCCCTGCAACCCTGATCGAAAGCGAATTGTTTGGATTTCAAAAGGGTGCGTTCACCGGCGCGCATGCTGCCAAGCCTGGCCGCATCGAAATGGCGCAGGGCGGCACGCTGTTCCTCGACGAAATCGCGGAAATCGATTCCAGCCTGCAGGCCAAGCTGTTGCACGTGCTGCAAGACGGCCACTTCACGCGCATCGGCGATCACGACGAAAAGCGGATGGACGCGCGCGTGATCTGCGCCACCAATCGGCTGCTGCAAAAGGAAATTGCCAACGGTGCTTTTCGCGCCGATCTTTTCTATCGCATCAACGTGATCACCATCACTTTGCCGCCGCTTCGCGAACGGCGCGACGACATTCCGTATCTCGCCGAATATTTGCGCGTCCAATTCAACGCGCGCTTCCGGCACGACGCTCCGCCGCTATCCCGCGACGCGATCCAGGCTCTACAACAGCGCGAGTGGCCCGGCAACATCCGCGAACTGGAAAACTGCGTGGCGCGCTACGTGATTCTGGGCAACGAAGAGGCATTTCATTCCGATCCGAATCATTCCGGCGAAAAATCTCCGTTGCATATTTCCTACGAGCTCAACGAAGACGGCAACATTCCTCTCAAACGCATCGCTCAGCAGGTCACGCGTCGCATGGAGCATGACGTGATCCTGAAAGTGTTGCAGGCCAACCAGTGGAATCGCCGCAAAGCCGCCGAAGTGCTGAAGATCAGCTATCGCGCGCTGCTCTACAAAGTCCGCCAGGCCGGCCTTCCCGCCAAACGCCCGCAACGTCGCGGCCAGGTGGGCGAAGCGGACCTCGAGCAATTCTCAGCCTGAACGCCCTCAAGGCACTGCGCGCGAACCCGTCGTCACCGAACTCGCCCTCGCATCGCTCCGTTACTTTTTCATAACACTGAGTACTAGTGTTGATTATGAAATTCCTCATTCTAACCATCTTGCCCGCGTGCAAAGATTCCGTTAGCCTGAGTTTCGATGGCCAAGGCATCCGCGCAGCCGAAACTGAAGGTCTGTCTTCTCTCCCCGCATCCCATGGTGCTGGACGAGTTTCGCCGTCTGCTCGATGAATCCGGATTTCAGATCGTTTCTCGTCAACTCGAATCCATGCTCGCTCCCGACCTGCGGAGTTTGGAAGTGCCGCGCGCTTCGGTGTATGTGATCGATGCGCATGCCGCCCGCCAAGCCACCGGCGCGCTGCTCGGAAATATTCTGGATCACAACGCCGCCGCCCGTTTGCTGGTGGTCGGTGACAATCTGAAAGAAGCCGACAGCTACACGCTGCTGCGCCAGGGCGTGAAGGGCATCTTGAATTACAAAGAAGCGCGCGAACAATTGCCCCGCGCCCTTCCGCTGGTTGCGTCTGGTGGTTTTTGGGTTGCTCGCACGGTTCTGTCTCGCTTTGTCGATTCGATCTTGAGCTCGACGCAGGGCCGCCGCCTGCGCAGCGATTCGCCGGCTGAACTCAGCCGCCGCGAACAAGAGGTTCTTTCCGGTTTGCTCGAAAATTTGGCTAATAAAGAAGTCGCCGATCGCTTGCACATTTCCGAACGGACGGTGAAATTCCACGTTTCCAATCTTCTGGCAAAGTTTGGCGTTCGCCGTCGCGCCGATCTGATTTTGCTCTGCTACCAGCGTCGCGGCGCCGGCAACTAGCTTCGCCCTTTCCTCGTCGTTCCCGTTTCACAGCCAAAACATTACCGATTCCATTCGCTGCTATACTACGGTGCTGCGTTGCGCTCGCCCGCGCGCATCGATTCTATGGCAACTTTCTCGATTGAAAATTTCGGATGTCGCGCCACCGAAGCGGATGCGTCCGCTCTTCGCGCATCGCTTTCGGCGACCGGACTGACGCAGCTGAACGATTCCGCTGCCGCGGACGTTGTGGTCCTGAACACCTGCACCGTCACTGCCGCAGCCGATTCGCAAGCGCGTGATGCCGTCCGCAAAATTCATCGCGCGAATCCGTCCGCGCGAATCATTCTGACCGGGTGTTACGCGCAGCGCGCTCCCGAAGAGCTTGCGGCCCTCGAGGGAGTGACGCATGTCGTCGGAAATTCGCACCAGCACGCTATCGCTGGCCTGGTGAGCGATCTTTCGCCCGCCCGGCAAATGCCGAGCACAATTCCGCTCGACTCGCACGCACCTCGCAGCAACGATTTTGTCTCGCTCGCAATTCTCGACGATGAACCCATGTCGCTTTCCCGCGGCCCGGCCAAAATTCTCACCGGCGACATCTTCGAACAATCCTCTCTGCGCGCCACTGCGACCGGCGATGCGGCGCTCGATCGCACGCGCCCGATCCTAAAACTTCAAGACGGATGCAACAACCGCTGCTCGTATTGCGTGATTCCGTTTGTTCGCGGACGCAGCCGCAGTTTGCCGCCGGACGAAGCCATCGCCGAAATTCGCAGGCTCGTCGCCCGCGGCGCAAAAGAAATTGTTCTGAGCGGAATCAATCTCGGTGCGTACGGCCGCGATTTTTCGCCTCGCGTGGAACTTTCGGCGCTGGTTCGCCGCATTCTCGACGAAACCGATTTGCAGCAGCTTCGATTCAGCTCCATTGAACCGCAGGACGTCACCGAAGATTTCGTCGCTCTCGTCGCTGCCTCCGACCGTATCGCCCCGCACTTCCATGTGCCGCTGCAATCCGGCTCGGACAAAATTCTGAAAGCGATGCACCGCTGGTATCGCGCCGCGCACTATGCCGAGCGCATCGGTGCGATCCGCCGGCTGCTGCCGCACGCTGGGATCGGCGCTGACGTGATCGTTGGGTTTCCCGGCGAATCGCCCGCCGACTTCCAGGTCACACTCGATTTCATCGACGTGCTCGCCGTTACCTACCTGCACGTGTTTTCGTTTTCCGCGCGCCCCGGCACGGCCGCTGAAAATCTCGCCGCATCCGCGGACGGAGCCGCCGCCGTACCTGGTGACGTGATCCGCGAACGCGCCCGCCAGCTCCGCGCCGTCGGCCAACGCAAGTCCGCTGAATTTCGTGCGTCTCTCGCAGGAATGCCGATCCGTGCGTTGACTCTCGCGCGCCAGGGCGACGGATGGACCGAAGCCATCACCCGAAATTACTTGAAGGTTCGCGTCGCAGGAAAAATGCCGCCCAACCAGTGGATCGAAGTGGAACTTCCCGCCGAAGAATCGAAAATCGTGGAACCCGCCGCCGAGTTCGTCCGCTAGTCAGCTTTCGAAAATCACTTGCGCCAGCGCCAGGTTGCCGCTGTGCGTAATCGTCAGCGAAATATTGTTCACGCCCATCTTCGCGGCTCGCTCGCCGGCCACTCCATGCAACTGCAGCGTCGGTTTTCCGCCGGGCTCGCGCACCACTTCCACATCCCTCCAGCGCACGCCCAGCCGCCAGCCGGTTCCCAGCGCTTTCATCCCAGCTTCTTTCGCGGCGAAGCGTCCTGCATAGCGCTCGAATTTGTTCTTGTGGCTCTCGCAGTACTTGGCCTCTTGCTGCGTGAACAGCCGCTCCAAAATCGCCGCACCATGCCGCGTGATGGCCGCTTCGATTCGATCGATCTCCGTGATGTCCAAACCCAGGCCGACAATCATTCGCTCGCCCTCGCGCTGTGCAGTGCGCCGTTCGCGAAAATCGGATTATACCTATAATCTATGTGTGCCGCTTTTGTGCGGCCCATCATCCATTATGCCAAGTAGAGTTCGAAAATCCGGCGTGCGACGCAAAGTGAAGCCGCGCCCAAAACGCAACTCGACGAAATCGCCGAAGAAATCCGCTGCGTCGTCGCGATGGAATCTGCGACGCGCCGCCGGCACCCAAATTCTTGAATCGCCGCGCCTCGCGAGTCTGAAATGGCTCACCAGCGGATTCAGCACAGTTTCGGGTGGTGCAAGCGAGCTCACTCGCACGCGCGACGGCAAAAAATCCGACGAGCAGGTTTTGAATCTCGGTTTCACCGATTGGGATTCGCGCGAACGCGTCATCTCGAATCGTCAGCGGTTCGTTCGCACGCTTCATGCCGAAAAAATGCGTCCCGTCGGACTTCGCCAGATTCATTCCGACATCGTTCACGTCGTCGGCCGCCAGGCATTTCCGCAGGGCGAAGCAGCGCCCGCGGGCGACGCGCTGATCACTCGGGAACGCGGCGTCTTGCTCACCGTGCAAACCGCGGATTGCATTCCCATCCTTCTCGCCGACACCAAAAACCGCGCCGTCGCCGCGATTCATTCCGGCTGGCGAGGCACTTCGCAGCGCATCGCCGAAAAAACGCTCGGCCGCATGCAAATGGAGTTCGGCACCCATCCGCGCAACGTGATTGCCGCCATCGGACCCGGCATCGGTGGATGTTGCTACGAAGTGGGACACGAAGTCGTGAAAGAATTCGCCACGAAATTTTCAAATGCTGCGGATTGGTTCACCGGCCCGTTCGCCGCGCTGACAGATAGCGACAGCGACTCGAACTGGCTTCCGTGGCTCACCATGCGTCCGCCCGGGCACGCGCCGCCGGCTCCCACCGCGCAGCTCGATTTGATCGCCGCCAATCGCTCGATCCTCGCGGCCGCCGGAGTGCTGGCCGCAAACATTTCGTCGTCGGATTTTTGTACCGCATGCCGCCCGGATTTATTTTTCAGCTATCGCCGCGAACGCACCACGGGGCGCATGATGGCCGCGATCGGTATCCGGTAGGGAACTGCAACAGCGAAGTGACCGCTCTAGATGGCCGGTGAAATCTGCGCAAGCGGCGACGATGCTCCCGCGGACTCCAGCAACGCGAGTTGTCCGCATGCCGCCATCACATCCTGCCCGCGCGAATACCGCACAAACGCCGGCACGTTTTTGTCCGTCAAAATCGTTTGAAACTGATCGATGCGCCCTTGATTCGGCGGCTCGTACGGTAGCTCGCCCGGATTCCACGGAATCAAATTCACCTTCGCGCGCAGTCCCCCCAGCAGTTTCGCCACGCGCTTTGCGTCATCCGCGGAATCGTTGAATCCGCCCAGCAGCACATACTCAAACGTCAAATGCTCCCACGGCCGCAGCGGATAGTTCACGCATGCCGCAAGCAGTTTTTCGATCGGATATTTTTTGTTGATCGGCATGATTTCGTCGCGCTGCTCGTTCGAGGACGCATTCAGCGAAATCGCCAGCTTCGGCCGCACCGCCTCACCGGCCATTCGCTCGATTCCGGGAATGATGCCGCTGGTGGAAAGTGTCGCGTGCTTTGGCGTGATTGCCAGCGCGTTCGGATCGAGCAGAATCCGCAGCGCAGCCATCACCGGATCATAATTCAGCAGCGGCTCACCCTGACCCATCAGCACCACATTGGTTTGCGGTTTCAGCGCTTCGCGATTTTCTGCGAGCGCAATCAGCACCTGCCCCACAATTTCCGCGGCGCTCAGATTTCGGATCAATCCCAGCGTCGCGGTCAGGCAAAAATGGCAGTCCACCGCGCATCCCGCTTGCGTTGAAACGCAAATGGTCTGCCGGTTCGCTTCCGGCATGAAGACTGTCTCGATCGTCGCAGCATTTGTCGCGCGTCCGGTTTCGCTCGCTTCCGTCGCAGCCAGCGCCAGCACGTAGCGAATCGTTCCGTCCGCGGACCGGTACGTTCTCGCGATTCGCGGCAGCTCGATCGAAGTTTCACGCGCCAATCGTTCACGCATCGCGCCAGGCAAATTGCTGATCTGCGCTACGTCGGTTCGCCGCTCGGCGTATAGCGCGTGATAAATCTGTCCGCCGCGATACGCCGGCTCGCCCAATGAAACTGCGAGCGCCCGCAACTGCTCGAGCGACAGCCCCAGCAGATTCACTCGCGATTTGGCATCCAGCGTGGCCATTTTGCACATAGTATCACGCGGCTTCGTCTGCGATTTCGCCGCTGCCCGCCTCGGTCGGCGTTATAATGTTCATAAGCAAAGTGAATGGGCCTTTGCCCGGAGGCTTTTCATGGACTCACCCACAAAAGTTCAAACCGCAACCTCGATGCAGCACATTACCATCGACGAATGGGTGAAAAAGCTCTCCGCCATACCCGAAAACGAATTTACGATTCAAAACGTTTGCGATTTCACCGCGCACAACGGCATTCAGCCCGAAACTCTGGCGCCCTATCTTTTCTACGCCAAGAACCATTACACGCGGAATCTGATCTTCAAAAATAATCTGTTCGAAGTTCTCGCCGTCTGTTGGAACGTCGGCCAGGTCAGCCGGATTCACAATCATCGTGATCAAAATTGTTGGATGGTCACACCGATCGGCAAACTCCGCGTGCAGAATTTCCGCGTCGAAAGCCGCGACGCAAGCACCGGCGCCTGTCATCTCGTCCCCACCGACGCGTACGACATGGACGCCGCGCATCCCGCCTTCGTGCAACCCGACGAACCGGTGCATCAGGTTTTGAATTTGGCTGAATACAATCAGCCGTCCACCAGCGTTCACATTTATTCCTATCCGTACCAATCCTGCGAAGTGTATTCGATCGACAAAGGTGCCTACACCGACGTTCCGCTGCACTACTCGAGCGAATACGGAAAACTTTCGCCCGACGAAACGCTTTCATAACTCAAACCCGCCAGTCTTCACGCGCCCGCGCCGGTCGAACTCGCCACACATCCATCACTGCAAAAACCGCCAGGAAACTTTCGCGCCCCGCCCATGACTTTTCCCTTTCTGCCATGACACAATGGAACTACCCATGGCTGCAACCAACGGAAACGTTCAGAAAGACGTCCTGCCGAACGGCCTCGTCGTAATCACAGAGGCGATGGAGCACGTCCACTCCGTCTCGGTCGGCATCTGGTTGCGCACCGGTTCGCGCCGCGAACCTGCCGAGCTCAACGGAATTTCGCATTTTATCGAGCACATGGTTTTTAAGGGGACCACGCGCCGCTCCGCCGAAGATATTGCCCGCGAAGTGGACAGCGTGGGCGGCATGCTCGACGCTTTTACCTCGAAAGAAATGGTCTGCTTCAATACGCGCGTCCTCGATGAGCACTTGCCCAAAGCGTTTGACGTGCTCAGCGACATGGTTCTGGATCCGAAATTTGCCGGCGACGAAATCGACCGCGAAAAATCCGTGATCCTCGAAGAAATCCGCATGACCCAGGACAATCCCGAGGATCTGGTTCACGAACTATTCACTCAGAATTTTTGGGCGCCGCACGCGCTCGGCAAACCGATCCTCGGCACGCCGGAAACGGTTTCTTCCTTTTCGCGCGACTCGCTGCGCGCCTGGTTCGGCCAGTGGTTTGCCCCCAATAACATCGTCATCACCGCCGCCGGCCACCTCACGCACGCGCAAATGCTCGACCTGGTCTCCGATCGCTTCGCAAAAAGCGTTGCGTCCGGCCCGGGCGAAGCCGATCCCAAGCCGCTTCACGCGCCGCACATTACGCTGCGCACCAAGCGTGAACTCGAGCAGGTTCATCTATGTCTCGGTGTTCCTGCGCTGCCCATGACCGATCAGCGCCGTTTTGCCGTCGCGGTGCTCAACAACGTGCTCGGCGGCGGCATGTCGTCGCGCCTGTTCCAGAATATTCGCGAGCGCCAGGGCCTGGCGTATTCGATTTTCAGCGAACTGAGTTCCTATCGCGATACTGGCTCGTTATCGGTCTATGCCGGCACTTCGCTCGACACCGCTTCGCAGCTGGTCGATTCGGTTCTGCAGGAATTTCGCCGGCTTCGCGATGAAGTTCTCACCGCCGAAGAACTCCGGCGAGCGAAGGACCACCTGAAGGGCGCGACGTTGCTGGCTCTCGAAGGCAGCGGCCAGCGGATGAACAGCCTGGCTCGCTACCACATGTATTTCAACCGCCACTTCACCGCGCAGGATTTGATCGCGCTGCTCGAGAGCGTCACCGTGGACGACGTCCAACAGCTCGCCCGCGAATTCTTTCAGCCCAACCGCCTGGCCGCCTCGGTCGTCGGCAACCTCAACGGCTTCAAACTCACTCACGACCAGCTCGCCATCTAGCCTGTTGCACCCCGCTCAATTGCACAATTGACTCTCGGTCCCCAGTGCACCATGATTCGACCGATTTCCGTGGAGGCAGTCCCATGATCCCGAAATTCTTCGCCGCTGCGATCGCGCTCGTTTGTTTCACGGGCTACGCTTCGGCTCAATCCGTTCAGGTCGATCGACAGAACCGAACGATCGAAATCTCCGCCGAAAGCTCGGTCGAAGTCACCGCGGACCTTGTCACCATCACATTCGGTTATCAGAACTACGGCCCGACCCACGATGCCGCGTTTGCCGACAACGCCAAAACTTCCGCCGCGATTCTGAAGGCTTTGGTCGCCGCCGGATGCCCGGAGAAGGAAATCGCGACATCCGATCTGAAATCCGGTGACCCCGCCGCTAACCAGGACTTCAGAAACGAGCCGCAGGTCGACCGCAAGCAACGGCAGTTTTTGGTATCTCAGAGTTGGACGATTACAGCCTCGCCTGAATCGGCTCAGAAGCTTTTGGACGTCGCCATCAGTGCTGGCGCGAACGATGTCGAAAGCCCGGATTGGAAACTTGCCGATCCGGGCGCCGCGGAAACACAGGCGTACACCTCGGCCCTCGCAAAGGCTCGAGTGCTTGCGGATCAAATGGCGAAATCGTTTGGCTCGAGGGCTGGTGCATTGCTCTACGCGAGCAACGAGTCGCGCGGGATGCGAATTGGAATAGGGGCTTCGACAGAAACGGCTGAGGTAACCGCGACGCCCCTCAAGAACCGTCCTGAAACGAAACTCTTGCCGCAAAAAATCGAAAAAACCGGCTACGTCCGAGCGATTTTCGCGATCGAATAGCCTTCTCGGACGTGCCTGGTACGCGACTTCGTATTGACCCGCGCCTCGCAGTTTGCCATCATCCATTGCAGCGCTTCGAAAATCGAGGCGCTGCACCGGGGGAGTTTCGTATTTCGCTTCGCGTATCCATTCTGGCATCGGGTAGCACGGGCAATTGCACACTGCTCGAATCCGGATGCACCACCATCCTCGTTGACGCCGGCCTCGGCAAAAAAGAAATGATGCGCCGTTTCGAAGCACTGGGCCGCTCGCGCCCCGAGCATCTCGACGGGATTCTTCTTACCCACGAACACAGCGACCACTCGAACGGCCTTGCCCAGCTTACCCGCGATTGGGATTGCGCCGCCTACCTCACCGAGCCGGCGCACCGCGAAATCAAAAAGATGTTCGAAGACGGCCCAAAATCAAAGCTTCATCGCGTCGAATACATCCGTCCCGGTATAAAATTCGCAATCGGCGATATCGAAATCACCGCGTTTTCCATTCCGCACGACGCGGCCGATCCAGTCGGCTATGCATTTCGCGCCAACGGCAAAAAAGTTGCTATCGTCACCGACCTCGGCTACATGCCCGAACTGGTCAAACATCACCTTCGCGAAGCCGATTTCCTGATTCTCGAGTCCAATCACGATCTGGAAATGTTGAAGGTCGGTCCGTATCCCTGGTACATCAAGCAGCGCGTGATGAGCCGTACCGGGCATCTTTCCAATACCATCGTCAGCGAATTTCTGGCTGACTCCGAACTGTTCGACGCTCGCGCGCGTCATCTGGTTCTGGCGCACATCTCCGAGCAAAACAACACGCCTGACCTCGCTCGCATTTCCGCCGAAGAAGCGTTGAACCGCCGCTCGAGCGAGTATGCTTTCCGCGGCACGCTTCATGTCGCTTCGCAGCGCGTTCCGCTCGGCCCGTTCGATCTCTAATCGCACCGTTCGCCGCAGCCTCCCGCCGGTCGTCCGCCCTCCACTTCGGATTCCGTCTCGATTTCAGTTATCATGGTTTGTACAACATACCGAAGGGAGCCTCGCTTGATTTCACGTTATACCCGCCCGGAAATGGGCCGCGTCTGGAGTGACCAAAATCGTTTTCAGAAATGGCTGGAAGTCGAACTCGCCGCCACCGAAACTCTCGCCGAAGCCGGCATCGTCCCCAAAGCTGCCGCCGCAAAACTGCGCGAGCGCGCCAAAGTGGACGTCGCTCGCATCAACGAAATCGAAAACAAAGTCCGCCACGACGTGATTGCTTTCACCATCGCCGTGCAGGAATCGGTTGGCGATCCCGAAGCGGCCCGCTGGCTGCACTACGGACTTACCTCCAACGACGTTGTGGATACCGCGCAAGCCCTGCTGATTCGCGAAGCTTCGCAGCTGATCGAGCAGAAAATCGACGCCATGGGCGCGATTCTGGAAAAGCGCGCCTGGGAATTTAAAGACACGCCTGAAATCGGCCGCACCCACGGAATCCACGCCGAGCCGATCACCTTTGGCCTGAAAGTTGCCAACTGGTTCGCTGAAAATCGCCGTGACGCCGCTCGTTTCGCCTTGGCCGCACGCCAGATTGCCGTCGGGAAGATTTCCGGCGCCGTGGGCACATGCACTCACCTAGGCCCCGAAATCGAGCAGAAAATTTGCGACCGGCTGGGACTTGCGACCGCGCCGATCACTTCGCAAGTGATCGAACGCGATCGCCACGCGCAATATCTTTCTACTCTTGCCGTGGTTGCTGCTTCGCTCGAACGCATCGCGCTCGAGATTCGCCACTTGCAGCGCACCGAAGTTCGCGAAGTCGAAGAGCCCTTCGGCGGAGAACAGCGCGGCAGCTCCGCGATGCCCCACAAGCGGAATCCGGTATCGAGCGAACAGATTTGCGGACTGGCTCGCGTGGTTCGCGCCAATGCTTCCGCCTCCATGGAAAATATCGCTCTGTGGCACGAGCGCGATATTTCGCACAGCTCGGTCGAGCGAGTGATTCTGCCGGACTCAACCATTCTGGTCGATTACATGCTCTACCGCACCACCGAAATCGTTACCAACATGAAAGTGTTTCCGGAGCGCATGAAGCGCAATCTGGACGCAACGAAGGGCTTGGTTTTTTCCGGTCAGCTTTTGCAGGACCTGGTCGAACACGGCGCACCCCGCGAAGACGCCTACAAATGGGTGCAGGCGCACGCCATGGCCGCGTGGGAATCGGAGACGAGCTTTTACGACAGGATCGCGGCCGATCCGGAAATCAAGAAATTCCTCGACGCCAAAGCGCTCGCGCACACGTTTGATTTGCAGCGCCAGCTTCGCGCCGTGGATGCGATTTTCGATCGCGTCTTTGGCGAGAAGAAAAAATCGGCGAGCTCGTAACCCGCATTAGCGACGCGCAGCGTCGATGCGCTCGTAATCCCGCGCTGCCATTGCTGCGCTGTTATTGCGGCTTTTGTGGCGTAGGGGCGCCGGGCTCAGCCGGAGGGTTGGTCGCAGGCGCTGGCGGATTTCCGCCATCCGTCAGCGGCGAGGAAACTCCCAACCGCACTTCCGATGAAAATTTCCGGTAATCGCTGTACCGGTCGATTTCGTTCTGCTTGAATTTCACAAACGCGATGCGCGCCGAGGCGTGCACCTCCGCATACGAAGGCAGCCAGACTTCCTCATTGATGCGCGCCTGCTCGAACACCAGATTCGAGCCTTTCGCTAGCGATCCCACAATTCCGCCGCCGATTTTCGCCGTATCGGTGAACCGCGCTTCCAGGCGCGCTACGTCTCGGGCCTGCTCGTCTACCCAAACCACTCCGCCCAGTTTCTGCACGATTTTTTCCGCCAGCGTCCGCGGCTTATAGTCCGGATTCGGGCCGAAATCGAACACGATCACTTCGTGTCCGCGAAACATTTCCCGGCGCGGATTGGTGAACTGTTCGGCACGCAGAAAGTCGGAAACCTGCTCGTCTTCCTTTTCTTCCTGCTTCGCTTGTTTCTTCGGATCGTTCGCCAGTTCCGCTTGCTTCTTTTTCAAATCGTCAAATTCCTTGTTGAATCGTTCCTCTTCTTTCTTCTTTTCGTCGCCCTCGAGCGGCTGCCCGTTTTTCGCCAGCAAACGCCTCACTTCGTTTTCGCCCACGTAATAGACGTCGTAGTCCTTGGTTTCGCGGCTGGTTTCCTGTCCGCTCGAATCGATCTTTTCTTCTTCCACGTTCAAATGGCAGGTGTACAGCTTCTGGATTTCCTCGATCGCCTGTTGATTGCGGTTCATGTCGCGCAGCAGTTGCGCGATGTCCGGCAGCGGCCGCATATCCGCTCGCGGAAAATTAAACGTCGAATCGTTCACGTTCGAATTGATTTCCACGCGCGCTACCGAGATCCGGTACACCGCGCCATCACGCCGAATTTCAATCCGTCGTGGCTCGGCAATTCCGCTCGACGTCTGATAGTCGAAATAATCGATCTGTTCGCCGGTTCCGCTATTCACGCCCGGTGTCGTCTCGCGCACGATCAAGTGCGTCGCTTGGTCGAAATACACATCGCGCGTAACGCCCGGAGCAAACGTCAATTCCACTTGATAGGCTGCATGCCCATTTACGTCGTTCGTCCCCACCACCCGCGCGCCGATTTTGTTTCGTTTGAGGTTCAGCAATCCGCCGTTCAAATACCGCGCCGTCGCTTCGGCAGCGCTTTCCGCTGCGCCTGTTAGCGTCTGCGCCGCAGCCGAACCGCTCTGCGCCCACGCCGACTTGCCGTTGTACGCTGTCACCGTCCGCGAACCTGAAATCAGCGTTTCGGAATAATATTTGTTTGGCGCTTTGACGATCAGCGAATAGCTTCCGCCTTGTTCGGCATCCTCATCGGCGGTTGAATTCGCCACAACGCGGACGCTGCCCGCCAGGGTTAGCGTCTGCGCGCGTGCCAAGGTCTTCGCGCCGCCCGCCGCGCGCAGATATTCATCGACAATTTTCTGGGGAGTCTGTGCCGGGCAGGGAACTGCCAGCGCGATCAGCAAGCTGAGCATCGCCAATCCGAATCGGAGCGCCGTCGCCCCCGAGGAGCCCAACACTCCAGCCCGGCCACGCGCGCGCACGCTTACGCTCATCACAAAAATCTTCATGGTCAAAATCGATTGTACCGGAGGGACTGCATCGCGAAGGACGAACTTTCCCGTCCGGGCTGCGGAACCGCTCGCCCGGACGGGGTTATGCCATTCGATTACTGGATGCGCTGGATGTAACGCGCCTCCGAAGTGTCCACTTTGATTTTGTCGCCGTTGCCGACGAACGGCGGCACGTTGACGATCAATCCGGTTTCGAGCTTCGCCGGCTTCATCACCGCGCTGGCCGTCGCCTTCTGAATCGTTTGTTCGGTCTCGACCACCGTCAAATCGACCGTATCCGGCACCAGCACGCCGATCGGCTTCTCGTCGTAATATTCGATCTTCACTGCGAGATTCGGGATCAGATAATCCTTGCTGTCGCCGACGATGTCGTTGCCCAGCTCCAGCTGCTCGTAATTTTCCGTGTTCATGAAATGGTGTGTGTCGCCGTCGCTGTACAAATATTCGAACGGCAATTCATCCACCACCACTTTTTCCACGGTTTCTTCCGCGCGGAACCGGTGATCCAGCATGTTGCCGGTGCGCAGGTTGCGCATCTTGGTCTGCATCGACCCGCGTTTGTTTCCCGGCGTGCGGTGATCCACGCTGTACACCACGCACAAATCGTTCTCGTGCTTGATGATCATGCCCGGACGCAATAGTGTCGCCTTAATCATGGGTGCTCCTGAAATTGTGCGCGGTAAATCCCTGCGAAAGGGAGTCAGTTGCCACAACGCGCGAGCCAGTGGCTCACAAAGCGGCTAACAAACGGCGCAGAAGCCAATAGTATAGCGGCCCGCAGTGCACCCGGTCAATCGCGGCCCATCGTCAACGCCGACTGCGTTGTTCCCCTGCTCGAACGCACTTTCCCCGGCTTAACGCGCGGCCTCGCGAGCAGTCTCAACCGCCAACGGCCTTACGCGCTCCTGAAGTTGCTTCAAAAACTCCGGCGAATTCATGAACACTGCGAAATGGCCGCCCTCAATCGGCACAAATTCCTTTCGCGGCGTCTGGCCTTGCCGGTGATGGCTGGGACTGCGCGCCGGCAACGCTCGCCGAACACAAGGCCGCGCTGACGCAGAGAACTAGGATCACGAGGTTTCGCATGGGATTTACTACGCAGGGCAGTAACGAAAGTTATGAAGTGCGCGGATGACGTTCACGCCAAAAAAACGGCGCGTAGCCTAACCGAGCCGCGCGCCGTTCGACCATTCTTCTCGTAAAGAACTAGTCGCCCGACTTGGCGCCCGTGTACGTAATCCGCCAGATCGCGTTCGACCCGTCGTCGGTCACCAGAAGCGAGCCATCCGTCGCCACCGTCACGCCCACCGGACGTCCCCACACGTTTCCGTCGGGCGTAACGAATCCGGTCATGAAATCCTCAAACTCGCCGGTCGATTTGCCGGTCTGGTGCAGCGGCACGCGGATCAACTCATATCCGCCACGAATCGCTTTGTTCCACGACCCGTGCTCCGCCGCGAAAATATCGCCGGTGTATTCGGCAGGGAATTGCGACCCGTTGTAAAACGTAATTCCCAGCGACGCAAAATGCGGCTGCAGCACCACGTCCGGCGTAATCACTTTTTCCTGCAGCTCCGGATGCGCTCCCAGATGCCGCGGGTCCTGATGGCCGCCCATGTACCACCAAGGCCAGCCATAAAATCCACCCGGCTCCACGTGCGTGATGTAATCCGGCACCAGATTGTCGCCCAAGCCGTCGCGTTCATTCACCGAAACCCACAGCTCGCCGGTTTTCGGATCGATCGCCGCGCCGCCCCCGCCGTTGCGGATTCCGTAGGCGTAAATATTCATTCCCGATCCGTCGGGATTAAATTCCAGCACATCGGCGCGATTCAATTCCGCCGGCGTCGTGTCCGGATCGTCCACGTTTGAGACCGATCCCACCGGCACGTACATCTTTTTTCCGTCCGGAGAAAAAACCACCGGACGAGTCCAGTGCCCGCCACCGCCGGGCACGTCCGCAATTTTTTCCGGTGCGCCGCTCGCCTTCAAATCCCCATTTTTGTAGGCAAAACGCACGATCGAATTCGTGTTGCCTACGTACACCCATTTCGGGTCCGGTCCCGGAGGATAAAACGCGATTCCGTACGGCCGGTTCAGGCCCGTCGCGTAGGTCGCCACCAGCTCCGGTTTTCCTTCGGCGTTGATTCCGCGCGCTATCTTCACATTCCCGGGACCGCTTTCGGCGAAAAAGTAATCGCCGTTCGGCGCTGTCACAATATTTCGCGGCTCTTCGAGCCCCGTCGCCACGTATTGCTCCACCTTGAATCCCGCCGGCACTTTCGGCCACGCGCCTTCCGGCCGGGCAACCACGTTGGGTCCGTTGTTAGCGGATTTGGTCGCAAACGGCGCCGGCAAATCCGCCACGGTGATCTTGTGAATGGTGCCCGGGCTTTCAGTGCGATAATCGAGGAACGGCGCTTTCGGCATCGGAGCGTTGGCGACGCTATTCGAAGCGGCTGTGTTCGCTGCGGCACTCGGAGCTCTTGCCGGAGCCGCGGGCTTCGCCGGAGCGGCGGCGGCCGGTGGCGCGTTCATCGTTTTCAGAAACGTCACGAGTTGCCAACGCTGATTTTCCGGCAGCGACTCCCATGCCGGCATTCCATCGCTGGGCGATCCATTGGTGATGAACCAGAACAGCTCTCCGTCGGTCACCGTCTGCGTAGGCCCTTTGGCCAGCGCCGGAATGTTCGCCATTCCCTGGCCTTTCGCGCCGTGGCACAGTACGCACTTCTGTTGATACACCGCAGCGCCGGCCGTCGCGGCCTCGGGCTTTCGTCCCATCGGATTTTTTAACTTCTTCTCGGTCGCCGGAGCGTTGTGAAAATCGGTGTTCTGCGCTCGCGCCACGCCGTGCGCGCCCGCTCCGCACAAAATCATCGCCAGCAATCCGAACGAAACTCGCACCGCCTTCCACCGCATACCGTTCCGCATCTCCATCAGTACTTCCTCCAGCGCCCGGGAATTTCGCCACCACATCGAAATCACGTGTTCGACCGCATCCATTCTACGTCCACCAATCCGCAGCGCGCATTAACGTTTCGTTTGCCGGCGCCGTCGCGTTTCCGTCGATTAATTGGCCGGCTTCGGCGCCGCGTTTTTGCTCAGCCATTCCCGCATTTGCGGACCCCACACTGCGAGCGTCCGGAACAATCCGCCGTGCCCGTATTCGAATCCTTCTGCAATTTCTAGATATTTTGCGTCTTTTAGCCGAGCCGCTGCGGCTTTTGCATCGCCCAGATCGCGCGGCACCATCAGGTCTCCGGCCATATTGATGATCAGCACCGGTACGTGAATTCGATCCAGTTGCACCCAAGCATCAAACCCGTCGTTCATCCGTACCTGATAAATGAAGTCGTTCGCGTCGGGATCCGGCGAAGCTGCAATCGTCTCGATCGAAACCTTCGCCGCCTCGCGCGTTGGATATTCCTGCTGCAATGCGCCCGCTCCGTTCGTCCACATTCCGTAAAACCGTTCGGCCACTTCCACACTCTTCGGATTCGTTTTGTAATTCCCACCGTCAAACGCCGGATCGGTTCTCACAATTTCCTCGCCCATGAAATCGATCATTCCGCGCCGGCCTGCATTCGGCTTCGGCGAAGAAATCATCGGCACCAGCGCGTCCATAAAATCCGGAAACTGCACGCCCCACTGCCATGTCCTGCGCCCGCCAAGCGAGACGCCGGTCACCAGCGCCACATGGTGCACGCCCAGGCTTTCGGCCAGCGCTTTTTCCGCCGCCGCTACGTCTTCCAAATTGTAGTGCGGAAATTTTTGGCGCAATCCGTCGCTCGGTCTGGACGACCCTCCCGATCCGATCGCATCCGGCGCGATCACGTAATAGATCGTCGCGTCGAGCGCCCCACCCGGTCCCAGGAAATGGTTCGACGCGCCGACGGTTCCATTCTCGCCGCCGAAGTTGATTCCCGCGCCTCCCGTGCCGTGCAGCAGCAGAGCGGCATTGGTGATTTCGCCGGCGGCGTTTTTCCGCGGAGTTCCCCAAGTGGTGTAATGGATACGCAATTCCGGCATCGTTTCGCCGTCGTGAAAATGAAAATCGCGAATGGTGAAATCGCCCTGCGAAGCGGCAATGCCGCCGGTCGCTTGTGCTCGCACCGCACCTGCGCATGCAAGAATCGCCAGAATTGCCACCGCCGCAGCTTTCCGCATTGCCTTCATCGCCTTGCCTCCACAAACCCTCGATCAGCTCAATCGCTCTCCCAACCGTCGGGGCAGGGGTAGCGAATTAGACTCAAACGACAACATTTACGTTACTTATACGATTTTGCTGGCGCTTTTCCAAAACCTGTGGTACTTTCTTTTTGCGCTTAATAGTTCGGTTGTGTTGTGCGGTCCCTCTGGACAAGAAGTTCACCTGAGAATACCCGCCATCAGTTAGCTCCGTACGTCATTCAGCGTAATTTAAAAAGACTGGCTACGCCGGTTGTGTGTCGCGCCCATCGTGTGCGCGCTCGCCACCGCTCCGCCATGTCAAAAGGTAAAACTCCAGATGGATAGCACCACAGTTACAGCACCACTCTTTTCACAGATGCCGATTTCCGCATACACCAAGGAACGGCTCGCGTTTGGCAAATTTTCTGTTCCGACTCCGGTTCAGGCCGCGGCAATCCCGCAGGCTCTTTCCGGTGTGGACGTACTTGCCACGGCGCAAACAGGAACCGGCAAGACGCTCGCCTTCCTGATTCCGGTGATCGAACGCATGTTGCAGGAAAAAACGCCCGGAATTTCAGCGCTCGCGCTGGTTCCTACGCGTGAACTCGCGATGCAGGTCGTCGAACAATACAACGCGCTGCGCGGCAAGCTTTTGGGCCCCGCGGCACTCGTTGTCGGCGGCTTGTCCGAAGGCGCTCAGCTTCAGTCGCTGCGCCGCGGCGCGCGTCTGGTCGTCGCCACTCCGGGACGCCTGGAAGATTTTCTGTCTCGCAAGCTCGTTCACTTCCGCGATCTGCGCGTCCTGATTCTGGACGAAGCCGACCGTATGCTGGACATGGGATTCCTTCCTGCCATCCGCAGGATCGTTTCCGTGCTCCCGAAAGATCGCCAGACCATGTGCTTTTCCGCAACGATGGAAGCCTCGGTCGCGCACCTCGTAAAGGACTACATGAAGGCGCCGGTACGCTTGGCGTTCGGCTCCATCTCCAAGCCTTCCGAAAATGTGCGCGTCCAGGCTTTCGAAGTCGCTTCGGATCGCAAACTGAGCTTGCTTCATCGCTTGCTCCAGAAAGAATCCGGCCGCTGCCTCATCTTCGCCCGCACCAAGCGCGGAGCTGAGCGGCTGGCCATCAGTCTCACTCGCGATGGCTTCGCGGCTGCCATGATTCATGGCGGCCGTTCGCAATCGCAGCGTACCGCGGCGCTCACCGGTTTTCAGCAGGGACGTTACCGCGTCCTGGTTGCCACCGATTTGGCGTCGCGCGGCATTCACGTGCAGGATATCGCTCACGTGATTAACTACGATCTGCCGGATCTCGCCGAAAATTTCATCCACCGCGTGGGCCGCACCGGCCGTGCCGGCGGACGCGGCGTAGCTTCCACTCTGTTCGGTCGCGAACAACGCACCGAACTGATGCAGCTCGAACGTGCGCTCGGAATTAAAATGGAACGGATGCGCGCTGAAGGTGATCCGGGGGAAAAAGAACCACCCCCGATGAAAAGCGCCTACGAACGTTTCCAATCGAACAAGAAGTCCAGAATCGACCGCCTGCCCGGGGAAATTCTCCAGGCGCAAGTCTAAACGCAGGCATGCAACGATGCTGTGATTTCTGAG
This sequence comes from uncultured Acidobacteriota bacterium, assembly GCA_963719065.1. Lineage (GTDB taxonomy): Bacteria > Acidobacteriota > Terriglobia > Acidiferrales > UBA7541 > Palsa-295. The sequence goes on along the minus strand of CAVRAM010000007.1, from coordinate 224,486 downwards.
TACGAAGTCCGAATGTGAAAACCGGCGGCCGCGCGAAAGCGTAGCCGCCGGTTTTATTTTTGCTCGTGATTTTATTGCACGGTCAGCGTGGGTGCACCCGGAGTCGCTGGAGCCGCCGGACCCGCGTGCATCGCTGCTTCCACTTCGTCCGGAGTCCGCGGTAGACGGCCGCTCATTATTTTGTTCCCGTCCGCCGTCACCAGCACGTCATCCTCGATCCGCACGCCAAGCTTTTCTTCCGGAATATAAATGCCCGGCTCGACTGTAACCACCATGCCCGGCTCGAGCACTCGATTCCGGTCGCCCGGGTCGTGGACGTCTAACCCCAAATGGTGGCTCACACCGTGGATGTAGTATTTCCCGAGCGGCTGCCCGTGCAGATCTTTTCCGTGCGTGTTGATGTAATCCATGCTGATGGCCATCAAGCTGTCTTTACCGCCGTACAGTTTCGCTCCAGGCTTCACCGCCGCGATCGCCGCATTTTGCGCGCCCAGCACGATCTCGTAAATTTCCCGCTGGCGCGCTGTGAATTTGCCGTTCGCCGGCAGCGTCCGCGTAATGTCCGCCGCGTAGCCGCCGTACTCGCCGCCCACATCGATCACCACCACGCCGCCGTCCTGAATTTGCGCGTCCAGCACGTCGTAGTGCAGCGAAGTGGAATTCAATCCCGCTCCCACAATTGGCGCATACGCTTCGCGCGCGCAGCCGCCCCATTCATGCACTTCTTTCATCCGTGCCGCGATCTGATACTCGTACAGTCCCGGTTTCATTTCTTTCATCGCCGCCAGATGCGCATCCACCGATAGGTCGATCGCTTTTTGCAGCAGCGCCAGTTCGCCCGCGGATTTTACCTGCCGCATCGCATCGATGGCCGGCGCAGCATCTTTCACCGTCGCTCCGGTAGCAGTGGCCTTCACGAACTCGGTCGCCTTCGTGAAATGCGGATAGCCCGTTTCGTCCTTCGGCGGCAGCAGCGTGTAAATCGTCGGATACTGCTTCGCCGCCGCGGCCAGATCGTCTTTCAGCTTTTCGTACGGCCGGACGGTCGCGAATCCCGTTTTCTCCGCGATTCCGGGATCGTCCGGCCCCATCTTCGCGCCGCCCCATTTTTCGGCCGCCAGGTTGCGCGCCGGCAAATACAAAATCTCGCGCGGCCCGTCCGGGGTTTTTCCCGCCGCGCCGTCGGGCAACATCAACAGCGCCGCGCCCGCCTCGTCGTGGCCGGTCAGATAATAAAAATTCGGCTCCTGAAAAAAGATCGAGACTTCCGACGAATCCTGCGCCGCCGTGTATCCGAAAATCACCAGCGGACCGTCCAACTTCGCTCGCAGAGCCGCTCTTCGCCCCTGATACTCTGCCGCCGGTTGCGCAAACCGCGCCTGTGCCGCCGCGCACGCCAGCAACACGACTCCGCACAGCATCGCCAGCATCTGTCCGCAACGCATTCGATGGTTCATGGATGGGCTCCCTGGGGATTTCTACTTCGGGCGGAAAACGGTCGATCGCAAAACACACCGCAAAATCGGCACAACCCTGCATCACCGGAAATTCCTAAAATCCGGGCGCTCCGGTCGAAGCCGGCCGCACTTCACCAGACTCCACCCCGAATCGCAGCCGTTCCAGATACGTCTGCGCCAGTGACATCAATCCGGTGTACATATAGCCCCACACGAACAGCAGCAGAAACGGTACCGTCGCGTAATTCTGATTGCTGATCGCGTACAGCACCGCCAGCGCGAAATACAATCCCAGCAGCACTTCGGCAAACGGCATCCATCCCGCGCTTTTTCGATACGTTTTCTTCGCCCAGCCGGACCCGCCCGCGCCGCCGTGCGCTCCCGCTTCCACGCGATACTTGGGCGTCCGCACGAATTCCGATTTCACTCCGAAAATCGCTTCCATCACCGCCTTCGCGTTGCGCACCGAAAGCCCGATTCCCACCGCCATCACGAACGGCAAATACAAAAACGTGCGCTTCCACGTCTTCGGATACAGCGCCCTTTCCGCAGCCAGGTAAAACGACGAAATCGAGCACGTGGACGCCATGAACAGCGGCAGATCGATTACCAGCACCTGAAACCAGCCCTGATAAAACCGCACGATCATCGCCGGCAGCAAAATGATCGACATGCAGACCATCAGCGGGTAACTGATGTTTGCCGTCAGATGAAACACCGCTTCGGCCTTCACCGCAGCCGGCGCGTTTGACCGCAGCACCCGCGGCAAAATCTTTTTCGCCGTCTGCATCAGGCCCTTGGCCCAGCGCGCCTGCTGCGACTTGAACGCATTCATCTCCACCGGCAATTCCGACGGGCAATCGATTTCCGGCAGATACACGAAATGCCAGCCGCGAAGTTGCGCGCGATACGAAAGATCGGTGTCTTCGGTCAGTGTGTCATGCTGCCAGCCGCCCGCATCTTCAATCGCCGCTCGCCGCCAGATTCCCGCCGTCCCGTTGAAATTGAAAAACAGCCCGCTGCGGAACCGCGACGAGTGTTCGATCACAAAGTGGCCGTCCAGCAGAATCGCTTCCACTTCGGTGAGCGCCGAATAGTTCCGGTTGATGTAGCTCCACCGCGTCTGCACCATCGCCAGCTTTTCATCCACGAAGTAGGGAACTGTCCGTCGCAGAAAATCCGCCGGCGGAATGAAGTCCGCGTCGAAAATCGCCACGAATTCGCCCTGCGAGCTCGTTAATCCTTCCTGCAGCGCTCCGGCCTTGAATCCTTCGCGATTGTCGCGATGGATATAGCGGATCGGCACGCCCAGTTGCTGGTAGCGCTCCACGCAATCGCGCGCCACTTGCTTCGTCTCGTCGGTTGAATCGTCCAGTACCTGGATGTCCAGCAGCTCGCGCGGATAATCGAACGCCGCCACCGCTTCCACCAGCCGCTCGATCACGTACCGCTCGTTGTAGATCGGCAGCTGCACCGTCACGCGCGGCCACACCTTCACCTCCGGCGGAGGCCCGGCCACATTTTTTCTGTTTTTGAAGTAGTTATAGACCAGCGCGTAGCGGTGGATGCCATACACCGCCAGCACCGACATCACGAAAAAATACGGCAGCATGATCGCCAGATCGAACGCGTTCGTGTGATACAGCCCCCGAAACGGGTTCATCGTCGGATCGGTATTCCGCCGCCAGAAATCCGTCACCGGATTGTTTCCCGGATGCAGGCTCCAGCCGATCGCGCTCGCCGCCAGATTGTGAATCCAGATCAATCGAATAGGTCCCAGGGATGCTTCCACGGCGGCTCGAATCGGCCCGCTCAAACCGGAGCAATTACTATAAAGCGTTGTAAAACCGTGTCAACGAGCCCCTTGCTAACACGCGATGGAGCGGGCACAAAATCGAAATTTGGCATTTAGTTTGTGGAATGATCCGCATTCGTTGACACTCCCAGCCCCTCCCCATACGATACTTATCACTGCGCCTTCGTCGCTCGTCTTAAAGGTCGAGGAGAGTTCACGCCATGACTTACCGACGCACTCGATTCTGTTTCGCGCTTCTCGCTCTAGGTTGCTCGCTCGCGGCGAGCGCGATTGTGGCCGCGCGCTTAGAGGCGCGCTCCGGCGCTCGGCCGTTTGAGGCCCTGCCTTTTCTCGACGCCGCCGCGCCATCCAGCGCGCTCGACGACGCCGTCATGGCCAAAGCCTACCGCTTCGAACGCGGCGGCTGGATTTACGTTCATCTCGAAGGCTCTCCTCACGACATCGGCTACCAGCACGGAGTTCTGCTCGCCAATGAAATCGCCAGCGGTTTCGCCGCGGCCAGCCTGGAAATGACCCACAGCTCGGGCCGCGACTGGGATTTTTTCCGCCGCGCCGCGCACCAAATGCTCTGGCCGAAAATCGATCCGGAATATCAGGCTGAACTCCGCGGAATCGCCGACGGTCTGGCAGCAAAAAGAGTGAAACTCGACCTCGACGACGTAGTCGCCCTCAACGCTTTCATGGAGCTGGCCGATTACTACGCGCCATGGCTCGACGACCAGACCAAAGCCGCGCGTCCTCCCGCCGCGCACGAGCATTGCAGCGCTTTCGTCGCTACCGGCAGTTACACCAAAGACGGAATAATCGTGATGGCCCACAACAACTGGACCAGCTATACCGAAGGCGCGCGGTGGAACATTATTTTCGACATCGTTCCGCAAAATGGTTTCGCGATGTTGATGGACGGTTATCCCGGCGTGATTGCCAGCGATGACGACTTCGGCGTCAACTCCGACGGATTGATGATCACCGAAACCACGATTTCCGATTTCAAAGGTTGGGACGTGAACGGCAAGCCCGAGTTCGTCCGCGCCCGCAAAGCCATGCAATATGCCGGCTCGATCGACGACTACGTGAAGATCATGCTCGACGGAAATAATGGCGGCTACGCCAACGATTGGCTGCTCGGCGATCGCAAAACCGGCGAAATCGCGCGCTTCGAGCTTGGCCTAAAACACACCAAAGTCTGGCGCTCCAGCGACGGCTACTTCGTCGGCTCGAATTTTCCCAGCGATCCAGACGTCGCTCGCGACGAAACCACATTCGACCCCAACAATCCCGCCGCCTCACCCAACGCGCGTCACGTTCGTTGGGATCAGCTGATGGATGCAAACAAAGGAAAAATCGATACCGCACTCGCCGAAGAATTCATTTCCGATCATTACGACGCGTACGAAAAGAAAACCGATCCAAATCACCGCACACTCTGCGGCCACGGCGATCAGGCCACTCCCGGCGACCCGACGCGCGAAAAAATTCCGTTCAATCCCACCGGCGCGGTGCAGGGAAAAGTGATGGATGCGCACATGGCCGAAACGATGAGTTTCATCGCCCGAATAGGGCATCCGTGCGGTACCAATTTCAAAGCGCAGCCGTTTCTGGATGCGCATCCGGAGTTCGGCTGGCAGGCGCCTATCCTGGTCGATATGGACGCCGGTCCGTGGACGCATTACCACGCGGGCGATCGTCGCGCCGCTGCATCCGCAGCTCCGTCTGCTGTGCCGTCTTCTAAATAATCCGCTCACCGCCGCTGAAAATCGGGTGACGCCAAAACGTAGCCCGCTACCAGCCTCAACGCCTCAACCGGCGAATTCGCAATCAACTTTTGCGCGTCGGCATCCTGCATTTGTTTTTCGATGATCGCAGCATCCTGCTGCGAAAGTTCGCCCGCCAGCAGTGCGCGCTCCACGATCGCCGTAGCCGCGCCGAATCCGTCGTCCGGCTTCGCGGCCTTCGCTGCGGTCTTCGCATTCGTCGGCCGGGGCTCCGCGTCGTATATCACTCCCAACGCCACCAGACTTCCCGGATCAAACTGAACTCCGCCCAGCTTTCCCTGCGTCAGTGCCGTCGCGAAATTAATTCGCTGCAGCAGGCTACCTTCGGTTTCCCACGTCTGTGCTTTCATGGAGTAGCCCGTCGGCACGGCCATTCCGTACGGCTGCATCCCCATTTGATTCAAGTTTTGCAGCATCGAATCCGGCGCCACCACGTTGGCGCCGCTCGCGCGCACCGCAGACACCACAAATTCCAGCGGAGTTTTCAATTTTGCGCGGTACGTCTGCCGCGACCAGAATTCCGGCGATTTCAGCATCGTTTGCATTACTTCACGGATGTCGCCGTCGCTCGATTTGTACGTCGCCGCCATTCGTTCCACCAAGCTCTCCGGCGGATCGTCGGACACAAATCGTGTCGCGATGCTCTTCGAAATAAAATGCGCCGTGGCCGGGTTTTTTGCCAGCATATCCAGCGCCCGCAATCCTTCTTCGCTGCCGCCCTGATTAAACGTCTGGCGCAGCACCGTTTTCGTTCCCGGCTCGTGCCGCTTGGGTTCAAACTGAAATTGCCCGCCGTCATCCGGATTCGCAATGGTCCATCCCGTCAAAATCCGCGCCAGTTCGGTTACATCCGTTTGCGTGTATCCGCCGTCCACTCCGAGTGTGTGCAGCTCCATCACTTCGCGGCCGTAGTTTTCGTTCAATCCGTTTTTGCCATTCTTTCCCGCCGGCGAATTCGGACCGATGCTCAGCCAATTATCCAGATACATCAGCATCGCCGGACTTTGTGCCGTGGCGACCAGCAGGTCGCGAAACTTGCCCAGCGCGTGCGGGCGAATCACGTCGCGTTCGTACGCCGCGGTGTAGTACGGGCACCGGTCTTTCCCCTGATACACGTTGAAGTGATTGATCCAGAAATCGGTCATCACCTCCAGCAGTTGCCGCCGCGAATACACCACGCGCATGACCTTGGCCTGCTGCAATTCGTACGTCACCACCCCTTGCGGGTTGCTCAGCGCTCGCAGCAGATCTCGCTCTTGCGGATTTGCGTCAGCGTTCAACCGGTCGCGCTGATCGCCGCGCAATTGATTTGGAAAATTCACCAATTCTTCCGGCGGCAATTCTTCCAGCGCTGCGACGCGCTGATTTTTCGGCATGGCCAGCAGGGAATCGGCGATTCCGCGCGCTCGATCTTGCGGCGAAACTTCCGCGGTCATTTTTTCCGACGGGCCGTCCATCGTGGTGTCTGGTGCCGCGCCCTTTGCGTCCTTGCTCGCGTCCGCGCTCGCGGCTTGCGATGCGTCGCCGTTTGCCAGCGCCACCAGCGCTTTGGCTTCTTCTTTTTGTTTTTCCTGCTCTTCGATTTTCGCCACGTTCACGGCGTACACCAGTTTCTGTGTGGCGTCCGTCGGCGCCTGGCGTTTTCCCGCAATCACTTGCCGGATCACCGCATCGGAAGGGAACGCGGCTGCCAGTTGTTTCGGATTCATTCGCGTCGTCGCATAGGGCGCGAGCTTGGCATCGAGCGCTGAATCGTCGATCGTCTCTGGATGCAGTTGCTCCTCGATCCACGCATCGAGTCCCTGCCGCATCACCTGCTCCACATCGCCCGGCCGCGGACCAAACGTCAACCGATTCAACGCGTGCGCCGCTCGTTCGCGGTCGCTCAGTGGAATCTCGCGCTCTGCCGGCGCCGCATGAGTGGATTTCTTTTTCTTCGCGCTGTCGTGTTGCGACTCTTGCTGCGTACCGTCGCTCGTCGTCAGCGGCTGCGCGAAACTCGGCACCGCGAGCGCGCACATCAGCGCAATCGCCAGCGCGTTTTTCGCTCGACCGTCTTTCATTCCAGAACTCCGCTGCCAACATCCAAAAAAATGCACCGCCACACCATCCTAAACCCTCAATTTCCGCCAGGGTTTCGGCAAGGTCAAAATACCCGCAGCCCACAGGCACAATTCGTCGCCAACTAGGTGCTATCGGATTGAGCGCACAGTCCTTGCGCGCTCTGGAAAACGCCTACGGAAGGTGCTAAATATCGAAGGAGTCGAAGGTGTGTGTCGTGCCCGAGAATTGCACTGCTAAGGGTTGCAAACTGTCCGTTCCGATCGGCCTCGCGGCCGAGCATCTCTGCGTTATGCACTTCACTCTTTTCATCGAAAATGAGTGCGCCGAGATGCGTCGCGAAACCGCGCTTTCGAACACCAGCCACGAGCGCCAGGTCGAATTCATGCAGCGCATTTCCGCTCGAGGGGAATCGCTGGTCAATGTTGCCACCAGCGGCTTTTCCATGTCCGACGAGCTCAAAGCCCGTGTTCTCAGTACTCTACTGACGCTTATGAACACCCGCGAAAACATGGACCGCGCTGCCATGCGCCAGTCCGCCCTGCGTCGCTTCGTCGGCTAACCCTCCCGCCGCGCCTCTCGTTTCAAAATCCCGCACCCCAAATCAGCTTCCGATATATCGGGCATACAGCGAACGCGCCACCGCCGGATCGGTCGTTCCCTTCACAATCGCTCGCCCGTCGGCAAACACCGTCACTTCGTAGGGAGCCGCCTCAAACTTCAGCAAATACTCGTTCCGCCGCACTGTGCCGCCGGCCGCCGCGCCCACTCGCTTTCCCAACTCGCCCAGATCCAGTTTTCGCGTCCGCTCGTGTATTTGCACCGAGTCCCGCCCGCACATCGAAATGTGCGGCTGCGCCGTTCCGCGCAAATACCGGAAATCCCGCCGCGCGCACGCACGGCAATCCGGATTGCGCGACACTCGAATCGACTGAACTTTTCCGGTCCACACATCGAAAGAAATCAGTCGCCCGTTCAGCGCTTTCGATTTTCCGGCCAGCAGCTTGGTCGCTTCCGCCGCCTGCACCGACGCAATCACTCCCACCGCCGCGTTCAGCACTCCGGCCGTATCGCAAGTATCTTCTGCACCTAATCCGCTGCTATGCTCTCCGTGCGCAGCGCCGTTTGCCGTATTCGCGTCGCTCCCTTCCAGCAAACATGCCAGACACGCCGTCGCGCCCGGCAGAATCGTCATCGTCACGCCGTAACTTCCCACCGCCGCCGCATAAATCCAAGGAACCGACATCGAGATCGCCGCGTCGTTCAACAGCAATCGCGTTTCGAAATTGTCGGTACCATCCACGATCAGCGGAAAGCCGCCCAGCATCTCCTCCGCATTTTCGGCCGTCAGGTCTTCCACCACGCCTTCGACCTTCACATCTGAATTGATCGCCCTCAGCCGCCGCTCCGCCGCCACCGCTTTCGGCAATGCCTCGCGCGCGTCGGCTTCCTCGAAGAGCGTTTGCCTCTGCAGATTCGAAGGCTCCACAAAATCCCGGTCGATCACCCGCAACTGTCCGAGGCCAGCGCGCACCAGCAGGTTCGCGCTCGCCGTTCCCAGCGCGCCGCAGCCCACCAGCACCGCGCTCGAGCCCAGCAGTTTTTCCTGCCCGGCCTCGCCCAATCCCGCAAACAAAATTTGCCGGGAATATTTTTCTCGTTCTTGTGGGGTCATCGTCGTTTCGAGCTCAACATTCGCATCGACTGCACGATCCGTACCGGCGTCGTCGTCCGCGCCACCCGCATCGTCTTTATCGTCCGCGCCAGCCCGATTCGCGCCGTTTCTGCGGAAACTCCAGCATAGCGCCTTTTCGCGTCGGGCAGGCAACGCGCCTATGCTAACCTTCCGTCTTAACCTTCTGGTCGCATGATAAACGCCCTGATTCCATCATTTCGACGCGCGCGCGCCAACCGCTCCGCCGTTTCTTTCTTCGGCTTGCTGTTGCTCGTTTTCGTCTCCGCCTCGCGTCTCGCCGCCCAATCCACGCCCGAGCCGATCACCGCCCTCCAGGCCGCGCCGTTCGAAGGTCAAATCGTTTCCGAAATTCGCATCGTCGATGTTTCCGGCACCGTTCTGCGCCCGCCCCCATCCGATCTGCCGCTCTCCGTCGGCAAACCATTCGACTTCGCCTCCGAACGCGACGCTCTCCGCGCCCTCTATCGCTCCGGCGATTACTCTGACATTCAAGTCAGCGCCTCCGCCGTCTCCGGCGGCCTCCGCATTGATTTCAACGTTCGCCGCAATTTCTACAACAACGTCGTCCGTGTCGAAGGCCTGAAAGAGCCGCCCACCGAAGCTGCCGCGCAAGCTTCCATGCGTCTTACTCTCGGTGAGCCGTTTCGCCAAACTTCGTTGCACGATGCCATCGAGCGCCTGAAAGACACGCTCCACAGTGAAGGTCTGTTCAAATCGGAAGTCACCTGGAAGCTGACTCCGCACGAAGAAACCCGTCAGATGGACATCCTCGTCAACGTCGTCCCCGGGCCACGCGCCACCATCGGCAGCTTTAACGTAAAAAATCAAACTCCCTATCCCGACGGCGAACTCATCAGCCGCTCCAAAATAAGACTGAAGAACACGCTCACCACCGCTCGCCTCACCCGTGCGACCCAGCGTCTGAAAAAATATTTGGTCAACCAGGGCTACCTCGGCGCCGGAGTGCTCATCACCGCCGGCGATTTCAATCCCGCTTCCGATCAAATTCCATTGGTCTACTCGGTCACCGCCGGCCCTCGCGTTCGCGTCACCATCACCGGCGCGAAAATCAGCAAAGACAAACTCCGCCGGCTCGTTCCCGTCTATGCCGAAGGCGCGGTCGACGACGACCTCCTCCAGGAAGGGCGCCGCAACGTCCGCGATTATTTTCAGCGCCAGGGATATTTCCAGGCCGACGTCGAAGTCGCGTCGCGCGAAGACACCAGCCTTCACGAGCGCGTCATCAGTTACAACGTCACGCCCGGTGACCGCTACCGCTTGATCGGCGTGAAATTCGAAGGCAACAAATATTTCGGCCGCGATCTGCTCGAAAGCCGTCTGTCGCTTCTGCCCGCTTCCTTCGCATCGCAGGGACGCTTCAGCCAGAACCTGGTCCGCGCTGACGTGGATTCCATTCACAACCTGTATCTCTCCAACGGTTTTCTCGATGCGCAGGTCACCTCTGACGTCAACGAAACCTATCAGGGCAAAAAGGGAAACCTCTTCGTCACTTTCAAAATTGTCGAAGGCGTGCAAACCCGCGTACAGGGCCTGACCCTAGCCGGCAATCACGCGCTTTCCACCGATACGCTTCTCGGCGTCGTCGGCTCCTCGCCGGGTCAGCCCTATTCTGCCGCCGGCGTCGCCAGCGACCGCAACAACATCCTCGCGATGTATTACAACGAAGGTTTCCCGGAGGCTCACTTTCAGGAAACCGTCACTCCCGGCACCGTGCCGAATGAAGTCCGCTTGGATTACGCCATCTCCGAAGGCCCGCGCATTGACGTTGCCCGCGTCCTTCTCACGGGCTACAAATACACGCGCCAATCCGTCATCGCTCGCCAGGTGGTGATCGAACCCGGCGGCCCGCTCCGCGAAGGTGACGTCGTCGAAACGCAGCGCCAGCTTTACAATCTCGGCGTTTTCACACGCGTTCAGATCGCGCCGCAAAATCCCAACGGCACCGACCCCGATAAGACCGTCGTCGTCGACGTGCAGGAAGGCAGCCGCTACACGATCGGCTACGGATTCGGTTTTGAAGTTCTCCGCACCGCCGGCGCCAGCAACAATCCCAATGCCACATCGATTTCCGCCAGCCCGCGCGGCATTTTCGAAATCGCGCGCTCCAACATGTTTGGCCGCGCGCAAACGCTTTCGTTCAAAGCCCGCGCCAGCACGCTGCAATATCGCGCTCTGTTGGCTTACACCGCCGACGATTTTCTGGGATACAAATCTCTCAGCGCGTCGCTCACCGGATTTGCCGATAAAACTCTCGACGTCGATACCTTCACCTCGATCCGCTATGAAGGCGCGTTTCAAATTACTCAAAAACTTTCGCCGTCCAGCTCCATCCTCTATCGCTATTTTTTCCGCCGCGTCGTCGCCACCAACCTGAACGGCACGATTTCGCCCGACGAAATCCCTCTCTATAGCCAGCCGACTCTGGTCTCCGGTTTCGGCATCACCTACGCGCGCGACCGCCGCGACAATCCCACCGAAGCCAAGCGCGGCACCTTCAATACCGTCGATCTCAGCGTTGCTTCGAAGACGCTCGGCTCCAGCGCCAGCTTTGTTCGCGGCTTCGTTCAGAATTCGTCGTTCTACACGTTCGGCCGCGATTTCGTTTTTGCGCGCTCCACGCGCTTCGGCATCGAACAGGTTTTCGGAGACAGCAGCGAAATCGACGTTCCGCTTCCCGAACGCTTTTTCGCCGGCGGCGGCCAATCGCTTCGCGGCTTCAGCCTGAACCAAGCCGGCCCGCGCGACCCAACCACCGGATTTCCGATTGGCGGCTTGGCGCTGCTGGTTTTCAATCAGGAGCTTCGCTTTCCGATGAAGCTGCCGATCATCGGCAACCGTCTGGGCGGCACGATTTTTTACGATGGCGGCAACGTCTTCAGCGACGTGAACCACATCAATCTGGATTGGAAATCGAAATCCGACACCGAATTGAATTACTTCACTCACACCGTCGGATTCGGCGTTCGCTATCCCACGCCCATCGGTCCGGTCCGCGTGGACATCGGGTACCTGTTGAACCCCGCGCAGTATCCAGCGACCACGTGCGAATCGCCCACCACTCCGCAGCCGATTCCGTGTCCGCCGCAGTACGAAGTCACGCGCACCTACACGCTTCCGCACATCGGATTTTCTTTCAACATCGGGGCGGTGTTCTAGTGCGCCGCTGCGTTCACCAATTCGCATCGCTACTCGGTCTCGCCGCGCTTTTTCTGTGTAGCGCACACGCGCCCGCGTCTGCCGCGCACGCGCAGCAGAGCGCCTCGAATCAGAGTATCGACGGCGTCGCCGCTCGCATCGAAGACGACATCATCACCGAAAGCGAATTGCGCGAGCTCGCCGCATTCCAGGTCCTCGTTGACGGCAAATCGAAACCGCGCCTCGAGCTCATTCACGAGTTGGCCGACCAGTGGATCATCACTAGCGAAGCGAAAGCCGCTCGTTACGCGCCCCCGTCTGCGAAAGACGTCGATCTCGCCGTCGCCAATTTCGAAAAACAGTTTCACTCGCCTGACGAATACCGCGAGCGCTGCGCCAAGGCCGGCATCAGCGACGCGGCAGTGCGCCGTTTGCTTGCCGAGCAGCTGTACCTCAACCGTTTCATGGACTACCGCTTTCGCGCCGCTGCGCAGGTCAGCGATGACGCCGTCGAAGCCTATTATCGCGATGAATTCGCGCCTCAACTGAAAGCGCAAAATCAGCCGGTCCCTCCGCTCGACGATGTGGACGACACCATTCGCGAAGTCCTGATTCAGCGCACCATCAGCGAACGCGCCCAGAAATGGCTGGATGAAACGCGCGATCGCTTGAAACTCGATATCGTCTCGCCGGATTCGGCCGCGCCGGATTCCGGCCCGCAGGCCGCGCAACCCTCGCCAACATCCGCGCCTTCAGGCGGCCCGCAATGATCAAGCGCTGGCTCCGCCGATGCTCCATCACCGTATTAGTTCTTCTCGTCCTCACCGGAATTGTGTTGTTCGCGCTCACCACTTCCTTTTTCCAGCGCTGGGTCCGCAACACCATCATCCAACAGCTTTCCGATCGCACTGGAGCGCGCGTCGAAATGGGCGGCTTCCGCCTTCATCCATTCGTGCTTCGCGCGGAAATCGACGATCTCACGCTTCACGGCCTCGAGCCCCTCACCGCTCCGCCGTTGTTTCACGCCGATCGCATCGACGTCAGCTTGAAAATTCTTTCGTTCATCGGCCGCGAAATCAAACTCGATAAACTCACCGTCCAAAGCCCTCAACTCGCGCTACAGGTCGATAAATCCGGCGCCTCCAACATTCCCACGCCCCGCATTCCGCCCAGCGCAACGCCCTGGCAGCAAACGCTGTTCAATCTCCGCATCTCGCATCTTGACATTCGCGATGGAGGCGCCCTCATCAACGATCAGAAATATCCGCTCAGCGCTCGCGGGCAGAATTTTCAATTTCATCTGATGTACGATCACCCACTCGTCGGCGCTGAATCCTACGTCGGCAATTTTCAGTGGAACCAAATCGAAGTGGATATTCCCCGCGATTCGCCGTTCCGCTTCGATACCTCCGCCAAATTCACTCTTCACCGAGATTCGTTTGTGCTCGACGACTTAAATCTGAAGCTGCCGCATTCCGATCTGAATCTCCGCGCCGAGCTTTCCAGCTTTCAGTCGTCTGCCTGGGACCTTCACTATCGCGGCACTCTCTCGCTGGCTGACGTGCGCACCATCATCCGCCAGCCTCTGGTTCCCGATGGCATCACCGATTTTTCCGGCACCGCTCGCTACGCCGCTCGTGAATGGTCCGGTACCGGACATTACTCCGGACACGACATCAAACTTCCCTACGAATGGTTTCACGCCACCGGTCTCAGCTCCTGGGGTGACTACGAAATTGCCAAACAGCAACTCGTCGTTCCCAATTTCAATGTCCGCGCCCTTGAAGGCGCTCTCGACGGCCGCGTCGAAATGGACATGAAAACTCTGGCCTTCCGCACGCAAACGCACTTTCATCAGGCCAGTCTTTCCGACGCGTTCAACGCCGTGAACAACTCGAGTTTTCCAATCAGCGCTCTTCACTGGGAAGGCGCCATCGACGTGGTCTCCGTGAACACATGGGTTTCAGACTTCAAGCATTTCCGCACCAAGGGTGATTCGCGCTGGACTCCGCCAAGCGTTCTCGATCCAGGCATGGTTCCGGTTTCCGCGCTGGTGCATTTCGATTACGTCGACGATGCTCGCGCCATCACTTTGACCGACAGCGAAATCACCACGCCGCACACCCAGCTCGCGTTTTCCGGATTTCTCGGCGCCAAAGATTCCACCCTCGACCTGAAACTGAATTCCTCCGAAGTAAAAGATTGGGATCCTTTCATCAACGCCCTCATTGATCCCGACGCGGTGCCCGTTCCCATCACGGGGCAGCTTGATTTCGATGGCCGCATCCTCGGCCCGCTTTCCGGCCCCAGTTTTGCCGGCCACGCGCACGCGCATCACGCTCTGTACGACACGTATTATCTCGACGAGATTGAAGGCGACATGGACTACTCCGTGGACGCCTTCCGCCTTGCGCACACGACCGTGAAACGCGGAGCCACTACGGCCAACCTCGACGTTGCTCTGCATTTCGATGGCGACTGGAGTTTTACTCCGCAAAGTCAGTGGAGCGTCGAGGGTTCAACGCAACACGCATCCAGCGCCGACATTCAAGCCTTGCTCGGCACGAACTATCCCGTCACTGCGTCGGTTTCCGGCACATTCCGTGCCGGTGGTTCCCGCGCGGAACCCATTTTCGATGCCGACGTAGATCTGACCGGCATTGAAACCAAAGGACTGCATTTCGATTCGTTCACCGGACAACTGCATCTCGCGAACGACGAAATGCGCCTCACGCGCGCGCAACTCCGCCGCAAAGATGGCCGCGTTTCCGGCGATGCTCTCTACCGCCCACTCGAGAAGACCACCGAATTTAATCTCGCCGGTACCGCCATCGCGCTCGATGAAATTCAGGCCATTCAAACCGCTTCGGTTCCGCTCGGGGGCACTGTCGATTTCAATGTCCGCGGCAGCGGACCGATCGACACTCCGGTCGGCCAGGGCGATTTTCACATCGTCGCTCTGAAAGTCGGCACCGATCAGCAGGGCGACTTCATCGGCCAGATGACCTCCGATGGTCAGCACGTTCGTCTCGCCGTCAGTTCCGAAAAATCTAACGGTGATCTGCGCGGTGAAGTCATTCTCGGCCTGAATTCCGATCGCGAAATCTCCGGCAAGCTCGTCGTCACCCAGTTCGATCTCGATCCGCTGCTGAAAAGCGGACTGCACCTGAAAAACGTCACGCGGCAAAGTTCGGTGGACGGTGAATTCACCATCGAGGGCAGCCTGCACGCTCCCGACTCCATCGTCATGAACGCCAACATCGCTCACATTTCTTTCGACTACCTTTTCATTTCGCTCCGCAACGACGGCCCGATTCAGTTTTCCTACAAGCGCAACGAAGTAAAAATCGATCAGGCCCACATCACCGGCCCGAACAGCAACTTTGACGTTACAGGCTCCGCGCGTTTCGATCGCGACCGCCCGATTCACGTCAACGTCACGGGCGACGTCAACCTCGGGCTGTTGAAAGGCGTGCTGCCCGATTTGCAGGCGGCTGGAAAAGCCGACGTCAACGTTGCCATTCAGGGAACTCTTTCGAAGCCGCGCATCACCGGCCGTGCCAAAGTGCAGGACGCTTCCGCGATTTACGCCGAATCACCCGTCGGCCTCAGCCACGTGAATGGCGAACTGGTTTTTGACAGCAGCCGGCTGCTCTTCGACAACTTGACCGCCGAATCCGGCGGCGGACAGCTTTCGCTCAGCGGAAGCGTCACCTACGGCGAAGACGGGCCGGTGCGCTACGAAATTTCCGCCAAGACGTCGCAAGTCCGCGTCCGCTATCCCGCCGGGATGAGCTGGCTGGTTGGCGGCACGCTGCAGTTATCGGGCACCACCGATGCCGCGATTCTCAGCGGCAACGTCGAACTGAAGCGTCTGCTTTTCGCCGAAGGTGTGGACATCAGTTCCTTCTTCAGTGCCTCGCCGGACTCTGGCAGCGCCGGCTCCTCCGCGTTCATGCGCAATCTTACGTTTGACGTCGCCAGTCACACTGCTCCCGGCGCGCGAATCGAGTGGGCCGGAGCGCAAGTCGAAATCGATAGCGACCTGCACCTCCGCGGCACGCCCGATCGTCCGATTCTGTTGGGCCACATTCACTTGCTCGGCGGGGAAATGTCGTTTCGCGGAAATAATTTTGCGCTCACGCGCGGAGACATCAACTTCGCAAATCCGTTTCAGCTAGATCCGGAACTCAACATCGAAGCCACTTCGACCATCAGCCAGTATCAGGTCACCATCAACTTCTCCGGCCGCGCGAGCAAACTTTCTCTCAGCTACCGCTCCGATCCGCCGCTTCCGGATACAGACATCGTCGCCCTCCTCGCCCTCGGCACCACCGGCGAAGAAAGCGCATTGCGCTCCACCGGCGCAGCCGGCAGCCAGAACTACGGCGCCACCGCGCTGCTCTCTGAGGCGATCTCGAGCGGCTTGGGCGGCCGCATCGAACATTTATTCGGCATCAGCCATTTCCGCGTCGATCCGTTTTTGGCAGGCACCACAACGGAATCCAACGCTTCGGCCCGCGTCACGATCGAGCAGCAAGTCACGCGCGATTTGACCATCACCTATTCGTCCAACGCCGCGTCCGACCAGCAGCAGCTCATCCAGGTCGAATACCACGTGAAGCGCGATCTCTCGATCGTCTTCCTGCGCGACATCAATGGCACCTACGGCCTCGACGTCAAATTTATCCGCCACTTCCACTAGCCGCGTAGCTCGGTTCTTTCCTCGCGAACCGTTCCGCCACTCACGCGCTGTGCGCCGTCGCCGCTTCGCTCGCCAATCGGCGCTATGAATCCATCAGGAAAACGTGTTCCGCCGCGATTCGCATGGTCCACGGCTGCGGGTCGCCGCGCAAGCGATTCCATTCTTCGGTCGTCAGCTCGGCCTGCAATTCGATTTCATCGCTGGCCTGTTCCAGTTCGCGCGTCCGCAAAAACACCGTCATTCCAAATGGCGTTTCCGAAATATTCGCCAACCAGCAGGGAATCAAGTTGTCGCGTGCGCCTCGCGCCTCGCCGCCCGCTCGCGTAATGTGATGCGCCCGCACTCCCGCATACCGGGTCGCTTCATTCGCCGCGCGCTGTCCGCGTAACTCGATTCCCCAGTCTGTCGCCACAAAACTACCGTCGCCGTTCGCCTGCACGCGCGAAATATTTTTGCAGCCCGTCAATCGCGCCACTTCCGCATTCGCCGGTCGCCGGAAAATTTCTTCCTTCCGTCCCATCGCCGCCACGCGCCCGCGCTGCAGCACCAGCATCTCTTCGCTCATCCGGTACGCTTCCTCAATATTGTGCGTCACCATCAGCGCCGGACGGTTGAACTCCGCCAATGTTTCCTGCAGCAGCAGCGAAATCTGGCTTCGTAGATGCGTATCGAGCGCCGAAAGCGGTTCGTCCAGCAGCAACGCCTGCGGCCGGGGCGCCAGCGCTCGCGCCAGAGCCACTCGTTGCTGCTCGCCGCCCGAAAGTTCGGTCGGATATCGATTCGCGAGCCCTTCGATCCGCATGCGCGTGCTCAGTTCACGCCTTTGCTCGTTGCGCTCCTGCGCCGTCATCGCCGACATACCGAACTCAACGTTCTCCGCCACACTGCGGTGTGGAAAAAGCGCGTAATTCTGAAACAGCAGTCCCACTCCGCGTTCCCGCGCCGGCAGATTTATTCCGCGATCCGAATCAAATAGCACGCGCTCGTTCAGCACGATCCGCCCACGCTCCGGCGTTTCCAGTCCCGCGATGCATCGCAGCAGCATCGTTTTCCCTGCACCCGACGCGCCCAAAATGCTCAACGGCCGTCCCGTCGCCACAAATTCGGTCGCCAGCGTAAACTCCGCCAGCTTCTTTTCGATGGCCACCGATAGCGTCATCGCCGAAGTCTTCACCGAAGTCATCGCCGCAGCCATTACCGAAGTCCTCGCGCCGTCCGTTGCGCCCGCGTCCAGAAATACACGCCGCCCAGCAGCACCAGCGATATCGCCACGTCCAACGCGCACCACACGAGCGCGCGTTTCATCTCGCCCGCTTCCACCGCAAAATAAATCGCGATCGGGATCGTCTCGGTTCGTCCTGGAATGTCGCCCGCAATCATCAGCGTTGCGCCAAATTCGCCCAGCGCCCGCGCAAACGCCAGAATCGTTCCCGCAATCACGCCCGGCCGCGCCAGTGGCAGCACTACTTCCCAGAAAACGCGCCACTCTGTTGCGCCCAGCGTTCTCGCCGCTTCCGCTACTCCGCGGTCCACCAGTTCCAGCGCCGCGCGCGCGCTCAGATACATCAGCGGTAAAGACACCACCACCGCCGCGATCACCGTCGCCGGCCACGAAAACACCACCGTCGCATCCATTCGCGACAGCAATTCGCCGATCGGCCCGCGCCGTCCGAAGAGTACCAGCAGGAAGAATCCAACCACGGTAGGAGGCAGCACCAGCGGCAGCAAAAATATGCAATCGATCGCCACGGCGAAAAATCCGCGACGGCCTTCGCGCCACGCCGCTGCACTTACGCCCAGAATCAGCGTGATTGCCGTGGCCACCACACTGGTCGCCAGCGAGATCCAAAGCGGAGAGAGGTCCATCAAGCGGGGATTGTATCCGGATCAGTGGGTGTCGGCTTGTTTTTCCGCGGCCATGAATCCGTATTTCTCGAACACGCCTCGCGCGTCTTCACCGGCTAGAAAATCCAGAAACGCTTTTGCCAGTTCCGGATTCTTCGTCGCCTTCACCACCGCGGCCGGATACACAATCTCGTCGTGCGAATCCGCCGGTGCGGTTTCCACCACGCGCACCAGCGACGTTGTCCGAGCATCGGTCCCATATACAAACCCGGCGTCGGCATTGCCCGTCTCTACAAACGCCAGCACGGCGCGCACGTCCTTTGCGTACACAATTTTTTTGCGCAGCGCATCCAGCATTCCGAGATGCTCAAGCGTCTGCTGCGCGTAGAGTCCGGCCGGCACCGTGTTCGGTTCGCCCAGCGCGATCGACTTCACTTCCGACCGCGCCAGATCGCCGATTTTCTGCACCGATGTCGAATCGTGCGGCACGATCAGCACCAGTGTATTCAGCACAATGTCTCGCTGCGTTCCTTGCAGCAGCAATCCTTCTTCATCCATCGTCTTGATCTGTTTTTCCGCCGCCGAAAAGAACACATCCGCCGGCGCGCCTTGCTCGATCTGATGTTGCAGCGTCCCCGACCCGCCGTAGTTCAGGGCGATCTTCGCGCCCGGCACGCGCTTTTCATACATTGGCGCAATTTCATTCAGCGCGTCCTTCAAGCTGATCGCTGCCGAAATAGTGATCGATCCGCCCTGCTGCGGAAACGCCAGCAGCCCGGCCGGTCCCGCCACGGTCGCCACTGGCGCGGCGGCGCTCGAAAATATTCCCGTCGCCGCCGCAAAAAAAATAAGGAGGCCGGCAATCGCCAGCCTCCTTATTTTCATTCCGTTCCGCGGTTCGGTCATGCCGTGCGTCTCCAGCATTTCGCTCGCTCGGCCCTCGTCGCAGGCCAACTACTGTTGCGGCGCGGGCGTCCCCGGCTGTACAGGCGTAGCGCGCGGCGCGGGCGAAGCAGGACCCGTACCCGAATTGCTGGACGGCGCAGGCGTTGCGTCCGGCTTGGCGCTCGGATCCGGCGGCAGCATTTGCTTCAGCACCGGATAATCGTCCTGCATTCCGCGCAACACTGTCATCGCCGCTTTGCCGTCAATCTGCATGCCGGCTTCCTGCGATTCGCGCACCACCCCCGGCATTTCCTTCACCAGTTTCTGTCCGAGCGGCGATTCATAAAACTTCGTCAGCCCGGCGATTTCTTCCATCGTGAAATGTTTCGCATACACACGCACGGTAGCGTCCGTCACCGGAGCGGAGGGAGCCGCCGCCGCGAACCGCTCTTTAAACGTCGCCATGAACTTCGGTACTTGATCCTGCTGCAGTGCCCGGCCCACGCCCTGCTCCACTTGCTGGGTCAGTCCGGCCGAAATGTTGTCGCCCATCTTGGAAATTTCCGTCAAATCCAGCAAGTGCCGGATCGCCGCTTCCTTCGCCGGATCCAGTTTTTCCACTTTGGCTTCATCCGAAGCTTGGCCCGGCTGTGCCGGCGTTCCAGGAGCGTGTTGCGCCGGCTGGTTCAGCGAAGGAGGCGCAGATTGCGCCATGGCTGGCCCGGCCGACACCAGCGCCGCAAGTATCAGGGCAGTTCTCAACTTCATTGGATCTCCTGTTTTTTCGGTCCGGGCTTTCGTCCTGCCCTGACGAACGAATTTTAGAATCGTATCGAACGAGGTCTGGATTAGCAATTCTAGCGCTTCCACCGCTCGATTCGTCACTTCTAGTAGCTGCCTTGCCGTTCGCTGTGATAATTTCACGGCTATGCCATGCCGCCGCGGCCTGTTTCCGGCCGCGCGAGAACCCAATGACTTGGTTCACTCATTCCCGCGGCCCCGCCGCCACGACTTCGGCACGACAATTCGACTCCGCGCGGGCCGAAATGGTTGCGCGCCAGATTCGCGACCGCGGCGTGCGCTCTCCGGCCGTCCTCGAAGCGATGCTCGCCGTTCCGCGCCATGAATTCGTCTCGCCTTCGCACTGGTCCGAAGCCTACGACGACAAGCCGGTTCAAATCGGCAACGCGCAAACCATCTCGCAACCCTACATTGTCGCTGCTATGGCCGAAGCGCTAGCTCTGAAGCCCACCGATCGCGTCCTTGAAATCGGCTGCGGCTCCGGATATCAGGCGGCCGTGCTCTCGCATCTCGCCAGGGAAGTCGTCGCCGTCGAATTTATTTCTTCGCTGGCCGATTCCGCTCGCAGCCGCCTCGCGCGTCTCGGCTATCGCAACATCACCGTCGCGATGGCCGATGGCTCGGTCGGTTGGCCATCGTCAGCGCCGTATGACGCCATCATTGTCAGCGCCGCCGCGCCGGCTGTGCCGGCTCCGCTCATCGAGCAGCTCGCCGAATCAGGTCGTCTCGTCCTGCCCGTCGGCGATGCCGGCGAACAAGATCTGGTGCTCTTCGTCAAAAAAGACGGCCGCGCCACGCAGCAGATTCTCTTTCCTTGCCGCTTCGTTCCTCTGGTCGGCCAAAACGGCTGGCGCGTTTCTCCCACCGGCGCTCTGGAACGATGACGCCCGCTCCCGAGCTGTCCATCATCATTCCTGCTTACAACGAAGAGCGCCGCCTGCCGCGCACCCTCACGCGCATTCGCGAATATTTCGCCGATCGCAATCGCTCGATGCAGCCGCACCGGATCGAAGTCCTCGTCGTGGACGACGGTTCTACCGACTCGACTGCCCGTATCGCCGAGGAATGGTCCCGCGAGTGGCCCTCGGTGCGCTTGGTTTCCAACGGAGATAATCGGGGAAAGGGCTACAGCGTTCGACACGGAATGCTTGCCGCTCTGGGCAGGATCACTCTTTTCACCGACGCCGATCTCTCATCGCCGATCGAAGAGTCTGAAAAACTGTTCGCCGCCATCGAAGGAGGGAATCAGGTCGCCATCGGTTCGCGCGCGATCGATCGCTCGCTGATCGCCGTCCGGCAATCCTTCATGCGCGAAAGCGCCGGCATCATCTTCAATCTGTTTGTGCGTTTGTTCACAGGGCTGCCGATTCACGACACCCAATGCGGATTCAAAATGTTTGTCCGCGAGCCGTCGCGCATCGTTTTCGAGCAGCAGCGCATCGAAGGCTTCGGCTTCGATCCCGAAATCCTTTTTCTCGCCAAGCGCCACGGCCTGCCCACTGCCGAAGTGCCGGTCCGCTGGGCGCACGACGAGGCCACCAAAGTCCACGTCGTGCGCGACAGCATTCTGATGTTTGGAGATTTGATCTACATCCGCTGGAACTGGTTTTGGGGACGCTACCCGAAGCGCCCGAAAAAACAGCGCTGACGTTCTACTTCTTGTCTTTCTGCGCCGTCGGAGGCAGCAATCCGTTCAGCCGCAGATACATCGCCTGCATGCTGTAGTGGTCGGTGAATTCATTCGTCAGGATGATCAGCGCCGCCGCCCGTGAAAACGGGTGATCGCCAAACACCTTGATCGGCTCGCCCAGGTTCGAATCGTCCGCTTTCGCCAGCGCCTGCGTGCACACATCAAACGACGCCTTCAGCTCGGGTACCAATTTATCCTTTGGATCGGTGTCGCTCGGCTTTTCCATCGTGGGCAGCGTGATGCCGCCGTATTTCGAACACAGTCCGTTGTTCGCGTTGATGATGTGCACGATCAAATGCCCAAACGTGATCTGTTCCGGCGTTGGTTTGTAGCCATATTTGTCGGCCGGCATTTCTTCCGCCGCGGCAATCGTACTTTTCGATTTCTGCTCCAGCATCAAACGCACGAAATTCGTCACCGGATTGGTTTCCGGGCCAGCCGCCGGAGCCGCCGTCGCCTGCGCTTGCGCGCCGGTAACCGCCAACCCCGCAAATCCGATCGCCAGCGCCGCCATCATCGTAAAAGTTCGCTTCATGGTTTCCTCCTGATTTCTACGTTCAATTGTCGCCCGAAAAGCATAGTCGCCGCGTTCGCCGCCGACAACCTGTTTTGCCCGTATCCTTCGACGCGCGAGCTCACAATTCTCTTCACAAATATTCATGAAACTTTATCATTCAAAGTACTTGACAGCTTCCCGTCATTTGCTACCCTTGCTCCATGGCCGCTCCTAAGCTCACTTTCCCCGGTCCGGGCCAGATCCGACCCGCTCCCGTCGCTATCGACGACCACGCTCGCGATAATCTTCGCTTTATCCGCGAAACAATGGAACGTGCCACCTCCTTCACCGCCGTTCCCGGCTGGGGAGGCGTCGCCATGGGCATCACCGCTCTGGGCGCCGCGGCCATCGCTCAATTCCAGAAAACTTCGAGCGCCTGGATTACCGTCTGGATCGCCGAAGCTTTCGTTGCCGTCGCCATCGCCAGTTGGACCACTTATTCCAAAGCGCGCCGCGCCGGCTCTCCCGTATTTTCCGGCCCTGCTCGTCGCTTTGCGTACAGTTTCGCGCCTCCGCTTTTCGTGGGCGCTTTGCTCATCGTGCTAAACGTACGCGCCGGAGTTGTCGGTCCCATTCCGGGTGAATGGCTGCTGCTCTACGGCACAGGAGTGGTCACCGGCGGCGCGTTTTCCATTCGCATCGTTCCCCTGATGGGTTTGTGCTTTATGGTTCTCGGTGCGGTCGCGCTATTTTGCCCCTGGACCTGGGGCGATGCTTTTCTTGCCGCCGGTTTTGGCGGCCTTCACATTATTTTCGGTGCCTTAATTGCGAGGAACTATGGCGGCTAAATCTTCGGCGGTGCGTGCCCAGCGCGCCGACCGTAATGATGCATCCCTGAATAAAGACCGCGACGAACGCGCCAAGCGCGCTGTCGCGGGCGCTCGCTCGAGTGAGCTGGACGCAACCAGTCTCGATCGCTTGATTCACGAACGCACTCGCCTCGCGATCGTCAGCGCTCTTGCCGTCAATCAGTCGCTCACGTTCAACGAGTTGAAAACTCTGTTGCGCGTTACCGACGGCAACTTGAGCGTTCACGCACGCAAGCTCGAAGACGCCGGTTACGTTGCCTGCGCGAAATCGTTCGATGGTCGCGTTCCGAAAACCGAATACCGGCTAACCGCCTCCGGCCGTCGGGCGTTGGAAAAATATCTCGATCATATGGAAGCTTTGATTCGCGTCACGCGTGAAGGTTAATTCATAAAATTTAATCGCCTGGGACTTTTCATGAGCATATCGATCAGTCAGCCTCTGCCGTCTAACCCGCCTCAGCCCGGTCTGCACGTAGCCATTCTGCTGGATGGCAACGGTCGATGGGCTTCCACTCGGGGCCTCGCGCGTTCCGAGGGTCATCGCGCCGGAGTCGAATCGGTTCGCCGCGTGGTTCGCTCGGCGCCGTCGCTCGGCATTGGCACTCTCACCCTTTACGCGTTTTCTTCCGATAATTGGGGCCGCCCGATGAGTGAAGTTGCGGCCCTCCTCGCATTACTCGAGGATTATTTTCGCGCTGAAGCAAGCAAGTGCGCCGCGGAAGGCATTCGCCTTCGCGTGATTGGCCGTCGCGACCGTTTGCCGCTTTCTCTGAAGCACGCCATCGATTCCGCCGAGCGCCAAACCACGAACGGACGCAATCTCGAACTGCGCATCGCTGTCGATTATTCCTCGCGCGATGCCATCCTGCGCGCTGCTTGCTGGATGATGTCCAGCCTGGAAGTTTCCGAACGTGAATTCGCCAAGCGTCTCGGCGAAGTCACTCACTCCACTGGTCCCGCGCTCGACGTCGATCTGCTCATCCGCACCGGTGGCGATCGCCGCCTGAGCGATTTCATGCTGTGGGAATGCGCCTACGCCGAACTATTTTTCACTCCGGTGATGTGGCCGGACTTCCAGTCCGCCGACCTCGCCGCCGCAGTGAAAGACTTCCTGGGCCGCGAGCGCCGTTTCGGTCGTCTGCCCGAAGCCGCGGCCAGCTAGTCCCGCCAAGGACTGAACCCGCTATCGTCGTTGCGCTCGCTAAATCCTTCCCGAAAATACCCGCACCCGCGCTTGTTCGCGCTCGACCGCTCGCTTCCGCCCTTGCAGCAAATCTCGCAGCGTCACGCTTCCGCAAAGACTTCCAGTCGCGCGATCCACGACCGCCAGCTCGCCCAGTCCGGAAGTCGCCATCTGTTCCGCCGCGCTTCGTGAAGTCTCGTCCGCATACGCAAATTGCTTGGGCAACTTCGTCGCTGGATTGATCTCGCACGTCAATTCGCCCGGCGTCATCACTTCCTGCACGCTCACCATCTCCAAGGGATCCACGCCGTATTCGCGCGTCAGATGAAATCCGCGCCGGCTGATTTTCTCGGTCAAGATCGAACGCGGCAAAATCAGGCACGTCACCAGGTACGCCGCTACGCACGAAATCATGAGCGGCACCATCGCCCCGATCGAATGCGTAATCTCCAGCGAAAATACAATCGCCGTCAGCGGAACTCCCAGGGATCCCGAGAGCATCGCCCCCATTCCCACCATCGCCCATAGCGCCTGCATTTCCACCGAAGCATGCGCTAGATGCGCCATCAATTCGCCCGCCGCGCCGCCGATCATCAGCAGCGGCGCCAGCACGCCTCCCGACGTTCCCGATCCCAGCGAAAAAGCCCACATCAAACTCTTTGCCACCAGCAATCCCGCAAGCAATGCCAGCGGAGCATTTCCGCGCAGCAGCTCCGCGATATTGTCGTAGCCCACTCCCAGCCCGCGTGCGAAAAACAGTCCGCCGATTCCAATTCCGATTCCGCCAATCGCCGGCCACCACATCCAGTGCACGCGCAGCTTCGGAAACAAATCTTCGAATCCGTACATCATGCGGCTCATTCCCGCCGCCAGTACGCCGATCAGCAACCCGGTCGCCGCCGCGGCGATCGCAATTTTTCCCGAAAGCATCGCCGGCATTTCCGGTACAGGAAACAGCGGCCCCGGCCCCAGCCAGCGCACTCGCAAAATCGCCGCGGTGATGCTCGCGAACGCTACCGGCACCAGGCTCCGTGGCCGCCATTCAAACAGCAGCAGTTCGGTCGCCAGCAAAATCGCCGCCAGCGGCGACGCAAACGTCGCGGACATTCCCGCCGCCGCGCCCGCCACCAGCAGCGTCGTCCTCTCCGCATCCGTCAGCCGGATCCACTGCGCCACTAGCGATCCAAACGCGCCGCCGGTCATGATGATCGGTCCTTCCGCGCCAAACGGTCCGCCCGACCCGATCGAAATGGCAGCCGAAATCGGTTTCAGCAGCGCCACGCTGGGCTCCACGCGCGCGCCCCGCAGCAAAATCGCCTCGATCGCTTCCGGAATTCCGTGCCCGCGGATTTTGTCCGATCCGTATCGCGCCATCACTCCCACGATCAATCCGCCAACCACCGGCACAAGCACCATCCACCATCCCAGCTTGCTGCCCGCCGGAGTCACATTCGCGAAACTGAATCGCAGGTAGTAAAAAATATTCGTCGCCAGCGCGATCGACTTCAGCAGCACCACCGCCAGCACCGTCGCGCCCATTCCGATCGCCGTCGCCACCGCCGCCAGCAGCCACACGCGCCGGTCCACCGTGAAATCTCGCAGCGCCGATGCATGCGAATTCATGATTTTTTCCGCCTGCTCGTTTTCGCCGACACGTTCATCTGCCCTTGCTGCTGTTTCGCGCCTTTCAGTCGCTGCGGGGAAGGGAACTCCGTTTTCCCCGTGATTGTTTTCTGCGTGACGATCTTCCGCGCGCCCATTTCCCGATCCGCGCCGCGCTTGCCGCCGCGCGCCCGCAACGGCTCGATCGATTCAATGTGCCTTAGCGAGCGCACCAGTTGCGGCC
Organism: uncultured Acidobacteriota bacterium; assembly: GCA_963719065.1. Lineage (GTDB taxonomy): Bacteria > Acidobacteriota > Terriglobia > Acidiferrales > UBA7541 > Palsa-295. The sequence continues at coordinate 198,205 of CAVRAM010000007.1, read as the reverse complement.
CCAGTTCGCGCAACTCCTGCACATGAGCTTTAGACAGCGCATCGAGCGTCCGCCGCCCCTTCGGCGTGATCGACAAAATCACCCGTCGCCGGTCCTGGGCATCGTGCGTTCGCCTCAGCAAACCCTCCGCCACCGAACGGTCCACCAGCTCCACCACGCTGTGGTGCTGCAGGATCAATCGCTCGGCCGCCCACGCAATCGTCGTCAGCGCGTCGTCGCCAGTCGCTGCCACCTGCAGCAGCAGTTGATGCTGCTGCGGATGCAGACCCGCATGCGCCGCCGCATGCTCGCTGTAGGCCAGAAACTTTCTCAGTTGGTATCGAAAATCCGCCAGAGTCTTCACCAGCCGCTCATGGCCCACGCGCCCATCGTCCACGCCGCTGCCACGTTGCAATCGATTCGCGTCCATAAAGTATATCGTATCACGATATATCAGCACAGCGCGAGCGACCCAACGCACACCAAAAGGGGAAATTAGCTCCTGGCCATCTCAAATGCCCGCAACAGCACGCGCGTCGCCACGGGAGTCAACGCGTACGCGCCCAACTCCGCGCTCGTCACCCACGCCACATCGGTCACATCGCTGGCTGCTCGCGCTTCGCCGCTTTGCATCTCGCACAAATAATCGTGAATCACAAAGTGATACCGCACCCGCCCTTCCTCATCCCGGAAAATTCGCTCGAACACTTCGATCATCGCGCCCACTCGCACCGTCAATCCCGTTTCCTCTTCCAGTTCGCGCTTCACTCCCTCCACAATCGTCTCGCCCAGCTCCAACATGCCGCCCGGAATCGACCATTCGCCCTGCAGCGGCGGCCCGCCGCGCTTGATCAGCAGCGCGCGCCCGTCCCGGATCACCACTCCGCCCACTCCCACCAGCGGCCGCTCCGGATATTCTCGTCTCCCCGTCACTCTTTCACATCCATCCCCATTCCACATTCTCTTTCGCGGTATATAATACCCCGCGAGTTGGCGTTCACCCGAGAAAGGAGAGAAATCCCGTGACACGATGTCCGGAATGCGATACCGAAATTGATTTGGACGAAGACGAAGTCGAAGAAGGCGAAATTGTCGGCTGTCCAGAGTGCGACGCAGAACTCGAAGTGACCCAGACGCACCCCGTCCACCTCATTCTGATTTCCGATGAGGAAGATGACGACGAAGACGAAGAAGAATCCGCCGAAAAAGTCGTCACAGGCGATGATGACGAAGTGGAAGACGAAGAAATCGACGACGAAAAGGACTCCGAAGAGCTCGACGAGGAAGAATAGCGCCCCGCTGCGCAATCTTTTCGAAACGCGCCGGCCGTTTTTCCCGTCTTACGATTTGTAACGACCTTTTTTGCAACGAATCTTTCGTAGCGACGTTTCTGATTCGAATCGGCCGCCGTCCCACAAGGAATTTGTGAACACTCGCCGCGCGCTTCCCATCGTCCTTCGCATCGCTCTCGCGTTTGCGGCCGTTATTCTCGTCGCTCACACCGCCGCCGCGCAGGACCAGCCCCAGCAATCCAAGCAGCAAAAAAAGGCCGAAGCGCAGCTCCGCGTCTTTCACGGCACGGTCATCGACAAACAGGAAAATCCGGTTCCCTCGAGCGTCGTCTACCTGAAGAACACGAAAACTCTGGCCGTAAAGACCTACATCGCCGACGAGACTGCAACTTACCGCTTCAGCGGCCTCGACCCCAACGTGGACTACGAACTCCACGCCGAGCACGACAATCTGACCTCCGCCACGCGCACCATCTCCAGCTTCGATAGCCGCCGCGACATCGAAGTCACGCTAAAACTCAACAAGCCCAAATCCGACAAGTAACGCAGATACGTGAGTCCGGTAAGTAAGTCCGACAAGTAGACTCTCGCTCGCGCAGCGCCGCTCTCAAAAGTTCTGCCCACACGCAACATTTCCCCCTCGTTCGGCGTATCTTTCCTAGACGCCGCACCGGAGGCATCCACATGAACGCCATCCTGCAGGATTTGAAATATTCCATTCGCATGCTGGCGAAATCACCGGGTTTCGCTCTGGTCGCCATTCTCACTCTCGCGCTCGGCATCGGTGCCAACTCCGCCATCTTCAGCGTCGTCAACGGACTGCTGCTTCATCCCGCCGGAGTCGATCGCCCGGAACGCGTCGTCGCCCTTCGCGCCCGCTACGAACAGTTGCGCCTCAACAGCATCGAGATTTCCGCGCCCGATTTCGATCTGCTCCGCCAAAATAAACAGATCATTGCCTCGGCCGCCCTCGAAATGTCCTCGGACTTCAACTACTCCGCCGGCGATTGGCCGCAGCGTCTTCGCGGCGCAAAAGTTTCCTCACAGTGGTTTCAGGTTTTCGGCGCCACTCCCTTGCTTGGCCGCACCTTCACGCCCGAAGAAGATCAGCCAAACGCCGATCACGAAGTGATCCTCGCCTACAACACTTGGAACACAACGTTTGGCGCCGACCGCGGCATCATCGGCCGCTCGCTGCAGTTCAATCAGCAACCGTATAAAGTCGTCGGCGTGATGCGCCCCGGTTTCGAATGGCCACCGCAGGCCGATCTCTGGTCTCCGCTCGCGCTTCCTCCCGACGCATTCGCCATCGACAATATTTTCAACGAAGCTTACCTGGCCTTCGCGCGACTTCAGCCCGGCGTCACTCCTGCGCAGGCAGCCGCCTACATCAATGTCGTCACCCAGCGCGTCGTCAACGATCCTCGCTCCGAATTTCCGAAAAGCTCCGGCTGGGGATTGTTTTCCGTCCCGTTCAGCACGTTTGTGTATGGCGACGTTCGTGCGCCGCTTCTGATCCTGCTCGGCGCCGTCGGCTTCGTGCTGCTGATCGCCTGCGCCAACGTAGCGGGCTTGCTTCTCGCTCGCGCCTCTTCGCGTAAACGCGAATTCGCCGTTCGCACCGCCCTCGGTGCTTCGTCCTGGCGCATGGCTCGCCAGATGTTCACCGAAAGTTTTGTTCTTGCCGGAGCCGGCATGCTCGTAGGTCTGGGCGTCGCTTTCGGTGCGCTCCGCTTACTGGTTCGTCTGGCGGAAGGAAATCTTGCAAGCTCGATCGACGTGCGCATCGATTCTCGCGTGCTGATCTTCACCGTGGGCGCCACAATTCTTTCCGCCGTCGTTTTCGGAGCCGTGCCCGCGCTGCAAATTTCTCGCACCGATCCGCAGCGCAATCTCACCGAAGGTCGTGGCGCCGGGGCTGCCAGCCGCGCGCATCATCGCTTTCGTGACGCGCTCGTCGTCGGCCAGCTCGCTCTTGCGCTGGTTCTGCTCGCCGGTGCCGGCATCTTCCTGAAGAGCATCGCCAAAATGCAGGACGTCAACGTTGGATTCCGCCCTCACGGCTTGCTTACCGCCGCCACTTCGCTTCCCGAACATCCCTACGATTCGCCGGCGAAGCAAATTGAATTCGTTCGCGCCGCCGTCGCGCGCTTACAAACCACTCCCGGAGTTTCTGCCGCGGGCGCCGGAGTTCCTTTGCCCTTCAGCGGATTCAACGGCTCCGGCTCGTTTGAAATCGAGGGACGCGCCGCGCTGCCCGGCGATCCCGGCCCGCACAGCAATATTCGCGAAATTAGCCCCGGCTATCTGGAAACACTGGGCGTTCCGGTCGTGCGCGGCCGCACGTTTTCAGATTCCGATCGCGCCGGCGCGGAGACCGTCGCCGTCATCGATCAGGACCTCGCCAATCTCTACTGGCCCAATCAGGATCCCATTGGAAAGCATTTGCGCAATGGCTCGCACGATCCGTGGGCCACGATCGTCGGAGTTGTCGGCTCCGTCCGCCACTCGCAGGTTGTCGGGGAAGAGTCGAACGCCGGTGAGTCGACCGGCTCGGGCAAGGGCGTACGCTACTACCCCATGTACCAGACCGAAGCCGGCGCCATGTTTCTCGTGGTCCGCACCGCTTCCGGCAATCCCGTCGCGCTCACCCAGGCGCTTCGCGAAGCGGTTCATTCGGTCGATCCGAATCAGCCCATTTCAGACGTAAAGACCATGGACGAACGCATCGCGCTTTCCATGGGACCGCGACGTTCCGCTGTTGCTCTGCTTTCAGTTTTCGCTTCCGTCGCGCTCGCTCTTGCAGCGATCGGGTTGTTCGGTTTGGTTCGCTACAACGTTACCCAGCGCATTCAGGAAATCGGCATTCGCATGGCCCTCGGCGCTCAGCCGCGCGACGTTCTCACCATGCTGCTCACGCAAAGCGGCCGCCTGGTTGCTGCCGGAGTCGCCGTCGGCATCGTCGCCGCGCTCGTCCTCACCCGCCTCATGTCTGGCATGCTCTACCAAGTCAGCTCCGCCGACCCCGTAACCTTCGCGCTCACCGCGCTCGTCCTCGCGCTGGTCGCCTTCGCCGCCTGCTACATCCCCGCCCGCCGCGCCATGCGCGTCGACCCCATCGTCGCCCTCCGCTACGAATAGCCGCGCGACCTCGAGACGTGAATCCGCGCGTCATTTTTTCAACGCGGTCGTGCGAAGCGCACAATCCTCCGCCGCGAATCGCCTCGCAATCCTTCGGCCGTCGGACGATCCTTTACGTCGCACTTCGGCCCCGCAACCACCGCCCGCGCCGCGACGGTACGTTTCTTCAACACGATCTGCGGCCGTACATAAAAAACTTCCTTAATGCTGCGCGAATCGCGACGAAGTTCGTGTCGCCGTTCGCGCCGTGCATTTTTTCACGGAGGGCGTCGCAGACCCAACGACGATTCCAGCCGTCCATTGGCGCCGATTACCTTCTCATTTGTCTGCGTCGCGACAACTCAGTTGAGACGCGCTTCACGGCACCACCATCCGCACCGCAGCGGGCAGCACCTCAAATTCTGCCGGAGACGTGCCCAAATCTTCGCCGTCGCCGTGCACCCGCGCCGACGGAGCGGCCAAAATCTTCGCGCGCTTGCACCGGAACCGCTCGACCTCCGGAAAGCGTCGCAAATCTCCCGAACTAAACAATCGCGGCAACGCCTCGAGCAGCCTCAAAAATTTCACATCGCCCACGACCACCACATCCATCCACCCATCGTCCATCTTCGCGTCCGGAGCGATACGCGCTCCCGCGCCGTAGCTCGACCCGTTTGCCGCGGCTACAAATAATCCGCGCCCGCTGCGCACTTCGCCGTCCAGATCCAATCCCAGTTGCAGCGCGCCGCGATTGAAAAACACGCTGAACGTTCCCGCCAGATATCGCATCCATCCCGGCAGTTTCGCGTACCGCGTGTTCGCCAGGTAAGCCGCCTCCGCGTCCAGACCCAATCCGCCCGCGCCGATGTAGTGCGAGACGCGTCCGCCCTTGGTCGTCACACGGATCAAATCCACCGCTCGCGCCGAACCATTGCAAAATTGTTCTGCGGCGCGGACGGGATCGTTTGCGATCCCCATCGACCTTGCAATATCGTTGCCGTTGCCCGCCGGGAAAAATCCGCCGATCGCCGCGGTCCCGTAAATCCCCTCAATCACGTGATGAAACGTTCCGTCGCCGCCCAGCGCCACCACATGCGTGTAACCCTGATCGCCCGCCTGCGCTGCTTTTGCCTGAATATCGTCCACGCTCGCCGAGTGCACGAAATCCGCATCCAGCTCGCGCAATTTCAGGTAACTCGCCACGCGAGGCTCGGCCCGCAACGCGTTTCCGCCGCCCGACGAAGGATTTACGATCACCAGCGTTTTCGCTTTCATGGGGAAGCGCAGACTCAAATTCGCTCAAGCTCTAGGCGTTATGCCGAACGCGCCGCCGGGTTACAAATATTCCGCTCGCCGAGCGAAAACATAATGACTCGTCCGCCGGCGAATCCGATTGACAACCAAGTGTCCGTTTGTTACCATTCGTGGTATGTATAACAGAGTTAACAACTCGTGCTTGGGCCCGGTTCTGCCGGCATCGACTGCCGCCGCGCACCACCATTAAACCATCGCACTTCGTACATCGAAACCCGCCGCCGAAGTGATTAGAAATCCGCTCACCCTACTTCGCTGGACCCTCCAGCGTCGCCGATTTCACCGACGCGGGAGCATCCAAAAACTGCGCCACAGTCGGTCCCACTGAAATGCAATCCAGGCTCAAGTGTCCGCACGGCGAATCGAGCCGCAAAATCGGCGCGCCCAGCGCGTTCGCAAATGCAATCGCTGGCTCCGGATTCACCATATGGTCCTCCGGCGACACGATGACCAGGACTTTCGCGTGAACTTTCGTCGCCAGTTCCGCGAGTGTGGCCGAATATTCCTTCGGCATATCAAGAGCCATGATCGCCTCGCGCTGGCGAATGGAATCGCACGCGTTCAGCGCGTTTCCGTGATCGTCGGCTCTGGTTTTCGCAAGGAACGCCGCAAAATCTCCCGGCGGAGTCAGCGCCACGCGGTAAGCGGGCGACGAAATATTCATTGACGCAATCTCGCTAAACACCACGAAGCCTCCGGTCATCGGCTTCATCCCCTTGCCGTTTTTCCATTCCGGATCCAGTTCCAGCGCGTCGATCTGGCTGGTCCACAAAAGTTTGTCATACGAAGTCGATTGCGGCGATCCGGCCATGGGAACGGCAGCGTCCATAAAGTCCGGATACGCCAGCATCCATTCAAACGTCTGCATGCCGCCCATCGAAATTCCCATCACCGCGTGCACGTGTGAAAGATGCAGCACGTTGGTGGCGAGCATGTGTTCGGATTCCACCATGTCGCGGATGGTAAATTTCGGGAACGCCAAACGCGATTGCGATTTGCTGTTGGAAGGCGAACTGGAAATTCCATTTCCGATTGCATCGATCGTCACCACAAAATATTTGTCGGTGTCGGCCACGTTTCCAGGCCCAATCAATCCCGCTAAGTCCTCGCTCTTTCCTCCCAGCCATGTGGGCCACAGGATGGCGTTCGATTTTTCCGCGTTCAACTTTCCGGCCGTCCGATACGCGAGGCGAAATTCTCGAATCGTTTCGCCGCTTTGCAGTTTGAAATCGCCCATATCGGCATACTGCAGCGGGGGCACCGGCGGCTTCACTTCCTGCGCCGTTGCAACTGCCGCGCTCGCGCCAAAGCACATCACCGCCAAAATTCCGATCTTCCACCTGCGCTTCATGAACGCTCCTCCGCGGTTTCTCCGTGTTTCGATTGCAACGTGCGAGCACAACTTGTATCAGCATTTTGCGGCCGCGCGAAACCAAAACCAGCGCCCTCGCCGCGCCGCTCGACGCCACGCCCGTTTGCGTTGAACATTGTTTTCCAAAGTGAGATGCTACCGCTCGCCTTTCCGCCAAGGAGAATTCGCCATGCGTCTCCGCTCGCTCGCCATTCGAAACCAGCCGTGGAAGAAAGCCATCTTCGGCGTGGCCCCGCTCGCCGCTGCTCTCGCGTTTTCGATGCCCGCCCACGCCCAAAATGCCGCGTCGCAAACGCCCGCCTGGAGCTACCAAGGCGCCTCAAGCCCCGAACACTGGGGCGAAATGGACCCGAATTTCGCCGGATGCAAGACCGGCACGCGCCAATCGCCGATCGATATTTCCGGCGCGCAGAAGGCTGAGCTCGCGCCGATCCGGTTCGACTACAAGCTTTCGCCCTTGAAGATCATCAACAACGGCCACACCGTCGAAGTCGAGTACGGGCCCGGCAGCAGCATCAACGTGAACGGATCGGTCTATCAGCTCATCCAATTTCATTTTCATCATCCGAGCGAAACGGAAATCGACGGCCAGAAATTCGATCTCGAACTCCACCTAGTCCACAAAAATGCCGAAGGTCGCTTGGCCGTCGTCGCGGTCCTGATGAAGTCTGGCTCCGAAAACGCCGCGCTCCGCGACTTGTGGAGCTACTTGCCGCGCGAAATCGGCAAAGAAATCGAGAAGAAAAAGGTACAGATTAACGCTGAAGATTTCCTGCCGTCGAACCGCAATTACTACAAATTTGCCGGCTCGCTTACCACTCCGCCATGCTCTGAAAATGTCGATTGGTACGTAATGAAAGCGCCGGTGGACATCTCGCCGCTCGAAATCAACGCTTTCTCGAAGCTCTATCCAAATAACGCCCGACCCGTCCAACCGGTGAACGGCCGCACGATTGAAGAAAGCAGCTTCGACAAGAAATAAAGGAACACGCAATTCAAGGGATCTCGATGAGCTCAGGCATTCACACCAGGTTTGCGATTCGTTTTTCGTGCGTGATCGCTCTTTTCGCGCTCGTTCTCGCCGCTTTTGCGGCACCGCCCGCGCGTGCACAGGTCTCCGCCGAGTCCGACAAACTACTCCACCGTTTCTACGACTCGACCGATTTCGAAGTTCGCGCATTCGGTCCGTCGAAGTGGTTGGATGGCGGCTCGGCGTACACCACGGTCGAACCGTCCGCCGCAGTAGAAAACGCGCAAGACATCGTCCGCTACGAAACAGCCACGGGAAAGCACGATGTGATCGTCTCGGCATCGAAACTGGTCCCGCCAGGCGCGAAATCGCCCCTCGCGATCGAAGGCTATGCCTGGTCGCAAGATAAATCGCGATTGCTGCTCTACACCAATTCGGTTCAGGTGTGGCGCCAAAACACGCGCGGTGATTACTGGGTGCTCGACGTTGCTTCCGGTCAGCTTCGCAAGCTCGGCGGAGACGCCTCGCCATCGACACTGATGTTCGCAAAGTTCTCGCCCGACGGCGCGAAAGTCGCCTACGTGCGCGCCAACAACATCTACGTGGAAGACGTCGCCACCGCAAAAATTACGCCGCTCACCACGGACGGTTCGGCGTCGATCGTCAACGGAACTTCCGATTGGGTGTACGAAGAGGAGCTCGACGTCCGCGACGGATTTCGCTGGAGCCCGGACGGCGCGCACATTTCGTACTGGCAGTTCGACACGAACGGGGTCGGAGTCTTCAAATTAATTTACAACCTGGGCAAGCCGCGCGAAATCGTCACGGGATTTCCGTATCCCGGTCTGGGCGTGTATCCAACGGTCCTCGATATTCCCATTCCCATCCCGGGCTCTCCGAACTCAGCGGTTCGCGTCGGCGTGGTGGCCGTCGCCGGCGGCGCGACGCGCTGGATGCAAGTTCCCGGCGATCCTCGCGACAACTACATCGCGCGCATGGATTGGGCGTCGAACTCCAGCGAGCTGGCGATCGAACATTTGAATCGCCTGCAAAACACCAACGACGTGCTGGTCGCAAACGCCGCCACCGGCGCCGTCACCCAGATCTTTCGTGATCAGGATAAAGACTGGGTCGACGTGAACGACGAAATCAAATGGATTCACGACGGCCAATCGTTTCTTTGGCTCAGCGAACGCGACGGCTGGCGTCACGCTTATCTGGTCTCGCGCGACGGGGCTCACGTCCAACTTCTTACTCCGGGTCCGTACGACGTGATGGGCATCGCCGGAGTGGACGAAAAAAACGGCCTGCTGTATTTCGAAGCGTCGCCGGAAAACGCCACGCAGCGGTATTTGTTTCGCACCCGACTCGACGGTGCAAGCAAGTCCGAGCGCGTGAGCGCCGCGGACGCCCCTGGGACGCACGCCTATGACGTCTCGCCGGATGGGCAATGGGCACTACACATGTATTCGCGCGCGGATGTGACGCCGGTCACCGACCTGGTTTCGCTGCAGACGAAGAATCGAGTTCGCGTGCTCGAAGACAACGCAACTTTGCGCGCCAACGCTGCGCCCCTGCTCTCGTCGCCGACCGAGTTCTTCAAGGTGAATCTCGCCGACGGCGTCACGCTAGACGCCTGGATGCTCAAGCCGCCCGATTTTGATCCGGCGAAAAAATATCCGGTACTCGTTTTCGTTTACGGTGAGCCCGCGGCGCAAACCGTACTCGACATGTGGGACGCGTGGAATTTCTCTTTCCATCGCATCGCCGCCGCGGCCGGTTATGTAGTCGTCAGTTTCGACAATCGCGGCACGCCCGCTCCCAAGGGACGCGCCTGGCGCAAATCGGTGTATGGCGCGATTCATCCGGTGGTTGTGAAGGACCAAAGCGAAGCGCTGCAATCGTTTCTCAGTTCGCATCCCTTCGCGGATCCTTCGCGCGTTGCGATCTGGGGATGGAGCGGCGGCGGCTCCAGCACGTTGAATTTGATGTTCCGTTCGCCTCAACTCTGCAAAGTGGGCATGGCGGTCGCTCCGGTCGCCGACCTGCGCCTGTACGATTCGATTTATCAGGAACGCTACATGGGATTGCCGCTCCAGAATGTGGAGGGCTACAAATCCAGCTCGGCTGTGAATTACGCAGAAGGATTGCGCGGCCACCTGCTGATCGTTCATGGCTCTGGCGACGACAACGTTCACTACGGCGGAACCGAACTATTGCTCAACCGGTTGATCGAGCTGGATAAGCCGGTAGATTTCATGGAATATCCGAATCGCACCCACGGAATTTTCGAAGGCTCCGGCACCACGCTCCATCTTTACAGTCTGCTGTTGCGATACCTGGAAGAGCACAACCCGCCCAACAGCGCGCATTCGCAGGAAACTCCGGCGGGCGCTCAAACCGCTCAACGCTGACCCAACGTTGAAAGAACGTTGAAAAAGAGGAACACACTCGATGAACACTCAATTGCTTCGTACCGCTCGCCGCGTTTCCGTTCTCGCTCTTTGCTGTGCGTCCCTCGTTCCGGCGCTCGTCGCGCAGGATTCCGGCAAACACGCCATCACGTTTGACGACATGATGCGGATGCACCGATTGTCGGAAGCGCAGATTTCTCCGGACGGCAGCGCGGTGGCGTACACCGTTTCGACGCCGGACCTTGACGCCAATCACAGCGTCAGCAACATCTGGATGGTTTCCACCACGCAGGGCGCGCCCGTTCAGCTGACGCAGAGCGGACACGATAGCTCGCCCGTCTGGTCGCCCGACGGCAAGATGCTCGCGTTTCTTTCATCGCGCGACGGCAGCTCGCAAATTTATATCCTGTCGTTCGCGGGCGGCGACGCTCGCGCGATCACCCACATTTCCACCGGCGTGGATGTTGCGAAGTGGTCGCCCGATGGCAAGACCATCGCCTTCACATCGTCGGTGTATCCGGACTGCAAAGACGACGCGTGCAACAAAACGCGCGATGACGCCAAAGAAAAAAGCAAAGTGAAAGCGCACGTCGCCGAAAATCTTCTCTATCGCCATTGGACTCACTGGTCCGACGGCAAGCGCGGCCATCTGTTCGTGATCGCGGCACCGACTTCGGCTGCTTCATCCGACGCTGCGCCGCGAGACCTGACGGCCGGCGCCGATTATGACGTCCCGCCAGACCAGCGCGGCGGCCCCGAAGATATTAATTTCTCGCCCGACGGCGCGGAACTCTGCTTCACTGCGGTAACCGAAAAAATCGAAGCCATCAGCACGAACGGCGATCTGTTCACCGTGCCAGTTTCCGGCGCGTCCGAGCCAAAGCGGATCACCACCAATCCCGGATTCGACGGCAATCCGGTTTACTCGCCGGACGGAAAATACATCGCGTACCACGCCCAGCTGACGCCTGAATACGAATCCGATCGCTGGCGCGTGATGTTGTACACCCGAGCGACCGGGAAAAGCGAAAGTCTGTCTGATTCGTTTGACCGCAGTGCGAATGGCCTGGCGTGGTCGCCCGACAGTCGCAAAATCTATTTCGTCGCAGAGGACGAGACTCTGCAGCCGGTGTACGCCATGGAGGCGCGTGCCGGCGCGCAGCCGCAGAAAATCGTGTCGGATGGATTCAATTCGGCTGTTACGGTGAGCTCCGACGGAAAGACGTTTGCGATGGAACGCTCGAGCCTCACCGCACCTGCCGAAGTCTTCGCGATGCGAGACGGTTCCGCTCCTGTTCAGCTATCGCATCACAACGACGCGATTCTGGCGCAGCTCGACATGAATGCGCCGGAAACGTTTTGGTTTCCCAGCACCGACGGCACGCGCATCCAGGCAATGATGATTCGCCCGCCGCATTTCAGCGCGTCGGCGAAATATCCGCTGCTGGTGCTGCTGCATGGTGGTCCACAGACAATGTGGGGAAATTCCTGGGGCTACCGCTGGAACGAACAAGTTTTCTCAGCGCCTGGCTACGTGACGCTGATGATCAATCGCCGCGGCTCGACCGGGTACGGCCAGAAATTCACCGACGAAATCACCAACGATTGGGGCGGCAAGCCGTACGAAGACGTGATGAAGGGAGTCGATGCCGCGGTCGCGAAATACACGTTCATCGATGGAACGCGCGTTGCCGCGGCCGGCGGCTCGTACGGCGGTTACATGGCCGACTGGCTGGCCACGCACACCGATCGGTTCAAAGCGATTATCAGCCATGCCGGCATCTACGACAAAACGTCGATGTATGCTACCGAAGAGCTGTGGTTCGAAGAGCACGACATGCAGGGCACTCCGTGGACCAATCCCGACAGCTACAAGAAATGGTCGCCATCCACCTATGCCGCGGATCTGGGAAAATACAAAACGCCCACGCTCGTGATCGCAGGTGAAATGGATTATCGGGTGCCGTACACGCAGTCGCTCGAATTTTTCAGCGCGTTGCAGCGGCAAGGCGTTCCCTCCAAGCTGGTGATTTTTCCCGACGAAGGACACTGGATCGGAAAACCGCAAAACGCGCAATTCTGGTACAAAACGTTTTTGGATTGGCTCGCGACCTACTTGAAGTAGCTCGAGCGAAAACGGAGGCGATACACACCATGCCGATTTCATTCGAAGAAGCCATCTCCCGCCGCGGGTTTCTTTCAAGGATGGGGAAAAGTGTCGCCGTCGTCAGCACTGCCGGCGCGCTGCTTAAAAGCGCAGTGGCGCAGCAGCAGCAGGCCGTGCCCAATCCGCCGGGACGAAAACTCGGTTGGGCAGTGGTCGGCTTAGGCAGCCTTGCGATCAATCAGATCCTGCCCGCGTTCAACGGTTGCGAAAAATCGAAAGTCGTCGCGCTGGTGAGCGGTCATCCGGACAAAGCCAACAAGCTCGCGCTTCGTTACGGTGTGAATCCGAAAAATATCTACAACTACGAAAATTACGATTCGATTCGCGACAATCCCGAAGTGGACGTGATCTACATCGTGCTGCCCAACAGCATGCACGCCGAATACACCATTCGCGGAGTGAAAGCCGGGAAACACGTGCTGAGCGAAAAGCCGATGGCCAATACTCCGGCGGATTGCCAGGCCATGATTGACGCTGCCAAAGCCGCGAACCGCAAGCTGATGGTCGCGTACCGCTGCCGCTATGAACCCTACAACCAGGAAATGATCCGGATGGCGCACGAAAAAGTGCTCGGACCGGTAAAGATCCTGCAGACGGAAGCCGGCTTCAACATTGGCGATCCCACACAATGGCGTTTGCAGAAAGCGATGGCGGGCGGCGGCTCGCTGATGGACATCGGCATCTATGCGTTGCAAGCGGCTCGCTACATTTCCGGCGAAGAACCCACCGAAGTGAACGCGATGATGTATTCCACACCCGGCGACATCCGATTCAAGGAAGTAGAGGAAACGATCCTATTCCAACTTCGCTTTCCGAGCGGAATTCTGGCGAATTGCAGTTCGAGCTACGGCTCTGTCACGCGCTCGCATTTTCGCGCGCTTGCCACGGAGGGATATTTCGAGCTCGATCCGGCGATGGGATATAGCGGCGAGCGGATGAGAGTGGCCAAAAACAACACGCTTGAAGAAGTCTCATTTCCGGCGCGCGATCATTTCACCGCGGAAATGGATCACATGTCCGGCTGCGTGATGGACGACAAAACGCCGCTCACTCCGGGCGAAGAAGGTCTGCGCGACCTGACGATTATGACCGCGATCTACCAGGCCGCGAATACCGGTAAAACGGTAAAACTCTAGAGTGGTTTACTGCGGCGTATCGAGCGGGTGTTTGCTCTTCTCGTAGAATTCGGTTTGTAGTTTCAAACTTTCGTCGTCGGCTTTTACCGCGCGCAGAGCTCCCACAATCCCTGCGATCCAGTTCTGCATATTCCACTCGCCAAGCTCTTTCGTAGCCACCGAACCGTCACCCGAGTAGTGATTGGGAAAACTCGAATACCACCAGATCCCGGTGTACACGCCTTCTGGCAGATTCAGCCGCTTTTGATCGGCACCCGATTCGCTGGCGGCCCGATCGATGTGAACCAAATCGGGCCGCGATACCATCGTGCTCGCAGTCTCGTTTTCGCCGGCGTGATAGTCCGGGCCCGTTGATTTCTTGCCCGGTCCGCCGGCGTGACTACGAGGGATATCGAGCACGTACACCACGTAGTCGTGCGGCAGATCCATCTGTGTCTGCGCGAAATAGGGAAGCAGGTTCTCGTTTCCGCCGTGGCCATTGACGATCAGAATCTTTTTGCAGCCGTTGCGTGCCATTTCGTCGGTGGTTTCCTGCAGCAATTTCAATTGCAGGTCCGCGCTGTACGCTACTGTCCCCGGTTCGTGCTTCGCTTCGAAAATCTGGCCGAAATAATATTCCGGGAAAACGATCGCGTATTCCTGTCCCACGGCTTGCAGTGTGGCGTAGCGAACGTTGAGCAGGTCGGTGCCGAGCGGCAGATGTGGCCCGTGCTTTTCGAGGATCCCAAACGGCAGCACGCACGTGCCTTTGGATTGCGCGATTCCCGCGCGGAAATCGGCTGCGGTCAACTCTTCCCATTTCGGCGACAGTTTCTGCTGTGCATGCAGCGGCGACGCCGCGAAGGTGACGAGCAGCAACGACATCGCGAACGAGCGGATCATCGAATCTCCCGGTTGAGCAAGGTGTTCAGAGGCGAGGCCACATGATACTCGAAGCGAATGGATGGTGCCGGTTGTGGGACTCGAACCCACGACCTAGGGATTATGAGACCCTCGCTCTACCTCTGAGCTAAACCGGCCGTAAGACAATCTTCGATGCTAAGGTTCGCTGCCAAAAGTGTCAAGAACCGCGCTCGACTCGGGCGCAGCGATCGGCATTGCGCCCGCCGCCGAGAAATCGGGTGGTACGTCCTAAAAATGGCGCTGCGAGGAGTAGTACCGACGTCCTATTTACGCCCGCGGAGCCAAAACTTACTCTTGACGACGGAAAGATAGGCAAACAACTCGAGTAGTGCTGGCTTGGCCAGGATCTCGGGACGCGTGTACCGATTGGGCACGCTTTTCCCAAAATCCGTCCTTGACGGCATTATAAGTTACTTATAGACTCCGCCGCGTAGTTTCCCTGGAGGAGTCCATGAGTAAGAAGTCCGTTTGCCTGTTGGTGATGCTCGTGCTGTCTGGCGCAGTTAGCGTTAAGGCTGCCCTGGCGAACACCGCCGGTCCCGTACCGCCGACGCCCTGGATGAACACAGCAGGACCTGTTCCTCCGACGCCGTGGGCGAACACAGCTGGCCCTGTCCCACCGACGCCCTGGAAGTAAGCGTCGCAACAGCCCCTAAATAGGGGGTGGGCCAGGTAGTTAGGTGCTACCGAGTGCTTGGCCCTGTAGATTACACGGTTTGGAGTATAGGTTTCTTCTTAGAAGCCGTCGTGGTGGTGTGTGCGTTTGCCAAGACCCAGGTTCGCCGGTATAGCTCCCTAGTCCTCTATATGGTCTGCTGCGGCGCTGTGGATTGCGCCCAGTTTATTTGCCTCCGCACGTACGGTTTTTCTTCCAAAGAATATCTCTACTGCTACTACTACACAGAGAGTCTGGCGACGATCTCGCTGTTCTGCGTAATCATTCAGCTCTACCAGCACGTCTTCGTGGAAATGAAGGTCAGCCGCCAGATTCGGAGCGCGGCCGCCATTTTGCTCGCGGCGACCGCGTTCTTTTCGTATGCCGTGATCCGCCAGAATCAAGGCCACCTGACCAGCCGGTTCGTTGTGGAGCTTGGCCAGAACCTTTATTTCGTCGGGGTGGTGCTCACCTACTTGTTGTGGGGCGCGATTTTGAAACTGCGCGAGACGCGTACGCACCTGATCCAACTGGTGCTGGCTTTGGGAATTTATTTCAGTGCCACCGCAGGAACTTATGCGCTCCGCAATTTGTTTCCCGGTTTGGAATCGAGCGTTTTGAAAGCGGTGTTCCCGCTGTTGGGCGTGTGGTTGCCAGCTGCGTGGGCCTACACATTCTTGATGGTGTCTGAAGATTCGCGACTGATTCCTGCCCGGCTGGCGGTCAAGGGATGATGCCGGTCGCGATTTGCGTTTTCTCCGTGGCAGCGCTGCTGCCATTCGTCGTCTCCTACTTCCGCTCGATCGTCGCCTCCAGCCGCAACGTGGCGTTGTCTCCGCGCCTGCGCGAAGTCACCGGGCTTTCCGGCGAAACCGTGAACGCCGGCGATTTCACGCGTCTGCTACAGCTGGTGCAACTGTGCCCCGAGCAGAAAGAAGACCGCGGCGACATTCGCGCAGTCGGCGCGTACTACAATTTTCTCGCCGTGATCGTCCGGTTCGCAAAATCGCTCGCTCCCGGTGTGGCTCGCTGGGCTGAATCCGAACGCGTGGGCTGCTCCTACTTTGCGGCCGTCGCTCTCGATCGCCGCATCTCGTACAGCCGCGACCTGTTTACGCAGCAGATTGCCGACCGGCTGTAGTCTGCAGTTCGCTCGACCGCTGTTCCCGCCGCTGATACCATCGTGATGCTAGCTGTGCTGTTGGAAGCCTCGTTTTGTGCCGTATATGCGAACGCCACTCGAACAAGCGGTCCTGAAGCAAATCCAATCCGAAGGGATTCTTTTGCCCGGCGCGCGCGTGGTCACGGCCGTCTCCGGCGGCGCGGATTCGGTTGCGATGTTTCGCCTGCTTAATCGCTTGCGCGACGAGGTAGGTATCCGGCTGCTGATCGCGCACTTCAATCATTCGCTGCGCGGCGCGGAATCCGACGCCGACGAGCAATTTGTCTCAGCGCTCGCGAGAGAATTCGGCGTCGAGTTCATTACCGCGAAAGAAGACGTCGCCGCGGCGTGCGCTCGCAACAATTGGAACGTGGAAGAAGGCGCGCGCAAGCTTCGCTATGCGTTTTTCGCCGAGTTGGTGACGAGCGGCAGGGCCGACTTTATCGCGGTCGCTCATACCATGGAAGACCAGGCCGAAACGGTGCTGGCGCGCGTAATTCGCGGCACGGGCGTCACTGGCCTAGGCGGCATTTATCCCGTCGCCGGCGCGATCGTGCGTCCGCTACTCGAATTCCGGCGCGAAGAACTGCGCGAGTATCTCAGCCAGATCGGTCAGCCGTGGCGCGAAGATTCCACAAACTCGGACACGAGACGGCTGCGCGCTCGCATTCGCGAAAAACTCTTGCCGGTTCTGGCGAACGATTTTTCGCCCGCGGTTGTGCAGCATCTGGCGACGCTGTCTCGTCTGTCGCGCGAAGAAGAAGTGTTCTGGGACGAACTCGTCGAGCGCCAATTCCATGCGCTGGTCAAGCACACCGGCGGAACTCGAAAAATCGCCGCCCACTCGCTGCTCGACCCGTTTTCAGCCGCGTCGCTCGGCACCCAACCGGCGCCAGCCGGTAAGCACATTCCCACCAGCCCTTTCCGAGCGCTTACCGAACGCATGATCCGCCGTCTGTATAAGGACATCCGCAGCGACCTTCGCGAGTTGACATCGGAACATGTCGAACAAGTGATTCGCCTGGCGGAACAGGCCACCAGCAGCAGCGAGGTGAACTTGCCCGGCGGGGTGATTGTTGAACGCGCATTCGACAGTCTGATTTTTCGGGGCGAACATCCCGGTTTGGAACGGCCCGCAGCCGATGAAACCCCGGCGGGCGAATCTGCGTATCACTATCAGGTGCCCGTTCCCGAGACTGGAGTGACGAGTATCTCGGTTGCTGAATTGGCAACCTGCTTTCGCCTGAAAAAGATTGACTGGTCGCGGATGCCGCGCGACACTGAAAGACAGTCGGAAGTCTTCGACGCGGAACTGCTTCATTTTCCGCTGGTTTTGCGTAGCTGGCGCCCGGGGGACGCGTACCGGCCGAAGGGCCGCCGCGGCCGGCGCAAACTGAAGGAGCTGTTCCTCGCGGCGCGAGTGCCGGCCGAACAGCGCGCTACCTGGCCCGTACTCGAAAGCGATGGGCAGATCGTCTGGGCGCGCAACATGCCACCATCTGCAGATTTCCTGGTTTCTTCGAGCACGCGAGTGGGCTTAGTTATTGAAGACATGCCGTTTCCGGTCGATTCACAGAAATGAATACTTGGCCGCGACGGAAGCATCAAAATAGGTATTGGCAGGTTGCGGGCGACGGAATCTAGATGAGCGCTAGAGTCCGTGCGATTTTATTTTTTCTCTTGATGATCGTGCTGGCGGTTTACTTTTGGTTGACGGATTCCAAGCGTCGGCAGTACAGGTACGAAACGCATCACACTAGGTATCGGTAGACTGAGGGCGAGGTAATTCAGGTGAACTCCACTATCCGTACAATTTTATTCTGGCTTCTGATGGTCGTGCTGGCTGTGTTCCTTTGGGAGATGGCGTCCAAGGGCGGGCAGTCCCCGAAAGACGACGAGCCTCTGTTCAGCCAGTTCATGGACAAAGTGCAGAAGGGCAGCGTGAAGGATGTGACGATCGTCATTTCCCCGAACAGCGCCGAACTGCAAGGCGAATATCGCGAGGGCGGCCGCTTCCGCAGCGTGACCGTTGCCAACACCGCGATTCCAGACATCACCAAGTCGCTTCAGGACCACAATGTTCTCTACAATTACAAGGAAGCGAAGAATCCGGATTGGTTGAGCTGGCTGGGAACGATGGCGCCGCTCATCCTACTCGTTTTGTTCTGGGTCTTCATGATGCGGCAGATGCAGGCCGGCGGTAACAAAGCGCTGAGCTTCGGCAAATCGCGCGCGCGCCTGCTGACTGCGCAACAAAAGAAAGCTACATTCAAAGATGTGGCAGGAATCGACGAACCGAAAGAAGAGTTGTACGAAATCATCGACTTCCTGAAAGATCCGCAAAAATTCCAGAAGCTCGGCGGACGAATTCCCAAGGGCGTTTTGCTCGTCGGGCCTCCGGGAACCGGAAAGACTTTGCTGGCGCGAGCGATTGCCGGCGAAGCCAATGTTCCGTTTTTCTCGATCTCCGGTTCGGACTTCGTCGAAATGTTCGTCGGCGTGGGCGCCAGCCGCGTTCGCGATTTGTTCGAACAGGGCAAGAAGAACGCGCCGTGCATCATCTTCATCGACGAAATCGACGCTGTGGGCCGCCACCGCGGAGCTGGTTTGGGCGGCGGACACGACGAGCGGGAACAGACTTTGAACGCGCTGCTGGTGGAAATGGACGGCTTCGAATCCAACGAAGGCGTCATTTTGATCGCGGCCACCAACCGGCCCGACGTGCTCGATCCGGCGCTGCTTCGCCCGGGGCGTTTCGACCGTCGCGTGGTTGTGCCTCGTCCAGACGTGAAAGGTCGCGAAGATATTTTGCGTGTCCATACCCGCAAGGTTCCTCTTTCGGATGACGTGGATCTTTCGGTGATCGCACGCGGCACTCCGGGCTTTTCCGGCGCCGATCTGGCGAACCTGGTGAACGAGTCCGCGCTGTGGGCCGCTCGCCAGAACCGCAAGTTCGTAGCGATGGTCGATTTTGAAATGTCGAAAGACAAAGTCCTGATGGGCGTCGAACGCCGGTCGATGATTTTGTCCGACGAAGAGAAGCGCAACACCGCGTATCACGAGGCCGGCCACGCGCTGGTCGCGGCGATGACGCCGGGCGCCGATCCGCTGCACAAAGTCACGATCATCCCGCGCGGGATGGCTTTGGGTGTGACCATGCAGCTGCCCATCGACGACAAGCACACCTACACCAAGGAATTTTTGGAAGCGCAACTAGCCGTGCTGATGGGCGGACGCGCTGCCGAGGAAATTTTCCTGAATCACGTGACCACCGGAGCCGGCAACGACATCGAGCGCGCCACCGAAATTGCCCGCCAGATGGTTTGCGAGTGGGGCATGAGCGTTCTGGGGCCGCTAACGTTCGGCAAGAAAGAAGAGGCGATCTTCCTGGGACGTGAAATCAACCAGCACCGCGATTATTCGGAAGACACCGCGATCAAGATCGACGGTGAAGTCCGCAGCATCGTGACCACTGGTTACAGCAAGGCTCGCAACATTCTGGAAACCAAGCGCGAAACGCTCGAGCGCATCGCTCAGGCGCTGCTCGAACGCGAAGTGCTGGACGCCACCGAACTGAAGTTGCTGATGGACGGCAAACCGCTTCCCGAAAAAATCTTGCCTCCGCCGTCAGCGCCGCCTGTGGCCACTCGTGAGCCGCAGATCTCGCTTCGTCCGGAGCCGCGCGCGATTCCCGGCATGGCCAAGGGCGAAAAACCGGCAACCGCGTAAACCGCAATTTCAATTGAGAGAGTACGGATGACCCGCTTCGAGAGGAGCGGGTCTTTTTTTTTGTGCTTTGGATTTTACGTTGGCGGGTTTCGCGTTAAGCGGTGCGGACGAACGCCCCCATGTTGAATCGCGAGCTGTACACGGTGCGCTCAGAGGGCGGCGGCGCCACCAGATGTACGGCGCGGCGCACGTGCTCGGGCTTGCACGGTTTGGTCATGCAAAGGATTGCGCCCAGCCGGTGCCCGGCGGCGTAATCCGAAGGCATCGCCGAGCTGGTGAGGAACACGACCGGAATGTGGCGCAGCCGTTCGTTGGTTTTTACGATGGCGCACAAATCGGCTCCGCACATTTCGTTGCCTTCGGCTTCGATCACTAGAGCATCGGGTGTTTCGGTGCTCAGGATGGCGAGCGCGTCGCACGGATTGCCGACAACGACTACGTTGTAGCCGTCATGTTCGAGCATCGTGCGCAAAGCGCGCGCGGCCTTGTCGTTGGATTCGACCGCGAGAATGCGCACCTGGCTTGGATAGGGCGAGGGCGCGTGAGCGGCGCGCACCCAATGCGCTTCCGGTTGTTCGCGCGGCAGAAACTGCAACGCCACTCCGTAACGCAGATCGGGCATGATCGCGCTGCGAACCACTCTCGCTTTTCGCGGAGTATTGATCGCCGTCGGATTCGTCCAGTACGGGCAAGTGACTTCCAGCAAATCGCCCACGGAATAATTTTTTCGGTGCGTCGCCACCAGCAGCCCGTCGCGCGTCACGTTTACGCTGGTGACGATGTCTTCGAACAAATCCCGCGTGCCGTGGCCGCCGCAAATCCGCACTTGAATGTTCATCCGCGCGCGCAGCTTCCGACGCCGTTCAGACGGCGCTGGAGTGGACATTCCCGCTTCGACTTCGAGCGGATCGGATGCAAGTTGGGAATAGGTGCTCATCAGCGGCGACTCCTCGGGTGGAAAGACGATTCTAAGAACTCTCTCATTAGCTCGACCACTGCGGCGCTCGCCGAATTCCTCGGAATCACGTGCATTCACATTTAGCGAAGCGAAATTGCGTACAGCGACTATCGGCTTGCACGCCGCCTGCCTTTAGCGGCGACGTGTCTCGCCCTCCGGGGTTTTCCAGAAATATCGAATGGGCGTAAAATAACCGCATGGCGAAGAATTCCAGTGACACGTTCAAGGTCGAATGCCCGTGCTGCCAGGCGAAACTGGTGATCGATAGCGAAATTGGCGTGGTGTTGTCGCACGTGCCGCCGCCGAAGCCGCCGCCTTCGATCGACCTGGACGATACCGCGCGCCTGCTCCGCCAGCATGACGACGCGGTAGAGGCGAAATTCCGCGCGTCGGTGGAAGCGGAAAAATCGAAAGAAGACGTGCTGGCGCGGAAATTTGCCGAAGGGCTTAAGAAAGCGAAAGACGGTCCGATCGAAAAACCGCTGCGCGATTTCGATCTCGATTAACGCCGCCCATGACGACCGCTCCCGGATCGTCCGATTCAACGATTCGACGCGTTTCGCGTATCGCAACTTTGACTGCCGCCTGTATCGTAGCCTCGTCGCTGTTTCTGCCCGTGGTTTCTCCCGCCGCGCTCGCGCAGAACGCCGCCGCACCGCACTCCAAGGCGACATTACCGAAACCGCGCCGGCTCGATTCCGATCGAGGATGGACGCGCGACACATCCACCGGAGAATTGAACGCCGCCGGTCCGGAAAGCGCGGCAAACGGCGGCCCGTTCGCGGCTCGCCCGATTTCCGTCACCACGCAAATCGTTCCGGTTACGTGCAGCGTCACTGATGCGATGGGCGCGGCGGTTCGCAATATTCCTGAATCGGATTTTCGCGTGTATGACGACGGCGTGCTGCAGCAGATTTCCTACTTCGACGCTTCGGCCGATCCGGCGGGCGTGGCGCTGGTGATGGACGCAAGCCCGAGCGTGCTGCGGCAATCCGACGAGATGAAGAATGCGGCGCGCGCGCTGGTGGATTCACTCGCAGCGTCCGACCAGATCGCCGTGATCGATTTTTCAGCGCACACCTACTTGCAGCTTCCGTTTTCAAACGATTGGGGCTTGATTCGCAAGGCCGTCGCCCGCGTGGACGCGCGGAGCTTACTGTCCGACACCGGAGGCTCGAACATTTACGAATCGCTGTTTCTGACGGCGCGCGAACTGTTCACGAATCGCGCCGGGCGAAAAGCGATCGTAGTGCTGACGGACGGGCAGGATAGCGGCCTGGGACTGACGCTTGACCCAGCGAGCGCGGTGCCGCGGCCCGGATGGCCGAAAGATAAACTCACGTTCGAAGATGTGGCGCGCTCGCTGGTTGCCGCGGACATTCAGGTGTTCGCTGTCTCAACCGAAAGCCGCCCGAAGATCATGACTGCCGATTGGCTCGCCGCGCACGCGAACCGCACGTTGCTCGACGCTTCGGCAAAAAAGGGCGAAATCCCCGCATACACGCTGTACCTGGCCGAGCTGACGCGCCAAACCGGAGGACATTTATATTTTCTGCGCGAAGCGAACACATTGGCCGACACGTTTCAGCAGATCGCGATGAAAATTCGCGCCGAATACACTTTGGGATTTTCGCCGTCGTCAGCGGATTCAGCTCCTCCCGCGGCGGGCTGGCATCAGTTACGCGTGGAAATAGACGGGCACGGCGATCCGGTGATCGTCCATCGCAACGCGTATTTCGTGCCGCCGGTGCACTAGCAGCCGCGCTTAAAATTTTCCGCGAATCATGATTCAATAGCGCCCTTGTTGAAACGAACTACATTTCGATTGCGCACGCCGTCGCGCGTACTCCTACTTGGCAAGCGCACGCTGGTGATGGGCGTGCTAAACGTCACTCCGGATAGTTTTTCAGACGGCGGCGAATTTCTTTCGGTGGGCGATGCCGTCGCGCGCGCGATGGCCATCGAAAAATCCGGCGCCGACATACTGGATATCGGCGGGGAATCGACGCGGCCCGGTTCCAGCGGAGTTACGGCTGCGGTGGAACTCGAGCGAATTTTGCCAGTGATCGCCGCGCTGCGCGGGCAGCTGAAAGTTCCCATCTCGGTCGACACCAGCAAATCGGAAGTCGCCGAAGCAGCCCTTCGCGCTGGCGCCGAAATCATAAATGACGTGACGGGACTGAGAAACGATCCCCGCATCGCTGCGGTGGCGAAGCGAGCGAAAGTTCCGCTGATCCTGATGCACATGCGCGGCGATCCGGCGACCATGCAGCAACGACCCTTCGCGCGCGACGTGATCGCAGACGTGAAAACCGGTTTGCGCCGCTCCGTCGCGATTGCCCGCCGTGCCGGCGTGGCGAAATCTCAGATCGTGCTCGATCCGGGAATCGGTTTCGGCAAGAGCCGGCAGCAGAATTGCGAGCTGATTGCGCAGCTCGACCAAATCGCGAAGCTCGGATTTCCCATCCTGCTCGGCACGTCGCGCAAGAGTTTCATCGGCAAAATCCTGGGCGATGCTGTATCAAGCGATCGCATCTGGGGAACGGCCGCCACGGTCGCGGCGAGCGTCTTGAGCGGAGCGCATATAGTCCGCGTGCACGACGTGGCCGAAATGGCTCAGGTTGTCCGCGTAACCGACGCCATTCGCGACCCGAAGCTCTCATCGCGCGGCGACATCAAGCGCTCGTGACCTAGCCCGTTAGCCGACCCGATGTTTCAACTCGATGCACCGAATGTCAGATTTCCGTGAATCGTAGCCGTCCGTTCGGCCCAAATTAGGCATTCGCGCGATCTTGCCGAACAGGGTAAACTCATGGCGATCAATCTAAAGGAGCCATTATGAGCGCTACTTCGCCTTCCGGTCCTTCGGCCGCCACCATCGCAAACATCGCAGAAAAAGCCAAGCTGCTGAGCATCTATTCGATGATGTCAACCACGGCGGCAGGGTCGGGCCATCCCACCTCCTGTATGTCCGCGGCGCAGCTTGCCGCCGGCGTGTTTTTCTACGCCATGAAATTCGATCCGAAAAACGCGAATTCGAATAACGACGACCGGTTCGTGCTCTCCAAGGGCCACGCTGCGCCGCTGCTGTATTCCGCGCTGGCCGAAGCGGGCGTGTTTCCCGTTTCGCGCGTGATGACGCTGCGGCAATTGACCAGCGAACTCGAAGGCCATCCGACGCCGCTGATTCATGGCGTGGACGCGGCGACGGGATCGCTCGGGCAGGGCTTGTCGGTGGCGTCTGGCCTGGCGATCGGCGCGCGCATGGATAAAAGCGACACGCGCGTGTACGTGCTGACTGGAGACGGCGAATTGGCCGAAGGACAAATCTGGGAAGCGGCGGCGTTCGCGGCGTTCTACAAGCTCGATAACCTCACCGTGATTTGCGACATCAACCGCCTGGGCCAGAGCGATCCGACGATGTATCAGCACGACATGGAGCGCTATCGCCTGAAGTTCGAATCCGAAGGTTTCGCGACGCAGGTGATCAACGGACATGACGTCGCCGCCGTGCTTGCGGCCCTCGACAAAGCCAAAGCCACCAAAGGCAAGCCGCAGGCAATCTTGGCGGAAACCATCAAGGGCCATGGCTTCAGTGAAGTGGCCGACAAGATGGGCTGGCACGGCAAGCCGTTTTCGAAGGAACAACTCGCCGCGGCTATCAAGGAATTGGGCGGCGGTCCCACGGTTCCGCCGGATCCGGGAATTTCCTACGCTCGTACTTCACTGCCGAAGCCGCCGGATTTTCCGCCCGCTCCCGCGCCGGACTACAAAGCCGATGCCAAGATCGCCACGCGCGAAGCGTATGGCGACGCGCTGAAGCGCCTGGGCACCGTGAACAAGCAGATCGTCGCGATTTCCGGCGACGTGAAAAACTCCACGTTCTCCGAAGTCTTTCAGGACGCGTATCCCGACCACTTCATTCAGGGATACATCGCCGAGCAGAACCTGGTGAGCGTCGCGGTGGGATTGCAGGCGCGCGGCAAAGTGCCCTTTGCCGATACGTTTGCGTGCTTCCTTTCGCGCGGGTATGACAACGTCCGCATGGCCGCCATCAGCCGCGCGAATATCAATCTGTGCGGTTCGCACTGCGGCGTATCGATCGGCGAAGATGGACCTTCACAGATGGCGCTCGAAGATATCGCCATGTTCCGCGCGATTAACGACTCGGTGGTCTTCTATCCGGCGGACGCGGTTTCCACCGAGCGACTGGTGGAAGCGATGGCTCGCCGCGCTGGAATCAACTATCTGCGTACGTCGCGGCCGAAGTTCCCGATCCTGTATTCGAAAGACGAGAAGTTCCCGTATCCCGGCTTCAAAGTCCTGGTGAAGAGCGCGCAGGACAAAGTGACAGTAATCGGGGCGGGCGTAACGCTGCACGAAGCTCTGAAAGCCGCCGAACAGCTCAAAGCTGCCGGAATTGCCATTCGCGTGATCGATTTGTACTGCGTGAAGCCGATCGACGGAAAAGCGCTGGCCGGTGAGGTGGGCGCTACCGGCGGAAAACTGGTGACGGTCGAGGATCACTGGCCCGAAGGCGGTTTGGGCGAAGCAGTCGTTACCGCGATGAACCAGGTGGGCGCGCCTCCCGCGAAGTTCAAGCTGCTCGCCGTGACCGGCATGCCGCACTCCGGAAAGCCCGAAGAGCTTGTCGACAAGTTTGGAATTTCGGCGCGGCACATTGTGGACGCGGTAAAGGCGATCGCATAGGCGACGCCTTTTCCGGTCGGGACGCACATCCCAGTAATCGAATCGAAATTCGAGAGGAAACTAACGAGTGGCGGAAAAGCGCGTATTGGTAGGAATGATTCCCGAAGCAGTGGTGATCGATGCGGGCGATCAGGTGGAATGGATTTCGAATGCCGGCAACCTGAAGATTGAATTCGACTCGGCGCGAACGCCGTTTTCGTCGAATATCTTCCAGGCTCCGCCGGGAGTCCGGCTGGTCACCGGGCCGACGCGTCCGGGCCTAAATCCAGGCTCATACAAATACCGCTTATCGTTGAATGATGTGATTCTCGCGCAGGGTGAAGTGATTATTCGCGAGAAGTAAGCCCGCTCGGAAGATTCCGCTCACGCCGTAGAACTGGAAAGCGATCGGATCAGTCGCCAGCGGCGGCTGACAACGCCTTCTCCCGCTCCTGCGACACCGAATCCGCCAGAACGCGTCGCACAGGCGCAAGCATCGACGCCGGCACCGTCTTATCGCTGGCTACCGCCAGATCGGCCACTTTTCGCGGGTATTCGCGGCGCCGGTCGAGCCACAATCCGAACTCCTGCAGGATGTCTCCGGCCATATTCGGATCGTCGGTGCGCTCCACACCCCAGAAACGCAGCCGCTCTTCGTTTTTCTGCAGCAGTTGCAACGATTCTTCCAGTTTTTTCATCGCCGCGTTGAAGCTCGACGCCAGGAAATACGTGCTCAGCGACCATTCGCCCCGGCCAAACGTGGCCCGGATGCGCATGTTGTACTTTCCGTTTTGATTGCGTTCCATCGCACAACGGTAGGTGTTTCCCTGCGAGTTGCTCTTAACGGACATCTTGCTCCTCTGTCTTGGCTCTGTTTCAAACTTGGCGGAATGCTCCCAGCGATTCGCGGTCTTGCCGGAGCTGGGTACCAGGGAAGGCTTGCCCTTCATTTTTTTGGTTGGCATAGCACGCTCCTCAGAGTAGTCCACTTGGTTCTTACCAGGTGCTTGAGGCCGGGGGAGACTCCTGCCTTCGGACTGGGTGCCCCGCTGGCGACGGGACAGGCTCTGCGGATAGGAAAAGTCTATCGGAGGGGAATGCGGAGAGCAATAGGAGACTTAGAATCGTCTAAGCCTCCTATTTTCTGATATTTAGTGGCTACGAAGTAGACGTCATGCGCTTCACAACGTCGGCATTGATGGTGAGCTTGCCTTCCTTCTTCAGCCGGTCTTCGAGGGCCGTTCGGAACGCGTCGTACGCCGCAGCTTGCTTGGTTTGCAGCAATTGCTGCTTGATTTGGTCGGATTGTAGGATCAATTCGGCCGGATTTGCCGCGTCGTGCGCCACAACTCGGTACACAACCCAGTCTTTACCTTCCTGTTTGGGCGCACTCACCTGTCCGACGCTCATCGTGAATGCTGCGTCGATCGATTGAGCCGAACCAACCTCCGGAACCGTTCCAGTGCGCGAGAAAGCATCCGGAGTTTTCGTTTCCAGACCCAGAGATTTCGCCGCTTTGTTGAAATCTTCTCCACCCTGCGCGAGTTTGGCGAGCTGATCGGCTTTGTTCTTGGCCATTTCAGACGCTTTTTCCTGCTGGTAGTCGGCCAGGACGTGTTCGCGAACCTCAGCCAGAGTGCCTGCATGCGCCGGCAAAATGTCTTTCGGCGTGATGATGATGTAACCGCGGTCGATCTGAATTGGCTGGCTCAGTTCGCCTTTGCTCAGTTGAAACAGGCTGGTATGCAGCTCAGGAGTGTTGCCGAGCGCGCCCACCGGGTCGGTTACCGAAGCCGGCGGCGTATCGCCCAACTCCAGATTGAATTTCTTCGCCAGGTCGTCCAGCGACTGGTGGTTCGACTGGCGGATCGCAGCGGCCAGCTGATTCGCTTCGTCGGAGGCCTTGGCGCTGACCTTTGCGTACAAAACCGCAGGACCGATCGTCGAGCGCACTTCATCGAGCGATTTAGTGCGCGCCGTTTCGTGGTCCAGCACCTTGATAATGTGGAACCCGTACTGCGTCTTCACCAGGTCCGAAACCGAACCCTTCGGAAGAGTGAATGCCGCCTGCTGAAACTCTGGAACCGTCTGACCTTCGACGATCCAGCCCAGATCGCCGCCCTTGGGCTTGGTGGCGTCGTCTTCGGAATATTTCTTCGCCAGATCTTCGAAATTCGCGCCGCTCTTGGCTTTCTTCTGAACTTCTTCTGCGCGCTGGCGAATTTCGGCGATTTCCGCGTCGGTCTTGCCAATGGTCTTGAACAAAATGTGCTCGGCGTGAACGCGGTTCTCAACTTTGTATTCGTCGATGTGGTCGTTGTAGTAGGCCTTCAGGTCTTCGTCGGTTACCGGAATCGTGGGCGCCAGCTTGGTCGGGTCCAGCAGTGCAAACCGCGCTGAACGCCGCTCCGGCACCTGATACTTCGACGCGTTCTTGTTGAAATAGGCCGTCAAATCCGCGTCGGTCGGCTGAATCGCCGAAGCCAGGTCTGCCGGCTTCACGATCGCATATTCGATCTGCACTTTTTCATTGCGGCGGCGGAATTCGCGCTCGATTTCTTCCGAGCTTACGCTCACTGAATCGGTGACCAGCTGGTGAAACTTTTCCTGCAGCATCTGGTCGCGCAGGAACTTTTCGAAATCTTCCACCGACATGCCGGTTCGGGTTTGCACTTCGGTCGCGTAGCGGTCCTTCAGCCAGGTGTCGCCATTCCACGCGGTCGGCAGGATCTGCTTGATGCGGTCGGTCATTTCTTCGGGCGTGACGGAAAGGCCCAGGCGCTTGCCCTCGAGTTCGAGCGCGTGCTGAAACACCAACTGATCGAGAACCTGCTTGGCGTACAGGCCTTTCAGCATCGGGGGCACGTCTTGTCCGCGCAACGCCATCGCGAGTTGCCGCTGCACGTCTGAAACGCTGATGTCTTCGCCGCCGACCGTCGCTGCTGCTTGCGGATTGTTGCTGAGCGCGGAACTGCCGAGTCCCGGTATGAGGTAGGTGAGCATGCTCAAGCAAATGATGCCGAGCAAAATGCTCATGACAACTTTGATCCACCGGTTGCGGTCCAAATCGCGTTGCTGAATGCTTTTCAACATAACTGTAGGGGGCTCTCCCAGAGCGCTGGCAAAGCCTTAAGTATAGTCGAGTAGGCGCTTGCGGCTCAATGGGATTCCGGTTTCACAGCCGGTCGGAAAGGAGCGCGCTAACCGCCGTATTGCCAGGGAGAATCGGTGACCGTGAGCGGTTCAAGTGTTCCGTTGATGGCGGCGTCGGTCGCTTCGAGAAGCACCAACGCGTGGTCCCCATGCCGGTCGGAAATGTCCACCACCGAGCATTCCAGGTACGCACGTAGATCCGCGAGCACTGGCGCCGAGTTTCGCCCGGCGGTGTACGGCGTGCCGTTGAGATGGCCCGGGGTATGACTTGTTTTGGCGAAAAATTTCTGCGCTAGTTCCTGTTGATCGCTCGCCAGCACGTGAAGCACGGCCACTTTGCTTTCGGCGAGGCACTGAAACACATTGCCGTCTTTACGAAGCGCGGCCATTACTAAGGGCGGCTTGAACGACACTTGAGAAACCCATGTGACCGTCGCGGCACCGTACTTCTCCCGGCTGCGAGAGGTGAGAATGTACATTCCATTCGTCACCAGCCTCATCACTTTTTGTTTGGCTTTTTGGTCCATGAATCCAGGGCTATCGATCGGGCGCCGGCATCGGCAGTCTGCGGGCGCGCGGGAAAATACTCTATCATCGCGCGGCGGCGCTCGAAACCGGAGCCGGGCGAGAGATTGCGGAAATGTTTAGCTGCCCTGCGTGAGCTGGCTCAGAGCTTTTTTCACTTCTTCCGATTCTGGACCGTTGGGAGCAACCTTCAACGCGTAGTCGAGCTCTTTTTTCGCAAGATCGAATTTGTTAGTCTTCTGATACGCAAGGCCCAAGTGGTAGTGGTACGTCGCGCTGTCCGGATTCGCCTTGATGGCTTCCTGAAACAGATCGACCGAAGCGTCGTACACGCCTTGCTTGTAGTACGCCCAACCGAGCGTGTCCGCTGAGTTCGGAGAGTCAGGCATGCCTTTGCGTCCAGTCTGCGCCAACGAAAACGCCACACTCAAATCGCCGCCGTGCTCGAGCATCAGGTAGGAAAGATTGTTCGCCGCCAGGCCGTAGTCCGGCTGAATGCCGAGCGCTTTCTTGTAAAGTTCTTCGGCTTCCTGCCATTGATTTCGAGTTTCGAGCAAGCTGCCCAGTGCCACATACACGCGGACGTCGCGCGGATTGGTTTCCAGCGCTTTGCGATAGCCGGCAATGGCCTGATCCACTTCGCCGCGCGAAATCTGAACGCTGGAAAGCATCAAAAACGCGTTCATGTTGTTCTGATCCAGCTGAACGGCTTTCTGAAACGCTTCCTCGGCTTTTGCCGAATCCTGATTGCGGAGTTCTACCTGGCCGAGCAGCACGTACAGCGCGCTGTTATTCGGCAAGCGAGCGATTTGCGCTTGCACCAACTGCAACGCCTTCGCTGGTTCCTTTTTGGCCAGCGCGACGTTGATCGTTCCGGTGACCGCGTCGTAAGCGTTCGGATTTTTCTGCAGCGCGTCGGAATACGCTTTTTCCGCCTCATCGTATTTCTTTTCGGCGAATAGCAGATCGCCCATGCGCGTATAGCCAGTGGGATTGTCCGGTGCGACGCTGATTGCTCGCTTCACATCCGCCATCGCGCCCGCCGCATCTTTCTTCATCAGCAGCGCCTGCGCGTGCAGGATGTAGCCCTCGGGCGAGCGCGGTTCGAGCATCATCAGCCTTCCGCTGTTTTCTTCGAGCGTTGAGACGTCGCCTTTGCGAATTGCCATCGAAGCCAGCGCGCGAATCGGGTCGATCATCGTCGGCTGCAGTTCCGAAGCGCGTTTCCATTCCGATTGCGCCTGGCCCATGTTCTGGCTGGCGTAATATCCGACGCCCAAGTGGTAGTGCGCGGTCGCACTGTCGGGCGCGTTTTTCACCGCTTGTTCGAGTACGTGTACCGCGTCTTGTGTTTTTCCCTGACGCAGCAGGATCTGGCCTTGAATCGTCATCACGCCGGGATCGGACGGATTATTTTTCAGCAGCGTGTCTGCTACTTTCGAAGCCTGATCGACCTGGTTCTGCTGGAACAAAAGCTGCGCGTACATTTTTCCGACGACCGGATCTTTCGGATGCGCGGCGTACAGCGATGCCAGTTCCGCGAGCGCTTTATCCCACTGCTGCTGGGTCAGGTAATACTCGGCGAGCATCCGGTATCCGGCGGGATTGTCTTTCAGCGCCGTGGTTGCATCGCGCAGCGTTTGTTCGGCGGCGTCTTTTTTCGATTCGCTTAAATACAAGCCGGCCAGCGAAGCGCGCGGAAGCGGATTCTGCGGCTCCAGGCTAATCGCCGATTGATACTGCTTTTCTGCTTCCGGCCAACGTTTCTGCCGTTGATAAAAGCTTCCCAGCGCCAGCACGGCCTGAATCGATTTCGGATCCACCGAAACCGCTTTTTGATAGCTCTGTTCCGCCGCGGCAAAGTCTTTTGCCTTTTCCTGCACGACGGCTAGATTCAAATACGGCTGCATCGCCGCCGGATCGAGCTGGACCGCTTTATTCGCTTCGGCCGTCGCTTTCGAAAAATTTCCGTCGGACGCATCCGCGCTCGACAAAATCATTTGCGCTTGCGGATTGTCTGGCGCGATTTTCAGAACCGCTTCGGCGTGTTCGCGCGCATCGGCAAGTTTTCCCACCGCGAGAAACAAATTCCCCAGATCGATGTGCGCTTGCAGGTTCGAAGGATCCAGAGTCGTGGTCGCGACCAGTTCCTGATAAGCGCGGGACCAATCGCCCTCTTTCGTGTAGGTCTTCGCCAGACCGTAATGCGCGTCGGCATATTTCGAATCGATCTGCAGAGCGTTTTGATATTCGATGACCGCTTCGCGCAACTTGCCCTGCTGGAAATACGCGTCGCCCTTTTCGAAATGGCTTTTCTTCAGCACTTGCGGATCGCGCGTGCATCCAAAAAGCAGGGCACACGCCAGCGCCATATGCAGACCAATCGCGCGTTGCCGGTACAATTTCATTTTGACCTCGCGAGCAGATGAGTTCGAAGCCGGATTATCGCACGTTTTGAAACAGCGAGCGCCGCGGGCACTGGCGCCTATGCCCTGTCCGCCACGCGTGCTACGAGCCGGATTTCGCGGGTTCTTTCGTTGCGAAATCGACCGGATCGAGTCCCACGATTGCCGTCC
This sequence comes from uncultured Acidobacteriota bacterium, assembly GCA_963719065.1. Taxonomy (GTDB): domain Bacteria; phylum Acidobacteriota; class Terriglobia; order Acidiferrales; family UBA7541; genus Palsa-295. Next base: position 166,091 of record CAVRAM010000007.1, on the reverse strand, counting down.
CCGCGGCCCAAGAAACGTTTATCCGCAATCCTCTTATCAGTAGTGACGCGTCTGAGTGAAAATTCCGGCAACTCTATGCACAGCATAGAGTTAGCTGTGAAATGACGCCGAAAATGTCTATCAGTCATAGAAACACGACTTCTCCCGGCGAAAGGGAAGAAAAGGAAAGAATTTTTCTCTTTCATGGAAGGTGCGTGGGAGAAACCCCAGACGTACTAGTACTGTAATTGTGTTTTCCTAGATGTGCGACGCTGTAAATAAAGGCTTTATGGCCCAGGGAGCCCCTTTTTCCTTCGATCCATGCTGGCAACGCCCGTGCAAACATCCCTTGAGCAAACATTCGTACTATCGCGCTTGCACAGGCGGGTCGTGAAAATCGAAGAGAACAGGGCGCAGACGAGCATGACAATCACAGGGGTGTCGGTGAGCGTGATGGCAAGGGAGCAGGCCAGCTTCGTGAGCGGACTTTGTCCGGCGATGCAGAGCCTTGAGTCGGTGCTGGCGGAAATCGCCCTGACGAATATTCCCGTTTTACTCGTTGGCGAAAGCGGCACCGGAAAAGCTGTGTATGCGCAGCAGCTTCATAAGATGTCTGCCCGCAGCGACGATCCACTGGTAACGATCACGTGCGCTGCAATGAATCCGGCGCTTCTGTCTGCAGAACTCGGACTCAGTTTCAACGGCGTTGCGCCGATTTCGGGCACACGCAATGCCGGAACGATATTTTTCGACGAGATCAGCGAACTCGACGCAGCATGCCAACGAAATTTGCTGTACGCGCTGCCAGACGGCGACGCGCAGTCGCGCCGCGGCACCCTTTCCGGACGAGTGGTATCGACCAGCAGCCGAAATCTCGATGAAGAAATGCGCGCCGGCAGATTCCGCGGCGACCTGTACTACCGGATCAATGGAGTTTGTCTGCGGCTGCCTCCGCTGCGCGAGCGTAAAGAAGATGTGCCGCTGCTGGTGGAATTCTTCCTCACCAAGTATGCCGCGCAATTCGCCCGGCCGCGTCCGACGCTCAGCCCTCGCACTTTGCGGACGATGATCGAGCATTCCTGGCCTGGAAATATTCGCGAACTCGAAAACGTGGTGAAAAAAATTGTCGCGCTGGGCGACGAACGCCTGGCCGTGAGCGAACTGGAAACTCCGCCGGAAGTTGAGAAAGTGGAAGAAGTCGCACAGGGCGGCTACTCGCTGAAGGCCGCGGCACGCGCGGCTTCGCGCGAAGCGGAGCGCGAACTGATTTTGAAAGCGCTGGCGCACACGCGCTGGAATCGCAAGCGCGCAGCCCAGGCGCTGCAGATCAGCTACAAATCTTTGTTGTACAAGCTGAAGCAAATCGGCGTAGCGGATTCGGTAGGCGAATAAAAACGCAGGAGAGGCGATGTTCAAACGACTACACGTTGTAATTCTGTTCTCGGTCGCGGCCGCGATGCCTGCCATGGCGCAGGACTCGGGCGCGCAAAAGACGCCGCAAGCCCCCATTCCGGCGATGGCCAGCGAAACGAGCGCTGCCGGCGCGGCAACCACCGCGAACTCAACAACCTCCGCAACCGCGAAGCCTGCGGCATCGGACGCGAATTATGTGATCGGCGCGCAGGACGTGCTCGACATCAGCGTCTGGAAAGAGCCGGAAGTTTCGCGCGTAGTTCCGGTCCGCCCGGACGGAAAAATTTCTCTGCCCCTGCTGAACGACGTGCAGGCCGCTGGATCGACACCGGCTCAGCTGGCGTCGCAAATCACCGAGAGCCTGAAAAAATTTGTGACCAATCCGCAGGTCACGGTGATCGTCACCACGATTAACAGCCAGCGCGTTTACATCCTGGGTGAAGTGAGCCGCCCCGGCGCGTTTCCGCTGCTGCCGAGTATGACGGTGCTGCAGGCTCTTTCGAGCGCCGGCGGTTTCACGCAATTCGCGAAAGAGAAGGGAATTTACGTGTTGCGTACGGAAGACGGCAAACAGGTGAAGCTGCCGTTCAATTACAAAGAAGTGATCAACGGAAAAAAGACGGACCAGAACATTGTGTTGAAAGCCGGCGACACGATCGTGGTGCCGTAAAGGATTCATGAACCTTCGCCGCTACATTTTCGGAACTCTCTTCTGCGCGTTGGCACTGAGCGCATCGCCGGTCCGCGCTCAGCAGCAACCGCCGGATCAAACGCAGGGGCCGACGCCGGAAACTCCGTCAGAGCCGATTCCCGCAATCCGGTCGCCTTTGGCGTCTGCTGCCGACAACGGCGACGACAACGTGAATCCGGCGCAGATGAATCCGGACACCAACTCGATCACCGGCGCGGAAACTCTGGGTCTCGGTTCAGTCCCGCTCGCGCACAACTACATCATTCCGCGCGTGAATTTGTTTTCCACCGCGAGCTCGGACGGACTTGCCGCTTCAGGCCACACTGGATGGGAAGCCTCCACGTCGATCGTCGGCGGATTGGATTTGTATGACGCTTCGGAACGCTCGACGCTCACGATGAACTATTTGGGCGGCGGCAGTTTTTCCAGCGACAGCGAACTGGGAAATTCCGTGATTCAGCAGCTGGGCCTGAACGAAAAACTGACCTGGCGGCGCGTCTCGCTCACATTCATCGATCAACTGGCTTACATTCCAGAATCGAGCTTCGGATACAACGGCTTCAGCGGCATTCCTCTGCCGGGCGGCGGGTCCACCGGTTTGCAGGGCGGCTTTACGCCGGGCGATACGATTTTGACCACGTCGGGACAACGCCTGACCAATTCGTTCACCACCGAACTCGACACGCAATTGACGCGGCGAACTTCGCTGACTTTCGTCGGCGGCTACACGTTGCTTCATTATTTCGATAACGACCTGCTGGATCTGGGCGACGCGATTTTTCAGGCTGGATACAATTACCAGTGGTCGCGCACCGACACAATCGCCGTACTTTATCGATTCAGCGGATATCGCTATACAGGATTTGATCAGTCGATCAACGATAACGTGGTGCAGCTCACCTACGCGAAGCGGATCACCGGCCGTCTGTCATTTCAAATTGCCGCCGGCCCGGAATACGCCACTTTTTCACAGGCGATCAATCCACACCCGGTTCATGGCACCGGAACTTCCAACGGGCCGAATTCTGAATTGCTCTGGTCGCTCAACAGTTCGGTTCAATACGCGCTGCAGCGCAACAACTTCGTGGCTGCGTATTCGCACGGCGTCTCGGGCGGTTCCGGTGTTTTGGGCGGCTCGATTGCGGACACCGTTACCGGCAGTGCGAACCGCCAATTCTCGCGAATGCTGAAAGGCGGCTTGACGTTTGGCTACTCCCGCAACAAGGGACTCGCGACCGACATTACGACTCCCACGACGCAGACGTACAACTCGATTTTCGGCGGCGTGAATTTTACGCATCCATTCGGCCGGACTCTGGATTTGAACCTCGCGTACCTGGCGCAGCACCAAAGTTCGAATGCGGGATCGTGCGTGGGAACCGGCTGCGCTCCGAATGTTTTCGTGAATCAGATTACGGTTGGCTTGAACTGGCACCACCAACCGATCGCGTTTTAGTTTTTTAGAGTTTTAGGAGAGAAGAACTCAATGTCACAGCGTGAACTGACAGCGGCAGATTACATGGCGATGTTGCGCCGGCGATGGGTTTTGATCGTCGTGCTCGCTTTGGTCGGTCCGCCCCTTGCGTACACCGTTTCCCGTTTTCTTCCGAACAAATATCGTTCGCAGACGCTTGTACTCGTGCAGCCGCCCACGGTGACGGTAAAGATTGGCGAAGAAACTCCGACCGATTCTTCCGATCTCGGCCAGCGCCTGGCCAGCATGCAACAGCAAATTCTGAGCCGTTCGCGCCTGGAACCGATCATTCGTCAGTACGGGCTATACGCCAAAGACGTGGACCACGTTTCGATGGAAGATCTGGTTGGCCGGCTGCAGAAGAGCATCGACGTAACGCCGGTGCTGCCGATGGCCGAAACAAAATCCACCGCGCTGCCGGGCTTCAACGTCGGCGTCACCATGGACGATGCGCGGACCGCACAGGAAGTTTGCGCTGCGGTGACTTCGCTGTTCATCGAAGAAAATCTTCGTCAACGGCAGAAGACGCGTGAAAACACGACCGACTTTTTGACTCAGCAACTTGCCGACGCAAAGGCCAATCTGGATGCGCAGGACGCCAAGCTAGCAGAATTCAAGAGCCGTTATCTTGGTTCATTGCCCGACGATGAACACACCAACCTTGATTTGCTGAACGGACTGAACACCCAGCTCGATTCCGCGAATCAGGCACTCAGCCGCGCGCAGCAAGACAAAACCTTTGCCGAATCGATGCTGACGCAGCAAACCGCCGCATGGCAGGCGACCCAGACGGGCACGAACCCTGAAACCACCGATCATCAGCTCGCGGCTCTTCAGGCCCAACTCGCCACGCTGCAGGCGCGCTACACAGATGACTATCCCGACGTGATCAAAACCAAAGCGGACATCGCCGCGCTGCAAGCCAAACTGGCCGAAGCCGGCAATGCGCCGAAGCCGTCCGCCGACAAGACTCCGAAGTCCAGTGTCGAGCCGCCGCAGATCCAGCAGTTGCGTGCTCAAGTGCGTGCCGACGAACTCGCGATCGCCGAAAAGACCAAAGAGCAAGCGCGCATTCAGGATCAGATTCGCACCTATCAGGGACGTATCCAGACCAGCCCGGCCGTCGAGCAGCAGTACAAAGAACTGACTCGTGGATACCAGACCGCGCAGGATTCTTACAACGACCTGCAAAAATCGCTGGGCAGCTCGACGATTGCGAGGAACCTGGGCCTGAAACAGGAAGACGAACAGTTCGTCGTGCTGGACGCTGCGAACTTGCCCGACAAACCGTCGTTCCCGAATCGTCCGATGTTTGCTCTGGGTGGTCTCGCCGGCGGACTCGGATTGGGATTGGGAATCGCTTTTTTCCTGGAATTGAAAGACACATCATTTAAAACCGAGCGCGACGTGGAATTTGCGCTGCAGCTTCCCGTTCTGGCGATGGTTCCTGCGATCGAACCGCTTACGCCGAACGGAACCAAGAAAGGTATGAGTCAGGATCCCGTCAACAAGGGCCTGGAATTGGGCGCGAGAGCCTGAGGAGATTATGTACCAGAAATTTTTTGGCCTTCGGGAAAGTCCGTTCAACGTAAATCCGGATCCGCGCTATCTGTTTTTGACCAAACAGATTCAGGAAGCGCTGGCTGGACTCACGTACGGCATTCAAAATCGAAAGGGATTCATTTTGCTGACGGGCGAAGTTGGCACGGGCAAAACCACTTTGCTGAACCGGCTGCTCGATTGGCTGCACGGCCAGCGCGTGAAGACCGCGTTCGTCTTCAACTCGCAACTGAACACCAGCCAGCTTTTCGATTTCATGATGGCGGATTTCGAAATTCCTGCCGAGTCGCGCCAGAAAAGCCAGGTGCTGCTGAAGCTGAACCAATGGCTGCTCGAACGCTACCGAGCCGGCGAAACCGCAGTGCTCATCATTGACGAAGCGCAAAACCTGTCGCTTCAAGTGCTCGAGGAAATTCGCCTCTTGACCAACCTCGAGACCTCAACCGAAAAGCTTTTGCAGATCGTGCTGACCGGTCAGCCTGAACTCGAAGAGAAGCTTAAACTCCCGCAACTCAGGCAGTTGCGCCAGCGTATCACTCTGCGTTGCCGCACCTCCGCGCTCACGCTCGAGGAGACTTTCGGCTACATCGCCGAACGGCTGCGCATCGCCGGCGCGAATGGCGAGCCCATATTTTCGAAGGAAGCCATTCAGACCGTGCACGTATATTCACGCGGCATTCCCAGAGTCGTGAACCTGCTGTGCGAGCATGCGCTGATCAACGCCTACGTCGATCATCTGCGTCCTGTACCGGCGCACCTGGTCGAAGAAGTCGCGCGCGAATTTCAGCTCGACGAAATCGAGCCGATTGCGCCTTCGAATATTCCCAACGGCGCCAATCATTCCACCGATGCACAGGCCCTGCTCCAAAATCTGGATGAACTGCTGGGCCGTTTGCGTGAAGCCAATATCGTTCCATCTACCAGCCGCGAAAGGAAGCCATGAGTCGCATTCACGAAGCACTGAAAAAAGCCGAGCAGGAAAGAGCGTCGGTGCAATCGGCCGATGTTGATTCCGGCGCCGCGTCAACTGCGGCGGTCGATCATTCTGCTCCGAGCCCGGCCGAAGCATTTTTCGCCGAAACGGTTGCGCGCCATCCGATGGGCGGCTCCAGTTCGGATTTCCTGCGCTTCGACGATTTGAAAGCGCGCTGCGCTCATCCGGAATGGCACCTCGATCCCAACGTGAACGTATTCACCAACTCCGCGTTGATGGCCCACGGTGCCGAGCAATTTCGCACGCTGCGCTCGCGCCTGTACCAGATGAAGAGCACGCAGACTCTGAAAACGCTTTTGGTCACCAGCTCGATTCCGGCCGAAGGAAAAACCTTCGTCACCAACAATCTGGCGCAATCAATCGTCCGGCAGCCCGATCGTCGCGTGCTCATCATCGACGCTGACCTGCGCTGTTCGCGTCTGCACGTTCCGCTTGGCGCTCCCCCTTCACCTGGTTTGACCGATTATTTGAACGGCCGTGCCGGCGAGATGGAAGTGATCCAGCACGGCGTCGAAGGGAATCTGTGCTTCATTCCCGGCGGTACGCTGGTTTCCAATCCGAGCGAGTTGCTGGCAAACGGAAAGTTCATGACGCTGTTGTCTCGCGTCGCACCGGTATTCGATTGGGTGATCATCGATTCGCCGCCGCTGCTTCCGGTGGCGGATGCCAGTGCTCTCGCGGATTTGGTGGACGGAGTTCTGTTGGTGGTTCGCGCCGGCTCCACTCCCTCTGCCACAGCGCAACGCGCTTGCCAGGAATTGCAGGGTCGCAACATCGTCGGCGTCGTACTGAACGCAGTCGAACAGGGTCATACCTACGGATCGTATTACGCGCCCGGATACGGATATGGCTATGGGTACGGGAACCAGCCGCCTGCGGCCGAGCCACAATAGGACTTTCGCCGTCGGTGTGTCAGATGAAAAGAGACGTCTCAAATCGAGAAATTGCGCCGAATTTGTGAAACTGAAAGTTATAGCCTTTGTTTTGAGAGGTTTATAGCGTGGAAAAAGATTGCAACTCTGGGATAGCAATCTTCACAGAAATGAGACAACCGCGACCAGAGAGACGCGCCAGAATCGCTGTAAATTTAGGTTAAGTCATTTTAGATGTTGCGGTTAGAAGTACGCTGAATGGGTTTCGCCGGTGGCACCCGGCTTGCACACGCCCAGTACCTAGGGTAAGGGTCCCGATGGGACTCTAATGGCGGAGCTTGGAAGCAGCCCAAAAATGAGCGTAATCAACCTACTGGAAGGATCGATTCACGAGCCGCTCGAGGCCGAAGTTGCCGCTCCTCAGCTGCCTTGGTTCGCCCTTCAGGTTCGGTCCCGCCAGGAGCTGACTGTCGCTGAATACCTTCGCGGGCAGGGTTTCGAAGGCTTTCTGCCGCTCTACAAGTGCCGCAAGGTTTGGTCGGATCGAATCAAGGAAGTCGATTCGCCGCTGTTCCCGGGATATCTGTTCTGCCGCTTCAATGCGGAAGATCGGCTGCCGGTTCTGAAGGCGCCAGGCATCGTGCAGATTGTCGGCTTCAACCGGATGCCGGTTCCCGTGGATGAGTCGGAAATCACCGCCATTCAAACTCTGATGGCTTCGGGAATTCCGAACCAGCCGTGGCCCTTTCTGGGAATTGGCGATCGCGTCCGGATTCAGTCGGGCCCTCTTGCCGGCCTGGAAGGTTTGCTGACCGACTTCAAAGGCAGTTTTCGGTTGGTGCTCTCTGTAACCTTGCTGCAACGCTCTGTAGCGGTGGAGATTGATTCCGCCCTGGTAACGTCGCTCAACCGTTCAAGAAGGGTTTTGGAACCCGCTGGCAACGTACGAAAACAGTTTCGGTCCCATTCCGAGGCCAATTAAAAACCGAATCGCGCGCCTCGAGCGTACGACCAGGAAAATTCAGCGAGCGAAGTGACGATCATGAAAACGAACCCGATGAACCAGACGACCACAGCGAACGGCCACGAAGAATCGCACGACGCTTCGCGCTTCCTGCCCGAAGGCCACTTCCGCCGGATGTTGAGCCGCGAACGCAAGCGCTCCGAGCGCTCGCGCAAACACCTGGTGCTGATGCTGATCGACGCCAAGGGAATCAAGACCAAAAAGACCGACGCCTTGCTTGGACAGATTGCCGACGTGCTTTCCTCCACCGTGCGCGAAACCGATCTGGTTGGATGGTTCGAACAGAACACCGTCTGCGGCGTGATCTTCACCGAATTCGGCGATTGCCACATCGGTGAAGCGGTAAAAATTATCGAAGCGAAAGTTACTTCCGGCCTGCAGAAATCTTTCAAGGCCAGCCAGCTGAGCAGCTTTCAAGTTTCGTTCTACGCTTTTCCCGACGGTTGGGATGGCAACGGGCAATCGCGCCCCGTGAATCCGGTTTTGTATCCGGACTTGTTTGACGTCGAAAAGAAAAAGAAATTTTCTTTGCTCGCCAAGCGCGTGATGGACGTCAGCGGTGCGTCGGCAGCCTTGCTGGTTCTGTCGCCAGCATTCCTGGTTTTGGCAGCCCTGATCAAGGCAACCTCGAAAGGCCCGATTTTCTTCCGCCAGGATCGCGTGGGCCGTTACGGCAATCACTTCGTGTTCCTGAAATTCCGCTCGATGTACGTCACCACCGATGCGGGCATCCACAAGGAATACATCAAGAATTTCATCGCCGGAAAAATCGCCGCGAAGACCGGCGAAGGCCAGAACGAAAAGAAAACCGTCTACAAAATCACCAACGATCCGCGCGTCACCTGGATTGGCCGCTTCATGCGCCGTACCAGCCTGGACGAGATTCCTCAATTCTGGAATGTTCTGTGCGGCGATATGTCGCTCGTCGGTCCGCGTCCGCCGATCCCGTACGAAATCGAAGCCTACGACATCTGGCACCGCCGCCGTTTGCTCGAATCGCGCCCCGGTATCACCGGACTCTGGCAGGTTCACGGCCGCAGCAAGACGACCTTCGATGAAATGGTTCGCCTCGATTTGCAGTATTCGCGAACCTGGTCGCCGATGCTGGACGTGAAGATCCTGCTGCAGACGCCGCGTGCGGTGTTCTCGGGCGACGGCGCTTACTAATTTCGTTTTTTGTTTGCAGGCCGTACGCGCAAACGCATGAAATCCTGGTAACACAACGGCAGTTCCTCTGTTCTATCCAACGATGTCCTGGCTTCGTCGGCTCTTAGTGCGTTCGAATCTTTCCGCTATCTCACTTGTAACTCTCAAGGTGGAGAAAAATGGCTATTAGTCTCGGCGAGAACCCTGCTTCGAAGAAATCGGCGACGCCGTCGTCGGATAAAAACGTGCTGAAGATTGGCGTGATCGGCTACGGATACTGGGGACCGAACATCGTCCGTAATTTTCACGGTCAAGACCGTTCCCGCGTCGTTGCGGTGTGCGACAAGAATCCGAAATCGCTCGACCGCGTGCGCAATGCGTTTCCAGACATTCGCACGACCGGCGATTGCAATGACGTGCTCACTGCGCCCGACATCGACGTGGTCGCCGTCGTGACGCCGGTGTGGACGCACTACCAGCTCGCCAAAACCGCGCTCGAAAACGGCAAGCACGTATTCGTCGAAAAACCATTTACCTACACCGCCGCGCAAGCCGAAGAACTGATCAATCTGGCTGAGCGCAAAAACCTGAAGATCATGGTCGATCACACTTTCTTGTTCACCGGTGCGGTGAAGCGGATGAAGGAATTGATCGACGACGGTACACTCGGCACGCTGTACTACTACGACTCCACGCGCGTGAACCTCGGATTGTTCCAGCACGACGTCAACGTGTTGTGGGATTTGGCGCCACACGATCTTTCGATCATGGACTACCTGATCAAAGCGCAGCCCGACTCGGTGGTCGCGACCGGTGAAAAGCATTTGAACGATGTGGCCGATATTGCGTTCATGACCTTGTACTACCCGAATAACATGATCGCGCACATCAACGTGAACTGGCTTTCGCCGGTGAAAGTGCGCACTACGTTGATCGGCGGCGAAAAGAAAATGCTGGTGTGGAACGACCTGGAAATGGACGAAAAGCTGAAAATCTACGATAAGGGCGTTCAGATGAGCGGCGTCGGCGTGTATGACCTGCTGGTCAGCTACCGTTCCGGCGATATGTGGGCTCCGCGCGTGGAGCAAGTGGAAGCATTGAAAGTGGAAGCCGCCTATTTTGTCGATTGTATTTTGAACGACAAGAAACCGTTCAACGACGGTGTGGCGGGACTGCATGTGGTTCGCATGTTGGAAGCAGCCGACGAATCGCTGAAGCAGAAAGGCAAAATCATCCGCATATGAGCGAATTTGTTTGCATCGGCTCCAACGTCACGTTGGGCAAAAACGTAAAGTTTTCGCGGTTCATCAACATCTACGGCTGCAGCATTGGCGATGAAACGAAGATCGGCGCGTTCGTCGAAATTCAGAAAAATTCCAGCGTCGGCAAAAACTGCAAAGTTTCCAGCCACACTTTCATTTGCGAAGGCGTCACGATTGAGGACGACGTGTTCCTCGGCCACAGCGTTACGTTCATCAACGATTCCTATCCTCGCGCCACCGTCGACGGCGGAGGACTGCAGACCGAAGCGGATTGGGCCGTAGAAAAAACGGTCGTAAAAAAAGGCGCATCGATCGGATCGGGCTGCACGATTCTTGCGAATTTGACGATCGGTGAAAAAGCAATCGTAGGAGCAGGCAGTGTGGTCACCAAAGATGTGCCGGCGAATTCCATCGTCGCCGGAAACCCGGCGCGCGTCTTGCGACGCACGACCGATAAAAAGAGGAAATCCTAATGTCGAACGCTGAAAAGATTCCGTTTCTTGATTTGATCACTCCGCATCGCGAACTGGAAACCGAGCTTCTCGCCGTGGTCCAGAAAGTTTTGCAGACCGCCGGATTTGTGGGCGGCCCGATGGTGGAAGGATTCGAACGGGAATTCGCGGAGTTCTGCGATTCGAAATATTGTGTTGGCGTCGCGAGCGGCACCGACGCAGTGCGTTTTGCACTGACCGCTGCGGGCGTTCAGACCGGTGACGTGGTCGTCACCGTGCCGCATACCTTCATCGCCACCACCGAGGCGATCACCCAGGCTGGCGCGCGCCTCGATTTTGTGGATATCGACGAAAAGACCTACGCGATGGATCCTGCGAAACTCAAAAAATATCTCGAACAGGAATGCTACGTCGATCGCGCGTCCGGCAAGACGTTTCATCGCAAGCTGCGTGCGCCCGTCACCGCGGTGGTGCCGGTGCACATCTACGGACAGTGCGCCGACATGGATCCGATCATGGAACTCGCGGCGCAATACAATCTGGCCGTCATCGAAGACGCCTGCCAGGCTCACGGCGCCGAATATTTTTCGAAGAAGCACACTCGCTGGTTCAAGGCAGGCTCGATGGGACAAGCCGGCGCTTTCAGTTTTTATCCCGGCAAGAACCTCGGCGCATGCGGAGAAGCCGGCGCCATCACCACGAACAACGAAGAAATGGCGCGCAAAATGAAAATGCTGCGCGATCACGGCCAGGCGAAAAAGTATTATCACGATATCGAAGGCTACAACGGCCGTCTCGATTCGCTGCAAGCCGGAATGCTCAGCGTGAAGTTGCGCCACCTGGCTGACTGGAACAAAAAGCGCGCCGCCGCCGCAGCCGACTACAACAAGCTGTTCGACGGAGTCGAAGGCGTCACCGCTCCGCATCAGCCCGAATGGTCGCGTCCGGTGTATCACCTCTACGTGATTCGCGTCGCCGATCGTGAAGGCCTGCAGAAGCATCTGGCCGAAGCGAAAGTCGACACGGGCATTCACTACCCGATTCCGCTGCATCTGCAAAAAGCCTACGAGGGCTTCGGCTACAAAAAGGGCGATTTCCCGATCACCGAGAAAATCGCCGTCGAGATCGTCTCGCTCCCCATGTTCCCCGGCCTCACCGCCGAGCAGCAGCGCCGCGTCGTCGATCGAGTCACCGAATACGCATCCGACCGCGTCGCGAACTAACTCCGCGGCGCAGTCCGAACCGCAGAGTCAATTTCGACTTATCACTCTATGAACGAATCCGTGCAAACTCTGGAATCTCCATCGACCGGCGCGAGAGAGGACCTGCCCGTGAACGAAACTCCGCGTGTCGCGTCCAAAAAGATCTGGATCGATCTGGATAACTCGCCGCACGTCCCGTTCTTTCTTCCGATCATCGATGAGCTTCAGAAAAGAGGACACACCGTCGTCCTGACTGCGCGCGATTCTTACCAGGTGGTCGAACTTCTGAAATTGCATCACATCAATTGTCGAGTGCTGGGAAAGCACTGGGGAAAAAACCGGGTCGCCAAAATTGTCGGAACGTTTCTGCGGGCGATGCAACTTTCTCGAGTCATGAAAAAAGAGAAAGTCGATCTGGCGATTTCGCACGTGTCACGCTCCCAATTTCTCAGCAGCGTATTTCTGGGTGTTCAGAGCTTGACGATTTCCGATTACGAATTCATCGCCAAAGTCGGTTCCTTGAAATCGGATTGGGTTTTCACGCCTGAATTTATTCCGCCAGACGTGGCGCTGCAGCCCAGCCGCGGTTTGATGCAGTACCCGGGATTGAAGGAAGACGTTTACGTTCCGCGATTCCGTCCCGGCGCTTCGCTACGCACCGAACTGGGGATCAATCCAACAGACTTGGTCGTCACCGTCCGGCCCCCCGCAACCGAAGCGCACTATCACAATCACGAAGGCTCGATTTTGCTGGACGGCGCGCTGAAAATGCTCACCGACCGCCCCGCCACGCGAGTGATTTTGTTGCCCCGCAGCGGAAACCAGGAAGCAGAGCTGCGCAAACAGTGGGCCGCTGAAATTGAAGCGCGCAAAATAATCATTCCGGCTCATGTTGTGGACGGGTTGAATCTGATTTGGTCTTCGGATTTGGTTATCAGCGGCGGTGGAACGATGAACCGCGAAGCCGCCGCGCTCGGTGTGCCGGTGTACAGCATCTTCCGCGGACGGATTGGCGGGGTTGATCGCTACCTCGCAGCCTCCGGTCGATTGGTGATGATCGAAAAGCCGGACGACTTGCGGACCAAGATCAAGCTTGAGCATCGAAAGACGGAAGCGCTCATGGCGCTCGATCAATCTCCTGCTCTGGAAGCGATCATCGAGGGGATTTCGTCCATCGTCGAACATCAGCGATTGCCTGCGTCGCGGCCGGACGCTCGCGTTCGCGCCTGAGCCTTCCTCGTATCAATCGCCGCATCGATTTTGTAACTCGCGATGTCATCCGCGTGCCGGTTCCCCAGGCAAACCTCAGCACTCAACAAAATCATGACCAACCGCAACGAAATCAAGGTCCTCACTGTTGTCGGAGCGCGCCCGAATTTCATGAAGGTCGCGCCTATTATTCGCGCGATCGAAGCGTCGAACAAAAAGTCCGGACGCCCGCACATCAAACACGTCCTGGTTCACACTGGGCAGCATTACGACGCGATTATGTCGGACCGATTCTTCACCGACCTGGGATTGCCGAAACCCGATGTGCATCTCGGCGTCGGCTCCGGATCGCATGCCCACTTGACCGCCGACGTGATGCAAAAGTTTGAGCCGGTGCTGCTCGCCGAGCGCCCCGATTTCGTGTTGGTTGTCGGTGATGTGAATTCGACGGTCGCCTGCGCTCTGGTTACAGCGAAAATCTCGTTCGATGCGGCCGGCACGCGCCCTCTGATTTGCCATGTGGAATCGGGTTTGCGCTCGTTTGACCGGCTGATGCCCGAAGAGGTGAACCGCGTCGTCACCGATCACGTATCCGATATTCTTTTCGTCACCGAAGACAGCGGGCTTCAGAATCTTCGAACCGAGGGTGTCGCTTCCGAAAAAATTCATTTCGTCGGCAACACGATGATCGACTCGTTGCTGTCATTCAGCGAAAAAGCGGAAGAGTCCACCGTCCTCGAAGACCTCGGATTCCGGTCGCCGCGAAAAAATGGCACCTCCGCATCGGACGTTACAAAGTATGCGTTGCTGACGTTGCACCGGCCATCCAACGTTGATACGCCTGAAGCATTTCTCAGAATCTTGAGCGGTCTCGATGAATTGGCGGCCGCGTGCCCGATCGTGTTTCCGGTCCACCCTCGCACGCAGCAGCGAATCAAGGAGCTCGGCCCGAATCTTCCGATTCAAGTAATCGCGAGAGACCCCTCAAAATCGCAAACGCCTGGGAATAGCAACAATCCGGGATTGCAGCTGATCGATCCGCTCGGCTACCTCGATTTCCTGTGTCTGATGAAGCATGCTGCGATCGTTGTCACCGACTCGGGCGGCATTCAGGAAGAAACGACGTGCCTGGGAATTCCGTGCGTAACGGTGCGCGAAAATACCGAGCGGCCTGTAACCGTTGACAAGGGCACCAACGTGATCGCCGGCACTCAATCCGATGGCATCCGCAATGCGATTCGCCGACAGCGCGGCACAAAAGGTTCAGGCGCGCCGAAAAATTGGGATGGTCACGCCGCCGAACGAATCGTTGAGACATTGATCGACGTGAGCACTAGCAGTGACGCCTCCGAATCGCAAACCGTTCTACAACCGCACGCCGCCAAGTGAATCCGAAAATCCAATTCGAGTGCGCGCGGCCTTGGGTGTGCTTGTATGGCCGTTTCGATCGCGCTTCCAGTTTCAACCGTTCGATTGTTGCTCATGTTCCTGTTCGCTCCCTCTGAACCCCTGAGTATGCAATGAGAATCGTTCTGCTTGCAGTTGACGACGAATTCGCCGGAGAAATTCAGAAGCCGCTCTACGACGCGCATCCGGACTGGGTCGTCGGCTCGGTAATCTCGACGTGCATGATTTACAAGCGCTCCAAGATCGGTGGAGCACTCTTCACGTTGCAGAAATCGGGATTGCGGTTCCTGATCGAGATGGTCCACATGAAGATCGTGCGGCTGTTTGTGGACAAGGCGAAGAAGCACCGGCCCACGCAACTTGCGCAACAACACGGCGTCGAGCAATATTTTTGCGCCGACATCAACGATCCGGCGAGCATTGCAAAGCTGAAATCGTGGAATCCCGACATCATCATTTCTACTAATTTCAGCCACTACGTTGGTAAAACCGTTCGCGAATCGGTGGCGAGCCAGGGTTGCTGGAATTTGCACAAATCGTTGCTGCCGCAGTATCGAGGCATGGCGCCGAGTTTTCATGCCATGCTCGAAGGCTCGCCGAAAGTGGGAGCCACGCTGCACGTTCTCGCCAAGGGATTTGATACCGGCGACCTGCTCGCCCAGGTGGAAGTACCGGTAACGGCTGCCGACACCGTTTACAGCCTAAATCGGAGAACCTCCGTTTCCGGCGGCAAGCTGATGGTAGAGTTTCTTGAAAAGTTCGATCCGCAGACAACCAAGGCCGTGCCGCAGCCTGCCGGCGATTGGAAAAACTATACGTATCCGACCCGAAAGGAAGTGAAGGCGTTTCTGGCGAAAGGTTTGCGATTTTATCGGCCCGAAAATGCCTGAAGCGCGCACAAAAGACGTGACGACCGACACTCAAACCGACGTGCGATACCGCGCGTTCCTCGACCACACCAAGTGCGCGCCCGCGAGTGTTGAGCGCCTGGCAATCGCGGAGCCAGCCGGATCCGACGGATTTTTCAAACTCGGCGGCATGCGCCTGTACGGCAAAAACAGCGCCGGCACCACGACTCCGGGTCCTGATGGAAATTTGGCGTCGGTCGATTCCTTGGTTGCGCGCGGAAATGGCATCGCCACGTTGCCGTTCAACCCCAGCGAAGTGATCGAAAATCTTCGTTTCGAGCGCTACGTGGGTGCGGCGAACGCGCAAATTTCTTACATCACAGACAGCCAGTCGCTATCTCGGCGAATCTACTACGCGCTTCGGCCGCTTTTCCCGGTGTATGTGCGGCGGATCTTGCAGCGCATTGCTCTGCAGGATTGGTCGAAGATTTCGTTTCCGTCGTGGCCGATCGATACCACCGTGGAAGACCTGACGAACTGGCTGTGGACCATCGCGCTCGAAACGACCGGCGCAAGCGAACTGCCGTTTATCTGGTATTGGCCCAACGGCGCCGCTGCCGCTGCGATCATGACCCACGATGTGGAAACTGGCGCCGGGCAGGATTTCTGCTACCGCATGCTTGAGCTCGAGAAAGAGTACGAAATCAAATCAGCTTTCGAAATAATCCCCGAAGTCCGTTACGAAGTTTCCGATGCGGTCCTTGATGCGATTCGCAAAGCCGGCAGTGAAGTCTGCGTCCACGGTCTAAACCACGATGGCAGGCTCTTCAGCACCAAGGAAATCTTCGATAGCCGCGTGGGGCCAATCAACGCTTACGCGAAAAAGTGGGGCGCGACGGGGTTTCGTTCTCCGGTGATGTACCGCAACTTAAATTGGTACGGCGCCTTCGATTTTTCGTACGACATGTCGGTGCCCAACGTGGCGCACCTCGACCCGCAACGCGGCGGGTGTTGCACGATCTTTCCGTACTTCGTCGGCGATATTCTCGAGCTGCCGCTGACAACGATTCAGGACTATCCGCTGTTCAACGTGATCCGCACCGACGCGATGGAAATGTGGGCAAAGCAAACTCAGGCCATCGTCGCGCGGCACGGCCTGGCGAGTTTTATTATTCATCCCGACTACATCGTCGAACCCACGCGCCAAGCGCTCTACAGTCAACTGCTGAAAATGTTGCGCTCGTACGGCGACACGAAAAATGTCTGGCTCGCGCTGCCTGGAGAAGTCGATCGCTGGTGGCGCGCGCGCAATGAAATGAATCTGGCGCAGCGCGACGGCAAATGGTTCGTGCAGGGTCGCGGTTCCGAACAAGCGTCCGTAGGCTACGTAAAGCTTGTTGGCGGTAAGTTGAATTACGTTCTACCGAATGGAACGGTGGAACCAGCCTGAGCGTGAGAGCGAAAGTGACGGAGGATTCCACACACCGAGCGAGCGAAGAAACCAGTCGGGCGAATGATCTTGCCGCCGCGGCAGCGGTTAAGCTACTCGAATATTGCCGTTCGCGCGACTGGGCGGGAATCGATCCGTACGACTCGCTGAATAGCAAACTGTTTCGCGCTTTGCCAATCCTCGATAAACGGATACCGCGCTTGGTGTTGACCCAGGCGATCAAGCGCAGCCCGATCAATATCCGGCCGCTGTTGATGGTTGAGCCGAAGCAAAACTCGAAAGCTCTCGGTCTTTTTCTTCAGTCTGTGCTGAGACTTTCGAATTTGGGTTTGGCAGATAAAGGGCTCGCCGGATCGCTTGCTTCCACGCTGAAAAAACTTCGTTCGCCGGACTCCAAGTATTGGTGTTGGGGTTACAGTTTTCCCTGGCAGACGCGAACGCTACTGGTTCCCGCGGATTCGCCGAATCTGGTTTGCACCACATTCGTCGCAAATGCGTTTCTCGACGCGTACGAACAACTGGGCGACGCTTCGTATTTGGAAGCTGCCGCGAGCGGCGCGCAATACATATTGAATGAGCTGTATTGGACCGACGGCGGCTCGATTGCGGGCTTCGCGTATCCGCTGCCGACGATGCGGAACAATGTTCACAACGGAAATTTTCTGGGAGCCGCGCTTTTTTGCCGCGTCGCAAAGCATACGGGCGACCAAGCGCTCATTGATGCCGCGCTGAAAGTGGCGCGTTATTCGGCTTCGCGACAGCGGGAAGATGGCTCATGGGCCTACGGCGAATCCGCAAACCAGGAATGGATCGACAATTTTCACACCGGCTACAATTTGGAAGCCCTGCGTTCCATGCAGCTCAGCTTGAAATCAGACGAATTCGATAGTCACCTTCGGAAAGGGTTCCGGTTTTATCGCAGCCATTTTTTCCGCGAAGATGGCGCACCTCGCTACTTCCACGATCGCACCTACCCGATCGATATTCATGCCGTGGCGGAAAGCTTGATTGCGCTGGTGAAATTCAGTTATTTGGATTCGTCGAATCTGCCGCTCGCGCGCAAGGTGCTCGAGTGGACGATGAAAAATATGTGGGACGATCGCGGTTTCTTTTACTACCGCGTCCTTCGGGCGACGACGATTCGAACATCCTATATGCGTTGGTCGCAAGCCTGGATGCTTCTGGCGCTTTCAACGTTTCTGTCCGAATCAGGCGCGGCGCTTCCATCCGCGCCAATTCCTCCTGCCGTCCTGGCGCCAGCATGACGTCTCTACCGGCATACGTCCTCATCACTCCGGCGCGCAATGAAGCGCAGTTCATTGAGCTGACGCTGAAGTCCGTGGTGGCGCAGACGGCGAAACCGCTGAAGTGGGTGATCGTCAGCGACGGTTCCACCGACGGCACCGACGAAATCGTCAACCGCTACGCTGCCGACAACCTGTGGATTGAACTGGTCCGCATGCCGGAACGCCGCGAACGCCATTTCGCCGGCAAGGTCTACGCGTTCCGCGCGGGTTACGAGCGCATGCAAGGATTGGACTACGCGGCCATCGGCAGCATGGACGCCGACATTTCGTTCGACGCGGATTATTTCTCCTTCCTGCTCGGAAAGCTCGCGGAAAACCCCGAACTCGGGCTGGTCGGTACGCCGTTCAAAGATACGTCGATGTACGACTACAAATACGTCAGCATCGAGCACGTTTCAGGCGCGTGCCAGCTTTTTCGTCGCGCGTGTTTTGAGGATATTGGCGGTTACGTCCCGATGAAGTCTGGCGGCATCGATCATGTGGCCGTGCTGACCGCGCGAATGAAAGGGTGGAAGACTCAGACGTTCACCGAAAAGATTTGCGACCACCATCGCAAGATGGGTTCGGCAGAGCGCGGAGTGCTAAGCGCAAAATATCGCGTCGGCGCCCTTGACTATGCTCTCGGTGGGCATCCGGCTTGGGAACTGTTTCGCACTGCATACCAGATGACGAAAAAGCCGTACGTCATCGGCGGCCTGACGTTGATGGCCGGCTTCGGAGTTGCGACTCTGAAGGCGGAGAAGCGTCCGATCTCGGACGAACTGGTGGCATTTCGTCGCCGCGAACAGATGGCTCGGTTGAGAAAATTTCTTTCACGCAAAACTTCGCCGGGCGCGCAGAACGCCGACGGCGATCCCGCTTCCGCAAGTATAAAAATAGTTTCGCGTTCGACTCGCGAAGATAGCTTGCCGTCATCGTCAGCCGGCCGCGCGGGTCGCTTGATCATCAACGCCGACGACTGGGGGCGCGACGTAAATACCACCGAACGGATGTTCGAGTGCCTGAAACACGGCACCGTGTCTTCGGTGAGCGCGATGGTGTTCATGGAAGATTCCGAACGCGCTGCCGCGATGGCACACGAGCACGGAGTGGATGCGGGACTTCATCTGAACCTCACCACGCCGCTTTCCGGTGCGAACCTTTCGTCGGAATTGATCGAACGCCAGCGCGAAGTCGCCGCCTACCTGACCAAACGTCGCCTGAATCAAGTGCTTTTCAATTCGCCGTTGAAGCGTTCCTTCGAGTACGTGGTCGCAGCCCAGCTCGACGAATACCGCCGCCTGTATGGTGAGTCGCCTCGCCGCATCGACGGCCACCATCACATGCATCTTGCCGCCAACGTGCTGGCCGGCGGTTTGCTTCCCAGCGGAACCGTCGTCCGGCGAAATTTTTCATTCCAATCGGGCGAAAAAAGCATCGTCAACCGAATGTATCGCAAAAATATCGATCGCAAGCTCGCGCGTCGCCATCGCCTGGTTGACTATTTGCTTCCGCTCGCGCCGCTCAACCCGCGCAGCCGGCTCGAGCGCGTGTTGTCCCTTGCTCGCGAATCCGTCGTTGAGCTCGAAACACATCCCATCAATCGCGACGAATACGATTTCCTGATGGGTGATGCCGTGCAAAGCTGGACCGCCGGATTCCCGATCTCGCGGAGTTTCGATCTTCCCGAAGGATCGGCCATCGGCGTTCCCGTTCACGCGTAGAAGCGATCGAAAATCGCTACAATCAAATATCCAAACAAAAAGCAGGCCTAATGAAAGCGTTCGACACAAACATCTCCAAAGACCAAAGCCGCGACACGGGTATGGGTGTGGTGTTGCTGCTGCTCTTGATTTTCGTTCGCACCAAAAAAGAGGGCGTGCTGATCGCCGCCATGCTGGTGCACATCATCAACATGATTTGGCCGATCATCTACAAGCCGGTCGCTGTCGTCTGGCTGGGCGTGTCTCACTTGATGGGCACGGTGATGTCGAAAGTGCTGCTCTCGATTTTGTTTTTTCTGGTAATCACGCCGATCGGCATCGTGCGACGGCTGTTCGGAAAAGACTCACTGAAACTTCGCGCATTCAAAGCGGGTGCGGGCTCGGCCGCGGTCGAACGCAATCACGTCTTCACCGCGCAAGACATCGAAAAGCCTTACTAATTTAGAGGAGAACGACGATGGATTTTCTGAAAGATCTGTGGGGATTTCTCAACAAGCGTAAAAAATTCTGGCTGCTGCCCGTGATCTTCATCCTGCTCGGCTTCGGCGTGATTATGGTGCTCGCGAGCGGCTCGGCGATTGCGCCCTTCATCTACACACTTTTCTAGACAGCAGTTTCACGTCCGCTCGACGCCAACGGAGACAAGGAATTCTTGATGCGAAACGCAATTCTCGGCATATCCGCTTACTACCATGACAGCGCCGCCGCTCTCCTAATCGATGGAGAGATCGTCGCCGCTGCGCAAGAGGAGCGGTTCACCCGAATCAAACACGATTCGTCGTTTCCGATCAACGCGTGCAAGTACGTGCTCGAGGAAGCAGGCATCAGCTTCAACGATCTCACTGCCGTCGCGTTTTACGATAAACCGTTTTTGAAATTCGAGCGGCTCCTGGAGACCTATCACGCCTTCGCGCCCAGCGGTTTCGTCAGTTTTCTTTCCGCGATGCCTGTGTGGATCAAAGAAAAGCTGTTCATGCGTCGCATGCTCAACGACGAACTGAAGAAGCTCGGCGACGCGAAAGTACCCATCTACTATCCGGAGCATCACCTTTCGCACGCTGCCAGCGCATTTTATCCGTCGCCGTTTCAAGAAGCCGCGATTCTTACCGTTGATGGCGTCGGCGAGTGGGCCACCACCACGATTGGCCGCGGCCGCGGGAAAGATATCGAAATTTTGAAAGAGCTGCAGTTTCCGCATTCGGTCGGATTGCTGTACTCCGCCTTCACGTACTACACCGGATTTGCGGTGAACAGCGGCGAATACAAGTTGATGGGTCTTGCGCCATACGGAAATCCGAACTCGAAGGCCACCGCCGAATTCAAACAGAAAATCAAAGACACGCTTGTCGATATCCGGCCCGACGGATCGGTGGTCCTCAACATGGACTACTTCGAATACGCCACCGGATTGAAAATGGTGAAGGAAGACAAGTGGCAGGAACTCTTCGGCGTGCCGCGGCGCAAATCCGAAACCGAAATTTCCCAGGTTTACATGGATATGGCGCTGGCGATTCAGGAAGTCACTGAAGAAGTTGTCATGCAGCTCGCTCGCACCGCGCGTGAACTATCTGGCTGCAAATATCTGGTGATGGCCGGTGGAGTGGCGCTGAACTGCGTCGCCAACGGAAAAATTCTGCGCGCCGGAATTTTTGACGACATTTGGATTCAGCCGGCAGCAGGTGACGCTGGCGGAGCTCTGGGCGCCGCCTACGCCGTTTGGCACATTCGCGATGGAAACGAACGCCACGTAAACGGCGATGGCGATTCCACGCGCGGTTCGTATCTCGGCCCGCAATTCGCCGACCACGAAGTGAAGCGCGCGCTGCAGAAATACAACGCTCCGGCCACGCATTACGATGATTTCCAGAAACTGGCGTCCGATGTCGCCGCGCGGCTTTCCGAAGGCAACGTTGTCGGATGGTTCCAAGGACGCATGGAATTTGGTCCGCGCGCGCTTGGCGGACGCAGCATTCTCGGCGATGCTCGAAATCCCGAAATGCAGAAAAAGCTGAATTTGAAAATTAAATATCGCGAAGGCTTCCGTCCGTTCGCGCCTTCGGTTCTCGAGGAAGACACCAGCACATATTTCGAACTCGACCGGCCGTCTCCTTACATGCTTTTGGTCGCGCCGGTTCGAGGTGACCGCCAAATTCCGCTTCCCGCCGGATACAGCGAACGTCCTCTTTACGATCGCTTGTATTTCCTGCGCTCTGACCTTCCTTCGATTACGCACGTGGATTACAGTGCACGCATTCAGAGCGTCAGCAAGAAAACCAATCCGCGCTACTGGGAATTGATCGACGAATTCAAAAAGCTCACGGGCTATGGCGTGATCGTAAACACCAGCTTCAACGTTCGCGGCGAGCCGATCGTCTGCACGCCCGAAGATGCCTACCGCTGCTTTATGCGTACGGAAATGGATTTTCTGGTCGTCGGAAATTACGTGATGGACAAGAAGAATCAGCCGCCGCTGCCGGAAAAGGGCGACTGGCGTAAAGAATTCAAGCTCGACTAACGTTTCCCAGGCTCGATCGAAATGAAAAAGTATCTCGGCAATGTGGCTGTCCTATTTGTAACCGTATGCATCACGCTCGTGCTATGCGAGTTTGGCGCGCGGTTGTTTTTGAATGCCTCGGACTTCCTCCGATTGGAAGTCGTCAGCGATCCGATTCTCGGCGCCGTCCCATCACCGAGCGCTCTGGCTGGATTCGACAAGTGGGGTTTTCGCAATCGCACGGTGCCCGATCACGTCGATATAGTTGCGGTCGGCGATTCGCACACCTACGGCAACACCGCCAGAATGGTGGACGCGTGGCCCTACGTCCTCGGCCAGTTGAGTGGCCAATCGGTTTACAACATGGGCTTGGGCGGCTACGGACCGAACCAATATTTCTATCTTTCGAATAACAAAGCGTTCCAGCTGAAGCCCAAAACAATTATTTGGGGCTTGTACATGGGCGACGATTTTGAAAACGCTTTTACGCTCACCTACGGCCTCGATTATTGGAAGTCGCTGCGAATTCTTTCCGACCAGAAAGTCGAAGCCAACATCTGGGAAACCGGTCCGGGCCCTGAAAGCTGGCACAAAAAAATCAGGACTTGGTTTTCGCGTCACAGCGTTTTGTATCAGTTGGTCTTCCACACCGGCTTTGGCGGTCGCGTAAAGGGCGACGTTCAAATTGACAACGCCGCGCAGCTGTATCCCGGTGTCGCCACCTCGCTTCTGATTCCGGACAAACACATCCGCGAAGCGTTTCGTCCGCGCGCGGTTTTGTTCGGCCTCGATCAAGACGATCCCCACGTGCGCGAGGGCATGCGCATTACCTTTGAACTGCTGAAAGAAATGAACGAGAACTGCCGCAAGAACAACGTCCAGTTTGGCGTGGTGGTGATTCCCACCAAAGAAATGGTGTTCGCGAATTATCTGGAGAACAATCCGCAAGTCCCGATGGACGACTGGATCAACAAGCTTTTGGCCAATGAACGAATTGCCCGCGAACAGCTGTTTCAATTTATGACCCAGCAGGGGATTCCTTACGTTGATCCACTGCCGAATCTGCGGGATTCGATCGGCCAGGGCTTGTACGCGGCCAGCGCCGGCGACATGCACCCGAATAAGAACGGTTATCACGTGATCGGCGAAGCCGTCGCGGCGCACTTGAAAGAAATTCAAAATCCCGCGCCTGCGCCCACGCCGGCGGCAGCCGCGCCGGCTCCGGCAAAGAATTAATTCGCGCCGAGCGCTGCGTTCACCGTGCCCGTTGCGCCGTCGTCACAGACCATGCCGCAAACGCTCGTTCTCGTCGGATTTGCGGAGGCCATGTCCGGGCCCGAATCGGTTTGGAGTCTGGTGGATGCAGGATTTCGCGTCGTAGCGTTCGGACGCAAAGGGAAATCTTCCGCGCTGCGGCACAGCAAATTTGTTCAGTGCCACGACGTTTGTCCGCCGGAAGCAAACCTCGAGCAGTGCCTCGCGGACGTGCAGGCCGTGATGCGCTCTACGGCCGCAAGCGCAAACGGCGCGCGGCTCGTTCTGTTTCCCCTAGACGACAAAGCCGTATGGATCGCCAGCAAAGTGAATCTGGACAATTCCTGGATTCTCGCCGGAGCATCCGGAGCGCAAGCCGATCTCGCGCTGAACAAATTTTTGCAGGTGCAGGCTGCCGAGAAAGCCGGACTCAACGTCCCGAAATCGACTCTCGCGCGTACCGCAGGCGACCTCGCGATCTATCGCAACGCGCCCGAGCTATTTCCTATCATTCTGAAAGCGGCCGACGCTGTGCCGGTTCGCGATGGGCACGTTTACAGTTGCAAAAAATGGATCTGCGCGGATGTGAATGAACTCAATCGCGCAGTCGCCGAATGGGGCGAGCGCGTGCCGATGCTCGTTCAGCCTTTCATCACCGGAAATGGCGAAGGTGTATTCGGCCTTGCCGCGCCGGATGGGGTGCGCGCCTGGAGCGGACATCGACGCCTTCGGATGATGAATCCGCAAGGGTCGGGTTCGAGCGCTTGCATTTCCGAAAGCGTACCCGAAGAACTGAAAACAAAAATCTCGGCGATGATTCGCGAAACGGGTTGGCGCGGCCTGTTCATGGTCGAGTTGTTGCGGGCCGCCGACGGCAAGTTGTGGTTTGTCGAGTTGAACGGCCGTCCGTGGGGCAGCATGGCGCTGTGTCGCGCGCAAGGTCTTGAATATCCGGCTTGGCACGTGCAACTCGCACTCGATCAAAACGCTCCGGTTGGCACCGCAGCCGTCACCACGCCGGGAATCGTTTCGCGCCACGCGGGCCGCGAATTTATGCACGTACTTTTTGTGATCAAAGGCGCGAAATCGAAAGCGCTGAGCAACTGGCCGCCGTTTTGGCAAACGCTTCGCAACGTGCTCGGAGTTCGCAAGAGCGATACGTTTTACAACTGGCGCCGCGACGATTCGAAAGTGTTTCTTTCCGATTTCTATTACACGATTCACTCTAATGTTTTCAAAGGCCACGCATAGACCATGGAAGTGCTCGCCACATGCCACGTGCACTCCGATTGGTCGTATGACGGCAGCTGGACGCTCAAAGCTCTGAGCGAAAAATTCAGCCGGCGCGGTTGTCAGGTTTTGATGATGACCGAGCACGATCGCGGATTTTCCGCTGAGCGGTTGCAGAAATATAGAGACGCGTGCGCCGAAGCCAGCTCGAACGAAATTCTGGTCGTGCCGGGCATCGAATACAGCGATCCGGAAAATCGCATTCACATTCTGGTCTGGGGTCCGGTCCCGTTTCTCGGGGAAAATCTTCCCACCGCCGAAATGCTCGAGGGTGTTCGCAAAGCCGGTGGAGTAGCAGTGTTTGCACATCCTTCGCGAAAAGCTGCCTGGAAATCGTTTGACTCCTATTGGGCCGAACGGCTTTTGGGCATCGAGATTTGGAATCGAAAATACGATGGATGGGCGCCGAGCACCTCGTCGCCCGCGCTACTCGAAAAATCCGGCGCAGTGCCGTTCGCCGGCCTCGATTTTCACACCGAGCGCCAATCGTTTCCGCTGACCATGGCTCTCGAATTGAACGGCGCGGTCACTGAAGATTCAGTCCTTCAATGTCTTCGCGCTCGCCGTTGCTCGGCAAGGGCGATGGGCGTTCCGCTCGATCGTGCGTCGGCGCGTGCCGCGGTGCCAGTCTTGAGCGTAGCCGAGCAGGGAAGAAAAGCACTCGCCGGATTGATCAAGCGCAAGAAGCCGGCCGCCGCCAAACCGAAAGCGAATGGATCGCGCACTTAACTAGAAGCTTTGAGCACTCCACACTTATCGGTTTGCATTTGCACTTTCAAACGCCCGGAACTACTGCGCAAATTGCTGAGCCGCCTGGTCGATCAAAAAACGGACCAGGCATTCACCTACAGCGCCGTTGTGGTTGATAACGACGCGAACCGTTCCGCGGAATCGACAGTTTCAGAATTGGCGGCCGGCGGCTTACTGAAAATTGTGTATTGCGTTGAGCCTGAACCTAACATCGCGCGCGCCCGTAATCTCGCGATCAAATCTTCCTCCGGCGATTACATCGTTTTCATCGACGACGACGAATTTCCTGAATCCGACTGGCTGCAAAATCTGCTCGCCGCGCGAATTCGCTACAACGCCAGCGGAGTTCTCGCGCCGGTTCGGCCGTATTTCGAAAACGATCCGCCGAAATGGCTGAAAGACGGAAAGTTTTTTGATCGGCCTGAACACGAAACCGGATTCGTCCTCGATTGGAACGAATGCCGCACCGGCAACGTGCTGTTTGCGAAGTCGATACTCGACGGCGATGACGAGCCGTTCGACGTCAAATTTAATAGCGCCGGAGAAGACGTCGATTTTTTCCGCCGAATGGTTCAGAAAGGCTGCGTTTTCGTTTGGTCGCAAGAAGCAGCCGTGCATGAAGTGGTCCCCGCTTCGCGCTGTAACCGGCGATACTTGTTGAAGCGCGCGCTGCTGCGCGGCAGCAATTTTTCAAAGCATCCGACGCACCGCCTGGCGAACGCAGCCCGCTCGCTCGTAGCCGTTCCGTGCTACACCATCGCGCTGCCAATCTTTGCCGTCTTCGGCCAGCACGTGTTCCTGAAATATCTGATCAAGCTACTCGACCACGCCAGCCGCCTGCTCTCCTACATCGGCCTGCCCGTAGTTTCCGAGCGGCACACGTAATTCGCTGACTTTGAGCACCTGGAGAAATATAGATGTCCGGTAAGACCGTCGATATCACGGTTAAAGGAAAGCGAATTCCGCTGCCTGCTTTTGACTTTCAGGACAAAGTCATTGCCGTGCGCGGATCAATGCCGAAAATCGCATTCGTTCACGATGAATGGTGGCTGGAAAGCGAACTGGAAAATCCGGAAGCCTGTTTAGCGGCCATAAAAGCGCAGCGACAGTCGGGAATTCGCGCCGACATTTTTACTTTTGCATCAAAAGTACCCGGTTCTCATCCCAGGTACCCGTATCATTCCGAAATGGACAGCGTCGCCGCCGCGCGCACTGGCAACTTCAAGCAATGGTGGGAGAGTCTGCCGCAAGAAAGCCGCAAGAATGTACGCCGCTCGCAAAAGCGTGGAGTGGTCGTAGAAGTCAAACCGTTCAACGACGAATTGATCAATGGAATTGTCAGCGTGAACAATGATTCGTCCGTCCGCCAAGGTGTTCGCAATGCCCACTACGGTAAGAGTTTCGATGAAGTGAAGCTGGATCACGAATCGTTCGTCGACCGCAGCGATTTCATCTGTGCTGTCGCCGACAACCAGATTATCGGCTACCTCAAAGTCGTCTACAAAGGTGACGTGGCCGCATTGCTCAACCTGGCCGTGATGCCCAGCCAAGCCGACAAACGTCCGGCCAATGCCTTAGTCGCCAAGGCCGTCGAGCTATCCGAACAAAAAGGTGCTCAGTACCTTACGTACGGAATGTTCAACTATGGCAACAAACGCGACAGCCCGCTGCGCGAATTCAAAATTCGCAACGGTTTCGAGGAAATGCTCACCCCCCGGTATTTCGTACCGCTTACGCCGGTTGGCTCGCTCTCGATGAAAATGGGATTGCATCGCGGTCTTCTAGGTATTCTTCCGAATCAAGCCATCACCTGGGGATTGAAGACTCGCGCGAGATGGTACAATTTTAAGTCGTCCTTAGCCGGTGTAGCTCAACGTTAGAGCGGCCGAATCGTACTCGGCAGATGGAGCGTTCAATTCCTCCCGCCGGCTCCAACTTTCTGTTTTGCACGCGATAACCTCAAACGCACTCTGCACTTGCTGTTTGATCTCGCCGATCACCCACTCCTAAATGCCTGGAATCGTAGGACTCATCACAAAAATGCCGCGCGATTGGGCGGAGCCTCAACTGAAGCGCATGGTGGAAACCCTGCGTCACGGCCCCGACTACGAAATTGGCACTTGGAGCGATGCTTCGGCCGGCGTTTACGTCGGATGGGCCGCGCTCAAGAATTCCTTTGCGTCCGGGATGCCGCTTTACGACGGCAGTGGCAACGTAACTTTGTTATTTTCCGGCGAAGACTACACCGCCTCCAGTTCGATCGATCGCGCAGCTCAAAACGGTCACTCGCCCTCCGGTCCGGAATCCGCGTACCTGATCGACCGGTACCAGACCGACTCGGCACTTCCATCGAGCCTCAATGGCCGGTTTCAGGGCTTGGTCGCCGACAAATCACGCGGAACCGCGACGCTGTTCAACGATCGCTACGGCCTGCACCGTATCTATTTTCACGAATCGCGCGACGCCTTTTATTTCGCCGCCGAAGCGAAGGCCATTCTGTCGGTGCGCCCGGAGCTTCGCACGATTGATGCGAAGAGTTTCGGTGAATTCGTCGCTTGCGGCTGCGTGCTCGAAAATCGCACGCTCTTCGCCGGTATAGCGCTCGTCCCGCCCGCTTCGGCCTGGACATTTCGCAACGGCGCCGTCGAAAACAAATCATCGTATTTCGATCCGCAGGAATGGGAAAACCAGCCGACGCTCGAACCCGAAGCCTACTACCAGGCGCTGCGCGAAACATTTTCGCGCGCCGTTCCGCGCTACTTCGGCGGACGCGAACCGATCGGCATGTCCCTCACCGGCGGCCTCGACACGCGCATCATCATGGCTTGGACGAAGGCTTCGCCGGGCTCGCTTCCGTGTTACTCGTTCGGCGGAATGTTTCGCGACTGCGAAGACGTCACCCTCGCGCGCCGAGTCGCTAGCGTGTGCGAGCAACCGTTTCAGCTCATCCCGGTCGGCGGGGAATTCCTATCGAATTTCGCGCACTACGCCGAACAAACCGTGTACCGCACCGACGGTTGCGCTAGCGTGAAAAATTCTGCGGACCTATACGTCAACGAGCGCGCGTTCCAAATCGCGCCGGTCCGTATGACGGGCAATTACGGCGGCGAAATTCTTCGCCAGGTTCGGGCCTTCAAACCCGTCATGCCCGCAAGGTCGCTGTTTCGCCATGAGTTCTATGCCAACGTCGAAGCCGCCCGCGGCACCTACGATCGGCTTCTCGCCGGCAACGCTGTTTCCTTCATCGCGTTCAGGCAGGTGCCCTGGCACCATTACGGACTTCTCGCCCTTGAGCAGTCGCAAATTTCCATGCGTTCGCCCTATCTTGATAACGACATCGTGCGTCTTGCCTATCGCGCACAGGGCGCCGCGACCGCCGAAAGCGACGTGTTCAAAGATAGCGACGAAAGCGTCCGCCTGATCGCCGACGGCAATGCCCAACTCGCGTGCATCCGCACCGACCGCGGGCTCGCCGGTTCGGCCGGCAGCCTTTCGAACTCGGTCACTCGCGCATATCTGGAGTTCACCTTCAAATCCGAATACGCCTACGACTACGGCATGCCGCAATGGCTGGCCGGCATCGACCATCGGCTCAGCGCACTGCGCCTGGAGCGCTTGTTCCTCGGCCGCCACAAATTCAATCATTACCGCGTCTGGTATCGCGACGCTCTTTCATCGTACGTCCGCGAAATGCTGCTCGACCCCCGCGCCCTGTCGCGCCCCTATGTGGACCGCGCCGGCGTTCAATCGATCGTCAACGGCCACCTCAAGGGCGACCATAACTACACGATTGAAATTCATCAGCTCCTGACTCTCGAGCTCATTCACCGCCTGTTCATCGACTCGAACTGATCGAACCAACGGATCCGTGGCTCAAGACATGGCTGTTATAACAAAAGTTCCCCGGAACAGCGCGCTCGATTTCACCAAGGGCGCGCTCGTTTTGTTCATGGTCTTGTACCATTGGAACAATTATTTTTTCACGGCACACGACAACCGCTATCTTAGGTTTCTGACTCCGTCGTTTATTTTTATTTCCGGTTTCATCATTTCAAATATCTATCTGTCGAAATACGACCCTTCGGATTCGAAGCTTCCAAAGCGCCTGTTCGAGCGCGGCCTGAAGATTCTCGGCGTGTTCTTCGTGTTAAATTTCACTCGTGACGCGCTAGCGCTGCTGGGCGGGCACGACGAATCGGTCGCAGCTCATTGGCGCCTCCAGAGCCTGGTTGATATCTATCTGGTTGGAAACGGCGTCGGCGGAGGCCAGGGTAAAGCTGTCGCATTTTTCGTATTGGTGCCCATAGGGTACTTACTTATTCTGGCCGCGGTTCTGGTGGTCTTAGCCCGTCACTTCCGTTACGCATTTCACTCGTTCGCGCTGCTTTTCCTTATTGCGATTGGAGTGTTGTATGCGTTCGGCATTCAGAGTCCGAATTTGGAACTTCTCGCCATCGGACTCCTCGGCGTGTTAGCCGGGTACGTGCCACTGGAGAAAGTGAACTCTTACGTCAGGCATCCGTACCTTTTGTGCCTTGCGTACCTGGCGTATTTGGGCGCGATTACTCGCTGGAATGTGATCTATCCGCTGCAAATTGTGGGCGTCTATCTGACCTTGATGATCATTTATCTGATCGGACTGAAGCCAGGAGAACCGGGAGCAGTAAGAGGTTGGGTCGTTTTGCTCGGTAAATATTCGCTCTTCGGCTACATTGCCCAAATCGCAATATTGCAAATACTGCACGTCGCGTTAAAAACAGTTTCGCCACCTTTCCTCTTACTGGCCGTGTCATTCGTTCTCGCGTTTGTGCTGACAGTTGTGAGCGTCGAAATTCTAGACCGCCTGAGAAAGCGTTCTTCGGTTGTTGATACGGTGTACAGGGCAGTGTTCGCGTAATCTATTCGACTGTGGCTGGCAAACTAAAACGCAAGCCGCGGCAACGGTTTCGATGAGCCGAGCTCCGATGGATTCGTCGGACGCGATGGATCTAAAATGGTCCGACTGATAGCGACAATTATCTGGGCGGTTTTTACGATCGCTCTCTTTTGGTTCAACCGCCAAAAAGATGTAAAGACGTCGCCTGCCCTCTGGATTCCAACATTTTGGCTTTTCATCGGTACGTCGCGAAACATTGCCGAGTGGTTTCACTACTCAGCCGGCGGCCAAGGCGACCGATATCTTGAGGGCAATCCGCTTGATCGCGCTATTCTTTCTGGTGTTATCGCACTGGGAATCGTTGTGTTGATTAGCCGCGGCAGCCAATTGACTAGGCTGCTGCGGACGAATCTTCCGATTTTGTCTTATTTTCTGTTCTGTGCGCTTAGCGCACTCTGGTCGGACTTCCCCGACGTCTCATTCAAGCGTTGGTTTCGAGCTATCGGCGACGTGGTGATGATTTTCATCGTGTTGTCAGATCCGAATTGGATGGCTGCAGTCAAACGTTTGCTCAGTCGCGTTGGCCTGATCGCGATCCCACTTTCCGCACTTTTCATCCGGTATTTTCCAGAACTTGGCCGCGCCTATTCGAGAGGTGGCGCTCCTTCGTGGACGGGTGTTGCAACCGATAAAAATGCCCTTGGTATGCTTAGCCTGATCCTCGGCCTCTCAGCGCTTTATCGCGTTCTGGAAATGTACACCGGGAAAGAAGGCCCCAGAAAGCGCGGGCCATTGTACGTCCAAGCTACGCTGTTCTTCCTTTCTCTATATTTGTTGCTTGAATCAAATTCGGCGACCTCAGCGGCTTGTTTAGGTCTTGCGGGTGGGCCGATGGTCTTGACGTATTTGTATCCATGGGCCCGTAAATCAGGCGCATTAAGACTTTTGGTGGCCGCGGTCATTCTCGTTCCGTTTTCTTCAATGTTCCTCGGGCTTGGCACTGGCTTGGTGCAAGACCTGGGACGCGACACAACCTTCACGGGACGCACAGCGATCTGGCGCTACGCAATCCCGATGGTGCCGAATCCTGTCGTAGGAGCGGGCTTTGAAAGTTTTTGGCTGGGTCACAGAATTGCGGATATGGAGCGCCTGATCAATCAAAACGTAAACCAAGCGCACAACGGATACATTGAGGTCTACCTGAACCTTGGCTTCGTCGGTTTGGTTCTTCTGGCGGCACTTTTAATTACCGGCTATCGTCGAATCATTCCAGACGTTCGCTCACAATCCAATCTTGGCAGCTTGCGCTTGGCTTTCTTCATTGTTGCTGTTGCCTACGACTTTTCCGAAGGCGGATTCAAGATGATGTCGCCGGTTTGGTTTGTGTTCCTTCTTGCGATCGCGGTCACTCCCAAGAAAATCGCTGTCCCAAATCCAATTGCGAAATTTTCGGCGCGAATCGCGAAACCGGCCACGCGCGCTCCCGCAAAAGTGCCGGCTTTCCAACGATTTGCGAGCCAATCTTGATGCGAATTACGCGTCAGCGTATCCGTGTGTATCAATGCGACATTGCAACCGCTCGCGTCACTAGGGCAGAAGTCTGTAACTCCAAGTGTTTCAATACTTACAACGCACAATCCAGGACAGGATTCTTACCTGTACCCCGAACTGAACTCCGGGTCAGTAGATTTCCACGAAAGTGACGCCTAACATCGCCCACATGAGCAAATTGTCATCGAAATTCATGCCGTCGGGGCATTTGGCCGAAAAAGCTAATTCGGAGTTTCAACCGACTCCGTTTGCGGCCGTCACTCGTGCAGCGCAGTCCCGCGCCGGGGTTTCAGGAGATCTGATGCGAATGAAGCGCTTGCTGATCATTGCGTTGCTGTTCCTTTGCGTGCCGGGTTTCGCGCACGCGCAAGCCTGGTCTGGAATCATCAGCCAGAATCGCGCTACGGACTGGACACAGGCCGGAATTCAGGGAGGCCTTCCGGACGGAAGCTGGAGCCAGTGCGGTTCGACGATCGCTGCTTACACTGGTAGCGCCAGCGCAATTCAATCGGTCATTAACGGTTGCAGCGCGAATCAGTTCGTTCAGCTGGGTCCCGGAACTTTCAATATCAACGCCGGCCAGATTCGCTTCCCGGCGTCCGGTCACGTTGTCTTGCGCGGCTCCGGATCAAACTCCACATTTTTGGTCTTCAGCGGTTCGGCGGGATCCGGCTGCGGTCAGTCGTCCGCATTTATTTGCGGCGTTTCGAATGACGGCACCTACACGAACGAGCCGCCGCCAAACGTGTTCAACTGGACCGGCGGGTATTCGAAGGGATCGACTCAGATCACTCTGTCGGGCGTATCCAACATCAATCTGAACACGACCATGATTTTTCTGGACCAGTGCGATTCCGGCTGGACCGGCAACGGCCAATGCTCCGGCAGCTCCAAAGATAACAATCAGCTCTTTGTGTGCCAGGACACGTACAGCACTACCCCGACGGGCTGTTCTGCCGACGGACCGGATTCGGGTGGCAGCCGCGGCAGCGGAAACACTCTGTTTCATCGTGGGCAAATGCAGATTGTGACGGCCACTGCGATCAACCAGGGCGGTTGCGGCGCAACGTGCGTCACGATTTCCTCTCCGATCGTTGCTCCGAACTGGAGCTCTGGCCAAAGCCCGCAGGCGTGGATCGTTCAGCCGATCGTTCAAGTTGGCGTTGAAAATATGTCGCTCGACGGCACTTCTTCCAGCACCGCCGAAGGCGTGGAATACGATAGCTGCCTCGATTGCTGGGTCAGCGGCGTTCGGTTCGTCACCATCAACGTATGGGGAATCAATTGCCTGCAGTGCGCATACGGCGTTTATAAGGACAACTACTTCTGGTACGAACAGAGCAGCGACTCGTACGGCATTCGCCAGAGCGCGACGTCCTTCATGCTGACGCAGAACAATATCTTTCAAAAGAAATTTGGCCCGA
The DNA here is from genome assembly GCA_963719065.1 of uncultured Acidobacteriota bacterium. Taxonomy (GTDB): domain Bacteria; phylum Acidobacteriota; class Terriglobia; order Acidiferrales; family UBA7541; genus Palsa-295. The sequence goes on along the minus strand of CAVRAM010000007.1, from coordinate 132,459 downwards.
TTGTGGTCGATGGATCCAGTACCGGGAACGTTTACGCATACAACTTTATGGTCAACGGCGGTGTCGCCGGCGGAGCCTCGGACTTCATGCGTTCGTGGGGCATCAATCACGCGAACAACGAATACACGCTGTGGGAAGGAAATATCGCTCCCGAACAATACGATGACGGCGATCACGGCACCACCGGCATGAACACGAATTTTCGTAACTTTTATCTCGGTTGGGAGAGTTGCGCCAACGGCCAGTGCGGCGGCGACAGCTTCAAAGACTCCAGTACGAACGCGATCAACGAACAATCGTACGACCGCTACGCAAACATCATCGGCAACGTTTTGGGTACGCCCGGTTATCACACCCAGTACAAAACCAGCAGCGGAAGCAACGTAGCTGTTCTGTCGCTTGGCTCCGGGAACGGTGGAGTAAGCGTCCCTGTTCCGTCGGATTCTCTGGTGAATTCCACCGCGCTGTTCTGGGGCAACTACGACGTCGCCACTGCGGCCGTTCGCTTCTGCGGAAATTCCTCGGATTCGGTCTGGTCGTCGGTCTGCGGCGGCGCTTCCGAAGTTCCGACAGGCGCCAGCACGTACCCGAATTCGGTTCCGTCCTCCGGAGATACCGCTGCCGGGCAAAGCACGATGCCGGCCAGTTTTTACTTGGCGTCGAAGCCGTCGTGGTTCGGCTCGGTTCCGTTTCCGGTGATCGGACCGGACGTGACGTGGCGGCAACATCGGACAATGCTCCGGAACGCTCAATACTCACGGACATTATTCCGGATTGCCGGCGACAAGCACCGGCCAGTGCACCGGCACTTCGCTGACCGCGTCCGCATGGGGTGGACACGTCAACGCCAACCCGGCGATGAATTGCTACTTGAACGTGATGGGTGGCGTTCCCGACGGCACGGTCGGCGTCCTCGCCTTTGACGCTGGCGTATGCTACGGCGGTTCCACCGGAACTGGTGGTTCCACTCCGCCGACGGCGCCGACGAACGTGAAAGCTCAGGTGAACACCACCGGCGACTGACCTGAATCTGCCGCTGCGGCGGATCTCGCCAACTTTTCAGGCGACGCTGCCGCAGCGTTTTCTTTCGAACGATCTCCCTCAACATCAGCGAAGCAAAAACTCGACGCCTTTGTTCCGCCATCAGCAAAATTCTCTCCAAATATCGACAAACGACTCTCTCGCTGACATCAACGATCCGCCAAGACAGTCAATCTCAAAACGACAGCAGGTCTGAGCGCCGCTACCTCATCTCGAAACTGGCGTTCGCTCACTACGAATCCGAATCGCGCCTCGAATCTTGAAACCCTTTAATGAAAACGGAATGTTCAACCCGGTCGGGCACGGCGGAGAACTCCGTCGCCACGCCGTACGAAGTGCCGGCGTAACGGTGCTTTCACAGGGAGTGGTCTTCGCCGCGCAGATGGCTGCGACGATCGTGCTCGCGCGCCTGCTTGTGCCCGCTGACTTCGGCGTCGTTACCATGGTCACCACCTTCAGCCTGCTGGTGATGAGTTTCGGTCAAAACGGATATTCAGAAGCGATCATGCAGCGCGAGGAAATCGATCGTCCGCTCGCGACCAATTTGTTTTGGATTAATGTCGTCGTCGGAATCCTTCTCACCGTGATCTTCGCCGCGTCGGGCTCGCTGATGGCCAAATTCTACGGCGACCCGCGCGTCGCCGCCGTCGCCGCCGGCATGTCGTTGACGATCTTTTTCAACAGTCTTTCGGTGGTGCATCTCGCGTTGCTCAAACGCGCGCTGCGCTTTTCCGTGACCTCGGCCAACGACATCATTGCCGGTGTGATTTCCGTCATACTCTCCATCGTTCTCGCCGCGCGCGGATGGGGATACTGGGCACTGGTCGCCGGTGCGGTCAGCCGGCTGATTTCTCAGGCGATCGGAGCGTGGCTTTTGTGTACGTGGATTCCGGGCTTGCCGCGGCGCGCCGATGGCACATCGTCCGTCGTGCGTTTTGCACTCAACGTGTACGGCCGGTACAGCTTCAATTATTTCACGCGCAACACGGACAATCTCTTGGTCGGCTGGCGCTTCGGTCCCACCTCTCTCGGCTTCTACAAGAAAGCGTACGACCTGTTTTTGCTGCCCGCGAATCAATTGCTCGCTCCCGTCGCTGACGTAGTCCTTTCCACTCTCAGCCGCCTGGAAAAGGGATCGGTCGAATACAAGCGTTACTTCATGCGAGGACTGTCGATTCTCGCCTTTCTAGGAATGGCTGCTGGTGCCTTGCTGACTCTCGAAGGAAAGGACCTGATTCGCATCATCCTCGGCGCGAAGTGGGCACCTGCTGGGCAGATTTTCACGTTCTTCGGCCCCGGAATCGGAATCATGATGATCTACACCACCAGCGGTTTGGTGCACCTTTCGATAGGAAGACCTGATCGATGGTTCCGATGGGTCATTGTAGAATTTGCTGCAACCGTCGCGCTCTTCGGGATCGGTTTGCACTGGGGCCCCGTCGGTGTCGCCGCGGCTTGGACAGTTTCTTTCTGGATTTTGACGCTCCCTGCGTTTTGGTATGCGGGCGAACCAATTCACATGGGCGTCGGTCCGGTTGTTAGCGCGGTGTGGAAATACGTAGTCGCTTCTCTCGCGGCCGGCTTCGCGACGTTTGCGATTATGCGTTCTGCCACCACACTCGCATCCAGTGCCGGTGCTGAGGGAGCATTGTTACGGCTCGCCGTCGCATCTTTGGTTTTTACGGTTTTGTACTTAGTGGCGATCGTTGTCCTGCACGGTGGCCCGGAACCGATCTACGGATTTGTGCGCCTGGTACCGGACATGCTGCCGTGGCGTCGAGCCGCCAAACGCGCGCTGGCCGCCCAGGCGTCGGAAGCCCCTGGGGACGCCGGTCAAGCGGACGCCGCTCCGTTCGACGATCGTGCCGGCGAAGCTGGCACGGGGCGCCGCCTGATTGACAAAATTGAGGCCAGCTAGAAATGTTTTCGCTCGTGCTCTCTTACAAGGAGTAGGAAGACTTGCTCGCAGTTCGCGACCCATTCACGAAACTTCACGGATTCTACCAGCGCAAGGTTGCCAGCCTTGTCTTCCGCAGGCCGATTGCGGTAGCGCCGCGCCAGCCCGTGATTTCGTTCACCTTTGACGATTTTCCGCGCTCCGCGCTCGTCACCGGCGGAGCTATTTTAAAAAAGTACGGAGTTGCCGGCACCTACTACGCCGCATTCGGACTCGTGAATCAGGACACGCCGACCGGACGAATATTCTCTCCCGAGGATTTGCCGCTGTTGCTCGAGCAAGGCCACGAGCTCGGCTGCCATACGTTTTCGCATTGCGATTCCTGGGCGACCGATCCTGCCGTCTTTGAAGAATCGATCGTCAAAAATCGTTCGGCGCTGCATCGCTACTATCCCGATGCTGAATTCCGGAGTTTCGCCTATCCGATCAGCATGCCGCGCCCGTTTTCAAAGGCCCGAATCTCTCGCTACTTCCAATCGTGCCGCGGCGGTGGACAAGTCTCGAATATCGGATCCGCCGATCTCAATCAGCTCTCGGCGTTTTTCCTGGAAAAGTCGCGCGACGACATCCGTGCCGTCAAAGATTTGATCGACTTAAACAAGGAACAGGGCGGCTGGCTAATTCTTGCCACGCACGACGTTACCGATCAGCCCACCGCCTTCGGTTGCGTGCCGGAATTTTTTGAAGAAGTCGTGAAATACTCGGTCAATTCTGGATCTCAAATTTTAACCGTCGCGAACGCCCTGGACTTGATGGGCGCTCCCGCTCCCACGGGCTCGCTCGCGAAACCAGCGCCGGCACCGCAATCGTTCCCTGCAGTGGTCGCCTCGGCGGGCGCTGCTCCGCTCGTTTCCATTCTGATTCCCGCTTACAACGCGCAAGAGTGGATTTCTGACACCTTGCGTTCCGCGATCGCCCAAACCTGGAAGCATAAGGAAATTATCGTCGTTGACGATGGCTCGTCCGACCAGACCATGCGCGTTGCCCAGCAGTTTGAAGCCGACGGCGTTCGAGTCGTCTCCCAGAAAAATCAAGGTGCTGCTGCGGCGCGAAATCACGCCCTGAAATTGGCTCAAGGCGACTACATTCAATGGCTCGACGCAGACGATTTGCTCGCGCCCGACAAAATCTCTCGCCAGTTAGCCATTGTGAATTCCGGCTTGGGTTCGAAAGTTTTGCTGTCCTCTGAGTTTGGGCGATTCCTGTATCAGTGGAAACACGCACGTTTCATTCAAAGCGAACTTTGGGAAGACGTCACCCCCACTGAATGGCTCCTGCGAAAGATGGGCCAGAACCTCTACATGCAGACTGCTACGTGGCTCGTAAGCCGCGAATTGTGCGAAGCGTCCGGTCTTTGGGATACACGAATGCTCTCCGATGACGATGGCGAATATTTCTGTCGCGTGCTGTTGAATAGCGAAGGCGTTCGGTTCGTTCCGGATTCGAAAGTGTATTACCGCGGATACGCGTTCGACAGTTTGGCTTACGTCGGCAAGTCCAACCGAAAAAGGGAAGCGCTCTGGCTTTCGATGAAGCTCCACATCGGATACCTGCGCTCGCTCGAGGACTCACCCCGAACACGCGAAGCATGTCTGAACTATCTGCAACGCAATTTGATCCACTTCTACCCCGATATGCCGGAAATCGTGAAGGAAGCCGAAGGCGTCGCACAGCAGCTCGGCGGCCATGTCGGACCGCCTCACTTGTCGTGGAAATATTCCTGGATCAAAGCCGCATTCGGCTGGAGAGCAGCGAAAAACACCGCGTTGCGCCTGCGCAAATTGCGTTGGTCGTCGCAAAAGTCTCTCGACAAAGTGATTTTTAAGTTCAAGAACTGGGATGGCCAACTCACCATTCCCGACATCGACTTCACTCCGGTCCGCGAGATCGCCCCGAAGTAAGTGGTTCGAACCGCGCGAACTTCCGTGCATGATTCAATTCAAATTCGCAAGCGCTCACCGCTGGTTGGCTTTCTCTGTCTCGCAGTCCTTGCGATCATTCTCGTTGCTGGCCTTTGGCCGTTCCGCGCGCCGAAGAATGATGTCGCATGGATTCCAAATTCCGATGGCTTGTTTTTCGGCCGCCACGGCAGTGCCGTCAGTAACGGCTCGTTTAGCGCCGCTGCTCCCGCTCAGACCTTGGAAATCGCGTTTGAGCCCGCACATTCGAAAGGGCGGCGAACGATTCTCGCCTTTGACGGCGCGCAGGATCGCCGTGGCTCGTTCTCGCTTCAGCAGGATGGGCGTGCTTTCATCGTTCATCGGCTCAATGTCGATACCTCCGGCGTCTCGCGTTTGGCCGAAACTCTTTTTCCGGGCGTGCTCTCGCCAAACAAAGCTGTGGTCGCTGCGATCGTTCTCACGCCAACCGATACCACTGTGTATCTCGACGGCGTTCGGGCCGGAAAGTCGCAAATCTCAGGAGTCGTCACCGGCGGCTTCGCTGGTCGCATCGTTCTTGCCAACGCGCTCACTGCCAGCGATAGCTGGTCTGGCAAAATTTCGAATTTCGCGATTTACAACGACCAATTGTCGCCGCAACAAATCGCTCAGGATTTTTCCACATGGCAGCAGGGAAGTTCGCTGGACGGCAACCGCATTCCGCCTCCGGCGGCGGTATACCGATTCAACGAGCGCACGGGAACCGTGGTTCGCAACGACGTCGACGCGTCAACCAATCTCACGATTCCGACGCGTTATTTCGTTCTGCACCCGGAATTTCTGTCGCTGCCGTGGCACCATTACCATCCCAACTTCGCGTATTGGGAAGATGTCGCTGTCAACATCGCCGGATTTATTCCCTTTGGATTTTTGCTGTCTTCCTATTTTTCGCAGGAACATCCGGTACGCAATCCGATGCTTCTCGTAATCGCGCTCGGATTCTTCACCAGCTTGTTTATCGAAGTCAGCCAGGCGTTTCTGCCTACGCGGGATTCTGGAGTGAATGATTTGATTACCAACACACTGGGGACCGCGATCGGCGTCGCGATGTACCGCAGCCCCACAGTGTGGTCATTACTGTCTCGAATACCATTTGTGAATCGCATTTTTGTGTCAGCACCACATGTTCAAGTTGCTTGATGCTCGGGCGAAATCGCATCCTTTGCTTTTCGGTTTCGTTCCATTCCAAACACGAAATCAAAATTCAACCCGTTCGCTTCTGACGGAAAGGTAGGAACTCATATGAAAACTTGTGACATTGCAGTCGTTGGTGCCGGCCCGTACGGTCTTTCGATCGCCGCTCACTTGAGGGCGCAAAACGTAAACTTCCGCATCTTCGGCAATCCCATGCACACCTGGCTCCAGCACATGCCAAAGGGCATGCGGCTGAAGTCCGAGGGATTCGCTTCGTCGCTCTACGACCCGGATTCCACCTTCACCCTCGAAGCCTATTGCAAAGAGAAAGGTCTGCCGTACTCGCACATCGGCCGTCCGGTTCCTCTGAATGTGTTCGCAGCCTACGGGCTCGAATTTCAGAAACGGTTTGTTCCGAACTTGGAAAACAAACTCGTCGAGTCGATCAAAGAAGCTCCCGGCGGATTCGAACTTCGCCTGGAAGACGGTGAACTCGTCTCAGCGCGAAAAGTTGTGATGGCCATCGGCCTCACCCACTACAAACACGTACCCGCGGAATTTGCCTCTCTGCCGCCAGAGTTCGTTTCGCACAGCTCGCAGCACAGCGATCCCGCGGAATTCAAGGGCCGCGAAATCGTGGTCTTGGGCGCGGGAGCGTCTGCGCTCGATTGGGCCGCGTTGCTTCATCAGGCCGGCGCGAAGGTTCACGTCATCGCTCGCCGTGCCAAGATCAAGTTTCACGATCCCCCGAAGAACACGGAACCCTCGCTTCTCAGCCGCATGCGCACGCCGATCACCGGCATTGGACCCGGCTGGAAACTTTTCTGGTGCACCAACGCTCCGCTAGTCTTCCGCAAGATGCCCGTGAATTTTCGGTTGGAAAAAGTGAAAACCGTTCTCGGACCGGCGCCGTGCTGGTTCACCAAGCAGGAAATCATCGGCAATGTTGATCTCATCGAAGGCGCGAAAGTCACAAACGTCCAAGCGCAAAACGGCAAGGTTAGCGTCGGACTCGTGGACGCGAGCGGCGCTTCGAGATCGCTGACCGCGGACCACGTCCTGTTGGCCACCGGATACAAGGTCAACATGGAGCGTTTGCGATTCGTCGACCCGGCGTTGAGCCAAAAGCTGAAGACCGTTGAAAATACCCCAGTGCTGTCGTCCAACTTCGAATCGTCTGTGCCGGGCATGTACTTCGTGGGCGCTTCGGCCGCAAATACGTTCGGACCGCTGCTGCGGTTCGCGTTCGGCGCCGGATTCGCGTCGAAACGTATCTCGCGTCACTTGGCGTCCGTCGTCGCTCGCAAGCCAGCGGCGAATCAGTCCGACGTAGCGTACAAAAACGTGCAAAGCGATCAGGCAGGCGCACGCTAAGCGAACCATGGCCGTGACGTCCACAGAAACGGTGAACATGCCGAACCAGGTCGAAGCGCCTCGGCGGCGCGGGGTATTCTATCGCCCCGAGCTCGATGCGCTTCGCTTCTTCGCTTTTTTTGGCGTGTTCTTGTTTCACTTCTCGCATCCGGTCGATTTCTATGTGGAGCACGGCATCCCCCATTGGTTCGCATCGACCGTCAACGGGTTCACGCAAGCCGGAGTATTCGGCGTCGATTTGTTTTTCGTTCTAAGCGCCTATTTAATTACGGAATTGCTCTTCCGCGAAAAGGACGAATTCGGCTCGCTCGACGTGAAGTCGTTTTATCTTCGCCGCATTCTTCGCATTTGGCCGCTGTATTTTTTCTACATCGGCCTAGCCCTGATTCCGGCGTTCAATCCCGGCCACGTTTTCACCTGGAAGTTCGCGCTCGCTTATATCTTTCTCGCGGGAAATTGGAGTGTGGTCGCGTGGGGCTGGCCGCTTCACTCCATCATCGGCCCGCTCTGGACCGTGTCCATCGAAGAGCAGTTTTATTTGTTCTGGCCGCCCGTGGTGCGAAAGATCACCCGCAACGGCCTGATCATCACCTCGATTTTGATGTTGGCGGTCTCGAATCTTACCCGCGTGGCGATGATTCTGATCCAGGGCGGTCAAAATTCAGTTTGGTGCAACACTTTCGCCAGGCTCGACCCGATCGTTGCGGGAATCCTGGTCGCAGCGGCCCTTCACGGACAAATGCCGAAAATTAGCCGGATCGCGCGAATCGCCATGCTCGTCGTCGGCGTCTGCGCACTGGCTCTGGTTGCAAATTACTGGCAGATTCACCAGCCGGAAACGCTGGAGTGGATTCCCACGATGGTCGGCTTTCCCGTCGTCGCGGTCAGTTGTACCTTGATCTTATTTTCCGTACTCGGCATCGCTGCGCGGCCGCCCAGGTTTCTTGTGTACCTCGGGAAAATTTCCTACGGCCTTTACGTGTATCACGCTCTCGGAAACGTGCTGTCAAACATGGCGATCCCAGTTCACAACGCATTCATTCAACTAGCGCTTCGGCCGATCGCGGCGCTAGCCATCACCATCGTTCTGGCGTCGGTTTCTTACGCCGTACTCGAAACGCCGTTCTTGAAGTTGAAAAACCGAATGGCCCGCGTTCAATCGCGCCCCGTTTAACGAACTCTCGCGCTCGAAGTAGTGGCAAAGTACGTGACCCAAAACACTTCCAATCCGGCCGGGGCAATTTCATCGCGCCCTCGAATTCTGCTGACGGACACCAACCGCTGGCCCAGTCCGTCTCGCTTGGCCATCACCATGTCGCAATCGGACTGCGATCCGTACGCAGTTTGCTCCGCGCACCATCCTCTACTGTTCACTCGCTCGATTCGCAAGACGTACCCGTACAGCGCCGTTCACCCGCTCGAAGCTCTCACCGCCGCGATCGAGAGCGTCGATCCTCAGGTCATCGTTCCTTGCGACGACCGTGGAGTTTTGCACCTCCACGAACTGCATCACCACGCTCAGTCGATGGGCGAAAATGGATCGCGAATCGCAAATCTGATCGAATACTCGCTCGGCAAACCGGAAAGTTTCCCGGTCGTCACCTCTCGCTTCGATTTGCTGCAGCTCGCCGCGCAGGAGGGCATCCGAATCCCCGAAACGCGCTTGATCAAAAACGTCGGCGACCTGAAATTTCTGCAGGCGGCCGGCGAACTTCCCTGCGTGCTGAAAGCCGACGGCACCTTCGGCGGCCGCGGCGTTCGAATCGCCGAGTCCTACCAAGAAGCCGTACAGTTTTTCCGTGAGATGGATCGCCCACATCCCACCAGTCGCGTCATCAAGCGTTTGGTCGTCAATCGCGATCCATTCTGGATGCGCACCTGGTGGCATCGCACTCGGCCCGCGATTATTTCGCAGGCGTACGTCAAAGGGCGTCCGGCAAATTGCGCCGTTGTCTGTTGGGAAGGGAAAATTCTCGCGGGCATCGGAGTCGTAGTTGTCAACAGTGACGGCGTCACGGGACCCGCCAGTGTCGTCCGCGTCGTCGACAATCCTGAAATGATGCGCGCCGCCGAACACATCGCCGCTCGGCTCCATTTGTCCGGCTTTTTCGGTCTGGATTTTATGATCGAAGACGGCTCCAACGAGCTTTATCTCATCGAAATGAATCCGCGTTGCACGCCGCTCTGCCATCTCCAGCTCGGCATCGGCCGCGACCTGGTCGGCGCCTTCGCCGCACAAATCTCTGGTCGGGCATTCGAAAACGCGGCCTGCATCACCACCAACGAGCTGATCGCCTATTTTCCGCAGGCTTGGACGTCGAAGAGTGAATTGCTGCAAGCGAGTTTTCAAGACATTCCGCAGCAAGAGCCGGAACTGGTACGCGAGCTTCTCAGCCCGTGGCCCGAACGCAATTTGTTGTTTCGCCTGGCTTCCTACGGCGCCGGCATCGGCGCCTCGCGCGACGGCCGCAAATCCGCAGCCTCGCCAACGCACAGTCGCTGACGTTTAGGTCAGAAAACTTTCTTGTTCAATTTAGTCCCACACGGCAAATATTCTGCTAGATTATTAGCCTCTTAGTCAGCGTCACGCATTTATAAGGAAGCAGTTCGTTCCGCCATTCCCGGCCCAGCGAATGACCGGCCTCCCTAATTATTTTTCTTCATCCCGTTCTTGGATGTTGTGGATTTCTATTCCCATTTTCAGTTGCATCCGCGGTTCGCGTGGCTGTCGCGTATCAGTTCAGAGGGACGTTTCTGCAAACCACGACGCGCGTTTATCAACTCGACCCGATATCGGACGCTCGATGGAGTGAGCTGGTCGGCAGGCATCCGAACGCGTCGATATTCCACACCGTCGGCTGGCTGGATGCGCTTCGCAAAACCTACGGGTACCAGCCCACAGTCTTCACCGCTTCGCCGCCCGATGAGCCGCTCAAAAATGGACTGGTCTTCAGCCAGGTTGAAAGTTGGATCACCGGCCGCCGTCTGGTCTCGCTGCCGTTTTCCGATCATTGCGATCCGCTTTGCAACGACGCTCACGAACTCTCATCTCTGCTTCAGTTTCTACAATCTCAATTAGATGTCCAGAAATGGAAATATATCGAGATTCGCCCGACACACTGGAATCCATTAGCGTCCGGCGATAGCGTTCAGTTTCTTCCCGGCCCCAGCTATTCGCTGCACGTCGTTGATCTTCGGCCGCCACTGAACGCAATCCTCAAAGGGCTCGACAAAAATTCCGTCCAGCGCCGGATACGTCGCGCGAATCGCTCTTCCATCGTTGAAAAATGCGGCCGCTCCGAAGATCTCGCACGGGAGTTTTATCGATTGTTTGTGGTCACGCGTAAGCGGCATCGTATCCCGCCCGTTCCTTACGCGTGGTTCCAAAATCTGCTGCAGACGCTCGGCTCCGCCATCGAAATTCGCATGGCGTACCACAACGCAGCTCCAATTGCCGGCATCGTTACGTTGCGTTTCAGAGATGTTGTGTATTTCAAATACGGTTGTTCGGACGCGAGCTACAACAAACTCGGTGTCACTCCGTGGCTTTTCTGGCAGGCAATCTCTGACGCGAAAGGTTCCGGCGCAACGTCATTTGATCTTGGCCGCACGCTCAATACCAACCTCGGCTTGCTCAAATTCAAAAACAACTGGGCGCCGAACCCGCAGCCGCTGGTGTACTGGCAGTATCCGTATATCTCGGGTCTGGAATCGGTCGAGGATTGGAAACTCCACACCGCGAATCGCGTGTTCTCTCGCATGCCCAACTGGATGCTGAAGCTCGCTGGAAATGTGGCCTACCGCCACATTGGATAGCGCCACAGATCGAATTTAGCCATTACGGCATCTGCAATCCAGACCGTTCTCCTGCGATTTGATAGTCTGTTTTTACCTCGATGACCGTTTCTAACAATCCACTGGGACTCGCCGGCGTCAACGCCGCCAGCTCGGATCGCGCAAACCTCCGCTGGCTTTCGTTTGCGGTGCTGTGCGTCGTGCCATTCCTGCTGGCGCTCGACCTCACGCGCGCGCTCATCGCTATGGTGTTGAGCAATGACACTTTTTCGCAGATTCCCCTGATCCCAGTCGTCAGCGCCTACCTGATTTATTCGAATCGCAAGAAAGTGTTCGCATCCGTCTCCTTCAATTGGATCAGCGGCGGAGCATTGCTGGCCTCATCCTTGTTCGCCGTTTTCGCTGCCCGTCTCGACGCGTGGCAGCTATCGGCCGCAAATCAAGGAAGCCTGTTCGTTTTCGGCATCGTGCTTTTCTGGCTCGGCTCGTTCGCGCTAGTGTTCGGAATGTCCGCGTTTCACTCTGCGCTGTTCTCACTGTTATTTTTGTTTTTTGCTGTTCCGATTCCCGAGCCGCTTCTCTCGACGATTGTTTCCTTCCTGCAGCATCAAAGCGCCAACGCAGCAGAAGCGTTTTTCAGTCTCCTTCGCGTTCCGTATTTGCGCAAAGATCTGATCTTCGATTTGCCCGGCGTCTCCATCCGTGTCGCCGAAGAATGCAGCGGCATCCGCTCCACGCTTGCGCTGCTCATCACCACTGTTCTCGCCGCTTATTTGTTTTTGCAAACCAGTTGGCGCCGCTGGATTCTGGTTCTCGTCGTTGTGCCGGTCGCCATTGTGAAAAACGGTCTGCGCATCGCCGGTCTCTCCACTCTCGCCGTGTACGTGAATCCCGGCTTCCTCACCGGCCCGCTCCACCATCGCGGTGGAGTCGTATTTTTCATGATCGCGCTCATCCCCATGGCTCTGTTGCTGATATTTCTGGAAAGAAGCGAACGCCGCGAACGTGCCCGCGCCAAAGCGCTCGCAAGCCCAGCCGTATGATCTTCCAGCCCACAAAACTTGCCGGCGTTTTTGAAATTCGCCTGGAACGCAAATCCGACGAGCGCGGATTTTTCGCCCGCACGTGGTGCAAAGACGAATTCGCAGCCCACGGCTTGAACGCGAACCTGGTGCAATCCAGCATTTCGTTCAATGCAAAACCCGGAACGCTTCGGGGCATGCACTACCAGGCCGCGCCCTTCGCCGAAACCAAAGTCGTTCGCTGCACCCAGGGCGCTCTCTACGACGTTGTTGTCGATCTTCGCCCGGACTCGCCCACATTCAAGAAATGGATCTCCGCCGAATTGACTGCCGAAAACCGCGACGCCCTCTACATTCCGCGCGGCTGTGCGCACGGTTTTCTTACGCTCGCAAGCGACACCGAAATTCTGTACCTCATGTCCCAGGTTTATGATGCCGAATCGTCGCGCGGCGTCCGCTGGAATGACCCGGCGTTCGCAATCGACTGGCCCGTGGAAGTGCAAGTCATCGCCGAACGCGACCGCACCTATCCCGACTTTCTGGCAACTCGATGAGCGTGCTATCCGATTTCGACAAGCAATCGTTGCCGCAAATCGGCGACTCGCTCCACCAGTTTGCCTCCGAGCTGTATCCGATCTGTCGCAGCATCACCGGAGAAGGCATCCGTCGCACTCTCGATTTGATCTCCGCTCGCGTTCCGCTGAAGATCACGAACGTTTCCACCGGCACGCAGGTTTTCGATTGGACGGTTCCCAAAGAATGGAATATCCGCGAGGCCTACATCAACGATCCGGACGGGAAGCGCATTGTCGATTTTCGCGACCACAATCTTCACGTTTTAAACTACAGCGCCCCGATCGACGCTACTCTGTCTCTCGACGAGTTGAAACCGCATCTGTTTTCCTTGCCCGACCATCCGGACTGGATTCCGTACCGCACCTCCTACTACCTGGAAAACTGGGGCTTCTGTTTGCCGCACAAGCAGCTTCTCGCGCTGAAGCCCGGAAACTATCAGGTAAAAATTGATTCCACGCTTGCTGACGGCAACCTCACCTACGGCGAATACTTTTTGCCCGGCGCATCCGGCGAAGAGGTTTTGTTTTCATCCCACTCCTGTCATCCGTCGCTCGCCAACGACAATCTTTCCGGCATCACCGTTGCCGCGCATCTTGCCCAGTTTTTGTCCGAACGTAAACTTCGCTACTCGTATCGCTTTCTGTTTCTCCCGGGCACCATCGGCGCCATCACCTGGCTCGCGCGCAATCAGCAGACCGCAAATCGCATTAAAGCCGGTCTCGTGCTTACCTGCATCGGTGACTCCGGCGGCTTCCACTACAAAAAGAGCCGTCGCGGAAATGCGGAAATCGATCGAGCCGTCGCGGATGTCCTCAAGCACTCGGGTGAATCGTCCGAGCTGCTCGATTTCTCACCCGACGGCTACGACGAACGCCAATACTGTTCGCCCGGTTTCAATCTTCCCGTCGGATGCCTCATGCGCGGCCGCTGGGGAAAATTTCCCGAGTATCATTCCTCGGCCGACAATCTTTCCTTCATCAAGCCGGCCCAGCTCGCAAAATCGCTTCGCGTTCTCGCCGGCGTCGTTGACGTCTTGGAAGGGAATCGCCGTTTCAAAAATCTCAGCCCATTCTGCGAGCCGCAGCTCGGCAAACGAAATCTGTATCGCTCGGGCGAAGGCAACGCCTCGCCCGCTCAAATGTCCGCTCGCCTCTGGGTTTTGAACCTTTCAGACGGAGATCACTCGCTGCTCGAAATCGCCGAACGGTCCGGGCTCGGATTCTCCATGATCCGTGAAGCGGCGGACGTTCTTCAGGCAGCCAAGCTCGTGGAGCCGATCTCCTGAACCCGCGTGCCGAGCGCGCCCGAATCCTTGCCAGCGACCAATTAGTGGAAAGACTTTTCCACCGAATCCTTATTCACAGCCTTTTTCCCGGTCAAATCAGCTATCCGCAGTCGTACCCCATTGTTCGCTAAAGCTATTATTTTCATTTATTTATAGAGATTATCGGCCGCCATCTTCAGGATGGAACACCCCTCACTTTGGAAGGTTGATTGCGAAGCCTAGCTGGTAGAAACTAACCGCATATGTGAGTTTCATGGCGGTAGCCCATCTACTCACCGCGCGGAACGCCAGGAACTCATTTAATATCAATGGTTTATGGCGTGTACAGCGCCAATCCAAAGCGGCATCCGCTGCCGCCGAAGCGCCCGAAGTCGAAAGATATAATGATGCCGCCAAGCGCGGCGAAATAGCCGATCCGTCGAAGGCCACCCGATAGACCCAATGTCCACTTCCACCATCGCATCCAAGCCCGAACAGCAAACCGTCGCGGCAGCTTGTCGTTTTTGCGGCGCTCCGCTTCAAAAGACGTTCGTCGATCTCGCCATGTCTCCGCTTTGCGAAAGCTTTCCCTCGGCCGCCGAACTCAATCGCGGCGAAGTCTATTACCCGCTGCACGCCTACGTCTGCGAGAAATGCTTCCTCGTCCAGCTCGAGCAGTACGAATCGCCCGAAAATATTTTCAGCGACTACGCCTACTTCTCCTCATTTTCGGATTCCTGGCTCAAGCACGCCGAAAACTATTGCAATAAAATGAAGTCGCGCTTGAACCTCACCAACAAGAGCCTGGTCGTCGAAGTCGCCAGCAACGACGGCTACCTGCTCCAGTACTTCGTGAAGCAAAACGTTCCGGTGCTCGGCATTGAACCTGCCGCCAACGTCGCTAAAGTGGCCGTCGAAAAAGGCGTGAACACACTCGTGAAATTTTTCGGTGCGCAATTGGCCGCCGAACTGGCCGCCACCGGACGAAGCGCCGATCTGGTACTCGGCAACAACGTGCTTGCGCAAGTGCCCGACCTGAACGATTTCGTCGAAGGCTTGAAAATCTTGCTCAAGCCCGAAGGCGTTCTGACTCTCGAGTTCCCTCACCTGCTGAAATTGATGGAACTCAATGAATTCGACACGATCTACCACGAACACTTCTCCTACTTTTCCATGCTCACCACGGTCCGCATCCTCGAAGCACATGGTCTGAAAGTGTTCGACGTCGAGGAACTCGCATCGCACGGTGGATCGCTTCGCGTATTTGCCTGCCGCGCGGAATCGAAATCGCATTCGGTCTCGCCTAAAGTGCAGGAGCTGATCGCTCAGGAAAAGAAAGCCGGGCTCGACTCCATCGCCGGCTACGATCAATTCGCCGTACAAGTGAAACAGACCAAGTGGACGCTGGTGGAATTTCTGCTGGCAGCAGCGCGCGACGGCAAAACCGTCGCCGGCTACGGCGCTCCGGGAAAAAGCGCCACGCTGCTCAATTACTGTGGCATCGGCAAAGACATGATCCAGTACACCGTCGATCGCAGCCCCTATAAACAGGGCCGATTCCTGCCGGGTACGCACATCCCGATTTTTCATCCGGACAAAATCAAGGAAACCAAGCCGGACTTCGTCGTAATCCTTCCGTGGAATCTGAAAGATGAAATCGTCAGCCAGCTGCAATATATCCGCGAATGGGGCGGGCGCTTCGTCGTTCCTATCCCCAAGGTCTCGATTCTGTGATCGCGCGCTGCGGAGGTGAACTGTGAAAGTCGTTTTATTTTGCGGTGGCGCCGGCATGCGTTTGCGCGGCTTCAATGACGATATTCCGAAGCCGATGGTCACCATCGGCACGCGGCCCATCCTCTGGCACCTGATGAAGTATTACGCGCACTTCGGCCACAAAGACTTCATTCTCTGCCTCGGATACAAAGGCAACGCGATCAAAGATTATTTTCTGCATTACGATGAATCCGTTTCGAACGACTTTGTCTGGTCGCAAGGCGGAAAACAAATCGAATTCATCAGCCGCGATATCGATGACTGGCGCATCACCTTTGTCGAGACGGGAGCCAGCTCTAATCTCGGCGAACGCTTGAAAGCCGTCGAACCGTATTTACAGAACGAAGAGTTTTTCCTGGCCAATTACAGTGACGGCCTCACCGACCTGCCGCTGCCCGACATGCTTGAGAAATTTCAGAAAAGCAACGCGATCGCCTCGCTCTTGCTCGTTCAGCCCACAGCCAGCTTCGATATCGTTCGCACCGGAGCCGACGGCCGCGTCTCCAACGTTGTCGCTCTCGACGACAGCGACATCTGGATCAACGGCGGGTTCTTTGCCATGCGCCGCGAAATATTTCAGTACATCCGCCAGGGTGAAGAGCTGGTCCGCGAACCGTTCCAGCGCCTGATCGAACGCAACGCGCTGCTCGCCTACAAGTGCCCGGGCTTCTGGCAGTGCATGGACACGTTCAAAGACAAAGAGCGCCTGGAACTATTGAACAACAGCACCGCGCCGTGGAAAGTCTGGAATCCTTCCGCGCAAACCGCCTCGAACGGCGACAAAACCGCCCCGGTCCAGAAATGATTCAGTTTGGTTTCGGCGTTCCGAAAAACCAGCCGCTTCAGATTCTCTGTCTCGGCGCTCACTCCGACGACATCGAAATCGGTTGCGGTGCCAGCATCCTGCGTCTCGCGGCCGAATATCCTTCGGCTCAATTTCATTGGGTTGTTTTTAGTGCGGTTGGTGTTCGCGCCGCCGAAGCGCGCCGCGGTTGTGAACTGTTCGTGAAGACAGTCGCGCCCGGCAGTCCAGTCCTGAAAACGTTTCAGGATGGATTCATGCCCTTCGTCGGCGCCGAGGTGAAAGCCGCATTCGAAGACCTGAAGAAAAGTGTTTCGCCCGATCTGGTGTTCACCCACAACCGCAAAGACGCGCATCAGGACCATCGCTTGCTAGCCGAACTTGCCTGGAACACGTTTCGCGATCACACCATCCTCGAATACGAAATTCCGAAATACGACGGCGACATGGGTCAGCCCAACGTTTTCATTCCCGTCACGCTCGAAACCGCGCAAGCCAAAGTTCGCCACATCATCGACGCATTCGAATCGCAGCGCGCCAAGCGCTGGTTTCAGCCCGAAACGTTTATGTCTCTCATGCGTCTGCGCGGCATGGAATCGAATTCGCCCAGCGGATACGCCGAAGCGTTTTACGGCCGCAAGATCGTTCTGTAGTTCGCCGCTGTTCGCATCGCCGTCACGGCCAAGAAGGAGCTCTCGCCATGGACCTATTCATCGACTCGAAAATGAATGACGACAAGCGCCGCGCGGAACTCTACCGCGGCTCGATTTTCGTCTATTCGCCCTCTCCAAACGCGCTGAAGCTCTGCGATTTCGCACGAGAGCTCGTCGAAGGGTTTTTCAAGCCCGACGATCCACGCAAAATTCACGAAAAATTGCCCGTCGAGAAATGCGTCGAGATTCTGGCCGAGCTGAAACCGAAATTCATCCATCACGCCCGCTCGAAAGAATTGATCCAGGGCATGCTTGCCGAGCGCGGCTGCGACCTCGAAAAAACCTATTTCGACGTTCCGCGCCTGCGCACCGCGTTTCCCGCCGACTATCTTTCTTCCGGCATCGCCTACGCCTTTCATCCGCATCGTGACACCTGGTATTCCGCTCCGTTTTCTCAAATCAATTGGTGGATGCCTGTGTATGACGTCACGCCCGACAACGTCATGGCTTTCCATCCGCGTCACTGGTACGAACCGCTGCCGAACACCTCCAACACCTACAATTATTACGAGTGGAATCGCCAGAATCGCCAGAGTGCCGCCCAGCACGTGAAGGCAGATACCCGCGTTCAACCGCGCGCCATCGTTGCGCCCGATCCCGATCCGCAACTGCGTGTCGTCGCTAACGTCGGAGGTGCGATGCTGTTTTCTGCCGCGCAACTTCATTCCACCGTGCCGAACACCAGCGGCTTCGCCCGTTACAGCATTGACTTCCGCACCGTCCATCTCGACGACGTCTGGAGAAAATCAGGCGCGCCCAACATCGACTCCGCCTGCACCGGAACCACCATGCACGATTACATTCGCGCCACTGACTTCACTCATTTGCCCGATGAAGCGATGGCGCTGTACTTCGACGGCAGCGAACGCGAATTCGTAGCTTCGCCCGGCTCAGCCCCGTCCGCGAAATAAAAGCGGCGCGCTTGACGCTGCTGCGTGAATCAAAAAAAATGCATCGCGCTCTTCGAATCTGCAATCCTAACGGGAGACTCTCACCATGAAAGTTCTGATCACAGGTCACAAAGGCTACATCGGCGCGGTTGCCGCGCCGATGGTTGCCGCCGCCGGCCACGAAGTCGTCGGCCTCGACAGCAATCTGTTCGCCGGCTGCGATTTCGGAAAAGAGCCGCGCCAAATCCCCGAGCTGCTCAAAGATCTTCGCGACGTCACCAAATCCGACCTCGCCGGCTTTGACGCCGTCATCCATTTCGCCGCGCTTTCCAACGATCCCGTCGGCGATTTGAATCCAGACGTCACCTACGACATTAACCACCACGCCTCCATGCGCCTCGCAAAGGCCGCGAAAGAGGCAGGCGTACGCCGGTTCGTTTTCTCCTCGTCTTGCAGCACCTATGGCGCAGCCGGAGACATGTTCCACGACGAAACCTCCGCGCTCAATCCCGTCACTCCGTACGCCGAATCAAAAGTTTTTGTCGAACGCGATCTCGCTCTTCTCGCTGACGAAAATTTCAGCCCCACGATGATGCGCAACGCCACCGCTTACGGAGCTTCTCCACGTCTTCGTCTCGATATCGTTCTGAACGACCTGGTCGCCAAAGCCCTCACTACCGGAAAAATTTATGTAAAGAGTGACGGCACTCCGTGGCGCCCCATCGTTCACATCGAAGACATCATTCAAGCCGCCATCGTCGCAATGGAAGCGCCGAAAGACGCGATTCACAATCAAACTTTCAACGTCGGCATTACCGAAGAAAATTATCGCATCCGCGAAATTGCAGACATCGTGAAACAGGTCGTGCCGAACTGCGAAGTGGAATACGCGCCCAACGGCGGCCCCGATACCCGCTGCTACCGCGTCGATTGCAGCAAGATCAAGCGCATGCTTCCGAAATTCCAGCCGAAATGGAATGTGAAGAAAGGCGCCGAGCAACTCTACGACGCCTATCGCTCGGTCGGCCTCTCCCTTCAGGACATCGAAAAAGATCGTTACACCCGCATCGCGCACATCCGCCGCCTGATGGCCGCAGGTCGCCTCGACGAATCGCTTCGCTGGCGCGCCCGCGACAAATCCCAGGAAGAGGCCCACGCCGGCGTTTCCTGATCCGCGCGCCGCAATTTCGCGGCGGCCAAAACGCAAACTGAAACTCGAACCGTATTTCGTCAAAAACTCCGGCGAAATTTCCCGAGAGAGAGAAAATGACCAAGCCCGTCAAGCCCGCCAAACAAGCTCTGTATAGTTTGGGTTTGCAGCAGCCCAAATGGGTTTACTTCCAGGGTGAAGTTCGCCCGTGGGAAGAAGCCACTCTTCACGTCTCCACCGAAGCGGTCAATCGCGGCCTCAACGTCTATGAAGGCTTGAAAGGCTATTGGAAAGCCGACGGCAGCGGTTTTGGCATCGTCGAAATGCGCAAGCACTACGACCGTCTGACGCATTCCGGCCGCCTGCTGCACGTTCCCATTCCCGTTTCATTCGAAGAATTCGTCGCTGCCTGCGGCAAATTGATTCGCGCGCTCTACGAGCCCGACAAAGATATGTGGATTCGCGCCACTCTCTACGTCGTCGAAGGCCATTGGGGAGAAGGCACCGTCGCCGATCTGGTCCTCACCGCGTACCACCAGTCAAAAGAGCCGCCCAGCCCCGTCGCGGTCGGCG
Source organism: uncultured Acidobacteriota bacterium (assembly GCA_963719065.1). GTDB lineage: Bacteria > Acidobacteriota > Terriglobia > Acidiferrales > UBA7541 > Palsa-295. Next base: position 112,455 of record CAVRAM010000007.1, on the reverse strand, counting down.
TCAGCACATGGCAACGCGCCACCGATCTGTCGCTTTCGCCGCGCATCAAAACCAGCGCGAACTACAACGTCGCTCGCCTCGCGCGTATCGAAGGCCGCGGCCGCGGTTTTTCCGAAATGATTTTGCTCAATCAGTTTGGCCGCGTCGCCGAATGCAGCGGCGCATGCCTCATCATGGTCCGCGATGGAAAAGTGATCACCCCGCCGGCCTCCGAAGGTCGTCTTGAAAGCATCACCCTCGATATCGTTCGCGGTATCTGCCACTCGCGAGCCATTCCGTTTATCGAGCGGCCCATCGATCGCACCGAGCTTCACATCGCCGACGAACTTCGCCTGGTCGGTACGCTCGCCGAACTCACGCCGATCACTCGCGTGGACGACTATCATTTTTCCGGTAGCTGGCCGCTCACCGATATGATCGCCGAAGCTTTCTGGGATGCCGTTCGCGGCGTCACTCCGCATCCCGCCGTCGAATTGACGTACGTCTAAACCGGCCGCCTGCGCTCGAGCCTCGCAGCCCAGCGCGCCACCTGAAAATCTTCTCGATCAAGATCCTAGGAAGAACGCATCCTGACCTCCATCGACGACCCTTCCGGAAATCCTGCGGACCCGCTCGTCCCGCAGGCTAGCGACGATCGCCATGCCGGCGTCATCGCCGTTCCTGATTCTTCCGAATTCAAGCGCAAGTCCGTTCGTGGCGGAGCTGCGAGCGTTTTCGGCCAGGGTTTGTCGATGGTGCTGCAAATCGGCACCACCATCGTCCTCGCGCGTTTGCTTTCGCCCACTGACTACGGCCTGCAGGCCATGGTTCTCACGCTCACCGCGTTTTTCGCGCTCTTCAAAGACGCCGGGCTCAGCCTCGCCACCGTCCAGCAGGAAAACGTCACCGGCGAACAAATCTCCACGCTTTTCTGGATCAACGTCGCACTCGGCTCGTTTCTCACTCTGGTCGTCGTGCTGGCCAGCCCGTTTCTCGCCACGTTTTACAAAGAGCCGCGGCTCATCTGGATCACGATCGCTTCCTCCACGATATTTCTCTTCAACGCGCTCGGCGTGCAGCACAAAGCGCTGCTCGATCGCGCCATGCGCTTCACCACCAGCGTGAAGATTGACGTTCTAACCGCCGTGATCGGCACCGTCATCGCCGTCGGCATGGCCATTCTCGGTTTCGGTTATTGGGCGCTGATTTGCCAGAACATCAGCCTCGCCGTTGTCGGCACCGTCGCCACATGGATCGCCATTCCCTGGGTTCCCGGCAAACCTCGCTGGACCAACGAACTTCGCGCCATGCTCCGCTTCGGCGGCACGGTCACGCTCAACGGTTTGGTGGTTTACATCGCCTATAACACTGAAAAAGTTTTGCTCGGCCGCTACTGGGGCGCAGCGCCGCTGGGAATTTATGGCCGTGCCTACCAGCTGGCTACGTTGCCCGTTACCCAACTGATCAACGCCGTGTACGTAGTCGCGTTCTCAGTTTTGTCACGTATGCAGAGTGAATCCGATCGCCTCCAACGCGCGTTCTTGAAATCGCAATCCGTGATTCTCGCCGTCACCATTCCTGTCGTGGTCAGCTCGGCAATCTTCGGTGATGAACTGGTCGCCATTTTGCTCGGCCCGAAATGGAGTGCCGCGGCTCCGGTGCTTCGTCTGCTTGCTCCCACGGTTCTCGTGCTTGCTCTCGTAAATCCATTTTCGTGGCTCTTGCAGTCCACCGGATTTGCGGCGCGCAGTCTGAAAATCGCGTTGCTCATCGCTCCGGTCGTTATCCTCGGCGTTGTCGCCGGCCTGCACAATGGCCCGGCCGGAGTCGCTCTCGGATATTCCGCAGCCATGCTCCTGCTCTTCGTTCCCATCGTCGTCTGGGCGCGGCATGGCACGGGCATCACCGTTGCCGCTTATTTCGCGTGCATCAAGCGCCCGATCGTGGCCGGCATCTTCGGCGGTATCGCCGGTTGGGTCGCGCGCTACTTCCTGAAAGCGTCGCTCACTCCCATCCCGTTGCTCGCCGTCGAAGTCGCGGCGTTCACCGTCGTATATGTTTTCTTCTTGTTGATCGTGATGGGCGAAAAAGATTTTTACCTCGATTTGTTGAAGCACCTGTTGCATCGGCGACAAGCAGTACCCGCGGCTTCTTAGCCGCCGCAAAAAATCCAACGGATTCCGAATCTCACAGAACCACGCGAAACCACATGACCATGAAGGCCAGTAAATTCAGTGCAGGCGATTGGGTGGAAGTTCTCAGCAAAGAGGAAATTCTCCGCACTCTCGACAAAAAGGGCCAGCTCGACGGCATGCCGTTCATGCCCGAAATGCTTTCGTTCTGCGGAAAGCAATTCAAGGTTTTCAAGCGCGCTCACAAGACCTGCGACACCGTATTTCCCATCCGCGGCCGTCGCGTCTCGCATTCGGTTCATCTGGAAACTCGCTGCGACGGTTCCGGCCATGCCGGATGCCAGCAAGCCTGCCTTTTATTCTGGAAGGATGAATGGCTGAAGCCCGTCAAACGCAGCGCGTCCGGAGAATTTGTTCAGATCTCGTCCGCTCCAGCTGCGGGAAGCGCGCAGGCCGCTGGCTCCGGCTGCACCGAAGCCGATCTGGCCGCTGCCACCATCGCATCCGTCGCGGAAAACGGTGAAATTACTTACTCGTGCCAAGCCACACTTCTGCCGCAATACACTACTGAACTCAATTGGTGGAATTTCAGCCAGTACGTCGAGGATTTCACTTCCGGCAACGTTTCGCTCTGGCGGATTTTCTGCGGAACGGTCTATTCGATGTACTACTCACTCAGCCACGCCGGCATCGGCCTTGGCAAACCGATGGAATGGTTCTACGACACCTTTCATCCTCTGTGGGGCGGCACGAAATTTCCGAAAAAGACCGGTAGAATTCCGGAAGGGCAGCCCACGCCGACGGGAGTTCTGAATCTGCAACCCGGCGAACTGGTCCGCGTGAAATCGCACGACGAAATTCTGGACACCATCAACACGCTCAACATGAATCGCGGCTTGTACTTCGACGCGGAAGAGGTCCCGTACTGCGGCAAAACCTATCGCGTGCTCTCTCGCGTCACCGACATCATTGACGAAAAAACCGGCAAGATGATGAAGATGGGCTCGCCCTGCATCATCCTCGACAACGTCGTTTGCGAATCCCGCTTCAGCAACTGCCGCATGTTCTGTCCCCGAGCAATCTATACCTGGTGGCGCGAAAATTGGCTCGAGCGAGTCGAACCGGCCAATACAGCCGCACCGAAAAGCTGAACGATTCACGATCGGAATTCGAACCACGCGCCGCTGCGAACCCAAGGAATCACCGGAATGTCGCGCTTTCAAACTCACGAAAGTTCCTTTGAACATCTGATCGGCGTTTTGCGCTGTCCGGCATGCCGCGCTGCGCTCAAATTCGATCGCATCGATCAGGGATTGCCCCACGCCCGCGAATACGGCGTGCTTCGCTGCGGTTGCAGCGAGTATCCGGTCATTGACGGCGTCTGCATCATCATGAAAGGCGGCATTGGCGCGTTCGAGCACACCGAGGGCCACGTCGATCACAAAGGCGACACCATCGAAGAACTCACGCGCCTGATCGTCGCCAAACGCGGCTTTGAAGCTTTGCTTCGCTGCATCACCTTTCCGCTCACGTTCAAAAAACTGAAGCGCGTCGTACCCAAGCGCGTCTGGCAAAGCGGCCCGGTGCGCGGGGTAACGCTCGGCTTGCGCAAATCGCAATTGCGCCGACTGGCCGGCGACGATCCGAAAAAGCACACCGCGGCGGAGTGGTTCCGGATTTTCTTTGGCGATTACTCGCCCGTCTCCGGCGACATGTACAACTACTTTCTGTACCGTCTCGCGCAGCCGCACCATCTTGCTTCACTCACCCTCACCGAGTATCTGCCCGCCAGCGACAAACCCGTTCTCGATCTCGCCTGCGGCTCCGGCCATCTCGAACACAACCTCGCCGAATCACCGGCCGCTCATGGCGTCGTCGGCGTCGATCGCAATTTCTTCCAGCTGTGGGCCGCTCAATACTGGGTCGCCCCGAAAAATTGTTTCTTGTGCGCGGACGTCGACCAGCCGCTCCCGTTTGCCGACAACTCGTTTTCCGCCAGCATCTGCGCCGACGCATTCCATTATTTCCATCACAAAGACTTCGTCCTCCGCGAAATCTCTCGCTGTGCGCCGGGCCGTCCCGTGCTCCTCACCGGCGTCGGCAATAAACTCATCGAGCCCAACGAAGGCCTCGAACTCACGCCGCAGGAATATCTCGATCTTGGCGGCGATCCGAGCTGGCGCATTTACGGCGAAACCGAGTTGCTGAAGCTGTATCTGAAGCAGCGGCCGCTCGATTTCTCGCAGCCGCGATCTGTCGACTCGGTCGAAGACGACAAATGGCTCTCGCTGGTCTATCCCGGCTCGCCATCGGTCATGACGCGCCCCGCCGATCCTTCGCGATGGGCGCATTCCGACGGACGCCTGGGCATCAATCCGGTTTATAAAATCTCCCGAACCGCTGACCGCAAACGCTGGCGGCTCCAATTCGAATTTCCTTCGCACCACTATGCTTTTGAAAACGTTCAAATGGTAAGCTTCTGCCCGCAGCATGTGACTCTTACCGACGAAACGTACCGCGAAATCCAGGCCAACGTTCGGTCGGCGGAAGTCGAAAGCCTTATCAAGCGTATGGTGGTCATTGGGCTGCCGAAAAATTACATGGACGTTGATCGCGCTTAAAATCCGTCCTAACCGCGCGTTCTTTCGCGTGCCGACCTAGCCGCGCAAACTCCCTCTCGCAGCGGATATCTAAAAAGAATGCCAAATCAAAATTCACGCTCCCCCTTCAAATGGCTCCTGCTCGCCGTCCTCGTCCTGGGACTGCTCGCCGTTGCCGTCGTCTTCAAAAAAGTCCCCAAAGCTTTCAGCGGTTTCAAAATCGCCTATCTGAAAGCCACCGGCGCGTTGCCCGACATCACCTGGCATGACCTGTATTTGATGTCCGGTAAGAAGCGCCACTACAGCATTCCCAATCTCGCTGAAACTCCGAATCCCTACGCGGTCATCACCAATCCGTTTTCGGAACCCGAAGATCTCGCCGCCGGCAGCGAACTATTTCGTTCGCATTGCACTGTCTGCCATGGTCCCGATGGTTCCGGTGGTCCCGGTGGACCGCCGCTCCAGCATCGCCACATGGTTCAGGGCGATAGCGACTGGGCTCTGTTCCGCACCGTATCGTTCGGCATTCGCGGCACCGCGATGCCCGCCAGCACTTTGCCGTGGGACGACCGCTGGCGCCTCGTCGCGTACATCCACTCCCTGTTGCTTCGCGCCGAAGTTTCCGGCGACATGGACGACAACTCCGGCGTCAAGCCCGTGTCGCCGGTCACCTACGAACAAATCGGCGCCGGCCCGCACGCCGACAGTTGGCTCACCTATTCCGGTTCTTACGACGGCCATCGATTCAGTCCTAACACGCAAATCACTGCGGCCAACGCCGCCGGCCTGAGGCTTCTCTGGATGCATCAGTACGACACGCCGGAGCTTTCGGTCGAGACCAGCCCCATCGTGGTTGACGGACACATGTTCGTCACTCTGCCTCCGAACTGGATCGAAGCTCTCGACGCAAACACCGGCCGCTTGATCTGGTCGTACGAACGAAAACTTCCCGATCAACTTTCCGTATGCTGCGGATACGTCAATCGCGGCGTCGCGGTTCTCGGCAGCACCGTGTATCTTGGCACTCTCGATGCGCACCTGGTCGCACTCGACATCAACACTGGAAAAGTTTTGTGGGACGTCGAGATCGCCAACTACAAAGATGGCTACAGCATCACCTCTGCTCCACTAATCGTGAAAAATATGGTCATCACCGGAGTCGCGGGTGGGGAATTCGGAATTCGCGGATTTGTGCAGGCTTTCGACGCCGCTACCGGCAAATCTCTCTGGAGATTTGACACCATACCTCAACCCGGCCAGCCCGGCTCAGACACTTGGAAAGGCGACGGATGGAAAACCGGCGGCGGCCCCACGTGGCTCACCGGCTCCTACGATGTGAAATCCAACATTCTTTATTGGCCGGTCGGAAATCCCAGCCCGAACTTCGAAGGCGACACACGCGACGGCGCCAATCTCTACACCAACAGCATGCTCGCGCTCGACGCAGACACCGGCGCGCTAAAGTGGCATTTCCAGTTCACGCCGCACGATCTGTTCGATTGGGACGCCACTGAAATTCCCGTGCTGCTCGACGCCACCGTTTCCGGAACGCCGCAGCACCTGCTCGCACAGGCCAATCGAAACGGTTTCTTTTATCTTCTCAATCGCGACACCGGAAAATTCCTGCTCGCCAAGCCCTTCGCCCAACAAACCTGGGCGCAAAGCATCGATGCCGATGGTCGCCCAATCGTCAATCGCAACGTTGCCCCCACCGAACACGGCACGCTCGTCTATCCCGGAGTCGGCGGCGCCACCAATTGGGAATCGCCCACCTACAGTCCCGCGACCGGATATTTTTACGTTCCCGCTCTCGAGTGGGGCGGCGTGTTTTACAAAGGCGCGCCCGATTACAAGCCCGGCCAGATGTTTCTCGGCGGCTCGTTTCAGTTTTCTTCCGCTGTTCAGCCGCAGGGCGCAGTTCGCGCCATCAATCCGCTCACCGGCGAGCGCGTGTGGGAATATCGCAATCCCGCGAACCACGTCGGCGGACTGCTGAGCACCGCGGGCGGAGTCATCTTCGGCAGCCAGCAGGAATTTTTCTTCGCACTCGACGCGAAAACCGGCAGGGAACTGTGGCGCGTTGCCACCGGAGGTCGCGTCGTCGCCGCTCCGGTCAGCTACATGTCCGGCAACAGCCAACGCATCACCATCGCCGCCGGACATGACATTCTCACGTTCGCGCTTCCCGTGGCCTCGCCGCCGCCTCCCGCGAAGCCCGCAAATCCGTAGCGCGACCGCCGCAACCAATTCGCAAAATGGAAACCGCGCCTCTCGTCAGCATCGTTACGCCGTTCTACAACACTCAGGCGTATCTCGCCGAAGCGATCGAAAGCGTTCTCCGCCAGTCTTACCAGAACTGGGAATACGTCCTCGTCGATAATTTGAGCACCGACGGCTCCGGCGACATCGCCACGCAGTACGTGGCGAAGTACGCCGCGCAATTTCCCGGAAAAATTCGCGTCGTCCGCCCGCCCTCCTTCCTCCCGCAAGTTCAGAACTACAATTTCGCCCTATCGTCGATTTCGCCGCAAAGCAAATATTGCAAGATGGTTCAGGCTGACGACTGGATCTTCCCCCAGTGCATCGAGGAAATGATTTCCGTCGCCGAAGCGCATCCCGCAATCGGCATCGTCTCCGCTTACGAACTCGAAGGCCGTCACGTCTCCCTGGATGGCTTGCCGTATCCCAGTTCAGAAGTCTCCGGCCGCGACGCTTGCCGCCTGTATTTCCTTCGTCGCCTGTATCTGTTCGGCTCTCCCAATTCAGTGCTCTATCGCTCGGATCTCGTCCGCTCGCGCAATCCTTTCTACGACGAACGCCTCGCACCTTTCGAAGACGGCCAAGTCTGCTTCGAACTCCTGAAGTCCAGCAACTTCGGCTTCGTCCATCAGGTCTTGAGCTTTTCCCGCCGCGACAACGAATCCATTTCCAATCGCATCCGCCCCTACAACTATCTCGCGCTGTTTCGCCTGCAAGCGGTCGTCTTGTACGCGCGCGAATTTCTCACGCCGTTCGAATACAAACTCTGCCTGCAGGACGCCGAGCGCCAGTATTTCCTGTTCCTCGGAAAATCCGCGCTCAAGCGCAAGCCTGCGGCCTTCTGGGAATTTCACCGCAAGGGCCTGGCCGTCATCGGCTACAAACTCGATAGCTCGTTGTACGCCAAGTGGGCGCCGCTCGCCGTCCTCGACTTTGTCGGTAACCCCAAGCGCGCCCTCGATTCATTCCTCGAGCGTCGCAGCAAAACCAAAGACATCGTGTATTCCGCGCCGGAAGATGAACGTCCTCACTAACCCGCGGCGCGGCTCGTCGTTCGCTGCCATCCTGTTCGCCCTCTCCGCGCTCGCCTTTTCCGGCTGCAGCGGCCCCGCCGGAGTTCCGCTCGCGCCTGTTCGCGAAAAAATTGCCACGGGTCCTCTGCGCGTCAGCCCGAAAAATCCGCGCTACTTCACCAACGATTCCGGCAAAGCCATTTACCTCGCCGGCTCGCACACTTGGTCGAATTTTCCCCAGCGCGGCACTCTCAATCCGCCCACAGTGGCGTTTCCCTACGACGCCTACGTCCAGTGGATGGTCGCTCACAACTTCAACTTCATGCGCATGTGGACCGCGGAACTCCCATACACCGGCAAAGAAGACGATTTCGAAAATACCGTCGCGCCGCCCTTCAAATGGCTTCGCATCGGCCCCGGCTTTGCCAACGACTCGCGCCCAAAATTCGATCTCACCAAACTCGACCCCGATTATTTCGATCGCCTGCGCTCCCGCGTAATCACCGCTCGCGACAACGGCATCTACGTTTCGGTCATGCTCTTCGAAGGCGAAGAGTGGGAACACGAAACCAATTCGCAGGACGGCAACCCGTTCGACGCCTCGAACAACATCAATGGCGCGGACTGTCCGGAACAATGCCCGACCGACAACACCCGCATCACTCCGGCTGTTTGGGAATACGAGCGCGCCTACATCCGTAAAGTCATCGACACCGTCAATGATCTCGACAACGTTCTCTACGAAGTTTCGAACGAAGCCGGCGCTCCGTACTCGGACACCTGGCAATCCAGCGTCATCCAGTACGTCCACGAGTACGAAGCCTCCAAGCCGAAGCAGCATCCCGTCGGTTTCACCTTTCAATACATGGGCGGCCGCGACGAAACTCTCTACGCCAGCGCAGCAGAATGGATTTCTCCTCGCGACCGCTTCACCTTCGGCGACGGCCGCAAGGTCGTCATCAACGACACCGATCATTCCTATCCGTTTGGCGATCTGAAGCGTGACGGCAAAACGGGCCAGCGCGCCTGGGTCTGGAAAAATTTCACTTCCGGCAACAACGTTGCGTTCATGGATCCGTACCTGGTGAAATGGCCCGACCGCAATTCTCCCGGCGGTTCGACGGCTGATCCGCACATCGGCCTTACGCCAGACCCATACTGGGACGATCTCCGCATCGCCATGGGCGCCACGCTCACCTACGCGAACCGCATGGACCTCGCCGCTATGTCTCCGCAGCCGTCGCTATCGAGCACCAAATATTGCCTCGCCGATCCCGGCCGCGAATATCTGATCTACCAGCCCGCGAGCGGTTCTTTCGCGGTTTCGGTCACCGCCGCGACGTATCAATTCGAATGGCTTCGCCCTTCCGACACAAAAATTGTCGGTTCTGGTATAGTTTCGCTCTCGGACGGCTCTCACTCCTTCGCGCCCCCCGTCCGCGGCGACGCGGTGTTGTATTTGAAAGCTGCGGTAGCAACAGGCGCGGCTCGTTGAATTCGTAACGAGTGCTTTCTTCTCCCGAAATCTCGTAATTTCTCGAATCGGCTGAAGTACCCGGCCCAAGCGTTTTGTAAATTCTGTAAAAAAACGAGCGCCCGCGCCCACGGAGTCTAGGAACCTTCTAGCGCACTGTTCCAATCCACTTTCCACCCGTCCCGTTGCCTCCCCAGCCAGCGGTTAACGGCGCCGTTTTGGTGGACTGCAATGCCGTTGCTCGAACAGATGGCCAGGGCCCTGTGGCGCGCGCGCGTCACTTGGTTCGTCCCAGTCTGGCTGCTCATCACCGCTGTCGCGGTCCTGCGCGTTGTCTGGGTACTTGCCCGCAACGGTTCTTCCGAAAACCACCGTGATTCGCCGCTCGATCCATCTGTCGCTCATCGCGCCAAACACTTATGGACGCGCAATGATTTCACGGCCGCGACTCTGCTCGCCCTTCTTGCCGGCTCCTACATTGCGATCATGCTGGCCTGGGAGGATTTCACTTACTACGACAATTCGATGTTCACGTTGTACACCCTCAGAGGCCTGAACATCGTTTCGCCGATCTGGCGCGCCAATGGCCGCTTCTTTCCCCTCGGCCATCAGGAATTCAATGTCATCCGCCATGTTGCTGGTACCGCACTCGGCTACCACCTGTTTCCGGTCATCGAACTGCTCGTCCTTGTCGCTGTGCTGATGTTCCTGGACGATGAACTCGCACCATCGGCACGCGCGTTTCTCGCCGCATTAGTCCTGATTCTTCCCAGCGTCGTCATTAGTTTCAGCGGTTTGATTTTTACCGAACGAAATATGCTGCTGTGGATGGCGGTTTTCGCGTTTTGCATCAATCGTTTTGACCGTGCCGCGTCGGCCGGATGGGCCGCGGGAGCCGTCGTTGCCGCTCAATTCATTCTCTATTACAAAGAGCCCGGCTTTATTTTTCTTTTCACCTTCGCCGTCGTTCGGATTGTCTTGCGCCGCAGACAATCCGGCGCCCCTCTCCTGCACTCCGTCCACGCTTCCGATAAACGAAGCTACCTGGATCTATGGCTGGTCTGCCTGGCAATGGTTTATCTGCTTTATTACTTCGCCGTGATGCTCCCTCATCCCAACATGGGTTACGCCGAACAATCGCGCCTCAACTACTTCGATACGCTGTGGGCATACCTCAAGCTCGATCCTCTCGCGTTCCTCCTCGTCGGATTCGTTGCGTGGCGTTTTTACCGGATCTTCACCCGCCGCCTCGATCCACAGCTTCTGTGGGATAGCCTCGCGCTCGGCGCCGTCGCCTATTTTTTCGCTTATCTTCGTCTCTCGATGTATGCCTCCTACTACCTTGCTCCAGTTGATCTCATCGCCTGCCTGTACATCGGCCGCATCGTGTTTCTGTCCTTCGCAAATGTAAGTCGCCCTGTGCGTTTCGCCGTCGCCGCAGCTGTCGCCATCCTCTTGCTCCAGCAATTGTCCTTTTCCGCTTTTTGCGTCTTTGAACGTAAAAACTCCGTCCGCGCGAAAGCAGAAATGGCTCACGCGATTCTGTCGCTCTATCGCCGCGATCCGTCCGCCGCCAAAATCGTTTACTTTCCGTTTGCGAACACGACTCTCGTGATGCAGTTCGGCGCCTACCTCCAGCACATCGGCGTTCCCATCGATACCACATCCATGTCGGACTCTTCCAACCCATCCGTTGTGCTTGAAAGCGCTGCCGTCGCCACCAAAGGTCCGTGTGTCTCCTACGAACAAATCCTCTGCGAGCCCGGAGCCCGGCCCGAACCGGGCGACCTCGTCGTCATCCTTCCAGACGACGAAGCGTCTAGCGCCGAAGTCGCGCCTCTCCGCGACAATGGTGTCTTGCTCGCCGCCTACACGCCGCGCCCTCAATTGCCCTCATGGATTCACGAGCACCTCGGCATCCTTCGCAGCGCGTCGCCGCACGCCGTTACTCAGACATTCCCCGACCGTTGGCTCGACGCGTCCGTTACCGAATGGAAATGATCCGCAACGGATCTAAAATCCAGCTAGTATTCCTTTGCGAAGCTCTCGGCCTCGATCCTCGGCGGCTCTCGATCTCAAAATAATCGCGATGAAGATTACCGTCATCCTCTGCACATACAATCGTTGCCAGAGCCTCGAAAAGGCTCTCGACAGCGCCACGCGTCTGCAGTTGCCCGCGTCGCATTCGTGGGAAATCCTCACCGTTGACAATAATTCCAAGGATTCCACACGCCAGGTCGTCACCGGTTTCTGCGAGCGATTCCCCCAGCATTTCCGTTATCTGTTCGAGCCGCGTCCGGGAAAATCATTCGCTCTGAATTCTGGTCTTCGCGAATCGCAAGCGGACGTCTTCGCTTTCATGGACGACGACGTCATCGTCGAACCAAGCTGGCTCGCCGAACTTGTCGCGCCTTTCGCCGATCAAAAACTCGCGGGAACCGGCGGACGAATTTTTCCTGACTGGAAAACCGAGAAACCGGCTTGGTTGCCGCTCGCCGATCGCTACGGTCTCGCGCCTCTCGCCATGTTTGACCTCGGTCCCACGGCCGGTCCGCTTCACGAAGCGCCCTTCGGGACCAACATGGCCTATCGCAGCGGAGTCTTTGAAAAGCATGGAAATTTCCGCACGGATCTCGGTCCGCGTCCGGGAAGCGAAATCCGCAACGAAGACTCCGAATTTGGCGAACGTGTTCTCGCTGCCGGCGAATCGCTTTGGTACGCCCCGTCTGCCGTCGTGCATCACGAAGTCCCCGAAAAGCGGCTTTACCCTGAATATTTTCTGAAGTGGTGGTTCGACAAATCCCGCGCCGATATCCGCGAAGCGGGAATTCCGCCGGGCACGCGCTTGTTCATCGCCGGAGTTCCGCTCTACTTGTTCCGCCGGCTCGGCGTCTGGACGGTCCGGTGGCTTGCCACCTTCAATCCCTCGCGCCGTTTTTCGAACAAGACCAGGGTCTGGGGGCGGATGGGCGAAATCGCCGAGTGCTATTCTCGCGCGCATCCTGAACCCGCAGAAACAGCAGCCCCGCGGGCCTAGTGGCCACTCCACGCGCTTTCGATCGCGACTGGGAAGCTCACCCGAACGCCACCACAAGAGCCTCGGCGTTGTGCGCAACCTCTAAACCGTAACGCTCTTGGACACACCGGGCACATCTTGCGGGCGTCGCGATACGTCGCATTGTAAAATGGTATGTATCCCCAAACTTCACGACAGGCATAGGGAACGCGCGGAGAGATTTGTGGTTATTTTGCAGTCGAACGCAACGTCCACGGCTCAATCATGAACATTCTCGGTCTATCCGCCCTCGGGCGTGATCCGGCAGCGGCTCTTCTGCGCGATGGCAAAATTGCCACCGCGATCGAAGAGGCGAAGCTCGTTCGCACCCATTCGATTGAGGGCACTCCCGACGCCGCGATTCGTTCTTGCCTGGATCATTCGCAAATCGACTGGAAAGATTTGGAATGCGTCGCGGTCGCCACGCGCCCCAAGCAAAAATGGCGCCGACAGCTTCGATTCCGCGCCGGACTCGCGCCCTTCGCGCCCACTGCCAGCGCCTTTTATCTGAATCGCTCTTCGAGCGAACTCGCCCGCGACCTGAATAGTATTCGCGTTCTTCGCCGCAAAGCCGAAGGCTCTCCGCGCGGTGTGATCGCTTTGGACCACCAGCTCTGCCACGCCGCCAGCGCTTTCTACGGCTCGCCGCTCGATCGTGCGCTGATCCTCGTGCTTGACGAACAGGGCGATGGGCGCGCCGGCTTTGTCGGCATCGGGGAAGGCACCGCGATTCGCGAGCTGAATTCCGTCTCGCTGCCCAATTCGCTCGCCTCGGTTTACACCCAGATCACGTTGCTGCTCGGCTTTACGCCGCATGCGGACGAACATAAACTGCAATGGCTCAGCCTTGCCGGCGAGCCTGTGTTCTCCGGTATTTTTCTCGAAATGCTTCGCCGCCACACCGCCGGAGGGCCCCATCTGAATCCGAGTTTCTTCAACCGCGGTTTTTCCGGCAAGCTCACCTTCAGCGATCGCTTCTACGAAAAACTCGGCATCGACGGTCGCCGCGGTTCGCAAATCGACGAATCCACGCGCGCCAACATTGCCGCCAGCCTTCAGAAAGCCATCGCCGTTTTGATTTGTGAATGGCTGGAAGCTCTGCGTCTGAAAACCGAAACGCGCTCCGCGTGTCTCGCCGGAGGCCTGTTCCTGAATCCTCTTCTCGTCGCGGAAATCGAAGCGAACACCGGCTTCGATCGTTTGTTCGTTCAGCCCGCTGCCGGAAATGAAGGCACCGCGCTCGGCTCCGCTTGGCTTGCGTGGCATCAGATTCTCAAACAGCCGCGCGTTGATCCGATGAGCAGTCTCTACTGGGGCCCTTCGTACTCCAACCAGGACGTGAAGAGCGTTCTCGACAATTGCAAATTGCCTTACCGCTATTGCGATACGGATGCGCACCAGATTGAAGAAGCGCTTCGTCTGCTCGACAGCGGAAAAATTCTCGCCTGGTTTCAGGGCGCCTCCGAATTCGGCCGCCGCGCTCTCGGCCATCGCAGCCTGCTCGCATCTCCCTGGGCGCCGTACGTCCGCGAAAATCTGAATGACTACGTGAAACACCGCGAAGCCTTCCGTCCCTTCGCGCTTTCGATTCCCGAAGATGCGTGTTCGGAATATTTCAATTGCTCGTTCAACGGCCGTTTCATGGCCACCATGGCCACTGCCAACGCCAAGGGCCGCCAGCTTCTGCAAGCCCTGCCCGAGGGCTTCCTGCTCAAGGGCGATTTGGTTCGCTTGCACATCGTCACCGAAGCTGCCAATCCGTTGCTGTACCGTCTGCTGAAGAAATCCGGCGAGAAAAATCCCGCGCCGATCCTGGTGAACACGTCCTTCAATCTTTTCGGTGAACCCCTCGTCGTCACTCCTCGCGACGCCGTCCGCAGCTACTTCTGCTCGGGCTCCGACGCTCTCCTCATCGGCAACTTCCTCCTCACCAAGTCGTAACCTACTCCGCACTCGCACTTCCGCCCCGCAAGAAATCGCATCTGCCGAAACGCAATCGCGTTTGCGCGCACGTCTGCCCAAAAATCTTAAATACAGAAGGGAATCAACCGGCGAAGCTTTGCAGAAAAAGGGGAAAAGAAAATCGACAGTGCTCTCGGCAGGAAAAACTAATTGCTCGGGATCGTTACGCTCACCTGATTCGAATACGTGCTCTCGATGTCTCCCGACGTCACCGACGTGACCACGTAGTAGTAAACCAGCCCGTCGGTCACCGACGCATCCGAGTAGGACGTTCCGCTATCCGGCGATCCGTTCAGCTTCGTGTAGGGTCCACTCGGCTTTGAGCTGCGGTACACGTAATAGCCAGTCACATTCGACGTGCTCGCGTCCCAGCTCAACGCCACTGCATGCGCGCTGCTCGGTGTGCTCGGTGCGCTGCCCGAAAGCGCAATCTTCAGCGGAGAGTTCGTCGCGTTGCTGGTGATCGTCAGCGTTCCCGTCGCGTTCCCTGCCGCTTTCGGATCGAAATTCACCGTGAACGTGTTCGACTCATCCGGCGTCAGCGTTTGCGCTCCGCCCGATCCGCTCAGCGCGAAACCCGTTCCCGAAACTGTCACGCTCGAAATATTCGCGTTCGCGTTTCCGGAGTTCGTCACCTTCACGCTCGCCGAACCCGCGCCGCCCACATTCACGCTTCCAAAACTCAACGTCGTCGCGCTCGCGCTCAGCGTCACCGAAGATGCCGCGCCTTTTCCGCTCAGCGGAATGCTCGTCGGCGATCCCGCGGCATTGCTCGCCACTGCGATCGCGCCTGAAATGGTTGAAGTTGACGTCGGCTTGAATTGCGCCGTAAATGTCGTGCTCTGCCCAGCACTCAGCGTGTAGGGAAACGTCATTCCCGAAACGCTCATCCCCGTTCCCGATACGCTCAATCCCGAAATTGTGATCGACGAAGATCCGCCGTCTGCGAGGCGAATCGTCTGTGTCACATCCGTTCCCACCGTCACCGTTCCGAAGCTCACCGATCCCGGCGTCACGCTCAGCGCCGATGCCGTTCCCGCGCCCGTCCAGTCCACTTTCATCGGCGAACCAGACGCGTTGCTCGTGATCGTCAGTGCTCCCGATTCCGCCGCTGCGCTCGTCGGCTTAAACGTCACCGTCACATCCGTGTTCTGTCCAGGCTGCAAAGTGGAGGGAATCGCCAATCCGGAAAGCGTCACGCCCGTTCCGGTGATCGACGCGCTCGAAATCGTCACCGCGGCCGCGCCGGTGTTCGATAGCTTCACGATTTCCGTCGATGTGCTGCCGATCGAAATATTTCCGAAGCTGATCGCTGCCGGCGTCGCCGTCAACGCAACTGTCGCCGCGCCCGAAGCGCTCAGCGCAACTTTCGTCGGCGAATTTTCTGCGTTGCTGTTGATCGTCAGCGTTCCGTTCGCAGTGCCGCCCGACGACTTGTACGTCACTTCCAGCGAATCGGTGCCGCCGGGTTTCAGCGTCGCAGGCACCGTCATTCCGCCGATCGTAAATCCGCTTCCCGAAACAGTTACCGAAGAAACCGTCAAATTCGCCGTGCCGTTATTCGTCAGTATCAACTTCTGCGTCGCGCTGGTTCCCGCGCTCGCGCTGCCAAACGTTACCGCAGCCGGCGACACGGTCAGCGAAACGGAAATCGATCCCGCCGCGCCTTTTCCCGTCACACCCACGCACCCAGACGTCATCAGCAGTGCGGCCGCAAGTACCGCCGTTAGAAATATCTGCAGCCAATTCGCCGCGCGATTTTTCATCGCGCCGGGCACTGCTGCTTGGAGTTGGGAGACACGCCTCATGACCACAGCCATTGTGAGGTGTGCCGTTTAGGAAGGACTACTGGCCCTGAGTACACAGTTGGGACAGGTGTTGTCCCTGTACGTACGAACAGTCCTGCCCTAACCGCTTTCTTTGCGGTAGTTTCTGGGCAGGACCGCTCGTTTTTCCCGTCTTCTTCGCTTTCTTATCGCCCGGCTATACTGCCCGGGTTTTTAATCTTCATCCGCCTCACGGAATCTGCGCCGTTGCTTCGTTCGAGTACGAGCTTTCGTTGTTGTTCGCATCGAGCGAAGTCACCACGTAGTAGTAAGTCGTCCCGGAGCTGACCGTCGAGTCCGTGTAAGCGGTTGACGGCAGCGCCGAGCTGTTCAGCTTGGTCGAGTACGGTCCGCCTTCCGTCGTTCCGCGGTACACGTTGTACCCCACCACCGACGAAGTGCTGGCGTTCCAGGTCAGTCCCACCGTGCTTGACTGCGTCGTTACGCCCGTTCCGCTGGTCGTAATCGTCGCCGGCGAGTTCGTCGCGTTGCTCACGATCGAAACGCTGCCGCTCACCGCGCCGGCCGTCGTCGGTGCGAATTCCACCGTCAACGTTGCTGACTGGTTCGGGCTCAGAATTTCGCCCGCGGTCACGCCGCTCGCGCTATATCCCGCACCGCTCACGTTCACCGCCGAAATCGCCACGCTCGCGTTGCCCGTGTTCGTCACACTCAGGCTCAGCGAATTATTGCTGCCCGTGTTCACGTTGCCGAAGTTCAGATTGGTTGTGCTCAGGCTCAGCAAGCGCGTGCTCGCCGTGCCCGTGCCGCTCAGCGCAATCGTCAGCGGCGAGCTCGGCGAGTTGCTGGTCACCGTCACCGATCCGCTCACCGCGCCTGCCGACGTCGGTGCAAAGTTCACGTTAAACGTCGTGTTCGCTCCCGCGTTCAGCGTCAAAGGCGCGCTGATGCCCGACACGCTGAATCCCGCTCCGGTGAACGTCACCTGCGAAATCGTTGCTGCCGCCGAACCGGTGTTCGACAGCGTCACCGTCTGCGAGTTGCTCTGTCCCGTCGTCACATTGCCAAACGCCACGCTGCCCGGATTCGCCGTCAGTTGCGACGCCGATCCCGTTCCGCTCAGCGCAATCGTCATCGGCGAATTCGGCGCGTTGCTCACCACCGAAATCGTTCCGGTCTTCACGCCCGCTCCCGTCGGTGCAAACACCGCATTGAACGTCGCGGACTGGCCGGCCGTCAGCGTCAGCGGAGTCGTGATTCCGCTGGTGCTGAATGCGCCGCCAACCACCGTCACCGACGAAATCGTCATGCTCGCCGAGCCGGAGTTCGTCAGCGTAATCGGTTGTGTTCCGCTGCTGCCCACTGCCACGCTGCCGAAATTCTCAGACGTCGGCGAAGCCGTCAGCTGTGCCTGCGTACCCGTGCCGCTCAACGCAATCGTCAGCGGCGAGCTCGGACCGTTATTAAGGATGGAAATGCTTCCTGTCGTGCTTCCCGTCGTGGTCGGTGCAAACTGAGCTGTGAACGTCACGCTCTGTCCCGCGCCCACCGTCGCCGGTACTGCCAGGCCTGATGTGCTGAATCCGTTGCCCGTCGCGCTGATGCCGCTCACCGTCACGCTCGCCGAGCCCGAGTTCGTCAACGTCACCGTCTGCGTTCCGTTGCTGCCGGTCGCCACCGAGCCGAAATTCACGCTGCCCGGATTCGCCGTCAGCTGCCCCTGCACGCCGGTTCCCGCCAGTGCAATCGATGCCGGCGATCCCGGTGCATTGCTCACAATCGAAATCGATCCGCTCGCGCCGCCAGCCGACGT
Source organism: uncultured Acidobacteriota bacterium (assembly GCA_963719065.1). Taxonomy (GTDB): domain Bacteria; phylum Acidobacteriota; class Terriglobia; order Acidiferrales; family UBA7541; genus Palsa-295. Next base: position 94,381 of record CAVRAM010000007.1, on the reverse strand, counting down.
CGGCTGGAACACCGCGGTAAACGATGCCGAGTTGCCCGCTTGAATCGTCATCGGCATCGATGCGCCGTTCAGGCTGAATCCAGTGCCCGAAGCCGTTGCCTGCGACACCCTCAAAGCCGCGTTGCCCGAGTTCGTCAACGAAACAGTCTGCGTTCCGGTGCCGCCCACGGAAACATTTCCAAAGCTCACGCTCGCCGGGTTCAGCGTCAGTTGTGCTTGACCCGCCGTTCCCGTTCCGCTCAACGTAATCGTTAGCGGTGAACCTTGTACGTTGCTCGCGAGCGAAACGCTGCCGCTCGTCGCACCCGACGTCGTCGGTGAGAACTTCACGCCAAACGAGGTGCTCTGTCCCGCCGTCAACGTCAGCGGCGTCGAAAATCCAGTCACGCTGAAAGCAGCGCCGGTTACCGTCGCCGAAGAAACCGTCACATTCGCCGTGCCGCTATTCGTCAGCGTCACGTTCGTCGTGCCCGAGCTGCCAACCAGCAAGCTGCCGAAGCTAATCGAAGAAGGATTCGCCGTCAGGTTGCCCTGCGTTCCGTTACCGGTCAGCGGCACCGTCACCGTTCCGTCGTTGGCCGAGCTGCTGATCGTGATGCTGCCCGAAGCCGAACCAGCAGTCGTCGGCGCAAACGTCGCCGTGAAGCTCGTGCTCTGTCCTGCCGCAATCGTCTTCGGAGTGGAAAAGCCACTGATGCTGAATCCAGTGCCCGACGCAACCACTTGGGATACCGTCGCGCTGGCGTTGCCCGTGTTCGTCAAGGTAATCGTCTGCGGATTGCTGCTGCCGACCTGCACGTTACCGAAATTCACGCTGCCCGGATTCGCGGTCAACGTCGAGCTCGTCGAAACTCCGTTGCCCAGCATCGACAATACTTGCGGCGATCCCGGCGCGTTATCCGTAAACGTCACGCTGCCCGTCGCTGCGCCCGCAGCCGTCGGTGCAAACTGCACGTTAAACGATAGCGACTGTCCGCCCGAAATCGTCTTCGGCAGCGACAGTCCCGAAATCCCGTAACCGTTGCCCGCCACCGTCGCCAGATTAATGACCACGTTCGTATTGCCCGTGTTAGTCAGCGTCACGGCCTGCGTGCTGCTCTGGCCCACCGTCACATTCGAAAAATTCAGCGTCGAAGGTGAAATCGAAAGCCCCGACTGGGTACCCGTTGCCGTCAGCGAAATCATCAGCGGCGAGTTCGAAGCGTCGCTGATCACCGTCATCGAACCGCTGATCGCGCCCGCAGCGGTCGGTGCAAACTGCACCTGTACCGTGCTGCTCTGTCCCACGGCCAGGGAACCCGACGGGTTGCCGCTGACCACCGAGAAACCGGTTCCCGTCAGGGACGCCTGCGAGATGTTCACCGTGGCCGTACCGGTGTTGGTGATCGTCACGCTCTGGCTGCCCGTGCTCCCCACCGCCACACTTCCAAACTGTACCGTCGTTGCGTTGGCCGAAAGCACTCCCGCGCCCGTATTCCCAGGGCCCGTCTTGGCCGCGCTCGTATAGGCGGCGCAGCTCGAAAGCCCGATAATGGCTAGAATGGTGGCCAAGAGCACGAGGGTGACGAGCGGTTGGGCCGAGCGGTTGACTGGGATCTCATAGCGCGAGACGTTGGCCGAGAAGTGCTTTGCTTGGACTGGGTTGTGGGTTCTCATGTCACGGCCAGTGTAGGGACCGCCACCGGACGCAACTACTGGTCAGAGGAACCAAGATGGTTCAAGCGCTTTCGCCTGTTCACGCGGCCCACGCGCTACCTGACCTCCTCCACCGGACAGGTCCTCTTACCCTATATATATCAATCACTTATGTGCTGTTTCGCGTGGGCGCACCTGTTCACCCGCGATGAACCCCTATCGCCTGTCCGGCGAAATTGCCCTTTCGCTCCCCAGACCTGTCCGCAAAATTCAAAAAATCTTGCTCGAATAGACAATTTTGCGGGCTTCGATATTGGCGCTCAGTGAACAAATGTCGAACCTCTGAACGGGGTTCGAGGGAGGGAAGCCTACGGGTAGGACATCGAAAGGGGGCCCATGCCCGCCGAATAACCCGGGACGGGGCCGTTACGGACGACCGATTACACTCCAGCCGCAGTTTGCCCAATCTCTCATGGCGCAAACCGGCCGGAAGTCTCACAATCTCAATGAAAGGGGGACTTTAGGTGGCAGGCAAACCGATCTTCGTCACCGGTGGCGCCGGTTTTATCGGCTCGGCCTTCGTCCGCCACCTGCTCGCCACCCCGGCCGGCGGCCCGGTCGTCAATTTCGACCTGCTCACCTACGCAGGAAACCTGGCCAACCTCGCCTCGGTCGCCCATCACCCGCGCTACAGGTTCATCAAGGGTGACATCTGCGACCCTGACGCCGCCACCGCCGCCATGGCCGGTTGCGAGGCGGTCGTTCATTTCGCCGCCGAATCCCACGTCGATCGCAGCATCTATAACCCAATCCCGGCCGCCCATACCAACGTCATGGGCACGCTCATTTTGCTCCAGGCAGCGCGCACCTTGGGCATTCGCCGCTTCCTTCACATCTCCACCGACGAGGTGTATGGCGAAATGGCGGCCGGCAAGTCCGCCGACGAATCGGCGCCGCTTCGCCCCAGCAATCCGTACTCGGTCTCAAAAGCCGGCTCGGACCTCATGGTCCGCTCGTTCCTTCGCACCTTTGACTTTCCGGCCATCATCGTCCGCCCATCCAACAACTATGGTCCGTTTCAATTTCCAGAGAAATTCCTGCCGTTAATGATCGCGAGCGCTCTCGAAGGCAAGCCGCTTCCCATCTACGGCGACGGAAAACAAGAGCGCTGCTGGCTTCACGTCGACGATCACTGTCGCGCTCTGGTCGCGATTCTGGAGCGCGGCCAACTCGGCCACACCTACAACGTAGGTGCCGCAAACGGCGAAACCAATATCGCAATGGCACGCCGCATCCTTCGTCTAACCGGCAAGCCCGAATCCCTCATCGCCCACATTGCCGATCGGCCTGGCCACGACCGCCGCTACGCTCTCGACTGTTCCAAAATTGAACGCGAGCTCGGCTGGAAACCCACGATCAATATAGAAGACGGAGTTCGCCGCACCATCGATTGGTATCGTGAAAACGCGGCCTGGCTTGGGGAAGTGCGCAGCGGAGAATACGTTTCTTACTTTCAGCGGTACTATGAGAATCGCGAAGCGTCTTTGCGGGCCCTCATCCATCCGCCTCACAAGCCGAATGGATGAGTTGTGGAAGGGGACTCGAATTACAAATTAAGCGGTTAGAATTCTTCCCGGAAATCGAATGCCGCGCGATTTTCCGGAGATATCCACCGGCATCTTCGACTGCATTGCCTGTAATCGCGATTCGGCGGGCGCGTAATCGAATCCGGTCGGCAGGCTTTCCGCTTCGGCTGGCGCAGTCCGCATGAAACCCGACGCTCGCTGTGCCAGATCGGCGCGCGTATCCACTCCGAATTTGCTCAGCAAGCTCGAAATGTGAAATTTTACCGTGCGCACCGTGATGTTCAGCTTCGTGGCGATTTCTTTGTTCGCGCGGTTGCACAGCACGGCGTGCAGCACTTCACGTTGCCGCGCGCTCAGTGAAGTCGGGCACGCGATTGATCGGCCTTCTTCCAGCAGTTCTTCGGCTCGCGCCACCAGCCGCGCGATCAACGAACTCTCCGCCGGCACCAAAACTTGAAAATTTCTCGGGTCGCTTCCCCGCACCATGCACTGCATTGCCAGTTGGCCGGCGATTCGTTCCACCGTGCAGTCCAGATCCGCCGTCGATTCGCTCCGGAACTGCGGCGCTCCGGAATTTGTATCGCAAAACACAAAAACTTTCGGGTGCTGCTGGTCGAATTTCTTTTCGCTCTCCACCAATTTTGGAAACGCGCGAACCTTTTTCACTAGGACCCTTCCGTCTGCTTGCCCAGGATTGCATTCGGCATAGCGTTGGATTGATTTTTTCTTTTGCTCTTGCACTGCACTACGGTCTGTCTTGCTGCGATTGATGATTCGGAAAGGCCCTGGCTCTTGGTGCATCGTAAGGGGCGATTTTCCAAAAGAGCCGATGTGCCTTCCTACAGGAAATACCTTATCTACGGCACGCAGGCATGGCAGGATGCGTACCAAATCCCATATTTTTTAAGTGACTCAAAATGAGACAGATACACCAATTGTTTCGCTTTCGTTTCGATTGTCGCTAGGTAGAATCTGCGCGGCTCCTGAAAATTCTGCCCGAATTTTTACACCCTCGCTTCCGTTTTTGCATTTCGTCCCAACTCGGCCGTCGTCGGCAACTCACACGAACTGAATCGGATCGGAGCATTTCAGGTTACACTGGCGCCGCAAAATTTCTGCCGCGAACTCCTCGAGGAGATCGTCCCTTGAATACGGTGAACAACATCACCCGCTCGCTTCTCGCCTCCGCCTTCCTGTTTTCCGTAGTCTCGGTCGCATCGGCGCAGATCCCAAAGGTCACTCCGGCGCCGCTATCCAGCCAGATGCCTCAGTCCGGCGGCGCCTGCTCCGTCCAGGCTTCTTGCTCGGAGCTTGCCCCAATCATGATCAAGAAAGCTCTCGGCGTCTCGCCGCTCGAGGAAAACCTCCGCTACCTCACCGACACGATCGGTGGCCGCGTCACCGGTTCACCGGCTGCCGACCGCGCCGTAGGCTGGGCGGTCGAAGCGTTTCGCCGCGCGGGCGTCGACGAAGTCCACACCGAAAAATACACCATCCCTGCTAGTTGGTCCGAAGGCCACACCAAGGTTGACGTCCTCTCGCCCGAACCCTTTCCGGTTCGTCTGACGTCCATCGGCTGGTCGCCAGCCACCCCAGATGGCGGTATCACCGCTGACATTGTCGACGTCGGTTTCGGCGACGACTCGGCCTTCGCCAAGGCCGGCGCCTCCGCGAACGGCGCCATCGTCCTGGTCCATTCGAATTTCCTCACCACCTTCGAGGAACTCGAACACGAATACGACATCGCCCCGCCCATCATCGCTCGCGCCATGAAGGCCGGCGCATCCGCAATTTTCTGGATGTCGTCTCGCCCGGTCCTCCTGCTCTATCGCCACACCGTCACCGCCAACGGCGAAATCGAAAAAATGCCTCAGGCCGTCGTCGCTCGCGAAGATGCCGAACGCATCGCCCGCTTTCTCGCCGCCGGCACAAAAGTCCGCGTCCACTTCGACATGCCCAATCACATCACCGGCCCTGTCCAGGCCGAAAACGTCATCGCCGAAATCCGCGGCCGCGAAAAGCCCGCCGAATTCGTCCTCCTCGGCGCGCATCTCGATTCCTGGGACCTCGGCACCGGCGCTCTCGACAACGGCTGCAACTCCGCCATGGTCATCGATGCTGCCCGCGTCATCCACGCCACCGGCACCATCCCTCGCCGCTCGATTCGCTTCGCGCTTTTCACCGGCGAAGAAGAGGGCCTGCTCGGCTCCGCCGCCTATGCGCATTCCCATCGCAGCGAGCTCGACAACATGATCGCCGCCGTCGTTTTCGATTCCGGCATCGGCAAAGTTTCCGGCTTCTCGCTCAGCGGCCGCAAGGACACTCTCGCTGCCGTCCGCGAAATTCTTCAGCCCGTCGCTTCTCTCGGCGTCACCGATTTCACCTTTGATGCCAGCATGGACACCGACAATTTCGACTTCATGCTCGAAGGCGTCCCCACGCTCGTCGCCAATCAAGCCCCAGCGAACTACATGCTCAACTATCACGCCTCGTCCGACACCTTTGACAAAGTGGACATCGCCGCCGTAAAAGACGAAGTCGCCATCGCCTCGGTCACCGTCTTTGCCCTCGCCGACAGCACCGACCGCATCGGCCCGCGCCAATCGCGCCTCGAAGTCGAACAGCTCCTGAAACAAACCGGCCTCGACGCCGGTATGAAAGATGTAGGCTTCTGGCCCCTCTGGCAACACGCCGAGCGCGGCCGTGAACCGTAATCTCCGGCCGTGAACCATAAACTCCCGCCACAACGCCGCCATAACACAACCGCCGAAACGCAGCCGCCGAACCCGCGCGCAGAGACTCCGCCTCTCTCGTCGCGTATAATCAAAGTGTCACGAATGATTTCCGGCCCCCTATTGAGTATTCATAAAATGTCCGTGCCCGCCGCGCCCGCCGCAAAATCGTCTCGCATCCTCGCTCTCGACTATGGCCGCAAGCGCATCGGCGTCGCCATCTCCGACGAACTCCAGCTCACCGCTCGTCCTTTGCTCACTCTCGTACGCAAAAATCGCCGCGACGATCTCGTCCGCCTCCGCCAAATTTGCAGAACCCACAACGTCTGCCGTATTCTCGTGGGCCATCCGCTTCACATCACTGGGGAAGCCGGCGAAATGGCAGACGAAGCAGCCCGTTTCGCCGAGCGAGTACGCAAAGAACTCGGTATCGTGGTAGAACTAGCCGACGAACGGCTCACCAGTTGGGAGGCAGCTCAAACAATGTCTGATCCGCAGGTCGGGTCGCGGCGCCATAAACCCGGCGACCACATCGACGACGTTGCCGCCGCCATCCTTCTTCGCGAGTACCTCGACCGGCGCAGCCACGACCCTAAATTTCTTTCGGCCAATAAGGATTCATAAAAGATGCGTCGTCTCGGTCTTCTCGCGCTCCTGTTGATCGCCGCCATCGGTGCTGGCGCTGGTTGGCTGGATTCGCAGATCACCCGCCCGTACCGCGGCCATCGTCCGGAAAAAATCTTCGTCGAAATTCCGCACGGCACCTCTCGCTGGGGTGTCGCCGGAATTCTTCGCCAGAACGACGTTATCCGAAATCGCATCGCCTTCGAACTTTTCAGCATCTGGCATCTGCGCGTTCCGCTGCAGGCCGGCGAATATTATTTCGATCGTCCGTACAATTCCCGCGAAGTTTTCTGGCAGATCGCTCAGGGCCGCATCTACGTCCGCACCTTCACCATTCCAGAGGGCTGGACGATGTTTGACGTTGCCCGCGAAATCGATCAGCAGGGAATTTGCAGCCGTGAAGATTTCCTCGCCGCCGCCGCAAAACCTGCGCCGATTTCCGATCTCGCTCCCGGCGCCAAAAATCTCGAAGGCTTTCTGTTCCCGTCCACCTACGAATACACGCGCCGAACCACCTGCGACCAGATCGTCCATCGCATGGTCCAGAATTTTCGTGCCGTGTGGGACTCGCTCAATTCTCCCGGTGGAGTTGTCGCCACCTCGGGACTCACGCCGATTCAGACCGTCACTCTTGCTTCTCTCGTCGAGCGCGAAACTCCTCAGCCTAAGGAACGCCCGCTCGTCGCTGGAGTTTTTTACAATCGCCTCCGTCACGACGATCCCATGCAGTGCGATCCCACCGTTCAATACGCGCTCGAACTCGCCGGTCATCCCGTGAAATACGTCCGCGCTTCCGATCTGAAATTCGATTCGCCCTACAACACCTACCAGCATCGCGGCCTGCCGCCCGGCCCCATCGCCAATCCCGGCGAAGCGTCTCTCCGCGCCGCGCTCGCTCCCGCGCAAACCGATTTCATGTTTTTCGTCGCTAACGATCAGGGCGGCCACTTTTTCAGCAAAACTCTCGCCGAGCACAATCGCAACATCAATCGTTACCACAAGCTCCTGTCGGGCGACGCAGCGGCCGCAAACGCCGCCTCTGCATCCACCGCCACCGCGCCGTCGAACAAAGTTCCGTCGCATCGAGGTCCATCCTGAAACCAAATCAACCTCACGACGAACTTCACGATGCCGGCTCGCCCACCAAGAAGGCTCTGATTCTCGAGGCCGCCGAAGCTCTCGGCAAGCCGCGCTTCACTCCGGCCGAAATCGAACAGATTCGCCGCAAGCTGATCTCGCAGCTGGGCGCCAACGGAAAAACGTCCTCCGATTACGTCGTCAGCGTTCTCGAAGAAGCCGGCATGCGCGTCGTCTGGTCCACAAAATCCGATACCGAAGGTTTGTACGAAGAGGAATTCGCCGACCTGCTCCATTTTTCCACGCTCGAAGAAGCGGAAATGTGCATCGTTCGCCTGGACGAGCTTCATCGCAAATTCACCCGCGAGCACGAACCTCCGGCCATCGAACGCACTCGCGAAGTCGCTCGCCTCGGCCGCCGCCGCGCCGAAATGATTTCGCGCAATCACAAAGTGGACGCTCGCAAGCGCGCCGAAAAAGAGGAAATCGCTCACTGGTTCGGCATTTGGCTGGAAACTCCCGACGCCTTCTTCGACTGGCTCGAAGTCCGCAAACAATCCGCCGACTTCCAGAAAAAATTCCCGCCTCTGCCCGACGACGAGTAGGGCTTCGAGCGAGCGCACGAGTGACAGGACGAAGAACAGGACGCGTAACAGGAAACATGTTCCGATGATACTTCTCGAAATCGAACCGCTCGATCTGGGCGAAGACGTTCGCTCCGTCGCCCTCGAACTCACCGAAGCCGACGAAAATCGCGAACCGATTCGCGGCGAACAAGCCTCGCGCGTCTGGGCGCGCGTTCTTCGCGCCGTCGCCGCCAGCGAACCCTGGGTCCTCGATTTTTTCAGCCACGTCGATCGCGTTCGCGACTACTGCAATCTCCACAACATCCCGTTCCGCGAATCCGGCAAACACGTCATCGTCGTCGCCGCTCCCGAGCTGGAAATTCTCGAAGCCCTCATCGATCGTTTCCAATCCGAAACTTTCGGCGCTCGCGCCGGCTCTCTTGCCTCGGCTCCCGATCGTGCCGTCGAAGGCGATCTCGCTCGCCGCGGCATCGACGGCTACCACGCCGCCTTCAAAAATTATTTCTTCTGCGCCGCTTGCGGATTCGAAGACGGCTCTCTCGTTCTGTTCAGCGAAAAATTGTGGGCCAGCGAAGTCATCCGCCGCGTCCGCCCCGCGCTCGACGGGCAAGACGTCGAAGTCCGCCTCCCCGCCTGACCTTCGTCTTGTTCAGCGGCCGCAACGCCAGCAACCTCGGCGTCCTCCGTCGTCCCCACTCAGCCGACCCTCACGCAATCGCGTACCCCCGACATCGACCGTGGCTCAGGCATGCGTCGTAACTCAGGCACGCGTGGTAGCTCAGGCACTCGTGCCTGAGTGCACTCCACCTCGGTGGAGTGCAGGTTGAGCGATGTCCCGCGCCACCGAAACTCAAGCCGCCAACCCTGCCCTCCCCTCGTTTCCTCCAATCTTTCGTTTCCTGATCACATCCGCGCCATCCCCACCCAATCCTCCATTCCGCAAATTGGTACTATCGGCCTATTTCCTCAATCTTTCGTCCTAGTACACTTCAATCGAGATTCAGGAGCAGCGGTCCCTCCCTGGTGGAAGATGGTTCAAAGTTCGTCAACAAGCGCTAACGGACGCGCCTTCGTCCGAAGTCTCAACGTACTGCTAAAGTACTGCAATCTCTATGGGTTAGACCACGCTCGCTCCGTCGCGCAATTCGACTCCGCCTGGTATGAACTTCGCGGCGTCACCCGCGGCACCGGCGACCTCGGCTTCCTGGTCGGCATCTCTGGCTCCCAGCTCCTGATCGATGGCGTCCCGCTCGACCTCAGCCCCGCCGAATACGATTTCGCCGAACTGCTCGCGTCATCGCGCATCGGCAGCATCCGTTTTTCGTCTCACGTCACTCGCACCGAGTTCCAACTGCTCGTCCGCATCTTCACCGACGAAGACGTGTCGCTCTCTGGACGTTCCGCGCGGCTCGAAGAACTCTTCGGCTACCAGACCAAATCCAGCATTCGCATCAGCGACAGCGCTTTCATCCAGGACGGCGCCGGATTCTACGAAGGCGGCTCCGCCACCGTCATTCGCGCGCAGGCTTCGCCGCTCGGCGAACCCGCCCCGCGAAAGCGCGCCGCCTCACCGAAAGATTCTCCGCGCGCCGCGAAATCCGGCCGCGCTTCGCGCTCTCGCCGCACCGCGGAATCCTCGGCCAGCGCAAGCTTCGCCGAAACAAACGCTTCATCCGTCGCCGTTGCAAATTCTCCGGACTCGGTCGCACCCGCCAGCGACTCATCCGGTTTTCGTGATTCGCGCCACTCGTCGCGTCATCACCATTCCGGCACCAGCCAGCGGGAGCAAAATTTGAACGAACACTCGGCCCATTACGACAGCAAGCTTGCCAGCCTCCAGTTGCAAAACGCTCTGCGCAAAATCGGCGAACAAATGTCCGCCGAAACCGATCTGAAACGTCAGACCGCTCTCAGCGCCGCGTTCATGCGCTTCAGCCAGGAAGCTCTCTCGTCGCGCGATTATCTTTCGCTCGAGCAGGCTCTCGACGTTCTTTCCACGCTCGAAGAATCTCGTCCGGGTTGGGCGCAAAGCCTGCGTCCGCGCATCGGCGTGAAAAGTTGCGTGCCCGGATTCATCGAAGCCGCGCTGTCAAACGATCAGGTGCCCGATGGTCTGCTCGGAGTTCTGGCGCGCGTTCCCGAAGACGCCGGCGTGCACCTTGCTTCGCGGCTTGCTCGCGCTCTTCGCTGCACCGAACGCGAACGCGCCGTCGATCTCGCCAAATCGCTCGGTGAACCTTGCGCTCATCATTTGAAAGAATTGCTGCGGACGTCCGGCGCCGATAAAGCGGCTCTGGCTTTGGGTTTGCTGAGCCGCCTCGATCCTCGCGCTGTGAATGAATTGTTGCCGCGCCGCCTGCGTGAAAACGGCCGTGACTTCCACGATGTGGTCGTTCGCCAGCTTTCGGTTGCCGGCGCTCCTCAGCGCGGCGCAATTCTGGCCAACTGCCTGGAACTGTTCGACGCTTTGATTCTGCCTCTGGCCATCGACGAAATCGGCATGAGCGGCGACGTCGAAACTGCGCCCAAACTGCTGCGCATCGCCGACGGCGGCGTCATCAAGAATTGCCCCGACTATATTCGTGTGAAAGCGATTGAAGCCTTAGGCCGTTTGCGCGCACCGGCGGCCGCTTCGCCGCTCCGCGAAATTGTGGAATCGCGCAAGACTCTTGGTTGGACTCACCCGGAAGAAATTCGCACTGCTGCGGCGCAGGCCCTCAGCAAATTCGATCTCGCCTGGGCCCGCAAGTTCTTGCCGAAATCGGGCCTGGACGCCAACATTCTTGCTTTCGCGCCGCTCGATCCCAAACCGGGCCGCGATTTCGTTCGTCATCGCCGCTATCGCCGGATCCGTCTGCCGCGCAACGTTCCCGCCACCATCATTTCTTCTCGCGGCAACAGCTCCTCGGCCATCAGCGTCCTCAGCCTCGACGGGGGACTGCTCAGCGGAGCCGTTCATCTTCCCATCGGCGCCGAAGCCACTTTGAAAATTCCCGCGGGACTTCGCTCCATCAGCATGCAAGCCGTCGTTCGCTTCGTCCGCGACGAAAAGGCCGGCTTCGAAACCGTCGGCATGGCCATCGACGACCGCGTCAAGCTCCGCCGCCTCCTGGTCTCCCTCAACAACGAAACCCAATCCCTCGGCATCCGCGCCTAAACCGCGGCCTGTCGCAGCTCAGGCAACGATGGTAACTCAGGCCCTCGTGCCTGAGTGCACCCCGCTTCAGCTGGGTGCAGGTTGAGCGATGCTCCCCGCGCCACAACCCAATCCTGCAATGCCGCGGCCCAGTTCGCCCCTACAACGTCGGCGAATCATCCCCCATCAACGCCTTCCTAACGATCTTAATCGGCGGAAATCCCTGCTTCATAAAATCGTCATGAAACTGCTCCAGCGAAAATCCCGCGCCTTGCTTCTTCTGCAGATCCGCCCGCAACTTCATGATCTGAATCTTCCCCAGCGTGTAATACAAATACGTCGGATCCGACGTCCCTCGCTTCGTCTCAATCAATCCGCTCTCATGCGTCTGATAACCTTCCTTTTCGAAAAACGCTACGCCTTCGTCAAACGTCATCGTGCCCGTATGCATTTTGATCCCGACGATGAACCGCGCATTCCGTAGCAACGCGTCCTGCAATTGCCCCAGCCGCAGCATTTTCGCATCGCGTTCGTCTTTCGCGCCAACGCCTGGCTGGCCGTATCCCTGGTCGAGCATCATCTGCTCGCAATAGTGCGCCCAACCTTCCGCATTCGTAGCAGCACCCAGTAGTTTTCGAATTTTCGTCGGAGCATCGGCCATCCACAAAAATTGTACATAGTGTCCCGGATACGCCTCGTGGATCGCGGTGCTCAAAATCGTGCCGCGATTAAAGCTTTCCATCCGCCCTGCGATTTCTTCCGGCGTGTCGTGCGGTCCCGGCAACGTCACGTTGAAATACGCTTCGGTCGCCACCTTTTCGTACGGTCCCGGCGTATCCATCGAAGCGGTGGTGATCGCCCGCATAAATGGCGGAGACTCTTCCAGAATCGGCCGCACCTGTGACGGAATCGTGATGATGTGTTTCGCCTCGATAAACGCGATCAGCCCGCTGAACGTGTCGCGAAACGATTGCAATAGCTGGTCCGGCGCCGGATGTTGGCTTTCCAGTTCCGCGAGTACTTGCACCGGGGTTTTCGTCGAATCCACTTCCTTCGCGACCCGGATGAACTCCGCCTGGTTGGCTCGCATGTTTTCCATGCCTATTTCCACCAGCTTGTCCAGCGGCGTGTCCACCATCTCGTCGTAGAGCAGCTTTTTCGAAAAAGTTTCCGCGCCGATCCGGAAATCGCCATTCGATCTCGGCAATAGATCCGTCTTCATCCACTGTTCGTAGCTTTGTAGCGCCGCAATTACCGCCGCATTCGACTCCGCAAATTCCGCTTTCAGTTTCGGGTCGGTTGCATCGGCAAAGGCGAGCGGCACGTCGTTCTGAAAGAAACTTTCGATTCCCGGCATCTGCTCGAGCGCGATTTCGGTGTAAATCCGCGGCGGGTTCTTTAAATTCTTTCGCGCTTCCTCAAACACGGCCGGCATCAGCTTTTCTCGCGCGATCACGCTGGCCAGGCGCGCATCCGGCGGCGCGAATTTACGGCTCATGATTCCAAACACGCTCGAAGCCACACCGCTCGAATACGAATCCGGATTCCTCTCCCAAGCGCGAATCGTGTCGATTGCCAGGATTTCGCTGCGGATCGTCGAAAGCAGCAGTTCGCGGTCTCCTACCTGGATCGCGTTCAACCCTGCCGGATCGAATGCCACCACTCGCTTTTCCATCGCGCGCAAAGCCGCCAGCTCCGCGTCCACGCCTTTCCGCGAATAATCCTCCAGCAGCGCGTCGTACTGGTGGAATCCCGCCGTCGTTCCTGCGCTCGGATTGAACCGGAAATAAACTCCATCGAAGTATTCATCCACCAGCGCGTCCCATGCCGCCGCCGTGGGCGCAGTTCGCGCTCCGGCGGTCGTTGCGGTCGCTGTCGCGTTTGCTCCGCTCTCCGTCGCAGCAATGTTGCGGACGCCCGCCACCGCCGCTTGCCGCGGCATCGCGCAAATACCCACCAACCCCGCCACCAATACCGCCGCCGTCACTTTTCCGCCGAATTTCATCATTCCCCCGTCATTCCGCCGGCTGACATACTACGCTGGCGCCCGAACCGCCCAGAATTGTAGTCGCCCTGGTCCGCTTCGCCCTAGCTGAATTTACTTGACGCCACGTTACTAGTGTGCTAACATCGCTTGTGCTGAATAGAGTCCAACGCGAACGCATCGCCATCCCTCGGCAGGGAACTACTTCCCATCGCGTCGCCAACCTCGCACAGTCTTCCGCCGCGCCTTCTGCGCTTGCACGTTCCGTTTGCCCACGACAAAACTCGCACGCAGTTTGCTGCGCAGCGCGATTTCTAATCGTAACTGAAATTATTAGAAACGTGCGTAAACCACTGAAAACAAACGACGGATACATTTCTAATCGACAATCTTTTGATGTTTTTTGGCGATTAGAAATTGCCCAAAATAGCTGCCGTTTTCCTCGCTCCGAAAGCCTCCCCGCTCGTTGACACCCCTCTTAGCGGCTGTTAGATTGCATACTTTGTTCTACAAAGGCGGCCCGACACTGACTCCCTATTTCCGCATCCGGTGGGCGATTCTCGCGTCTGCGGCGATCCTCACCTGCGGTTGCTCGGTCAGCCACAAGACGGCCGTCAAGCCTTCCGCAGTTCCTGCGCAGCTTCAGACAGCCACGAAATCGCAGCTCGTCGATCGCTACAACCACCAGGTCCAGGCCATCAATTCTCTGCACGCTACGGTTTCGCTCAAAGTCACCGCTGGCTCCGCCTATTCCGGCGTCATTGAGGAGTATCACGAAATCAACGCGATCATCGTCGCTGCGCGCCCTGCCAGTATCCGCATGATCGGCCAGGTGCCTGTAGTCGGTAAAAATATCTTCGACATGGTTAGTGACGGCACCACCTTCGCCGTTTCGATCCCCTCCAAAAATAAATTCATCACAGGCCCGTCGAATTTCGAGCGCAAAACAGGCAAGCCCGTCGAAAATCTGCGCCCTCAGCATCTTCTGGACGCGTTTCTCTGGGCGCCAATCCCCGACGGTGCGCCCGTCCTTTTCGAAGAAGCTGCACAAGACACGCAACGCTACTACGTGCTGACAATCCTTCGCGGTTCATCGCTCGCCGATTTCGAAATCGATCGGCGTATTTATTTCGACCGCAGCGATCTGCACGTTGCGCGCATTGAATCGTTCGCGCCTGCCGGCCGCCTGATTTCCGACGCTCTCTATAGCGGAACGCTCCCCGCCGGAGACACAACCTATCCTGCGCAAATCGTTCTTTCGCGTCCCGCTGAAGACTACAAAATCGAGATCGAAGTAAAGAAAATCACCATCAACGAACCCGTCACCGCCGAACAATTCGTTTTGCATCAGCCACCAGGTTCTGATCTGGTCCGCGTCGGCGACGAACCCAAGGAGCAGCAGCCCTAGAAAATTATGATCCGCCACATGATCGTGCAAAACGTGCTGCATCGCCCGCTGCGGACGCTCATCACCGTCATCGCCGTAGCCGTCGAAGTCACTCTGGTCATCATCGTCGTCGGCCTCACCAGCGGCCTGCTCCTCGAATCCGCAAAACGCACCGAAGGCGTCGGCGCAGACATCATGGTTCAGCCGCCTTCCGCTTCGGTCTTCATCGCCTTCAGCGGCGCGCCCATGCCCATCGCGATTGGCGACAAGCTCGCCCACCTCGAATTCGTCCAGGCCGTCGCGCCAGTGCTGACCACCTTCAACACCGTCAACGGTCTCGATTTGATTTTCGGAATCGATCCTGAATCCTTCAACTCGGTGACCGGCGGCTTCGTTCTCCACTCCGGCCACGAGCTGCGCGAACCCAACGACATCCTGATTGACGACATTTACGCCAAAGCCAAAAAAGTCTCGGTGGGACAAACGCTCCACATCGTCGGCCACGACTTCAACGTCGTCGGCATCGTCGAACACGGCAAAGGTGCTCGCTTGTTCGTCCTGATGCCCACGTTGCAGGAAATGATGGGCGCGCACGACAAAGCATCCGTCTTCTTCGTGAAAAACGACCGCTCGGATCACACTCCCGCAGTCACCGAAGAAATTCGCGACCTGCTACCTCACTACGAAATTCGTCCGCTGAAGGACTTCATCTCCCAGATGACGTCTTCGAACCTGCCCGGACTCGGCGCCTTCATCAACGTGATGATCGGCATCGCCGTGGCCATCGGTTTTCTGGTGATTTTTCTTTCGATGTACACCACGGTAATTGAGCGGACCCGCGAAATCGGAGTGCTGAAATCCCTCGGCGCTTCGAAGGCCTACATCGTCCAGATCATTCTCAGTGAGACCGCCCTTTTGTGCCTCGGCGGAGCGGTTCTCGGCATCGCCCTGAGCTACACCATGCGTAGCATCTTTATAAAATTATTTCCTGCGCTCAGCATTCTCATCACTCCTCGCTGGATTCTCTGGGCGGCGTTGATCGCTTTGGTCGGCGGCATCTTTGGCGCGGCGTATCCGGCGTGGATTGCCAGCCGCAAAGACCCTGTCGAAGCTCTGGCCTACGAATAGCCCGTTTCGCCGTCCGCGCTAGGCAGAATCGCCAAACGCGACTAGAATTCTTGGGTTCTGCGTGCTTTTGTAATTCTCATGGGAGTGGCGGTTGGAGCCGATACTCAAGACCGAAAATCTCTGGAAGGTCTATCGTCAGGGCAAAGTGGACGTCCCCGCTTTGCGCGGCGTCAGCATGGAAGTCATGCCCGGCGAATTCGTCTCCATCATGGGACCGTCCGGCTGCGGCAAATCCACCATGCTGCACGTCATCGGCGGACTCGCCCAGGCCACGCGCGGCCGCGTCTACCTCGACGGCAACGACCTCACCACGATGTCGGATTCAGAGCGCACTCTTCTGCGCCGCCACAAAGTCGGATTCGTATTTCAGAAATTCAATCTGCTTCCCACATTGGACGCGTATCACAACATCACTCTCGCCCAGCACATTCACGGAAACGGCTTCGATCCGCATCGCTTCGACGTTGTCGCTCAGCTGCTCGGCTTGAGCGGCCGCCTGAAACACAAGCCATCCGAACTTTCCGGCGGCGAACAGCAGCGCGTGGCGCTCGCTCGCGCGATTGTCGGCGAACCCAAAATCGTCCTCGCCGATGAGCCGACCGGCAACCTCGACACCAAAAGCTCCGAAACGGTTTTGAATTTGCTCCGCTCGCTCAACAAAGACCTCGGACAGACCATCGTGATGATCACCCACAATCCCGAAGCCGCTGAATACGGAAATCGAGTCATGCACATGCGCGACGGCGAAGTTGTGGACGGCGAATCCATCCACTGACATGCGTACGCTTTGGCGCGGCATCGTTCGCACGGTCTTCTGGTCTTACGAGCGCGGCAGCTGGCCGTACGACGTCGCCGTCATCCTCATCGTCATCTTCGTTTTGTTCACACCCGCTCGCTGGTTTCACGATCAAGCGCAATCCGTTTCCATGGCCAGCACCGATGTGCAGCTCGTCAATCACGACGATCTTGCGCACACGGATACCTACCGCATCGACGCAGCCGAATTGCCTCTTGAAAAGCGTGCGAACCATGCGACTCCCGAACTCGAGCGCGAAACCCACTCGATTCTTAGCCGCACCGTGCCGGAATTGAAAACCGGACCGTTCGAAGTCGTCCGCATCGACCCGCAGATCAAACCTGATGGTTCCGTCCAGGCCTACGACGTCGTCACCCATCGATTGACGTTTGCACCCTGAAATTCCCGTTGTTACGTTTTCACCCCTCCGCGCGTACTTTCGGTAACCCTCGCCACATTCGGCGCATCCAAACCCGAGAGACTCGCTATACTTTTAGTGATTC
This sequence comes from uncultured Acidobacteriota bacterium, assembly GCA_963719065.1. Classification (GTDB taxonomy): domain Bacteria; phylum Acidobacteriota; class Terriglobia; order Acidiferrales; family UBA7541; genus Palsa-295. The sequence continues at coordinate 77,206 of CAVRAM010000007.1, read as the reverse complement.
CAGCCTTGGGCCCTTGGGGGACAGTTTTGACTTTTCGGCGCTTCATACCGGTTTTCGCGTTCGCGTTGGCGATTTCGCTTTCGATGGTCTCGGGCTTTGCGGCGAAAGGGCAGGGCCACTCCCCGGCAACTCTCGACGGAGTGATCCGCCAGCTCGACGCCGCTTCGAAGAATTTCCACGGCCTGTCCGCCGATGTGGAACGCACCAAAGTGACCGTCGTCGTCAACGACAAGTCCACCGAATCCGGCACCATCCTGGTGCACGACGACAAAATGCTGCTGGAGATGAAGCCGCCCGACGCACGCACGATCCTCAGAACCGGCGACAATCTGTACGTTTACAATCCCGGCCTGAAGCGCGTGGAGGAATACAACCTCGCCCAGCATCGCGCCCTGGTGGATCAATATCTTCTTTTGGGTTTTGGCACGTCCGGGAAGGAACTGGAAAAATCGTACTTGATTACATTGCTGGGCGAACCGACGGTGGACGATAAGAAAACCGTGGAGCTTGAGCTCACCCCGAAATCGCAGGAAGCGCGCGATCAGATCTCGAAAATCCAAATCTGGCTCGACGAATCTTCGTGGCTGCCGATTCAGCAGCAGTTCAACGAAACCGGCTCCGGCGATTATTTCGTGATTCGCTACACCAAGCTGGTTCGCAATCCCGATTTATCCGACGCGCATTTCAAGCCGCATTGGCCGAAGGGAACGGAGAAGGTCAAGCCGCAAGGCTAACCTGCATCCCGTCGCGCTTCGTTTTGCTACTTAGGCCCGCGCTGCCTGACGCTTTTGGTTTGCTTTCAATCCATCCGCTTCGTGCCGCAGTAATTCGGTCTTGCGTTTCAGTCCCCACCGGTATCCCGCCCGATTCCCATCGGTGCGCACTACGCGATGGCAGGGAACTACCACCGATACCGGATTTGTAGCGCACGCGTGCGCTACGGCACGGATCGCCCTGGGTTTTCCGATCGCCTTCGCGACTTCGCTGTACGTGCGCGTCGCGCCGTACGGAATTCGTCGCAGCTCCTGCCACACTCGCCGTTGAAACGCGGTTGCCCGCACGTCGGTCGGCAGGTCCAGATTCGGCTCGTGCCCGCGCAAATGCTCGACGATCGAGCCGAGCCAGTGTTTCATTCCGTTTTTGTTTTCGACGATTTCCGCTCGCGGATATTCCTGCCGCAGCGCCGATTCCAGAGCCGCGTCCTTCTCACCCAGATAAACCGCGCTGACGCCCCGTTCCGTCGCGCCCACCAGCAAACGACCCAGCGGTGAATTCGTCACCGTATATTGAATGTGCATCCCCTCTCCTCCTCGTTTATACGTTGCCGGAGTCATTCCCAAGTGCGCCGGCGCCCGCTCGTACAACCGGCTGCTCGATCCGAATCCTGCGTCGTACAGCGCTGTGGTGACGTCCGCTCCGTTTTTCAGCTTCGATTTCAATCGCTTCATGCGTTGCGAATCCGCGTACTCTCGCGGTGAAATTCCCATCACGCTTTTGAACGCTCGCTCGAGCTGGTCCGCGCTCAGCGATACCGTCGCGCTCAGCGCTCGCAGCGTCAGGCCTTCGGGCAGGCCGTCTGTGGCAGACGCCGCACCGTCGTCGGAGCGCATTTGCCTTTCAATTTCGCGGCAGACGCGAGCCACCGCTTCGCTTCGCGAGTCCGCTCGATACGACGCTCTCGGCCGGCATCGCTTGCACGCCCGGAACCCGCCGATTTCCGCGGCATCCGGCGTCCGGAAAAAAGAAACGTGATGCCTGAGCGGCCGCCGCGACCCGCACGACGGCTTGCAATAAATTCCCGTCGAACCAACCGCATATACGAACGCACCGTCCGCACGGCGATCGCGGCGTTGCACCGCTTGCCATCTTGCCGCCGCCGAGTTCACCCGAATTCCCACTTTCCGCTCCGTACCTTTCGCCTGCGTGACTGATCGTTTTTTACTGACCATTTCCAACCTCAAAATAACGAATCGCGAGAAATCCAGCTATCCGTTTCTCGCGGCTGAACTCGAACGAAATGCAAACCCGCACGCAAAAAGGCGAAACCCAAATCGCGCCGAAAAGCGCGAAAAACCCGCGGAAAACAGGCCCATTTCGATGCGTATCCTTCTGTTACACAATACGGCACTTTCGCCTTGCACCGGGTTGACCGATTCTTAGAGTACGCTCATATTCGTTCCACTTCTCTTTTGGGGCAGTCGGGGCAGTTCTTGGGGGCTTGAGAATGGGGGCGTTACCTGAGGCGAAAGGTCCGTACGGCGTTCTATCTCCGCGCCCGGATCTCGAATCACGCACCATTGGCATTGTTTCTCCCGCAGGAAAACCGGGGCCGCGCCGTTTTGCTCGCGTGCCCACTCACGCCGTCGGCGTCGCGCAAGAGCGCAGAGGAAATCCGCGCGCCGCGTTACCGCTTCCGTTGCGGCTCACCTGCGTTGACAGCGTTCCCGAACCGTATCCCGTGACTCTGGTGACCCGCAACATCAGCTCCAGTGGAATTTACTTTCTGGCGCCGCGTCAGTTTGCCGAGGGCCAGTCCGTCGAACTCGAAGTCGCCTTGATCGATCGTCCCGAAGGCCACGGCCGCGTGCAAATGCTCACCGCGGCTCACATCGTTCGCATGGACGCCGTGGACATGCCCGGCTGGTACGGATACGCCGCGACGTTTGATGATTTCGCCATCCGCCGCGACGATGTGCTGCCGATGCGCTACCGCGCTCACTAAATCGCGCACGCTTCACCTGAATATTTTTACCCGCAGTTCTTCACGCACGCTCGCCCGTTCGCGCACCTTCACATCAGCTTTGATACGATATCTTCCGTGACGCCACAAAAATTCTCAGCGACGCATATTCTGTTCGATTGGGACGGCACGCTGTTGAATTCCTATGCTGCCGACGTCCGCGCGTACCTGGCGATGTTTCGCGCGCTCGGAATCGAATGGACCGAAGCGGAGATCGCCCGCCACTATTCGCCGAACTGGTATCGCGTGTACCGTGCAGCGCGCTTGCCGCGCTCAAAATGGGAATTGGCAGACAAGCTCTGGACGCGCGCCTACGCCAGGGAAACGCCGCGACTCTTGCCGGGAGCTCGCCGCGTGGTCGAAGCTCTCGCACGGAAATTCGATCTGGCAATTGTCACGAGTGGAAATCGCGCCAGAGTGCGAGGCCAGCTCCGCTCGTTCGATTTGGCGCAACATTTTTCGGTGTGCGTGTACAGCGAAGACGCGAAGAACAAAAAGCCGCATCCCGAGCCGCTGCGGCTCGCGCTGAAGCGCCTGCGTGCGGATCCCGAAAACTGCCTGTACGTTGGCGACACTGCCGAAGATATGGAGATGGCTCGCCGCGCCGGAGTGCGCGAGATTGGCGTGCTGGGACCGTTTCCCATTGCGGACCGAATCCGTGCCGCGCGCCCGCAACTGCTGCTCGATTCCATTCGCCAACTACCGAAATACTTGAAAACGAGCGAGTAGCACGCACGCGTTTATGCTTGCCTGCAAAAGCGAAAAACTTCGATCGCGGCGAAAACTAGTGAGGCTTCAGAGGCACTGAGGTGGACTCATCGCCGCCAGGCGCGCCTGCATCTGCCGGAGCGCTAGCGGGCGTCGCCGCGGACGATTGCGTCTGCACGGTGAAGTTCGTGGAGTGCACCACAAGACGCAGCGGCAATTCCTCCACCGGTTCGGTCGGCTGCGGCGGCGGATCTTCGTGCCCATCGGAAATTTCGTTGGGAGATCGATTGGTCGGCGCCGGCGGCTTTTTGTCTTCGAGCTTGAAGTAATCGTCTGATCGGATGTACGTCGGCAGCCAGTATTTGCCGTCCACATTTTCGCGGTACGTTTCAAACATGGTGAACGGCAGATTCATTCCGTTTCCGCCCAGCTCGCTCACAAACTTGCCGTAACTTTTCACGATCACGAAATCCTGGTTGTCCACCCAGATCACGCCTTCGAAATACCGCTTTTTCCGGCTCAGCATCTTCGGCTTCACCTGGAAGATAAACGTGTTGAGCTGGTCCAGTTTTTCTTCGCCGGCGTACTTGAAATTGTAATTGGGCGCTTCGTCCGATGTGAGCGGGAACAGCGGAATAGAAGAGAACTCGCGGATATCTTCCAGCGAAAAATGCGTCCACTTCAGCGTAGACACCGGCTGCTGCACCATGCGCATGTAACGCTGCCCATCGGGTTTGCTGTACACCTGTCCGGTGATCGCGTACGCGCCGCCCGGATCGCCCATTTCCTGCATGCGAATCGACTGGCTGAACGTGTACGTGTCCATCGCTTTCTTCATCACATCTTCGTTCGCGGTGAATTTCTGAATGATTTCCGGCGCCGGAATCGGCGGAGGTCCGGCCACCGGGTCCGGAGAAATCCGTTTCATGTCGTACTTCGGCGGAGGTGCCTGCGGTCCGGGATCTTGCGCGCGCACGCTTGAAGCCAGCGAAAGTGCAGCGATCACAGCGGCGCACGCGAAATAGCTCTTCCGATTCATCCTCATCATTCCTGATTGTATGATGCCGCTCCCACGATTTTCGTTATTTGGCGTGCACGCCCAGCGGTCGCGTTGACAAAAAGTATCACAGAGCCTGGTCGGATTCGTGCAATTCGAATCGCGCCAGAGTAAAATCTTTCGTCCTCACGGAGCAACCGATGCCTGGGTCATGCGATCGAGCCAAGATTCGTGCGCGCTCAGCTTCGCGCACCCGCGAACGGTCCCGTGTCCGATAAGTGTGAGCCGCTGTTCGCTCGCCGGTATTTCGCGAGCGGCACCGTGCAAGGCGTCGGCTATCGCTATTTCGTCCAGCGCGCCGCGCAACGACTGAGGCTTTCGGGCTTTGTGAGAAATTTGCGCGACGGCCGCGTGGAAGTGTTCGGCTGCGGCGATCATGCGTCGCTGCGAAAGTTGCGCGCCGAACTGGAGCGCGGGCCGCGGGGAGCCACCGTAACCGGCGTGGAAGAACTGGAAGTTTCGCCGGGCGAAATCATCGGCGGCGAATTCAGGATTGAGTACGACCGATAACCTCTACCCAAAAGGGAGAAACATGGACGATCTGAAACTTTTGATCCGCGAAATTCCCGACTATCCGAAGCCGGGAATTCTGTTTTACGACCTTACGACTCTGCTGAAGGATCCGAAAGGGTTTCACTCGCTCGTGGACCGGCTTTGCGGCCAGTACAACGGCGCAAAAGTCGATCTGGTGGCCGGAATCGAAGCGCGCGGATTTATCTTTGCGCCGGCACTGGCGTACCGCCTGGGCGCGGGATTTGTTCCGGTGAGAAAGCCGAAAAAATTGCCGGGAAAGACAGCGTCCATCACGTATCAGCTGGAATACGGCACCGATCAACTCGATATTCACGAAGACGCCGTGAAACCGGGCCAGCGTGTGCTGATTTGCGATGACTTGCTCGCCACCGGCGGCACTGCGGCAGCGGCGGTGAAACTTGTGAAGCAACTGGGCGGAGAAGTTGCCGGATGCGCGTTTGCCGTGGAGCTGACGTTTCTGAACGGCCGCGGAAAGCTGCCGGGGATCAACGTGTTTTCGCTTCTGAGCTACGACAAGTAGTTTGCGCTAATTTTGCGAGTGGGCGAGGCGTGCGTTTGCCGCCTCGTCTATTTTTTTGCTGCGGCTTTCAATCGTCTTTGCCGCACGACTTCAAACAGCACAACTCCCGCCGCGACCGACACGTTGAGCGAGCGGACCGGTCCGGTCGTCGGCAGCGAAACTACGAAGTCGCACCGTTTGCGCGTCAGCTCGTGCAAGCCCTCGCCTTCGCTTCCAAGCACGAGTCCCATTGAGCCGTTGTAATCGACCTCGGTGTAATTTTGTTCGGCGCGCTCGTCGAGCCCCACCAGCCAATATCCCGCTTCTTTCATTTCTTCCATCGCGCGAACCAGATTTTTCACGCGCGCCACCGGCAAATGCGCCAGCGCGCCGGCCGAAGCGCGCTCGACCGTATCCGTCAAGCCCGCGGCGCGGCGCTCGGGAATGACCACGCCACTCGCGCCCGCGGCTAGCGATGTACGCACGATCGCTCCCACGTTGTGTGGATCTTCGATTCCGTCGAGCAGCACAAGCAATCCGTTCGGAGTTTTCGCCGCCAGCAGGTCTTCCAATCCCATCGACGGTTTCGCTGCGCCCATCGCCGCGATTCCTTGATGTTCGCGCGTACCGGTGATGCGATCGAGTTGTTGGCGATCTTCGAACCGAATCGGCACGCCTTTGGCTTTCGCCATCTGCACCACGGCTTCCACGCGTTCGCCGTGCCGTCCGCGCGCGATTACGATGCGATCGAGCGCGCGGCCTGCGGCCAGCGCTTCCTCCACCGCGTGAAATCCGGTCAGCCAATTCATCGCCATTCTGATTTTCCTTTGCAATCGGGTGCGAGATGCAAGCGCTTTAATCCAGAGCCGCGCAAAATTCCAGCATACGCTCGCGAGTATCCTTCACTCTCACCGCGAACGGGAGCTTCGACGCCGGATCCAGCAGCAGAATCACGCGGTCGAGTTCGCCTTCGCCCACTCGGCCCGCCAGCGTCAGCCGCAGCGGATGGAAAATCACGCGGCTGCGAAACGGGACCGCCGCTTTGATGCCGTCCACAACTTCCTTGAAGCGGTCGGAATCGACGATTCCGCCGACATCCAGTATGCGGTTGGCCAGCTCGCGAATCACTTCTCGCGCGCCAGTCCGCACCAGAATCACGCGATGATCCGGCACTGCCAGACTCTCGGCCGCGTTGTAGTGAAACACCAACTCCAGAAGCGATTCCAAGTGCGCAGACGTGGGAGACATCGGGCCAAGCAGCGTCGTGGCGCGCGCGAACCACGTTTCAAATCCGGCGGCGTCGCTTGCGTCGCGCGTGCCAGCGGATATCCATCCGCGCCGTTCTACGATCGCCGCCACATCCGCAGCGGTGAATCGGTTTTCAGCGACCGCGTTTGGGCGGGGAAATTCGCCGGCAGATTCCGTCGATAGCTCGTCCGGAGATTCGGCTGCGCTTTCTTCGGAATCGCCGCTGCGGGGTTGCAATTGAGCCGACTGCACGTCTTTGGGATCGCGATGCATCGGCGATGATTGTATCGGAGTCAAGCGGCCGCCGGGTGGTCAGCCTTCGAGCGTGGCAATCGTGTGGGAAGCGATCGCTTCGCCGCGACCGATTTCTCCGGTGCCTTCGTTGGTCTTCGCCTTCAAGTTGATCTGGCTTACGTCGATGCCGAGTGACTTCGCCAGAGCTTCGCGCATGGAGGGGAAGTGCGGCCCCAATTTTGGGCGCTCCAGAATCACTACTGCGTCCAGATGATTGATGCGCAGCCCGCGTTCATCCAGCAGCTGTTTTGTGTGGGTAAGGAAAATCAGGCTGGCCGCGCCCTTCCATTTCGGATCGCTATCGGGAAAATGCGTTCCGATGTCGCCGAGGCCGCCCGCGCCGAGCAGCGCGTCGCAAAGCGCGTGCGCCAGCACATCTCCATCGGAATGGCCCACCGGACCTTTATCAAACGGCACGTGAACGCCGCCGATCATCAGCTTCCGCCCTTCGGCCAGCCGGTGCAGATCGTAACCAATTCCGGTGCGAATCATTTTTCGTTGCGCTCCTGTTCCAGATAAAAGCGGGCCAGGTCCATATCGCCCGGACGCGTGATTTTTAGATTTCGTTGCGAGCCAAGCACCACGTGAACCGGATGTGCGAATCGTTCGACGATTGCGGATTCATCTGAGCCGACGATTCCGTCTTGCTGCGCTTTTTTGAACGCGTCACGCAAGAGCGAGTACGAAAACACTTGCGGCGTCTGCGCGAGCACCACGCGCTCACGCGGAATCGTGGACGTAATCAGCGCGACGTCTTCGGGCAAGCTTGTACGCTTTACTTCTTTCACCGTGTCGATCGCCGGGATTCCCAGAATTGCCGCGCCTCGCGTGCGCGCTTCGGCAATCACGCGATCCACCTGGCCGGCGGTGACGAATGGCCGCACCGCATCGTGCACCAGCACAATTTCTGTCGATGGATCCACCTGCGCGAGCGCGTTGGCTACCGATTGTTGGCGAGTGTCGCCGCCATGGACGACTCTAGCCGGCCGGCCGATTCCGGATTTCGCCACAATGTTTTGCAGGGAAACGATGTCATCCGCGCGCGTGGACAGGAAAAAATCGGTGATCGCCGCGCACGCCGCCAGGCGCCGCAACGTAAACAGCACCAGCGGCATTCCGTCGAGTTCCAGGAATTGCTTCGGCACATCGGCGCCCATGCGCGTGCCGAGACCTGCGGCGGGAATGATGGCAGCAATGCGAGTCATCGAAGAACGGTTAGTCTATCGCAGAGTGGAATTGTGCGTACAGAGTCTCTTCGGTACGCGGCGGCGCGCTCATCAAAAGTTCACGCCGCGCGTCGCGTGCGCTGTAACGCTTCGCTGTCAGCAGCGATTGGATTCGGGATACAGCGGCCGCGGCGGACGTTCGCCGCCGCCCGCACCTGCGCTCGCAGCGTGCGGCTCTGCCGCTGGCACCGCTTGCGGACCGGGTTGTTGCGCCGCCACAGTCGTGGTTCGCTGTTGCTCGCCGCGATCGTCAAACCGTCCGAAAATCATTTTGCCGGCGGTGGTCTGATGCACCGACGTGACGGTGATATCGATCGTCTTGTTGATCATCTTCCGCGCGCCGTCCACAACCACCATGGTGCCGTCGTCCAGATACGCGACGCCCTGGTTGTACTCTTTGCCTTCGCGCAGGATGAACACGCGCATCGTTTCGCCCGGCAGCACCACCGGTTTCAGCGCGTTGGCCAACTGATTCACGTTCAAAATTTCAATGCCCTGCAGCGTGGCCACTTTGTTCAAATTGAAATCGTTGGTCACGATTTTCGCGTCGTAGCGCTTGGCCAGTTCAATCAGCTTCAAATCCACTTCCGGAACCTGTGGGAAATCGTCTTCGGAAATTTGAACTTCCACGTGCGGCATTTTCTGGATGCGCTGCAACACTTCCAGGCCGCGGCGCCCGCGCTGGCGTTTCAGCGGGTCGGCGGAGTCCGCCACCAGCTGCAGTTCATGCAACACGAATTGCGGGATGATGACCGTGCCGTCTAGAAATTGCGCTTCGGCGATGTCTGCCACGCGGCCGTCGATAATCACGCTGGTATCCAGCACTTTGAACGAATGCTTCAGGCTGCGTTCGCTGCCGAAAACTCCGCCGAATGCCTGCAAATTCAGCATGTCGCCTTTGTTCGCGCCAAGCACCAGGCCGATGTACGCCATCACCAGAAACGCAGCCAGGCTGAAAAACGATCGCGTGCTTTCGGGCATGGAGGTGTGCGTCAAAATCAGCGAGGTCAGATACGCGCCCAAAATTCCCAGGATCGATCCGGTGGCCGCGCCGATCAGCCGCCGCAAACTCGCGCGGCGCAATCGCAGCTCGAACAGGATCACGCTCATGCCAAACAAAAATCCGAGAGCCGCGCCGACTTCCTTCGAAACGCCAAAAGGACGGAAATGAAATCCGGCGGCCACCGATATCGCCACGAAAACGGTACGCATTCCCAGCATGTCCCAGAAAGAGCCCGCGGGATCTGCGTTTACCTTTATCGGTGCGCTGGTCTTTGTGGGAGCTGAGAAGACTTCGGTAGAGCCACCGCTCGAGGGTCGTGCAGGAGAGCTGGGATTTTTTTGCATGGGGCCGCCTTATACGTCAGTAATATGACGCGAAAGCGGGCCCGGGCAATCACAAAAATCCACTGAGTCGGCCCGAGCGGGCCTCCGCATGAAACCAGTTCAAAACCGCATCTTTATGAATTCTTTATTCGGCGCGAGTATAGCACTGCGCGCGAACGCAGCGCCAACCTCAAGTGGTTACCAATCTAGTACAAACGGGTTCTAGGCGTGCGAGTACCGGCGAGCGGGATTAGGTGTAAAAGCGGGGAACGCGCCGGCCCAGCGCGCAAAGTAGATCGGAAGTGACGGTTCCAATTTGATGAGCAACGTCGGAAACTTCGTTCGCTTCTTTTCCATCGCGGCCAAATACCGTGACCACGTCGCCGAGCGAAACTCCCGGCACGTCGGTCACGTCGAGCATTGTCAGGTCCATGGAAATCGTTCCCACCAACGGCACGCGCTGTCCGCGCACCAGCGCGAAGCCTTTATTCGTGAGAGCGCGCACCACGCCATCGGCGTAACCGGCATTGATCACCGCAATTTTCGACGGGCGCTGGGTGACGAAGCGCGCCGCGTAGCCGACGCCCTGGCCCGGCGGCAAATCGCGCAGCGCAATAATTCTGGCGCGCAACGACAGGCACGGCTCAAGCTTCATCTGGCCCATCACTTCCTGCTTTTTCTGCGGTGGATCAAACGACTGGTAGTACCCGTAAAGAATCGCTCCGGGGCGGACCATGTCTGCCCAGGTATTTGGCCGTGCGCTGATGGCGCCGCTGTTGGCCATGTGCACGATGCCCGGCGAAACGCCCAGCGCACGCAAGCGATTGAGGCACGAGAGGAACAGCGCTTCCTGGTCGTCTGTTTGTTTCGCGGTGAAATCCTCGGCCGAAGCGAAGTGCGTGTAGGTTCCTTCGAGCGCGATGTGTTTACAATCCGAAAGCAACCGCGCAAAGCGGTCGACTTCGTCGGGCGAAATTCCCAGCCGGTTCATGCCCGTGTTGATTTTCAGATGAAAGGGAACTTTGTTTTTCAGGCGCGAAGTTTTCGCCGCGCGTTCCAGATATTTCAGATCGTCCACGCGAGAGACCGTCATCGTCAGATCGTGCTTGATCAAGCGCTTTTCTTCGCCGGGCCAGAAACCGGTCAGCACAAGGATGCGCTTTCGAATTCCGGCGTCGCGCAGCTCGATTCCTTCGTTCGCGCAGGTGACGCCAAACCACTCCGTGCCGGCTTTTTGCAGCGCGAGCGAAATCGGAACCGCGCCCAGTCCGTACGCGTTTGATTTCACGACCGCCAAAACTTTACGCTTCGGCCCGATGTGTTTTCGAATGGCGCGCAGATTATTCAGAATCGCGGTCAGCGAAATCTCCGCCCATACGGGCCGGCCTTCGAAATGAATCGCTTTTTTCATGGACGTTTAGAATGCCACGCTCCCCGAAGTGCGAGCGAAAATTTTCCCTTTCGTGATTCGCCGCGCACCGTTTTGGTCAACATCGTGAATGGAGATTGCACGGGGCTGGCCGTTCGGCGAGCCGAATCGCTCCTGAGTGGCGCACCCCTGTAACTATCAGAAGGGAATGGGGATAGAGTAGGGCTGGGCTGCGCGGCGGAATTGGAACACCGTAGACGATGGCACTACGACGAGGCCGAGGCGACACATATGTGGATGAAACGCAACGCTGCGGACGCGGCTATTCTTCGCCGCCGCCGGAACTCCAGGCGTCCGGCGCCGCTTCTTCGAATCGCGTGTGGCGCGCGAGGAACACAAAATTCAAATTTCCGGTGGGGCCATTGCGCTGCTTGGCGATGATCAATTCGGCTTTGGCTCGATCCTCTTCCGGCAAATCCGTCTTGTAGAAATTCGGACGGTTGATGAACAAGACCATGTCGGCGTCCTGTTCGATCGCGCCCGATTCGCGCAAATCGGAAAGCTGCGGCTTGCGCTCTTCGCGTTCAGGAGCGCGCGTCAACTGGCTGAGCACTACCACCGGAACCTGCAATTCCTTGGCGAGCGCTTTCAGTGCGCGGGACATTCCGGAAACCTCTTCCTGACGGTTGCTCTGCCGTCCGGTGCTCGTCGGCACCACGAGCTGCAGGTAATCGACCATCACCAGCGACAGCCCGCGATCGCGCTTCAGCCGCCGAGCCTTCGCGCCCATTTCCATCACCGTCGACGACGCCGAATCGTCCACCCACAGCGGCGCGTCGGACAGCGTGTTCAGCGTGGTGACGATTTTGCTCCAGTCGTCGCGGCCCATGTGACCGGTGCGGAATTTGTGCGCGTCGATGCGCGCTTCGGAGGCGAGCATGCGCACGAGCAGCGACTCTTTTGACATTTCCAGGCTGAAAATCGCGACAGGCTCGCGGTTTCGAACCGCGACGTTCTCCGCGATGTTCAGCGCCAGCGCCGTTTTCCCCATCGACGGCCGCGCCGCCAAAATAATCAACTCCGAAGGCTGCAGGCCCGAAGTTTCATTGTCGAGGTTTGCGTACCCGGTCGCGAGTCCGGTGACGCGCTTGCCGTCGGTAAGAATTTTGTTCAGCCGCTCGAAATTGTCGCGAACCAGTTCTCGTACGCCGATCAGCCCGGTCTTGATGCGATCTTCGGCGAGGCCCAGAATTACGGACTCAGCGCGATCCAAAATCACGTCGGCATCTTCGCCGGCTGCGAGCGCCTGCTCCTGAATCGCCGAAGCGGAATGGATCAGGCTGCGCAGCACCGCTTTCTCTTTCACGATGCGCGCATAGTGATCGACGTTGGTGACGCGCGGCAGGCCGTCGGCGAGCTGCGAAAGATAGGCAATGCCACCCGCGGATTCCAGTTCACCGCGCCGCGACAAATCCTCCATCAGCGTGACGATATCGATGGCCTGCTGTTTTTCGCCCAGCTGCACCATGCGCTCGTAAATCTGGCGGTGCTGCGGCAGGAAGAAGTCCTCGGACTTTACTTTCTCCACGGCCGCGTTCAGCGCGAAGTTATCCAGCAGGATCGCGCCCAGAATGCTGCGCTCCGCTTCCAGGTTGTGCGGCAGGGGACGCTCGAGAGTGGTGTCGCTAGCCATTTTCGATGTGCTCGGATGATTTTGCGCCAACACGGCAGTCTGCGCAAGCCGAGTGAAAAGCCGACGCCGATTGCGTTCGCGAAGTCAGCGAAAGATATTGCGCTACGGATCGGGAATCCGTCAACGGTACAGTGCCTGTGGATAAAACTGAGCCAGTGGAAATAAAAAAGCGGCACAGTCTGCGAAGGCTGTGCCGCCGGAATTCGAGGAGGTTACTCTTCTTTCTTGACCGCAACTTTCAATGTCGCAGTGATTTCGCGGTGCAGCTTCACGGGAACTTCGAAATCGCCCAGGGCCTTGATCGGTTCGGCCAGCACGATTTTCTTCTTGTCGATGTTGTAACCCTTGGCTTCGAGCGATTCGGCGATGTCGCCGGAGGTCACCGAGCCGAACAGATGATCGTTCTCGCCGGTGCGACGGACGAATTCGAGCGAGACGGCGGCGAGCAACTCCGCCAGCTTCTGCGCCGCTTCCTTTTCGGTCGCCTCTTTCTTGGCGAACGCCGCGCGCATCTTATCGAGCCGCTTCATGTTGTTGGGCGTCGCTTCGATGGCGAATTTCCGCGGCAACAGGAAATTGCGCGCGTAGCCTTCGGCCACATCCACCAGCTGGCCGCGTGTTCCGAGCTTATCTACGTCTTCCTGCAAAATGATCTGCATGGTCTTTCCTCGAGTCCTCGTGATTGAATTCGATTTCGTCGATGCCCACCGCGCCGCGAACTACAGTTCGGCGGCAAACGGCAACAATGCGATGTTTTGAGCGCGCTTGATGGCAACCGTCAGCCAGCGCTGGTGACGCGCGCAGGTGCCGGTCATGCGACGCGGCAGAATCTTTCCGCGCTCCTGAATGAACGGCGCCAGAATTTCGGCCTTTTTGTAGTCGATGAAGTCGGCCTTATCGACGCAGAATCGGCACACCTTCTTTTTGCGCACGAAGCTGCGCTTGCCACGCTTGGCCGGACCACCCGGTCCGCTGCTGGGGCGTCCGCCCGGACCACCGGGGCCGCCAGGGCCGGAGTGGCGAGGACCGCCAGAGGGCGCGTGTCCGTGGGATTGCTGCGGTGCTGCGTTTTCGTCTGCCATTCGAGTCTCCTAAGTTTTCCCCGACGTTTGAGGCCGGCTATGCCAGAGCGCTTTTTCCGGCGCTCCGTGATTCGCAATTCGTAGCTCGCAATTCGTAAATAATCTGCCGGCGAAATTATGCCGTTGGCGTGCCGGGATCCACCGGAGCCGGTGCCGCAACCGCCGAAGCCGACTGACCGATGGTGGTGGGAGCCGTCGCCGGAGCGACCTTGCGCGGACGGCGCGCTGCGCGGCGATCGCGATGGCGCTTCAGCTTTTCCTGGCGCTTCAATTCTTCATCCAGACGCACGGTCAAATACTTCATCACAGGGTCGGCCACTTTCAGGCGGCGTTCGATTTCCTTCACCACTTCGCCGTTGGTGGAGCGGACCACCAGGTACACGAAATAGCCTTCGCGCAGTTTCTGAACGCGATACGCCATGCGCTTGCGTCCCCACTTCGCCACTGACTCAACCTTTGCGCCCTTTTCCGTGGCGGTCGATTCCAGCGTCGCGATCACTTTGTCAATGTCCGCTTCCAGAGTGTCTGGGCGGCAGATAAAAATTACGTCGTACAAGCGCTCTTCCATAGGTCCTCGTTCCTTCCTTAATTCAAACTTTGGCTCGAACTTTGTCCCAAACTTTCCTGCAAAAAATCTATTCCGGACTTTCGTCCGCGGAATCCACTTTGCGGTTGAACCGCGTCATCGCCTTGCCTACGCCGTCGGCGACGATCAATTCCACGGCCTCGGCGGCGTCTGCCACCATCTGCGTGGCGATTTCGCGTTCGGGCTTGCGCATCGGAGCAAGCACGTAATCCGCCATGTCACCCAGCGGATGCTCCGGCTGAACTCCCAGCCGGACGCGAATGAATTCGTTCGAGCCGATCGAGCTGATAATCGACTTCAGCCCGTTGTGCCCGCCGGCGCTGCCGCGTTCGCGAATGCGAAGCATGCCCCACGGCAACATCGCTTCGTCGCTCAGCACAATCATCTCGCCCGGTTTTGCTTCGTACCGATCGAGCAACTGCGCCACGGCGCCGCCGCTCAGATTCATGAACGTCTGCGGCTTGGCCAGCACTACTTCGTGGCCTGCAATCGTTCCCAGGCCCACGTGCGATTTCGATTCGGGCCGCGTCACTCGAATGCCGGCGCGCTCTGCGATCGCATCAATCGCCAGAAAACCAAGATTGTGCGGCGTCCACTCGTACTGCGTTCCGGGATTGCCGAGGCCGACGATGAGTCTTTTGCCAGCGCTCATGGTGTCCTCTCGGGTCCCGGCCGTTCACGCGCAGCGGAGATATTCCGCGGCGCAGCGGGCGCTTACTTCTTCTTTTCGGTCTTCTCGGCCTTCGGTGCTGCGCCTTCGGCTGCTTCGCCTTCCTCTTCCTTCTTGCCCTTCTTCATCACTTCGGGCTCGGCGGGCGCTGCATCGGCGGCGACGGCTGCGTCGGCAGTCGGTTCTTCTTCCTTCTTCAGGACGACGACGTGCGCGAGCACGCGGACCGGATCGGTCAGCAACTTGATTTTCTTCGGATCGAGCGGCAGGTCGCCGGCGCGGAGCTGTTTGCCGATCAACAGCTCGGTTACGTCCACGCGAAATTCCTCAGGAATGTCGCCCGGCAAGCATTCGATTTCGACTTCACGCGACACGATTTCGAACACGCCGCCCTGCATCTTCACGCCCTGCGGTTCGCCGAAGGTGTGAACCGGCACTTTCACGCGCATGCGGACGTCCATCGCGATGCGGAACAGATCGACGTGCAGCAGCTTGCCGCTGACCGGATCGACTTGCCAATCCTTCACCATGGCTTTCTCTTCGTTGTTGTTGGCCACTTGCACGGTGAAGATGGTGTTGTGCCCGGTTTCCGAACGCAGAATGCGCGCAACCTGCTTGGCATTCACGGTCAACGAGATCGATTCTTTTTTGCCGCCGTACAAAACGGCCGGGACCATACCCGTCAAGCGCGTCTGGCGCGCCGGACCTTTGCCGCGTCCCTCTCGAACGGTTCCTTCTACTTTGAACGTTTCCATGTGTTTCTTCCCTTTGCGTTTCTGAAATTAAGCGAGTTCAGATAAAAAGTTCGCTGATCGATGTTTCTTCGTGAATCGACTGAATTCCGCGAGCGAGCAGCGGAGCAACGCTGAGCGCTTTGATCTTCGGCAACTTGCGGGCCGCTTCGCTGAGCGGCACCGAATCCGACACCACGACCTCTTCAATCTGCGATTTCGCAATGCGCTCAACCGCCGGGCCCGAAAGCACCGGATGCGTGCAGGCGGCGTACACTTTCGTCGCACCGTGATCCAGTAGCGCTTCCGCGGTCTTCACCAGCGTGCCGGCCGTATCGATAATGTCGTCAATCACCAGCGCCGGCCGGCCCTTCACGTCTCCGATCAGGTGCATCACTTCGCTGACGTTTACGTCGATGCGGCGCTTATCCACGATGGCCAGCGGCGCGCCCAGTTTCTTCGCGAAATGGCGTGAACGCTCCACGCCGCCCGCATCGGGCGAAACCACGGTCATCGGGCCGAGATTCATTTTCTGAAAATGTTCCACAAGCACCGGCGACGCGAACAAATGGTCCACCGGAATGTTGAAATATCCCTGAATCTGCGGCGCGTGCAAATCGAGCGTCAGCACGCGGCTCGCTCCCGCGGTTTCCAGCAGATCAGCGACGAGCTTGGCTGAAATCGCTACGCGCGGCCGGTCTTTCCGATCCTGCCGGGCATACGGGTAATACGGAATCACCGCCGTGATGCGCCACGCCGACGCGCGCTTGAACGCATCGATCATGATCAGCAGCTGCATCAGGTTGAAATCCACCGGGCTGCAGCATGGCTGCACGACGAACACATCCGCGCCGCGCACGTTTTCCAAAATCTGATAGCGGATCTCGCCGTCGCTGAATTGGCCATGTTCGGCCAATCCGAGCGGAACGCCCACGTACTTGCAGATAGCTACCGCAAGCGCGGCGTTCGCAGTCCCGCAGAAAACCTTGAATTTATCGTCGGCCAAGAAATTCCCTCAGCTGGCTACACGCCAGCCCATACGACGGCCATAGTCTTCCCTGGATATGGTTTTAACTACGAAAACCGAATCTTCCGGGAACGAATGAGCGGTTCGGCGCGCACGCGCTGGGTCTCGGAATAATCCGAACACCGCCGACCCGCTACCTGCCAGCGCGGCATCTGATGCTCCTCGCTTGAGCAAATCCGCCCGGATGGTTCCCAGACGCGGATGGCGACGGAAGACCGGCGACTCAAAATCATTTGAGACGCCTGCCCCCTGTCGGCTCCAGCACAGAGCGCAGAAGCTATAAATACTAGGGGTTTCGGCGCGTTTTGTCAATTCTTCCGAAACCCACTGATAGGCGTCTTTGGTGCTGACGCCGACGTCGTGCGGGGACACCACAACGACCGTTTGCGACGGAGCATTGGGCAGCGGATAGATTTCGTCGCCGCGATTCACTGCCACGGCGCGGCCGCCAAAGAGAAAAAACGGCACGTCGGCGCCGAGTTTCGCGGCAATTTCGATCAGCCGCGCTAGCGGAACTTGTTTCTTGGTCAGCCGCAACATGCCGATCATCGCCGCCGCTGCGTCGCTCGATCCGCCGCCCAATCCTCGCGCCACCGGAATATTTTTTTCGAGTTCGGCGTGCACGCCGCCGGTAAATCCGATCTCGCGGCTGACCGCTTCGATCGCGCGATACACCAGATTTTCGGGGCCGGTCGGCAGATCGGAATTCGGAATCTGAAGCGAGATACCCGGCTGGCGGGTGAGCGAAAGTTCCAGCATGTCATGCAGCGTGATGGCCTGAAAAATCGTCCGCAACTCGTGATAACCGTCGGGGCGTTTTCCCATCACGTGCAGGCATAGATTGATTTTCGCGAACGCGGGCAGACGGACAGATCGTTTCATCGGAGCTTTCGTTTTCATGCGGCGAGCTTACTGCGGATTCGGCGCGTCCGGATTGGATTTCTGCGCGGTATGGCGTTTCACGGCTTTTACCTGCGCGTCAAGTTCGTTTACTTTTTCGGCTTCGTAATCCGCCGGCACGGCCTTCTGCCATTCCACCAGCGATCGTTCCCAGAGCTGAAGCGCATGTTCCTTTTGGCCCATCTTCGAATACACATCGCCCAGATGCGCGAGGATCGTGGGGTCGTGCGTCTGGCGTTCGGACGCTTTGCGCAGAGTTTCCTCGGCTTCGGTCAGTTTGTTCTGCTTGTAGTAAGCCCATCCAAGGCTGTCGAGATACGCGCCGTTGTTGGGATCCTGCGACACAGCGTTTTGAATCATCGATGTCGCTTCGTCCAGGCGGATGCCGCGATCGGCGAGCATGTAGCCGTAATAATTCAGTACAGCGGCATTGGTGGGATTCACGGCCAGCACTTTTTTGAATTCCGCTTCGGCCAAATCGAATTTCTTCTCGCGCTCGTAAATCGCGCCGAGCATGAACCAGACCGATTCTTTCTCGCTGGGATCTTTCGCCAGGTCCATTGCTTTCTGCGCCGACTGTTCGGCTTCGGGATATTTCTTGCAGCGCTCCTGCACCTGCGCGAGATTCAGATAAATCTCCAGATCTCCGTCGTCGCCCTTCAGCAAACTGGTCAGCAACGGAGTGGCAGAGGCTGCATCGAGCTTTTCGCCGTACAGCATCGCCAGCTGCACGGTCAGCGTGGGATCTTTCGGCGCTGCGTCCAAAGCTTTTTTGGTTTCGACGATGGCGCGGTCGATGTCGTGGCTCTCGCGGTAGGTATCGATCAGCAGCATCTGCGCGCGCTTTTCCGCGTCGGTGCTGAGCTTGGCCATGTCTTCATACGCGCGAATCGCGAGCGGATAATTTCCTTCTTCGCGGTAGGCGTGGCCCAGCTGTTCGTACAAAATCGCCAGCGCGTTCGGATTTCCGTCGCTACTCGATTGGCTCTTCACTCCGCCAATCGCGTCGCTCAATACTTTTACTGCGTCGTCGAAGCGGCCCTGATCTTCATACAGCAATGCCTCGTTGTAGAGCACTTCCAGGTTGCCGGGCGTCAATTGTTTGGCGCGCAGCAACGCCGCTTCCGCCTGGTCGTATTTGCCCACACGGCGGTACAGCTCGGCCATCCGCAGAAAATTGTCGGCAGTGGTCGGCTCGAGTTCGGAGAGTTTCTTGAATACTTCGAGCGCGTCTGCGTATTTATCCTGCGCCATCAGTGCCTGTCCGAGTCCGTGCAGGTGGCCGGGATCGTCGGGATCCGCTTCCACGGCTTTGCGGTAGGCCTGCTCGGACTTCGCGTATTCGTGCGCCTGCGAGTACGCATCGCCGAGCAGGTCGTACACATCCGGCGAACTCGAATCCGTGGCCGCGTCAGACAGCAACTTCACCGCTTCGGCCGAACGGCCTTCATCGATCAGGATCTGGCTCAGCTGCTCGAGCGCAGGGCTGTTGCCCGGATCGCGCTGCAGCAGAGTGCGAAGGACTTTTTCTGCGTCGCCGTGTTGATTTTCAAACCGATACAGGCGCGCCAGCCAAAGCGCGGAGTACGTATCGTCCGGCTGAACTTTCAAAATCGCTTGAAACTGCTCGATGGCCTTGGCGAGGTTTTCTTTTTGCAGGTCGCCGGCGTTCACGTCGCCCAGCGTTCGCACGTAGATTCGCGCCAGCAGTTTGTGCGCGTCCACATTGTCTGGATCGATTTTCAGCGCGGCCTGCGCTTCGACAACGGCGTCGCGAATGCGCTGCGACTTCGCGTAGATTTCCGCCAGCCGCTCCATGATCACCGGCGAATTCGGCGAGGTTTCGAGAGCTTTCTTGTAAAAGTCGATCGATTGGTTGGCAAAATCGGCGCTGCCGGTCAGCTCGAACTGCTGCTCGTACACGTGCCCCATGGTGAAGTTGTAATACGTGTCGCCATGGCCTGGCGCACCGGCTTGCGATGCAGCCGCCGCTGTAGCCGGAGTCTGCCCGGGGGCGGTATTTTGCGCGAGCAATCCGGCCGGACTGGCCAGCGCCGAAATAAGAGCGATCCGTATGAATGTTTTCATGGGTTGGTCACAAACTCCAATTATCGTATAGCGCCCCAGTACCGTCAAAGCATTCCCCAAATCGGGGTAGATTAGTTCCCAATACTCGCGTCCGGCCCGAAATTCGCCGTTTATCGGTAGTCCGAAGGCTACATCTGTTCGATGCGTTTGGCGCTTCCGCCGTCACTGCCCGGGATTAGACGCGCAGAAAACGCGATTAGTACACCGCGCGACGATTGTTATAAGATTCGCGGCACCGGTGCCATCGGCGGCTGCCAGATTCATCATGAACAGGGGATTCGTGACCGCACGTCGTACATACTTCCGCAGAATCGCGTTCGCAATTTTCGTGGTGGTTTTGGTGTGCTCGGTTGCGCGCGTCGATCGCGCGCAGATTCATGCTGCCTCGGCGTCCGCGACAGAGGGCAGCCAAAAGTCCGCCTCGCCCTCGTCAGCCGCACAGACCGCCAATCCCCCCGCGCCGAAACTCAACGATCTCAGTTGGCTCGAGGGTCGTTGGCGCGGCGAGTGGGGGCCGCGCGTTGCCGAACAAATCTGGATGGCGCCGAAGGCCGGCGTGATGGCTGGAATGTTCAGCGTGATCGAAACCGATAAGACGCTGGTGATCGAACTGTTTTCGCTGGAGCAAAAAACGGCAAGTATTGATTTCTATTTGCGGCATTTCACGCCGGAACTGGCGCCGTGGGAAAGCGATAAACCCACGATGTTGCGACTGACCAGTGCGGACGGAAAAAAGTTCGTGTTTGAGAATCCGGCGGACGGAAAACCGAAGCGCACTGTGTTCACGCGTTTGGACGCGGATACCTATATCTGGCGTTCGGAGATCGTGCCGGAAAACGAAGAGCCGCAGATCGTTGAGATTACCTACCGCTGCATGCAGCACGCCACCGACGCAGCAGCCGGCTCGGCAGCGCACAAAAAAAAGTCCTGAAAGAAACTCCGTAGCTGTAAAGATTCAAACGCGACTCTAGTGGCGGAAGTGGCGCACGCCGGTCAACACCATTGCCATGCCGAGTTTGTTCGCCGCGGCCACGACTTCTCCATCGCGCATTGACCCGCCCGGCTGAATTACCGCGGTTGCGCCCACTTTTCCGGCCTCTTCGACGCTATCTGGAAACGGGAAAAACGCGTCCGACGCGAACACACTGCCCGCGAGCGACAATCCGGCCGTCGCGGCTTTGATTGCTGCGATCTTTACCGAATCAACTCGGCTCATTTGGCCCGCGCCCACTCCCACCGTCTGGCCATCCCGTGCGAACACAATCGCGTTGGACTTTACGTGCTTGCACACTTTCCAGGCGAACAGCAGCGATCGAAGTTCTGCCGCTGTTGGCGCGCGCTCGCTTGCGACTTTCAGTTCCGCTTCGTTCAGTTCGTGGTGATCGGGTTCCTGCACCAGCACGCCGCCCGAGATGCGTTTCAGCTCCAGCTCGGTGGTCTCTCCGGGCTCCACGCCGCGCTGCATTTCCAGCAGCCGTAGATTTTTCTTCGCCGCAAATTTTTCGAGCGCCGCCGGTTCGAATCCCGGCGCGACGATGCACTCGACAAACAATTTCGCCACTTCCTCGGCCGTCGCCGCATCGATGCGGCGGTTGAACGCCAGCACGCCGCCAAACGCGGAGATTGGATCGCACGCAAGCGCTTTCACGTACGCATCCACCAGCAATTCCTGCTCGGCCGCGCCGCAGGGATTGTTGTGCTTGATGATTGCGACGCCGGCTTGGCGGAATTCCTTCGCCAGCGCCCACGCCGAATCCAGATCGACCAGGTTGTTGTACGAAAGTTCCTTGCCTTGCAATTGCTTGGCGCCTGCCAATCCCGATGCCGTGGCGCCTGCGGGAATATACAACGCCGCAGCTTGATGCGGATTCTCGCCGTAACGCATGGTCTGCTTGCGCTCGAGCGAAAGGCTCAACCGTGACGGCAACTTTTCCAGCTCTCCGATGGTCACCGTGTTCGCGCCGTCGGCTACGGATAAGCGCTCCAGCTCAGTGGCAATTTCGCCGTCGTAGCGAGCGGTGCGCGCGTATGCTTTTCGCGCCAGATTCAGACGCGTCGCCAGGCTCAACTCGCGGCGCTCTTTCAATTCATCGATGATCGCGCCGTAGTCCAGGTGATCGGTCACCACTCCGACGCTCTGAAAGTTTTTCGCCGCGGACCGCACCATTGCCGGACCGCCGATGTCGATATTTTCGATCAGTTCCGCGGCCGTCACTCCCGGAGTCGCGGCGGTTGCGGAAAACGGATACAGATTCACCACCACCAGATCGATCGGCACGATGGCATGTTCCGCGGTTTGCTTGCGATCTTCGGCCTTCGCGCGTTGAAACAAAATTCCGCCGTGAACTTTCGGATGCAGAGTTTTCACGCGACCGCCGAGCATTTCCGGCCAGCCAGTCAGCTCCGCCACGTCGCGCACTGCGACTCCGGATTCGCGCAGCAATTTCGCGGTGCCGCCGGTGGACACAATTTCCACGCCGAGCGAAGCGAGTTCGCGCGCAAATTCCACGATGCCCGTTTTGTCATACACGCTGATGAGTGCCCGTTCGATCCCCGCTTGCGCCGTCACGATTTCGATCCTCCCGTAATCAGCGCGCAAATTCCGCGCAGCTGCAATTCGATAGTGTATGCGTTCGCCGGAAATTACGGAAGTACGGCAGAGGATTTCAACGAAGGCGCGAACGCGTGGAGCGACTTGTGGAAACGAAATGCGAGGAGGATTTCAACAGAACTGAGTTTTTGTAGATTGCGTCCGGGAATTCAGCCGCGGAAGGGAACTTAGCTGGAAACGCGCGCCTTCAGCTTCACGCGCCCGGCTTCGACGCTGACCGTGTATTCGATTTCGCGGCCGCCCTTGTCTTTCAGTTCTTTGGTCTTCTGCTGTACGAACTTTTCGAAATCTTTCAAGCTCGGGACGCCGGCTCGTTCGCCGGTTTCCGAACGCGCCTCGACGAGCTTTGAGTAAAGCTGCTCCACTTTATCGTGCTCGTTGGAGGGATCGGAAAACGCCATCGCGAACGTGGTGATTTTTTTGGTTTGCGCCGCGCGCGATGCAGGATCATGTTCCGGCGCGTGGTGGTGCGCGGTGTGATCCGGTTCCGGCTCCGGCGGTTTGGCTGCCGCGGCTTTCTTGGCGCGCTCTGCCTCGATTGCTTTCGCTGCCGAGCCGTAATGATGTTGCGTGGTGCCGCCTTCCTTCATCGCCAGCTTCTTGCGCCACATGTCCTGATACTTCACGTAGGTCTGGGTCAGGTTGCTGTAGCGGAATCGCTGGCCGGAACTCATATCGCCCGAGCGGTCGGAGTAGCGCTTCAGCGAGGTTTCCAGGCGCCACTGGGTATCGACCGGTGGCCGCGACCGGCCTCCGCCGAAATACTGCTCGAACTCGATTTTCAGCGAGCGTATATCGCGCTCGATCTGGTTCAGCTCGTTATCGATATCGCTAACAGGCATGGCACCCAAACCATTGGAAATGCGTGTGATAACCGGAGGATTCCGGCTACTGGTCGAGCGTAAGGAAACGATACGCCGCCGTCAATGAACCCTCGGGCCGGGCATGTCGCAAATGGAAATGGCCGAGCGGCCAGTATGCCGCAAACCCTTTCATTGCAATCCTATACCGACCTATGGTCAGATACCGGTGCCGACCAAACCATGCGCCAAACTCCTAAAATCGCCCCAACATCCGATCAAGCGGACACCTCGACCCTCCGAGGACTACC
Source organism: uncultured Acidobacteriota bacterium (assembly GCA_963719065.1). GTDB lineage: Bacteria > Acidobacteriota > Terriglobia > Acidiferrales > UBA7541 > Palsa-295. The sequence continues at coordinate 53,706 of CAVRAM010000007.1, read as the reverse complement.
GTCAATCGATGAGCTGCTCGGACGGCCCGGCATGGTTGCAGTATCGGCAAAATTTGGGCGCGCCATCGTCGTATCCAGTGCTCGCCGGGTGCTCGCCCGCCTTCGCGCTCAGTTGAAATCCGGCGGCGCCGCGGCGAAAAACTTCGTTGGCGCTGACCTGGAATCCGAAATTGCGGCCGAAGTCGAGTCTGCGCTGGCGCCGTCGCTGCGTCGCGTGATTAACGCCACTGGAGTGGTGCTGCACACCAATCTGGGCCGCGCGCCGCTTTCGCGTGAAGCCGCCGACGCTATCGCATCCACGGCGACGCGCTACTCGAATCTGGAGTACGACGTCACGGAGGGGAAGCGCGGCCGTCGCGACGTTCACGTCAGCGAAGCGCTTGCCGAACTTGCCGGCGCCGAAGCGGCCATCGTGGTGAACAACAACGCCGCCGCGGTCTTTCTGGTGCTGCACGCGCTTGCCAGCGGAGAAGAAGTGATTGTGTCGCGCGGCGAGCTGATCGAAATCGGCGACGGCTTTCGCATTCCAGACATCATGACCGAAAGCGGCGCGATCATTCGCGAAGTGGGCACCACCAATCGAACGCATATTCGCGACTACGAGAGCGCCATCGGCGAGCGCACGCGGCTGCTACTGCGCGTTCATCCTTCGAATTTTCACGTGACCGGATTTGCGGGTCGTCCATCGCTCGAGGAACTTGTGGCGACCGGCGAGCGGTTTCACGTGCCGGTGTACGAAGATTTGGGTTCGGGCTGCCTGGCCGATCTTTCGGAGCAAGGAATCACGGAGCCGCTCGCGCGCGTCAGTTGCGATGCCGGAGTTTCGGTGGTGACGTTCAGCTGCGACAAACTGCTCGGCGGTCCGCAGGCCGGCGTGATCGCGGGGAAAAAGGAAATCATCGAGCGCATCCGGCGCAATCCCGTATTTCGCGCGATGCGTGTGGATAAGCTGACGATCGTTGCCCTGGAAGTTACGGCGAAGGCTTATCTGCGCGGCGCCTACGATGAGATTCCGGCGCTGCGAATGATTCGCATGACCGCTGCCGAAATTCGCGAGCGCGCGGAAAAATTCGTGGCGCTGCTTTCGTCGCGCTTGCCGAAAACTGCGAGTGCGGAAGTGATCGCCGGAAATTCAGTGATCGGCGGCGGATCCACTCCCGATCAATCGCTCGCTTCGTATTTGGTGGCGATCAAGAGCGCCGATCGGTCCGCCGCAAAAGTCGAAGAGAGGCTACGCGAAAACTCCGGCGGAACTCCCGTAATCGCGCGAATCGAAAACGATCGTGTCGTGATTGACCTGCGCACCGTGCAGCCGGAAGAAGAAGCCGAATTGCTCGCCGCAATCGTGCAAGCCGTCACGACACCCGCCTAACAGCGCGTCGCACTCTGCTTGCCGCGCGTCGCGCCGTAGCGTTTGCAAAATCATTTGCGGTTGATCGTACTCGCCACGCAGCCTGCGCCGAAACCGTTGTCGATATTCACGACGCTGACGTTCGAAGCGCAGCTGTTGAGCATGCCAAGCAGCGCCGTCAGGCCGCCGAAACTCGAACCGTAACCGGTGCTGGTGGGCACGGCAATCACCGGCGCGGCCACCAGTCCGCCAACTACGCTCGGCAGCGCGCCCTCCATCCCCGCCACGCACACAATCACGCGCGCCTCGTTGAGCTTTTCGCGATGCTCCAGCAGACGGTGCAAGCCGGCCACGCCCACGTCGTAAATCGCTTCGGCGTGATTGCCCATGAGCCGCGCGGTGATCAAAGCTTCCTCGGCCACCGGAACGTCGCTCGTCCCCGCGGTCACGACGAGAATCAATCCGGTGCCGTGAATTTCAGAATTCCGCTCGATCGTAATCGTGCCGGAAGACTCGTGGAACTTCGCGGCGCGCGCCAGCCGCTTCACGGCGCGAAATGTTTTTTCGTTTGAGCGCGTGACCAGAATATTGTGCGACGCTTTTCGCCGCAGCATTCCGCGGACAATCGCCGACACCTGCGCTGCCGTCTTGCCGCGCCCGAAAATCACCTCTGGAAATCCCTGGCGCAGCGCCCGGTGGTGATCGATTTTCGCGAAGCCGAGATCTTCGTACGGCAGATCGCGCAGGCGGTCCACCGCGCGATCAATCGAAACTCTGCCAGCCTTCACCGCTTGCAGAAAATTTCGCACGTCTTTTTCGTTCATGATTCCCGCGCCTTGAAATTCGCAAACATTTTAGAACGATACGCCTTCCTAGCCGCCACGTCTCTGTTTCGCGCGGTCGCTTCAGGCATCGGCGTTTCGCGCCAACGTCTCGGCGCATCCGCTGCTCGTTGACTCCCGGCCGATGTGTGGTATCGTGCCGCCAGTTTGAAGGTAGTCGATTGGGCCTGCGGCGGCGTCCGCAATTTCGCACAGCGTTTCAGGAGGCACTCACATGTATTTACTTTGGGAAATTATCATCGGAATTCTGGCCGGATTTATCGCCAGCAAACTCGTTTCGGGTTCGGGCATGGGGATTCTGCTCGATCTTCTTGTCGGGATCGTTGGATCGATTCTCGGCGGCTGGATCTTCGGCTTGTTGGGATTGGCGGCCTACGGACTGATTGGCCAACTGGTGATGGCGGTCATCGGCGCCGTTGTCTTGTTGCTGATCGTGCGCGCGATCAAGAAAGCCTGACGCGATCGCGAATCATCGTCTGGCTACACTTGGCCGCAGTTGGCCACGTCGGAATAAAAAAGCGCACCGGATGGGCCGTCCAACGTGCCCGTCCGGTGCGCTTCGTTTTTTTTAGCCGCGTTAGTTTTCGGGATTTCCCTTCACGTCGACGATCGTGAGCGGGCCGTACGGCTTGAGCGTCGCTTCGATCTGCTTGCGATCGCCAACGCAGATCCACTGCAAGTGATCGAGGTCCACGTATTTTTTCCCGGCGGCCTGAACTTTCGCTGCATCGACGGCGAAAATCTGGTCGGGGTACTTGTCCCAGTAGTCCGCGGGCAAACCGTAATACTGCACGGTGAGCCAGTTCGACAAAATCTGCGAGGGCTGCTCGAGCGAGAGTGCGAAACCAGCGACGATCGCGCGGTGAGATTCGTCGAGTTCTGCCTGCGGCACCGGTTCATCGTTGATCTTCTTGAACTGGTACAGGAAGCGGTCAAACGCGTCCTTGGTGACGGAGGTGCGCACGGGCGACGACGCTTGCCAATCGCCGACGTAAATATCGGACGTGAAGCGGCTGTAGGCGCCGTAGGTCAGGCTGTGTTCTTCGCGCAAATCGATGAAGAGCCGTGCCTGAGGACCGTTGCCGACCACCTGATTCATCACGGTGAGCGAGGTGTATTCGGGATCGGCGCGGCGGATGCTGCGGTCGCCAATCACGAAGAAGGTTTGCACCGAGCCAGGGCGATCGACGAGCACGATCTTCATCGGCTGCGGCGCCGGAGCGTCAGGGAACTTCATCGGAGCTTCGCCGGCGCCCTTCCACCCACCGAAGTATTTCGCGATGAGTTCTTTCATCTCCGCAGACTTGAAGTCGCCGGTGACGCCGAGAATCGCATTGCCGGGGACGTAGTGAGCGTCATGAAACGATTTCAAATCCGCCGCGGAAATTTTGTCGATTGATTCTTTGGTGGGCGAAGCGATGGCCATCGGCGAATCGCCGTACAAATCCCTCTTAAACGCTTGTGCCGCGAGAAAACCCGGATTCGACAAGCGCTGCTCGAGATTTGCGCCTTCCTGCTGTTTGTACTTTGCCAGCTCGTCGTCGGAGAAAGTTGGATTCAACACAATGTCGCTCATTAAGTCGAGAATTTGGGGAGCGGTGTTGATCAAGCCCGACGCGGTAACGGTGCTGTAGCTGGCGCCGAAACGCGAGGTGGCGTCGAGGGACGCGCCGAGCGAATCGACTTCCGTCGCAATTTGCGCGCTGGAGCGTTTGGCGGTGCCTTCGCGAAGCATTCCGGCGGTAAACGAAGCTACGCCCGGCAGATCTTTCGGATCGGCCAGCTGGCCGGGGCGCACCCACATATTGAAGGCCACGGTGGGCAGCTTGTGATCTTCCAGCATCACGAGCGTGAGCCCGTTTGGCAACTTTTCGACCACCGGCTTGGGCAACTTCACGCGCAGGATTTCTTTATTCACCGGCGCACGATTCAAGCGCTCAATTTTGCTGGCGGAGGTGCCTTTGTCGCCGCCGGGCGCCTGCGCGAATGCGGGAGCGGAGACAAAGCCTGCGACCACGAGTGAAGCAGCGGCAAATGCGATACGGTTCGAAAACATGCTCCGAGTGCTCATTGCGCCCCCTTTTTGCCGGCTTCAGCAGCCGGGATGGTGATCACGATGGAGCGCTGATCCTTCGCCAGAAATTGTTTGGCGACAGCGTTGACTTGATCGAGAGTCACTGCGTTTTGTTTATCCACGGTCGTGTTGATCAGATTCGGATCGTTGAAATAAACGGTGTAGTTACCGATCAGAATCGCGGTGAACAGGGTGGAGCGACGGCGCTCGATGAAGCGGCGAAGCGCGATCGTTTTTGCCTTCGCGAGTTCGTCGGCGGTGACCCCACCGCTGACGACCGCAGCGAGTTCCTGATCGATCGCGGCCTGCAGGTCTTCGATCTTCACGCCGGGACGCGGATTCGCGGAGATGTAAAGCTGGCTAACGCCGATGCGAGCGTCCACATTCACCGAAACGTTCGATGCCAGCTGCTTATCTTTTACCAGGTGCTGATAGAAGCGCGAGCTCTCGCCTTCGCCGAGAATCAACGCGAGATGCGCAGCCGCGTAGTTCTCAGGAGTGTTGCCGGCGGGAACGTGGTACGCGATGTCGATTTCCGGCTGGCGCGCCAGCGGATCGTAAATCGTCTCCATGCGCTCCCCATAATGCGGTTCTTCGCCAAGACTCACCGAAGGCGGCGTGGGCTGCGAGGGAATCGATCCGAAAGCCTTCTTCACTTTCTCGAGAGCTTCTTCGGGTTTGAAGTCGCCAACGAGTGTGAGCACAGCGTTGTTCGGCGCGTAGTAGATCCGGAAGAAATCCTGCACGTCCTTGATGTCGGCGGCGTTCAGATCGCTCATCGAGCCGATGGTGGAGTGCTTGTACGCGAAGTTGTCGTAGGAAAGATTGTCGAGGTCGAGGTTCGCGCGGCCGTAGGGTTGGTTGTCGATGCCCTGGCGGCGCTCTTCCTGCACCGCGTTGCGCTGGTTATCGAGATTCGATTGCGTGATGTTCAGCGCGCGCATGCGGTCAGCTTCGAGGTACAGACCGAGTTCGAGCTGATTGATCGGCAACTCCTCGAAGTAGGTGGTGCGGTCTTCGTTGGTGGTGCCGTTCATGCCGCCGCCGTTGTTGTAAACCAGCGAAAAGTGCTCGCCCTTGCCGACATTCTGCGAACCCTCGAACATCATGTGCTCGAACAGATGGGCGAAGCCGGTGCGTCCGGGGCGTTCGTTGCGGCTGCCGACGTTGTAGCAAACGTCGATCGAATAAACCGGCGCGGAGTGGTCCGGCACCAGAATCACGCGCAAGCCGTTGTCGAGCTTGGTATCGGTAAACTGCAGCTTGGGAACGGTGATTTCCGGCTTTGCGTCATCGTGTCCCGCGGGTGAGGCTGCCAATAAATTAGGAATAGCAAATGTTCCCAGCGCGATTGCCAATCCTGAGGCCACGGCGCCGGCCGACCACTTCTTCACCTTCATAGGAAATCCTCCGCGTTGCGGCAAGTATTCTGCATCTTTCATCGTCCTCGAGCAACCGCACGCCAGGCCGTCCGGGCCGCTCGCCTTGACTTCACCGAAACCCGCCACCTACACTCAATTAGCTGCTTTTCTGAGCTTCATTTCACTCCCATGCCAAAAAACGACGGGAAAGTGATAACCGTAGGAATCACCGGCGCCAGCGGCGCGGTGTACGCGCAAACGCTCCTGCGGCTGCTCGATGCCGATGCCCGTGTGGATCATGTGTATTTGGTTGCGAGTGATGCCGGTCTTCGCTTAGTCGCAGGTGAGCTCGATTTGGTAGCAACCGAGCCCAAAAAACTTCCCGGAATGCTGACCGCGACAGCCGCCGCCAAGATCGAATATCTGCCAAATAAAGACATCGGCGCCAGTATTGCTTCCGGCAGCGCTCAGGTGGACGGTATGGTCATCGTGCCGTGTTCGGCGGGAGCGATGGGCGCGATTGCGGCCGGCACAGCCAGCGATTTGCTCACACGGGCTGCGGACGTGTGCCTAAAAGAGCGGCGGCCGTTGGTACTGTGCCTGCGCGAAACGCCGCTGAACCGGATTCACCTGGAAAATATGATTCGCCTGAACGACGCTGGTGCGATCGTGATGCCCGCGATGCCGGCGTTTTACTATTCGCCGAAAACGATCGACGACCTGGTTTTGCAGTTCAGCTGTCGCGTGCTCGCGCAGATCGGTCTGACGCAGGAAAAAGGGTACGTGTGGAAGGGCGGCGCGCCAGGTGCATCGCCGAAGTAGAATGGCGCGGCCCGACACGCCAGAGTGGCGCATGGCGCGTAGCTGCGATTAGAAAATCGAAGTTCGCAACCGTCGATGACTCGAAACCCCGCAAAAACCGTGCTCGAAATGATCAAGTTCGAGCACTCCGTATTTGCGCTGCCGTTTGCGCTGGTGGGAGCGTTGCTCGCCGCTCGCGCCGTGGGCTCGTTTCCTTCGTGGCGCCAATTGCTGTGGATTGTCGTCGCTATGGTGGGCGCGCGCTCTGCGGCGATGACAATCAATCGCATCGCCGACCGCGAATATGACGCTCGCAATCCACGCACCGCGAATCGCGCCCTGCCGAAGGGCGAGCTTTCGGTTGGCTTCGCCTGGATGTTCACAATCGCGGCGTCGGCTTTGCTGGTGGTGGCGGCTTGGCAATTAAATCCTCTGGCGCTGAAGCTTTCTCCGGTCGCTCTCGCGGTGCTTTTTTTCTACTCCTACACCAAGCGATTCACTTCCTGGGCGCATTTCGTTCTAGGGTTTTGCCTGGGCATGTCGCCCGCGGCTGCATGGATTGCGATTCGCGGCTCGCTCGATCCGCGGATGCTAATTTTGTGCGCGGCAGTCACGTTGTGGGTCGGCGGCTTCGATGTGCTGTACGCCTGCCAGGACGTTGAATTCGATAAGCACGCCGGTTTGTACTCGATTCCGAAAAAATTCGGCGTCGCCAGGGCGTTGCTGATCGCTCGCGGAATGCACGTGCTGATGGTCGCCTTGCTCGCGTGGCTGGCGCTGAGTTTTCATTTGGGATGGCCTGCCTGGGCCGGCATCTGCGTGGTGGCCGCGCTTTTGGCCTACGAACATTCGCTGGTAAAGCCCAACGACCTGAGCAAAATGAATGCTGCGTTTTTCGCGGTGAATGGATATATTAGTTTATTGTTCCTGCTTTTCTGGGGCGCGGCCGCGGTTGGCATGCACCCTTGATTCGCAGACTGAGAAACCGGCAAATGCAAACAGGACTGCAACTTACCGATACCCGCCTGGAACCCATCGCCGCCAAGGTGATGGCCGGCGAGCGCTTGAACGCCGACGACGGCCTGGCGCTTTACCAATCGAACGACTTGTTGGCCGTTGGCTGGCTCGCGAATTTCGTGCGCGAGAAAAAGCACGGCAACATCACCTACTTCAACGTCAACCGGCACATCAATCCCACCAACGTTTGCGTGGCCCACTGCAAATTGTGCGCGTTTGGCCGTTCGGTGGATTCGCCGGGCGCTTACACGTTTGCGCTGGAGGAAATGTACGAGCGCGCGGGAGAAGGCGTGGCCGAAGGCGCGACCGAATTCCACATCGTCGGCGGACTGCATCCCGATTTGCCGTTTGAATATTATTTGGATTTGATTCGCGGCCTGAAGCAGCGCTATCCGCAGGTCCACCTGAAGGCTTTCACGATGGTGGAGGTCGGGTACTACTCACGAATTTCAAAACTTTCGATTCGCGACACACTGCTGGCGATGAAAAACGCCGGTGTGGATTCGCTGCCGGGCGGCGGCGCCGAAGTATTCCATCCACGCGTGCGCAAAATCATTTGCGATCACAAGGTGAGCGGCCAGCGTTGGCTGGAAATCGCGCGGACGGCGCATGAGATCGGCCTGAAATCAAACGCCACAATGCTCTATGGCCACATCGAAACCAACGAAGAGCGCGTGGATCATTTGATTCAGCTGCGCGACACGCAGGACAAAACCCACGGATTCGTTACCTTTATTCCGCTGGCATTTCATCCCGCGAATACTGGGTTATCGCACATCGCGCCGCCCACCGGCTTTGACGATCTGAAAATGATCGCCGTCTCGCGGTTGATGCTCGACAATTTCGATCACATCAAAGCGTATTGGATCATGCTGACGCCGCGCATCGCGCAGGTGGCGTTGCGGTTTGGCGCGAACGATTTGGATGGAACCGTGGTGGAGGAAAATATCTATCACGACGCCGGAGCGACGACGCCCGAATTTATGTCGCGTGCGGAACTCGAGCGGCTGATTCGCGCGGCGGGCCGCGAGCCGGTCGAACGCGACACTGCTTACAACCGCGTCGATCGCGTGAAAAATCCCATGCCGCCTCCGCGTGCTCCGCGGCCAGACGGCAATTTCATTCCTGAAACAGCGCTCACCCTCAACATTTAATCGTCTTCCGCTCCTACGAGTGCGGATGCGCTTTATCGTATACCGCCATTAATTGCTCGATGCTCGCTTGCGTGTATCGCTGCGTGGTGGAAAGCGAAACGTGCCCCAGCAATTCCTGAATGGCGCGCAAATCCGCGCCGTCGCTCAGCAGATGCGTGGCGAATGCGTGACGCAGCGAGTGCGGATGCAAATTCCAATCCGGGTGCGCGAGCTGGCAATATTTTTTCACGATCAATCGAACGGATCGTGAGTTCAGCCGTCCGCCCTTCGTCGAAAGAAAGACCGCTTCCACATCCGCTTGCGAGCCGGGCGCTGAAAGAATCGCCTGTCGAAACGGCCAGTACGCGTTGATGGCCTCGAGCGCGTGATTTCCAAACGGGACAATTCGCTGTTTGCGCCCTTTGCCAAGCACGCGAACCATCTGCGCGCGCCGGTCAAGATCGGTCACGTTGATTCCCACCAGTTCGCTCACGCGCAATCCCGAAGCGTACAACAATTCGAAAATGGCGCGGTCGCGCGGCGGCACCAGCCGGTCGGCGGCGGTGATTTTCTCGGGCTTCCGTTTTCTGGGCGGCACGACGATCGGGTTCGACGACGACCCACCCGGCAAGCGATCCAGAAATCCGGTCATCTCTGCGGCGGTCTGCACGCGAGGCACGCGCTTGGGCAGCTTTGGCGTGGCCACCAGCTTCGCGGGATTTGAAACGGCATATTTTTCGCGGATGCAGAATTTGAAAAAGGTGCGCATCGCGGCCAGCTTGCGCGCTACCGACACTCTGTCAATATTGCGGTCGTACAGCGAACTCACGAACTCGCGCAGGATGCCGTGCTCGATCTTCATGATCGGCATGGTCTGTTCGCCAGGAGGCGTCAGGAATTTTCGAAGGCCTTCCAGGTCGCAGTAGTAATTGCGAATGGTCGCGGGAGAATAATTCCGCTCGTACTGCAGGTAGCCCATAAATTTCTGGATTGCGCCCTTCATGTCCATGACGGTATGACTCCGCAGAAATTATAGAAGCGCCGGCCGCGGGCCGGGTGTGCGCATTCGCGCCGCACACCGAGAAAGACAACGCCGAGCGTCGCCACGTTCAAATCGGCTAATTCTAAATCTGAGTCGTTTCGACGGTTCGGCCCGGCTCGCGATGCGCCGTAAGATTACTTGTGTAGCATATGCCACACAAATATCAAGCGCTTAGGCCGATCCAAAAGCGAAATGCGGCGTCCTGAATCGTTTGCGGATCGTCGGCGCGCAGCCGGAGCTTTGGCATCGCCGATCGTTCGAAGTGGCCCAGAAGAATTTCCTGTTCGCGGATGAAGTGCGCGTGGATTTCGTCCAAAGTGGATCCGAATTTGCGCGCGTAGTTCCGCAAGAATTGTTCTTCGACGCGCGGCGCGATGCCGCGATTCCAAATTTCGTCCGGTGTCGCTTCCAGAAACAGAAGCTTGCATCCACTTGCGGCTAGCCGGGAGTCAATGGCAGAAACGTCCGGCCAAGTGACCACTCCGGGGCGAACGCAATGTGTTAGGTGAAGTGTGTCCACCAGCGCGAACGCCCAGGGACGCTCGTGTTCTTGAACGCACCGCTGAAACCATTCGATCGTTCCCACGATCCGCTCGAGGTGGGCCACATTTTTCTCGACCGTCAACGTGCCCGCATCCTCCGCCCGTGCCAGGGGGCCGTACGTATGCGACTGCGCCAAATGCAGAAGCGAGCGAATTTTGCGAGGCGCCGAGGCGGCGACGTGACGGCGAATCAATGCATCGATGAGCGAGGATTTTCCGACGCCCGAAGTGCCCTCGACGAGTAATCCATTGAATGGAGTCATTTCGAGCTTCGCGCAGCGCGATTAACTGCGGCTGGATTCGTGGATCACCACGACGGCGGCGCTGTAGATGACGAGAAAGCCGATGTCCCATTCGCCGTGCAGCAAGTGGAAGATCGCGGCCACCACGAAGACGATCAGCAGCACGATGCAGCCGGTTCGCGTCGTGCGCGGCAACAGCAGCAAAACTGCGCCAGCGATTTCCGCCGCGGCCAGCACTGGATGAAACCAGGCGTGCGACGGGGAATTGGCCAACAGCAGCGCGTGGAACGAATGTACGAACAGGCGAAGCGATTCCAGCAAGACCACGACGCCAAGCGCCCACTTCAGAAATTCGATCGGAAAGCTCGACGACCGCGCGCTCATCGAGAGGCTCCGGGCGCGTTTGATTTTGACACGCGCCGCTTTTCGGTGAGCATATGGCTGGCGGACGAATCCAGATCGAGGCCGTAGATTTCTTTTAGCTGCGCGATGCGCTTCAGCGACTCGGCAGAAAAAGGCGTCTTGCCGTCAAAGGCGTGAAGCACGATTCCTTCGAGCAAATCGCCGAGTGTCATGTCGTGATACTCGGCGAACCCCTTCAACACTTTGAGCAGGCGCTTTTCCAGGCGCACTCCGGTCTGCACGCGTTCGACGACCAACCGCGCGTTTGAAGCCGTAGCGGATTTTTTCGGCGTTGCGGAGCGTTTCATCGAGTCGCGTAGCCCTCGCTCTTAGAATTTACGTAGAAGATTGGCTCGGGAAGCGGCGCCAGATCGGGAGCTGCCCACTCGCGTCGCGCGATTTCTGAAGCCAGAAGCTCGCGTGACCAAAACCGGTGAAGTAAATCACCGTTGAGCTGGTGCGCGTTCTCGCGCACGAAAGAATAGAAGTCTGGCTCCGCGTGCGTCGCGAGCAGCTTCACCCAGCCGGCGGTCATCGTTTCGTGATATCGCTGCGGCGCTCCGTGATGCGTCGCAAACGCACGAATGCCCGATCGGACGCGCTCGATCGCTGCGGGAAGGGGATGGCGACGGAGCATCAGCCACGCAAACCGCAGATGATCGCCGTGGCGAAAACATTCCGACGGTAACTCGCAGGAAGCGAGCGCCGCTAGAAACTCGTCGTCTTTCAGATTTGTCGAAGCAACCGTTAATGGCACATCGACCTCCATTTCGCTCCCGCGTACCAATGTACCAAGGTAACCGCACTGCCGCAAGCTCATTCGCGCTAGGTTCAGATCTGAGATCGACCGTTAGACGTGCAGACGCGCCGCTACGGAACGAGCGGGCAAGTTGGCAGTGAGCGAGCGATTAGGATTTGCCGACGGGAACTTCCGCAGGAGCTGTTTGCGGATGCGCGAACGGTTTGCCGTTTGGGGCAGGCGCGGCGGGCGAAGCAGCCGGTGGCGCGGCATCCGCGGTCGGCTCGACTTCAATTTCCCAGTCGCAGCCTTCCTTGATGCAAGCGCGGAAGATGCCTTGCTTGGTGCGCTTTTCCACGATGAACGGCGCTGCGCATTTCGGGCACGGCTCGTTGATGGGTTCGTGCGGAGAAGTGAAATCGCAATCCGGATAGCGGCTGCATCCATAGAAAATGCGGCCCGCGCCGCGACCCTTGGAAGTTCCACGACGCACGAATTCGCCCTCGTTGCACTTCGGGCATTTGATGCCCAGCGTGATTGGCCGCGTGTATTTGCACTTCGGATAATTCTGGCAGCCGATGAAATCGCCGAAGCGTCCCTGGCGGCGCAGCAAAAACGCGTCGTCGAGCGGACATTTTTCTTCCAGTATCACGTCCGGCTGGCGAGCGGTGCGCGTTCCTTGCACCAGACGCTTGGTCTGCTTGCACTCCGGATATCCCGAACACGCGAGGAAAGCGCCGAAACGCCCAGCCTTCACGACCATTTCCTTGCCGCATGTGTCGCAGATTTCAACTTTCGCTTCGCCCTCGAGCGGAAGCTCGGGCGAAAGATCCTTGATGTAATCGCATTCGGGATAGCGGCTGCATCCGAGGAAGAATCCCAGGCGCGAGATGCGCTCCAGCAATTCGCCCCGACCGCACTTCTCGCATTTTTGTCCGGTGGGAATCCCGGCTTTGTACGAAAGCATTTCATCGCCGGCTTTACCCAGATCGACAGTGAAGCGATCCCAAAATTCCTGGACGGATTGCCGCCAGGGCATTTTGCCTTCTTCGATTTCGTCGAGTTCCTCTTCCAAGCGCGCGGTGAAGCCGACGTCGAAGATATCTTCAAAACTTTTCACCAGCAGGATGCTGACGCGCTCGCCGAGCATCGTGGGAGCTAGGCGCCCTTGGTCCTTGGTCACATACTCGCGCTCGACAATGGTGGAAATAATCGCGGAGTAGGTGGACGGGCGGCCGATGCCCTTTTCTTCCAGCTCTTTCACGATGGTTGCTTCGGTGTAACGCGGCGGCGGCTCGGTGAAATGCTGTTCGGGGCGGATCGATTCCAGCTTCAGGATTTCGCCTTCGCGCACTTGCGGCAGGCGGTTGCCGGCAGAATCTCCGGCGTCTTCTTTTTCTTCTTCTTCCTGCACGGATTGATACGCCGCGAGGTAGCCGTCGAATTTCTGCACCGAACCCGTGGCCCGGAAGGTGTAATCGTTCGCTGCAATGTCGATGGTGGTTTGATCGAAAACCGCCGGAACCATTTGGGATGCGACGAAGCGCTGCCAGATCATCTGGTAGAGCTTCCACATCGATTCGTCGAGATAGGGCTTCACGCTTTCGGGCGTGCGCGTTACATCAGTGGGACGAATCGCTTCGTGCGCTTCCTGGGCGTCTTTCTTCGATTTGAAAAAGTTCGGCTTTTCCGGCAGATATTTTTCGCCGTAGCTCGTGCCGATATGGTCGCGCACCTGCGCAACGGCGTCAGCCGAGACGTTCACCGAATCGGTGCGCATGTAGGTGATCAGTGCCACCGAACCTTCGTCACCCAGCTCGACGCCTTCGTACAATTTTTGGGCGAGCATCATGGTCCGCTTGGTGGTGAAACGCAGGCGGTTGTAACCGGCCTGCTGCAATTTCGAAGTGGTGAAGGGCGGCGGAGCGAACCGGCGCTTTTCTTTCTGCGTGACGCTGGCGACTTTCCATTGAGCCTTGTCGATGTCGGACAAAACTTTTTTTGCGCCCGCTTCGTCGGAAATTTCGAGGTCTTCGCCCTTGTATTTGTGGAGCTTGGCTTCAAACGGCGGCGGTTCCGCGGCTCCCAGCAGGGCGTGAATGGTCCAATATTCCTTCGGGATGAACGCGCGGATTTCCAGCTCGCGCTCGACGATCAGCCGCAATGCGACGGTCTGCACGCGGCCCGCGGATAGTCCGCGCCGAACCTTGTCCCACAGAATCGGCGAAATCTTGTAACCCACGATGCGATCGAGCACGCGGCGAGCCTGCTGCGCGTCCACCAAATTCGCGTTCACTTCGGTGGGTTTTTCAAACGCGGCTTTGATGGCCTTCTGAGTGATTTCGTTGAACATCACCCGGTAGATTTTTGGTTTCGCGCCGTTGGCAGCTTTGGTTTCTTTCGCCGGCTTGGCAGCGGGCTTGGCGGGCTCTTCGCCGTCTTCGGTTGGTTCCACCAGATTCGCGTACTGCCGCGGATTTCCCAGAATCTCTTCCAGGTGCGCGCAAATCGCCTCGCCTTCACGGTCCGGGTCGCCCGCCAGATAGATGGCTTCGGCGCCGCTCGCGGCTTTGCGAAGGTCGTTAATGACTTTAATCTTGCCGGGAATTACTTCGTAGGTCGGTTCGAAAATGTTGGCGGCGGTGACGGTTACCGGCTTAGGCGCGGGCTTGGCGTCGGCCTTGGCTTTTTTCGATTTCTTCTTCTTTGGCTTGCCGTTGGTATCCGGAGGCAGCAGGATGCCGATATTCTTCTTCGGCAGGTCCATCACGTGGCCGTAGGAAGCCTTCACCAGGTAGTTGCGTCCCAGGTATTTGTTGATGGTTTTCGCCTTGGCCGGCGATTCGACGATGACCAGTGATCTTGCCATGCGCTTTTCTAGTCCTTTATATGTCGCTAAAACTTGTGATGCTGGTTCACGCGGTTCCGATGCCGCGGCGGCAAAGCCTCGCCATCGGCGTCCGGCGCTTAAAGCGCCCGTCAGCGTCCTACCATCCTAGCCGGAATTGCCCTTGGCGATTACAACAGGACTTTCAGGAATTGCTTACCAGGTAACTGACGTACCACGCCTTTGAGCTCCAGGTCAAATAAACCTGCCAGGACCTCCGACGAGGTTAAGCCGGATTTTTCCATTAAATCATCGATCGGAAGCGATTCATCGAGCGTCAACAGGTCGTACAAGCGCCGCTCGATCGGCTGCAAACTCTGCTCCACCAGCTGCGACCGTTGCTCGGAAGTGGCAGTCTCTACCGGCAAAAGCTCGGCGCGGACAGGAGTCGGCAGTTCTTCGACCACGTCTTCCCAGCCGGTCACCAGCTTCGCGCCCTGCTTGATAAGTTGGTTCGGGCCGAAACTCGTCGCGTTCGTAACGTTCCCGGGAACTCCAAAGACTTCACGCCCAAACTCCATTGCCAGCCGAGCGGTGATGAGGGAACCGGAATATTCAGCTCCCTCGATTACTACAACGCCCAGCGACATGCCGGCGATAATCCTGTTCCGAATCGGGAAATTCTGCGGCGCAGGAAACGTGCCCATCGCGAACTCGCTGATGATCGTGCCGCGCTGCAGCATCTCGACGTAAATCTTTTTGTTTTCTTTGGGATAGACGACGTCGATCCCGCAGCCGAGCACGCCGATTGTCGCACCGGAGGCCGATGTTAGCGCGCCTCGATGCGCGGTCGAATCGATCCCTCGCGCGAGACCGCTCACGACTACCAGACCGCGGTCAGCCAGGTCCCGGGCTAACTTCAAGGCCATTTGATTCCCGTAGGGCGTCGGACGACGCGAGCCAACCAGCGAAATCTGGTGCCGGTTCAGAAGCGATTTATTTCCAAGCACATACAGAAGGGGTGGGGGATCGAAAATCTCGAGAAGCCGCTGCGGGTATTCCGGTTCATCCCAAGTTACCAGCGAAACTCCAGCGGCCTGGGCCTGCGCGAGTTCCTTCGCGGCGGCGCTTAGCGGTTGGCGCGAATGGATAGCTTGTGCGACGGCTGCGGGCAGATGGTAAGACTCGAGCTGAGTCAGGGAGGCGGCAAAGATCGCTTCGGGCGAGCCGAGCAGACGGAGAAGTTTGCCCGCCATTCGCGTTCCGAGACCCGGAGTGAGCGCGAGCGCAATCCAGCTGATATATCGGTCGGAGTCGTTCAACTTGTGGCGAGCGTACGTCCACATTCAATGACTTGTCAAGGAAGTACCGAGCGCCGTTTGGCTTGGCGCGGGTTGGGCTCGAGCCGAAGTTTCGCGAGGACTGCTGCGGATGCTGCTAGAATGCGCGGCATGAAGAGTGCGATCGGTCTGGTAATCGTCGCGACGACACTGGTGTTGACAGCGATTTCGGTTTCTGCCGGAGAAGGCAAAGAGTGGCACATTGTGACCAGCGGGACCAACACGAATTTACGCGGATTGAGCGTGGCGAAGGGCAAGACCGGAGACGTGGTGTGGGCGTCTGGATCGAATGGTGTGATCTTGCGGTCGGACGAAAATTTCAAAACGTGGAAGCGCATCTCCGTTGCGGATGGTGCAGCTCTGGATTTTCGCGGCATCCGAGCGTTCGATGAAAACACTGCGTACGTGATGTCGAGCGGTGAAGGCGACAAATCGCGCATCTACAAGACGACCGATGGCGGTGCGAACTGGGCGCTGCGGTTTTCGGATAAGCGCGCCGCATTTTTCCTGGACGCGCTGGTTTGCGAAACTCCGACGCGTTGCGTGGCGCTCAGCGATCCGGTGGACGGAAAATTTGTAATCGTTGCGACAACCGACGGAGAACACTGGGATGAGTTGCCGGGCGACGGAATGCCTGCGGCGATTAAAGAAGAAGGCGCGTTTGCAGCCAGCGGTACGTGCCTTGCACTCGGCTCCGCGAAAAACGAGCTGTATTTCGCGACGGGCGGGCCTGCCGCGCGAGTATTTCATTCGACCGATTTCGGCAAGACCTGGAGTGTGACGAACACTCCGATCGTGAGCGGCGCTGCGGCGAGCGGGATTTTCTCGATTGCAGTGAAGGGCGCGACGATTTTGATTGTCGGCGGGGACTATAAAAATCCTGACCACGGAGAGCGCATTGCGGCCTACTCGCGTGACCGAGGAGCGACGTGGACGCTTGGATCCACACAGCCGCGAGGCTATCGCTCGGCGGTCGCAGCGATCGACGCCACGACGTTCGTAGCGGCGGGGCCGACCGGCGAAGATATCAGCATGGATGGCGGCGCGAACTGGAAGCCGATGGACCCGATCAATCTGAATGCGCTGAGCATTAACGGTGGGTGGGCTGCGGGCGCGAAGGGAACAATCGCGAGGATGATTGAGCTGGTGAAATCCGAGTAAGAACGATAGGCCCGGTCATGACCCAAGACATTCGAATCGAAATTTGGCGTCGAACGAGGTTCTTCCGATGAAATTAAGCAAAGCGGTGAAACTACCCGCCATCCTAGCAATCGTGCTGTTGGCCTTCGGTGTTTCGCGCATCATCCGGGCCCACACTGGTGCCGTCTCGCCGACCGGCCTCGAAGGCGCGTGGTCCGGAGTTCTCGGCGGGCAGCTGCACATTGTGGTGACGATCGAAAAATCGAGCGCCGGGGAACTGGCCGGCACGCTGAACAGCGTGGACCAGCACGCGATTTTGAAGCTCGACAAAATTTCGCTGAACAACTCTTCCGTACATTTTGAAGTTCCGCGCGTCGGCGGCGTTTACGACGGCTCGTTGAACAAGAGCGGCGATCAGATTTCAGGTTCGTGGACGCAAAGCGGAGCGCCGGCGCAGCCACTCGACTTGAAGCGCACCGGCGCCGCGCCCGCCGGTGCCGCGACGCAAACGGAACACACGCCGAAACCGCTTACCGTTGGCATCGATACGACCGTCGACGCCAAGCCCGTCGCGTTCAAGTCCGGTGGCAAATGGCATCTTGCCTACGAACTGCACATTTCCAACATGGATCGGTGGCCGTACACGTTCACCGGAATCGACGTGGTCGCACCGGGCGCGCCCGACGCAGCGCTCGCAAGTTTTTCCGGCAGCGCGCTGGAAGGAATTTTCGTACGCCCCGGAGCCTCGAAAGATACAACTGCGCCGCCCGCCACGCTCGCGCCGGGTCAAGCGGGCGTAGTGTATTTGTGGCTGACCGCCGATACGCTCGAGGCGATTCCGGCGGCGGTGCAGCACAAAATCGTAGTGAAGATTGGAGATTATCCGGAGGCGATGACCGTGATCTCGCCGGTTGTGCGCGTAGACAAAAATCCCGTGGTCACGATCGCATCGCCGCTGGAGGGAACGAGTCTGGTTGCCGCGAACGGACCGTCGAACACATCGGTCCACCGCCGCGCACTGATTCCCGTGGATGGCCACGCGTACATCTCGCAGCGGTACGCGATCGATTGGGTGCTAGCGTATCCCGATGGGAAGACCTATCAAGGAGATCCCGCGGACAACAAAAACTACAAAATTTATGGTGCCGAGATTCACTCGGTGGCTGATGGCGTGGTCACCGAAGTGAAGGACGGCATCCCGCAGAACGTGCCCAACGCGCAGAAAATGGCTGTGCCGATCACGCTGGAAACGATCGGGGGGAATCACGTAATCGTCGACATCGGTGGCGGGCGCTTCGCTTTTTACGCGCACATGCAGCCGGGCTCGCCGCGCGTGAAGGTCGGCGACCATGTAAAGACCGGTGAAGTGCTGGGCCTGGTGGGCAACACTGGCAATTCATCAGAGCCGCATCTGCATTTTGATATTTGCGATGCCAGCTCGATGCTGGCGTGCGACGGATTGCCGTACGCGTTTGCTTCGTTTGAAGTGACCGGAGATGCCAGCGGGGAAGGATCCGGAGTAAAGCCAGTGAACCCGCCGGTCACGCGGACGATGGAAATTCCGGCCGAAGACGAAGTCGTCACGCTGAAA
Organism: uncultured Acidobacteriota bacterium; assembly: GCA_963719065.1. GTDB lineage: Bacteria > Acidobacteriota > Terriglobia > Acidiferrales > UBA7541 > Palsa-295. The sequence continues at coordinate 35,262 of CAVRAM010000007.1, read as the reverse complement.
TTGCAGTAGACCAAGCGTCCGCGACATTTCGATCGTTATAAAACTGTTGAATCGAAGCGAGTTACGTGCACAGCCAGAGCCGCTCTGCGCTGTGTTATATTGTTGATTGGACCGCAAACCGATCGTGAGCAAGCTGCGCATTTCGATTGTGGAGTATCTGAACACCGCGCCACTGGTGTGGGGATTCACCGACGGGCCGCTCGCGGGGAAGTACGACCTTTCGTTTACCGTGCCATCGCAGTGCGCTGAATCCCTGCGGCGCGGCGAGTCGGATATCGCGATTATTCCTTCGATCGAATACCAGCGCATCGACAACGTCGTCGCGATTCCGGGAATGGCGATTGCCGCGAAGGGCGAAGTTCGCAGCCTGCTGGTTGTCTCGAAGCTGCCCATTCACAAAGTGAAGCGCTTCGCGCTCGATTCCAGTTCCCGCAGCACGCAGGCGCTGGTGAAAATTCTGGCCGACGAGCTCTGGGGAATTTCGCCGGAGTATGTGGAAGCGTCTCCCGATCCTGGCGAAATGTTGAAGAATGCCGACGCTGCCCTGTTGATCGGCGATCCGGCCTTGCGCATTTCGATGAAGATGGAGGCGCTGGCGTCGAAATCGCAGCGCGACGTGAGCGGCTATGCGCCGGGCGAAGAACCGTGTTGCCAGGGCGACCCCGAAGAAATGCCCGTGCCGGGTTACGAATCGATTTTCGTTTACGATGTGGCGTTTCAGTGGCGCGAGCTGACCGGCAAACCGTGCGTGCTGGCGATTTGGGCCGGCCGTCCGGACGCGATTACGCCCGAATTGATCGCCGACTTCGAGGCGTCAAAGCAATATGGCATCGAGCGGTTTCGCGAAATATCGGAAGCCGCATCGATCAAGCTGGATTTGCCGCCGCGGGCGCTCGAGCGGTATCTGAGCGACAACATTCAGTTCGATCTGGCGGACGAATATCTGGACGGCTTGCGGCTCTACTACGAAAAGGCTGCGCGCCTGGGACTGGTGCCGAAATACAAGCCGCTCGTGTTTGCCGATGCCGGTGCCGGGAAAATTTCTTCGTTCATGAATCGGGAAGACGCGCAGGCATCGATCTAGTCGCCGGTTTCATCGCTGGCCGGGTTGTTCGCGCGCAAAAGTGCCGCACAGGCGGCAAGAGAGACATCGAATGGGCATCTCAAAACAGGAAGCGCTCGAGCTTTTCGAATCCGACGATTTGATCGGCATCGGAATGGCGGCGAATGAAGTCCGTCGCAAGAAGACCGATCCGCGCGTAGCCACTTACCAGATCGACCGCAACATCAACTACACCAATTTCTGCACGGAGTACTGTTCGTTTTGCGCGTTTTACCGGCCGCTGGGCGCGAAAGACGGTTACATCCTGCCGCTAGAAGATATTTACGCGCGCATCGAGGAAATGATCGAGCTCGGGGGAAACGGTGTGCTGATGCAGGGCGGGCTGCATCCGGATCTGCGTATCGAGTTTTACGAAAACATGCTGCGGTCGATCAAAGCAAAATTTCCGCAGGTGCATCTGCACTGTTTTTCGGCGCCGGAAATCAATTGCATCGCCGAAGTTTCAGGATTGAGCGTGCGCGATACGATCGCGCGGCTGCGCGATGCGGGCCTGGACTCGATTCCCGGCGGCGGCGCGGAAATCCTGGACGACGAAATTCGCACCAAGATTTCGCGGCTGAAATGCCGGTCCGACGAGTGGGTGAACATGCACCGCGACGCGCACTCGCTCGGAATGCGCACCACAGCGACGATGATGTTTGGCTGCGGCGAAGAATACCGGCACCGCGTGAATCACTTCGAAACCGTTCGGCAGATACAGGAAGATACCGGCGGATTCACGGCATTCATTCCCTGGTTTTTCGCTCCGGATAACACGCCGCTGGGAAAGAAAATTCCTGAAGCCACCGCGTTCGATTATTTGAAAACGTTGGCGATCAGCCGGCTCTACCTCGACAACATCGACCACATTCAGTCGAGTTGGCTGACGCCGGGCGTGAAAATTTGCCAGCTTGGTTTGCAGTTTGGCGCGGACGATGTGGGCAGCATCCTGATCGAGGAAAATGTGGTTTACGCGGCGGGCGTGCGAAACCGTACCAACGAATCCGAATTGCGTCGCATCATCTCGGACGCAGGCTACATTCCTGCGCAGCGCGACACGCTGTACCGTTCGTATGCGTTGAAGTAGGAATTCGCAGCGCGGACTACGACGAGAGCACCAGGACCGGCGCGGCCACCGTGGACGGAAAACCGAGCGTCACGTTGGCGCCAAACGGCAGATTGTTCGACACGAGAATTTCTCCACCGCATTCCTGCACGATTCCGTAACAAATGCTCAGACCGAGTCCTGTGCCCTTGCCGACAGGCTTGGTGGTGTAAAACGGATCGAATGCACGATTCGCGTCCGCGAATCCCGGCCCTGAATCTTCAAAGGAAATCGAAACACGGTCACCGGCGCGTTTTGCGGAAATGCGAATCGAGCGTTTCGCGCTTTCTTCCACGGCGTCGATCGCATTGTTCAAAATATTCAAAAGCACCTGTTTGAGCTCGTCTTCGCCGATCGCGATGCGCGGCAGGTCCTGGTCGATTTTCAGTTCCAGCTCGATATTGAATTTGCGCAGGTGGTACTCGCGAAGTTGAATCACGTCCTGAAGGGCCGGTTCGAAGTCGGCGGCGCGGGCCGCGGGATTGTTCTGGCGGGCAAATCGCAACAGACCGTCCACGATGCGTTTCATGCGGCGGGCTTCGTTGCCCAGCTTTTGCACGCGCTTGCCGAGTTTTTCGCCTTCGACTTCCTCAGCCAGCAGATCCGCGTAGCCCATGATTCCCGTGAGCGGATTATTTAATTCATGAGCGACGCCGGCGACCAATTGGCCGAGAGCCGCCAATTTTTCAGAACGAACCAACTGATGATGCAGCCGGGAATTTTCGATCGTGACGGCCAGATCGGACGCCAATACTTCCAGTTTCGTGATTTCCCGCGCGTCCAACTCCGCACCTTCCGCGCGCGTGCTCAGCAGCAAACATCCCAACCGCGATCCGCGCCAGGACGTCAGCGGTATCAGCACTTCTAGTTCTTCCGCATTTTGAATCGCCGGCAGGCGGAAGGAATTGTTGCCCACGCGCGAACCGAGCTGGCAAACGCTTTTCACCGTTTCGAGCGACCAATCCGCGGTGCGTGTTTCCAGCGCTGAACGCCGCGCACCGTCGTAACCGTTTGCCCCGGCAAGCCGCAGCGTCTGATCTTCTCCGTTCAAAAATAGTGCTGCGCCGTCGAAGCTGCTGGCTTTGGTGACCGCCGCGGTGATTTCTTCGCACAGCGCCGCCGGGTCTTTTCCGGCCAGCAGGCGTGAAGTGATTTGCGAAAGCTCCTCGAGCAAATAATTTTCTTCGCGTTCGAGTTCGCCTGCTTGCTCGATGATGCGCGATTTATCTTCGAGCAACGTCAATACCATGCCGAACGCGACGAAGTATTTCGGGACGTTCCACAGTTCAGGATTGATTTTCAGCGTAGGCAGGAATGCATCGCACAACCAGCCCACCGGAAACACCGCGCCCCAGGCGATAAATCCGCCCGCTGCCGCTACCACACCGGGCGACAACCGCGGGTAGCGCTGCCAGAAGAGCGGGCCGCAGATGCCGAAGAAGATCGTCAGGATCGCGGTGATTCCAAAATCGGCGTTCCCGTGGAGCTGATCGCGAACAGCCCAAACGCCCGCAGCAAAAAATACCGCTGCCATCACTGAGGTGTACAAGCGGGGCGACGGATACGCGTGCAGCGCAATGTAAGTGGCGCCGAAGAAAAGCGCACCCAGCGCGAGCGCCATCGGCACATGCCAGTGCCAGTCGAACACCGCAGCGAAACCGTGGAAGGTGATCGGAATGATGCCGACCAGCAGCCGAATAATTCTCTTGCGGCGAATTTCAACCGCGCGCGTCAGCGAAACCGTGAAAACGACGGCCGAAAGCTCCAGCGCAACGATGTCGATCGACTCGATAATATTTTCGAGCGTGCCGGTGTGCGTTTCAAACGCCTGGACGAAGAAATGAAAGAAAATCAGGCCCCACGCATAGGTCCACAGGCGCGTCCTCGCGGACGGCGCGTGCACGCGAATCGATAGGAAGATACCAACCAGGCCAGCGAGAACCAGAATGGTCGGAAGTTTGTCGAGCAATGCCGCCACAGCGCCTCTCGTTCTTAAAAACGGAGGCTTAGATTAGGATTCACCGGCAGTAGCAACAATAGAGCGTTGGTACCAGAATCCCGCGCACTGGCGCTCACGAAAGCGCGCTGCGCGGAGCTGTAAAGCCTACTTTTTGATGGGGATGCGGATGTCGAGCAACACGTCAGTACCTTCTGGCAAATTGAGCGGTTGCGACGGTACTAGCGTGTTTCTGACGACGCGAGCGCGGACTGAGTGCATCGATTGGGGCAGCGGTTGTACTCGGTCGGACGGCATCAGGATCGGCGCGCGGGCCGAATCGGATGCGACCGGCGGCGGCTTCGAAATTCCGCCTTCGAATTTCGTCGATCCCGCGGAATCAAGAGCCACGTTGGCGAGCGCGTCGGCGGCGGAGTTCTGCTCGCGCCGCACATGCTCGATGGTGAAGTAGGTAATCTGCCGCGCCAGCTTCGAAGCGCGTTCAAACAGCGGCTTCAGGTCCGGACTTTTCACTTTGTAGCGGCCCTGCATCTGCCGGACCAGCAATTCGGAGTCGCTGCGGATGCGAAGCGCGGAAATATTGTGCGTGGTGGCGTAGTCGAGCGCGGCAAGCAGGCCGAAATATTCCGCTACGTTGTTGGTCTCGCGGCCGATGTTTTTCGCCAGCTCGAGGATGATCTTCCCGTCAGGGTCGCGCATCACCACCGCGTATGAGGCGGGTCCCGGATTTCCGCGCGATGCGCCGTCGATGTTGGCCAGATGCACTCCGGCGGGGGGATTGTTCGATCCAGATTCGGGGAACAGGCGAGCGCTGGCCGGCGGCGGGACTTTCGAACCGCGATTCATGGCCGGCATCCAACCTGTTTCAATTTTCGAGGGCGCGAAGCGCAAAAGCTAGGATTCATGGCCTGCTGTATTCGTCTTCGGGACGGCTGCAGCGACGGACGCGGCAGCGGTCGGTTCACCATAGTAAAGAATGCGCGTGCACGTCTCGCAGTGAAACATTTCCTGGCTGGCCGAGCGCCGCATTTCCTGAATTACGTGCGGCCGGATGCGCATTCCGCACGCTCCGCATTTTTCATCGCGAACTTCAGCGAGGGCGATGTTGTCATGCTTGTGCATGATGCGATCATAGTGATCCAGCATGTTTTCGGGAATTTCGCCGGCCACGCGGGTGCGTTCTTCGGTTAATTGCGCCAGTTCTTTTTCGGCTTCGGATTTTTCGCCGTCGAGTTTGGAGCGAAGACCGCGCGCGACCTCTTCCACTTCTTTCAGCAATTTCTCAGACGCCTTAATACGGCGGTCGTATTCTTCGCCGTTCACCATCTGCTCGAGCAAACGGTCTTCCGCTTTGGCGATTTCGGCTTCTGCCATTTCCACTTCGTGCTGCAGCGCTTTGTAGGCTTCGTTGGTCTTCACCTGCGAAGTCTGGTCTTTGTACTTGCGCACGCGTTCTTTGTGCTGCTCCACATCCAGTTCGTATTTTTTCCGGTCTTTGATGGTCGCGAGCTGCGCGGCTTTGGCAGCGTCCAGCTCCGCTTTTGCGCCGTTCACTCGATGTTCGATTTCGGCGGACTTTTTGGGGAACTCAGCGATCCGGGCGCGGACGGCTTGCAGGCGGGTGTCCACGCTTTGAAGCTCCATCAGGTTTTCAAGCACCTGGATCACGATGGCGCCATTCTAGCACATCGGTGCGCAGGGCATTTGCCGGCCCACGCCACTACAGATGGGCGCGAAGGAAGGCGATGGCGCGCGGCCAGTAGTCTGAATTCGCGGCGGCATCGGCCTCTGCCGAGCCTCCGAAGGAGAACCGTGCGTTCCGAAGATGCGGGTTGCGCGAGTGCCGCGATGTGGTCGGCAAGTACGGGTAGCGCAACATGTGACCGGCGTCGGGATATTCCAGGTGCTCGAGTGGTTGCGTCCGATTTTGCTTTTTCGCGCGTGCAATCAGCGAGTGGGCCATTTGCGTGGCGGGCCACAGGTGATCGTCACCGCCGGAGACCAGCAGAATCGCCGCGGAAATGTTTTCGATCGGGATCGCCGCGCGTTCGACGGCCTCACGATTTTTCAGCGCCGCGCGAAACAGATTCACAAACAGCACTGGCCGCTTGAGCGCCACCACCGGAATCGCCGACCGCCACATGAAGCCTTTCAGCGGCAAGGGTGCAAAGGGAATGGGTGCGTCTTTATGCGTCCACGACGGAATGATTTCGCCAGTTGATTTGTCGGCGCCGCCGGCCGCCCACACCACACTGCTGGGCGCGCAGGCCACGATCGCACGAATCTTTTCGGGCAACGTCGCTGCCAGCAGCAGAGCGAGTTCCGCTCCGCGGGAGATCGCGAAAATTCCGATGCGGCGCGCGTCGAGTTCCGGTTGAGAACCAAGCCAGCCAAGCGCCGCTTCGAAATATTCGAGCGGAATGCGATGCAGCCACGACGGCAGCGGCGCCAGGCCGAAATAAGAAAGCGCGAAGGTTGCGAATCCGTGGCGCGATAGTACGGCCGCCTTATCGACGTCAAATCCGCCGCCCGAGCCGCTCAGCACAATCACGACGGGATGAGGCCCCTTACCGGGCGGAATGAAAAGGCGCCCGACCGGTAATGTCAGCCTCCGGGGCCGATGCTCCGCGCGAGTCTCCACTCGCACCTGGATTTGGAATTTTCAGATCGCGCGTGATCGTGCCGGGTTCGATGAAATTTCGCGTGAGTGTCGCCGTCGCTGCAATCGCATCGTCCGCTCGCGCCTGAAATTCAACGACGTTCGGTTCTACGGTTGTCTTCGCAAAGCTCGTCCGGCCGTCGGCATGTTCTTGCGCCAGCTTCATCGACCAGAAAATCCCCGTCGGCGAAACGCCACGGTAGCTGCCTCGTAAGGGCGCCTGCGACCTCAGATCGACCGCGCCCTCCGCGTCGCTGCGAAATTCCGTTTCCGACGTCCACTCGCGCCCGGAGTCGTCGAGCGTCGATGCGCCAATCGTGACTTCGCGATTCGGTGACAAACCCACTACACGGATTCGCAGTTCGTCGTCGATAAACGGCGAGGCGCAGCTGAATTGAAATTGGCAGGCTTTCGGCGATTCGGTGGGCAGTGGCCGGTCCTTTTGGTCCAGAACTCATTTATAGCACAGGGGTTGCGGGTCGGGTGCCACGATGAGTCTTTTCCCGGTGCTCGCCCGTAGTATCGATATGATGGGTGCCGCAACAATGTCTTGGGACAACGGAGTGGTGGTGGATAACGACGTAGCCCAGCTTCGGCGAGGAGATCTGGACGCGCTTTCGGCTCTGGTGACGCGCTACCAGAATCGCCTGTATCGCTATCTGCTTCGCATCGTGCGGCAGCCGGCCGAAGCTGAAGATTTGTTTCAAGTCACATGGATTCGGGTGGCCGAAAAAATACAGCGCTACGATCCGAACCGGAATTTCGAAGCGTGGCTTTTCACCCTCGCGCGCAACGCGGCGATCGATCATCTGCGCCGAATTCGTCCCGAGAGCTTGGACGAGCCGGTCGGCGACGATGCCGCAGGAGACACCGGAGCAAGCCGGTTGCAATCCCGCGAGCCCGCACCGCTCGAAACGGTGGTGGCGCGCGAACGCACCAGCCGCATCGGCGAATCGATGGAAAATTTGCCGGTGGTGTATCGCGAAGTTTTGACGCTGCGATTTGAGGAAGAAATGAAGCTGGAAGAAATCGCCGAAGTTTTGAATGTGCCGCTCTCCACGGTGAAGACGCGGCTTCGGCGCGCTCTGGACAAATTGCGGATGACCATGGAAATCCGGTTTCCGGGGGAGACATGGCAATGAGCGACCATCAGAAAATCCGCGAACTGATTTCACTGGCGGCCGCGGGCGCGCTCGACCAGCGCGAAGAAGAATTGGTGATGAATCACCTGCGCAGTTGCGTGTCGTGCGCGGCCGAAGCGGAAACCTGGAAGCAGATTGGGTCGGCGTTGCGCAGGCTGCCCACTCCGCAGCCTCGCGCCAGCGTAGTTGAGAAGGCGCGGGCGCAGGCGCAAGTCCGGTTGAACGAAGAATTCGAGCACCGGTGGAATCGCGCGATGCTTACCGGATTGATTTTCTTCGCGTGGGTTTTGACGGTGATGAGCTGGCCGGTGTTCAAGCTGGTGACCGGCGGATTGATCGGAGTTCTGGATCCGAATTTTCATCACGTTTGGTTTTTGTTTGCAGGCTTTACGGCCACCGCATGGGTGGCCGGCGGAGCAGCCGCGGCGATTTTGTCGCTGCAGCAGCGCCGCGAAAGGAGACTGGCATGAGCCGCTTTTCAGAAGAGATGAGGATTATTCCGACACCGGCGCGCGTGGTGGCTGCGATCATCTATGTGGTGTGGGCGATCGGATTCTGGGCGATGTTCACATTTTCGGGCGATCCGGGAATTTCGCGGACGCCGATCGTCGGCGTGGCTGCGTTGATGCTTCTCGCCTCAATCCCGGTTGTGATTTGGATTTTGCTGATCGGCTATGTGTACGCCGATGCGAAGCGGCGAGGGATGCGCTACGTTTTGTGGACGCTGCTGTCGATCTTCATTCCGAACGCGATCGGCATCATCCTCTATTTCATCCTGCGTGATCCGCCGATGCGGCCGTGCCCTGGCTGTTCGCACACGGTGAAGGGTGGCTACGCGTTTTGTCCGCACTGCGGAGTGAATCTTGCGCCCGCGTGCCCGAACTGCAAACGCGCCGTGGAACCTGGATGGCGGAATTGCCCGGCTTGCGGCACTACATTGACATCTACTTCGTCCGCGCCGTACGTGGGGCCGCAGACGGCGTAAACAGCGAAGAAATTTCCGTTCACGGAAGCGGGTTGTGCAGTGCCTGCTGAATTCCTGCTTCCGCGAGCGGCGCCATCACGTCGTAGCCCGCTTTCACCGGGTGCACTCCATCGGAACCCAGGTCCGCTTTCAATCCGCCTTCCGGCGTGGCCATGCTGCTGTAATAATCCACATACACGAATTTGTTTTTCGCCGCGTATTCCTTGATCCACGCGTTCAACGCGCGAACCTTCGGCGCCGGTTCGAGTCCCCGGTGCCAAGGAAAGTCAATCGCCGGCAACACCGAGCACAGAACCACGCGAATCCCGTTCGCGCGCGCAAGTTCGGCCATCGAAGTGAGGTACCCGGCAATTTGCTCCTGCGTTTCCGGGCCGGTGTTTCCGGCGATATCGTTGATGCCCGCCAAAATCACCACGACCTTCGGTTTCAGGTCGATCACGTCCTGCCGGAATCGCACCAGCATTTGCGGAGTGGTCTGGCCGGAAATCCCGCGATTGATGTAACCCTTCCCCGGGAAAAAATCCCCGCGATCCGGAGCGGGCGGCGCATCTTTCGCTCCCCATCCTTCGGTGATCGAATCGCCCACGAAAATCACGCGATGATCGCCGGGGGCGGGCGGCATCAATGCTTTGTTGGCGTCCTTGTACCTTTCGAGGAAAGCCCAATCGTTCGGGTCCCACGGCACCTGAAAATTCGATTCCGGCGTCATGACGGGTCGTGCATTTTCGGTGCCTCGCGTACGATCGAAGCCCGGCCGGTATGCGGCGCGAGAGATCACAAACGGAATGAGCGCAGCGGCCGCTGCCGCCGCCGCGAAAACAACGATCGACCAGCGGAGATCTCTATTGGAATGCATCGAGCCTCCTCGACTTCACATTTCTGGCGCAATCTTAACCTGAAAAATCCCGGGCTGGGGAAACGAACGAAATGTTTCGGCAGGCTTCGGGTTCGCGATTCCGGTAGAATTTCGACGCAATCGTTAAGGAGGGAAAATGCCGTACGTGCAAGTGACCTGGGTTGCCGGCAGATCGCCGGAACAAAAGCGTACCCTCGCGGAAAAAATTACGAGCGCGCTGATCGAGGATGGAAAGGCCAAGCGAGAAAATATTCACGTAACGTTTGTGGATTTGCCGCCGACGGATTACGCCGAAGCCGGCGTAACCGTGGAAGATCAGCGCAGAAAAACGTAACGCACGGTCTCTGGAACCAGGATGCGGCGCCAGATTAAGGCGCGGTTTGAATTTCCATCGTTTGATCGATCGACAGGTTGGTGCACCCCGGGAATGTCGCGGCCGGGCAATGCCCCACGATGCGGAAATCCTGCTCGGACGGCGTCACTTCGTAGGTGTAACCCGCGCGTCCCGTTTTTTCCATTCGCAGAGCGCCGGTGGAAACAAGTTCGCCCAGCGTGGCGTATTTCCCGTTTTCCGCCTGGTACGCACGTTCGGCCTGCGCGATGCCGATCAAATCGTTTTTCACGCCCACGATGTCGATGGTCTGCGTCGGCGTCGCTGCGCCGACGGCTTTCAACGCTTCCACATGACTCTTATAAATGAAGCCGCTGATCGCCAGTACGATCACTGCACTCAACAGTCCTAACGCGCGCATTCGTGCCTCCCGAACTCGGAGAAACAGCCCTAAAAACCGAGCTTAGTCCCCGCATTTCCACGCCGCAACGGTTAGTAGTCCTTTTGTGCCCGCGTGCGTCTAAACGGGAACCTGTACCGCTCGCGCAGCACGCGGCAGCCGGACGGTGGGACGTTTGACTTCCCTCGTCGCTGCCCCAGATACTGGAGGGCGCTTGAGCGGGGCTATACGCAGCATTGGCCCGGGTGGGTCGGTACGTACTCTCACCGCAGCAGACAGGCTCCGAAACCGGACAAATCCCTCGATGGGAGCAATTGAGAATGACGAACTTGCGTAATTTTCGTGTGGTTGCCGCTGCCGCGCTGCTGTTCTGCGGCGCGGCTTTGACGGCAAAGGCTCAGGACCCGACCGCCGATGTGCGCCCGCCGAAGCTGAACTACACCACGCATACCCTCGCAAACGGACTTCATGTAATTTTCCTGGAGGATCACGACACGCCGGTGATCAATCTCCAGGTCTGGTATCACGTCGGATCGAAAGACGAAAAGCCTGGACGCACCGGCTTCGCGCACCTGTTCGAGCATTTGATGTTCAAGGGCTCCGCGCACGTGCCGGCTGAAGAGCACTCGCGCATCATTGAGTCGGTCGGCGGCTTCGACAACGCCGAAACCCGCGACGACACCACGAATTTCTACGAAACGTTTCCGAGCAACTATCTGGAGCGCGTCCTGTGGCTGGAAGCAGACCGCATGGGCAGTCTGAACGTGGACGACGCCAATTTCAAAAGCGAACGCGAAGTGGTGAAGGAAGAGCGCCGGCTGCGCATCGAAAATCAGCCGTACGGATACATCGAAGAGGATTTGCGCGCCGCGGCATTCACCGTGCACGCCTATCACCACACCCCGATCGGCAGCATGGAAGATCTGAACAAAGCCACCATCGAAGACGTGCGGGATTTCTTCAACACGTTTTACAAACCGAACAACGCAACTTTGGTGGTGGTCGGCGATTTCAGTTCCGACCAGGCCCTCGAGTGGACCAAAAAATATTTCGACGGCATTCCCGCTTCGGCGAAGCCCATCCCGAGGTTGAATGCTCCCGAACCGCCGCAGACCGCGGAGCGCGACGTGACCAAGGCATATTCGAATACGCCGCTTCCCGCCGTGGTGATCGGATACAAGGTTCCCGCGAAGTACACTCCGGATTCGTACCCGCTTGATCTCGCTTCCAATATCCTCGCGGGCGGCGAAAGCGGCCGGCTCTATCAGGCGCTGGTGTACAAGCAGCAACTCGCGGTGCAAGCGGCGGGATTTGGAAACTTCACCGAGGACCCGAACCTGTTCTGGGCCTATGCGATTATGAATCAGGGCAAGTCTCCGCAAGACGGCAAGACCGCGATCGTCGGTGTGCTCGATGAATTGAAAGTGAAGCCGGTGGAAACCAAAGAAATCGAAAAGGCGAAAAATCAGGAAATCGCCGGTGCGATTCTGGGCCGCGACACCGACGAAGAAAAAGCTGTCGCCCTCGCGTCCGCCGCGGTGATCGGAAAAGACGCTGCCCTGGTGAATACGGAACTGGACCGCTACTTGAAAGTCACTCCGGCCGACATACAACGAGTGGCACAAAACTATTTCAATCTGAAACGCGCGACGGTGATGATCATCACCCCCGCGGCGCCCGCGCAATGACGAACGGCCACGACACGAAAATGCACACGATGGGAACAGGAGCGACGATGAAGCGGGTCTGTAGCGGATGGTTTCTAACGATGTTCGTATTCGCCGGCACTTTTGTGCCGCACTCGACGCGCGCGCAGTCGCAGCAGCGGCCTGAGGAGCAGTCCGCCGGAAATCCAGCCGAGCCGCCGAAAGCTTCGGGCGTCGTGCCACAGGGCGTGAAGCTCGTGCCGGACATGCCCGGACCCGGCAAGCCAGGAGTTTTCGAATTTCCGACTGCGGCGACGAAGACCCTGCCGAACGGCCTGAAGGTTTTCGTGGTGACGAATCATTCCGAACCGGCCGTTGCCGTCCGATTGGTGATCCTGTCGGCCGGAACCACCAAAGATCCCGCCGGCCTGCCGGGTGTCGCCCAAATGACCGCGGCTTTGTTGACGCAGGGAACCGAAAAGCGAAGCGCGCAGCAAATCGCCGAAGGGATCGACTTTGTCGGCGGTTCGCTCAACGCTTCCGCCACGAAAGATGTGACTGCACTGACCCTCGACATCGTCAAAAAAGATTTGAACACCGGACTCGATTTGATGTCCGACGTTTTGCTGCACCCTGTTTTCAAGAGCGACGAAATCGACCGCCAGCGGCAGCAGCTGCTTTCAAGTTTGCAGGTGCAATATTCGGATCCCGACTATCTCGCGTCGCTGGTGTTGGCCCGCGTGGTCTATTCCGGCTCGCCGTACGGATTGCCGAGCGAAGGCACTCCGGCAACCGTCCAAAAATTCCAGCGCGATTCGTTTGTGAAATTTCACGACGAAAACTACGCGCCGAATCAATCTCTGCTCGCTTTCGCCGGCGACATCACGCCCGACCAGGCCTTCGCGGTTGCCGAGAAATATTTCGGCGAATGGAAACAGCTCGACGTGGCGAACACGCCGGTCGCTGCTCCCGCGCCGATTTCCGGGCAGCACATTTGGCTGATCGATAAGCCCGACGCTGTACAAACCCAGATTCGCGTGGGCAAACTTTCCATCGACCGCGCTGATCCGGACTACCTGCCGCTGAGCGTCACGAACCACATTTTTGGCGGCAGCTACAACAGTCGGCTCAACACCGAAGTTCGCATCAAGTCCGGACTCACCTACGGCGCGAATTCGTCGTTAATGCCGCACCGCTACGCCGGCTCGCTTTCGGTGGAAACGTACACGCGCACCGAACAAACCATGCCCGCGCTGAAGCTGGTGATGAACATGCTCAGCGGGATGTCGAGCGGCGACGTGACGCCCAAAGAAATGGATTTCGCGCGCGACTATCTGGCGGGCGTATATCCGATCGCCTCCGAAACAGCGGAGCAAGTGGCCGATCGCGTTCTGATGGTGGCGATGTACGGTTTGCCGGCGGATTACAATCGCGCGTATCCGCAAAAAATTCGCGACACCTCGATCGATCAGGTCCGCGCAATGTCGCGCAAATATTTCGGCACGTCGAATGTGGACATCGTGCTGGCCGGAAACGTCAGCGCGTTTCGCGATGACGTGAAGAAAGAATATCCTTCGGCGCAGTTCACTGAAATTGCCGCGAGCGATCTGGACGTGCTCTCCGGCGATCTGCGCGTAGCGAAGCAGGCGGCCGTCGCTGCGACGCCGGAATCGCTGGCCGAAGGCAAACAGATTTTGCTGGCGGCGGCACGGGCAGCAGGCGGCGACGCGCTGAAGCCGATCACGACCCTCGGCATCACTGAGGCCGGCAAGATTCACGCACCGAACGGCGACCGCGAGCTGACGGTAAAATGGCAAGTCGCGTATCCAGATCGCTCGTTTGGCGACGTTGATCTGGGCGGCACCAAAGTGCTGCAGGTGTGCGACGGCAAATCATCGTGGCTGCAATTTCAGGATTCGGTGCACGACACCACTGACGAAATCGGCGAATTCAAGCGCGGCATTTTGCTTTTTGGCGGCGGCTGGGGACTGTATCGCGAAGTGTTGGCCGGAAATATTGTGGGGACAGCGCTCGGCGAAGAAACGATCGACGGTCAGAAGACCCAGGGCGTCGCGGTCGATGGCGCTTTCGGCTCTTTGAAATTGTACTTCGATGAAACTACCCATCTGCTGGCCGCCGCGCGCTACCAATCCGCGAGCGAACAGGGTTTCAACAACAACGAGCAGCGCTGGAGCGGCTACAAGCCGCTCGACGGCAAACAATTCGCGTACAACACGGTCACCTATCGAAACGGCGTGAAATTTTTCGAATCGTCGATTCAGAACGTGCAGGTAAATCCCAAAGTGGACGACGCCCTGTTTGTGAAGCCCGCTGCCGCTGCTGGGAAGTAGCCTCCGCCGGATCAGCGAACGGTGAGAATTACTTTGCCGATGTTTTTGCGTTCGTGGATGTATTTGTGCGCCGCTGGCGCTTCCAGAAACGGAAACGATTTGGCGATCACCGGCTTGATGCTTCGATCGGCATACATTTTCAGCAACTCGGCGAATTCGCCGCGCAGCATCGCCGAACCATGATGCGAACTCCAAACTCCGCCGAGCGATACGCCGATCACCGCGATGTTCTTGCTCATCAGTTTCAGGGGATGAAACCGAGGCGTGCGCGCCACAGCCGTAGCTCCGCTGATCCAGTTGCGCTTGTTTCCATCGCCGGTCGCCGCCGAAAGCCCGTAGACCACCAAGCGACCGGTCGGACCCAGGCATTCGATGCTTCGCGAAAACGAATTGCCGCCGATTGCGTCCATCACCATTTCAATTCCGGCGGGCGCGAATTTCTTCACCACGTCCACGCAATCGGTTTTCTGGTAGTCGATGGCGTGATCGACTCCGCTTTTGCGCAGGAATTCTTGTTTCGCCGGGCCGGCGGTACCGAAAATTTCCAGGCCGCGCATCCGCGCCAGCTGAGTGGCGGCGATGCCCACTCCGCCCGCGGCTCCATGAATCAAAATGCGATCGCCGGGCTGCAGGTTTCCCATCGCAAACATCGAGTGGTACGCCGTCAGATAATTGATCAGCAGTGCCGCCGCATCTTCAAACGGCATTCCCGCAGGCATGCGGTACACCTGCCCGGCAGGCACGGCCACCCACTCCGCGTAGGCGTTGAACTTCGTGTACGCAACCACGGCGTCGCCGATGCGCAGCGGCTCGCCGTCGCTCGATTTTCCGCCGTCGGCGATTTTTTCCACCACTCCGGCGATTTCAATTCCGGGAACGAACGGCGCTTTCGGAGTTCCGGGATACAGGCCCATGCGCTGCAGCAGATCGGCGAAATTCACGCCGATCGCTTTGGTGCGGATCAGGATTTCTCCGGATTTCAGCTGAGGATCGGGCGCTTCGCGAAGCTCCATGTTTTCGGGCGGCCCGTACCTCTTTACCACCATGGTGCGCATCTAAATCTCCTTCTGCCGGATGGTTCGCCTGTTCGGATGCCGGAGCGGATGCGAGCGATTCACCGCAGCGTTCCTGTACCGCGCCGATTTCGGATTGGTTCCAAACGCATCGTATCTTAAACTGATAGACTTCGTGAAACTATGACCAGCCAACCTACAAAACGACGACTGATTTCGAGCATCGGATGTGCGATTTTTGCGTGCGCGTTTGCTTCCCTGGCCGCGCCGAACGCAGCGCAGGCGCCGGTGCCCGCGGTACTCACCGCGATGCAGGAAGAGCTCGACCGCTCGATCGACGCGATGGGCAAAGCCGATCCTCCGGGCTACTACATCAGTTACACCGTCGCCGACCGCGAATATTCCGAAGTGTCCGGTTCGAACGGCGCTTTGCTTTCGAGCACAGACTCGCAGGCGCGCTGGCTGGAAGTGCAGACCCGCGTGGGCACCTACCAGTTGGACGACACCCACAAACTCGGCGATCGTCCGCCCAGTTGGACCAGCCCCGGCACCTCGGCCTCGCTCGACAATGATATTCCCGTGCTGCGCCGCGAAATCTGGCGGGAGACCGATCGGCAATATCGCGCTGCTACCGAAGCGCTGATCAAAGTGAAAACCAATCAGCAGGTGCAGGTGCAAACCACCGAAGGCAGCGCGCCGGATTTTTCGCGCGAAAAGCCCCACGTCTCAATCGGCCCGCGAGTGGAAATTCACGTGGACCGCACTCCGTGGGAACAAAAAGTGCGCAACTACACCGCGGCGTTCAGCAAATCTCCGGCAGTGTTGAATTCGATTGCCACGTTCACTGCGCTTGGCATGAATCAGTATCAGGTGAACACCGAGGGAACCAAGCTCGCGTTCGGGCAGGTGCACTATCGCCTGGAGCTTTACGTCCAAAGCAAAGCGCCGGACGGCATGGACATCAACCGCTACGCGAATTTCGATTGGCTGGACCCGAAAGACGCGCCGGACGACAAGACTGTGAACGCCAGCATCGCGCAGCTCATCAAGGAAAGCACCGATCTTGACAACGCTCCGCTGGTCGATCCATACGCAGGTCCTGCGCTACTTACCGGACGCGCGGCCGCCGTTTTCTTCCACGAAGTTTTCGGGCATCGCGCCGAAGGCTTCCGCCAGAAAGACATCAACGAAGGCCAGACGTTCTCCAGCAAAGTCGGCGAACAGATTTTCCCGTCATTCATTTCGATCAAAGACGATCCCACCGAAGCCAGCTTTCACGGCCAGATGCTGCTGGGCAATTACGCGTTTGACGACGAAGGCGTGCCCGCCGAAAACGTGCATCTGGTGGACAACGGCGTGCTGAAAACGTTTTTGATGTCGCGTTCGCCGCTCACTACGATTCCGGAATCGAACGGACACGGCCGCCGCCAGCTCGGGTTCGTTCCCGTCGCGCGGCAAGGCAACCTGATCGTTTCCAGTTCGGCGACCGTCACCAACGCCGAACTGCGGCAGAAACTCATCGAACTCGTAAAAGCGCAGGGCAAGCCGTTCGGACTTTTCATTGACGATATCGCCGGCGGGTTTACGTTTACCGGGCGCGGCCAGCCGCAAGCGTTTCAAGTGACGCCGCTGGTGGTTTACAAAGTATTTCCCGATGGCCGGCCCGACCAGCTCGTTCGCGGTGTAGACATCGTAGGCACGCCGCTGGTGTCGCTCACGAAAATCGTCGCCACCGGCGACACGCCGGAAATTTTCAACGGTTACTGCGGCGCGGAGTCCGGCTCGGTTCCGGTTTCTGCCGTCGCACCCGCGATTTTGATTTCGGAAATGGAGTTCACCAAGAAGGAATCTTCCACCGATAAGCCGCCGATCCTGCCGCCTCCTTCGCACGATCCGGAAGCAAAGGGGCAACGCCAGTGAGGTCAGCGAAAAAATTTACAGGCGTACTGATTCTAGCGGCGCTCTCGATGCCCGCCTTTGCATTTGCAGGCGACGCCAAACAGCCCGTGCCCGCTCGCGCCGAAGCAAATCTGCAAGCGCCCGTGCCAGAAACCGAAAAAGATTTGACGCTTCGTGCCATGCACGACGAGATGGAGCGCGCACGCACACGCTTGCAACTGCCCGGCGTCGATAAGCCGTTCTACCTCGAATACCGCTTGCTCGATCTCGACGTTCGAAGCGTCACGTCTTCGTTCGGCGCGCTGATCTCCACGTCCACTTCGCGCAATCGTTTTATGAGCGTGGACGTTCGCATCGGCGACTACCATCTCGATAGCTCGAATTTCATCAGCGAAGACGGTTTTCAAGGATTTCTCGGCACCACCGGCCAGGTGGGCATCGACCGCGACTACAATTCGCTGCGTCAGGATTTGTGGCTTTCCACCGATCAGGCTTACAAACAAGCTGCGACGCAAATGTCGTTGAAGCAGGCGTTCCTGCGCAGCTTGACCAAGGCTCCGGAGATCGATGATTTTTCGCAGACTCCGCCGGTGATTCAGATCGAGCCGCGTGTGGAAGCGGACTGGACCTCGCGCAATTGGGAAGACGAAGCGCGCGTCGCCTCCGCCATTCTGAAAAATTATCCCGAGCTCAACGGCGCGCGCGTCAACTACAACCTGATTTACGTCACCTACTACCTGATGAACAGCGAAGGCACAATACTTCGCACTTCACGCAGCCTGGCCGCCATCGAAGCAGCCGTCGACACTCAGGCCAACGACGGCATGCCGCTTCATAGTTTCTACACGCTCTACGTTCCCACGCCGAAGATGTTGCCGGCCGGCGACGAAGTGGCAAAATCGATCGCAGGCGCGGGACAGGAATTGATTTCGCTCCGTAATGCGCCGATCACGCCGGACTATACCGGTCCGGTGCTTTTCGATTCGCAAGCGGCCGGTTCGCTGCTGGCGCAGGCGCTGTCTCCATCGTTGTCGGGGGCGCGGCCTCCGCTTTCCATGTTGCCGGCTTTCGACGAAATGATGGAACGCATGGGCGGACGCAGCGAGTGGTCCGGCCGCGTGGGCACTCGGGTGCTCCCGGCCAACGTGACGCTGATCGACGATCCCACGATGAAGGATTTTTCGGGCCAGTTGCTGCAGGGAACCTACGAGATCGACGACGAGGGAGTGAAAAGCCAGCGCGTCACCATCGTGCAGAACGGCATTCTGAAAGACGAACTGATGTCGCGCCGTCCCGGTCCGGATTTTGAATCGTCCAACGGTCACGCTCGCTCGGCTTTGCTTTCTGACACGCGCCCTCTGCCGAGCAATCTGATTTTCCAGGCCGCCGGCGGCTTGAATCAGGCCGACCTGCGAAAGAAATTTCTGGATGCCTGCAAAGACGACGGCCACGAATGGTGCCTGGAAGTGAAGCGCATGGACAATCCGGCGATTTCTTCGATTCGCCAGGAAGATTTCAGCGAATTCATCGGCGCCCTCGCGGGCGGCATTTCGAGCGGCGAACGCATGCCGCTGACCATGTACCGCGTGTATGTTTCCGACGGCCACGAAGAAATGGTGCGCGGCGGCCACATCGAAGGCCTGCAGCTCCGCTCGCTTCGAAACATCCCTGCAATCGGCGATGATTCGAGCGTCTTCAGTTACATGCAGAATCCGGCGGGCGGCTTTGCGGGAACTGCACTGGGCGCGTTTGGCGCGGCGCAGGGAGGCATTCCCAGTACTGTGATTGCGCCTTCGCTGTTACTCGATGAGGTGGAAGTTCGAGGATTCCACGGCGAGCCGCGGCGCTTGCCGCTGGTGAGTGCGCCACCGCTGAAGTAGCGCAACGCGCGGCGCGAAATTCAAACTACGAAGCTGCTGGCCGGATGGTAATGAACGCCAGTTCCGGCCGGCACAAAAACCGGATCGGCAGAATCGATGTGCCGATGCCTCGGCTCACGTACATCTGCGATCCGTTTTCGCTGTACCAACCTTCCAGAAAGCGTCCGCAACCCTTCGGCAGCCAGAAAGGTTTCACAAATGGAATCCGCACCTGTCCGCCGTGCGTGTGCCCGGTGAGGCACAGATTTACGCGGCCAGCGATGCGATCGAAATAACCCGGCGAATGAAACAACGCGATCGTGTAGACGTTGTTGGGCACGCCCTGCATCGCAAGATCGAGTTTCGCAGTGCCGGAGTACGGATCGTCGAGCCCGATCATCCACACGTCCGGCCGGGCAGCTTCATTTGAATTCAGCAAAAACTTGATTCCCGCATCGCGATAATAGGCGCGCTCGTTGCGCGGCAGCCGGTCGTTTTCCCAATTGCCGCGCACAAACCACACCCCGAGCGGCGCGTGCAGCTGCTCGTACACTTCCTTGCACTCCGGATAATTGCCGCCCACTTTTCCCGGCGTATCGCCCGTTACCACGATCATGTCCGGTTTTTCGTCCGCCAGAATCCTGAAGATTTCGCGCTCGCGGCGGCCGATGCCGTGGGTGTGCAGGTCGCTGATGTGCGCGATCTTCAGTGGTTGCGCGACGTCGCCGGTGATTTCCTGGTGCGTCACTTCGGTGCGGTACGGTTCCACGAACAGCGCGTCCGCGAAAAGCACTGCTGCTGCAATCACCAGCACTAGCACGGTCCGGCGGAACAGCAATCTGCGACGCGCCGCACGTTCAGCGCCCACGCTGGTACTCACGTTGCGGTTGTTTTGTTTGTTGGAAATGTTCGATGGCATCGAGTGCTAAGCGTTTACGAGTGTGATCCGTTCAACTATACATTCATCGGTCGCCATTACAAAAAGCGGCAAAAAGCAGGCGAAAATCCGCTGTTTCGACGCACGTACGCGCGCCGGGTCTTCGCTTGGTGCCTCGCCGCGGCGGCGTATAATCCCGATGTGTCCGGCACGCCCATCGAAGTCGCGATTCACGAAAAGCGCGTCGCCGCGCTGGCATCGATCGTTTCCGCGGTGATTTTATTCAGCTTAAAAGTTTTTCTCGTCGTGATCACCGGCAGCTTGGGCGTTTTGTCTGAAGCGATGCACTCCTTTCTCGATTTGCTCGCCGCCGGCATTACTTATTTTTCCGTGCGCGTAGCCGATAAACCCGCCGACGCGCAACATCTGTACGGCCACGGAAAAATTGAAAGTTTTTCGGCGTTCGTCGAAACCGCGCTGCTGCTGCTTACCGCCGTGTACATTATTTTCGAAGCGATCCAGCGCTTGATCTTCCACGGCGCGCACATTCGTCCCAGCCTTTCCGCCATTCTGATTCTGGCCGGCTGCATGGGAATTGATTTTTTCCGCTCGCGCGCTTTGAAACGCGTGGCCGAGAAATATCCCAGTGAAGCTTTGGAAGCCGACGCCCTCCACTTTTCCACCGACGTATGGAGCACGTTCGTCGTCATCCTGGGCATCACCGGAGCGTGGCTCGGCCTGAAATACAACGTGCCGTGGCTCAGCCAGCTCGACGCCGTGGCCGCTTTGATTGTCGCCGGCGTAATTATTTGGATTGGTTCACAACTGGGGAAGCGCACTGCGGACGCGCTGCTCGATGTGGCGCCGCGCGGTTTGCGCGAACGGATCGAGCGCGCCGTGGACAAAACCGAAGGCGTGCTGCAATCCGAGCGCGTCCGCGTTCGTCGCGCCGGACAACGCTATTTCGTCGATGTGACCGTCAGCGTGCCGCGCACCGCCAGCCTCGAGCAGGCTCACGCCGCCAGCGAAGCCGTCGAAAAGCGCATCGCGCAGATTGTTCCCGCCGACGTGGTGGTTCACGTCGAACCGCGCGCCAAGAGCGACGAAAATCTTTTCGAAACGATCCGCGCTCTCGCCCAGCGCCGCGGACTCGCCGTTCACGAACTCTCCGCGCATCAATTCGATGGCCGGCTGTTCGTTGAGCTGCACCTCGAAGTCGAAGAGGGTTCAACGCTGAAGCAAGCGCACGCTCTGGCCACTGAACTCGAAGAAGACATTCTGAAAGCGACCGATCCGCGCGCCTTCGTGAATATTCACATCGAGCCGCTCGGCACCAAGATCGCGGGCGCCGAAGAAATGAAGGAGCTCACGCGCTCGGTTCAGGAATATTTGAATTCACTGCAGGCGGAATATCACGAGCTGCTCGATTGTCACGACGTTCACGTTCGCAGCGTCGATCACAAAATTCTGGTTTCGTGCCACTGCTCGATGGACGGCAAGCTCGACATCACTGAAGTTCACGACATTACCGCAGCGCTCGAAGATCGCGTGAAGGAACGCTTCCCGCAGATTTTCCGGCTGACGATTCATCCAGAACCTGTCGAAGAAAGCTGACCCGCGTCTTGAGCGTCTTCAAACCGCGCGCGCTCTCGAAAACGTCTGCGCTGCCAGCGCGATCACCGCAGGAAAACATTCCAGCACGTAGCGAGGCTCCGGCGTTTCCACGTACTTCGCGAAAAATAACGTCCGCACGACGCAGAACCCGATCAGCAGCGCCAGTCCCGGCCGCCGTCGCGCGACCCATACGCCGTACAGCGCCAGCAAAATGTAAATTCCGTTCACCACCGCCGCGCCCAGCGTCACCAGAAAATCCGGGCGGTCGTCTTCCCACTCGCTGCGAATCGGCCAAAGCTTCCCAGACGAAGGCAGCAACTCCGTGCGCGGCGTGAACCACAGCGCCAGCGTCCGTTTCAACGGCACATCCACGTACGTTCGCAGCGGATGCCGCGCCGTCCTCTCGTTGGCGACCGCGCGAAATTTCGCATCGAGCGCAGGATCGATTGTCAGTACGTCGTTGTATTCATCCAAGATGTCGGACATTCGCTGGCGCTCCTCGGGCGAATCGAACGCGTACGGGGGCACGTCGTCGATCGAAATTTCCTCGGAGTTTACTTTCCACTGCGTCAGATATACGTCGCGATAGCGCCACAGCCAGGTGTTCGTCCACGCCGTGAAACCCAGCGGAGTGTATTCGCCCGGCAGCTCGCTGTATCGCGGCGCCAAAAATTGCACGTCATGCAGTGTGTGCCAATTTCGCGCCGCCCACGGAACCAGCGGCAGCAACACGCCCAATCCCATCAGCACACCAGCGCGAACCAATTTTAACCAATCGACGGGACGCCACCACCGCACCGCAAGGATCATTCCCGCGGCCACCAGCAGCAGCGGGGTTTCCGGCCTCACCAGTGTTCCAAATCCAACCACGATGCCGGCCAGGAAATAAGGATTGCTCAGCACTCCAACGCGCGCGGTCTGCGGCGACGTCGCCGGACCGAGATCGGTTTGCAACAAAACCAAAATTGCCACGGCGGTAAGGAAAATTACCAGCGTTTCGGTGAGTACCACGGCGGTGTAGTTGCCAGTGAATGGGCACAGCGCCGCCAGCCACGCTCCGGCGATAAACACGCGCCGCCGCATCTCCACAGGCGCCAGTCGCGTGGCGATCAGCGCGATCACGATGCACGTAGCCAGATCCAGCGCCACTTGCGCGAACATGGCGGCGCGCGTCGATTGGCCAGCAAAGGCGAACACCGACGCCAAAAACGCCGGATACCCCGGCACGCGCATGTCCACAGGCGTGAGCACGCCATTCACCGGAAATCCGTATATACCGTTCTTCAGCCAATTCCACGCCAGCTCGATGTAGAATGGAGCATCGCCTGAATCGGTAACCGGAAATTTCAGGACGAGGTACACCCGCATCGCACACCCAGCCAGCAGCGCGAGCGCGACATTTCCACGCAGATTGTTTTGAGGGGTCATTGACAGCTATCTGGTCCGCGGCTAGCTTGGATTGCAATTATGCCTGAACGCAAGCCCATATTTTACGATCAGGAACGCCGCCGCTGGCGCCGCACGCGCCGCGTGCTCGAAGTTACCGGAGGACTGTTCACTCTGGTGCTGATCGTTTTCCTGATCAATGTATTCAACAAGCCTGATCTGCCCGACATTTTGCAGGCCGCGACGCATTGGGGCATCCACGCCGTCCCGTCGAAAACAAAACCAAAGCCGACGCGCCAGGGGCGAAAGCGCAAAATCGCCAGCCTCGGCAAAGAGCCGCAAAATTACGATCCGCTTCGCGCCGCATTTTATGTGAGCGACGATCCCACCAGCCTCGCTTCGCTGCAATTGCACTATCACGACATCGACTTGCTGATCCCCGAAGCGCTTCACGCATTTCAGGCCGATGGATCGCTGCAAATCGAACCCGATCCAAAGCTGACCAATTGGCTGCAGACCGGCGGCGTCGAACTTCCCATGATGCCGATGGTGAATAACTACGACGGTAAAGACTGGAACGTAAAAGAACTGGCGCAAATGCTCGCGCATCCGGAGGCGCGCGCCAAGCTTTCGAAATCGCTCGCGGATTTTGTGGTCAGCCAGCATCAAGCCGGTGTGGTCGTTGATTTCGAGCTCATCGAACCAGCTACCCAGCCGGATTTTGCGAAGTTCATCCACGACTTGGCTGCAGCGATGCACGCGGCGAATCTGAAATTGATGGTCGCGATGCCCGCCGCGGACTGGAGCTACGATTACAAATATATTTCGTCGCAAGCCGACGCCATGATTTTGATGAACTACGATCTTCACTATCCTACGTCTGATCCCGGTCCGATCGCTCCCCAGGACTGGTTTGAGCGCAACATCGAAAACATTCTGAAGATCGTGCCTGCCGACAAAATTGTGATGGGCATCGCGAACTACGGCTACGACTGGCCGGCAAAAACCAAAGCAAATCCGCATCCGATCGCAGCGGGCGTCACCTTTCAGCAGGCCATCATCACCGCGGTCGAATCCCAATCCGACGTCACCTTCGATCCAGACACTCTGAATCCCCACTACTCCTACGCCGACGAGCAAAACAACATTCACACCGTGTGGATGCTCGACGGAGTGACCGGTTACAACCAGTTGCGAGCCGCCGAACGGCAGGGAGTTCGCGGCACGGCGCTCTGGCGGCTGGGCATGGAGGATCCTTCGATTTGGTCGATCTGGGACGCGACGCATCCCGATGATGCGATCCGCGCGAAGATCGAAGAAGTTCCGCCGGGCTACGATCTGATTATCGAAGGCGCCGGCGATATCTGGCGCATCACCGCGACGCCGCAGAGCGGACGCCGCACATTCGATTACGACGCCTCGTCGGACGTTTTCGACGACGAGTCCTACCAAAGCTATCCGCTTTCGTGGCGGATCCAGGCCATGGGCTTGCAGCCACACAAACTCGCGCTCACGTTCGACGACGGCCCCGACCCGGAATACACGCCGAAGATTTTGCAGATCCTGAAAGAGAAAAATGTTCCGGCCGCGTTTTTCGTGATCGGCGAATCCGCGAATCAATACACGGGCCTGGTTCGGCAGGAATATCAGCAGGGAAATGAAGTCGGGAATCACACCTTCACGCATCCGGATTTTGAGACGATTTCAAAATCGCAGTTGCAGATCGAACTGAACCTCACCGAGTTGCTTCTGGAAAGCAACCTCGGCGTAAAGACGCTCTTGTTCCGGCCGCCGTACGGTATCGATCATCAGCCGGAAACCGCCAGCGAAATTCAAATGCTGCCGATCCCGCAGGCCATGGGTTACATCATCGTCGGCGCGCAAATCGATCCGCACGATTGGGGCGAGGGTGACGGCCTTCCTCCCGCGAAAGCCGACGTGCTGGTGCAGCGCGTGCTGGCCGACACTGCCAAGGGCCGCGGCAACATTATTCTGAATCACGATGGCGGCGGCGACCGCAGTCAGACGGTGATCGCGCTGCCGCAAATCATCGATCAGCTTCGCGCCAAGGGCTACGAGTTCGTTTCGGTATCCGATCTGCTGAATCAGACGCGCGCGCAGGTGATGCCGCCGCTGTCGCATCAGGAATGGCTGCTGGTCCGCGCTGACGCTTTTATCTTTGAAGTGTTCCGCTGGTTCCGCGGCGGAATCGCTTTCATCTTTATGGCCGGAATTTTGCTTGTCAGCGCGCGCGCGTTGATTGTCGGGTTGCTCGCGCTGATCGAAAAACTTCGTCCCGCGCCGTCCGATCACCCGGAATACAAACCGCAGGTGACCGTGCTCGTGCCGGCCTACAACGAAGAGGCTGCAATCGTGCAGACCGTTAGCTCGGCGCTCGCCTGCGATTATCCGAAGCTCGAAGTTTTGGTGGTCGATGACGGCTCAAAAGACCGCACTGCCGAACTGGTGCGCGCCAATTTCGGTTCCGATCCTCGTGTCCGCCTGATTCAGCAGCCCAATCGCGGCAAACCGGCGGCTCTGAATCACGGGCTTGCCGAAGCAACCGGCGAAATCATCGTCTCGATCGACGGCGACACGGTCGTCGATCCAGAAGCGATTCCGCGTCTGGTCCGCCACTTTGCAGACCCGAAGGTCGGCGCGGTTGCCGGCAACGTGAAAGTGATGAATCGCAATCGCTGGCTTACGCGCTGGCAGGCGCTGGAATATATCACCAGCCAAAACCTGGAAAAGCGCGCTTTCGATTTGCTGAACTGCATTCCGGTCGTTCCGGGAGCCGTCGGCGCTTGGCGGACCAGTTTGCTACGCGAAAAAAATGGATTCTCCGGCGACACCGTGGCCGAAGACACCGATCTGACGCTCACCATTCGCCGCGATGGCTGGAAAATTCTGTACGACGAAGATGCGATCGGCCGCACCGAAGTGCCGGAAACCGTCGAAACCCTGATTCGCCAGCGATTCCGTTGGACGTTTGGAACCTTGCAGGCCGTGTGGAAACATCGCGACACGACCGGAAAACCGAAATACGGCACGCTCGGCTGGATCGCAATTCCGAATATTTTTCTGTTTCAGATTATCTTGCCAATGGTCTCGCCGCTGATCGACTTGCTGTTCTTGCTCTCGCTCGCGCTATGGGGACTCGGCCAGCTTCGTATCGCGCAGCTGCCGCAGTTGTGGACGCTGCAAGACGTGGAACGTTCGCTGATCTTTTTCGCTATCTTCATGCTGATCGACTTGCTGACCTGCGTGGTGGCGTTCGCACTCGAAAAAGGCGAAGACTGGACTCTGCTCGCGCCGCTCATCCTGCAGCGCTTTTATTACCGCCAGATGATGTACGTGGTTTTGTTCCGCGCGCTCAAGGAAGCGGTCAGCGGCCGTCCCGTCGGCTGGCGCGGTGTGGAACCGCAACTCCCCACGCCCGCTACAAGTTCCTGAGTCGCGCGCGTGTCGCCGTCATCCGATAAACCGGTGCTCGTGCCACAAAGTGATTTCCTCGCAGGAGAACTTCCGTGAACTCTGAAGATTTCCGCACGCTGTTTCAATTCAACTCATGGGCCAACCACCGCACCGTAGGCGCTTGCGATTCCGTAAACGCCGAAGCATTCACGAAACATTTAACCGGCAGCTTTCCGTCCGTTCGCGACACGCTTGTCCACATCATGGCTGTCGAACGCGTCTGGCTCGATCGCTGGCTGGGAATTTGGGATGGATCGTTCTTAAAAGCCGAATCGTTTGCAGACATCGCCGCAGTGCGCGCGACGTGGGCGGGAATCGAAGGCGACTTACTTCACTTTGTGAATGGACTGAAAGACGACGACGTCAATCGCGTCATTCCGCACAAAAACAGCCAGGGCGGAGAATTTCGCATGCCTCTCTGGCAATTAATGCAGCATTTGGTGAATCACGGCACCTACCATCGCGGACAAATCACCAATCAATTGCGAGAAGTCGGAGGCAAGCCGCTGGGAACGGACCTTGTAACGTTTTATCGCGAGCGCGACGCCGCGAAATAATCTGCAATCCGCGGCGCAGCAGCACGGGGCAGCAGACTAACCGGCTTGCAGCGCTGCCAGCACTTCCGCGCCGTGCCCTTTCGGCGTCACGTTGTTCCAAATCTTGCGGATCGTGCCGTCGGGGCCGATCCAAAACGTCATCCGCACAATTCCCAGAAACGTTTTCCCCAGGAAGCTCTTCATACGCCGCGCGTCGAACGCGGTGATCACTTTGTAATCGGTATCCGCCAGCAGCGGAAAATTCAGGTGATGCTTTTCCTTGAAATGAGTCTGCGCTTCGATCGTATCGGCGCTGCATCCGATGATCGCCGTGTTCAGCGCTTCGAATTTCTTGATGTCGTTGCGGAATGCGTTCGCTTCGTGAACGCAGCCCGGGGTGTTCGCCTTCGGGTAAAAATACAAAATCACGTTTTTTCCGTTGTAGTCAGAAAGCGCTATGGTCGATCCATCGTCCGCCGTCGCGCTGAAACACGGTGCCTTGTCGCCTTCGTTCAACATGAGATCTTCTCCGCTGGAGTCGGTATCGGGCCTACGCGTCGGCCAGCACGCGTTTCAAAATTTCGTGCACGGTCTGCGGGTTTGCCTGGCCGCGCGTTTCCTTCATCACCTGGCCGACGAAGAATTTGAATACGCCTTCGTTCCCGGATTTATACTTCGCCAGATTATCCGGGCTTTTCGCCACCACCGCGCGAGCAATCGTTTCAATCGCGCTGGTGTCTGAAATTTGCGCGAGTCCTTCGGCGGCGATAATGTCCGCTGGACTTTTTCCCGTATCGAACATCGTGGCGAACACTTTTTTGCCGCTCGCCGCCGTGATCTCACCGCGCTGTACGATCGCCAGCAATTCGGCAAGCGCCGCCGGCGCCACCGGACAATCTTCGATCTCTTTCTGCGCGTCGTTCATCCGCCGCAGTAGCTCCACCGAAATCCAACTCGCCGCGGCTTTTGGAGGAGCGCCGGCCCGCACGGCCGCTTCAAAATAATCCGCCAGCGCGCGCGTTGCGGTCAGCACTCCCGCGTCGTACGCGGCGACGCCGTGCTCGCTCATGAATCGTTGCCGCCGCGCTTCCGGCAGCTCCGGCATCGCGCCGCGGACTGTCTCGACGAATGCGTGTGTTGCCTGCACCGGCCGCAAGTCGGGATCGGGAAAATAGCGGTAATCGTGCGCAAATTCCTTCGAGCGCATCGATTCGGTTCGTCCCGCGGCCACGTTCCACAGCCGTGTTTCCTGCACGACGGTTCCGCCGCTTTCCAGCACTCCGATTTGCCGCGCGATTTCGTATTCCAGCGCGTGCGCCAGATACCGGAACGAATTCAGGTTCTTCGCTTCCACTTTCGTTCCAAATTTCGGCGCGCCCCGCAGCCGGACGCTCACGTTTGCATCGCAACGCAGTGAACCCTCTTCCATGTTGCAGTCGCTCACGTCGGTGTACTGCAGCACTTGCTTCAGTGTCGTCAAATAGGAATACGCTTCCGCCGGCGTGCGAATATCAGGCTCGGACACGATTTCCGCCAGCGGCATTCCGCAGCGGTTGTAATCGATGTAGCTCCAGCGGTCGGAATCGGCAAAGCCTTCGTGCAGATTCTTTGCCGCATCTTCCTCCAGATGAAGCCGCGTGATGCCGATGCGCTTTACTGCGCCGTCTACATCCACGTCCAGCCAACCTGCGAGCGCCAGCGGCAGTTCATACTGCGAAATTTGATAGCCCTTCGGCAGGTCCGGATAAAAATAATTTTTGCGCGCGAAGACCGAGCGCTCCTGCACCTTGCAGTTCAGCGCCAGCGAAGCGCGTGTACCCAGTTCCCGCGCCTTGGAATTGAACACCGGCAGCGCGCCGGGCAGACCGAGGCACACCGGACAGGTATTCGAGTTCGGCGCGTCGCCAAAACGCGTCGAACAGCCGCAAAACGCTTTCGTCGCGGTCTTCAGCTGCACGTGAACTTCAAGCCCGATCACGGGTTCGTATTTCGCCATCAACTCCGGCGAGATGTGCAGGTCATCTTTCACGGTTGGGCTCATCGGAAAACGAAAGTATATCATCCGCGGAAAAATCGCGCTTCAGCCGCTCGATACCACGCGCTGGCCAAATTGGCGAAGCGAACCTGCGGTCATGCGGGTCTGCGCCCGTCGCGAAAGCGACGCGAGGCAGCGCAGACAGCCGCTGCCTCGCCTGCCAAATCGGCGCCGCAGTTTACCGGTTGCCGCCCCACACGTACCGAAGCCCCAGCAAGTAGCTGCGGCCCAGCGCGGGATATCCGATTGCGTCCTGATATTGCTTGTCGAACAGATTTTCCACGCGTGCCGTCACGGAGAATCCGTACCGCACCGGCAGCACCGAGGCGAAATCCCATCGAACGTAACTGGGCGTGCTGGTGTACCCGAGTCCCAGGAAATCGCTGTCGGTTCTGCGGCCCACGTACGTGCCCGCCAGATTCCAGTTCGTCTTCCGGAATTTCGCGTTGAAAATCAGGTTCGCCGAATTCAGCGGCCGCAGGAACAGCCGATTGCCCGGCAGCTCCGATGGATCGTAGGCGTTCGGCGAAACCAGCACGCGCGAATTGTCGTAGCTGTAATTTCCGATTATGTTCAGCCACGACGTTACCTTCGCTTGGACCGTCGAATTGGCGCCGTACGCCCGCGCTTTGTCAGTGTTGTAGTACGTTCCCGACCCATACGGACAGGTGGGCGTCACCGGACCCGAAGTGAAGCTCACGATGTCGTAGAAGTCGTTGTGGAAATAATCCAGCGTGAATCGCACCCGGTTTGACGCGAAAAGCTGCTCGATGCCCGCACCGAACGTCTTGCTTCGCTCCGGATCGAGCAGTGGGTTCCCCGGGAAACACGGATCTCCGCTGAACTCCTGAGAAAAGCTCGATTCTTTGATTCCTTCGCCGTACGAAGCATGGAAGCGCGTCGCCCCGACGGTTTCGTTGCCGTAGCGAAGCGTATAGCCGGCGCCAACGCGCGGCACAAAGCGCGTGCCAAATTGCGCGTTGTCTTCCGCTCGTCCGCCGACCACCAAATTGAATCGCGGCGTGAAGTTGTAATGCACCTCGGAATATCCGGCCATGTTGTTGCGCCGCACATTCGGTCCATCTGGGCGTCCGTTTTCCACTTCGTATTCGTAGCCGAGCGTCACGCCGCCGTTGTGAAACAAATACGTCAGCTGATCGCTGAAGCCCGCGCGATTGTATTGATTCAAATCGGCGTACGGAGCGTAATACCCGCGGTTATAGGCTTCCGTGCCGGAAAGACGGTTTTCCCAGTTCGGCGCGAAATTCGAATCCCAACTCAGCGAAGTAAACACATCCAGCAGCCGCGCGTTCTGCCCGATGTTTGGATACGCCGGATCGATGATCTGTCCGGGTTGATCGGCATAGCTGTCGTCCGACCGAACCGTCAGTCGAATTTGATTCGTGTCGCTCACTTTGTAACCGAAATTTCCAGAGGCGCCGGTGTTTTTGAACATGTCATACGGACCTTGGCCCTCCGTCGTGAAGTACGATCCGGCGGCCGAGTAGTCGAACTTGCCGAGCAGGCCGCTGATCTGCGCTATGCCGCGCCCTGTGCCAAACGTACCGCCGTCGCCTTCAAACGAAATGATCGGCGTGCGCGTGTCTCCGCGGTGCGTGAAGAGTTGCACCACGCCGCTCAGTGCATCTGAGCCGTACAGCGCGCTCGATGCTCCGTGCACGATCTCGATCTTGTCCAGGTTCGCCACATCGAGATTGGAAAGATCGATCGCACCGCCCGGTTGATTCATCGGTGCCCCGTCCACCAGAAATTTCGTGAAGTCGGAATTGCCACCGTCGAGAAAAAACGAAGTGACGCCGCCGTACGCGCCAAGTCGCGCAAACGTGGACCCCGGCTGCGAAATCAGCGTCGGAGCGAGCGTGAGCTGCTGCAGCTCGTCGATTCGCTGCGCGGTGATCACTTCCACTTGCGACACCGTCGCCGATTCCGGTTGCGGGTTCAGCGAGCCGGTCACGATCACGCTCGACGACATCACCGCCAACTTGAGTCGTACATTCCATTCGCGTGATTCGCCAGCAGCAACTGTGATGTCTTCACTTGCGGTCGTAAACGACGGCTGCGTCACACTTACGCGGTAAATGCCGGCAGGAAGCGTCAACGAAAACGTTCCATCGTTTCCAGTTCGTGCCACGATCGGAGCCGCCGATTCGTTTCCAGCAGGACGTGCCGCGACGATCGCTCCGGCGACAGCTTCGCCGCTCGAGTCTGTAATCGTTCCGCTGATTTTCGCTGTTTGTTGTGCGTGGATTGCGGTGGGCAACAGAAGAAGCAAAGCAAAAATACTTCTTACGAATAGACGAATTCCGCTTCGTAGTGTCATTGTGTCCCTTTCTCCCTCTCGCGCGGGAGCTCAAGGCTGTCTGGAAAAGCGCGCGCCCCTTGCGCTCGCTAATCCGGATTGAGACTCCGCCGGTCTCCTGGCTTGGCGGTTGCCCGATTCGATTCCGGGCGTCGCGCAGATTTCTTTTCGCCGAAGCGAAGTCAATCTGCGTGACCAGTGCGGCCTTCCCATCGTCGTTCGAATCGCGAGCCAGGTTTCGATTCGCGATTCAGCCCAACAACAGTGGCACGCCCTGAAACTTCCGCCTTACAGTCGCGCGGCGGCGACGGATTTTTACCGTCTTCCCGTGCGCGGAGTCTCGGGTTATTGTTTTCGGCGCCGCAGCGTCTGTGCAGCGCCGATATTGCGATAAAAAATCGAACGGTTAACTTTCTCGGCCGCGCAACAGCACACGCGGGCGTCCGGTGTTCCGCATTTCCACTTCGAGCGGAGCGTCGAACACTTCTTCGAGCACTTCGCGTTGATACACCTCTTGCGGCGTCCCGATGCGCAGGCACTTTCCCTTGTGCAGTAGCGCGATCCGGTCGGAAAACTCAGCCGCCAAATTCAATTCGTGCGTCACCACGATCACCGTGTAACGGTTTTCGTCGGCCAGCTTGCGCAGGCGCCGCAGCAACTCCACTTTGCCGCCGATGTCCAGATGCTGTGTGGGCTCATCGAGCAGCAGCAGCGAAGGTTGTTGCGCCATGGCGCGCGCCAGAATTACGCGCTGTTTTTCGCCGCCCGACAGTTGATCCATCCAGCGGTCGCGCAATCCGTCGGCGCCCACTTGCGCCAGCGCGTTGCCGGCCATCAGGCAATCTTCCGCGGATTCGAATCGCAGCCGGCGCCCATACGGATAGCGCCCCTGCAGCACGTATTCCCACACGCGCAGCGGAAACAGCAATTCGCTTTCTTGCGCTACTAGCGCAATGCGTTGCGCACGCGTCCGCAACTCCATCGCGCTTACTTCCGCGCCATCCACTTCCACTCGGCCGGAGAGCGGCTTCATCAATCCGGCCAGCAATTTCAGTAGCGTGGATTTGCCGCTCGCGTTCGGCCCCAGGATGGCCACCAGTTCGCGCTGATTCGCTTCAAAACTCACCGGACCCAGCGTGAATTTCGGCGCCGAGCGGTCCGTCGCGGAGTACGCGTAACTCGCCTGTTCCACTTTCAACCGGATGCGCGGATCCGCGCCATGCGCCAACGAGTGCGCCATCACCGATGCCACGTTGCCCGCGCTCATCGCATTCTCCGCCGCATCAGGTAGATGAATACAGGAGCGCCCGCCAGTGCCGTCATCGCGCCAACCGGCAACTCGGTGGGCGCGGCAATCGTTCTCGCCAGCGTATCGGCCAGCACGATCGCAATCGCGCCGCCGATAATCGAAGTGGGGATCAGCAACCGGTAGTCCGTACCGAAAAGAAATCGCACCGCGTGCGGCACCAGCAATCCCACGTAACCGATCGCGCCGCTCACCGAAACCGCAAGACCTGTCAGCACCGAAGCCGCGATGTACACCACCAGCTTTACGCGATTCACGTTTACGCCCAGGTGGCTCGCTTCCTGTTCGCCGGTCAGAATCAAATTTAGGTCTGAAGCCGTGGTGTAAATCGCTCCGGCCGCAACCGCGAAAATCGTGAACAGAAACGCAAACCACGCCGCCACGTTTTGCGTCGGCGGAGGCGTCTGCAAATCGCCCATCAGCCAGAACGCCATTCCGCGGAAATCCCGCCCGCTCAGCGTGGTCATCAGGAACATGATTACCGCAGAAAGAAACGACGCCGCGACGATCCCCGCCAGTAGCAGCGTTGCGCTATCCAGCTGGCCTCCGCGTCTCCCTAAGAAATAAACCACGCCGACCGTCGCCGCCGCTCCGATGAATGCAGCCAACTGCACGGCACCCACCGTGTGCGGAGCGATGATCAAGCTGACGATCGCGCCCAGCGCAGCACCGCTTGAAACTCCGAGCACGTACGGATCGGCCAGCGGATTTCGCAGCAGCGCCTGAAATCCCGCGCCCGCCGCCGAAAGGGAAGCGCCCACCAGAATTCCCAGCGCGATTCGCGGCAGCCGGATGCCGAAAATCACCGATTTATATTCGTCCGGGACTTCGTTCCAGCGGCCCAGCGCGCCGTTGAAAATTGTCTTTAGGATGTCCACGATCGAAATCGGATAGGCGCCCAACCGCAGCGACACCACCGACTCGATGAACAGCACGCCCGCGAGCGCGGCGCAAATCCACAAAATTCGCCGAGCCGTCAGAGGCCGCATACGCTGCACCCCTCTGCATTGTCGGCTCGTAAATGGAAGCTCCGCGGATTCGCTTCGCTCACTTTCTCGGGCGCCGCTGCTGCCGCAGTTGCCGGTGCGCCGAAAACTTCAGGATGCAGCTGCCGCGCAATATTCTCGATCGCGCTCACCAATCCTGGCGAAGGCCGGATGAACTCTTCCGTCGCCAGCGCCACGCGACCCAGCTTTATAGCGTTCAACTCGCGCCACACCCCGCGCGCTCGCAGTTCGGCGATTTGATTCGAGTTGTTGGTCTCGGCGTGATCCGGCGTCAAGATGATGTAATCGGGCTGCACCCGCAGAACTTCTTCCATGCTCACTTGCGGCCAATCCTGCGTCGAAATGATCGCTGACTCAGCGCCTGCGTAGCGCAGGGCGTCGGCGACGAAAGTATTTTGCCCGATGGTGATCAGCGGGTCTTCCCAGACCACAAACAGCACGTGCTGCAGCGGACGTTCGGCCAACTTCGATTGCAGCGCGTCCATGCGGCTCTGCAGGCTGGCCACCAGCGCCGCGCCCTTTGCGGTCGCGCCCATCGCGTCCGCCATTTTCGCGGTCGATTCCAGCATGGCCTTCACTGTGTGCGGATCGCTGAAGTACACCGCCAGTCCCAGATGGCGAAGAGAATCGATCGTTTCGCGGCTGGTCATGGTCGTGGCCAAAATCAAATCGGGATGCATCGCCACGATCGCTTCGAGGCTGGGATTCGCCGGACCGCCCACGTGCGGTTTGTCTTTTGCAGCCGGTGGAAAATCGCAATACGAAGTGTCCGCTGCGAGCTTGTCTTCCATGCCCAGCGCGTACACGGTTTCGGTCAAGTTCGGCGCGAGCGTCACGATTCGCTGCACCGAGACTGGAATTGCAACCTCGGTGGCGGAATCGTCGATCATCACGCGAGTAGGGCGCGACGACGAACCTTGCGCAGCGGAAATTGTCCGCGCGTCACCGTGAGCATGTGCGGCGTCTGCGTGCGCGCAAGGAAACATCGCGCACATGGCAATTGCGCCTGCCGCGCAAACCGCCACCCATCGAATTTGCCGACGAATCTCCAAAAATTCTCCCGAAAATAAAAAAACCTCGCGAATAGTGCGAGGCGTTACGCCACACTCTCTCTCGCGGAAAGTGTCAGCTTCGACCAGTTCGGATAGGTATTCTGACTTTCGCCTCGAACCTCTCCGCAGCCTTCGCGGAAGCATTCGAACCGATTACAGTGGCGGGACCGTGGCCGATTTGAACGGCCTTCCCCAAATTTTCTCGCGCCGGATCCGGCAAGAAAACTCGCCCGAAGAGAACGCTGTTCGCTCTCCCGAGGCTACCCGAACAAGCTAAGTTGTCAGACACGAGTCTAAGCGCCGTGGGATGTGCTGTCAATCAACGGGCTGGGCACCCCGACAAGATGAGT
>CAVRAM010000006.1:0-837872 GCA_963719065.1 uncultured Acidobacteriota bacterium | reverse complement strand
GCGCCGCTGCAACCTGACGCTCGAACTCGGCAAGCCGAAGCTGCCGCTCTTCCCGACGCCCGACGGCATGTCGCTCGACGACTACCTCGTGCATTTGTCAAAAGAAGGCCTCGAAAAGCGTCTCGAACAGCTGTATCCGATTGAGGCCGAGCGCGAGGCGCAGCGCGAAACGTATTACCAGCGCCTCGAATTCGAGTGCGGCACGATCATCAAGATGGGCTTCCCAGGCTACTTCCTGATCGTTGCGGACTTCATTAACTGGGCCAAGAACAACGGCGTGCCGGTCGGTCCGGGCCGGGGTTCGGGCGCCGGTTCGCTGGTCGCGTATGCGCTCGGCGTGACCGACCTCGATCCGCTGCGCTACAACCTGCTGTTCGAACGTTTCCTGAATCCGGAACGGGTGTCGATGCCCGACTTCGACATCGACTTCTGCCAGCACGGCCGCGACCGCGTGATTCAGTACGTGAAGGAGAAGTACGGCGCGGACGCCGTGTCGCAGATCGCCACCTTCGGCACGATGGCGGCGAAGGCGGCGGTGCGCGACATCGGCCGCGTGCTCGATCTCGGCTACATGTTCACCGACGGCATCGCCAAGCTGATTCCGTTCAAGCCGGGCAAGCACGTCACCATCGCCGACGCGATGAAGGAAGAGCCGCTGCTTGCAGGAGCGCTTCGACAACGAAGACGAAGTGCATCAGCTGCTCGAACTCGCGCAGCGCGTGGAAGGCCTCACGCGTAACGTCGGTATGCACGCGGGCGGCGTGCTGATCGCGCCCGGCAAGCTGACCGATTTCTGCCCGCTCTATACGCAGGGCGACGAAAGCGGCGTCGTGAGCCAGTACGACAAGGACGACGTCGAAGCCGTCGGCCTCGTGAAGTTCGACTTTTTGGGTCTGACCACGCTGACCATTCTCGACTGGGCCGAGCGCTATATCCGCCGTCTCGATCCGTCGAAGAAAGACTGGTCGCTCGCGCAGGTGCCGCTCGACGACCCGGCGTCGTTCTCGATCCTGAAGAAAGCGAACACGGTCGCCGTGTTCCAGCTGGAAAGCCGCGGCATGCAAGGCATGCTGAAAGACGCGCAGCCTGACCGCTTCGAGGACATCATCGCGCTGGTCGCGTTGTACCGTCCGGGCCCGATGGACCTGATCCCGAGCTTCTGCGCGCGTAAGCACGGCCGCGAAGTGGTGGAGTATCCGGATCCGCGCGTCGAATCTGTTCTGAAAGAGACCTACGGCATCATGGTCTACCAGGAGCAGGTGATGCAGATGGCGCAGATCATCGGCGGCTACTCGCTCGGCGGCGCCGACTTGCTGCGTCGCGCGATGGGTAAGAAGAAGGCCGAGGAAATGGCCGAGCATCGCGAGCTGTTCCGCCAGGGCGCCGCGAAGAACGGGCTGACCGGCGAGAAAGCCGACGAAATCTTCGACTTGATGGAGAAGTTCGCGGGCTACGGCTTCAACAAGTCGCACGCGGCGGCGTATGCGCTGCTCGCGTACTACACCGCATGGCTGAAGGCGCACCATCCGGCCGAATTCATGGCGGCGAATATGTCGCTCGCCATGGACGACACGGACAAGGTCAAGATCCTGTTCGAGGACTGCCTCACGAACAAGATGGCCGTGCTGCCGCCGGACGTCAATCTGTCGGCGTACCGGTTCGAGCCGGTCGCGGAAGCGGACGGCAAGCGTTCGAAAACGATCCGCTACGGTCTCGGCGCGATCAAGGGCAGCGGCCAGAACGCGATCGAAGAAATCCTGCGCGCGCGCGAAGAAGGTCCGTTCATCGACATCTTCGATTTCTGCAACCGGGTCGACCGCCGGATCGTCAATCGCCGCACGGTGGAAGCGTTGATCCGCGCCGGCGCGTTCGACACGCTGCATGCGAATCGCGCGCAACTGATCGCCTCGGTCTCGCTGGCGATGGAAGCCGCCGAGCAGGCCAGCGCCAACGCGATGCAGGCGGGCCTGTTCGATATGGGCGACGCGCCGTCGCAAGGTCACGAACTGGTCGACGAGCCGGAATGGCCGGAAAAGAAGAAGCTGCAGGAAGAGAAGGGCGCGCTCGGCTTCTACCTGTCGGGCCATCTGTTCGATGCCTACAAGAACGAAGTGCGCCGTTTCGTGCGCCAGAAGATCGGCGAATTGAAGGAAGGGCGCGACAAGCTGGTCGCGGGCGTGATCGCGTCGCTGCGCACGCAGATGACCCAGCGCGGCAAGATGCTGATCGCGCTGCTCGACGACGGCACCGGCCAATGCGAAGTGACCGTCTTCAACGAGACCTTCGAAGCGCACAAGCAGCTGTTCAAGGAAGACGAATTGCTGGTCGTGCAGGGCCAGGCGCGCAACGACGCATTCACCGGCGGCATCCGCTTCACGGTCGACACCGTGATGGACCTCGGCCGTGCGCGTTGCCGCTATGCGGAGGCCGTCAAGGTGCAGATGAACGGCAACGCCGACGCGCTCGCGCTGCGTCGCGTGCTGGAAGCGCATAGCGCGGGGCCGATGAGCCGCAGGCCGCGCAGGCGCCCGCGGCGCCATCGCGCGGCGGTGGTTTCGGTGGTGGCGGCGGCGGCCGCAACGGTGGAGGCTACGGCGGCGATGGCGGTCGTCAACGCCAGGCCGTGCAGATCCCGAACGGACTAGCGGTGCAGATCGTCTATCGCAGCGAGAATGCGGAAGGCGAAGTACGCCTCGGCGACGCATGGCGCGTCAAGCCCACGGACGAACTGCTCGCGGCGCTGCGCGGCGAGTTCGCCGGAAGTTCGATCGAGATCGTCTATTGATCGACGCGGCCCGCGCTTCCGCGCGGGCTCGCTAGAGGCACCTGGCGCGCGCCAGGCGCATCAAAACCCGCGAGAAACACCGGTAGCGCCAGGCACTCACGTGAAAGCCATGACGTACGCCTACCGCTCCCGCGCGCCCAGTCGCGCGAGCTTCAGAAACCGGTAGTACACCGTTTCCGCGTTGAACATCGCGATCATGAAGCCGGCGCGGCCGTCGAGAAAGCCACGCCGCAGCACGTAGGTGCGCACGAATGCCCACGCACCGCGCCCGAGCGCCTTGCCAAAGCTGCCGCCTTTGCCTGCGGCGTGGCGTTGCTGCGCGCCCGCTGTCGAATACGCGTCGAGCTTGCGCAGCACGGTTTCGAAGTCTTCGTACGAGTAGTGCATCAGCTTGCCGGTCAACCGTTGTGCCGGCGTGTCGAACACGAGCCGCTCATGCACGAGGTCGTCGGAGAAGCGCGCGGCGCCGCGTTTGAAGAGGCGCGGGATCCAGTCCGGATACCAGCCGCTATGCCTGGATCCAGTGTCCGCAAAAGCTCGAGAGCCGGTCCACCGCATACACCTCCGCGGCCGGAGCGGCGATTGCGGCGCGGATCGCCGCAGCGAGTTCGGGCGTGACGATTTCGTCGGCGTCGATGGAGAGGATCCACTCGGTGTCGAGCGCGTCCAGCGCGCGGTTCTTCTGCGGCCCGAAGCCCGGCCAGTCGGGTTCCTGCAGCACGCGAGCGCCATGTGCGCGGGCAATCTCGACGGTGCCGTCGGTGCTGCCGCCGTCGATCACGACGATCGCGTCGGCGAACGCCACGGCGGCGAGGCACTCGGCCAGGCGCGACGCCGCGTTTTTGGTGATGATGGCGACGCCGAGGGTGGTTTCTTTCATGCCTGATTAGCGGAGAAGGAGCGGGTGGGCAAAATGCGTCGGGGAAGTATACACAGCGCACCGCCGTCTCACGCCACTGGCACGGCCCCACCTTGAGCCGGCACGGAACAAACCGTAAGAACCACTACCGGCCTGGTGTCACCCGGGCACAACGGCCCCAGGTATCCAGTTCGCCCAACCGTTTACAATGCGGTATTCAGGATTCGCCCACCGGGCGGATGCCTTGTTCGCCTTTTCAGAGGATTCCTTGAGCGCGAAGCCCACGTTAAGCAAAGTCATAGGTGGATCAGGAGATGTCACGTCGCCTTCCGCCTTACTGAGCCGGCTTTGGCCGTATATCAAGCCGGTCCTTTGGACCCTGATTGGTGCGATTGTCGCCATGGCTGTCAGCGCCGGCACTGACGCGCTGATTCCCATGATGCTCAAGCCGCTGCTGGACAAGGGCTTCGGCCCGAATGCCGTGCATGGCCTGATATGGATGGTGCCGCTTGGTATCCTCGTGCTCGCGGTGGTGCGGGGCATTTCCCAATACGCGTCGGGGTACCTGATCGCGTACATCTCGAATACGGTCCTGCTACGCTTGCGCCTGGAAATGTTCGAGCGGCTGGTTCACACCAGCGTCGGCTTCTTTCAGCGCGAGACGGCAAGTACCGTCATCAACGCAATCGTGTTTGAGGTCAACCAGATTCTCAACGTGCTGTTGGGCGTGCTGATTACGCTGGTGCGCGATTCGCTGACGGTCCTGTACCTGCTCGGCTATCTGTTCTGGCTCGACTGGAAACTGACGTTGATTGTCGCGGTGATGCTGCCGGTAATCGGCTGGGTGATCGGCAAGATCAACCGGAAGCTGCGCCGGCTCAATCGCGAAAACCAGATGTTCACCAATGAGCTGTCGTACATCGTCGAGGAGACGGTGGGCGGCTACAAGGTGGTCAAGGTGCACAACGGCGAGCAGTATGAGATGGATCGCTTTGCCGAAATGAGCCGTCGCCTGCGAGGTTACTCGCTGCGCATGATTGCTTCGGGTGGACTCGCCCAGCCGCTTACCCAGTTTCTGGTGTCGATTGCGCTGGCGGTGGTAGTCACGATTGCGGTCGTGCAATCGGCGCATGGCGGAACCACGGTGGGTGGCTTCGTTGGTTTCATTACGGCGATGCTCCTGATTGTCTCGCCGCTCAAGCATCTGATGGACGTCAATCAGCCGCTGCAACGCGGCATGACCGCTGCCGAACTGATCTTCGGTCTGATCGACGAACCGTCCGAGCCGCAGGGCGGCGGCAAGCCGCTTGATCACGCATCGGGCGAAGTCGAGTTCCGCGACGTCTCGTTCAACTATGGCGCCACCAGCACGCACGAACGACAGACCCTCGACCGTGTCTCGTTCAAGGTCGCGCCGGGCGAGATGGTGGCATTGGCGGGCCCCTCGGGCAGTGGCAAGACCACGCTCGTCAACCTGCTGCCGCGTTTCTTCGATCCGACGGACGGCGAGATTCTGGTCGACGGTGTCGCTTTGCCGGAGTACGGCATTCACGCGCTGCGCAGCCAGATTGCCATGGTTAGCCAGGACGTCGTGCTGTTCAACGACACGATCGCGCACAACGTCGCTTACGGCCAGACGGCAGATCCCGAGAAGGTGAAAGCGGCGCTGCAGGCGGCGAACCTGTGGGATACCGTCGCAATCCATGCCGAAGGGCACCGAGACGCTGGTCGGCGACAACGGCCTGATGCTCTCGGGCGGTCAGCGCCAGCGTCTGGCGATCGCGCGCGCCATCTACAAGGACGCGCCGATCCTGATCCTCGACGAAGCCACCTCGGCGCTCGATTCGGAATCGGAACGCCATGTGCAGGCCGCGCTGGAAACGCTGATGAAGGGGCGCACCACGCTCGTCATCGCGCACCGTCTGTCCACCATCGAGCGTGCCGACCGGATTCTGGTGCTGGAAGCCGGGCGCATCGTCGAGCGCGGCAGTCATCGGGAACTGCTCGAGCAAGACGGGCTGTACGCGCATCTGCATCGCATCCAGTTTCAGCAGAACGCGGCTTGATGCGCTGAATCATGAAAATCGGACTCTCCAGCAATGCGCTGAAACACAGCGGCGGCCTCGAGCGTTACGCGATGGATCTGGTGCGCGGCTTTGCCGCGCGAGGCATGACCCCGGCGTTCTTTGCGCGGCGCTTCGATATGTCGGTGCCGGAAACCCGCATGGTCGAAGCGCATCGCATCAAGGTGTCCCTGCTGCCCGGCAAGCTGCGCGACCACTGGTTCTCATGGCGGTTGCGGCGGGCGCGCCGCGCGGCCAAAGTCGACGTGCTGATCGGCTGCAACCGGGTGGATTCTTCGGAGATCGCGATCTGCGGCGGCA
This sequence comes from uncultured Acidobacteriota bacterium, assembly GCA_963719065.1. Taxonomy (GTDB): domain Bacteria; phylum Acidobacteriota; class Terriglobia; order Acidiferrales; family UBA7541; genus Palsa-295. Next base: position 831,844 of record CAVRAM010000006.1, on the reverse strand, counting down.
CTCATCTCGGCTTCCTGCGTGCGACCGGCCGCGTGCAAAAACGCTCCGATATCTGGCAGATCGCGCTCGAGCGCAAGCAGTACGAACAGGCGAGCTTCGTTGTCGCGCATTCGAACCTGATGCGCGACGAACTGCGTGAGCTGTATGGCATCGCGGAGGCGAAGATTCGCGTGCTCTACCCACCGGTAGACGGCACGCGCTTCAAGCCGGTCGATAGCGAACAGCGCGCCGCGCTGCGGCGCAAGTTCGGCTTCGCGGATCGCGAACTCGTGCTGCTGTTTCCGTCGAGCAGTCACGAGCGCAAGGGTTTGCCGCTGATCGAGGCGGCGCTGCAGGAAAGCACGCTGCCGGTTGTCCTCGCTGTAGCGGGGCGGCCGCCCGCGCGCACCTCGGAGCGGCTGCGCTACATCGGCTATGTGAAGGAAATGGAGGACGCTTATCGGGCCGCCGACTTCACGATCCTTGCATCGAAGTACGAACCGTTCGGACTCGTGGGCGTCGAATCGGCGATGTGCGGCACGCCGGTGATTTTTCCATCGAGTATCGGCTGCTGCGATGCGATCGCGTCGCATGCGAAATTCGTCTTCGCGCCGGATGACCTCGCGGATCTGCGCGCCACGCTCGAACGCGCTATCCAGCCTCGGCTCGCCAGCGGTGCAACGGCACCGGCGTTGGCCGCAGCGCACGGAGCACAGGCAGCACCCGCCGATGTGGCGCGTGAAGCCGTACTCTACGACGCAAGCGTGGCCAGCCACGTCGATGCGCTGCTGGCGCTAGCCACGCAGATCGTCGAGCGTCGCTGAACGAAAACGGTGGCCGGCGTGCCGCACTTAGCGTGCGCGCTTGAGCCGCTTGATCCACAGTGTCGGGGCGTAGATGCCCGGAAAGGTGCTGTAGAGCAGCATCCGGATCCGCAGCCCCAGCTTGACCTGGTGACTGGCGGCGATCAACGCGAGGCGCTCGCCGATACCGCGAGCGCTGAACATCGAATGAATGAACTGTTCGCGCGCGAGTTTCGGCGCAAGAACGGCGCGCATTCTGTCTCCAAGGCCGGCAATCTCGGCGTCGTGCTGCAACTGCTTCACTTCGACCAATGCGAAGCCGTTGCCCTGGCGCAATCGTCCCACCAGTTCGGCGACCGTCCGATACCGGCGTTTGCCCGACAGGCCGCCGCGCCGGTACCACACCAGGGGTTCACGCAGGCTTAGCGCTCCCCCTGAGACGATGGCACGAAACGTCATCACCTGATCTTCGGCAGCCGTGCCTGGCATCATCGGGCCGAAACGCTCGAACAGCCGCCGCGTCCAGGTATGCGCCGCACCCACCAGCCAGGGCCGTTCGGCGGCCCAATCGTCGAAGCTCCGATAGGTGCCGAGATCGGTCGGTTCCATGCGCTCGTGGACGGCGCCGGTTTCGTCCATATCCGCGAGGTCGGTGGCGATCAGGTCGGGGCGGCGATCCTGCGCAAGCCAGTACTCGACCACCCGTTCGCAGCGGTTCGGCGCGGACATATCGTCGCCCGCCGCCACGAACAGCAACTCGCCACGCGCCATCCCGGCGAGCCGCGACAGGTGCGCACTGATGCCTTCGTTGCTGGCGTTACGGCGTGTGACGACCTGGTGCGGTCCGCTATAGCCGCGCACGGCAGCCTCGATCGCGGCGAAGGTGCCGTCGCTCGAGGCGTCGTCGGAGATGATGATTTCCAGCGGTTCGTAAGTCTGCGCAAGCACGCTGCGCACCGCGTCGCCAACTAGCGCTTCCTGGCTGTAGGCGATCAGTAGCACTGAAACCAGCGGTTTGGCCGGTACAGCAGACGGGGAGGGCTGGACGCTGTTGTTCATGGCGCGGGCTGAGTTGGCTCGGCTAGATTCTAATCGTTGTTGGACTCTGGCCAGGCATTCTGATTGCCGCTGCCCCAGTTCGCCAATCTGGCGTGCACAGCACTATAAACGAGATGCTTTAACCTGAAAAAGCAGTCGTTTTAACTACCCACCTACCTACCCACCGGCGGTATGCGATAACTCGCGTTTGCGCGCGTCGATGATGGCCAGAAATGCAGCACTCAGCAACGCGAGCAGAGACGTGACCATGACCGGCACCAGCACGTCGATCGTCAGTCCGAACACAATGGTGCTGAACGACACCGCTAGCCCGGAATAGGCCGCAGCGCGAATGGCGGGATCTTGAGCGCGCCGCTCGCGCCAGAAATGGACCGTCAGGCCGAAATAGAAAATCAGCAGGCAGACCGCGCCGATTGCGCCGGTTTCGGCGATGGTCGAGAAGAAATCGCTGTGAGCACGCTCGTTGACGATCTCGGCTCTGGCCTGGCCGTGCGCGGCGAGTTCGCCGAGCGCCCGCTCCAGTTTTCCTTTGCCGACGCCATACACGGGATGCTCGGTGAACAGTCGAAACGAGGCCTGCCACAACTGCAGGCGCAAGCCGACCGAGGTGTTTTCGTCGCCGTGATGCAGCGCCGAGACGTCAGCGGTGGCATCTTCGAGCCGCCGCTCGACCCGCTCAGTCGAGAGCAGGGCGGCGCTGCATACCACGATGGCGAGCGCCGCCACCCACAGACGCTTCTTGTGCACGAACCAGTGGAACTGGCAGCCGAGCAGGATCGCAAAAATGGGAATCGTGATCCAGCCGCCACGCGAGCCGGACAGATAAGAGGCATAGCCGCCGCCGACCAGCGCGAGCAGCTTGACCGCGAGCATCCGCCAGTCGCGCGGGCCGTCCCAACCCAGCGTGAAGACGGACAGGAAGGCGAGCAGCAAGGCGGTGTCGCCGAACGGAATCGCGTTCGTGTAGGCATTGCTGGCGCGGCTCGCTTCGGTCCAGCCGCCTTGCGGCTGCGCGATCAGAGCCCAGACGCCTACGGCGAGTGCACCCGCTGCGCAACCCCAGCCGATGGCCCGCAGGTTGCGTGACGGAAACTGGCGCAGCAGCAGAAACAGCGGTAGTGCGAGCACGAAGCGTGAGAGGGCATCGAACTGGCGCGGCAGCCAGTAGTGCATCACCAGTTGCTGGAACATGATCGCGATGAGAAACGCGAGCATGCCCAAGGTGTACCCGTTATAGGTGCGCAATCCCTTGAAATAATCCGGGGTGCGCCTGTTGGCGACGGCCGCTCCCAGTGAAAGCGCGACCAGCACGAAAAAACCGTAGCCCGTGCCGCCGCGCCATATGAGGTTGACGGCGGGGGCGAAAAATAACAAGGCTGTGCTGAGCCAGATCAGACTGGGGGCAAAAATCATAGGCTGAGAATTCTTATGAACACTACCGTTCCGGTTCGCCGAATGCATGGCCGGAGGCTCGGAGCACTCCTTTTCAAGACGGCAGGGCGATGGCGATTATAACCGCGTGGGGGACTCGACTGCGCCTTGTGGCCGGGGTGTTCGACCCCGCGGCAAAATCCGCGCGGAGGTGTTCGCGCGGTGCGAAATTGCCCCGGCCGGGATAGAAACCGTTCGAATGGCCGGGGCGAACTGGCGCAGAGCCAACGCTGGCGCGAGTTTGCGCCCACCACGGAGGATCGGCCGCGCAGACCGGGGCTTTCTGATAGTGGGGCGGCGGCACGCGCAATACGGCTGGTCGGTGGGTTCCCGGGGGTCCGATCGCTGTTCATTTCGGTTTCTTACGGCGCAACGATTCTTTGCTGCGCGGTGGACCCCGCCCGCTAGACCCCGCTCGTCACCAACGAAAGCACCGACAGGTCCGGATGCGTCCCATCGACGATGCTGCGTCCGGCGTGCACGGCTTCGTAGCAGGCTTCTTCCATGCTCGGAAACCACTCTTCGCCGTCCGCATGGAACGGCACCACATGACCGGGAATGGCCGGATCGGCGCCAGGGTGGCAAACGTAGCCGATGTAGGTAAAACGGCTCTCGCCGGGCTTTTTTGGGCGCGGCGACAGGTGGATTTCGAAGCCCTCGTATTCGAGCATTTGCCAGACGTAGATTTCATCAGACATGCTTGCCTCCGTTCCGGCCCGTGCAGGGTGTGTGCGGCTGCGATGGGCGGTCTGGGAGCCGCCGCGCCAGCCGCCACTGGGGCGCGGACTGTGCCGCGTCGTTTGGGCGACCCGCTGCCAAGGTCAGTGCCGGTGCCACATCCGGTCCCAGAGGCGATGGCCGTCCAGCCGCGCCAGTGGACGCGGCTTGTGCAACTCGCGCCGATGGTGCGAGTTCAGGATCATGATCCCGGTGACGATGACAACCAGTCCTACTACGATGCTGACCATCGATTCCGCCATGGCAGCCTCCATCCGGTTCCACTGCATCTTAAAAGTCTAGGTTATTTGGGCAAAAACCGAAGGGCGGCGGCGCCTGCGGCGCACGACTTTTTACTGTTTGCCGGCGTGCAGGGGCTTGAGCAGCGTCAGGCGGTTCTCCAGATGCCAGTTTTCGACGACGCGGCTGCTCTTGACGCGGTCGAGGTCGAACGCCTGAAAATCGATTGTCTGGCCGGAGCCTCCGATGGTCTGGAACTGACAGGTGCATAGTTATCCGAATCAATGCGATGCTGAAACCTTTCTCCCGGCATGCGATGCATCGTTCGCATACGCTATGTCGTCCCTCGCCAGGGCAGTGTCGTATAGAATGGTGCGCTTTGCCCGTACGCCCATGTGGTTCAAAAACCTTCAGCTTCATCGTCTTCCCGTTCCGTGGTCCGTCACTCCCGAGCAGATGGAAAAGTGGCTCGCGCCGCACGCGTTCCAGCCGGGCAGCGGCGTCGAGATGCAAACACAGGGATGGGCCTCGCCGCGCGATAACGACGCGCTTGTCTACTCGATCAACCGCCAGATGCTGCTGGTGTTTCGCACCGAAAAGAAATTGCTGCCTGCGTCGGTGGTCAACCAGGTGACCAAGGCGCGCGCGCTCGAAGTCGAAGAGCAGCAGGGCTTCAAGCTCGGCCGCAAGCAGATGCGCGAACTGAAGGAGCAGGTCACAGACGAACTGCTGCCGCGTGCTTTCAGCATTCGCCGCGATACGCGCGTCTGGATCGACACGGTGCACGGCTGGCTTGTGATCGACGCCGCTTCGCAAGCCATCGCCGACGACGTGCTCGGGCTGCTGGTCAAGTCAATCGATCAGTTGCCGCTCGCGAGCGTGCGTGTCGCGCAGTCACCGGTGGCGGCGATGACGGAATGGTTGTTGACCGGCGACGCCCCGGCCGGTTTCACGCTCGATCAGGACACCGAGTTGCGCTCCGCAGCGCAAGGCAATGCGACCGTGCGCTACGTTGGGCATGCGCTGGATGTCGAGGACATGCGCCGTCATATCGAAGCGGGCAAGCAATGCATGCGTCTCGCCATGACGTGGGACGACCGCGTTTCGTTTGTGCTCACACCGTCGCTGACCATCAAGCGCGTCACGCCGCTCGACGTGATCAAGGACGCAAGCGATCCCACCGCGCACAACGACGAAGAGCAATTCGACTCCGATATGACGCTGATGACAGGTGAACTCGCGCGCATGTTTGCCGACATCGTCGAGGTGCTGGGCGGCGAGCAGGGTGACGCCATGTTGCAGGCCGCAGCCGCTTGAAACCGGCACGTTTTGCAAGATGAAAGTACTGCGCAAGCCAGTAGAAAGTCTTTTGAATCTCGCCGGCTTTATTTTGTAACCAGGTGTCACCGGTGCAGCGGTGCGGCGAGAAACGCAGGATTTCTCCTTCGCCGCCCGCGTGCCCCGGCCCGCCTGGCGCACTTCGTTAGACCGGCTGTTCTAGCCTGTCTTTAAGACACTCCCAAAATCTGACGATGCATCGCGCGCTTGCTGCGCGATGCATCGTCACGTCCGCATGCAGACTGCATGAAATACCCCGAAGCACTCTGCGTGGGAACTGCCCACGCACCTTCATGTCGCACAGGAACGATGCGGCTTTTGACGCTGCCGGCACCCGCGGCGTAACGCGCAGAAAAATCGCTGCGAGAGCCCGTAATTGAATTACGGGAGTGTGTGGCATAGCGTTGAGTGGTGCCCGATGGCATCCGGAGCAACAGTCAGTCTCTCACCCGTTCGCGTCATCAATTCATGCGGATTGCGGCCGAACCGAAAACGGAGTTGTCGTTGATGAATTCGCCCGTCCGGCGATCGCTCGAAATCGACTTCCTGCGCGGAGTCGTGTTGATCGTCATCGCTCTCGATCATGTTCAGGGCAGCGTTCTTTCACGTTTCATGCTGCATAACTATGCGTATTGCGACGCGGCTGAAGTCTTCGTGTTTCTCGGCGGCTATGCGTCGGCCGCCGCTTATACGAATGTCGCCACATATCGTAGCGAGCACGCTGCCAAGCGGCGCTTCGTCGTGCGTGCGTGGGAGATTTACCGCGCCTATCTGTTCACCGCGGCGCTGATGCTGCTGGCGGGCGCTGCGCTCATGCTGTGGCGGATTGATTCGCCGGTGGTGCAGGAGACGGGATGGAGCGATGTGCTGCGTCATCCGGTCGGCACGTTGCTCGACGTCGTCACGTTGCGTCATCAGCCTTTCCTGTCCTCGGTCTTGCCGATGTACACGCTGTTCGCGCTGTGTGTGCCGCTGTCGGTGCCGTTGGCGACTCGCCGCCCCGCGGTGGCGCTAGGTGTGAGTCTTGCGGTGTGGCTCGCGTCCACGTGGCTGGCGCGCGCTTTGCCAAGCAGTGATCCGGGTGGCTGGGCGTTCAATCCGTTTGCGTGGCAACTGATGTTCATGCTCGGAATACTGTGTCGTCTGCATCCGGTGTCGAACGAGTTTCAGGTCTCGAAGCTGGGGCGCTGGCTGACCTACGCGGCGCTTGCCGTCGCGCTGGGCTTTGCGTTCATCAAGCTGTGCCTCGAGACCCAGGCAACGCCCGGTTACATGAAGCAGAATCTCGCCGCCGTGCGCGTAGTGAGCTTTGTCACTATTGCGTGGCTGATGGCGCAGGCGGTTCGCATGCAAGTGATGCGGCGGATCGCCGAGTGGCTGCCGGCCGTTGTCACCGTGGGCAAGCAGGGACTGGTGTGCTTTGTCGGCGGTACGGTGGTATCGATCGCCGTCGACACGGCCGTGCGGATGGCGCGGGGCCCCGCGTGGCTGAATGGACTCGCTGGCGATGTGGTCGCGATCGGCGCGCTGCTGCTGCTCGCGGCCGCGGCGAAGAAATGGAAGGCGCTGCGCGCGCGCCCGGCGCCGATCCGCGGCAGGGCAGTCCCTGTGCAGGCGGGCCGGCGCGACGGCTAACGCGGCCACTCGCAGACTGACGATGGTTCGCTTGGTGAGAATCCTGCTGGGGGGCGATTCCGAGTTGTGGGTCGCCGCACAGGTGCGCAAACGTGCCGCGACGATGGCATGGACCCCCGGTCTCACGCTCGACTACGCGCGTGCGCTGAGCATGCTGGCCCACCCGCGGCCATCCGGTTGGGTCAGGATGGCGCGTCTCGCGCTTGGCAAGATGTACCGGTCGCGGCGCGTGTAGGTGTGCGGCGGAGCCTAGAAACACCGCGGCGGGACAAGCATTCTGACCGGATTCTGCGTTACCCGGTAAAGTCGAAACACATCAAAGACTTACCGATTTCGCCCGGGAGTTATCAACAGATTTATGGACAGTTTCTGTTGATAACTCCCGGGTTCTCCACATGGACTGCCTCGCCCCCCTAGCGATGCGAGCCGCATTCGCAGCGGCTTTCCCCGTCGATGCCGAGGCTACAGCGCAGACGCACGGCGCCTGTGGACAGTCCGATCCCGCCAACCGCGTCCAAATGAATGTTTTCAACTAATCTGGCAGGTGTATGCTGGGCCGGAGGACGTTTTCTGCGCAATCAGTGCCACCACCCTGAACGCTAGACGCGGCTACATAACGCTGGCGGCAAATGCTGCCGTTCCTGCTGTTGCAGCAGGTTTTCAAGGGCGGCCATGTGACTACCGAGTTGATCCAGGAGGTCGGCAAGACGGCCGAGCCGCAACGTCTGAGCGTGCGGCACATGAGCGTCTACCGCTATTCGGAGCCGGTGCGCTTCGGCGAACACCGGATGATGTTCCGGCCGCGCTCGGGACACGATGTGCGCGTCGTCGCCACCGGGCTCGTCATCACGCCGACGCCGTCGCGACTGCACTGGCTCCACGACGTGTTTGACAATTCGGTAGCGGTCGCCAACTTTTCCGGCGAAGCTCCCGAGCTGCATTTCGATAGTCAGGTCAGGCTCGAACACTACGAGTCGCCGCTCCCCGATTACGCGCTTGAACCGTACGCCGCAACGTGGCCCTTCGCATACACGAATGAGGAAGCGTCGGATCTCGTGAACGCGCGCAGCCGGCAATATCCGGATGACGCAGTGAACGTCTGGGCACGCCGCTTTCTGGCGAAGCGCGGCCCCACCTCCACGATGACGATGTTGCGGGCCATGACGCAGGAGATCAAGAGCGGCTTTCGCTATGTGCGGCGTCCGGAAAAAGGCGTGTACCGTCCCGCCGATACGTTGCGCCACCGCAGCGGCAGTTGCCGCGACTTCGCGGTGTTGATGATGGACGCGGTGCGCTCGCTGGGGCTCGCCGCGCGCTTTGTGAGCGGCTACATCTTCGTACCCGAGTTCGACACGACGCTGGGCGGCGGCGCCACTCATGCATGGCTGCAGATTTACCTGCCAGGCGCCGGATGGGTCGATTTCGATCCGACCAACAGCATTATCGGCAACCGCCATCTGATTCGCGTAGCGGTGGCCTGGAACTACTATCAGGCGCTGCCGTTGTGGGGCACCTGGCATGGCGCGGCGCATTCGTTCCGCGGCCTGCAGGTCGACGTGTGTGTGACTGAAGATGTTTGATGGTTTTAACTGAGTAGTCTTAACTGAGTAGTCTTGACTGAGGCGAGGGCGGGTCGATGAAATTGCGCGTTGGTTATGAACTGGTCTACGAGTGTGAGCAAGCCACTCCGATGCTGCTGATGTTGAATACCCACTACTCGCGTGTGCAGGATGTGTTGAGCGCCGATGTGTTGAAGGTCGATCCGCCGGTGCCGATCACGCAGTATCGTGATGGCTTCGGCAATCTGTGCAGCCGTCTCGTCGCACCGGCGGGACGGATCGCGCTGTCGACTACGGCGGTGCTCGAGATTTCCGCCGAGCCGGAAACGATCGAGCCGAACGGCTATCAGCATTCGGTCGAAGAGCTGCCCAGTGAGACGCTGGCGTATCTGCTTGGCAGCCGCTATTGCGAGACCGATCTGCTATCCGATCTCGCGTGGCGCCTGTTCGGCAAGACGCCACTCGGACGTCCGCGTGTGCAGGCAATCTGCGATTACGTGCACCGTCATATCGTGTTTGGCTACCATCACGCGCGGCCGACGAAAACGGCCTGGCAGGCCTGGAATGAGCGGACCGGCGTGTGCCGCGACTTCGCGCATCTGGGCGTGGCGCTGTGTCGCGCGATGAACATTCCGGCGCGTTATTGCACGGGCTATATCAGCGATATCGGGGTGCCGCCGCCGTATTCCGCAATGGACTTTGCTGCATGGTTCGAGGCTTATCTGGGCGGTACCTGGCAGACCTTCGATCCGCGCAATAACGTGCAGCGCACGGGCAGGGTGTTGATGGCGCACGGGCGCGATGCAGCGGACGTGGCATTGAGCAATACGTTTGGGCCGACCAGGCTGATCAGCTTCAACGTGCATTGCGCGCCGGAAGCGGAGCCGGCGGTTACGCCGTTGGTTTGAGGGGCGCGCAACGATGTTGTTTTATCTCGTCAGATCGAATTTCGGGACATCCGATCGGCCCTGAAGTTTGATATGTTCTCCTTTTCAATTCGGCTGCTCTGCCTGTCTACGCCAGCCGGGGAGGTTTATCTGACTCACCGTGGTCGACCACGTCCTGATCGTCTCATTCAACGGGTTGTGAACATGAAATGCTCATTTTGCGGAGCGGCGAAACTGGTGCGTGACACTCGGGACCTGCCTTACGTGTACAAAGAGGAGTCGACTGTCATCCCTGCCGTGACCGGCGACTTTTGCCTGGCCTGTGGCGAGGGCGTGCTGGATATGGCCGAGTCGGTGCGGACCAGCGCGGCGATGCTTGACTTCAACAAGCCGAGGTGAAGGCGGCATAACCGTCTCATTGGCAACCCCCATCGGGATATGGCATCCTTACGCCATGTACCCGATGAACCTTTCCCTGCTTCACGCTTGGTGGCGCTCCTGAAGGAGCGGCATCGTCACGTCTTTACTACGACCATGGCCGCCGCAGTCCGGCTGACATGGTGCTCCATCCCCGGTTGGCCTGTCCTGCGGCGGCGTTTCAAGAGAGCCCGTTTATGCAAGACAACACTACTTCCCCGCGCCGTACCGTTCTCACCGGCGACCGTCCCACCGGCGCACTCCATCTCGGCCACTATGTCGGTTCGCTGAAAACCCGCTTGGCCTTGCAGGAGACGCATCAGCAGTTCGTGCTGATCGCGGATACGCAAGCCATGACGGACAACGCACACGATCCCGACAAGGTCCGCCGCAACGTGCTGGAGGTTGCGCTCGACTATCTCGCGGTCGGCATCGATCCGCGCAAGACCACGATTGCCGTGCAGTCGGCTCTTCCAGCGCTCGCCGAGCTGACGCTGCTGTATCTGAACTTCGTGAGCGTCGCGCGCCTCGAGCGCAATCCGACGATCAAGGAGGAGATTCAGGCGCGTGGTTTCGGCCGCGATATTCCGGCGGGCTTTCTTTGTTATCCGGTCGCCCAGGCCGCCGACATCACCGGTTTCAAGGCCCATTTCGTGCCGGTCGGCGAAGACCAGGCGCCGCTGATCGAACAGACCAACGAGATCGTCCGTCGTATCAACCGCCAGGTCGGCAAGGACGTGCTGCCCGAGGCAGAGGCGCTGATTCCGGTCACGGGCCGGCTGCCCGGCGTCGACGGCAAGGCGAAGATGAGCAAGTCGCAGGGCAACTCGATTCCGTTGTCATCCTCCGCCGACGCAATCCGCGATTCGGTCAAAAGCATGTACACCGATCCGAACCATCTGCGCGCGTCCGACCGCGGCACCGTGGAAGGCAACGTGGTCTTCACGTATCTCGACGCTTTCGACGAAGATCGCGCCACCGTCGAGCGCCTGAAGGCCGAGTATCGCGCGGGCGGCCTTGGCGACATGGTGGTCAAGCGCCGTCTCGAACAGCAGTTGCAGGCCTTGATCGCGCCGATTCGCGAGCGGCGCGAGCAGCTCGCGCGTGACCCGGGCTACGTGTTCGACGTGCTGCGCGAAGGCACGCAGCGAGCGAAAAACGTGACCCAGGCCACACTGGACGAGGTGCGTGCAGCGCTCGGCACGTTTTCGTTCGATGCGGTGGCGCGTTAAACACTACTGCATCGCGCGGACGGCTTCCTGCATTTCCTCCATCGACACATCGCGCGTGTGCGTCGCCACCGACCAGCGGTGCCCGAACGGATCTTCGAGCTGGGCGAAGCGGTCGCCCCAGAACATATCGGTAACGGGCATGGTGACGCGGGCACCGGCTGCGATCGCCTGCTCGACGGTGGCGTCGACGTTCGTGACGTACAGGTGAATCGCGACCGCTGAGCCTTTCAGCGACTTCGGCCCGAGCATCGCGCAGCCGGGCATTTCGTCGACCAGCATAAGCATCGAGTCGCCGATCTTCAGGCACGCATGCATCAATTTGCCTTCCGGACCGGGCAAACGGAACTGTTCGATGGCGCCGAAGGCCTCCGTATAGAACCTGATCGCGTCGGCGGCGCCGGCGCAAATCAGATGCGGGGTTAGTGAGTGCATTCCTTCCGGAATCGGTTTTACGGCGGGTGCGGACATGGTGGTCGCTCCTCGGATGGGCGGGTTGACGAGTCAGAAGGCCCCGCCGATTTCAGCAGGGCTTCATCAACACGACGAGCGACCAGACGGGGAATCGACACAAGCCCGGGAAAATTTTGCGTGACCCGTTGCGTCGTGACGGCTTTCGTGACGGCGTAAATGCGGATGGGCAAGCAGAAGCCGTTATGATGAGATTTGTGCAGAGCGTCATGCGTCGACCGTCGAGCGACATTACCCGCCGCCAGCAGTGGCGAGTCGCTGCCGGTAGCGGCGGCCGGCTGGTTGGAGGCTCAATGAAGGGACAGTGTCATGCACCACGATCGCAAAGCCGAGGCACCTGTGCAGGACCGCGCACTCGACGCCGCGCCCTACGGCGTGTTCATCTACGCGGCGGACGGCACCTTCCGCTATGTCAATGCCGCCTTCGAGCAACTGACCGGATACCGGGCCGAGGAGCTGGTCGGCCGCCGCACCTTCGATTCGCTGCACGACCCGGCGGAACTCGCGAGGCGCCGCGGCGAATTGCCGGGCATCGGCCACTGGGGCGTGGGTACGCCAGGCGCAGTGTCACCGGGCTCATTGATGGCCCCCGCCCGCTACGAAAGCGAATGGACCTACGTCCGGCGCAACAACACCCGCATCTCGGTCATGCTGGCGGTGTCGCCATTGCTGGGCGGCGAAATGGCGCCACAACGCCCCCAGTCTATAGACGAACCGCTTGCGTTCGATAGCAGCGCGACGGGCAATTCCGTATGCTACGTAGGCATGGCCGTCGAGATGACCCGCTACGCCCAGTCCGAAGCCCGCCTCTGGTACGTGTCGCACCACGACGGTGTGACGCGTCTGCCGAACCAGACTCTCTTCACCGAGCGGCTCGATCTGACGTTGGCTCGTTGCCGCCGTGACGGCACGGGCTTCACCGTCCTGCTCGTCGAACTGAACTCGTTGCGCAAGTTGCGCGATGCGCTTGGCTCCTACGCGGCTGAACTCGTCTTGCAGATTGTCGGCGAACGCCTGCGCGGCCTGATTGCCAACGAAGGCACGATTGCCTCGGTCAGCGGCACGCAATTCGCGCTGCTGGTCAACGAGACGGGCGCGACGGCCGACGCGCTCGCCGCGGCGGCGCTGGCACGCCTTGCCGAGCCGATCGACTGCTCGGGCACGTCGATCACGGTGACGGCGAGCATCGGCTGCGCGGCGTATCCGGAGCACAGCTCGGAACACAGCTCGGAACACAGCGACGACGTCCCCACGCTGATGCGGCGCGCCAATGTCGCGTTGTCCGCGGCGAGCGGCGCGGGAGGCAACGTGGTGCGGCGCTTCTCGGCGGCGCTCGACGGGCAGGCCGCGCGCCGCTTCGAACTCGAAACCATGTTGCGCGATGCGCTCGACCGGCAGCAACTGCATCTGGTCTATCAGCCGCAGATCACACTTGCGACCGGGCGCATCGCCCAGGTCGAAACCTTGCTGCGCTGGACTCATCCGCAGCGCGGCCCGATCAGCCCGGTCGAGTTCATTCCGGTGGCGGAGGAGGCGGGTCTGATCGAGCGGATCGGCGAATGGGTGATTCGTACCGCCTGCCGCGATGCCGGCAAGCTGCTGCGGCTCACCGGCAGCCTGCCGCGCGTGGCAGTGAATGTGTCGCCGCAGCAGTTCCAGCGGCAGAATCTGCTGGCGACCATCGAGAGCGCGTTGCACGACGCCGCGCTCGATCCGTCCTACCTCGAAGTGGAAATCACCGAAGGCGTCCTGCTCGGCGACACCGAGGAAGCGTTGCGCACGCTGCACGCGCTGCGCAAGCTCGGCGTCGAAGTGGCGGTGGATGATTTCGGCACGGGCTATTCGAGTCTGGCGTACCTGACGCGCTTTCCGCTGAACCGGCTCAAGGTGGACCGCTCGTTCGTCATCCGGATGATCAGCGACCCGCAATGCGCGGCACTCGTCGGCGCAATCATCGCAATGGCGCACGCGCTGAAGCTACGCGTGACCGCGGAGGGCGTGGAGACCGAGGAGCAGGCCGAGCGCCTGCGCGAGCTGGGTTGCGACGAGGTGCAGGGATACTGGTTCGCGCGCCCGCTCAGTCTGTCGGCATTGCGCAACCTGCTTGCGCCGTTGGGAGCATGAGTTTTGGGGCGCAGTTTCGTCTTTTTCTCGCAACCATCGGGCGGTCCTGTGAAATTTTTCGAATGATTGACAGCCTTTGTGCCAAAATAGCGCACAAATCAGCTTACGATCGGGGCTGTCCTATATTACATATGCCATTCGGCGGGGCGTTGCCCGGTCCTCCTCAGACATTTGCGCCCAAAACCTATCGCTCATTTTGATGAACCTCCGTCGGCACTCCATGCGTTAATATCCATTCGCTTGTGCGTTGTCCTCTGGCAGGTGTTGCGGCGGATATTTTTCGTGCTATGGTATGCAACTTCTCGAAAAATGGCGGCAGAGCGTAAGCATGACCGCAGGGAATGTATGAATTTGTAATAAGCTGGAAGTAGTCTGCATGTAATCGAAGTAAGTCGCGCAGCCGCAAAACCGTTCTATACTCCTGACCTGCTCGGCACAAGAAACAGAGCGTGAAGCGTGCGATGTCGTGCGAAGCTGATACCTCCGGCATCAGACTGCGGTAGACCCAAGAGACATCACCCATCCGCGCCGTGGGCCAGAGATTGGAAAAACAAGCGGCGGCGGTTCCCATGTTGCATTGAAATCTTGTCGCTTATCCTGCATGAAGGTTCAAACACTATCGGCCCGCAGCGCCAGGGCGCTGACATTTATCGGCCTGAGCGTCACAGCAGCCTCGGCCTTTGCCACCGACTCTTTCGTGGTCCGCGACATCCGGCTCGAAGGCTTGCAACGCGTCGAACCGAACACCGTTTTCTCGTACCTGCCCATCAAGCAGGGCGACACGTTCACCGACGACAAGGCCTCGGAAGCGATCCGCGCGCTGTATGCCACGGGCTTCTTCAACGACGTCAAGATTTCGACCGAAGGCGACGTCGTCGTCGTGCAGGTGCAGGAGCGTCCGGCGATCGGCACGATCGACTTCTCGGGCATCCACGAATTCGACAAGGACAACCTGACCAAGGCGTTGAACTCGGTCGGGCTGTCGCTGGGCCGCTATTACGACAAGTCGCTAGTCGACCGCGCCCAGCAGGAACTGAAGCGTCAGTACCTGACGCACGGTTACTACGCCGCCGAAGTCACGACCACCGTCACGCCGATCGACCGCGACCGCGTCGGTCTGCTGTTCTCGGTGATCGAAGGTCCGAGCGCGAAGATCCGCCAGGTCAACTTCATCGGCAACAAGGTGTTTAGCGACGGCACGCTGCGCGATGAAATGCAGCTGTCCACGCCGAACTGGTTCTCGTGGTACACGAAGAACGACCTGTACTCGAAAGACAAGCTGACCACCGACCTCGAGAACATCCGCTCGTACTATCTGGACCGCGGCTACCTCGAGTTCAACATCGACTCGACCCAGGTTTCGCTGTCGCCGGACAAGAAGGACATGTACCTGACGCTCACCCTGCACGAGGGCGAGCCGTACACGATTTCCGGCATCCATCTGGCAGGCAACCTGCTGGATCGCGAGGCGGAGCTTTCGAAGCTCATCAAGATCAAAGCGGGCGACCGCTTCTCGGCTGCCAAGCTGAAGGCCGCCACCAAGGCCGTCGTCGACAAGCTCGGTGAATACGGTTATGCGTTCGCCACGGTGAACGCGCAGCCGCAGATCGACCAGCAGCACCATACGGTCGACCTGACGCTGCAAGTGGATCCGAGCCGCCGCGTCTATGTGCGCCGCATCAACATTATCGGCAACACCCGCACGCGTGACGAAGTGGTGCGCCGCGAAATGCGTCAGATCGAAAGCTCGTGGTTCGACTCGAGCCGCCTTGCGCTGTCGAAAGACCGGATCAACCGTCTTGGCTACTTCACCGACGTCGACGTGACGACGGTGCCGGTCGAAGGCACGGCGGACCAGGTCGACGTCGACGTGAAGGTCACGGAAAAGCCGACCGGCTCGATCACGCTGGGTCTCGGCTACGGTTCCGGCGAAGGCCCGATCATTTCGGCGGGCGTGTCGCAGGACAACGTGTTCGGTTCGGGCACGAGCCTCGCGGTGAACGTCAATACGGCCACCACGTTCCGTACGCTGACGGTCACGCAGGTCGACCCGTACTTCACGGTGGACGGCATCAAGCGGATTACCGACGTCTACTACCGTACCAGCGAGCCGCTGTACTACTCGAACACGACCGATACGAGCTTCCGGATCATCACCGCGGGCGCGGATATGAAGTTCGGCATTCCGTTCTCGGAATCGGACATGGTGTACTTCGGCCTCGGCTTCGAGCAGAACCGTCTCGACGTCGACGCGACCACGCCGCAAAGCTATATCGACTACGTGAACGACTTCGGCCGCGTGTCGAACAACGTGCCGCTGACGATCGGCTGGTCGCGCGACAATCGCGACAGCGCTCTGGTACCGAGCCGCGGTTACTTCACGCAAGCGAACGCCGAATAGGGTTCGCCGATCGGCAGTACGCCTTACTATAAGGCCGACCTGCAAGCGCAGTATTACTACTCGTTTGCGAAGGGCTTCGTGCTGGGCCTGAACTTCCAGGGTGGTTACGGTAACGGTCTCGACGGCAAGCCGTTCCCGATTTTCAAGAACTACTACGCAGGCGGTATCGGTTCGGTACGCGGCTATGAGCCGAGCTCGCTCGGTCCGCGTGATGCGACGACCGGCGACCCGATCGGCGGTTCGAAGATGCTGGTCGGTAACATCGAACTGACCTTCCCGCTGCCGGGCACCGGCTACGACCGCACGCTGCGCGTCTTCACGTTCTTCGACGGCGGCAACGTCTGGGGCGACGAAGGCAGCAGTATCGGCGCGAACGGTTTGCGCTATGCGTATGGTGCGGGTCTCGCATGGATCTCGCCGATCGGGCCGCTCAAGCTCAGCCTTGGCTTCCCGCTCGTCAAGCACTCCGGCGACCAGTACCAGAAGTTCCAGTTCCAGATCGGGACAGCGTTCTAAGTCTCACATCAAGCCGCAAAACGAGGGCAGCCATGGGCTGCCCTCAGTCGTTTACCGTTCCTCGCTGCATCCCTCTTCAGACCTTGCTGGCCTACGAGCCCCGCGCGACGCGCCGCCGTTGCGAGCGCCTCTGAGCACTGCCGCCCTCGGAGCAGCAAATACGAAAATCAGGTAGGGTTCTTGCCGCGATTACAGCGCACAGCCGTGCGCGTATGCTGCAATTGCCGTCGCTCGACGTTCGTTCGAGGCGCGGTTCGTGAGAGATGCCGCTTCGACGAGATGCGGCGAGATGCGACGAGATGCGGCGAAAGGAAGAGACATCATGGATAACAACGGAACCCGACCCACCCACCCACAGCCCCATCCCGACGAACGCCGGCGCGGCATCGTAGCCGGGCTCGTCTACGTGTTCGAGCAGGTTATGCCGGACCCGTTCGTTCTTTCAATCGGCCTGACCGTGGTCGTCATTCTGCTGGCGTTCGCCTTCGCTCCGCACGCGAGCGTTCCGGTGATCCTGACGTCCTGGTATGGCGGGACTTTCAACATTCTCGGCTTCGCGCTGCAGATGATCCTGATTCTGGCGACCGGTTATGCCATCGCCGAAGCACCGCTCGTGCAACGCGGCCTGCGGGCGATGGCCGCCGGTGTGCGCACGCCGGCGCGTGCCGCGCTGCTGGTTTTTCCGATCGTCGCGGTGGCCGCATGGCTGAACTGGGGGCTCGGGCTGATCGTCGGAGCATTGCTGTCGCGCGAAATTGCGAAGCGCGTGAAAGTGGACTTCGCCTGGCTCGTCGCGGGTAGTTATTCGGCCTGGTCGGTTTGCAACAGCGGGCTGTCGAGCTCGATCGCGTTGTCGCAGGCTTCGCATGGCAATGCCTTGAACCTGGTCGAGAAGGCCACTGGCCAGGTGATCCCGTTGAGCCAGACCGTGTTCGCCCCGTTCGTCTTCATTCCGACCGTGCTGGTGGTGGTGGTGATGACGGCGATCTTCATCCGGATGCATCCGAAGCCCGAGCATGTGGTCGCCTTCAGCGAAACCGCGCCGGAAGCGGGCGCCGGTACGAATGGCAGCGCGCCCGCCCCGGCGGACGCCGATCCGCATGCACGCGGCGCAGCGCCGTCTTCGTTCGCCGCCCGCGCCGAGCGCTCGATCGTGGGCACGCTGATCCTGCTCGCGCTGGGCATCGGTTATCTGGCGATGACCTGGTATGCGAAGGGCTTCGAGCTCGACATCAACACGACGATCCTGATCTTTTTGCTGGTGGGGCTCGCGTTGCAGCGCACCCCCATCGCCTACGCCGACGCGATTCGGCGCGCCGCGCGGCAGACCGGTTCGATGCTGCTGCAGTATCCGGTGTACGGCGGCATCATGGGCATCATGACCGGGACCGGCCTGGCATCGACGATTGCCAAGACCTTCGTGGCGATTGCCACGCCGGTGACGCTGCCGGTGCTGAGCTATCTGAGTTCGCTGATCATCACGTTGCTGATCCCGAGTGCCGGCGGGCACTGGGCCGTGCAGGGGCCGTTCGTGCTGCCGGCGGCGCTGAGCCTGCATGCGTCCGTGCCGCGCACCGCGATGGGCGTGGCGATGGCCGAGAACGTCTCCAACATGCTGCAGCCGTTCTGGGCGGTGCCGGTGGTGGCGATTGCGGGGATTCGCATTCAGCGCGTGATGGGCTACACGGCGGTGACCTTTGCGGTGTCGCTGGTCATTTACGGTGTGCGCTCTGGCTGATTCCGTAAGCCGCGCAGTGAGGGCGTACTCACTGACGCCACGCGCATGCACGACAACGGTGCGTGCGGCCTCGCGGCGAAATTCAGTGAGATCCAGCAAGACTCAAGTGGCCGGCGCCACCATCAGGATGGCGATGACTTCGCCGGCCGTGGCGATCGCCACGGCCGATTCGACCGGGTTGGTGTTGAGGAAGGTCCACAGGTCGATATCGTCGCGGAACTGACTCCAGGTGCCGAAAAAACCCAGCGAGAGAATCAGTCCGAACAGCAGGCTGAAGCCCAGTGTGATGGACAGCCATTTGTCCTGAGCTCAGGAGATTGGCGGCAAACGAAAAGGCGGCGAGACAGACGACCTGGGTGGCCAGAACGATGAGCATGCCGGGATGGTACTGGATGCCCTTATACGTAAACGAGCGCGACAGGCGTGAGCGTTCATAGCGGTTGCCCATGGTCTTTCCTTGCGAGTCCCGGCTCGGCAAACGTGCGGTGATTCTGTTTACGGTACGCCCAAATTCAATGAAGTCAAGGCACACCGGCCAAGGATAAGCGGGTAAGGATACCTACGGAATCCCGTCACCCGGTCCGCTTACGGTTCGGCGCAGGCAAAGCTGCTTGCGCGATCGACATTGCCCTTGCCGAGATAGCGCGGAAACGTCGGATACCGGCATAACGGCCGAGTGCGCCCGTTAGTGGCCAGGGCAATATCCGTCGCGCTCAGCGTCTCCGGCGCCACGCCGTGCGTGACCCAGTTGTCGAGTGCGCCGAGCAGATCGACCGATGGAATGAACACGCCATTGCCGTGCTGGTAGCCCGGCACCATGTAGAGGCGCATGAACGCATTGACCTTGTCACTGCCAAAGCGCGCGTTCAGCGCTTCGTAGTACGCAATGGTCTGGTTCGGGCTGATGACTTCGTCCGCGAGTCCCTGCAGTGTGATCAGTTTGCCGCCGTGCGCGATGTAGCGCGACAGGTCGGTGTCCATCGCGCCGATCGTTTCCGAGAGCGCGAACAACTGCTGCCGGTAGCGGCCCGGATGCAATGGATCGAAGTTCAGCGAATTGAACTTTGCATCCTGAGTCACGAAGTAGCGCACGTAACTGTCGCCCTGGGTGAACATGTAGCCGTTGCCGACAAAAGTCGGCAGCGGCAGGCGTACAGGGTCGTGTCCAAGACCGAGCCCGCTGGTCAGACGGGTGCCCTCGAACACGTTGTAGCCGACATAGCGGTTCGCGTTCCACGCGAGCGGGTAGGGCAGCGACAGGCCGTCGGTGAGCACGCGCAGCGTCGCGATCTGCGGGGCCGTGAGGCAGGTGTCGTTGTTGCCGGATGACGCGACGGGCATGGACGGCATGGATGGCGGGCAGCGCAGCGAATCGACGATCTCCTGCTCGTGCTGGCGGCAGCCCTCCACGTCGCTGACGATGCCGTCGACGGCGCCGTCGAGTTTGTCGCATATCTCCAGCGAGCGTTGATAGACCCGATCGAGCATCGCAGGGGACAGGTAGCCACCGGGCGTGCCGTACTCAGCGTGTCCGAGCATCACACCCAGCAGGCGCACGCCGGAAAAATTGAGCGCGGGCGAATTGGCGATCACGCCGTCGTAGTCGTCGGCAAAACGCTGCATGACCGTGTAGCCTTCGCGGCCGCCGGTCGAACCGCCTGCGAAATACATTTTCTCGGGCGGCCGGCCGTACGCACGCTTGATGAGTTCAAGCACGGCGTCGTGGGTCTTCTTCAGATGCGCGTAACCGAAGTTGATCACCGCCTCGTTGACGAGGCCGAAGTTGGCCAGCGCGGAATTGCCGGTGTGGCCGGAGTCGTCGCCGAAGGTCGCATAGCCTTCCGCGAGCGGTGCATGAACTGGCGAGAACGGCATCACGCCCGTGCCGCTCACCACCACGCCGTCGTAGCCGCCACCACCGATCTGAAGCGCGCGGCCGTTCCAGTTGACCGGCAGGTTCAGGTCGAAGTGGATATCGGGCGTGCTCGCGTCGAGGGCCAGGATACTGCCGGTGATCCGGCAGAATTCTCCGCTCTGGTTGCCCGAGGCGGTGGCGGGAACCATGACGGCGCTGTCGATCCTCGCGCCGCGGGTCGGCAGGGCGATCGCCTGCGCAGGCAGTGTGCCGCCGGCGAGCGCCGTGCATTGTGCGGCGAGTGCGCCTTTGGGTGACAAGGCGGCTGCATTGAGCGGCCTGAAGAGAAGCAGCACCGCGCAGAGCAGCACTGCGCAGCGCAGCGCGGCCGCCGCGTGCGGCATCTTAAAGGCTGCGGCGCGAAGGGTTCTTGCGCGTGCGAATGCGAACCGTGCGATCCGTGCGGCCGCCGCGCTCATCCGCATCTGGCGCCAGTCACGCAACAGACGAGCCCGACGCGCACGACGGCCGGCAAGCGTTGCGCGATCCAGGCGATGCTGCCAAGGCGCACCAGCCGGGTGGTCAGCCACAGAATGGCGAGAAAGTTGGTCACGCGATCCACGGAGAGATTCTGTTTATACGTACCGCGCAGCGGCTGCGTCAGCACGAAACGTTTGACCGCGGCGAAGGCAAGCACCGCGGCGAGGCCGGCATGCACCGCGCAGCGCGCCGTGTTCCGTGTTCGACGCATGGAAGGCTTCGCTCAACGGGCGGGATGCAGGCGGCACACTATACCGGGCACGAACATCGGTTGCCATGCAAATGGATTGAAAGCCCAATCGATCATGTCGTCAATACTGAAGAACGCCGCCAGCGGCCAGTACCCTAGGGTTTCCTCTGCCTGCTTAATTGTGTGCCGGTGTGCGATTGTGCTGGGTGGCGCCGATCGATGCGGTCGACGCCGGTTGCGTCGAGGCGCGCGTTCGGCAAACAGAATCCCCTTTGCCGGTGCCGCTCGGGCGACTACGCTTTGGCTACCTGGGCGGATTGCCGCTCAAGCGCCGGGGACCCGCATCGAGTTTCGTGAAGGGGAGCATTCATGGAGATTGAGACTCGTACTCTGGCGCGCGTGACGGCGCGGCTAGTACCGTTTCTGGTCGTCTGTTATTTCGTCGCTTATCTGGATCGCGTCAACGTCGGTTTTGCCGCGCTTCAAATGAACAAGGATCTGGGCCTTTCCTCTAGCGCATTCGGTTTCGGCGCCGGGATCTTTTTCATTGCCTACTTTTTCTTCGAAGTGCCGTCCAATCTGTTGCTGGAGAAATTCGGCGCGCGGCGCTGGATTGCGCGGATCATGTTCACGTGGGGCATTCTTGCCGGCGCGATGGCGTTTATTCCCGATCTCGCCAGATACACCGGCATGTCACCTGCCCACGTGTTTTACACGCTGCGCGTACTGCTCGGCATCGCCGAAGCTGGTTTCTTCCCCGGCATCATCTTTCTGCTGACGCTCTGGTTTCCCGCCGCGTATCGCGCCCGTGTGGTCGGCTATTTTATGGCCGCGATTCCCCTGTCCACCGTGATCGGTTCACCGATTTCGGGCGCCTTGCTCGGCCTGAATGGCATGGGCGGCATGGCCGGGTGGCAATGGGTGTATCTGCTCGAGGCGGCGCCTGCATTGGTGTTGTCGATCGTGGTGTTCTACTACCTGACCGATCAGCCCGCCAAGGCCACCTGGCTCAAGGAAGAGGAGCGCGACTGGCTTGTCACGCGGCTGGCGCAGGAGCGTGTCAAGCGCGAGGCGGTGCGCAATTTTAGCGTGCGCGAGGCGCTGTTCAATCCACGCGTGCTGGCGATTGCGTTGATCTATTTTGGTGCCAACGCAACCAATTACGGTTTGAGTTTCTTCTTGCCGCAAATCGTCAAGGCGTTTGGTCTCACCAATCTGCAGACCGGTTTTGTCACCTCGTTGCCGTATGTGGTCGGCGTGATCAGCATGATCCTCTGGGGCCGCCACTCGGATCGCAAACTCGAACGCAAATGGCATGTGGCGATCGCGCTGCTGGTGGCCGCCGGTGGGATCGCCGCGGCGGCGGGGCTGGATAATCCGGTGTTGAAGATGGCCGCGCTGTCGATTGCGGGCTTCGGCATCTTCGGTTGTCTGCCGATCATCTGGACGCTGCCGGCGGCGTTCCTTTCCGGCGCAGCGGCTGCGGCCGGCATTGCCACAGTGAATTCGCTCGGCAATCTGGCGGGGTTCTTCGGCCCGTACGCGATGGGCTGGATCAAGGATAGTACCGGCGGCTTCGGCGCGGGCCTGCTGTGTCTTTCCGGAGCCGGGCTGGTGGGTGTGGCAGCGGTGCTGCTGCTGCATCACGACACGGCGCTGGAGCATGAGCCGGGAGCGGGCACGCTAGCGACACCGCCCGCAGCGGGCGGCGAAGCTGGGCACCACGTTTAGGGCTTGGGTGCGTGCCCCGGTTCGCGGCGCAGGGGCCGGGCGCAAGTGTTTTGATCAGATGCTTTGATCCATGCTTCGGCGGGTGCGCTGATAAGTCAGGAGGGTGTAAGCCGGTTCGCCACTGACTTCCACCCGCTCGACGCATTCGAAGTCGGCCGGCAACTCTGGAAACACGGTGTCGCCGGCCGGCTCTACTGCGACTTCCGTCAGGTAGAGCGTGTCCGCATAGGGCAAGAACAGCCGGTAGATCTGTTCGCCACCCGCGATGAAAATTTCCTTGCGTGCGTCGTCCGCGATGATCCTGGCCGCTTCATCGAGCGAGCGGCATGTCGAGACGCGTTCTGCCTCGACTGTCTGCGAGCCGATAACGAGTACATCGCGTCTCGGTAGCGGCCGGCCGATCGACTCATAGGTGCGCCGGCCCATCACCACCAGATGTCCCTCGGTCAGTTCGCGAAAGCGCCGTTGTTCTCCGGGCGCCTTCCATGGAATGTCGTTGGCCGCGCCAATCACCCGGTTCCTCGCCATCGCCGCCACCATCGAAATTCGCTTGCCGTTGAGCATGGTTGTTTCCCGTCTTCTGGACAGGGCTTCATTCTAGCGGTCGCATCGTGCTAAGTTGTGAGCACCATTCATATGGGAGTCCCGATGGAATACCGGGTTGAGCTATTGACCGAACGCCTGCATTTGCGGCGCGCCAGAAAGGGCGATGCGGCCGTGCTGTTTCGCAACTACACCGGCAGTCAGGCCTGTTCACGCTTCCTGCAACGCCGCGCCGATCCCGATGTTGCGCGCACCGAAGCCATGCTGAATAACTGGTGTGATGCGGCCTGGAAGCGGGACGACGAAGCGCCCTTCGCATGGGTCATCAGCACACGCGCACAGGAAGAGGCGGTGGGTCTCTTTGTCGTCATTCCGCATGGACACAAGAGCGAGATTCATTACGGAATCGGCGAGCGTTTCTGGGGCCAGGGACTGGTGGCCGAGGCAGGGCTTGCTGCGCTGTCTACGCTTTGGCAAAACCCTGTCACGCAACGCATCTGGACGGTTTGCGATCCTGAGAACACAGGCTCGAGGCGCGTGCTCGAAAAACTTGGTTTGCAGTGCGAAGGCACCTTGAAGAAATGGCTGGTGCTCCCCGCGTTTGGAGAGGAGGCGAGGGATTGCCTTGTTTTCTCCACGACGTCGTGCTCCGCAGGCGGGCCGGCGTGAGACCGCGGATTCAGACCGGCGCACAAGTTGTCTGAAGCCTGATCCGCGGCGTAAATACGGTCTGCCTGCGTGTTATGCTTGGATGCGCCCCGCACACGCTACCGGCAATCCCGCGAGATGCGCCATGGCTACGGGGCAGGTGTCATCTCACGCGCTGCATCGGCCGCGCCACGATCAAAAAAAAGCACGGCCCACTTTCTCTTCATATGGATTATCGTCATCTGCAACAACGCAAGAGTCTGCACGGACGCATCGTGCAGGAACTCGGCATCTTTATCGTCAGCGGCAAGGCTCAGCCGGGACAGCGCCTGCCTGCTGAGGCCGAGTTGTGCGAACGCTATGGCGTGAGCCGCCCGGTGCTGCGCGAGGCAACGCGGGTGTTGGTGGCCAAGGGGCTGGTGGTGTCGAAGCCGCGCGTGGGCAGTATCGTGAGGCCGCGTGAAGAATGGCACATGCTCGACCCCGACGTACTGTACTGGACGCTCAGCAGCGTGCCCGAAGGCGAGTTCTTCCGCTCGCTGCTCACGGTGCGCCGCGTCATCGAGCCCGCCGCCGCCGCGCTCGCCGCGACTGCCGCGACCAGCGAAGATATGGCCCGCATCGCCACCGCTTACGAGAGCATGGAGCATGCGCCAACCGCCAACGCGTTGCTCGAGCCGGACCTCGAGTTTCATCGCGCCATCATGGCGGCCACGCACAACGACCTGCTTGCGCATATCGGCAATATGCTGTCGCTCGCGCTCTCGGAGTCGATCAAGCTGACAAGCCGTCATCCGGACACGCATGCGCTGTCATTGCCGCGGCATAAGGCGATTCTCACGGCGATCCAGAGCCGCGATCCGCTCGGTGCACGGCAAGCGAGCCTCGTTCAGCTCGAAAACGCCAGCGCCGATGCCGAGAGCATTCTCGAAGTCGGACGCGGCCACGCGGCCTGAATCCGCGGGTCGCCGTTTCCTTTGGCTTCATGCTTGCCACGCGGCCACGGGACCGCGGCTAGCAATGGCGCATCGTGACGGTCCGCCATCCTCAATGCGAATGCCGCGGCACCTCCGCGCCCCGGCAGCCGACCAGGAAGTCGAAGTCGCAGCCCTGGTCCGCCTGCAGCACGTGCTCGACGTAGAGCCTCCGATAGCCGCTCGCATCGCGGCGACTGGTCTGCTGCTTCCGCTCCATGACGGCAGCCGCGCGGCCAGTTCGGCGTCGCTGACCTCCAGGTGCAGACGCCGGCGTGGCAGTCCAGCTCGATCCAGTCGCCGTCGCGCACCACGGCGAGCGGACCGCCGGCGCGCGGCCTCGGGCGCGACGTGCAGCACCACGGTGCCGTAGGCGGTGCCGCTCATGCGCGCATCGGAGATGCGCACCATGTCGGTGACGCCTTGCGCAGCAGCTTCGGCGGCAGGCCCATGTTGCCGACCTCGGCCATGCCGGGATAGCCCTTCGGGCCGCAGTTCTTCAGCACCATCACGGAGTTCGCGTCGACGTCGAGGTCGGGGTCGTCGATGCGCGCCTTGTAGTCGCTCGATGTTCTCGAACACGACGGCGCGGCCGCGGTGCTTCAGCAGCGCCGGCGTGGCGGCCGAGGGCTTGAGCACGGCGCCGTGCGGCGCGAGGTTGCCGCGCAGCACGCAGATGCCGCCGTCGGCGACGAGCGGCTTGTCGAGGGGACGGATCACTTCGTCGTTCTAGATCGGCGCGTCCTTGTTGTTGTCCCAGAGCGTCTGGCCGTTGGCGGTCAGCGCGTCCGGATGCGGCAGCAGGCCCGCCTCGCCCAGGCGCCGCATCACCGCCGGCACGCCGCCGGCGTAGTAGAACTCCTCCATCAGGAAGCGGCCCGACGGCTGCAGGTCGACGAGCGTCGGCGTGCCGCGGCCGATGCGGGTCCCAGTCGTCGAGTTCGAGATTGCACGCCGATGCGCCCGGCGATCGCCATCAGATGGATCGACCGCATTGGTCGAGCCGCCGATCGCGCGCGTTGACGCGGATCGCGTTCTCGAACGCCTCGCGTGGTCAGGATCTTCGACAGCCGCAGGTCTTCCTTGCACCATCTCGACGATGCGCATGCCCGACATATGCGCGAGCACATAGCGGCGCGCATCGACGGCGGGGATCGCGGCGTTGTGCGGCAGCGTCGACGCCGAGCGCTTCGGCCATGCAGGCCATGGTCGAGGCCGTGCCCATGGTCATGCAGGTGCCCGCCGAGCGCGACATGCCGGCTTCGGCCGCCATGAATTCATGCAGCGATGATCTTGCCGGCCTTCACCTGCTCGCTGCAGTTGCCAGACGACGGTGCCCGAGCCGATGTCGCGCCCGTGATGCTTGCCGTTCAGCATCGGGCCGCCGGTGACCACGATGGCCGGCACGTCGCAGCTCGCCGCGCCCATCAGCAGCGCGGGCGTGGTCTTGTCGCAGCCGACCAGCAGCACCACCGCGTCGATCGGATTGCCGCGGATCGATTCCTCCACGTCCATGCTGGCGAGATTGCGCGTGAACATCGCGGTCGGGCGCAGGTTCGATTCGCCGCTGGAGAAGACCGGGAATTCGACCGGGAAGCCGCCCGCTTCGAACACCCCGCGCTTCACGTGCTCGGCGATCTTGCGGAAATGCGCGTTGCAGGGCGTCAGTTCGGACCAGGTATTGCAGATGCCGATGATCGGCTTGCCTTGGAACTCGTGGTCCGGGATGCCCTGGTTCTTCATCCAGCTGCGGTACATGAAGCCGTTCTTGTCGGCTGTGCCGAACCATTGCGCTGAACGTAGCGTGCGTTTGGCTTCCGTCATGGGGCTGTCTCCTTGGTCTTTGATGATAGTAATACTATTTCCACCGCATGGCGTATCGGTGTCTGCCTGGCGTTCAGGATGCGCAAACTTTGGGTTTGGGGCGAGCACGAAGTGCCGGCCATTGCTTGGCGCAACGCATGGCTGGGAATAGTCCGACTAGTTAAGGGTATACATCGATTATGGGGTGCAGGCACGTGATATAGCATTTTCCGTGGACCTTGATGCGGAACCTCGTGCGCTCGAGCAAGCGGGTTTCGTTGTACGTGGTAGTGCCCGGCAACGGCGCTTTCCCGGCCGGCGTCGTCATGAACAGTGTGCGTTTAACAACTGAGAGACGGGAGACTGATATGGCCGAGGAGCGGGAAGACCAGAAGGGTGAAGCACCGGGCGAAGTCGTACAAACCACGCGACGTGGTTTGCTGCAGGGCGCGGGACTGGCAGCAGCGATGGCCATGCTCGGCGGTGTGTCGACGCCGGCATTCGCAGCCGATGCGGCGCCGTTCCCTTCGCACAAGAAGTGGAAAATCGTTTTCGTCAATCACGTCACAACCAATCCGTTCTTCGTACCGACCCAGTACGGTATTGAGGATGCCTGTGCATTGTTCGGCATGGATTATCAGTGGACGGGTTCCGCGAACGCCGACGTCGGCGAGATGGTCAATGCGATGAACGCCGCGATTGCCGCCAAGGCCGATGCTATCGCGGTGCCGATCGTCGATCCCAAGGCGTTCGACGGGCCGATCCAGAAAGCGCTGGACGCAGGCATCCCCGTGTTCGCCTACAACGCCGATGCGCCGCGCGGCAGCGCAACCCGCGGCTCGCGTACATCGGTCAGGACCTGTACCTGTCGGGTTATCAGATGGGCGAGCGCATCGCCAGTCTGGTCGACAGCGGGACTGTCGCACTCTTTATCGCCACCCCAGGGCAGCTGAACATCCAGCCGCGGCTCGACGGCGCGTCAGACGCGATCAAGAAGTCCGGCAAGAAGATCGATGTGCAGACGATCGCAACCGGCGCCACCGTCAACGAAGAGCTTTCGAAGATCAAGTCGTTCTATCTGGGACACCAGGATGTGAAGGGCATGTTCGC
This sequence comes from uncultured Acidobacteriota bacterium, assembly GCA_963719065.1. Taxonomy (GTDB): domain Bacteria; phylum Acidobacteriota; class Terriglobia; order Acidiferrales; family UBA7541; genus Palsa-295. The sequence goes on along the minus strand of CAVRAM010000006.1, from coordinate 803,906 downwards.
GGTCGATGCGGGCAGCACGCAAGGCGTGGCCGAGGTGATGAAGGAATCGAACCTGCCGGCCAAGGGCGTGCATGGCGGCGGCTTCGACCTGCTGCCGCGCACGGTGCAGTTGATTCATGACGGCTTCCTCGATTTCACGATTGATCAGCAGCCCTACGTGCAAGGCTTTTATACCGTGGTGGAAGCGTTCACGTTCCTCGTCTCGGGCGGCCTGGTCGGACCGGCCAACATCAACTCCGGCCTGAAGTTCGTCACCAAGGGCACGGTCGATCCGTACCTGAACACCGAAACGCGCTACGAAGGCAAGAGCACCAAGTCGCAAATCGTGCCGCATAGCGGTGGGATCAAGTCGTAATGTCATCTGTGACAGACGCGACGAAATCCAGTGGTCGCGCCAGGCGCTGGCCTGGCGCGATCGGACGCTCCAGCGAGATTCGCATTCTGGCGGTGGCGCTGATTCTGGCCGCCTACTTCGAAATCGCCAATCACGATTTTCTGCTGACCAGCGCCAGCCTGGAAAACCTGTCGCAGTTCATCGCGCCGGTCGCGATCATCGCGTGCGGCGAAATCATGCTGATGATCGGCGGCGAGATCGATCTCTCCGCCGGCATGGTGTTCGCGTTTGCGCCGTTCATCATGCATTTCGCCCACGAGGCCGGCGTGCCGACTTGGATCGCGCTGATCGTGGGCGTGGCGGCGGCGGGCGTGGTCGGGCTTGATCAACGGCGCGGTAACGGTGTATCTGCGCATTCCCTCGTTCGTCACCACGCTCGGCACGCTGTTCCTCATCAACGGCCTCACGCTGACCATCTCGCGCGGCACGCCGGTGATCCACGCCGGAAGGCGATGATTTCGCCGCGTTCATGGGCGCCTGGGGCTATAGCGAGATCATCTGGACGGTCGGCGATCGCGCTGGTCATGCACGTGCTTTGCGCAACACGCGCTGGGGCCTGCATACGATCGCCGCCGGCGCGAATCCGTTAGGCGCCGAGCGAAGCGGGTATCAACGTGAAGCGGCTGAAGCTCGGCAACTTCATTATCGCGGCGGTGCTGGCGGGCTTTACCGGAATTCTCGAAGGCTTTCGCATTACCTCGATCGATCCGCAAGCCGGCGGCAACCAGATCATGTTCCTCGCGGTGGCCGCAGCCGTGATCGGCGGGACGCCGCTCGCGGGCGGGTCGGGCACGATCATCGGCGGCCTGATCGGCGCAGCGGTGCTGGGCATTCTGAACGACGGCTTCACGCTGATCGGCATCAACGCGTTCACCTTCAACATGATTCTCGGCGCTGCGATTCTCGGCGCGATGATCTTCAACATCCACGTCGTGCGTCTCGCGCGTAAGTAAGGGAGAGTCGTGATGTCCGAAGTGGCGTATGCGCTGCGCGGCGAAGAGATCGTCAAGCGCTTCGGTGCGGTTACCGCACTCGATGGCGTGTCGTTGACGCTCAAGCAGGGAGAGATTCTCGGCGTGCTCGGCGATAACGGCGCAGGCAAATCGACGCTGATCAAGATACTCACCGGCTTTCACCAGCAGACCACCGGCAAGCTCTTTATTGGCGGCGAGGAGACGCTGTTGCGCTCGGTCGATCACGCTCGCGCGCTCGGCATCGAATGCGTCTATCAGGATCTGGCGCTGGCGAATTCGCTGAGCATTTATCACAACATGTTCCTGAACCGCGAGATCATCTATCCCGGTCCATTCCGCCTGTTGAACAACCGTGCGATGCGTACGCGGGCGGCGGAATGTCTCGAGGAGATCGGCGTACGGATTCCTTCAGTCGACCTGCCGGTCGAGCAGCTTTCCGGCGGGCAGCGCCAGGCCATCGCCGTGGCGCGGGCGGTGAACTCCAATGCAAAGATCCTTTTGCTCGATGAGCCGCTCGCCGCGATGGGCGCGCGCGAAGCCGGCCTGATCATCGATCTCGTGTTGCGCCTGAAGGAGAAGGGCGGCCTCTCGATCGTGATGATCATGCACAACTACGCGCAGACGCTCGATATCGCGGACCGCGTCATGCTGATGCAGCGTGGCCGCGTCACGTACGAGAAGGAAGCGGCCAGCACCTCGGTCGCGGAACTGATGGATATCGTGCGGCGCGAGTACCGGGCCATGCGCGCGGCCGAGCAGTGATCTGCGTGGCCGTTTTGCGCTTTCGCCAAAACTTTGTTACCTTAGCCGGGGTCGGCTTGTTCTTCGCGCCTGAATAGGGCGAGGGCAAGCCGAGATTCGATCCGCCACGTTGACTATTTTTCTCCAGACCATGTGCCGTTTTAGCCGTCTCAGCCTGAATAATAATTTGTCGCCTTTGGGTGACAGGAGATTATTTGTCTGTTGAAAAATAAGCACCGTCAAGCCAAAGGCACTCACGAAACTGAGTGCCTTTTTTTATTTCCGCACGCTTTTCATCAAGGCAGAAGACTATGAGGACGTTAGTTGAGGACCTGAAGCATCAGGTGGGTGAAGTCGTTACGCTGTATCTGACGCTGGATGTGCTACGGGACCAGAAAAACCTGCAGTTCCTGCTTGCCCATGACGCGACCGGGAAGATTCAGCTCGTCGTCGACAAGGCGTCTGTTGCGGAGCATTCACAAGTGGGGCAGTTGTTGACGGGCTCGACTTTCGCCGTGACAGGTGTTGTCGTCGCTGCCGAGCAGAGCAAGACATACGGCGTGGAAGTTCAGGTGCGCTCCGTAGAGGTTTTCTCCAAAGCGCAGGCTTATCCGATCACCGAGGCGAGCAGCGTCGACCTGCGTTTCAACTATCGTGTCGTGGACCTGAAGGCGCCCAGGTGGCAATTGATGCTGCGCCTGCGCAGCGCGTTCGAATTCGCGTGCCGCGAGTTCGCCTTGAGCCGCGGCTTCACCGAACTGCACACGCCTAAGCTGATGGGCAACGCCAGCGAAAGCGGTGCCCAGGTGTTTCGTGTCGGCTACTTCGAAACGCAAGCGTTTCTTGCCCAATCGCCGCAGTTCTACAAACAGATGGGGATTGCGTCGGGGCTCGAAGGGGTCTTCGAGATCGGCCCCGTGTTCCGCGCGGAGGAGAGCCGCAGCAGCCGTCACATGACGGAGTTCACCGGCCTCGACATCGAATTCGCCTGGGCCTTCGAGACGGCTGAGGTCATGGCATTCGAGGAGCAGATGCTGAGCTGCGCGTTTGCAAAGCTCGAACCTTTCGCGGACGATGTCAAAGCGCTATTCGGCGTCGACTTGCCGCTTGAACCGAGCGTCAGGTATCTCACGCTGAGCGAAGCCAAGGAGATTCTGTCGGCCCACGGGTTGAGTCTTGGCGCGGCGCAAGACTTGCCGGACGAAGGCGAAAGCATGCTGCACAAGGTGCTTGGCTGCGACTTGATCTTCGTGAGCGACTATCCGATCGCCAAGCGTCCCTTCTACCACGCGTGGGACCGCGAACACGGCACCACGAAGAGCTCTGATCTGATCTTCAAGGGGATCGAGATTACGACTGGGGCGGTGCGTGAGCATCGATACGAGGTGCTACGCCAGCAGGCCACGGAGAAGGGCGTCGAATTGTCGTCCATCACGCACTACCTCGACAATTTTCGCTATGGGTGTCCGCCTCACGGTGGCTTTGGCCTGGGCGTCGACCGGGTGATCGCCAGGTTGCTGGGGCTGTCGAACGTGAAGGAAGCGGCGTTCGTGCCGCGCGATCCGGAGCGGCTGGTGCCGTAACAGCAGTGCGAAGCCTATGCCTTTCGTCAGGCATAAATTTCGTTATGCGAAATGATGGGTGATGTTGCTCGGCCGGCACAAAACGGATTGCAGCGACTGCCCGGACGACGCCGTGATGACGTCGTTCCGGGTCATTGCGTCTTGGCGGGCAACGTGTCCTTGAAGAACGCAAGCGCCCGTTCGACTGTCTGTGCATGGACGGCGTCACGGTCCACCCCCGGCCCGTCGTTGCAGAGTGCGGCAGCCTGACCAGCCAGCGCCGGTATGCACGTATTCAGGAAGGTGTAATGCAAGGCCCCCGGCACCATGCTGACTTTCGCACCTGGCATCAAGCTGGCGATACGCTGAATGTTGGTTGCAATCGGGGCGATTGGATCGTTGGTGCCCGCTGTCAGCGAGATGGGGATATCGACGCCAGCGAAGGCGTCCGTGCCGAAAGCCTCGCCCAGGGCGGGAGCGATCGCGAACACGGCCTTGATGCGTGCGTCCCGATAGGAGTCGCCGGAGCGCGCCATGGATGCGATTGTCGCGGGCGAGAAGCTCGCCGGTTTTACTGGGCCGCCAGGAAGACGCTTCATCTCGGGCGGATGGCAGATAGCGTCGGCAGCGGGCGATGCGCAGAAGTCCTGGAATCGTTTGAGGTCCGTTCGCGCGCCGGCCAGTTCGAGCACGGTATAGCCGCCCAGCGAAAAGCCCACCGCGCCGATGCGGGCCGTGTCGATACGGGCGCCTAGTACCGGATCGGCGAGCACGCCGTCGAGCACTTCGCTCAGGTCGGTGGCTCGCTCCCACCACAGCAGAAAGCCATCCAGGGTCAGCGGTTCAAGTGCGTTATTGCCCGGATGATTGACGCCGGCCACGATATAGCCGTTTGCGGCGAGCGCGGAGGCGAGCCAGTCGAGCGTTTCGGCGGTCCCGCCAGTGCCGTGCGATAACACCAGAAGCGGGTATCTGGCGTGAGCCGGCGACAGCGGCGCGCCGCTCGCGAAAGGGTGCGCCTGGAATGGCGAATCACCCATCGCATGAGGCGTCTCAGGTATGGCGGCGTCGACCGGATACCAGATCCTTGTGACGAGCGCTTCGGTTTGCGCACCGCGCCAGTTGCGCGCAGCCTCGGGGTGAAAGACACGCGCGGCGGCGCCAACGTGATAGGGCACGGCGTTGCCGCTATCCGCGGCGAGAGCGGCAGTGCTTTCGCATACAGCAACGAGTGCAACGAACTTAAGCGCGCAGAGAAGCAGGCGAAGCATAGTCACTCCTTGCGGATGGGGATCATGAGGTCGGTGATGTATTCGTGCTGCCTGTCGGGCGCGGGCCGGCTGCGATAGAACTCGAGAGCGGGCCGGTCATCGGGTTCGTAGCCGCTGCGCGGCAGCCAGCCGCCGAATAGCGCCCGAAACGTCGGCGCGATCAGCCCATAAGGACCCACGAGCCGGTGGGCCGCGTACAGACCGCCGTCGACCCGCACGGCTTCGACTGAGCCGCTCGCCTTCATCGCCGCGGCCGGAACGACGCCAGCGAGGTAGCGGAACTCGCCATCCTCCTCGGGGTCACCGGTACTCATGCCGATCGTGCCTTGAGCCAACGCCCGACCGGCATTGCAGCCCAGCATCTGCCATAGCGTCCTGAAGGTCTGGCTGATGGTGGCGGCGGGGCCTTCATGGCGCAGACAAAGTAGATCGAGCGGCGCGAGTTCGACGAGTTCGACGAACGGTACATGGGCTTGCGTCGCGGGAGCGTTTCCGTCTGCGTCTGCGGCTTCGGACCCGTCGGCAGTCGAAGCGGTCAGACGTCGTTGCCGCGTCTGGAACGCGCTTGGGCTGACTCCCGTGAAGCTGCGAAAAGCTCTCGCGAACGCTTGGGGGCTGTCGTAGCCCACCGCCCCCGCGACGGTGGTCACCGAATCGTCCGCCACGGTCAGACGGTGGGCCGCCCGGGCGAGCCGCACCCGCTGAACGGTTTCGACGATGCTTTCGCCGGTCACGGCGCGATAAATCCGGTGGAAGTGGTACGGCGACAGATGCGCGACCGCGGCGAGGCTCTCCACGGTGTGGGGCGCGCCTGGGTCTGCAAGGATCGCTTCAACGACGCGGGCGATCCGCCGGTAGTAATCGCGTTCGGTGCTGGGCTTCATGATGGCCGTAGCATAGTCCGTCCGCTGCTTGATGGCAGTGCAGGGCTTGCTGATTTTACCGGGTTCTACCGGGCGGCCTGTGTCGATGCCGACGTGTTCAAGCGTCTAACGATGCGTCGGCAGAGTGCGTGGGCCGTGCCATCCTACGGGCGCGGAGCGCCGGGTTGTCCACACAAACTGTCCATAAGGCTGTGGACAATTCGCGGGCAACCGGCGCAAGTGGCTGAAACGATTGAACTTGTGCGGTGCGCGACCGAAGCGTGCAGTAGAGCGGCCGGCCGCTTCAGCCGGGACAGACAATGTCGCGCTCGCGCGCGACCCGTTGGTCTGCCATTGCGGCTGGAGTCTCGGGCAACTCGGACGACGCCCCGGACAACGCATAGCGGGGCAACTCCATGAACAGCGTGACCCGCCGGACGATCTGCCAGAAGACCTTTTCGAACGACCGGGCACGCTCCGTGGGCGTCATCCCTTCCGCCAGAGGATCGGCAAACTCCCAACTGACGAATAAGGGTTTGCCCGGAAACCCCGGCGCATGGTATTCGGAGACGCGCTCGTCCAGCGCGACAATCAGATCCATGTGCGGCGCCCATTCGCCGGTGAATTCGAGCCAGCTCTTGGGATTGAGCAAGCCGAGCTCGGAGATGCCCGGGCGCAGCTGCGCGATCGCCAGCGCATGAACCCGGGCAGCGGGCTCGGCCCCCGCGCTGAATACCTCGAACCGATGGCCCGCCAACTCGCGCAGCAGAGCCTCCGCAATGATGCTGCGTGCTGAGTTCTCTCGACAGAGAAACAGCACCTTATATTTTCTGGTCACCCTCATTGCCCCGTTGACTGTATTTTCATTGTGACCGGGATTCTGCCAATCTAGTCTTGCACTTATGTGACACTACAATGACCCATAAGGCAGGCTCGCTTCGACCGGTGTCGCATCGAAGCTGTCGTCCCGAGTTGACTGTTGTTGCTATTTTTTCTGCTGTTGCGCTCTCGTGGTTCATTCGAGCCGCTTCTCCGGGCGCGGGCAGCAGCCCGCTAACGCTCGGAAAGCACGTAAAACGTGTTTGGTAAACCATCCCATGCCTGACATCACGGCAAAGCCGGCTCGCCCGCCGGAAGCAATCGAAAGCGATTTCACGGACCTGATGGCCTCCAGGCTACCCATTACCGTAGCACGAGAAAAATTCGAGCGGCTATGGGACGAAACGAATTCCATCGCCGCGCAACTCGTTTCCACGGAACAGGGCAAACCGTATCTTGTGCTGCTCAGGCGCATGCACGAAGCCTTCGAAAATCACTATCGCGGCTTGCCGCAGCGCAATCCGGCGGGTGGGCGGCTTCACTGAGGGTCACTAAGGCATTTATCATCGGACGACGGCGACGCCCTCGATACTATGCGTACTCCCGCTGCGGCACGCGTTGCTCGCCGTCCGGTACGAACACGTAGCCGCGACCGCGGACGGTTTGAATCAGGCGTGGCGAGGAAGGGTTGGTCTCGAGAATCTGCCGCAGACGCCAGACCTGCACGTCGACGCCGCGATCGGTGTGCTCGTCTTCTGGGCCGTACAGCAGGTCGATCAGACGCTCGCGAGTCAGCGTGCGCATTGCATGATTGATGAAAACCTTGAGCATGGCGAATTCGGTGGCCGACAGGATCTGCGAGCGGTCTGCGGCCTTCAGGGTGCGAGACTCGAAATCGAGCGTGAAGCGGCCGAAGCGGAATGGTTCGCGATGTTCCAGCGCAGCGGGTGAGAACGGCACGCGACGCCGCCGCAAGATGGCCTCGACGCGTGCGATCAGTTCACGTGGGTTGAACGGCTTGCCGATGTAGTCGTCCGCGCCCATTTCGAGTCCGACGATCCGGTCGATGTCGTCGGAGCGTCCGGTCAGCAGGACCACCGGGATATCGTTGCCTGAGGCGCGTAGGCGCCCCAGCGCGGTTAGCCCATCCACGCCCGGCATCAACACGTCGAGGACGATCACGTCCGGGCGATCGCGTTCGAGCCACTGTTGCAACGCGCCTGCATCGTGCAGCGTCGAGATTTCGATGCCTTGGCGTCGCAGGTAGTCGCATAGCAGGGTGCGCAGTTCCGGGTCGTCGTCAACGAGAAGAATTCGTGTGGTCATGGCATTTGGGTTCGTACAGAGTACGGGTTGCTGACGCGGCTGGCTCGTGGCAGGCGGCCGGCGGTAAGCGGCTGTTTGCGTAACCTCGCGGCCGCGTTTTTATGCGTAAGAGAGGGTGCGGTCCCGCCAGCCAGGTCAATCGTCGAGCTGATTACCTCGCCGATTGACTCGAGCGCCTTTAATGCCTTAAACGGTGCGGAGCGCGGAATCCGTCGCGATGCGACGACTTTTTTTGGCAGCGCGTGGGCGGGAGGGTCGTGAACGAGGCGGGATTTTCTGACAAAACGCTTTCTTCGTGTTGATCGCGAGACGAAAGTCACGATTGTATATATCACGAAATGATATATAATGAAACGGCCAGCAACGAGCGGCAAGAGGAGGACAAATGCTTTTCCGACATGATTTGTCAGTGGGATTCCTGGTGTTAATCATGGCCATCCTCGGGATGGTACTGATTGGCAATCTGGGGGCAGCCCTGCGGCTCGACCGTTGGCACCCCGGGTTAATTGGTGCGGCTGTTGGCGCATTGTTGGGTGTTGCGCTGATTGAAGCGGTGCCGATGCTCACCTGACGCCCTGCTACGGAAAGGGGGCGCAGCGGTGGGAAACGCCGTGGACCAGACATCGCGCGTCGCCCATTCGTTGAAGGTCGACCTGATCGTTATTGGCCACCATCAGCGCGGCTCCTTTGCGCGCTGGTGGACCGGCGAAAGCCATGCGCCTCTGCTTGAGCGCGTGTCGTGCGGTGTTCTGTTCGAGGTTTCCGATTGAGTCTCGCGCAAGATTTGAAACGGGTGTGTGATGAGCGAGTACGCGTACGAAGAATACCGATGCTGCCAGATTTACGCGGGCGCGCAGATCGATCCGGAGGCTGGCGAAGGGCTGCAACTGGGCGTCGTCTATCAGCCGGTGGCCGTTATCGAGTGGCAAGACAGCACCGGGTCACATCGAAAGTTGTTATGTGATCCGAAACGAAGGGTCTTTTCGCGCTCAGGAGACGCCTTGAGGATTGCCACTGCGATGGCGAAACGCTATATCGACGCCACGACTTTGCTGGCTGATCTGAGTTAGGTTCGCCAGACTCCCACTCGCGCTGCAACGGGCCTTCTACAGCCCCCAGATGATGTCGGCATTCTGTTTGCGGGCTTCGCGCAACATGTCGAGAAACGGCCACGCCCGGTGCACCCGAGAATGCGCTTTTATATCACAATGAAATATAATCATGACAACACGTTCTTTCGCTTCGGGAGGGTTAGGCCTTAAGGTGTAGTCCCTTCCCGCGTCATGCAATTTACCCACGCCCGGTCCAATCTTGTCCTCCACCGCTGTTTTCCGCTGGTTGTCCGGCTTTCTTCCTGGTCCCATCGCCGTCCGCTGGCCGGAACGGCTGAGATCTTGCCTCGGTGCGCTGCTTGGGATCGCGTTTACGGGCGGAACCATGCACGTCCTGCTCGGACCAGCCGCCAGCATTCCGCTGCTGGTCGCGCCAATGGGCGCGTCGGCCGTGTTGCTGTTCGCGGTTCCGGCAAGTCCGCTGGCACAACCGTGGTCGATCATTGGCGGCAATCTCGTCTCCGCTACGGTGGGTGTCGCCTGTGCAGGCTGGATCGCCGATCCGGTCGGCGCCGCCGCGCTGGCGGTCGCGTTGGCGATCTGCCTGATGTTTGCGCTGCGCTGCGTCCACCCGCCATCGGGCGCAGTCGCGTTGACCGCGGTCCTCGGTGGTCCTGCCGTTCACGCCTTGGGTTACCGTTTTGTCGCTGAGCCGATTGCTCTGCAGTCCGCAGCGCTTCTGGTCGCCGCTATCGTGTATCACGCGGCCACCGGACATCGCTATCCGCACGTCGCACATCAGGGTGTGGGCAAACGTGCGGCAGGATCTCCGGCGGCGCCCAGGGCGGGATTCACGCGCGCGGACCTCGAAGCCGTGCTGAACCGGCGCGGTGAATTGCTCGACATCGACCTCGATGATCTGGAATCGCTGCTGCGCGATATCCAGTTGCAGGCCTATGCCCGCACGGTCGGCGAACTGAGTTGCGCAGACATCATGTCGAGCCCCGTGGTAGCCGTGTCCGCGACGACGAGGGCATCGCAGGCATGGGGTCTACTCAAGGAGTGCGGGATCAAGGCGCTTCCGGTTATCGATGCGAACCGGCGCGTGATCGGCATCGTGACGCGCGCCGACCTCGTGGACAAACGGGCTTTCGGGAGCGTGTCCGTTCTACCGCCGCTGGTGCAACGCTGGATCAGGCGAGGCACGGCCTTGGCGCCGGTCGTTGGCGCATTGATGAACCCCGACGTGCGTACCGTGACTGTGAAGACATCGTTCGTGGAACTGTTGCCCCTTTTTGCAAACGACGGGCACCACCATATTCCGGTCGTGGATGCCGAGGAGCGACTCGCCGGGATGATTACCGAGGCGGATCTGATCGCGGGCCTGTACCGCGAAACATATACCGGGCAGCAACGCGCAGCGTAGCCGCTGTCCCTGTGCTACGGTCGTTTCAGATATAAATATCACAAAGTCATATAATTATGTTTTTGCCTTCTACATCGGAACTCCGACGATGAAAACAATCGCGCGCGGCTTGGCCAGGACGGACTTCGAGCAACTGTCCGAGTTTCGCTATCAGATGCGCCGCTTTGAGCGCTTTTCCGAGCAGGCCGCGCAGGGCGAAGGCATTACCCCTTTGCAGTACTTACTGCTGCTGCACATCAAGGGCTATCCGGAGCGCGAATGGGCGACCATTGGCGAACTGGCGGAACGGCTCCAGGCGCAACACCACGGCGTGGTCGCCCTGGTGTCCCGTTGTGAGGCGCTTGATCTCGTCCGGCGCAAGATCAGTGACACCGATCGCCGCCAGGTTGAGGTCCATCTACTGAAAGCGGGCGAGCAGGTGCTCTCCCGTCTGGCGGAAATGCATCGTGCCGAATTGAAATCCCTCAAGGGTGCCTTCAAGGTTCCCCAGATCGACGTTGAGTGACCATGAATCACGACACGCATAAGCGCGACTTCTCGTCCAACGCGCGGCTTCCCGGAATTTCCCTGCTTGCGGCGGCGATTGGCGCGCTCAGCACGCTCGCGGCGTTCGTGCTGCTCAGCCTGATTCATCTGTTCACGAACCTGTTTTTCTTCGGTACGTTCTCTTTCGCGGATCGATCGCCGGCACTGAATACGCTTGGCGGCTGGGTGATCGTGATCCCGGTGGCTGGCGGCCTGATCGTGGGTCTCATGGCGCGCTACGGTTCGGAGAAAATCCGCGGTCACGGTATCCCGGAAGCGATCGAAGCCATCCTGTTCGGCAAGAGCCGCATGTCACCGAAAGTCGCGATTCTCAAGCCATTGTCGTCCGGCATCGTGATCGGCAGCGGTGGCCCATTCGGCGCTGAAGGGCCGATCATCATGACAGGCGGTGCGCTCGGTTCACTGATCGCGCAGTGCGTGAAGGTGACGTCGGCGGAACGCAAAACGCTGCTGGTAGCCGGCGCTGCGGCCGGTATGACAGCCGTGTTCGGTACACCCGTGGCCGCGGTGCTGCTGGCGGTTGAACTGCTGTTGTTCGAGTGGCGGCCACGCAGCTTCCTGCCGGTTGCATTGGCCTGCGCGGTCGCGGGTTTTGCGCGCGCGGCATTCTTCGGCATAGGCCCACTGTTTCCCCTCGAAACGGCGCCTCCTGGCGCGCTGTCGCTCGTGTCATGCGTGATTGCCGGCCTGCTGAGCGGGGCGCTGGCTTCCGGCCTGTCCGCCGCTTTGTACAAGACGGAAGATCTGTTCGGCAAGCTGCCTGTTCACTGGATGTGGTGGCCCGCGCTCGGCGGTCTTGTGGTGGGGATCGGCGGATTTCTCGAACCTCGCGCGCTTGGCGTGGGCTACGACGTGATCGGAGACTTGCTGCACCAGCATATCGTGCTGCAAATCGCTGTCGCCATCCTCGTTGTGAAGGCGATTATCTGGGTGGTCGCGCTGGGCTCCGGCACGTCGGGTGGGGTACTCGCTCCGTTGCTCATGTTGGGCGCTGGACTTGGCACCGTGCTTGGCCACGTGCTGCCAGGCGGTGAACCGGCGCTGTGGCCGCTCGTCTGCATGGCCGCGACACTCGGGGCGACGCTTGGCGCGCCGCTCACGGCAATCGTGTTTGCGTTTGGCCTGACACACGATAGCAACGCCTTGTTGCCGCTCCTTGCCGCCACGCTGGTGGCACACGGCTTTGCGACCGTGGTCATGCGGCGCTCCATCATGACGGAGAAGATCGCTCGCCGCGGGTACCACATCTACCGCGAATATGGTGTCGATCCGCTCGAGCGTCACTACGTCGAGGAGGTGATGTCCCGTTCCGTCGAGACGATCGACGCCAACCTGTCGGTGAGTGAGGCGCTGGCGACATTCTTCGGCAGCACGCAAACGCACCGGGCCTATCCGGCGCTCAAGGACGGCGTGGTGACGGGCATGGTAGATCGCGCGGCGCTTGAGCGTTTTCGTGACAAAGAGACCGCTCTCGCGTCAGGTTCGCGCCTTGCCGAGCTGTTGAGCGCGAGCGCGCCGATTGTCGCGTTGCCCGATGAGACCTGCAGACTGGTCGCCACGCGGCTCGCAGTCCACGGTCTTGAACGTTTGCCCGTGGTTGCCGACAGACAGACGTTGCGTCTGGTTGGGATCGTCTCGCGAAGCGATCTGGTGAAGCCGTCTCTCGCGCACTTTGAAGAAGAACACAAGAGAGAGCGGTTCCGGCGCGTTACGTTTAACCGCGGCGCGAAGCGTTTTCCGCCAGTGCGGCGAACGGGATGATTTGAAACTTCTGGCGCATTTCCCGCGTAGGTGGATCTGAGGCAAGAAGCCAGAGGTGAACCGTTTTCGGTGTCCGCAGAACTCGCACAATATTTGCAGCAAGGCATGATGCGTGGGCGAAGAATCGGGTGCGTTATGGGCTCCGTTGCATTTTGGCGAAAAATCGACACAAATCGTCCTTGTATCGGTAATGCACTTTCGCCGTTGCGCTTTATCGTGGCGTCTCCTTTAAGAAACAAAGAGATGTCATGTCAAACTCACCTACGCCCGCGTCTGCGAGCGACGCTCGATCTCCCGGTGCATTCATCCTTTTTGCGCTCGCCGTCGTTGCGGGCGGCGGAGCGGCGAATGTCTACTATCACCAACCAGTGCTGGGCCAACTCCTGACGGTTTTTGGGCCCTCTGCGCCAACGCTGGTAGCAACCGGGACGCTGCTCGGCTATGGCCTGGGCATCCTGCTGCTCGTGCCACTGGGTGACACCTGGCCCCGGCGCACCCTGATTGTTACTCAACAGCTTGTGCTCGCCGCGGCGCTTGCGGCTTCTGCCATTGCGCCTAGCCTGGCCTTGCTTACATTCGCAAGTGTGGTCGTCGGCGTGTTCGCTACTACGGCCCAGCAAGCGATTCCGCTTGCCGCAGAACTGGCTCTCCCCGAGGCCCGCGGACGCGTAGTCGGCCGGGTGATGACGGGGCTCCTGCTCGGCGTGCTGCTCTCGCGCACGGCCAGTGGCGCCATCGCCCATGCGCTCGGGTGGCGGCTCGTATTCGCTGCAGCGGCTGCTATGGCGCTGATCCTCGCGGCACTTGCTGCGGTGCTTCTGCCGCGGACCCGGCCTACCTCTACGCTGCGCTACCCGGCGCTTCTGGCCTCGGTATTCGCCCTCGTGCGCGACGAGCCCGTTCTCCGCTGGGCGACACTAACGCAGGCCTGCAACTTTGCCGCCTTCAACGCCTTCTGGGCCTGCCTCGTCTTGCATCTCGGGCGCGCCCCTTTCAACCTGGGACCGGCTAGCGCCGGCCTCTTCGGCCTGGTAGGCGCAGCAGGAGCCATTATTGCCCCCTTCGCGGGACGACTCGCCGATCGGCATGGACCGCACAAGGTGGTCATTGCCGGCACCGTGCTCGTGCTTCTCTCGTTTGGTTTGCTCGGCACGCTTGGCAGCACGTCGTTGATCGGTATTGGCGTTGGCGTGCTGGTGCTCGACATTGGTGTATGTCTGGCGATGATTGCCAACCAGACCCGCGTCTATGCATTGCGCCCGGAAGCGCGTGGACGGCTCAACACGGTCTACATGACGGGTGCATTCGCCTCTGGCGGTCTCGGCGCCTTCTTCGGCACGCGAGGCTTCGAGCTTGGTGGCTGGGCCACGGTGAGCGCAGTCGGTGCGGTCTTTGCAGCGTGCGCGGTTGCTGCGGCGTGTGCCACACCTGCGCCGCGCACTGTGGCTGCGGTGATGCCGTGATCGGCCCAGACGCCGGGCCTTCACGAAATGCCCGGTAGCGCTCTACATCCGCGGCAGCGACATTCGGTGCGTATTCCTTCTGATTCTCAATTCGCGGACTCAACCATGAACTCCCTTCGTCTTACCGTCCCCTGGCGGCGCTGAGTCTGGTTGCCTGCCAGAGGCAGGCAACACCGCCACCGTCCGTCCCAACGATAGTGGAGTACGTCACGGTGGAAGATCAACCGGTGACGCTGACCAATGAGCTACCGGGCAGAACGTCTCCCTACGAGACCTCAGACGTACGCCCACAGGTCAATGGTCTGGTCGGATCGCCCAGGACCGCAACGCACTCGATCTGCTGCTTGGCAGCCCGGTTGAGCCCGCGCTGCTGCCAACGGCTCTCGGCGGCCTGTTCGGCGCCGGAACCGGGACCTACACCGTCAGCCCGGCCATTTCGCTGCCGCTATTCGATGGCGGCCGGCTGCTGGGAAATCTCAACTATTCCCACGCCTCGCGCGATGCAGCGGTTGCCGTCTATCAGAAGACCATCCAGACCGCGTTCCGTGAGGTCGCCGACGCGCTCGCGCAGCGCGGCACGATCGACGAGCGGATCGCGGCCCAGACAGCGCGTGCAAATGCGGCGCAGGCCGCCGCGGAGCTTTCAAACGCGCGCTACCGCACCGGGGTCGAGTCTTTCCTTACCACGCTCGATGCACAGCGTACGGCGTATGCGGCCCAGCAGCAGCTCGCGTCGACGCGGTTCGGCCGAAGCGACAACCTGATCGAGCTCTACCGCTCGCTGGGCGGCGGACTGAATTGACACCGGCACTACTGGAAATAGGCAGTCGGTGTCGTTCCGAATGTCTCCCGGAACGCCGCTATGAAGCTGGAGGATGACTCATAGCCGACCGCGTCAGCGACGTTGCCGACGCTTTCCCCGTTTGCCAGTTGCTCGAGCGCAACGAGCATTTTGTGACGGACGCGCCATCTGCCGAACGACATACGAGCTTCCGTCGCGAAAAGACGTTCTATCGTCCGGTGGCTCGCCCCCGCGGCCGACGCGAGTTCAGCGAGCGGCCTGCGGTCGGCGGGATTAGCTCTAAGCATGTCTGCAACACGCATGGCTCGCGGGTCACTCAGTTCGGGCAACTCCAGAGGCGCCTGCTCATGAGCATCGAGTTCTTCGAGAAGAACCTGGGCGAGCCGTGACGAATGAGACTCGGCCGGATAGTCCCACGATTTTGACGCACATGCGCAGATCAGCTCGCGTACCAGCGGAGAGACACTGACCACGTTGCACCCGGTCCACGGCGGCACGCCTGGCGCATCGGGATCTACCCACAGAACGATGAGTTCGACGGGTCGTTTGACGAGCAGGGCGTGAGGCGTACCGCCGCTGATCCAGATCGCCTTCGTCGGGGGAAGAATCCAGCGAGCACTGCCAGTGGAGACGTGTATCACCCCCTTCGCCGAATACATCAACTGGTGCCGGGTGTGCGCATGCGGCTGCTTTTCGGTGTGAGAGGGCCAGTGGGAGATCGCGCCCACGACTGGAACCGTGGCGCTATCGGGAACCATCTCAGTTTGTGGAGTTGGCTCAGTTTGGCGGGATAGCGACATAATTTGCCAATATAGAGCTAATTCCTAAGACTCACAAGCCTATATCGTTTGAGGGGGCCTGTTGCCGCGCATGCACGGGATGCGTGCCACGCGCTCGCATGCTGAATGTACCTGACTACGTCTCGGACAATTCTCGTACGCCGGCATGTGCGACCAATGCGGAGCGGAAAACCCAGAACTTCTAAGGGGCGAAACTCTTCGTCCCTGGGGAACTGATGGTCGGCCTCCCTCGCCACAGGCTACGCCTTAACTTTGAATGGAAAACGATATGGAACATCAAACTCGCCGCCTGCGGTATGACACACGCCGTCGCACTCTTAACGTCCTGTCGAAGAAGCACGTTACGCCAGGAATGCTACGCATAGTCGTAGGTGGCGACGACCTCGCAGACTTTGAGAGCCCTTCAGCGGACGATCACATCAAACTGTATGTACCGGGCCAATCTGGCGAACTGGAAAGTCGCGATTTCACTCCCCGGCTATTCGACGCTCATTCGCGACAGTTGGCTATCGACTTTGCGTTACATCAGGCTGGCCCTGCGATCGAATGGGCGAAGGAGGTTCGTACTGGGGACTCGCTGACGATTGGCGGTCCGCGCGGCTCGCTGCTGGTTCCGGACGATTTCGACTGGTGGCTTCTCATCGGTGACGAGACTGCGCTGCCATCGATCGGCCGGCGAGTCGAGAGCCTGGCGAAGAGCACTCGAGCCATCACGCTCGTGACTGTTACGGATCGCGCCGAGGAGCAGGTCTTCAATACGCAGGCGGATCATCAGGCAGTCTGGGTTCATCGGTCTGCGAACGAAGCAACCCATCCTGAGCCATTGCTGAAGGCACTGCGAGCGATACAGCTGCCGCCCGGCGATGGCTACGTGTGGATTGCGGCGGAGGCAAGCGTCGCGCGTGCCGCAAAGCTGCACATGATCAATAACGTTCGTCATCCAGTGCCATGGCTTCGGGCATCGGGATACTGGGTGAAGGGCAACGCCGACACGTATGACAAGCTGGAAAATGACGCTCATTAAATAAGTTCCATCGACTGAGGCAGAGAAACGTGGGCGTTTTCGACGCATGCCAGCTATATCTGGCTGCTGCCGCGACGCGGCTTCGCTGTAACACTGGGGACAGTGGCCATTGACGTGCTTGCATGCGCGGCCGCCTAGGTCCCAGGACAGCCGAATGCATCTGTCGGTGGATGGCCGTTCCAGGTTGTAGCAGGGTCAGTCAGAAGCTTTCGCTCGGGTCTTGGCGAACGTCCCTTGATGACCAAAGCACGCGTTCACGCAAACCGCCGGAAAGCTGCCGTTGAGGATTCCAACGTTCCCTCTGTAGAACGCTCGTCGAACTGGCGCAATTGGCCAGCTATCCTCAAGCTCACCCCAGCCTGTGTCGCTTCGCATCCGCTGCCCGACATCGGTGCTTGGGGTCATCAATGCGATCCGCGTCCCTTGCGAGTCGCCTTTCCCGAATCCATCGCCTTAGTTCGGGATCCGATAGGACATTCGTTCCGCGGGTTGCCATAGCGCACCTCTGTGTAGCTACATATCTAGCCACACAGAGGTGCGCGCTTTGCACGGATGACAATGGATCGACCCGGATGGCTACTTTTTTATGTATTTGAATTTAAAGTAGTTTGTGTGTGCTCTCTGGAACTCGTCGGCCTTCGGTGGACCTACATCAGCACGATATCGTATTGCTCCTGACTCAAATTCGACTCCACCTGCAACGACACCGGCTTGCCGATGAAATCGATCAGCATCGCCAAATGTTGCGACTCTTCCTCAAGGAATAGGTCGATCACCTGCTGCGAAGCCACCACGCGAAACTCACGCGGATTGAACTGCCGCGACTCGCGCAGAATTTCGCGCAGCACGTCATAGCAAACAGTACGCGGGGTCTTCACCTGCCCCTTGCCCTGGCACACCGGACACGGTTCACACAACACGTGCGCCAGCGACTCGCGAGTCCGCTTGCGCGTCATCTCCACGAGCCCAAGCTGCGAGAACCCATTCACCGTCACCCGCGTGCGATCGCGTGACAACGCCTTCTTCAACTCGCCCAGCACCTGGTCGCGATGCTCGACGTTCTCCATGTCGATGAAGTCGATGATGATCACGCCGCCCAGATTGCGCAGCCGCAATTGCCGTGCAATCGTATGCGCGGCTTCGAGGTTGGTCTTGAAGATCGTATCGTCGAAATTGCGCGCGCCGACGATAGCCGCCGGTATTCACGTCGATGGTCGTCATCGCCTCGGTCTGGTCGATGACGAGGTAGCCGCCCGATTTCAGATCGACGCGTCGCGACAACGCCCTCTGGATCTCCGTCTCGATGTTGTACAGATCGAAGAGCGGCCGCTCGCCTGTGTAGTGATGCAGTTTCGACAACACCGCCGGCGTGAACTCCGCCGCGAAATCGGACAGCATCTGGAAGGTCTCGCGCGAATCGACCTGGATGCGCGAGGTCTCGTCGTTGACGAAATCGCGCAGCACGCGTTGGGCCAGATTCAGGTCCTGATACAGCAGGCTCGTCGGCGGCATGCGCTGGCCTTGCGAGAGGATCGTCGCCCACGTCTTGCGCAGATACGCGACGTCGCCGGCCAGTTCCTCGCTGGTGGCGTCCTCGGCGATCGTGCGCACGATGTAGCCGCCTTTCTCGTCGGCGGGCAGCACGGCGGTCAGACGCGCGCGAATCGCTTCGCGTTCGGCTTCGCTTTCGATCTTCTGCGAAATGCCGATGTGCGGTTCCTGCGGCAGATAGACGAGCGTGCGGCCCGCGATGCTGACCTGCGTGGACAGCCGCGCGCCCTTGGTGCCGATCGGATCCTTGACGACCTGCACCATCAGCGTCTGGCCTTCGAAGACGATCTTCTCGATCGGCTGATGCGGCGCCTGATGCTGCGGTTCGCCCGCGAGGCGCGGATGCCAGATGTCGGCCACGTGCAGGAACGCTGCGCGTTCGAGGCCGATGTCGATGAAGGCGGACTGCATGCCCGGCAGCACGCGCACGACCTTGCCGAGATAGACGTTGCCGACGCGTCCGCGCGACAGTGTGCGTTCGACGTGAAGTTCCTGGACGGCGCCTTGCTGGACCAGCGCGACGCGCGTTTCCTGCGGCGTGACGTTGATCAGGATTTCTTCGTTCATGGTGTTGTTCTAGAAGTCGATGCGCGCCGCGCGCAGGAGTGCAGCGGTTTCAAAAAGAGGCAAACCCATGATACCTGAATAGGACCCTTCGATACGCTCGATAAACTCCGCGGCACGCCCCTGGACGCCGTACGCGCCGGCCTTGCCGAACGGCTCGCCGCTCGCCACGTAGCGCTGCAGTGCGTCCGCGTGCACTGCAGCAAAACGCACGCGCGAGACCGACAGCGCGGCCGGCAGCAGCGCGCCGTCGCGCATCGACGACGGCGAGCGCCGTCAGCACTTCGTGCTCGCGGCCGGCGAGGCGCGTGAGCATCGCGAGGGCGTCGTCGGCGTCGGCGGGCTTGCCGAGGATCGCGTCGTCGATCGTGACGGTTGTGTCCGCAACCAGGATCGGCGCGGGCGACATGAGCGCCCGCGACGAGCCGCGCGCGCGCCGCTTGGCCTTGGCCTTGCACACCCGCACTACGTAGTCGTGCGCGCGCTCGCCGGGCAACTCGGCTTCGAGCGCTTCGGCGTCTTCGTCGGGACGCGGCAGCAGCAATTCGTAGCGCACGCCGAGCTGTTGCAGCAGTTCCTGGCGGCGCGGACTTTGCGAGGCAAGATAGACGAACGGATGCAGTGCGGCAGCGGGCGTGGCCATAAAGGGTCTCGGTTAAGCGTAGTGCGTGAAGGAGGCGCGCGAATGACGTGCGCGAAAAGCGCACATCAAGCGCACAGCAAGGGCACATTTGGAAAATCGCGTGTGATCGCCGCGCGCGCGGACGCTATCTACGCAAGGCGCCGAGCGCGCAAGGCGCTACGAACGAAAGGCGCGCGCGGGCGTCCAGACAGTCGTAGGCGCTGCGCTCCGGCGTCCAGCGGCCGCCGCTGCCTGGCGCCTAGCTTGAGTGTTCAGCGTCGTTGCGCGCTCACACGCGGTGATAGGGGTGATTTTGCGTGATGGTCCACGCGCGGTAAAGCTGTTCGGCGAGCAGCACGCGCACCATGGCGTGCGGCAGCGTCAGGCTGGAGACGCGCAGCAGCATGTCGGCGCGCGCCTTGAGATCGGGATCGAGCCCGTCCGCGCCGCCGATCAGGAACGCGACGTCGCGTCCGTCCTGCTGCCAGCCGGGCAGGGCGGCGGCGAGCTGCATCGTGGTCCAGTCCTTGCCGCGTTCGTCGAGCGCGACGATGCGCGCGTTCTTCGGCAACGCGGCTTCGATCTTCTGCCGCTCGGCGGCCATCACGCTCTCCGCAGGACGCCCCGACGAACGCTGCTCGGGCTTGATCTCGCGCAGCTCGATACGCAGCTCGGGCGGCATGCGTTTCGCGTACTCGTCGAAGCCGGTGGCGATCCAGTCGGGCATCTTGTGGCCGACGGCGAGGATGTGCAGTTTCATCACGGATGTAATCGCGGATGTGATCGCGGACGGACGCGTCAACGTTGCGTACGGCAAACCTGTCACGTGCTCATTGACCTGCTTAACGACGGCGCGCCGGCGTCTTGCGTGCCGGCTTGGCGGCCGGTTCGTCGTCCTCTTCGTCCTCGTCGAGCGGCTCGCTGGCGCGGGCGCCGCCGAACGGGCTGGAGCTCGCCAGCTTGATGCGCACCGGCTTGTCGCCCCAGATCTCTTCGAGGTTGTAGTACTGGCGCAGGGCCGGTTGCAGGATGTGCACGACGGCGTCGCCGCAATCCACCAGCACCCATTCGCCGACGTCTTCACCTTCGGTGCTGATGATCTCGCCGCCGTTTTCCTTGACCTTCTCGCGCACGCTGGAAGCGAGCGCCTTGGTCTGGCGGTTCGAGGTGCCGGAGGCGACGATCACGCGGTCGAACAGCCCGGTCAGATGGCTGGTGTTGAACACCTTGATGTCTTGCGCTTTCACGTCTTCGAGGGCGTCGACGATCGCGCGTTGCAGTTTGCGAATATCCATAGGGTTACCGGTGGTACAGATGATGTTGAAGAATATAGTCCCACACCGCAGTGGGGACATGGCTCGCGGCCTCGTTCTGTTGCTGGCCGCCGGCATGCTGGGCAAGACGTTCGCGCAGATGCGCGCGGATATCGGTGGCCGAAACGTCGAAGGCCAGCGTGGTATCGATCAGCAGATGACCACAGGGTGTTGCTTGCAATACGTCCGCGCTCGCCTCGCGCGCGGCGATCTCGGCGGCGACCGCGGGCGGGATCGAGGCGAGTTCGAAGCCGGGGCGGGTCGACGCGCAGATATGCGCGAACTCGAACAGACGGCGCCAGTCGCGCCACGTGTCGAGACGCACCAGCTGATCGGCGCCGATCAGCATCGACAGCGAGGCTTGCGGCCCTTCGCGTTCGCGCCAGCGCTGCAGTGTCTCCACCGTGTAGGTGGGGCCGTCGTGTTCGATCTCGTCGGTGGCGACGCTCACCTTGACGCCCGGTAGCACCAGCGAACTGGCCGCGGCGCGGGTCATCGCGAGGCGATCGGCCGCCGGCGAGACGTCGGGTTTCTGCCACGGCTGGCCGGCCGGTAGCAGCACCAGTTCGGTCAGCTGCAGCACCTCGGCGAAACGGCGCGCGAGCGCGAGATGGCCGTCGTGGATCGGATCGAAGGTGCCGCCCAGCAGGCCGATCCGGCGGGGCAGGGCAGCGGGGTGAGCGTTCGGCTTCAGGTGAGAGTCCTTTGTCGTGACGGCGCGGGCGGGTCTGGGGGCTGGCGGCTGGCCAACCCGTCAGACCCACTCGCGCGGCACGAGGAAGTCGCTGTAAAGGCGCGCTTCCGGCGTGCCGGGCTCCGGCTGCCAGTTATAGCGCCAGTTCACCACCGGCGGCATCGACATCAGGATCGACTCGGTGCGGCCGCCGCTCTGCAGCCCGAACAGTGTGCCACGGTCGAAGACCAGGTTGAACTCGACGTAGCGGCCGCGCCGGTACGCCTGGAAATCGCGCTCAGCCTCGCCGTACGGCAGGTTGCGGCGCTTTTCGATGATCGGCAGGTACGCTTTCAGGAACGCGTCGCCGACGCTTTTGAGCATCGCGAACGATTGTTCGAAGCCCGGCTCCGAGAAATCGTCGAAGAAAATCCCGCCGATGCCGCGCGGTTCGTTGCGGTGCTTGAGGAAGAAATACTCGTCGCACCAGCGCTTGAAGCGCGGATACAGGTCGGCGCCGTAAGGCGCCAGCGCATCGCGGCAGACGCGGTGGAAATGCTGCGCGTCTTCCTCGAAGCCGTAGTACGGCGTCAGATCCATGCCGCCGCCGAACCAGAACACCGGCGCTTCGCCCGCCTTGGTGGCGATCAGCAGACGCACGTTCATATGCACGGTCGGGCAGTACGGATTGTGCGGGTGCAGCACGAGCGACACGCCCATCGCCTCGAAGCCGCGGCCGGCGAGCTGCGGGCGGGCGGCGCTGGCCGAGCCCGGCAGCGCGTCGCCGGCGACGTCCGAAAAGCCGATGCCGGCGCGCTCGAAGAACTGGCCGCCTTCCAGAATCCGCGTCGTGCCGCCGCCGCGCAGCTTCTCGCCGGGGGCGCGTTGCCAGGCGTCGGTGGCGAACGGGGTGCCGTCGAACGCGCCGAGCGTGTCGGCGATGTGCGTCTGCAGGCCTTGCAGCCAGCTACGTACAGCCTGTACGTCGTAGTTCGAATCGGTCATGAATGCAGGTGCTGGGGCGGCGCGCCGGGCGCGCCGCGGGTTCATCGGATTGGACGTCTGGTATCAGCTATGCTTGCGGTTCAGCGCACGATAGCCGATGTCGTGGCGATATTGCATGCCGTCGAACGAGATCTGGTTGATCGTCTCGTAGGCCACCGACTGCGCGCTGCGCACGGAATCCGCCAACCCTACCACGCACAGCACGCGGCCGCCCGAGGTGGTCAGCTTGCCGTCGCTCAACGTGGTGCCGGCATGGAAGGTCACCGCATCGCCGGTTTCGGCCGGAATATCGCTGATCCGGTCGCCCTTGCGCGGGCTGTCCGGATAGTTGTGCGCGGCCAGCACCACGCCGAGCGCGGTGCGGCGGTCCCATTCCAGCTCGACCGTATCGAGCGTGCCGGCGATCGCCTGCTCCACCACCTTCGAGTAGTCGCCCTTCAGACGCGCCATGATCGGCTGCGTTTCCGGGTCGCCCATGCGGCAGTTGAATTCGAGCGTCTTCGGATTGCCGTGCGCGTCGATCATCAGGCCCGCGTACAGGAAACCGGTGAAGCGGATGCCTTCCTTCTCCATGCCGTGCACGGTGGGCAGAATGATTTCGCGCATCACGCGGGCGTGCAGTTGCGGCGTGACGATCGGCGCGGGCGAATAGGCGCCCATGCCGCCCGTATTCGGGCCCTGATCGCCGTCGAGCAGCCGCTTGTGATCCTGGCTCGAGGCGAGCGGCAGCACGTGCTTGCCGTCCACCATGACGATGAAGCTCGCCTCTTCGCCGGCGAGGAATTCCTCGATCACGACACGCGCGCCGGCGTCGCCGAGCTTGTTGTCCGACAGCATCATGTCGACCGCGGCGTGCGCTTCTTCCAGCGTCTGCGCGACCACCACGCCCTTGCCGGCGGCGAGGCCGTCGGCCTTGATCACGATCGGCGCGCCCTTGGCGTCGAGGTAGGCGTGGGCGGCGGCGACGTCGGAGAAGGTTTCGTATTCCGCGGTCGGGATCGCATGACGCTTCATGAACGCCTTGGCGAAGTCTTTCGAGCTTTCGAGCTGCGCCGCTTCCTTCGTGGGCCCGAAAATCTTCAGACCCCGCGAGCGGAACAGATTGACGATGCCCGCTGCGAGCGGCGCTTCCGGCCCGACCAGCGTGAAGGCGATCTGTTCTTTCTCGACGAAATCGGCGAGCGCAGCCGGCTCGGTGATGTCGATGTTGCGCAGACGCTCGTCCTGGGCCGTGCCGCCGTTGCCGGGCGCCACGTAGACGAGCTGGACGCGCGGCGATTGCGCGAGCTTCCAGGCGAGCGCGTGTTCGCGACCGCCGGACCCGACGACGAGTAACTTCATGTGATTCCCCGAAGACTAATAACCATGAACGGCTGACGGGTGGCGCGAGCCGTGAAATTCCGCAACCTTCGCACGAGGCGAACCGTCAACCCGTGGCACCGCAATGCAAACCCAACCTCGCGCAACCGGTACGCGACCGGCACGCGTAAAAACAGCATCGTCAGAGGCCGCACCTGATGGCCATTCGCGTGCTCGTCGCCAAGCCACTGCCCGCGGGCGGCGCATTGGCCGCCCGCGCTGGGCTTACTCGTCGGCGATTGCCGCGTTTGTATAGACTTCCTGCACGTCGTCCAGATTTTCGAGGGCGTCGAGCAGCTTTTGCATCTTCACCGCGTCGTCGCCCGTGAACTCCACTTCCGTCTGAGGTTTCGATCGTCAACTCAGCCAGTTCCGCCTTGAAGCCGGCGGTTTCCAGCGCGGTCTTCACCTTCGGGAAATCGTTCGGCGGACAGACCACCTCAATACTGCCGTCCTCGTTCGTCATCACGTCGTCGGCGCCGGCTTCGAGGGCGGCTTCCATCAGCTTGTCTTCGGCCGTGCCGGGCGCAAACAGGAACTGGCCGATGTGGTCGAACATGAACGACACCGAGCCGTCCGTGCCCATATTGCCGCCATTCTTCGAACACTACCTAACACTTCCTACCACTTTGGCCCATTTCTTACCACTTTGGCTCCCGATTGTAGATGGGAACAAAAACATGTCAAGCGGTATTCAGGAGAAAACGAAACTTTCTTGTGGGAATCGATGTGGGAGAAAAAAAATTTCTAGTGGCGCATTCCGGAGCAAACCACAATTAGTAGTGGGCACGGTGGGCGAGCAGCACAGCGATAGATGAAGGCTTCCCCGCAGAGTGATTTTCTGTTTCGTAACAGTAAACATCGGCGCGATTTTTTTGAAACTCAGGGTTGCATTCGCAAGTATGAGACGCGGGCAAAGCTGTGCCGAATCGGAACGAAGTGCGACGGAAACGATCGGTGAGGAGTAGCAACGCGCCGCGCGGAGAAATTTTCAGTGGGAGTTTGCGCTACGGATTGCGGACAGAATCCAGGCCACGCAGCACCGATTGTTCGTCCGGATTCAACCCTTGCATGAATTTCGGATCGTTCAATGCGGCCTGGCGGTCGGTAGGACTCATGCCCTGCAGCGTGTGCAGACGATCGGTGACCACCTGCTTGCGCGCGGGCGACATCGATTGCCACTTGGGCAAAAGAGTTTTCTGCACGTACTGCTTTTGCTGCGGCGACATGCGTTCCCATGTGGCTTGGCGATCGCGAATGGCGTTGCGCTCGGTGGGCGAGAGGCTATTCCACTTCTGCAGATTCTGACGGATTTGCTGTTGGCGCTCGGGAGGCAGGCTCTTGAAGCGCTCGTTATTCTGCATAAAGCGCTCCTGCTCTTCGGGCGAACGGTCCTGCAGATTTTCCGCCCACTTCGGCGGCAGGTTTTGCATGGAGCGAGCGTTTTGCTGGCCGCCGTGCGGCGATGCGGCGCCGGTTGCGGGAGCGTGCGACTCTGAAGCCGGTTGCGATGGCGTTTGCGGGGAGCGAGCCTGGGCGAGATTTGAGCTCATGCCCGCAGCGGCGGGAGGATGCGCCGCGTTGGCGCGGGCGGCCTGGCGAGCATTCTGCCGCGCGGCCTGACGAGCAGCACGCTGGGCGACAAACGGCCGCGAAGCCGGATGCGGCGGCGGAGGACTGGCGTGGTGCTGCGCGCGAGCGGACGGCGAGAAAAGCGAAATCGCCAAGGCGATCGCCATCGCGCAAATTTTTCCGCCGCGAAACATTTTCAGTTCACCACGTATATTCCACTTTTATTCTTCGTTGGCCGGCTGCTGCTGTTTGTTCGGGTCAACGTTCTGGTTCAGATTCTGATCGACGGGCTTCGACTGTTCGTCGGCCGGCGTCGCATCGGACGGAATTTCAGACAACGCATCGAACTTGCTGAGCACGTCGTAATTTTCGAGCACGCCCAGATCCTTGATGGCTTCAAAATCCTGCTGCTCGGTGCCAGCGGTAGCCGAGCCGGAATTATCGCGCGGCAGATTCGCCATCCAGATGCTGAGGGTGAGCAGCAGAGCCATCGAGAATGCCAGGCGCGGCTGCGGGATGAGCCAGTGCAGCCAGCCGGGTTTGGCTTCGGCGGCGATGCGTTCGCGGAGGCGAGCGTCAAAGCCGGCCGAAGGTTCGATGGTCTCGATGCGTTCCATCGCGCCAAACAGAACGCGGAATTCCTCGGCGCGCGCATGGCAGCTGGCGCAAGAGGCCAGATGCGCTTCGATCTCGGCGCGGTCGGCCGAATCAGAGCGGCGGTCGAGATAAGCGATCAGTTGACTGGAAATTTCTTCACACTTTTTCATGGTCATGACTGCCTTCCCCCCACTGCGCGATGCTCGACCGGCTGGGAGACGAGAGGGGCCAGTTGCACACGCAGGGTTTCGTAGGCGCGGAACAATAGAGATTTCAGCGCGCTTTCCGAACAATCCAGTATTTTAGCGATATCCGAATAATCCATTTCTTCGTACTTGTGCAGCAAAACGGCTACACGCTGCTTTTCGGGCAGCGCGGCAATCGTCCGGCGGATGAATTCAGAACGATCGCGTTCGACCAGATGTTCGTCGATGCGCATGTCGCGCGAAGGCAGCTGCATCGGCGTTTCGTCTTCGTCGGCCGGCACGTCGATGGAAACGTCCATCTGCCGGTGGCGATTATCGCGAACCGAATTCAGCGCCAGATTGGTCGCGATGCGGAACAGCCAGGTGGTGAACTTGGCGCTGGGAGAATATTGAGCACGAGCGCGATAGACGCGGAGAAAAACTTCCTGAGCCAGATCCTCGGCAGTCGCGCGATCGCGCACCATCCGGAACAGAAAATTTACCAGAGGCGAGCGATACTTCTGCAGAAGAAGTTCGAAGGACGCTTCGTCCCCCGCCTTCACGTCCAGCATCAGTTGGACGTCAGACCTGGTCATGGCCTCCACATTGTAACTAACACCTGCTGCGCCATAAAGTTGCAGAGCGTCTGAGTGTGCCATAGGTTTCACCTGACCGCTGAATATGAAACCCTGGGAGGGCAAAAAAGTTGCTTCGGCGGGACGCGAGGGTGGGGCGAGAGGGCGTCTGGATATTATTGATATTGGGCGGTTTAGACGTGGAATGCGGCTTTTAGCAACAGCATGATGGCAACTCCGGCGAAAACCAGGATGGCCATGCCGAATCCGGGTTCGCGGTTGACCTCTGGAATCAGGTCGGAGGCGGCGACGTAGAGGGTGACTCCGGCGGAAAGCGGTAGGGCGTCTGCAACGCTTCCGCGGAGGAAAAACATGGCAGCCATGCCCAGAAGCGTGGTGGCGCCGAGAATCACCGAGGAGAAAAAGGCGGTGCGGCGGCTCTGGCCGCTCGCGAGCATCAGGGACGCGACGGTGAATCCCTCGGGAAGTTTGTGCAGGAAAATCGCTACGAAGATCACGCCGCCCAGCCACGAAGACACCAGCAAGCCGGAAGCGATCGCCACGCCGTCGAAAAAAGTGTGAATGCCAAGGCCCAGCAACGCGGCGTAACTGGCGTGTGCGTGGGAAATTTCGTCGTGATGCTCCTCTTCCCCAAAATGAAAATGCGGCGCGAGCGTGTGTTCGAAAAAATGCACCAGAAAATATCCGGCGAGGACGATCAGAAATACGGCGGTGGTGTTCTGGGCGAAGAACGAAGTGTTGTCCGAGCGGAGCTTCAGCGATTCGGGAATCATTTCGATCAGCGCGGTGGCCAGCATGAATCCCGCGCCGAGGGCGATGAAATATTTCAGGTAACGGCGCGACCACTGGCGATGGGAAACCAGCAAACCGCCGAGCACGTTGGCGCCCGCGGCGGTTACGCCGAGAACGGCGCCGAGCAAAATGCGATGAGGATCGAGTTGCATTCGGTTGTGGCGAATGGTCTGCGCGCTGCTAGACCCGGCGAAGCTAACCGGAATGGCGGAACAGAATTACGTCGCCATCCTGCACGATGTATTCCTTGCCCTCGAGTTTCACTTGCGCCTTTTCGCGGGCGGCGGCCAGGCTGCCGGCGTTCACCAGATTTTCCCAGTTGACCACTTCGGCTTTGATGAATCCGCGTTCGATGTCGCTATGAATGGCGCCGGCGGCTTCCTGCGCGTTCATACCGCGCTTGATGGTCCAGGCGCGGCATTCCGGTTCACCGGCGGTGAGAAACGAAATCAGGCCGAGCAGCTGGTAGCTGGCCTGGATCAGGCGATCACGTCCGGATTCTTTCAGGCCGTAGGCGCTCATCATCTCGGCCATTTCGACGTCGGGGAGTTCGGAAAGTTCAGCTTCGATTTTTCCGCAGAACGGGACGATGAGAGTTTTGGGCTTCGACGCCAATTTTTCCAGATGATGCTTTTCGATCACGCGATCGATTTCGGCGGCTTCTTCGTCGCCCAGATTCAACACGTAAAGCATCGGCTTCTGCGACAGCAATTCGAAGCTGCTGAGCATTTTTAGCTCTTCGGGCTTGAACTCGAGTTCACGCAGCGGCTTTTCGGATTCGAGCGCGGCGCGGCAACGAAGCAACACAGCGAGTTCGGCTTCGAGCGAGGTTTCTTTCTTTTTCTTCAGGTCTTTTTCGACGCGTTCGATGCGCTTGCCGAGTTGCTCGAGGTCGTAGAGCATCAGCTCGACTTCGACCGATTCGATGTCGCGCATGGCATCGAGCGAGCCGCCGGCGTGCGGAACGGCGGGATTTTCAAACAGGCGGATGACGTTCGCGAGAGCATCGGCTTCCCGCAGCGGCACGAGCGAGGCGGAATTTTTCTCGCGATCTTTTTGCAGGCCACCGACGTCCACATATTCGATCGTGGCGAAGGTATTTTTCTTGGGCTTGTAAATTTCGGCCAGCTTCAAAACGCGCGGATCGGGAACTTTAGCGATGCCAATGTGCGCCTGATTGGGCGTGCTGCGGCCTTCGACTTTCGCTTTCGTGAGAATGCGGAACAAACTCGACTTCCCTACCTGGGGCAATCCAATAATTCCAGTTTTCATAAGCCGACGATGTTAACACACGCGGGGCCGCGCGCCGTCAGGCCGGGCCGTTTGGTAGGATGTACTCCGTGAGGAGAAGGCAGCCAGTCTAATGTCCTTGTCGCGACTAAAATATCGCTCGGGAGAAGACATCAAAAAACACGATCGAGTGCGATTTCATGGAGAGCCCGGCACGATTGAATTTGTAGCGTCAGATATTGGCGATGAAAAAACGGACTGGTACATGAAGGTATTCGGAGGCGGCGTGATGATCGTCGAACCAAAGCACTTTGGTCGCGTATTCCTCGATGCAAACTCGCTGGAGAATGCCGAGCAGCTGGAGTTTGTATCGCGTGCAGTGGAAGAGTAGCTATGCCTCGAGCTGAAAGATTATGACTGACGCGACGAAACTCCCCTGTGACCCTGTGGCGGCGCACGCGCATCTGACGGCGAAGGATAAACGCCTGGCACGGTTGATCGAAAAAAACGGCGAGTTCAAATACCGGCTCGACACCTGCGAGAGCGTGTACGAATCGCTGCTGGAAGCGATTGTGTATCAAAGCATCAGCGGGAAAGCCGCGGCGACGATTTACGCGCGAGTGAAGGCGCTGGGTTCGGGCGGCGCTTGCCCGACGCCACAGGAAATTCTGGACGCTTCGATTCAAACGCTGCGCGAAGCCGGACTGTCGGGCGCGAAAGCGGCGTCGATGAAAGACCTGGCGCAGAAAACAATCGATGGCGTAGTGCCGTCGATGGCGGAAGCGCACAAACTTTCGGACGAAGAGCTGATCACGCGTCTGGATTCGGTGCGCGGGATCGGCGCGTGGACGGTGGAAATGTTTTTGATGTTCCGGCTGGGACGCCCGGATGTGCTGCCTGTGCACGACTACGGAGTGCAGAAGGGCTACGCGCTCACCTACGGCAAGAAATTCATTCCGAAACCGAAGGAGCTGGCGGCGTTTGGCGAGCGCTGGCGGCCGTACCGCAGCATTGCGAGTTGGTACATGTGGCGCGCGGTGGAGCACTACGGAAAAAAGCGCAAGGTACTGAAGCATCCGGTGAAGCGGCGGAAGGCGACGGCCGCCAAATCGAAGGGCAAGCGCGGCGGGAAAGCAGCGCGGGCCCGCACTCGGAAGGCTGCAGCGACGAAGCGCGGTTCAAAACGAAAATAGAAACGATTCAGCCGAGCGGCGGCGCGGCCGCGGCGTCGAATTAGTCGACGCGTTCGCGAACGGTCAGGAGGAGCGAAACGAGGCCCAGCAGGAACACGGTGCCTTCGAGCCCGACCGAGAGGTTGTGAAGCTTGTCGAATTCCACGCGGCGCGGATCGGTCGGAGGCGTATTTTCGATCGAGACCATCTCGGTGCGCAGAGTGGACATGCGATGGGTGACTTTATTCTGCGAGAACGCGGTGAGCACCACCATCAGCAGAACGCCGATCATCGCGGGTTTGGCGAAGGCGCGCAGCGAACCGGCCAGCGTGATGCCGGCGATCAAAAATACGATCGCCGCGATCAACCCGATGGCGTGAAGCCGCGAGAGTGTCTGGCCGACGATCACACCGGCTTGGTCTTTGGAAGGGAGTACGGCGAACACCGTGGACGCGACGACCGCGCTGAAATAAAAAATCGAGCCGACCCAGCTACCCAGCGCGAGCACCTGCAAGTAACGCAAGATATAATTCATTCGGCCTCACCTGAAACTTAGACGCCCGGCTTCCCCGCAAGTTTCCGCATTCTAGCAAGCTGCCGCGGCGCCGCAGTCTGCCCCAAGACTTTTTGAACACACCTGTACTTTCGACTGCCCGCGCCGTCTAAAGATTGATGGTAGAACTGATTAGCAGGGTGAATGGTGGGCGACAAAGGACTTGAACCTTTGACCTCTCCCGTGTGAGGGGAGCGCTCTAACCAACTGAGCTAGTCGCCCGCGTAAACACAACTAGACGTTAAATTTGTAGCAGAAGGCCCAGGGAATTGCAAACCACGACGATGAATGCCAGCAGCCGCCTGGCGGAGTTGGTCCGCTCGATTTCGCAGGTGGTGAAGGGCAAGGATGAGGTGATCAAACTCGCGCTGACGACGCTGCTGGCGCGCGGTCACCTGCTGATTGAAGACGTACCGGGTGTGGGTAAAACCACGCTGGCGCACGCGCTGGCTCGTTCGTTCCGCTGCTCGTTTCAGAGAATCCAGTTCACCTCCGATTTGCTACCGGGCGACGTGATCGGCGTGAGCGTTTTCAGCCCGGTGACGCAGGAATTCGAGTTCAAGCCCGGGCCAATCTTCGCGAACATCATCGTGGCGGACGAAATCAACCGCACCACGCCGAAGACGCAGTCTTCGCTGCTGGAGGCGATGAACGAAGCGCAGATCACCGTAGACAATCACACGCACGCGCTACCGAATCCGTTTCTGGTGCTCGCGACGCAGAATCCGATCGAGCATCACGGCACGTACCCGCTACCCGAATCGCAACTCGACCGGTTCCTGATGCGCATCCGGATGGGATATCCGGGACGCGAAAGCGAGAAGGCCATCCTGCGAAACAATGCGGGAGCCGCGCCGGTGGACAAGATGACTCCGGTGATGGACGCGTCGGACGTGGTGGCGATGCAGGAAAATGTGTCGCATGTGAAGGTGGACGAAAGTTTGCTGGACTACGCGCTGGAAATTGTGGACCGCACGCGGCAGACCGAACAGTTGAGCCTGGGCGTGAGTCCGCGCGGCGCGGTGATGCTACACCGAGCAGCGCAGGCGCGCGCGTTTTTAGAGGGGCGCGATTTCTGCCTGCCCGACGATTTCAAGCGGCTGGTGGTGCCAGTGTTCGCGCATCGCGTGGTGGTGAGTTCTCGCTACGTTTCCACGCAGAAAAAATCGGAGCAGGCCGAAGCAATCCTGGGCGAAATCGCGGAATCGACGCGCGTACCGGTGTAAACGCCATGCGGACGCGCGGCACACTTTCCGTTTTCCATCCTGTGAAAAATTTGGGAGCAATCACCCATGGCCGCTAGCGGAGTGCTGGCGCGCGCGTGGCGCGACCGCGACAAGCCCGGCTGGCGGCATTTTGCGCTGGCGATGGTGGTGCTGACGGCTGCGCTATTCGTGGCGCTATTTTCCGCGGCCGTGGCGCAGCAAGGTCGCGTGGGCCTGGCGGCATTCTCCACGTGTCTGGCGTTGGGCCTGGCCGGATGGGTGGCGGTGACGATCGTGCCGAAGCTGGCCAAGCGCACCAGCCTGCGGTGGATCGTCTATCAGGTGGATTACAAACCGACGCGGCAGGGCGGCGTGTATTTGGGCGCGGTGTTTGTGCTGGTGCTGGCTGCGGTAAACACCGGCAACAATTTGTTGTTCATGATTCTTTCCTGCTCGCTGGCGGCGATCATCATTTCCGGAATTTTGTCGCCGACGGTGCTGGCCGGCGTGGAACTGAAATTTGATATGCCGGAGCATGTGTTTGCCGAGCAGCCGGTGTTGGCGGAGATGGAGCTGGCGAACGAGAAACAAGTGTTTCCCTCGTTTTCGTTGCGGGTCGTTGGCGACTCGAAGAAAACCGAGGGGCAAATCCTGACGCAGCCGGTTTTCTTTCCGTACATCCCGCACATGAGTTCGGCGCGGCAAAAGGTGGAGCTGACGTTTCCTCGGCGCGGCGTGTACCAGCAGGATACGTTTGGAATCCGGACGCGATTTCCATTTGGTTTTTTTGAGAAGACGCGGCGCGTGGAATCGCAAATGGAAATTGTGGTGTACCCGCGCGTGAGTCCGACCGAGCAGTTTTACGAAGTGTTGCCGCTGCTGAGCGGCGAGATGGCCAGCAATTTTCGCGGCCGCGGGCACGAGCTGCATTCGCTGCGGCAATACATTCCCACGGACAGCGCTCGATTCGTCGATTGGAAGGTGAGCGCGCGGTCGGGGCATTTGATGGTCCGCGAATTTGCGCGCGAAGATGAGCGGCGGGTGATGCTGGTGCTCGATCCGTTTGTGGGGCCGCCGCGAGCCGAGCTGGGTACGCTGGCGGAGGCCGAACATGCGGAGCGATTCGAGCGGGCGGTATCGATGGCCGCGTGCATCGCGTGGCATTTCAACGAAATCAATTCGGTGATGCAGTTCCGCACGCATCGGTTTTCGACGGCGATGGCGCCGGCGGAGGAAATTATTTACGACGCGCTGCGCGAGCTGGCGATGGTTGAAGCGAAAACGTCTGCGCTGGGTGGTGCGTTTCTGGATGAGCTGGCGGCGGAGCACGAGGTTTTCAAGATCATCATCACGGCAAGGCCGCAGCATACGATTCCTTCGGCACTGTGGTCGTCTTCGTACTTCTTGTTCATCGATGGATTGTAAACGGTGGGTTGTAGGATTTCTCCCCATGGGCGGCTCTCAAAGGCGCGCAAACACGAATGTCTGCGCCACCATCAGACAGGACTGTCTAATCCACGTTGTGCGAAACTGATGCGCACATGAGGACGCATCTGAGTGGGCGCGCGCTGAAAACTTTTCGATCGCAGTTGCTCGCGTGGTTTCGTGAACACCGGCGTGAGCTCCCGTGGCGTGCCAGCCGTGACCCGTATCGCATCTGGAT
This sequence comes from uncultured Acidobacteriota bacterium, assembly GCA_963719065.1. Classification (GTDB taxonomy): domain Bacteria; phylum Acidobacteriota; class Terriglobia; order Acidiferrales; family UBA7541; genus Palsa-295. The sequence goes on along the minus strand of CAVRAM010000006.1, from coordinate 770,430 downwards.
TGCAGAAGTGATGCTGCAGCAGACGCGGATCGCGGCGGTGATTCCCTACTACGAGCGATTCCTCGAGCGATTTCCGGATTTCAAAACGTTGGCCGAAGCGCCGCAGCAGGATGTCCTGAAGCTATGGTCGGGGCTCGGCTATTACAGTCGCGCGCGCAATCTGCACGCCGCAGCGAAAAAGATCGTCGAAGAGCTTGGCGGCAAATTTCCGTGTGAACTGCACGTTGCGCTTGAGCTGCCCGGGATTGGTGCGTACACCGCGGCGGCGGTGCTGAGCATTGCGTACGATTTGCCGCTCGCGGTGCTTGATGGCAACGTGGCGCGCGTGCTGGCGCGACTAAACGCGATTCGCGGCGGGCTGCGCGCGCCCAAAACATGGAACGCCCTGGGCGAGACCGCGCAACGATTGCTGGCCGAAGAAGCGGCGGGCGATTGGAATCAGGCGCTGATGGAATTGGGCGAAGTGATTTGCACGCCGCAGAATCCGCGATGCCTGATCTGTCCGGTGGCGAAATCCTGCCGGGCGCTGGCCGAGGGCCTGACGGCGGAAATTCCCGAGCCGCGAAAAAAACGCGCGCCGGTGAAAGTGAAAATCGCGGCGGCGATTTTGATGGATGCCAAGGGGCGAACGCTGCTGGTGAAGGATCCGGGAGCGCATGACGATGTCTTGTTTTCGCGGATGTGGCAATTTCCGGCGATTGAAGTGAAGCGCAACGCCGCGGAAGAGCTCGGCGAGTATTTGAAGGAATCGCTCGAGATTCGCGGCAAAATTTCGCTTGAACCGCTGGCCGAAGCGAAGCATGGAGTGACGTTTCGCGACATTTCGCTGCTGCCGTTTCTGGTGAAAGTGAAAACCATGCCGAAATTGGCGCGAACGCGAGTGCTGCCGTTGGCGCGGCTCGGCTCTGTGCCGATTTCGAGCGCCACGCAGAAGATCGCAGCGGCCGTGGCAGAGCGCGGAGAGTAAAGGCGTATTACTCGATAGGTGACCGTGGCGGCGGCGCGCGGCGCGGCAGCCGGGGCGGGTGTTAGCATCGAATCAGGACCATGTCTGCCACCGCGCGCCCGATTCCATCGCCCGTCCCGGCGGTGCAGCGATACTTTGAAGTGTCGCTGTTCCTGCTGATTTCGACGGGAATTTTGGCCGTCGTCACGACGGGAAAGCTCGACCCAATTTCGCTGGTCGTGCCGCCGATCGCGCTTGCCTACAAGGGTTACCGGATCTGGAAACGCAAAGGTCCGGAAATTTCGGTGCGATTTGCCACCGAGCTGGTGCTGGCGTATTTTCTTTTCTTCCCGCTCGATCTGTTTTTCCTCTCGCGCAGCCTGGCGGAAAACGCGCCGAATCCCGCTTTGTATTCCGCATTGCTCGCCGCCGTCCACCTGATGCTGTTTGCCACGCTGGTGCGGCTGTATTCGGCGCGCACGAATCGAGACTACGCGTTTCTGGCGGTGCTGGCAGTGACGTGCATGCTGGCGTCGGCGATTCTGACGGTCGAGACCACGTTCATCGTCGCGCTGGCGCTTTTTCTGGTGCTGGCGGTTTCGACGTTTGTGTCGCTGGAAATCCGGCGCAGCGCTACGAATTCGGTTTCGCCGCCGCTCGAGCCCGGCTCGCCGATGGCGCAAAAACTCAATCGCGCGCTGGGAATCACGTCAGGATTGGTGGCGGTGGGCGCGCTGGTGATGGGCGGACTGATTTTCTTTCTGATTCCGCGCTACACATCGGGATATTTGAGCGCGCTGAATCTGCAGCCGAGCCTGATGACCGGCTTCGGCGATTCCGTTACGCTCGGTCAGATCGGCGTGATCAAGCAGAGCAGCGCGGTGGTGATGCGCATCAGCATCGTGGGCGACGCGGCCGCGCAGGGCGCCGACGTTCACTGGCGCGGAATTGTGTTTACGAATTTCGATGGACGGCGCTGGTTCACGCCGGTGCACGACCAAATTATTATTTCGCCGGACCCCGATGGGCAGTATCGATTCCCTTCTCCGCCGCCTCCGCCCGGCGAAGGCCGCACCATGCGTTACACGGTTTTGATGGAGCCGACCGCGACCGACGCGCTGTTTGTGGCGCCCCGCATCGCGACGCTCAACGGACGATTCAGCAACGGCGGCGATCCGGCCGCGAACGGACAGCGTCCGAGTTATTTGCTCCTCGATCAGGCCGGCTCGCTTTCAAATCCAGCGCACAACGATTCCAAGGTGCGGTACGAAGCGACGTCGATGGTGCCGATGATTCCGCCGGCAAAGCTGCGAGCGGATTCGCTGCCGTATCCGGATGCAGTCACCGCGACGTATTTGCAGCTGCCTCCGATCGATCCGCGCGTAAAGGCACTGGCGCTCGAAATCACCAAAGGCAGCACCAACGATTACGACAAAGCAGCCAACATCGAGCGCTGGTTGAAAACGCATCTGCGCTACACGCTCGATCTGAGCGGCCCGCAGACCGGCGATCCGCTGGCGTATTTTCTGTTCGTGAAAAAAGCGGGCCACTGCGAATATTTCGCCGCGGCGATGACGGTGATGCTGCGATCGCTAGGCGTGCCGACGCGCTACGTGGGCGGATTTTTGCCGGGCGAATACAACGAAGTGGGCGGCGACTGGATCGTGCGGGCGAGCGACGCGCACACCTGGGTGGAAGTTTTCTTTCCGGGATACGGATGGCTCACGTTTGATCCCACTCCGGCGGGCGGCGCGAAACACGGCGGATTTGCCGAGCAGCTGGGGAAATACTGGGATTGGTTTCAGTTTGCGTGGGGCGAGTGGATCATCAACTACGATTTCGTCCATCAGATGTCGTTGGCGCAGGGCGTGCAGCGCAATTCGCGGAATTTCGGCGACAGCGCGCGGAAATATTACGAAGCAAAACGCGATGCGGCGATGCGGATGATCGTGGAGCTGGATAAAAAGACCGAAGCGTCGCCGTATTTTCTGCCGTCGATTCTGGCGCTGCTGGTGGCGCTGTTGGTTTTCCTGCGCGGCCGCGAAATGTTCGGGTATCTGATGGCGCGGTGGAGTCTGCGCGCGCGGACCGGCGATGCCACCGCTTCGCTGGCAGTGCTGGAGTATCGCGAAATGCTGCGGTTGCTGGAAAAGCGTGGCTGGCGCAGGATGCCGGCGCAGACCGCCGAAGAGTTCGCGGCGAAAATTCCTTCGCGCGAAATTGCCGGGCCGGTGGCGGAGCTGACGAAACTGTATCAATCGGCGCGATTCGGCGACCATCCGGCGCCGGTGGCGCGCATGTCGAATCTGCTGACGATGATCCGCGAATTTGTGAACAGCCGCAAACCCGTCACGCAGTAGGCCCGCCCGCGTTCGCCATCATTGCCCGATCCGCAAAAACGCGCGAAACATGCTAGAATCGGGTGTTTCGTACGCCACGCCGTTTGCCGCCAAGGAACCGCGTTTCATGCCGAAAGTCGGATTCGTCAGCCTCGGGTGCCCGAAGAACCTCGTCGATAGCGAGGTGATGATGGGTGTGCTCGCGCGCGGCGGATATGAAATCACCCCGCGTGCGGCCGAAGCCGACGTGCTGGTGGTGAACACCTGCAGCTTCATCGAGCCGGCACAGAAAGAATCGGTCGATTCGATTCTGGAAATGGCGGAGTACAAGAAATTCGGTAAAGCGCAGAAGCTGATCGTGGCTGGATGCATGGTCGAGCGGTTTCGCAACGACATCCGCGAGCAAATTCCCGAAGTGGACGCGGTGATCGGAACCGGCGAGATCGAAAAAATACTGGAAGTGTGCGACGGGCAACTTCGTCCCGACGATCGGCACGCGGCGGACCTTCCGACCTACCTGTATCACGATCTGACGCCGCGCATTCTGGCGACGCCGAAACACACCGCGTACATCAAGATCAACGAAGGCTGCGACCACCCGTGCACGTTTTGCGTGATCCCGCAGCTGCGCGGAAAATTCCGCAGCCGGCGATTCGAATCGGTGATTCGCGAAGCGGAAAATCTGGCCGCGGCGGGCGTGCGCGAAATTTCGCTGATCGGACAAGACACGACGTATTACGGCGAAGACTTGGGAATTCGCGATGGCCTCGCGACGCTGCTGGAGCGGCTGGCGCAGGTGGAAGACTTGAACTGGGTGCGGTTCCTGTACTGCTATCCGAACCGGATTACACCCAAGCTGCTCGATACGATCGCGGCGCACAAGCAACTGGTGAAGTATCTGGACGTGCCGCTGCAGCATGCCAGCCGCAACGTGCTGGCGCGGATGAAGCGCGGCGCGAATGGCGACGCATTTTTGAAAATGCTGGCGAAAGCGCGCAAGGCGATTCCGGGCGTTTCGATCCGCACTTCGTTCATCGTAGGATTTCCGGGCGAAACCGAAAAGGATTTCGAGGAGCTGTGCGATTTTGTGCGCGCGGCGGAATTCGACTGGCTGGGCGTTTTTTCGTATTCCGATGAAGACACATCGAAAAGCTACGCGCTCGATGGAAAGCTCGACGCAAAGACGATTGCGCACCGTCGCGATGCGCTGATGGCGATCCAGAAGAAAATTTCCACGCGCAAGTTGAAGGCGCGCGTGGGCGAAACGCTGCAGGTGATGCTCGAGGGGCCGTCGAAGGATACAGACTTGATCTGGGAAGCGCGCCTGGAAGGAATGGCGCCGGAAATCGACGGGAAAGTGTACGTGACCGAATTTGCGGGCGTGAACGACGCCGCCGAACTGCCCGCGCCGGGAACGATAGCGACGATCGAGATCACCGAAGCGAAAGCCTACGATTTGATCGGCCGCGTGACGGCGTTTGAAAAGCCGGACGAGCATTCGAAGCGCCGCCCCGCCGTTGCGCCGTCTCCGTTCGCGATTCTCGCCTAGTCGCGGTATTCTTAGCCGTATGGAACATCGCTGCCCGATCTGCAAGAAACCCACAAATTCGGAAACCAACGCGGAATTCCCCTTCTGCAGCGAGCGGTGCCAGGTGCATGACCTGGGCAACTGGGCCACCGAAAAATATACAATCAGCGAACCGGCGTTTGACGATTCACTGTTCGACGATTCCGGTTCGACCACACACTCCGCCGGCGATTCCGGCGAAAATTCCACTACCCGTTCGAAAGATGCCCGCAGAAACTGAGTCGACTGCCGGGCGCGGCGGAAAAGCGAACGCAGCACCAACAGTTGCTGCAAAACGCCCGCGATTTGCGATTTTCGTAGCGACGGCTGGGGGATTGGGATTTTTTCCGAAAGCGCCCGGCACGTTTGGCTCGCTCGGCGGATTGATGCTCGCCGTGGCGCCGATGTGGATTTTCAATTTTGCGATCGCGTCGTACATGGAGCTGAGCCACAAAAATCAATTCAGCCTGTGGAGAATTTCCGCGCCGTGGCGCGATCCGTTTCTGATGACGCAGATTGCGCTCACGATTGTGGTGGCGCTGGTGGGAACGTGGGCGGCGGGACGCGCGGCGAAATTCTGGAATCAGGACGATCCGCAGCGCGTGGTGATCGATGAGGTGAGCGGCCAGCATCTGACGCTGCTGCTGGGCTGCGCGGTGCCGATATGGTGGAGAGTTTCGGACGCATGGCTCGATCACGACCCACTTGGCCTCGTCACCTGGCATTCGGCGCTCAACTGGAAATATTTGTTGCTGGGTTTTATACTTTTTCGGTTGTTCGACATTTGGAAGCCGTTTCCAGCGCGGCAGGCCGAATCGCTGCCCGGCGGCTGGGGAATCATGGCGGACGACTGGATGGCAGGCGTGTACGCGGGAATCTGTTTGTGGCTGGCGCGTGCGGCGGGGCTGTAGCAACGCCGAATTTGCACGACCGCAGAGGTGACCGCCGCATCGAACCAGAAACTTCGCGAATCGCCGAAACATTCGTCACCGAAGGAACGCAATTTTGAAATTGAACGGCACTCCGCGAATTGAAAGCGTGAAACCATCGGCGGCTTTGCCGTCTGGTGAAGTTTCGCTGCACGGCGCTGGATTCAGCAGCCGGAATCACGCGCGGCCGCAGGTTCAGTTCGGGACGGCCGAAGCGAACGTGATGGTCGCGTCCGAAGATTTTCTAATCGCTCGCGTTCCCGAGGGCGCGGCGGGCGGCGCGGTTCGCGTGACGATTGGCGGCGACGAAAGCGCGCCGTATCCGATTGCGCTCGGCATCCAGATCGCAGACAACCTGCATCCGGTTTCGAATCCCGCGGTCGATTCCGAAGGCAACGTGTATGTGACGTTCAGTGGGCAACGCGGGCAGAAAGTTCCGGTGTCGCTGTACAGAGTCACTCCGAATCAGACGATCAAGCCGTTTCTGACCGAGCTCATGAATCCGTCGGGTATGGCGATCGATCGCGACGGGTATCTGTTCGTTTCTTCGCGCAACGACGGCACGATTCATCGTGTGTCCGCCGACGGCCGCTCGATGCAGTGGATCGAGGGCATGGGCATCGCGACGGGACTGGCGTTCGATCCCGCCGGAAATTTGTACGTAGGCGATCGCAGCGGCACGATTTTCAAAATCGGGCCGAACCGCGAAATTTTCGTGTTCGCGACGCTCGAGCCTTCGATGGCCGCCTACCATCTGGCGTTCAGCCCCGACGGCGAGCTGTTTGTGGCCGGACCGACCACGTCGAGTTTCGATCGCGTGTACCGCATCAATCCCGCAGGCGAAGTGAGTACGTTTTTTCGCGGGCTGGGACGTCCGCAAGGAATCGCATTCGATAAGCAAGGAAATCTGTACGTCGCGGCATCACTCGCCGGGCGACGCGGAATCGTGCGCATCACGCCGCAGGCCGAAGCCGAACTGGCGCTGAGCGGCAGCAACATCGTGGGTCTGGCGCTGCAGCCTTCGCGGCGCGCGTATGTGGCGACGACCAGTGCGTTGTACTCTGTCGATTGGAACGTCGAAGGCATGCCCCTCATCCCGTAAGCTTCACCGCGTTCACAATCGCAATTTCAATTCGCATTGTGCATCGCTACGTGAAATTTGTCCGGCTGGCGCGCCCTTGAGCGCTGCTTGCGAAGCCTGCGCCTCATCGAGTAAAACAGATAGGAATGAATGCGGAGATCATCGCCGTCGGTTCCGAACTGCTCACCCCGTATCGTCAGGATACGAATTCCCTGTGGCTTACCGGCGAACTGAACAAGCTCGGCATTCGCGTTGTTCACAAGGCGATCGTCGGCGACGCGCCGGATGAAATGCGTTCGTCGTTTTCGCAAGCGCTCAGCCGCGCGGACGTAGTGATTTCCTGCGGCGGCCTGGGCCCCACCGACGACGACCGCACGCGCGAAACTGTGGCGGAGCTCCTTGGCCGCAAACTGCGCATGGACGACGAAATCCTGCGCGGAATTCAGGAACGCTTCCGGCGATTCGCGCGCACCATGCCGGACATCAACGCGCGGCAAGCGATGGTGCCGGAGGGCGCGACCGTGCTGGCGAATTCGCGGGGCACGGCGCCGGGTCTGTGGCTGGAATCGAAAGGCAAAATTGTGGTGATGCTGCCGGGCGTGCCGGTAGAGTTGAAAGCGATCTTTGAATCCGAAGTGCGCGCGCGGCTTTCGAAAATTGCGCCGGCGGAAAGGCTTTACACGCGCGAGCTGCGCGTCACCGGACTACCGGAATCCGAAGTGGAAACTCGGGTGCGGCCGCTCTACGCGCAATATCCCGACACCGAAACGACAATTCTCGCAGCGCTGACTGGAATTCAACTGCATCCGCGGATTTGGTCGAGCGATGCAGCGCACGCTGGGCGCGTGCTCGATGAAATCACCGGCCGCATGGCGCTGGCTCTGGGCGAAAATTTGTATGCCACGCGCGGCGAAACGCTCGAAGAGGTGGTCGCCCGCCTGCTCACCGAAAATCGCGCCACCGTGGCCGTGGCCGAAAGCTGCACCGGAGGGCTGCTCGCGGAACGGTTGACGAACGTGGCCGGCAGCTCAGCGTATTTTCTGGGCGGAGTGGTTTGCTACAGCAACGAACTGAAAACTTCGATGGTGGGCGTGCCAGCGGAGTTGATTGAAGCGAAGGGGGCCGTCAGTCCGGAAGTTGCGCTGGCGCTGGCCGACGGAATCCGCAAGCGGACCGGAGCGACATTCGGCGTGGGCGTCACCGGAATCGCAGGGCCGGGCGGCGGCACGGCTGAAAAACCGGTGGGCTTAGTGCATATCGGAATCGCCGACGAGCACGGACCGCGCGAGCGCGCTTATCGATTCACCGGCGACCGCGAACGAATCCGGATCTTCGCCAGCCAGACCGCGCTCGACACCATTCGCCGAACGATCCTGCAGCCTAAGCCTTTGCGGTGAAAATCCCCGAAAACGATTGGCGATGCTGGTAAAACACCACGAACCAGCACACCGCCACGAATAGCCCGCCGCCGACGCCTGGGACGTGAAGAAGCAAATGAAACAGCAGAATGTTTACGATCACCGGACCGAGCAGCGTGAGCGCCAGTGGAACGTAGCGATTGATCAGCAGCAGCGCTCCGCCGATCACCTGCACCGCGCCGACCACGTACAAATAGTGCGACTGGACCAGCGCTTGAACATACTGCCCCGCCAAACCGTCTGGCAGAGGGCCTTTGATAAATTGCAGAAAGGCGTTCAGACCAAAAACGAAAAACATCAGGCCCATCAGCAATCTCGCAATCATCGTCACAATTTTCATGCGCGCCTCTCCGTTCAGCAGGTCGAAGCTCTCGGTTACTTTTTCTCGTAACGAAGCGCAACGTGCCCGGACTTGAAAACTTTTGAATCCGCCAACTTCAATGGCAGATTCTGCGCCAAGTCTACTCCTTGCATCAAGCGTCTTCCTTCACCCACCACGACCGGCGCAATCACGATCCGGTATTCATCCACCAAACCGAGCTTGATCATTTGGGAGGCAACATCGACGCCGCCGAGCAGCAAGTCCTTCCCCGGCTGCTGCTTCAATTTCATGATTTCGTCGCTCAGATTTCCGCGGACGATTCTCGCATTGGATTCGACCGTCTCAAGCGTGCGCGAGAACACAACTTTCTGTTTGGAATTGATCACGCGAGCGAATTCGATTTCCGCGGGAACCGAGGTCGGGTCTTTTTCAACGTCCGGCCAATACGGGACCATGATTTGATACGTCTTACGGCCCCAGACCAGCACGTCCACCTCTCTAAACATTTGGGTGAAGTGTTGGTCGAGCAATTCTTCGCTGCCGCCGAATTTGGTGTGATCGCAGCAGCCATCGAGCGAAACGTTGATGGCGTAAATTAGCTTTCTCATCGGATTGCCTCTCAAGTTTTCCAAGTTTTGATTGTAGTGAAACGAATCTGCGGCGTACTCTAGCTCTGTTCGGGCGGTTCCGCTAACGGGAAAGTGGCGTCATATGTCGGAAAAGGGTCAATCTCGCAAATCGTTTTTTGTGAACTCGCCGAAGGTGGAGGAGCTACGGCTGCTCTACTCGAGCGACGCGCCGGTGCTGCCGATCGCCTTCCAGCGGCAAGGCGACGAGGGTTGGACCCCGGAGCATAGTCACCCGCGCGGGCAGCTGGTCGCGCTCACTCGCGGACTGCTGATCGTGGAAATCGCGAGCGAGCGATGGATGTTCCCCTCGCAAAGCTGCGCTTGGATTCCGCCGAATTGTTTGCATGCGGCGCGTTCAGTGGGCGGCGCAGCGGGCACGATGGTGGATTTATCTCCGAAGACTTGCCGCGGACTGCCGAAGACGGCGTGCATGTTCCGCTCGTCGGAGTTGTTGCTGGCGGTGCTCGATCGCATGGTCGGCTGGGACTTGCACCAGCCGCTCACTATGGCAAAAAAGCGGTTGATCGAGACGCTGCGGGATGAGATCCGGGAGCCTGCGGAGCAGCCACTGCGCTTGACCATCCCTCGAGAAGTGAGCCTGGCACGAGTGGCGAGCGCGCTGCTGGAAGATGTGAGCGACGGGCGAACGCTGGACGATTGGGCGGACGTTGCGGGAATGGCGCGGCGAACTTTTATGCGCGCGTTTTCTGCGCAGGTAGGAATGTCGTTTGGCCGCTGGCGCCAGCAGGCGCGATTGTTTGCCGCGCTAGAAATGCTGGCGCGAAGGAAATCCGTGACGGAGGTCGCCATCGCGGTGGGCTATGACAGCGTCAGCGCATTCATTGAGATGTTTCGGACGATGCTGGGTAGCACGCCGCAGACCTATTTTCGCAGCGACCGTTCGTGGCCGGGCGGCGAAGCCGCGAGGGCTGCGGCGTACGGTGCGAATTCGCGCCGCACCGCGACGGCAGCCCGTTAGGCGATGTTGATGCGCTTGTTTGTCGCGATCACTCCGCAGACGGAAGTGCACGAACGAATCGCGCGCGTGGTCGAAGAGCTGAAGCCGCTTTCGCGCGAGCCGCGATGGCTGCGACGCGATGGTTTCCACCTGACGCTGAAATTTATCGGCGACGTGGAAGCCGCGAAACTTGACGCGATCGGTCAAGCGCTTGGCACGGTATCGATGCCCACGGCGCTGACGATTCAGTTTCGCGCAATCGGATTTTTCCCGTCTCGCGAGCGGCCTCGCGTGGTGTGGTGCGGCGCCGAGGGCAGCGCAGGTCTAGCGGCACTCGCGCAACGCATCTCGGATTTGCTCTTACCAATCGGCATCCCGCCGGAGACGCGCGCGTTTGCGCCGCACATCACGCTCGCCCGCGTACCGGCCGGGAAACACGTGGACAATCTGGTGCGTGCGGCGGATGACCTTCGGTCGTATGATTTTGGGACGATGCACGTCGCCGAATTCCATTTGTTCGAAAGTTTCCTGAAACCATCGGGCGCGGAATACAAACGCATCGAAACTTTTCGCTTCGCGAAGGAATCGCTGTGAACCAAACGTACCTGGTCCCTGTCGTCGCGTACCTGCTCGGCTCGATTCCCTTCGGGCTGATCATCGTTCGGCTCACGCGCGGCAAAGACATCCGCGAAGTGGGCAGCGGAAATATCGGCGCGGCCAACGTCACGCGAAACGCAGGCACAGCGTCCGGAGTGCTGACGCTCCTGCTCGACGCGGCGAAGGGTTATCTGGCCGTGTGGCTGGCCGCGCATTGGACCGCGCACAACATCACCTGGATGATGATCGCGGCGATGGCTGCCGTGGTGGGCCACATGTTTCCGTTGTGGCTGAAACTGCGCGGAGGTAAAGGCGTCGCCACCGGTCTGGGAGTTTTTCTGCCGATTTGCTGGCAGGCGATTGCGTTTGCGGCGGTGCTGTGGATACTGGTCGTCGCGTTCTGGCGATACGCTTCTCTCGGTTCGATTGCTGCGGCAGCCGCGGTTCCGGTGTTCATCTATTTTCTGTATCAACCTGGCTACGCGCCTCCGGATATCGTCACGTTTGGCACGGCGTTCATCGCCGGATTGATTCTGTACAAGCATTTGCCCAACATGCAGAGGCTGCTGGCGGGCGAAGAACCGCGACTGCGCTCGTCGAAATAGCCGCCCGCGCCCGTCCGCGCGGGCTGCCGTGCAGGCTCTGAAACTGGCTAAAAACGCCGTAAAACCGGCCTCGTTTGCCCCTCCTCGGCTCCGCTAAGGCCCGACGCCTCTGTTCCTTATCCGCCACCCCCAGTACTTTCGTCCCGTTGTGCCGGGCATTCGCCTTGGCTACCATTTCTGGAGGGGAAAATTGTGTCCGTGCCAGCCCAGCAGCCGTTGAAAGCGCGCCGATTGCGGATCATCTGGATTGTGCTGGGCGCCCTTCTGCTTGTAAGCGTCACGCCGCTGTGGCTGTACCACCGCCAGGTTTTGAAACTAAGCGAAGAAAAATTGCAGGATACCGAGCGGTTGCAGCAGAGTGAAATCACGCGCTCACTGGCCAGCGAGACGCTGCAATTCGAGCAAAATTTCCGCGAACAATTGCTCAGCCAGCGGCAGGTTTTCGCGCTGACCGGATGGATTCAGGATGTGGACGATCCTTCGCACGGCCCGCAACTGGCGCGGCTGCTGCAGAGCTTCGTCGAAAACAATCCCAATATTTTGTACGTGACCGCCGTGAACCAGCAGGCCAAGGGGCAGTCGGCCGGAAGTTTCAGCGCGGATACCGATCCGTTCGTGCAGGTAGCGCTCAAGCGCGCGTTCACCGCCAGCATTCAGGGATTGAACTTCGTCAGCGAACCGTTTGCGCTGGGAAAAGAAAACCGGCCCGCGCTGGTGGTTTCGGTTCCGCTTTCTTCCGACGGGCAATTCACCGGAATGCTCGCGTCGGTCGTGTCGATCGACCGATTGCTCGAGCGAATTCACGACGCGAGCGTCCGCGACCGCGTGGTGTTCATCGTCGATGGGCACGGTCACATCGTGGCGCATCCGGATACGCGAAATATGGTGCCAGGCCGCGACGTCACGTCCTCTTCGCCAATGGTTTTGCAGCTCAAGGAATTACCACAGGAATTGCGCGCCACCGAAACGATGCACTTTACTGTGCCGGGAAAATCGAAAAATCATCCGGTGGAAATGATCGGCACCTACAGCACGATTCCGGAATTGCGCTGGGCCGTTATCGCCGAGCGAAGCATGGACGATGCGCGCGTGGACGCCGGCGTGACCGAGCTGACCACCGAAGCGCTGCGATTCGTGCTGGGCGTCACGCTGATCGCGCTGCTCTTTGGGTATCTTTTCGCGGTGCGCATTACGCGGCCGATCAGCAGCCTGGCACGATCGGTGCGCGCCATCAGTCGCGCGGAATTCCACGAGCGCGTGGAAGTCGAGGGCGCCGCGGAAATCAGCGAACTGGCCGAGCAGTTCAATCACATGGCCGGCGACATCGAGCAGTACGTCGAACGGTTGAAGCAAGCGGCCGCTGAAAACCGCGAGCTGTTCCTGGGTTCGATCAAAATGCTCGCCGCGGCCATCGACGAAAAGGATCCGTACACGCGAGGCCATTCCGGCCGCGTGGCGAAATATTCCATGCTGATCGGCGAGAATCTGGGATTGCCCGCCGACGAGCTGGACCGACTGCGGATTTCCGCGCTGCTGCATGACGTAGGCAAAATCGGCGTGGACGATCGCGTACTGAAAAAGCCGGGCAAGCTGACCGATGAAGAATTCGATTTGATGAAGCAGCATCCTACCAAGGGCGCGAACATCATGCGCCCGGTCGCGCAGCTGAAGGAAATGCTGCCGGGCATCGAGCTGCACCACGAGCGGATGGACGGCGCCGGATATCCGTTCGGGCTGACGGCGGAAAAAATTCCGATGATGGCGCGGATTATCGCGGTTGCCGATACGTTTGACGCGATGACCACGAATCGTCCGTACCAGACCGCGATGGACGTGCCGTTCGCCGTCGGCCGCATCCAGTCGCTGGCGATGTCGAAGTTCGATCCTGAAGTGGTAACCGCGCTGGTCACTGCGATCGAATCCGGCAAGCTGAAACTTTCCGCCACGCTCGTCGAAGTCTAGCGCCGCGCTTCCTCGCAGAAGTTCATCTTCGGAATATCGCCGCTCGTGATTCCCGCCGCGACCCTCCGCCCGGAAAAAATCGCCTCGTTGTGCTAGCCTGAATGGGAGAAAAATGGCCCGCATCGCATGATTTCACTCTTCGGAAAACCCGAACCTACGCTACTAGAGCGCCTGAAAGAATCGGTCGGCAAAACCAAGACCGAACTTTCCGCGCGCGTCGAGCAGCTGCTTACCGGCGACCGGCCGGTCGATCCGGCGCTGCTGAAGGAACTGGAATCCGCGCTGCTGAGCGCCGACATCGGCGTGCGCACCACGAAAGAAGTGCTGGCCGCGCTGCGCCAGCAGGTGAACGAACACAAACTGGTGGAACCGGCGCAGTTGAAGCGCGAACTGAAAAACGAAATCCTGAAAATTTTGAACGCACCTGCCGCCGACTCCAAAGCGAAACTCGACGTCGCTCCGCGCGTGATCTTCGTTGTCGGCGTGAACGGCACCGGCAAAACCACCACGATCGGCAAACTCACCAATCGCCTGCGCAAAGAAGGCGCAAGCGTGGTGCTCTGCGCCGCAGACACGTTTCGCGCTGCGGCCATCGAACAGCTCGAAGTGTGGGCGCGGAGGTCGGGCGTGGAAGTGATCAAGCAGAAACCCGGCGCGGATCCTTCGGCGGTGGTGTTTGACGCGTTGACAGCCGCGACGGCGCGAAAGGCCGACGTGGTGCTGGTGGATACGGCGGGACGGCTGCACACCAAATCGAATTTGATGGCCGAGCTCGAAAAAATGAAACGCACCGCGGCGAAAGCCGTGCCGGGCGCGCCGCACGATGTGTTGCTGGTGCTCGATGCCACTACGGGACAGAACGGGCTGAATCAGGCGCGCGAATTTTGGAGCCAGGCGGGCGTCACCGGAATTGTGCTTACCAAGCTCGATGGCACCGCCAAGGGCGGCATCGTGATCGCCATCACGCGCGAACTGAATTTGCCGGTGCGATTTGTCGGCACCGGTGAACAGATCGACGACCTGGTTCCGTTCGACGCGCAAACCTATGTCAATTCCCTCTTCGACTGACGAAACCTCGCGGCGCGACCAGGCCTGGATGGAGCGCGCGCTCGCGCTTGCGGCGAAAGGAACCGGCCTCGCGCATCCGAATCCGATGGTCGGTTGCGTGATCGAAAAGGACGGCGAGATCTGCGGCGAAGGATTTCACCGCTACGACTTGCGCGATCACGCCGAGATTGTGGCGCTCAAGGTTGCGGGTGATGAGGCGCGCGGCGCCACGCTTTACGTAACGCTTGAACCTTGCTGCCACACCGGCCGGACCGGCCCCTGCACAAACGCGATCATCGATGCCGGCGTGAAGCGCGTGGTCGTGGCGATGGAAGATCCGAACCCGCGCGTGGCGGGAAGAGGGATGGCGCAACTTCGAAGGGCTGGAATCGAGGTGATCGGCGGAGTGGGCCAAGGACAAGCGCGGAACCTGAACGCAGATTTCGCCTGCTGGATTCGAACGAAACGCCCGCTGATGACGCTGAAATCGGCGATGACGCTCGACGGAAAAATCGCCGAGCGCGCGGGTCGGCCATCGCAAATCACGAATGAACTTTCGCGCCAGGCGGTGCAGCAATTACGCCGCGAAGCCGACGGCGTGCTGACGGGCATCGGGACGGTGCTCGCGGACAATCCTCGACTGACCGATCGCACGGGACTGGCGCGCCGACGCAAGCTTTTGCGCGTAGTGGTCGATTCGAGGCTGCGCATTCCGCTGAAATCGGAATTGGTCCGGACGTGCGATGGCGACGTGGTGATATTTACAATCACGTCGTTGCGCAGCTCGAAGGCGCGCGCTCTGGCCAAAGCGGGAGTCGAAGTGGTGCGCACCAGTGCGAAGCGCGGACGAGTGGATCTGCCGGCGGCGGTGAAGGAACTCGGACGCCGCGAAGTCCTCAATTTGCTTTTGGAAGCAGGTTCGGAGTTGAATGGCGCGGCGCTCGAAGCGGGGATCGTCGATCGATTGGTTTTGTTCTACGCGCCGCGGATGATGGGCGGCGGTGTCCCGATGGCGGAAATTGCCGCGACGCGTATTTTGCACTCGTCCGATTTGCGGGATGTCCGTTTCACGCCGTACGGTTCGGATTTCTCGGTCGAAGGATACTTACACGATGTTTACGGGAATCGTCGAACTAGCCGGAAAAATTGAATCGCTCGAGCGCGGCGCGGACGGCGGACGACTGTCCGTGGCATTTGGCGAGGGCGCGGAGAATATCGCTCGCGAAACGAAGCTGGGCGATTCGATCGCGGTCAACGGATGCTGCCTGACGGTGGTCGAATTTGACGCCCGCCATTTTTCCGCCGACCTTTCAGGAGAGACGCTGCGCCGCACGAACTTCGGCGAAAAAAAAGCCGGCGACCTCGTGAACCTCGAGCGTCCACTCGCGGCGGGCGCGCGATTCGGCGGACATTTCATGCAAGGCCATGTGGACGGCATCGGGCGCGTGGTGGCGCTTACTCCCGAGGGCGACAACTGGTGGCTTTCGGTGCGCGTACCGGAAACTTTGCGGCGCTACGTGGCGGAGAAAGGTTCGATAGCGATTGACGGCATCAGCCTGACAGTCGCGCGGTGGCACGAAGGCGTTGCGGACATTGCGCTGATTCCGTTTACCTACGCGCACACGAACGTGCACACGATGGCGGCAAACACCGCGGTGAATATCGAGACCGACATCCTGGCGAAATATGTGGAGAGCCTGATCGCCAAACCCGCGGCGCACGAGCCGTCCGCTATCACCACGAAGAAACTGATCGAAGAAGGATTTTAGGCGCGCATGCCAGCGACGAAAACATACGACGTAGCGGTGATCGGCGCGGGAGTTTTCGGCGCGTGGACGGCGTATACGCTGTGCAAGGCGGGAGTTTCCGTGGCGCTGCTCGATTCGTACGGTCCGGCGAACGCGCGCGCCAGCTCCGGCGGTGAATCGCGAATCATTCGCATGGGCTACGGTGCCGACGAGATTTACACGCGGTGGTCGATGCGTTCGCTGCCGATGTGGAAACAGCTTTTTGCCGACGCGCACCGGCCCGAGCTGTTTCGCCAGACCGGCGTGCTGTGGATTGCGCCGGGCGGCTATCGATACGCGCTCGATTCGCTCGGCGCGATGAACGCCCAGGGAATTCCCGCCGAAAAACTGAGCGTCGCCGATTTGCGCGAACGCTATCCGCAAATCCAATTCGAAGACGACGCCTGGGCGATTCTGGAACCGCAGAGCGGCGTACTGCTGGCTCGCCGCGCGGTGAACGCAGTCGTTGAACAAGCGGAAAAACTCGGCGTCGATTTTTTCATTGGCGCAATCAAACCGCCGACAGCTGATCGGCGGCTCGGCGAGATCACCAGTTCGAGCGGCGAACGGATTTCGGCGGGGACGTATGTGTTTGCGTGCGGGTCGTGGCTCGGCAAAGTTTTTCCGGATTTGCTCGCCAGCCGGATTTTTCCTTCCCGCGCGGAAATTTTCTTTTTCGGTGTGCCGCCGGGCTCAACGCAATTTCGCGAAGGCGTTTTGCCGACGTGGCTGTACCTGAAGGACGAATTCTACGGCATGCCCGATATCGAAGGCCGCGGATTCAAAGTTGCCGACGATCGTCACGGCGCGGCAGTCGATCCGGACACGCAACCGCGTGTTGCCAGCACGGAAGCGCTCGATGCGGCGCGAACGTTTCTGGCGCGGCGATTCCCTGCCCTGGCGAAGGCGCCGGTGGTGGAAACGCGCGTGTGCCAGTACGAAAACACTTCGAATGGCGACTTTCTAATCGACCGGCATCCGGAGATCGAAAACGTGTGGCTCGTTGGCGGCGGTTCGGGTCATGGATTCAAGCACGGGCCGGCGGTGGGCGAGTATGTAGCCGCGCGAGTACTCGGAGATACGCGGGAACGCTGGCCCGTTGAGCAGCGATTTTCGCTGGCTACTAAACTCACAGCACAAAACCGCTCGGTACATTAAATATTTTAGGTTTCGTTAGCCGCTGACCCGCGCGTCGCGGGCCTTTGAGCGCGCACCGCGATAGTAAAGCCCCAAGCCGAGCAGCACGGACAGCACCGTGCCGATCACCAGTTTCGCGACGAACAGAAACTTGTTGAGAGATTCGGCCGGCGGAATGAACGACAGCACGATCCCGCCAAGAACGACCAGGATTCCCAGCAGACTCGCAACCCATACTCCAAACGTCCCGCCCGGGATCAACACTGCGTTCGGCGTGGTGGTGCGATCTTTGCGATACGCCAATCGAATCGCAGCGGCGTACATATAAATAAGGGCGATGAAATAAACGATCGTGGTTGCGTCCACCAGAATCTGGTATGCGCTGTTTGCGGTTTCGTTGATTTGAATTGCCAGCAGAATAAACGCCGAAACGGCGGCCTGCACCAGTATGGCGACGTACGGAGTTTTCCACTTCGGATGAATTTTTCCGAAAGCCGAGGGCAGATAGCGGTCGAGCCCGGCGACAAACGGCACGCGCGAAACTCCGGCGACCGTGGTGCCGACGCCGCCGGCGTTGCCTACCGACACCAACAACGCGGCGAGCACGCCGACAAATCCGATTCGCAGAACGACTGAACCCATCGTGATCGCCTGAAATACGCCGCTCTTCGTATCTACGTCCCCGGCTGGGACCAGTGAAAGCACCGCGAGGGTGCCGACGATGTAAATCACGGCGATTAAGGCGCCGGAAGCGAAAATCGCGCGAGGAAAAGTGCGGCGCGGGTCGCGCACTTCTTCGCTCATCATCGAGCCGATCTCCAATCCGGTGAATGCAAAAGCGATTTGCGGCCAAAAGTTTACGGTGCCCCAATCCCAGTGCGGCATCATGCCGGCGACCGTAAAGTGGGTGATCGAACCGTGCGCGCGGACGAGAATAAAGGCGATCGCGGCGAGAATCAGCAGCGGCAAATACGTGGAGACGCCGCCCGCGTTCTGGAGCCATTTCCCGATATTCAAGCCGATCAGATTCATTCCCACAGCGACCGCGAGCAGAATGAATGAACCGATCAGCAAAAAAGTACGGTTCTGAGCGAGTGCCGCACCCGAAGGGCCCACCACGTACGCGCTCATCGCAGCGCTCGCGAGTAACAGGGCGGGAAAATAAAAAATCGTGTAAATCCAGTACGTCCATCCGGCGATGAACCCATGAAAATCGCCGAACGCGTCTTTCGTCCAGGCGTACAGGCCGCCTTCCTCGGGAAAGCGTGAGGTGAGTTCCACGATTACCATTGCCGTCGGCACGAAGAAGCCGACGGCCGCCAAAATCCATAGCGAAATCGAGGAAGCGCCGTTATGCGACGCAGCGGCAATCCACCGGGGGCCGAGGACGGCGGCGATATTAAAAAGCAGCAAATCCCAAAATCCCATCACGCGGCGAAGCTGGCTTTTCGGATCGGAGGACGGCGGCGTGGAGCTTGCTGAGGAGGTTTGGCTCACTCGGATTCGTCCAGCGCGGGAATCATTTCATCCTGCGCGAGAAAGTTGCGGAGGAACGGATCGGGCGACGCTTCCAGTTCGGCCCATGTGCCGAAAAACGCGATGCCGCCGTCGCTGAGGAAAATTACGCGGTCAGCCAGTTTTTTGCCCAGGTGAGTGTCGTGCGTTACCACGATCGAGGTTTTGTGCAGCTTTGCTTTCAGCTTCACGATCAGATCGCCCACGTGCGCAGCCATCAACGGATCGACCATCGTGGTCGGCTCGTCGTACAAAATCGCGTCCGGATTTTCGGCCAGTGCACGGGCGATCGCTACAGCGCGCTTCGAACCTGTGCTCAATTCGGCCGGCAAGCGCTCGGCTTCTTCGGTGACTTCCAGATCTTTCATCAGTCCGGTGACGATGGCGCCGATTTTTTCTTCATCGTGATGCCCGGCGCGATTCTCGAGCGGAAACGCGACGTTTTCTTCGACGGTGAGCGAATCAAACAGCGCGCCGGATTGAAAGACCATGGTCACGTGGCGACGGACTTCGGCGAATTGCGTTTCGCTCCAGCCGGTCACGTTTTGCCCGGCCACGATAATTTCGCCGGCGTCCGGCTGCATGAACCCGAGCAGCAGTTTCAGCGACACGGATTTTCCCACGCCGCTGCGGCCCATAATCACGGCGGTTTCGCCGCGATCGACGAAAAAGCTCACGTCTTTCAGCACGGCGTTGTCGCCGAAGGATTTTGAAACGTTGCGAAATTCGAAATAATGTTCGCTCATAAAATGGCGCGGCCGCCAAAGCGCGCTTTGGCGTCTTCGTAGTCCTGGGGCGAATTCATATTCTTGAATAGCGTGCCGTCGGAATCAAAGGCTTTCCATTCGGGTGGTTCCACCGACTCCAGGCGCCCCGCGGCTCGCAGTTCCGCGATGCAATCCTGAACTTTTCGGCGGCCGTTGGCAACCGCATCGCGCAGCGGAGGCTCGCAATTTTTGCGATACATCGCGCACAGCGGCTCAGCCCAGCGATCGTTTACGGCAACGACCGCATCGGCCGAGGAAGATTGTGCGCGGCCGATCAAATACGCGAGCCACTCGCGAGTCAGGTGCGGCAGGTCGCACGCCAAAATCAAATTCCATTCCGCGGCGGTCACGCGAAGCGCTGTGGCGATTCCGCCCAGCGGCCCCGCGCCGGGCCAATCGTCGGCTACGACTTGAAAACCAAAGTCGCGAAATATTTCCGGTGCGCCGACGACGGTGGCTATGCCGGAGGTGGCCGATTCTGCCAGCAGCACGGCGCGAGAAATCATCGGCATGCGATCGATTTCGAGCAGCGCTTTGTTTTGACCCATGCGCGAACTCGTGCCGCCGGCGAGGACGAAGCCGGCCACGCCCGATTTCGGCGGCGTTGATGCGGCGCCCGTCATTTCACCGGCCTCTGAATTCCCAGCTCACGCAGTTTTTCCTGCAGGCTCTGGCGATGCAGGCCGATTTCTTCGGCGGTGCGCGACACGTTCCAGCGATGGTCTTCGAGCTTTCGCTTCAGGTACGTGATTTCAAACTGGCGTTTCGCTTCGCGGAAGTCGCTTTCGCCCAAAAATGAATCCGCGCTCGGCGCGTCGTTCGCTGCGGCGGAGCCAGTCTGAGACTTGCCGGTTCGGATTTCTTCGGGCAAATCGGCGACGGTGATTTCATCGCCGGAGGTCAGCACCACTGTGCGTTCGATGGCGTTGCGCAGCTCGCGGACGTTACCGGGCCACTGGTAGCGTTCGAGCAGCGCCAGCGCTTCGCGCGAAAAGTGCGGCCGCCGATTGTGGCGCGCGCTCAACTGCTGCAGGAACGCGGACGCCAGCAGCGGAATATCCTGTGCGTGATCGCGCAGAGCCGGCAGCTCGAGCGTGACGACACGCAGGCGATAGTACAAATCCTCGCGAAATTTTCCGGCCGCGATTTCTCCGGGCAAATCGCGGTGCGTCGCGCTGATGACGCGGACGTCCACATCGATCGATGCCGAACCGCCCAGCCGCTCGATCTTGCGACTTTCGAGCGCGCGCAAAACTTTCGCCTGTGTCGCCGGATTCATGTCGCCGATTTCGTCCAAAAACAGCGTGCCGCCGGACGCCAGTTCGAATTTGCCTTTGCGCTGCTGGGCCGCGCCGGTGAACGCGCCGCGTTCGTAGCCAAAAAGTTCAGATTCGACCAGATTTTCGGGCAGCGCCGCGCAGTTCACGGCGACGAACGGTTTCGAAGCGCGTGGCGAGCGATCGTGAATTTCCTGCGCCAGCAAATCCTTTCCGGTACCGCTCTCGCCCAAAACCAAAACGGTCGCGTCGGTGGCCGCCACGCGCTCGGCCATTTCAAACACGCGGAGCATCTGCGGCGAGGAACCAATCATCCGTCCGAACTGGCCATCGCCGACGAGCTCGCGGCGCAGTTTTTGGTTTTCGGCGCTTAGCGAAGAAAGTTCGAGCAGGTTCGCCACGCGATGGCGCAGCTCTTCGATGTCGAATCCCTTCACGATGTAATCGTTCGCGCCCTGTTTCAGCGCTTCCACAGCTGTTTTCGCGGAGTCGAGGGCGGAGACGACCAGCACCGGAGTGCGGTTTTCGCCTTCGCGCAGCGCGCGCAAAAACGTTAGGCCGTCTTCGCCGGGCATCACCATGTCGAGCAGGATCAAATCCGGCGAGTGCGCGTCGATTGCCAGACGCGCTTCGGCGGCCGAGCCGGCTTCGACGATTTTGTATTTCGATTCGAGCGCACGACGCGTGCCGTAACGCGCCGACGGCTCGTCGTCCACCAGGAGCATGGTTTTCATCGGCACAATCATAGTCCCTCGCGAATTCTTGGCGCCGCCTGCACGGGCGCGCCTTCATCGGGCGCCACCGGCAAAGTCAAACGGAATCGCGCGCCTTTGCCGCCGCGCAACGGACTTTCGCACGCAAGCGTGCCGCCCATTTCGTCCACGCGCCGCGCCACGATTGAAAGGCCGAGGCCGGTTCCGGTCGGCTTGGTGGTGAAATACGGCTGAAAGATTTTCGCGCGCAGTTCCTGCGAGATTCCCGGGCCGTCGTCTTCCACCACAATTTCCAGGCGCTCGCCGTGGCGCGCCAGGCTGACGCGCACGCGCCCGCCGCTCGGCTGCGCTTCGATGGCGTTGACGATCAAGTTTGAGAGAACTTCACTCAGCGAATCTTCCGAAGCGAGCGCGTAAACTTCGGTGGACGGCTGCTCAAATTCCAGGCGCACGTTTCGGCGTTCGGCGTCGTGACGGAACAGCACCGCAGTTTGCTTTGCGAGCGTCACAGCCGCGACGCGTTCTCCGCTCACCGACGGTTTCGCGTAACGCAGCAGCTGGGTCAGCTTGGCGTTCATGCGATCGATTTCGGCCACCACCAGCGCGCAGTCGCGGCGAATGTCCACCGGCAAGTCGGGATTTTCGAGCTGCACCTGCAGCACGGTCTTCATCGAGCTTAGCGGATTGCGCAGGTTATGAGATACGCTCGCGGCCATTTGCCCCAGCGAGGCGAGGCGTTCGCGCTCGGCCAATTCCCTTTCCAGGCCGACTTTTTCTTCAATCAGCCGCGAAAGGTCGATCATGGCCGGCAGTTGCTCGGCGATCACCTGCAGCGAAGCGCTGGTTTCACCAGTCAGGAACGAGCCGGTCGATGCAGCCTCGAGCAAGCCGATTTCCGCGCCGTCTTTCTTCACCGGAAAATTAACCGCGTGGCCCAGTCCGCCGGGTGATGCAAGCGGATTCGCGGACGGGTCGCGCGGAACGGAAATGCGAACTGCTGCGAGTCCAAAGGTTTCGCGGATTTTGCGCTCGGCTTCGGAGATCAATTGCGCCGCGCTGCCCTGCCGCGCGGTCTGCTGCAAATCGGTGGTCAGCCGCTGCACCGCACCCATCCGCTCCTGAAATCGTCGCTGCAGGATCGGGCCGATCACGCGTTCGAGCGGCTCAAACAGAAAAATCAAAGCGAAGAGCAGTACGCTGGCCGTTGCTTCGGGCGGCACCACCGGTGCAAGCCATGTGCCCACGCGATGCACCAGCGCCAAATACAAGAGCGCCAGAAAAGTTACCGGCAACGCGTACATCAAATTTCTTTGCGCTCCGTACTCCAAAAAATTCCGCCGCACGGCGTAGTACAGGAAAACGGCTCCCGGTGCTGCACCGGCCAGAAACATGGCGGCCGCGACAAACGACAACGAAGGCACAAGCGGTATATCCGGACCGGAGATCCAGAATGGCTGCACGCGAAATGCGAAAGTCGAGACGGCCATTATCGCGAACGCAAAAAACGACAACGCGGAGAGCGCCGCAAAAAGCGTTCGCTCGATATGATCCTTCGAAGTTCGCGCGATGGACGCCTGCATGAATCCGACAACGAGTGCAGTCGGAATCAGAAACACGGACGCGAGAACGCCCAGCAGGTTCAGACCGCGTAGCGCCGTGTACTCTCCCGGAGCAAACGCCCATCGAACAAGCGCGCCGAACGCCAGAAATGGCGCAAGGTAGAAAAAAACAATTACCAGGTGTGACCAAGTCCGGATCGCAGCTCCACGAATCGATCGCCGGTACGCAAAAAGCAAGTGAACTGCGAAACCGGGGAGCAACGCGAATCCGAAGACGCGGATCGCGGTATAGCCCAGCCGAGTCACGTCCGGCGGATAGCCATAGGCGAGATACGAATTCACCTGCAGGAGGCTGCCGCCGAAAATCGCCAACAGCGCGAGCGACGTGAAGAAAAGTAGCCGCTCGAGCAATCGTGGCCGGCGATGCCCGAGGATCAACGCGAGCAAAAACAAATAAACCAGCGTGCCCGCGGTAAGACCTATCAGCCAAATATAATAAAGTGATGGCATCTGCGATTCGGGCAGAGTGTAGCGCAGGGTGAAAAAAGGGACAATATTTAAGTGTCGGAAAAACCTTACATCACGCAAATGATTGCAATATATAGGCTTACCGAGATTCGATTGTTACAAATATGTGAGTGTGAAATTATCAGATTTGGCCTTGACACCCTTTCTCGCCGTGCTATATTAGCACTCGTCGTGGAGGAGTGCTAACTGGTCGCCAGACCACACACCACCTCTTCAACGGCGAGAACCACACACAATTGGAGGACTTGCAAAAATGGCAGTCAACATTACGCCTCTACACGACCGCGTGCTCGTGCGGCGCCTGGAAGAGAAGGAATCGGTGAAGGGCGGGATCATCATCCCCGACTCGGCAAAAGAGAAACCGCAAGAGGGCGAAGTGATCGCGGTGGGCAGCGGACGGCGTGAGAAGGGCGAATTGATCCCTCTCGATGTGAAACCCGGAGACCGCATTCTGTTCGGCAAGTACAGCGGCAGCGACATCAAGATCGACGACGAGGAATACATGATTTTGAAGGAAGACGAGATCCTCGCGAAGTTTGGCCCGGCGGCGAAAGCGGCAGGCAAAAAGTAACCTGGCGGAATGCAGCCAAGGCTGCGTACGCACAACCATCTCGGACTACGCGAGTAGTTTACGAATAGGAGAAATAGATCATGGCTAAGCAAATCGTGACTGGTGAAGCATCCCGCCAGGCGATCCTGCGCGGTGTGAACCAGCTGGCGGACGCAGTGAAGATTACGCTGGGTCCCAAGGGCCGCAACGCAGTGATCGAGAAGAAGTTCGGTTCGCCGATCATCACCAAAGACGGCGTGACCGTGGCAAAAGAAATCGAATTGAAGGACCCCCTGGAAAACATGGGCGCGCAGATGGTTCGTGAAGTGGCCTCGAAGACGTCGGACGTCGCGGGCGACGGCACCACCACAGCGACCGTGCTGGCGCAGGCCATTTTCAAGGAAGGCGTGAAGGCAGTGGCAGCGGGCGCGAGCCCGACGGCGCTGAAGCGCGGCATCGAGAAGGCCGTGGCGGTTGCCGTGGAAGAAGTGAAGAAGCAGCACAAAGACGTGAAGGGTGGAATGATCGCGCAGGTCGGCACCATCTCCGCGAACAACGACAAGCAGATCGGCTCGATCATCGCGGAAGCGATGAACAAAGTCGGCAAAGATGGCGTGATCACCGTGGAAGAATCGAAGACCATGGAAACCGCGCTCGAAGTCGTGGAAGGAATGCAGTTTGACCGCGGCTACCTGTCGCCTTACTTCGTCACCGACCCGGAACGCATGGAATGCACCCTCGAAGACGTGCGCATCCTGATTCACGAGAAGAAGATCTCGTCGATGAAGGATTTGCTCCCGTTGCTCGAGCAGATTGCCAAGCAGGGCAAGCCCCTCTTGATCATCGCGGAAGACGTTGAGGGTGAAGCGCTCGCGACTCTCGTGGTGAACAAGCTGCGCGGCACGCTGCAAGTGGCGGCGGTGAAGGCTCCGGGCTTCGGAGATCGCCGCAAGGCCATGCTGGAAGACATCGCGACCCTCACCGGCGGAAAGGCCATCACGGAAGACCTCGGCATCAAGCTCGAGAACGTGAAGGCCGAAGACCTCGGCCGCGCCAAGAAAGTGACGATCGATAAGGACAACACCACGATCGTCGAAGGCGCCGGCAAGTCGTCGGAAATCGAAGGCCGCGTCCGGCAGATCCGCGCGCAGATCGAAGACACCGCTTCGGACTACGACAAGGAAAAGCTGCAGGAACGCTTGGCGAAACTGGTTGGCGGCGTTGCCGTAATTAAAGTCGGCGCGGCCACCGAAACCGAACTGAAGGAAAAGAAGGCGCGCGTGGAAGACGCGATGCACGCAACCCGTGCGGCCGTGGAAGAAGGCATCGTTCCCGGCGGCGGCGTGGCGCTGGTCCGTTGCATCCCGGCGCTCGAGAAGCTCAAGCTGCAGGATGACGAAGCCATCGGCGTCGGCATCGTGCGTCGCGCTCTCGAAGAGCCTCTCCGCCAGATCGCGCACAACGCCGGTCACGAAGGCGCTGTGGTACTCGGCAAGATCCGCGAAGCGAAGGACGATAACTTCGGCTTCAACGCGGACACGGGCGAGTACGGCGATATGGTCAAGGCCGGCGTCATCGATCCGGCGAAAGTCTCCCGTCTGGCGCTGCAGAATGCGGCGTCGATCGCGGGCTTGATGCTGACCACCGAAGCTCTGGTGGCCGACATCAAGGAAGACGAGAAGGCCTCGGCGGGCGCTGGCGGACACGGCGGCGGCGCACCGGGCGGTATGGGCGGCATGTACTAAAAACTTCGAATCGCTAGCGCGATTCGACTCGCATCACGAGAGGGCGCTCCGCTTCGCAGCGGGGCGCCCTTTTTGTTTTTGCGTTTATGCGGCGGTACATGAAAACCTTTAAGCCGTCGCCGCGACTAGAAGATTTGAAACGTGCCGGTGCCGGACGCGCCCACAACCGTGACTGGCGTGGTCGAATCCGTCGTCGTCCCGTTTCCGAGCTGGCCGGTGCTGTTCGATCCCCAGCACAGCACGGTTCCCGTTGTGGTGATCGCGCAGGCGTGATGATATCCGGCGGTGATTCCGATCGCGCCGCTCGTCAGGTTCTGCGTCTGCACCGGATGATCGTAGAACGTGGTGCCGCTGAATCCGAGCTGGCCGGAACTGTTCGATCCCCAGCACACAACCCCGCCAGTGGTGTTCACGCCGCAGGTGAAGTTCTCGCCCGTGCCGAGTGACAAAATATCGTTGAGCGTCCCCGAGCCCGACGTGCTCACCACTTGCACCGGCAAATCGGATTGGCCCACGGCAACCGAACCGAAGCCGAGTTCGCCGGCGCTGTTGTCACCCCAGCACAAAACCGTGCCGTCGTTCACCACTGCGCACGTGGAATCGAATCCCGCCGCCGTGGTCAAAATATTTGTGAGCGGCGCTGTTCCCGCCGGATCGAGCGACGCGATCGGAGTGGTGGTTCCGGTCGTCGCGCTGCCCGCACCGAGTTGGCCCAGGCCGCCTTCGCCCCAGCACATTGACGCCGTCGTCGTCGTGACCGCGCAGGTGTAATACGAACCGCTGGTAATTTCACCGACGCCGCTCGAAAGTCCGGTCACATCCGCAACGCCGGTGTAGACCGCGCCGCCGTTGCCCAGTTCGCCTTCGCCGTTGTCGCCCCAGCAAACCGCGCCGCCGGACGTCAGAATCGCGCACACATGATAGTGCCCCGCCGAAATCGCCGCGACGCCGCTGGTCAACGTGGCCACCTGCACCGGCACGTCGGAATCCGTTTTCGTTCCGTTGCCCAGTTGGCCGTCGCTGTTCGCGCCCCAACACATCACCGCACCTGCGCTGGTGAGCGCGCATGCGAATTGTTGTCCCGCGGTGATCTGCACCACGCCGCTGGAAAGTCCGGTGACCGGCACCGGAACGAACGAGCGCGTTTCGGTTCCGTTACCGAGTTGCCCATTGGAATTCAGACCCCAACAATATACCGCGCCTGCCGTGTTCACTGCGCAGGTGAATTGCTCGCCGCCTGCGATCAGAATGCTGCACGTGACGGTCACCGTGATGGTTGAGCCGGTTGCAGTGCCCGAAGCGTTCGCACTGAGCGTGCAAGTTCGGCCGACCGGTTGAGTCAGAATCGTCACCGCGTACGGATCGCCGCTCGGCACCGCCGTGGCGAAGTTGGTTGTGTGATTGTTCTGCCCGACGGTCAGATTGTCGGCGCCGTTGTCTTGCAGAGCGATGCTGGTGTTCGGCAGCAATCCCGAAACGATCACGGCGATGTTCGAATTCGACGCCACATCCGTGCAGGTAACGGTAGCGTTGGTGATGTTCGCGCCGGAAACTGTGCCGGTGCCATTGGCAACCACGCAGTTCTGCGCGGGGCTCGACGGCTGCGTTTCTACGGTGATCGCATACTTCGATCCGCTAGCGATTTTCGTCGCAAAGGTGAACGATCCGTTCGCCGAAACGCTGAGCGAATCGCCGCCGTTGTCTTGCAACACCAGTCCAGTTCCGCTCAGCCCTGAAACCATTCCGCCGATGGTGTACGAAACGGTCGTCGTGGTGCACGCGACGGTCACATTCGTCACGTTCGCGCCCCCGACCGTGCCGGTCGCGCCGGTTACGGTGCAGGTCTGCGCCGGGCTCGACGGCTCCGTGTGCACCGTCACGTCGTACGCCGCGCCGCTGTCAACTTTCGTGGCAAACGTGAACGAACCGTTCGCCGTCACCGCCAGGTTGTCGCCGCCATTGTCCTGCAGCACCAGGCCAGTTCCGCTCAGTCCCGAGACAGTTCCGCCGACCGAAAACGTGGTGGTCGTGCAAGTGACCGTGACGTTCGTCACGTTGGCGCTGGCCACCGTCCCGCCGGCGTTTGTCGCCACGCACGACTGCGTGGGGAGTGCCGGTTGCGCGTGCACTGTCACCGCGTACGCGGAACCGCTCGCCACTTTCGTCGCGAAGGTGAAGGTGCCGTTCGCAGAAATCGCCAGATTGTCGCCGCCGTTATCCTGCAGCACCAGTCCGCTGCCCGCCAGGCCCGATACGCTGCCGCCAATCGAAAACGAAGTCGTATTGGTGGTGCATGCGATCGACACGTTCGTCACGTTCGCGCTGCCGACCGTGCCGCTTCCGTTCGTCACCACGCAGGTCTGTGCCGGACTCGCTGGCTGCGTGTGAACCGTCACTGCATACGCCGAGCCACTCGCAACTTTCGTGGCAAAGGTGAATGAACCATTCGCCGCCACACTCAGTGAGTCTCCGCCGTTATCTTGCAGCACCAAGCCAGTTCCGCTCAGCCCTGACACAGTTCCGCCGATCGAAAATGCCGTGGTCGTGCAGGCGACGGTCACAGCCGTCAAGTTGGCGCTCGCCACGGTGCCGCTTCCGTTCGTCACCACGCAAGTCTGCGCCGGACTCGTCGGCTGCGTGTGAACGGTGACGGCATACGCCGCGCCGCTGGCGAGTTTTGTCGCAAACGTGAACGAACCATTCGCGGTCACCGAAAGGTTGTCGCCGCCGTTGTCCTGCAGCACCAAGCCAGTTCCGCTCAGTCCCGATACCGTGCCGCCAACCGAATACGTCGGCGCCGACGTGCAGGCTACCGATACATTCGTCACGTTCGCGGTCGCCGTACCGATTCCGTTTGTAACCGTGCAAGTCTGCGCTGGATTCGTCGGCTGGGTGTGGACCGTCACGGCGTAAGCCGCGCCACTCGCGACAGAATTTGCGAATGTGAAGCTTCCGTTGGCCGTCACCGAAAGATTGCTGCCGCCGTTGTCCTGCAGCACCAGGCCCGTGCCGGTCAGTCCCGAGACGGATCCGCCGATCGTGTAGGTGATGTTGGTGCACACCACCTGCACGCTGGTGACGTTTGCCGTCGCCGTGCCGCTACCGGCAGACACCACGCAATTCTGCGCCGGTCCGGTCGGCTGGGTCTGAATCGTCACGTTGTAGGCTGCGCCGCTGGAAATTTTCGTCGCGAAAGTGAACGATCCGTTGGCCGTCACGCTCAGCGAATCGCCGCCGTTGTCCTGCAGCACCAATCCCGCGCCGTTCAGGCCGCTCACGGTGCCACCGATCGAATACGTGGCGGTCACATTCGTGCACGCCACCGCGACCGTGTTCACATTTTCTTTCACCGTGCCGCTTCCGCGCGTCACCACGCAATTCTGCGCCGGATTCGAAGGCTGGGTCAGCACCGTCACCGCGTACATGCCGCGCTCTGGAACCGGCGTGGCAAACGTAAACGCGCCGTTAGCGGTCACCGTGAGGTTGTCGCCGCCGTCATCCTGCAGCACGAGTCCAGTTCCGTTCAGCCCGGAAACCGTGCCGCCGATCGTGAACGTATGACCGTTTCCACCGCCGGACGTGCAGTTCGATAGCAACGCGCTCATCGCCACCACCGAAAGCACGCCGAAAAATTTCGCGCGCAGATCCTTCCAGTCAAAATTGAAATAGTGCGAGAAAAATCGTGCGTAAGAAGAAACTGAGTCCCCGGAACAGCCCGAATCCGAAAGTTCAATACGCATCGATGATTCCTCGCAGGCGCAACTGGATTTGAAAATTCTCATTCAAATCGCAATGCGAATTCGCGCCCGGAAAACCGTCATGGAGATTGAAACTTCCAGAGGTAAGCCATCCTGATCCGCCAAGAGAGCAAAAAAGAGCCAAAAACGGGCGAGAAGCGAAAGTACGTCTAAGCGCAGCATAATTAGACAGTTACAGGAGCGCGACTTTCGCCGGACCGCTGTGTTCCATATTCAGGCGCTGGAAACCATTCCAGCTTGCGATTTCCGCGCTGGCTGTCGGAGGGGGATTTATGAAATCCGCCACTTTCACACGCTCCATGATTCTCGCTCTGGTTTTGGCAGTGGGCATTCCCGCTGCAACGGCGCCGACCGCTTCGGCAGGATGGGGTTTTGGCATTTCCGTTCATTTTGGTCCTCCGCCCATTCCGGTGTACACGCAACCGATTTGCCCCGGTGCCGGCTACATATTCACGCCGGGATATTGGGCGTACGGTGACGCCGGATATTACTGGGTTCCGGGGACATGGGTTCTGCCTCCGACCATCGGCTTTCTGTGGACGCCGGGGTATTGGGGCTGGGGCGGCGGCGGATATTTCTGGCACGCCGGATACTGGGGCCCGCACGTCGGATTCTACGGCGGAATTAACTACGGATTTGGATACGGCGGCCGCGGTTACGACGGCGGCTACTGGAACCATGGATCGTTCTACTACAATCGTTCGGTGAACAACGTGAACATCACCAACATTCACAACACCTATAACCGGACGGTGGTGAACAACTACAACCGCACCAGCTTCAACGGCGGCCAGGGCGGCGTGAATGCCCGCGCCACCGGATCGGAACTGGCGGCGGATCGCGAACGGCACGTGGCGGCAACGTCTGAACAGTCTCGGCAAGAGCATGCGGCCAGTACCAACCGCAACATGTTCGCTTCCGAGAATCATGGCCGGCCGGAAGTGGGCGCCACGCAGCGCGCAGGTGAATTCAACAATCGCGGCGCGGAGCAGGCCAATCGCGGCAACGTGAGCGCGGCGAATCGCGGATTTGAAAACCGCGCAACCGAAAACCGCAGCTCGAACTTCGCGGCGAACAACGAACGCGCGAATGCCTTCAACCGCTCGAATTCGAGCGCGCTGAACAACTCTCGCGCCAACATAAACAACAATGCACGACCGAGCGTGGCGAACAACGAGCGCGCTTCGACGTTCGCGCGGCCGGCCAACACGCAGTCGTCCAACGCGATGCGCAGCCAGAATAACGCAGCGCGTT
The DNA here is from genome assembly GCA_963719065.1 of uncultured Acidobacteriota bacterium. Lineage (GTDB taxonomy): Bacteria > Acidobacteriota > Terriglobia > Acidiferrales > UBA7541 > Palsa-295. The sequence continues at coordinate 739,440 of CAVRAM010000006.1, read as the reverse complement.
CGACCAGCACGTTTGCGCGGCCGTCGAGCTCGGCTTCATCGCGGCAGAACACGTCGCGGTCGCAGTCGTTCAATGCTCCGCGACAGACGACTCAACGCGCTCCGCAATCGCGTCCGACGCAGTCGTTCGCGAGTCACCAGTCCGCGCCGCGGCAAACGGCTCCGGCACGGTCGAGTGGCGGCAACGGCGGCTCGCACAGCAACAACAGCGGGTCGCGTGGCAATAGTGGCGGCGGTTCGCACTCCAGCGGTGGAGGCCACGGCCGGCGCTAACAACAGATAGAGCAAAGGACAGCCCCGTTCCCGGCTGCCCTGCAACAGAAAAGAGGCGCTCCGATCCGCTCCATCGGGGCGCCTCTTTTTTTGTGTGGACGATTCGCTATTCGGCTTGCAGTCCGAACCCGGAAATTTTTCCGTCGGAGTCTTGAGCGAAAGGGATGTCGAGCGTCTTGCGCTCGAATTTCGCCCGGTAGGTGTAAACCTGGTTCGGGTACCCGGTCGGACCGGTTTCGGTTCGCCGCGCGACGGGTACGAGCGACAGCAGCTTTCCGTCAGCAGTCAGTTCCTGCCGAATCTCCATGGCGGCATCGGGAAACAGAGCTTCGCGTAGCTCGGGCGCGAACGACTTCGGATCGGCTTTCCCTGCGGCAAGCTGTTCGATTGTCGAGCGGACCAGCGCCGTCACGTTCGGGTCCACGCCTTCGACAGGCGCAAGCGGCGCAGGTTTCACGGCGGGAATGTAAAATCCCGCTACGTTGTGAGCGATGATGTCCGGATCAGAATGGCCGCTGTCGAGATTCGTCAGCACCACGATGGTCAGCTTATCGTCCACGTAGCGCGAAATCTGGGTCGTGAATCCCTGCCAGGCGCCGTCGTGCTGAATCAAACGGTGCCCGTTCACTTCGTCGATGTCCCAGCCGAATCCATAGGGATAGGTATTGCCGTTGTTCAGCTTCACCGGCGTCCAAATCTGAGCGAGGCTCGATTTCTTCACCAGCTTTTCGGTGTACAGCGCCGCGTCCCACTTGGCCATATCGGGGATGTCGGTGTAAAGCGCGCCGTCGGCAGTGGAGTTCATCGTCGGCGAAACCCATTCCTGATTTTTCAGCACGCCATCCACCAGCGCGTACCCGGCCGAGCGGTTCGGGATGATGTCCGCCTCGCTGATGATGCGCGTCGCGTTCATTCCCAGCGGCCCGAAAATGCGCTGCTGCAGAAAGTCGCCGTAAAATTCGCCGGTGACTTTGTGAATCAGAAATCCCAGCAGCACGTAGCCGCTGTTGCTGTACTGCCATTTCTCGCCGGGCTGGAAATCGAGCGGCATGGCGGCGATTTTTTGGTATAGCTCGTCTTCCGTGTAATCCTGCCGCATGTTGATGGGGCCGCCGGGCTTAATGCTGTTTTCGCTTTCGTAGTCGTGAATGCCGGAGGTGTGCGTCAGCAGATTCCGAACCGTGATTTGTTTCCAGATGGCGGGCGCGTCCGGAAAATACACGCTCAGTTTGTCGTCCAGATGAACCTTGCCCTCTTCGACCAGCATCATCACGGCCATCGACGTGAACTGCTTGCCCACCGATCCGGTCTGGAAGATGGACTCGGGCTTAACAGGAACGTCCAACTCCACATTCGCGAGGCCGTAGCCCTTTGCCTTGATGATTTTCCCGCCGCGCATCACTCCGAGAGACAAGCCGGGAATTTTTTGGCGCGCGAGCTCGCTCTGCACGTAGGAATCGATGGCTGCATCCGTAGCGTCCGGTTCCCCGCAAGCTTGCCCGACCGTGCGCACAACCGCGGTGCAAAGAAGGCCGCACGCGATCAGCGTCAATATTGTCTTCATCCGCTCACCTTCCTGCTCGCGTCACCCGTGTCAAGCGTCGCTTACTCGAATTGCGAAGGCTCGACGTCAAACTCGTTCGCTCGCATTGCGTCGCATCCTAGCACGCCTGTGGACGTCGACGACGCTTCGCACGCTTGAGGGTCCTAGTACTTTTCGAGCCGGATACGTTGTCGTTTAAGGCCATGGTTTGCGATTTTCGCCTCAGGTGTTTCCTGTAATTTGCTACTTTCTCAATCTTCAGGGGTTGAAGTTGCGTACAATTTCAATGCGAGCGGGGTGCGTTTCGACCATTTCAGACCGGCGCCGGATTTAATCCCGCCGCATCGCAATTGATTTCTAACCCCGAACTGGCGGCCGCCAGCAGCCGTTCGCGGAGAGGGCCCGCATGCAGCACGTGCCGGAGGAATTCGTCGGACCGAACAGCATTCCCGACCGCCGCGCACGAGTGCGCCACAGCCCAAAAAGTTTGACGTACGTGAAAATCGGCGGTGCGAATGGCGGCGTGATTCTGGACATCAGCGAGTCCGGCATGTCGGTCGCTTCCGCCGAGCCGCTCACCGAAGTTCCTCTGCCCGCGCTTACCTTCCGCCTGCCGCACCTCGATCACACGTTTACAACTTCCGCGGAACTGGTTTGGAATTCCGATACTCGGCAAAGCGCCGGACTGCGCTTCGGAAGTCTTTCCACGCAGGATCGGCTGCAAATCAAAAACTGGATCAAGACCGAGCTGTACGCCGAAGCGTTTCCTGCGACAGACACGCGCATGCTCGCGAATCGCCAGCCGATGCCCCATCCGGTGATGCCCAAGCCGCGGCCTTCGTCGCGCGTTTCCAATTGCGCGCCGGAAAAATCCGCGTCCACCGATTCGCCCGCGGTCGCCTCACGATTTCCCATGGGCCTACCCGAAGGCTTGCCCGGTGGATCTGCGCCTGCGTTCAGCGCAGACAAAGCCGCCGAATTCGATCGACTGTTTCCGTCGGAAAACGCAGCCGAGATGCAGGCCGTGAAAGCAGCGCGCGCAGCGAAATCGAGAGCGCGCAGCGCACCGGCGAAGATTGAGTCGCCCGACTACGGTACGCTGTTTCCTTCGGAGCATCCCGACGCCGAAGCTGCGGCCGCGAATCCACTGGCTGAAATCGCAGCGGGCGTCGAACCAGAAGTCGCCGCCGCGGAGCCTTCCCGCGCCGCCTCCCCGTCGCCGGAAGTGAGCGAACAAGTCGCCGAACTCGAAGCGATTCCTGTCGAAGCGATCAACGAGCAGCCCGCGGTGATCGCAGAAGTCGCCGCGCCAGAAACGGTCGCGGCTTCGCTGACGGACTCGGAAGCGCTCGACACTCTGCCGACCGAGCGAATCGCCAACCTGACGACGACCGAGGCTCCTGCCGCCGAAATCGCCGAGCCGGCGATGGAGTCGGCACAGGCCGAGGCTTCCTTCGTCGAGGATTCCGCGGTCGAAGCCCCGGCACTCGACGCTCCGGCCATCGCGTCCTCGGCAGTCGAAACCGCTGCGCACGAAGCTCCAGCCATCGAAGTTCCGTCCGTCGAGGCCACACCGATCGAAGCGCCCGTCATTGAAGTTCCAGTGGCGGAAGTTCCGGCGGTTGAACCGGTCGTGGCCGCGCAGCAAGACGCAGCGCCGGTCGCAGAACCAATGCTCGAAGCGTCCGTGACCTCGAGCGCCGAAGCGATCGAAGCAGCGCCGACCGCCGAAATCGAATCGCGTACGACCGATGCCGAAATTTCGAACGCGCCGACCAACCTCGATTCTCGCCTCGCGCCCACGCTGATCGATGCAGGCGAATTCGCCGCTGCGCCAGCCGTTGCAGCATCAGACGCGAGCGCCGACCCCGCGCACGCCGCAACGTCCGCGCCCCAACAATTCGACACGCTGGACAATGTCGACGAGATCGAAGAAAGCGACGTGCCGGTCCACGAATTGAATCCGGTGGCCGGACTCGCCGCACTGCGCGTCGCCGATTCAGCCGCGCCTGCGCAAACAGAGATAGAGGAAACACCGCAGCCACTCGCTGCGGAAACGATCGCCGCGCCGGCTGCCGAACCGCCTTCGATCGCCGCGCCGACGCTCGAATCCCCCGCGACCGCGCTTCCGGCTTTCGAAGATTTGCCCGCGCCGGTGCAAACGCCCGGACGATTCACCGGCGGCGCGGTGAGCGACGCATCGGTGGAAAGTCTGCTCGCGATTGCCGCCGCCGAAGAAAAATCCGAAAGCGATTTTCGCGCTCTGCGAGCGTCCGCGGTGCGTCGCGTGGTTGCGCCGAAGCCGCCCGCAAAACCCGCCGAACGCGCCGTCGCACCGGCTGCACGCCCAGCCGCCGCGCGCATAGCCACGCCACGCCCCGTCGCTAGCGCGTCCGCCTCGGCATCGGCCCCGGCGATGGCTGCGTCCGCGCCCGCCGCACAACCCCGGCACGTCGCGCTGCGATCACCTTCGCAGCAAGCGTTGCCCGCCGACGAACTCGAATCCGGCGACAAAAATTTCCGCGGCCTGGTGGTCGCCGCAAGTTTCGTGCTGATCGCGCTGTGCTTCGCCGTCGGTTATTCGAGCGGCGTTCGCTGGCTGCAGTTCTCGTGGCCCGCCGCGAGCAATACCTCCGCCAACAATGTCGTGCCCGCGCCGTCGGCAACTCCGTCCACACCGACCGGCACCAGCGCAGCAACGATTTCCACTCCGTCGGTCGCGCAGCCCACGTCGGCCGCTGCAAGCGACCTCACCATCTCGCCGAAACACGCCGTCCCCGCAAAATCCGATGCCACATCCAAGTCCGCATCGAACGCCTCCGCGCAGCCCGCCACCACGCGCCTGCCAGACAGCGCCACCGTCGCGCCCGATCCCAAGTTTTCAGCGCCCCCTCTGCCCGCCGCTACCGCCGCAAGCGCGCTGCCGGAATCTTTCTTCCCCGTCACCGCGCCCGCCGAAGGAAGCACCGCCCGCATGGTGGAATTGCCGGATCAAGTCGTCTTCGATTCGCCGAAAGTTTTGATCCGCATGCGCCAGTATTTCTTCGTCGCGCCCGAACCCGGGCCCGAGTGGAAACATAAGCTCGAGCATCTGACCATCGGCGATCCGGAGGCGAAAATTTCGCCCGCGCCGGCCAAAGGTGACCAGACCGACGTCGTCCGCGTGCGCGCCACCATCGGAAAAGACGGCACGGTCACCGACGTGCGCCCGCTCAGCGGCTCCACGAATTTGATTCCGCAAACCGTCAGCGCCATCCGCCAGTGGCGTTACCAGCCGACCACGCTCGACGGCCGGCCGATGGAATGGCAAGGAGATTTCACGATCGAATTTCGCCCAGCCCCATAAATTTCGCCCAGCCCCATCGAAGTCTGTGCTGCATCTAAATTCACGCTTCATGGGAGACGAAATGAAAAATCGAAAAATCAGTAGCCTGATGGCGGCCGTTTTGTTGTGTGTAGTGGGCCTGTCGTGTTCATCCTTGCGCGCAGACGATGATGCCAACGGCACGGCGAAAAAAGCGACCATCGCAATTCAGTCGCCGATGCAAATTCCCGGCACGGTTCTGAAGCCGGGCAATTACGTTTTCAAACAGTCCGGCGCGCAGTCCGGCTGGAACATCATCCAGATTTACGATCAAAGCGAAACCACGCTGATCACCACGGTTCTCGCGTATCCAAACGCAAAGCTTTCGGCCAACGGCCAGACCGTGATCACCTACGGCGACGGCGGAAATTCCAGCGGCCAGGTTCTCGAAGCCGTTGTGCTGCCGGGCGATGAATCTCCCGAGCAGTTCGCCTATCCGAAGCGTGCGGCCGACCGCATCGGCGCGGCAAATCACGTACGAATTCCCACGACTGGCACGAACGATTCGTATCCGAGTTCGTTGCCGGATGCCGCGGCGTCGTGGTCCGCGCCGGTAACCGACGCCGCTGCGACACCGGATCCTGACGCAACTTCGGCGCAGACGATGACAGCGCAGAATGCACCGGGTCCTGCGCCGACGGCGAACGCGCTGCCGCAAACCGCGAGCTCGCTGCCACTCGTCGGACTGATCGGTCTGATGTCGCTCGCTGGAATCGTCGCGCTGCGGAAATTCGACGCGGCAAAATCGTAAGCGAGACAACGGCGTAACATTCCATCGCTGCACCGGGTGGACGTTCGATCAAACGGCGTCCGCTCGATGCGGCCGTAGCACCGTGGTATGCGGCGTATGAACACTCAGAAGACGGCCCAGGAAATATCGCGCAAGCTCTCGTCGGCGAAACACCGCGCCGCCGACTGGCTGCGCACTCCGTTTGCTCATCGCGCGGCCATCGAAGACTTGCGTGCCGCGTATATCTCGCGCGACTACCGTCGGCTTCGCAAACCGGCCGAATATTTGTTGTGGCTGGTAGCGATCGTCTCGCTGGGATATTGCACCGCGCAATATTCTGCGGCGGCACTTCACCAATCGCGGCAAAATTCCCTGCTCGACTCGATGCGCAGCCGCGAAACCTCGCTGCCCGGCGACGGCGCTCCTGCATCCATGAACTCAGCGCTACCAAACGGCGCGACGCGCGTAGCGGCAACCAACAATCCTCCCCTCGGCCGCATCGAAATTCCGCGCATCGGCGTTTCCGCCATCGTCGAAGAGGGCGACGCCGACCCGACCTTGCTCGACGCAGTCGGCCACATTCCCGGCACCGCGCTTCCCGGCGCGGACGGCAACGCAGCGCTCGCCGGCCATCGCGACACATACTTCCGTCACCTCGAAGACGTGCAGGACGGCGACGAAATCTGGTTCACCACCATGACCGCGATCTACAAATATCGCGTCGAATCAACTCGCGTCGTCGATCCTTCCGACGTCTCCGTGCTCGCCTCCACCGGCCATCCGCAACTCACCCTCGTTACCTGCTATCCGTTTCACTACGTCGGCCCGGCGCCCAAGCGCTTTATTGTCGTCGCCGTACCCGAATAGCCCGCCATCTGCACACCGCCGCGCCGGAATGATATATTCGGAAGTGACAGGTGCAACGATATGTCTGACCGAAAACCGCCGTTTGCAACCGTGGAAGAGGCGCTTGCCGAATTCCGCGCTGGGCGCATGATCGTGCTGGTGGACGACGAAGACCGCGAAAACGAAGGCGACCTGGCGATGGCCGCCGAAAAAGTCACTCCCGAAGCGATCAACTTCATGGCGAAATTCGGCCGCGGCCTCGTCTGCCTTTCGATGACCGAAGCTCGCTGCGACGCGCTGAGCTTGGCGCCGATTACCCAGCGCAACACATCCATGTTCGGCACTCCGTTTTGCGAACCGATCGACGCGCGCCTGGGCACCACTACGGGTATCAGCGCCGCCGATCGCGCCCTCACGATTCTGACGGCCACGAATCCAGATACGCATCCCGAAGATCTGGCGCGCCCCGGCCACGTGTACACGTTGCGCGCGCGCAACGGAGGCGTGCTGGTTCGCGCCGGTCAAACCGAAGCGTCGGTCGATTTGGCGCGCATGGCCGGACTCGATCATTCCGGCGTGATCTGCGAAGTGATGAACGACGATGGCACGATGGCGCGGATTCCGCAGCTGATCGAATTCTGCAAGCAGCACGGCCTGAAACTGCTCACCGTCGCTGACCTGATTCGCTACCGCATGCAGCACGAGCGCCACATCCGGCGCATCGCGGAATCCGTGCTGCCCACGCGCCACGGAAATTTCCGGATGATCGCCTACGCCAGCGACGGCGACAACGAAATCCACGTTGCGCTGGTGCGCGGCGATATTTCGCAATGCGATTCCGCCAGCTCATCCGATAAAAACGGGCCGCCGCTGGTGCGCGTCCATTCCCACTGCCTCACCGGCGATGTCTTCGGTTCAACGGCCTGCGACTGCCAAGGCATCATCGAGGGATCGCTCGCTGCGATTGCCGAAGCGAACCGCGGCGTCTTCGTGTATCTCCATCACACCGGCCGCGGATTTCAAATCGACGCGCGCGACGGCGAATCGGCTGAGCTGCCGCGCATCCGTTTCCACAATCGCGGAGACATCGAGCAGGATTTGAACCGGCAGCGCATGGTGCAGCGCGAAAGCGGCATCGGAGCGCAAATTCTGATCGATCTGGGCCTGCGCCGGATTTGCGTGCTCACCAATCATCCGAAAAAAGTGGTGGCGCTCGACGGATTCGGGCTGGAAATTGTGGATCAGGTACCGCTGAAGCTCGGCTCCGGCAACATCACTCACCAGACTTCGTAGTTCCGCCAATCATTCGGATCAGGATCGCGGCGCGACCGTCAGATACGGTCGGATTTTCTCGAGTTTCGCCGGCGAGATGGTCTTGATCGCCAGCAGCTCGTCCACTTTGCGGAATGGCCCGCTTTTCTCGCGGAAATTCACGATCGATTTCGCCGTGGCGGCGCCAATTTGCGGGATTTGTTCCAGCTGTTCGATCGTTGCGGTATTCAGATCGACGGGAGTAGCAGGCGGGTGTTTTTTCTGCGCGGCAGCGCCAAACGAAAACGCCAAACTCAGCGCCAGCAGCGTTAGCAGCAGCACGGAAGCTCGCGAAGGAAGCGCAGCGGATCCGCGTAACGTGTCGCCGCCCGTTCGTACTGCACCTGCCATCGAAACGCTCCTGCGCGCCGCTCCTCGCATTCGACCGCTAGGCGGCGTTGACCACCGAGCCGGCCATATCGTATTCCGTCACTGGGCCAAACAGCGCGGCCTGCGCGGCGATGTGCTCGCGATCGCCGACGACTACGATTTGTTCGTTGGCGGAATCAAAATGTCGCCGCGCCGCCAGCAGCACATCTTCTGCGGTGAGCGCGTGAATCTTCGCGCGATAGGTCTGCAAATAATCCTCGGGCATGCCGTCGAGGAATACGCTGCCGAGCTGGCCGAGCACGCCATCCTGCGTTGCCACTCCCAGCGAAAACACGCCGGTCATGTAGCTGCGCGCGCCATCGAGCTCTTCGTCGGAAACCGGCAGTGAACGCATCCGGTCGAGCTCGTAAAACATTTCCGTTAGCGTTGCGCCAACCACTTCATTGCGAACCGCAGCACTCACAGTGAAATAGCCATACTCGCGCAGCGAATTCACCGCGCTGCGCGGAGAATACGTATAGCCCTTTTGTTCGCGAATGTTCATCACGAGCCGCGAATGAAACGCACCACCGTAAATCGAATTCGCCAGCAGAATCCGGTACCAATCCGGATCGCGCCGCGTGATCGCCAGGTTGCCCAGCACCACTTGCGACTGCACCGCGCCGGGGACGTGAACCAGATGAACGTGCCGTCCATGGTGCGACGGGGCGGCCGCCGAATTCGACGCTTCCGGCTTTGGCGCTTTCCACGCGCCGAAAATCTTTTCGATTTTCGCCATCATTTCGGCGCCGTCGAAATCTCCGACGACCAGCAGCAGTGCGTTCGCTGATGTGTAGTACTTGCCGTAATACTGCTGCAGTTGCTCGCGCGTGTACGCGGCCACCTGCGCTTCGGTGGGCGAAATAATCGCGTACGGATGCTTGCCGAAAAGCACGCGCCGCAGCCGCTCGCTCGCCAGAAATCCCGGAGTCGTACGTTCGATCCGCAGCCCCTCGATTTTCTGCCGGCGTTCGCGATCGAATTCCTCCACCGGAAACGAAGCATTGCGCGCCAGATCGGCCATCAGTTCCAGCAGCCCGGTCGAAAATTCAGAAAGCCCCGAAATCGAAATCGCGCTGTTGTCCGCGCCGGCCGTGGTGCCCAGGTCTCCGCCCATGCGGCGCAAATCTTCCTCAATTCGCCGGCTGGGCCGCGAAGCCGTTCCAGTGCGCACGACTTTCGCGGTCATCTCCGCGAGTCCGGGATTCGTCAGTGCAACCACCGAATTGCCGCTGCGAAAGAAAAGCTGCGCGTTGATTTTCGGGAAGTTGCGCGATTCTGCGAGCACCACCTGCATTCCGTTGTCGAGCGTGCGGACCGTGCGTTTCGGCCATGAGACCGGACGCTCCGCACCCAGCGGCGGTGCCGCCGAGACATGCTTCGGCGCTTCCATCGTCCCCGCTGAATTCGATTTTCCGCTCACTGGGCCACTTCCTTTGCCACCGGCATGCGCATCACGATCGCGCGATTCTTCGCCACCAGGTATTTTCGCGCCGCGGCTTGAATTTCCGCGGGCGTCACCGCTTCAAATCCGTCGAGCAGCGTGTTGATCCGGTTCGGATCGCCGTCGAACAGCGTGAAGCACGCCAGATAATGCATCAATCCGAATCGCGGCATGTGCGAGCCCATTCCGCCCTCGAGCATCGAATAATAATCGGAGCGAAGTTTCACCTTCACCGGCGCGAGTTCCTCTTCGGTGATGCCGTTTTCTTGCAGATCGTGAATGATGCTGTCGAATGCGGCGATCACGTCGTTGGATTCAATGTCCGGCCGGTGAAAAATCCGCGAGACCATCTGCGTCGGACCGTTGGTATCGATCGCGTCGGCGCCGCCTGAAGCTTCGATGGCGATTTGCCTTTCCACCACCAATTCACGATGCACGCGTCCGGCGCGGCCGCCATGCAGCACGCCGTCGAGCAGTCCGGTCGCATACCAATCATTGGATTCGCGCGTTGGCAACGTATAGCCGATGGCCATCGCCGGCATGGGGCCGAATTTCTCGATCACTTCCCCTCGACGCTCTTCGGTTTGCGGCTGTTCGCTCACATCGGCCTTCGGCGGCAGCGGAGCTTTCGGGATATCTTCGAAATATTTTTTCGCCAGCGCAAACGCTTCCTGCGTTTCGAAGTCGCCCATGATCAGTAGCACCGCGTTGTTGGGCGCGTAGTAGGTGCGGAAAAACTGCTGCACGTCGCCGAGCGTGGCGGCGTCCAGGTCCACGAAGTCGCCGTAAAAATTGTGCGCGTTGGGCCAATTGCGAAATGCCACGGGCGGCAAATCCAGCCACGGAAATCCGCCATAGGGCTGGTTCATCACGTTGACGCGGACTTCCTCTTTCACCACGTCGCGCTGGTTCCGCAGATTTTCGTCGTCCACTTTTAGCGCGCGCATGCGGTCGGCTTCCAGCCACAGAACGCGTTCGAGCGCATTCGACGGCACCGACTCGAAATAATTCGTCACGTCGTAATTCGTGGTGCCGTTCAGCAGGCCGCCCGAAGCGTTAATCAGCCGGATGTGTTCCATTTTTCCCGCGTTTTCCGAGCCTTGAAACATCATGTGCTCGAATAAGTGCGCGAATCCGCTGCGGCCAAACGGCTCCAGGCGGAATCCGATCTGGTAATACACGCCGACGGTGACGAACGGCGCCGAGCGGTCCGGCGACACAACCACACGCAACCCGTTCGCAAGCGTGATGTGCTCGACTGGTATGTGCAATTTCTTCAAACGTTCACCTCTTGGTTTGACGGCGATGCCAACGGCATCAAGCGAAGTCTAAATTATCGGGTATTGGGAGATTGGGCGCAACCGCGGGCCGCGGAACGTTAACGGCTCGCCGGGTGGTAGCATTGAAAATTCGCGTTGGATTTGCGCGCGCGGCGTTGCGGTCGCGGAGTTGCCGCGAGCGCGATGAAAAATGTGGAGGCGATGGATGTGGCACTTGGCGGTGACGTGGGTGCTCGGCGTGATCGCGGCCTTTTGGGTGATCCAAGCCGTGGAGATGGCGATTTATTTGCCACGAATGGCCAAAATCACCGATGTCGCGCCGCTGAAAGACGCAGACTGCCCTCCCGTTTCGATTTTGTTTGCGGGCCGCGATGAAGCGGAAAAGATCGGCAGTGCGGTGGCGTCGTTTTTGGCCGTGGACTATCCGAAGTTGGAAGTCGTCGCCGTCGATGACAGGTCAGAAGATGCCACGGGCGAGATTCTGGATGGCGCGGCCGCCGCAGACGCGCGTCTGCACGTGGTGCATGTGAATGCACTGCCCGCCGGCTGGCTCGGAAAAACCTACGGCCTGCAGCAAGCCTCCGCGCATTCGACCGGCGAGTGGCTGGTCTTCACCGACGCGGACGTGACGTTTGCTCCCGACCTGCTGCGCCGGGCCGTGGCGCTGGCCGAAGCGAAACAATGGGACCACATGCCGCTGCTGGGCCACGCGGAGATGTACACCGCCGGCGAAAAAGTCGCGATGACGTTTTTTGCGATGGGATTTCTGCTCAGCACACGCGCGTGGCGCGTGAGCGATCCAAAGTCGCGATTTTATTTGGGCGTCGGTTCATTTCAAATGATCCGCCGCAGCGCGTACGAAAAAATCGGCCGGCACACGCGCCTGGCGATGGAAGTGGTCGACGACGTGAAGCTGGGGAAGCTGGTGAAGCAGGCGGGACTGCGAAGCGGCGCAGCGTCCGCAGGTCGCGCGGTGAGCGTTCACTGGCACAGCGGAGTCGGCAACATCATCCGCGGCACCACCAAGAATTTTTTCGCCGCCGCGCAATACAGCGTGCCGATGGTGGCGGTCCAGTTGGCGGGATTGATCGGAATGCTGGTGCTGCCGTGGGTGACAATATTTTTCGTGGACGGATGGGCGCGGCTTTCTGCCGCAGTGGCGATGCTGGTGCCGGCGATCGCGCAAGCAGCCGTCGCCTCCGAGTTTGGAGTCTCGCCGCTATACGGCATCACCACGCCGGTCGGCGCGCTGATCATGTGCTGGATGCTGCTGCGCTCGACGATCGTTACGCTGAAAAACGGCGGGATCACCTGGCGAGGAACGTTCTACGCGCTGAAAGATTTGAAACGCGGCTTGGTGTGATGCGCGTTCAGCCGCACGGCGAAGGCCTTACCGGAAAAACGAATACCCGACGAACAGCAGATTCACATCCACGCCCGGATTGAACGAATGCCGGTATGCGTTTGAAATGTGCTGGAGTTTGTAGCCAAACGTCCAGGCGCGCGACCGCGATGAATTGAAAGCCTGAAAGCCCGCCTCGAAATCAAATGTGAAATTGAATTGCGTGCCGCCGGGAATGTCCACCGGCACCGGCCGCACCGACGCCACAAATCCGGCCGTGGACGCGGCAAACGGCTGCAGCGCGTGCGTGCGCCGGAAATTCAATTTCAATCCGATCGGATTGATCCCGCCGCCGTACACATGTTCGCGGCCGCCGTTGGTGCAGTATTGCGTGCCGCACACCGAATACGTCGGCTGGCTCACCACCGTAGCCGGCACGATATCGAGCGTGTACAGCAAGCCCACAGCTTTCCAATCGTAAATCGTGCGCGAGTAGCGCAGCGCCAGCACTCCGATCTGCCGGTCGGTCGTGGTTCCGATCACGTGCGCGTTGCTGAATGAATAGCCGCCCCACACACCAAATTCGTTGTTCGGCGGAGACGCGTCGGTCTTGCTCGGCGCCTGCATGTTGGATGATGGCGCAGCTTGCGCCTGCGTGGCCGGAGTCTGCGCATCGGACGTTTGCGCACGCGCCGCCGGTACCGCAACCGAAACTCCCAAGACCAAGACAATTATGAAAGCGCCAATCGCTCGCATCGATTCCCTTTCGCACCGACGTCCAGCATCAAATCCTGCACACTCGATTGTCGCATCGCCCGCGCCGAAATTTCCGATGATTGCTGCGCGAAAAGTTGAATGTGTAACTGCATCAATTCGCAACACACACGCGTTAAGAATTCGATTGCCACCGCAGTCGAATCTCCACAGAATGTGCGTGGCCCACGGTCAACACACGCCACGAAATTTTGAGGTGTTCGATGAAATCGACTTCCCAGTTCGCCCTGCGTTTGATTTTCACCGCCTTCGCCTTCACTTGCATTTGCGCGAATGCATCCTCTACGCCTGCGCAGGAAAAATATCAAACGCCGCCGCAAGGCATCATCGACATGATCGACGTGCTGCCCACACCGGCCGTTGTCCTCTCGCCGGCCTCGGCCGGTGGTGCGCGCTGGCTGCTGATCGAAAAAATCTCCGGATTGCCGCCCATTTCCGATCTGGCGCAACCGGAGCTGCGCATCGCCGGCCTGCGTTTCAATCCGCGCACGAGCGGCCCCAGCCGCGGCCGCTACGCCACCGCGATCAGCCTGAAATCGCTGGCGGCCAGCCAAGAAACCGCGATCACTGGATTGCCGGACAATCCGAAAATCCGTTTTGCATCGTGGTCGCCCGACGCCACGAAAATCGCCTTCGTCAACGTTAGCGATTCCGCGAGCGACGCAGGATTGAGTTTGTGGATCGTCGACGTCGCCTCGGCTCGCGCAAATCGCGTGCCCGGCGTAATGCTCAACGCGATTTTCGGCGTGAATCCCTGCGAGTGGTTGAGCGACAGCACGCGGTTGCTGTGCACCACGATTCCCAAGGGCCGCGGCGCAGCGCCGGTGCGCAGTGAAATCCCGACCGGACCGATCGTGCAGGAAAATCTGGGCCGCGTGACGCCCGGCGCCACGTACGAAGATTTGCTGAAAGATCCCACCGACGAAGCGATTTTCGATTATTACGCCACATCGCAGGTTGCGATCATCACCGCCAGCGGCGTCGCCGACGGCGGAGTCGTTGGCAATCCGAAAGTGGCACTGGAAGCTTCACCATCGCCCGACGGCAAATACGCGCTCGTCACCGAACTTCACCGGCCCTACACCTACTTGCTGCCGTACCCGATGTTTCCCGAGCGCACTTCGGTAACAAATCTAGCGACCGGCGACACCAAAGAAATGAACGACCGTCCGCTGCAAGACAGCGTGCCGAACATCCACGACGCAGTCTCCGTCGGCCCTCGCGAATACGAATGGCGCAGCGACGCTCCGGCAACGCTTTCTTGGGTCGAAACGAACGACGGCGGCGATCCGCGCAAAGACACGGCCATTCGCGACACCGTGTACGTCGAATCCGCGCCATTTTCCGGGACTGCCTCCGCGAAAAAACTGGTCGAGCTGCCGTTGCGATTCGATGGCGCCGTCTGGACCGACGCGCACACCACGTTGATCGTCGAGCGCCGCTGGAAAGACCGCAAACAAATCATTCTCGCCGTCGGTGCGGCGCCCGGTGCGCAGCCCGTCACATTGTTCGAAGGCTCGTTTGAAGATCGTTACAACGATCCCGGCACTCCCGTCATGCAGAGCAACGCCGCCGGCAAACCCGTTGGCGTCACCACCGCAGATGCCGGTGGAATTTATTTGCGCAGCCAGGGCGCGTCACCCGAAGGCGACAAGCCGTTTGTTTCAGTGATGAGCCTGGCCGACGGCAAATCGAAAAAAGTGTGGGAATCGCAAAAAGGTTTTTACCAGAATGCCTACAACGTGGTGGACGTTTCGCCGCTCACCCTGCTGATTCGCCAGGAATCGCCGACCGAAAGCCCGAACTTTTATTTGTGGAAATCGGGAGTGCCCGCGTCGCAGCAGGTAACGAACTTTCCGAATCCGTACGGCGCAACTCCCCTGCCCGTCAAGCAAGTGCTGAAATACAAGCGCGCCGACGGTGTGGAGCTAAGCGCAAATCTGTATTTGCCGCCGGGATACAAAAAAACGGACGGCCCGCTGCCCACACTGATCGAGGCCTATCCCACCGAATTCAAAACGCGTGCGTCCGCGGGCCAAATCACCGGTTCGCCGTACGAGTTTGTGTTCCTCTATCCGGGTTCGCCCGTGCCGTTTGTGTCGCAGGGCTACGCAGTAATGGAAAACGCCAGCATTCCGATCATCGGCGAGGGTAACGCCGAACCAAACGACACGTACGTCGAGCAACTGGTCTCCAGCGCGAAAGCGGCAATCGACGAAGGCGTGCGCCTCGGCGTGGTCGATCGCAATCGGGTCGCGGTGATGGGCCATTCTTACGGCGCATTCATGACCGTGAATTTGCTGGCGCATTCCGATTATTTCAAGGCCGGTATCGCGCGAAGCGGTGCGTACAACCGCACCCTCACGCCGTTTGGTTTTCAGAATGAAGATCGCACGTACTGGCAAGCGCCCAACGTGTACAACGCCATGTCGCCTTTCATGCACGCCGACCAGATTAAAACGCCGCTGCTGCTGATCCACGGCGAAGCGGACAACAACTCCGGCACGTTTCCGATTCAGAGCGAACGTTTGTTCGCCGCGCTGAAAGGGCAAGGAGCCACTGTGCGTTTCGTGCTGTTGCCGCTCGAAGCCCACGGCTACGCGGCGCGCGAATCGATCTTCGATATGTTCTGGGAAATGAATCGCTGGATGGATACGTACGTGAAGAATTGGAAGCCGTCCGCGAACGCAACGCGGGCCGCCGCCGCGAAGTAAACGCGCTCGTCGCGACGCAGCTACTTTTTGGCCGACCGTTTCGCCGCCGCGCGCGCCGGCTTCGGGGCGTCGGGTCCTGCGCCCGCGGCGCCCTCTGACGTCGCAGACGCCTCGCCCGCCGCACTCGAATTCTCGCCACTCGGGTTCGTCGCAGCCGTCGCGCCGTCGGGCAGTGGCGAGAAAATCACGCCCAGATCGTGCTGCTTCATGGAACGAATCCGGTCGCGCAGCGCAGCCGCCTTCTCGAACTCGAAGTTCTTCGCCGCCGCGCGCATCTGCGTTTCCAGTTGCGCCACAGCCTGCGCGAGCTGCGCCTCGTTTTGGATGTCTGCCGCCGCTGGCACAGCGTCCGGCACCGGCAGGTAATCCGCGTTCACGATTTTCGCCAGCTCCATGTCGAGCGACTTCACGATCGATTGCGGCGTGATGTCGTGGTCGCGGTTGTACGCTTCCTGCTTGGCGCGGCGGCGGCTGGTTTCGCCGATGGCCTGCTTCATCGAGTCGGTCATACGGTCCGCGTACAGAATCGCGCGGCCTTCAATGTGGCGCGCGCAACGGCCGATTGTCTGAATCAACGAAGTGGCGCTGCGCAGATAGCCTTCTTTGTCCGCGTCTAAAATCGCGACCAGCGAAACTTCCGGCAGGTCGAGCCCTTCGCGCAGCAGGTTGATTCCGATCAGCACGTCGAATTCGCCACGCCGCAGGTCGCGCAGAATTTTCACACGCTCGAGCGTTTCGATTTCGGAGTGCAAGTACCGGCAGCGAACTCCCACTTCCGCGAAATACTCCGCCAAGTCTTCTGACATTCGTTTTGTAAGCGTCGTCACCAGTACTCGTTCGTTGCGCGCCGTGCGAATCCGAATTTGCTCCAGCAGATCGTCCACTTGGCCCTTCACCGGACGAATTTCTACTTCCGGATCGATCAATCCGGTCGGACGAATCACTTGCTCCGCGACCACTCCGCCGACTTTCGTCAATTCGTATGGCCCCGGCGTTGCAGAGACGTACACGACTTGATTCGTCCGGTGCTCGAATTCTTCAAAAGTCAGCGGCCGGTTGTCGAGCGCCGAGGGCATCCGGAACCCGTAGTTCACCAGGGTCTGCTTGCGCGAGCGGTCGCCCGCGTACATGGCATGCAGTTGCGGCATGGTCTGGTGCGACTCGTCGATGAACAGCAAGTAATCCGCGGGAATGTAATCGAGCAGCGTCGGCGGCGCTTCGCCCGGCAGCCGGCCAGACATGTGCCGCGAATAATTTTCGATTCCGTGGCAGTAGCCGATCGTCCGCATCATCTCGATATCAAAATGCGTGCGCTGTACGATGCGCTGCGATTCCACGATTTTTCCCTGCTTGTCCAGTTCGCCCTTCCACCATTCCAGTTCTTCGTAGATTCCCTGAATCGCGCGCTCGCGCTGCTCGGCCGGCAGAACGTAGTGCGACTTCGGATAAATCGGCACGCGCACGATTTCGTCACCGCCGGTCTGAATCACTCCGGTGACGGGATCGATCTTGCGGATCGCCTCAATCTGGCTGCCCCACATTTCGATTCGCAGCGCGAAGTCTTCGTACGGCGGATAAATTTCCACCATGTCGCCACGAACGCGGAAACCGCCACGCCGCAAATCTTCCGACCGCTCATACTGAATTTCCACAAGCTTTCGCAGAATCGATTCGCGCGCGATCGACTGGCCCTTCTGCAGCACCAGCATCATTCCGTAATACGCTTCGGGCGAGCCGAGGCCGTAAATGCAGGAAACCGAAGCGATGATGATCACATCGCGTCGCTCCAGCAGCGATCGCGTCGCGCTCATCCGCAACTTGTCGAGCTCATCGTTTATCGTCGATTCTTTTTCGATGTACGTGTCGCTCGCGGGCACGTACGCTTCCGGCTGGTAATAGTCGTAGTAGCTGACGAAATATTCGACCGCGTTATTGGGGAAAAAACCCTTGAACTCGGAATAAAGTTGCGCAGCAAGCGTCTTGTTATGTGCCAGCACGATCGAGGGGCGATTGGCTGCCTCGATTACTTTAGCGACGGTAAAAGTTTTTCCCGACCCGGTTACTCCCAGCAGCACCTGATGGCGCTCGCCGTCGGTCACGCCGCGCACCAGTTGATCGATGGCCTGCGGCTGGTCTCCGCGCGGCTCGTAGTCGCTGGCTATCTGGAATTTCATCGGGCGCTCCTCAGGATCGAAAAATGCGGTGTCCTGAACCTTCTAGTATAACGCATCTGGCAAGCGCGCGCGGCGGCCGCAAATTCGGCAGAAAAAGCGAGGGACTTACGGCTTCGCGGGACTTGGGGCGGGCGCTGGAACGGGCGATGTTTGGTCTGGCAGCAGCGCGATTTCAGAATGGCTCTCGACGTGGCCGGAATATTGCATTTTCGAGCCGGACGCCGCGCTGACGATCGAAAAATCCATGTCCTGTTGCCCGCGCTGCGTGGACCGCACTACCATTCCGGTCTTCAGCGAAACCGAATCGAGGCTCTCGCCCGAGCCGGTCCACGTGCCGGACGTTCGCAGCCCGTTGTGCAGATACGCGTCCGGAGTTGCGTCGCCGTGCGCGCTGCCGTGGCGCAAAATTTCGAATTTCGTCAGGATCGTAGCGCACATTTCTGCGTCGGCCGATTTTTCCGCCATGGCCGGTGACGACGTCGCCACCGCGGCCGCAGCTGCCGCGCTTGCGGGTGCCGTGGTCGCGGGCGCAACCGCGGGACACGCTTCATTTCGCACGTACGTCGATTCGGTGTGAAACGTCAGCCCCGCCAGTGGAGTGTTTTCCAGCGGCCGGTCGTTCGTCCATTTCTGTCCGACGTCGATTCCCTCTTTCGGCAGCTTGGCGCTCGAAGAAAAACCGTCCATCCACGCTTGGATCGCGCTTGCCGCGGCGGGATTCGCCATCACGT
Organism: uncultured Acidobacteriota bacterium; assembly: GCA_963719065.1. Taxonomy (GTDB): domain Bacteria; phylum Acidobacteriota; class Terriglobia; order Acidiferrales; family UBA7541; genus Palsa-295. Next base: position 720,546 of record CAVRAM010000006.1, on the reverse strand, counting down.
CGTCGATTCCGGTGACGCTGGTCACCTTGCCGTCGGGCTCGATCGTGAATTGCAGCGAGCGTCCCTGCAGTTTTTCGTATTGGTCCTGTAGCGCGGCGGCCGCCGGATCGTACGAATCACTTTCAGACGTCGCGCCCGATTTTTCGTACGTGGCGCGTAGCCGTACTCGCGCGGCCGTGCCGTCCGGCTCGGGTTTTACGTCCAGCACTTCGAGCCGTACGATCAAATTTGCGGTTTGATTGAATTTTGAAGCCGCTTCGGGATCGGCAATCGGCGATATGGTTTTTCCGGTGGTGATGGTGTTCGTGTCGATCTGGTAGCGCAGCGTTTCGCCGGAAACAAATCGCGGAGAAAGTCGCACGCGGTCGGCCGCCGGCGCGGCGGAAAGCGCAAACGCACAGGCTGCGAAAATCAGAATCGCGCGGAGCGCTACACCGCCCGTATCGTTGCGATTTGTGACTGCGCGGTGCATCAGTGCGACGCTAACACAAGGGTTCAGACGAGGCAACGCGACCGAAGTGAGCCGAGGTGAGCGAAAGCGAGCCGCAGCGAGCAAAAGACCGTGCGTTTACGGCTTCGGCGCGGCCACAATTTTCTTTACGTCCGGCTTGGCCAATGGGCCGGTCAACTCATACGTCACGCCCGGCGAAGCGGCCTGCGTGAAGCGCAAATTGAGCACCCGAGAAAAATCGACCGTGCCCGTGCCTTCCAGACGCACACCAGTGCCGGTGAAATCCATCCTGCGAAAATCGATTTTGCCGTCAGCGCATGTGAATTCCACTGCTCCATCGTGAAATGCGCTCGCGCCCTCCCGAAATTCGCCGGCACGGACGGTCTGCTCCAGATTGATGCGACTGAGCGCGAGCGCGCCGATATGCGCCGTTCCCTGGCACTCAAGTGCGGCGGAAAGATCGGACCGGTCCGCACCCTTTGCGCTGAGCGCCATTTCGCCCGACACAATCCCCGAAAATCGTCCGGCCAGCGACGGATACGTCGCTGCCAACGCCGCAACGTCGACCTGCGCGAAATTGAGCTTCACGCGATAGTCCGGCACCGCTTGAAGCGACGCGCGAAAGCTTCCGTTCGCATTTCCGCCGGCAACCGCCGCGCTTGCCGATGTCAACTCAATGTTGCGTCCGTCGATTTTCAAATCGCCTTGCACGCGGCTAGCGGTCAGTGGCGCGACCGTCAGCTGTTCGATGGCGATGTGCCCCGCAGCGTGAATGTTTTCCGGCTCAGCCGCGGCGCTCGATGAATTCAAGAACGGCAGCATGCGATCAAGAAAACTCTGCCGCATTTTCGGATTGAGCCAGCGGTCCAGATCCGCCGCATCCAGATGGTCGGCGGTCAGCGCGAATTTCCAACCCGGCGTTCCTTCGCGCGAATCGAGCGTGCCGTCCCAGTGGCCGCCGAACGCATCGGCCGACGCGAGCGCAATGTGTCGCGTGCCCGGTTTTGCATCCAGATGCGCGCGAATTTTCACCACGGGCTGATTCAAAAATGGCGTCAGCAGCGTCGCATCGTGTTCGTCCGGCTCGGCATTCGAAACCGCGCGAGTTTCGCGCGGCGCCGTCGCCTCCCCGCCCCAATCGATCGTGCCCGTCGGCTGCGAACGCCACGGCCACTCCGCGGTTTGCCAGCGCAGATCGCACTTTGCCGGACCGGAAAGATCCCAGCCGCGTGAAATATTCCAGCCGAGCGCGCTTGCCGCAGCCACAACGTCGCGGACCTGATCGATCGATCCGGCCAGATGATACGAAGGAAATTCGTGCGCCGCCGATTTTGTGGACGCATCAATCGAAAGCGAATTTTTCTCAGCCGCAACGACCGCGGCCGAGCCCGAACCAGCACTCGCGCCCACATTCGCAGCGCCGCGCCCTGCACCAAACCGCAACTTCGCGGGCGACATCGTGACCGAACCTTGATCGTACGCAAATGTCACCGGAGACATCCACACCGCACCACGCAGCCGCGCACTAGACAACTCAGCTCCATCGATTTTCGTCGACGCTGCCACCACGCGAAGCGGCGAAGTCACGATGGTCGCCGTGCCCGACGCGAATCCTGCCAGCGTTGCGTCCGGCGCCACGCCCGAATGAAACGCGCGAATCCACGCCTGCAAATCGCTCAACTCGATCGCCGACTGCGTGATTTTGATTTCCGCGCGCGGAGCCTGCACATCGTCCAGCGCATCCACCGACGACGCCCACGCAAATTTCGCGTCCGCGTGCGCCGTCGAATGCGGCGCCTGCAGCACCGCGTCAGACACTTCAAATCCGGTCGCCTGCGGATGCACCGTAAATTTCGCCACGGCGTTCAGGCCGGGATTATCTGTGCGCGGACTCAAATCCCAGCGATGCAGCCCGCGCAGTCGCGTTTCGCTCTCGACGTTCCAGTCGTCCTGCTCAGTGCTCGCGTTCAACGCCAGGTCGAAATTGCCGCGCACTCCGAAATCGTATCCGCGCGAAAGCCGCAGCACGTCGGAAATGGAAGCGTCTTGCCACGACAATGCAAATTTCGCCGGCCGCAGCCGCGACGACGTGCCGCCGACCTGCCCGGCCAGATGCAACAGCCCGGGCTGTTGCAAGGGCACCGCAGCGCGCGTCGGCACTGCTTCCAGGTCGATGCGCCATCTACCCGGCGCGTCCGGCTCGACCGATCCGTTCACCTCGATAAACGCAAACGCGATTTTTTCGTCGCCACGTTTGAAATTGATTCGCCCGTCATCCACCAGAATTCGATCGAACCGCACGTACGGATGCTCACCAGTCGACGCCGCCGCAACCACCGCACCAGCCGCTGCCGGCGCCGCAGCTGTACTCGTCGCCGCACTCGCCGGCCGCGGCAACCACTCTGTCAAATTCCAGTCGCCCTGCGCGTTCCGCACCAGATTCAAACTCGGCTGCTCAAACGTAACCGTGCCCAGATCCATGTGGCCGCGGAACAAACTCTGCCAGTGCAGCCGCACCTTCACCGATTCCGCGCGCAGAAAATATTCGTTGCCGAATCGCGGATCTTCGCCAAACGTAACCGCTTCGGCCGTCAGCGTCGGGCCGCTCCACAGCGAAAAATCGTAGTTCCCCACCGTCACGTGCCGGCCGAAAACCGATTCGAGCCGGTTGGTCAGCTTTCGCTGCAGTCGTGTGTGATGAATCAAAAACGTGATCGCGATTCCTGCCAGCCACACCGCCGCGACGACCGCCGCGATCCAAATCGGCCAGCGAATCCACGACCTGCGCGGACGCACCTCTACCGACGGATCGAACAGCGCCGGAGATTTTTCGGGCGCACCGGGGGTGCCAGATGAACCGGGCGCGCCGGGCGCGATAAACGTGTCAGCCACCGTAAAACTGTCTCATAGAAATATGTTTGGGAAAAACGGGATGTGTCTCGGTGAACTTTGCGGTCAGCGACCTTCGTGATCAGTGAACTTCGTGAAACAAGCGATGCCATCGCGTGCGCGTGGGCAAATGCCGCAACGTTTGCAGCATCCGGTACAGCGTGCCGTACATTCCGCGGTCCGAATAATCGTCAGGGATCGATCGCACCGACCAGTACACCAGCATTGGCCGGCCCATGATCGAATTTCCATCCACGAATCCCCAGTAGCGGCTGTCCCAACTCCGATCGCGATTATCGCCCATCGCAAAATAATGTCCCGGCGGGACGACCAGCTCCCCTCGCACTACGTGATCCAGAATTTGCTCCGCCCATTCCGGACGCAACCCGATTTCCAGAAAATACTTGTCGCGCGGCGGGAAATTATCGCCAAACGGATCTTCGAACGCCGGATCGTGCACCACGTACGGTTCGTCGAGCAGCTGGCCGTCCACATATACGCGCTCGTTCACGATCTTGATCCGGTCGCCCGGCAATCCAATCACGCGCTTCACATAGTGCGGATGATCGTCGTACGGAAATTTGAATACGATAATGTCGCCGCGATGAATCGGCCGGTACGGCAGAAACCGCTCGTACCAAGCGCCGCGGCCTTCGAAAATAAATTTGTTCACCAGCAAGTGATCGCCCACCAGCAGCGTCGGCTCCATCGATTGCGATGGAATTTTGAACGCCTGCACGATAAACGTCGTGCCGAAAAGCGCCAGCAGCACCGTCACCAGCAGCGATTCGAGCAATTCAGACATCGTGGCGTTGCGATGTTCGTGATGATGTGAACGCGAGGCGGGTTGCGGCTCAGTCGCCGGCGCGGATTCCGCAGCTGGCAATGAAGACTCGGAGCCGGTCTGCGTGGTGAACGGAATCTCCGGCGGCGTTCCTGACGGCGAATCGGGCGGCGTGTTTTCGGTTTGCATCAATTCAATGGGCGCGTGAAGCCGGTTCCGCTACGCTGGCCTTTTCCCGTTCACGCAAAATTTCCAAAGCCGCGCGCGCGGCTTCCTGTTCGGCTTCTTTCTTGCTGCGCCCGTGCGACGCAGAAAGTTTCGCCTCTGCGTGCCACACGGCTACCTCAAATGTCTTCTGGTGCTGCGGCCCGGACTCGCTGTGAATTTTGTATTCCACCGCGCCCAGTGCCCGCTTCTGCAGCCATTCCTGCAGCGCCGATTTGTGGTCGGCGCGCTCCAGCGCGTCGGATTCCGCAGACATCGCCGAATTCAAAAGCGTCCGCTCGATGAACGCAGCCGCCGCGGGTAATCCCGCGTCCAGATAAATCGCGCCCAAAATCGCTTCGTAGGCGTCGGCCAACAATCGCTTCTTATCGCGCCCGCCGGTTTTTTCTTCGCCGGGACCCAACCGCAGATACGATCCCAGCTTCAACTTTTTCGCCGCTTCGCAAACCGATCCCGCATTCACCAGGCGCGCCAGCCCTTTCGACAACTGACCTGAATTCCACTCCGGAAATGAACGGCACAAGCGCTCGCTCACCACCAATCCCAACACGCGGTCGCCCAGAAATTCCAGGCGCTCGTTATCCAGGTCAGCCGCGGTTTGTCGATGCGAACGGTGCGTGAGCGCGAGGTCCAGATGAAGCGGATCGGCAAAACGATGGCCGAGCGCCGCCTCAATTTCCAGGCGTTGCTCGGCCGTCATCACGATTTTGCCCGATTCAGGCATGGGGTGTGGCTGGGGTTGCAGCGATTACTTCGCCGCCGCCGGCATTTTCTTTACCTGCTCGGCCTGATCCTTGCAACGGGCCTGCAGGCCGCCTGGAATGGCCGCGCACTTGGTGAAGGAATCGCCCGCGTCGGCGTAATTCTTCAGCGCCTTCTGGCTGATTCCCAGCACGTAGTAATCGGTCGGGTCCGGATTTTTCGCCAGGCTGGTCGCGGTCTTCAATTCCGTCACCGCCTGATCGAAGTTTTGCTTCCGGAAATAAATCAGGCCGAGCGCGCTGTGCGCCTGCGATTCCGCGGCCGTCTTGATCGTGCCGAATTGTTCGTCGGTCAGGTTCGCGGGCTTCGGCAGATTCGGCAGCAGAGACAGCGCGTGCTTCTCATACGCTTCCGCCTTATCGAGCCGCTTCGCGGCGTTCGGATCGTCGGGATTGTACGCGTGCGGAATCACCCATCCGACCAAAACCAGCACGCTTACGTCGTCCGGGCTCAGCGAGAGAGCTTTGTCACCGTCCGCTTCCACCTTCGCAACGTCCTGCTTGTCGTATTCGTTTTGGGTCAGTCCGGAATACACCGACGCAGCGTATTTGCTGTTCGGATATTTCGCTACGAACGCCGTGCCCAGCTGGATGCGCTTGTCGTCTTCTTCCGGCTTGGTGTCGGTAAAAGCTTTGTACGCCGCTTCCTCTTCCGGATCGATTTTCGGAGCGTCCGCCGGCGTGGTCGCCGTGGGGGACGTCTGCCCCGGCAGCGTCGGCAACGTCGGTTCAGCGGCTGGCGTGGTTGCCGGCGTCGTGGACGCGGGTGGCGTCGTCGCGGGTTGCTGCGCGTAAACATTTGCGGAATACGCGAGCGTGCTGGCGAACAATAGTGCCAATACTGCGATTGTGCTGCGGAGAGATGTGAATCTCATTGGATGTGCCTTCCTGAGTTGGATACCACCAACGTCCGGTCGAAGCATCGCAAGAAACTTCGATCGCGGGTGGTGGCTACTGATTCTGCGAACCTTTCGGCGGCGCTCCTGCTCCGCCCTGCGTGCTGTAGGGCGCGTCAACACCCCTCTGCGCCGCCACTCGTGCGGCCTCTGGCGCTCCGGGCACCGCCAACGCCGCGCGATACTGTACCACTGCCTGGTCGCGTTCGTCTGACACATCGTGCATCCGGCCCAGGTAGACATGCGACCAAGCCAGAATCGACGGATCGGGCGCGACCATGTGCGACTCGGTCGCCTGTGAATTCGATGCATCCGCCGCAGTCGCGGGGCCGGGCGCTTCCACCAGTTTTTCGAACAACTGCTGCGCGCGGTCGCCGTCTTGATTCAGCAGCGAAGCTACCGCCAGGCCGTACATGGCCCGCGAATCGGTGGGATGTTGTTCCAGGATTTTTTCAAACGTTACAGTCGCGCCGGTCGGATCCCCGGTCGCGATCTGCCGCTCGCCCTGCGCCAGCATGCGGTCGAGTTCGGTGGTTGCTTCGGGCATCGCCGGCTGCGCTTTCGCGGCGGTGGGCTTCGCTGCGTCCGGCGAGAACACAAAATTCGCCAATCGCTTCTGCTCCGCTTCCACGTTGATGCCGTTGATCAAATCCGGAAAATACAAACTCATCGATGGCCCTTCTTTTTCGAACTTCATCAGCTGCGCCACCAGCGGCCGCACCATCGTGAATCCGTCCTGATCGTCTTGGGAGAGCTGCGCTTCCATCTTGTCCGCGGGCAAATGCTTCAGCCGCAACTCCACGGCCTTGATCAGCGATTCGTCGGCGTATGCAAGAAAGTCCGATCTATATTCGGCCGGCAGGCGGGGCGATTTCGCGCCGATATTCAGCAGGCCGGCTTTCGCGGTCACTTCCTTCCGGAATTTCAGCGGCAGCGGATCCAGCATGAAATGCAGGTACGCGTGCTGCACATCGTCGTACGGAAATTCGGTGCCCGCGCCCACCACTACCGAATAGTGATCGCCGGTATTTCGGAAATTGGTGCGATTGCCGACCAGCGGCTCCACAAATACGGTGAACGTGTGGCCGAATTTCGGCTGGTAAATTTCGCGCAGGTACGCGTTCGCCGTGAACACGATGTGCCGCACTGGCGATTGATCTTTCGCGATGGCGCGTTCGTATTCGGGCTGTACCGCCGCCCAGCGCAGATCCAGATGCGCGTCGTGGTAGAAATTCGCCAGAACTTCCTGGAATCCTTCAATGGCTAGCGCGTCGGGAGGCAATACGTCGCGATCGACCACAAATTGAAAGCGCGGCGGCTCGCCCACCACCAGCGCAAACGTCAGAAATCGTGACAGCGTCTCGCCCGAATCCGCCAGTTGGTGCTCGCGGTAGAATTGGCGCAGCGCATCCACGGACGGGCCTTGCAGCTTCAGCAAATCTCCGCGCAACGCTAGCCGCGACGGCATCTCCGCCAGCGTGCTTTCATCGGAGGCGAATCCCGCTGCGTCCAGCGCGCACATCACCGCGAACAATTGCTGGCTCGATTCGACGCTCACGCCGCTTTCCGGCGTGCCGGATTGCATCCGCGCGTGCGCCAACGGCATCGCCACGCTGCCGAGCACGACCGCTGCGCAGAGCGCCGCCAGCGCAGAAACGCCCACCCGCGAGTTTCGCCGCCCGGCTCGCTTCGGTTCGCTGCGCTTTCCTCGCGCGGACGTCTTGAACGCACGACTAATAAATCGGAAATTTTTCATAGTAAAAGGATGCGCTCAAACTCTAATTGGCAGCCTGTACGGAGTCAAGGAATTGGCGGTCGAAGCGGAGCGTGCAGGACGAAATACTTGGCTGCAAAAAAGTGCGAGAGAGAACGACGGTCTAGCCGTGGACGCGGACTTCGCTGAAGCTGATCAGCACGCGGCCGCCCGCGGTGGGCGTACCAAAACTCATCTGCGGACTGAACCGCGAAAACATCATCACCTGATCGAGTTGGTGATGTACGGCCGCATCGTCCGGGCCGGCCAGAATTTTGTAGGAAACCACTTGGCCCTGCGCGTTCAGCGTCGCTTCGAGCGTCAGAATGCCGCTCTCCGATCGCGGACCATCCACCACGCCGGGAACTTGAAACGCCGCCAGACTTTCCAGGCGCGCCGGTTGCACCAGATTCAGTGAAAGATCGTTGGGAACGATGCCGCCCATTGGCACGCCCACCAGAATGTTGTGCCCGATCATCACAAACGCCACGAGCGCGGTCAGCAATCCGCCGGTCACCGGCACAGCCACAGGCCGCAGAATATTTTCAAACGTCAACATGGCGCGTGACCACATCGTGCGAACCGAATCCCATGGCGAACGAACGCGCGCCGCCTGCATTCGGATGCGCACCTCCAGATCGTGCGGCGCCGCCGCCGGCGTTACGCTTGCAAGGCACACCGCCAGACGCCGGTAATTTTCCAGTTCCCCGTGGCACTCGCGGCACTCCGACAGATGTGAGCGCAAGCGCATGTGCACCGACGAAGAAATCGCTCCGTCAAGATATCCGGGAAGATGGCGTTTGGCCTGGCTGCAGTTCATCGCCGGCCTCCATTGCCTTTGGCGGCAAAAAATAAGGGCCCGTTTGCTGTTACCGGCACAGCCGAACTTCGCTGCGGCGGAATATGCTCGGCGCAGAAAACCGGATTCGCGGCGACGTCGGAAGTCTTCGAAAATTCAGCCGCAGGTTGCGCCGGCGTCTGCGCAGCCGGATGCGTCACTGGATGCATGAGGGGATCCAGAATCTCGCGCAGCATTCGGCGGCCGCGCAAAATTCTCGACTTCACCGTGCCCACCGAAACTTCCAGCACTTCGGCGACTTCCTCGTACGACAGTCCCTCGAGGTCGCGCAAAATCACCGCGCTGCGGAAAATCGTGGGAACCTGTGCGAGCGCTTCGCGAACCCGCGCCTGCATCTCCGCAGTTTCCAGCTGCTCAAACGGAGAAGCATCGCAACCCTGCAACTCGAGCGCGGGATTGCGCCCCTCTTCCTCAACGTCGATCGAAACTTGCTGCCGGTGGTGCCGCCAGCACCAGCGCCTGTGGTTCAGCGCCTGTCGCACCGAAATCCGGTACAGCCAGGTTTTCAGCGAACTTCCCTGGCGGAATCCGCGAATGCCCTTGAACGCGTGCAGAAAAACTTCCTGGGTCACGTCGGCGGCATCGGCTGCGTCGGATAGGATTCCGTAGGCCAAGTTATACACACCGGCGTGATAGTAGGTGACCAGCCAGTCGAAGGCTGCGTCGGAACCAGACTGAAGCTCGGTTACCAGATCCGCTTCGTCACGGCCCCACGACAAAGATTGTGCGAGGTTGGACATGCCGTCCGCCGATTCTCCTTAAAGGCGCGTCCTTATATACCTTAGACACCGGTGCGCCCGGATTGTTGCAAACATAGCACAAAATCAAACGCACGGGATGTGCCGAAGGTACTACCCAGCCGAACTTTCCGTTAGCGAGCTAAGCGGCCTATTCATAGCAGTTTAGGAGCGTCGGCGGCGGCTGGCCCGGCGCGGGTCGTTCGAGCGTTTGACGCTTCGGTATCTCAATGTTATAAATGAGGCACTTCTTTTCTCGTGGGGGCCGTAGCGCAGTTGGGAGCGCGCCTCGATGGCATCGAGGAGGTCGCGGGTTCGAACCCCGCCGGCTCCACCACTTTCCGCTCTGAACCGCGCCGTAGCCAACGCCAAATCTTCGATCGTGTTTCGCTTTAGTTTTTCTGCGCTTGCGCCGAAAGTTCTGCCGCGAAAATCAGATACACGCTCGCCGACCAGCTGTATCCCGAATCGCGCAACGGCGCGCCGCTGACGGCGTCGTAGTTCTCCGACATTCCACTCCGCTGCGCCATCCGGCAGAATCGCGACTCGAGCTCGCGCGCAAATTCGTGTTCGCCCATGTCTTCGAGTCCCGCTGCCAAGATCATCATCGCCGGAGCCCAGATCGGCCCGCGCCAATATCCGTCGGGCTCGTACAGCTTGCTGGTCACACGCTCGGACGCCAGTCCGTTCTCCGTGAGAAACGCGCCACGCTGTTTGAGCGCCGCGATCATCGGAGCGCGGACATATGCCGGAAGTTCCCGCCCCAGCACCAGCGGCATATACAGCAGCAGACTGTCCGACTCGATCGTCGCCTGTGTGTCCGCCTGGATCGCTACGAAGTGATCGCCGCGCCAGAATTTCGCCAGCATTTTTACTGTTAGCTCCGCGGCGCGCTGCCGATCAACTTTTGCCTCGGCCGGATTTCCCAGCCGCTCGGCGATTGTCGCTTGCGCTTGCAACTGCAGCGCCAGATACGCCGGCAAATCCGGAGTCTCCACGTGCGGACCATTTGCGAACACGGTCGAATTGTCCCAACCTGAATCGTTGCCGTGATCGTACTGCGGCATTCCCGAATCGCTGCGCAACCGGAAATACCAATCCGTCCAGCGCGCGAGCTTCGGCTGAATTTCCGCGAGCATTGCGTTCGTGATTGCTGGATCCGTTTTGGAATCGTGCGCCAGCATCCATGCCAGTGCCCAACCATGTATCGGAGGCTTGCTGTACGCCCACGTCGCGCTGCGATCGGTCATCTTATCCGGCAGCACTCCCTCGGCGCTTTGCCGGTCAAACATCACCATCATCTGGTCCCAGGCCAGTTTTGGATTTCCACCCGCTAACGCCATTGCGTTGAAGCAGTGATCCCAACTCCACACCGCGTCCATATTTCCTTTGGACATGTAAACCGTCGGCCGCGTGATTTCCCCCAACGGCGCCACCACCGTGGACCACAAAATGTACGCCGCCAGATTCGCGCCCGGTTGCCACTCCGCATCCACGCGCGGCATGGGGCTCAACCATCGGCTGTACTCCGCCCGTACGCCACTCTCGGCCGCATCAAACGTTTCGAACGACGCAATCGGCGGCACACTTTCCGCCGACTCGTGAATTGCAAAGTCCCAGTCACTCTCGCCGTATTTCGCGCCCAGCTCGAGCGACAGATTTTTCGCCACGGTCTGTACCCACGTTGACTCTTCGCCAAGCGCGCCGTGAATCGCATACAGCGTCAGCCGGATGTCCTGGCTCACCGCGTCGTATTCCCATCGATCGGCCGTGCGTTTCAGAGTGAATCCAGCGATGCCCGGCACGCGCTGCAGCCGCAACGTAACGCCCTTGCCGCGTATCCGCAGGGTTGTCGGGTCGGAAAAGCAAATTTCCGCAAATCCATCGGCCGCAGCCAATCGCAACAACGTCGGCGTGGCCGTTTCGGTGAACGCCAGCGGCCGGCCGCCGCTCACCAGTTCCACGCGAAAAATTTCCGCCACGGCGCGCCCGTGTAGCGAACGCAAATACAGCCCGTCGCCCGCGCTTCCGTTGTTCAAATGCGAAAACGCGAGATAGGAGCCATACCGGCTGAATGGCGATTTGCTCAAATCGAGAGCGAAATTCGGATCGTAGCCTTGCGATTGTCCGAAAGCCTGCGTGGAAAACCCAAATGCAAATAACGCCAACGCCAAAACAAATTGCACAGCGCGCGACCGTCGAGTCCGCTTCACAGGAACAGCATCTTGCCACGCGCGCTGCTCACGCAACCATCGATTTCTCACGCGGCCGTCCGCGCGGAGTCTCGCGTGAATCGACCGCGCCTACTGCACCACCACATTGAACGTCGCCGTCCGCGTGATCCCCACCGACGTCGCCGTCAGCGTCACCGCATACGTTCCCGGCGCGGTGCCCGGATCGGTCGGAGGAGTGGTCGATCCGCCGCCACCGCCGCAACTCGCGATCATTCCCACAAACAGGAGCACTGCCAGCGCCGCGGTCAGTTTCCGCCGCCGCAGACCCGGCACCAGCAGCACAAAAAATCCCGCAAACATCGCCGTGCCGTAAACTCCCGCACTGCTCGTCTTCGCCGGCGATCCGTACGGATGCGGCGCCGTCGTGGTGATCGCGATCTGCGCCGCCACGTTCGTCACGTTTGAGATATCCGCGGTCACCGCCGGACACGTCGCTTCCTGCATCGTCGTCGGCAACGTGCACGTAATGTTGACCGGGTACGGAAAATTGTCCACGTTGTTCACCGTCACGGTCGCCGTGCCGGTCTGCCCCGGCGCCGAAATCGTCAAATCTGGTATCGGCGTCGTCAGATTGAACGTCGTATCCACGACGATCAGCGTCGCAGGATACTGCGCCTGCGATGCCGCATAATTCGCGTCGCCCGGGTACGAAGCGGTGAAGGTGTAGGTCCCCGGCGTGTCGATCGATGTGTTGACGAACGCCGAAATGTACGCGTACTGGAAAACTCCCGTGGAAAGGTTTCCGGTAAAACTTCCGTTCTGGTAGGTAATCTGCACCGTGCCGGTGGGCGCCACGCCATTCTGCAGCAGCGAAATCGTACCGGTGGGTGCTTGCAGAATGCTATTCGTGTACGCCGGTGCATCCACCTCGAACGCCTGCCCCGCGTAGAGCGTCGGCGGCTGTTGCGTGCAGCACAATCCTACGAGATTGACGAACGCGAGATTCGTCGGCGCCTGCGTCACCGCCAATTGCGAAGTCGTTTGGCTGGCGTTGTAACTGTTGTCGCCCGCATATTGCGAAGCAAACGAAACCATGCCTACCGCGGCAACTTCCGGCGCGAGTGTCTGATCCTCGGCGTATCCCTCCGAATTCAGCGCGTACGTCCCCGCATCGAGCGTCTTGCCGTTCATCGTGAAACCGATCGATCCGGTCGGGCACGCCGCCTGCGTTTCCTGCGGGTTCGGAATGCAACTTTTCCCCGATGCGCCGGTCACTTGCCCGCGCAGCACGAAAATCGACCCGAACGGAATCGACGTCGCCGGACTGAACGTCCGTGCGATCGGGTCATACACCTCCGTTGTCAGCACCGACTGGCTGTTTTCTTTGCTCACCGTCACTTGGATCGGAGCGGAATCGCTGCTGCCGAATTTCGCGTCGCCCGCATAGTGCGCCGTCACGTTGTATGTCCCGCCGGGCAACAGCGTCGTCGTTCCGTTCGCCAATCCGTTCGTCAGCGGGAATAGGCCCACTCCCTCTTCTCCGTTCGCCGGCGCAGCCATCAACTCGATTGCGCCTGTCGGGGTTCCCGTTCCGGACTGCGCCGCCACGCTCGCCGATACGTTCACCGGCTGTCCGTGCGTCACCGTCGTCGGAGTTACGCTTTGTAACGTCGTGGCACTCTGCGCAAACGTCACGCTGTTCCACGCGTTCACCAGATTCGCAGCGTTTACCGTGCCCAGCCCGGTCGCCATGTCGTAGCCGGTGGCGGTGCTCCAAGCCGGATCGTTGGGATTATTCGGATCCACCAGCACCGAGAACCCGCCGCTGGTGGGCGAAGGTCCGCAATTCGGCGTTTGGTAATAGCACGGAACTGAATTGTTTCCCTGGGTTACGTCGTAAAAAATGCAGGTCGAGCCGGTCGCTGGCGCCGTCGTCGAATTGCAGCTTGCGCCGGTCTGCGCCGCGAGTTTGTACAACACATAATTCGCGTTTCCTTGCCGCGCTCCCGCTCCTGCCGCCATCGACATTTTCTGGTTCACCAGGGCCATGATTCCCGCAAACGCCGGAGCCGATGCCGAAGTGCCGCCCACACCCACAAACGACAGAGTCTGCAGATTGCATGGTCCCGTCGGGATGAAAAATCCGGCATCCGCCTGGCACAGGATGTAGAAACTCCCGTTCACTCCGTTGCTGGCAAAAAGCGATACGTCGGGCAAATCGCGCACCCCATCCATGGGCACTCCCGCGCCGGTTTGCCACGATGGCTTCGAATGCCCCGCGCTGCACGCGCCCGCGGAGCTTTGCGTCGCGCAACTGCTCGGTCCGCCGCTTCCGGCAACGATATTCAGTGTCAGCGGATCACCGTTGCATCCTGTCACCCCGGTCGCCGCGCACGATCCGTTCCACGTCGTCTCGGGAATGTATCCCTTCGCCGATGCCGCCGTCGTCGGATCGTTCGTCGCGTTCCAATACGTCGGCGCAGTCGCCGCGGTTTGATTGAAATCCGTGCCGCCTACCGCCACGTTGTACGGCGTCGATGCGAATCCGCTTACCGCGATTCCCAGTAGCGCGAATTCCTGCGAATCGAAATCGTCGCAACCCGCCGAGCCTGCGTCGCCAGCCGACACCATCACCGTGATTCCCTGCGCCGCAGCTTGCTGCCACAGCGAACTGAAAAACGCGTTGCCCGCATTCCCAATCGTCGCTTCGCATTCGCCGTAGCTTTCGCTCATCACCGGCGCCAGGTTGTTGTCCACGATGTACAAAGCGGAAAGATCCACACCCAGCGTGGTCGCCGTCGTGGCCGACACCACGTAGTCGATCGTCGCGTTCTTCGCCACCGCGCCGGACCAGGAAACATCCAGCAGCGCTTCGGTCTCGTCGCCCGCCACTCCAGGATCCTCTCCGTTCAAGATCACCGTCGGATCGTTCGGCGCCAGCCCAAACAGCGTGCGAAATTCTTCCACGTCGCTCAGATGAATGTTCGACTCGCCGACGATTGCGATCGTCTGGCCGGTTCCGTCGATGCCCGCCGTCCACAGCGGCAACACGTTATAGATCGTCGCGAAATCGGTGGGGCCCAATCCGTAAAACGTGTTTTGGTTCGACGTGAACGTGAAAAGCGGTACCGGACCGCCCGCGTGCGGCGCCGGTTGCGGAGGATGGTGCAACGTCAAATACGAGTGCCGCGGAAAATTGTGCAGCGTCAGCACGCCGTTCACCGCGGGCACCAGCGCCGTGGGAATCGAGGGATCGCTGGCATTGGCCCAGTGCGATTCCCCAGCCACTTCGTAGCGGTGAATTTCGGTGCGAAACGCGGATTGCACCTGCGTGACCGAGCCAGAAAATTCTATCGACGTGCGCCCGTTGGCCACGCCCGCCACTTGAAATCCGTGCGACTGCAACCACGTAGTGATCGTCTGAATGTCGCTGTCGGAGGGGCCAAACTGTTTGCCAAATTGCGCCGGAGTCAGCCAGGCGTGAAAATTCGGCGACGATTTATCCTGCTGGCTTTCGAGCAGCGTTTCGAGCGCGGATTCCTGCGCGGCGCTGCGCTTCAGCACCAGCTCCATCCGCTGCATCGGCATCCCGCCGGGCGCCGCGCCTTTGTCGTACTGCGCCCGCGCCAACGGATGTTTGTTACCGCCGAGAACGGTTCGCTGCGCGTCGTCCACCGCCTGGGTAATCAGCGGACGCACCACCGCGCTCTGCGGAACGCTCGATGGACTTACCTGCGCCTGGGAAGGAAACACAAACGAAACCAAAGCGAAAATCACGACGATGACCACGAGAATCTGACGGTGAAAGGTTCCAGCGGGGCGCATAATCCCTCCGAGACTCACCTGCGTGTGGGCCTGACTTCCACGTCCGCGCACACCCCGCCGCACTCTGCGATACCGGGTACTTTATCCAGAACGTGGCCCTTCGAGTAACAACCTGCACCCGAACAGACGCTTGAACCCTCAGTTCCGTTTCATCGAAACTCGCGCGGGTTACAAGAATTTTCACGTGCAGGCGCTCATGAGGTGCAGTCCGCGATCAGTTTTGCTCGGGACGCGTTTCGCCGCCTTCAAACGCCCACTTGCGCGTAACTACGAAATACAGCTCCGCCAGCAACACGGGTGTCGCGCTTACCAGCATCACCGACATGGGGAAGTGAATCATCGGCACGTTCGGCGGCAAATTCATGCTGGCATACATGGAATTCATCACTGCTTCCAGGCGTTCGCGGCTGCCGGGCAGAAACACGCTCGTTGCCATGTTGAATAAACCAAAAAGCAGGACGTAGATCGCCAGTTCGCGTCCCCACGGTTTCAGCTTCAACAGGCCAATCCCTGCCGCGCCTTGCGCCACGCCAAATGCCAGTCCGATGGCGACCGCTTTCCAGCCAGTGAGCGCGAAACCAAACATGAAGAGTGGGAATCGCGTGAACAACCCGATCGGCAACGAAAGCCCCCCGATCAACATAAATGCTCCGATAATCGTGATGCTCACGGGACGCCGTCGCCCCATCGGTCCGGGCATCGCCGCTGCCTCTGCACCAGGCAGCACTTGCCCCGACGCTTCACCGGAAAACGCCGCCACCACCGGCCGGCGCGTGAAATAGTAAATCCACCAGGCTCCGATTGCTGCGAGCGATCCGTAAAACGCGATCAGCATCATCCGCACGACGCCGAGAATGTGCGTGTCCACCGCCGCGTTTCCCGCCGTCGCGAACTGATCAAACGGCACAAACCAAATGAAAAGCATTCCTGGTATCGCCACCATCAGCAGCAGCGCCGCAAACACGATCTGCGAAATCCGCGACCAGGCCTTCAGCTTCAGCAAGCTCACCCCGGTCGCGATTCCCCACACACCCGCGCCCAACATCATCGCCACCGAAAAGTACTGCATCCCTCGCATGAACGCCGGCTCTTGCGCCAGCACGGGACTAATGGCAAAACCGAGCACCGCAAAAAAGCTCAGTAAAATCTCCAGGCTCGAGCCCACAATATCGACCACCGCCGTGATCGTCACTCCCGCCGGTCTGCTCATCCTCGGTTACTCCGTGTGCTTGAACCAGCTGTAGCCCACCGTAAACAAAAACGTGATGTTGTATCCCGGATTGTGATTGCCCAGGCTTGCGCTCGAAAGATGCCCCACGTTGCCTTCCATAAACAGCGCCCGCTTGCGCTTCAGAAAAAAATTCGCGCCAAACGCTGCTCCCGGCGTGAAATTAATCTGCGAGGTATCGCCCGGCGGCACGTTCGCGCGCGTGAACACCACTCCGCCCTCGGCCGCAAAATACGGCGCGATTTTTTTGCCGCTGGTGAAATTCCATTTCCAGATCGCCGGACGAATGCTGCCTCCATACACTCCTCCATTCGGCGGAAACACCGTGTACAACGGCAGCATGTCCACGTCCCATTCAAAATTTCCGCGCAGCAATCCAGGCAGGTGCTCGCCGGTTAACACGATTCCCACTCGTCCCCCGCCGTAGGCGAATTGCGTCCCGTCGGACTTTCCCAGGCCAGTGCCGCCGCCACCCAGAATTCCCAGGTTGACCGCGCCTCGTCCGAGCGACGCGTGAACCCAGTCGCCGTTCGAATCAGGTCCGGTCACCGCTACACTCGCACTCGTCGACGCCGGCGCAGTTTGCGCCTTCGCCATCGACGCACCAGTCAGCGACACCAGCACGCCCAGCGCCAGCATCAGCGCGCAACGCAACCACAGCAAACCTTCGTTCTTCGACACACTCTGGCGAGCGATTTTCAATGGAATCCCCGGCGCACGTGAAATTGTTCGAGATTGAAACGGCAGAGTAAAGCGGCGCTATTTTCCGGTCAAGTCAATTCCCTGCCCGCTCAACGTCTGAAAAAACCCGTCGAGCTTTTCCCAACTCTCTGTTCTAGAATACCCGGCCTATGCCAAAGATTACTTTTCTGGGTGCTGCGGGTACGGTCACCGGTTCGAAATATCTGGTCGAAGCAAACGGCAAAAAATTATTGGTCGATTGCGGGTTGTTTCAGGGTTCTCGCGATTTGCAGCAGCGCAATTGGAATCCGTTGACCGTCGATCCGAGGACCATCGACTGGGTGGTGCTCACCCACGCGCACATCGATCATTCCGGCTACATTCCCAAGCTCACCGGCGCCGGATACTCCGGCCCGATTTACGCCGACGCCGCCACCATCGAACTCTGCAACCTGCTGCTGCTCGATTCCGCGCACCTGCAGGAAGAAGACGCCAAGTTCGCCGCGAAAAAAGGCTACAGCAACTACAAGCCTCCGCTGCCGCTCTACACCGTCGAGCAGGCCCAGGCTTCGCTGAAGCAATTCAAGGAAATCCCGCGCTCCGCGCCGTTCACCATCAGCCCGGAATTTTCCATCATCCCGCACGACGCCGGTCACATTCTCGGCTCGAACTGGTTTGAGCTGACCATCACCGAAAACGGCAAAAAAACCTTGGTCGTTTTTTCCGGCGATTTGGGCCGCTACGACCAGCCGCTGCTCAACGATCCCGCTTCACCCTCTCGCGCCGACATTCTGCTCTGCGAATCCACCTACGGCGATCGCGATCATCCCACCGGTTCGGTGGCCGACGAACTCGCTGACGTGATCAATCGCGTCGCGAAGCGCGGTGGCGCTGTAGTGATTCCTGCATTTGCCGTCGGCCGCACCCAAACGCTGATGTATTACCTCGGTCAGCTGAACGCGGCGAAGCGCATTCCCAAGTTGCCCGTGTACGTCGATAGCCCCATGGCCATCAACGTCACCACCCTGTACGACAAACACAAGGAAGATCACGACAAAGACTTCACCCAGGCCGAAAACGCAGGCCTCGATCCTCTATTCCTGAACCAGGTGCAGATGACTCGCACCGTCGATCAATCGAAAGCGATCAACTCCGTCGCGAGCTGCATCATCATTTCCGCCAGCGGCATGGCCAACGGCGGCCGCATCCTGCATCACCTCGCCAATCGGCTGCCCGATCCGAAAAACGCCGTCCTTCTTGTCGGCTATCAGGGCGAAGGCACCGGCGGCCGCGCACTCGAAGACAAAGCGCAGTTCCTTCGCATTCACGGCGAGGAAGTTCCGGTGCGCGCCGAAGTGATCAGCATCGGCCAGCTTTCTGCGCACGCCGGACGCAGCGAACTGCTTCGCTGGCTTTCCGGTTTCACCGCGCCGCCGCGCCGCACATTTCTGGTGCACGGCGAACCCAACGCGCTCGAATCGTTTCACGGCGCCATCACCACGCGCCTTCACTGGAATGTAACCGTGCCGGCGTATCTTGACACCGTCGATCTCGACGCCTAGCACGCACCGGCATTGCAATCGCAACCTGGCCTCATCAATTTAGATCGCAGAGGAGAACAGAAATGCGCGAAGATACCCTTTCGAACAAAAACGCAGCAAAGTCGTCATCGCACCAACCGGCGCAAAGCTCCAGCGATGCCAGCCGCCGCCAGTTTTTGCAAATGGGAGTCGGCGGCGCCGTCGCCGGCATCATTACTTCAGCAGGAGTCGAACTCTTGAATCCATCGCCCTCAAACGCGCAATCGAAGTTGTCGCCCGACGAATCGCTGAAAGAGCTCATGGACGGCAACGCTCGCTTCGTCTCCGGCAACCTGACCTCTGGCGGACGAGGTGTGCAAGCCGCGCGCGCCAAAACCGTGAACAAGCAGGAACCCTTCGCTTCCGTCCTTGCCTGCGCCGATTCGCGCGTGCCCGTCGAATATGTCTTCGATCAAAATGTCGGCGACATCTTCGTCACCCGCGTCGCCGGAAATATCGCCACCCCCGAAATCATCGGCAGCATCGAATACGGCGTTGCCGTCCTCGGCACCAAAGTCATTCTGGTGATGGGCCATCACTCCTGCGGCGCGGTGAAGGCCGCCATCGAGGGCAAAGCCGTTCCCGGCCAGATCAGTTCGCTCTTCCCGCACTTGCAGGCAGCCGTCGATAAATCCGGCCCGGACGCCGAAGCCGTCGCCAAAACCAATGCCATCATGCAAGCGGCGTTGCTGCGTGAATCTTCCAGCGTCGTCAGCGAAGCCGTAAAAGCAGGCAATGTGAAAGTCGTCGCCGGCTACTACGATCTCGCCAGCGGCGCCGTCACCATCCTCTCGTAGTTGTTCGCGCCTCACCTCGAAGCAAGTGGCGCCGTTGCGGGTTCGCATCCGCAACGGTGCTATACTTGCCTCACTTCTGGGAAATCGAGGTGCACTTGCGCCGCCTCCGATATCTCGCACTTCCGTTCTTGTTCGCCCTCGTTGCGCCTCTTCCTCTCGCCGCTTTTCAACTCGACACCGGCCGCAACAACGAACGCAGTTTCTCAATCACCGGCAACGTGTATTTCGAAGACATCTCTCATCCCGCCTCCAACGTCGCGATTCAACTCCAGGGCGGCGAGGGCGCTGAACTTTCCGATGGCGTCAGCTCCGACGGCGGTTATTTTGAATTTCGCAGGCTGCGTCCCGGCTCCTACACGCTTTCGATCGACCTCGCCGGCTACGAACGCGTCAGTCTTTCCGTCGACGCTTCGATGCAATTCGCGCGCGGGCTCCAAATCGTCTTGCATGCAACCCAAGACTCGAAAGCTCCGGGCGGCGCCAATTCCGTTTCCGCGCACGAACTTTCCATGCCCGCCAAAGCGCGCGACATGATGGCCTCGGGCCGAACCAAGCTCTACCAGACCAAAGACGCCAATGCCGCGCTCGCAGATTTCCGCCAAGCCGTCGAAATCGCGCCGCAATTTTACGAAGCCGAATATCAAGTCGCCATGGCCCAGCTCACGCTCGGCCAGCGCGACGACGCCTCAGCCAGCTTTCAGAAATCGATCGATATCAGCGAAGGAAAATACGGGGAGGCGTACGTCGGTCTTGCCACGTTGTTACTCGATCGCGGCGATCTTTCTGGCGGCGAAAAAGCGGTCCGCCGCGGCCTGGAACTCAGTCCGGATTTCTGGCTCGGCAGTTACGAACTCGGGCGCGCCGAGCTCTACCAGGGCCACATCGCCGACGCGGAAAAATCCGCCGAGCAAGCCCGGTCGCTCGCTCCGACCGCGCCGGTCGTATACCGCCTGCTCGCCAACATCCATATCCAGAAAAAAGATTACCGCGCGGCGCAAGCCGACATCGACGCCTACATCAAACTCGATCCCGATAGCCCCGCCGGAGTTCGCGCCAAACAGCTTCGCGACGAACTCTCGAAGAAAATAGGTCCGGAGTCGGCCTCGCAGCCCGCTATCGACCCGCACAACTGAGCGGTCCTTCGCGCGCCAAAATTTTATTGGGAATTGGAACTGGCTGCTGCACTGTGGTCCGCGAACGCCGGAATTTCCGTCGCCGTAAATCCCAGCACAAACATCGGATGCGGTGAAACGCGGCCCCACCGGAAAAGTTTCCATGTCGCGCGGATAAATCGCACCTCGGGCTGCTGCGATACGTCGAGCACCATCCGCGTCTCGCCCTTGTAAAACCGCTGCGGCATGATCAACAGCGGCCTCGCCTGCCATGTGGCGCCGTCCGCCGAACCCCACACCGAAATTTCCACCGATTCCTGCTCGATCTGCGCTGCGATTTCCATCGAACAGAGAAATGTCCGCGTCGCGCTCGCCGTCAGGTCAAACGGCGCGCCTTCGCCGTCCGCCGTCAGCCGCGAATTCACCGGAATCAGTTCGAGCGTCAGCGCCATCGATGTCTCGATTCCTGCTGGGATCCTAACCCGCCGCGGCGCGTTTCAATTTCGCCAGCCGCTCCTCCGCCGCCTGAAACGTTTTTTCCGTTTTGCAAAACGTAAACCGCAAATGCGTTCGCCCGTCCGCCGGATTCCGGTAAAAACTCGATCCCGGCACCGCCGCCACGCCTATTTCGGTTACCAGATATTTTGCGAACGTCACATCGTCCGGAAATCCAAACGCCGAAATATCCGTCATGATGTAATACGCGCCGCGCGGCTTGAAACACTTGAATCCCACGTCCGTCAGGATACCGAGCAGCCGTTCGCGGCGCGCCGCATAATCCGTCGCCAGTTTTTCGTAATACTCCGCCGGAAATTTCAGCGCGACTGCGCCCGCCTCCTGCAGCGGAGCCGCCGCGCCTACCGTCAGAAAATCGTGGCACTTGCGAATCGCGACACTCACGTCCGCCGGAGCCACCGCCCAGCCAACGCGCCATCCCGTCACGCTGTAGGTTTTCGACAGCGCATTGATGCTGATTGTCCGGTCGCGCATTCCTTCGAGCGTCACGATAGGAATGTGTTTCGCGCCGTCGTACAGCATGTGCTCATAAATCTCGTCGGTGATCGCAAATGCGTTCCACTTCACGCAAAGATCGCGAATCAGTTCCAGTTCCTCCATCTCGAAAACTTTTCCGGTCGGATTGTTCGGCGTATTCAAAATAATGGCTTTGGTCTTCGGCCCAAACGCTGCCGCCAGTTCCTGCGGATCAAAGCTCCAATCCGGCGCGTGCAGTTTCACAAACCGCGGTGTCGCACCGGACATGATCGCGTCCGGCCCGTAATTTTCGTAGAACGGCTCGAAGACCACCACTTCATCGCCCGGATTGATCACCGCCATCATCGTGGCCATGATCGATTCGGTCGAACCGCAGCACACCGTAATCTCGCGCTCGGTATCGATCGCGATTCCCGTCGTGGCCAGAAATTTCTCGGCAATCGCGTCGCGGAAATTCTTCGCGCCCCAGGTGATCGCGTATTGATTGATGTCCGCGCCGATCGCGTCCTGCGCCGCTCGCTTGATTTCCGCCGGGGCCGGAAAATCCGGAAACCCCTGCGACAGATTCACGGCCTTGTGCGCAATCGCCAGGCGCGTCATTTCGCGAATCACCGATTCGGTGAACTGCGCCGCCTTCGACGACAGCTGCGGCCTACTTTCCACGCTTGGTTGTGCTTTTCCCGGATGCATTCTGATCCCCGTAAAGCTTTCGATAGATATCCGCGTTGCGCGTCACCAGTTCCACGTACTCCCGGGTCTCGGTGAACGGAATCGAATCCACGAATTCCGCCGGCTCGCGGTACGTCTGCCCGCTCGTCCACTGCGACATGCGCGTTTCACCCGCATTGTACGCGGCCAGGGCCGATTCGTCCGTCCCATAACTCGCTCGCAGCCCGGCCAGATAAATCGTGCCGATGCGGATGTTGAAGTCCGGATCGAACAGCGCCGCCGTCGAATAGCGAACCTTCGCGCGCTTCGCCAGCGTCCGCGCCGTCTTCGGCTCCAGCTGCATCAATCCGTACGCATTCATGTTCGAGTGCGCGTCCGGCTGAAACGCGGATTCCTGCCGGATCAATCCTGCCGTCAACATCGGATCCACGCCCGCTTGCGCGGCGTGCTGCCGGATCGAAGGCAAATACGGCAGCGCATACGAAGCCAGCCACACTTCGCGCGGCACCTCCGCGAACGGCCTCGACTCCAGTTGCGGATACATCTGCCGGATCGTCACGATCGCCACGCCCACATGCCCGGCGTTCGCCGCCTCCTGCGCCGCTTCCAGCAACAATCGCGGCTCGCCGGTCATCGCATACGCCGCTCGCAGTTCCAGCTCCGCCGAAGAATCAAACGCAATCGATCGCAGCGCATCCGCCCGCGCTTTTCGCGTCGCCGCGGCTGCGGGAATCGTCCCCAGGCTTTTCACCGTCGGCACTGCCGGAATCGTTGCCAGCACCGGAGCATCCGCAACGTCTCCGCGCCCGATCTTTTTCATGCGAGCTGCGGCAAGAATCGAAAAATAATTCTGCGGAAACCGCTCCTGCAATTTTTCGAAGTAAGCGCGCGCCAGCGGAGCGTTCTCCGCCTCTTCCGCGAGTCGCCCAAGCCAGTAGAGCGCGTCGGACGAGTACGGCGATCCGGGAAACTTGTACAAATGCTGCGACAGCGCATTCGCCGCGCTCGCATCGCGCTTCACCACCGAAGCCCAAGCCGCCCGCCAATCCGCGGCATTCGCGTCGCTCGACGCCGGAAATCCCTGCGCAAGCCGCTTGTAATACGACGCCGCCTTGTCTCGGTCCAGCTTCACCCAAAAATAATTTCCCGCCAGAAACAACGCCGACTCGGTCCACTGGCTCTGCGGGTCTCGCGCCGCAGCCGACTCGATCGCCGCCAACATGTCCGATTCTTTCTGCTGATTCCGGTAGTGCTGCGCGAGGTTGTAGTAGCGCTCCGCGTCCACGTCCGGATCGGAAATGCTCAGCGCGATCATCGACACCGGACTCGCGCCCAGCGCCACGCCGCAAGCCAGGATGCGCAGCTCCGCTCGTTCTTTCTGCGCGCCGGTCGCCTCGGTCAAAAGTTTCGAATATTCGTTCCGCGCGTTGCTCCACTGGCGCGCGCCGTAAATCGTGTTCGCGTGTTCAATCTGGTGGTCCAGAGAGATAATCGGAAATTTTCCGCCCAGCGGTCCGCGCAGCGCTTCGAGCTTTTCGCCTGCCTTCCACGCCTGATCGCTGGTGGGAAACCCCAAATACACTGCCTGATAATCCACCGCCGCCTGCAACGGCTGCGAAAATGCCGCGTGCGCATCCCCCCGCAGCATCAGCAGCGCCGGTTTCGTCTTCGTCCCCGCGTAGCCATCGAGCGCCACGAGCGCCTCGCCCGGCTGCCCGGCCGCCAGCGCCGCCGTTGCCAGCGATTGCACCGCCTGATCGGTCAGCACCGAATCCGGATTGTCTTTTCGGTATTGCTTCAGTTGCGTCACGGCCTCGGCATTGCGCCCCAGACCGATTTCATTTTGCGCGCCGTAAAAAACCGCGTAGTCGCGCAACAGCGGATCGGCCAGCGCGCGATTCAGCCACTGCGTCGCCTGCGCGTAATGTGTCTTGTCGAAATCGTAGTAGCCCAGCGCCAGCGCCGCTCGCGCGCCCAGCGTTCCTGAATTTTTCTGCTGCGCAAACGAACTGAGCTTCGCGTACGCCGCCGTCGCATTTTTCTGCTTCAGGTCGCGCGCGTACTGTTCCACTTGTTTGGCGGTTAAGGGTCCTGCGGCCGGTGCGGGATGTGCGGAATTTTTCTTTGCGGGCGCAACGCTAGGCGTCCCCGCTGCGTAGCCGGCCAGCGGCGAAACAAATGCAAACACAAATACCAGCGCGATCCGGAAAAACAATTTCATCGGAAAATTCTTTAGTGCCGCAGGACGGGAGACGGGTACGGATACTCGCCGAGAGCCTGACTGTCTCCCCCGGCTAAAATTTCCACCATCCAGTGATGGAAATAGTCCACTGGATGATCCTGAATCGCGCGGAACCGGCGGTCGTATTCTTTGCGGGCTTTGTCGATATCGCTGCGAAGTCTTACGCAAATGTCTTTGTGCTCGCGGCCCATCCGAACTTCTTTGGGCTGCAACAATTGTATGTCTTGCATGGCCACTTTCGCCACGCGATTGGCGCGTTTGTGCAAATCCTGCAGTTCGGCGGAAAGGTCGGCCACGTTAAACGCTGCAGGCGCCGCTTCCTCCACCACCGCTTCCGGCTCGCTCACCGCTTCAACCGGATCATCGATTGATTCGGTTACCGCGTGTGCGTGCGCTTCGCCGCGGGCCTCCGGTACGTCGGCGGGCTCTTCCACCCACGGTTCTTCCGGCTCGACCTCGGCTTGGGGCGCAACGGGCGGATCGAGTTCTTCGGTCGCCACCGCCGAGCTGCGGCCCTTGACCGAATGCGATTTTGCGGCGTCGTGATCTTCCGCAGGCGCGGTAGCGGTCGCCGTCGCCGCTCCGGTCTGCTCCCGCGGATTCAGCGCCAGCGCCACAAAATTGGAAAGGACGGAAAGTCCCGCGGCCAGCGCCGAAGCCGATGCCTGCGCGCGCAACAACGACGGCAATGCGTTGCTCGGCCGGCTCGACGCGCACGCCGCCACCAAATCCGCGTAGGCGTGGTGCAATTCGTCGGCGGTCCGCTGCAAAGGCGCCAGATTATCGCGCAGCGCGCGCGATACGGCCTCTTCCAGTGCGTGTTCCAGCGAGTTTTTGCCGGCTGCCAAAGGGATATTGCCTCGATTTGATTATGAAAACGCCCTCCGGCAGTGTCAACGCTCATTCCCGCCGGGCGTTCCTATGGGGTAGCTGTACTTTCGAACGCGCCCGTAGCGCCTTGCCTTTCAGTCACTTCCCGCCTATTGTCGGGCGTGCACCGCGGCCCATGCGAACCCGCGGCGAAGGAAGGAACACTATCGTGAGTGAATCAACCGGTGGAATCACCGCAGCGGACATCATCCGCACCTTAAAGATGTCGCCCCATCCGATCGAGGGCGGGTATTTCGCCGAGACGTACCGATCCGCCGCTTCCGTGGCCCCGTCTGCTTTGCCCGTTCCCGCCGGAACGCCCTACCCAGCCAACCGTTCGCTCGCGACCGCTATCTATTATCTACTCACCGCAGACACCTTCTCCGCCATGCACCGCGTCCGCGGCGATGAGATGTTCCACTTCTATCTGGGCGACCCGGTCGAAATGCTTCAGCTGCATCCCGATGGCTCGGGCGAGATCATCGTTCTCGGCCAAGACGTTGTCGCCGGCATGAAGCCGCAACACAACGTTCCCGGCGGAGTCTGGCAAGGTTCGCGCCTCAGCGCCGGCGGCAGCTTTGCCCTTCTCGGCACCACCATGTCCCCCGGATTCGACTACGCCGACTACGAATCCGGCCACCGCGACCCGCTCATCGCTCTCTACCCCTCGTTCGCCGCCGAAATTACCGTCCGCTTGCGATAACCGCTCGGCCGCGCTCCGCCCACTCGGACTATTACCCTTGACGTGTATTTACTTCTGTGTTATCATGGGTCGTGCGTCAAAACGACGTCGATCGAGGCGGCAGCATGCGCGTAGCCCGACAACTCGACCGCAGTTCGGCTCCCGAAGCCGCCGGAAAGCTTCCGCGATCGTCGCCTCTGGCACTCGCCTACGCAAGGTTCGGGCAGGTCGGTCCGTTCTGCGCAACCGCCGATGTCTCGCCTCGCGCGCTTCCCTTTGTCGCAATCGCCGCGGCTCCTTCGCGCGCCGCCTCGCGCCGCCTTCTCCGACTCGTCTCGATTCCGGCGAGTAATCGCGCTTCGGCGCTGCTCGAATATGCCAATCTACAAATTATTAGAACTCCGCGTAAACCACTGAAAACAAACCACCGGCGCATTTCTAATCGACACACTATTTACCTTCACTGTCGATTAGAAATTCTCCGTTCCCGCATCAACTCACTCTTCGCCATCGAATCCAAAACCAATCCGCCTTTGTCCCGAATTGCCCCGTCGTGTCCCTTCGTGTCCGTAGTCACCTACTCGACTCCCCTGCTACATTCCGCCCGTTAACCTTGAAACTCATTGCCAGTGTTCGGCTTGCACCCGTTCCAGCGGGCGCGGTCGAGCCGGATAAAGGGACCGCCACCATGAAACGCCTCTCTTGCTTTGCATACGTTCTCATCGCCGCGCTCGCCGTCGTTGCGCTCGCCATCGCAGGCTGCACGCAGGCTCAGCAGAAATCCTCGCTTTCAGCGCAGGACCAGCAAAAACTCGCGGCGCTGCACGACGCGCTCACCAGCGGCCTGATTACCAAGGCCGACTACGACGCGCGCGTGGCTGAAATCAAAGCCGGCGCCGGCAAAGCGAAATCCGCAAGCGCCTCGGGCGCAGCTTCCAGTTCCGCAGCGACTGCCGCCGTTTCGGCCGAGGAAATGTCCGGCCCGCGCCAAGTGAAATACATCACCGACCCATCGTTCAACGGCATGAACGCCGTCGCCGTCAGCATTCCCGCGAAATGGCATTTTCAGGGCACGCTTTTTCAGGCGGGCAGCTGCGCTGCAATTCCCTACTTCGTGTTTCGCACGTCCAGTCCGGATGGACTGAGCTACGCGGAACGCCTGCCGGCGCTCAGTTGGGGTTGGGGCAACGCTCCGGCGAACAATCAGCAGAAAAAAGACTGTCTGCCTTTGCAGAATGCGCTCAGCGCGCAGGACTTCCTGAAATATCTCGCCGGCACCATGAACGTCGAATACGTTTCCGATGAACCGGTTCCGCAGGAGCAACTCGAACGGGCCCGCCAGCAGGTCGCCAGTATGAATTCGGCGGAAGCCGGAAATTTTTTGAAGACGAACAACACGGTGGATATGGCTCGCGCGGTGGTTCGCTTCAAAAACGGATCCTTCGAAATGAAGGGACTATACATCGCGCGGG
Organism: uncultured Acidobacteriota bacterium; assembly: GCA_963719065.1. Classification (GTDB taxonomy): domain Bacteria; phylum Acidobacteriota; class Terriglobia; order Acidiferrales; family UBA7541; genus Palsa-295. The sequence continues at coordinate 692,866 of CAVRAM010000006.1, read as the reverse complement.
TCGATTGCCTGGAGACCGTGTTCCCCGGCATGAAATCGCAACTGCGCGGCATTCCTGATCGCCCCAGCACGACCACGCATCGATGCACGGCGAGCGTCCGCTACACCGTCGCGCCGGAAAACCGCTTCGCGACGATCGTCAAAATGTGGGACGCGACCGACCTGGGGGGCAGGCCGCTCGACCAGTGGCAACAGGCCTGGGTCCAGCGAAACAACGAACAAGCACAACAGATGATCAATGCCAGCATCGCGCAAACCAACGCCGCCATGAAGGCGCAACAGCAGCAGTTCAATCACGATCAGGCCGTCCGCCAGCAGATGCACGAAGAATTTTTGGCCACCATGCAGCGCGGCACCGACATGTCGATGGCGCGCACGCAGCAAAGCATGAACGCGCGTAGCACCTCGGCATCTGATTGGGTGGATTACTCGCTCGACCAGAAAACCGTGGTCGATCCGAACACCGGACAGCTCAGCAAAGTTTCGAATTCCTACACGCACACATGGGTCGATAGCTCCGGCACGGTCAGCTACCAGACCAACGATCCCAATGCGAATCCCAACGGCGTGCTGCAAGGAAACTGGACCGAGCAGCAGCAAGTGCACGGCAACGGTACGCCGTACTGATCGGGCAGCGAACAGAGCGATTTTCAAAGACGGAGAAACTGAAAAACGATGAGCGCAACGACGCAATCTTTCGCAGGCGACCAGGTTTCGCCGTCGGTGACCATTCACAACAATCGCGCGCTGCTCTGCGTGGTGATGGCGCTCGCGGTTGGCGGCTGGTTCATCGCGGTGTGCTCGGCGCTGCTCGGGATTGGCAGTTTCGCGCCGTACAAATCGATTTCGTTCGCGGCTGTGATGGCTGGGGCCAGCTGGCTGCTGTGCGCGTACGCGATGTGGGCGATGGGTACGGCGCTGTGGCGGGTGGGGCGTCGAGCCTGGAAGAATTCGGTGACGATGGACGCGAACGGAGTTCAATTCCGCTACGTTTCCGCCAAAGGCGTCGAAGACTTTTCGTTCCCGGCGGGAAAAGTCGCATCGGTCAGCCACAAACGCGTCGGCAGCTATCAGACCTACACGGTTCACGGCAGCGACGGGTCCACGTTTTTGTTTACGTCGTACACGTTTCTGCGCACCAAGCACACGGCGAAGCAAATCGCCGCGTTCTGCGGCTTGCAGGAAATTCAGGAAGAGAAATAGCGACCGCGAATTCGCGTTAAGTGTTCGCGTCGCACGTTCGCGTCGCGCATTCGCACAAAATTAGATTTTCGAGGGGAACGACTTTGGCAACCGATTCGATCGCGCAAGCGGCTCCGCAAGTTTCTGGCGGCACCACTCTCACCATCCGCAACAATCGCTTCTTCACCGGACTGCTATTTCTTTTTGACCTCGCGATCTGGGTGATGATGGCCGCGTGCATATATGAAGCGTACAAGCGCTACTATCCGCTGCCGTCCTTCGACGCGCAGTTCGCGAAGGGATTGGTGATCGGACTGTTGTGGCTGGGGATCAGCTATTTGTGCGCGACGTACTTGTGGGAATTCTCGATGCGCCTGAATTACAATCACGTGGTGCTCGACGGCACCGGCGCGCATTTCTACATGCGCGGCAACGGCAAACTCGGCGAATTTTCATTCAACTGGGGCGAGATCAAATCAATTACCAGGACGCGCCTGTCAAACACGATGTGCTACACGATTCTGGGCACGGACGGCGAAAGCTACGCAGTCACTTCGTACGTTTTCTGGCGACCCGGCTACGTGGCGAAGCAAATTTCGCAGCGCAGTGGCGTAGCCATCAAAGAGGGCTAGCGCTCGCATTACTCGGCGGCATTCGCTCACTCGTGCCGCAGCGCCACCATCGGATCTACGCGCATCGCTCGCCGCGCCGGCACGTAGCAGGCGACGAGCGCAATCACAGCAAGTAACACTGCTGTGCCGGCGAACGTCACCGCGTCGGTGGGTTTCACTCCGTACAACAAACTCTGCACCAGCTGCGAAAGCACGAACGCTCCGGCCAATCCAATCGCCATTCCGGTGAGCGCAATTTTGAGTCCGTAACCGAGCACGATTTTCAGCACGTTTTCGCTCTGTGCGCCAAGCGCCATGCGCACTCCGATTTCGTGAGTGCGTTGCGCCACTGAAAACGCCGTCACTCCGTAAATTCCCAATCCGGCGAGCAGCAGCGCGAGCGCCGCGAATCCGCCGAGCAGGACGGAGCTGACGCGCCGCACGCCGAGTGACTCGTCGGCCAGCTGATCGAGGCCGATGATTTTATCGATCGGCTGGTTGCGATCGACCGACCAGATCGCTTCTTTCACCGCGGACGTCAAGCTCGCCGGCCGTCCGGACGTTCGCACCACAAACGCAACGAGGGGAAACGGAATCTGCGCGAAGGGGCGGTACAAATTTCCGCGGGCTTTTTCTTCTAGCCCGAAATCGTGAATGTCGCTGACCACGCCGACCACTTCCCACAGATCGGGTTTCGTGGAATCGCCGAAATTCAATCGCTTGCCTATAGGATTTTCGGTTCCGAATTCCTTGCGTGCCAGCGTCTGGTTCACGATCACTACGTGCGGCGAGCCGTTCTGATCCTGGTCGGTGAACGCACGACCCTGCAAAATCGGAATTCCCAGCGCGCGGAAATAATCCGGTGTAATCAAATCGGCTTTCGCGTTGGCTTTCTGGCCGGCGGCGCGTTCCGGTTGGCCTTCGACGGTGAAGTCGCGGTCGCCCCAAAATCCACTCAGGGGCATGAATCCCGCCGCGCCCACCGACTCCACGCCGGGCAACTGGCGAATGCGCGCCAAGCCTTCGTTCACGAAGTGCAGCCGATTTTCAGGTTTGTCAGACGGATACTCGTTGATTGAAAGAAAAATCTGCACTCCGAGGACGCGGTCGGCATCGAATCCCAAATTTCCGCGCAGCAGATTTCGAAAGCTGGCGATCAGCAACCCAGCACCAATCAACAGCACAAACGCAAGAGCAAACTCGCCGACCACAAGCACGCTGCGAAGACGCCGTTGGGCTGCGCCCATGGTGGTGCCGCGGCTTGCATCTTTCATCGCTGCCGCGGAAGTGGCGGCTTTGAATCCCAGCACCGGCGCCAGGCCGAACAGTACGCCCGTGATAATCGCGGACCCGAGCGCAAAAGCGAATACTCGGGCGTCGATCGGAATGCTCGTCACATGAGGAATATTCAGGTTGCCGATGTTGTTCGGAAAAATCGCGAGCAGAAAGTTCGAACAGCCGATCGCGAAGAGCAGTCCCAACGCGCCACCGGCAAGCGATAGCAGCAGACTTTCGGCCAGAAATTGCCGGATGAGCCGCCAGCGAGTGCCGCCGAGCGCGGTGCGAATCGCGATTTCCTTTTTCCGTCCAGCCGCGCGAGCGAGCATCAGGCTGGCGATGTTGGCGCAGGTGATCAGCAGCACGAGCCCGACCGCACCGAGCAGAATCAGAAGCGGCATCCGGACGTCTCCGGCGATTTGTTCACGCAGCGGAACAAGTGTCACGGCGTTTCCCGCATCGGTTTGCGGATGTTGCGCCGCAATCCGCTGTTCGATTGCATCGAGCTGCGCTTGTGCCTGCGCGACCGTGACGCCGGGTTTCAGCCGGGCCATGATGCGCAGCGGAGTGTCATCGTAATTCGCAAGCGCCGCGTCGGGAAGTCCAAGCGGCGTCCAAAGTTCGACGAGCGACGGATATTTGAAATTCGGCGGCATCACGCCAACCACAATCGAAGGCTTTCCGTTCAGCTGGATCGACGTGCCCAAGATCGCCGGATCCGCGTTGAACGTACGACGCCAGATCGCGTCGCTCAGCACCACCACATCCGGCGCGCCGGGCTTGTCTTCCGAATCCAGAAACGTGCGGCCCAGCTCGGGCCGTGTGCCGAGCAGCCGGAAATAATCCGCGGAGAATTGGTAGCCGATGACCACTTGCGGGTCGCCGGATCCGGTAAGCGTGACCAGCGAATCGCTGGAGGCCGCCATCGCCTCAAAAGCGCTACTCTGCGACTTCCACTCGGCGAATTCACCGCCCGACACCGGCGCAATCTTGTATCCCTTGGCATCGTTCTTAGACCAGACCATCACCAGTTTGTCTGGCTGCGAGTACGGCAGCGGCGCGAGCAGCACGGCGTTCACGACGGAGAAAATCGCGGTGTTTGCGCCGATACCGAGCGCGAGCGTCAAAATCACAATCGCCGAAAATCCCGGCGCTTTGGCGATCATCCGCAGGCTGAACCGCAAATCTTGCCAGAGTGAAGTCATGCGCACGCCTCCATGAAATATGACGGACGTATAGGTAGAACCTCAAGCAAATCGCGAACCCATCGGCCCCTCGCGCAGATAGTTGCTGGCACACGAGTTAGCATTTTGCCGGCGCGTCGCGCGTGGCATATGCGTCCGCTAGTGGGATTCATGGAATGCACCACCGGACACGATTCGTTGCATCCGATTCGAGATTCCGAATTGGACGCCCGCAGACTCGAGAATTTTGCGGCGCATCGGCGGCGGTGGTATTCTAGGGGTTCCAACGGGGGCGAAACGGTTTCGACGGAAGTTGTCGCTGCTCGAAGGCATGCCGGGCCCCACCTGCCCGCTATCGGGTGGAACAATACAACTGGCAACTCACAGTTGGCACTCGCAGCCTAACTTAAATTAGGCTACGCGCTCCCCCAGGCGTCACCTACGCGCGTGGGTCAGGGCGTCACACAGTAGGCTGGTCGCCGCTTTTCGGTCCGGATTGCGGCGGCGAGATCATCGGACTAGTTGGAGGCGCGTCTTGCCCGCTCTGAGCTCCTCCAGCGAAACCTTCGGATCGGGATAAGCATGTAGTCTTCGAGTTGCAAGGCTTCTCGGACGGGGGTTCAACTCCCCCCGCCTCCACCAATTTTTTTCACTCGCAAAATCAGTGGGAAGTTCAGCACGCGCGCAAATCGTGCGCGGTCCGGCGGTCGGCGAAGTGATTCGCGATCCGCGCAGGCTGCGCTTGACGCGCGGGTGTAGAATGCCGGTCGAACACGGTGCTAGCGAGGTGGTCGATGAAAATGCGCAAATCGAAATTCGTAATCTCCGTGGCGCTTGCGGGCGTGGTCGCGGCGACGGTCGCTTTTGCGCTCGCCTCGACGAGCGACGCGCAGCGCGCGCGGCTGGGCAAAGTGCAATCGCTGCAGGCGACGGTCGATAAAGGCGGCGTGCATCCGAGTTCCGCGGACATCACGAACACGGTGAAGATCACCTGCATGAACTCCGTCTCTGAAACGCCCAACAGCCAGCCGGCGCCGGGGTGCCATATCGTCGCGCCGGGCTACACCGGAAACCTGGCGAAGGGACAAGTCATAAACGCAACCGGGCCGGGAACCGTGACGCTGACCTGCACCGGGCAAGGCTTTCTGCGCTGCAGTGCGCGGGTGGATATCCCACCTGCGAGCTGATCGCTCGCCCTGCCAGTTCCGCCCTAAGTCCTTCCCTCCTGCCAGTTAGCCGACCGGGCTCAAAAGCGTCATTGGGGTACTGCGGGAATACTATGTCCATAATAGTGAAACCCATTGGCGTTCATTCTCGCGGGAACCCCTAGATCGCGTTGCAAGTACGGGACTTACGGATTCTCACTTTGGAACGGCGAGTGCTATTCCCATAGTGGCAAGCGGTCTCATTAGGCTGGCTCCAGCCAGAGGTGCACTTTGAAAAACGTTCTTAAACTCGCGGCAGTTCTCGCGCTCTTCTTCTCAGTCTCGGCGAATATCGCCAAGGCTGACGGCGGCAGCCTGATTTCCTACACGCTGACTGGCCCGGCCTCGGATCCGGTCGTTGCGACGTTCGAATTGCCGACCAATCCGACGATCGATCCATTTGATTACACGATTGGATCGGGCTTCATGCTGAACGCCATCAATCTGACGATCAATGGCGTGGCGATGCCGAACGACCCACTGATGTTCTACACGGTGGGCGCGCTGGGCGGCTTGTCGGATGCGGACAACTATTTCAACCTTGAGAATCCGGTGTCAGCGCCGTACCAGAAATTGTTCACCGGTCCGGTGTGGGCACCGACGATGATCAACTTTCCTGGCAGCCTGGATTTTTACGGCTACTACAGCGGATTCGATGGCTACACGCTGACCGCAGGTCCGGTGGGAACTCCGGAACCGACGTCGTGGATGCTGCTGGGAACGGGTTTGCTGTTCCTGCTGGTGATCCGCCGCACGCGTACCGCTCAGTAGTTCGCTCGAACTTCGAAAAAAAAAGGCAGCCCGTTGAGGGCTGCCTTTTTTATTTCCGCACACGTTTTCTGTCGCTAGCCCACGCCCACGTTTGACGCTAGTTCAAGCGCACGGACGAGATGCGGTTGTTCCAGCTCTTGTTGTTGTAGCCCGCATAGTTCCAGGCGCGCAGATCAGGAACGCTCTGGCGCGTGTTCACCGACGGGCCGGCGAAATTGGCGTCGTTGTAGAGTGTGACGGTCACACGGCCGTACACGCGAATCGAGCTGATTTTATCGTTGAAGCCCTTCGGCACGTTGAGCGAAGCGCCGCGGCTTTGGCAGAAGTAATCACCCGAGAAATTCTGGCTGGTGTAGAAGCAAGCTCCATCGCGCGGTACGCCGCCGGGCTTGTGACCCGGAGCGGTATCCCACCAGGATGGTCCGCTGCCACCGTAGGTAATCACGCGAAATTGAGCGCGGCAACCGCGATCGACCCAGATACCGCGATTGTCGTTGCCCCAGGTTGTACCGCGAACGCAGGGTGAGCTGCTGAGTTGATTCATGAGTTCGACCGATTGCCGCGCATCGCCGATGGAACAGTAGCGAAGCTTGCCGTTGTTCGACTCGCACTTCACGATCGTCTGATTGGGTCCGGGATATTGCTGTGCGTTGGCCGCCGGAGACGCACCGGCAGGCAGAGCACGAGCACTTGCGTTTCGAACCGGTTGGAGGGAAATCACTGCGAGTACAACCATCGCCAATGCGGCCAGCCACCATCTGTGTTTCATCTGAGCGCGCTCCTTGCAGAGATTGGTGCGGGGAATCGGTGCGGACTGGGCTCCACGCGGCAAACGATAGACTTTATGGAATTTTCTGTAAAGCGGTTTCGCGGGCCCGACGGGCGGCGGTTGGTGAGAGCGGTGAGAGCGGTGAGAGCGGCGGAAATTTAGGGTGGCCCGCGCGCCGCGTCCAGTGATATATGGTGCATCCATCGTGCGGGCGATTTGTTCGTGGAACTCGCCCGACGAATGAAAAGGAGAAACGCGATGCATATCCTCTGGGAAGCGATCATCGGCCTAATCGTGGGAGCGCTGGCAAAATTCCTGATGCCCGGCAAAGATCCCGGCGGAATTATCGTTACCATGCTCATTGGCGTGGCCGGATCGCTGGTGGCGACCTACCTGGGACAAATGGTCGGCTGGTACCAGGAAGGACAATCGGCGGGATTTATCATGTCGGTGGTCGGCGCGATATTATTGTTATTGGTTTACAGGATCATCAAAGGCGCGGTCTCAAAGGCTTGAGCCGTCTGGCCTGATTTCAGCATCACTTCTCCGGCGTGGCGCGCGTGGGCACGGGTATCTTCACGCGCGTGCGAAGCCCGGCAATCGGACGTGGAATGGCATCGCAATCGAGCGTTGTGAACAACTCGGCAGAAACGACAGCGAACCTGATCCTCGCTTTGTTCCCCCCGGCTGACCGGAATAATGCATCGGTGCGCCAACTCGCCGAGCATGCTGACGCGTTCACGCGCGCGACGGCGCTGAACCGAAGGATCGACCGATTCGTTTCGTTTTTCGATTGGCTGCGGATGCCCGATCACCGTATCAGCGAGCTGGTGCCGGCCGACACCGAAAACCTGGATTGGCGCAGCAGCGCGTGGAAACGAGAGCGCGTGTGGCTGTCGGTGCTGGAAGCGTCGCCCGAAGTGCGCGAGCGGTATCGCGAGGGCGTGACGTTTTTGCTGCGCGAAACCGCGGCGACTTCCCTTTTCTCTCAGTCGGGCTTGCCGAACGACCGCGGACTTTTCGCCGAAGCCGCCGATCGTTTCTTCCAGATCGTGCTGCCGTCGCCGCGGGAAGATTCAGACCTGGCGAAATTGCTGCAGCGAATGTTTCCGACGCAAGCCGAGGTGAACCGGTTCTTCAATCTGCCGCCGGAGCTATTCGACAAGCTGGTGACGCTGGCCGCACCTCCGGACGATTCCGAAGCGTGGGGCGCGCCGGTGGAATCGATGCTGGAGGCGATGTGCCTGTTGGCCGCGCGCGTGTCGGGATTGGGGCTTTCCGAAAAACTTTATTCGCGTAGCCAGGCGGGCGCGGTACGCGATTCGGCGTTTTACCGATTGCCGCGCGCGGTGGACGCGCTGGTGGAAGCGGTGCGTTTGCGGGACGGCGTGACGGTTGCAGCGCAGGAGTGGAAAGCGGCGACGAATGAATGCCGGGTGGAACTCGCAAACATCGTGAAGCATTTGGAGTCGAAGGGCGTGAATCTGGACGTGGTGTACGCCATCGACGTGATCGAAAAAAGCCTGGCGCGGATGGAAATTATTTCCGGCGTGCTGGTGGCGGCACGAGGTCCGGCGAAACGTGTGACGGCCCAGCGGCTGATGCGCGAAGTGATCCGGGGCCGGCTGGGCGACCGAAGCCTGCGCACGCTCGTGCACAATAGTTTCCGGTTGCTCGCTCGCAAGATCGTGGAATGGGCCGGCAAGACCGGGGAGCACTACATCGCGTTTAACCGCGAAGAATATTTTCAGATGTGGCGTGCGGCGCTGGGCGGCGGCTTGCTGACGGTGGGCACGGCGGCGATCAAGCTGATCGTGACGCACAGCGGACTGCCTCCGTTCGTCGAAGGGTTTCTCGCAGGACTGAACTACGCGGTCAGTTTCGTGCTGCTGCAGAATTTTCATTTGGCGCTGGCGACCAAGCAGCCGTCGATGACCGGCGCGGCCCTCGCGAAAATTATTCAGAACTGCCGCGATGATTCGCGCAGCGACGAATTGGTGGCGTTTTCGGCGCGGATTGTAAGGACGCAGCTTGCGGCGGCGCTGGGAAACATTATCGCCGTGGGCGCGGGTGCGATTGTGTTCAGTTATGCTTGGCGGGCGGTGTTTGGCTCGGCGTTTCTGTCGGCCGAGACGGCGGAGTACGCGGTTCATTCGCTGAACCCAATCCGGACGCTGACGATTTTTTACGCGATTCTTACCGGGATCATTCTGTGGCTTTCGAGCCTGGCCGGTGGATGGATCGAAAACTGGGCGGTGTATCACCAACTGCCCGAAGCGATCGCCGAGCATCGGCTGGGCGCGAAACTGCAACCGGAAACACTGGCGCGGCTTTCCAATTCGCTTTCGCGGAATCTGGCGGGATGGGGCGGGTCGGTCGCACTGGGATTTATGCTGGGAATGACTCCGGTGCTCGGGAAGTTTTTCGGATTGCCGCTCGACGTGCGGCACGTGACGCTGTCGATGGGCACGCTGGCGCTGGGATTTGGCTCGCTTGGTTTTCGAGCGATCGGTGCGCGAGCGCTGGTCTGGGCTGGCGTTGGTATCGCGGTGATTTTCGTACTCAATCTGGGTGTGAGCTTTTATCTAGCGCTCAAGCTTGCGCTGCGAGCGCAGGACATCACTCCCGCCGACCATCTGGCGATCTGGCGGACGTTTGCGCGGCATCTTCGTGAAACTCCGGGCGAATTCTTTTTGCCAGTCGAAGAACCGGTTGCGCCGTCTGCGGAGCCGATATGACGCGGCAAGTGGTACCGCGTGTGAAGCTGGGCGCAAGCAAGGGAGCCGAACTGAATGGATAGTGCGAAACGCGGAGCGCGGCTGCTGGTGTACGTGTCCGCGCAGTTTTTCGTGCTGACGCTGATTGCCATGGCCGCGTATCCCGGCGGCACGTACAAGACGCCCGACGCTCCGCGGTATTGGTTCACGCAAAACTTTTTCAGCGACCTGGGCGCCACTCATTCGTTTTCGGGCGCGTCGAACCTGAGTTCAGAAGTCTTGTTCATCATCGCACTGGGTTCGATTGGCCTGAGCTTGATCTTCACCTCCGGAATCTGGCGGGCGATCGGCCGGCGCGGCACGGGATGGGCAACGGCGGCGCAGGTATTTGCGGTGCTCTCCGGCGCGTGCTTCATTGGAATCGCGGCCACGCCGTGGAATCTGTTTCAGCATCAGCATAATTTTTTCGTGAAGTGCGGGTTTTCGCTGCTCCTCGGCATGATGGCGAGCTTAGTCGTGCTGCAGCAGCGAAACCACTGGCCGGGCGTGTACGTGTGGTCGAACTGGATCTACGTGGCCCTGCTGGTGAGCTACGTGTACATCCTATTCTACGGGCCGAGTCTGCACACGCTGGCCGGGCTGCAATTCCAGGTGGTGGCGCAGAAAATCATCGTGTACTCGTCGATTGTGAATCTGGCGGCGCAGGCGTACGGGATTCAGAGCGTGGGTGAGGCCGAGCGGACCTCTGAGCGGTGAAATTCTAAACATGTGTTGATTTTTTCAACGTTTGCGGGGGCGTGCGACACGCGAAATCGGGCAAAAAGGCCGCAAATTAGGCGGTAAGACTTCTGCGGCAGATTGGCAACGTAGTTGCAATAGACTAGGTAGACGTTGGCAGTAGCCGAAAATTTTGAGAACGAAAGCAGCTCCTAAGGAGACTCAAATGGCGACCAAGAAACTGAAATCCGCAAAGAAGCTGCAAAAGACCAAGCCGCTGATGGCCGTTCGATCCTTGAAAGTTCCCCGCTAAGGATCGCAGCAGCTCGCGCCGTTCTTCACTGCGCGGTAAAACGAAAGGCTGGCGTCCTACGGGAGCCAGCCTTTTTGCATTTCATCCCCTTCGATCTCGCCGCCATCGCTGTTTCCAGAAACCGTCCGTCGCCCTTTCGCGTATAAACACTTGGGAAGCGGTGCGCTCGCGGGACTAGAATAGTCGCGCAGCTCGAAATTATGTTTGGAGGTTTCCGATATGAGTTCCCGTAAGTTCGTGATCCGGTGGATTGGTTTGGGGATTGTGATTGCTCTGCTGTTGGCTGTGGTCAGCTTCAAGCTGGCGAACGCGTCGGACAACGCTCCGGCAGTGGGTAGCATGGCTCCGGCATTTACGCTCACTTCGCAGGAAGGAAAGCCGGTGAGCCTGAGCGATTTCAAGGGCAAGTGGGTGGTGCTGTATTTCTATCCGAAGGATTTTTCGTCGGGGTGCACGGTCGAAGCGCACAATTTTCAGCGCGACGAAGCGCAGTACGAGCAGAAGAACGCGGCCATCATCGGCGTAAGCGTGGACAGCGCCGACAGCCATCAGAAGTTCTGCACCAAGGAAGGACTGAATTTCAAGCTGCTGGCCGACACCGACCATAAGGTTTCGGATGAATACGGCTCGATCATGAGCTTCGGTCCGAAGAAGCTTTCGGCGCGGCACACGTTCATCATCAATCCCGACGGCGTGATCGCGAAAGAGTTCATGGACGTGGATCCGAGCAAGCACAGCACGGAAGTGCTGGCCGATCTGACCGAACTTCAGGCGCCGGCCAAGAAGTAGCCATAGGCACCGGAATCGCGCGAGCCCGTCGGTGGGCGACCATCATCTTACTTAGCGACACCGTTGGACGGACGTGCCGAGGCGGAAGCCCAGCGGCCGACATTTTCGGCTTATCCACAGGACCCGGTGGGACAATGGCAGCGCCAGTTACCTAAATTGTGAGGAGGCATTATGAAGACGGCAAAATTTCTACCGATCGTTTGTGGGCTTGCGCTGATGGGTGCGCTGGCCACCGGGACGATGGCGCAGCAGAGCGAACCGGCTCCGGCCGCGCCCGCAACCGCACCGCACAACGGACCTGGTCCCGGGCGGATGAATCCGGACGCACCCGAGGAAGATGCGGCGCTGAACCTGACCGACGACCAAAAATCCAAGATTGAAGCGATCCGCGTCGACGCGAAAGAGCAGATGAAGGCGATTCAAAAGGACACAACGCTGAGCGACGAGGCTCGCCAAGCGAAAGTTAAAGAGCTTCGGAAGTCCACGCGCGCCCAGGTGTGGGCAGTGATGACTCCCGACCAGCAGAAACAGTGGGCCGCCCAAGCGCGAGAAAAGCGCGAAGCAAAACATGCCGCCGGCGCCGCAGCTTCCAACCCGCAATAGACAATTTTGAGGAAGAAGCGCGTCGCGAGCGGCGCGCTTCTTCCCTCGGTTTTTCCGTGCGAAAGCTTCACTTGCCGCTCTCGCCTCGCAGCTGAAAATATTTTCGATTCAACGCATATTTTTCTTGCATCACATCCAAATAAACGTATTCTGCTTTTTGCGGACTCGCTCCAAAAAATATTCCTGGGAGAGCGAGGATCGCTGATGGAGGACGCGACAAAAAATTGAGCACCTTATCCCTCCCAGCCCAGTTTCCTGCCCGGGCACTTACTTCCTCAAAAAAGAAAAACGCCAAGCTCACACTGTGGCCCCTTGTGGCGGCGACATTTTTTATGGTGTCTGGCGGTACGTACGGTACCGAAGACATCATCAGCGGCGCCGGCTATGGCCGCGGCATCCTGCTGCTGCTTCTCACTCCGATTTTGTGGAGCCTGCCGACGGCGTTCATGATCGGCGAACTTTCGAGCGCGCTGCCCGAAGAGGGCGGCTACTACGCGTGGGTCCGCCGCGCACTCGGAAATTTCTGGGGATTCCAGGAAGCGTGGCTTTCGCTGGTGGCGAGCATTTTCGATATGGCGATTTATCCGACGCTGTTTGTCGCCTACCTTACGCGGTTGATTCCGTGGTTCGGTGTGGGACACCGCGGAGTGTTCGTCGGGTTGGGCGTGGTGGCGGCGTGCGCGCTGATGAACATCGCGGGAATCCGCGTGGTGGCGATCAGCTCGGTCTGGCTATTTTTCCTGCTGTCGGCTCCGTTTGTGGCGATCGTGCTGATTGCGCCGATGAAAATTGGCGCGCTGGCCGGCGCGAGTGTGGCGCCCGCGACAACGGACGTGGGCCTGATCGGTGGCTTGCTGATTTGCATGTGGAACTACATGGGATGGGACAACGCATCGACGATCGCGGCCGAAGTGAAGCGCCCGCAGCGCACGTACCCGCGCGCGATGGTGGTGGCAGTGATCGTGGTGGCGCTCACCTATGTGCTGCCGTTTGCGGCCATGTGGCTGACGGGAGTCAAGGCCTCGGCGTTTGAAACTGGCTCGTGGGCGGATATTGCGGGACTGATGGGCGGCTTGCTCGGCGGTCCGGTGGTGGCGAAAGCGTTTCGCGTGGCGCTGGTGCTAGGCGGCATGATGAGCGCGTTCGGCATGTTCAACGCGCTAGTGATGAGCTACTCGCGCGTGCCGCTGGCGATGGCGCAGGACGGCATGCTGCCGCGCGTGTTCGGCAAGCTGACGAAAAAAACGAATACGCCGTGGGTTTCGATCGTGGTGCTGGCGGTTTGCTGGGCGCCGTGCCTGCTGCTGGGTTTCGAGCGGCTGGTTTCGATCGACGTGCTGCTGTACGGAATGAGCTTGATGCTGGAGTTCATCGCGCTGATTGCGCTGCGCATCAAGGAGCCGGAGCTGCGCCGGCCGTTTAAGGTTCCCGGCGGCATGGCGGGCGCGATGCTGCTGGGCGTGTTTCCCATGTGCCTGCTGGTTTTCTCGATTTTCCACGGCGAGAGCGAGCAGATCCTCGGCATGAGCGGATTGACGTTTGGCGTGATACTGATCGCGGGCGGTTTCGCGGTGTACGGGATCAAGTCTCTGCTCGAACGCAGCGGAGTTGTCGGCTCGCCTTCCACCACGCTGCGCAAAGCGGCGTAAGCGGAGTCGGATTCCCTTTCGGAAGGGCCTCCTCGCAGGTCTTGGGGTCTTTGCGTGATTCCCTGCTGATTACTGTTCGCTCGCATTCGTGCGCCCGGCGGCAGTTGCTTTGCGCGGCGTCTCGTCGTTAAATTCAAGTTCATCGGATGGCTGCGCGTCCCCACGAATACGACTACATTATTGTTGGAGCCGGGTCGTCGGGGTGCGTCCTGGCTGCACGGCTGACCGAAGACGCCCACACGCGCGTCCTTCTGCTGGAAGCGGGGGGCGCGGACCGGACGCGCGAAATCAAGATTCCCGCTGCGTTTTACAAACTCTACAAAACCGCAGTGGACTGGAATTACTCCACCGAGCCGGAACCTCACCTTCTAAATCGCAAACTGTATTGGCCGCGCGGCAAAGTGCTGGGCGGATCGAGTTCGATCAACGCGATGATCTACATCCGCGGAAGCGCGGCGGATTACGACCATTGGGAAGCTGCGGGAAATGCGGGGTGGGGATTTCGCGACGTGCTGCCGTATTTCAAGAAATCGGAAAACAACGAATGGGGCGCTTCGGAGTTTCATGGCATGGGCGGACCGCTGTGTGTGAGCGATCTTCGGTATGTGAATCCGCTCACTCGCGCGTTTTTGAGTGCGACGAGCGAAATCGGGTTTGCGGCGAATCCCGATTTCAACGGCGCTTCGCAAGACGGCGCGGGTCTGTATCAAGTGACGCACCGAAACGCGAAACGCCATAGCGCCGCGGATGCGTTTCTGCGTCCGGCGATGAAGCGCGGCAACTTGAAAGTGCTGACGGGAGCGCAGGCGACGCGCGTGACGACCGAAGGCGGTCGCTCCACCGGAGTTGCGTGGCTTCGCGATGGTCGCGCCGAGCAAGCGCTGGCGACGAGAGAAGTGCTACTCGCCGGCGGCTCGGTGAATTCGCCACAACTGTTGATGCTTTCCGGAGTCGGTCCGGCGGAAGAATTGAAACGCGTGGGAATCGCTGCAAAACACAATCTGCCGGGAGTCGGGAAGAATCTGCAGGACCATCCGATGCTCTCGGTGGGATACGTTTGCAAAAAGCGCGTGAGTCTGGACACGGCGGAAACTTTCTGGAATATCGCGCGGTATCTGGCGGTGAAGTCCGGGCCGCTCGCGTCGAACGTGGCCGAATCGGGATTGTTCGCGCGCACGCGAGAGGGGCTCGACCGTCCTGACCTGCAACTGCTTTTTGGTCCTGCGTACTATCGAAATCACGGGATCACCAGGATGAAAGGTTCGTACTTCGGATTTGGTCCGACGCTGATTACGCCGGAAAGCCGCGGCGAAATTACGCTGCACTCGACGGATCCGCAGGCTGCTCCGGCGATTCGCGCGAATTACCTGGCGACGTCGAACGATATGAAGACGCTGGTGGCCGGAGTTCGCCTGGCGCGGCAAATCGCGCACGCGAAAGCGTTCGATGAATTTCGCGGCGACGAATTGCCCGAGGGCGCGGGTGCGAAGACGGATGAAGAAATCGCGGAGTTCGTCCGGCGCGAAACCGAGACGCTTTACCATCCGGTGGGCACGTGCAAAATGGGCGGCGACGAAATGGCGGTGGTGGATGCGGAACTGCGCGTTCACGGAATTGATGGACTGCGCGTGGTGGACGCGTCTGTGATGCCGCGAGTTCCCGCGGGAAACACGAACGCTCCGACGATGATGATCGCCGAAAAAGCCGCGGACATGATTCGCGGAGTGAAGTGAGCATGGCGCACCGGTCAGCGAACGTTTGGCGGTTCTTCTGGCCGTGCGATTCCGCATTTCTGCTATTCTTTTTAGCGTGCGACGCTCGGTAATTCACACACTTGTGTTCGTTGCCGTTTGCGTGGCGGCGATTGCCGCGCGAGATAGCGCTGCCGGG
The DNA here is from genome assembly GCA_963719065.1 of uncultured Acidobacteriota bacterium. Taxonomy (GTDB): domain Bacteria; phylum Acidobacteriota; class Terriglobia; order Acidiferrales; family UBA7541; genus Palsa-295. The sequence goes on along the minus strand of CAVRAM010000006.1, from coordinate 677,189 downwards.
CGCGCGCCGCAGCAACAGGCGCAAGAATCGAACCAGACTGCGTCACAGCAAGCTTCGCAACAGCAAACTCCGAACAAGCCAGCCAGCAGCGAAGAATCGCTCCCGCTTTCTCGTCCAGCCACGCCGCAACAAAATCTGTCATCCGCTCCGGCGCCGCAGCAGGAAACACCTCATTCCGGAACGACGATCGTGCTGGACCCCGCGCACGGCGGCACGGATACAGGAGCGCGCGGCGAAAACGGAATTCTGGAAAAAGATATCGTGCTCGCCTACGCGCGGATGGCGAAAAGCGACCTGGAACGCCAGGGCTATCGCGTGGTGATGACGCGCAACGACGATTCCGATCCTTCCTACGACGATCGCGCGGCGGTGGCCAACGCTTACCGCGACGCAATCTTCATCAGCTTTCATGTTTCTTCTACAGGCAAAATCGGTACGGCGCGGGTGTACAGCTATGAGTTCGCATCGCAGCCGGATGCCGGGCAGTCACTCGACGCGGCGCATCCTACTCCGGGCGGACTGATTCCCTGGCAGGAAGCGCAGCGCTCTCATGTGGATGCGAGCCGGCGTTTCGCGGACCTGGTGCAAACGCAACTCGCCGAGCGGTTCACCGCTTCGCCGTCGATGTCCACTCCGTACGCGGTGCGGGGATTGCGGTCGGTGGCTTCGCCGGCGATCGCCATCGAAATTTCCAGCGTCGCGGCCGGCGATGCGAATTCCCTGCTGGGGATGGGGCCGCAGATTTCCGGCGCGCTGGTGCACAGCGCCGCGGTGTTTCGCGCGAACGCGAACGGGACCGGGAGTGGCCAACCGTGACGCGCAACCTGAAAATTATTCTCGCGATTCTGGGCGTGGCGGTGGTGATCGGCCTCTTGAGCCTGCGCGGCCTTCACAGGCGGATCGAGCGGCTGGCTGAAAATCCGTCGGCGGAAGAGCAGGCGCGGCGCGAAGTTCTGGCGCCGAAAGTTTCAACGCCCACCGACGTGATGATCCGGGCGAAAATTTTCTGGGCGGCCGGACCAGACCGGCTCGCTCCGGTGGATGTGGAGCTGGCGCTTTCCGCCGATCCGCTGAAACGCGCGCGGCAGGTGATCGACGCGCTGATTACGAATCCTCCCGACGCGAGCGAGAGGACTTTGCCGGCGGACACGGAGCTGGTTGGCTTTTACATGCTGCCGGACGGAACGGCGGTGGCCGATTTTTCCGACGCGCTGGCATCGGAGACGCCATCCGGAATCCTGAGCGAAAAATTGGCGGTGGATTCGATCGTGCAGACGCTGAAAAGCAATTTGTCGATGGCGCGCCGATTGAAAATTTTGATTCACGGGCAGGAAGTGGACACGCTGGCGGGGCACGTGGATCTGACTGGATTTTTCGATTTGAATCCGGCGCCGGCACCGGTGCTTGCTGCGCCCGCTGCTGCCGACGCGCCGACGACGAGTCCGGCGGCGAAGTCGACGAATGCGTCGCAGCCGCCCGCGGTGTCCGGTCCGCGGCGCTAACGCGGCGGGCTTGAGCGAGACCGAAATTCAGATACCAGGTGAACGAGGATCGATATGCCGGGTGACAAAAATCCGATTCGAGTGGGACTGATCGGCTACGGATTTGTGGGCAAGACGTTTCACGCGCCGCTGATCCAGTCTGTGCCGGGGCTCGAATTGGCGTTTGTCGGCTCGACGCAGCCGGATAAAGTGCACGCCGATATTCCGGGCGCGATGGTGATCGCCGACCGCGAGCGAATTACCACGCATCCCGACGTCGATCTGGTGGTGATCGCCAGCACGAACGAAACGCATCTGCCGTTTGCGAAGTCGGCGCTGCTGGCCGGAAAAGACGTGGTGGTGGATAAGCCGTTCACGCTGACGCTGGCCGACGCGCGCGAGCTGGCAGCGCTGGCGAAAAAACAGGGCCGGTTGCTGGCCGTGTTTCAGAATCGGCGTTGGGACAGCAGTTTTCTGGGGGCGCGTGAAATTTTGCGGGCCGGCACGCTCGGCGAAATTTCACAGTACGAATCGCACTACGACCGATTCCGTCCGGCGGTGCGCGCCCGCTGGCGGGAACTTCCCGGCCCCGGCGCGGGATTGTGGTACGACCTGGGCCCGCATTTGATCGATCAAGCGCTGGAGCTGATGGGACTGCCGGATTCGGTGCTAGCGAGTTTTGCGATGCAACGGCCCGGTGCGGAGACCGAAGACTGGGCGCACGTGCAGATGAATTACGCGAAGGCGCGAGCGATCCTACACGCTTCGGTGCTGGTTTCTGGCGGCACGCCGAATTTCATCATTCACGGCAATAAAGCGAGCTGGTCGAAATACGGGCTCGACGTGCAGGAAAAACAATTGATGGCTGGCGGAAAGCCGGGCTCGCCGGGCTGGGGCGTCGATCCGATTCGCGCAACGCTTTACAACGGAGAAACGGGAAGCATCACCGAAATGCCGGTACCCAACGGCAACCAATCACTTTTTTATTCCGGAGTGCGCGACGCGATGCTGGGCAAAGGCCCAAATCCAGTTCCTCCGGAGCAGGCCGTGGCGGTGATGGCGGTGCTAGAAACCGCGATCGCATCCGGAGAACAGAAAAGAGTATTGCCGTTGCCGTTGACCACAGAGGAGCGAGACGCATGGGCGCGACTGAAGACCTAGCCGCAATCGCACTGCAGGAAGAAGAACTCGAACTATTGTCTTTCGATTTTGATGTCGCGTGGGAAATCGGGCTGACGGTTCGCAATCTGGCCGTAGCTCGCCGGCATCCGGTGGCGATCGAAGTCCGACGTTTCGGCCAGCCGCTGTTTTACACAGCGCTCGAAGGCAGCTCGCCGGACAATGCCGACTGGATTCGCCGCAAAGGAAATGTGGTGGCGAAATTTCATCGCAGCTCGTACGCGATGGGCCTGGAATTGAAAATGAAAAACCAGTCGCTCGCCGATAAGTTCGCGCTGCCGAATGCGGATTACGCACCGCACGGCGGCAGTTTCCCCATCAGCGTTCGAGGCGCGGGCGTGATCGGCAGCATAACGGTTTCCGGTTTGCCGCAACGAGACGATCACGATCTGGTGGTCGAAGCGCTGTGTGCGTATTCCGGCAAGGACTATAAATCGCTTAGCCTGGGCGCGCCGGGGCTCTGAGTGCGCGGTCGTTGACAGTGCGCCAGCGTTGACAGTTCACGGCGCACTCGTCACACTGGGTGTCCTAAATTTCGAATCGAGCATAAATAGATGACAGCTTCGAAGGGAGTTTCCGCATTGCGAGTGGATGGACGTTCGTTTGACCAGCTACGGCCCGTGCGCATCACGCCGGATTTTATTCCGCACGCCGAGGGCAGCGCGCTGATCGAGGCAGGACACACGCGCGTGATCGTGACCGCGACCGTGGAAGACGGCGTTCCCGGATTTTTGAAAGGCAAAGGAAAGGGTTGGGTAACCGGCGAATACGGAATGTTGCCGCGTTCGACCGAAAGCCGCACGCCGCGCGAATCGAGCCGGGGAAAACAATCGGGCCGCACGCTGGAAATTCAACGCATGATCGGCCGCACGCTGCGCGCCGTGACGGATTTGAAATTGCTGGGGGAACGAACGGTTTGGCTGGATTGCGACGTGATCCAAGCCGACGGCGGCACACGCACAGCATCGGTGACGGGAGCTTATGTGGCGCTTGCGCTGGCGCTCGAGCGGATGGTCGCGGCTGGCATCATGCGCAAAATTCCGCTGATGGATTATCTGGGCGCCACCAGCGTGGGCATCGTCGAAGACGAATTGCTGCTGGACCTTGCGTATGAGGAAGACTCCGCCGCGCAAGTGGATATGAACGTGGTGATGACCGGCACGGGGCATTTCGTAGAAGTCCAAGCCAGCGCCGAAGGGCGGCCCTACACCGACGTGGAGCTGCAGGATTTGTTGCACCTCGCGGCGGGCGGCATCACCCAGCTGATCGACAAGCAACGCGAATTGCTCCAGCTGAAGTTTGCGCCTCGCGCCTGACGCACGGGGCCGGGCGGCTATCGACCTGAAACTCTTCCTCGCATCTTCGAATCCGGGCAAGCTGCGCGAATACGTGTCGCTGGCTGCCACTTCGCCGATCGGCGGATTCGAAATCGCCGCGCTGCCGAATTTCGATCAATTCCCTGCCTACCAAGAAACTGCGCTGACGTTTGCCGAAAACGCCGCAGGCAAAGCGCTGCACTACAGTACATTTTGCGAGGAAGCGGTGTTGGCCGACGATTCGGGCCTCGTGGTTCCGGCTCTCAACGGCGCACCGGGCGTTTTTTCGGCGCGATATGCCGGTCCGAACGCTTCGGACGCCGACCGGGTATCGAAACTGCTGAAGGAAATGAAGGACAAAGACGGTCGAGATCGCCAGGCGCACTTCGTTTGCGTGATTGCGGTGGCGCGCAAAGGTCGGCCTGTGGCAGTGATCTCCGACCTGGCGCGAGGTATTTTGACCCGCGAGCCACGCGGTACCGGCGGATTCGGATACGACCCGATATTTCTGTTTGAAGAGCTAGGTCGAACGTATTCAGAGACTTCCGAGGCTGAAAAGAATCAATACAGCCATCGCGGCAAGGCCTTCCGTAAAACGCTGTACAGCATTTCCAGCACAAACGCTGCTACCTTCTTATAGCCGGGGCATCTAACCCACTGGCTCGCGAAACCTCTTGCCCGGATGCCAACCTTGGGAGTAGAAACATGCTCCCTCCTTTTGCGAGGAACCCATGGCGACCTCTCACGCCACAATGAAGGCGGAACCCATTTTGCTGGAACGCGTGGCCGAGGCTCGCGTCCGCACCGACGGGATTTTTTCGATCCTGACTCCCAACACTTTTTACGATCGTCCGATCGCGGAGCGGCACAGGCTGATTTTTTATCTGGGCCATTTGGAAGCGTTCGACTGGAATTTGCTGAGCGGACCGCTGGGACTGGAAACGCGCGAAGCGGAATTCGACAAGCTGTTTGCGTTTGGAATCGATCCGGTGGACGCCGGATTGCCGACCGACGAGCCGAAAGACTGGCCTACGATTGCGCGCGTGGAGAAATACCGGCAGCAGGTTCGCACGCGGCTGGATGAAGCGCTGGCGAAGCAAGACCTCGGCGCGTCGAGAGATGCCTATCTCGCCGACGGAACTTTGTTGCACGTCGCGATCGAGCACCGGCTGATGCACGCGGAGACTCTGGCGTATCTACTGCACAATTTGCCGGTCGATCGCAAAGCGAAGCACTTGGCCACGGCAGCTGATTCGCGACGTTCACCGCTGCAGAAGCAGGCGAAAATTTCTTCGGGCATCGCCACGCTGGGGCAAAAGCGTGGACCGGGAGTTTTCGGCTGGGACAACGAGTTTGAGACGCAGCAAGTAATCGTTCCGAGCTTTTCGATCGACGTGTTTCCGGTGACAAATGCCGACTATCTGCAATTCGTCGAGGCGGGCGGCTATGAAACGATGCGATTCTGGAAGCCCGAAGACTGGTCGTGGCTCAACTCGGCCGGGCTGACGCATCCTCATTTTTGGGTGCCGGCGCGCGGCAGCAATGCGGCTGATCCAATGTCTCAGTGGATGTACACCACGATGTTTGGGCAAATTCCGCTACCGGCTTCCTGGCCCGTGTACGTAAGCCACGCCGAAGCAACTGCTTATTCGCGATGGGCCGGAAAGAAGCTGCCGACGGAAGAGCAATGGCACCGGGCCGCTTACGGAACCCCGGAAGGGCGTGAGCGACTTTATCCGTGGGGCGACGAGCACCCGGAGCCGTCATTCGGAAATTTCCATCACCAGCGCTGGGACGCTACCGCAGTGAACGATCACCCGGACGGGGCCAGCGCGTTTGGGGTGTTTGATCTGATGGGCAACGGTTGGGAGTGGACTTCCACGCCGTTTGGACCGCTGCCGGGATTTCAGCCGTACCCTTTTTACAAAGGCTATTCGGCTGATTTTTTTGACGGCAAACATTTCGTCATGAAGGGCGGTTCTCCGCGCACGGATGCCTGCATGTTGCGGCGATCCTATCGAAATTGGTTCCAGCCACATTACCCGTACATGTACGGCAGCTTCCGCTGCGTGGAGGATTAATTCATGGCGTCTGCTCCTCGAATGGCTGCATCCTCTATTACTTCCCAACTTCGTGCTGAATTTGCGTCAGACGTCGAGGTCGGCCTCGGCCAGCCCGGCCAAAAAGAGCTGCCGTCGAAGTATTTGTACGACGAGGTAGGTTCGGCGCTCTTTGACGTGATTTGCGTGCTTCCTGAATATGGGCTAAGCCGCGCGGGGATGCGGACGCTGCAACGTTACGGGCAGGAAATTATCAATCATCTGCCGACGCCGGTGGTGGTGGCGGAGCTCGGAAGCGGCAGCGGACAGAAGACGCGTGTGCTGCTGGAGGCGCTTTCGAAGCGGCAACGCGTCAACTACTATCCGATCGATATTTCCGGCTCCGCGCTCGACCGCTGTCAACTTGAACTCGGACAGATGGACCGGGTCAGTATCGTCGGCTTCGAAAGCGCCTACCTGGATGGCTTGCAGGAAGTGTCCGCGCGCCGCAAAGATGGCGAAAAAATCTTCGTGCTGTTTCTCGGCAGCACAATTGGAAATTTTGACCGGCCTGCCGGCGATCAATTCCTTCGTCAGGTGCGAGATATATTGAAACCCGGCGATTCTTTGCTGCTTGCCACCGACCTGGAAAAACCGATCGACCAACTCATCAATGCTTACGATGATCCGGCGGGCGTGACCGCCGCTTTCAATATGAACTTGCTGGCTCGTTTGAACCGCGAACTTGGCGCGGACTTTGACCTGCGCCAGTTCCAGCACGAGGCGCGGTACGACAGTGTCGAGCGCCGCGTGGAAATGCACCTCCGCTCGAAGGCATGGCAGCGAGTGACGATCGGGGCCTCCGGTTTCCGGTTTTACATTCGCGAGGGTGAAACAATCTGGACTGAAAGCTCGCACAAGTATAATCCGAAGGAAGTGATTGAGATGGGCGAGCGCACAGGCTATCGTTGCGTAGGCCAGTGGTTCGATGCCGAGTGGCCGTTTGCGCAGAATTTGTTTTTTGCGGTGTGAGCATACGAATGCCAGGAGAGACGGGTGGCGAAAGCAAGCTGGAATGGCACGGTGATCGCTGAGAGCAATCAGACCGTGGAAGTCGAGGGCAACCAGTATTTCCCAGAGAGCGCGGTGAAGCGCGATTACCTTCGCCCGAGCAACACGCACACAAATTGCCCGTGGAAAGGCACCGCGAGCTACTACACGCTTGAGGTGAACGGAAAAACAAATCCCGACGCCGCTTGGTTTTACCCCGAGCCGAAAGACGCCGCGAAGGAAATCAAAGGTCACATCGCTTTCTGGAAGGGCGTGACGGTTACGAAGTAGTCGTTGCCGCCACAACGGCCAGGTGCGCGCCGCGCGCACTTCGTGGGATGATGTGCGTGCTGCCGGCGGCGATGATTCCGCATTGCCCCGTGTGATATTCTGCGCGGGATGAAAAAGCCAACCGCAAAATCAAAAAAGAAAGCCAAGGCAACGCGGGCAGCTGCGTCTGCACCCTCGCCGGCTGTGCCCAGGCGGGCGAGCCGCCCGAGGATGAAGGTGCGCGGCACGAACCCCGCGCGCGTCGCGGCGATTCTGGAAGGCTTGGACGCGGCATACCCCGAAGCGACCTGCGAGCTGAAACACGAAAGCCCGTTTCAACTGTTGGTCTCTACGATTCTCTCCGCGCAGTGTACCGACGTTCGCGTCAATCAAGTCGCAGTGACGCTCTATGCGAAGTATCCGACGCCCAGCCATTTCGCGTACGCGAATCCAAGCGAGCTGGAGCAAGACATCCGGCCGACGGGATTTTTCCGCAACAAGACGAAGTCGGTGATGGGCGCTTCGAAATTGATTGTGGAGCAGTTCAGCGGTACGGTGCCCAAATCGATGGAAGAGCTGCTAACCCTGCCCGGAGTGGCGCGGAAAACGGCGAACGTGGTGCTGGGATCGGGCTACGGAATCGCATCGGGCGTGGTGGTGGATACGCACGTAATGAGGCTATCCGAACGGCTCGACCTGACGAAAAATACCGACCCGAAAAAAATCGAGCAGGACTTAATCCAGATTCTGCCGCAGGACAAATGGGTGATTTTCTCGCACCAATTAATCTGGCACGGCAGGCGCGTCTGTGTGGCACGCAAGCCGCGATGCGCGGAATGCAATCTGGAATATCTGTGCTACTCGCCGGACAAAACGGTCTAGCGCACCGCGGCAGAGTGCAGCTTAGAGCTTCTGATAATTCGAATTCTGCATGTCCACGGTCAGTTCTTTCGCCACACCGTCGACGAACACGCTGGAAACGTGACTGGTTCCGTCGGGAAGCTTCGCGAAATTCACTTTCAATTTCATGGCGTCGCTGGGACCGTCCATGTACGAAGCAATCTCGATGCTGAGCATTTGCTTCTGCGCCTTGTCGAACAGGATGGTCACCGAGTCGCCCGGCTTGACGAAATTGTGAATCACGAATTTCACGTCGTCGGGTGAGCCGGCGTCGGGAGTGATGGCGATGTTGCCCTTGGCATACGCGGCCTGCAGCGCGTCTTTATCGGGCGGCACATACTGCGCCACCAGCAGCTTCATGTTCTCCGCATATTCCTCGAATTCTTCTTTCTTTTTCGCCACGACGCGTTGCTTCAAACGGCCGCCTTGCGGCTGCTGGGCTTGCGGCGCGGGATCGAGCGACGTCTTAGCTGGTTTGCCGTCGGCGCCCATGCGAACCTGAAAGTGCTGCTGCTTTTTTTCGGTACCCTTCAGGCTGATCTTGTCGGTTTCCACCCAGGTGTATTGCGCGAGCATCAGCTTGTTTTTCGCCGAAGATTCCTTTAGCTCGGCAACGCGCGCCTGCATGTCGCCGGCGCCTTGCGCGCAAATCGATGGGAGCGCAAAAAGCGCAGCGGCGAGAAGGCCTGCGGTGAAAATCGGAGCGACGGCATTCCGCAAAAGTTGCAATTTCGGTTGATTCATGGGGTTCCTCGTTCTGTTTTCGCAGATTTTGGTCCGCTACTTGGCCTTCGGCGGAAAATTCTTCAGCAACTTCTTCATCGCTTTGTCGAGATTCTTCTGATTCTTTTCCTGGCTGCTCTGCGGATCCAGCGTCTTGGTAGCTTGCCCCTGCCACACGAGCTGCTTCGCGGAGGGATCGTAAAAATCGACGACGATCGTGCCGACGCTGATCGGCTGGCTGGTGGTGGTTGCCATGCCGCCCCAGCGCACGCCGCCGGTGCGGTAGGAATTCCATTGGTGCTCTTTATCGACGGCAACCTGGTAGGTGACGGTTAAGTCGGCGGTGTCGGAGTCGGTCTTCGTGAATCCCTTCGCGGCGAGTTGCGAATCAACGGCGGATTTGATTTCCGCGTCCACGATCTGGTTCGGGTGCGAGCCGCCCTCGATCGCCTGCCAGTGATAGGTTTTGAATTTCGTGAAATCCGTGCCGGGCATGTAGTTGGTGCGCACGTCTTGCGCGGATGCGGTGGTTGCGAAACACGCGAACGACGCGAGCGAGAGCAGCAACAGAGTGAGAGCAGTTCGTCGATTCAAGATTCACACCTTCCGTGAGAGATTGGCCTGCACGAAATCCAATTTACTTCACGCGCGACGCCGTCCAGTCGCCCGTCTTGCCGTTTCCAGACATCGTGCCCTTCATCGAGTCGCCGTCCACAGTGCCGGTGTAATCCATCGGGACGCGGGTGCTGACGTGAAACTTGATGGCGTTGCCGTCCACGGTGCCGGCCAGAGGACCGCTCTGGCGAGGTCCCTTGAACGTGCCGGTGATTTTAGCGCCATTCTGCACGAATTCGATGGCCACAGCGGCATTGCCCGCGCCTCCGGTGACCGCAAACGTCCACTTGCCCGCAACGTTTGCAGGCGGAGCTGCGAGCGCCGGCGTGGCGGACATCAGCAGCGCAACGAACAACAACGCGAACGCCTGAACTGATCGAAACTTTGTTTGCATACATCCTCCGCTCAGAGATCGGCACAACGAATCCGAAGCCGTCGATCAATCAAAAAAGAGGAAAACGCGAAGGGCCGGGCCGCGCATTCTCGCCGCTCGATGGTCGGCCGGAGTATATGTTCAGGACGAAGCCGATTCAAATAATTTCTGATGGGTGGCGATTATGAAAGTGCCGTTTGTGATTGACAGGAGCGGATACGAGTTATAAATTCGCGCCGAAATTCCTGCCGGACGACGCTGCACACTATGGATGCGCGGTTGCCTTTCCTGAAAACGCCGATATTACGAACGACGGCCGTCGCCCGCGTGGCGGTTCGCGGCATGGCCGTTTTTGCGCTCACACTCGCGGCCGCAAGCGCAGCCCATTCGCAGGCCGATGCCCCGGCGGCGGCCGTTCTGACGCTCGAACAAGCGACCGCCGAAGCGCAGCAGAACAACCGTCTGATCAAAATCGCCGGGCAGAACGTCGCGATCGCCGGCGACGAGATTGCGTCTGCCAAGACGCAACGCTATCCACACTTCAACGTGCAATTCACCGGCTCGGGACTGCTGACGCCGATCACCGTGAATTTTCCGCGCGGAATTTTCGGCAATATTGGCAGCTCGCCGAATCCGGCCACGAACGCCGTGATCACCACGGACCCGAAATTTTCCGCGATGGGTATCGCGCAGGTGTACCAGCCGGTCAGCGATCTGTACGCCGCGCACCTGAATATCGAGCTGCTGAAAGTCGGCAAGCAGCTGACCGAAGAGCAGCTGCGGCAGCAGCGACAGCAGATCACAAATTCCGTGGAGGAGACGTACTACGGCCTGCTGCAGACGCAGAGCGCGCTGGGTGCCGCGCAGGAAAATCTGAATGCGCTGAAGGAAGTCGATCGGACCACGGACGAGTACGTGAAGGAAAAGGCGGCGCTTCCCTACCAAAGCTCCGGCGTAAAGGTGCAAGTCGCCCAGGCCGAACTGCAAATCACGACGCTCGAAGACACGATGCAGACGCAGAAAGAAAACCTGAACGTGCTGATGGGCCGCGACATCCGCGAGGACTTCAGCGTCAGCCCGGTGCCCGATTCCCTGCCCGAAGAGCAGGACCTGGAGCTGGCGCGAAAAAGCGCGCTGGCCGACCGCACCGAAATCCGGCAGGCACAAATCAAAATCGATCAAGCTGGGTACGCGCGCAGGTTGCAGAAGGCGCAGTACATCCCGGAAGTGACGCTGCAGTATTTGTTCATCAATCCGTTCACGATTCAGGGTTTTCCCGGCAACATCAATTCGGCGGGGATCACGCTCAAATGGGACGTGTGGGACTGGGGCAACAAGCGGCATCTGCTCGACGAGAAACAACGAAACATCGAGCAGAGCCAGCTGAACCTGACCGAAACGTCGAATCAGGTGCTGCTGGATCTGGACAACCGGTTCCGCAAATTACGCGAAGCGCGCGCCAATTTGAAAATCGCGCAACTGGCCGAGGAAGCCGAAAAGCAAAAGCTGCAGGTGGTGCTCGAGCAATACAAACAGAAGGCCACGCTGCTGAGCAATCTGCAGACCGAGCAGGCCACCATGGCGCAAACGGCGGCGCAGTATCAGCAGGCGCTGGCCAATTTTTGGACCGCGCGCGCGGATTTCGAAAAATCGTTGGGGAAGGATTAGGCGAGGACGGGATGCGATCAACCAACAACACTCCGTGGTGGCTGGTGCCGCTGATTGGTTTTGCGGCCGCGGCGCTGCTGAACGGATGCGAAGCGCCGAAGAAATCCGCCGAGGCGCAGCCAATTCCGGTGACGACCGCCGAGGTGCAGCAATATTCGGGAAGCGACGGCGTGAATTATTCGGCGAGCATCGTTCCGTACACGCAAACTCCGCTGTCTTTCAAATCCGCAGGATATGTTTCGAGCATTCTGCAACGCAAGGGCGTGGACGGACGGCCGCGCAATCTGCAACAAGGCGATTGGGTGAAGGCAGGCACGGTCGTGGCGACGGTCCGCCAATCGGACTATCAAGCCGCGGTGGATCAATATAAAGGCCAGGTGGCGCAGGCACAGGCCAGCGCCGAAAAATCGAAGCAGGATTTTGCGCGGTCGCAAGCGCTGTACAACGCAAACGCGCTGACGCAGAGCGATTTCGACGCGGCCAAGGCGCAATTCGACGGCAGCCAGGGCGCGATGACCACCGCGCAAGCGGGATTGGCGCAAGCGCAGCAGGCGCTTTCGGATTGCGAACTCCGCGCGCCGGTGGACGGCCAAATCCTGAGCCGCAATATCGAGTTGGGTGTGCTGGTCGGGGCGGGTACGACGGCGTTCACGATGGGAGACATGAAAGCGGTGAAAGCCGTCTTCGGCGTGCCCGACACGATTTTGTCTTCGGTACAGCTCGGCAAGCGACAATCGATCAAGACCGAAACTTATCCTCAATCGTTCGAAGGCCAGATCACCGCGATTTCGCCGCAAGCGGATCAAAAGAGCCGAACGTTTCAAGTGGAAGTCACCGTTCCGAATTCGCAGGACTTGCTGAAGTCCGGAATGGTGGCGACGCTGGTGCTAAATCAGCAACGCCTCGGCACGCCGCTGTTGGTGGTTCCGCTGGAAGCGATCGTTTCGGCCACCGACGGCGCGCAGACGTTCAGCGTGTTTGTGGTGGAGCAAGACGGCGGCAAAGACGTAGTGCGGCGAAGGACGGTATTGCCCGGGCCGACGATGGGCGACAAAGTTTCGATTTTGAAGGGCGTGAGGGCGGGCGAGCGTGTGGTGGCCAGCGGCTCGACGCTTGTAAATGATGGGCAAGCAGTGCGCGTGATTCCGTAAGCGCAGCCGTTCAAAGAAACTCAGAGGAACGAAGACACTTCCGATGCCGCACCGCTCCGACGCCGACTACATTCAACACGAGCGCGACACCGCGCGCTTCTTCGTCGAAAACCGCCAGATTTCATGGATCTTGTTGCTCGCCACCGTTGCGCTGGGCGTTTACGGCTACACAAAAATGCCGCAGCGCAAGGATCCGGATATTCCAGTGCGCGTGGCGTCTGTAATCACGCAGTGGCCCGGAGCGAACGCTCAGCAGGTGGAGCAGCTCGTCACGCGGCCGATCGAATCGAGCGTGGCGCAGAATCCGAATATTCGAGCGCCGATCGGCGGCGATTTCGGCATCAAGTCGCTTTCGATGCCGAATATTTCCATCGTGCAAGTGCAGCTCTCCGATTCGGTGACCGATTCGAAAAAAGAATTCAGCGACATGAATCTGAAGCTGAATGCCCTTTCGCTGCCGCAGGGCGCCGGTCCGATCAAATTCAACAGCGACTTCGGCGACACGTCGGCGCTGATGCTGACGGTGGCAAGCCCGCTCGAAGAGCCGACGAAAATCGCAGTGCGCGCTCATGCAGTGGAAACGGCGCTGGTGGCTGCCCGCGCCAAACGCGCTCGCGCGCCTGCCGGTTCGAGCGGTTCGGCCGTTTCGATCGTGTACTGCTTCCCGCAAGCCGTTCCTGAGGATTCGGTCGATCGCATACTGCGAATTTTTATGCAGGTCGCGGAAGCCGATGGTGTGCTGCGAAAACCGCAAATCGTGCGCGGCCCCGGATTTGAAGCGGTGGATGCGTTCACCGATAAAAGCGATCCCGAGATTTACGCCTTCGGCAAACACTTTCTGGAAACGCGGCTGCACGAATCGGAAATTCATCCCGATTCGTGGCCGGCTGTGGTGGTGCGCGATCCTTCGCAACTCGGGGCTTTGCTGGCCGCTTCGCCGGGGAACAAATACACCTACCATCAGCTGGACAATTTCACCGATTTGCTTTCGCGCGCGCTGCTGGGCGCTTCCGAAGTTTCACGCGTGGATCGTTCCGGAGTGCTGCCCGAGCAAATCTATCTGGATTATTCGCAGGAGCGGCTCGCGTCGTACGGGCTGCAGCCCTCGAACCTGAAAAGCATTTTGAATGCGCGGAACATCACGCTTCCCGGTGGCGCGATTGAGGTCGGTCCGAAAAATATACTGGTCGATCCTTCCGGAGAGTTTGAAAACGCCGGCGACATCGGCGACGTGATCGTCGGCACGTCCAGTTTCGGCGCGGCCGTCTATCTGCGCGATCTGGTAGATATTCGCAGCGGATACCAGAGCCCCGCGCGATACCTGAACTATTACACGTGGCGCGATCCGCAAGGAAAATGGCAGCGAACGCGCGCTGTGACGGTGTCCGTGCAGATGCGGCGCGGCGAACAGATCGCCAAGTTCGCTCAGCACGTGCAGGATAAAATGGACGAAACGCGGCACCTGCTGCCGGCTGACCTGGTAATCGCCGCGACCTCTGACCAGCCGCGCCAGGTAAAAGAAAACGTCGATCTCTTCATGGACGCGCTGTACGAAGCCATCGTGCTGGTGGTGATCGTTTCGCTGCTGGGATTCTGGGAATGGCGCTCGGCGGTGCTGATGGCGCTTTCGATTCCGATCACCCTCGCGATGACGTTTGGATTCGCGCACCTGCTGGGCATCGATCTGCAGCAGGTTTCGATTGCCACGCTGATCATCGCGCTTGGATTATTGGTGGACGACCCGGTGGTGGCCGGAGATTCGATCAAGCGCTCGCTCGCCGACGGACATCCGCCGGTGATCGCCAGCTGGCTCGGCCCCACGAAACTGGCGCACGCGATTATGTACGCAACGATCACCAACATCGTCGCGTACATTCCGTTCCTGCTGCTGGGCGGCACGACCGGCGAATTTCTGTACAGCTTGCCGATCGTGATGACCTGCGCTCTGGTGGCGTCGCGCTTGGTCTCGATGACCTTTATTCCGCTGCTTGGCTACTACCTACTGCGCCCGTCGAAGAAGAAAGAAGTGTCGATGGACGAGCGGCGGACGAAGGGTTTCAGCGGCATGTATTATCGCGTGGGGAAATTCGCCATCGATCATCGGTGGAAGGCGTTTGCTGTCTCGCTTTTGTTTCTGGCGGTCGGCGCTTTTTTCGGCCACGACCTGAAAACGCAATTCTTCCCCGACGACGTGCAGTATCTTTCGTTCCTGGACGTATGGCTGCCGAACGACGCGCCGCTTTCCGCCACGGACCTGACCGCAACGCAGGTGGAAGCTGCGGTGCGCACCGCGGCCGAACAATACGGCAAGGACCATCCGGACAAAGACGGCAAACCGCGCGACATTCTGAAATCGCTGACCACGTTTGAGGGCGGCGGCGGTCCGCGTTTCTGGTTCTCGGTGACTCCGCAGCTGCAGCAACTGAACTACGCGCAGGTGATCATCGAAGTCCTCGACAAAGAAGACACGCCAAAGCTGGTGGGAGTGCTGCAGGACGCGATTTCGAAAAGCGTGGCAGGAGCGCGCGTGGATGCGCGCCAACTGCAAACCAATCCGGTGGATTATCCGGTCGAGCTTCGCGTTACCGGGCTTGCCGACGTGAACCCGAAGGACGAAGCAAAAGACATTCGCGAGTTGCGCGCGATCTCAAATCAGCTGGTTTCGATTCTTCGCGCGGATCCGAATGCAGCGCGGGTGCGCGACGATTGGGGCCAGGACGGATTTGAAGTGACGCTGAAGGTGGACGAAGATCGCGCGAATCTGGCGGGCGTCACCAATCAAGACGTCGCAAACTCTTCGGCTACCGCGCTGAGCGGTTCGAGCGTCACGACGCTGCGCCGCGGCGATCAACAGATTCCGGTCGTTTCGCGATTGCGCGTGGAAGAGCGCGCGAATCTGTCGGACATCCAGAATCTGTACGTCTATTCCTCGCAATCGAACAATCGCGTTCCGTTGCTGGAAGTTTCGAAAATCGAAAACGACCTGCAAACGCTGCGCATCCGCCATCTGGAGCATTTCCGCACGATTTCGGTGCAGAGTTTCACAAAGACCGGCGTGCTGCCTTCACAGGTGTTTAAGGCGGCCGCGCCGCAAATCAAGCAGGTAGAAGACTCACTACCGCCCGGGTACAAAATCATCGTGAGCGGCGAACAATCGAAGCAAGTGCAGGGATTCAAAAACCTGACGACCATCATGGGAATTTCGATCGCGCTGATTTATCTGGCGCTGGCGTTTCAGTTCAAGCATTCGATCAAGCCGCTGCTGGTGCTGGCCGCGGCTCCCTACGGAGTGGTAGGCGCGCTGATCGCGCTTTCGGTAATGGGCTCGGCGTTTGGATTCATGGCGTTTCTGGGAATCGCCAGCCTGATTGGAGTGATCGTCAGCCACGTGATCGTGCTGTTCGATTTCATCGAAGAGATGCACGAAAAGGGCGAGCCGCTCGAACAGGCGCTGCTCGATGCGGGGATCGTGCGTCTGCGTCCGGTGCTGATTACCGTAGGCGCGACGGTGCTGGCGCTGTTTCCGCTGGCGCTGCACGGCGGACCGCTGTGGCAGCCGCTGTGCTACGCGCAGATCGGCGGCCTGTGCATCGCGACTTTTACGACGCTGCTGCTGGTGCCGGTGCTGTACTCTATTTTCGTGCTCGATCTGAAGCTGGTCACATGGGGCAAAATCGAAGAACCGAAAACGGGAAGCATGTACCTGGAACCGAAAGGCGAACTGCCGCGATGATGGATCGCTGTGTACGCGTTTGGCTGCGCATCGAAACTGCGACGAAATTCGCCGCGCTGGTCGTCACCCTAGCAATCGCGCCGTGCGTGATCGCTCAGACGAACACTCCCGCGCCTTCCGCTGGCGCTGCGCCGCCTGCCGCAGCGGTGCACACTCCCGATGCGCTGCACGAGTTGAACAGCTCGTTTGAGGATTTGGTGAAGCGCGTGTCGCCGTCGGTGGTGGAGGTGATGGTCACCGGATACGGTACCGGTGACGAAGACGATTCGAACGCCAGCCACGCGATTGGACGCGAGCGCAGCCTCGGCTCTGGAATCATCGTCGAGTCCGACGGCTACATCATCACCAACTACCACGTGGTGAAGGGAGCGGACCGCGTCCGTGTAGCGCTGAATCCACATGCCAGCGGCGAATCGCAAGCGTTCGCGTCGCTGAAAACGCGCGGCAAAATTTTGCCGGCGAAAATTGTGGGCGTCAGCAAACTGATCGACCTGGCGGTGCTGAAGGTCGAAGCGACCGATCTGCCGGTCTTAAATATCGGGCGCTACAACAATCTGCAGAAGGGCCAAATTGTTTTGGCGTTTGGAAGTCCCGAAGGATTGCAGAACTCGGTCACCTTTGGCCTGGTCAGTTCGGTGCTTCGGCAGTCGAGCCCCGACGACATCATGGTTTACATCCAGACCGACGCGGCAATCAATCCGGGAAACAGCGGCGGACCGCTGGTGGACGTGGACGGCAACGTGGTCGGCGTGGACACATTCATCTATACAAAATCGGGCGGCAATGAAGGGTTGGGATTCGCGATTCCCGGCGGAATCGTGCGCTACGCCTACGAACAGATTCGCAAATACGGGCGCGTTCGCAGCCGCACGATCGGCGCGGACGTGCAGTCGCTGACGCCGGATATGGCGCAGGGCCTGGGGATTTCGCGCGACGCCGGAGTGATCGTGTCGGACGTGGCGCCGGACAGCACAGCCGAACGCGCCGGATTGAAAGTGCAGGACGTGATCATTTCAATGGACGGCATTCCCGTGGACAACGTGCCGCTTTTTGCGCTGAGCCTGTATGTGATGAACACGGGCAACATGGCGAAACTGCAAGTGGTGCGCGGCGACAAGACGCTCGAACTAAGTGTGCCGGTGTACGAGCCGAAGATCACTCCCGATCAGCTTTCGGAGTTGGCGGATCCTACGAAAGACCTGATCGCGCGGCTGGGCATTGTAGGAATTACGGTGAATGACGAAATTTCGGAACTACTCGGCGTGATGCGCATTCCTTCGGGCGTGCTGGTCAGCTCGACGGTGAACGACAGCCTCGCGGTGGACTCTGGCCTCGCCGAAGGCGACGTGATTCACTCGCTGAATCGCACGAAGATCACGAATGTGCAGGAGCTCCGCGACGCGTTTAACAAGCTGCAACCTGGCGAGCCGGCCGCACTGCAGGTAGAGCGCAACGGCAAGCTGACCTATCTGACCTTTCAGATGGAATAGGCTGCGGTACGAGATTTATTTCTTCGGTGTAGGAACCGCGCCGGCCTGCTGCAGCTGTGTGGTCAATTCTTTGGTGATCTGCTCGGCGGTTTTCTTCACCGTTTTTTCCGGCGCGTTCTTTTCCATCACGAATTTAATCGCCGCCGCATACGGGTTCATGGTGATCACCGCACCGGGTTTCTTGCCGCTGTCGCTGGAATCGGTGGAGTTGTAGAGCGGCACGTTCGGGTGGGCAAGATCGCTCAGCGTCACGTACAAGCTCATCGTCGCTTCGCCGGAACCAAATCCAATCACCGCGCGGTGAATCCGGCTGCCTTCGTCCACTTCGGTGAACACGCCGTGCACCAGCGCTCCGACGGTCGGGTTGGTCTGCCCCGGCGTCAGCCGGATCGCGTTGTAGCCGGCCTTCTGCAGATCGCTCACCAGACTGGTTGACATCGTGTCCACCAGCTTTTTCGCCTGCGCTTCGGGATCTTTCTGTTCGCGTTTGCTTCGACGCTCGATCAGGCCGGGCCGGTTTTGGCCGACCGCGCTGCCCTGATCGACCTGCACGTTTTGCGCGTCGAGTTCGAAATCGCTCACATACACGATGGTTTCTTTGTTGAACGCGTTCGCTGCGGGCTTCTGCGCCGCGGTGGAATCTTGCGCTTCGATTGGGTGCGGCATCGCGCACAAAGAAAGAGAAAGGCCGAGCGTGACTGCGAACAAGGTGGATTTCATCGATCGTCTCCGTAGACGGGCAGCACGTGGCCGCGAAAGGAATGAATTACCGAGACGTGGATGATAGGAGACAGTTTGCCCGCCGCAAAGCAAAAAGTGAGCGAGGCAAATACGCTTTCGCACCTGAGACACAACCCCTGACGTGTTGCCGCCATTAGATTAACGACGTTTTTGGCCCCAGAATTTCCACCAGGACCGCGCTTTCGGGCGGTGACTTTCGAGTCGCTCCGGGTACCACCAGCCCGCGAAACGAGCCGTATAGTACTTGCCGCGAATATCCGTGATGAGAACGTCGCACACGAAAGGGCTTTCGATCCGTTGAGGTGCGCGGTCCTATGGACGCTGGGTTGCGACATCGTACCGCAAGGTCAGCGCAGCAGTTTTCACAGATGACCGATCGGCCCCATGCCCCTTTACCAAGTCTCAAAAGTAATCACTATATCGAGCCAGCACATATGCAATCGGCTCTGCAAGTAGGTCCGGTGGCCCACCTTCTTTTGTAACGAAGTCAATCGTCAATGTGTCACGTCCAGTGCGCCGAGATTGCTGCGCGTGGCGGAGCGAATCGCGGCGGGAAGTTCGTTAAATTTACTAGCCAAGAATCAGGTCTACATAACTTCGGGCGTCTTGCAGCAACTGCTCGCGCGCGATACCGGCCCTGGCGCGAAGCTGTACGCCTTTCATCAAATCAACGAGCGCACGGCCTCGCACCTTGGCTGAGGGTGTGCGTTTCAGGCGCCCCGCCTTCATCTCCTTTTCGAATCGTTTGGCGAAAATGTCAGCAGCCGCGGTGACGCCCTTCGCGAGACACGAACGGATCTCCATTACTCGCTCCGACTGTCCCACCGCCGCGGCGACCATCATGCAACCGCCGCGAGCCTCACCCGAAGCGAGGTTGACGGTCGCCTCGCAAAAGGCGGTCACGGCTTTGTAGATGTCCGGCTCCGCTTGAAACGCTGCCAGTATCGGAGCTCCATACGTCATCGCGTAACGCTCGACGGCCTTGAGCAGCAGGGTGGACTTGTCTCCGAAGGCCCGGTATAGGGCGGGTTTGGTGACGTTCACGGCGCGCGCGATCCGATCCACGTCGACTCCCTCATACCCATGTTCCCAAAACATCTCGACGGCGCGGTCGAGTGCTTCCTCAGGGACAAAGCCTTTTGGACGCCCTGGGGCGCGCTTCGAAGAATTAGTTACCATTGCGTACGAAACTCCTTGCATTGCAGCTATCCCTATCGTACTCTCGCGTACGTAATGCTTCAAGACCGATAAAACGCAGCAGAACACAGCAGGAACTTCATCACGGAGACGCCCATGGAACACTCAATCGCTCTCGTCACCGGCGCCACCTCGGGGCTCGGTCAGGCGGCAGCCCGGCTTCTTGCCCAACAAGGCTGGAGCGAGGTCATCGTCACCGGCCGCACCCTGGCTGGTGCCCAGCAATCGGCCGCTCAGCTCACCGTTGAGGCGAAAAAAAAGGTCTTCACCGCGCTGCAGCTGGATCTGGACAAACCATCCAGCGTTCAGTCCGCGCTTGCCGTGATGGTTAAGCGAGGCCAGCCTGTCGATTTCCTGCTGCTGAATGCAGGGTTGGTTCCCTTCAAGCAGCGCGTTGTCACCGAGGCAGGCGTCGAGTCTTCTCAGGCCCCGCTCATCGGGCATCATCAACTGACTGTTGGGCTGCTCAGCGCCAACTTGCTAAGTCCCAACGCCCGGATCGTGATCGCAGGTGCAGAACCTGCGCGCGGGGGCGTTCCATTTTTCAAATACACCGACCTGCCTGAATTCGCGGCCAAATACCACCACGGTAACCGAACGGCCGCTGTTGAAGCTCTGGTGCGGAACGGGCCGAACGTGAAATATGTGCCCAACAACGCGTGTGCCGACGCGAAGCTCATCATCGCCTGGTGGAGCGCCGCGCTGGCCCGCCGGCTGCCTTCCGGTATGGCCGTGTACGCGGTCTCGCCCGGTGCGGCGACCGACACCAAGGTGGTGCGAAGCGCTGGCGCGGCGTTGAGGTATCTGTTTATCCCGATCGTGAGGCACATTCCCGGCATGAATCAGACGCCGGAGACCGCGGCCCGCCGGTACCTCCAAGCGTCGGAGTTCGGAACCGACGTCTCAGGGCAATTCTTCGCCTCCGCTAAAGGGAAGTTCACAGGCCCAATTGAGGCGCAGCGCCAGCCACACCTCCACGATCACGCTAGCCAGGAAGCCGCGTGGCGGGCGGTCGTCAAAGTTTCCGGCATCGACTTATCCAACCCTGCATCGTTAAGCGCGGTGTCCTGAAGGAGCGGCGCCGAGCTGTGTACCGATAAAAGGATAACTGGCAGATGCACAACTTTGTGGTGAGCTGTGCTGCGGTTGCATATCTCGGAGCGAATGCCTACGCAATCGTGAAGGTAGGAGCGATTAGGTCAGCCGGTTCGCGCAAGCGTCTCCTACTCTACGGCGTTCCTTTCATTTTGTGGGGCGCTGTCATAGTGATGGGATTGAAGCTGATGGAAATGATGAGCCGATTTGATGAGTGGGCTGCGTGACGGCCCACTCATCGAAGTTACAGTTAAGAGTCTCCACCCATTGTTCTGACCCTCTCCGCAGTTTCACTCCAGTCTAACCGGTACCCTGGGCCACATCGACGATCGGCGACTCGCTCAGTTTCCGCCACACCTCCCGTTCCTGGCTGGATAACGCATTTGCACCCATCGGCGTGTGATAGAGTCTGAAATCATTCGAAGCGCGCAGCTACCACGATGAAATCCGGAACGTGGAGCAGCAGTCTCCTGCGAAGTCCTCTATAATCTTTACGTACGTCATGTCGGGGCGTAGCGCAGCCTGGTAGCGCGCCTGCCTTGGGCGCAGGAGGTCCCGAGTTCAAATCTCGGCGCCCCGACCACTTCCCTTCCATCAACGAAAATTTTGCGGCAATATACGAAAATCCGGCGAGCTGCTTCGCCCGCCGGATTTGTTTTGTGCCTGCGATCGCAAGTGCGGATGCACGTGCGATTGTTGCGCCGAACTATTTGAAGCCGTTCGGACCGGCGTTCATTCCGTTGGGGAAGAAAATCCCCATCGCCGGGCTGACGACCGTGTTCGTATTGCTGACCGCACCACCGCCGGTGACGATGTTGAGCACTTGGGTCGTGTTGCGAGCAAACGCTACGACGTTGGTCTGGTCGGCGTCCGTAATTCGCGTGCAGGTGGCGTTTGCGCCGCCGCCCAGCGAACCCTGGAACGTTGCCAAACCGAAATCGTCGGGATTGGAATCGAACGGCCCCGGCGCCACACCCAACAAACCGGCCTGCGAAAGCGTGGCACGCAGAGCGGAAATGTTGTTGGTGTAAGCGGCGATGCCGGTTGCGGTCGGATCGAGATAGTTGATCGTGGTGCGAACCAGTCCCGCGTGGTACGCCTCCACCGCCAAGATTCCCGCGGCGACGCCCAGATTCGAAGCGACGGTCAAGAGCGGCGCAGCTCCGTGATAGGCGGTGACGCCGACGTCTTCAAACACATACGCGCCGACCAGAAAATCTTCGTCGCTGGCGTACGGGCTGAAGCTGGATCCACTGGGAATTCCCGCCGCGGTTGCGAGCGCCGAGAACGAGGAGCCGAGATTGATGGCCGGTTGCGCCACAGCTGAACTGCCGAGAGCGTTCAGCAGCAGGTTGACGTGTTTGCCCTCTTCCACCGCGGTTTCCGTGGCGTAAGAGCCCACTTGGACTGTGGAGAACGGAACCTGGCTGCCGCCCGAAACCGTTCCCGCAGTGCCGACGGTGCCTGAAAGTGTGATTTTCAGGGCGCCGGCTGCCGTGGACGCGGAGTTGGACACATCGATGGTGGTGCCGAATGCCGCGAGGTAGTAGAAATTCGCCTCGAGATATTCCAGGTTGAGAGCGAAATTCAAAATGTCGGCGTCGGTGTAACTCGCCGCCTCCGCGATCGAAGCAAAAGCACCCGCTGCGATGCCCGCCAAACCGGTGAGGCCGAGAGTCAACATCTTGCGACGACTTGAAGCGATCACTTCATCCAAAATTTGCGTTTCTTGATTAGCCATTTCGTTTTACCTTCCTTTTCGATTCTCGTTTTGGATCACGCCGTGGTTGTCGCAAAGATGCTGTTGGTGCCGCTGGGGAAAAATCCGCCTTTGGCAACGCCGACTGTGGGCGAACCATAGACGATGTGGTGCACCTGGTTGATGGTGCGCGCGAATCCGACGGCATTGGTGGAATCGGCGGCTACGATCGCGCTCGGCGAAGAGATGCTGGCCGGCAACACGAGTAGCGTTTCGACCGAGCCCGGCATCGAAGGCGCGGTGCTATTGCCGACGGTGAGCGTGGCTCGCAGGTCTTCCACCATGTTGGCCGCTTGCAGGTAAGGATAATTGCCCTGGCCCGCTGCAATCGCGCGTCCGGTGAGCGACGTACGGACATAGCCGGCGTGATACGCCTCCACCGCCAGAATTCCCGCTGCCGCCGTCAGATATCCCGCAGCGACGCCCGCGGCACTGATCATTCCCGCGGCGCCGGAGTAAGCCGTCACTCCCACGTCCTCGAAAATGAAGCTGCCGACCAGAAAATCGTCGAAGCTATCGAATGGATTGTAGGAACCCGCGCCTGTTGCGTTTTGCGTGATTCCCGCGGCGACGGCGAGCGGTCCGAAGAAAGACAAATCGATGTCCGGCATCGGAATCGCTGCGCTGCCCAGCGCTGAGCGAAGGAAACGAACGTGAGCCTGCTCTTCGTAGGCGATCTCGTTCAGGATATCCTGCTGTGCCGCGGTCAGTCCCGGAACCGCAGCCGCATTTCCCGGTGTGACCGTGCCGACGGTTTGGTATGGCGAAGCAGATCCAGGCGTGGTGTCGCTTTGTTGCAATCCCGCGCCGGTAGCCGCGTACAGGTAAAACTGCGCTTCGAGATATTCCAGATTGAGTGCGTAGTTCAGAATGTCCGCATCGGTGTAAGCGACGGGCGTTGGCGTGGGGGTTGGAGTTGGCGTTGTGCTGCTCGAACATCCGGTCATGCCCAGCACGACTGTCGCACCAGCAGTCGCTCCTACTCCCGCTACGAATTTACGGCGCGAAACGGCTCGATTTAAGAGCGTTGTCAGTTTGTCCACGACGAACCTCTCTCCTTAGTGCGTCTGATTGATGACCGAAAAGAGTGCGTCCCCGAGACACGACCCCAAACCCCTATTTCGCCATCCGCTACCTGTACGCCGCTCGCGCAGCACTGGATTGGTTCGAACCGGATTATTTTTGTTAAATCTTTTTTACGTGGCGATTACTGGGACGAAATGCAGCGAGACATACAGCGATGCATGTACTCTCGTGACTCTAAGGGGCGCGGACTGTTAACGTGGGGCGAGGAGCGTGCGGGTGTGGGTTCTGCGAATGATTTGATTTTCGTCTCTATCGCCGCGTACCGGGACCCGCAGCTCGGGCCCACGGTGCTGGATTGCGTGCGGAAAGCAACGCATCCGAAGCGGCTGCGGTTTGGAATTTGCTGGCAGCACGATGTGGCCGAAGGTCCGCTGGCGTTTGGCGGAGACGACCGCTTCCGCATCCTTGACGCGAATTGGCGCGACAGCCAAGGCGCGTGTTGGGCGCGCGCTGAAATCATGAAATTGTGGCACGGCGAAGATCGGTTTCTGCAGGTCGATTCGCACTGCCGTTTCGCGCCGGGCTGGGATTCGATGCTTCTGCAATGCTCGGCTGCTACCGGAAGCGCAAAGCCGATCATCAGTACGTACGCTGCGCCGTTCACGCCGGGCGAAAACGAAACCCTTCGCGACGCGACGCTGCAAATGATTTTCCAGCAGTTCACGGCGGAGGGGATTCCGCAGCTGCGTCCCGGCGCTTTTCCGCGCGGCAGAAATTCCACGCAACCGATGCGCGCGCGTTTCCTGGCCGCGGGATTTCTGTTTGCTCCCGGAAAGTTTGTGCAGGAAGTGCCGTACGATCCCGAACTTTATTTTATGGGCGAAGAGTCGGCGATGACGGTGCGCGCGTTCACGCACGGCTACGACTTGTTTCATCCGGCGCAGACGATCGTCTGGCACGATTACATCCGCGCCGATGCGCCGAAACACTGGGGCGATCACTCAGCGGGCGGGGATGGTACGGCGCCGTGGAGCAGACTCGACGGGCATAGCCGGCGCAAGATTCAGCGTCTGCTTGCGGGTGAAGGCGTCGAATCGTTTGGGCTGGGCGACGCCCGCACGCTCAGCGAGTACGAAGCGTACGCGGGGATTTCGTTTCGCCACCAAAAAGTGCAAGCCTACACATTGCGCGGAGCCGAACCGCCAAATCCGGACGCCGCTGCCGACTGGCCGGATAAAATCTATCCGTGGATTGCTACGCTGCGCTTCGCGCGCGAACGGGTTCCGCACGGTGCCTTCGCCGATCCGATGCTGTGGAGTTTGTCGGTTCTGGACGCCGAAGGGCACGAAGTTTGCCACCGCGACGTGACGCGCGAAGAAATCGCCGCGCTGGCGTCGGCTTCGGGCGAGCTTGCAATCGTGTGCGAATTCACTTCGGACACAATTCCGGTCTCGTGGACGCTGTGGCCACTCACACGCTCCGGCCAGTGGTTGCCGAAATTCGGCGACCGGCTCGCCGACGGCGACTTTGCGATTGTAAGTGAAGACGAGCGAGTCTGATTTCCAGCACGAACATCGAGGCAAGGATGGTTGATGCAATGATTCGTAACTTTTTGCGATTCGGAATTTTTGCGGCGGCAACAATCGCGGTGCCGGCACTGACAATCGCGCAGTCGAATCCGTGGGTGGACGTGACCGCCTACGGAGCGCGGGCGGTTACCACCGTGCCGCAGACCACCACCGCAAAATCGCCGGCCGGCGCCGGATGCACCGAAGGATCGCCGGTGGTGTATCTCGCCGACCCAAGTTCGTTTCGCGATGGCGACGGAATCGTGCTGTACAACTGCGGCGCGCCGGCGAATCTGGAAACGCCCGCCGCACCGAAGGTTACGCCGTCGCTGATCTCTGGGCCGGACACGACGACCGACGTGGTAGATTCCGCTGCAGGGTCGACGAATTATTCCTATCAAATCATAGCGCGCGACAAAAACGGCGGACTGACGGCGGCAAGCGACTACGGGAAAACTGCGACCGGTTCGGCGACGCTCGGAATCATCCGCGCAAACGTGAGCTCGCTCGCCCGCAAGAATAATGTGGTCACGGTGAAAACCGAATCGCCGAACGGCGCTGCGAAGGGGGCCGTCGTGTTTGTCACCAACTCTTCCGACGCGACGTTCAGCGGTTTCTTCGTGGTCTCCGCCGTGCGCAGCGAAACCGAATTTGAGTTTTCGCAGGGCATGGATACGCGCGCCGGCGCTTCGACGTCTGCCAAAGGCGGCACCGTACAGGTTTACAACTGCAATCACATCGCGTGGGAGTCGCCGAAAGACCGCAAGCCGTATCAGTATTACATCTACGGGCGCACCGCTTCGGATTCGAAACTCATCGGCATCTCGCGGCCCGGTGAGAATTCTTTCAACGACTGCGGTCCGGTGTTGAGCGCGCCGCCCAGCGTCGCGGAATTTGTGCCGCAAACGCCGCCGTCGTCCGCTGCAGCGGGATATCTCGCTACCACGATCAAAAGCGGCGGCGGCAGCCGAACGCTCACACTGGCCACGGCCGCTCGCTCGACGTCTTCGGGGCGACCGGTGAAGTTCGACGATGGCCCGGCGATCGCGGCAGCGTATGCAGCGATGCTGCGCGCGTCGGGCGGATCGCTCTATTTTCCCACGCCAAGGTCCGGCAGCTATGTGATCAACTCGCACACGATTTTCGCCGGCGCTCCTGCAACCGTATTGCAGAGCGGGCCGATCACGCTGAACGAAACTCTCGAAACCGGTCTGGTGATGTGGACCGGACTGCACGGCGGCGTCGGCAGCAATCCGCAATTCAGCTTCAATCCCGGAGAACAAATACGCGTGGGCACCGCGTATCCCGGCGTCGCGCTGATCAACGGCAGCTCGATGCAGCACGTGGCGCTTTCGGGTGCGGCGCAGGGATTAATCTCGACGGTCAGCGGCGGATATTTGAACAACTCGACGCTTGAATACGACAGTTTCGTTTTGCCGAGTACCGACTTCATGGGCCAGGCGGTGGTTGGCTACGGAATGTCGAACGCTGTTTTTCGCTACGTGCTGTTCAGTGCGAATAATTCCTCCACGTACGGATATTCGCTTACGCCGCTGGCTTTGGTGCGAAACGATGTATCCGGAGAAAACAATTCCGGCGAAATCACCTGCGAACATTGCTTTTTCGTCGGCCGCGCGTTCGGTTTTGATAGCACTCCGGTGGTCGGCGGCGGCACCGCGTTTCGATTTGAAGACACGTACGCGCAGGGAATTCGCACGCCGTTGATTGAAGCCGGGAAATACAACGGCCCGCTGGTGCGCGTGAATCGATTCCTGAACGACACCAGCATCACGGCGACGATCGCCGACTGGGGCTCCAACCTGCTGACCGCCACTCTGATCAACGTGGAAGACAACAGCATGGAAGCGGCGGGCCGGCCGGGCGTCGTGACTGGCAATTTGATTTACGGCCTGACCATCGAGAACGGTGGAGACTACATCGGACAAAATCGCGACATGTTTCAGAGCCGTCCGAACGAAACGCTTTCGATTCCGTTGTACAGCGCTTCGGCCACGAAAAATGCGCCCGCCTACTCGGCTGATTTTTTCATGTCTGCGCCGCTTCACTTCCCTGCGCAGAATAGTTTGTTCTGGGATTTGCCCGCGCCTGCTTCGGTGACTGCAGCTCCGTCGGGCGCACGCGGCACGATCGCGCCGGGGTCGTGGTATTACGCGGTCACGTCAATCGGCGCGGACAATGCAGCCACAAAAATCTCGCAGCCCTCAGCAGCGTGCGTCACCACAAAAGAGCAGGCGAGCTGCGAAATTTCGTGGGATCCGGTGCCGGGCGCGATTGCCTATTCGGTTTATCGCACCTCCGACCCGAAACGCGGCTACGGCAGCTACGGCGGAGTGGAAACGTGCACGCGCGTGGTCGATACTTCGTGCAAGGATTCCGCGATGGCGGCGGGCGGCGGCACACCACCGAGCGGGACCGGCACCGGCAGCACGATTGTCGAACAAAATCAGATTGTGACGCCGCAGGTGGTACTCACGTCGCCGGATCCCGCGACAGTGAGCTCGACGGCAACAATCGCGGCATCGAAAAACGGCGATGTGGCAATCTCCGGCCTAGCGCAGTCGGCCGGCAACCGATTCGCGGGCAGCGCCGCGTGCAGTGGCTCGAAAAAAACAATTTCACTGCCGGCGAAGTTTGCGACGCCGCCTGTGATTCTCGTCTTCGACGAAACGACCAAAGGGGGCGCGAGTCTGAGTGCGAAATCGACGTCGAGTTTTACGGTTTCGTGCTCGGGCGAGTCGGACGCGTTCGATTGGCTGGTGATTGGGAATCCGAATTAGCGCGTCGCTCGTTTGGCCGAGGCGAATTTATTGTTAATTCGCTTTGAGCACGGCGAAGGACGGCTGACCGAGAAGCGCCACGTACACCTGGCCGTTGCCTGAGTCGACCGCCAGCGCGTAGGGATTTTTTCCTGTCGCGAGCGACTGCAGAGCTGCGTTGCGCGCGCCGTCGATCACAGAAACGCTGCCGCTGTGCGTGTTGGCGACGTAGATTCGATTCGCTTTTTCGTCCACCGCAATTCCCTGCGGCAGGCGGCCCACTGGTATGTTCGCGATCGGCTTGCGAGTTTCGCCGTCGATCACAGTGACGGAGTCGCCGGCGTGGTTCACCACGTAGATGCGATTGGTTGCGCGATTCACGGCCACGGCGCACGGTATCGCACCGGTCGGCGCGGTGCTCACCTTGCCGGACGCTTCATCGATGATCGCGAGTTCATGATCTCCCGAACGCGTTACGTACAGCACTCCCCGTTGATCGTCCGCCGCGACGCCCCAGGAATGCATCCCGACTTGCACATGTCCTGTGATTGCCGGCTTTTTGTCGAGCACGGTCAGTCGAGTGCCCTGGTACGCGGTCAAATACACTTTGTTGCGCTTCGGATCGATCACGATCGAATCGGCCGACTCCGCTTTGATATTCGAAGTCGCGTTGGTCGCGCCGTCGATCGCCGTAATGTCGTTGCTGAAGACATTCGAAACAAACGTTTGATTCGTCACCAGATTCACCGCGATTGCGTAGGGCAAAGCGCCGACCGGTATGGTGGCAACGACCGAATTGCTCGAGCCGCCGATCACGCTCACCGTGCCCGCATCATGATTTGCGACGTACACGCGCCCCGTGGTGTCGTTCACCGCGAGCGCAACCGGTCCCGCGCCGACGGACACGGAGCTTGTCGATTTCGTGGCGGGATCGTACACCGTGACCGTTCCATGTTCGGTATCGACCGCGTAAGCCTTCCCAGTTTGCGAATTCACCGCCACCGCGCGGCCGCTGATTAAGGATGTCGACGGTTCCTGCGCGGTCAACGTTGCCGCAGTGGAGACGAACAGCAAAATAAACACCGCAAAACGCTTCACCGTCGAGACCACTCTCGTCCTCCCGAGCCCGTAAATCCGAAGAAAAACCCTGCACGCTGAATCGAGTTCGTTCTATCCTGTCGTCGCCGAAATCGCAATCGAGCACCTGACAACCATGTCCACACAAGACCGCAATCGTTTCCGCACGCGCTGCGCCGTCGCATTCGTCGCGCTACTGATCTGCGCGGCGCTCACCGGATTTCCAACGCCGGACGTCCACGCAGCCGCGCAATCAAAGCCGAAATTCCGCGTGGTTGCTCTCGCGGAAACCAACAGCATCCATCGTCCGTTCGTGGATGCGGCAAAAATCTGGTTAGCGAAAGAATCCGCCGCCGACGATTTCGCCATAGACTACATCACGAACACCGAGAAAATCGACGACGCATTCCTGGCGGATTACCAGCTCTTCCTTCAGCTCGATTACCCGCCGTACATGTGGACTCCCACGGCCAAGGCCGCATTCATCCAGTATATCGAGCAGGGGAAAGGCGGCTGGATCGGTTTTCATCACGCGTCGTTGCTGGGCGAGTTCGACGGATATCCGATGTGGGATTGGTTTTCCCAATTCATGGGCGGCATTCGGTACAAGGATTACATTGCGACTTTCGCTTCGGCCAAGGTTGTGGTCGAAGATCCATCGCATCCTGTGATGAAAGGCCTGGGCCCGTCCCTCGAAATCGATCGCGAAGAGTGGTACACCTACGATAAATCTCCGCGGCCCAACGTTCACGTGCTGGCGACGGTGGACGAAAGTTCGTACCGTCCTGATTCGCCGCTGAAAATGGGAGGAGATCACCCGGTGGTGTGGACCAATGAGCACGTAAAGGCGCGCAACGTTTATATTTTTATGGGCCACCGCGCCGAACATTTTCAGAATCCGTCGTTCACTCTGCTGTTTCACAACGCGATTTTGTGGGCGGCCCATCAATGAGTCGCTCGCGGCTGTCTGGCGGATGGCTGACGCTCGTCGCGACCGCCGCACTCGCGCTGCTCGCACTGATTGCGCCGCCGACGCGATCGGCGACGAATGCCAGCTTCCGCGTTCTGGCGTTTTACACCGACAAAGGCGAGCCCGACCACATTCAATTCGCCAACGAAGCTCGCGAGCATTTCTCGAAGCTCGCGGCGAAAGAAAACTTCGAGTTTTCGTCCACGACGAATTGGGACGAGTTGAACGCCGCGAATCTGAAGAACGTGCAGCTGGTGGTTTGGCTCAATGATTTCCCGCACAACGCCGCGCAGCGCTCGGCGTTTGAAGACTACATGTCTCACGGAGGCGCGTGGCTCGGCTTTCACGTTTCTGCGTACAACGACGAAAGCACCGGCTGGCCGTGGTTCGTGGATTTTTTGGGCGGCGCGGTTTTCTACGGCAACAATTGGCCGCCGCTTCCCGTCGAGGTGGTGGTTGACGATCCTAGCAGTCCGGTCACGAAAGGTTTGCCCGCTACTTTTATGGCGCCCGCGAACGAGTGGTACATCTGGAAACCCAGTCCGCGCCTGAATAAAGACGTAAAAGTGCTTTTGACCGTCGATCCGAAGAATTATCCGATTGGACTGAAAGACACGATCACGGGCGGCGACCTGCCAATCGTGTGGACCAACACGCGCTACCGCATGATCTACATGAACATGGGTCACGGCGATAAGATTTTCACCAGCGCCGACCAGAACAAACTCTTCGACAACGCGCTGCTGTGGCTGGGCCGCTGGAATTAGCCCCGACGCGGTGCGTATGAACGCCGCCGACACAAATTTCCGCGGCGCACGTGATTCGTAAATTCAGAACCAACCGCGAAGGACGCTCGTTGCTCGAGAACATCTTTCATCTCCGCGAAAATCAAACCACCGTTCGCCGCGAATTGTTGGCCGGTCTGACGACGTTTATGACCATGGCCTACATCGTCGTGGTGAATCCGCGGATTCTTTCTGAAGCGGGCATGCCGGTCGAAGGCGTTTTGTTCGCCACGTGTCTTTCGTCGGCGGTGGCGACGCTGATCATGGGAATTTGGGCGAACTACCCCATCGCTCTCGCTCCCGGCATGTCACTGAACGCGTACTTCACCTACTCAATCGTTTTGGGCCGCGGAGTTCCGTGGCAAACGGCGCTCGGCGTGGTCTTTCTCTCCGGAATGTTGTTCTTACTGCTGACCCTCACCTCAGTCCGCGAACAAATAGTCAATGGCATCCCCGATTGCCTGAAACACGGCACGGCCGCGGGAATCGGCCTGTTTATCGCGTTCATCGGCTTGCGCAATTCGAAAATGATTGTCGCGAACTCGGCGACGTTTGTGGGCATCGGCAAACTTTCCGATCCGCAGGTTCTGCTGGCCGCCGCGGGCCTGATTTTCATCGCGATTCTGATGGCCCGGCGCGTTGGCAGCGCGATTTTGATCGGCATCGTCGCCATCGCGATTGCTGGAATTCCGTTTCATCTGGCCCAATGGCCCGCGCACTTTTTCTCGCTGCCTCACCCCTCGAGCACTTTTTTGAAGCTCGATCTGCGCGCCGCAACAAAGCTCGGCCTGGGCGAGTTGGTGTTCGTGTTTTTCTTTGTCGATCTTTTCGACAATGTGGGCACGCTGGTCGGAGTCTGCGAAGAAGGCGGATTTCTGGTCGATGGCAAACTGCCTCGCGCGAGCAGAGCGCTGCTGGCCGATGCTTTCGGCACGATTTTCGGCGCGCTTACCGGCACATCCACCGTGACGAGTTACATCGAAAGCGCCGCGGGAGTCGCGGCGGGCGCGCGGACCGGACTGGGAAACGTAGCCATCGCCGGTTTGTTCGTTGTGGCGATGTTTTGCGCTCCGCTGATCGCAGCGATTCCGGCCTACGCCACTGCTCCGGCACTGATCCTGGTGGGCGCGCTGATGTGTGGCGCGATCGCGCGCGTCAAGTGGAACGATTTTAGCGAGGCATTTCCGGCGTTCGTTACCGTCGTGGCGACGCCATTCAGCTTCAGCATCGCCACGGGGCTGAGCCTGGGGCTGCTCTCTTTTACGGCCATCAAATTGGGCACGGGAAAATTCCGGGAGATCAGTCCGCTGGTGTGGGTGCTCAGCATGTTGTTCCTGCTGCGTTATATTTTTCTGGGAAGTGAGTAGCCTCAGAAAGCGCTAGGTGCGATGCGAACGGAAAAATCGGCGGGTGACGCAGCGGCCGCCCGCACATTCCAGCGAGCAGCCGCCGCTCAATTCCAAGATGCGAGCTATCTCAGTGTCCGCCGGTTTGCGCGGTCTGGGGTGTGTCGGTTTTCAGCAGAGCGCGTGCCTGCGGCGCGGCAAATGCCGTTTCCACGCGTTCGTCGCTGATCGCCGCAAGAGACGCGAGCGTCTTCTGCGCGTCGGCCGCTTGCCCCGCTTTCGTTTGCGCATCGGCCAGCAAGCGAAGCGACAGCGGATTCCAGCCGTCTTCCTGCAACTCCGGAATCGCGCCGGCGAAATCACCCTTGGCAAACAGAACCGCACCGTTCGCCGAGTGGAACGATTTCTGCACCGGAGTGCTGCGGCTCTTCTGCGCCATGTCGCTCAGCGGCTTCAGCGCTGCTTCGGCGACTTCGAGCTTTCCCGCGTTTGCTGCAAGGATCGCGCGCGTCTGCAAAATCGACGCGAGTTCGATGTCGCGATCTCCGGGCATGAGTTTGTGCGTTTCGCTCAACACCGCGCGAGCAGCGTCCAGATCACGCTGCGCACCAGCGGCACTCGGGTTGAAAAGCGCCATCGTGCGGTGAATTTCGGCTTCTTGCACCGGCAATCCTAACGTGTGGGCTTCGACGGCCAGCCTGGCCATGGCGGCGCGGCCAGCCTTCAAATCGTTTTCGCGGTAGTAGGTCAACGCAGAGAGCATCCGGTAGTTCAACTTCGTCGATTGCTCTTTGGTGCCTTTGATCGCCACCAAATACTGCGCGCGCGCTTTTTCCTGCTCACCCATCAGCGCGTAGGTGGAGGCAACGCCGACCTGCGACGGATTGAAATTCGGATTGATGGCCAGCGCCTTGTGATAGTGGTCGAGCGCCGCGGGATAATCGCCGAGCATGCGCATGATTTCGCCGTAGGAATCCTGCGGGTTCGGTTCGTTGGGCAACGCGGCCACGTAAATGTCCATATAGGGCGGCGCGAGTTTCACTTCGCCGGCAAAGGCGTAGCAATAGGCCAGATTATTCGTTGCGGGATAGTAGCGCGGGTCGGCCTTCAACACTTTCAATAGAATCGCGATGCCCGGCTCCGGCGCGGCTTGATTGGAGCACAGCCACTCGGCATCCATATTCGCCAGGCGCTTGTCGTGCGGATACTTCGCCAGCAAATCGTTCATCGCCGAAATCGCCGGAACGATTTCGCCATTTTTCGTGCCGTTGAACCAGCGAATCAAAAGCTGCTCGTCGGGCGACGCTTTGTCGAGATACTTCACCGCGAGCGCGCTTTCGCGCTTTCCTTCCTGCGGATCGGCAGTGAAATATCCCAGTGCCGCGTGGCCTAGCGCGAATTGCGGGTCCGATTTCACGGCGTGCCGGAAAAATTCCAGGCCCTCATCCACGAACAAGCGATCTTCGCGCTGCACCATGCCCATTTCGTAGGCCTGGCGTGCCTGGCTCGAGCTGGTGGTCACGGGAATCGTGTCGGGCGTAGCGGCGACCGCGGGCGAATCGCCGGCAGATTTCGCCGCGGTCGCGTCTTGCGCGTTCGCGACGCCGCTGGTCAAGAGGATCGCCACAGCCATCCAGGAGAAAGCACTTCGGGTTTTCACGGTCCCTCGCAACTGGAATCGGAATTTCATTTTGAGTCCTTTAGTGGCCTTTCAACGCGTAGCCCGGATCGAAGGGCTGCTTATCGTCAATCTTCACGACTTTCACGCTGCCGGTGATGTTGTAAACGTCGATCACGCCGATCGCTCCGGCATTTCCGGCAACAATTTTCAGAACTTCGTCGTCGCTCTCCGCAAACACGACCGGCACAGACGCTTTTCTGCCGGGATCGCTCAGAGCGAGCCTGGCGTCTTCAAACGACGCACCAAACACCTTTTCGATGATGAATTTCGCTCCCGGCGAATTCGGATCGCGCAAAACGATTGTGATTCCCTTTCCACTCGGCCAGCTGGTGGTCTTCGCCTTGAAGATCTTGGTCAAATCGGCTAGCGGCAGCGCTTTCACCGGGTTCGACGGGTTCACGACCACGGCAAAATCGGTGCCGTACACCGCCGTAGCGATGCTGAGGAGCAACACAAGAGCAATGATCACGCGATTGCGCATCTGAATTTCTCTTTGCCGCCAAAACTGCTGAAGTCGGAGTTCGCCTGGTTACAACGTAACACTGGGCTCGCGAGTTAAACCTCGCAATCAGGGCAGTCGTGTCGGCACCGTAACCTGTACTTCCGTACAAGTCGAAACGAGCTCGCGTGCTTCGCAGCGGATGGTACGGCCTGATCAACGAAGTGCTTTTCGTGCAACCTGCGGCACGCTGCTTCGTCATAGACTAGGAAGTCGCTGCGTGCCGCTCGGGCGACGCTAATTTCCAGACCCTCTGCGAGAACGTGAACAACACGCCCGCTAAACTGGCAACCGATGCGAATGACGACCCGCTCGAGCAGATCGAACGAGCTGGATTCGATTTTTTCTGGGAAAACGCAGATCCTGCCACCGGTCAAATCCGCGACCGCAGCCTTGCGGGCGGAAACGATCGACGGACTGTTTCCAGCATCGCTTCCACGGGATTTGGACTCACAGCGCTGTGCATCGGCGATTCGCGCGGATATCGAAATCGCGACGAAATCGTGGCACGCGTGAAGACCACGCTCGATTTTTTGTGGAACCGCATGCCCCACGAACACGGCTTCTTCTACCATTTCGTCGAAATGTCCACCGGCGAGCGCGCTTTTAATTCCGAAGTTTCACCGATCGACACCAGCATTCTGCTGTGCGGAATTTTCACTTGCCGCGCGCACTTCGACGACGCGGAGATCGACCAGCTGGCGAAGCAAATCTACGAGCGCGTCGATTGGGTTTGGATGCTGAATGGCAACGCTGCATTTCCGGAAGACTGGACGCCGGAAGACGGCTTCAGCCCCGAGCACTGGGACGCGTATAGCGAGCTAATGATGATTTACCTGCTCGCCATCGGTTCGCCCACGCATCCGGTTCCCGCGGCCACCTGGCTAGCGTGGAAGCGCTCGACACTCACATACAACGGACGAACCTACATTTCCGGCGATCCGGATTTGTTCACGCACCAGTATTCGCACGCGTGGTTTGATTTCCGAAACAAACGGGACGCGTTCGCGGATTATTTTCGCAATTCGATCATCGCCACCGAGGCGCACCGCGACTTTTGTTTGTCGCTCGCGGCGCGGTTCCCGGACTATCGACCGGATTTTTGGGGCATCACTTCGTCGGACTCACCGTCCGGGTACGCCACCTGGGGAGGTCCGCCGGAGATTGGTCCGATCGATGGGTCGATTGTTCCGTGCGCGGCGGGCGGGTCGTTAGCCTTTTGTTTCGAGGGATGCGTTCGCGTGCTGCAAAATATTCGCAGCAAATATCCGCGGGCGTGGCAGCGTTATGGATTTGTGGACGCGTTCAATCCTCTGACGGATTGGTACGCCGCAGATGTGATCGGCATCGATGTAGGAATCTCAATGCTGATGGCTGAAAATCAGCGCACCGGATTTGTGTGGCTCACCTTCATGAAAAATCCGGAAGCGGCTCGCGCGATGACACTGGCCGGATTCATTTCCGAATAGCTCCCCTCGCCGCGTTATCGAGCACGACACCTTGTCCATCCGACCCCACCGGATGGGTGTAAACTAGCTGAGCGTGCTGTGCGGTTTTCCTCTTACTTAATCGTTTAGGTCAAGGGTTCCAGGCAACGGCTTCATCGCCGCACGCGTCCAACGGTTCAAGGAAACTTACGCGCTCGCTATGTCTCGACTGCTTCTTTCCCGGCGAGAAGCATTGCGAATCCTGGCCAGTTCCGGCGCTGCCAGCATTCTGGGTAGCAGTTCGCTCGCCGCCGCGTCCCATTCATTTTCTTCGGCGCGAATTCTTCCCTCTCCGTACCTCATCGGCGCCCCGGTCGATACGCAGGACGACGTTCACCTGCTGGATGAGATCGAACGTGCCAGCTTCCTGTTTTTCTGGGAGCAGATGGATCCGAAAACCGGCATCGTGAAGGACCGCACGCTTGCCAGCGGCGAACCCGACGAGCGGGTGGTGGGCAGCATCGGCGCCACCGCTTTCGGTTTGACGGCGATGTGCATCGGCGCGATGCGAGGTTACATCGACAGCTCCGCCGCACGCGATCGCGTGCTCACCGGACTTCGTTTTTACTGGAACAATCTGCAACAGCAGCACGGTTTCTTTTATCACTTTGTGAATACGCAGACCGGCGAACGCTACATCAATTTCAAATCTGAAGTTTCTTCGATTGATACCGCACTGCTGCTGTGTGGCGTGCTGACCTGCCGCCAATATTTTCAGGACGCCGAGATTCACGATCTGGCCGGCAACATCTACAACCGCGTGGACTGGCCGTGGTTGCTGCAAAACGGCAAGCTCGCTTCGCACGGCTGGGTGCCAGAAACCGGTTTCATTCCGT
Source organism: uncultured Acidobacteriota bacterium (assembly GCA_963719065.1). Classification (GTDB taxonomy): domain Bacteria; phylum Acidobacteriota; class Terriglobia; order Acidiferrales; family UBA7541; genus Palsa-295. The sequence goes on along the minus strand of CAVRAM010000006.1, from coordinate 640,357 downwards.
TTAGCTGGTCGAGCTACAGCGAAATGATGGCGATTTATCTGCTTGGTCTGGGGTCTTCCACACATCCGTTCCCGCCGGAAACCTGGCACGCGTGGAACCGGCCGAATTTTCAGTACGAAGGGATTAAATATATCGGCACGTTCGCGCCGCTGTTCGCCCATCAATTCACGCACGCGTGGTTTGATTTTCGCGGGCGCCGCGACAAATATTGCGACTACTTCGTCAATTCGGCGCTTGCCACCGAAGCGCACCGTCTGTATTGCCTGAGTCTGACGAAAGAATTTCCGGACTTCTCGGAGAATCTTTGGGGCGTCACCGCGTCGGACTCGCAGAAGGGATATCAGATTTGGGGCGGTCCGCCGGAAGTGGGCCACGTGGACGGCACGATCGCGCCTTGCGCCGCCGGAGGCTCGGTGGCTTTCCTGCCGCAAGCTACGCTGCCGGTGCTGCGCAACATCAAAACGCGCTACGAAAAAGAAGCGTGGACCCGCTACGGATTCGTGGACGCGATGAATCCGCTGACCCGCTGGTACGACACCGACGTGATCGGCATCGACACTGGAATCACCATGCTGATGGCTGAAAACGCGCGTAGCCGGTTTGTGTGGAATATGTTTATGAAAAATCCGGAAGCGCAAAAAGGAATGGACGTGGCAGGGCTGAGGGAATATCCCGCCGAATATTCGTAGAAATTTCCGCTGTAGAGTTGCGTCAAATACTCCAGCCAAATTCCAGCAGCCCTCTGGTCTGAATCCCAAATTTCGCAAGCGCTTCAGCCAATTTCGGGGACGTCACTTCGCGATTCGAAATGTCGCGAAGGACAATGAACGATGTGAGCTTCAAGTATTTTGCGATGGGCGATTCAGCGAATTCGTCAAAGCCTCGCGGCAAACGCTTCAGGGAAGCCTTCCAGTAGAAATCGTGGCCGGCGTTCACAATTGTGCGATGAATGGCCTGAAATTCTTTCGGCTTCGCGGCAATTCGCTGGCGCCAAGCGTGAAGCACCGGCCGCTCGGGCTGCCAGAACCCGGAGGCGGAATAGCACTCTTTGTCGGAGAACGACGTATAGAGCACGCCTTCGTTAATCTTGCTTCCGTGGGGATACAGCGACGCGCTTATCAGCGTTTTGTACGGGGACTTGTCGTTTGAAAATCGAATGTCGCGGTAGATTCGCAGCACGGGTGATTTCCGGTTGGGCGCGAGCGGGATGCCCGCATCTTCCAAACGTGCCGTGACATCTTCGAGCAGCAAGGTCATTGGCGCGACCAGCGTCGATTCGTAGGTCGCCTTCTGCTTCAAAAACCACTCGCGGCGATTGTTTCGCCGTAGTCGACGGAAAAAATCCAGAGCGTCGGGAGCAAATCCTTCGAAATGTTTTGGGGCGTCGATCATCATTTTATGTTTTTTCATCGAAATGATCACCGGAAGTTCCAGATTTCGGATTTTACGGCCAGATGGTCAGTGGATGATGCAGGCGCGCGGAAAGTTTCGGCGTTATTTTTGCTTTCCATTGCGCAGGTCGGCGTAACTCGGGTATCCCGGAATGCCCGTCGCCTGCATCACGGCGCGAACGATGGCGCGCGAGACCGCCACCGCGGCAATCGCGCCGATGGCTCCCACGCTTACTTTTGTTTTCAGCGTTCCGGTCGCCAGGGCGAAAACTGTGTCGCCATCAAACGGAGAGTGCGAAGGATTGATCGCGCGCGCGAGGCCGTCCTGTGCCATTTGCGCCATCTTCGTTGCTTCGTCCTTATTTAAGGTTGCGTTCGTCGCGACGATTCCCAGCGTGGTGTTGGTCTTCGCCGGCGGCGGCGTGACGGCATAGCCGCCGAGAACTTTTTCCATCGCGTTGGCGAAGCCATCTCCCTTGGGCGAACGAGCGCCCGCGACAATTTTTCCGGTTTGCGGATCGTAGATGTCTCCCGCGGCGTTCACTGCGACCATCGCCGCCACCACCACTCCCGTGTCGCCGACGCGAATACTGCATGTGCCCAGGCCGCCCTTCATCGCGAATTTCGGGCCGAAAAATTTACCGATCGTGGCGCCGGCCCCGGCACCCACGTTACCTTCGGCGACGGGTCCAGACGTAGCAGCGACGCAGGCCTGGTAGCCCGACTCCGCCGTCGGGCGGATTTTCGGATCGCCCACGCCGAGATCGTACAAAATCGCGGCCGGAACGATCGGCACGTTCGGGCCCAAATCCTTAAAGCCGATACTTTTTTCGTCGAGGTACCGCATCACGCCGGACGCGGTATCGAGTCCAAACGCACTTCCGCCGGAAATTACCACGGCGAATACCTGCTGCACGGAGTTCACCGGATTCAGCAAATCGGTTTCGCGCGTGCCGGGCGCGCCGCCGCGCACGTCCACGCCGGCCACCGCGCCACGCTCCGCAATCACCACGGTGCAACCGGTTGGCCGGCGTGTGTCAGTGAAGTGCCCGACCTTCAGTCCTTCCACGTCCGTCAGGCTGCCAGCCGATGCGCTATCACTCAAAGCGACTTCGCGCGCCGTCTCGTGAGCCAAAGCGCTCGTCGCCAGCGCTGCTGACGCCCCGTTCTCTGTGAAGAGCGACGTAAACATCGCGCCACCCGCTCCGGCCAGAAGACTTCGATTGAACTCGCGTCGCTTCATCGTCACGTCCTCTTCGCTGCAATTTTCATTACTTCGCGTTTTCGTTGACAGCATTGCTCATCGCTAGCGCCGCTTTCGCTGGAAACACAATGCTTGCGGTGGTCGCAACGATCAATGCCACCAGAATTCCTATGGCTGACGACGAGAACAGCCAGATTCCGTGCGTTGGCGTCGCGTAGTACACCGCCAGCGCCGCACTCACCGCCGCAAAAATGCTGGCGACCGCGGCCGTCGTGCTCATCCTTCGCCAATACAAACCGTAGATCAGCGGTACAAACAACGCCACCGCGAGCAGTCCGTAAAATATCGTCACCGCGGCAATCACCGACGGCAACTCAATAGCCAGTGCCACGCCTGCGCTGCCCGCTAGCACGGCCGTCCATCGGCTCACGGACAACAATTTTCGTTCGCTCACTTGCGGATTCAGAAATGTCTTGTACAAATCGACCGTCAACGAAGTAGACAGCATGAACAGAATCGCATCGGTGGCGCTCAACTCCGCCGAAAAAATCGCGGCCAGCGCCCACACTCCCAGCCATTTCGGCACCATGTACATCATTACGGTCGGCAGCGCCAACTCGGAATTTCCCAGGTGCGGGAAACGCGAAAGCGCAAGCAGCCCGAAAATCGCGGGAGCGAACGCAAACGTCGCCTGCACCAGCGAGTTCAGCGCCACACCGCGTCGCACCGTTGATTCGCTGCGCGCGCCGTACAATTTCTGCACCAAGCCGGGCGAAACGATGAACGACGGAATCAGAATCGCGGCGTACGCCAGAATTTGCCGCGCGCCCGCGCCGGTGAAATCAAGCAGCGTTTCCGATCTCGCCGCGCCGAGCGATCCGGCGATGCTCGCGTTCATTCCGGCCCATCCGCCCGCTCCGTGCAACGCAAACGGAATCGCCAGCAGCAAACCGCTCATGGTCACGGTCAATTCCAAAGTGTTGACTACCGCCGACGACGCAAGGCCGCCCGCAGCGCAGTACGAAATCGCGACGATGCCTCCGGCCAAGCACCCCTTCCACTTCGGCAGCCCGACGACCACGTCCAAAATCCAGGAAATCGCGATGATCTGCGCCGCAAGGATCGTCAAAGTGCCGGCCCACAAAATCATCGCGATGATTCCCTTCACCGATTTGCCGTAGCGGTATTCGAGGAAATCGCCGAGCGTCCTGAAATCGTGCGCCTTCGCCAACTTCCACAGCCGCGGCCCAACCGTTTGCGACAATACAAATGTCCCGATGCTGGCCGAGCCCACCCACCACCACGCCGACATTCCGAACCGGTAGCCCAGCCCGCTCGCACCGACCGTGGACCCCGCGCCGATATTCGCCGCCAAAAACGTGGCGAACAAAATCCCGGGGCCGAAGCTGCGGCCGGCGACCAAAAAATCGGAGGCTGACTTCACTTTTCGCGCGGCCACGAATCCGGTCAAAATCAGCACGGCCGAATACACGATCAGCGCCGCAAAATAAATGTTCATCGCGGTGGCGCCCCTGTGCCGGATTGCGCCGCAGGAATGGGTGAAAATTGAAGCATGGCAGTACATATTGTGACCTGAAACTAGCGGCCGCCGCAGCGAACTTTTCGGCCACTAACAGCGTCAAATTGGCAGCACGATGCCGCTCGCCATTCCTTGAACTCGCGGGCGTGTTCGTGTTTCGATAGAGGTAACCCGAATTCATGCAGGAGTTTGAGTTGACGTTTCGCGGAATGATGAAGCCGATATATTTGTGTCTGCTCGCCGGTGCGCTGGCGATCGCAACGGTGCTGGTGTGCGCTGCGCCGGCCGCTGCGCAGTACACGACGGGCACCATTCACGGCACGGTTTTTGACGTGACCGGAGATGTAGTCTCCGGCGCGTCGGTGACGCTGCAAAGCCGCGAGACGAATCGAACCGAGACATTCACGACCGGGTCCGACGGCGGATTCGTATTCTCCGCGCTACTCCCCGGCCAATATCAAATCAGCGTTGACGCCGCGGGATTCGCGCAATCGTCGGTTAGCGTAGCCGCGTTCGCTAGCCAGTCGGTCACCTGCAACATCACAGTGAAGGTGCACGCCACTTCGGCCGTGATCGGCGTCGAAGGCGGCAGCACCGCGATCATCAACACCAGCGATCCGCAGTTGATCACCGCATACGATTCATACGAATCAAACGACCTGCCTACCGATCGCACCGTCACTGGATTGGTGGCGCTCGCTCCAGGCGTGGCGCCCGTGTACAACCCGAGCGGAGGCGGCGGCCTGGTGAAAGTGGGCGGCGCGCAGACGGGATTGATTACCGCGAACGGCGGACGGCCCGAAAACACGAATGTTGAATTCGATTTCACCGACGCGAACGACTGGGAATTCGGCGGCTTCGCGCTGGGTACGCAGCCGCAGCCGGACATGGTGCAACAGTTCAACGTGCTGACTTCGAATCTGCCGGCCGAGTACGGCATAAAATCCAACGGCCAGATCGAAATGATCACCAAAAGCGGCACAAACGATTGGCACGGCCAGGCGTACGAATATCTGCAAAATAATTACTTCAACGCGACCGATCCGGTTCTGGGCACGGCAACACGCATCGACGAAAACAACTACGGATTTTCCACCGGCGGCGCCGCAATTCACGACAAAACGTTTCTGTTTGGCGGCTGGCAGCAAAACAAAACGATCGGCGGCGGCTTCACCGATTTTGCGGCCACGCCTACGCAGGCGCAACGAAACACGGTCACCGACCCGACGCTCGCGAACCTGATCAACGAGTTTCTGCCGCTTCCGACAACGACCGTGAACGGAACTCCCGTGGTTCCGCAAACTTTTTCGTCACCGCAGAATAATTACCAATTCCTGCTGCGCGGCGATCAGCGTCTGGCGCCGTCGAATACACTTTCCGTCCGCTATTTTCAGGGAACCGGAACGCTGGTGCTTCCCTTCCCGCAGTTCAACACGCTGGCCGGATTCGACGCCGATCTGCATTACGAAGCGCGCAACGCCAACGTCACCGATTCCTGGAACATCCATCCGGATACGGTGAATCAATTTCGATTTGCGTACGCGCGCTCGCTCGGCCTGTTGCCGCCGGAAAACGATTTGAAATCGCCGCGGTTCACCATTTCAGACGGGAGCCTCGCGAGCTTCGGCGCGCTCCCCTATTTCACGCAGGGACGAATTTTCAACGTGTATCAGGCGAACGACATCGTCAGCCAGGCTCACGGCAAGCACCTTTTCAATTTCGGTTTCGACTTCCGCTACATTCAAGATAATTCGGTCAACCAGACGAACGACAACGGGTCGTATTTTTTCGAGGACACCGCCACGTTCCTGGCCGCGCAGCCCGATCTATACACGCAGGCCTTTGGACCGACCGAGCTGGGCTTTCGCGAAAAACTTTTCAGCGCGTTCGTTCAAGACGATTTTCGTGTGCTGCCGACTCTTACTATCAACCTCGGACTGCGATGGGAATACCAGGGCGCGGTCACCGAAGCGCACGGGCTGACGTCTCTGCTCGATCCCGCCATTCCCGGCAGCATCGGAGACGCAGGTCCGGGCGTGCTGGGCACATTTCGTATCGGCAATCCGGCCATTCATGCGAATCCACTGAATTTCGGACCGCGGTTTGGCTTCGCGTGGAATCCGAACGCAGGAAAATTCGTGCTGCGCGGCGGATACGGGATTTACTACGACTCATTTAATTTCACCGCGCTTTCCGAAGCGCGCACCACGCCGCCGTTGAACTACACGTTTTCGCTTTCGGATTTCACGGGCGGCAACACGTTCGACAATCTGGTGGCGGGCACCGCGCCGTTCATCACTCAATCGCAAGCTCAGGTGGGTTCCTTCGGCGCGCTCACCAATTTCGGCACGATCACGACGGTGAATCCGAATCTGCCGAATCCGTACTCACAACAGTGGGATCTGGTGGCTGAATATCAGATTTCGCGCTCCACGCTTGCGAGCGTCGCTTACGTCGGCTCGAAGGGCACGCATCTGCAGGCGTTCATTCCTATTAATCCGATTGCACCGGCGAATGTACCCGCTCCGGCAACCAGCGCGGCCGACGAACTAGCCCGCATCGATGAATTTGCGACCACGGCGAGCAATGCCTACGGCCCGGGCAACAATCGTCTCGACCCGCGATTCGATCAAGTGAACACGATCACCGGAGCGGCGTCATCGAGCTACAACTCGCTGCAACTGAGCCTGCGCGAAAATTTCCAGTACGGACTGTCGCTTCAGGCGTTCTACACGTACTCGCGCTCGATCGATAATTCGTCATCGTCGAATCCGAATCAGGAATCGTTCGATCCCGGCGTGCAGCAAAACGTGAACGCGCTGTATCTGGAGCGCGGCCCCTCGAACTATGACATTCCGCACCGAATCGTCGTCACCGGCGTGTGGAACCTGCCGTTTTTTCAGTCGCGCGACGGGCTCTTTTCGAATCTGGCGCTCAAGGGTTGGCAATTCAGTTCAACCAGCCTGTGGCAGTCGGGGATTCCCGCCAACATTTATTCGGGGCCGGTGACAGTGGGAGCGACGACAATCTCGGACGTGAACATCGACGGCGTGACGGCCCCGAGCGGCGCGGACAACACGCGAGCCAACTGCGCAAACGGCGGAGTCGGCTTCAAACTCGGCGACGCCGCTTCGATCGCTGGGCAGACCCGTTATTCGCAGCCGCTGCTCGGCAACGACGGAACCTGCGGGCGAAATGGTTTCCGCCTGAACAGCCTGGCGAACTTCAATTGGGCGATTTCGAAAAGTTTCCGGCTGACTGAGTCGGGTCCGATGCATTCCGGCCCGTGGGCAATGCAGTTCCGCACCGAAATCTACAACGTGTTCAACGATCCGAACCGCACCGTATCGAGCTTTGCGAATCTTACGCTCGCCAATCCTCGATTCGGATTGTTTGACACCGCCGGTTCGCCGCGCGCTTTGCAGTTGGCTTTGAAGTTGATCTGGTAATCGCAGGCGGGAGCGCGGCAACGCAACTCGCGGCGCGGTCAACTCGCGGTCGCGGCTCGAGCGTCTTCGCCGATCGAACTCACGATTTCCAGCACGCGTTCGCCGTAGAGCTCGGCATTTCGCTCCCCGAAGCTTTCAATCCCCCGAAGTTCGGCCATCGACGTCGGCTGCGTGCGGCAAATGGCTTCGAGGGCCGCGTCGTTCATCACCAGTAGCGGAGTCAGTCCGTCCTCGCGTGCCGTCGCAATTCTCCAGCGTTCCAATCTTTGCTTGATCGTCGCGGCCCGCCCTACTCCGCTCGCGCCCTCTGTGCGATTACTCGCTTCGCTTGACTCGTCGCCGAATCGCGCCAGCGCATCCAGAATTTCGCGCCCGTACTGCTCGATCTTCCGCTCGCCGAGTCCGAAGATTCCTTCCAGTTGTGACATCGACGTGGGCCGCTTCCGGCAAAGGTCGTCGATCGATGTGTCGTGCAGCACCACGAAAGCAGGCAGCCCGTTTTCCTTGGCCGTGTTTCGCCGCCACTCGCGCAGATAGGCGCGCAAATCCGGATCCACGTCCGCAGCCGTCAGCGGGCGATCGGATTTTTTCGCCGCGGCGGCTTCGTGCTTGGCCGCTGCGCTTGCCGATTTTTTTCGCGCGCCCCACCAGCCGGGCTTGCTGCCTGAATCCGAATAGCGCGGCGCCGCCGGCCCAGCTCCCTGCGTTTTTCGGCGAATGTGGATTCCCTCAAACGGCGATGGATCGGGCGACGTGTATCGCCGCATCGGCGCGGAGGTGCGAGGCGTGCGCACCGGCTCCGGCTGCGGCGATTTGCTTTTTCGCTTTCCGCGCGAAGGTGTCGCTTCGCCGCCGATCCAATCGAGCGTGTATCCGCAGAAATCGCACGCGTCGCAGGATTGCCATTTGGGAATTTCGCCGAAATGTTCGCAGATCTGCCGGTGCCGGCATTTGCTCGATTCCACGAAATTCAAAATCGTGTGATAGCGATCCCACGCGCGGCGTTTTTCGGCCGGATCGCTCAGCAGTTCGATGAAGTACGTCAGCAGCCCCACATCTTTTTTCTGCCACAACAAAACGCAATCCGCCGGCAAGCCGTCGCGGCCTGCGCGACCCGCTTCCTGGTAATACTGCTCGATCGATTTCGGCAGCGACAGATGAATCACGGCACGCACCGCGGCTTTGTTGATTCCCAGTCCAAACGCCACCGTGCCGACCAGCACGGGAACTTCGTCGGACATCCACTTTTCCTGATTCCGCCGGCGGTCCGCTGCCGACATTTTGCCGTGATACCCAACCGAGGCGACGCCATTCGCTTTCAGCAGCTCGACGGTTTCTTCCACGCGATTGATCGTCGGCGCGTACACGATCACGTTTTCGCCACGGTAATTCCGCAGCGCGCGCAGCAGCATCGGAGTTTGCGTGCGAGCATCACACTGCTTCACCAGATAGCGCAGGTTCGGGCGATGGAAGCTCGCCAGATACTTGTCGGGCTGGCGCAGTTTCAGCTGATCGATAATGTCGTGCCGGACCTGCCGCGTCGCGCTGGCCGTGAATGCAGCGATCGGCAATTCCGGAAAGTGGCGGCGCAGCGAATTCATCTGCCGGTATTCCGGACGAAATTCGTGGCCCCATTCCGAAATGCAATGCGCTTCGTCGATCGCAAAAAACGAAATCGGGGCTCGCTGCAGCGCTGCAATCGTGTCCTGCCGCGCCAAGCGCTCTGGCGAAAGGTACAGCAGCCGGTAACGCCCGTCGCGCAGTCCGCGCTCGATTTCCATCTGCTGCTTTGCGGTGAGCGTACTGTTCAGCAGCGCAGCCGGAATACCCATCTGCCCTAGCTGCGCGACCTGGTCTTGCATCAGCGCGATCAGCGGAGAGACCACCACGACCGTTTTTCCGCCGAGCATCGCGGCCGGCAATTGATAGCACAGCGATTTTCCGCCGCCGGTCGGCATCACCACGCAGACGTCTTTGCCACCCAGCAAGCTGCGCACGATGCGCTCCTGCATCGGCCGGAACGAGTCGTATCCCCAGTATTTGTGGAGCGCCGAAAACAGGCCCGAATCCAAATCCATTTATTTAGTATAGTGGCGCGCGCAAGTTCCAGCTAATCCGCTGTGCCGTGCGGCACGAATCGGGCAAGGTCGTACGATCGAGAGAAAACAGATCATCGAGGGACGTCAGGCCAATGAGTGAACAGCAAAAACCGAAAGTCATCGGCGAAGTGAAAATTTTCGACCCGAAGGACGCGTCCACCGGCTCGCAGGGCGCAGATTTGCTCGATGCGACCGTCTGCCGCCGCGGCGAGCAGTGGTGGATGTACCTCGCCGGCCAAGCGGGCGGCTATGGCGCCACCGAGCTTTTCAGCGCTTCGCTACCGCCCGGTGCTCCGCTAGCTGCAACGGGTTGGAAGCTCAGCCGCGACTCTGGCGGTGCGCTGGCGTCGCTTGCGGCAAACACGTTGAGTCGCCCGTGGGACGGAAACGGCGGCCGCCACTGCCCATCGTACGTCGCAGGAATTGATCCGCACACCGGCCGCCAAGTCGAACGAATTTACTACGCCGGCGCGGCCGACAATCTCTGGGGACCGTACACCATCGGATTTCTCGAATGGAATGGCCGGCAGTGGATCGACCAAGCGGAACCGGTCTTCGCGGCCAACGAGGATTGGGAACACGGCAGCGTTTACGAGCCGAACCTGATCTACCACGACGGGAAATGGAAAATGTGGTACGTCGCAGGCGCGAATCAGGAAAATTATCTGGTACACGGCTACTCGGAGAGCGTCGACGGACGCACCGGCTGGACGCCCCACACGATATTCGCGCCAGCGGAAATGAAGATGTTTGATTTTTGCGTGCGCCCGCGCGGAAATTCGTTCGATGCGATCTTCGCGCGCGTTTGGGTGGGCGAAGGTGCGCCGCGCGCGGAAACTGGATTGTGGTGGTGCCGCTGCGCGAGGCCGTCGGGCAAATTGTCCGATTGGTCCGAGCCCGTACAAGTGATCGATGCTGCCGATCGTGGATGGCATTCCGGACCGTGGAAGCCATCATTTCAGTTCGACGAGCAAACGCCGGGCCGCGCATTCGTTTTCTTCGACGGGGTGTACCGCACCGCCGATCCGGGGCCGTTTCCGTTTGCATTCACGCAAGGCTGCGCGGAAATTGAATTCCCGCCGGCCACAGAAAGCTAATCGCCACGCAGCACTTCGCAACACGCACTCGCGCGCGGCAAGTTGCGACGCACCGCGAATTTGAATACAGTGAAACGGTTGCTCACGAGCACCGTTGCAATTTTCGCGAAAGGAAATTCGATGACCGCCGAACCCTCAAAATCGAACGCAGACCGCGAACTGCTCCGCCACATGCTGGCCACTCTCGCGTATCGTGGCGGCAAGGCGGTGCGAAACGTGCCCGCCGACTTCACCGACTTCCGCGCCTGTGATTCCGTGCGAACGCCGGGCCAGATCCTGGCACACATTTCCGATCTGCTGGATTGGGCGCTCTCGCAGGCAAAGGGCAAAGAGTCATGGCACGATTCGCATTCGCTGCCGTGGGCCGATGGCGTCAGCCGCTTTTTCGCCGCGCTGCAGACTCTCGATAATTTCGTGGCGTCGGACGCGCCGATGGGCATCGGCGTCCCGCAGATGTTTCAAGGCGCGATTGCCGACGCGTTTACCCACGTGGGCCAGATCAACATTTTGCGGCGGCTGGCCGGATGCCCGGTCCGCGCGGAAAATTACAGCCGAGCCGATATTGTAATCGGAAGAGTGAGTGACGATCAGACCGCGCCGGTAAGGGAATTTTAAGCGCGATGATTCGCGGATACCGAACGGGGCCGCCGCGCGTGCGCAATCTCTGCGCGCGACCGAACCATCGCCATCAAAAAAACGTGGCCGGGGGCTAGGCTGAGGGACCCGAGCCGCCCGGCCTTCTTACCCATCTCCGCAGGGTCTGGGCAAGAAACTTGTTACTTCGAAACTAAGCAGCCGTCTCCGCGTTACGCATGAATTCGTAACGCTCGATCGCCGCCGCCACTCCCACTTCGCCCGAGTTTTCCGGGCTGCTTCGCAGAATCCGTCCCAGGCATCGCACACGCACGGGGCCCGCTTGCGTCAGCTCATGAGGAAGTGTCATCACGATCTCCACCGGCGACCCGCTTTTCAGGCCTTTCGGCAGATGGAAATACAGGCCCCGAGAACTCACTTCCCGCGATTCGGTTGCGGCCTCGCCAACCACGCTTTCATCCGTCCATCGGACGGTGAGCGGCAGACGCATTAGGAAACGCCGCGTTGCACGTCGCTCTTTAGATGCCACAGGACACTACCTCCCTTGAACAATCCAGCGAAAAACCACTTCTCTGTTCACGCGAGCAGAATAGGCCTGTTCCAGAAGCAAACCTATAGAGCCAATGGCTCAATTAAATAGGACCCAAAAAGTACAAAAGTACTAGGAGGAGGTACCCAAGTCGGGCGAAAACCCGCTAAATCATTGGCATTTCGAGGGTTTTCAGCGAGGGCGCGCGCAGTACCAGGTACGGGGCGAGACTGCGGGTGCGTTTTGCTTTTTGCGTCGGCTGGCGCTGTCGGGGTGCTAACGCCTGTAGATCGCAGATCGGTTGGCTGCGATTGGCGGAGCCGATATCCGGACCCATGCGATTTCGGACTAGTTTTCTTCCGGCGCAGGGGCTTTGCGAAATGCTTTCAGCGTCTCCGCCAGCGTAATAATTCCTTCGAGCTTTCCCAGGTCTTCGCGGCTGACGATCGGCAGCAGCGGCCAATCGCCCATGCTTTGCAGCGCTTCGGCCAGCGTCTGATCGCGGAACATATACGGCACTGGACCTTTCGACTTCGCCAAAATCGCCGTCGTTGCGGGCGAAGCGTCGGGAGCGAGCCTCATCACGTCGTCGCGGTCGAGCAGCCACCAGTTTCCCGGATTCACACGCAGCAGAAGCACCGCTTCGGGTTTTGCTTCCGCTTGCTTCGCGATGGCGGTGATGGTGTGTCCGGGTTCGACGACGATCGATCCATCGGCACTCATCGCATCTTCCACATCGAGCGAAAGCATCTCGCGTTTTTCTTCAATTGACGGCAGCACCAATCCGTCTTGGCGAGCGAGCAGATCGAACAGCGGAGTTTTCTGATACGTGCGCGAAATCGTGTACGCGACCATGGTGGAAATAATCACCGGCAGGATTGCGGTGTAATTTCCGGAAAGCTCCACGACCATGAAGACCGCCGTGATGGGAGTGCGCAAAAATCCGGCAAACAGTGTCCCGATCCCGACAAGCGCGAACGTTCCCACCGTACCTGTCAGACTCGGGAAAAAGTGATGCTCGATCGCGCCAATCGCACCGCCCAGCATCGCTCCGATAAAAAGTGTGGGCGCAAACGTGCCGCCGGGCGATCCGCTCAGGAACGACACGCCGGTGGCGAAAATTTTCAGCGCCGCGAGCAGTAGCAGAACCTTCCACACGAATTGCCCGTGCATCATTTGATCGACGATCGGATACCCTGCGCCCATTACTTGCGGGACTCGGATGCCGATCAGCCCGATGATCAGGCCTGCCGCAGCCGGCTGAAAATACAGCGTCCAATTCGGCAGCCGTCTGATTTTCGGTCGCGCCCAGGCGATCCACTTCAGCAAAATCAGCGACGCCAGGCCGCCCGCAATTCCCAGCACCACGTACGCGAGCATTTCACCTGGACGCGCGACGCGGAACGGCGGCACGCTGAAAAGCGAGTCCGCGCCGAGAAACGCGCGCATCGTCACCACGCTCGAAACCGCGGACAGTACCACCGCGCCGAGCACGCCCGCGCTCCAGGTGCCGATTACTTCTTCGATGACGAACAAGACTGCTGAAATCGGCGCGTTGAACGCAGCCGCCAATCCCGCCGCCGCGCCCACCGGCGCAATCAGCCTGAGTTTTTCGGTGGAAAGGCGCAAACGCCGGCCCAGCAGCGAAGCGATGCCGGCGCCGATTTGCAGCGAGGGATCTTCAGGACCGAGCGATTGACCACTGCCGATGGCGATCGCGCAGGTGACGAATTTTCCGATCACCGTAATGAACGGCACGTATCCGTTCGAAATGTACACCGCGGCTTTGGTCTGGTTCACGCCGCTGCCGCGCACGTGCGGAAAAACGTAAATCGCCAGCAGAGCCACCACGAATCCGGCGAGTGTCGGCGCCAGCACCACACGCAGCGCCGGCGGCGTGAGCGACGGGCCGAGCAGCAGGATCTGCACCCACTCGATGAAAATCCGAAAGCAGACCACGACGAGGCCGGACATCACTCCGATCAGCACGGCGAGAAACAGGAAGAAACGATCTTCCCGCATGCGGAAGATGCTGTGCATCCACGCTTCCCAGCGACGGCGAAACGTGTCGGGCTCGATTTCCGACGACTGCGGCCACATCTTGTCCGGCTCGGCGGCCGGCAATGGTTGCGGCGTGGCGCTCAATTTGGCTGCCCCGCGCGGCTTTTGCCCAGCAGCCACAGCGCGCGATCGGTTCCTTGCGGCTCTCCGCAGGCGACCGTCGCAGCGTTTTCGATTTCAAATACGGCCGTCATCGCCGCGTCCATCCGGTCCGGAAAACTTCCCAGATTTCGCGCGCTCCAGTCCTTTTGCATTCGCTGAAATTGATCGAGATTCAGCTGCATTTTCGTCAGCGCGCCCTGCACCGCAATCGAATGTGGCGCACCGGTTCTGCTTTGAATGCAGGCTTGCGCTCGCGCGCTCGACGCCGTAATTGCGCTTTCGGCGCGGCGCACTCTGTCGGCGCTCGAAAGCCCCGACAAATACGGATTCACCGCGAGCACCTGATGCGACACGTCGATCATGCTCGCGGCGTTTGAATTGTTTCGCAGATCCGGGGGCAGCTTATCGAAGTACTCGCGCGCCACTCCGTACTGGCCCAATTGATACGCCACGGTTCCCGCGCCCAGCAGATAATTTGGATTGGTGCGGTCGGTCGCGAGCAACTGGCGGAAAATTCCCTGCGCTCGATTCCAGTCCTGCGTTTCGAGCAGCATGCGTCCCACCACCAACTGCCGCGCTGCGTCGTCGGACGGCGTGTTGTCCGCGAGCGCCGTCACTTCGATGCGCGCCTGCGGAATTTGCCCGTGCTGCAGCAAATAATCGCAAAGCTCGCGCCGGACTTGCCACCGCGTGGCCACCGGATTTTCGCTCCACTCGCCGTCAATCGCGCTGTGATAGTAGCGGAGCACGTCGTTCAATCCGTCGCTTCGCCGCGCCGCAATGCGCGCCAGCTCCAGATTGATTTCACCGTTGCCCGGCGATTCCACCCACAGAACCTGCAGGTAGCTCTGCGCTTGCGCGTCGTGATCGCCCATCGCCACCAATGCTTGCGCGAGATGCAGCTGGTACAGCGGTTTTTCCGGCGAATAGACCAGCGCGTTGCGGTAATCGAGCACAGCCGCGGCCGGGTCGCCAGCCTTGAACGTTGCTTCGCCTTGGGTGAACCATGCGTCGGCCATCGCATGCACCTTCATGTGATACACGCGCGCCAGAAACGCCGTAAAGCCGAGTAACAAGATCAGCGTGATGCAGCAGGAAAGCAAAATCGTTTCGCGGGAATAAATTCGCGCGCCGGATTTTACGGGAGGCGCTTCGGGACTGGCTGGGTTTGCGGTGGAAACCACGAATCTAGAATACTCCACTCGTTCGGAGCGGCGAAAGTAACATCACCAAAAAAATCGAGGAGAGGAACCGAAGCGGAGTCGTGCGGACGCAGCGACGATTCGACCGGAGAACCCAACTGTGCGTTAGGTCTGATCGATCAGCCGGTGGTGGATGGCATACAGCGCCAGTTCCAGCCGGTCCGATACGCCGAGCTTGTCGAAAATATTGTGCAGGTGATTCTTTACGGTTTGCTCGCTGATGAAAAGCTTCTCGCCGATTTCGCGGTTGCGGAAACCCTGCGCCACCAGCTGTACGATTTCTTTTTCGCGGTCGCTCAGCAGCGGCTTTTCGCGGCGTTGTCCGGACTCCGCGGACTTTTTGAATGCGTCGATCACTTCCGCGGTCATGCGGTTATCGAGCCAGATTTCGCCGTCGGCGACCTTGCGAATGCTCTTCACCAGCAGGTCGCTGGCGGATTGCTTCAACACCACGCCGCGCGCGCCCAGGCGCATGGCGCGGACCACGTCTCGATCGTCTTCCGCCGCCGTCAGCACGATCACGCGCGTCGGCAGCGAATCAAAATTGACTTCCTCAAGCACGCCGAGCCCGTCTTTTTCCGGCATGCGCAAATCCAGCAGCAGAATATCCGGCTTCAGCTTGGCGAGCATCTTTACGCACTCCACGCCATTGGAAGCTTCGCCGATAATCTGGATTTCGTCGGCTGATTCGAGCAGCTTGCGCAGACCATCCCGGAAGATGGCATGGTCGTCCGCAACCAGGATACGAATCACCTGTTTCGCTTTCGTCATTTTTAGTTAAGCGGGATTTCTACCGTTAGACGCGCCCCGTGACCGGGATTCGACTCAACCGTTAGCGTTCCCCCTACGCTCCGTGTTCGTTCTTTGATTGAGATCGGTCCCAAGCGCAGCCGATCCAAGTCTTCACTTGCGTACAAACCCGAAAAGCTGAAGCCTTGGCCGTTGTCGTCGACGATGAGCGACACTTTCGCCTCGTCTTGCCCTAGTTTTACCACGACGTGACCAGCCTTAGCATGCTTTTTTATGTTGTTCAGTGACTCACGATATATCTGGAAAAGTTCGCGGCAGATGCGATCCGGCAGCCTTAAATCGCGGTCTTCGATGAATAAATCCACCGCCAACCCCGACTCGCTTCGAAATCGTTCTGCAAATACGGCCATCAGTTCCCTCATGTCCGCGCTTTCCACTCGCAGCGGCCGCAACTCGGTCACCATCCGCCGCAATTCTTCGCTTTCCAGTTGAACCGTCTTTTGCAGGGTCGCTAGTTCCGCACCGGCCTGCTCCGGCGTCCACGGAAATTTGTGGCGCAACACGTCGAGCTGAATGTTCAAGCTCAACAACGTCTGCAAAATCCCGTCGTGCAAATCGCGCGACATCCGGCTGCGCTCCGATTCCACCGCGCGCGCCCTCAAGTGCCGCATCAGAAAAATATTTTCGAGCGCCGGGCCCACGTGCCGCACCACGTGCTCGAACCATCGCAGATCATCTTTCGAAAACTGTTTCCGCGAACCTTTTGGGTTCACGAGCAGCACGCGCCCCGCCGGTCTGCCGGCCGATTCGATGGTCACGGCCACCAGCGACCGAGCCGCGAATTCCTGCTGCGTGGCCGCGGGCGGCGCCGTCAATCGCTGAACCGCGCGACCCGTTCGCCGGTCCCATCCAAATCCGCGCCCAACCGGTTCGCTCGCGCTGTTTCCGAAATTCCAGCACAGCGAAATCTCAAACGCGTCGGTCAAAAACGTTTCCGACTTCGCCAGCGGCAGCGTTTCCGGGCCGCCGGGCTCGCGTTCGTTCGGGTGGACTTTCCACACGAACAATCGCTCGAGTTCTTCGTCGCGTATCGCCAGGCACGCTTGCTCACAATCGAACGCGAGGGCGATTTCGCCCAACGCCTGCCGAATCGATTCAGTCAGTCCGCGCTCAAAATGCAGCAGACCCGACAACTTTTCCAGAAACTGGCGCCGCTCCAGTTCTCGCGGCTCGCGCGAAGCGAGATACCCGAGTCCTAGTCCCGAAGCTGCAACACCGAACGCAGTGGCGCTCGCGACGCCGAGATGCTCGGCTTTCAATCCGCCGCGGACGGCAACATCTATAAACGCCGCGATCGTGCCCACAACCACAAACAATCGCATCGCCGCAGTTTTGGCGCGCGTACCCAGCGCGTAGGCGACGAACAAAAACAGAAACCACCAAGCCGACAACATCGGCGAAGCTACCAGGAAAATCCCGAGAGCCAGCACGTCCGCGACGATCGGGACGTGAAAATCGACCGCTACGGGCATCCAGCCGTAAACCAACACGCCCACCGCGCCCAGAAAATACAGGCTCAGAAAGCCGGCTGCCCATGCGTTCGGCTTGCCGCCGCTTACCACCACCAAATCCGCAACCGCCAGTGCCGCAAACACCGCCCGCGCCAGCGTGACTTCACGATCCAGATGCGTTCTTTCGGCGCTGTCGAGAGGCATTGTGGCGGGCGCACAGCTTGCGTTGCCGCAAACTCTTCCCTATCAGAGTCTAGCAAGCCACAAGGGCCCCGCAACCGCGTGTCCTCTTATGGTTATCGCACTTCCAGACACGCGCTGCGGGGCCGATCAGACCCTCCGCAAGGGCGCTCACGGTCCCGAATGTGCCCTCAAATCAATGTATGTGTTTAGGTTAGCGGTGGCCGCAGGGAGAAGGCGTACACAATCGTCTCCGTTGACTTGCCGGTACTCGCCACCTAACATGTCGGGATATGTCTGCCGCCGACCCGTTCATCGGGAAAACCTTCTCGCACTATCGTGTGCTGGAGCGCCTGGGAAGCGGCGGCATGGGCGTGGTGTACAAAGCCGAAGACACGCGGCTGCATCGTTTTGTGGCATTGAAATTTCTGCCTGAAACCGTCGAGCAGGATCCGGCCACGCTCGCTCGTTTCGAACGCGAGGCGCAAGCAGCCTGCGCGCTCGATCACCCGAACATTTGTATCGTTCACGACATCGGCGAAGACCAGAGCCACACGTTTATCGCCATGGAGTATCTGCAAGGCGCAACATTAAAAGAGCACATGGCCGGACGCGCGCTGGATCTGGACGCGCTCGTGAAACTGGGCGCCGAACTTTCCGACGCGCTCGACGCCGCTCACCGCCAGGGCATCGTGCACCGCGACATCAAACCCGCGAATGTGTTCATCACCGGCCGGGGCCACGCGAAGATTCTCGATTTCGGCCTCGCGAAAATCGTTCCTCAAATCGCCGCAAGCTCGAGCGGCGACTCGACGCCCACGGTGGATGCCTCATCGAGTACGCCCGGAGCGATCGTGGGAACAATCGCCTACATGTCTCCGGAGCAGACGCGCGGCGAGCGAGTCGATGCGCGGTCCGACATTTTTTCGCTGGGCTCGCTGCTCTACGAAGCGGCCACCGGTCAACAGCCGTTCACCGGACCCAGTGCGCTCGCGGTGATGCACAAGATCGCCACCGAATCACCCGCGCGACCCAGCGCGTTGCAAACCGGGCTGCCCTCCGCGATCGATCAAATCATCAGCAAGTGCCTGGAGAAAGATCCGCAGCGCCGGCCGGCGTCGGCCGCTGAAATTACCCAAGCCCTCCATTCGCTATCGGCGGCGCCGCGAGCCATCTCAACGGCAAAAGTGGATACGCGAAAATCGATCGCCGTGGTTCCGTTTCAACTTCGCTCCCACGCGGGTGACGAGAAATTTTTGTCGGTTGCGCTGGCCGACGCCGTCGCGAATCGCCTCGGTTCATCGCCGGCTCTGCTGGTGCGCCCAACCAGCAGCCTGATGAAATATGCTCACGGCGACATTGAATGGAACCAGGTGGCGCGTGAGCTCAACGTGGACATCGTCGCCGAGGGCAACATTCAGAAAATGGGTTCTCGCGTGCGCGTGACCGTACAGATCTGGGAGCTGCGCGAATCCCGCGTGCTTCAAACCGCGAAAATCGACGGCGACATGGGAGACTTGTTCGATCTGCAGGACAAGCTCGCCGACACGATCTATGACGCGCTGGTTCCTCGCACGCGCGATCATTCGTCGCGCATCACCGTTCCCGTCGCGCGGCATCCTCTCGCGTTCGAACTCTTCATGCGCGCGGTGGATCGTTCCCTGTGCTTCAACAAAATCGATCTGCTGGCCGCGATCGAAATGCTCGAGCGTGCGATCGACCTGGATCCTACGTTCGCGGATGCCTGGAGCGTGTTGGCCAATATCTGCTGCCAGCTCGGCTCGCATCTGGACCCGGATCCGAAATGGATCGTCCGAGCCGAACAGGCCGTGGACCGCACGCTGGAACTGGACCCGGTGAACTGCAACGCTTTTTGCGCGAAGGGCATGATCCTATGGTCACCCGCGCGAGGATTTCAGATTCGACCCGCATTCCGCGCGCTGAACGCGGCGCTGACCGTCAATCCGAACCGATACAACGCACGAACGATTCGCTCAGGGCTCCTGTTTCACAGCGGCTTCCACGAACCTGCAGTTATCGATTCCCGGGAAGCAATCCTCGCTAATCCGGGCTTTGCTCTGGCCCACTCCACTCTGGGGTTTATCGATCTTTATGAGGGCGACTTTGAGGCCGCGGATCGTCACTTTGAAGAATCGCTCTCGCTGGAGCCGGGGCTGGTTCACGCCAACGTTCAACGTCCGATCCCCGCGATCTACCTGGGCGATCTGGGCAGCGCGCGGGAACGACTAGCCCGCGCTCGCCAGATGGTGCCTGGAGAACCACAGCTCGAAGCGCTCGAAGGGTTAATTCTGGCGCGAGAAGGCAACTTCAATCAGGCCGAGGAATTTGCCGACAAAGCGGCCGCCAGTAAGCGCAGCGTGTTGCACCTGCATCACGCGTTGCATTGCGCCGCGGGCGTGTACGCGCTGGTGGGAAAGCACGACAAAGCAATCGCCGAACTAAAACGCTGCTCGGAGATCGGCCTGCCGAATCATCGCGCCTTCGAACGCGATCCCCATCTGGAATCTCTGCGTCTGCATCCGGACTTCATCGCGCTCATGCGCGACATTCGCCGCGACTACGATGGTTTTGAGCGCGAATTTGGAATGGCGAGCGCCGTCGTCAGTGGTTAAATCCGTCGTCCGCGATATCCACAGCCGCGCCCCCTTTCGCCGTTTCCGCCCCTTGCGCAAAATTTCTTCCAGTGCATAATCGAGGGCGGTCGCGGGGGACCGGCGGATTGTCGCAGCGTTATACGCGCAGAGAAGTTGGGCGCATTCTAGGACTTGAGCCGAGCCGTCTCCGCTACTGGGAACGTCTGCGCCTGGTGAAGCCGCAGGCTCGTTGGGGCGAACGGTTCTACACCTTCGGCGATCTGCTTGCGCTCCGCGCCATCCAAAAGCTCACCCAAAATCACGTCCCCGCTCGCCGCGTTCGTCGCGCCATCAAATTAATTGAAGTTCAATTCGCAACCGCTTCGGTTCCGGTGCAGGAGCTTCGTCTGCTCGAGCTGGGCCGCGAAGTTCATGTGGTGCCACCAGGATCCGAGCGCCCCTTCAACCCGTTTCTGCGGCAGTGGGCGTTTCCGTTCGACATGCCCGTCGAGCCGGCAAAGTTGCACGCCATGGCCGGACCCACGCCGGAAGATTTTTTTCAGTCGGCGCTCGATTGCGAAGATCGAATCGATACGCTTCCGCGGGCGATCGAAAACTATCAGCGCGTGGTTGAGCTGGCTCCGCACTGGATCGAAGCGCACATAAATTTGGGCGTAGCCTACTATCAGCTCGGTCATCTTTCGGACGCGCGCACCGCATTCATGAATGCCGTGCAAATCGATCCGCTCAACGGCATTTCGCGTTACAACTTGGGCTGCACGCTCGAAGAACTCGGCGAGTTCGACGAAGCGATCGACCATCTGGAGCGAGCTGCGCGTGCCATGCCGGCACACGCAGACGTACATTTCAATCTGGCTCTTGCGTACGAGAAACGCCACAAGCGCACCGCCGCGCGGGCGCAGTGGGAGCTTTATTTGAAATTTGCGCCGAGCGGCCCGTGGGCGGAGCAAGCGCGATCGCGGCTGCGTCGCTACTCTCGCCGCAAGCCCAGCGCCCCGATCCCGTTTCGCCGCCCGATTTAGCACCGGCGGGCGCCGCCCGCCGCAAAAGGAAATCGAATGCCGTCTCGTCTTACAATCGTTCTCGGATTCACGTTCAGCGCCGCATTGATCGCCGTGCCACTGGCGATGCCCACAACTATGAACCCGCATTCGTACCAACAAACTGCCTCGCCCGACGCTTCGGCGAAGTTCGCCGCGCTGAGCGATCAGTTCATGAAAGATTCGCTGGTGCTTTCGCCCGTGGCCGCATCATCGGCCGGATATCACTCCTACGTCGATCCGAAAACACACGAAACCGTGGCGCTGGATTCGCTGCTGGACGATCTGAGCGTCGAGGGAATTGCCAAGCAGCGCGCGTTTTACGCCGCATGGCGTGACCGCTTTCACAACGAAACGCCGCAATCGTCGCTGGGCCCCGAGGATGCCGCCGACTGGCAGCTGATCGACGATCAAATTGCGCTCAACCTGCTCGAATTCGACAAAATCCAAAGCTACAAACACAATCCGACCGTCGCTGTTGAGCTGATCGGCAATTCCCTGTTTTTGCCGCTCACACAGGATTACGCGCCGCTGGAAGTTCGTCTGGGCCAAGTGCTCGATCGCGTCAGCCAGATTCCGCGTCTGCTGACCCAAGTGCAACCGTATCTGGTCGACGCCGATCCCACGTGGATCAAAACGGCGATTGAGGAAAACGACGGCAACATCGATCTGATCCAAAACACCATCAAGCAGCACATTCCGCGCGGTTCCGAACTGCAGGCCCGCTACGACCAAGTTGCTCCGCTTTCGATCGCCTCGCTGAAAGCGTATTCCGGATGGCTGCACAACGGCCTGGGCGCACGGCCATCACCCGCCTCGTGGCGATTGGGAAAACCGCTCTACGACGAAAAGTTCCGGCTGGTGATGGAAACGCCGGTCACTCCCGAACAAGTGTTAGCCGACGCCGAGCAGGAACTGAAAGAAGTCCGCGCCGAAATGCTCGCGCTCGCCATTCCGATGCATGCCCAGATGTATCCGGGCGATGGCGATCATTCCGACCTGAACGAGCACGACCGGCAAAACAAAATCATCAGCGAAGTGCTGTTCAAAATTTCCGACGCGCATCCGCAGCGCGATCAGCTGATGCAAACGATTCAAGCCGACCTGGTGAGCATCACGCAATTCATTCGCGACAAGAAAATTGTATCGCTCAGCTCGCGCGACAACTTGAAAGTCGTCCCCACTCCGATCTTCATGCGCGGGATTTACTCCGTGGCCGGATTTCACAGCGCGCCGCCGCTCGAGCCAAACGCCGAAGCGGAATATTGGGTGACGCCGATCGATCCGAAAATGCCCGATGCCAAGGCCGAATCGAAACTGCGCGAATACAACAATTACGCGCTGAATTGGCTGAGTATTCACGAAGCGCTTCCCGGCCATTACATCCAGTTCGAGCATTTAAACAGCATCCAGCCTGAACGCCGCCGCCTGCTCCGTTCGCTCTATGGAAACGGCGCGTATGTGGAAGGCTGGGCCGAATACATCGCGCAGGTAATGATGGACGAAGGCTTCCTCGACAACGATCCAAAATTCCGGCTGGTGATGCGCAAGATCCGCCTTCGCGTCATCGCGAACGCGATTCTCGACATCAAAATGCACACCATGGACATGACCGATCGGCAGGCGCTTGACCTGATGGTGAACGATGCGTTTCAGACGCAGGCCGAAGCGGACGGCAAGCTGCTGCGCGCGAAGCTCAGCTCGACGCAGTTGCCCACGTATTACGTTGGAATTCGGGAATGGTTCACGCTGCGCAAGAACTATCAGGCAGCCGCGGGAAGCAATTTCAATCTTCTACAATTTCACGATCGCGTGCTCGACGAAGGTCCGTTGCCCGTGCCGGTCGTCGAAAAGCTGGTGATGCCCGCCGCGAAGTAGGCGGGCATCGTCGCCCTTGCGCTCAGGCTAAAACGAAAACGACGCCTGCAGATAAATCTGCCGGTTCGAGGCGCTCGATGAAAACGGCCCGCCCGCCAACGAGTTCGAAATACCAAAGAACGCTGCAGAGTAGGACGCATTCCCTCCCGCAGTTTGCGGCGGGTTCAGCACTGCCGACGGAACTCCCAGATTCACGTTGTTGAACACGTTCCGCGCGTTCACGCTCAGCGTCAGGCTGTAGCGCCGTGTCGTGTCGCTACCGCCGCCAAATCCAGGACCACCGCCAAACGGGCTGCCGCCTCGTCCGCCGCCTCCTCGACCACCTCCCGGAGGTCCGCCGCCCAGGCCGCCGTTGTTCTGTCCCTTGGTGTCGCGGCCAAATCCAAACGTTTTGCTCAATCGCAGGTTCAGCGTGAACCGCGGATCGGTGGTCTGCGTGTTCACAGGAATTTCGTCGCCGAGCGCCGGCAGCGTATTGAAATTTCCAAATCCCGGCACCGTGATCACCGATCCGCCCGCAGGCAGCGTGGTGAGCGACGGCCGCTGATTGAATTGCGAGCTGCCGATCAAGTCCTGGCTAAGCGTGATGCTGTACGGAACTCCCGACGACGCCACCATGAACGGGCTCAGACGAAATCCTTTCGGCAATCCGATCGAACCACCCAGAAAAAATCGATTGCGAATATCGAATGACGCGCGCCCGTAGTCTTCCGCGATGTTCAGCGGGTTCGACGGAAAACTGTTGATGCCGGACGTGTCGCTCTTCGCGTAGTTCAGCACGTAGTACGCGAACATCGTGACTTTCTGGCTCGCGCGTACCGTGGTCTGCACGAAAAGCTGGTTCTGCCGGAAAACGCCTTCCGACTGGAACTGATAAATATTCGAATCGGCCACCGGACGCACGGCCAGCTGCGGATTCAAATAATACGGAAAGATTGCCGGAAGGTTGGTCGGCAGGTTGATGTTGTTGGTCAAAAACTGATCCCATCCGCGCGTGTTCAGGTAGGAAATATTCAGGTTCGCGTATTTCGTCAGCTGGCGTTCCAGGCTGATGGCCGTCTGCATCGTACCCGGAGCTTTCAACCGGTTGTTCGCTACATAATTTGTGGCCAGCACCGTTGCACTGGGAATCAGCGGCGGAGGCGCCAGATACGTGGCGTTCGTCGCCACGAACTCGCCCAAATTGATTCCATTCAGCCGGTCCTGAATCAATACATCGTTTTCGCCGAAGCGGTCGTAGAAAATTCCGAATCCGGCGCGCAGCACCATTTTCGGCGCTGATTTTCCGCCGCCGCCGATTCCCCAGGCGAATCCCAGCCGCGGAGCCCAATCGAGGTGATCGCTCAGATTGTTTTGCGTTTCCAGACGCAGACCGTAGCTCAGCGTGATGTTCGGGCGCACTTTCCAATCGTCTTCCGCGTAGATGCCCGCGTCCACTTCGGACACGTTCGAGAATGGATTCGGTAGCAGCCCCGGATTCGAGGGATTGTAAGGCGTTGACGTGACCGAATACTGCGACGCCGTCCCGTTCTGAAAGTCCTGAATGGTCGAAAAATAGTACGAGCCGTTGAAATTCGCGGTCGAATCCAGATGGTCGGTCACTCCACGAATGCGCGCGCCAAATTTCAGCGTGTGATTGGTGAATGCCACCGAAGTGTAATTCTGAAACTCG
This sequence comes from uncultured Acidobacteriota bacterium, assembly GCA_963719065.1. Taxonomy (GTDB): domain Bacteria; phylum Acidobacteriota; class Terriglobia; order Acidiferrales; family UBA7541; genus Palsa-295. Next base: position 615,443 of record CAVRAM010000006.1, on the reverse strand, counting down.
TAGTGGTTTGTCTGCTCGAACTGATTTCCTTCCGGGCTGCCGCCGCCGTTGAAGTACAGCGGCACGCTCACGCTCGGTTCGTCGCTCTGCGCGATCTGGCTGTTGGCTTCGTGCAGATACTGAAACCGCGTCTCGTTCACGATTTTCGTGCCAAAGATCTGCGTATCGCTCACTTGCAGAGTATGTTCGGTGCCGACGGTGTCGTACGCCTGACTGGCCAGCGTGAACTGCCCAATGCCGTCGTTTTTTTCCGTGTTGCGGAAATACTGGTAGCGAATCGAAAGTGTATTGTTCGCTCCCAGCTGGTAATCCAATTTCGGCGCCACGTTGTACCGCCGCTTCGGATCGGGCACCGCCTGGCTGAACGGGACGGGCTCGTTCGCCGAATTCAGAATTTGCGCGTTGATGATCGAAAGATCGTTGATGTCGCGAATGTCACTCGAAATAAAAAAGGAAGCCTTCTTGCTGAGCGGTCCGCCGACGTTGCCGCTGTATTGCGTCGAGTAGTAGCCCGGATACGGTTCCGTCGAAGTGTTCGGATTGAAAAATGGATTCTTCGAGTTCAGTCCGGACGCGTTGGCATTCACCGAAACCTGTCCGTGCCACTTGTCGGTGCCCGGCTTGGTGAAAATTTCGATTCGGCCATAGCCCACTTTGTCGTACTGCGCCGAAAACGGATTGGAGTTGATTCGGATTTCGCGAATCGCCGATTTCGGCGGCAACTGGCCCGCGGTAAAACCGTCGATGTAAAACTGTCCGCCGTTCGGACCGGCGGAAGGTCCAGCCAACGCTTCGAGGTCCGTCTGCAATTCATCCGGATCGTCCGGCAGCGCGTCCAGGTCTTTTCCGCTCAGCGTCACCGCTCCGGCGTTGTTCGTCGGCGCCACATCCACCGCGACCGGCGAATCGTTCACCACCACTTGCTGCTGCTCCACTTCAATTTCGAGCGCGATTTTCAGCTGCTGCGTCTGCCCGGCGGTCACCACCACCGCGGCGTTCGAATACAGCGTGAATCCCTTTGCGATGACCTCAACCTTATAAGTGCCAGCCGCCAGATTCTTCACATCAAACGCGCCCTGTTGATTGGCCACGGCTCCGAGGGTTTGCGCGTCGGGCGTCGTCACGATCACCGACGCGCCCGCCACGGCCGCTCCCGAAGGATCGAGTACCTGCCCATGAATGGCGCCGGTGGCCGCTTGTCCATGCGCGATGGCGCCGCATAAAGCGCCAATTAAGGCCAAAACTGCTACACGAATAATCAGTTCAATTTCCCAGAATTTCATTCCCGCTCCCGGAATATTTCGTGGATTCGATTATTTATGATGAGGCGTCGGCAACTTTTACTGGTTGCCGCCTGCGTCCGCCACTCCACCGCCTCCCAAATTCCACGGAGACAACAAAGCAGCCTGACTTGCCGCCGATGCGCCCGGAGGCGCTGCGGCCAAAATTGGTTCCACTCCGCCCAGCAACGTGATTGCGGTCACGCCGCTGTCGTCGGTGCCGGATGTAGCAACCACCATCACGGCATCGCCCTTCGCATAATCCGTCAACGCCGACTGCGGCAGCCGGTTTACGATTTGCTGAAAATCGCCGCCGCGTCCGCCCGCACCGCCCGGCCCGCGCTGTCCGCCGGCATAATTTCCACCTTGCGCATTTCCCGAATTCGCCTGCGATCCTGTCGCGGCGTTTGCCGCCGAACTTCCGGGAGCGCCTGCGGGCGCACCCGCTGGCGGAGCTTGCGAACCGGCAGCGCCTGCTCCGGCCGCTCCAGCCTTCAATCGAAACGCGATCATCTGCGCCATCTGCGGCTGCAATTTCTTCAGCTGCGTCTGATCGGTCACTTTCACGGCGACCGGCTTCTTGGTCGTCAAGTCGGTCACGTTGATTGTGTTCGTCGCGGCATCAACCGAAATCACCAGGCCAGCGATATTGCGAAACGATCCGGTAATAATCTCATCGGCATCAAACGACGTTCCATCCGCGCTCTTCGCGCCGCGCGCCCTCAATTGATCTCCGGGCTGGATCGCGGCAAATGTGGACGGCTTCGCGTCGTCAAATTTCACCGAACCTGGCGCGTAACGCCGCACGACCGTCGCCTTCGTGGTGTTCACCGCGATTTTTTTCGCCCCTGCCGCGGTCATCGTTGAAATCGTCACCGTTCCTGCCGCCGGATCAACCGCGCTAACCAGTCCGCCGGTGCCGCGCGTCTGCCAATCCGCCAGTTCGCGCGCTTGTTTGGCCTGCACATCCTCGGCCTTCATCGCGACTACGATCGATGCCGGAAAAACTTTCGCGTCAGCGGCCACGCGTCCGCGAACCAGGATGCGGTCTCCGGCCTTCAAATCCGTCAGCTGCATGGCCACGGCCGACTTCAAATCTTTCGAGCCCGGCGCCACGCGCAACACTTTGGTCGAATCCTGCACGGTCACCGTCACGTCGCCCCCTCCATCGAGCGTCAACGTAATACTGTTCCCGGAAATCGCCTTCACAGTTCCCACCTTTTGCGATACCGGCGTCTGCTGCGCGCTCGCGGAGTCCGCGGCCTGCGCCAGCGCTGTTCCCGGCGTCAGCAAAATTGCGCTCGCCGGAATCGTCATCGCCACGATCGCCGCCAACGCCAAACGCGCCATACTCGATGCGCACATCCCTGTTTTTCGTTCGACCCTACAGTTCGACGTACCCATTGCCCGGACTCCTCATCAAAATTTCGAATGGAATGAATTCCGAAGGTCGGACTAGACGCGTCCGCAACTCGGCGCTCGCGTCCTAAATCGTTTCATCGGCCGGCATCCCCAAAGCTTGCTGCCGGTCGCAGTCCATCACTCCCAACCCATTATGCTGCCAAACGTTAGACGCGCCCACACCCCTTCCGCGTTTCCAAAAAGTTTCAGAATTCGATGCGAATTTCCTGTCGCGACGGGGCACCTTGGCAAGGCGGATCGACGCAGCACTTCGGTGCGTGGCGCGGGCGCGGAAGGCCGCAAATTCGATGCCCTTGCGTGCAACGCGCCGTTGACGACGGACGTGAAGAGGGAGCGAGAGATGATGGCTAGTAGTTTGACGCGCGAGCAACGCGCCATTGGCGCGCAGATTCAGAGATCGCTAGGCGGTTTACAGCCAAGCCCGCGGACAGTTCCCGTTGCGAGCCCCGCCAATTGGTGTAAAATGTTGCTCCTGCCAGTTTTTCTGTGGTGAGCGTAGCTCAGCCGGTAGAGCATCGGTCTGTGGCACCGAGGGTCGCGGGTTCAAATCCCGTCGCTCACCCCAACTTTTCCCAATGTTTTGGAGCTTCGTCTCATGCTGTCCCGGCAGCGGTGCGGAGTTGTACATAAATTTGTAGCCAAATTTCCGCCAACTTTGCGGCTCTACTCCGCCGTTGGTTGACACGCAGCCAAAGAGCATTTGGAACACGAGCAATGACACTCAGCTCAAGATGGCAGAATGTGATCGGGATGGTTATAGCTTTGCCATGCGCATACTTTTGGTTGGCCCTGTTCTTGGCCGCAACGTTTAAGGTGCAGCTCCCAGGCAACATGACCGAAATACTTCTGCCGATGTTTTCCTGCTTTCTCCTGTCGGTCGTCGTCGCCGCTCGCTGGAAAAGGTGGGTGCTCGTTGTGGTTATCGCTAGTGTGGCGGCTTATCTACTTTTAGCCTTCGGCATACACTGACAGCTGCACGGCCCGCCCGAGCCGGGTGGGCGGGCGAAAATTACTCCACGCGTTCGTGGACGGCGACGAGCTCGGTGCTGACGGGGACGCCGTGTTCGACCTTCACGTGCAGCACGGCTTCGAATGGTTTTGATTCGCCGGTATCGTTGAGCGCCAGCCGCAGCAACAATTTTTCGACCGACTCCTGCCCGCACGCGAACTCCACCGCGCCCTGCGTGCCAAACGTAGTGGTACCCGCCAGAATCATCACCGAGCGCTCGGGATTCAGTCCGTGCATCAGCGCGATCACTGCGTAATCTTCGGTAAACGGCTGATTTTCCGGGCTTGCCAAAAATTCCTTCGCTTCGCCTTGCTGCGGATGCGCATTCACGATCGCCAGGTCGCCCTTGCGCGGTCCGGACGTGAGCCGCTGAAACACAAACTCCTTGGTGCCCGGAATTTCCAGCAGAGTCAGATTTTCCGATGGCGAGCCCACAAAAATCAGATCGTTGTTCTTGATGTCGTCGAGTGAAAACAAGCTGCCGCGCTTCACACGGATCGGCCGATTCAACTCGTTGAAAACCTGATCGAGCTCGTGGACGCCCAGCACTTCTCCCACGCCGGTGTAGTGGTCGAACACCTGATCGCGGGAATCCTTCGCTGGATCGAAATAGCGCAGCCCGGTTTCCGGACGTCCGGTAAACGCCGCGTTGCTGAAAATCACCCACGGCTGATTGGAGCCATTCACAAACGGTTTCCAAAATGTCTGCAGCGCCGCCGGAGCCGTGGGGCTGCTGGCGGCATGGCTGACCGTCGCGTTTTTCGGAATCGTAAGCAGCACGGCGATCACGATCACAGCCGCCGCCAACAGAATCGCCAACACCAGAATCGCGGTCATGCGGTTTCGATCCGACCCGCGAGCCTCGCCGCTTTCCGCATGCATCAATTCAGCGGGGTGTGAATTCGTCCGAACGCCGGAATTGGTCCTGTGCCGGAACGTGGGTACGTAAGTTCCCTTCGGCAACTCCACCACGATGGGATCGTCCGCACCTTCGGTGGTGTAGTACTCGGCCAGCTTCCCGCGGAGCCTTCCGGCTTGCACGCGGATCGTTGAATCCACCTGAGGATCGAAGTCCTGCGGCCGCCCGAAGACTTCCGTTGCGATTTGGTACTCCTTCAGGGGGACGCCGGGATGGTCTAAAGCGTGGGAGGCAATGTACCGAAGAAGTTTGCAGAGCGACTCGGAACTGTGCAGGGCATGGCTCGCTACCAGTCGGTCGAGCTGCTTGCGATTCTGGTCGCGTTCCTGCATAGCGAACGTATGTTACACCGTTGTGACGTGAAGTAACAGGAGCTTGAAACACCTGTCAACAAAGGGTTTCCTCGTGTAACGGTATCAAACCCATTGAAACTTTCTATGGCAGCGATAAAGGCGTCAGATGCGCGCAGTTGCAGTTTTGCGTTTCGTGGGGCACAGCAAGGGGTGGGTGTCGCACAAACTCCAGAACCTCAAACCATTCACTGAACTGTTTTGAAACGCGGCCCTTGTTGCAATTCGGCACGAATGGCGCGAGCGCCAGACGGTCTAAAGAGAGGATCCCGATGAAGCTTCGCAATTTCGCAAAGTTCCTGATGGTCTCACTCGTATTTCTGATGGCTGGCGCCTGTTTCGGGCAGACCGAAACCGCGCGCTTGCAAGGAACCGTAACGGACGCGAACGGAGGCGTGGTGGCAAACGCCACGGTCACCGTGACGAACACCGGAACCGAGCGCGTATCCACCGCGCAGACAAACGATCAAGGTTACTACGTAGTTCCCGCGCTTCCCGCCGGTCACTACCGCGTGGACGTAACCATGACCGGATTCGAAAAGGTGACCCGCGAGTTCGATCTGCAGATTTCGCAGTTCGCGCTGGCCGATTTCCAATTGGCGGTCGGTTCGGTGAACCAGACGGTCAGCGTCGAGGGCGGCGCACCGGTAATTGACGCCGTGGACTCCTCGGTGGGCACCGTTATTGAAGGGCGGCAGATCACCGAATTGCCGCTGAACGGCAGAAACTTCACGCAGTTCGCAGTGCTGACGCCCGGCGTCACGCGCGGCATCCCGACCGGCGCGGCCACCGGCACGGCCAACAACACGGAAACGTTCCGCTACTCAGAAAGCGGCGGCGGTTCGCTCTCAGTGAACGGATTGCCTCCGCAAGCGAACAACTTCCTGTTCGACGGCATCGACAACAACGAAACGCTGGTGAACACGATCATCTTCTTCACCAATCCGGACGCGTTGCAGGAATTCAAGGTCATCACCAACGTAGCTCCTGCGGAATTCGGGCGCGCGGGCGGCGGCATCATCACCTCTGCACTGCATGCCGGCACAAACGATTACCACGGCAGCGCGTTTTGGTTCCGTCGCGACAATAACCTCGACTCGAAATTCTTCTTCGACCCGGGCGCCAAGCCGATCTTTCTGAAGAATCAATTCGGCGGCACGTTTGGCGGCGCGATCATCAAGAACAAACTCTTCTTCTTCGTGGACTATCAGGGCCTGCGTCTCAACGAACCCCAGGGTTCGGGCGTCGGCACGGTTCCCACGGACCTGATGCGCATGGGAGATTTTTCCGAGCTGCTGTGCGGCGGAGCGGCAACGTGCCCTTCCACCACGGGCGGCCTTTCAACTCCAGTGAAGATTATTGATCCGATCACCGGCCTGCAGTTTGAGGGCACCGGCGCGCAGCCAAACGTAATTCCCGTCACCCGCCAAAATCAGGTGGGCCTCAATTACCTGAAGGCCTTCCCGGAACCGAATTGCACGCCCGCACAAGACGTCCGCTGCGGCACGATCTATAACAACTTCGTTAATTCGTCGAACCTGGTGGAAACCTGGGACGACTTCGACGTTCGCGGCGACTACGTTTTGAGCGACAAAGATCAAATCTTCGCGCGCTTCAGCTGGGGCAAAGACGACAACGTCGAAGCTCCCTTCCTGATTACGCTGCCATCTGGTTTCGGAACGGGCACCACGTTCAACCATCCGAACGGAGCGTCGATCGGATGGACGCACGCATTCTCGTCCGACATGATCAACGAAATGCACTACGGCTACGTGCGCACGAAATACGGCTACACGCCGCCGTTTGCCAACGTGGCGATTTGTACGCAATTGGGAATTCCGAACTGCAACAACAGCTCCGAACTCGGCGGCATCGCCTTGATCGGCGGTTACAACACGCAAATCGAATACACCGGAGACTACGGTCCGTACCTGGTACCGCAGACGAGCTTCGTGTGGAACGACGCGTTGTCGTTCGTGAAGGGCAACCACACTCTGAAAGTTGGCGGCAACATCATCCGCCGCCAGTTGAACCTGTTTCGTCCCACCACCGGCAAGGGCTACTTCGATCTGTGCGGCAACGGCGGATCGAATAGCGCCACCGGTTACGAAGTTTCCGACTTGCTCGCCGGATTCGTCTGCACGTATCAGGACGGCGTCCCGTACGGCATGGTCGGCACGCGCAGCTGGGAAAACGGAGCATTCATTCAGGACGACTGGCGCATTTCCAAGCGCTTGACGCTCAACCTCGGCATGCGCTGGGACGTGTTCACCTCGCCGATCGAAGTGGACAACCGCCAGGCGAATTTCGACATTACCACGGGAGCAATCGTCGTAGCAGGCAGCAACGGCGCCTCGCGCGGACTGATTCCCAACGACTGGAACAACTTCGGACCGCGCGCTGGATTCGCGTACCAGCTGACGGACGACGGAAAGACGGTCGTTCGCGGCGGCGTGGGCGTTTTCTACTTCGTCGATCGCGGCGGCATCAGCAATCAGCTGGCGCAGAATCCGCCGTTCAGCGGCTCGGCTTCGTTCCAGTATGTGAACGGCTACCGGATCGCCCTTTCGGGTTCGCTGCCCTGCTCGCCGATGTGCTCGCAATCGCAACTCGATTCGACCACCGCGACCGCGCCGGTTCCCACCGGGGCAGCCGCCATCGCCGACCTCGACCTGAGCAACCCGCAAAACGTGAGCGTGATTTCCTATCTCACTTCCAACGTCACGCCGCAAGTGACCGAGTGGAACTTGCAGGTGCAGCGTCAGCTCGGCACGAACATGTCCGTCAGCGTGGGCTATATCGGCGATCACGGCGCGCATATGCCGGGATACTACGATTCGAACCAGTACAAGTTCGACGAAGCGCAGAATACGCCGGGCTCGCGGTTGTACGAGAGCCTCGGCACGATCAGCACCTACAACACCTACGGAAAATCCAACTACAACTCGCTGCAAGCCCAGTTTGAACGCCGCTTCACCAACGGCTTGCAGGTGACCAGCTCGTTTACCTGGGAAAAAGATACCGACAATACCTGCGGCGCCTACGATTGCCAGGGTCCGCAGGACTTCCGCAATCTGCAACTCGAAGAAGGATTGTCAAACCTCGACGTTCCCTACCGGTTTGTTCTCAGCGCGCTCTACGATCTGCCGTTTGGCCGCGGGCGGCGCTGGGGCAACAATTGGAGCCGCCCGCTTGACATCGCGCTGGGCGGATTCGAGATCACCGGCATCTACACGCTGCAATCCGGCCTGCCGTTCGACACCAACGTAGGAGGCACCGAACGGCCCGATTTGACCGCGCGGCCGAGCACCGATCCGGGCAACATCACCAATTACATCAATCCGTCGGCGTTCGCCGCACCTCCGGCAACGTTGTATCCAGACGGCAGCGTTGTGTTTGACCGGCCGGGAACCGCGGGACGCAACGTCTTGATCGGACCGGGCCTGTCGAACATCGACATCGCGCTGACCAAGAATTTCCACGTGACGGAACGGATCAACGTTTCGTTCCGCGCGCAATTCTTCAACGCGACCAATACTCCGCACTTCGGACAACCGAACAGCCAGTTCGGCACGTACGACAGCGCCGGCCATTTCAACCAAAACTCTCAGTTCGGCCTCATCAACAGTGTCCTGCCCGACAGCAACCGGGAAGGAGAACTCGCCCTTCGGGTGACGTTCTAACCTGCCGTCCCACGGGGGAGCGGAACATGACCCGCTCCCCTGTGCACTTCCTTCGCGTAGGATGAGCCCGTGCGCAGAATTCGCCCTGTTGCTCCCACTTCGTACGTTCGCCGGATCGCTCCAGCCAGCCTCGTCGTAGTTTTGCTTTTGTTCGCTGCGTTCAACTCTGAAATCGCTTTCGGAGCGCAACAAACGTCGCAGAGCACTGGCGCTGGCGCGCCGAAAATCGAAAAACTCGATCCTCCGAACTGGTGGACTTCGTTTACACCCGACGTGATGGTGCTGGCCGCCGGAGAAAATCTGGATGGCGCGACGCTTACGAGCTGGAGGCAGGGGGTAACGATCACCAGATCGCGAGCAACCGCTGGAGGAAAGTATTTGTTCTTCTGGCTCTCGATTGCAAAAGACGCGCAACCGGGCGACGTAGCGATTCAGATAAAGACGATGTCCGGCGTCACGACTGTGAATTTTCCAATTCTCGCGCGCGAAAGTGCTTCCGGAAAATTTCAGGGGTTTTCGCCAGACGACGTGATCTACCTGATCGTGCCCGACCGATTCGCGGACGGAGATACGACGAACGACGCGATGGCTTCGTCGCCCGGCACATTTGATCGCAGCAAGCCTCGCGCCTACCATGGCGGCGATTTTCGCGGCATTCAACAGCATCTCGGCTACCTAAAGGATTTGGGCGTCACGGCGATTTGGATGACGCCTATCGTCGATAACACCGACACAACCGGGCAGGATTATCACGGTTACGGCGCCGTGGATGAATACGCGACCGAAGAACACCTCGGCTCGCTCGAGGATCTCAAGGCGCTCGTTTCCGCCGCGCACCAGCAAGGTCTGAAAATGATTTTCGATTTTGTGCCCAATCATGTGGGCCCCACGCACCCCTGGGCGGCATCTCCGCCGGAACCCGATTGGTTTCACGGCACGCGCGAACATCACACCGAAGCTTCGAGCGAATTTCAGTACCTGACCGATCCGCACGCGCCGGAAAAATATTGGATCGACGTGGTGGACGGATGGTTCGCGAACGTGCTGCCTGACATGAATCAGGAAAATCCGGATGTAGCGCGCTACTTCATCCAAAATGCGCTGTGGTGGGCCGAAACAACCGGCATCGACGGCTATCGGCTGGACACGTTTCCCTACGTCGGCCGTAAATTCTGGAGCCAGTGGCACGCGGCGCTGCGGCAGGTCTATCCGCAGATGGCCTCGGTGGGTGAGGTTTTCAACCCCGATCCGACGATCACCAGTTTTTTTGCCGGCGGCCGCGCGCAAAACGATGGGATCGATTCGGGCGTCACCTCGGTCTTCGATTACCCAATGTATTTCGCGCTGCGCGATGGAATCGTGGCCGGCAACTCAACCGCGAAACTCACGAGCATACTTTCGCAGGATCATTTGTATCCGCACGCCGACGAACTCGTAACCTTCGTCGGCAATCACGACGTGAAACGCGTGGCGAGCGACGCCGGCGCAACCATCGCCAAAGCCAAGTTGGCGTTCTCGATCGTGCTGACCATGCGCGGTACTCCGCAGCTTTACTACGGAGACGAAATCGGGATGACCGGCGGCGACGATCCTGACAATCGCCACGACTTCCCCGGAGGATTTCCCGGCGATCCTCGCGACGCATTTCTCGAATCGGGCCGCACGCCGGACGAACAGTTGATATTCGCCCACATCCAGACGCTTCTGCGATTGCGGAAAGAACATCCAGCCCTTCGCGAAGGGGAGCTGTGGAACATTCAAAACAAAGATCCGCTATATGCGTACGCGCGGATTGCGAAACAGGAAAAACTTCTGATCGCGTTCAACGCGGGCAATGCGCCGGCAGAGTGGAAGCTCGATTTCAACGGAACGCCGCTTTACGGCGTCATGCAATTTCGCTCGTTGACCGGAACGCAGACGCTGAAAGTCGCCAGCAACATTGCATCGGTCACCCTGGCGCCGGGCGAATTTGAGATCTTCATCGCGCAATAAGGATCGAGTGCCGAATATGAGACAAAAACTTTCAACCCTACACCGAAGGTGTGCCCTTCGGTTCACGCTGGCCTCGCTGGCGGCCGTCCTCGGCACGACGTTGGTTCCCTCGATTGCCGTTTGCCAATCCGCTCCGGGCGCGCCCGGTTCCATCCCCACGTGGACGGCCGCAAGCAAAGACGGCCTCGGAACTTCGACCACTACGGATTCAACAGTGTGGTTCACCCTGCAGGGCGGCGTGCTCACCGAAGTGTATTATCCGCGGCTCGACAACGCCGACGTCCGCACCCTCGAATTCGCGGTCAGTGACGGCAAGCGCGTCTGGCTGGAATCAACCGATATGGAGCATTCAATCGAACGGGTGCACGACGACTCGCTCGAATATCGCCAGAGCAGCCGCGACGCGGCCGGAACATTCAAAATCGCCAAGACCTACGCAACCGACCCGCATCGCGACACGCTTTTGATCGATGTGACGTTCACGGCCGATCCGAAATACTCCCTCTACGTACTGTTCGATCCTGCACTCAACAATACCGGAGCCGGAGACACCGGCTATTCTTCAGACGGCGCGCTGGTGGCCGTGAAAAACGGCACGGCGGTGGCGCTCGCGAGCAGCACCGGACTGAAAAACACCAGCAGCGGATTTGCCGGCTCGAGCGATGGTTACACCGATCTGCTGCTGCATCACGAGCTCGCGTGGCGTTACGAGCGCGCGGACAACGGCAACGTGGTGCAAGCCGCAAAAGTCGACGGCGGCCATTTCACTCTCGCATTGGGATTCGGGCATTCGCCAAACGATGCAGTCGATGCCGCAAAAGCGAGCCTCGAGCGCGGATTTGCAGCCACCAGCGACGAATACAATCGCGGATGGAGCGCGTATGCGCAAACTCTGCGAAAAGCCCGGCCGCCCTACGAAAATGAATTTCAGCTCGCGGCCATGGTGCTGAAAGCGCACGAAGACAAAACCTATCGCGGCGCGATGATTGCTTCGATGAGCATTCCGTGGGGATTTGCGCTCTCGTCGCAAAAGCCCGACGTGGGCGGTTACCACCTGATCTGGGCGCGCGATTTGTACGAAGTGGCCACGGCCATGATGGCGGCGGGCGATCGCGCCGCCGCCGAACGCGCTCTCGATTACCTGTTTAACGTGCAGCAAAAAAGCGACGGCAGCTTTCCGCAGAACAGTTGGCTCGACGGCCGCCCCTACTGGACCAAGCTGCAGATGGACGAAGTTGCGTACCCGCTGGTGTTGGCGTGGCAACTCGGGCGCATGGACGCCGCCACGTGGCAGAAGCACGTTCGCCCAGCGGCTGAATTTATCGTGTCGCGCGGACCGGCCACGGAAGAAGAGCGCTGGGAAGAAGTTTCAGGCTATTCGCCTTCGACGATAGCCGCTGAGATTGCCGGTCTGGTGTGCGCGTCGGAAATCGCGAAACACAACCGCGCGAACGACGATGCGGCGCGATATTTATCGAAAGCCGACGAGTGGGCGTCGAATCTAGAAAAAATGCTCGTAACGCACAAGGGCCACCTCGGCGGGCCGCTTGCCGCGCAGGGATATTATTTTCGCATCGGCGATTCGCTGAATCCCGACGACGGATTCCAGCTCGACGTGCGTAACGGCGGCGGCGTGCACGATCAAGCCGACGTGGTTGACGCCGGATTTCTGGAGTTGGTGCGCCTCGGAATTCGTCCCGCGAATGATCCGGCGATCGAGCGCTCGGTAGAAGTCGTCGATCAGAACATTCGCATCCAAACTCCCAATGGTCCCTCGTTTCGCCGCTACAGTTCCGATGGCTACGGTGAGACTTTCTTCGGTGGGCCGTGGCTCGGCCAAGGTGTCGGCAGACTGTGGCCGATCTTCACGGGAGAGCGCGGCGAGTACGAAGTGGCGCGCGGGCGCGACGCTTCCGTTTACCTGAACGCGATGCTGCACTTTGCAAACGACGGCGGGATGATTCCAGAGCAGGTGTGGGATCGCGCCGAACCCACGACTTCGCGTTTCGTGTTCGGCGAAGGTACCGGAAGCGCCACTCCACTGGCGTGGAGCATGGCGCAATTCATCCGCTTGGTTGTGTGCGTCGAAGACAACCGAGTGGTGGAGCAGCCCAGCGTTGTGGCCACGCATTTCTTGAAGAACGGCCGTTGATCACGCCGCAGCGCGCAGATAAAGGCGCATCGCCGGCGTCACGAGCAGCGACAATATCAGCGAACTGAGCAGTCCGCCAATCACCGCGATCGCCAGCGGTTGCAACATCTGCGATCCCGCGCCGATCGCAAACGCCAGCGGTAGCATTCCGGCGATGGCTGCAAGCGCCGTCATCGCAATCGGACGCAGCCTGCGCCGCCCCGCTTGAATCAGCGATTCTTCGGCCGGCATGCCAGACGCGCGAAAGCGCTGCTCGGCGTCGACCAGCAGGATTCCGTTTTTCGCCACGATCCCGATAACCATAATCATTCCCATGAACGAAGCTACGTTGAACGTCGTGCGCGTCACCAGCAACGCCGCAAACGCTCCGAACGTGGACAACACGGCCGACACCAGAATCGCGACCGGCGCTGAAAAATCGCGAAATTCAAAAAGTAAAACGACGAACAACAAAATCAGCGCGACAAACAGCACGCCCAACAGCGCAGTGAACGATTTCTGCTGCTCTTCGTACGTCCCGCCATACTCGATTCGAATCGAAGGTGGCAACTTCAAATCGGCGACTGCTTTTTTCACCGCCGCAACCCCGCGGCCGAGATCGACTCCTTCGAGCCGTCCCGACACTTCCACGACGCGCTGCAGATTTTCGCGATGAATTTCGGTTTGCCCCGGATCGCAGACGATTGTCGAAAGGCTTCCCAGCGACGCGGTATGTCCCGTAGCGCTGGTGATGAGCGTGTTTTCGATTCGCTCGAGCGAAGCCCGATCCTGTTCGGGCAGCCGCACGCGTATTGCATAAGAGCGATCATTCAGAATCACGGGTGTTGCCGCTTCCGCGCCCTCGATGATCGCCGAAGCGTCGGTCGAAACTTCCTCGGCCGTGAAACCCGACCGCGCCGCCGTCACTGGATTCACGCGAAACGTGACCGCCGGCCCGCTGATGTTGTTTTGTATTCCGTCGAGCACATCTACCACGCCCGGAACTTTTTGAATCGCATCGCCCACGCGCGTAGCCGATCGGTTCAGCAAATCCGCATCCTGCGAAAATAATTTGATTACGATCGGTTCCGGCGCGCTGGTCAGGTCGCCAATCATGTCCTGCAGTACCTGCACGAATTCGACTTGCGTGCCGGGCTGGCTTGTCTCAACTTGTTGGCGCACGTCGTCCATAATTTCGTCGATGCCGCGGCTCCGGTTCTTTTTCAGTTGCACCGTGAAGTCGCCGCGATTCGCTTCGGTCACCGCGATCAATCCGAGCTGCAGACCGGTGCGACGCGAAGTGTTCTCGACTTCGGGAACAGAGTGCAGAATTTTCTCGATGTCGAGCAGAATTCGATCCGACTCCGCCAGCGAGCTTCCCGGCGGCGTGTAGTAATCAAGGATGAACCCGCCTTCGTCCATTTCCGGCAGCAGATCCGTACCGAGAAAGTTGTAGCAAACGACCGTGAGCGCCACGACGGCCGCGGCCCCGCCAAGCACGGCCCAACGCCGATGCAGCACGCCGCGCAGCACGCGTTCGTAAAAATCGATGAGCTTGCCGAAGGCTCCGCTCGCGTGCTCGGCTTGGTGCGCCGGCACTGCGTCCGTCGCCGCTGAGGAAGACGCAGCGTCCTCTCGCTCAGCCGACTCCGCGTCTTTCTTGCTGACGAAATACAGGCTCAGCGTCGGCGTGAAACCCAACGCCAGCAGCAAGGAGCTGAACAGCGCGACCGTCATCGTGATCGCCAGCGCGCGAAAGAAACTGCCCGTCACGCCGGTGATCCAGACCAGCGGCAGAAATACAACGATCGGTGTGATCGTCGAACCGATCAACGGCACCGTGATTTCGGCAAGCGCGCTTCGAATCGATTGAACGCGGCTTTCGCCCGCGTGCCTGTGCAGCACGATGTTTTCCAGCACCACGATCGCATCGTCGATCACCAGGCCGACGGCCGCCGCAAGCCCTCCGAGCGTCATCAGATTGAAACTCTGGCCGGTAAACTTAAGCACGATGCACGTGAGCGCGAGCGTGACCGGAATCACCAGGCCCGCAACGATCGACGTGCCCCAATCGCGAAGGAACAAAACCAAAATCACCGACGACAACACCAATCCGAGCAGCACCGCGTCCCGGACGCTGGCAATCGATTCGTGCACGATCGTGGATTGATCGTAAAACGGTTCCAGATGCACGCTCGGCGGCAGCGAACGAGAGAGCTGCAAGATTTCGCGGTGCACTTCGTCTGCCACCGCGAGGGTGTTGCTTTCCGGTTGGCGCATCACGCTCACCAACACGGCCGGCTTCCCATTGGCCGTAACGATCGTATAAACCGGCTCGGCAGCGTTCGCGACAGTCGCAACGTCCGCGATGCGAATCGGAACGCCCGCTGCGGAACTTTTGACGACGATGTTCGAAATTTGCTCCAGGCTGTGAACCTGCGCATCCACGAGCCCAAGCACCAGTTGATGGTCGCTTTCGAAAAGTCCCGGCGAGTCGATCAGATTCGTGCGGCGTACGGCGTCCAGAATGTCGGTGATCGTAATTCCAGCGGCCGCGAGTTTCGCCGAATCCGGAACAATGTGAAATTCCGGGACACGTCCACCTTGAATCAAAATCGTCGCGACGCCATCCAGCCGATTCAGGCGCGGCTTCAGATCGTATGTCGCAATTTCCCAAAGTTTTTCCTGCGAGACTGAATCCGAAGTGAGGCTGTAGCCGAGAATCGGAAATGTGGCAAATGTCAGCCGGTGCGTTTCGATTTTCGCCGTCGGCGGCAACTCAGACTGCACACGTGCCACCACCGAATCGACGCGCTGCAGCGTCTGAAACATGTCCACGTTCCAATCGAAATACAGATTCACTTCTGCCGAACCGCGGCTCGTCGTCGAGTACACCTTTTGCAATCCGGGAACGGAATTGACGGCCTCCTCGAGCGGACGCGTGACCGTCACCAACATTTGGTCGATCGGAGTCACTCCGTTGTCCACTCCAATCACCACGCGCGGAAAATCTGTATTCGGAAAGACGGCGACGGGAATCGAAAACGCAACATACGCGCCGGCGAGCGCCAGAGTCGCAACGAGAAACAAAATCGGGCGAGAAAAGCGCTGAAACCACGGCGCATCACGCTCGCTCGAAGCGTCCTCGGTGGGAGAAAAAATGCGAGGCGGTTGCATTCGTCTTTATTCTTTGTGCTTTTCCGGCGACGCTTCGTCCGAGCCGGCTTTTGTGCCGGTTTTCGGGTCGTCGTCTTTCCCTGAGGTGGCGGCCTTGCCGGTTGTGCCGCCGTCACCGTCGTCTGGCGCCGCAGTATCCGTGGGTGGCGGCGCTTCAATCGAAACTGCCGTTTTGTCCGGTACGCCGTAGCCACCAGCAGTGATTACCGAATCGCCTTCCTTCACACCGCCGATGATTTCCACCGCATCCGCGCTTCGAATTCCCGTTTTCACCAGTTGCTGGCGAGCGTGATTGTCCTGCGCGATGAGCACGTAAGGCGCGCCATCGGAGTTTTTGAACAGCGCCGTCAACGGAACAACGAGCGCATCACCGTGCGATTGGGCAGTGGCATTCACTCGAACAGAAATTCCCGGCCTCAATTCCGCTGGCGGCTTGCTCACTTCAAACCAAACTTCGACCGTCGAGCTGCCCGAATCGACTGCCGGACTGATCAGCGACACACGGCTCTTCACCGGTGCGCCGTCGGCGTCCATTTCGATTTCGGCGGCATCGCCCACGTGAAGAGCGGCCGATTCGGCTTGCGAGATGTGAGCCTTGGCAATCAGTTTCGAAATATTCATCACCGTTAAAACAGGTTGGTTCGCTGTAGCGAGTTCGCCCGGAAACAACGGCCGATCGGTGACGACGCCGTCGATCGGGCTTCGCAGCTCGGAATAGCTCAACTGCGCTTCCGCGCCGGCGTACTTGCCTTTCGCCGCTCCCAACTGGCCGGTTGCGGCTTTCAACGACTCGGCTTGGCCGATTTTTTTCAGATCGTCGAGCTGACGCTGCGCCACTTCATACTGCCCGCGCGCCTGCGTCAGGCCCACTTCCGCGGCGTCCAGGTCGCGACGCGGCACCGCTCCCTGATCGAACAAGCTTTTGCGGCTGTCGTAGACTTTTTGCTGCGCGTCGAGCGCGATCTTCGCTGCGCCGGCGTCGAGCGTCGCTTTTTGCAGTTCCTGCGGCAGGCTCGCGCCGGTGGTTGACGCGTAACTCGCTTCCGCCTGCTGGAATTCGCCTTTGCTCTGATCGACGGCCGCCGTCAGGTCGGCATTCTCAAGCACGGCCAGTAACTCACCCTTGCGCACGCGGCTACCACGCTCCACGGCGAAATTTTTTATGGTGGATGTGATTTTCGGCGCCATTACCGCTTGCTCAACCGGATAAATCACCGCATCGGTAGAGATTATTTGCGCAATCGCAGCGCGCTTTACGCTTTGCACTTGCACGGAGACGACCGGCTCGGCTTCGGCCTCTTTCTTGGAGCAGCCCACGAGAGCGACCGCCAGCAGAATCACGATGACCGCCAGGATCTCTCGCGATCGCGTTGCCGCCGCATTACGAAAAACCGTTTGTGAACAATCGATCATTGAATCGCCAGACTTCCCGTAAGAGTTTCCAAATTCGCGAGCGCAACTTTGTAGCGCGCCGCGCCGTCGTGATACGCGGCGCTGGCAGAAGCAAACGCCGTTTGCGCGTCCACTACGTCAAGTACAGTCGCCTCGCCGTTTTTATATCGCAGCGTGGTGAGCCGCAAACTTTCAGAGGCGAGATTCACCGAACGGTCGAGGCCCGCTTGTTCGTCTTTCGCGGTTCGCGCCTCGGTATAGAGCGATTGAATTTCCGCTAGCAAATTCCGCTGGGCGTAGGAAAGTTCGCGCTCGGTCTGCTCGCGACGCAATTCCGCTTGTTTTACGCGGCTCTGCGTCGCGCCCCAATTCCAAATGGGAATCGAGACCGTGACCACGCCGGAATAACCGAGGTTTGAAAATCCCGCATAGTGCGTCGCGAAGTTCGGCGCGTCGATACCGTAGAAAAAATCGAGACCCAACGACGGTAGGTAACCCGCTCGCGCCGACGTGACCTCATATCCCGACTCGCGAACGGTCTGAAGTGCGGCGCGAATCTCGGGATTGTCTTTTGCGACTTGCTGTTGCACCTCACCGATCGTGGGCAGCGGCTCGTCTGTATGAAGATCGTTCGCGAGTTGATACGAAGCGTTGAAATTTGGAAACAGCACGACGGCAAGGTCGAGCCGCGCATTCACGGCACCAAGATGCGCCTCTTGCATCTGGCGGCGACGGTCTTCGGCCTGCAATTCCGCTTTGATCGTGTCCGAGTGCGCGACTTCTCCACCAGCTTCCAGATTTTGGGTGAGCGAAAGAAAATCGTCGCCTTCCTGAGCGGCTCGCCCGGCGGAGACTTCTTTTGCCTCCGCAGCGGCCAGCCCGTAGTACAACTGCACCACGGTTACGATCAATCCTCTGGCGGCGATTTCCTGCTGCGCCTTCGCCACGGCCGCCGCAGCGGAAACACGACGGAAGTCGGCGATCTCGGCCACTCCAATCGTTTCGTGCGCGTTGCCCTGGCTGATGTATTCGTGCGGTGCGTTGTTGGCGATGAAACGCAGTCCGGTGGCTCCGCCCGGCTGCGTGTAAATGAACTGGTTGTTGTAGGTCACTGTCGGCAACAGGCCGGCGGCCGATCGCTTTTTGTCTTCGTGCGCAATCGCCGCGCTGGTCACCACGCTTTGAAATTGCGGATTGTATTTGCGCGCTCGTTCGATCGCGTCTTGCAAAGTCAAACAAGGGATGCTCGCTGCTGATGTCGCCGGCGCGGCTGCACCCGGTTGTGGGCCGCCTTCCCGATCGGGCAAGTTGGGCGACGGCTCCGAATTCGTGCACGCATCCGTCGATTGTAGTTTCTGGCTCGGTTTTTCGGGACTTTCTTGCGCGGATACGCGGACCTCAACGCATGACAATGCCAGCGCGAACGCGACGGCGATCCGTATGGCTCGAAGTACCGAAATGTTGCGAACAGAAGTTTCCACGAAGAAACTCTAGCGAGGAGAAGCTAAATGCAGGGTTAATCAGCGAAGCGTACCAGACGGGCGGCTAAGAATTTGTCGACTCGGTGATCACAACCAGAAGTGAGACTTCGAAAACGCTGCCATGTGCGCCCGAGGAAAGAAGATTCAAGGTGCCGTCGTGCGCTTCGGCAATCCAACGAGAAATCGCCAATCCCAATCCGGCACCGCTCACGGCTTCGCCGGACCGCGTTCGCGCCTGGTCCACGCGGAAGAAACGTTCGAACACTTGCGAACGCATCGCCTCTGGAATCCCCGGACCCGAATCCGCGATCGACACCCGATAGTCGCGCCCGTCGCGCTTCGCTGCGACCGACACGGTGCCGCCGGCAGGCGTAAATTTAATCGCGTTGTCGAGCAAGTTCAGAAACATCCGGCGAATCAGCGCTTCGTCGGCCTCGATTTGCAGATCTGGCTCGGAATTCAGGTCCAGTTTAAGATTTTTCGCCGCGGCGAGAGCGCGCGTCGACCGCACGCAATCGGAAAGTAGCTCATCCAGGTAGAATCCGGATTTTTGCACTGGATACGTGCCGGCGTCGGCCCGCGCGAGAGTGAACAGATCCTCCACAATTTGGCTCAATCCGCCTGCTGCGTCGCGCAGCACCGCAAGCGATTCGCGATATTCGGCCGTTGGCCGGTCCGGTTTTGAAAGCGACACGTCCGCTTCGCCGCGCAAAATTGCTACCGGTGTTCGCAGCTCATGGGATGCATCGGCCATGAACCGACGTTGCTGTTCGATCGACGTCGCCAACCGGTCGAGCAATGAATTGAACGAAAGCGCAAGCACTCCCAGCTCGTCGCGCGGATTCGCGACGGCCAACCTGTCGTGCAAGTTTCGCGCGTCGATGCGCGAGGCTTGCTGGCTCATCGAAACCACCGGCGCGAGCGCGCTGCGAGCCAGAAAATATCCGCCGAGATTGGCGACCAATACGCCGACCGGAATGATCAGGGCGAAGGTGTGACGGATCGACTCGAGAAACTCGGCCGGCTGGTGAATCGAAAACAAAACGACAAGCGTGCAATTTTTCACTGGCGTCGTGAACTTGCGCGAGTATCCGCGATACCCGCCGTGGATGCGCAGAAATTCAAACTCCGGTTTGGAGGTACCGGCATTTGCCAGCAACTGTTGGAAAGGCGGCGACTGGAAAATCGCTGAGATCGGAACATCGTGTTTCGAATCGGGCGCTACATCCTGCGACGAACGGATCAGCGCCCCGCGTTCATCGAATACTGCAAATACATACTCCCTGAACCGATGCTCCTGAATCGCTTCGTTCACCGCATCGGAAATCGAGTCCGTTTGGGATTCGTCGCGAATTTCCGCTTGCACGGTCGCGAGAAACGAGTCGGCCAGCTCGGACATGTCGGCATCGGTCCGGCGCTGCACCTCCGCCTTCAGCAGAGCGTAGGTGCCGAGCGCAATCAGCACGAGGATGAGCGTCAGTGCACCGGCGTAATACACCGTCAAGCGCAGGCGGACCGAATTAATCATGATCTTTCCGCGCGGGCTTGCCGTTTCGTTTTGCGCGTGGTCGATTCGTTTCACGCCCGGTGGGTTTCGCGACGCGCGGAGGCACGTCGCCCATTCCAAGCGAGTAGCCCGCCCCGCGTTTTGTATGTAGCAGCGGCGTCATGCCCGGCAGATCGATCTTTTTGCGCAGACGGTTTACGTACACTTCGATCAGGTTCGAAAATGGGTCGAACGATTCGTCCCACACATGCTCGGCGATTTCCTCGCGACCGATGATCCGGCCCGCATTGCGCGCCAGATACTCCAGCAACGCGAATTCCTTGGCGGTTACCACCACGGCGGCATCGGCGCGAAACACTCGCTGCCCGCGTGGGTCGAGAACGAGATCTTCGATCACGATTTCCGCCGTGCGCAACTCGTCTGGTCTGCGAAGAAGCGCGCGAAGCCGCGCCAGTAATTCCAGAAACGAAAACGGTTTGATCAGGTAATCGTCGGCGCCGCTGTCGAGCCCGGCAATGCGGTCGGCGACGGCGTCTCGCGCGGTCAGCATCAGGATTGGTTTGCGATTGCCGGCATCGCGCAGTTTGCGGCAGACCGTAAATCCGTCGGCGCGCGGAATCATCACGTCCAAAATAAAAATATCGTAGCTGTTGATTTCGGCCTGATACAACGCGGCTTCGCCGTCTTCGGCGACGTCAACGGCGTAGGATTGTTCCCGAAGACCTTTGGCCACAAATCTGGCGATTCGCGGATCGTCTTCGGCTAGCAGCACTCTCATGTGTCCAGATCATATGCCAGTTGGCGGCAGCCTGCGAAGCTGCGCGCCACCTGGCGGGCAAAGCTACTCGCGCAATCCTTACTTGAACCCATTACCGGGACGCATTACCTGGACGCATTACCTCGAAAAGATCAGAAGCGTAAACGTGTCCGGCAAGATCGCTGGCCGTGGCCGCGGATTGTCTGCCGTCGGCGCCGGCGCCGGCGCCGGGCCGAAATCAGCGGTCACCAGATACACGGTATGCGTGGCGTAGTCGATCGCCATGGTGCGCGCGCCGCGCTGCGTCTGAATCATTTCCACCGGCGAAAACTTAGTCGGCGAATCTTCATGAGCGATCGTCAAAGTTCCGTCGCCGCAGGACGCGAACGCGAAGCCCGTTGCGGGGTCGAATCGATTCGCATCCACTCCCTGCCCGATCGGAACCGTGCCAATCACCTTGCCCGAATTTCCGTCGACAAACGTCATGAGTTTGTTGTGGCATCCGACGACCAGAATTTCGTGCTCCGCGTCGATCGCCAGACCCGAAGGAGATTCGCACGGCGCGAGCGGCCAGGTGTTTTCCACCTTCAGCGTGGTCGCATCGAATCGCACCAGCGCGCTTTTATCTTCCAGATTCACGAAGATTTTGCCTTTACGGTCGGAAGCCGCGAATTCCGGTCCGCCGCCCAAAGCCACTGTGCCGGCAACTTTGCCGGTGGCGGCATCGATCGCGGTGGAACTATTCGCGTCGCCGTTGAACGTGAAAACTCGCTTCGAGAACGGATCGTAGATCGTTCCGTCCGGATCCTTGTCGGTCGGCACCGTGCCCAGCGTCTTCAGCGTCGTCAAGTCAAACATCGTCGCGTTCGTGGCGCGCCCATTCGTGGTGTATCCCTTGTTGAATTCGTCCGCGATTGCAATTCCGTGCACGCCCTGCGTGTCTGGAATATCGCCCACAACTTTCCCCTGCGCGGGGTCGTACACGATCACATGCGTGCCGCGCGAAATAAACAAGCGATGCGTGGCCGGGTCGACTTCCAGGTAATCCCAACCGCCGCTGCCGCCGAGATTTACTTTTTTCTCGAGGTGATAGCCCGACGCACCTGCCGTCTGAGCGTTG
The DNA here is from genome assembly GCA_963719065.1 of uncultured Acidobacteriota bacterium. Classification (GTDB taxonomy): domain Bacteria; phylum Acidobacteriota; class Terriglobia; order Acidiferrales; family UBA7541; genus Palsa-295. The sequence continues at coordinate 593,223 of CAVRAM010000006.1, read as the reverse complement.
GCGATCGATTGCATCCCTACAATTGCGACGATCACGCAAATGGTTTTGCAGATTCCAGTTTGTGACATTCCGTCCTCCACGAGTCCAGTGATAGCAGATTTCGCGAAGAAAATCGCACAGTTCACTTAAATGCAGGATAAATCGCGCTGCCGATCGAAACTCTACTGCGCCCGACCGCTCGAACGTCGGCACAAACGAATAACCGCGGCGCCCTCCTTTAAGGAGAACGCCGCGGCTTCGCTATCGCATTTTTATTTTGTGAAACCGTTAGAAAAGGAACGGCAGAACGCTGGTCTGTTCCTTCTGCACGGCTTGCAGCTGATTCGGGTCGTAACCAAGCGCCTTCAGAATCGTCGGCGCCACCTGCTGATTGATCACGGCCGTGTTGACGTGTTGTTCCTTCATTCCCGGCAAGGAAAACAGCAGCGCAGCGTGCGTATCGTCTTCGTTCAATCCGCCGTGCTCCGCGATTTTCGAACCGCCGGTGAAGATCACTCCGGTGTTGACCTTCAGAACGATGTCCGGCGTGCGAGGATCGGTGCCGGGATCGTCCCATTTATTTTTCAGCGACTGTCCGGCGAAGATCTCCTGAATGCCGAGCGTCTTCTGGTTCTCGGGCTCGCTCAGCAGCGCGACGACATTCGGCGTCAGCTCCTGATCCGTCAGCCAGATCAGCGAACCGTCGTCGGAGATGTCGAACGCTTCGGCCGGCCCGATCAGCGTCTGCGGTTGGCCGTTGCCGATGGCGACTTTCTTTGTTACGTCGATTGGCGATTGGCCGTGCTTCGCGCAAATGATGATCAGCGTGGAATCGTATACTCCCTGCTTTTTCAGTTCGGCGACGATGCGACCAAGCGACTGATCGACGAAATCCAGCTCAAAGGCCAGTCCTTCGTTCGGAGTGCCGAGCACGTCCGAATATCCGCCGCTTACGGCCGGACCGCCGGGCCCGATCGCTCCGCTCAGCAATTTCTCGCCGACGCTGACCGACTGGAAGTTGAAACCAAACAGCGTGGGAACGCCCGCGTGCTGCGAGCGATCGTGCGTGAAGCCGTCGATCTGATTGATCGTCGCCTGCACGTGCAGCATGTCGTAGCACTGGATGTTGCGGAAGTCCGTCGTCCAGCCATCATCGAACGTCGGATCCGGAAACGGTACGGGGCTGCATCCCGGAAATTGCGGCAGCGCAACCGGCACCGAATTGATCTCCGGACCGTAAAAATCTTCGACGCCCTTGCTGGAGGGACCTTTCGTCCACGAATAGGAAGGGTGCTTGTCGGTCCACGCCGTGGTGCCGCCGTTGGCTCGAACCACTTCGAAGATGGTGTTCACACGAATCCATTCGTGCGGAAAAATCGGGTTGCAATTGTTCATCGGATCGCGCGGCAGATAATTCGGATTGATTCCGCCGCCGCCGTCGAGCTTGGTCAGGTCGATGTCGATCGATTCATCGTAAGCGACCGGAGTGCCGATCACCGCGGGACAAAGGTTCTTGCCGCCGTTAATCGGCAGCGAAGTCGTCGCCGCCGGAGGCGATAGCGCGCGATTGTACGTCACGTCGTACCAAAGTCCAGTTGTTGCCGGCGAGCCGCCCGTGACGATTGCCGCCAATCCGGGAAACGAATCCGAAGGAAGCGACGTCGATGCGTTTGTGTAAGTGATGCCGCTCTGCGTGAGTGCCGCGAGCGTGGAGTTTCCGTGCGTTTTCACGTAGTTCGACAGATCGAGAGCATGAAGACCGTCAACGCTAATGAGAAGCACGTGCTTCACGGTGTGGCCCGATTCAGCGATTGAGCCGCCGTCCGCAGCCAGCGTGACTGCCGGCGAAAGCAGCAGCGACGCCGACAGCGTGGCAGCGAGTATGGAACGAATACTTAACATGGGATTGCCTCCTGGAATCAAAAGCGACTGGAGGCTACTGGAAGAGTCGACCGCGGCGTTGAACGCGAAATGAAACATGCGTTAAGACCAACTGAAAGAAATTCAGATTTCCTACGCACACCGAGCGGGGTTTCGTGTTGCGCCCGCGTTACTGCGATTTTGCAAACACAAGAATGCTGAACTGGCCCGCTTTCTCAGACGGCACAAACAAGCGGTGGTTCGTCGGATCGAAGCCCATCGTTTTCGAACCTTGCGACGTCGCGAGATTTTCTACGAACGTATATTTGTCCGCGGAATCCTGTCGAAAGACCGCGATGTTGCCTTCGCCGAGCGAGTTGAAGATCAGCCTTTCGTCAGCATCGAACGCCGTTGCGTCCACGTGATCGCCGATCGGGTAGCTGGCGATTACTTTTCCGGTGTCGGCGTCGGCAATCGCCAACAAATGATTCCGGCAGCCGATGAAGATTCGCCGGTTTTGCGAATCGAACGCCATGCTCGACGGCGCCTGGCACGGAGCCACCGGCCAACGATTCACCACTTTCAGCGCGTTCGAATCGATTTGCACCAGCTCGCTTTTATCCTCAAGATTCACCCACAGCTTGCCTTTGCCGTCGGCAGCGCCGGATTCCGGGCCGCCGCCCAACGCAACTGTGCCGGCTACCGAACCGTCCGCCGCGTTGATCGCCGTGCTGCTTTCGCTATCGCCATTCATGGCGAACACACGATTTGTGGCCGGATCGAAAACGATCGCGTCTGGTTTCTTGCCGACCTTAACCTGCTGCACTTGCTTAAGAGTTTTCAGGTCAAACACGACGACCGCGTCGGCTTTACCGGCGGTAATGAAACCGCGTCCTGCGTCGCGCGCGATCGCGATGCCGTGCACGCCCGGCGTGCCGGGAATCACTCCCACACTTTTCAAACTGTCCGCGTCCAGCACTTCCACCTGAGTCGAATGCGAAATGTAAACGCGCCGAGCCGCGGCGTCCACCGTCACGTAGTCCCAACCTCCAGTTCCCGGCAGGTCCACTCGATTCACGATTTTGTAACCCGAAACTCCCGCGCTGACAGCCACGAACCAGCAAAGTCCCAGCAATGCTGCAGCAATCTGTTTCATCGTGATTCTCCGGAGTGTGAGGTGGTATTCAGCATGTCGAGGTGAATTCGCTAGTGCGCGTGCGGCGCAAAAGCAGAACCGTGGCACTGGCCTGAGCCAGAATCTGTGAATTGCTTTCCGGCTTCGGGCAAAAAGACCCAATCGTAGCCAGTGGGATGCAGCGTCAATTTCAAAACTCCGTATGCGGTGTCGTCGCGAACTTCGCTGGTCGCAAGCGGCTGCGCGAACGGACGGTGGCTCTTCCCGCCGGTGCCCGCCACAATTTCGCGAATGCCGTACTTCGGATCGGCTTTGCCGTCCGGATTTTGCAGAGCAAAGCGTTCGTAGTCGTGATCGTGCCCATTCACCACCACGTCCGCGTGCGCGTCGTAGAGCGCCTGGAAGATCGGTTTTAGTTCGGGATCGTTGCCGTGCTTCGCGCCGGAGCTGAAGAGCGGCTTGTGAAAATACGCCGCGGTGCAGGCTGCCGGATGCGCTGCCAAATCGGCGTGCAGCCACTTCTCTTCCCGCGAGCCGGCGCCGCATCCGCCCACTTCGTTGCATTCGCTGTTGAGAACGATGATGTGCCACGCGCCCAGGTCGTAACTGTAAAACCCGTCCTTAAAATCACCGGCGGTAGCGCCGAAGTATTGGAAGTAATAGGTGGCTGAAGTCGAATGAAATTCATGATTGCCGACGGCCGGACGAGTGCGCGATTTCACGCGGCCCCACGTTTTGTCGTAACACTCGAAATTTTCTTTGGTGCCGTCCGGATACGCCAGATCGCCGACGGCCATCACCGTACCGAGATTCGCTTCGAGCAACTTAGCCGTCGCTTCGGCACCGGCGAGATCGGTGCAATCGGCGACGTCGCCTGCTCCGATCAGCACTTGATCTTCTTTTGCGGCTTGTTGTGCTGCGGCTTGCTGCGCCGAACAACGCGGCTCGGCTGCCGACAGCGCGAACATCGCGCAACAAAACAGTGTTGCAGAAAAACTTCGAGTCCATTTCATCCGGTCGTCTCCGTATTCATGCGTCAGTTTCACCAGTTTCGCGGGGGGACTGGCTAATCCCTTCGCAACGGATACCACCGGATTCCTGCCGAGACGGTCGGCTTATAAAACTCGCGTTGGTCCACGTAGATCTTGCTACCGGTGTAGAATCCGAAAACTTCATTGTTTAAATTTTCGCCTTGCAACAACAGCGTCAGGCCGTTGCGAACGCGGAATGTGGCTTGAGCATCGGTTTGAAAATGCGAGTAGAGGTAAATGTCGCCCGCCGGTCCTTTCACCCCGAACTGAACGCCGTCTTGATACTGATACTGATAAATCATCGCGCCGTTGTAGGTCATCCCGACGTGAACCGAAAACCGTCCGCGGTCGTAGCTGGGGCCGATGTTGAACGAGTTCGGAGCCTGTCGTTGCAGAGCTGGCGAATCACTGCGTCCGGGAATGCCGTGAGCCTGCGAATAGGTGTACGTGTAGTTCGCAGCCAAGCCGAATCCGGCCAAAGCCCTGGGTAACATGTCGAAGTGCTGCAGGTAGGCAAGCTCAACACCGCCGACGTGCGCGTTCGAGCCGTTCACAACGGTGCTCGCTGGGCAAGTGGGTTCGTTGCAGAGCGGGCTCGTCGCGTTGAGCGAATTAGTGTAGTAAATCGGATCGATCAGTTGCTTGTAGAAGAAGCCGCCCTGAATCACGCCGTACGGTTTGAGATAGTGTTCATAGAGGATGTCGAAATCGTTGGCGTGTTCTGCTTTCAAATTCGGATTACCGAATGAGAGCGTATAAGGTTGCGTCGACTGATCGACGGTTGAGTACGGCACCACGTCGTACGGATTCGGCCGCGAGAGACCTCGCCCATAGACCGCGCGAATATCGGAATTCGATCCGAGGTCGTAACGCAGCTGCACGCTGGGAAGCGGATCTACATACCATTGGCTGCTTTTCACCGGCGTCGTGCCGGTCCAGTTTCCGTTCATGTCATTTGTTACGTTGTAACCCAAAATGTTCAGCTGCGTCGCTTCCAGGCGAACTCCGGCCTGCAGGCGCCAGCGGCCGAAATTCAGTGTGTTCATGATGTAGCCGGCAGTCACGCGCTCGGTAAGGTTGTAATTCGCGGGATCCGAGCCGAGATGCGTGTCGCTGACGTCGAGCGTGAATTCCGACGGATTGTCTCTGAAAAAATCCTGCAGCTGGCGGTAGCTGGTGACGGGGCCGTAGTTGTAGGCGTTGTCGTAATAGTTGGTGTTTCGAAAACCGCTGAGAAATTGATTCATCAGCAGCGAGTTATCGACCGGATCCCAGACGGGCGACAGCGCGTTTTGATAGTTGTGCGAATTCCGGATTTTCGCGCCGATCTGAAGCGTTCCATCGTGCGAGCCCCAGCGATAATTTTTCCCGTAGGAAGCAGAGCCTTGCAGGCTCACTTGATCCGTGGGGCCAGACGACGTATCGAATTCACTCATGTAGTACTGTGTCGGATCGAAGATCGGCGTACCGTGTGCGGTGCAAGCGGCATTGAATTGCGGGAGGTACGGGTTCGTCGTAGCGGCAGGATCAAAATTGCACATGGTACTGCCGGAATACTTGAACGTCGCGCCGGGATTTCCTGCGGCCTGCAACTCGCGTCCGTTGGAAGCCGAAATATCCCAGGCGATCCATGAATTCCCGAAGACGTGCTTGCCGCCGCCAGACACGCTGACGATCGATTGATCGGGCGTTCGCTGGGACGTAGTGAACTTCGGCACGTCGCCATCGTTGAGCGTGTACACCCACTTGTTGCCGTAATCTTTGAAATCCGAATACAAATAGTGCATGTACACGTCGGAATTCGCATTGATGCGGTAGTCCGCGCCTCCGGCAAGTCCCCAGCGCTTGCGCTGATAGCGGTATTCGCGAAGGTCGAGGCTGTCGTAATACGGAGTCTGATAGCCGGGATCGATGCCCGGCTCGATATCGTCGATGCCGCGGCCGTTGTAGTCGTAGGTAAATCCAAACAGCGCGCCGAACTTCTTGTCTGGGCCAAATCGCTGGCCCACGGTGAATCCGGACTGGCCAACGTAGCGGCCGCCAATGATCGGCGTGTAACCGGCCAGCGCATTGACGACGAACGTCGGCTGGTCGCCAGCGTTTTTCAGTTTCATGTCGACGGTGCCGCCGATCGCGTCGCCGTCTTGATCGGCGGAGAGCGTTTTGTTCACGACGATCGAGTCCACCAAGTCCGCGGGAATCACGTCGAGCTTCACTTGCCGTACGGCCACTTCCGGCGAGGGGACGTTGATGCCTTCGACGGTGACGTTGGTGAGCCGCGGTTCAGTTCCGCGAATTTGCACGTACTTGCCTTCCCCTTCGTCGCGTTCGAGCGTCACACCGGGCAGGCGGCCGACGGCGTCAGCGATGTTTGCGTTGGGCAGGCTGGTAATCACGTCCGCTGAAATTACGTTCACGATATTCGGAGAGGTTTTCTGGATCTGAATTTGTTCGGCTTCGCCCTGCAGGTCAGCGTGGACCTGAATGGATTGGCTGGCAGCGGCGACTTTCAGCGTCACTTCAATCGCCAGCCGTTGATCGGCCGCAACTTTTACTTTTTGCATGAAATTGTCAAAGCCCGAGAAACTGATTTCGATCGTGTAATCGCCGGGAACCAAACCGGAAATCGTGAACTGGCCCTGGCCGTCGGAGACCGTGGTGAATCCTCCGGGAGTCACTTTCACAGCCGCGCCCTGCAGAACGCCGCCGCCGGGATCGGTGACGTGCCCCACGATTACGCCCTTTCCGTTCTGGTCCGCGGACGTGGACGATGTGGTCGCGCCGGAATGATCGGACGCAGACACAGCGAGCGGAGTGGCAAACGCGGGCGCCGACAAAGCGAGCGTCGCGAGCGCAAACATCGAAAACATCCGGCGCGCCTGCCGCAAAAGTTGCGGGGCGAAAATGCTTGGGGCTGGACTTCGGAATTTCATGTACGTCTCCCGTGAAAGATGGCCTGTTGAATCGTTTCGCATACCGAATGCGCGTGGAATCGCTGGACTCGGTGCGGCCATTAGGCGAGATTCAGAACAATTGCGCGTGAACGTCACTTTTGCGGGATTTGAATAGACGCTGAAGTTTTTTCAGACTGCATTGAGAGTTGCTGGAATCGAGGCTGGAGCGGCCACAAACGACTGCGCAACCGGCAGCTCCACTCGAAATGTGGAGCCGACTCCGAGTTGGCTTTCAGCGACCACCGTCCCTTGATGCATTTCGCTGATCCATCGCGCGATCGCCAGACCTAGGCCGGCGCCGCCGGTCTGCCGCGAGCGAGCGCGGTCGGTTCGGTAAGAGCGCTTGAATATCAGTTCGAGTTCGGCTTCGGCGATGCCGATTCCGGAATCGCGGACTTCGATGACGACGCCGGTCGCGCCGGGGCTCAGTTCGAATTCGCAGAAGCCGCCGTCGGGCGTGTACTTGATGGCGTTGTCGAGCAGGATGGTCAGCAGCCTATCGATCGCGATGGCGTCGCCACGGATCAGCACGGGGCGCGCGGGGGTGATGGCGCGAACGTCGATAGACTTGCTGGCGGAGAGCAGCTCGGCGCGCTCGCGGGCTCGCTGCACGCTTTGCTCCAGATCGAACAAATGAAATTCCATGCCGATCGCGCCGGCGTCTGCACGAGCAAGAGTGAGCAAGTTCTCGAGCAGATCAGTGGTCTCTTCCGAGGTCGCCAAAATCTTCGCAAGCGCTTCCTGATATTGTTCGGCGGATCGCGGCCGGGTGAGAGTCACTTCGGCAAGTGTGCGAATCACGGCGACGGGCGTGCGCAGATCGTGCGACGCGTCGGCCGTGAATTCCGTGATGCGCTTGAACGAACGCTCGATTCGGTCGAGCATGGCGTTGAGCGCTTCGGTGAGCCGGCGAAGCTCGTCGCGCGCACGAGGTACTGCGAGGCGCTGGGAAAGGTTGTTCACACCGATGCGCTCCGCAGTTTCGATGATCCGCGTGACCGGCGCGAGCGAACGGCCGCTTAGCCAATATCCCAGCAGTGAAGCCAGGACGACCAGCAGCGGCACGGTTTCTTTTTCAATTTGGCGGAAATTATCGAGCGCTCGATCGAACGGCTCGGTGGGAACCGCGGCGTGGATTTCGAATGCGCGGCCGTCGGTCTGGAATTTTTGCAGCGCGATACGGTACTGGATGTGATCAAGGTTCGTGGTGAAAAATGCGGGAGTCGCGTCGGGCGCGGACGGAAGCGGCACTCCGGCTTTCAGGAATTGCGGCGAACGGAAAATCCACTTTTGATTGGCGTCGGCCACTTCAAAAACGGCGCCGCTCGGCCACCAACCGGCAAGTTCGGTGAGTTCTTTCTGAACTTTGGCGTCGCCCTTCGGTGCGTTGATTTCGATCAGCCTGCGCAGGCTTTGCAGATTGACGGTGGAGGCGTCGCTGACGCTGACTTCGATGCTTTTGCGGAAGCCGACATCGCTAATCCAAACGAAAATGCTGAGCGAAGCGGCGAGAACCAGAAAGTAGAGCGCCGTGAGCTTAGTGCGAATGGTGACGTTCATCGGTCGGAGTGAATTGCCATGGAATATCCGGCACCGCGATGGGTCTGAATGAGTTTCGAGCCGGGATCGCCGCCGAGTTTTTTGCGCAGCAAGCGAACGAACACGTCGAGAGTGTTGTCTTCCACTTCGCGGCGGTCGCCCCACACGTCGGCGATGATTTGTTTGCGCGAAATCACGCGGCCCTGATGGCGCGCTAGAACCTCGAGCAAGCGGAATTCAGTGAGCGTCAAAGACAGCGGAGTTCCGCGGCGATAGGCGCGCTGCGCGGCGACGTCGAGCACCAGGTCGCCGATGCTGATTACATTTTTCGGTTTGCTGCCGCTGCGCCGGCCGATGGCGCGAATGCGCGACAGAAGTTCGCGAAACGAAAATGGCTTGGCCAGATAGTCGTCGGCGCCGTTGTCGAGTCCTCGCACAACGTCGGATAGGGCGTCGCGTGCGGTGAGCATCAGGACGGGCGTATCGCTTTTTTCGCGGAGCTGCGAAACCACTCCGAAGCCGTCGAGACCCGGCAGCATTACGTCGAGCAGAATCACGTCAAAATCGCTGGTGGTCGCTTTTTGCAGGCCGTCCACTCCGTTACTGCAGACTTCGACGGTGAAGTCGTGCTCTTCGAGTCCGCGGGCCAATACGGACGACATTTCGAATTCGTCTTCGACGATCAAAATTTTCATGGGCGGTTTCGAAAGTGTAGGCGGGGGCGTATGACAGCCGTGTGAACGACGTGTTACGGCTCGGAAGCGGCGTGGGCGGGCGAAGGATGAGCCGAGGCTGTCCGGTTCCGAGTGCGCGCGTCCCAGAACCGCGACACATCGGGCGCCGAATTCCCTTCTGAATTTGCGGTGAACTTTTCCGCGCAAGGCGTCGTACTTCACTTCAAAGCGCTTTCCTGTATGTATCCAACAGGACAGATATTCGCTCCTGTGTGATGCATAGAGGAGCGCGATTGGCCGCAGTCTTGCAGGGGCTAGGCGTCGGAAGTGGTCGCAGAGCTGGCAGGAGCGAAGCGGGCTGAAGAGGGTTTGAGACGGAATTCCCGATTGGGCGTGGAAATGTGGGAGCTTGACGGGAACGTACTATTAGTATCACAATGTAGTTGTTATTGGACGGAGGTCCTGGATCATGGCTCAGCCGAGCCGGCGCGCGTTTCTGGGAACACTGGCGGCACTCATGCCGGTGACTGCGCTCGGCTCCAAGCCGAATAATCCGGGCGAGACCGCATACCGCATTTTGGCCAGCGGATGCGAGATCGAAATGTCGGTGCACTCGTACGGAAAGATCGCGAGCGACGATTTGGGATTTCTCGATCACGTGACGAATCGCCGGTTCTGCGTTTCCGCGCAATCGGCGAACGATCGCAACTGCGTCGCGCGATTTACAGGAGCACTGGCGGTGGCGTTGTATCGGTTTCGATCGCAAAACGCTGCGCACGTGCCCGGAAAATTGCGGGAACACGTGGTGACAATCGATCATGACGTGAGGATTGCGCCGAGGCCGCCGTTTGATGAGCTGGTGACTGTGGAGCAGGACGTGGCCAGCGACATCCAGGCGTTTGGCCACAATCCCGATGACAGGTCTGTGACTGATGCCCCGGTACCGTATGCGAGTCCGTGGTGCATCATGCGGCAGGACTTGTACTTGGATGAGCAGGCCGCGCCGTTTTTGATCGTGCACTGGAAGCACACGTTCGAATCGATCACGCTGATGGATGTGATTCCAGGGGACCGTACGCGAGTGGAAGTTGGATAGGGTACGCCGCGAGACTAGCTGAGTTTCAGGGTGGACTTGGGGTCGCTGGCGGCGGTGGCGTCTTTCGAGCCGGGTTTTCGGTCGCGAGGAGCTGAGTGCGAAGAGGCGGATGCGCGAGATGGGGAGGCCGCGGAAGAGACAGGAGGATCGGCGCCGAGGCGAAGAGTGCTGGCTGGGTCGGCGGCGGGATCTCCGGAAGAACGGACGCTGAGGCGGCGGCGCTTGGAACGGAGGACCATAGCGACAGGAATGATCGCGATTATTAGGATCACCAGAAGGATGATGGCGGTCATAGCTCATCCTGCCATTTTCGTAGGGGGACACACAAGATTGACGTAGGCGGAGGGCAAAATCGGAGGGTGCACGGCGCATTTCTAATCGACAATTCAGTTGCGATTAGAACAGGCACCCGTTGTTTGTTTTGAGTGACTTACGCGTGTTTCTAATAAATTTGTTGCACGTTTTGGCGGCGACTGACGATGCGAGGGAAAAAGCTGCGAGGTGTACGCGGATTCGCGTAGGGCGGGTTGAAACGGACGGCGGAGCCAGTGTTTCGAGCGGTTTCGGTTGGATGATGTTCTCCACGTCCGTCCCCACGGCGCCCCTTTTCGACGATTTAGAGTACTCACACTTATAGTAACACATCTATAACTACAAAGCAAGGACGTCTGCGACAGAGGCGGAATTTAGTTGCCGGTGGCGGTTCGTTTGTCGGGGGCTCGATCCGTGGCGAACCGCCTTCGCGTTGAAGCAGCTCCGGCGTGCCGGGGGTGCCGCGCTAAAGGCCGCGGCGCTACATTGAAATCTTTGAACCCGCCGCACTCCAAGGCGCGCGAAGTTCGTGCGCGTGAACATTACAACTCGCAGGATTTTGCGGGCGCGGGGACGGCTCGGCGCGGAAAAGCAAAAACGAACGGCTGGCTGGCGTAAAGCCCGCCGCTACGAAGAACACGACAGGGGCGAAGAGTGGGTCAGACAGTCTTGTCTGACGGTGCGGTGTGGCGGTTCGGTTTGGCTCGGGCGACTTTGAGGTCGGCGATGAGGATCGAGAAGGCTGTCAGCCCCGCGGAGCGGGACTGACACACGATCAGACAGGAGTGTCTGATCTACGACTGTGAATCGAAAGTGGTAGAGATGTGTGATTGGCGCGGACGCGGTGCGGGAGCACGGCGGAATACAATTGCCGTCAGGCTGATAGCCTGACACACCATCAGAGATGACTGTCTAATCCACTGCCGTGAGCAGCGTCTGCGAATTACGGATCAGCGGGAGTGGAGGATCATTTTGATGCCGTTTTTGGGGCGGAGGGTGACCGAGGGGAGCATACGGACTTTTTGCTTGGGGGCGAGGGACATGCGGAAACGCTGAGCGGTGGTGGCGAGGAGAAGGATCGCCTCCATCATGGCGAAGCCGGCGCCAACGCAAACTCGGGGGCCGCCGCCGAAGGGAAAGTAGGCGAAGCGAGGCAGGGTGCGATAGCGCTTCCCTTCCGGCGACCAGCGCTCGGGATCGAAAACTTCGGGATCGGCGAAAAAGCGCGGGTCGCGCTGCGTGGTCCACTGCAGGATGGCGATGCTGGTTCCGGCGGGAAATTCGTATCCACCGGCTTCGAACGGAGCGATGGCCTGGCGACCGACGGCCCAAGCGGGAGGATAGAGGCGCATCGATTCCTTCATCACCATTTCGGTGAAAGGAAGATGCTGCGAATCGGCGGCAGTGGGAGCGCATCCGGCGAGGACGGAGTCGAGCTCGGCGAAAAGTTTTGAGGCGACGTCTGGATTTTGCGCGAGCAGATACCACGTCCAGGAAAGCGCGTTGGCGGTGGTTTCATGGCCCGCGAGGAATAGGGTCATGACTTCGTCGCGAAGCTGCTCGTCGCTCATCTGCGAGCCTTCGTCGTCCTGCGATAAGAGCAACATTTCGAGCAAGTCTTTGGAGGCGGCGCCGGGTTCGAGGCGTTCGGCGCGACGCTGATCGATGATGGTGTAGATGATGCGATCGAGTTTTTGAATGGCGCGCTTGAAACGGATCGAACTGGGAAGCGGCAGACTTTCGGGCAATAAAAACGCAAGACCCGCCTGGCCCATGAACTGCTCCATCAGCACGGCGAGCGCGGCGCCGACGTCTCCGGCGCTGCCGGTGACTTCGGAACCGAACAAAGCTTTGGCGACGATTTCGAGAGTGAGGGACATGAAGCTGGCGTGAATGTCGCGGGTTTCGCCGTCTCGCCAGGAATCGAGCATGCGGGATGTGGCGCCGACCATGGTCTGGGCGTAGAGCTCGATATTTTCGTGCCGGAAGGCGGGCTGGACGAGTTTGCGCTGCTTTTGCCAGAAGGCGCCTTCGCTGGTGAGGAGGCCGTTGCCGAGAACGGATTTCATGGCGCGGTAATCGCGCGATTTCAAAAAGTTGGAGGAGTTTTTGGCGAGGACGTTTTCGATGTCGCGCGGGTTGGCAAGAATGCAGACGGGAATATGAAAGACGCGGAGGCGGACGACGTCGCCGTACTCGCGGGAGCAGGAATTCAAAAACTTCATGGAGTTGCGCGCGAATTCGAGAGCGTGGCCGAGGAGGAAGCGCGCTTTGGGGCCAGGCGGGCGAGGTTTTTTGGCAACGCGAGAAAGTTTGGTCATGCGAGACCAGTGAATTGGATTCGCGCGAACGCGGCGCGATGCTGACCCATCGCACATTTGTGAGTGGCGAGGGATTCAGGCATGAAGATCCAGGAAAAATGGATCGAGGCCGCGCGAGAGATCGACGGAGATGGCGGAGCAGTCGGTGACGATCCAATCGGCACCGGCGGATTGAAGTTCGGCGTCGGGGCTGGTGGTGCGCAAGGCGATGACGCGCGCTCCAGCGGCTTTTCCTGAGCGAATGCCGGCGGCGGCGTCTTCGATGACAATGCAATCGGCTGGGGCTATGCCGAGAGCGGCGGCGCCCTTTAGATATGGTTCGGGATGTGGCTTGCCGTTGGTGATGTCGGTGGAGGTGACCATTTCGGCGGGAACAGGGAGACCCGCGGCGCGGAGTCGAGTTTCGGCGAGGCGTCGGGTGCAGGAAGTGACGATCGTCCAGCGGCGCGCGGAAAGAGCGGCGAGAATTTGAAGCGTGCCGGGCAGAGGCACGACGCCGACGACGTCTTCAATTTCGCGGCGCTCGACTTCCCTGTCTTCGGCTTCGATGTCGCCGTGAGGCAAAAGTTCGCGAATGGTGGAGCGGCTGGGACGGCCGTGAGCCAAGTGAGTAACGGTCATTGGATCGAAACCGTGTTCGGTGGCCCAACTGGCCCAGACGCGTTCGACGGCGGGCGTCGAATCGACGAGGACTCCATCAAGATCAAAGAGAATCGCGCGGCAGGAAATTCGAGTCATTTAGAAATTTTAGCAGCAATCGGGCAGCGAGCCGAAGGCTGAGAAGCGATACGCGCGATTTTTTGGGAATGAGTGAGCACAAAAAAGAGCCGGCAAACCTCCGGGACAGCGGACTCGGAGGCTTGCCGGCTCGAAACGAATTTTTATGTTGCGGCGCTACAAACTACTTCGCGGGCTGCTTGGCGATGATCAGCTTGGCGATCTTGTTGTAGGTGGCCTGCGGAAGAATGTTTTTCTTCACCAGGTCGGTCTTGGCTTTGTAGGGGCGGCCGTCGATAATTTTCTGCGAATAGACGGCGCCGATGCCCGGCAGAGCGTCGAGCTGGTCTTTGGTGGCGGTGTTGATGTCCACCAGATCAGCGGGCTGCTTGGCGGCCATGGTCTGTGGAGCCAGCGCGAGATTGAGCGACGACGCCTTGGTCTGCTGCAGGCCGAAGGTCCCCAGGATGGCGAGGACGCAAGCCAGAACTGCACCAACTACGAGCGATCGATTGCGATTCATTTCGAGTGTTCTCCTTTAAGTGAAGCTAAAAATAGAACGAGGCGCGATTAGTCGCCGTTCTTGGATGCGTGATAGCCGGCTTTCTGCGCGTCCGCTTCGGACATGTATTTACCGGCCTTGGTCTTGCCGTAGTAGCGCGAACCTTCCTTGTGATACACGCCGGAGTCGGTGTTCACCCAGACCATGCCGCTGCCCGCCGGAGGTGCTTTCTGCGTGGAGGCTGCGGGAGCCGTGGTCTTTGCGGGCTTGGCCGCGGGCGCCGCTGCCGGAGCGGCTGCGCTGGAGGAAGCCGCAGGAGCCGGAGCGGGCGTTGCCGTTTTTGCCGGAGCGGCTGCAGGAGCTGCAGCGGTGGAGCTGGCCGCCGGAGTTGCATCGGCTGCGGCTTTGGTCTTTTTAGTTTTCTTGGTGGTGGACGCCGAAGAATCGGTGCTGGCGGCCGGCGTGGTGGACGATGCGGTCGAAGAGTCCGCAGCGGCAGCCTTCTTCGAATGAGACTTCTTAGTGGTGGAAGCGTCGGTCGAAGATGCGTCGGTCTTGGTGGCGGCGGTCGAATCGGCAGCAGCCGCTTTTTTCTTCTTGCTGGAAGTGGTGGAGCTGGTGGTGGAGCTAGCCGAGTCGTCCGAGGTTGCGTCGGCGGCGGCCTTTTTCTTCTTCTTGGACTTGGTGGTCGTGGTGCTGGAATCCGAGCTGCTCGAGGAGCTCGAAGCGTCGGGCGTCGAGGACTGCGCCTTGGTAGTGGTAGCGCCGAACGAAAGACCTGCGAGGATCAAGCTGGTACAGCCGAGTGTCGCGAGAGCGTGCTTCCAGAGTTTCGTCATGATCATCCCCCATTTGTACCGCGAAATTTAGTTAGGCCTGAGTGGGCTTGTTGGTCATATTGGCCGCGAAAGCCTTGGCCTTTTCGAAGATGCCAGCCGCTGCGGGCGACTCGAGGGCCGCAACGCAACTGTCGAAGTGTCCGCCGAGCGCTGCGGGCAAGTTCGATTTGAAGTGCGATACGACTGTATCGACAATTTCCTGGGCTTTATCCTGCGGAAGTCCGGTCTTTTGCATGATGATTTGCACGAGCTCATTCATGGTTGTCGCTCCTTTCAAGCGTTGGCAAGAATTCAGGTGTTCCCGAGGCCCAATTTCCGCAACTCATTCTTGCGACTTTCAGGCGTGAGCGACGTTGCGGGCCGTGAATCAGGGCAGGGGCGGCCGAGCAACAGGAAGCCATAGAACGCTGAAAGTGGGGCGATTGTACTGCCGGAGTGAGGGCAATTCAACTTTAGATTTTCCCGAAACGGGACGCCGGGTGAGATGGATTCGGCGAGCGATGGTTTGTCACTATCTTCCAATTTGACTGGGCGAGCGGAGCCGATATAAGGTCTGGCTGACCCCGAGGAGTGACGAGAATGGCAGAAACAAAGACAAAAACAGGTTCGCGCGTGGTGCTGGTGATCGATGTGGGAGGCACGCACGTAAAGATGCTGGCGACCGGCCAGAAGGAATCGAGGAAGTTTGCATCGGGGCCGAAGATGACCGCGGCGGTGATGGCGGCACAGGTGAAGCAGGCGGTGCGCGACTGGAAATATACGTGCGTGTCGATCGGGTATCCGGGTCCGGTAATCAATGGACGTCCGCTGCGCGAGCCGCACAATTTGGGCGGCGGGTGGATGGGATTTGATTTTCAGAAGGCGTTTGGATGTCCGGTGAAGCTGGTGAACGACGCGAGCATGCAGGCGATCGGAAGCTACCAGGGCGGGAAGATGCTGTTTCTGGGGCTGGGGACTGGATTGGGTTCGGCGATGATCGTGAACGGAGTGCTGGAGCCGATGGAGCTGGCGCACTTGATTTATCGCAAAGGAAAAACGTACGAAGACTATCTGGGGATTCGCGGGCTCGAACGGCTGGGCAAGAAGAAGTGGCGGCATCATGTGGCGAAGGTTTGCGAACAGCTGAAGGCGGCGCTGGAGGCGGATTACATTGTGCTGGGCGGCGGGAATGTGCGGAAGCTGAAACATCTGCCGGCGGGGACGCGGATGGGGAATAACGAGAATGCGTTCAAGGGCGGGTTTCGGTTGTGGGAGAAGGCGGAGGCTGGTTTGCAGGATTCGGCGGCGTTAGTGGTGAAGAAGAAGTAGCGGGCTGGCAGCGAGAGAAAGGCAAAGGCAACGGCAAGAATCCGCCGCGGCGGACGCAAACGGCGCGCATTTCACAGAGAACACCGAGAAAGGCGGAGAGCACGGAGATAAGGTGCTCGACGGATACGGGTCGGTGAAGTTGAGAGCCTCTCGTGATGAGCGAGAGGCTCTTTTTTTTGCGTGCTAAAAAATTCGGCCGACTTTGAAGAAGAAGCGGTGATGATCGGTGTCGCCGACGCTGCCGCCGATTTCGATGGGGCCGAAGATGGTGTTGACGACCACGCCGCCGACGGCGTCCATCGGAAGATGCGACGAGAGAATTAAATTATCCGCGGCCGGAAGATTGAAGGGCTTGGCGATTTCGTATTCGCCGACGGCGTAGACTTTGTCGCCGAGCAGCGGCGGTAGAGCGAAGAGTTCCCGCAGGTAGCCTCCCTCAAAATAATAAAACTGGTTGGTGAGAAGTTCGTTGGTGCCGTAGGCGGTGAGCTGCTGGCCGCCGCCGAGACCGAAAACGGGCAGACCGGTTTGCTGATAGCCGAACGTGGTGCCACCGGAAGCGATCAAATACACGCTGGAAGGTTTATCGATACGGTGGAAGAAGCGCACGGTGCTGCGCGCGGTGGGAAATTGCTGAGTGGCGCCGGGATTTGCGTCGTTCCAGTGCCAGTTGAATTCGAAACTCATGCCGCTGCGAGGGATGACGGCGTTGTCGAGACGATTTTCGGTGAATTGAACTTTGGTGAAGCCGACGCGGCCGTTTTCGGGGGGCAGCGTGGGAACGCCGATGCGAAGCGATTGGTGAAGATCGCCGATCTGATAGCCGACGCGGAGTTCGCCGTCGCGTCCGATCAGGTAGCCGAGATCGAATTCGCCGCCGAATTGGCGGTTGCGATATTCGCCCTCAAGCTTGTCTTCGTTATAGGCGTAGAAGGGAGTGTTGTTGGCGAAAGCGCGCGGGGCGATGAACCAATTACTGCCGATGTGCAGCGGCACGTAGTATTCGGAGCTGATGCCGTATTCGGCGCCGAGAATAATGTCGTTGCGAAGTTCGCGACCGAAGCCGCCGAGATCGTAGAAGGTGACGCGAGCGCCGGCGCTGAACAAAGGATTGTCGTAATCGGAACCGTCGAGGAGAAGCAACGGTCGAACGGATGGAGGCGAGTAGGGCTTTTCGACGGCGGTGATCAGCAGGCCCTGTTTGCCGTCTTTTTCGACGACTTCGTAGCCGAGACTGTTGAAGCGGCCGTAGCCGATCAGAAGATTGAGCTGCTGATCGAGAGTTTTGGCGTCGACGGGTTTGCCGACGAGCGGATTAAGTTTGGATTGGATCAGCGCGGAAAGTTCGGGGCTGGTGCCCTGCACGACGACGAATTGCGGCGTGGGAACGCTGGTGCGCTTGCGGGAATTGCGATGCTCGAGATATTTGGCCCAGGATTCGTCGTCGAGGGCAAAGGCCATGAGGACGGCGGATTTATCGGCGGCGGCTTTGTAGCCGAGCTTGATCATTTCGGGAGCTTTCGAGTAATCCAGCGAGCCGTAGTCTTCGAGAGGAACTGAGATGAGGACGTCTGCTTTTTCCATGCTGCGCAATTCGTTGGCGGCGATGACGACGCTGAGAGAGCGGCCAAGCACGGTGAAGGTGGAGAGCGAGGATTTCGGGTCGAGACCTCTTACCTGGAGGTGCACGGCGACGGTCACGTCGGCGCCCATGTCTTGCGCGACGTCCACCGGTAGATTATCGAGCAAAGCGCCGTCGGCGAAGATGTGGTCCTGTTCGCGGACGGGAGTGAAGATGCCGGGCAGCGACATGGTGGAACGAAGAGCGAGGGCGAGCGAGCCGCTGCGGAAAATTTCTTCCTTGCCGGTGAGCAGATCGGTGCTGACGCAACCGAATGGAATGGGAAGATCGTTGAAATTGCGGATTTCGGAATACGGAAGCGCGAGCTGATCGAAAATCAGGCCGACTTGCTGGCCGGAATTGAAACCTTCGGGAAATTGAACGCCGTGGCGCAAGCCGAATTCGAGAGAGTTTGGATAATCGACGGCGTCTTGCTTGCGGCGGAAGGTGAGGTCCTGAAACGGAATTTTGCCCTGGAGGACTTCGTCCCAGTTAATGCCGGAGATGAGGGTTTCGATTTCTTTCGGGGAGTGGCCGGTGGCGTACACGCCGCCGACGAGGCCTCCCATGCTGGTGCCGGCGACGTAGCTGACCGGAATGTGATGCTCTTCGAGCCACTGGATGACGCCGATGTGAGCGAGGCCGAGAGCGCCGCCGCCTTCGAGTACGAGACCGATGCGAGGCCGGCGAGCGACGGGCTGTTTGATTTGTTGCGCTGCGGCTGCGGTGGATTGGGCGACGACCGGTGATGGAGTTTGCGGGCCGGGCGCGGCGGGTTGTTGGGCGCTGGCGGCGGGCAGGAGAGTGAAGATCGCGGCGAGTAAGGCGAGAATCGCCGGCGCGGGCCGAAGATAAACGCTGAAAAATTTATGATGACCGGAAGGAAATTGCATCGCTGCCTCCGCAAATGCGGAAAAATGTTCGCGCAGAATGGCTTCGCCGTCCATGCTTCTTTTGCGGATGGCGGGAAGCGCTGGGACGGATGGGAGTCTGCGACTGACTAGGAATCGTGACGCATGATGGACATTGCGTGGCGAGTGGTGTGTGATGCAAAAAACCGGATGAACGGCGGTGAGGCGGCCGTTCATCCGGCGTGATGCGGGTGCTGAGATGCTTTACTGCGCGGCCGGCGTGGAACCGATTTTGGTTCCGATGACTTCGCCGGAGATGATGATTTCAACGCGGCGGTTTTGTTGGCGGCCGGCAGCGGTATCGTTGCTGGCAACCGGGTTCGCTTTACCGAATCCAGCAGCGGTGATCGACGTGGGATCGATTCCCTGCTGGACAAGGTAGTCGCGAACGGCGTTGGCGCGCTGCTCGGAGAGAGTCTGGTTGAAGGCGTCGCTGCCGACGCTATCCGTGTATCCCTCGACCGAAAGATGCAGACCGGGGTGCGCGATCACGATGCCGGAAAACTTGGCAAGGGCTTCGCGAGCCGGAGGCTGCAATTCGTATTTGCCGAAGGCGAACAGCACGTCAGCGAGATTGGCTTTCAGGCCGCGCGGCGTGTCCGTGGTCGGCAAGATGCGATTGAACTGCGCGAGAAGAGCGGCGCGGAGCTGCTGCTTTTCGAGTTCGGCTTTCGCGGCAGCGTCCTGAGCCTGCTTTTCGTTTTCTTCAGCGGTGCGAGCGGCGGCTTCGGATTGAGCGCGAGCAGCGTCGGCCTGGGCGCGTGCGGCAGCTTGCTGAGCGGCGTCGCGTTCGGCCTGGAGCTTCTGCATTTCGGCCTGCTGACGGGCAGCGGCTTCCTGCTGCTGCTTGGCCTGAGCAGCGTTGGTGGCGGCTTGCGCGGCAGCCTGTTCGGCGGCGATGCGTTCGTCGTTTTCACGCTTGAGCGCGATCTGGCGAGCGTCAGCAGCGGTCTGGACGGCGTCACGCGCGGCGGCGATCACTTGTTTTTTGTCGGACTTGCTCTTGAGCAGGCCTTCGGCCTGATTGAGGGACGCTTGAGCTTTCTGCAGAGCGTCAGGCGCGTACTTGGCGGCGCCGGAAGCCATGGCGATCTGGACGGCGTTGCGCGCTTCGTACACTTCGATGGGGATTTTCGGCGAAAGCGTGGTGATCGAGTCGCCGGTCTTGGACATGTCGTAGGTGTACTGGCCGCGCTGTAGCAATTCGTAGTTCGCGCTGATCGGCTGGAAGGTGCCGCGGGTGTCCGGGCGGACGGTGTTTTCGAGAACGACGACGTCGCTGGGAGTGTTCACCGCGAAGTAGGGCTCGGCAGTGACGATCATGCCGAAAGATTGGAGCGACGTGGTGGAGAACAGCTTGCTGTTGGTGCCGTTGAGCTGAACTTCGCCGAGGTTGGAGGCTTTCCCTTCTGGAGTGATGGCCCACAAAACGTAGGTGAGATATTCCTTGCCGAACATCTGGGCGGGCTGCATCTTTTTGAAATTGGTTTGGATGGTGATCGAGCCCTGCTTGCTATCGACTTTCGCCTGGCCAGTGGCGAGAGGCAGGAGCGGCGTGCCGGTGAAGTCCACCATGGTGGAACCGCTGCGGTGCTGATAGTTGATGGCAGTGACGGTCTTGGCGACCATGGTGATGTGGTAGATCGAGTTGCTGTTCTGCTGGCTCTGATCCGACTGGGCCGATGCGGTGAGCGAAAGGCTGAGGACCGCAAGTGCTGCGAGGACGAAAATCTTTTTCACAAGAATCTCCTTTGCAAATTCAAAATCAGAAAGTTTGATAGCGGCCAGGACCGTCAACCGTCAGTTGAGCGCAACTGTTGCGCCGTCGCAGTTCGTGCCGCGATGCCCAGCAGAGGTGGTACGGCGGAACGCGCGAGTGCGCCGAACAAGCGAAGAAAGGCGCGACTGGGTGCAGCCCCTGACGGGGCATTGTACCAAATCCGAACTGGCGAGTGACGGAGGAATCTCGCGGCCCACGGGAGCGGATGGAGGAATCGCGGGCGGGAAATTTTGTTGAACGACGCTATCGATTTTTTCGCACGGCACCATGTACGATAGTCCAGATGATTCGCCGGTTCCTTGCGCCACTTTCCCTACTGATATTGCTGAGCTGCCCGACTCTATTTGCGTGCACATGCTCGAAAGAGCCTCCGGGCACGTGTGCGGGACTGCAGCCCGACGACGTAGTCTTCATCGGGACGGTAACGCAGGTGGAAGTGCTGCCAGCGGATTCAAACGCGACGGATACGACGAATTCGGCGGCATCGCAGGGCGCGACGCCGATCACGCGGTACCGATTTCACATCGACGAGCGATTCGCGGGCGCGGGCAATCCGGACATTGATATTTTTTCGGGTGGCGATGACGGCGATTGCGGATACAACTTCCGGATGGGCGGGCAGTACATCGTTTTCACGCAGCAGGAAACCGAAGGGCGGCTGTTTGCGACGCAGTGCAACGGAACGCGTCCGGCGAGCGAAGGACGAGCGCTGATACCGCAGTTGCGGGCGATGAAAGCGCACCAGCGTGTGGCGTCTGTGTTTGGAGTGCTGCGACGATCCGATCCGCCGTTGCTGGAGCCGAGCGACGATCCCGAAGATCCGCTGCCGAACATCAAACTGAAGCTACGGTCGAAGGATGACCGGTTCGCTTCGAGCACGGGTCCGGACGGGGTTTACACGTTTTACGATTTGCACGCGGGCGAATATCAGTACACGGCCGATTTACCGGCGCGATTCGAGTTTTCGCAGAAAACGTTGAAGGGTGGATTGCCGCCATTCCGAATTCCCACCGGCGCTTGCTACGAATACAACGTGAATGCGCTGCCGACGGGAAAAATCCACGGCAGCGTGCTGGGACCCGACGGCAAGCCGCTGAAACTGGCTTCGGTGGAACTGTACCGCGCGGATAAATATGACGATGCGAAGCCGGGGCTGTGGGGATTTCAGGGCGGAGCGAGCGCGAAGGGATTTGAGTTCGATCACATCGGCGCGGGCGAATATATTCTGGTGTACAACCGCATGAATCGGATGGATCCGAATACACCGTACGCGCGATCGTTTTATCCCGGCGTGGGCGAGCAGAGCGAAACCAAGATCATCAAGATGAAGGATGGGCAGCAACTGCTGAACGCCAACATAAAACTGCAGGAAGGGTTTCCGACGCGGCGGGTGAAGGTGCAGCTGAAGTGGGAGGATGGACGTCCGGCCGGCGAAGTGACGGTGATGGGCAAAGCGGAACAGGGCGGAAATCCGGCGGCGGAAAAAATCGGCGAAGGGCTGTACGAGTTCACGATCCTGACGAATACGCACTACACGTTTTCGGCGTGGGAAGATCTGGACCCGCAGAGAGCCGCGCAACGCAACAGCGATCCGAATTGCACGATTCCGGCGCGCATCGACGCCGCTCCGGTGACGGTGGATGGCGCGGACGATTCGGCAAAAGAAGTGACGCTGACGTTTTTGAAACCTGCTTGCGACAAGCAGTAGCCCGTTTGACTTCACTGCGCGTGGTGCATAAGATTTCGCCACTGCCATTGGGGCGCAGAATCGATTCCCAGGAGACATTATGAAGAAGCATTTCGCGATGTTCGCTATCGCTGCGTTCATGCTGAGCGCACAGGCGATGACAGTTCGTGCGCAAGAGGCCGGCAAGGATGCGAAGCCTGCCGCCGGAGCGAAGGATGCGAAGCCGGCCGGCGATGCTGACGACACGAAAGAGGAAACGTTTGTAAGCGATCACACGATTACGATCAACGGGCAGGCGATCGCGTACAAGGCGACGGCGTCAACCACGATATTGAAAGACGACAAGGGCGAGCCGACGGCCAGCATGTTTTCGACGGCGTACACGAAATCGGATGTGAAGAACGCGAGCCAGCGGCCGATTGCTTTCGTTTACAACGGCGGACCGGGATCGTCTTCGGTGTGGCTGCATATGGGCGCGTTTGGACCGCGGCGCGTGGTGACGGCGAATGCATCGGCGACCGGATCGGCTCCGTACCGGCTTGAGGACAACGCGAATTCCCTGCTGGATAAAACAGACCTGGTATTTATCGATCCAGTAGGAACCGGATTCAGCCGCGCGGTGGGCAAAGCGCAGGACAAGGATTTTTGGGGCGTCGATGCAGACGTGCGATCGCTGGCGCAGTTCATCACGATTTATCTGAATCGCAACGGACGGTGGAATTCGCCGAAGTTCCTGATAGGAGAAAGCTACGGAACGTTCCGGTCAGCGGCGCTGGGAAATTACCTGCAATCGCACGATGGTGTGTATGTGAACGGAATCGTGCTGATTTCGTCAGTGCTGAATACGGAAACGATTTCGTTCAGCCCGGGCGACGATCTTTCCTACATTTTGTACGTGCCGAGCTATGCGGCTGCGGCGGCGTATCACAAGGCGCTGAAGGAACCGCCGGCGGACCTGGATGCATTTCTGATGGAGGCGCGGAAATTTGCGGAGACGGATTACACGACGGCGCTGATGAAGGGGACGAACATCACTCCGCAGGAAAAGATGGATGTGGCGACGAAGCTGTCGCATTTCATCGGGCTGAGCCCGGATTACATCGCGAAGGCGGATTTGCGAGTGACGCTGGGGCAGTTCAGCGTGGAGCTGCAACGAGCGGACCGGCTGCAGAGCGGACGTTACGATTCGCGGTACACGATGCCGACGTTTGACGTGCTGACGGAGTTTTCGGAGGACGATCCGTCGTACACGGCCGTGCGAGGCGCGTTTACGGCGGCGTTCAACGGGTACGTGCGGGAAGAGTTGAAAGTGCCGTTCGAGAGGAATTATCAAATACTGAATGGCGCGATCGGCGGGAGTTGGGATTGGAAGCGCGGCGGGGGCGGAGGGTTTCCGAGTTCGCCGAATGTGGCGGGCGATTTGATCAGCGCGCTGCAGACGAATACGAGTTTGCGGGTGCAGGTGGAAAACGGGTACTACGATATGGCGACGCCGTTTTTCGCGTCGGAGTACACGATGGATCATTTGTTTCTGCCGGCGAATTTGAGGAGCCACATCTCGTTTGAGTATTACGGGGCGGGGCACATGATGTATTTGCATAACGAGGATTTGACGAAGTTGAAGGCGAATGTTGGGGCGTTTATTGATGGGAGTACGAAGGGGAGTAACTGAGGGTTGTAGCTCGCTGAGGCCATGCCGTAAAGGCAAAAGCGAGAATCCGCCACGGCGGACGCAAACGGCGCGCGTCTCACAGAGAACACCGGGAAAGGCGGAGGACACGGAGATAACGTGCTCGTCGGATATGGGTCGGTGAAGTTGAGAGCCTCTCGTGATGAGCGAGAGGCTCTTTTTTTGTTTGGCGCCGAAGTATTGGCGAAGGTGGGCGGCGCGAGAGTTAACAAAAGTGGGCGCCGACTATTTATCGGGCGGTGAAGATGGGGGGATGGCGGGGCCGGAGCCGAGGATGAAGTGGTTGTACCAGAACAGGTAACGGTTGTAACGGTCCTGGATGAAGCTGGGGCGGCTGAATTCGTGGAATTCGCCGGGGTAGACGACCAATAGCGTGGGGACGCCGAGGCGTTTCAGGCTCTGGTACATCTGCTCGCCGTTGATGACCGGCACGTTCCAATCGGTTTCGCCGCCCATGATCATGGTGGGAGTGGTGATATTTTTCACGCGGTTGAAGGGCGACAGCTTTTCCCACACGTCGCGATGTTCCCACGGCAGACCGAGTTCGTATTCCCAATCGCGCGAGTAGTGATCGTGTCCCCAGTTGGTGATGTAGAGAAATTCGCCGGCGCCGGAGATGGCGGCTTTGAAGCGCGTCGTCTGGGTGATGATGAAATTGGTGGAAATGCCGCCGTAGGACCAGCCACCGACGCCGAGCTTATCGGGATCTGCGATGCCCTGCGAGATGGCGTAGTCGACCATGGCCATGTCGTCCTGAAAGTCTTTGTTTCCCCAGTCGGCGAAAATCGCTTTGCAATAATCCTGACCGTAGCCAGAGGAGCCGCGCGGGTTGGGTAGCAGCACGGCGTAACCGTTTGCGGCGAAAAGCTGCGGATCGAAATCGAATTCGGCGTAGTAGGCCCAGACGGGACCGCCGTGAGGACGGAGGATCGTGGGGACTTTCGTGCCGGGTTTGTAGTCGACGGGTTTGTAGAGGTAGCCGGCGACGGTTGTGCCGTCTTTGCTTGGGAAGTGGACGTATTCGACGTCGGGCAGATTGAGAGTGGCCATCAGCGCGTCGTTTGTGGTGGTGAGCTTGCGGAGTTCGCCGGAGGACGGCAGAAAATAAATTTCAGCGGGATGCGTGATTTCGCTGATGGAGGCCGCGACGCTGCCATCTGCGCCGACGGTGAAAGCGTCGACGAATTTTCGTCCGCCGATGGGGCGAGTGATTTCGCCGCCGGCGACGGGGACGCGAAGAACGTTTTGCGTGGCGTCATCGTCAGCGATGAAGTAGACGAAGCGGCTGTCAGGCGAAAACTTCGGGACGGTTGCGTTGCGGTCGAGCGAGCGCGTGAGAATTTTTATCGGGCCGGCGCCGGACGAGGGCGCGATACCGATGTGACCGGTGGCGTACTGAAACAGTT
The DNA here is from genome assembly GCA_963719065.1 of uncultured Acidobacteriota bacterium. GTDB lineage: Bacteria > Acidobacteriota > Terriglobia > Acidiferrales > UBA7541 > Palsa-295. The sequence goes on along the minus strand of CAVRAM010000006.1, from coordinate 567,861 downwards.
TGTCGTCAAGCTGGGTGGTGAAGGCGATCCATTTTCCGTCGGGAGACCACGCGGGCGAGCCTTCGGCGGTGGCTTCGGTGGTGATTTGGACGAGCGACTTGCCGAGGTCGGTGTTCGAGGCGGAGACGATCCAAATGTCGGTGTTGTAGTTGCGGTCGGGATCGGGCGTGCTGCGATTGCTGGTGAAGGCGATTTGCTTGCCGTCGGGAGACCAGACGGGATCGAGATCGTCGTAATCGCCGCTCGTGATTTGCGTTTGTTTGCGGTCGCTGACGGTGAGGACGTAAAGGTGCGTGCGTCGGCGATCGAGGTAACCGATTTCGTCTTCCTTGAAATGGAGGCGATCGATCACCCAGGGATGCGGTTTTGGTTTTGCGGCGGATTTGTCTTCGCTCGATTTGTCGGCGCCGGATTTCTCGTTCGCTTGCGCGGCTTCGAGTTCGTCGACGGATGGATCCTGCAGAACTAGTACGAGGCGGTCGCCGCTGGGAGACCAGGCAAAATTGCTGACGTCTTGAATCGTGTCAGTGAGTTGCTGCGCTTCCCCGCCCTGGGTGTTGAGCAGCCAGACTTGTTTTTTCGCGTCGTCGTCGGAGTCTTTCGCGCTTCCCGACGCGGAGGAGCTGCGCGCGGAGAGGAAGGCGAGATATTTTCCGTCGGGGCTCCAGCGAGGTTCGGAGGAGGAAACGGATTCGGCGCTGAGGGCGATGGCGTTGCCGCCGGATGAGGGAACCATCCAGACCTGCTCGTGATTTTTGTCGTCTTTCAGGCTGGCGGTTTTTACGGTGTAGGCGACCCATTTGCCGTCGGGGCTGATCTGCGGGTCGCTGACTTCGCGGATGCGGAAATAATCGTCGACGGTGAGATTGTGTTTTGCGGGCGCGGATTGGGCGCGAACAGCGGCGGGAGCGAACGGCAAAACGATAAACGCAAAAAAGCAGAGAGCCGAGAAACGCTTCGAGAGGGACACGGGAACCTTTCCTGAGCCGGATTTGAGTGAGAGCGACGGCGAAGTATAGCAGAGGCGCAGCGGCGTTCGAGCTTGCGGTTCGCGGCGGTCGGGTGCGAGTGGGTGCGGGTTACAGGATTCCGTGACGTAAGGGTACGAGTGGGGAGGTTGACCGCGCGTTCCATTGACAGGCGCGCGAGGTGGCGATTAGGCTCGGAGGATGCCGACGGCTCCCAGTCCCTCTGCGCGGATACAAATCCGCACCAACCCGCATATCTACGAAATCAATACGTGGGCATGGCTGGAGAAATTCTCCGAGCGCCAGGGCCGACAAATTCAATTGGGCGACGTGCCGGACACGGTGTGGGATGAAATCGCCGCGCGCGGATTCGATGTGGTGTGGCTGATGGGCGTGTGGCGAAGGAGCGCGGAATCGCGGCGCATCAATCTGGACGACCCGCCGAATTTTCCGAAGTATGACGCGGCGCTGCCCGGGTGGAAGGCTTCGGACGTAATCAGTTCGCCGTACGCGGTGACCGGTTACGTGCCGGACGCGCGGATTGGGAATTGGGATTCGCTGGACCTGGTGCGGAAAAAATTGCATGCGCGCGGAGTGGCGCTGTTTCTGGATTTCGTGGGAAATCACACGGCGCTCGATCATCCGTGGCTGCGCGAGCACCCGGAATATTTTCTGCAAGGGTCGCAGCAGGAGTTTGAGGCGAACGCTTCGCTGTTTTATCCGGTGGCGATGGGACAGAAGACGAATTACATCGCGCTGGGGAAGGATCCGTATTTTCCGCCGTGGAAAGACGTGGCGCAGCTGAACTATTTCAGCGCCCCGGCGCGGGCGGCACAGATTGAGGAGTTGAAAACGATCGCGAGCCACTGCGACGGAATCCGCTGCGACATGGCGATGCTGCAACTGACGGATATTTTCGGGAACACGTGGGCACATTTGCTGCACGGGGCGGCGGCGCCGAAGACGGAATTCTGGAGCGACGCACATGCTGCGGTGCCGGAACTGATTTTGCTGGCGGAAGCGTACTGGGGGACGGAGTCGAGGCTGTTCGATCTGGAATTTTCGTTTGCGTACGACAAGGCGCTGTACGACGACGTGCGGAGCGCGGATGCGGCGGCCGCGCGGGCGCGGATTGCGTCGATGCCGGACCGGCAGGCGGAATTTGTGAGATTTTTGGAAAATCACGACGAGGAGCGAAGAGCGGTTGCGTTTCCGAACGAGCGACTGCAAGCGGTGGGAACCTTGATGGGCACGCTGCCGGGCGGACGGTTTTACTATCAAGGCGAGCTGGAAGGACGGCGGATTTATATGCCGATCACGCTGCGAGTGGCGGCGGACGAGGCGGTGGATCCGGTGAGCGCGGCGTTTTTCGCGCGGATTTTGAAAATTACGGATGACGAGGTGTTTCACGGCGGGAGTTGGAATCTGCGGCAGGTGAATCCGGAGGGCGGAGATCCGTCGGACGGATTGATCGTGTACGAGTGGCGCAACGAAAAATCGTGGAAGCTGATCGTGGTGAATTTAGCTGGACATACGTCGCAGGGACGGATTCCGCTGAGCGACCGGGTGCGCGCCGATCAGCACTATGTATTCAACGATGTGCTGAACGACGTCGCATATCCGCGAAGTGGAGACGAACTTTTTAATGTGGGATTGTTTGTGCGCAAGGACGCGTTTCAGGCGCACCTGTTTGACGTGACGGTCGCGACGCCGTAACGACTTCGAAATAAAAATGCGGCGAAGGCTGCGCGATGAATCTGCATCGCGTCGCATTACGCTGAGTTCGCCGCAAAACTGTTTGACGCTGTTCCCCGCCGGTTAATTCACAACCAATTTCAGGAACGCAGGCAAGGTGACGACTTGACCGTTGGTGGTTGTCGTCAACGTGAGGGTGTAGGTGCCGGCGGGCGTGATGCCGTTCGGTCCCTTGGGCAACGAGCCGCACGCCGCGCCGCCTAGAACGATGATCAGGACGAGTGCGAGAGCGACGGCGATGCGCGGTTTGCGCTGGAACGTCCAGACGCAACCGCCGAGACTAAAGGTGACGAGCAACAGAGCGAGCGGGCCGCCGAATTTGCCGCCGGGGAAAACCGGGACAAAGCCGGGGTTGCTGACCGGGTTGCCCTGGCAGTAGGTCTGAATGGCGAAGGCGACTTCGGTGGTGCCGGACGCGCTGAGAGTGATCGAACTCGGCACCGGAGTGCAGGTAATTTGCGGCGACGAAGTGAGGCAGCCGAGTTGGACGGTGCCGGAGAATCCGGGAACGGCAGTGATGATCAGGCCATAGTAAGCGGTGCCGCCGGGAACGGTGGTGGCAGTGTTCGAGCCGCCCGGTGCGATGGTGATGATGACGGGCGAATTGACGCCGAAGCCGGAGAGCGAGACAGATTGCGAGCCGCCTTGCGCGCTATCGGTGATGACGAGATCGCCTTCGTAACCCGTGGCCGCGGTGGGAGTGAAGGTGACGTTGACGGTGCAAGTCGCGCTGGCGGCAAGCGTCTCGCAGTTGTTCGTCTGGGCGAAACCGGCCGGAGCGGCGACGCCGGTGATGTTGACGCTAGTGGTGCCAGTGTTGGTGATGGTGACTGCTTGCGCAGGACTCGTGGTGTTCACGACTTGCGAAGCGAAATTCAAAGTCGTCGGCGAGACAGTGACCGTGCCAGTCGGAGTGGTGCCGGTGCCAGAGAGCGCAGCGGTAACGGATTTGCCGGCCGCTCCGCCAGTGACGGTGTACGGCACGGTGAGTGTGCCGGTGAGAGCGCCGGCGGCGGAAGGCGAAAAGACAACGGCGATGGTGCAACTCGAGCCGGACAAAAGATTAGTGGATTCGATGCTGCAGGCGCCGTCCGTATTCGGGGCCGGGAGCTGCCAATTGGCGGACGCAGAAATTCCGCTGACGGTGACCGCCGCCGGACCGGGATTGGTGACGGTGAAAGTTTCCGGCGAGCCGCTTGAGCCGACGGCTTGCGAGCCGAAATTAAAACTCGTGGGAGAAATGGTGATTACTTGTGCCGCGCCGGTGCCGGTTCCGGTGATCGGAACGATTTGCGGGCTGCCTACGGCGCTGTCGGTGATGACGACGGTGCCGGTGTAAGACTGAACGGCGGTGGGCGAGAAGCTGACGGAAATCGTGCAGGTCGTGCCCGGGAGCAGCGTCTGCGCCGCAACACAGGTGTTGGTTTCCGCGAAACCTGCGGAGACGACCACGCTGGCGATGGTGAGGCTGCCGGTATTGGTCGCGGGATTGGAGATCGTGATTGCCTGGCTGGCGCTGGTGGTATTGATGGCTTGATTGCCAAAGGCCAGATTCGCAGGAGTGACCACCGCAGAGACCGAAACTCCACCGGAAAGTCCGACCGACTGCGAACCTTGATTCTGTGCGTTGTCGATAACAATGAGGGCATCGAGGTCCGGCGGTTCCGAGCTGGTGTCCGGAGCGTAGGAGACGGAAATAGTGCAGCTCGCCTTGGGGGCGATAGGCGCGTCGGGACAGTTGTTTACGAACGTAAATTCAGAGCTCTCGTCGTTCTCGTTGGTGAGAAACGTGACCTGGTTAATGTTGAGCGCCGCAGTGCCGGTATTGGTGAGGGTGAGCGTTTGCGCCGGGCTGACGGTTCCCTGCGCTTGCGGTCCAAAGGTAAGGCTGGTCGGAGAGAAAGTGACGAACGGACCGGAAATCGCGGTACCGGAAAGTGAAATGAGCTGAGGACTATCGGGAGCGTTGTCCGAAATCTGAATGTTGCCCTGCACCAAGCCGGCCGTTGCCGAAGAAAACGTGACGGTGATGTTGCAGCTGGCTCCAGCGGCAAGAGTAGCGGGACAATTGTTGGTCTGCGCGAAATTGGAAACGCTGGTGGTGACGGCTACGGAAGTCAACGGAGCGGCACCAACGTTGGTGATGGTGACGGTCTGCGACGGAGTGGTATTGCCAATGTTGATGTTGCCGAAAGCGAGCGCGGTGGGTGACGAAGAAACCGCGGAGCTTACCAGGCTGCCGGCGCGAATGAAAACGTTGGAGTCGAAGAGAGTGTCGATGGCGTCGGCAACGGCGAGCTTGATGTGATTGGTCTGGCCCGGCGTGACGGTGGCGGTCGCGGTGAGAACGACGGTCATGCCGTCCATTTCGGTGTTGAAGGGCGCGACGGCCGGAGCCTGAAAATCATTGTTCACGTAAAACTGCGGATTCACCGGCGGGATGTTGGCGTTGAGCGGATCAGTGGAACCGTTGTTGACATTATTGATGGAGACGATGGTGTTGGTGCCGGGGATCAAGGCGATGTCTGTGCTGTTGCCCGGCTGGCCGAGGAAGAAACCGAAGACGTCGTTGTAGTCGAAAACAAAATCCTGATATTCGTCGGACGACCAAACATATTGAAACGAGATGGTGGGATTCGATGGAACGAAATCGAATTCGAGGACGGCGGCGTCGTTGGTGACCTGGCCGATAAGGTTCGAGAGATCGGTGTCGCCCGGGGTGGCGTTGGATTGGGTGATGCCGGTGGAACAGTTGGGACCGATTACGTTGGGAACCGCGCCGTTGCTGAGCACGATGCCCTTATCGAAACCGAGGATCGGCGCGCCGCCGGAAAAATTGCCGAGCGCCCACGGCGAGCCGGTGTAGGTGACGTTGCTGATGGTGACGCCGGGACCGACGAGAGATTGAGCGAGTTGCGTGGCGGAAAGATTGGTATCGCGCAGATCGTCGGTGGTGAGGCCGCCGGAAGTCGCGCCGTAAGAACCGAAAATCAGGGCGAGGTTGCCGCCGGGATCATTGTCGGTGAAAGTGACGTCCACGCTGGAAACCTGGCAGCTGGTTTCAGGGTTGTAAGTGATTTCGAGAACGCAGGTCGCGCCGGGGGCGATGCCGGCTTCGGCCGTGCAGGTGCCGCCGAAAGTGAAATCGGGATTGTCGCCGGTGATGCTGCTGACGATGACGGTAGTGGCGGCGGACGTATTGGTGATGATGACGGGAAAGGGAGTGCCGGTGGCGCCGACGATGCCCTTGGGAATTTCCGGCTCGAATTGATTTGAAGCGTCGTCCACGTACCAGTCCGGAGGAGTGAGCGCGGGAGTGCCACTTCCCTGCGGCGTGACTTTCATTGCTTGCGGATTCTTCTTATTGCCCTTGCCAAACAAAACGGCGCGGTGATGGGATCCGGCGGGAGCGGACTTTGTCGCAGACTGTGCCACGGACGCCCAGGCGGACTTAGCAGCGGACTGCGCCGGCGATGCGGTCTGGGCAGCCTGCGGCGCGGCGAACGCGACCAGCGGACAGAAAAGCGCCCAAACGAACAACGTAAATCCGGAAAAAACTTCCAGCAAATGCGGCTTACGCATTTCGGAAACTCCTAAAGGAGGCCAGATAAAAAAGCGGGGGCGATAGCGGTGGAATTCTGCTATTGGAGGCGATTTGGGTCAAGGGCAAAGTGCTGTTTGCGCTTGAAAACGGGCCTGCGGATAACTAACATCGCCGTCCTTGCAGACAGTTCCCAGCGAACAAAACCCCGGCGAGCAGGCGGCCGGCGCACGCCGCGACGAATCAGCCCTGCGGAAAATCGGATTTCTGCCACTGCTGGCGATTTTTTACGGGTACACGGCCGGAGGTCCGTTTGGATTCGAGGGAATTTTTTCGGAATCCGGGCCGGGGATGGCGCTGCTGTTTCTGGCGATCGTGCCGCTTTTCTGGAGTATTCCCATTTCCTTCGCCTCGGCGGAACTGAACAGCATCCTGCCGGTGCAAGGCGGGTTTTACCGCTGGAGCCGGACGGCGTTTGGAGATTTCTGGGGATTCCAGTGCGGCTGGTGGAACTGGACTGGAACTTTTCTGCTGAACAGTTTGTACGGCGTTCTGGTGATGGATTATCTGGCGATTTATTTCCCGCAAATCACCGGCAACGTGAAATGGGCCGGAGCGTGCGCGGTGCTGCTGATTTTGGCGGCGCTGAATGCGCGAGGAATTCAAATCGCGGGATGGTTGTCGGTGGCGCTACTGGTGGCAGTGCTGATTCCGGTGGCGTGGCTGTGCGCGGTGTCGCTTTTCAAAATGCATCACAATCCGGTGGTGCCGTTTGTGCCGCCGGGAAAACCGTTTGGCACGGTGTTTGGAAGAGGACTCGCGCTGGCGATGTGGAACTACGCCGGATACGAGCAGCTATCGAGCATGACCGGCGAGATGAAAAATCCGCAGAAAATGTTTGTGAGGATTCTGGCGTGGAATACGCCGATGAACGTGTTGACGTATGTGCTGCCGACGACTCTCGCGATCGCAGTGCTTGGGAACTGGCAGGACTGGCAGACGAATTACATTGTGCAGGCTTCGAGGTTGATCGGCGGACCGGCGCTGGGCGGGGCGATGCTGGTGGCGGCGATCATCGGGTCGTTGAGTTTGGCGAACAGCACGATTTTATACACGACGCGCATTCCGGCGACGATGGCGCAGGACGGATATTTACCCGCGTGGCTGGGGCGAATTCATCCCTGGTATAAGACTCCGGTGCTGGCGATTGCGGTTTCGGCGGTGGTGTACTGCGTGCTGGCGCGATACGACGTGGACGACATGGTGAACATCTATATCTGGACGCGGATCGCGACGACGCTGTTGACGCTATTTGCAGCGTGGCAGATGCGGAGGAAGGATCCGGATGCGCCGCGGAGTTTTCGAATTCCGGGGGGCGCGGGCGGGTTGGCGTACGTGCTGATCTTTCCGGTGATTTTGTGCGCGTTGAAAGTGGCGCAGAGTGAGGATTATGTGTGGAAGTATGCGCCGATGTTGTTGCTGAGCGGTCCGGTGGCGTATGCGGTGCTGAGGTATGGGTTCAAGTTGGTGCCGAAGGCGGGCGGGTAGCTTTTTATTTGGCGCGAAGGTTTGATAATCAAAGATTTACCACAGAAGGCACAGAGAAAGGCAAAGATGAGGGCACGGAGAGTTTTTCGGCGTGACGCGGGATCGTGCGCGTGGTTGAAGGATAGGTCGGGACGAGGTTGAGCGTGCGTGGCGGGCGCGACGGGGCGGTCGATCCGGGAAGGATCGAGCATGTGGTTCGAGGAGCGGTCGTAGGAGGACAGCCTGCCGCAGGCTGTCCTACAGTCGCTGTCCTACGGTGCTACGTTATGAGATGCGAGTGGCGCCGTCTTTTTCGGAGATGGTTTTGGCTTGGGTGAAAAGTAGCAGGTAGTCTTGCCCGCCGGATTTTGAATCGGTCCCAGACATATTGAATCCGCCGAAGGGGTGTGCGCCGACCATGGCGCCGGTGCATTTGCGATTCATGTAGAGGTTGCCGACGTGAAATTCCTCGGCGGCGCGCTCGATCTTCTTCGGATTGCGGGAATAGACGGCGCCGGTGAGGCCGAATTCGCTGTCGTTGGCCATCGAGAGAGCTTCATCGAAGTCCTTGGCTTTGGTGACGGCGAGGACGGGGCCGAAAATTTCTTCCTGGAAGATGCGGGCTTTGCGATCGACATCGGCAATGACGGTGGGCTCGACAAAGAATCCTTCGCCGGGCGCGCGATTGCCGCCGGCGACGAGGCGGCCCTCTTTTTTGCCAATGTCGATGTAGCCGAGGATGGAGGTCATCGCGGATTTGTTGATGACCGGACCCATGAAGTTCGCGGGATCCTCGGGCGAGCCAACTTTGATTTTCTTGACGCGATCGACGAGCTTGGAAACGAATTCATCATAAATTTTTTCGGAGACGATGGCGCGAGAGCAGGCGGAACACTTCTGCCCTTGAAATCCGAAAGCGGCGAGAGCGACGCCTTCGACGGCGGCGTCGAGGTCGGCTTCTTCGTCAACGACGATGGCGTCTTTGCCGCCCATTTCGAGCACAGTGCGCTTAATCCAAATTTGGCCAGGTTGCGTTTTGGTGGCTTGTTCGGCGATGCGCAGGCCCGCTTCTTTCGAGCCGGTGAAGGCGACAAAGCGAGTCTTCGGATGAGTGACCAGGGCTTCTCCGGCGGTGCTGCCCGGGCCGGTGAAGTAGCTGACGACGTCGCGCGGGACGCCGGCTTCGTACAGGATGTCGACAAAAATGGCGGCGATGGTGGGCGAGTCGCTCGAAGGTTTCACGACGACGGTGTTTCCGGTGACGACGGCGGCGATGGTCATGCCGCCCATGATGGCGGCGGCGAAATTCCAGGGCGGAATGACGACGCCGACGCCGAGAGGAATGTAACGCAAATAATTTTTCTCGCCGCGGAACGGCGTCAGTTTTTGCGGGCCGCCGAGGCGAAGCGCTTCCCTGCCGTAAAATTCGCAGAAATCGATCAGCTCGGCGATGTCGGCTTCGGCTTCGGGCCAGGTCTTGCCGATTTCCATGGTGAGCCAGGCGTCGAGCTCGAGGCGGCGCTTGCGGAGAATGTCCGCGGTGCGGAAAAGACAGGCGACGCGTTCTTCCACCGGGACTCGCTTCCAGCGTTCGAAGGCGACGGCGGCTTTGTCCACGGCTTCGATGGCCATGGCGACGGTGGCTTTTTGGAAGACGCCGATGACTTCGTCGGGGCGCGATGGATTGTACGACATGATTTTGTCGGCGGTGGTGACGTCTTTGCCGCCGATGGTGAGCGGATACTCGCGGCCGAGTTTGGATTTAACCAGCGCGATAGCGTCTTCCATGGCTTTGCGATTTTCCGGTTTGGAAAAGTCGATGAACTCTTCGTTCGCGAATTCGCCGCGATTCATATTGACGGAGCCGAGCGAGTTGGTTGCCGTGGAAGTCATGCGCGTATCCTCACAGTGGTTGCGGAGTGGAGATGAGTACATTCCATTCTATCTCCGCGGGCGAGGGGCGGGCAAGGCGAGGAAGCGCGGCGGCGGGGGTGCGATTGTGGCGCCGCATTGTCACGATTGCGGGTGCTGGATTGCGGGCGCGCGGGTGGTGGGACTTGATACAATCCGGCGGTGGGGATGCGAAAACAACAACGAGGGATGGAGACGTGAAACGTGCGCTGATTACGACGGCGGTACTGATTTCGGTGATGGTGGTCGGATGCACGTCGGCTTACTACTCCGTGATGCAGAAACTGGGGAAGGAAAAGCGAGACATCCTGATCCAGCGAGTGATCGATTCGAAGAAGGATCAAGAGCAAACCAAAGAAAAGCTGCAGACGACGATGGAAAGTTTTCAGGCGCTGACGGGATTTCAGGGCGGGTCGCTGGAAAAATCGTACAAGAAGCTGAATGGAGATTACGAAAGCGCGGCAGATCAGGTGGCGAAGCTGCACGACCGGATTCAATCGATCGACAACGTGAGCGGCGACCTGTTCACCGAGTGGCAGGGCGAAATCGATCAGATGCGCAACGCGAAGTTGAAGGCGCGAAGCTCCGGGATGTTGAAGGATGCGAAGGTGCGGCAAGCCAGTTATATGAAAGCGATGCGGACGACCGAAGCGCGCATCACGCCGGTGATGGCGGCGTTTCGCGATCAGGTGCTTTTCCTGAAGCACAATTTGAACGCGCGGGCGATCGGGTCGCTGAAGGGCACGTCGGCGAGCATGGATACCGACGTGACGGCGCTGATGAAGAGCATTGACGGGTCGATGGCCGAGGCCGACACGCTGATCGCCAGCCTGACGGCGACGGATGCGAACTAGATTTGGCGGGCGGCCGGGCGCGATTTTCCGAGCGAAGAGGGTTGAAACTGCGGAAATTCCGAGTAGCATGATGGCGTCGTTGACTGACGGGCCAAGGAGATTCGCATGGTAATCGGTGACAGATTGAAGGAGCTGCGCGAGGAAAAGGAACTCTCGCAGGGCGACATCGAAGCGAGGACGGGATTGCTTCGATGCTACATTTCACGCGTGGAGAACGGACACACCGTTCCGGCGATCGAAACGCTGGAAAAAATGGCGCGGGCGCTGGGCGTGCCGATGTATCAACTTTTTTATGATGGGGACAAACCTCCGAAGCCGCTGAATCTGCCGAAGACATCGAAGACGACCGGCGAATGGGGCGATTCGGGCAAAGATGCGAAGACGCTGGCGCGGTTCCGGACGTTTCTGGGGCGGACGAGCGAGAAGGACCGGAAGACGCTGTTGTTCATGGCGCAGAAAATGGCGCGGCCGATCAGCAGCCGAGGGAAAGCGCGCTCGTAACTTTCGTTGGGGACGACCGGCGGTAAACATTTTCGAGATCGGAAACGAGCCTTGATGCTGATGCATCAAGGCTCGTTTTGTTTTTAGGCGGCGCGCGGAGGGAATTTTTTAACGCTGCGCTGGGCGAAGCGGCGGCGTGGAAGCTAGCGGCCGGCGTAATAGCCTTCGCGGGTTTGCACGATTAGGTCTTTGGGTTTCACGGTGACGTGAATTTTGTGATAGCCGGGTCCGGCGTCGGCCGGCTCGGGTTTGTAACCGATGCTGTACTGATTGCGAAGCTCTTCGTCGATGTCGGTGTAAATGTCGTCGATGGATTGCTTTTTGGTGACTTCAAAGAAGCGGCCGCCGGTTTCGCGCGAAATCCGCTCGAGAACTTTTTTGCCGTCGGGGCGTGATTCCTGTGGGTAGCCGCCGTGATGGCCTCCACCCATTCCTCCGCCGCCCATACCGCCGCGACCACCACCGCCCATGTGCGGATTGCCGTAGCCGTTGTTGCCCTGCGAATCGTGATCGCTGAACAAAATCGAGTACACAACGGCGTCGGCGCGTTGCGCGGTTTCGATCGCGGTCTCGAGGCTGACTTTGCTGCCGCGATCGTCGCCATCGGTGAGGACGACGAGAGCTTTGCGGCCTTTCTGGGATTTGAGGATGTCGTCGGAGGCGAGGTAGATCGCGTCGTAGAGAAGCGTGCCGCCGCCGTAACCGTGATGACGCCCGCCGCCGGAGGAACCGCCGGAATTTCCGCCGCCGGAATTGGAATTGGCGAATTCGGGAGTGTCGAGATTTTTGAGAGCGGATTCGAGTTTTTGGCGCGAGCTGGTGAGGTCCTGCAGAAGCTCGACTTCGTAATCGAAGTGAACGAGAAAAGCCTGGTCGGTGTTTCGTGCGGCGGCAGCGGACGCAGAAGTGGTCGCAGGCTTGGCGTTTGGGGCGGGCGGCGCGGTGGATGCTGGTGCAGATGCGCTCGCGGAGGACGTCGCGCCGGAAGTTGCGGCCACGGCGGCGGCGTCTTGCGATGCAAACATTCGATCAAAGAAGGCGCCGCTGGCACTTTGTTCCTGATCGAGGACGCGGCGCTGGCTGAGGCTGGTATCGACGAGCAAACCGACGGTGAGAGGCAAGTTCGAATCCTGCGCGAAATAGACGATCGATTGAGGGTGGCCGTCCTGCTCGACGACGAAGTCGTCTTTGGTGAGATTGCGGATGAGTTTGCCGTGCTTGTCGCGAACGGCGGCGAGCATGGTGACCATTTTTGTGTCGACCGAGATCGCGGGGCCTTGCGCGGCGGGGACGGATTGCTGGGGCTGCGAGCTCGACTGGCTTTGGGCGTTGCTACGGAGCGAGAGGGCGGCGATCAGAAGCGAGACGGCAACGAGAGACAAGCAGTATCCGAGGCCATAACTCCTGCGCGGCATGCGCGCAGAACTGGAGGCCGGGATGCGAGACGGAATTCGAGCACAATTTTTCATTTAGGTGAATTCAGCCGCTTGGCCAGAAAAGTTCCCGAAATGTGCGGGCGGCGGCGCGAAGAGGATGAAGCCCCGAACGGGCGCGGTTACAGTTTTTGCCGTATTTTCGCGGAAGCTACGGTATGGATAAATGAGCCGTTGTAAGGGCCACTTACATACGGATGGATTGAAGGTCGCAGTTTTAGGTTCGAGACGATTCCAAACTTGGTAAGGAGGAAGAAATGAAGAAGGCACTGAAATTCTTGCCAGCGGCCGCGGCGCTGATCCTGTTCGCGCTGCCCGTAACGGCGCAGGAACATGGCGGCGGCCACCCAGCCGAGGCGCCCCACGCGGCACCGCCGCCGGCGCACGGACCCACTGAATTCAAGGGCACGCCGCATGCGCCGGAGGAAAATCGCAACTACGCGGACAAGGCGGGACATCCGAACGCGCCGCACGTGGACAACGGAAAATGGGTGGGCCACGACACGGGCAAAAACGATCCGCACTACCATCTGGATCATCCGTGGGAGCACGGCCACTTCACGGCCGGGTTTGGACCGAGCCACGTGTGGCATCTGGCGGGCGGCGGACCGAGCCGCTTCTGGTTCGGCGGATTTTATTTCAGCGTGGCGCCGTACGACATCGGGTTTGTGGATGGATGGAACTGGACCGGCGACGACATCGTGATTTACGAAGATCCGGATCATCCAGGATGGTATTTGGCGTACAACACACGACTGGGAACCTACGTTCACGTGGAGTATCTGGGAGCGTAAGGGAAAAGGCCGGGGTTTTACCGGAGCGGCCGTGCTTGAGCGAATCGAGCGCGGCCGTTTTTTTTGCGCGGCGTTATTTTTTGTAAACCACGCCGTCTTTCATGACGAACGAAACGCGCTGGAGCGCGGAAATATCGTCCAGAGGATTTCCCGGGACGGCGACGATGTCGGCCAGGTATCCGGATTTGAGGTTTCCGATTTCGCTCCAGCCGAGAAGTCTTGCGCCGTTGAGAGTGCCGGAGCGGATGGCGGCGAGGGGCGTCATGCCGAATTGAACCATCAGGACGAATTCGCGGGCCTGCGTGCCGTGCGGGAACGGGCCAACATCGGAACCCATGGCGATCGGGACGCCGACGGCGAGCTGTTTTTTGAATTCGGCGGCGTGAATTTCGATCAACGCGTGTTCGCGGGCGGCGGCCTCGGGCGTGGCGGCGTGCTGTTCAAAATATTCGGAGATCGCGAAAGTGGGAACCGCGAAGATTTGCTTTTCGTGCATGAGGCGCATGGTTTCGTCGCTGAGCATGTAAGCGTGATCGATGGATGCGACGCCAGCCTGCGCTGCGTAGAGCGTGCCGGGTTCGCCGGTGGCATGGACGGCCACGCGTTTGCCGGTCCGCGCGGCTTCGTGGACAGCCGTAGCCAATTCCGGTTCGGAGTATTGATAAGGAACGGTGAAGCTGTTGCCCGAGGCGACTTCGTGGCCGGTTTCGTAAATTTTTATGAAGTCGGCGCCTTCTTTAATTTGTTCGCGAATGACGGAGACCAGTTCGTCGGCGTTGTTTGCGTAGGTGGCGTTCGAAAGTATGTGCTGCGCGGGATTGAAATTGTTGGCGTCTTCGTGGCCGCCGAGCAAGTCGATGGCGTTGCCGCTGATGCGCATGCGAGGACCGGGAATCGAACCGTCGTCGATGGCGTTGCGAACGGCAGTGTCTGCGGAGCCGGCGCCTTCGGTGCCCATGTCGCGTTCCGCGGTGAAACCGGCCATCAAATCGGCGCGAGCAGCCAGCGTGGCAATGATGGTGCGTTGAGGGACGGACTCTTCGACGGTCTGCAGATCTTCGGCGCCGGGATGGAGGAACAAGTGAACGTGGGCGTCGATCAATCCGGGGAGCAAAGTGGAGTCGCCGAGATCGATGACTGTGGCGCCGGCGGGGCGCGCGATTTTTGTGCCGACTTCGCGGATGCGATTTCCTTCGATGAGAACCTCGCCGGGGCTGATGATGCGGCCGGATTCGACGTCGAGCAATCGCGCGGCGTGAAGAACGGTGGCGGCGGGCGCGGCGGTTTGCTGCGCTTGGGCGAGATTTGGAATGGCGAAGACGGCAGCGACGAAAAACAGGGCGATCGATGCGACGAAGGTTCGCGAAGGATTCATAGTGGCGCGATATTACCACTGAGACTCGGGAGCGCAACACGGCATGCGCAGCCGAGCTTCGGGATTATCGAGGGCGACGATAGAGCGCGCGGAATCGCCGAACTTCGGGGCTTTCGGGATCGAGAAAATCTTCGAACGAGTCTTCGATCAATCCGGCGCGCGTGAAACCGCGCAGTTCGGCGCGAGTGACCGGCCAGGGCATTTCTCCGCGAGGATCGGATTCTTCGCGGCCGCGAGCGATCAGGAGAAGTTCGCCACCCGGTTTTACGAGACCGGCTAAATTGGCGATGAGTTTTTCGCGAAGTGCGCCGAGCAAAACCTGCACGGTGTAAATTTCGAGCACGAAATCAAACGCTGCCGACCAATCGATGGGAGTTTTGAGCGCGTCGGCGACGCAGAATATAACCGGCGAATCCGGAAAGCGATTTTGCGCGCCACGAATGGCGGTGGGCGAAAGATCGAACGCGGTGGTTTGAAATCCCCAGGCGGCAAGCTGCTCGGCATCGTCGCCGAGGCCGCAGCCAACGACGAGCGCGCGCTTCCCTGCCGTGTCGCGAGGATGCGCGCGCCAGAAATTCAGAAGATTCGGGTTCGGGCGACGATCGGCCCATGGAACTTCGGTGGTTCCCTGCTCCGCTTCCTTGTACAGCTGCTCGAACCATCCGGAAGGATCCGCGGATTGATTGAATTGTGCGGCGAGCTGGCGCGCTCTGGTGCGGTCGGCCATGGTCAGGACGCGGCGACCAATTCGCGCACCGCAGAGGTGAACGCTTCGGTGTGGAGGTCGACGTCCGCGGCGGAGGTGGCGGGAGACATGAGCGCCATGCTGTGAAACGGAGTGAGAAGAACTCCGCGGTTGAGCGCGTACAGGTGCATGAAGCGCTCGAGTTCGAAATCCATCGCGGCGGCGGCCTCGCCACCGTTGCGGGGAGGATACGGACGGAACAAATATTCGGCGCGACAACCGAGGCGCGTGACGTGCCAGGGGAGCCCTGTTGCGGCGATTGCGCTGGCGACGCCGTCGGCCCAACGTTCGGCGAGGGGAATCATGTGCGCGAAAGCTGCGGGGGTGAGGACGTTTTCGAGTGTGGCGCGAATCGCGGCAAGTGAGAGAGCGTTACCGGCGAGGGTGCCGCCGATGCCTCCGGTGTCGCAATCTTCGAGGCGGATGCTGGCGGTGATGCGCGAGGCGACGTCGGCGGTCATGCCGAACGTAGCGGCAGGAACTCCACTGCCGATCGCTTTTCCGATAACGAACAAATCGGGATGCAATCCGTGCGCGCGCGTGTAGCCGCCCGGTCCGGTGCAGATGGTGTGGGTTTCATCGATGAGAAGGAGCGAGCCGTATTTTTTGGCGAGAGTTGCGGCGGCGGACCAGTAGCCGGCGTCTGGATGAACGATGCCGACGTTGGTGAGAGCCGGCTCGGCGAGGATGCAGGCGACGTCGCGATGCGCGAGCGCGGACTCGAGCGCGGCGAGATCGTTGAACTCGACAACGCGCGTGGTGACGGTGGGATCGACGGGCGGGCCGATGTTGCCGTGGCGCGATGCGGGGACGCCCTCTTGCAGGGTGATGTACGCTTCGTCAACCGTGCCGTGGTAGCAGTAGTTGAAGACGAGAACTTTCGGTCGCTGCGTGATTTCACGGGCGATGCGAATGGCGAAACGGTTGGCATCGGTGGCGGTAAGAGTGAACTGCCAGAGCGGAAGTCCGAAGCGGCGCGTCAATTCTTCGCCGACCCAAACGGCGTCTTCGGTGGGGAGCATGAGGGTGATGCCGCGTTTCGCTTGGCGGGCAATCCGATCGGCGAAACCGGCGGGAGAATGGCCGGTCATCGCTCCGGTATCGCCGAGGCAGAGATCGACGTATTCACGGCCGTCCACGTCCGTGAAGTGAGCGCCGTGAGCTTCGGCGACGAAAACCGGAAATCGTCCGGCCCATTTTTTCATCCAGTTCATGGGGACGCCGCCGACGAGCGAGTGCTGGGCGCGCTCGTAGAGGGCGGCGGATTTGGGATGTTCGGCGATGAACTTCGCGTCTTCGCGCAGTTGGAGACTCTTGAGGCGGGCGCGGTCGATATTTCGCGACGCATTTTTGTGCGTTTCTGAGTTTGACGTAGGCATGACGACGCTCAGACTACAAGGATAACGCGAAATTCGAACCGAGCCATACGACAGGAAGCGCCGGGGCTACGGCGTTCGCGAGTTTTTGATCGGCCGTGATCATGAGAGAGGAAGTTGCCTCGGCGAGAGCGATGTAAACGCTATCGTAGACCGACCGGTCGAACTCGAAGGCAATCGAAAGCGCGCGTGCCAAAAGGCGCCTGGTGGGAATCGTTTCCAAATCCCGGCTCTCGAGGATGGAAAGCGACTCATCGAACTCGAGCGCGTCGATGCGTTTTGACCGCGCCGCTTTCCACAAGACGTTGCCCATCTCAATCCAGAAAAAATCGGGAACGACAAACCGGAGCTGGCCCGTTACGAACAACCCGGCGAGATGCAACGCCTCTCGATGAAGCGGTTCGTTCACGCTGGGAAGAACCCATTTTGCGGCGACGCTCGCGTCCACGACAAAGCGATTCAACGTTCGCGGTCCTCGCGAATCATTTCTTCGGTCGAGGGAAATTGCCCGTGAGAGTGGTGGTTGGCGTGGAGTTTCAAAATTCGGGCCATCCATTCGCGGCGCTTGGCCAATTCCGATTCGGTCGGTACGCTCTCTTTCATAACAAGGATGACCTGGGCTGCAATGGAGCTGCGTTCGCGACGAGCTCGTTCGCGAAGAGCCTCGTAGATGTCGTCGGGAAAGTTTTCGACGTAGAGAGTAGCCATGGGAGTAGTCTAGCACAGTTCTAGGGATAGTCTAGTAGCACCCTAGACCGCGAGTGAGCGCGGTTTGGCATGGCTGGCGCGCTGAGGTGGTCGCGCGGTGGCGCGGAAACAGTTTAACGGAGGTGCCTGGCGATTTCGCGGGCCGCGTTGTGGCCGGAGGCGCCGGTGAGGCCGTTGCCCGGGTGAGTGCCGTTGCTGCAGAGGTAGAGACCTTTTACAGGCGTGGCGTAGCGGGCCCAGCCGAGAAGCGGACGCATGGTGAAAATCTGATCGAGCGAAAGTTCGCCGTGGAACGGGTGGCCACCTGTGAGGCCGTAGGCGGATTCGAGATCGTGGGGCGTGAGAGTTTGCACGGCGAGAATTTTCGAGGTCAGGTCGGGCGCGTACTGCGACAGGGTGGCGAGGACGGCGTCGCGAAGAGGATCGCGCTGCTGCGACCAGTCCCCTATTTTCAGTTTGTAGGGCGCGAATTGCATGTACACGCTCATGACGTGCTTGCCGGCAGGCGCGAGCGAAGCGTCGGAAATCGACGGGATGGAAATATCGAGATACGGCGCGCGGGAAAATTCGCCGTACTTCGAATCGTCGAAAGCGCGCTCGAGATAATCGATGCCCGGGCCGATGTGAATGCGTCCGGCCAGAGCGGCGGCTGCGTCGGGCGAGTTTTTGAGGGCGGTAAAAGATGGGAGCGCGTCGAGAGCGATATTCAATTTCGCGGCGGTGCCGTTGGCGCGGAAATTTTGCATCTTGACGACGAAGCTGGGCGGCAAGTGCACCGGATCGAGCAGGCGAAGGAAAGTGCGCTTGGGATCGGCACCGGAGACGATCGCTTTGGCGGAAATTTCTTCGCCGCTGGCGAGAGCGACGCCGGTGACGGCGCCGTGCTTGACGAGGATTTGAGTGACTTCGGCGTTGGTCCGAATTTCCGCGCCGGCTTGTTTTGCGGCGACGGCCATGGCGGCGGTGAGCGCTCCCATGCCTCCTTTCGGAACGGCGGAACTGCCGGCGGGGTGCGGGTCGGCGGCGGCGCGCAGCAAGAGCAGCAAGGTGGAACCGGCGGACCACGGTCCGAGAGCCGCGCCGAACATTCCGCGAGCGGCGACGGTGCCGCGCAGCAAATCGGATTCGAAGAATTCGGAAACGAAGTCGGCGGCAGCCATGGGGCCCCATCGGATGAGGCGCATCATTTCTTTTTTGCCGAGGCCGCGGACTTTTCGCCCGACTTTTAGCAATTTCCAGATGTCTTCTTTCGAAGGCTTTTCGATCACCGGCGGAGTGAGAAGCAGCAGTTGCCGAGCGATGGCCCCGACGGTCGAGAGCGCTTTGACGAGTTCGGCGTAACCGGCAGCGTCTTTTTTCGAGAACGATTCGATATTGCGGAGAGTGGCGGCGAGATCGGAGTGAAGCAGCAGAGGTTGCGCATCGAGCGACGGCGCGAACAGGCGCACGGCAGGTTCCGAGAGTTGCAAGCCGTGGCGGGCGAGCTGCATGTCGGCCGCGATCTCAGGCAGGAGAGGGCCCGACGCGTGAGCGACGGTGGACAATTTGAAACCGGGGAAAAATTCTTCGGTGACGGCGGCGCCGCCGATGACGTCGCGGCGTTCGAGGACGAGCGGGCGATGACCTTTTTTCGCGAGATAAAACGCGGTGACGAGGGCGTTATGGCCGCCGCCGAGAATCAGAATGTCGCGCTGGTTGGCCACGGCTAGCGTTTCCCCGTGTCTTTCAGAATTTCGAGAGCTGCGAGACGTCCTGGGGCGCCCATGATGCCGCCGCCCGGATGCGTTGCCGAACCGCACATGTATAGTTTTTTCACCGGAGTGCGGTAGCGCGCCCAACCAGCGGCGGGACGCAAAAAGAAAAGCTGCTCGAGCGAAAGTTCGCCCTGAAAGATGTTGCCCTCGGTGAGGCCGGTCTGCTGCTCGATATCGAGCGGAGTGATGACCTGCTTGCCTATGATGAGATTTTTCAGATTCGGCGCGTATTCGGAAATCGTGTCGATGACAGTGTTGCCGAAGGCTTCGCGCTGATCGTTCCAGGTGCCGTGCGCGAGTTTGTACGGCGCGTATTGCACGAAGCAGGAAAGAATGTGCTTTCCCGGAGGCGCGACGGAAGGATCGGTGAGCGACGGAATCACCATGTCGATGTAAGGGCGACGGGAAAATTCGCCGTACTTGGCCTGGTCGTAGGCGCGTTCCATGTATTCCATCGAGGGAGAAATGGAAATCGCACCGCGGAGGTGATGACCGGGGCCCGGAAGGCAGGTGAAGTCCGGCAGGCCGTCGAGGGCGAGATTCACTTTTCCGGAGGAGCCGCGGAATTTGTAGCGCTTGACGTCTTCGACGAAGTCGGCGGGAAGTTCGCGCTCTTCGATGAATTTCAGGAACGTCAAATTGGGATCGAGGCTGGAAGAAATCACGTCGGCGAAGATTTCTTCACCGCTATCGAGGACGACGCCGTTTGCGACGCCATTCTTGATGAGAATTTTGGAGACGGCGGCTTCCATGCGGATTTCGACGCCGGCTTCGCGTGCGGCGCTGCCGATGGCGTTAGAAATTGCGCCAGTGCCGCCGCGGCTGAAACCCCAGGAACGGAATGCGCCATCGATTTCGCCCATGTAGTGATGGAGCAGAACGTAAGCGGTGCCGGGCGAGCGAATTCCGAGGAACGTGCCGATAATGCCCGAGGCGGACATGGTGGCCTTGAGCGCGTCGGTTTCGAACCACTGGTCGAGGAAATCGGCGGCGCTCATGGTCATGAGCTGCACGAGGTTGTATTTGTCTTCGGCGTCGAGATTCTGGAAGCGCTTGCCGAGGAAGGCGAGTTTTTTCAGGTCGCGCGGATCGAAGGACGTGGGGTCGGGCGGAATCATGCCGAGAATCGGTTTCACGAAGCGGCACATCGCGACCATTGACTTGCCGAATTCTTCGTAGGCTTCGGCGTCGAGTTTGGAGTGGCGCTCGAGTTCGCGGCGCGTTTTTCCGTGATCGTTCTGGCGCCAGAGGTAGTCGCCGTTGGACATCGGAGTGATGGTGCCGTCGAGCGGCAGAATTTCCAGGCCGTGGCGCGGGAGATCGAGGTCGCGAATAATTTCCGGCCGCAGAAGAGAGACGACGTAGGAAAAGACGGAAAACTTGAAGCCGGGAATGATTTCTTCGGTAACAGCGGCGCCGCCGAGGACGTAACGACGCTCGAGAACGAGGACGCTTTTGCCCGCTTTGGCGAGGTACGCCGCGTTGACCAGGCCGTTGTGGCCGCCGCCGATTACGATGACGTCGTATTTCTTTGCCATGGAATTTTGAGCGGCCGCACAGAGAGAAAAATCGTTCTCCGGGGCCGAGGTATTCTACAGGTGTCCGCGTGCGGTCACAAGAACGAAGGGACGAAGCGCTGACCAGAGGTCAGAGATTGTAGAGGCGCGATGAGCGCATGGTTCGCCTTGCGGCGTCGTGTGGACGCGAATTATAATTCGCGGTCGGCATTTCGAGATTTACGCGACCAGCGGAGCCCCCTTGCCCATCGGAACAGCGGTTCACGACAGAACATCCAAACTGTGCGAGAGCATGAACTATCGCGAGTGGTCGGGGTACTACGCGGTGAGCGTGTACGAAATGCACCACGACCACGAGTACAACGCGATCCGCAACGCGTCCGCGCTCTTCGATATTTCCCCGCTGTACAAATATTTGATCACGGGCAGCGACGCGACGAAATTCGTGAACCGGGTGATCACGCGCGACATCAACAAAGTGAAAGTCGGGCAGGTGATTTACTGCTGCTGGTGCAACGAGCAAGGCAAGGTGATTGACGACGGCACGATAACGCGCCTGGACGAAAACATGTACCGGTGGACGGCAGCGGATCCGAGTATTCGATGGTTTCACCAGAACGCGCTGGGGCTGGACGTACAGATCGAGGATATTTCGACGGCGATCGCGGCGCTGGCGCTGCAGGGGCCGACTTCGGGACGGTTGCTGAAGAAGGCAGCGGATGCGGATATCGCGAATTTGAAATATTTCCGAGTGACGCACGGAAAAATTGCCGGCGTGGAAGTGGATATTTCGCGAACCGGGTATACGGGCGATCTCGGATATGAGGTGTGGATTCCTTGGAACGAAGCGCCGAAAGTGTGGGACGCGCTGATGGAGACTGGAAGGCAATTCGACATTCATCCGGCGGGAATGCTGGCGCTGGACGTGGCGCGGATCGAAGCGGGATTGATTTTGATTGAGGTGGATTACACCAGCAGCAAGCGAGCGTTGATCGAGGCGCAGAAATATTCTCCGTATGAAATCGGACTGGGAAAACTGGTCGATCTGAAGAAGGAACATTTTATCGGGCGTGAGGCGCTGGAACATGAGCACAAGCACGGGCCGAAGCGGCTGTTGATGGGCCTGGACATCAATTGGGAAGACGTGGAGCGGCTGTACGACGCCGTGGGTCTCGGTCCTCAAGTGCAAAGCACAGCATCGCGCGTGGCGGTGCCCGTGTATCGCGGCGGATTGCAGGTGGGCAAAGCGACTTCGACGACGTGGTCGCCGACGCTGAAAAAGATGATTGCGCTGGCGAGCTTGAATCGCGAACACGCGGCCGCCGGAACCGAACTGCAGATGGAACTAACCGTGGAATCCGTACGTCATAAGGTGAGAGCTATCACGCGGGAACTGCCATTTTTCAATCCGCCGCGAAAGACGGCGACGCCGATCCCCTGAAATCATCCTCCGGAGGCACTTTTTGAAAGCTCAATTTCTGGAAGCCGTTGAAGTCCGTTTCCGCGCGTCCGCACCGAAAGCCGCATCCCGCGTTTTCATCCTTCTGATCTTTACGATTCTTACCCTTGCGAGTGTGACGACTTTGAATGCACAAACGAATTCGACGAAGTGTCCGCCGGTGGCGCGGGTGGATGACGTGAAAGAAACGATTCACGGCGTGGTGGTGAGCGATCCGTACCGGTGGCTGGAAGATCAGAACAGTCCGGAAACGCGCGCGTGGATCGACGCCGAGAATACTTGCACCGAAGCGGCGCTGAGCAAGCTGCCGTCGCAGGCGACGATCGCGAAGCGGCTGGGCGAATTACTGAAAGTGGATACGTTTGGAATTCCGTTTGAGCGCGGCGGCCGGTATTTTTATTCGCGGCGCGCGGCGGGCGCGGATTTGTTTGTGCTGTACACGCGGAAGGGACTGAACGGCGCGGAAGAAGTGCTGGTGGATCCGGCCTCGATGAGCGCGGACCACACGACGAGCGTGAGCTTTGAGGGAGTGACGGACGACGGGAAGATCGTGGCGTACGGAGTGAGGAAGGGCGGCGAGGATGAAGTGTCGCTGCATTTTCTGTACAGCGACACGCGAAAAGAATTGAGCGACGTGCTACCGCGCGCGCGGTATCTATCCGGGACTTCCTTTAAGAAGGACAACAGCGGGTTTTACTACACCGAGTTGACGAACGACGGCCCGCGGGCTTTCTATCACGCGATGGGAACCGCACCCGAAAAGGATGTGAAGATTTTCGGCGATGGCTACGGCCTGGACAAGTTGATCGGCGTGAACGTTTCCGAGGACGGACGGTATTTGATACTGAGCGTAATTTACGGCTCGGCGTGCGACAAATCGGAAGTGTATCTGCAGGACATCGAGAAATCCGGCCCGATCGTGCCGGTGGTGACGACGCTGCAAGCGTGCTTCTACGGCGATGTGGTGGGCGACACGCTGTACCTGCAAACGAACTGGAACGCACCGAAGTGGAAAATGATGGCAACGCCGGTGGCCAAGCCCACGCATGAAAACTGGAAAGACATTATTCCGGAAGGCGACTCGCGACTGGAAGAAACGCACCTGATCGGCGGAAAAATCGTGGCGCAGTATTCGCGTGACGCCACATCTCGGCTGAAGGTATTCGACCACGACGGAAAAGCCGAAGGCGAAATCGCGCTGCCACAGCTGGGGACGGTGGCCGGCCTTTCCGGGCGATGGAAGAACAACGAGGCGTTTTTGTCGTTTCAATCGTTCGCGGTTCCCAGCACGATTTACCGCTACGACTTGGCGAACCGTGACATGAAGGTGTGGGCCAAGCCTTCGGTGCCGGTGGATGCGAATGCATTTGAAGTGAAGCAGGTTTGGTACGAGTCGAAGGATAAAACGCGCATCCCGATGTTTTTGTTTTACAAGAAAGGATTGAAACTGGATGGAACGAATCCGACGCTGATGACGGCGTACGGCGGATTCGACGTAAGCGAGACTCCGGCGTTCAGCACGAACGCGGTTGTGTGGGTGGAGCACGGCGGAATTTTCGCGCTGCCCAGTTTGCGAGGCGGAGGCGAGTACGGTGAAGCGTGGCATCGAGCGGGGATGCTGGACAAGAAGCAGAACGTGTTCGACGATTTTTTTGCGGCGGCGGAATATCTGATCGCGAACAAGTACACGACTCCGGCGAAGCTGGCGATCAGCGGACGAAGCAACGGCGGACTGCTGATGGGCGCAGCGATGACGCAGCGGCCGGAATTGTACGGCGCGATCATGTGCGGCTATCCACTGCTGGATATGGTGCGCTACCAGCAGTTTCTGGTGGCTCGATTCTGGGTGAGCGAGTACGGATCGTCGGAAGACGCGGCGCAATTCCCTGCTCTGTACGCGTACTCGCCGTATCATCACGTAGTGAAGGGCACGAAGTATCCGGCGGTGCTGTTTCTGACCGGAGACAGCGACACGCGAGTCGCTCCGTTGCACGCGCGAAAAATGACGGCGGCGATGCAGGCGGCGCAGGGTGGCGACAAGCCCATTTTGCTGCTGTACGACACGAAGCTGGGACACAGCGAGGGCCGTCCGGTGAGCAAGATCATTGAGGAAGATTCGGACGTGATGAGTTTCTTTTTCTGGCAGCTGGGAGTGACGAATTAGGCTGACTGAGTTTTCGGCGAAGTTGTTGCGGAGAAGGATTTTGGGCGGAATACAGATCCGGAGGGGACGAATGCTCACGTTGATGCGGAATGGATTGTTGGCGGCGGTCGCGGCGGGCTTTGCGATGCTGGCGTACGGAAGCGCGGCGACGGCGCAGACGCAGGCTAAGCCGATAACGCTGGCGGTGGACGCGACGATGGCTCCGCAGAAAATCCTGCACGCGCACATGGAGATTCCGGTGCAGGCGGGTCCGCTGACTCTCTACTACCCCGAGTGGATTCCGGGTGAACACATGCCGGACGGTCCGATCATCGAAGTGGCGGGGATGAAATTTTCGGGAAACGGAAAGACGATTCCGTGGCGTCGCGATCTGGTGGAAATGTTTTCGATTCACCTAGATGTGCCGGCGGGCGTGACGACGCTGAGCGCGGATATGGATTTTCTGCTGTCGGCGATTTCGTCGGGATTTTCGGCAGGCGCTTCGGCAACGGCGAATTTGGACGTGCTGAGCTGGAATCAAGTGCTGCTGTATCCGAAGGGAGCGGCGGCGAAGGACATTTATTTTTCGCCGAGTGTGAAGCTGCCAGCGGGATGGAAATTCGGGACGGCGCTGCCGATTACCAACCAGGGCGACGACACGATTTCGTTTGCCACCGTGGCGCTGAACGAGCTGGTGGATTCGCCGGTGATTTCCGGACGGTACTTCAAAGCGATTCAACTGACTCCGGGCGAGACGACGCGGCATGAAATGGATATCGCGGCGGACAGCGCGGCGGCGCTGGAAATGACTCCGGAGATGGAAGCGCATTTTCACAACCTGGTGGTGGAGGCGCAGGGACTGTTTGGTTCGCGGCACTATCGCGGATATCACTTCCTGGTGACGCTGAGCGATGACGTGGCGCATTTTGGCCTCGAGCATCATGAATCGAGCGACGACCGGACGTCTGAACGGAGCTTGATCGACGACGACCAGCGAGTGGAATTTGCGACGCTGCTGCCGCACGAGTACGTGCATTCATGGAATGGCAAATACCGCCGGCCGATTGGACTTGCGACTTCGGATTACCAGCAGCCGATGAAGGATGATTTGCTGTGGGTGTACGAAGGGCTGACGGAATATCTGGGCGCAGTGCTTACGGCGCGCAGCGAACTGCTAACGCCGAATCTGGCGCGAGAAGATCTGGCGTTTCTGGTGGCGCGCTACGAAAACCGACCGGGACGCGACTGGCGTCCGCTGCAGGATACGGCTGATGCGGCGCCGTTTTTGTACGATGCGACGACGGATTGGTCAAACTGGCGGCGTGGAACGGATTTCTACGATGAAGGCGAATTGCTGTGGCTGGACGTGGACGCAACGATTCGCGGGCTGACGAATGATAAGAAGTCGATCGACGATTTCTGCAAAGTATTTCACGGCGGGCCGAGCGGGACGCCGGTGCTGAAGCCTTACAACTTCGAGGAAGTGGTGGCGACGCTGAACGGCATCGCTCCGTACGACTGGACGAGTTTCCTGCGCGAGCGGCTGGATGGAGTTTCGACGAAGACGCCGATGGAGTCGCTGGAAAAAAGCGGATGGAAATTGGAGTACGACGAAAACCCGAACGTGATGCAAGAGCTTGAGGAAGGCGGACGCGCGGCGGACCTGACGTTTACGCTGGGAATGATTATCGGCAGCGACGGGTCGGCGGTGGACGTGACGCACGATGGGCCGGCGTACAAGGCGGGGATCGGTCCGGGAATGAAGATTGTGGCGGTGAACGGAGTGCAGTATTCGGCGGACGTGATGCACGAAGCGATTTCGAGCGCAAAGGGATCGCAGACACCGATTCAGCTGGTGATCGCCAACGGAGCGCAGTACCAGATGGTTTCGATTCCGTATCATGACGGCTTGCGCTACCCGCACATCGTGCGCGATGAATCACATCCGGATTATCTGGGCGAGATTTTTCACGCGCACGTGGGGCAATAGGCGCGACGGGATTTTCGCGAAGGGTGGGATTTCGCGAAGCGCCGAGTTTCAAAGCGGGCGTTTGGGAAGAAATCCATGAAATTTCATCCTTTAGCCATTGTGGGAGCACTGCTGATTGCGGCGGGGATCGCGACGTTGATCTACCCGCAGGTGATGCTGCCGGCGCGAAGCCGCACGGTGCAGATCAACGGAAACGAAGCGATCATATCGACGCACCGGGTGGTGACGTTTCCTCGGCCGTTTTCGGCGATTTTGATTTTGTGCGGCGCGGCACAGATTTTCTTCACGACTCGACGACTTCCCCGCAGTTGAAGGCGCAGGGCCTTCTCACTTCGGTATCCCTCAGTTAACCGCTGATGTACGGATTCGTGCGGACGCGTGCGTATTTCTACGAATTGACGGGTGCGCCGGAGGGTGGCAATCTCCGGCAATCTGGCGCGAAGTGGTGCGGAGGGTTGCTGTGTTCGCACGATTGCATGGGATTTGTGTGGGCGCGTTTGTGGCGGCGCTGATGATGGGGGCGCCGAACGCGAGTGGTGAATCGCTGAAAATTACCAGCGTGCCGGCGGGCGCGAACGTGGAGATCAACGGAAGCCTGGTGGGCCAGACGCCGTTCACGGTGGAATATCCGGGAGGGTACTTTCACAAAACGCACGTGGCGTTCAGCGAGCGGCTGGAACATCCAATGGTGGTGCGCGTTTCGAAAAACGGATTTATTCCGCGGCAGGTGACGCTGAGCGACGGGCCGTTTGAGTGGGTGGGAGTTACGGGGCATCATCACGGAACGTATTTTTTGCTGCGAGCGGATCACTTCGAGTTGAAGCTGGAGTCGGCGGATTTTCCGGGCGACGCGGCGCTAGGCGATGAAGAAAGACCCGGGCCGCTGCGCGCGCATCCTCGTGCGGTGAGTGGGGCGGTGAGTTCGGCCGGGGCGACGAAGGAAACCGGAACGGTGGCGATCAATTCGGATCCGGCGGGTGCGGACATTTATGTGGACGGAAAGTTTGCGGGGCAGACGCCGTCAACCGTGCATCTGGTGGTGGGCGAGCATAAGGTGGAGCTGACGATCACGGGGAAGAAAACGTGGTCGCGGGAAATCGATATTTCGAAAGACAGCGAGATTACGCTGCATCCGGCGCTGGCTGCGGGGCCGTAGATTTCGAGGCGAGTGGCGCGGCGGCGAGCGGAAGAGGTGCGAGCGGCGGGCGCGTCAGGTGCGGCCTGTGAAGGCGAGGGCGCGGCGGGCGTAGGCGTCGAACTCGGGAACGCGCAAAATTTTCAGGAGCGCGGCCAACAAGATCAAACCTGCCACGGTGACGAGCACCAGCACGGCGAGCGAGCCGGCAAAACGGCGCAGGTCGAAGAATCGTTCGAGGTATCCGGCAAAGTAGAAACACGCGACGCCCGCGGCGGCGGACGCGGCAAGAACCTTCACGAAGAAAACCGCAAGCTTCCCCTCTGCAGCATTCCTGGTTTTGCGATTCAACAACACGAACAAAATGACGGTGTAAACGATGATGCCCGCGGAGCTTGCGAGGGCGAGTCCGAGGTACGCCATGTGGCGGACGAGAATCCAATAGAGCGGCAGGCTTGCGAGAGTGACGACGGTGCCGACGATGGCGGGAGTGACGGTGTCACGCGCGGCATAAAATCCGCGGGCCAGGATATTTTGAGCACCCCATGCGAACATTCCGATCGAGAAAACGGAAAGCGCGGCGGCGGTGGCGGCGATGTCTGGTCCGTGGAGGCGCGTGTGAGAGAAGACCAGGTACAAAATGGGAACGCTTTGGGCGATGGTGAGCGCGGAAATCGGGAGAAGCAGAAAGATGAGCGCTTTGAAGGTGGAATTGAGGAGCTCGTTGAGGTCGTCGAATTTTTTCTCAGAGTAAAGCTGCGCGAGGATCGGGAAAGACGCGACGCCAATCGCCTGGCCGACGAGGCCGAGCGGCACGCGCATGAGAGTTTTACCGTAGTTCAGCCAAGTGATGGAGCCGGGCTGAAGGTAGGAGCCGAACCAGCGGATGATCCAGTCGTCGACGAAGGACAACGAGAGCGCGAGCATGATGGGAACGGAAAGTTTCAGGAAAAGCCAGAAGCCGGGATGCGAAGTGTTGAAATTGGGAAAGAATTTTGCACCGGCGCGGCGCGCTCCGTAAATCTGCAGCAGAAAATTTCCAGCGATGGCTCCGGCGAGGACTCCGATGGCGAAGCCGGTGACGCCGAATTTCGGGGAGAGCAGGACGCCGCCGAGGATGATGCCGACGTTGTACACGATGGGTGCGAGCGACGGGACGACGAATTGATTTTTGGCGTATTGAACGGCGCTGAGGATGCTGCCCTGGTAGAAGCAGAATTGCGCGGGGAGCATCAAACGCGTGAGAAGGATGACGTGGTCGCGTTCGGCGGGGCTGAACCCTGGGGCGATGATGCGAACCAGCTGCGGAGCGAAAATTTCGGCGGCGAGGATGAGCGCGACCAGAGCGCAACCCATGACGGTGACGACGGTGGAGAAGACGTGCCAGCCTTCGTCTTCCTTTTGTTCGGCGACGTACTTCGAAAATACGGGAATGAAGGTGATACTGAGCGAGCCGCCAGCGATCAGATAGTTCAGAAAATCGGGGAGTGTGAAGGCGGCGTAAAACGCGTCAGTTGCGGCGTTGGAGCCGATCTGGTGAGCGACGGTCCAGTCCCGGAAAAAGCCCAGAATCCGGCTGAGCAGAACGCTGGCCATGACGATGCCGGTAGCCGCCGCGATCCGGCGGTGAAAATGTTCAGTCGCCACAGACGATATGGTAGAGGAAGAGCGGAGCGCGAACTAGAGGGTTCGCGGCGTGTGTTTCCGACGGCAAGTTTCGGCAGCAGCGACAGCTTCAGGAATCTTTAATCGAAAGGCGCGGCGGAGTATCGGGATCGGCGGCGCGCAGATATTGCTCCGGCCACGAGACTTTGACGCCGAGCTCGCGGGCGGCGTGTAACGGCCAATAGGGCTGGCGGAGGAATTCGCGCGCGAGCACGACGAGGTCGGCTTTTCCGGTGCGGATGATGTCGTCGGCTTGCTCTGGTGTGGTGATCATGCCGACCGCGGCGGTCATGACTTTGGTGCGGCTGCGAATTTTTTCGGCGAAGGGGACCTGGTAACCGGGGCCGACGGGAATGTCGGCCTTGGCGACGTTGCCACCCGAAGAGCAATCGATCAGGTCGACGCCGAGTGGTTTGAGTTGCTCGACGAGTTGAATGGACTGCTCAACGTCCCAACCCCCTTCGACCCAGTCGGACGCGGAGATGCGGACGAAGAGCGGATCTTTTTCGGGCCAGACGTTGCGGACGGCCGTGGCGATTTCTCGAACGATGCGGGTGCGATTTTCGAGCGAGCCGCCGTAGGAATCGGTGCGATGGTTCGAGAGCGGCGAGACAAATTCGTGGAGCAAGTAGCCGTGGGCGGCGTGGATCTCGATAACGCGAAATCCGGCTTCACGGGCGCGGACGGCGGCGTCGGCGAAGGACTGAACGATTGAACGAATTCCGGATTCGTCGAGAGCAGTGGGCATTGGATAGTTGGGCGCAAACGGCACGGCGCTGGGCGCGACGGGAATCCATCCGCCATCAGCGACCGAGACTGCGCCCGTGCCGCGACCGGGAGCCGCGGTACTTCCCTTGCGGCCGGCGTGAGCCAGCTGAATGCCTGGGTAACTTCCCTCCTGACGGAGAAATTTGGTGATGCGCGCGAGCGGTTCGATGTGCGCGTCTTTCCAAATTCCCAAATCCTGAGGGCTGATGCGGCCTTCGGGAGCGACGGCGGTGGCTTCGGTGAGAACGAGCGCGGCTCCGCCGACGGCGCGGCTGCCGAGGTGAACCAAATGCCAGTCATTGGCGAAGCCGTCTTCGCAGGAATATTCGCACATCGGCGAAACGACGATGCGATTGCGGAGGGTGACATCGCGAATCTTCAGTTCATCGAACAAAGCCATTCAGCATCCCCCGAGCGTTGGAATGAATTCCGGAAACTTTACACATGATTCGAGTGACGGCGAATCAAAAATCGCGATCAAGACTTCGAATTCACTTTCTGGAGACCTTTGCCGCCTTAGCGGATTTAGCGGATCGTGAAGACCTGGCTTCGTCGGAGTCCTCGGCCGTCCAAGCCGGAGGATCGCTGGCGGGAAAGGATTCGTCGGAGGCTTCGTCGACGAGATCGAGTGGAGGATTTTTCGGGAGAGGCGCAGAAGGCACGGGCTTGCGAGTGGATTTCGGATTTGTGGAGTTGGCCATGGAATTTCCTCCGAGCGATTTGTTTCTAGGCTGTTAGATGCCGGAGAGCGGCCCAGGAATGCGAATAAGGATGGGGCAGAGCGAAAAAAAAGGCCGCCGCAATGCGACGGCCCGATCGCCATCGGCTAGAACTTGAAAACGATGCCAGCCGAAGCCTTGGGGCTGTACTGATAGGTGGAGAAGTAGCGGCTGCACATGGCGTCAGCGGAAACGCGCAACGCCCAGCGAGGCTTGAAGTTCAGGTCCAAGCCGCCGCCCAGTTCGTAGGCGAGAGCATGCTGTGAACCGTTGGCGGTTTGCGGAGTGAAGTGCGAAGCGCCGACCAAGGCGTGGGCCCAGATTTCGGTGTTGCGCGGCAGCGACCAGCGGAATCTGCCGCCGCCACCGCCGAACAGGTACCAACCGCCGTAACCGGCCTGGTTCAAGTGAGTGCCTTGAAATTCGCCATCGAGACCGATGTGGTTGGTGATGTAGTACACCATCCCGAAATTGAATCCGTTGGTATTTTTGGTAAGGTTCGGCAACTCATAGAACCGCATGTAGGTGTAGCCGACGTAAGCCTGCCAAGCGTAATTTTCAAAAACGCTGGTTACGTCCTGCGGTTTCGGGTCTGGAGCAGGCAGCAGGGAGAGCGAGGCAGGGGTAACCGGCGGCATCGCAATCGAAATGCTCGAATCGCTCGACGATGTAGTGAGCGAGGGCGTGAACGAGGAAGCGAATAATGACGGAGTTGTAACGGTTGGTTCGGTTAGAAGAACGGTCGACGAAGCCGTCGGGGGCGGCAAAAGGACGTAGTTCGAGGAATTTAGCTGAGCGTCCGCGATCCCGGCGCCGAGAAAGAAAACCCCTAAGAATAGAGCTGCGTATCGCATTTCTTATTTCCCCCAGACACCAGAATCCCACTGGCGTGCGCTCATAATTTGACCGAGAACGGGCCGTGTGTCCACTCAAAATTCTCGAAAACGGCGAGAAGGGCACGCGGCGGGCCGAGGTGGGCGCCGCAGTCCACGGCTATCGAATGGTATCGGCCTATGTAACCAACCATTCACATATTTTCCCCTCGACTTCGCCTGCTTTGTGCGTATATTGACAACGTTTCGCAAGGGTTGCGGCGCGCATCTTTCGACTGTTAGATGCAAGGAACCGACCGAAGAGAGATACAGAATTTTTTCCAGTTCGTCACGAAGGAGCAGCCTGATGGCCTTGCTGAGCTTCCTCGACCGCGATAAATCCGTAGCACATCCTGGTTACAGCCGTTGGCTCGTCCCTCCCGCAGCGTTGGCAATTCATCTATCGATCGGTCAGGTGTATTCGTTCAGCGTTTTTAAGATTCCGCTAACGCAGCTGGTCGGTATCACCAAGCCGGGTCCGAACGATTGGGCGCAATCGCAGGTGGCGTGGATCTTTTCGCTAGCGATCGTGATGCTGGGGCTCTCTGCCGCGCTGTTCGGAAAATGGCTGGAAACGGCGGGACCGCGAAAGGCCATGTTCGTATCGGCGGTTTGCTTCGCGGCGGGATTTTATATTTCGAATGTCGGGGTGATGACGCACCAGTTGTGGCTGCTGTACCTGGGATACGGCGTGGTGGGCGGCATCGGACTCGGCCTTGGATATATCTCGCCGGTATCGACACTGATCAAATGGTTCCCCGATCGACCAGGACTGGCGACGGGAATGGCGATCATGGGATTCGGCGGCGGAGCGATGATCGGTTCGCCGCTGGCGATCCGGCTGATGGGGCATTTCAAGTCGGCGACGGATACGGGAGTAGGCCCGACGTTTCTGGTGATGGGCACACTGTATTTCGTGTTCATGATGTTTGGCGTGTTCACGATTCGAGTGCCCCGCGACGATTGGAAGCCGGAACACTGGAGCCACGACCTAAAGCCGCAGGCGCTGATCAGCAAGCACGATGTGGATGTGTCGACGGCGGTGCGCACTCCGCAATTCTGGCTGCTGTGGATTATTTTGTGCGTGAACGTGACCGCGGGCATCGGGATTCTGGAACAGGCGTCGCCGATGATTCAGGACCTGTTCAAGGGAGTGATTGGTCCGGTGGCGGCCGGTGGTTTCGTCGGTCTGTTGAGCTTATTCAACATGGCCGGACGATTTTTCTGGTCGTCGACGTCGGACTACATCGGGAGGAAGCCGACGTACTTTATATTTCTGGCGCTGGGCGCGGCTTTGTACACGTTTTTGCCGTTGACCGGCGGCGACCGGATGAACAACGTGCGGCTGTTTGTGGCGGTAGCGTGTACGCTGCTTTCTATGTACGGCGGCGGATTCGCGACGATTCCCGCGTACCTGCGCGATCTTTTCGGTTCGCACAATGTGAGCGCGATTCACGGACGGTTGCTGACGGCGTGGTCCACGGCGGGAGTGCTCGGTCCGGTGCTGGTGAACAACATGCGGGAATACCAACTGGCGCACGGCGTGGATAAAGCGGGTGCGTATCAGGCTGTGATGCACATTATGGCCGGGCTGCTAGTGGTGGGATTCATCGCCAACTTCCTGGTGAAACCGGTCGATCCAAAACACTGGCTGCCGGATTCGGCGAGCCGGGTTTCGTCTGGCGCCTTGCACTAGGAATCGACGAGTTGCGGAGATGTTGCGCATGGTATGCGCAAGAGGAGTTGCGAACATGGCTGAAGACACAAAGCAGTCTTCGGGAGTGGTGATTCTGGCGTCATGGTTGATCGTATGCGTGCCGCTGGCGTGGGGCGTGTACTTCACGGTGATGAATTCGCTGAAGCTATTTGCTGCAGTTCCGGCCATGCACTAATTTCGCCGCTGCGGGCCCGTGCGCTTCCGGCCGCACGAATACCCTCTTCCAAGGGTTCGGTCCGATCTACATATTTTCCCCGACACTTTCGCTCGCCGAACGGATATAGAATCAGCTTGCCGCTTTCGGAGGCATCCATGCTGAAAGACCTGATCACCCGTTGGCCTGTGGTAAAGCAAATCCTGACCGGCACGGACGGTACGGGTGTGGAAGCGATGAGCGAACGCACGCTGCATCTGCGCCCGAAAAACGACGGCGCGGACGTGGCGCATTCGGTTTGTCCGTATTGCGCCGTGGGCTGCGGGCAGCTGGTGTTTCACAAAAACGGCAAACTGATTTCGATCGAAGGAAATCCGGAATCGCCGCTTTCGCGCGGACGGCTGTGCCCGAAGGGCTCGGACAGTTTCGAATTGACGACGCATTCGAAGCGGCTGAAGAAAATCAAATATCGCCGAGCGAACGGAACGACCTGGGAAGAGCTGGACCTGGAAAAGGCGATGGACATGATCGCCGACCGCGTGTGGGAAAGCCGCGATAAGAATTTTGTGGAAGAGCAGGACGGCCAGTCACTGATGCAGAACAAAACGATCGCGCATCTGGGCGGAGCGACTCTCGACAATGAAGAAAACTACCTGATCAAAAAGCTGTTCACCGCCGCGCTGGGCATGGTGTGCGTGAGCAATCAGGCCAGAATATGACATAGCTCCACGGTGCCCGGTCTGGGCACCACGTATGGACGAGGCGGAGCCACAACAGCACCGAGCGATCTGCTGAACTCGGACGCGATTCTGATCATGGGCTCCAACATGGCGGAGAATCACCCGGTGGGATTTCAGTGGGTGATGGAAGCCAAAGAAAAAGGGTCGCACGTGATCCATGTGGACCCGCGATTCAGCCGCACGTCGGCGGTGGCGAACACGTGGGTGCCGCTGCGAGCCGGATCCGACATTCTTTTCCTCGGCGGACTGGTCAATCACATCCTGCAGAACGAACTGGATTTCCGCGAGTACGTGGTTCACTACACGAACGCGTCGGTGATCATTCCTGAAACATTCCAAGGCACCGAGGACCTGGGCGGAGTTTTTTCGGGATGGGACCCGGAGACGAAGAAATACGACAGCACGTCGTGGCTGTATGAAGGCGTGGTGCGCGCGGAGGATGAAGGAAGCGCCGAAGAAAAATCGCGCGAGATGCACGGCGGACACTCACAGCACGGAGTGGATTCGCGCACCGATCTGAGCACGTATAAGCAGGATTTGACGCTGCAGCATCCGCGCTGCGTGTACCAGCTGATGAAGAAGCATTTCGCGCGGTACACGCCGGAAATGGTGGAGCAGTACTGCGGCGTTTCGAAAGAAGCGTTTCTGAACGTGGCGAATATTTACTGCGGCGCTTCGGGACCGGA
This sequence comes from uncultured Acidobacteriota bacterium, assembly GCA_963719065.1. GTDB lineage: Bacteria > Acidobacteriota > Terriglobia > Acidiferrales > UBA7541 > Palsa-295. The sequence goes on along the minus strand of CAVRAM010000006.1, from coordinate 533,054 downwards.
GAAAACGGGCGCGATCTGCTACGCGCTGGGATGGACGCAACATTCCAGCGGGGTGCAAATCATCCGCACGGCCGCGATGATGCAGCTACTGCTCGGCAACATGGGCCGGCCCGGTGGCGGGATCCTGGCGCTGCGCGGGCACGCCTCGATTCAAGGTTCGACGGACATTCCGACGCTGTTCGATTCCCTGCCCGGCTACCTGAACATGCCGAAGTTCGATGCGTCGTCAAAGGATCTGGCGAGCTACATCGCGGCGAACAAACCACGCACGGGATTTTGGAACAATTTCGACAAATATATCGTGAGCATGCTGAAGGCGTTTTACGGCGACGCGGCGACAAATGAAAATGATTTTGGATTCAACTGGCTGCCGCGATTGACAGGCGACCATTCGCATCAAGCGTACTGGCTGGACATGATGGACGGCAAAATGGACGGCCTGTTTGTGATGGGCCAGAATCCGGCGGTGGCCGGGCCGAATTCGGGGATGGAACGGCGCGCGCTGGGGAAATTGAAATGGCTGGTGGTGCGCGAGATGGTGGAAACCGAGACGGCGTCGTTCTGGTACGACTCACCGGAAGTGCATCGAGGCGAGCTCAAGACGGAAACGATCGGGACGGAAGTGTTTCTGATGCCGGCGGCCGGCCACGTGGAAAAGGACGGCACGTTTACGAATACGCAGCGGCTGCTGCAATGGCGCGAGAAGGCGGTGGATCCTCCGGGGGATGCGCGCTCCGAAAACTGGTTCATCTATCATTTGTGGCGGCGGCTGATTGAAAAGGCGAAGAAGGATCCGCGTCCACGCAATGCGGGATTGTTGGCGCTGACGATGAACTACACGATCGAAGGGCCGATGCGCGAGCCGGTGGCGGAAGAAATTCTGCAGGAAATCAACGGCTGGACGGTCGCGGATCACAAATTGGTGACCGGATTCGGAGAGTTGAAGGCGGATGGATCGACGGCGTGCGGCTGCTGGATTTATTCCGGCGTGTATCCGTCGGCGGGACGGAATCGCGCGAACGAGCGCGCGCCGAAAGATGAATACGGGCATGGATGGGGATGGGCGTGGCCATCGGACCGGCGGGTGCTTTATAACCGCGCGTCGGCGAAGCCGGATGGGACGCCGTGGAGCGAGCGAAAGAAATTAGTTTGGTGGGACGAAGCGGCGCAAAAATGGACGGGCAAAGATGTGCCGGATTTCACGGCAACGAAAGCTCCGAGCTATATGCCGCCGGCGGGAGCGGAAGGCGACGCGGCTCTGGCGGGCGACAAGCCGTACATTCTTCACGCGGACGGACTTGGTTGGCTGTGGGTTCCAGTGGGGCTGAACGACGGCCCGCTGCCGGCGCACTACGAGCCGCTGGAATCGCCGATTGTGAATCCGATGTATCCGGACCGGCAAGCAAACCCGGTGGGATTGACGCGAGCGCGGCCGGGAAATGAATATGCGAGCTCGCCGGATGTGAAATTTCCGTACGTGCTGACGACGTACCGGCTGACCGAGCATCACACGGCGGGAGGAATGTCGCGGACGCTTTCGCATCTGGCGGAGCTGCAACCGGAATTGTTCTGCGAGATTTCGATGGAGCTGGCGAAGCAATTGAACATCGAACACGGCGAGTGGGTGACGCTGGTGACGAAACGCGGAGCGATTGAAGCGCACGCGCTTTCGACGCCGCGCATTCAACCGCTACAGATCAGCGGAAAAACAGTGCATCAGATTGGCGTGCCATTTCACTGGGGATATTCGGGACTGGTGAAGGGCGACATCGGCAACGACTTGATTGCGATTTCAGAAGAGCCTAACGTACGAATCATGGAAACCAAGGGATTGCTGTGCAATCTGTTGGTTGGGCGGCGCGCGGACAACTCGCAAAAGCTTGAGGAGTTGTATTCGCCGCTGCCCGAAGGCACAAACGCGTGACACTGGCCGCTTTTCTTACGGATGCAACGGTTTGCATTGGCTGCAAAGCCTGCGAAGTAGCGTGCAAGGAATGGAATGAAGTTCCCGAAGACGGATTGATCTGGAGCGGCCTTTCGTACGACAACACGAAAGCGCTGGGTGCGTCGACGTGGCGGCACGTGATGTTTCTGGAGCAGCCTGCGACCTCCGGGCCACAGCAAGTGGACATGGACGATCCGTTCCGCTGGATTTTTCTTTCCGATGTTTGCAAACACTGCGCGAATGCGGGCTGCATGGAAGCGTGCCCGACCGGCGCGATCGTGCGGACGAATGTGGGGTCGGTGCTGGTGCAGCCGGACGTGTGCAACGGTTGCGGGTACTGCGTGGTTTCGTGTCCGTTTGGCGTGGTGGACAAGCGGCATCCTGACGGGCGGGTTTTCAAATGCACGTTTTGCTACGACCGGCAGAGCGCGGGAATGATGCCGGCGTGCGCGAAGGCGTGTCCGACGCAGTCGATCCGGTTTGGCGAGTTAAATGAGCTGCGCGAGCACGGGCACGCGCGGGTAGAGGAATTGCAGAAGCGCGGGTACAACGACGCGCAGATGTACGATCCGGAAGAAACCAGCGTGGGCGGAGTGCACGCGATGTTTGTGATTCTGGGCCAGCCGGAAGCGTACAATCTGCCGCCGGCTCCGGAAGTGCCGACCGTGTATCTGAAAGGCGCGTGGATTTCGGCGCTGGTGTCTGCACTGGTGTTGACGGCGATCGTGTTTGGCGCGTTTTGGCTGGGAAGCTAATCGAGATTCGCATGGCGCGCATTCGCGCGACCGACAATGGCTGAACAAAATACAACACCGAACTCGCGCAAGGGACGCGCTTCCGAAGAGCGGCTGGAACAAATCCGCCGCGAGGCGCTGGAGACGGGGACGGTTGCGTCGGGGGCGGGCTCCGGGGCTGGGACGAAGGCTAGCGGGGCAGGATCGGCGAACGCCGGATCTTCGATCGTCGGAGCTGAAAGTTATTACAACCTGCCAGTTCTGAAAGAGCCGACGTGGACGTGGGAAGTGCCGCTGTATTTTTTTGTTGGCGGCATCGCAGGAGTTTCGTCGGTGATTGCGCTGGCGGCGCAATTGTTTGGCGGATCGCCGCAGCTGATTCGCATGGCACTGTGGATGGCGATCGGCGGCGCGGCGATTTGTCCGATATTTTTGATTTCCGATCTGGGGCGGCCGGCGCGGTTTCTGAATATGCTGCGCGTTTTCAAGTGGCGTTCGCCGATGTCGATGGGGACGTGGATTCTGGTGACGTTTTCCGGATGCGCGTTCATGGCTCTGGTCGGGAATGAGTTGCCGTACTTCGGATATTCAGGGGAGTGGATCACGGCGCTGCGGTGGGTGGGTGAATTTTCCGGCGCAGTGATGGGATTGCTGCTGGCGACTTACACCGGCGTACTGGTGGGCGCGACGGCGATTCCGGTGTGGAATCAGCATCATCGGTTGCTGCCAACACATTTTTTGACGTCTGGGCTCGGGTGCTCGAGCGGATTGCTGGAACTTTTCGGGTTTCTGATTCCCGGAACGCAGATTATCGGCTACGCCGCGGCGGGAATTGAAACGCTGATCGGCGTGGTGCTGGAGCTGCAGCACGGCGTGGTAGAGGAGCCGCTACATCAGGGCCGATCGGGTTGGACGATGCGAGTCGCGGGAACACTCGAGGGACCGATCGCGCTGATCGTGCGCATCGTGTGGGGCGGCACGGCGACGGGACGCTACGCAGCGGCGCTTTGCTTTCTGGTAGGCGCGCTCTGTAGCCGCTACGCGTGGGTGTGGGCGGGACGAGCGTCGGCTCGCAATCCGCAGGCGCTGTTCGCAGTACAGCGCGCGGCGATGAAGGGTCGCGCGACGGCTGCGGGCGCGAAAGCCTGACAGCCGAAAAGCTGCGCGCCTGGATACTTCGAGCGAAAGCTTCCACGCACGCGGGAACGCAAATGCCCTTCTCCGGTGATACAGTAAACGGCGGCATTTCTGCGGGTTCGCTCGCGTAGTTCATCCTCTGGAGCGTATTTGCTATCACAGATTTTATTTTTGGCGGGGCTGGTTCTGTGTTTGACGGGCTGGCTGTCTCCGCCGTTCGCGCTGGCTCTGGGACTTCTGTTTGGATTTTCCTTCCCGCATCCGTTTCAATCGCAAAGCCGTTTCCTAACGAAATATCTGCTGCAAGCGTCGGTGGTTGGATTGGGATTTGGGATGAATTTGCATGAGGTGCTGGCGGCGGGGCGGACGGGATTTGTGTACACGGCGCTGGGAATTGCGTTTGCGCTAGGACTGGGGCTGACGCTGGGGCGGTGGCTGCGCGTGAATCACACTGCGTCGATTTTGATTTCGACAGGCACAGCAATTTGCGGAGGAAGCGCGATTGCGGCAGTGGCTCCGATCATTCAGGCAGACCAGGAAGAGACCGCCGTTTCGCTGGGCACGATTTTCATTTTGAATTCGATTGCGCTGTTTATTTTTCCGCCGCTGGGATGGTCGCTGCATCTGACGCAGCAGCAGTTTGGATTGTGGTCGGCGCTGGCGATTCACGACACCAGCAGCGTGGTGGGAGCGGCTTCACATTACGGACCAATCGCGTTAACGGTGGGAACGACGGTGAAACTGACGAGAGCGCTGTGGATCGTGCCGGTTTCCGTCGGATTTGCGGTGGCGAAACACTCGAAGACAAAGATTCAGTGGCCGTGGTTTATCGGCCTGTTTTGCCTGGCGGCGATCGCCAACACGTACGCGCCCGCGTACGCATCGGTGTGGCATGTGTTGAGCAAGATGGGCAAACTCGGACTAACGGCGACGCTGTATCTGATCGGGACGGGAATTTCGCTGGCGACGGTGAAACAAGTGGGACCGCGGCCGCTGGTGCAAGGCGTGGTGTTGTGGATCGTGGTTGCCTGCACTTCGCTGTGGCTGATCAAAATCGGATGGATTTCGCTTTAGCGCGCTGCTGGTTCGGTTGCGGCGCTAAGTTCCCTTCTCCCGAAGTCAATCAGCGTTGTGTGGTCACGACGGCATCGAGCTTTCCACTCACAACTACAACGGAAGATGGCGGCAACTCAAATTGAGTGCCGGCGTGCGCGTCAATGTGGGTGCGCACCGGCGGTCCATCGGGATCGGCGTGGCCGGGACCATCGGCATTCACCGGCGGGTCACCCGCATGAGCGGCGTGGGCCATGAAGTGGGTCTTCGACGGATGCCATTGGTATTGTTCTCGCCCAAACGTTGTGACTGCGACGTCGCCGGTCAGCACGTGCGACGCACCGCCATCCTGATCGAATGAAATCTTCACTCGATGAGCAGTTTCCTGATCGCGATTGACTAGCATCACCGACCAGGTCCCGAGCTTGTCGATCGCGTAGGCGGTGACCATGGCGTGCCCGGCGCCATCATCGATATCGCTTTTCGCGGGAAACACATCGTCGGTGCCGGTGGCTCCCTGCGCCCAATCGAGATTGATCATCTGGGCTACGTAAAACTGCGCGAGACGCTGTTGGATCTGATAGTTGTCGTTGACGGTGAACATTCCGAAGGTGCCCTGCGAATCGTTGCAGCCGTGCTCCATTTGGATCGGCAAATAATGGAAGTAGTAGACGCCGTTGCCGCCGGAATTCAGAAACGTACCGATGAAATCCGCGAGCCAGAGCCCGGAGAAAATATCCATGTAGGTTTCGCTGGCAGCCGGCGACAGATTCGTTTCGGTGATGAACATCGGCATTCCGGCGGGAATACCATCTTTGTGCCAAACATCCATGATGTGGCTGACGATGCGAGGCTCGTCATAGAGGCGCTGCCAGGGAGATTGGCAGCCGCCGTTGGGATAATGCTCGAACGAGAAAAAGGAAAGGTCTTTCATTTCGTCGTGCTGTTTCAAGTAGTCGAGAAAGCGGACGACCCACGACGTTTTGCCGTTGGCGTCGGGCCAGACTTTGATGTCTTCATTCACGCCCTGAAAGGAAGGGCCGCCGAGTTTCAGAGTGGGATCGAGTTTGTGCAAAGCGCGTGCCCACTGAATGTAGAGCGCGCCGTAATCCTCGGGCTGAAAATTCTGGCCGTCGGATTCTTCGCCCATTTCGACGTAAGAAACGGGATATTTCCGTTTTTCGAGGTAGCTGATTTCGGCGACGGCGTTGTCGGGAGTGTCGTAGAGCATGGCGACGGGCATCATGGCGGGCAGGCCGCGGGTGATGCCGCTGGTGTAAAAAAGATCAAAGCCGACTTGGGCCTGAAGCGTGGTGCCTTCGTCGTTAGAAGAATGCCAGGGATCGACGGAGGAGCAGAAGGTGACGGATTGCTCCTGATCCGGCGTGTGACGCAAAACGTCGTGGAAGGCGCCATCGGCAGTGGTGGTGCCGACATACACTTCGTCGATGGCGTAGCCGACGCAGTTTCTGGGATCGGCGGAGCCGTGCGTGTCACACGTATTCGAGGATTCGGTCATCCAAATCCGCAAGAATTGTACGGTGGCGGGTTTCGAACCGAGGCGAATGGTCGCCGCACCGCCGGAGCCGTTGGTGATGGTGCCCTTCGCGTAGGTTTGCCACGCGCCATGTGTGGGCATGGAAATTGGATTCACTCCAACCCAGTACTGAACCAAATAGTGAGTGGCGTAGGGAGCGGCCCAATCGATGCGGATGCTATCGACGGGAGTGGGCTGCGTGAGATCGATGACGACCCACTGGGGATGCAGTGCGTCGCTTTCGCCAGTGAATTTGTGAGTGAGGTAGGGATTGCTCTTCCAGTAGGTCTTCGGGTCACCGTCGGTCATGCGCGAAAATCCGTTGTTGCCGGTGCCGTCGTTGCGGGTGAAACCGCGATGAGGCAGCTCGTAGCCGTACGAGAGACGAATCGGTTCGCCGAGTTCGGTGGAGCCGGTGAAATATCCCTGCCCCTCGGTCTTGTCGTTCGCCGAAGGATCGCTCCAGGTGCCGACCGGATTCCAGTGCCATGCTTCAACGACCAAATCGGTGTTCTGCCGATAGGAGACGGGCTGCCATCCGGAGGCGAGAGTTTCGTCGATATTGGGCTGGACGAGGTCTTTTTCGATGGCTTCGGTGGCGATCCGATCGATGCCGGCGCCGAGAGTCTGGTTGGGGACGAACTGGTTGGTGCGATGCGAAGGCGTAACGTCCACGTGAACGGTCTGCGCGGCGGCGGAATGAGAAACGAGAGCGAGAAGAGCTAGAAGCGAACAGGCGCGGACAGTAATCAAGGAAAGCCTCCGAGCAACGCCGGGGATGATATCACCCCGTCCGTGCCTGAGAGACGTTTAATGAAATTTGGGAGGTTGCGCGATGAAATCGCTTTCGATTGGAGAGCTTTGTGTGAGCGGCTGAGGCTCGGGCGCACGCGTTTGATAAATTTTCATTCATTTAACCTTTCGAGGAACCTTTGTACCTGTACCACACGTCCAATAAGTGCTAAGAATTGTGGATGGGAGGTTCACCCATGACTGAATCGAAGAGCACGCACGCGCCGACGCACGAACAGATCGAAGCGCGCGCCTACGAAATTTACGTGGAGCGCGGATCTGTGGATGGAAACGACGTGGGCAATTGGCTGGAAGCAGAAGCGGAGTTGACGCAGCCGGTGGTGGAAGCAGCGGAAACGCATTCGAAACACGAAGCGGTGATCACCGATTCGAGAATCGAAGCGCCGCTGAGCGGCGGCCTGCGGAGCCGCGCGACCGTTGCATAGACGATTGCGCGCGGTTGCGGCGAGACTGTTGCCGCGACGATGGTGAGACGATTTCATGCATGATTGCGGCGCCTCGGCTCGCCGCATGCGAGTGGTGTGCGCCGGTTTGTTTTGTGTGAGGCAATGCGGCTCGCTAGTGGGCCGCGCTTCTGAGCGCGCTCGGCGTTAGTGGAAGTCGTGCGAGCCGGGTTCGGCCTGGGTAATCAAGAGCGCTTCCACATGTTCGACCTTCACGGAAATCACGTTGTCCAAATTCTGCAGGGTTCCCTCTAAAAGCAAAAACGGCTTGTGAATGATGGTGACGTGATAGGTGTCGAAAAGCGGCGGCGTGAGGATGGCGTTGGCGATGCCGGTTTCATCTTCCAAGCTGAGAAACACAAATCCCTTGGCGGTGCCGGGACGCTGACGGCAGATGACGGCGCCGGCGATCCGCACGTGGCTCCCGTTGGGCATGCGTTGAATTTCACGGGCGGACAGAACTCCGGTGCGACGCAATTCGCTGCGGTGATAGCCCATGGGATGCATGCCGACGGTGAGGCCGGTGCCGCGGAAATCGGCGACCAGGCGCTCTTCCATAGTCATGGGCGGCAGCGGGGATTTGGATTTTGTTTTTGCGGCGGTGTTTGCGTTTGCAGGCAAGTTTGAACCCGGGCCGCCGATCGTTTCGACGTCGCTGCCGCTTTGGCTTTCATCGAGAACGTCTTCCTCCTGTTGCGATTCGCCGGCGGATTCGAGCAAGGGTCCGGGATTCCGCGCGGCACGTTCGATCTGCCAAAGCGCGTCTCTGCGGTGAAATCCGTTCTGGCCGGTGATGGAATTCAGAGCGCCGACGCGAGCCAGAGCGGCCAGCTCGACTTTGCGGATTTCAGGGACGCGCTGTTTCAAATCGTCAATGGAAGCGAAAGCGCAGACCTGACGCTCTGCGACGATTTGTTCGCCGATTTCGGCGCGCAATCCTTTCACATAACGGAGTCCGAGACGGACGCTGAAGCCTTCGTTGCGCGGTTCTAATTTGCAGAGCCAGTTGGAACAGGTCACGTCGATGGGAGTGACTCGCAAGCCGTGCCGTTGCGCGTCTTTCACAAGAGTGGCGGGCTGATAAAAGCCCATGGGCTGGTTATTGAGGATGGCGGCGGTGAAGGCGGCGAGGTAATGGCATTTCAAATACGCGCTGGCGTAAGCGAGCAAGGCAAAGCTGGCGGCGTGCGATTCGGGAAATCCGTACAGAGCAAAGGATGTGATCGACAAAATAATTTTTTCCTGAGCGTCGGGAGGGATTCCGTTGCGAGTCATGCCCAAGCGCAACTTGTGCTCGATGTCTTTCATGCGTTCGACCGAGCGCTTAAATCCAAAGGCGCGGCGAAGCTCTTCGGCTTCACCGCCGCTGAAGCCGGCGGCGATCATGGCCATCCTTAATAACTGTTCCTGAAAAAGCGGGACGCCGAGAGTGCGCGCAAGAACCGGTTCGAGCGACGGATGCAAACAGGTGGCCGGTTCGCGGCCCTGGCGACGCTTCAAATACGGATTGACCATTTTGCCGACGATCGGGCCGGGACGAATGATCGCGACCTGCACCACGATATCGTAGAAGCGAGTGGGATGAAGGCGAGGCAGGCAGGACATCTGCGCGCGGCTTTCGATCTGGAACATGCCGACGGTGTCGGCCTTCTGCAGAGTGCGGTACACAAGTTCGTCGCCGGCCGGCAATTTTCCCAGATCGATTTCTTCGCCGTAATCGTCGCGAATGATTTTCAGGGAATCTTCGAGCACGGCCATCATGCCCAGACCGAGCAAATCGACTTTGACCATGCCCATGTCGGCGCAGTCTTCTTTATCCCACTGAACGACGACGCGGCCGGGCATGGTGGCGGGTTCGAGAGGAACGACGCAATCGAGATTGCCCTGGCAGACAACCATGCCGCCGGAATGCTGGCCGAGATGGCGCGGCAAATCCTGGAGCTTGAGGCAAAGTTCGAAAAATTTGCGGATCCGAGGATGGTGCATGTCGAGGCCGGCGTCGCGGAAGTGGCGATCGAGAGTGTCTTTGGCGTCTTTGTATTCCCAGGCGCTGACCAGGCTGGTGAGGCGATTGAGAGTTTCGGCGTCGAACGACAACGCTTTGCCGATTTCGCGCGCCGCGGATTTGCCGCGATAGGTGATCACGTTGGCGGTCATGGCGGCGCCCAATTTTCCGTAGCGCTCGTACACGTATTGAATGGCGCGTTCGCGCTGATCGCCGCTGGGAAGATCGAGATCGATGTCGGGCCATTCGCCGCGCTCTTCGGAAAGAAAACGCTCGAACAGCAAATCCATGCCGACGGGATCGACGGCGGTGATTCCCAGCGAATAGCAAACGGCGCTGTTGGCGGCCGAGCCGCGGCCCTGGACGAGGATATTTTTTTCGCGGCAAAAGCGGACGATGTCCCAAACGATCAGAAAATAGCCGTCGAGCTCGAGCTTTTTGATCATGGTCAGCTCGCGCTCGACTTGCAGTTGGGCTTTCCGATTATCGGGGCCGTAGCGATTGAGCATTCCTTCGATGGTGCGCTCGCGCAGAAAATCGGACTGCGGTTTGCCGCCGGGAACCGGATATTTCGGGAATTCGTAGCCAAGGCCGCTCAAATCGAATTGCAAGCGAGAGGAAAGTTCGCGGGTGTTGGCGATCGCTTCGGGAAGATCGGAAAACAAGCGCACCATTTCGGCCTGGGTCTTCAAATGGCGTTCGGAATTGCGAGCGAGCAGACGCCCGGCGGTGGCGAGGGTGCGGTGATGGCGAATACAGGTGAAGACATCAAGGACTTCGCGCTGCTCTTCGGTGCCGTGGCACACGCCGTTGGTGGCGAGCAGAGGCAGGCCAAGTTTGCGGGCGATTTCGACGGCAGCCTGGTTTCTGGCTTCTTCGGCGCGGGACAGATGACGCTGCAATTCCACATAGACATTTTCGCGGCCGAAGATTTCGCAAAGTTGGCGGACGCAGGCGATGCCGGAGGCGACTCCGCCGCGGCGGAGAGCATGCGCGAGCGGGCCTTCGTCGCCGCCAGTGAGGCAGATGAGGCCGGCGGATTTTTCGGCGACTTCGGCGGGCGAGAGTTGGCCTTCCCCTTTCGGCGCGCGCATTTTCATTTGAGTGACGAGGCGGCAAAGATTCTGATATCCGGCGCGCGAGGCGACCAGAAGCGGGTAGCGCCATCCGTGGGAAGAAATGAGCTCGGCGCCAATGTGGGCTTTGATTTCGGATTTTGTTTTTTTCGCGGCCAGATAAAAACGCGGCGCGCCGTAGACGCCGTCGCGATCGAGCAAGGCCATGGCGGGCATTTCATTTTGTTCGCAGACGCTGATCAGTTCCTCGGGCAAGGCGGCGCCTTCGAGAAAACTGAACGCTGAGCGGGCATGCAGCTCGATGTACATCAGTCGTACACTCCGCGGACGAACCAGCCGCGCACGACCGAGTCGTAACAGAAGCAATACAGACCGGCTTGCACGGGCTGCTGCGCCATCGCCGTCGTCGTCGCCGCCGCGTGGCCGGCGACAGGCCCGCGCGGTGCGGCGCTGCCGGAAGTATCGAAACGAATATCCAAATCCCATTCATCCTGCTGCCAGGAATCTTCGCGCCACCAATCGCCCGAGCTGCGCCACGGGCCGGAAGCGGTCATCACGTAACCGCGCATGCCGCGGAAAAACACGCGGGCGGGAGATCCGGCGCGCAATTCGACATTGGCCTGCAAGCGAGGACGAAAAATGCGAAAGGCGGTGGTGGGGCGGCTGGGATGCGCGTCCGGATGAATGGCCGAGAGCGGAAATTCCAGCGTTTTCGTTTTTCGCGAGATGCCGGATTCCCTGCCGCGATCGCTCGAGGACGGCACGAAGCGGCCCATGCGGAATTCGCCGGGGCGGTGCGTATCGACCAGTTCGGGAGAGCCGATATTCGAAGCGCCGACCAATTTCGAAAGACGGGCGACGGTCAATTCGAGTTTTTCGGGATCGGGCGAGATGGGAACGAACAAACCGGATTGTGCGGAGCGAGGGCGCGCGGGATCGGCTGCCAAAGTAATTTTCACGATCGAACCCGAAGGAGGATCGGATTGCAGCTGGAGGCGCATCAATTTCAAGAGCATTTTCGAATCGCGCATGGCGACCGGCAGGGTGAGCGTTTTTCGGTACACCTTTTCGGCGATTTCGGAGGGATGTGGTTTGCGGGCTTCGCCCTGAGAATCCTGCAAAAACAAATCGCCCAGATCGAAGCGCAGACGGATGGCGGAAGCGGCGAGCGAACGGGCCTGCAGGCGGGCGCATAACTGATCGAGTAAACGGCCGAGAACGAACGACAGCGGCTCGAGGTCTTCGACGGCTTCGTCCAATTCCATTTGCTCTTCGAAATAAATTTGCGGTTCGGCGAGGACCAGGGAGCGCACTCCGGCACCGCGAGCGCGCAGGTGAAGACGGACGCCTTCCTGGCCGAGGCGCTCGGAAAGCTGAAGGATGGGCAAAGCAGCGAGAGCGGCGCAGGTGTGAATGCCCCAATGGTCGAACGTTTCGAGCGCTTCGTAAGAAGGTGCGAGCGCATACACGGGCAGAACGCCGAGGAATTTCGATTCGTCGTTTTTGGGAATGACGGTGACGCCGGGAAAACCGCGAGCGGCGTGGATGGCGACTTCCTGATTGAACGAAACGGCCACCTGAGCGATCAGACCGAGAGCGAAAGCGCGGCGCTGCAATTCACCGGCAATTTTTTCGTGGGAGCCAAAAAGCGTTTCCAGTCCAGCCAGATCTAGAATGATTTCTTCCGGCGAATGATCCTCGATGCGCGGGGAGATCGACCATCCCAAATCGAGCAGCGCCGCATGAGCCGCTTTTTCCCGCGCGGGAGAACGACTCAGAATTTCGATTCCCGTGAATTGAGCGGCCTGCGCTTTGGACATTCCCGGCTGAATTCCCGCTTCGAGGGCGGCTCGGTTCGCAGCAACGACTTTCACCAGCGGCGGAACGCCATCCACCAAAGCGATGGCGCGATTGCGAAGATGCAAACGAGTGCGGACAACGGCTTGCACCATGAATTCCGGAATGTGAATGGAAGCGAATGCCATAGGCGCGAAATTTGCAGTTCGGTCTCCAGCGATGGAAGTGGGTATCGGTCATTCCATTGGCGATGAAACAGACGTCGCCCGAAGCGGAGGCGCGGCGCCCGGCGTGAGAGCTGACGAATCCCATTTCGCTTTGGTGCGGAAAACGGATTCGGTGCTGGAACGATCGGCCCAACCCGCATTGCCGTGGGAATGCGTGCCGGAGGCGCGCTGCATGCGCGAGCGCGAGACGGCCGCCTGCGCGACGGTGCCATCGAGCAGCAAACCGACCGAAAGCGGAGCGCGATTTGCGGATTGCTCCGGCGCGGTTTTGATCCAGCAGGCGGGCTGCGCATCCATTCGCAGAACCAGAGAGGCGCAGGTCTTGGCGTTGGATTCCTGATCGAGGAGCACGAGAATCGCCGGGGTGTCTTCGACGGCGCGGCGAAAACGGAACCAGGAATCGAGGGGCACCTGACGAACCAGACGCGGGGCAACGTCGGTTAAGTCGGCGGCGATAAAACCGAATCCGCCGCTTTGCAGCAATAAATCGGTGGAGCGCAGGGCCTGATCGATATTTTTGCAGCGGACCCACAATAATTTTTTCAGGTCCACTCCCGCTGCTTCCGCGGAATGAGGATCGAAGGTGTCGCAGGCATCGATCAAGGCGCACGATTCCCCCTGCGCGGTGCGGGCAGCGAGCGCGGAAAACAGCAAGCTGGTGCGGCCCGAACATGCAGGGCCGTAAATTTCGGTGAGCGCGCCACGCGGCAAACCTCCGGTGAGTTCATCGATTTCGGGGATGCCGGTGGGAACGGTGAGCAACGAGTTGCGGTCGCGATAGGTGAAAGGAGCGACGACGCGACCGGCGAGAGCGAGTTCGATATTCGAGCGTAAAGCGGCAAAGTTGGCGGGCATGGTTGGTCTCGGTAGGGAGGAAAAAGCGTTTTTTTGCGTTTCGCTAGTTTCGCTTTTTCTTCGCCTGTGAGAATTTTCCACGTTTGCGGTGTGGATGTCAACTGCCGAGAATCCCGCGAAACTATTTTTCGATTCCCTGCCGCGAAGCGGCCCAACCGGCGAGTGGGCAACATCTAAAAGATGTGAAAGAAAAACGACGTGGCAACGGGTTCCTGCTGGCGTGTGCGACTTTATTGTCGAGTTTATTGATGGCGGCTGGGCTTTTCGCTGCTTCGCCGGCGGCGCGGAACCAGGAGAAAACTCCCGCGGCAGAAAATTCCGCCGATTCCGTGAAGATTGCGATGAAGAACGTGGAGTTTCATTTGACCGATGGGATCATCGTGCACATCGCCACGCTGAACGGAAAGCTGGTACCGGTTAAAGGCGACATGCCGGTGTTTGACGACAAGCAATCGTTTCGAATCGACGTGAACTTCGCGAACATCACGGTGGGAACACAGGCGCTGACCAACGACCTGAACGATTATGTGTTTGCGAAGGCCGACGCGCCGATCAAAAAAGTGAGCGCGGCCACGAATGGAAATGAACTGGTGATCAAAGGATTGCTGGTGAGCAAAGGCGGAATCCCGTTTGAAACTTCGGGCACGGTAACGGCGACGCCCGACGGAATGATCCGCGTGCACACCACGAAAGTGAAAGCGCTGAAGCTGCCGGTAAAAGGGCTGATGGACATGATCGGACTCGATACGCAGAAGCTGATCGATACGAAAAACGTTCCCGGCGTATCGACCGACAAAGACGATCTGATTCTCGATCCGCAGAATCTGCTGCCGCCACCGGAGATGCGCGGGCACCTGTTGAACATCCGAGTGATCAAGGATGCGGCGGTGCTGACGTTTGGGTCGATGAATAAGGGCGAAAAAATTCCGGCAGTGGAATCTGGCTGCGGAGCGCGAAATTTTATTCAATTCCGCGGCGGGACGATTCGCTTCGGAAAACTGACCATGAGCGATTCAGACCTGGAGCTGGTGGACGAAACTCCGGGCGATCCGTTTGATTTCGCGATCGATCACTATCAGGACCAGCTGGTGGCGGGCTATTCGAAGATGACGCGCAAAGGCGGACTGTGCGCGCACTTGCCCGATTACAACAAGATCAAACCGGCGAACGCGGCGAGTAAGACGAGTTCGACGAAGCAGTAGTTCCCTACCTCGATCAGCGCAAGCGAGCGCTCACGCCTACGTAAGCCAGGCAAATTCCAAGACGCGCGAGCCTTACTGGACGATCAGCGTCAAGTAATTGGGCAACGTCTGCGTTTGACCGTTTAAGGTTGTGGTCAACGTAAGCGTGTAAGTTCCCGCGGGCGTTGCGCCGTTGGGACCTTTCGCGAGTCCGCCGCCGCAAGCCGCCGCGCCGAGCGCAACGAGCAGTAGGGTTGCGAAGGTCAACGCAACGCGACGATTTTTCCTAGTGGTCCACGCAGCGAACCCGAACAGGAACGAGAACAGCAGAGTGACGAGGCCGGTTCCAAATCCGGGCCTTCCGCCGCCGAACGGAATGGCGGTTCCCGTCGTTGTGGCTCCCTGACAGTAGGTCTGAATTCCAAAGGCGACTTCCGTTTTGCCGCCGCCGGTGAGGGTGACGGTGTTCGGAATCACCGTGCAGCTAAGCAACGGCGATGACGGCGTGCAACCCAGAGTGACCGTGCCGGTGACGCCCGGAGCGCCGGTGATGACGAGTCCGTAGTAGGCGGTGCCGCCGGGAACCGACGTGGCCGTGGTCGAGCCACCGGACGGCACGGAAATCACGACCGTGGCGGTGGAACCGACTCCACTAAGCGAAACCATTTGCGGGCTGCCGGTAGCGTTGTCTGCAATGGCGAGCGTGGCCGAACGCGTGGCGGCAACGGTGGGAGTGAAAGTGACGGCGACGGTGCAGTTGGCTCCGGCTGCGAGTGTGCCGCTGGGATTGCAGGTGCCGGTGCCGAGACCGAAGTCTCCGCTATTTTCGCCGGAGATGGTGAAGCCAGTGAAGGTGACGGCGCTCGAGCCGGTGTTGGTGACGGTGACCGTTTGCGGCGCGCTGGTGGTGTTGAGAGTTTGCGAAGCAAACACCAGGCTGGTAGGCGAGACGGTGACGGTAGGAGTGGTGGACGCTCCGGTTCCCGTGAGGCCGACGGATTGAGGGCTGCCGGCGGCGTTGTCTGCGACGCTGACCGCGGCGGTGCGAGTGCCCGAGGCTGTCGGTTTGAAGGTGACGCCAATGGCGCAGTTTGCATTTGCGGCGAGCGAGGCTGGGCAGCCGTTGTTGACAGCGAAATCACCGGCATTTGCTCCGGTGATCGTAACGCTGGAAATTGTCAACGCTGCGTTGCCGGTATTTGTGAGCGTGATCGTTTGCGACGGGCTGGTGGTGTTGATCGTTTGCGAAGTGAACGTGAGGCTCGTCGGCGCGAACGAAGCAATTGGTGCATTCGCGGCGGCGCCGGTTCCAGTAAGACCGACAGATTGCGGACTGCCGGCTGCGTTGTCCGCAAAGCTGACGGCCGCGGTACGCGTGCCGGTGGCCGTGGGCTTGAACGTGACGCTCACGGTACAGTTGCCGTTTGCTGCCAGCGAGGATGGGCAACCATTGTTTATGGCGAAGTCGCCAGCGTTTGTGCCGGTGACGGTGACGCTGGAAATTGCGAGCGCGGCGTTGCCGGTGTTGGTGAGGGTGATGTTTTGCGCCGCGCTGGTGGTGTTGAGCGCTTGCGAAGCGAACGTCAAACTTGTGGGCGCGAGGCTAACGACGGGAGCGGAGGCGCCGGAGGAAGTGTAGAGTTCGGCGCTGGCAAGGATGGTGAAGTTGGTGTTGTTTCCGTTGAAGCCGCCTTCGGCGAGAACTTTTCCGTTTCCGAGAAGCGTGGACGCGAAAAATCCGCGGCCGAAATTCAGACTGGCGGCATACGAAAAAGTTTGAGATGTGGGATTGTAAATTTCCACGCTGGAAAGAGCCTGGAATTCACCGACCGAAGGGTCGCTGGAATTTCCGCCGCCGGCGATCAGCACCGTTCCGTTGCCGAGCAGGTTGGCGATTTGATAGGCGCGCGGCACGTTGAGCATTGCGGTCAACGGAGTGAAAGCATTCGCGGTGGGATTGTAGATGTCCGCTTCGCCGGTGACGGTCAGGAACCCGCTGTTCGCGACGCCGCCGCCGGCGAGCAAGACAGTTCCATCGGAAAGCAACGTGGCGGTGTGCGCGTTACGCGGCGAGCCCATCGTGCTGGCGATCGCGGTGAACGTGCCGGTTCCGGGATCGTAGAGTTCGGCGGAGTTGAGATACGTGGCGCCGTCTGATTTGCCGCCGGCGATCAACACCTTGCCGTTATTCAGGAGCGTCGCAGTGTGGCCGTAACGCCCGACGGTCATGCTGCCGGTGGCGGTAAACGTTCCCGAGGCAGGATTGTAGAGTTCGGCGGAGGCGAGGAAGCCGCTGTTGGACCTGCCGCCGGTGATCAGCACCATTCCGTTTTGCAGAACGGTTGCGGTATGCCCGTAACGCGCGACGGTCATCGGGCCTGCGGAGACGGTGAAGGTGTTGGACGCGGAATTGTAAAGCTCAGCAGTGGCCGTGACAACTCCGCTTACAGTATCGAGGCCGCCGGCGATCAACACGTTGCCGCTTTCGGTGCCGGTGGTGAGAACCGATGCGGTTTGCTGCGCACGTGCGACGGTCATATTTCCAGCCGAGCTGAATGTGCCCGCAGTCGGGCTGTAGACTTCAGCGGTGGCGAGGGAATTGAGCACTTCATTGGTCTGATTGACGCCGCCGGCGACGAGGACGTTGCCGTTTGCGAGCAAGGTCGAAGTGTGTTCGGCGCGATTGCCGGTCATGCTGCCGGTTGCGACCCAAGTAACTCCGGTAGTGGGAGTGATGACCGTAGAGTCGGTGGTGTTGGCGCTAGCTGAACCGCCGCCGGTGACGCCGACAGCGTTGACTTGCGGCGAGGTGGCGCTGCCCGCGACGTTGACCGTGACAGTGATCGCCGGGTAGCTTGCGCCCGCTGCGAGAACGTCGGTGCGTGTGCAAGTGGGAATCACAGAGCACGTCCAGCCAGTGCCGGACATCGAGACGTAGGTGAGCGCAGTGGGCAAAGTTTCGGTGACGGTGACGACGGAGCCGTCGGTGGGTCCGGCGGCAGCTGCGTTCGAAACGACGACGGAATAAGTTGCGTTGGCCTGACCCTGGGTGAAGTTGCCGGTGTGGGACTTCGCGATCGCCAGCGAGGCGGCGGTGCCGCTCGACGCGGTAAACGTGGCGGTAACGGTGGTGTTCGCGGTGAGCGTGACGATGCAGGTGCTGGTGCCGGAACAATTTCCACCGCTCCATCCTGCGAAGGTCGACCCGGTATTGGGCGTCGCAGTGAGAGTGACGGCCGTGCCACCGGCGAATGTGGCGGCGCAGGTGGCGCCGCAAGAAATTCCAGTGGGCGAACTCGAGACCGTGCCTGCGCCGGTGCCGGCCGGCGTGACAGTGAGCGATGCGCCGCCGTTGCCACTGAGTGCGACGGTTTGCATGCTGCCGGCGGTCGGACCGTTGTCAGTAACCGTGAATGTGCCGGTGCGATTACCGAATGCTGTGGGAGTGAAGGTAATCAAAATCGTGCAGCTCGCACCGACGGCAACGGTGGTGCCGCAATTGTTGGTGCCGATGGCGAAGTCGCCGGATGCGGTGACGTCTGAAATGGTGAGAGGAGCATCGCCGGAGTCCGTCAGCGTGATGGTTTGTGCGGCGCTTTTGGTGCCCACGGGCTCGGCACCAAATGGAAGCGTGGCGGGAGCGAGTGAAGCTCCGGCGTTGAGGATCACAAGGCGGACGCGATTGTTGAAAAGATCTCCGACGTACAGATCGCCAGAGTTGGTGACGACTACACCAGTGGGACTAGCGAAGCTTGCGGAAAGAGCAGGGCCGCCGTCGCCTGAGAAGGCGAAGTTTCCGTTACCGGCGAACGTTTCGATTTTTCCGGTGACGGCATCGACGCGGCGAATCACGCTGTTTCCCGTATCGGAAATGAAAAGATTTCCCGCGCCGTTGACCGATACGCGATCGGCGTAGCTCAAGGTGGCGGATGTGGCGAGGCCGCCGTCACCCGAATAGCCGGCGACGCCGGGCGTGCCTGCGACGGTGGTGATGATGTTGGTTTTGCCGTCCACTCTACGGATGACGAAATTGTAGTAGTCGGAGATGTACAAGTCGCCGGCGGCATCGACGTCAAGACCGATGGGGCAATTGAGTGTGGCGCTGGTGGCGAGACCGTTGTCGCCGGTGTATCCGCCATTGCCGCAACCGGTGGCGCCGCTGCCCGCAACGGTAGAAACGTTGCCGGTGGTGGCGTCGACTTTGCGGACGCGATTGTTGAATGCGTCGAGGATGTAGAGATTTCCTTTCGCGTCGACGCCGCCGGCCCAAGGGTAGCTGAATTGCGCTTGGGTGGCGGGGCCGCCGTCACCCGAAAAACCGTACACGCCGGTGCCGGCGATGGTGTTGATGGTTCCGTTGACGACGGCGCGAACGCGGCTGTCGTTAGTGTCAAAGACGATCAGGTTGCCGGAATTATCGAAAGCGATGCTGCGCGGAAATGCGAAGGACGCGCTGGTGGCAGGACCACCGTCGCCGCAAACCACAGTGCCGCGAGCGCACGGAATTGTAGTGCCAGCGACGATGTTGATGTCGCCGCTCGAGTTCACTTCCCGAATGACGCTGTTTTGCGTGTCGGTGAGGTAGAGATTTCCGGCGGCGTCGATTTTCGGAGAGCGCGGAAAGTGCAAGCTGGCCGCGGTGGCGGCGCCTCCATCGTAGATGGAGCCGTTGCCGACGACGGTGGTGATGGTTTGGTAGGCGGCACTATCGGGATTGTTGTTGTAAAAGCGGATGCGATTGGCCCAATAGTCGGTGATCCAGAGGTCGCCGATGGAATCGACGGCTACTTGATAGACGTTGGTGAAGTTTGCGCTTGTGGCGGGGCCGCCATCGCCGGAATACCCGAACGTGCTGGACCCGACGATTGTGGTGATCGTTTGGTTGGCGTCCACTTTGCGAACGACGGCGCTCTCGGTATCTGAAATGTAGAGGTTTCCGTTGCCATCGAGGGCGATACCTTCGGGACTCTGCATGGTGGCTTGGGTGGCCGGGCCGCCGTCGCCGGAATAACCGAATTGGCCGGTACCGGCCACGGTCGAGACGTTGGTAGTGGTCGCGCTCACGTAGCGGATCACGTTGTTGAGAGTGTCGGCGATGTAGAGATTGCCATTGGCGTCGGTCGCGATTCCCTCGGGACAATTGAACGTGGCTTGATTGGCGACGACGTTGTTGTTGTATCCAGCGACGCCGGTGCCGGCGTAAGTGCTGATGGTGCCAGTGGGGTTTACTTTGCGGATGACGTTGGAAACGCAATCAGCGACATACAAATTTCCGGTGCCGTCGAAGGCGAGGCCCTGCGGATTTTGGAAGGTAGCTTTGGTGGCCGGGCCGCCGTCACCGGTGTAGTTGCATTGGCCGTTGCCCGCGA
Source organism: uncultured Acidobacteriota bacterium (assembly GCA_963719065.1). Taxonomy (GTDB): domain Bacteria; phylum Acidobacteriota; class Terriglobia; order Acidiferrales; family UBA7541; genus Palsa-295. The sequence goes on along the minus strand of CAVRAM010000006.1, from coordinate 512,882 downwards.
TGGTGGTGATCACTTGGGTGGTGGCGTTGATCTCGCGAACGACGCAGTTTCCCTGATCGGAAAAATACAGGTTGCCGTTGGCGTCGAGAGTTCCCATGAAGGGCTGATTCAAGAGCGCGGACGTGGCGGGGCCGCCGTCGCCCGAATATCCGGCGGTAATTTTTCCGGCGTAGATGGACATGGTGCTGGGCGCGACGGTGCCGGGCGTGACTTTGTAAATGATTCCCTGATCGGTGAAGACGAAAAGATTGCCGCCTGAGTCGCGGACGACGCCGTAGGGTCCTTCGATGCCGCTGGCCGTGGGATTTGTGCCGTTCAGAGGCGCGCCGCCGGCGACGGTGGTGATGGTGTTTTGTGCGCGCAAGCCTGCCGACGCGAAGAGGATAAATGCGATGAGAATGACGATCCGCTTCATGAAAAACCTCCGGACGAACATAGGCACTCGCATCGGCCGGAAAATCGGCTGACGAAGGTGCCGGGGCCTGGTCCGCAAACCCTCAGGATTGCGAACGATATGACGTCATCTGCCGCAGGTATTTGCGGAGGAAACCGGATGCAGAAGGGGGCGGAGCAAGGATAGTCACTTGGCCGTGCCAGTGCAAGGATTTGCACGCGTGAGGGCCGAGGATGCAGGGATAAAACGCGGCGGGTGTCGGGAGGGGTGGAACAGGCTAAAAACAAAAAGCGCGGGTGGCAAGCCACCCGCGCTTTTCGGTTCGTTGCAATGGGAAGAGCTTAGGAAAGCAGCGGTTTGCGGCGCGAGATGAACGCCAGACCGGCGAGTCCGCAAGCGAGCAAGCCGAAGGTGGCCGGTTCGGGCACGTTCGACGAGTTCAAGAAAACGAAATCGACGTCGGACACGATGCCGCTGGGGCCGTAGCCGAGACCGAAACTCGAAACGTAGGCACCGTTGAGATTGTAGGTGTTGCCGTTTGCCATCAACTGAACTTGGCCAAGTTGCGCGCCAGTGAGCTCATCCGCGAAGAAGAACAGATCGGCGATCGGGCCGGCGTTCAAACTGGTGTCGAGTTCGTTGGACGACAGCGTGAATGAATTCAACGTGAAGTTGTTTCCGTCGATGAGCAGGGTGCCGCTGTCTGCTTTGGCGGCAGGAGCGAGTGCGACGAAAGCGAGAAGGACCAGGATTCCGAGAAGTGCTGATTTCATGAAAGCTCCGAAAGGCTGAGTTATAAAGCTGCGCTAAAAAATCAAAATTTCTGACAGGTCAATTTATAGAGGTCACAAACGCGCGCGTCAATAGAAACTTCGGTACTATAACCCGTATTTTCTTGAACTTACATGGTTTACTGTATGGTCGGCGGGGGTTTTGGAGCGGGTTTGAAACAGCGGATGTGCCGCGGGCGCGCAACGGTCTATCTGGGGGAGCGGCAGCGGCCGATTCGAGTCAAATCTGACACGCTAGGCGAACATCGCCGCCGGTAACAGGTCTTCGATTTTGACGGGCAATTCGCGGACTCGGACGCCGGTGGCGTGATAAACCGCGGCAGTGATCGCCGGAGCTACACCAGCGAGGCCAATTTCGCCGACGCCGCGGGCGCCGAACTCGTTGAGAACTTTGTCGGGATAATCTAGGAAGGTGACGTCGATTTCCGGACAGTCGGCTGCGGTGCTGACGATGTAGTCGGCGAGGTTGCAGTTGAGCGCGCGTCCGTTGCGCGGATCGTAGTGAGTTTCTTCGAACAATCCCATCCCAATACCCATCACCACGGCGCCCTCCACCTGATTTCGAGCGGGACGCGGATTCATGACTTTGCCGACGTCGATCACCGAGACGACGCGGCTGACGCGCAGGCGGGCGATGCCGGGATCCCATTCGACTTCGACAAATTGAGCGCCGTAAGAGTGCAGCGAATATTTGTTGGAGTTCGCGTCCATGAAGCTGGCCATCGAATCGCCGTCGCCCTGAATGAAACGGAGATTTCCCTTTTGCAGAATCTGTTCAAAGGCGACGCCGCTGGAGGACGGATCGGATTTCAGATGAATGAGGCCGTCGGTGAACGCGAGATCTTTCGGGTCTTTGCCGTGGAAGGGTGAGACAGTGCCGTTGACCGCGACGTCGAGGATTTGTTTGATGGCGTTGTCGGCGGCGTTGGAGATTGAAGGAATCACCGAGCCGGTGACCCAAGAACCGCCGGAGACGGGACCGGCGGGCAGCGAGCTGTCTCCGAGTACGACGTGGATTTTTTCAATGGGGATGCCGGTCTTGGCGTTTACGACCTGCGCGAAAATCGTGTATGTGCCCGTTCCGATGTCTTGCGTGGCGCAGCTGATGCGAGCTGAACCGTCGTCGTTGAGAGCGAGGGCGGTTTTGCAAGGCATGCGCATGGCAATCCAGGATGCGCAGGCGACGCCCCAGCCGAGAGTGAGAGTGCCGCGTTTCATCGAACCGACGACCGGATTGCGTTTCGACCAACCGAATTTTTCAGCGCCGGTGGTGAGGCATTCTTTCAGGTGGCGCGAAGAAAACTGCAGACCGTTGCTTTCGTCGATCGTTGGCTCGTTCATCAGGCGAAGCTGAACGGGATCGACCTTCAGTTGAATTGCGAGTTCGTCCATGCCGGATTCGAGGGCGAAAAGTCCTGGAACGGCGCCCGGGCCGCGCATGGCGGTGGGAGTGCCGACGTTGCGAGTGACCATTGCTCCGCGAATGCGGAGGTTCGGCGTGCTGTAGAGGTAAGGAGTTGCTTCGCCGCAGTCTTCGGAAACTTCGTCGAGGATGGAAGTGTCGCTGACGTAGTCGTGCTGCAGAGCCGTCAGCTTTCCATCGGCGGCGGCGCCGAGGCGAATCCGCTGCTGGGTTCGCGGGCGGTGGCCGACGTTGGAGAACATCATCTTGCGCTCGACGACCAGCTTCACCGGGCGGTTCAAGTCTTTGGCGCCGGCGGCGGCTAGAACGTCGTGCGTCCAGGGCCAAAGTTTGCCGCCGAATCCGGAGCCTAGAAACTTCATGACGATCTGAACGTTTTCGCGGGGGACGCCGAGCATCTGCGCCATGGCGGCCTGGTGATTCATGATCGATTGCGTGGTTTCGTAGAGCTTGTAGCTTTCGCCGTCCCATACGGCAACGGTGGAATGAAGCTCGACGGGATTGTGAGTTTCGATCGGAGTGACGTAAGTCTGGTCGAGTTTGACGGGCGCTGAGGAGAAATTCGCGTCCACGTCGCCGCGCTTACTGATTTCTTTCATCTTGTCGTTGAAGCCGTCGGTGAGGTCGGTGCTGAGGTTGGGTTGCTCGGCGGCGTACTCGACATGAATAGCGCGAGTGGCGGCGCGTGCTTGTTCGACGGTTTCCGCGAAAACGACAGCCACGTACTGGCCGTTGTAATAAATGATTTCGTCTTCGAACGGCGGGCGCGTTTCGTCCACGTGGGCATTGTCGTCGGCACCATTGGGACGATAGAGACGCGGAACGTGTCCGTAGCGATAGATGCGCAAAACACCGCGCATTTTTTCGGCGGTGGACACGTCCATCGAAGTGATTTTTCCCTTTCCGATGGTGCTGCAGACGGGCACGGCGAAAACCATGTTTGGAAAATTGTGGTCGGACGAATATTTCGCGGTGCCGCTGGTTTTCAGGGGCCCGTCGATGCGGGCGACCGATGTGCCGATCAAATTCGCCGGTGAGGATTGAGGCATGGATAGGCTCCTAGGCTTCGGCCGTGGCGAGATTGAGCGCACGGACGACGCAGAGTTTCGCGAGCTGAATTTTGTAGGCGTTACCGGATTGCGGTTTGGCGCCGCGCAGTGCGGCTTCGGCGGCAGCGCGGAAATGAGTTTCTGCGGCCGGCTTGCCTTCGACGGCGTGCTCGGCTTCAACTGAGCGCCAGGGCCGAGTGCCGACGCCGCCCATCGCGACGCGGGCTTTTCGAATTTTGCCGCCTTCGACTTGGACGATTACGGCGGCGGAGGCCAAGGCAAATTCGTAGGAGGCGCGGTCACGAAGTTTCAGGTAATGCGATTTTGCGCCGGCGGTTGGCGCGGGCAGCGTGACGTACGTGATCAGGTCGCCGGGTTTCAGGACGTTTTCGTTTTGCGGCGTTGCGCCCGGCAAAAAATAAAATTCGCCGATGGGAATGTCGCGTTCGCCGCTTGCGCCACGGACGTGAATAACGGCTTCGAGAGCCATCATGGCAACGGCCATGTCTGACGGGTGCGTGGCGATACAGTTTTCACTAGTGCCGAGAATGGCGTGGGTGCGATTGAAGCCGTTGATGGCCGCGCAACCCGAGCCGGGCGTGCGTTTATTGCAATGCGAGTACGCGAGGTCGCGGAAGTAAGGACAGCGAGTTCGCTGGAGCAAGTTGCCGCCGGTGGTGGCCATATTGCGCAACTGCGCGGAAGCGCCGGAGAGCAAGGCTTGCGATAGAACGGGATAGCCCGCGGTAATGGCGGGATCGTGGGCGAGGTCGGAATTGCGAACAAGTGCGCCGACTCGGACGGAGCCGTCAGGTTGCTTTTCGACTTTGGCGAGGTCGAGGCGATTGATGTCGACGACTTGTTTTGGATTTTCGACGTCGAGCTTCATCAAGTCGATCAAGGTGGTGCCGCCAGCGACGAAGCGGACATCGGCACCCTGCTGCGCGGTTGGCGAGGAGGCGGCGAGCTGGCTGGCCTGCGATGGAGTGGACGCGGTAATCAGTTGAAAGTCGATCATGCGTTCCCCTTTCCGTTGCCGCGGACTTGCTGAACGGCCGCGACGATGTTGGGATAAGCGCCGCAACGGCAAATATTGCCGGCCATGGCTTCTTTCACGTCTTTATCTTCGGCGCCCCACGGTTCGCGCAGCATGGCGACGGCCGACATGATCTGTCCGGAGGTGCAATAGCCGCACTGAAAACCGTCGTGCTCGACGAAGGCGGCCTGCATAGCGTGAAGATTTCCGGGCTGCCCGATACCTTCGATGGTGGTGATCTGATCGCCCTCGTGCATGGCGGCAAAGCTGAGGCAGGAATTCACGCGGCGGCCGTTGATGTGAACGGTGCAGGCGCCGCACTGGCCGTGATCGCAGCCTTTTTTTGTGCCGGTAAGGTCGAGATTTTCACGCAGGCAATCGAGCAGAGTGACGCGCGGTTCGATCTGCATCGCGTATTTTTTGCCGTTGATGGTCAAGGTAACAGGAATCGTGCCGGGACGCGGCGCGACGGCGGGAGCTTCCTGCGGAGTGGCGATGGCCGCGGCTGCGAGTACGGGGCTGGCGGTAGCGGCGAGGCTGGCAGCACCGATTGAGGTCAGCATGGTGCGGCGCGTGAAGCCGGCGTTCGCGGCGGGCTTTTCTTTTGCGGCGTCGTTAGCGGGCGGAGACGGAATCTCTGGGTGAGGCTTGCGGTCGCTCATGAGATCTCCTGATTCGTCGGACGGTGCGTGTTGCCGGCACCGTACGAACCGATGATAAGTCTGGATCGGCCATTTGTCGAAACAAACCAGACGATGGCCGGATACAGATCGCGGTGAAGCAGGCGCGGCAGATTGATTATACTGGGCGTAACAAAGGTTTGATGCGCGCGGGGATTCACGCGGCCACGGCCGTGAACGGAAACAATCGCGCGGTTGCGAACGATATGATGGAAACGATGCAAGCCATGCTTTGCGAACCCGAGCAGCAACTGGCGCTGTGGAAATCGGCGCGAGCGAACGGCGAGGAAGTGCGTCTGGCGACGATGGTGCACGTGGAGGGATCGTCGTACCGAAGACCGGGAGCGCGGATGCTGGTGACGCGCGGAGGATTGCGCGCGGGAATGGTGAGCGGCGGATGTCTGGAGAGCGAAATCTGTCAAAAGATCTGGTGGCTGACCGAGAGCGGAGCGCATGTGGAGCGCTACGTGACGACGTATGACGAAGAAAATCGCGTGGCGTCGGGACTGGGCTGTGGCGGAAGCATCGATGTTTTGTTTGAAGGCGATGCGGAAGCGGGGATGGTGATGGAAGCGGTGCGAGCGAGCATCGAGGAGCGTTGCGCGGGCGTGATTTTGAGCGTGATTGAATCGCAGCATCGCAATGTGCGCGTGGGGCTTTGCGGCGTGATGACGGCTGGGGCGCGCGAGCGATTTGAATTTGCGGAGGGGATGCAGGATTTGGCGGTTGGGTCGAGTGCCGCGGAGTTTCGGCGTGTTGCGGCTGAGGCATTTGCAGCGCGGGCGTCGTCGAATCAAACTTTCGTGATCGACGGCCGCGAAGTGCAGGTTTTTGCGGAGTATCTGGCGCCGCCGCCAGCGTTGCTGGTGTTTGGCGCGGGCGACGATGCGAAACCGCTGGTTTCGTTGGCACGCATGATCGGATGGCACGTGACGGTGTGCGACGCGCGGTCGCAGCTGGCGACTCGAGAACGGTTTCCTGGTGCGAATGCGGTGATTGCGGTGAAGACGTGTGAACCGCTTCGCGGAGTGGACGTCGCTGGAAGCGATGCGGTGGTGATGATGACGCACAGTTTCGAGCAGGATCGGGCGGTGCTGCGTGAGCTGCTGGGCGATCTGCCCCGCGAGGGCGAGGCACGGGGCGCGAAGTATGTGGGAATTTTGGGCGCGCGACGAAGGACCCAGCAGCTGGTGGAAGAGGTAGCGGCGTCGCTTGGGCTGGCGTTCAAGGATTGCATGGCACGGCTGCATTCTCCGGTGGGATTGAGGCTGGGTGCGGTGACTCCGGAGACGATTGCGCTTTCGATTGTGGCGGAGATTCAAGGCGTGATTGGGCAAGAGCAAATGCAATCGAGCGACGCGGACCGGTTCGCGGGACGCTTGCAGGACGAGGATCGTGGGCGCAACGACGACGGGTTGCGCGCGAGCGACGCGAAACGGACTGCGACAAACGCGGCGGCGCGTGGATAAGCGTTGGTGTCCTGCACTGGTGCTGGCCGCAGGCGGTTCCACGCGGCTGGGGCGACCGAAACAATTGTTAAAAATAAACGGCGAGACGCTTTTGCGGCGGGCGGCGCGAATGGCGATTGAGGCAGAGTGCGCGCCGGTGTGCGTGGTGCTGGGCGCGCAGGCCGAAACGATTGGGCGCGAGGTTGACGGGCTTGCCGTCGAAAAGATCGTGAACGCGGAGTGGAAGGACGGAATCGCGAGCTCGATTCGCGCGGGCGTTGCGGCGATTGGCGGGATACATCCCGTGCCGGAAAACGTGTTGATCATGGTCTGCGATCAGCCGCGATTGAGTGCGGCGGTGTTACAGAGGTTGATAGCGGCGCACAGAAAGTCGGGCGCGAAAATTACGGCTTCGAGCTATGCGGGTACGTTGGGAGTGCCAGCGATTTTCGCGGCGGAGATGTATGAAGAGCTGCTCGGGATCAAACGCGACCAAGGAGCAAAAGCGGTGATCGCGCGGCACGCGAAGGATGTGAACGCCGTTGAATTTCCGGGCGGCGAAGTAGATATCGATACGCCGGAGGAATTGGCCCGGCTGGACCCAGAGAAGTAAGGAAGGCGCGCGGCCGGATGCCGTGACCGCGCGTGGCCGTTCCCTACCTGAGTTGTAATCCGGAGAGCGAAATTATTGTTTCGAAGCGGCGTTCGCGGGAGCGCAGAAACGATCGAACGCGCTGGTCAAATCGGCGGCGATGGTTTGCGCGTCGCGGCCTTCGATCTGATGGCGCTCGAGCATGAAGGCGACTTTTCCGTCGCGGAGCAGAGCTATCGAGGGCGACGAGGGACGATATCCGGTGAAGTAGCTGCGAGCGCGTTCGGTAGCGTCGATATCCTGGCCGGCGAACACGGTGGCGAGAACTTCGGGCCGCGCTTGATTGCGCAGCGCGAGAGCGATGGCGGGGCGCGCCTTTCCGGCGGCGCAACCGCAGATGGAATTGACGACGACCAAAGTGGTGCGCTTTTCGTCTTTCAGGGCGCTATCGACTTCTTCGGCAGAGCGCAACTGGCGGAAACCGATGTTGGTCAACTCGGCGCGCATGGGGCGTACGAATTCTTCGGGGTACATGTCTGAGTCTCCTCTAAAAGACGGTTAGATGATGGAAAAGCGGACCTGGATTCCAGAGCGGCGAGGAATTTAGTTTTGCGATTTGAGGATTGCGCATTTCGGAAGTTCGGTGAATCGCCGGGTTGTTGAGAGTAAGGCCGAGGAGCCAGCGTTTGCACGCAGGCTCCTCGCGGAACGCTTAGAGAGCCGTTACGTTCGACGCCTGCAGGCCCTTGGGACCCTTCGTGACTTCGAATTCAACGGCCTGTCCTTCGTTCAGGGATTTGTAGCCGTCGCCCTGAATGGCGGAAAAGTGGACGAAAACGTCTTCGCCCGACTGGCGCTGAATGAAGCCGAATCCCTTGCTCGCGTTAAACCACTTCACTGTTCCCTGTTCTCTCATGAATGTTTGTACTTCCTCTTTGTAAGCTATTTGTCCTTCTCGACTGCCGTCAGGACGAAAAAAGTGAACGGACGGAACGAACTTTCTCGCGAACCCAATGGTGTTGCAAGAGCGACAAACGCAAGCGGAGTGTAGCACGTAATAGAGTGGCACAGTGAGTTCGGGAGGATTCGGCGCGAGTTTAGTGGGCGACGGGGCAAGTTCGAGACACAGCGCACGGACAGCGGATGGCGGGGGTGGGCGACGGAGTTACACTAGCGCCCGGGGGCGTTTCGATGAACAAGGCAGGGAGAACGAGCGTAGCGGTGTGCGCGGCGGCATTGCTATTTCTGGTGGCGTGCGGGATCGCGCGCGGACAGGAAGCGCAGCTGGATGCGCTGGCGAAGCAAGTGGCTGGGTCACTCGCGAAAGCAAACGCCAGGCAGGTGGTGGTGCTGGATTTTGCGGGCGACGCCGACACGGATGCGCTGGGAGAAAAACTGGCGGCGGATTTTCGCGCGGCGCTGGTGCGGGAAGGCGGCGGAGTGAAAGTGGAAGATCGTCTGGTGACCATGGAGCGGGTGAATGACGCGGAATTGGTGACGGGAAATCTGCGCGACGGAAAGACGGTGAAATGGCTTTACAGGAATACGGCGGTGAACGCGTGGATATCCGGAGCGCTGGCGAGGCAAGGCGAGTCGCTGAAGCTGATTGTGCAGATTCATCCCGAAGGCACGAGCACTGCGAACGGAGAATTCACGACGACGATTCCGCTGCTGGATGATTTGAAAGCGCTGATTCACGCGCCGGAGGCGGACGAGTTTGCGTGGATGCCGCGCGGCGGAGCGAATGGTCTCTCCGCGGTGAAATGCATTTCGTGCCCCAGCGCGGTGTATTCGGAGGCGGCTACGCGCGCGCAGATTGAGGGCACGGTGATTTTGACGATGACGATTGAAAAGAGCGGGCGCGTGAAGGATATCCGCGTGAAACAAGGGCTGCCGTTTGGATTGACGCAGCAAGCGATCGACGCGGTGGAGGGATGGAAGTATTTGCCGGCAAGGAATGCGAGAAACAAGAAAGTGCAGGTGAGGCAGGAAGCGGACGTCTCGTTTGTGTTGAAGTGAACGCGTGCGCGGACGACAGCGAAATTGCAAAGCGGAGCGACGGAAGCGTCAGCGCTAGAGCCAGCCGCGCGAGCGATAGAAGGAAGCGCCGACTTCGATGGCGGTATTGATGTGTTCGACCATCGAGGAGTCGAGAGATTTGATGTGAAAGCAGGTTTTGCCTTTCAACGTTTTAAGGAGTCCGGGGGAGAGTTTGGATTTGAGAGTGGGGTCCATATAGAGCGGCAGAAAGTGAAAGCTGACGGAATCTTTCTGCGGCAGGAACGAAGCTATCTCCAGATGAATGGGCTTGCCGCTGTAGATGCCGGGGATGACGACTGGACGAGGAATCGTAAGGCGCGTGCAGGGCTTCGGCGCGGCAGTGGATGAAAGCAGAAGCGGCGGAGCGTAGAGCGAGAGGATTTTTTGCAGGTTCGAGTAGGTTTCCTGGAGCACGGCGGGCGATGAAGTGGGGCGCACGCGGCGCTTCGGCGGCGACGACTTCGATTTTGCGGACTTTTTTGACTTTGCAGGCTTTGCGGAAGAGCGAGATTTGCGGGAGCGGGATTTTTTGGTCGCGGGCATGGGCAGGATGCTACCGCAAGTTAGCCGAGGAGAAAAGACGAAGCCGCGGCATCGCGGTTGATACGCGGAGCGGTTATTTGGGCGCTTCGTTCTGGGCTGCGGCGACGATCGGCCGGATGGATTCGGCCCAATTCAGGATTACGGACGGCTCGGCGACGGGCGTCGCCCCGGTTTTGGGAGCCTGGAAAACCACAAAGTGCTGGCCGTCGTTGGTCACGTCGTAAGAAGAAAACGGATTGCGCATTTCGAAATCGCCTTTGAGTACCGTTTCCGGCTTTCCGGGAATGAAGGCGCCGTTTTCCACAGAGTACGAGACACTCACGATTTCGCCGACTGCCAAATAGAACAATTCGTGGTGCGTGGTGGACCAACGGGCACCCAAGCCGAAGTCCGGTGACACTTGCCATTTTCCGTTGAGCGAAGGATACGGAACGACAAAGATGTGGGGCAAGCCGGAGTCCGCGGTGGCGTACGAAATCCAGCGACCGTCGGGAGAAAAGGACGGCGACGGAGTGGTATTGAATCGGGTCGTAATCTGGCCGAGGACGGAGGTGCCCGCCGTCTGCGGGGACAAGCGCTGAGGCGGCTGAGGTTTGCCGTCGGCGCCGATCGCAAGCGTCCAGCCCTCACAACAGGTGCCGTCGCTCGGGCTAATGCGCTCCAAGAGCAACGTCTTCCCGTCCGCCGACCAATCCGTGGGAAACGCGTTCAAAAAATCCGGAGGAGTGAGTTGCGATTCTTCACCGAGACCGTCGGCGCGGCGCCAAAAAATTCCGTGCCCCGAACCGATATCCTGGCTGACGTGCGTATAGGCGATGCGCGATCCATCGGGAGTCCAGCGCGCAAAGATAGCGTCAGTTCCATCGGAAGTGAGCGGCGCGAGAAGCTGACGCTCGATATCGTAAACCCAGATACCCGATGAACCCTTCTGGAAAGCCAATTTCTTTCCGTCGGGCGAGAAGCGCGGCTCGGCAGCGTCGGCCTGGTCTTTCAGCAGAACGGTGGAGTTGCCGTGGCGATCGACCATCACCAGGTTGAGGTTCTTGTTAACCGTGGTGCCCGTCAAATAAACCAGCGTTCCAGATGCCGAAGCCGAAAACTCGGAGCCGCCGTTGGAGATGTCCGACTGGATGTCGTGAATCACCGGGACGGCGGGGCCGGAGAGCTTGAGCGAGTCGAGGTCGAACGGAGCGACGAAAAGAGTGCCCTGGGAGACGTAGGCGAGATACCCGCCGGGAATGTAGCGGCCGAAATAGGCGTTTTCGACAAGTACTTTTGACTCGCCGGAATTCATTTTGGCGACAAGCACGCTGGCGTGACCGAAAAAATTATTGTCGTCAGAGGCGGTGTAGATCACCGCTTTGGAACCGGGAAGGACGTCGGGCCAACGGTGCGTGTTTTCGCGGCGAGAGGAATCGAAGCGAGTCAGCGGTACGAAGGTGCCTCCTGCGGCGGGAATGCGCGAAAGAACGGTGGTGAAGCCGGCGGGGACAACGATCGTGCCATCGTCTCCCCACGAGCCGCCGCGAAGACCGGCTGCGTTTGCGAGAGTGGTAGGAGCGCCGCCGTGGACGGAGACTTTCTTCAGGGCGCCTGCCGAGAAATAGGCGATCCATTGGCTGTCGGGCGAGAAAAAAGGACCGGAAATGACAGCCGATGAATCCAGCTCAACCGGCGCGCTTTTATCGAGGTCGCGAACGAATAAACGGGAAACGTCGGAGCCGGATTCGCGCGTGCAGTACGTGACCCGCAGGCCGTCGGGAGAAATGGCCAGGGCGGCCCCGTTTACAGTGTCAACGAATTGGCCGGCTGGAATGGGAAGGTTGAGTTGCACGGTTCGCTGTGCGCCAGCATTGTGCGCGAACCGCGGATACATCAGCGCGGCTAGGAGAGCTAGCGCCAGCGCGGCAGCAACGAGCCACGGCAGAATCGAGCGCGAGGCAGGTTGCGCGGGAACGATTTGAGCTGCGGAAGACGACGGCGCGGTTGCGGCGTTGGGATTGGCAATCGCTTCGTCGATGGTGATGCGGGCGTCGCCGATGGCTTGAAGACGCTGCTTAGGATCCTTTTGAAGGCAGCGATGAAGCAGATCGACGATGGCCGGTGGAGTGCGCGGGGGGAGCTGGGACCAGTCGGGCACGTCTTTGATGATTGCAGCGAGCGAATCGGAAACGGTTTCGCCGCCGAAGGCCTGCTTACCGGAAAGCATTTCGAACAGGACGACGCCGAAGGACCAAATGTCGGCGCGACGGTCGGCGGATTTTCCTTTGGCCTGCTCCGGAGACATGTAAGCGGCGGTGCCGAGAATGACTCCGGCTTTGGTCGAGCCCATGGTGAGAGTGGGCGAGTTCGAGAGATCGCCGGACGATGAGTCGTCCTGCAGCGCCTTGGCGAGACCGAAGTCGAGAACTTTTACGTTGCCGTCGGGCGTGAGTTTTACATTGGCGGGCTTCAGATCGCGATGGATGATGCCGCGTTCGTGGGCGTATTCGAGAGCATCGGCAATCTGGCGAGCGATGGGCAGCGCGTCTTCGATGGGAATGGCAGTGGAAGAGATGCGCTCGGAAAGAGTGGGGCCTTCGACAAGTTCGATGACCAGGGCCGCGACGTTGCTGGAATCTTCAAAGCCGTAGATGGCGGCGATGTGAGGATGATTGAACGAGGCGAGAACTTTGGCTTCGCGCTGGAAGCGACCCATGCGTTGTTCGTCATGCGCGAACTCGGGCGAGACGACTTTGAGCGCGACTTCACGGCCGAGTTTCGCGTCGCGCGCGCGATAGACTTCGCCCATGCCGCCGGTGCCGAGCAGCGAAGTAATTTCGTAAGGGCCGAGCCTGGTGCCGGTCGGGAGAGGCATTGGTGAGGAGATTATACCGAGTTGGGAGCGAAGTCGATTGAGTGAGTGTGACGGAGGACTTGCGGTGGGGCTGCGGAACTTTCTGGCGGGAAATTCGTAGTGGGAGATATGAGAACGAACGGAACGGGTGTGCGCGGAGTCAAGCGGAGCGGGGCGATGCGGGCGAGGGTTGCGCGGTCGGCGGTGGCGGCGATTGCGTTCTGCTGCTGGGCGATTTTTGCGGCGGTGAGTGCGAGCGCGCAGGATGCTGGGAAAATTTTGCACGACGCGGTGAAGGCGTCGGGCGGCGGGGCGGCACTTTCGAAAGTCCGGACGGTGATTCTGGAGGGCACGGTCGCGGCGAAAGATGGCGGCGCGGCCGGCAGTTTTACATTCGATGTCAAGCTGCCGAATCGCTACTACATGGAGATCGTGGCGGGCGACCGGAGCGTGATCGAGGCGTTCAACGGGAAATCGGCGTGGCGGCAAAATGCGGCGGGGGAAATCGGATCGCTGGTTGGGCCGGAGGGATTGCAGCTCGAAGCAGCGGGACGCTATTACAACTCACATCTGGTGGGATTGAAGCGGAACAAAATGCTGGTGGCATATGTGGGAGTGGCGCAAGTTCGCGGGAAGGATGCGTTCGAACTCGAAGTGACGGCTCCGAACGGCTCCAAGCGGCAAGTTTATTTCGACGCACAGACGCATCTGGTGACGGAGGAAGCGGCGCTGCTGGGCGGCGTCGATGAAAAGATTTTTTACTCGGATTACCGGGCGGTAAGCGGGATCTATCTGCCGAACACGATCGAACTTGATCGCGGCGGAGACGTTTATCAGATTCAGATTACGCGCGCGGCGGTGAACGAGATGGTCGGCGAGCGGGTGTTTGATTTTCCGCACAAAGCCCAGGTGGTGTTGCCGGATTTGAAGGCGCTGTTTGCGGAAGTGCGCGCGAATGAACGGGCAAACGAAAAGCTGAGGCAGAAATACGCGGGAACGAAGGTCGAGACGGAAACGAATTATGACGGAAAAATGGGGACGAAGGATTCAGACGTAAAAGAGAGCACGTTTTTCTATTTGTACGACAACGAAGTGGAGACGTTGCAGAAGCGAAACGGAAAGCCGCTGAACGCGCTGGAACGCGCGAAGGAAGACGAGCGGGTGGCGGCGCAAATTGAAGCGCTGAAGAAGAAAGGTCCGCGAAAAGAGCCGGCCGCGACGGCGAAAAACGGCGACGACGAGAAGCCGGATAGCAGCGACGATGATGACGATTTTTCGATCGATATGTTTTTGCGTGTTTCGCAGTTTGTGAATCCGCGGCGAGAGCGATTTCACGGGCAGGATGTGCTGGTATTCGACTTCGAGCCGAATCCGGAATACAAAGCGCACGGATTCACGGAAAAGATCGTGCAGAAGCTGGGGGGAGTGATCTGGGTGGACGAGAGGGCGCACGATGTGGTGAGGCTGGACGCGTTCTTCGAAAGTGACATGAAATTTGCGGGCGGGTTGCTGGCGGATTTGCAAAAAGGCACGCGGATCATTTTCGAGAATTCGTACTTTAATAATGAAGTTTGGCTGCCGACTTACGAGGAAGTGCGCGTGGATTTGCGGCTGCTGTTGGTGAAGGGCTTCAAGATCGAAGAGACGACGAAATATTTCGACTACAAGAAGTTCGATCCGGCGTCGATTGGAATCGAGCCAAAGGCGGCGCCGGCAGGTACGGTGTCGCCGACGGGTGGCGAAACGAAAAAAACTGGCGCATAGTGGCGTGTAGCGGCGGAGCGCGCGACTAGTGCGAAGCTAGCCCGCGGCGGCGGCACCGCGAAGCGTAGGTTTGGAATCGGCGGCAGCATCGGAATCCGCGTTGGCGGCAGCAGAGATGGCAAGCGGCTTGGAACAGAGATCGGCGGCTTCGGAGATTCGCTGGACTTCCTGTTGGGCGGCCGATTGCCATTTGCAAAACAGGTCTTTTTCCTTTTCAACTTCCTCGAGGTTGCGGTTGATGCGTTCGGCGAATTGCGCGCTGATGCGGTTCATTTCGGCTTGCAGGTTTTCGTTTTCGCGCGCTTTGCGATTCCAATAATCCTCAAACTGGCGGCGCTGGCTGGATTCGTAGGTGATGATGGCCTGCTGGCGGAGATTTGCGTCACGGAGGACTTCGTCGACGGGAACTCCGGCGGCGTCGAGGGCCATCAGGATCGAGGCGCGCTTATTTTCGTCGATGAGGCCGCGCAGATGGTCGCTGCGGAGCATGTCTGAAATTTTGTGAATCGTGTAGCCCATGCGCGGCGAAATAATGCCGGCGGCGCGGTAGATATCTTCGATGGGCAGCAGGTCGCCCTGCGGACTGACGGAGTCGCGAGCGGGCGAGCCCGATTGAAATTTGGAAAGCGGCGAGGAAGAGTCTGAGGATTGGGCGTCGGAATTCGGTTCGGCGGAGGAATCGACGCGCTGGCGGCGGGAAGCGATTTGAAGCCATTTGTTTTGCATGATCGTCCTTTCGTCGCGCGGTGGCGGCGATTGCGTGGTGATTGTGACTTGGGCCGGTGGTGCGGATGCGAAAGATTTGACGATGCTGGTAGTGGCGGCGGGGATTTCGACGGGTTTGGCGATTGGCGCGGACATCGGCGCGGCAGGCGTTGCAGAAGGCGGCGCGAACTCCGCGGCGCGCGCCGGGGGTGGCGCGACCGGGTGCGGAGTTTCGAGGGCGGAGGCGGATTGAGGCTTGGCGCGGTGCACGCCGACGACGAATTCGCCGTCGAGTGCGCGGCAGTATTTCGAGACGGCGGAGAATTGCTCGCGGTACCAGTGGATTTTCAGATCGGAGCCGGGAGGGATTTGGGATTTTAGGCGGAGGCATGCTCCCGAATGAGACATGTCGGCAATTTTTGCAGCGAGTTCGCGGAGGGAGCCGGAATGGTCGCGGCAGGTGACGCGAGCGATGGCCATCATGGGAGTGCGAGGTTCGAGGCGAGCGTGACGTACGGCTTCCATATCGGGATGTATCGGCTGAAAACGGTGAGGATTTAGGTCCGCGCGGAGGCGGACGCGAGCGTTGGCTTTGGATGGCGCAGATGGAAACGCCAGCCGGACAGAGAGGAACGGCTGTCCGGCTAGCGCGATTTGAAACACGCGAACTGCTGATCGCGAGCGATCGCTATTCGGGCAGCTTGGTTTCGCCCTTTACCGTATATATCCCCGACGCGGTGGTAGACGAAGGCGTGGGCTGGGTGCCCCCGACGTTGATCACGTACGTACCAGCGGCAACGACGCGGTCGCCGGCCTCATTGACGAAACTGAGGTCACGCGGCGAAAGATCGAAATGCACATGTTGCGATGCGCCGGCGTCCAGATGCACGCGCTGGAAGCTACGCAACGCGATGTGCGGCGTGCCGGGGATGCGCGGGAAGGTGATGTAAACCTCGACCACTTCGTCGCCGGCGCGAGCGCTGGTATTTTTCACGTCCGCATCGACGCCGAGAGGATCGCCGGCGTTCAGCGTGGGCGACGAAACCTTGAACCCCGAATACGAAAACTTCGAGTAGCTTAAGCCGTAGCCGAATGGATAGAGCGGCGTGCCGGTGAAGTAGCGGTAGGTGCGGTTCTTCATATCGTAGTCGGAAAAGTCAGGGAGCTGATCGACGCCGGTGTAGAAGGTGACGGGCAAACGTCCGGCGGGATTGTTGTCGCCGGAAATGGTTTCGGCAACGGCGGTGCCGCCCTCTTCGCCGGAGTACCATGCGTCGAGAATGGCATTGGCGTTGTCTTTGGCCCAGTTCACGGATAGCGCGCTGCCGTTCATGAGAACGACGACGAGCGGCTTACCGGTGGCTTTGACGGCCTTGAGCAAGTCTTCTTCATCCTTGGGAAGGTCCAGGCTGGTACGGTCACCGCCGCTGAAGCCGGGAATTTGCACGTCCATTTCCTCGCCTTCGAGTTGCGAGGTAATGCCGACGACGGCGATGACCACGTCGGCGGATTTTGCGGCGGTGACGGCGTCGCCCTGCGGATCGGGCAAGAGGCGCGACCAGACGAATTTGGTGAGAATCGAGGAGCCGAAATACGATTCGATTTTTACGGCGTACTTGTGTCCCTTTTCGAGCTGCAATTCGACGGTCTTCGATTGCGAGCCATAAATTTCACCGTAATCGACAACTTGCTTGTCGTCGATCCAGAGGCGGTTTTTCATTCCGTCGAGACCGATGGTGTATTTGCCGGATTCGTCGGGAATGAGGAAGCCGGTCCAGCGAACCGAGAAGGGGCTCACTCCCTCGGGTTTCACGGGATGGGAGTGGTTATCGAAGTTGATGGTTTCATCCACGCGGGTGAGAACCGGCGCACCTTTGAAATCGATGCCGCTGAAGTACTGAGCGTCGAGGCCCGGCTGTCCGTTAGCGGTAGTGAGGACCGAGGACGGGACCGGAACGGGATTGCGCAGGAAATTTGTGCCCGGCGAGAAAGTGACCTTGGCGGCTGGGAATTGGGCGGTGACTCCCTCCAGGACGCTCGAAGAACGGGACGGAGTGCCGTTGTAATTCCCTTCGAGGACGCGGTGCTGATCGGCGAGAGGGCCGACGACGGCAATCGTTTTCACCAATGCGGCGTTGAGCGGTAGAACGCCGTCGTTTTTCAAAAGGACAATGGATTCACGCGCGGCTTGGTGAGCAAGGGCGCGGTGTTCGTCGGAGTCGAGTTCGGATGCCGGAATCTGCGCGTACTTGACCATGGAGGGAGGATCGAACAGGCCGAGTTTCATGCGCGCAGTAAAGAGGCGGCGGAGCGTGACGTCCACGTCTTGCACGGTGATGAGACCTTGTTTCACTGCGTCGAGATAGCGAACGTAGTCGGAGTTGTCCGATTTTTTGCTGACGTAGTCGGCGCAATCATTGTCAACGCCCGCTTTCAGGGAAACGGCGGCGGCTTCGGCAAGAGTCTTCACATATTTGTGGCCGCGCTGAATGTCGGCGACGGCGTCGCAATCGGACACGACGTAGCCGTTGAACTTCCACGCGCCGCGCAGCGTATCTTTCAACAAGAAATCGTTGGCACAACCGGGCTGGCCGTTGACCGAGTTATAGACGCACATGACGGATTCGGCTTTGGCTTCGACGACGGTGGCGCGGAAGGCGGGCAGGTAGGTGTCTTCTTCGTCGTGCTTGGAAACTTTCACGTCGGCAACGTGGCGCGTGGACTCCGGACCGCTGTGAACGGCGAAGTGCTTGGGAGTGGAAACGACGCGGAGATATTTCGGATCGTCGCCCTGCATCCCCGTGACGAATGCCTTGCCCATTTGCGCGGTGAGGAACGGATCTTCGCCGTAGGTCTCCTGGCCGCGGCCCCAGCGGGGATCGCGGAAGATATTAATGTTGGGTGACCAGAAGGTGAGGCCCTGGAAAATGTCGCTGTTGCCGTCTTTCTGGTTCTGGTCGTACTTCACGCGAGCTTCGGTGCTGATGACGATGGCCATCTTGTGAATCAACTCGGGATCAAAGGTGGCGGCGAGGCCGATGGGTTCGGGAAATACGGTTGCGATGCCGTTGTTGGCGACGCCGTGGAGAGCTTCGCTCCACCAATCGTAGGCGGGAACTTTCAGACGCGGGATGGCGCGCGATTGATTGACCAGCTGCGAGGTCTTTTCCTCGATTGTCATCTGGGAGATTAGATTATCGACGCGCTGATCGATGGGCAGCGAAGGATCGAGATAGGGCGGCGTTTTCGCGTCGGCTTGCTGGGCGGAGATGGCGCGGCCGGCGAGCGGCTGCAGAAGGAACATCGCGAGAGAAACGGCTGCGAGGCGAGCGAGAGACTTGACGTTGCGCATGTTTGAGCTCCCAGAAGTTTTTGCGGAATCGCGGCGGCGGGAGAGTGCGTTGCCGGGCGATCGGTCGGGAGATAGAGTACACGGAGACGGGGCTGGATTCGAGAAAGGAAATTTACGGAGATGAAGATTTACGGGAGACCACTACGCGCGAGGCTGCGGAAAACAGGAAGACGTTGAGAGCGAGCACACAGAGAATGATCGAGATGCCGGCGCGAAGGCTGGCGAAGTGGGTAGAGAGAATTCCGATGAGCCAAGGGATGATGGCGCCGCCGAGAATTCCGACGCCGAGCATTTGACCGCCGACGCGGCGTGCCTGAGCTCCGCAGTGAACGACTAACCACGACATCAAGATGGGGAAAATCGCAGCGAGGCCGAGTCCGGAGACGAGCGCTCCGACGAAAATGCCGGGGGCGGTTGCGGAATGGAGCCACGTGAACGTCCCAAGCATGGAGACGACGAGGCCGAGTTGAACGACGCGGAGTTCCGAGAGGCGGCGCAGGACGAAGGGTGCGAAGGCGCGGCCGAGGGCGAGTCCTCCCCAAAAGATCGAGGGAGTGATGGTCCAAGCGGCGGAGTCTGAGGCGAGAACGCGCTTGGAGTATGTGGCGAGCCAGCCGCCGACGGCGTTTTCGGTGCCGACCTGAAGGAAAAAGATCACGGCGAACAGATAGGTGGCGGGATCGCGGAAGAGCGGAGGAGTTTGCGGATCGCGCCGATTGAGGTTGTTATTTTCATTCGCTGAAATTGAGGCGGGGCGATCGAGCGGAATGGCGAAGGACGCGAGAGCAAGCGCGGCAGAAAATGCGGCGAGGGTGAACCGGAGTGCAGCGAGGCCGCCGTGCGCGGTGAACAGAAGGACGAGCAAGGGGCAAGACATCGCGCCGACCGTCCAGGAGAAATTGACGAGGTTCAGGGAGCCAGCGCGAGTTTTGTCTTTCATCTCGCCGACCCAGAGATTGGTGGAGGCGCTGTGGAGGCCGAGTCCGGCGCCGAAACAGAAAATGGACGCGAGAGTCGCCTTGAAACTTCCCTGCCCCATGGTGGCAAGTCCAGCCGAAATCATGGCGAGACCGAACAGGAACGAGATCCGGTAACCGCGGCGCGGAAGCGTGAAACTGGAAACGAACACACCGCAGACGGCGCCGAAAAATTGGGCGAGAAAAAATTTGCCGGTTTGGGAATCGGTGAGCGACCAGCGGGCGGCGAGGAATGGCAGAATCGGTCCGAGAAGGACGCTGACGGCGCCGGCGAGAACGAATCCGGAGTGGACGTAAACGAGACGTGCGCGCGCGGAACGGTTGGCGGACGGATTGGCGAGCGGAGCGGTCATAAATCCGGCGAAGCCGGCGACGAAGGACCGGGCGGGGCGAGTGTCGCACACTGGCGGAGGCGTAACAAGCGGGGCGGCCGAGCGATTCGGGCGCGGACGCGCGAATGTCGCGGAATTATTGACACTCCCGAGGGGCGGTGCTATACGAACCTGCGTTCCGTAGTGAATCGATTTAGCTGTTGGAACGCGGTTGCGCGAGACTGTGAATCAAGGCGACAATTGAAGCACGCGATTTCGAGCGCGAGACCGGCCGACAATTCAAGCACATGCACGATCCCTTTCGAGTAGCACGGTGGAATTCGGGGCCAGAGGGAACATCCAGAGAGGCGGAAGCCGATGAGGCAGACATTTTTGCGCGGAGCAGCAATTATGGCGGCGAGCGCGGTTTTGTGCGCGGGCACGCGGGCGCAGGAGGCGAAGAAAGTAGAGACGGATCAAGTGGACGCGGCGGCGAAGGGCGAAGCGTTTCCACACTATTGGGAAAAAATGTTTGGCTCGGGGCGCGCGGTGCTGGCGATGCGCGAGGGCTATCTGAACGATCTGCGCGAAGTGAAAGCGGCGACGGATTTCGAGTACGTGCGATTCCACGGAATTTTTCTGGACGAGCTGGGCGTTTACGACGAAGACGCGGCCGGAAATCCGATCTACAACTTTTCGTATGTGGATCAGATTTACGACGGACTGCTGAAGAACGGCGTGCGGCCGTATGTGGAATTGAGTTTCATGCCGAAGAAGCTGGCGTCGGAGCAAATCAAGCAGGGGTTTGGGTATCAGCCGGTGGTTGCTCCGCCGAAGGACTATGCGAAATGGGACGAGCTGATTCGCAAGTTCGCGGAGCATCTGGTGGCGCGGTACGGGATCGATGAAGTTTCGCAGTGGTATTTCGAAGTGTGGAACGAGCCGAACCTGGATTTCTGGGGCGGAAAGCCGAGCGAGCCAACGTATTACAAGCTGTACGACGAAACGGCGAGAACGCTGAAATCGGTGAGCCCGCGGATTCGAGTGGGCGGTCCGGCCACAGCACAGGCGGCGTGGGTGGATCGATTTATCGCGCACGTGACGGAAAATCATGTGCCCGCGGATTTTGTCTCGACGCACGTGTACGGCAATGATCGATCGGAAGATATATTCGGAACGCGTGAAGAAATTCCGCGGACGCAGATGGTTTGCCGCGCGGTGAAAAAGGTACACGATCAGATCAAAGCGTCGGCTCAGCCACAGCTTCCGCTGATCTGGAGCGAGTTCAACGCGAGCTATTCGAACGACACCGATGTAACCGATGCGGTTTACATGGGCGCGTGGATGGCGGGAACGATCCGGGACTGCAACGGAATTGTGGACATGATGAGTTATTGGACGTTTTCGGATGTGTTCGAAGAGCAAGGAGTGGTGAAGAAGCCGTTTTACGGCGGGTTCGGGTTGATCGCGGAGTACGGATTGCCGAAACCGGCGTTCAATGCGTTCAAGATGCTGCACATGCTGGGGACGACGAGATTGCCGGCGACGGGCGACGATATTCTGGCGACGAAGCGAGAGGATGGGTCGCTGGCGGTGGCAGTGTGGAATCTATCGGCGACAGGAATTGGGACGCAGCCGAAGGATGTGGTGCTGCAGTTGAAGGATGCGAGAAGTAAAAAACACGCGAGCGTTTACCGGCTGGACGCGAATCACGGATCGTTGTTGAAGGCGTATGCGGCGATGGGCAGTCCCGTGAATCCGACGCGCGAACAGATTGCGCAGCTGCGGGATGCCGCGAAGCTGCCTGCGCCGGAAACGGTGGCGATGAAGAACGGCGAGATCGCGCTGCATATGGAACCGGAAGCGCTGCTGCTAGTGGAAATTCGGTAAGTTGGCGAGGCAAGATCGCTGAGAAGAGCTGCCGTGAGGCGTGAGCGTCGACTCGATTGTCTCAAGTGTCCGTTATCGAGACGGGCATTCCCCCGTTTGAACATCGATTTTTTATCGATTGAACTTCCCTGCTTCAAATCACGTAGTTAGCGATAGATGGCACCGGCTCGTTTGGCCTACGGTCTGCGAGGGCTGTGAGAGGCGTGTCCGAGGCTAGCGCGACCGCCGAGACTGCGACGGGTTGCTCGACGATTTCCGAGGGAGGCGAAGACATGGGAACGCTTTTGCAGGACGTGAAGTATGGGCTGCGGATGCTCGCGAAGAACCGGGCGTTCACGGCGATCGCGATCCTGACGCTCGCGCTGGGAATCGGCGTCAACTCCGCTGTGTTTTCGGTGGTGAACGGAGTGCTCCTGAATCCGCTTCCCTTCCCGGAGCCGGACCGGTTGGTGACGATTTACGAGAACAGCGCGACGTTTGAGGCGTCTTCGATTTCGTATCCAAATTTTCTGGATTGGCAGCGGCGGAACACGGTGTTTTCGAAGATTGCGGTGTTCCGGTCGGACAGCATGAACCTGACGGGAAACGGCGAGGCGGAGCAGGCGAACACGATCATGGTGTCGTCGGATTTTTTTCCGCTGCTGGGCGTGAACCCGATCCGAGGGAGGCTTTTCACCGCGGACGAAGACCGGCTGGGCGCGGGGCGAACGGTGCTATTGAATGAGGGATTCTGGAAACGGAAGTTCGGAGCCGATCCACAGATTGTGGGGAAATCGGTGGTGCTGAGCGGCAATCCATACACGGTGATCGGAATTATTCCGGCGAGTTTCCGATTGTCATCCGGGAACTACAGCGATCGGGCGGACCTTTACATGCCGGTGGGGCTGTATAGCGATCCGATGTTTCAACGCCGCGACGTGCACGAAGGGATGGACGCGGTGGCGCGGCTGAAGCCGGGAGTGACGATCGAACAAGCGCGCGCGGAAATGAGCGGAATCGCGAAACAACTGGAGAAAGAATATCCGGACGCGGATAAGGGCGCGGGAATCACGATCCGAGCTATGAAAGATGATGAAGTACGGAGTGTGCGCGCGTTTTTGCTGGTACTGCTGGGCGCGGTGGGGTTTGTGCTGCTGATCGCGTGCGTGAACGTGGCGAATTTGCAGCTGGCGAGAGCGCTCGGCCGAGCGCGGGAATTTGCGGTGCGAACGGCGATGGGTGCCAGCCCGCTGCGAGTGGTGCGCCAACTCTTGACCGAGAGCATTTTGCTGGGGCTGACGGGTGGAGCGATCGGATTGCTGCTAGCTTGGGCAGGAACGAAGGCGGCGTTGAAAGTGCTGCCGGATGCGCTGCCGCGATCGGAGTCGGTGGGGCTCGACGGGCGAGTTCTTGCGTTTACGCTGATCGCGTCGATTGTGGCGGGAGTCGTTTTTGGTTTGGTGCCGGCGTTGCGGACGATGCGTCCGGACGTGCAGGAAACTTTGCGCGAGAGCGGCCGCGGGCAAAGCGGGACGAAACAACGGGCACAAGGAATTTTCGTGGTGATCGAGACGGCGCTGGCGCTGATTTTGCTGGTGGGCGCGGGGCTGATGATTCGCAGCCTGGTGGATTTGTGGCACGTGGATCCGGGATTCAACGCGGAAAATGTACTGGCGTTTTCGGTGGCGCTGCAGCCTTCGGCAGGTGTGAACGGAGCGACGACGAAGGCGGCGTTCCGCGAATTGCAGGACAAGCTGGAACATTTGCCGGGGATCCAAGCTGTGTCGCTGACCGGCGGTTCGCTGCCGATGCAAGGCGACAGCGAAATTCCGTTTTGGCTGGAGGGCGAAGCGAAGCCGACCGCCGCGGGAGACATGAAACTCGCGCTGTTTTACTTCGCGGACAGCGGTTACCTGGAAACGATGGGACTTAGACTGAAGCGCGGACGATTTTTGGCGGCGAGCGATGACGAACACGCGCCGTGCGTGATCACGGTGGACGAAAGCTTCGCCCACAAGTTTTATGAGGGCAGCGACCCGATCGGAAAACACATCACGCTGGACATTGTGAACGTGCAATGCGAGATCGTGGGCATCGTGAACCACGTAAAGCACTGGGGACTGGCGAGCGATTCGACACAAACGATTCAGGCGCAGGTGTACCTGCCGCTGATGCAGCTACCGGATGCCGTGTTCAGCGGGCCGCCGACGGTGCGTGTGGTGGCGAGAACGAATCGCGCTCCGGAAGCGATGACGCAAACGATCCGGCAAGCGATCTCGCAGATCAGCAGCGAGAATGTGATGTACGACACGAAGTCGATGACTGGAATCATTTCGGATTCGCTGTCGTCAGAGCGGTTCACGATGATTTTGCTGGCAGTGTTCGCGGGGCTGGCGCTGCTGCTATCGTGCATCGGGATTTTTGGCGTGATTTCGTACGTCGTGACGCAACGGACGCACGAGATCGGAATTCGAATCGCGCTGGGCGCGCAGCGAAACGATGTGATGAAACTGATGCTGGGTGAAGGGATGAAGATGACACTACTGGGTGTTGCGATTGGACTGGCGGCGAGTTTCTTCCTAACCCGGCTGATGGCGAAGCTGCTGTTTGGAGTGAGCGCGACCGACCCGGTGACGTTTATCGGGGTGGCGATCATCCTGAGCGGCGTGGCGCTCGTAGCGTGTTACCTGCCGACGCGGCGAGCCATGCGAGTGGATCCGATGGTGGCGCTGCGCTACGAGTAACGCGCAGCTAAAAGCGCGGGTTACGGAAGTTCGCGGGCGCGCGTGGTGCTGGCGCGGACGATCAGCTCGGGCTTTACAACGATCGATTTCGGGTACGGCGCATCGAAATCGAGTTTGATGCGCTGGAGCAAGGTCTTTGCGGCGAGCGCGCCCATGTCGCGAAGAGGCTGTTTCACAGTCGTGAGCGCGGGATTCTGGTAAGCCGCGCTTTGCACGTCGTCAAATCCCACCACAGAAACATCCTTCGGTACCGATAACCCAGCCTCGCTGAGAGCTTTGATTGCGCCGATCGCGGAAATGTCGTTGAAGGCGAAGAGCGCAGTGAACGGCTTTTTCTTGGCAAGAAGTTTGCGGGTCGCGACGTAGCCGAGTTCCGGCGAAGGCGATTCTCCAACCAGCTGGGCGACGAGATCTTCGTCCACCTGCAACCCGAGTTTCTTGGCCGCCTGGCCAACGGCCTTGGCGCGGACGGCGGTGTCTGAGCTGAAGGCCTGACCTTTGATGAAGGCGATGTGGCGATGGCCTAGACCGACCAGATGCTCGAGCGCGAGCTTTGCGGCGAGCGCGTGATCGAGGGTGATGTTGGTGAGGCCGGGAACGTCTCTGTGGCCGGAAACCGCCACCACGTGCAAAAGTTTATTTTCGGGGCATGGCGTGTCCACAGCGATGAGACCCTCGACGGCGCGACGCTGCAGCAGCTTCAGATAATCGTCGATCAGATCTTCGCGGTGACGATGGCTGACAACGTAGTAGAAAAATCCCGCCTGCAACAAAAAATCTTCGATGCCAGACATGACCAGCGCTTCGTAGCCTTCGCTGATTTCCGGAACGATCACGCCGATGGTGAAGCTGCGGCGCTGGCGAAGCGATTTGGCCATGAAGTTCGGTTTGTAATTGAGTTTGCGGGCGGCGGCCCAGACGCGTTCCTGCGTTTTCGCGGGAATGGAGCGAGCGGCGGGCGCGGAATTGATGACCATGGAAACGGTGGCGGAGGAGAGGTGAAGCGTTTCGGCAAGGTCTTTCAGGGTGACCGATGCGGGGCTTTTTGAAGGGGCCGATTTCTTAACTGTTCGCGACCGGGGCATGGCGTTTAGGGGCGTATCCTCGCACAAGGTATGAGCTTGAGCAATAGAGTGGTCGCGGCGACAGGAAGATTCTTATATCCTGCGCGAAAAAAAGAGGGCACGAAATTTTCGCGCCCTCTTTTGCGAGTACGTTGCGGTTTGACGCGACGCAGCTAGAAGCTGAATCGAGCCTGAGCCTCAATGACGCGACCGCCCAACCCAGCCTGCGACTGGTCGAACGTGGTGTTCGCCAATCCATTCGCCGCAGTTGGGTTGGTCTGTGTGCCATCGGGAGCAATCTGAATGTTGCCGATCTGCTGGGTGTTGAACGACCCGAGGTTCAGCTGGTTGAAAATGTTGTAGAAATTCGCCTTTATTTCCAGCGAGGCATTTTCACCAAACACTTTCGTCCTGGGCATCCCGAAAGCTTTGGCAAGAGTGAAATCCACCGACGAGTAGCCGGGGCCGCGGAACGAGTTGCGACCCACGCCCGGAACCGGCGGAATTCCGCTCAGAGCGAGGTCCGGCGGCGCGAAGTAGGTGGCCGGGCCGTTCGGGAAATTGCCGAGCTGCTGTTTGAATGTTTTGTTGCTGTAATTGGTGCCCGCGCCGCCAAGGTACGCGGCGGGCCGTACACTGCAATAGCCGCTGTTTTCAAAGACCAGGCTGCAAGTGTTGTCATCGCCCGTGATCTGGACGTTGTAATAGGGCGTCCACGGAAAGCCGGTGTGAAGATCCCAAATCCCGGACATCGTCCAGCCGTCGATCACTTTGCTCTTCCATCCTTCGTGGAAGAACTTCGGCGACCAGATGCCCCATAGCTTGAAGTTTTGGCGGACGTCGTTGTCCGACGGGCCGTACGCGGCCTGCGCGGTGAACGGATACTGGTCGAAGTAGTAGTTGTTGGAGGCGTCGTCGAGGTTCTTGCTCCAGGTGTATTGAGCGTCGATCTGGAAACCGTGCGAGAAGCGTTTCTCCAGTTCGGTGAGCAACGCGTTGTAGTTGCCGTTGACGTCGTCTTCAAACAGGTTCAAGCCGTTCACTTGCGGATTTTGCGGATCGAACAAAACCTGTCCGTCGTAATTCCAACGCAACAGGTGGTGCGAGGAAGTTCCCTGATAGCCGACGGTCGCAACCATGTCGTGACCAAGATCGTACTGAACAAGTAGCGAGTAGCGATAGGTGTAAGGAGTGATCAGGTTGCGCGGGAATGCTTCGAGAGTGATGGGCGCACCGCTGGCGGGAAGGTTGGTAGTTGGGTTGAACGTTAGGATCGTGTTCGGGTTCGACGGATACGGCGCGAACGTCGTCGGCGTGGCAGGCAACGCGTACAAAATGTTCGAACCGAAGAGAGTGGTTTGCTCAAACAACGGCGACGGATTCAGCAGCGCGCCGAGAGTGATGGCGTTTTCGGTGCGGCTGTAACCGATACCGAAGCCGCCACGAATGACCAGCTTGTTGTTGAAGTCGTGGCTGAGAACGCCGCGCGGACTCCAGGCAAAACCAATCTGCGGACCGAAGTCACCCTTGCTGGCGTTGTAGAGATTGCCGCCGATCCGGAGGCTGGCGTCGGCGAGCTGGTTCGGCGCGGGGCCGAGAACTACGGTGGCGAGATTGTTGTACTTCTCGTGAAACGGGCCGAAGTATTCGTAGCGGACGCCGATGTTGACGGTCAGGTTCGGCTTGACCTTGAAATCGTCCTGAATAAACGCGGCGTAGTCGTTGTCGCGAACGTAGCTCTTTTGGATGGTCGGGATGCCGGTGGTGGCGTTGAACTGGCCGTATTCCTGAACCGGAGCGTCGTTGGCGAAATCCCAGAGGTTATTGAAGTTGTAAACCGGAGTGGAGCCATAGCCGTAGGTTTGCGTGTTTTGCTCTTTGTAAAGGTCGACACCGAACTTGATGGAGTGGCGGTCGAGGATTTTTGTAGCGATGTCGCGGAAGTTGTAGCCGGTTTTGGCGAAGATGCCCGGACCGCCGGCGCCGAAGGTGATTCCGCCTGCGTTGCCGATGCCGTTGATATTGTCGAGCGGTAGTCCCCACGGTTCCTGCGGGTTTGTGGCCAGCTCGTTGAAATACCAGCGGGAGACGTTGAACCGCGCTTCATTGACAAACGTGGGCGTGAAGGTGTGGTTCCACACGATCGCGGTGGAATAGTTCAAGCGGTCGGAGTTGTACAAGTTTGCGGGGCGAGGGTTGCCATTGTAGAAGGTGTTGTTGCTTGGGACCCAGTAGATGCTGAAGGTAACCAGGTCACTGTGCGTGGCCTGAAAATCCATGCGGCCGTTGTACTGCGTGGATGTGATGTTCGTGGGATTGATGGACTGGACGTATTGAATGTCGGGGATTCCGTCGAGTCCGCCACCGACGCCGTAGGGAGTGAGCGCCCCGCCGTAGGTTGGATCCGGTTGACCGTGCGGGACCGTAGAGAACGAGCCGACGTCGAGTCCGCCGCCGACCGCCTGGCAATTTGTGGCCGGTATATTGGCCTGCGCGCAGGTGGAGGGTAGCACGGTGCTGTAAGCCGCGCCTTCGCCCGGAAAGCTGGCGTAGGTGGAAGAGATGTTGCCGGACAAAGCGGCGACGGATTGCAGAAACTGCGGAGTTTCTACCCACGCCGCCGCGGGAATGACCGAGTTGTTGCGAAGTGTTTCGTACGAGAAAAAGAAGAACAGACGGTTCTTCAGGACCGGACCGCCGATGCTGCCGCCGAACTGGTTGAAGCGATTGCTGACGCGTTCGTTTGATTCCGGACTGCTCGGGCCGTTCCACGGTTGATAGGCGTTGAGGCCGGGGCGATCGATCTTGATGAAAGCGCTGCCGTGAAAATTGTTTGTGCCGCTCTGCGAAACGACTTCGACTTGCGCTGCAGCGCCGCGACCGTATTGGGCGTCATAGGAGTTGGCGGTGACGCGGACTTCTTTCACCGATTCTTCGTTCGGAGTAATTGTGGCGGCGCCGCCCCAGTCAAGGCTGTTCACGGAGACGCCATCGATTTCGAAACTGTTGGCTGAGCTGCGCTGCCCGCCCGCGGTAATTTGCGGCTGGTTTTCCGTGGTGAAAATACTGCTGGTGGCGCTGGAGCCGGAAAATTCGCTGCCCGGCAAAGAATTCGTGCCGCCGCCATTGTCGTGCGAGCCGTCGCCGAAGACGCCGGGAGCGAGGCGGAGCAGTTGGAAAGGATCGCGGCCGAAGGACGGGAGATTCTGAACTTCCTTGGCGGTAAGAGTTCCGCTGACCTGGCCGGTTTCGGTGTCGATGGGAGGAGTGGAGGAGCCGCTGACGGTGACGGTCTGAGTAACCTGGCCGACTTCGAGCGTGACGTTAATGGATTGAAGTTGCTCGGCGGCGATTTCGACGTCCGCCAAAGATTTTTTGGTGAAACCTTGCTTCTCGACCGTCAGCGAATAATGACCAGGAGAAAGAGCGGTGAAGTTGTACACGCCGGCAGCCGACGTGGTGGCGGTCTGTTTAATGGTGGTATCGAGACTAACGAGCGTGACGGTTGCGCCAGGAACGACATTGCCTTGCGCATCGAGGACGGAACCCTGAATGCCGGCGCGGTACTGCGCGTGAGACACCGGAACAAACACAGCGACACAAACCAACAACAGAAGCCACCCAAAAATTCTAGCCTTCATGTGTTGCTCCATAAGTTGAGAGCGGTCCACCGCGAAGTTCGTCCGCTTTCAACTAAATCGGTTAAGTACAGCGTTTCGGGAGTATAGTCATCGGAAATTTCGTTGTCAACGATTCGTGATTTCGATATGTGCACAGGTGCAACGAAGGATTCAGGCGCCCCAAGTGAAACACGGCAGCGGCCGATTCGCCTTATACTGGCGTGCCGCGAGCGGGTTGCAAGGGGAAGATTACGATAGGCGCGGAACCAACGGGAGCGAATAGAGTGAGAAGCGGGATGATTCGGCACGGTAGCGAGCCGCTGAGCGCGGGGCGCGTTTTTGCAAAGGTGGCCGCCGTTGTGGTGGTGCTGTTCGCGGCGACGTGCGCGCTGGGGGATACGAACTACTACCGGCACGTGTTTTTCGACAACAGCCTGACACCCGATGCGTACTTCTATAGTTCGGGGAGCGAAAGCGTGCCGAGTTCGCTCGAGTTGAAGGGCGAGAAGTTGCCGGTCGATATCGAGCATTTTCATACTCCGCCGAACGCGTTGAAGTTGGCGTGGACGTCGCGGGCCGGGGGCGGTTGGGTGGCGCAGGTGGAGGTGGTGAAATTCCGCAACCGCGAAATCCGGTTTGAGGGCGATGCACTTTCCATGTGGTGTTACACGGTGGAACCGATCGCGGCGGATGAATTGCCGCTGGTGAGGATCGCGGATACCGACGACAATTTTTCGGAGCCGGTGCGGTTGGGAAAATTCGTGCACGGATTGAAGGCGCGCGCGTGGGTGAAAGTGTCGATTCCGCTGAATGCATTTACGACCGCTTCGATTCATACGCTATCGGCGAACCGGCTACAGTCCGTGGCGTTTTCACAGGACGGTGCGGACGGCAAAGCGCACACGCTGGTGATTGACGACATCGCGATTGAGCCAGCGAGCGGAATGGCGAGCGGCACTCCTACGGTGCCGACGGACGTGACGGCGACGGGATATGAGCGCCATATGGATGTTGGGTGGAAAGAGATCGAAACGCCGAGCCTGCAGCATTACGTGATTTATCGTTCGCTCGACGGCAAAAGTTACCAGCCCATCGGGATTCAAGAGCCGGGGATCAAAAGGTTTACGGATTTTCTGGGGACGGTCGGGAAAAACGCTACATATAAGGTTACCGCGGAGTCGTGGGACGGGCGCGCGTCGACGATGTCTGGCGCGGCAAGCGCGGCGACACGAGCGATGACCGACGACGAATTGCTGACAATGCTGCAGGAAGAATGCTTCCGCTATTACTGGGAGTCGGCGGGGACGCATTCCGGAATGTCGCGCGAGAACGTGCCGGGCGACGACCGGATCGTGGCGACGGGAGCGAGCGGATTTGGAATCATGGCGCTGGTGGTGGGGGTGGAGCGCGGATTCATCACGCGGGAGCAGGGCGCGGAGCGGGTGGCAAAGATTGTGACGTTTCTGGAAAAAGCGCCGCGGTATCACGGAGCGTGGTCGCATTTCATGGACGACCAGACCGGCGAGAGTTTGGCGGTGTTTGGAATGTTTGACGACGGCGGAGATCTGGTGGAGACGGCGTTTCTAATGCAGGGGCTGCTTACCGCACGGCAATATTTTTCCGGCAGCGATGGGAACGAGGCGGCGCTGCGCGTACGGATTTCGAAATTGTGGGAGAGCGTCGAGTGGGATTGGTACCAGAGGACGAAGGAAAGTGACGCGCTGTACTGGCATTGGTCGCCGCAATGGTCGTGGGAGATCAATCACAAGCTGACGGGATTCAACGAAGTGATGATTGTGTATATGTTGGGAATTGCGTCGCCGACGCACGGAGTGCAGCCGAGCCTGTACTACACGGGATGGGCGGATGGAGCCGGATTCCCTGTGGGAACCAATTTCGGCGACGGGCACGCGGTGAATACGAAGAACGATTTCGTGGACGGTCGAACGCAGTTCGGAATCAAGGTGGACGTGGGGACGAAGGAAGGCAATCCGCTGTTTTTCACGGATTATTCCTATATGGGATTCGACGGGCGCGGGATGCGAGACATGTTCACGGATTATTTTCAGAACAACCGGAACCTGGCGCTGATCAATCGAGCGTGGTGCATCGAAAATCCGGGGAAGCACAAAGGGTACGGGCCGGATTCGTGGGGATTGACGGCGAGCGATGGTCCGCACGGATACGTGCCGCATGCGCCGGATAAGGATGATGACACCGGAACGATGACGCCGACCGGAGCGCTGTCTTCTTTTCCCTACACGCCGGAGCCGTCGATGCTGGCGTTCAAGCATTTTTACCGCGACCTGGGCAGCGAATTGTGGGGAGTGTACGGACCGCGCGACGCTTTCAACATGGATGAAAACTGGATCGCGCCGATTTTCATGGGGCTGAATCAGGCTCCAATCGTGGTGATGACGGAAAATTACCGGACGGGATTGCTGTGGAAGTTGTTCATGTCAAATCCGGAGATCCGGCCGATGCTCGACAGGATTGGATTTAAGCCGGACGCGACGGGCGCGGCCTCCGAACAGGCCAGATGACAAAGCGAGAGTGAACGACGATGAAGACGCAGGCGGACAAGGGCAAGATTTTTCGGGAACTGCACGAGCGCGAGGGCGCGTTTATTATTCCCAATCCGTGGGATGCGGGTTCGGCACGACTGCTTGAGCATCTGGGGTTTGAGGCGCTGGCGACGACTAGCGCCGGATATGCGTTTACGACGGGCCGACGGGACAATGCGGTGGGACGCGACGAAATGATGGCGCATGTGGCGGCGGTGGCCGCGGCGACGGATTTGCCGGTGAGCGCAGACCTGGGAAACGCGTTTGGCGACCAGCCGGAGGTGGTGGCGGAAACGTTTCGATTGGTGGCGGCCGCGGGTGCGGTGGGAGCTTCGGTGGAGGATGCGACGGGGCACGACGGCGATCCGATTTACGAGCTCGAGTTGGCGATCGAGCGAGTGCGGGTGGCGGTGCGTGCGGCGCGGGCTTTGGCGTTTCCTTTTACGGTGACGGCGAGATGCGAAAATTATCTGGTTGGGCGCGAAGACATCGGGGCGACCGTGAAGCGATTGCAGGCTTACCAGGCGGCCGGTGCCGACGTGCTGTACGCGCCGGGGATCGTAAAGGATGAGGACATTCGCGCGGTGGTTGGCTCGGTGGACCGTCCGGTGAATTTGCTGCTGGGGATGGCGGGAGTGCAGTTGACTCTGGCGGATGCGTCGCGGTTGGGCGTGAAACGCGTGAGCGTGGGAAGTGCACTGTGCCGAGCGGCGTTTGGGGCGATGCTGCGCGCGGGTCGAGAAATGAAGAATGCGGGGACGTTTGGGTTCGCCGAACAGGCGATTCCGTTTAGCGAGATCAGCGCGATATTTCCGAAGTAGGCCGGCAGCGGCTTGCGGCGGCGGCTGGAGTTAACGGCGAGTCGGCGGCGCGACTAGTAGTTTTGCATTATTCCCCGCGATGGGCGCGGCAGATAAATTCCTGGTACTTTCTGGACCTCCATAAACGTGTAAATCGATCCTCAGGAGTGTGTCGATGTCCGCACAAACTTCGGTGATGAGTTCTGACCGCAGCACGGCGGCGACGTATGCGTGGCGAAGCCGGACGCTGGCTGTTTTGCTGATGGCGCTGTTTGCAGGGATTTTCTGGGGCGATTCGCGATATCCGGCGCTGATGAAACGGTATCACGCGGGGACGCAGGTGAAGGCGGCGGGCGAGCTGACGTTTGGCATGGTTTATGCAGTTGACCGTACCATGCCGCTCGGAACGCGCGTCTGGCGGACGACGGTTAACTGGCTGGACGCGAACCGAGTGGGGATGACGTTTTCGTTTTTGTTTGGGCCGGCGGCGCTAACGTTTTTGGCGACGCTGCGCAAGCGAAAAACGAAATCGCGGTGGCTGAATACGCTGTACGGAACGGTGGCGGGAGTGCCGATGGCGGTGTGCACCAATTGCATAGCACCGGTTGCGAGAGGGTTGATCGCGTCGGGGATGAGCACGGAGTCGGTGCTCGCGACGATGTTCGCATCGCCGGCGCTGAATGTGGTGGTGCTGGCGATGACGTTCACGCTTTTCCGGGCGTCAATTGCAACGCTGAAGCTGGCTACGGTGGTGTTTTTGATTGCGGTGTTTGCGCCAGCCGTGGGAGCGAGGAAAGCGGCGAGCGAGCCGGCGGAGATTTGTGCGATTGAGATACAGGCGTCGCAGAATTGGGCGCAGGCATTTGCGGCGATTGCGCGGTCGTACGCGAAGAGTTTCTGGTATGTGTTTCGCGTGGCGTTTCCGCTCATGCTAGCGGCTGCCGCGATGGGCGCACTGGCGGTGGAGCTGCTACCGGCGCAGGCGCTAGTGGCGAAGGTGACGATCGGCGGAATTGTACTGGTGGCGCTGGTGGCAGCGTTTTTGCCGGTCCCGATGGCATTTGACGTAGCGATCGCGTACATCGCGATGACGAAAGGCGTCCCGATGCCGTATGTGGTGACGATCCTTTGCACGCTGGGAATCGTGAGCGTGTACTCGCTGGCGGTGGTTGGTAAATCCTTGTCATGGCGAGTGGCGGCGGCAGTGTATGGGACGGTGGTACTGCTGGGCGCGAGCGCCGGCGTGATTTCGAAGTTTTTGGTGTGAGCGAATTTCGGCGACTGCGAGTGCGAGCTCGGCGGCGCGAGACGGAAGAAGCTTTGGACGGTAAGCGAGGAGTGGACTGTTTATGAGCGAAACGACTGTAGTTGATCGTGGTTCGTTGGTGCCGCTGGGAATTTTGCTGGCGATCGGTCTGGTGCTTGGCGGCTGGGTGCTGGGCGCGGAAATCAAGGCTACGAGGCTGAGCGACCGCTACGTGACGGTGAAGGGGCTCGTCGAGCGAAATGTGAAGTCGGATCTGGCCGTGTGGCCGATTGGGTATAAAGAAGCGGGCGACGATTTGAGCGCGCTCTACAGCAAGACCGAAGCGGACAAGAAAACGATTTTGGATTTTCTGAGCCAGGAAGGAATTCAACCGTCGGAGATCTCATTCGGACAAGTGCGGGTGATCGACTCGCAAGCGAATGAATACGCCAGCGGGAATCGCGCCCCGCACCGTTACATCGTGGAGCAGACGGTAGAGGTGACAACTTCGCGTGTGGATCAGGTGGCGGCGGCTTCGCAGAAGACAATGCTCCTACTGCAAAAAGGAATTGTGCTCGATAGCGGAGTCGGCTCGACACTCGAATACAAGTTCACGGGTCTGAATTCGATCAAGCCGGACATGATCACCGAAGCGACGCGGAATGCGCGCGCGGCGGCGGACCGGTTCGCGACGGACTCCGGCAGCAAAGTGGGCGCGATCCGGCAGGCGAATCAAGGCGTGTTCGCGATTTTAGCGCAAGATCCGGGCAGCGATGCGGCCGACGCCGACGCGGGCAGTGGTGGCGGCAGCTCGGCCGATAGCAGTTTGATGAAAACGGTCCGCGTGGTGACGACCGTGCAGTATTACCTGGAAAAATAGCCGGCGCTTCCCTTCCCGGCCGGTCGATGAATTCGGCTATATTCAGTTTGATGACGACCGGACAAACAAAAATCAATTCAAACAAGTGGAGAAAGCCGCGCGGCGGAGTGGTTGTGCGTACGCTGGGAGTGTGCGCGATCGCGGTTTTTGCGTCGGCCACGAGTGCATTCGGCTGGGGCTGCGACGGGCACAAGGTTGTGGCCACGATCGCTTACGAGCGGCTGAATCCAAAGGCAAAAGCCGCGGCGAATGCGTTGCTCGCGCAACTGCAGATGGACCCAGCGGTGAGCCACTTCTGCACGAGCGATCCGAATTTGTTTGTGGATGTTTCGACTTGGGCGGACGACATTCGGAAAGTGCGGCCGGAAACGGCGGCGTGGCACTACGTGAATCTGCCGCTGGGAACGACGAAGTACGATGCGAAATATTGTCCGCCGAAGACAAGTTGCGTAGTGGATGCGATTGCGAACCAGCTGGCCATTTTGCGGGACGAGAACGCTTCGGCGGCGGATCGAAGCATGGCGCTGCTGTTTGTGATTCATTTCGTCGGCGACCTGCACCAGCCGTTGCATGACGCGGACAACAACGATCGCGGCGGAAATTGCGTTCCGGTGACTTTTTACGGGACGGCTTCGGTTGAGGGTGAGAACGAAAGTTTTCGTCCGAACTTGCATTCGGTGTGGGACGTGGATCTGGTCGAGAAGGCGATGGCCGGAAAATCGATCGCGGATTTCGCGACGAGTCTCGAGACGCAGTTCGAGCGCGAGGCGCGAGGATGGTCGCGCGAGAGGATGAATGTGGCCGGATGGGCGGTGGACGGCGACCGGCTGGCGGAAAAGGAAGTGTACGGAAAATTGCCGACCAAGATCGTGATTGAGGCTCCGATCGAGATGAAATATTGCAACGACGATAACGGAGTGGGCGAACGGATGGCACAATTACACGAATCGGTGGACGAAAAATACGAAACAGCGACGCGCGCGCTGCTGGAGCGCCAGTTGGCCGCAGCAGGTGTGAGACTCGCGGCGATTTTGAACGACGTTTGGAAGTAACAACTCCACGCCGGATTAAAACCCGGCTGGACGCTCGGATGCGACGTTGAATGCGCGCTCGAGCGCGAGTCCGGCCGCGGCGATCGTGCCTTCGTCAAACAACCGTCCGATGAGCGTGATGCCGTGCGGAACGCGGCGCGGCGGAGAAAAACGCGGCAAAGGATTTTTCGGGTCGGGCGCCCAATCGCTGCGAGCCTGCGTGACCTCGATAAATCCGGCGCGTAGAGTGAGCGAAGGATGTCCGGTGAAGTTGGTGAGGGTGAGCATTTCGTCGCGGAGCGAAGGCACCAGAAGGACGTCCACCTGGGTGAAGACGCGCGCCATTTCCTCGGCGACTTTGCGGCGAAAGCGATCGGCCTGCACGAAATCCACGGCGGAAAGAAATCGCGCCTGACGGAAAATGTTGGGCCATGCATCGGGGACCTGCGCTTTTAGCTGGTTCAGTTCCCCGTCGAGCGTATGAGGCTCGAACGCGGCGGCAGCTTCGGCAAACAAGATCAATTCGAGCGAATCGTACGGCCAATCCGGAATCTCCACTTCAACGAGCGACATCCCCAAGTTTTTTGCGGTCTCCATCGCGGCACGATCAACGGCCGTTGCCGGATTTTCGTTCATCCACTTCGGGAAATAACCGACGCGAAGGCCGGTAAGGTCTGCGTTGGCGTTGAAATTCAGTTTGCTGGGGACGCTCGAGAGGTCGCCAGCGTCGGGGCCGGAGATAGCGTTGAGGACGGTGATCGCGTCTTCGACGTTGCGAGTCATCGGGCCGAGTTTATCGAGCGACCAGCAAAGCGTCATCGCGCCAGTGCGAGGGACCCGGCCGAAGGTGGGACGAAGTCCGGTGACACCGCAGCGCATCGAGGGCCCGACGATACTGCCACCG
This sequence comes from uncultured Acidobacteriota bacterium, assembly GCA_963719065.1. Taxonomy (GTDB): domain Bacteria; phylum Acidobacteriota; class Terriglobia; order Acidiferrales; family UBA7541; genus Palsa-295. Next base: position 476,219 of record CAVRAM010000006.1, on the reverse strand, counting down.
GTTTCACTTCCGATGGCGAAGCCAACAAGTCCGGCGGCGGTAGCGGCGCCCGGACCGGCGCTGGAGCCGGACGAACCCTCTTCGAGGAGCCAGGGATTCATGGTTTGACCGCCGAACCAAATATCGTTGAGCGCGAGAGCGCCGAGACTGAGTTTCGCGACAAGAACGGCGCCGGCAGCGTTGAGACGATCCACCACGACCGCATTTTTCTGAGGAACGCGATTGCGAAACGGTTCAGCGCCATAGGTGGTGGGAATGCCGGCGGTGTCGAGCAGGTCTTTCGCTCCCCACGGAATTCCGTGGAGCGGACCGCGATATTTTCCGGCGGCGATTTCGTCGTCTGCTTGTTTTGCCTGGGCGCGAGCGAGATCGCCGGTGATGGTGATGGCGCAGCGGAGCGTGGGGTTGAAGCGCGCGAGGCGCGCGAGATAAATTTCGGTGAGGCGAGTGGATGTGATCTGGCGGGATTCGATCCAGTGGGAGAGTTGCGTGGCGGAGGCGAAGGCGATGTCGTCTTCGTTTTTCGGAAGCGGGCTGGGACTCGGGGCGCTGCGAACGAATTGGTTTGTCGCGGGCAGTTGCGTGATACCCGGCAACAGCGGATTCCAGCGCGATGCGGGCGCGAGTTCGGGTTCGAGCGCGACTTTGCGCGGGCCGGTGCGGCGTTCGTACAGTGCGGCCATGGTCGTGCGCCAGGTTGCGGCGGCGACGTTGCGTTCGTCAGCGGTGAGCTCGACCTGAACGAGTTTTTCTGCTTCGGAGAATGTGGCAGAGGAAACGTGCGGGCCGACGGCAGCTGCGGTGCCAAAGGTCGGCGGAGTGCCGGGAGTGGTCGCCGGACTCAAGGATTGTTGCTCCTGCGCAGGAAGCGCGGCGGCGCTGAGGAGCGCAAGAGACGCTTTGGTGAGAAATTCGCGGCGAGAGTTGGACATGAGAGGCTCCGGATTCAGCGTGATTCAAATTTAAGACGTGTTTGACGCATGGCGAACGCAACCATCAAGACTGCGTCGAAGCGCTAGGCAGCATACCGGAGATGCGGAGGGGCAAATGTAAATTATTGCGCCTGGCACGAGCGCGCACATGGCGCCGGCGATCGATGCGCGCGGCGTGGCGGAGATGGTGCGCGAGTTAATCCTCGCGGAGGGCTTGCATGGGATCGACGCGGGAGGCGCGGCGAGCGGGAACGTAGCAGGCGAGGATCGCGGAGGTCATGAGCAGGACGGCGACGATGGAGAATGCCGGGACGTCAATCTTGTCCACGTTGACGAACATCGACTGCATGGTCTTGCCGACGAAGTAGGCGCCTGCGAATCCGAGAGCGAGGCCGATGAGCGCGAGGATCATCCCTTCGCGGAGGATCAGTTTTAGGACGTTGGCAGTATTTGCTCCGAGGGCCATGCGCAGACCGATTTCGTGGGTGCGTTGCGCGACGGCGAACGACATTACGCCGTAAATTCCCAACGCGGCCAGCAGAAGTGCGACGGCGGCGAATCCCCCGAACAGAAGAGCCGTGAAACGATCGCCCGCTTTTTCTTCGTCGAGAATCTGATCCATCGTTTTCACTTCCGCGAGCGGCAGGTTCGGGTCCATCGACTGAACGATGTCGGAAATGGATTTCGAGAGAGAGGCGGGATCGGTGGAAGCGCGGACGGCGATCACGGCCTGCGGCCAGGGAGATTGAGCGAAGGGCACGTCGATTTCGGGAAAACCTTCGCCGTGTGGGCCGCCGTTGCGAACGTTGCTGTAGACTCCAACGATTTGCCAGGCGATGGGAGGGCCGAGTTTGGTGACACCGGGAACGAGTTGCTCGACCAGAATGCGCTGCGAGAGCGGATCGACACCGGAAAAGAATTTTTTGGCGAAAGCTTCGTTGACGACCGCAACGTTCACGCCCCCGGCCCGGTCCTGTTCGTTAATAGGACGACCTTTATCGAAGCGAATGCCGAAGGTCTGAAAATATTCGGGAGAAACCATGCTGAAACCCGCGCCGGGGCGCTGGGAAGGATCGGCCACATTTTTTCCTTCGATGGTAAAGGGCATGCCGAAATTAGTGCCCTGCAGAGGCATTCCCTCGGCGGCGGTCATGGCGGTGACGCCGGGCAGAGCGACGATGCGATCGTGAAGCTGTTGATAGAAGGTGACGATTTGTGTGCTGTCGTTCATGCGGCCGTCGGGCACAGGCAGAAAGAAAGTGAGCAAGTGATCCGATTTGAAGCCGAGGTCGACGTGAGCGACGTTCCATAGGCTGTGAATGGCGAGTCCGCCGCCGGTAAGCAAGCTGAGGGCGAGTGCGAACTCCAAAACGACCAGGGTGCGGCGAAGACCGTGGCGCCCGGAAGAACTGGCAGAGCGGCCACCCTCTTTCATCACTTCGTTCAAGTTCATATTGACGGCTTGCCAAGCCGGGGCGCAGCCGAACAGAAGACCGGCGAAAATGCTCGCAGCGACCGTGAAAAGTAAAACGGGAATGTTCATGCGGACATCGGCTTCGGACGGGAGAGTGAACGGCGGCATCATCAACATGATGAGTTTGAGCAGGCTCCAGGCCAGAGCCGTGCCGACGACGCAGCCAATCAATGAAAGGGCAAGACTTTCAGAGAGAAACTGGCTGAACAAGCGCCAACGCGAGGCTCCGAGCGAAGCGCGAACCGCGACTTCTTTTTGGCGGGTGGTGGCGCGAGCAAGGAGCAGATTGGCAACGTTGGCGCAGGCGATCAACAGCACGAAAGCGACGGCCCCCATCAAGAGCCAGAGGCCGCGAATCATGTCGCGGTTGAGGAAGTCATTTTTCAGCGGTTCGACGCGAATGCCCCAACCTTTGTTCGATTTGGGATAAACGTCGGCGATGTGATTCGCGACCGAATCCATGTCGGCCTTGGCCTGCGCCTGAGTGACGCCGTCTTTCAGCCGCCCCATCACCAGGATGAAATGGAAATCGTGATTGATCTGTTCGGGCGTGAAGGCTAGCGGAACGTACAGCTCGACCTCCAGGCGGTCGGCGGCGCCGGGCGCGAGAACGCCAACGATGGTGTAAGGCTCGCCGTTCATTTGAACTTGCTTGCCGACAATGTTTGGGTCCGAACTGAATCTGGCTTTCCACAAGCGGTTGCTGAGGATGGCGACGTGGTCTTTGCCGGGCTGGCCTTCCTCCGGCAGAAAATCGCGGCCCATCTGCATCGGACGGCCCATCATGCTGATCATTCCGGGCGTGGCCACCTGCGAGCTGATGCGTTCGGGACGGCCCGAGGTGGAAAGGTTGACGCTGGAATCGTGCCAGGCGTTCACGTCTTGAAAGGTAGTGTTCTGCCGCTTCCAATCGAGAAAGTCGCCTGCGGAAACCCCGTTGCGATTTCCCTGGATGTTGGACCAGAGCATCATCAACTGCTCTTGGTGGGGATACGGCATGGGCGCAAGGAGCGTGGCGTACACAACGCTAAAAATGGCCGTGTTGGCGGCGATGCCGAGCGCGAGCGCGAGGACGGCGACGGAAGCGAAGCCGGGATTCTTGAACAGCAGGCGGAAACCGAAACCAAGATCACGAAGGAAGTTGTTCACGATTGCCTCGCCGAATTTTTCGATTTGCGGTGTTGAGACGCCATTTGTGGCCGTGCGCTCGCGCCCAACGGCCGGCTGATTGGACGATCGCCAGTTGGACGGTCGCGCGTACAAATGGTTAAACGCAACGATGGGAGCAAATGTTCAGCCAAAGGCGTTACCGTTACAGAGTGTAACAGTAAACGACTTAGGGATCGCTGGAGGATTTGAGAGGGTGCTGGCGATACGAATGCGGGTTTTCGATGTCCGTTATCGGACAGTTTTTGGAGGCGGCGTTGGTGGTACACCGAGAGGGCTGCCGCGGAAAATTTTGGCGCTGCTATTTCGGGTGAAGAGTGAGAGTTTCAGTGACGTAGGGCACCAGAGTGACAGGCCCCGCCATGCCGGATAGATCGATGTTCGCGAGAATGTTGTGAGTGGAGCCGACGGCGCGAGCGTTGGCTTCGGTGTTGGTGACGCGAACGACGACGCGGTTCTGGCCTTCGTGAACAAAATCTGTAATTTCGAGGCGGTAGGGATCCCAGATCAGTGTGCCGGCGGCGCGTCCGTTCACGGTGACTTCGGCGACGGAACTGACGCGGCCCAAATCGAGGAACAAACGCTTCCCCGCCAGCGCGGGCGGGACGGTGAAGGAAGTGTCGTAGATCGCGGTGCCGGAAAAATTTGCGAGGCCGGTCTTGGTCAATGACTCCAGCGCGAACGGTGTGACGCCGGTGACGAACTCGAGCGGCGAACTGAGTCGATCGTTGACGCTCGATTCCAGCACGAGAATATTTCTTTCTGGCCGCAGCAATTTTTCATACGCCATGGGCTGGCCGTTCGCGGCGTCGAGTTTTTGGCCGTTCACCAAGATGCTGAAACCACCGGGAAGATCCGGCGGAATGACGGCGACGGTGCCGGGGGGAATCTCCACACGGTAGTAACGGCGCGCATCGGACGGCGGACGTTGAGAAGGAGTTGAGCCGGGCGAGAGGCTGCTGACTACATTGGCGACGGTTTTACCGTGATCGTCAGCGACGCGGAAGGTGAATCCGAATTGTCCGGTGGCGGCGCCGCGGCCGACGCCAGCTTTGACGAGGACTTCGTTCCAGCCTTTGTGAAGATTTACCGGGATGCGGTCGGCCCAGTTGTCGTTGGTCTCATACCAGAACGGATGGCGAAGCTGAGCGAAAACGAGTTTGCGGTCGAGCCAGATTTTGGCCCAGTTGTCGGCGGCGACGACTAAAACGGCGGGCTGATCGACGGGAGAATACAGATAGGTGAGAGCGTAGGCGGAGACCCACGGCTTGTCGGCGAGCGAAAACGCGCGCGTGAAATCGACGACGGGCGAATCGTCGTCATTGTGGCCGCCGGAGGTCTCCATCACGATTACATTTTTCGAAAGATAGGGCTCATCGCCGTAGTAGCGCTGCCATTGCACGAGTTGGTTGTCGGCTCCGGCGTAGTGCGCATCAGGATCGAATTTTTCTTCCGGCGGATACACGGTCGCGAAGCCGGCGTCCTGCGGATTTGGGAATGGGCCGATGACGTTCCAGGTGCGAATGGTGTTTTGCGCTTCGCTGAGCCAGGCGGACGACCAGCCGGAATCGTCGAATTTGGGCTGCATGTATTCGAGATTTTTGCTGTGCTGGCTAGGCGCGTCGAAAACTTTGGCGTACGGGACGGAGACGCGATCGGGCTCGACGCGGAAGTTCCATGGGTCGGCGATGGCGATGGGAGCGAGTGGCTCGACTGCAGATGCTCCAGAGTACGTTTTTCCCGCGGCGGACATTTCGACGGATATGTTTTTCGCGGAGCCGGGTGCGGAGGCGCGAACGACAATCGAGCCGGCGGATTGTGAGATTACCTGCACGTCGGAAGTGGACGAATCGACGAGCAGCGACGGGGGCGCGGGCACGGCGGAGTCGGGAGCGCGAAAAACGACGTAGTACGCGTCCCATGGCGCGAAATCGAGACGGACTTCGGTGGTGGCGGCGGTCGCGCCGGGAGTTACGGCGGAGCGCGTTGCGTGAGGGATGGCAGAACGCTGGCCGGTGAGCGCGTCCCACTTTTCGGGAACGCCGGCGGCGGAAAGCTCGACGACGACGGAACGAGGGCGATCGGAATCGTTGACGAACCAATAGTAGGACAGCCCGGATTTTTCGCGGTGCTGCGCGAAAAAGTGATCGGGAGAGCCGGAAATGACGCGAACGTCTTTCGTGGCGTGAGCATCGAGCAGATCGACAAGAGATTCGACACTTTCTGAAACGTAGTACGCGGTTCCGCCGCTCGCGTTGTGATTGGCGGTGAATGATTCAGCGGTGCGAGCGGCGTTTGTACCGAAAAGTTCGTCAACGCCGGATTGAATCACGGCGGCGTTTTTTTCCGTTTCTTCGACTGCGGAGGGCAACATGCGGATGCCGATGACGGTGCCGCCGGCGCGGTAGAATTCGAGAATTTTTACCAGCGTGGCCGGGCTGATGGTGGTGATCGGCGGCAGTACAATGGTGCGAAAACGTTGCGGCCCGATGACGAGCTCGTTGCCCTCGACGCGCGCTTGCTCGAAATAAAAATCGTCGGCGATGTTGTAGTCCCACTGACGTTCGGCCAAGCGAAGAATCATGCGGGTATAGTAGTCGTTAATCAGGACGGTGCGATTTCTCCAGTACTGCGGCTCGGCGAGGCGCTGGTAATCGGTGTCGTGGTTGAATTTGGGATTCGATTCGGCCCACACCGAGAGCATCGGGTAATACAGCAGGACGCCGGTGGCGTGGTGGCTGTCCTCTGAATTCATGAAGCTGATGCGGCGAACGTAATCGGCGTAGTTATGAAAGTACGGCCAGTAAGGTTGATGGAGCCAGTCGGGAGCGTAGTTGGCGCGTTTCACGTCGTAATCGAACGCATGAGGGATGAAGAGATTCACGCCCCACGCGCCGATTGAGTTGGTGGGTTTGCGCAGGCCCTGCATATCGAGGTACGAGTCCGTTCCCTGCACTCCCTGATTTTCGCAAGCGAAACGGCGACGCTCGAAGTCGGCGACGGATTGAGCGACTTTGAAGTTGAGCGGCTGCCGGCCGAAATCGCCGAGTGAATCGACGCCCACTGGATTCAGGCCGCGCTCAAGAGCGAAAAGGCTGCCTTCGAAAATCGCTCCGGTCTGCAAGGTTTCTTCCCAGGCGTGTCCCGATCGGGCGATGCCGAGCTTATTCGCGGCCGCGGTGATTCCGTTCCAGTAGGAGTTTTGGTAGAGACTGGTGACTGTCGCGAGATAGTCTTTGCGGACGTCGCGCGATTCGCCCCCGCCGTCGTAAACCAGTAGCGGTAGAACCGAGCGAAGGTCGTAGCCGTTGCGAGCGGCGAACGAGTCGTAGAGCACGGGCGTCCAACCGATGCGGAAGCCGAAGTCTCCCTCGTGATCGGAAAACGAAAAACGAATCGTCGAGCCGAAATAGGGCGCGAAGCGGCGGTAGTATTCGCCGTACGATAGATCGAAATATAATTTCATCGCGTCGGGATTCATCAAGTCCACGACGCCGCCATCCAAGCCCATCGATTCTTCCAAATAAAATTCCATCACAATCCAGTCGCCGTCGGGCGCGGTCCACTCGACGGGTGCGCCATCTGCGGGGAGCGCGAGCGAACGAAGAGACTTCGGATCGACTCGACCGCCGCCCAGCCAGCGCACTGCGACGACGGATTGCAGGTCGGAAACTTTGGGAAGCGATACCGGCTGCGGGCCGTGAACGATCTGCTCTTTGTATGCGAGGCTGCGCATGTGGAATTTCGGATTGCGCGCCAGCACTTCACTCTGGTGATTGCCGGACATCCAGATATTTCGGACTTCGCCGGACGGCCAGTCGTATTCGTCGACGAAATTGAAGTAGAAGCCAACGCGTTTGGCTTCTTCGAGGCCGGCGCCGAAGGCCGCAAACCAATCTTCGGAAAGATACGGAGTGAGAAGACCGTCGCGAGCGTGGAGGAACGCGCCGTAGACGTGCTGGTCCATCATGCGGCGGACTTCAGCCTGCACTTCGGCAGGATCGAGTCTGCCGTTCCAAAACCAAAACGGCATGGGCGAATAAATTTTCGGCGGATCGACGAACTGTTCGTAAAGGCTGGGTGGCTTGGGGGCGGGAGACTGGCCGGAAATCGCGGTGGTGAGAGTGACGCAGACCAGCGTGATCAGAATGACCGCGATCCAGTTGCGGTAACGACGAGTCATGCGCGTCCTTTGAGCGGGCCGATTTTGGAAAGGTGCGCGAACGAGAGAGTGTACACCAGGGCGGAGGGCGGTGAGCGCGTGGCGGGAGTCGATACGTTGGCCTAATAGATTAGATGCGGCGCGTCTGGCACGTCGCGTCGGGCGGTCGGTCCAGCGGCGGAGATACTAGAGTTTTTGCGGACGGATCGGGCTGCGAGTAGATTCGGCAGACGAGCACTCACATTCGGAATGGGGGACGTGAATGACCAACGTGTAGATCGACCAAAAAACGTTTGAGATGCCTCCGCGCGAAGGAATCAGCATCGCGCAATTTCTGACGGTGGCCGACATCGAGCGATCGGCGCGGTACTACGAACGGGTGTTTGGCGCGCAGATTCTGACGCTGGGCGATGGGAACGCGCCCGCGTACCTGCTGTTGGCTAATATCTGGATGATTTTGAACGCGGGCGCGGGCCCGACGCCGGATAAGCCGACGGTAACGCTCAGCGTGCCCGACCCGAACCACATCAACAGCTTTATGAATTTCCGCGTGGCAGACATTCAAGCGTGCTACAAGCTGTGGAAGAGCCGAGGAGCGGAATTCATCACCGAGCCGATACCGAAATACGGCGAGATTCGGTGTTACATCCGCGATCTGGACGGATACATCATCGAAGTCGGACAGAGCACGACTTTAAAGTTCGGATAGGGCGGGAGACGTTGCCGAAGCTGTTTCCGACCGCGAATTTCAGAGCAGAGTCGCGCCTAGCGTGTGCTGCATGAGTTTTGCGCGCCGGCTTTGTGCTCGGTTGCCTTCGCAAAAGTTTTGGTGTTCCCTCGAACATCATCGCTACCGAACCATTCGCTGCGATTCGCATAATGGCCGATGGGCTCTCTCCCATGTTGTAGGCGCGCATTCCGCAATGCGATGTCAATGCGATGTCGAATTGGCAGGTCGAGCGAAGCCCTCTTGATTCTCGTGACATTTATCGCTTTAGTGTGTGCAGCTTGAGTACCGCGCCGCAGAATCGGTAAGAGTTCGACTCGAAATAGATAAGAAGCGTCTAAGCGATCATTCACCGGAGGGAGTTCCGTGGAAACTTTTGGATTTCGCGCTTGTGCGGCGTTGCTTTTCGTAGTCAGTCTCGCGCTGGGCGCGGCCACCGCGCCGGGGCGCGCGAATCACGAGTTGGAATTATGGGCGCGCTTCATACACGATGTTGAAGGGCGTTTCGGTGGCGCGTCGAAACCTTGAAAATCCTGCAGCCTTCACCGCCTGCCCGATCCGCTTTTCTCCCGCTTGCGCTCCCAGGCACGCTGCAACCTCTTGAGAGCGAGAGCACGGCGGGCATCGCGCGGCGTGGTTGATCGCGCGGTCGTGAAAAGGCGGTGACTGAACGTTTGGGTAAAGGCGCGAGCGAGCGAAAGATGGCGCGCCCGGAGGGGATCGAACCCCCGACCCTCTGCTTAGAAGGCAGACGCTCTATCCAACTGAGCTACGGGCGCACGAGTTGAACGTATTTTAAGGCGAATTGAGGGGAAACCGAAGCTAACAAATTGGAATGTGCTTGCGTCTGAGGGATAGGCGGAGCTGCGTCTGGCGGGATGCCGGGCGTGGCAGCTGCTGTCGGCTGGGCGGGGTGACGCGGCGGCGTTTTGTGGCAATCGGGCATGGGCGATGTGATAGATTCGCGGATTCAGACGGTCAATTGTTTGCAGTGATACTTCCGGAGGACTGGCATGGCGCTGACAATTACGGGGCTCTCGAAAACGTATCCCAATGGCGTGAAGGCGCTGAAGAATCTGTCGCTGACGATTGGGAACAACATGTTCGGCCTGCTGGGGCCGAACGGAGCGGGCAAGAGCACGCTGATGCGCACGGTGGCGACGCTGCAGGATCCGGATTCGGGATCGGTGACGCTGGACGGGATCGACGTGCTGAACAAGAAGAACGAAGTGCGCAAGGTGCTGGGATATCTGCCGCAGGAGTTCGGCGTGTATCCGAAGATGTCCGCGATGGACATGCTGCACCACCTGGCGGTGATGAAAGGAATCACCGTTGCGAGCGAGCGAAAAGAAATGGTGGACGCGCTGCTGGCGCAGACGAATCTGTGGGAAGCGCGGAAGAAATCGCTGAGCACGTATTCGGGCGGGATGAAGCAGCGGTTCGGGATCGCGCAGGCGCTACTGGCAAATCCGAAACTGATTATTGTGGACGAGCCGACGGCGGGCCTCGATCCGGCGGAGCGGAATCGATTTTTGAACTTGCTCAGCTCGATCGGGCGGAACGTGACGGTGATTTTGTCCACACACATCGTGGATGACGTGCGCGAGTTGTGCCCGCGGATGGCGATCATCGCGTCTGGCGAAGTGCTGCTGGAGGGATCGCCGAATGAGGCGCTGACGGCGCTCGAGGGAAAAATCTGGAGCAAGGTGGTATCGAGCGACGATGAGCTGCGAGCGATTGAGTCACAGATGAATGTAATTTCGACGCATCTGGTGGCAGGCCAGCACGAAATCAGGGTGTTCGCGGAGTCGAGTCCCGGCGCGGGATTCCAAGTGGTGGATTCGGGGCTCGAGGACGTGTACTTCCTGAATCTTTCGCGGCACGCAAAGAACTGAGGCGAGGAAACCTAATGAGACTCTTCTGGGAATTCTTCACCTTCGAACTGAAATTACGAGCCAAGAGTATTTCCACGTACGTTTATTTTTTGCTGTGGTTCGCGTTCGGATTTTTGTCGGTAGCGTCTGAAAGTTTCGGGCCGGTGGGCTTCGGCAACGGCAAGGTGACGCTGAACGGTGGGTACGCGAATACTTACAACGACGTGGGGATTGCGCTGTTCGGCGTGATTGTGATTGCCGCGATTTTCGGGACTTCGATCCTGCGCGATTTTCAGCGGGACACTTACCAGCTGATTTTCACCAAGCCGATTTCGAAATTTGCGTACCTTGGCGGACGTTGGGCGGGATCGTTCGTGACGACGGTATTCGCGTTTTCCGGAACATTGTGGGGCACATGGCTGGGAACGTTTGCTCCGTGGGCCGACCACACGCGGATCGCGCCGAACCATTTGTGGACGTACCTACAACCGTTTCTTTCGATCATCGTGGTGCAGATCTTTTTCATGGGGTCGCTGTTTTTCACGGTGGCGGCGCTAACACGCAAAGTAGTGACGGTGTATGTGCAAGGCGTGGCGCTGTTCATTGTTTACGTCATCGGGCTGACGGTTTTCAGTTCGACGAGATCGCTGGAACGATTCTGGTCGGGGATTTTCGATCCGATCGGGCTCGTGATGTTCGATGACATCACCAAGTACTGGACGGTCGTGGACAAGAACTCGCTGCTTCTGTCGTGGTCGCGGCACGATGCGCTGGGAGTTTTTCTTTACAACCGGCTTCTCTGGCTGAGTGTGGGGTTTCTGGCGCTGGGCGCGGTGTGGGCTCTGTTTCCGATGTCTGTGGAGGCTTTGACTTCGCGTTCGCAGGGACGGCGCGCAGCAAAAGCGAAGCAGACCGAGGAGTTGGACGCGCGGCCGGTGCGATCGCTGGTGGCCGCGAAGCTGCCGGCGGTGCGACAGTTTTTCGGATCAGCAACATCGTGGGCACAGTTTCTATCGCTGTTGAAATTGCGCGTGCGGCTGATCGTGCGGGAAGTTCCCTTCTGGGCGATCGTCGGATTGATGATCGTATTTGCGGTGAACAACGGGCATTTCGCCGGGCACCTGGACGGCACGAACGTGTGGCCGGTGACGTACCTGATGCTGCAGGCGGTGGAAGGAAGCGCGACGCTGTTCTTCTACATTGTGGCGACGCTGTATGCGGCCGAGCTGGTTTGGCGCGAGCGAGATGTCCACGTGGATGGCATTCACGACGCTTTGCCAGTGCCGGAAACGGTGGACTGGCTTTCGAAGCTGGCGGCGATCGCATTTGTTGAACTGGTGTTGCTGACGGTGACGATGCTATGTGGCGTAATGATGCAGACCGTGGCCGGATATCACCACTACGAGTTCGCGCAGTACTTCAAAGAACTGTATGTAATCACCTTTCCGCAGATTCTGACGTTCACGCTGATCGCGTTGTTTGTCCAGACGGTGGTGAGCAACAAATTCATCGGGCACGGAATTGTGATTGGAATGTTCGTGTCGGTGAATATCCTGTTCAATTTCGGCTGGGAGAACACGCTGTATCTGCCGGGATCAACGCCGTCGTACACCTATAGCGACATGAACGGGTACGGACACTTTGTGAAGGCGCTGTTCTGGTCGATCAGTTACTGGCTGTCGATTGCAGCGGTGCTCGGGGTGATCTCGATCGCTTTCGCGAGGCGTGGCACGGACGACAGCTGGACGGCGCGATGGAAGATGGCGCGGGCGCGCTGGCCCAAGCTGGCTCCAGCGGCGATTTTGCTGACGTTGATCGCGATTGGCAGCGGCACCTGGTATTTCTACAACGGGCATGTGCTAAACGAATATTTGAACGCGAAATCACGGCGCGTGATTCAGGCGAACTACGAGAAGCAATACAAGAAGTACGAAACGATGGCAGTGCCGAAAGTAACGGCGGTGGAAACGCGCGTGGATCTCGATCCAGCGAATCGGTCGTTCTCGGGATCGGGAACGTACACGATGATGAACAAGACCGCGGAGCCGATCGCGCAGATTCACATCACGGACAGTAATCAGTCGGTAACCGACGTTACGTTTGACCGGCCATTTCATGTGGTGAGTTCCGGCGCACGCGACATCTACACGATCTACCAACTGGAGCAACCGCTGGCGCCGGGCGAGACGATCAAGATGTCGTTCAAGGTGGGGCACACATCGCGCGGATTCCGAGACGGAAATGAGATGGCGCAGTTCGCATACAACGGCACGTTTTTCGATTCGGATTTCTTCCCGTTCATCGGTTACAACTCCGGAATCGAACTGGACGATCCGCGGCGACGGCGCGAGGAAAAGCTGGGCGATCTGGAAGAGATGCACAAGCGGGGTGATGTCGTTCAGTCAAAGAACAACATCTTCACGCAAAATGCGGACTGGATTACATATCACACAGTGGTGAGCACGTCGGCGGATCAGATTGCGATCGCTCCGGGCTACTTGAAGCGCCAATGGCAAGAGAACGGACGGCGCTATTTTGAGTACGACATGGGCGGGACGAACATCGCAGATTTCTTTTCCTATCTTTCGGCGCGATACGCGGTGAAGAAGGAAGATTACAACGGAACGGCGCTGGAGGTTTACTACACGCCGGGGCACGAATTCGATCTGGACGACATGCTGGCTTCGTCGAAGGGAGGTCTCGATTATTACCAGAAAAACTTCAGCCAGTATCAGTTCGCGCAGTATCGGATTTTGGAGTATCCGCGGTACCGGACGTTTGCGCAGTCGTTTCCGAACACAGTGCCCTACTCCGAAGGAATCGGATTTATCGGGCGCGTGGAGAAAAAGGACGACATCGACTTCACGTATTTTGTGACGGCACACGAATTGGGTCACCAGTGGTGGGGTCATCAGCTGATCGGCGCGAATGTGGAAGGGTCGAACATGATGTCCGAGACTCTGGCGGAATATTCGGCGCTGATGGTGATGGAAAAAAAGTACGGCAAAGATCAGATGCACAAATTCCTGCGCCACGAACTGGACCAGTATTTGCGCGGGCGAGGCGGCGAGGTAAGGCATGAACCTCCGCTGGTGTTGGTGCAGCGCGAACCATACGTCTGGTATTACAAGGGCGGTCTTGTGATGTACACGCTGGCGGACTACATCGGCGAAGACAAGTTGAACGCGGCCCTGAAAAACTTCCTGATGCAATACCGCTACGCGAACGCGAACGGCACGCCACCGGAAAATTATCCGGACACGCGGCAGTTGGTGGAGGCGCTGCGTGCGCAGACTCCGCCGGAGCTGCAATATTTGATCACCGACGGATTCGAATCGATCGTGCTGTACGACAACAAGGCGGAGAGTGCGGTTGTGACGCCGACGGCGGACGGGAAATATAAAGTGACGCTGACGGTGCAGGCGCGGAAGGTGAAGGCCGATGGAAACGGGAACGAGAGTCCGGCGGAGATGAACGATTACATCGACGTGGGCGTGTTCAGCGGCGCGAAAGACGAAGAAAAACCGCTCTGGCTTCAGAAAGAAAAATTTACGACAGGACAGCGAACGTTTGAAATTGTGGTGGACGAGAAGCCGACGCGCGCGGGAATCGATCCCTATAACAAGCTGGTGGATCGGATTTCAGACGACAATATGATCGACGTAACGAAGCCGTAGCGCGGTCGATTGGATCGATTCTAAGAGACTAAATATTTTTCCAGGCCACGTAGGCGGCGCCGATCAGCGGGCACTCGTCATTCAGAACCACGTGGATGGGAATGCCGCCGAGGAAGTCGCCGAGTTTTTCCTTGTGGCGGACCGCTTCGGCGAAGCGGCCTTCGCGCATTTTCGGCATGACTTTTAGGGCGATGCCGCCAGCGACGTAAATTCCGCCGCGCGCAACGGTACGCAGCGCCAAATTTCCTGCTTCCCCGCCGTAAATTTCGACCCACAAATTCACGGTTGCGACGCACACCGGGCACGAGCCATCGAGTCCGCGCTGCGTGATGCCGGGCGCAGGGTCGATCGCGCCGCCGTCAAAACCGGGATGGCGAACGGTAGGATCCAGAAACTCGTGGACGTGCTGAAAGCCGCCGCCGGAAAGAATTTTTTCGGTGCTGACAAACTCGTAGTGCTTGCTCAAGAACTTCCACAGGTCGGCTTGCTGGTCGGTGTTCGGCGCGAAATCGGTGTGGCCGGCCTCGGTGGACATCGGGAGATGGCGCTGGCCGTCCCAGAACAAAACGCCTTCGCCGAGACCTGTGCCGGCGGATAGAACTACGCGCGTCGCGTTCGGTGTGGCGATGCCCTGGTATATCGTCTCGACGTCGGTGGAGTCGAGGACTTCGATGCCGTAGGCGGTGGCTTCCAGATCGTTGAGCAGGCGAACGTGATTCAAATGAAATTGCTGCGCGATTTTCGTGCCGTCCACGATCCAGGGAATGTTGGTGGCGTGAACGCGATTTTCGACGACGGGACCGGCAATTCCGAATGAAGCGGCGGTGACATCGGCGTGATGACCGTTTAGAAAATCCTTGGCGATCTCTTCCAGGCCGGCGTGGTCGCGGCTGGCGTAACGCTTGGTCGCAACTCGTTCCAGTTTTCCGTTACGAACATCGAATAGACCGAGATTGGACTTGGTCCCACCCAAGTCTCCCGCCAGAATCATCGACTCCTCCAAATTCGAATCGCGTTGAGCATTTTTGTTGAGCGGACGGCCGCGGATTAGAGCGGACGCCAGCGCCTGCCTTCTGAAGTGGTTAGATCATTTGCGGCCGACGGACCTTCGCTTCCTGCCGGATAATTTGGAAATGGCGGCGGAGTGCCGTTTTTCCATGCGTCGAGAATCGGGTCAACGAGTGCCCACGCCGCTTCCACCGAATCGGCGCGATCGAACAAGGTGGCATCGCCACGGATACAGTCGTTGATCAGGGTCGCGTAGGCACTGCGCGTTCCGGCGCCGAAGGCGTCAGAATATTTGAAATCCATGGTGACCGGACGAATGTGCATTTGCGCGCCCGGAGACTTCGCGCCGAAGGAAAGCGAGATGCCTTCGTCGGGCTGAATGTTGAGCACGAGAGAATTGGTTTCCATATTTTCGCCGCGGAAGACCATATGGGGAGCGTTTTTGAATTGGATGGCTACTTCGGTGAGCGGCCGGGCGAGGCGCTTTCCGGTGCGCAGATAAAAAGGAACGCCACTCCAGCGCCAGTTGTCCACGTGGAGAGCGAGAGCGACGAAAGTTTCAGTGCTGGAATCGGGTTTTACGCCGGGTTCCTGGCGATATCCGGGAACGGGCTTGCCGCCTACGTTTCCCGGGCCGTACTGGCCGCGGACGACCGACTTCCACACGGATTCGCGGTTGAAGGGGCGCATCGACTGCAGGACTTTGATTTTTTCGTTGCGCACGGAGTTGGCGTCAAAGTTTGCGGGCGCTTCCATGGCGACCAGCGAAGTGAGCTGAAGGACGTGGCTCTGAATCATGTCGCGCAGAGCGCCGGCGGATTCATAAAAGGCCGCGCGACGTTCGACACCGAGAGATTCTGACGCGGTGATCTGGACCGAGTCGATGTAGTTGCGGTTCCAGAGCGGCTCAAAGATGCCGTTGCCGAAGCGGAAGACCAACATGTTCTGAACGGTTTCTTTTCCGAGGTAGTGGTCGATGCGATAGACCTGCGACTCATCAAAGACGCTGAGAACTTTTGAATTGAGTTCTTTGGCCGAAGCTTGATCGTGACCGAATGGTTTTTCGATGATGATGCGCGTCCAGGATTTGGCGGTTTTCTTTTTCGCAAGGCCGGCGGCATTCAGCTGCTCGACGACGTGGAGATAGACTTCGGGCGGAGTGGCGAGATAGAAGAGACGGTTCCCGCCGAGTTGCGCTTCGCCATCGAGATCGTCGAGTTTTTTCGCGAGTTTCTTGAAAGCCTCGGGATCGTCGTAGTTGCCGCTGAGGTACAGCAGATTTTTGAGGAAGTCGGCTTTCTTCGATTCGTCGGCGCCCTCTTCATTGCCTTTCGGCAGAAATTCTCCGGCACTCTTGCGGAAATCTTCGTCGGACATTTGTGTGCGCGCGAATCCGACCAGACGAAAACGCGGCGCAAGACAGGCGTGAACGGCCAAATCGTACAGCGCGGGCAGCAATTTGCGGCGCGCGAGATCTCCGGAAGCGCCGAACATGACGATGGTGCACGGGTCGGCGGGCGCCTCGCAGAAAAATGCTTCGTTGGACTGTGGTGCGGAGAGTTTCGTGACCGGCGAATCCATTGTAAGAGTCTCCGAAGAGAGGTACGAGTGCGACGGTGCGCGCCGTTAAAGTTTTAATAAAACTACCCTGAGAGCCTACCACAAGTTCGCGAGCAGACCATTACCCGGTGATTTCATCGAGCAGAAGGGGCGAATTTGGGCAAAAAGCTCCATCTGTATCGTTATCGGCAGCGGGCGGGTCCGGATTGAGTTGGCGGCGCGACGTCCGCGCGAAGATTGAAGAAACGGGGCACGAGGAGTCAGTTGCGAGTGCGGAAGAATCGGGACGCGATCGCATCGTTCAGTTGGACGAGGACGTTGAGGGCGATCCCCTCGTAGGTTGTAGATAATGCAGACCAACGCGACGAACGATTCGAAAAGTTGAGCGATCGCAACGCGGACGCAGCGAAAGCAGATCGCGGCGCGGCAACTGGAAATCCGGAGCCGGTTGCAGTATCTTGAATATATCGAAAATTGTAAGGAGGAATGAATGGCGGACGAACAAAACGCGGGAAGCACTGGAGCGGCGACGGTGCGCATGGTGAAGTGCGTGAAGCTGGGGCGCGAATTGCCGGGACTGGACCGCGCGCCGTGGAAGGGCGCGATCGGCCAGCGCGTTTACGAAAACGTGTCGAAAGAGGCGTGGCGCGGCTGGGTGGAGCACTCGAAGATGCTGATGAACGAATTCCGGCTGAATCCGCTCGACCCGAAATCGCAACAGATCATGGAAGAACAAATGGAATCTTACTTTTTTGGCGACGGAGCGAAAGCGCCGGAAGGATACGTTCCACCGAAGCACTAACCTCATTTGCTGCCGGCAATTTAACAATCGCCCTGCGTTACACTCGTTGCACGATTTCATAGGAGCATCGACCCTCGCATGAGCAGCTCATCCACGAATTCGCACGGAAATTCCTTCGGAACGAAAATCAGCATTCGCGCGGGAAACGAAGACGTCCAGATTTTCAGCCTGAAAGCGCTCGAAAAGGCGGGCCACTCGAATTTGGCGCGGCTGCCCTTCTCACTGAAAGTGTTGATGGAAAATCTGCTGCGCCACGAAGACGCGCACTTCGTGTTCGCCGACGACATCAAGGCGCTGGCGGGATGGGACCCGACGAGCGCGGCGGGCGCGACCGAGAAGGAAATTTCGTTTATGCCGGCGCGAGTGCTGTTGCAGGATTTTACCGGCGTGCCCGCGGTGGTGGACCTAGCGGCGATGCGCGACGCGATGAAAAGGCTGGGCGGCGACGCGACGAAGATCAATCCGCTGCTGCCGGCGGAGTTGGTGATCGATCACTCTGTGCAAGTGGACCGATTCGGGACGGCGAATTCGTTTTCGTTCAACGCCGATCTGGAAATGCAGCGCAACATCGAGCGCTACGCGTTTTTGCGTTGGGGACAGAAGGGATTTCAGAATTTCAAAGTTGTACCGCCGGACACGGGAATTTGCCATCAGGTGAATCTGGAATATCTGGCGCGCGTGGTGTTCCGCGAAAAGAAAAATGGCACGTGGGTGGCGTTCCCGGATTCGCTGGTGGGAACCGATTCGCACACGACAATGGTGAACGGACTTGGCGTGTTCGGCTGGGGCGTGGGTGGAATCGAAGCAGAAGCAGCGATGCTGGGCCAACCGCTCTCGATGCTGATTCCCGCGGTGGTGGGATTCAAGCTGCATGGACGACTGCCGGAAGGCGCGACGGCCACGGACTTGGTGCTCACCGTGACGCAGATGCTGCGGAAAAAAGGTGTGGTCGGAAAGTTCGTGGAATTTTATGGTACCGGACTTTCGAGCCTGACGCTGCCGGATCGCGCGACGATCGCGAATATGGCTCCGGAATACGGCGCGACGATGGGATTTTTTCCGGTCGATGCGGAGGCGTTGGAATATTTGCGCTTTACGGCGCGCGGCGCGGAGCAAGTGCAACTGGTGGAGGCGTACACCAAGGAACAAGGGTTATTTCGCACCGATGCCACGCCCGATCCGATTTTTTCGGACAAGCTGGAATTGGATCTCGCAACCGTCGTGCCGACGATGGCTGGACCGAAGCGTCCGCAGGACAGCGTGCCGATTACGCAGGCCAAGGCATCGTTTGAGAAAACGCTGCCGGCCGCCGCGAAACACGTGACGGTGCAGCAGAACGGCGACCAGTTCGATCTGGCAGATGGTTCGGTGGTGATCGCGGCGATCACGAGCTGCACGAACACTTCGAATCCTTCGTTGATGCTGGGAGCGGGACTGCTGGCGAAAAAAGCGGTGGAACGAGGTTTGAAAACGAAACCGTGGGTAAAAACCAGCTTCGCGCCGGGATCGAAAGTGGTGACGGATTACATCGAGAAGGCGGGATTGTGGCCGGCGTTGAACGCGCTGAAATTCAATCTGGTGGGCTACGGTTGCACCACTTGCATCGGCAACAGCGGCCCGTTGCCAGAAGCGATCGCGAAAGCCGTGAAAGATAATAATCTGGTGGCGGTTTCGGTGTTGAGCGGCAATCGAAATTTCGAAGGACGCATCAATCCGCTGTGCCGCGCGAATTATCTGGCGTCTCCGCCGCTGGTAGTGGCCTACGCGCTGGCGGGACGGATGGACATCGATATCGTGAACGATTCACTCGGCGATGATAAGGCTGGAAAGCCCGTATACCTGCGCGATATCTGGCCGACGCCCGCAGAAGTTGAATCGACGATGCGGAGTTCGGTGACCAGCGAGATGTTTCGTCATCAATATTCCGACGTCTTCGCCGGCGACGAGCACTGGAAGGCACTTCCGATTCCGGAAGGCGATCTGTATTCGTGGGACGACAAGTCCACGTACATTAAGAATCCGCCGTATTTCGAGAATCTGCCGGTGAAGCCCGCGGTACTGGGCGATCTGCGCGGACTTCGAGCGCTGGCGATGCTGGGCGACAGCATCACGACCGACCATATTTCGCCGGCGGGTTCGATCGGCGCGGACACTCCGGCGGGAAAATACCTGATCGCGCACGGAGTGCAGCCGAAGGATTTCAACTCCTACGGCGCGCGGCGCGGCAATCATGAAGTAATGATGCGGGGCACCTTTGCGAATATCCGGCTGAAAAACCAACTGGCGCCGGGCACGGAAGGTGGTTGGACGATTCACCAGCCGAGCGGCGAGAAAATGTCGATCTACGACGCGGCGATGAAATATCGCGACGAGAAAGTGCCGCTGATTATTCTGGCGGGCAAAGAATACGGATCGGGTTCATCTCGCGACTGGGCGGCGAAAGGGACGATTCTGCTAGGCGTGCGCGCGGTGCTGGCGGAGAGTTTTGAGCGGATTCACCGCAGCAACCTGGTTGGGATGGGCGTGCTGCCGCTTGAATTCATGCCCGGTGAAACTCCGGCAACGCTGGGACTGTCGGGCCTGGAAATCTTTGAGATCGAGGGACTGGCAAAAGATTTCGAACCGCGGAAGAAAATGCAGGTGACGGCACGAAAGCCGGATGGAACTGAGAAAAAATTCACGACGCGGGCGCGGGTGGATACTCCGTTTGAAGTGGCGTACTACCAGCACGGAGGAATTTTGCAGTACGTGCTGAGGCAGATGTTGTAGCGCGAGATATAGCGGCGGCGCGTGTTGAAAACCTCGGCGCGCTAAGCGCCGCTAGTGAATCGCGATGGGATTTTCGCGCGGTTCCTTCACCTGAAAACGCAGCAGCAGCGGACCGCTGACCGCGAACACCAGCGCGAATACCAAGAAGAATCCTACGAAGGTCATCCAGTAAACCGCACCCACCCGGCGAAGCACCAGCATCGCGACTTCCGCAAGCCCGAACGAAAGCACAAAGACGATAATCGCCGAAAACGGTTTGGGTTTCAGGCCGGTGCCGCATTTTCCGCAGACGATGTGAGAAAGTCCGGCGCCGGTCCAAAGAGCGGATGCAGAAATACGTTCGTGGCATTTGGGGCAGGTCATGGGACGTCTCCCGTACGACCAAGTCGTTCGCGACAAGCCAGCCCAAGCCGAGGAAGGTCGCTGAACGGGGCTAATCTACCACGAGTTGGACGGTGGTTGAATGCACCAAATTGCCAGCCGAGCCGGAGACGGGGATCTGATAGGTCTGGTTCATGGGAGGCGGAGTGCTGCCTCCACCGCCGCAGGCGCTCATCAACGCAAGGGTGAGAAGCACGAAGGCGCATGCAAAAACTACGGTGAAGCGGCGAGTGCGCGAGGCGCCGAAAACGAAAATTGCAAAGGCCGCGAGCAAGCTGAGTGCTGCCCGTGCGAACGCGAATGGCGGCGATTGACGAACGGCAGGATACTGAGGACCCAAACTCGCAGTCACGGGCACCGAAATGGTCAACATGACAGCGGTGCCGCCGGAGGTTGGTGTCGCCGGATTCGGCGTGAACTGGCAGGTGATCCCGGCGGGCGCGTCGGGACAAGAGAATTGAACGGCGGGGGACGTACTGCCAGATTGCGAGACGGTGAACTGATAGGTGGCGCTGCCGCCCGGCGTGGTGGTTTGGGTGCTGGGCGACGGAGCGCCGATCGCAAAATTGCAGGAGCCGAGAACGCCTAGGACCAGCGAGTTGGTGGTGCCGGCGGCAGGATCGGAGACGCTGACGGGAATCGAACCTCCGCACGCCACCGCCGATGCGGGGATACTCGCGGTGAGGCTTGTGGCGCTGACGAACGTGGTGATGACGGGCGAGCCGCCTACGCTGATCGCGGATTGATTCGTGAAGCCGTTGCCGGTGGCGGTGATTTCGAAAGCCGCGCTTCCGGCAGGGGCGCTGGCGGGATCAATCGACGTCAAAACAAAACCCGGCAATTTCGGCAAACGCAAATTCCAGGCGCCACGTCCGTGTGTTCCTGCAACCAAAGTGCGCGAAACGTTGCGCAGCTTTAGCGACAGCACCTGGACGTTGGGAAGTCCGGATTGAAGCACCGACCATACCGTCGCTGTTCCAGCCGTTGCATTGGAACTGGCGTACACGCCGGAATCGGTGGCGATGTACACAGTGTTGTCGGTCGCATCGGTGGGATCGATTACGATGTCGTTCACCGGAACGTCTGGAATATTGCCGTCAACCAGCAGCCACGACGCACCGGAATTCGCGGTGTAGAAAATATGGCCGAGGCCGTCGCATCCGGAAACGCCAGGACAGGAAAACCCGGAGTAAACAGCGAAAGCGGATTTTGCGTTCGCAGAATCGACGGCGATGGATGCAACTTCGCGAGCCGGCTGGCCATTTTGATTTATTTTGTGAACGTCGCCGGCGCCTGAAGTTGCTTCGGCGGTCTGCCAGAGAAGTCCGTCGGATGTGCCGGCGTAAACGACGTTGGAGTTCGACGGCGCGACGATGATCGCGGTGACGAATTGAGAGCTGGAGTCGGTGGTCAGGTCGGGAGAAATCGCGGACCAAGTGCCGCCAGCGCTTGTGCTTTGGTAGAGGCGGTAGGTGCCGAAGTAAAGATTCTGGCTGTTTGCGGCGTCTAGGACGAGCGGCGGTATGAAATCGGCGTTGTCGGTAAAGTCGATGCCGTTGCCGGAGTCCATGGCGGTCCAATTCACGCCACCGTCGCCGGGTGCGCCGTTCTGAATATTTTTGTTGAGCGTGCCCGTGCCGTGGAGATAGCTGCAAGCAACGTAGATCGTGGTCGGCACATTGGGATCCACGGCAGTGTAGCCGCCATCGCGCGGGCAGGCGAGAGTGTCGCTCCAGGCGAGCGAGCCGGAAAACTGCTGCGCGTCGTTGCCTTGCGTGCCGCCAAACAGAATCTGATCGGTGGAAGGATGGACCGAAACGCCGGGATAAAATTGGGTGAGGTTTAGAGACGTGTCCGCGTTGCCGGTGCTGGTGTTGAGATCGAGCCAATGCTGATTGCCGACCGTAGTTGAGGAGTTGAAGACGTCGGTTGAGGTCCACACTCCGCCGTCGTTGCCGAGAAAAAGCGCGAGGGGCTGGGCACCGGGCGCGAAAGCAAACGCGAAGGCGTGCGCGTTCGTGTGAACCGACGTGCTGTTGCCGCTGCCATCCGCCGAAACGTCGGCCCACGTGTTGCCGCCATCGAACGAGCGATAAACCGAAGAATTGCCGAAGGCTTCGGCACTGAATTGAGGCTGCGCTGCTCCGCCCACGAAGAGCAAATCTCCGCCGAGCGCGGGAAGCACGGCGAGTTTCATGTCGTAGAAACAAAGCGGCGCGCAAAAATCGGGAAGATTCGACGTGGCCGGATAAATGGCACTGAACGCGGCGCCCGAACCGTTGGACTGAATGCCGGTTCCCTTCAGGACGCCGAGCAGATTTTCGGATTGGGTGGTGGAATCGGCGATCGAAACGTACAGAGTGGAAGTGGCCGGCGACGTCGCCGACGAAATCGCGAGCGAAATATTTCCGTAAGACGACGGCGTGGAGGCAGCGTCGAGACCGGTAACGCGATTCCATGTGACTCCGGCGTCGGACGACACGTAAACGCCGTTGCAGGGAGTGTTCGCGCATAGCGCGCCTTGGTCGGCGTCGCCTTCGGGGTCGCCGAGCGCGGCGTAAACCGTGTTGCCGGAGGAATCGCTGGAATCGAAGACGACATCGGTTGCTGGGTTGAACGGTGCGCCGGTTGCGCCGGAGGAGCCGGGTTGCGAACGCGACCAATTCGAGCCGCCGTCAGTCGAACGCCAAATTCCCGAGGGCAATGAGCCGCCGCCTGCGTAGTCAGTTCCCTGCACCGCGGCAAGCAAGACGGGGTGGGACGCGACGGGCTGAACCGCGATGGCGGAAATGTACGGGCCGCTCGCGCCCGGACCTTGCGACGTGGCTCGGGTGAAAGTGTGGTCTTGTGCCCAGGTGTGACCGCCATCGGCGGAGCGCAAAACTCCGGCGCCGTACAAATTGTCGCGCGCGTAGTTTGATTCGCCGGTGCCGACGATGATGGCAGCACTCTGGCTGTGGCCGTTGTAGGTGTTGCACGACGTGGAGACGAGCGCGATTGCGCCGGTGGCGAGTGACACCTGCGAATCGGTGAGCGGAGTCCAGGTGACGGGATTGCCGGTGAGCGCGTTAAAGCTGACCCAAACGCCGCCGTCGGCACCGCCGACGTACACGGTATTGCCCGTGGTATCGCACGGATCGGAAGCGATCGCGGTTACGCGTCCGGAAACATTTCCATAGAACGGATTATTGGCGGTGGGCTGAGGACCGAGCGGAGTCCAGGTGGATGGTTTCGCGGAAATTTTCGGCGACACAGCGGCCAACCGGTCGAAAAACGTTTGATGGAGACTGACTGCAGAGTTTTTTTCCTGAAACGCTTCGATCAGCAGCGAGGCGGGAATGTGTCCGTTGGCAGAGGCGCGCTGGCGAAAGAACCAGGCGGCACGAGCACGGACGATGGCTGCGGTATCCGGCAAATTCTTGGCGGCACGGTAGGCGGAAAGCTGTCGAGCGACGAGAGGCGCGATTCCGACGCCGAGTGAACCAAGAAAAACGAGTGCAACGACGGCAGCGCGCACACGATTCCCGTGGAACGAAATCGCAGGAAAAATTGTTTTGCCTTCAGAACCGGAACGAAGCAACTGGCCTGACAAAAACCCCACCCCCGAAGTCGGAATCATTATAACGAACCGGCGACGAAGGGCGATTGGAACGTTGCGCTTGAAACGGCGCGAGCGAAGGGCAGGCGGGCGGGAGTCGATTTGAGCTCAACGCATAGCGGGCGAATTCGAAGCCATGGCGCCGGCCATTTCAAGCCAATCGCGATACTGCTCGGTGATTCCCAGACGCTCCAGGTAGCACGGGTCAATGGTTTGATGCGGGATGGCGCTCGAGTGGCTAGGGCCGGTGGAAGCTTCGTGGGCGAGGATGTTGGCGATGTGGACGATGCCGACTGCGTCGAGCACGTCATTGGGAATTGCGGATTCGGGGTGATGGTGGTGCGCGACGGCTTCGACGACCGGAGACGGCAGGCCCCAGATGCCGAGCAGATACGCTCCGACTTCGGCATGCGTGACGCCCATCAACTGGCGTTCGGCGGCGTAGAGCGGAACCTGCTCGCGATGCGCTTCACCGAGAGCGCGGGCGAAGTGACGCGGCGAACGAGTGGATAACACTAGCTTTCCCACGTCATGGACCAGAGCAGCCATGACGGCGATGCCGCGGGTGTGCGGCGGTGCGGGAATGCGAAGCGCGAGTTTAGCAGTCAATTGGGAGTGTGCCTGCAATTCCTCGAACGAAAATCCGGGAAGCGCAGTGGTTTGATCGATCATGCTGAAAACTTCGGCGGCGAGAACCAAGTTCTGCAGCATGTCAATGCCGAGAAAGCCGACGGCGGTTTTGATGGAAGAAACTTCGAGCGGCAAGCCGAAAAATGCAGAATTGACGAGCTGAAAAATCTTCGCGGATATGGCGACGTCTTGTTCGACGACGGCCACTAGTTCGTCGAGAGGAACTTCCGGATTGTCGAGCTTGGTGCGGAGAGCGAAGTAGGTGCGCGGCAGAACGGGCAGGTCTTTCACCGTGCCGACCAGATTGGCGAGCATGCGATTGCTAAGAATTTTTGAAAGGCTGGTGGCGCGTTCCATGGCGATGCGGACCATGTTGGGATCGCAGGGCCGCAGCAGAAACTGGTGCGCAACGGGAACGGCGCGAAGCGCGCGTTCCATTTCTTCCTGGCTGGCAAGCAGAATACGGACGACGGCAGGATAGCGTTCACACACTTTGGTGAGAAGTGCTGCACCGTCGAGCCCGCGCGTGCGCGTGGCGCAGATGACGACTTCGAACGGCTCGGTGGCGAGAGACTCGAGTGCCGACGCTCCACTTTCCGCATATTCGATGTCCCAAGGCTGGCGCTCTTTCGCCAGGCTGCGCTTGAGGATGTCGAACTCTTCCCGCTCTTCGTCGACGAATAAGACGCGTTTCATTCGGGTTCCTTTGCGCGAAGCTGCGACAGCCGCCGGGCGGAAATGCAGCGACTGCGGCGCGAGCTTCGAGACACTGGAAAGGGATGGTCGAGCGAAACCCGAGAGGAACTACCGCTTGCCAAAAACTGAGCAGAACGCCGACCGCATGCCCCATGGAGTCGGCGTATGACCAGTATAGCGCTCAAATCGCGAGCGAGCGGGCGAAGTGTCCGAAGAGTCAGCGCCAGTGCGGGCCCGCGGATCGAGCGTGCTAAAGGAAGTGAGCGTGGATGGGCTGGGCGGGCGGTGGTACTCTGTGGCGGTCACACGCGCCGCTTAAGTGCGCCAACGGAGACGCTGGAACTAAGAAATGCTGAACGCAGCGCTGGCACTTCCGATGATTCCCACGGGCAACGAACTGACTGCTCTGCTGGTCGTAGTGTCTTTCTCGGCCGGCTTGAATGTGTATGCAACGGTGGGAATGCTGGGGATTCTGGGGCGCTACAACCTGCTGGCCGTGCCGCCGGCGCTGCATGTGGTGCAGGACTGGAAAATTATCATCGCTTGCGCCGTATTGTTTCTGCTGGAATTTGTCGGCGACAAGATTCCGGTGTTCGATCTGGTGTGGAATGCGGCGCACACGTTTGTACGCGTGCCGGTGGCGGCGTTCATTGCCTACGGAGCGACGGCGCAATTGCCGCAGTGGGAGCAAATCGCGGCGACGTTTGCGGGCGGATTGATTGCGCTGGCGGCACATGGCGGAAAAACGGCGGCACGAGCGGCAGTGACTACGTCGCCCGAGCCGTTTTCAAATTTTGCGCTGAGCGCGAGCGAAGACGCGTTTGTGGTTTTTCTGATGTGGTTTGCGACGAAGCATCCGTACGGCGCTTCGGCGTTGGTCGTGATTGCACTTGTGGTGATCGCGTTCGCGATTCGATTTGTTGTGCGGTCGATCCGGAATTTATTGCGGGATGCAGAAGACGTGTTCACGCACACGAGCGCCAATACGCCCGTTCGCTGATCCTGCAGGCTCACCTCCCTGAAAATTTCGAAGTGAAAGCCGAGGGAGCGTCCGCGAAAAATCGAACGCTCCCTCGGGAAGCGTGCAGTGCTACGGTTTTTTCGGTTTTCCGCCCAGCAATCCGCCCAGGGCGCTCGCCGCCGCGCCCGCGGTGCCGCCTCCGACTTTGCCCATGTTGGTCATCCCACCAATCCCGCCTGCGGCCATGTTGCCGACCACGCCAGCGACGTCGGGAACCACGACAGGATTCGAGGTCGTGCCGGTGATGGAGAACGGAATGCCGCCGCCGCTGTTGCCACCTTTTCCACCGGTGAATGCCGTGAGCGCAGAGCCCATCGCGCCCGCTCCTCCGGTGACAGCGCCGAGGCCGCCCGAAAGTTTTGCGTTCATTTTCAGATTCAGCTGGCCCGAAGCGCCGACGGTGCCGTTTCCGGTGATCGTGCCGATTCCGGGAAGGACGAGATTCAGTGTGTCGAATTTCGTGCCGGACGGATCGTTGCGGATGTTGGCGCTGAGTTGCTGAATTTTGGTTCCGGATTTATCGCCGCCTCCGAGTCCCGCGAAAGAACCCAGTGCGCCAAGTTTCTGGCTCAGGCTGAATCCGGCGAGTTCGGTGTCCGCGATGTTGACCGGTCCGGCGATCGTGAGTTTATCCACCGCGCCCGAAGCCGCAAGATTCGCACTGAGCGTGCCGCCCTGGAGTTTCGAGCCGGACGGAAGCACGACACCGACGGCCGGAAGAAATCCCTCGAGGTCGCCAATCGGCATGCTTTGCGCGTTGACCTTCATATCGATTTTGGCCGGATCACTGGCGAGGTTGTAGGTGCCGGTGAGTTTCTGGAATGCTTTTCCGATGTGAATGTCACCTTGGCTGAGCACGCCGGTCTGCGTCTTTAGATCGTAGTTTGTGGCGTAGTCGATGTTGACGGGAACCGTAGACGGAGAGCCGGCCGCGGACAATTTGAATTTCGTCGCGTTGATGGTCCCCTTGGAAGTCATCGCCTTGCCGTCGGAATTCAGGTCGCCCTTAAAATCGATCACGCCGGCGATTCCAGACGACGGATCGATGAAACCAGTGGTCGCAAGGTCGAGATGCTGGACGTCAACAGTCGCGGCCAGCGGAGTGAGCGATGAATCGGACTGGTTAATCGGGCCGGCCTTGCCCTCCACTTTCAGAGCAGCGTTACCGGGACCAGTAGCCGTGAGCTTGAACGGAAACTGCGAGGTGTAAGAAAGGTCGGATGCTTCGAGGTCCACATTTTGATACAGGCTGGGCTTGCCGTGCGAGCCTGTGCCCGTAACGGTGATCTTGCCATTCTCAAGTTTCAATTCCGCGACGGTGAGGTTCGCCGCGGTGGCGTCCGAATCCGAGGTGGCGGGTTTCGCCGTAGGAGCCGACGATTTCGATCCGCCCATCGTGGAGTAATTCCACGTGCCGTTCGCGGAATGGATCAAATTAACTTGCGGGTCCTGAATGGCGATCGAGCGGACCTCGAGGCGCTTCGAGAAAATCAGGGGCATCAATTCGACACCGACGGTCAAGGACTTCGCGGTAAGGAACGGCGAAGTGCTGAAGGCAGGATCGTCGGCGATGGCCACATCGCTGACGGTGACGCCGCCGGAAAAGATCGCGAGGCTGATGTCTCCGATCGTTACCTTGCGGCCGAGCGCGCTGGTCAACTGAGTTTCAAGAGTCGGCTTAAACTTGTTGGCGTTGACGAACATCGGCAACATGAGAATCAGAAGCAGCAAGACGGCGATAATTACGCCGACAATCACCAATGGTTTTTTCTTCATAGAACACCTCCGCAGAATTCCAAATCGCACGCCGGCCCAAAACGTCGTTGAGGACGCCCATCATACTCTGCGAGAAAGACCACGCCAATTATTTGTTGCTCGCGGCGGTAGCAGGCAGAGATCGCCGTATTACGGGCTAATGACATCGCCGAAGGGCATCCAAAATGTACCGTCGAAGCGAACCAGATACAGCTGTTTGATCGGACGGTAGTCGGTGGGGCTGGTGGTTACGCGAATTTTCGGCATCAGCATGCCGATCTCGAGATCGAGGCTCGAAGCTTGCCGCAGCACGTTCGCGCGCGTGAGGTTGTCTCCGCAATTCTGAAGCACCGCGACCATCACTTGCGCCGCCTCGTAGCCGAACAAAACGTTGGCGTCGCGGATGCTCGCGTCCGGCAGATATTTCGATTTCCAATCGAGGAACTCGCGCACGGCAGGATCGGCTTTGGCGCGCTCGCCAACCCATGCTTTTGAGCGGGCGTTGGTGATGATGCCGACGGATTTCTGCAAGCCTGCCGGTTCGAGAAAAGCGGCAACCGACAGCGAAGAGTTTGGAATGAATTGAGTGGGATGCCAATCGAGATCGTAGGCTTTGCGAATGGCTTCGGTGGTGAATTTGCCGACGGTGAAATTGAAAAACGTGTCGGCGCCGGAATTTTTCAGTTCGGTGATGGCGGAATCGATGGTTAACGGGTCGGAGTACGAGAACGAGATCTCCTTCACGATCATGGCGTTCGCTTTGTCGCCGAGGCCGTCGTGAAGACCGGCGCGCCACTCTTCGCCGGATGGATCTTCGGGGTACAGGACAGCGATTTTCGCGTGAGGTTTTGCGGTCAGGATGTATCTGGCATAGACCAGGCTTTCGGTGCGTTTGGAAGCGGCGAAACCCATGGTCCACGGAAAATGTGCCGGGTCGTCAAAAGTGGAATCGTTGCTGGCAATAAAAAGCTGAGGGATTTTCTGCTGGTTCGTGTACGAGCGAATGGCTTTGTTGCCGGGATATCCAAAATCGCTGAAGAACAAAAGAACATGGTCGTGATCGACCAACGACCGTGCCTGTTCGGGAGCCTGCTTCCAGTCCGACGCGCTGTCCACACTTACGAACGTGATTTTTCGGCCGTTGACGCCGCGACGGTCGTTGATCATCCGGAAGTAAGCGGCCTCGGCTTTGCCGATCGCTCCGTATTCGGAGAAGACTCCGGTGTACGGCATGATGTTGCCAATTTTGATTTCGGTGTCGCTCGCGCCGGAATCGTAGGATTTCTGGGAGGATGCCGCGGGAGACGGAGACTGGTTTTGCGGGTGCGCGGCCCCGACGGATAGGCCGGCTGGAAATGCCAGGAGTCCGGCGAGGATGAAACCGCAAAGCACTTTCGTCGCGATTCCTCGTTTGTGCGGTCCCTTGGGCATTTGCGGCTTCGCCAATCGAGTCATGCGGTTAGTGATAGACCAAGATCGCGCGGTTCGCAAGCGTGGCGGCCGATAAAATGGCGAAAGCCGGGGCGAAAGTGAATTGCATGGACAGATGGAGCGATGCATGCTATGTTGGGCGTGCGTTTGTTGCTCTTGTAACACCTTTAGAATCGATGAAGGGGCTGCAAGTGAAAAGCTTGCGGCCTTTTTTGCTTTACGGCTGGAGGCGGTCGAGAAGCACAAATAGCTTACAAAAGAAGGAAGTACATCAGTGAGAGAACAAGGAACAGTAAAGTGGTTCAACGCTAGCAAAGGCTTCGGATTCATCCAGCGCCAGTCCGGCGAGGACGTTTTCGTCCACTTTTCGGCCATTCAGGCGGAAGGTTACAAGTCGCTGAACGAAGGCCAAGCGGTTGAGTTCGAAGTTACCCGTGGACCGAAGGGTCTGCAGGCCGCGAACGTTACCAGCCTCTAGTCGTAACGGGGCGGACTGGGTAAAACCGGTCCGCCCTATTTTTTTTCGCAGGATGCAGTTTCCAGGAGCCCCGTTGAAAGCTCTCCTCGAAGGGCAGTACATCAAGCACTTTCAATACGGACTAGGAGTCGTTACGGAGTCCGATAACGACCGCACCTCCATCGATTTCGACCTGCACGGACCCAAAAAATTCGTGACCAGCATCATGGTGGTCGAAATGGCCGAAGGCACACCTCCGAAGCGCAAGCGCGCCAAGCGCACGAAGAAAGTGGCGGGGATCGCCGTGACGGCGACGGCTGAATAATGAATAACAACGTGATCGTGCAGTTCGTCGGATTCGAATCCAAATCTCAAGGCCGGCAATATACGTTTACGGTGCGCGAGCCATCCACCGAGCCGCGCGAGTTCACTCTGCTGATTCCCAACGAGGCGTTTAACTCCAGGCAAGTTCGTTTTCAGGATGCGCCGGACATTTGTTCGCACCGGCTGCGACTGGAACTGGCGGCATCGGAAAATCATCCGCCGCAGACGCATTTCGATTTGACGAGCGATGAGCTGGAATCCTACCGGACGGCGCACATGGCGAAGCCGCCGAAATATCCTTACGCGCCGAAGAAAGACGAAGACGAATAGAAATTTCGATTCGACCGCTTCCCTGCTGGCCCTGCCAACTACTCCGCTTTTGTGACGATGCGCCCCGCGGCGAGTGAAATCATCAGACGGGAGACTCCGCTGAAGAAAATGCTGATGCCTACCAGTGTGCCCAAAACCCATTCGCTACTACCGGGCCAAGTGAAGTAAATCATTCCACCGAGGATCAGGGTGATAAGCCCATTCAGCAAGAACCACATCGCGCCGCCGGCCTGACGGTGTTGGAAGAAGAGCACGATTTCGGTGACCGCTTCGATCAGCAGATAAAAAGCGACCGCAAGAGTGAGGGTGGCGAGGCCGCGCGTCGGGTGCGACAGCAAGTAGAAGGCGACGGCGAGATACAAAATACCGAGAAGAATTTTGAGCGCGAGACTGCCGGTGCGGCGCGTGTACCAGGCGAAAACAAAGTGGCCAAATCCGGCGAGAACGAGCATCCAGCCGACGAAGACGCTAATGGCAAGGCCGGCCTTGTAAGGTTCGGCGATCGCCAGCAGCCCGGCGATGATCATCACCACGCTGACGAAGATCGAGAAGCCCACCGCTTTTTTCGCTACGCCCGCCATGGTTGGGTCGGTCATTACCATCCTCGAATTGCTGAAAAATAGACGCCGATCGCTGGCTAGGTTCACTTCGCGGGCGGCATTCGGTGGAGTGGTTATATCACTGCGCGACGAGGACGCTACAGAAAAATAAGATACGACGCCGTGACGTGCGAGCAGGGTGCGCGCGAGGGTGCAATCGAGAGCGTGTGCGAGTTTCGAGTCGTGCTATCGTGACGACAATGAAGTGTTGCAATCGAAAACCCGGGCCCATCCATTGAACGATTTATCCGAACAGCTCGACAGCGCTTCGATGGCCGACGCAGCGCAGGGCACGCCGACGGATCGTGTCAGCGTCGTGCGAATCGCCTGGCAGTTCGTGCGCGAATATTTCCGGCGCGTGGCGTTGATTTCGGCGTGCGTGCTGGTTCCCTGTTTTTGGCACCAGCGGATCGTCGCGGCCGATCTGGGTAGCCACCTCTATAACGCATGGCTGGTGCAACTGATCCGGCGCGGCGAGGTGCCCGGCTTGTGGTTGGCGCGGCGATGGAACAACGTGCTGTTCGATTACCTGCTGGAATTCCTTTCGCGAGTATTTTCGCTATCCGCCACGGAGCGAATCGCGACATCCATTTGCGTGCTGATTTTTTTCTGGGGAATGTTTGCGTTGGCCGCTGCTACGGCGCGGCGGCCAGCGTGGTTTCTGATGCCGGCGATAGCGATGTTCACCTACGGCTACACGTTCCACATGGGATTTTTCAACTATTACCTGGCGATCGGTCTTTCGTTTTGGGGAATCGCGATCGCGTGGCGCGGTACGGTTCGCGACGCTTGGTTATTGCTCATAATCGCTCCGCTGGCGATGCTGGCGCATCCTTTGGGATTGTTTTGGCTGATCGGCGGAGCTGCTTACGTGGCGATTGCGCGGCGAATATCGCGCGGACCGCAACTCGCACTGATGGCGGCAGCGATTTTGCTGGTGGCTGCGGTGCATTCTTATTTTTGGCATCACAACGTTGTGGAAGTGCAAGCGATGCCCTTTTATTACTTCTGGGGCGGCGATCAGTTACTGCTGTTCGGCAGAAGATACGAAATTGTGGCGGGAACCTTTCTGGCGTTTGCAGCGTCGGTGATCGTGTTCGGTTTTGCAGACGAACGCGGCGATTCACTACGATGGGAACGCTACGCGGTCCCCGTGCAACTCTACGTAATTTTGATGGCGGCAGTTCTTTTGTTGCCCGAGGGAGTGCGGCTGGAAAATCAGGCGCCGGCGTTGGCGCTGCTCACTGAGCGACTCACGTCAGTCTCCGCGGCGGCGCTGTGCTGCGTGCTTGCGACGGCGCGACCGCGCAGGTGGCATCTGCTTGCGTCGCTCGGTATCGCCGCAGTGTTTTTCACGTTTCTATACCGCGATACCGGACGAGCAAATCGCATGGAAGCGCAACTCGAACGGCTGGTGCGGACGATTCCGAAGAATCAGCGAGTGTTGGGCACGATCACGCCGTTTCCCGATTCCAGGATTCTAATTCAGCACATGCTCGACCGGGCGTGCATCGGCTATTGCTTCAGCTACGGCAATTACGAAGCGGCGGCGCAACTTTTCCGCGTGCGAGCGAGTGACGGAAATCCGTTCGTGCTCACGGATTTCGATTCGACGGCGGAAATGGAAGAAGGATCGTACGAAGTGCAGGACGAGGATTTGCCGGTGTATCAGGTGAACCGCTGCAGCAAGAGCGGCGACGAGCTGTGCATCCGTCCGCTGGCGTCGGGTGAGTTGAACGACCCCGGCGCGCCGGACGCGAAACCGTAAAGCGGCCGAGCACGGGGCGACGACCGATCCGGCGCGAATGTAAATAGCTCGTCACGCGATTGCGGCGCGATTCCCGGCTGGGGTATCCTGATGGTGCGTTCGCTGGGTTTGCGCAGGCGGATGAAAAGAGGAAACAATGAAGACTGGCCGGTTTCGAAATTCGCGCGTCTATTTCGCGGGCTTGGTGGTATTGCTGATGAGCGCGTCGCTATTCGCTGCATCGAGTATTTATGATTTCACGCTGCCGTCGATTGACGGCAAGCCGCTGCCGCTTTCAACGTTTAAGGGCAAAGTGGTGCTGGTGGTGAACGTGGCGAGCCGCTGCGGATTTACGCCGCAGTACAGCGCGCTGGAGGCGACGTACGAAAAATTCAAAGACCAGGGATTCGTGATCGTCGGCTTTCCAGCCAACAATTTCGGCGGCCAGGAACCGCGAACGAACCAGGAAATCAAAACGTTTTGCCAGACCAAGTACAGCGTCACGTTCCCGATGTACGGCAAGGTATCGGTGAAGGGCGAAGATCAGACGCCGCTTTACCAATATTTGACCACGACGGCAAATCCGGCGCTGGCGGGCGACATTAAATGGAATTTCACAAAGTTTCTGGTGGATCGCAACGGAAACGTGGTGAAGCGCTTTGAACCCGACGTGACGCCGGATTCTCCGCAGGTAATCTCAGCGATTGAAGACCTGCTAAAGCAGAAGTAAGAGCGTGTTTGTATTTCCGGGCGTTGCCGGAACCGATTTCTTCCCGGAAAATCCGGCAACGTTTACTTCAGAAGCCCCAACACGGCGACGCTGTTGGGAGTTCCGACGTACACCTTTCCATTGGCAATCATCGGCGTGACGTATTTGTTGTCGTTGAAAATGTCGCGATTGTTGGGAGCCTGCTGAGAGTTGTAATACTCCGTGGTGAGGTCGGCAGGATCGTAGGCGTGAACGACTCCGAAATTTCCGTAGTTCTCCACCGCCCATAGGATGGCGTTCGACGTGCCGTTGGCGGAGATGCTCGGACTGGTGCCTGGATAGGAGAAGCTCTCAAGCGTTTGCGACGTAGTCGTTGTGGCAAGCTTGGCGTTGGTGATCGCGAAGGCGCGCAGGTCGTCGTCGATGCCGCCGAGATAGACCGTGTTATTGAAGTACGCGGGTGCGGCAAACAATCCGCCTCCGAGACCGCCGTCAATTTCCTGATAAATTCCGCTGTCATTATTCGTATTGAACTTGCCCAGCATGTCGCGATTCACAACGTAAATGTTCTCGTCTTTTCCCGCGCCGACGGCCAGATGCCAAACGTTGGACTGTGCGTCGGTGAGGTCGGGCAGCAGCACTGCACCGCCAGAACCCAGGTCCTGGTCCATGTTGGATTCGGAATCGGTGTTGTACATGGTGAAGTAATCGGCGACCGTGGTGCTGGTTGCGGTGGTGGAAAGCTTGATGAACGCGTTTCCATAGTCGCCGTTTACCGGGAAACCATTCCCGTCCAGAGTGTCGTCGAAAGTGCCGTTCGCATCGAGGAAATAGACGTTGCCCGAAGCGTCGGCGGCTGGACCGTCGCCGGACATCCAAATGGCACCGTCGTTACCGTTGGGAGTGATGTCCAATACGCTGGACTGCTGCAGAGTTTTTTCGTTGTACGCGATCACCCAGCCCTGGTACGGACCGTAATCGCAGTGCGACGCCCACGTGGTATAGATCACGCCGTTCGAGAGTAACAACGCAGCGCGCTCTTTATATTGACCGGGCGCAAAGGTGACGGTCGTGGACCCGCGCTTGAAGGTTGCTTGAATCGTCGTGGGACTGCCGCTGATCTCAGCACCGGTCGTGATGTCGAGCGCGTGGAGACGCTGAATATAATTTCCGTCGGCGTCTTTGGTCATCGCGACGAGATAGATCACACCGTGGGCCCCTTGCTTCAAATCGATCACCGGAGTCGAGGTGATTCCGATCTGAGGCTGCACTTGATAGCAGCCGCGGCCGTCGCTGGTGGTTTCATTCGCGCCAATCATCGAAACCTTCCAAAGCTGCGCGAAAGTGTCCGCGTCAAACGCGTACGCCGAATCATTTTCGGTGACGACGTATACGACGTTGTGAACCGTGCCCGAGATATTGAGTTGAGAGACGTAGAGGGGCTGGCCGTCCACCAGGCCGTCAACGGGCATGGTGCCAATCAATCCGAACGAATTGAAATTCACATTCGCAGGCGTGAGGATCGTTTCGTTCAGATTCTGGCCGGTGCGCGCATTGTCATTATGGAACGTAAGCACGTTCACCGAGCCGGTCGGCGCAGCATTCACTGTGAGAGTGACGGTGTTGCTGGTCGCGCTGCCCGCGGAGTTGGTGATTTTCACGTAAACCTTTTCGCCGGACTGAGACGTGGTGATATTTGTAATGGCGAATGTGTTCGAGTTCGTGCCGGCAGTCGAGCCGTTGAAATACCACTGATACGTAAGCGGAGCAGTTCCGCTTGCGGCGACGGTGAATGTAGCGGTCTGGCCTGCGGTTACGGTCTGACTCTGAGGTTGCGTTGTGACCGAAGGCGCAGTGGCTGCGGGGGCGTTAACGGTGAGCGTGACGGTATTGCTGGTAGCGCTGCCCGCGGAGTTGGTGATCTTCACGTAAACCTTTTCGCCGGACTGAGACGTGGTGGTGTTTGCGATAGCAAAGGTGCTCGAGTTGGTTCCGGCGGCCGAGCCGTTGAAATACCACTGATAGGTGAGCGGAGAGGTACCGCTCGCGGCGACCGTAAACGTGGCGGTCTGGCCGGCGGTGACCGTCTGACCTGTTGGCTGCGTGGTGACCGTGGGAGCGGTGGCCGCGGCGTTCACGGTGAGGGTGACGGTGTTGCTCGTGGCGCTGCCCGCAGCGTTGGTGATTTTTACGTACACCTTCTCGCCAGACTGTGAAGTGGTGGTGTTCGCGATAGCGAAGGTGTTCGAGTTGGTGCCAGCGGCCGAGCCGTTGAAATACCACTGGTAGGTCAGCGGAGCGGTTCCGTTTGCGGCGACGGTGAATGTAGCTGTCTGGCCCGCGGTGACGGTCTGATTCGTGGGCTGAGTGGACACAGAAGGGGCGGTCGAAGCTGCGTTCACAGTGAGCGTCACGCTGTTGCTGGTGGCGCTGCCCGAAGCGTTCGTGACCTTCACATAAATTGTGGCACCGTTTTGAGACGTAGTGGTCGAAGGAATCGAATACGACGTGGCGTTTGATCCGGACGGCTGTCCATTCATGTACCACTGGTACGTGAGCGGCGCTGTGCCATCTGCCGCAACTGAAAACGTAGCGGTCTGCCCCGCGTTGACGGTCTGGCTCGCCGGTTGCGACGTGATGGTTGGAGCGGTTCCCGCCGCGGTGACGGTGAGTTCTGCGGAGGAGCTGGTGGCGGTGCCGTAGGCGTTGCTGACCACCACATAAACCATCGACTGATTCTGCGCGGCGGTGGTTTGCGAAATGGTGAAGGTGCTCGCGTTCGTTCCGGCCAGTGCGCCCTTCAGGTACCACTGATACGTTAGCGGAGCGGTTCCCGACGCGACCACCGAAAAGGTGGCGTCTTGCCCTACCGAGACACTCTGATTGGCTGGCTGCTGGGTGACGGCCGGAGCTGTTTTTTCAGTGGGTGGGGTGCCCGCGACTCCACAAGCGGAAAGCGCGACTGACAGAAAGACGACGATGGCTGCGAGGATGGATTTCGAGCGAGCTTTCAAGAGGACAACCCCCTAAATGGCCGAGGCCTGGAATGCAGAGCAAACCGAATGCCGCGCCTTAGATGCAACCACCGTGACGAAATGCTACCGCGACAGCCGGAAGGAAACACCTGTCCCGGCGGGCAAAATACGTTCAGGACAAATCTACCAAGTGAGTTCGCAGCGGATCGCGGGGGTGATCGCAAGCAACTCAGGATTAAAGACTTAGCGAAAGCTTACGGCTTTGAGACCACGAAAGTTCCCGTCGTCGTCTGCGGGTCTAAGCGCCGCCAGCCAAACCGTACCAGCAACTACCGATATCCACCGGAATTATAGCTGAGACCGTTGGAATCGGAAAGTTGGGACTTTTGCGGGCTGGCGCGAGCCCGGAGACGGCTAAGCGGAGGGCTTTTCGGCGATTTCGGTCAGGAGCGCGTCGCGCAGGCGCTCACGCTGGGCCGGACCGAGCTTGGCACCGCCGGACGTGAGATAAAAAACGTCGATGGCCATCTGGCCTTCGGTTTCAATCAGCGCGATCTCGATGTTGCAGTTCTCCTGCGAGAACTTCGAACTGATGCGGTGAAGCAAACCGGGCTGGTCTTGGGCGATCACTTCCACCAGCGTGCTGTGCTCCGAGCAGGTGTCGTCGAAATCGACCTGTGTTTCGACCTTCACCTTGGGTGGGACGATTTTCTGCGAGCGAAGGCGATCGCGAAGCATGCGGTCCAAATCCGCTTTTCCGGTAAGTACGTCGTGAATGCTTTTCTTGAACCGTTCCCATTCGGGAAGATTGAGTTCGAGAGTGCGAAATCGATCGGTGAAGTAGAAGGTGTCGACAACGACTCCGGCTTTGTTCGAGAACGCCGCGGCTTTCACGATATTCATGCCCCAGGAGGCGAGCACGCCGGCGACGGTGGCAAATAGGTAAGGACGGTCGGACGTGACAAGCGCAAGATCGAACCAGTGCCGCCCGCGTTTCAGTCCCACCTGTACGGAATCTTTGGACATTTCACCGGCCATTCCCATGTGCGCGAGCACTTCTTCCACCGAATGCGTGCGCAGATAGCGGCGCGGCAGGCCGTCGAGGAATGAAGCCAATTTTTTTCCCGCAGCCGGCGCCAGAGTGCGTAGGTGCGCGATCGTCTCGGTGTCGGTATCGACGTGCAGACGCTCGTCCACGCTGCGGATCATGTAATTGGCCGTGCCGATGTAAAGCTGCCAGATATTTTCCGCCTTCCACGGAGTGAGAGCTTCGGGATTTACGGCTTTGATGTCCGCGTATGTGAGAAGGCAAAGCATCTTCAAACGCTCGGGCGTTTCCACTTTTTCGCCGAACTGACGGACGGTTTCCGGGTCAAAAATATCGCGACGAAGGGCTGCGCTCATCTCCAGATGCCGGCCGATCAGAAACAAGACGGTTTCTCGATCGGGTGCGTCGAGGTCGAGACGCGCGAGGCAAGTCTCGGCAATCGCGCAACTGCCGCGAACGTGGTCTTCATCTTTCAGAGCTTTTCCAGTGTCGTGCAGCAGGAGCGCGAGGTAGAGCAGATCGGGTTGTTCGAGTTCTTCCAAAAGCTCGGCGTACCGCTGGTCCCATTTCGATTGGGATTGCCGGAGCTTGTGCAGATTCTCAATCGCAACGAAGGTGTGCTCGTCCACCGTGTAGCGGTGCGAATAGTCCCGGACGACGAGCGAATCGATGCCTTTCATTTCTGGAAGCAGCAGCGTGAGAACGTGCAACGAATGCATAGCGCGTAGGCCGTCTGCGGCATGAGGCGCGACGAGTATTTCCTGGAGTGTGTGCCAGGCTTCCACGCCCTCGGGAGGATTTGCGCTGAGCGCGGGGAGCGCTCGCTCGATTTGCATTTCGGTAGTGGAACTGAGGGTGAGGCCGTGGCGCGCAAGAAAACGAAACATCCGGAGCAGCGCGTCGGGATCGCGCAGCGCGTCTGGCTGCTGGACGAAAATCATTCCGTCCACAACCGAAAATTCCGCGTTTGAAACGCGCGACTGCAGGCTTTGAAATTGGGTCTGCAGCGACGGCCTGGACGCTGGAGTTTCCTGCAGTAACTTGAAACACACGCGATAGATGTTGCGAGCGTTGCCAAAATAAATCCGCATCCAGTCCGCGGCGGTCACGGGACCGGAACCGCGCACGCCGATGCTGCGAGCGGCAGCGTCGTTTTGCGCTTCCCAAGTGAGGGTATTGTCGTCGCGAACGTGCCGGAAATGCAGAAAGCATCGGACCGACACGAGAAAATCGAGCGCGGATTCGAACTGCTTGCGGATGTTGGCGGGCAGCAAGTTTTCTTCCGATGGCCAATCGCGATGCAATGCCATGCCGGAAATCAGGGCCAGCCAGTGAGCTACGTTGTAATCGCGGAGGCCCCCAGGACCGTCTTTTACGTTGGGCTCGAGGTGGAAAACCGTGTCGCCGAATTTTGCGTGGCGCGCGCGGGTGATGTCGGCAAGTTTCTGGATCAGATTTTTCGACTCGCGAGCGACAAGAGTGGGAATCAAAGTGTCGCGCAGTCGCGAGAACAGCGTACGATCACCGGCGAGATAGCGACAGTCGAGCAGCGAGATCGTGAATTCGGGGTTATCGGGATCGACTTTGTCGCATTCGGAAAGTTTGCGAGTGGCGGAGCCGAGTTTCAGCCGCAAATCCCAAAGTTCCTGCGAGAAACGGCGGATGGCGTCTTTGTATTCCTTTTCAGATTTCTCGGAGGAATGCAGAAACAGAATGTCGATGTCGGAATGCGGGAATAACCACTTTCGGCCGAATCCACCGAGCGCCACAAGAGTCAGGTCAGCGGGGCCTTCGGGCTGGGCGGAAACAAAATCACTCCACAAACGGAGGGCCAGCGATTCGACCAGTACTGTTCGCGCAAGAACGGCGGCACGACCGTCACCGGAAGCAAGAAATTCAGATTGGATCCGAGCGGATTCCTGCGCGTAAAAATCTCGCAGTTCGTTACTCACCGGCGGTCGAGTGGACATGCGGTTCGAGCTTGGGAAACTGTAACCGCAAGAGTCATTCGCTGCTATCCAATTAACGAATGGCCGATATACGTCCGGCAAATCGAATGAGCCACGCCCGCGCCGAGATGGCTAGCGCTTCTTCACGACGTGGCCATCTTCGCTGGCGGCAACCTGCTGCCTCAGCAAGGTGACGAACGCGGCCGCCGCGCGCGGCAAGGTGCGGTCGCGCCGATAGACTAAGCCCAGCTCGCGAGTAAGCTCGACGTCGGAAATCGGAATCAATTTCGCTTCGCCCGAACGGACTTCGTCTCGCGCGAAACTTTCGCTGATGATGGAAACGCCGAGATTGGCGGCGACGAAGCGCTTGATCATGCCGACGCTTGCGAGCTCCATGGTGATGCGAAGCTTCGAGCGGTAAGGGCGGAAATATTTGTCGAAGAGCTGGCGCGTGAATCCGGTCTTCGGAACGATTTGGGGCTGATCGGCAATCTCGCTCATGGTGACGCTCTTCGCGCGCGAAAGCGGATTCGAAGAAGAAACCAGCAACATTAATCGATCGCGAAAAACGGAGTGCACTTTCAAGCTCGGCGATTTTACGGGAAGTGTGACGATGCCGACGTCCACCGAACCGTCTTCGATTTTCTCAACGACTTTGCGGCTGAAATTGCGGTAAATGCTGATCTGCACGGACGGATAGTGCTTGTGATATTCGGCGAAAATGTCGGGCAACACGTACAAGCACGTTGCTTCGTTGGCGCCAATCGCCAGCGTGCCGCGCGGCGAACTGGAAAGATCGGCGACGGCGCGCAGCGATTCGTCTTTCAAGCTGAGCAGACGCTTGGCGTAAATAATCAGCGAATCGCCCGCAGCGGTCAGACGAACCGACTTGCCGACTCGGTCGAAAAGTTTCTGGCCGTATTCCTGCTCGAGCTGGCGGATCTGCGCGCTGACCGCGGGCTGAGAGCGAAACAGTTTCTGTCCGGCGCGCGAAAAGCTGCCTAGTTTTGCAATTTCAAGGAACGTCGTTAGGTGGTCAAAGTCCATGGTGGGTAGGCGGATTATAGCAGACAGGGCTTGTTTTCGGTGACAGGTTGGGCAATGAAGATAGCGTTCGCGGGCACATCTAGTTGACGATCTGGCCGGTCGATTCAGCACCGGCCGATTTCATCGCGACGGAAAGCGACACCGATTTTTTGCCGCGTTTGCGCCAGCGAGCCAGAATTGGAGACCAGGTCTGCTCGATGGTGCATGGCAAGTGTACCGGCTCGATGCGGACGAGCGCGCACGATGCAGCGCTCCGCTGAAGCACGCGGCGCGCTTTCGGGCTGTCGGTCAGGCGAATGTGTTCGGCGAGCGCCTGCCGCAGCCACGTTTTTTCCTGAGCGTCGACTTCCGCGACGCGAACAAATTCACGGTTGTAATCGCTGGGCGCGAGCGTCTTGCGCAGCGCGTACACCAAGCCACCAGTCATTCCGGAACCTAGATTGATGCCGGTGCGGCCGAGCAGGATCACAACTCCGGCGGTCATGTATTCGCAGCCGTGCTGTCCGACACCCTCTACGACAGCCAGCGCACCGCTGTTGCGAACGGCGAAGCGTTCGCCGGCTCGTCCGGCGATGTAAAGTTCGCCGCTAGTCGCACCGTACAAAACGGTGTTGCCTGCGAGTACGTCGCCACGCTGCGACGCTTCCGCCCCGGATGTGATCGCAATCGTGCCGCCGCTCAAGCTTTTTCCCACGTAGTCGTTCGCTTCGCCCTGCAATCGAAAATTTAAACCGTTAATCAGGAATGCGCCGAAGCTCTGCCCCGCCGCGCCGCGGAATTCGCACTGGATCGATTCGTCACCAAGTCCGGCGTAACCGGTGCGACGGAGAATCTGGCCGCTCAGGTGCGCGCCCACACTGCGGTCGGAATTGGCGATGGCAAGTTCGAGAGGCTTGACAAGTTTCGATTTGTTCTGCCCCATCACACGCGAAAGATCGTGATGAACGCCTTTGCCATCGAGCAGCATGCCTTTCGATTGGGTTTCCGCTTCCGCTACGGGAGCCAGAAGTGCGCCCAGAGCGCGCGGCGCGTCGGCAGTGCGAGGCTTCAGCCGGTCCGCAGCGCCGATAATTTCGTTGAGCGACGTGGCTCCGAGCTGGCTGAGGCGTTCGCGCACTTCCGCAGCGACGCCGCGAAAATAAGTGACGACCATTTCGGGCTTGCCGTTGAAGCGCGCCCGGTATTTTTCGTCCTGCGTCGCAATTCCTGCCGGACACGTATTCAGATGGCACTGGCGAGCCATGACGCAACCGATCGCGAGCAGCGCCGCGGTGCCGAATCCATATTCGTCGGCGCCGAGCAGGGCGGCGACGATCACGTCGCGCCCGAATTTGAATCCGCCGTCGGCGCGCAGCCGAACGCGCGCGCGGAATCCAGTGAGCAGCAACGCGCGATGGGCTTCGCGAAGCCCGACTTCCCACGGGAGTCCGGTGTTTTTGATGGAGGTGAGCGGCGAAGCTCCGGTGCCGCCGTCGAATCCAGCGATGGTGATTACGTCGGCTCCGGCTTTGGCGACGCCGGCAGCAATGATCCCCACGCCCGCGCCGGAAACCAGTTTTACTCCGATGCGCGCAATCGGATTGA
Organism: uncultured Acidobacteriota bacterium; assembly: GCA_963719065.1. Classification (GTDB taxonomy): domain Bacteria; phylum Acidobacteriota; class Terriglobia; order Acidiferrales; family UBA7541; genus Palsa-295. The sequence goes on along the minus strand of CAVRAM010000006.1, from coordinate 433,786 downwards.
TCGCGCGCAAATCGTAAATCAGCTGCGCGAGATCTTCGATGCTGTAAATGTCGTGATGCGGCGGCGGCGAGATCAATGACATGCCGGGCACGGCGTGACGCATGCGAGCGATGAAGGATGTGACTTTCATCGCCGGAAGCTGGCCGCCTTCGCCGGGCTTCGATCCTTGCGCCATCTTGATTTCCAGTTCATCGGCGCGCGCCAGATATTCGGCGGTTACGCCGAAGCGAGCCGAGGCGACTTGCTTCACCCGGTTGCGGGCTTCGGGCTCGAAGCGGTAGACGTCGCCGTCTTCCCCGCCTTCTCCGGTATTGCTTCGGCCGCCGAGGCGATTCATAGCAATCGCGAGAGTGCGAACCGCTTCGCTGCCGAGAGCGCCGAGCGACATAGCTTGCGCGCTGAAGCGGGAAAGAATCGCGGTGTCGGGCTCGACCGCGTCGAGATCAATAGGCGTCGCACTGGGAACAATCGCAAGCAGATCGCGAATAGCGACGGGTTCGCGCGTTTCGGCGAGTTCGGCAAACGCGCGGTAGCCTTCGGGCGTCGGCGATTGGATGTATTTGTGCATCCGGCGCATCAGTTCCGGAGAACTGGAATGCTGCTCGCCGGCGTTTCGAAAGCGATACAGGCCGGCGTCGTGCATTTCGGCAGAGTTCGGAACAAACGCCTTAGAATGCCGCTCGAGGGATTCGCCCAGCAATTCTTCGAGACTCTTGCCGCCGAGTACCGCGTCTGCGTCTTCAAAAAATTCGTCGATAACCTCTTCATCCAGGCCGACGGCCTCAAACAGATGGCTGTTGCGATAGCTTCCGATCGAAGAGATGCCCATGCGGGCTATCACTTTGCGCAGACCGGCAACCACGCCGGTACGATAACGAGTCGCGCCGCCAGGTTTGACCGATTCGGAAAGTTCGAGCGCGAGATATGGGAAGACGGCGCTTGCGCCGACGGCAACGAGCATGGCGATGTGATGCGTTTCGATCACTTGTCCGGTTTCAACGATCAACGGAATCTGCGAAGCGTCCGCTTCGACAATCGCTTTCCAGACTGCCGCAGTAGCGATCAACGCGGGTAGTGCGGCGCGTTCGGGACCGGCGCTGCGATCGCTGAGCACCACAATTTGCGGCTCCGAAATATCGGCGTCCGCGACGGCTTCGCGCGCTTTGACGCGCAGGCGTTCGATCGCCGCCAGTGCGCCCGCGACTCCGTCTGCTGCGTGATAGGTGAAATCCAGCGCGCGGATATTTCCGTGCGCTTGTACATGAATTCTCGCCATTTGCCCGGCATCGATCAGCGGCGAATCGACGACGATCAGCTTGCCGAGAAATACATCGAGAGACATGACGTGCGCTTCGCGCAGTGGATCGATCGGAGGATTCGTTACTTGGGCGAAGCGCTGCTTGCAGTAATCCCACAGAGGACGCTTAGCCGTGGAGATGAAAGCCGGAGGAGCGTCGTCGCCCATGCTCCAGATCGCTTCTTTGCCGTCCGATCCCAGCGACTGAAACAGGATGCGGTATTGATCTTCTGTCCAGCCGAGGGCGGACGCGAGGCGCTTAGGCTGATCGGTCGAGGCGCCGCAAAATTCCGGCGAACCTTCGACTTTACGCGCGGGCTGCCAACCAAGAACGCCGGCGCCGACGCGAAGAACTTTCGCCAGATCGTTTCCGCGCCAAAGCTGACCTTCGGCGGGATCGGCGATGATCATTTCGCCCGGACCGAGGCGCATCCGTTCGTCTATTTTCTTGCCGTCGAAATTCGATAAGCCCACTTCCGATCCGGCGATCAAAAGACCGTCCGAGGTCAACGAGTAGCGAAGAGGGCGAAGGCCGTTGCGGTCGAGCTTCGCGCCGACGAAACGGCCGTCGCTGAATACCATCGCAGCGGGACCGTCCCACGGCTCTTGTTCGCGCGCCTGAGTCTGCAAAAACAGTTTCAGCTCAGGGCTCAGGTCGGGATCGGCCTCCCACGCGGGCGGCACTAAGCGCAGCATGCCAGCCGCGATACTAAAATCGCGGCGAAGCAGGACTTCGAGTGCGTTGTCGAAACTGGCGGAATCGCTGACGCCATTCTCGAGCAGATGGCACGATTCCGCTGCGCCGAATTCGCGAAGAATCGCTTTTTCGCGAGCGCGGAGCCAGCGTCGATTGGGCGTGATGGTATTGATTTCGCCATTGTGTGCGACCATACGAAACGGCTGCGCGAGAGACCAAGTCGGTTTGGTGTTGGTGGAATAGCGCTGGTGGAAAACGGCAAACGATGCCTGGAATTGGGAATGGGCGATATCCGGATAAAACTCGCGAAGCTGCCACGGCGCGAGCAAACCCTTGTAAACGACCGAACGCGTGGAAAGCGAACAGAAGTATGTCCCGGGCAAACCTTCGGCTTCAACGCGTTTACGAAGCAGAAAGAGCTGCCGCTCAAAAACTTCGCCGGTTTCATCGGAGGAGAAGAAGGATTGCTGAATCGAAGGCAGAGTTGCCGTAGCGGAGGGGCCGAGAATCGAGGAGTCCACAGGAACCATTCGCCAGCCACAACAGCGAAGGCCGGATTCGACGGCAAGTTTCTCCACGGCGGCGCGCGCTTCGGATTCCTTTCCGGTTGGCAGAAACGCCATGCCGAGTCCGAACTCGACAGGTAGATGAATGTTGTCTTCGACTGCGCGGGCGCGGAAGAATTCCTTGGGAATTGGAAGCAGCAGACCGGCGCCATCGCCACTGGAACCGTCGGCGTCCACGCCGCCACGGTGGGTGAGACGGACGAGCGCGGTGAGAGCCCGCTCGACGACGTCGCGCGAGCCAAGGCTACCCAGTTGAGCCACGAAGCCCACACCACAAGCGTCGTGGTCAGCATGGCCCCGCAAGCGCACATTTCCCATGCTGTATTACTACCCTCAGGGATGGCGCCAAGTACAATCGGGAACTTCAATACAACGAATCAGAATTTCCGCAGGTACTCGCGAGTGGGTGGGATGCTACGGTGAAGCCGCGGAAGCGCCCGTCAAACGGGCCGGATTGATTTCGCCGTACGAGACGGACGGAGAGCCAACAGTGCGTTGGATACGTTGCATCAATTATATGACTAGCAATCGCTCGGGTGTTGCCTGATAGAGTGCCGGTTATGTCGGCGACACCAGCTAAGATGACCGAAGCGGGCATCTTCGCGGGCTACAACACCGGAGGCTTCTACGATGAGATGTTCTCCGCGCCGGGCGAAGCTCGACCGCACTACGCAAAACTCTTCCACAAACTGGCGTCGATGGTGCCCTCGCAGTTCGAGGAGCGCAGAAAGCTAGCCGACCTGTCGTTCTTGCTGCAAGGAATCACGTTCACGGTTTACAGCGATGGCCAGGGCACCGAGCGTCTGTTTCCCTTCGATCTGATTCCGCGAATCCTTCCCTTCTCCGAGTGGGAACACGTGGACCGCGGATTGAGCCAGCGAGTGGTGGCGTTGAATCTGTTTCTGCAGGATATTTACGGCCCGCAAAGAATCCTGAAAGATCGCGTGATCCCCGCGGCGCTGGTGTATTCCTGCAAACATTTCCGTCGCGAAATGATCGGTGTGGATGTGCCTCGCGGAATCTACACGCACATTTGCGGTATCGATCTGGTGCGCGATTCGAAGACCGGCGAACTTTGCGTGCTGGAAGACAACGTGCGGACGCCCAGCGGAATTTCCTACGTGCTGGAAAACCGGTTGGTGATGACGCGAACGTTTCCCGATGCGTTTCAGTCGCAAGAAGTGCTTCCGGTGAATCACTACCCCGCCGAACTTTCGAGGATCTTGCGCAGCCTGTCGCCCCGGGGCGAAGCCGATCCGCAGATCGTGCTGTTGACGCCCGGCATTTACAACAGCGCGTATTTCGAGCACAGCTTTTTGGCGCAGCAGATGGGCGTGGAGCTGGTTGAGGGACGCGACCTGATCGTGGACGGCGAAATCGTCTATATGAAGACGATTTACGGACTGAAGCGCGTGGATGTGATTTACCGGCGCGTGGACGATGAATTTCTGGACTCGTTGTGTTTTCGCGGTGATTCGATTTTGGGCGTGCCTGGGCTGATGGGCGCATATCGCGCGGGCAACGTCGCGCTGGCGAACGCAGTGGGAAATGGAATCGCAGATGACAAGGCCGTCTATGCCTACGTGCCTGCGTTCATCAAGTATTACCTGGGCGAAGATCCGATATTGCGCACGGTCGAGACGTACGTGTGCTCAAAGCCCGCGCATCTTTCGCATGTGCTGGAGAATCTGGCGAATTTGGTGGTGAAGGCTGTGGGCGAATCCGGAGGCTACGGAATGTTGATCGGCCCGAGCGCGGATCGTGCGCGCATCGATCAATTCCGCGATCGGATCCGGGCCGAGCCCCGCAACTACATTGCCCAGCCAGTGATTCCGCTGTCGCGCGTGCCCTCCTACAATCCGGTGGATGAAACCGTCGCGGGGTGCCACGTGGATTTGCGGCCGTACTGCTTGTACGACGGGCAAAAGGTGACGATCGTGCCGGGTGGCCTGACGCGCGTGGCGCTGCAAAGCGGGTCGCTCGTAGTGAATTCATCCCAAGGCGGCGGTAGCAAAGACACCTGGGTATTGCGCGGAGAAAACTAGAATGCTTTCGCGAATCGCCGATTCCATGTTTTGGCTGGCGCGCTACATCGAGCGCGCTGAAGACACCGCGCGAATTCTGGACGTGACGTACCACACGCTACTCGAACAATCGCAGAACTCCTACCGTTTGCGTTGGGATCCGCTGATCACCATGGCGGGCGAGGAGACCCGATTCAAACAACTGTACGGAGACGCGAACGCGCAAAACGTTTTTGAATTTCTGGGCTTCCGGCAAGACAATCCGAGTTCGATTGTGGAGTGCATCACCAAGGCGCGCGAAAACGCACGGACGATCCGCGATCGCATATCGCGCGAAATGTGGGAAGACATCAACGGGCTCTATTTCACCGTGACGCGTTTCAATGCGGCGGAAGAAATCGAGGCGGGTCCGCATCGGTTCTGCGAAAAAATAAAATTCGGCAGCCACCGGTTTCACGGCGTCACCGATGCCACATTGCCGCACGACGAAGGCTGGGAGTTTTTGCGGATCGGATGGTCGCTGGAGCGAGCGGAGATGACCGCACGACTGGTGGACGTGCAGTATCACAACCTGCTCGATTCGCCATCGGCCGTAGGCGCACCCGACAATCACCAGTGGATGGCCGTGCTGAAATCGGTGGGCGCGTACGAAACGTATCACCGGCAATATCATTCACCGATTGAGCCGGAACGCGTGGCGGAGATGCTGATTCTGCATCCGCAGCACCCGCGATCGATCCGGTTCAGCATTTCCGAAGTGCAAGCCGGTTTGCGAGCCATCAGCCGGACGACGGCCGGATCGTACGCCAACGAAGCGGAACGATTGACCGGCAAGCTGCTGGAAAGCCTGCGGTACGACAAGATTGACGAAATTTTCAAACAGGGGCTGCACACGTATCTGGGCGAACTGCTGCGCGTGTGCGGCGCGATCGGCGAAGACATCGCGCGGACTTACTTCTATTACGCGGAGGTCGCATGAACCGCTACCACCTGGTGCATGTGACCGAGTTTCTGTACGACGGCCCGGTGTCCGAAAGCTATAACGAAGTTCGCCTGCGGCCGATGCACGATGAAAAGCAGAGCTGCCTTTCGTTCCGGCTAAGCACAAATCCGGAATCGCGCGGCTCGGCTTACCGCGACTCCAGCGGAAATTGGGTGCATCAATTCAACATTTTGAAGGAACACACGCGATTGAAAGTCGAAGCCGAATCCGTGGTGCTGGCACATGAAACTCCGCCTCCGGCCGGCGGCGAGACGAAACTCGCCGACGTGCGCGCACGGCGCGATGAGTTCATGGAAGATTATTTCGATTACATGGCGGCGAGCGTCTTTGTTCCGCACCTGCCACAGCTCGAAGATATGATTCGAAGCGCCGAACGATCTTCCGACGGCGACACTCTGGGATTTGTTCAGGCGGCTTGCGACTTGATCCATCAGAAGTTTCAGTATGTGAAGGGTGCGACGCACGTGAATTCATCCATCGTCGATTCGCTGTCGGTGGGCGCGGGAGTCTGCCAGGACTTCGCGCACTTGTTGCTCGGCGTGGTGCGGATGGGCGGGTTGCCGGCGCGCTACGTTTCCGGTTATCTGGTTCCGGGCAGCACGGCCGAGCCAAATGCGAAACAGGAAGAAGTGATCGGCGGCCAAGCGTCGCACGCGTGGGCGGAAGTTTTTGTTCCGGACATCGGATGGATGCCGTTCGATCCGACGTTGGGAAACCCCGTCGGGCTGCGTCACGTACGAATCGCGTACGGGCGGGATTATGGCGATGTGGCGCCGGTGCGCGGAGTTTACAAGGGACACGCGGGCCAGAGATTGTCGGTGGACGTTCGCGTGCGTCCCGCGCTCGATGATGAAGGGCGCGAACGATTGTCGAACACGAACGCGGCTCCGCAAGAACAGCCGGCCCACAAAGAACGCCCTCAGCAACAAGCGCAACAGCAATAACCCTCGCGACTGGCGCGCCATAAAAAAAGCGCGACGAGCCCGTGGCTCGTCGCGCGGATTTCAATTTCAAATCGCTAGTTAGTTGGGCATCAAAACGGTGTCGATTACGTGAATCACGCCGTTCGATTGGTACACGTTGGCGATGGTAACTGTCGCCATGCCGCCCTTCTCATCGGTCAGCATGATTTTCCCGCCAGCTTCGGTGGCCGTGAGAGTTCCGCCACTGACGGTCTTCAGAGTCGCCTTGCCGTGACCTTCTTTGATCATGCGCTTCAGGTCCGACGCCGAAACTTTTCCGGCAACGACGTGATAGGTGAGAATTTTCACCAGCGTGTCTTTGTTTTCGGGTTTGAGCAACGTGTCCACGGTGCCCGCAGGCAGCTTGGCGAACGCTTCATTGGTCGGCGCGAAGACGGTGAACGGTCCAGGACCTTCGAGGGTATCGACCAAACCTGCCGCTTTCACGGCAGCGACCAGCGTGGTGTGATCCTTTGAGTTGACTGCGTTTTCAACGATATTCTTCGTGGGATACATGGCCGCGCCACCGACCATCGGATCTTTTTGAGCGGAAGCGGCAGTCACACCGAGCAGGCACACAGCCAGAATTGAAAGCAAAAATCGGGATTTCATCGTGTCTTCCTTTTATTTGATTAGAGTTGCGGTACTCACAGTTAGTACGCTCGGATCGGAGATTTGGATTTAACACAACCGAGGATTGCGCGGATTTATCGAAATTAGGTTCCGGCCCCGCGCGTAACTCTAGATAGCGGCCGGACGCAGAATGCTTCCAGTTACGTAGCTTGGCGGATAGCACGCACGGCGGAGCGCAAAGTTGTAGATTCGACGCGGCGAATGCTACCTTGGACAAATGGAATACACGCCGCGGCAGGTACCCGGCCCGCGCGAGGATGAAGACAAATGACCTGGGCAAAGCGACGCGTAATCGTGGTCTTGGTGCTGCTGCTGTTTTTCGGCGTGTTCATCTGGATTGCGGCGAAACCCGCGGCGATTCGGCTGCCGACCAGCAGCGTGCTGTTGATCGACGCGGCAGGCGAGATCGATGAGCAGCGAACTCCCGATTTTTTTAGCGCGCTCAACGGCAGCACGGTGCCGGTGCTGCACGATTACACCGACGCGATTGATTCGGCGGCGACGGATTCGCACATCACGGGAATCGTGGTACGAGTAGCGCCGTTGGCGACCGGATGGGGAAAACTGGAAGAAATCCGATCGCACCTGATCAAGTTTCGGAACAGCGGAAAACCCAGCATCTGCTATCTGGGATATGACGGGATCGGCAATCCGGAATATTACCTGGCCAGCGCCTGTCAAAAAATCTGGCTGGTTCCGACCGCACCGGTGAGCATCCGCGGAATGATGGCGCAGGCTACATTTTTTCGCGGCACGCTCGACAAGCTGAAAGTGGTGCCGGAGTTTTATCACATCGCCGAATTCAAGACGGCGGGAAACACTTTTACCGAAAAACAATTTACGCCTGCACACAGAGAAGAAGTGGAAGGGTTGCTGCACGGCGTTTACGGCCAATATCTGACCGACACGGCGAAAGCACGCGGCATGGATCGCGCTCAATTTGAAACGCTGCTGAATCAGGGGCCGTTTTCGTCGAGCGATGCGGTGAAAGCGAAGCTCGTTGACCGGTTGGCGTATTGGGATCAGGTGCAGGATGAGTTCCGGACGCGCGGCCGCGAATGGAATCCGATTTCGCTGCGCGGGTATCGTCAGTTTGTGAAGAACGACGGCGGCACGCAGATCGCCGTGATTCATGCGACCGGACTGATCGTTTCGGGTGATTCGGGCACGTCGCCGGGCGGCGGTTCGATTATGGGCGGCGACTCGGTAGCGCTCGACATTCGTAACGCGCGGAAAAATTCCAGCATCAAAGCGATCGTGCTGCGCATTGATTCGGGCGGTGGCTCGGTGGTGGGCAGCGAAGTGATTCGCCGTGAAGTGGAGTTGGCGAATCAGGTGAAGCCGGTCGTGGTGTCGATGTCGGATGTGGCGGCGTCTGGCGGATATTGGATTGCAACTCCGGCGCGAAAGATCGTGGCCGATCCGGATACGATCACCGGGTCGATTGGAGTGTTGATCGGCAAATTCAATGTTTCCGGCCTGTACACTTTGCTGGGACTCAGCACAGACGGCGTGGCGACGAGCGAAAATGCAACGCTGTTTTCCGATCAGCAGAATTTTTCGCCGGCGCAGCGAGCGTACATTGAGAAATCGCTGCAAGAAACCTACTTGGAATTCACGAAAGGCGTGGCGGCCGGACGCAAGATGACAGTGGAAGCGGTGGACAAAGTCGGCAAGGGTCGTGTGTGGACCGGGACGCAAGCGAAAGAGATCGGGCTGGTGGATGAGTTGGGAGGTCTCGACCGCGCGGTTGAGGTCGCAAAGCAATTGGCCAACGTACCTCCAAACGCGTCGGTGCGACTGGTAAGGTTCCCTGAGGAAAAATCATTCTTTCAACAGCTGCTCGAACGGGAAAAGAGCCAGATGGAAGAATCGCAATCGCTCGAATCGTTCTTGAATCATGTGTTGGGCCAGATGGAACCGATTCAGGCGCGCGTTCCGTACGAGCTGCACATTCGCTAGGTCGTGCCGCTCGCCACGTGGGGCAGCGCGTCGTGACGACGCGCGGTGTCAGCGCTCGGCACCGTTTGAAAGCTGAAACGAAAACGCAGATTCGTTATACTGGTTCACCGAGGCGCGGTACCCAAGTGGTAAGGGAGAGGTCTGCAAAACCTTTATACGTGGGTTCGATTCCCACCCGCGCCTCCAGCTTTTTCCTCCCATAAATCGCCAGCGTTTCGCTCCCGTTCGATATCCCGCGTTGCAGCTCGCATGGTTCCCTATCTAGCGACTGGAAACGACGAACTTGTTGCCGTCGGGATCTTTGAAGATGGCCATGGTGCCCCACACTTCCTTGCGCGGCTCGGCTTCGAACTCCACGCCTTTGGATTTCAAGAGTTTTGCGGTGGCGAAGACGTCGTCGCACCAAAACGTGAGCGGCTGAAAACTGCCGATGCGGTCTTCCTGTCCGGGCGGCGTGAAAAGCGCGAGGCTGGTGTCGGCGCCGGGAATCAACAATTCGATCCAGCGCTGCTTGCCGTCGAATGGCTGGTCAGTGGCGACCTTGAAGCCGACTTTCTCGGTGTAAAACTTCAGCGACGCGTCTTGATCGCTGACCGGGACGGTAATAATTTTGATTCCGCGGATCATGGAAATCCTCCTGTATGCGACGAGACCGAATCTATCGCGCCGGAAATCGAAGCGCAATCAGGCAGGGAGTGCTATAGTAACAGCTACTACAGTGAAGCAGATCACGATCGACGAATACGTCACCGACTCGCTGATGCGCGACCTGGTGGGACACGATCGCCGTCCGGTGAGTTTCTTGGTGTACATGTGGCTGGCCGCCGAACAGCAGCGGCGCAGTGAGCCGGTGCAGATCAGCTACCAAGAGCTGGCAGAGTCGATCGGGATTTCGAAGAGCGCGGCGCAATCGGCGGTGGGTTGGTTGGCGCGACGGCGGCTGCTTTCCGCGGCAAAAATAAAGGCGACTTCCGTGCCGATCTACGAAGTTCAGACTCCGTGGAAACCTGAGCAAAGGAAAGCAAAGCATAGCCGCTGAGCACGCGGCCATTCAGCCATCCGCGCTCGCTCGTTACGGATGGACGCCGGCGATGCTGTCCGGGACGATCGGTGACACGGACTGCGGACCTGACGTTTCCGGACGCAAACGCGAGAAGCGCGCCTTCAACGCGAGGAACGGGGATTCGTAAAAGCGAAAACTCAAATACGCGAGGCCGGTTGCCAAAGCGAGCGCTCCCACGAACACAAGCGGCGGATAGGGCGCACCGGCAAGCTTAAACACATACAGTACGGCGTGAATGGAAAACGAATTCATCAGGTACATGCCGTAGCTCAACGTGCCGATCAAAGCGATCGGGCGAAAGCGCAAAAATCCCGCCAGGCCGTTATCTTCGCGCACGACGCACGCACCGACCAAACCTGCGGTGAAAAGCCACGCGGTCATCAGCCAAGCCCGTTGCGGCCACAGCGCAGCGCACATCCCCGCGAGCATCATTGGCGCCGACCATCGATGTCCGAGCAAGCGGTACAGTACGGCGAAGCCCCGCTTCCGATTCAAAACTTCGGCCAGCAGCACTCCAAAACAAATCGGCGGCATGATGCTGGTAACGATCCGCGTCGGCAGCCAGCCGGGCGGCAACACGAAGTTCATGTAACCGTGCGTGGTTGCGGTGACAAGTCCGATGATCGCGATGATGAGCACAACGGGCCAAATGCCGCGCAGAACTTTCAGGATGAACGGCCAAAACAAATAAAATTGCTCTTCCGAGGCCAGCGTCCACGCCAGGTTGAACATTCCGCCCGGATAATTCGGCGACACGAACCAGGTGTAGGTGAACGTGGCAAATGAAGGCAGATAGTGAAGAAAACTGTGCGCGCGAACCGAACCGCGCTCGAAGTACAGCGCGTTGATCAGGTACAAACCCAGAACAGCGTAGTACAGCGGCCAGATGCGAAGCGCGCGGCGAATGTAGAAATCGCGCAGTGAAATGGTGCCGAAGCGTTCGCGTTCGCGAAGCAACAACGTAGTAATCAGGAATCCGCTGACGGTGAAAAAGATGTGGACGCCGTATCCGCCCTGCCGCAACACCGGCCACTTCAGCAGTTCCGGATAGTGCGGCCCGTCGAACCAGGTGTGAAACCAGATTACACCGATGATGCTGATGGCTCGCAGGCCGTCGAGCGACCCGAAGAATCGCGCACTGTGAAATTTTTGGTAATTCGAGTCCATTGGCGCGGTTCGATTATGCCTTAGGGCGGTACGTCCGTCACAGTGAGAGCGCGCCGACGGCTGAAAGGTTTTCCGGAGGATTCCGGCGAGGGCGCGATCAGGTCAGGAGCCCGCGCGAGCGAGCGCGATTCGCGCCTGATGAACGGGCTATTTGAAATTCGAGAATGCAACTACGGTACGGTCACCGTAACCGACGAAGTGGTGCGGCCGAACTGATTGGTCGCGTTGAGAGTGTAGGTGGTGGTTTGCGCCGGAGTTACGCTCACGGACGTGCCGCGGATTGCGCCGACCTGCGGCGTAACGATCAGATACGACGCGCCGGAAACATTCCAACTCAGCGTCACTGCCGTTCCCGCGGCGACGGACGACTGGCTCGTTGTGAAGCTTGTGATTTCCGGCGTCGCGCCGGTGGGCACGTTCGATTGCGTGTCCACCGTGCCCATCTTGACGACTTCGAAATCCGAAGCGGTTACCTGGTCGAGATTGTGAAGGTCATCATTGTCCCATCGGTCGTCGGGAGCGCCGCTGATGTACATGTTCGAGCCGTTGTCGGCCATGATCACGCCGTACTGCTTCATCGCCGTCAAAATCACCTGATTCGTCGCCGAAAAAGAGGAAATGTCGAAGCTCGATTTCAGCCGCATGCGCATTCCCATCGGCGCCGCGTTTGCGTTCGAAGAATTGGCCGCCCAGTGCGAAGCCGGAGCGACAAACGCTGCACGGCTGTTCTGCAACGTGACGCGGATGGCATGCTTGATCTCGCCGCTGGCAACTTCGTCGTAGCGAACCAATCCCGCGAAAATCGACAGCCCCGCCGCGTCAGCGGAAGTCCACGTGAGTGGGCGTTGTTCATCAGCCTGCAAATCCCACACCGCCGCTGAATCCGCGCTCCAACTCCCATTCGATTGCGCGTGTGAGTTATCCATTTCGTACAGCCAGCAGGTGCCGTTGTCGATCACCAGAACGTGACGATCGCCGTTGCCGGGATTTGGATATCCCTCAATCGGTGCGCTCGCCGGAACGGGCATCGGACCCGGATCGCTTTCGTCGCCGTATGCCGTGAAGCTGATGGGCACCGGCGCCTGCGATGAATCGACCACGATGTAAGGAATTCCGATCGATGACCCGTCATATTCACCAGAGCCGAAGTCAGGATGAATCGGGTCAGTGCCGCCGATGAAATTGATGATCGCCGCAGAATTGGGATCGACAGCTTCGCTGGCGATGTTTGTGTTCCACGCGTTGTCCGCAGGAAACGGCAAAAATCCATTCAAGCTTGCACCCTGACCGGTGCTGATCGCGCCGCAAGCGCTCGGCGGAGGATTACCGCCGCCACCTCCACCGCCGCCCCCGCCGGAAGAAGCATTGGCGGTGACGTTGATCGAACCGGATGTGCTGGCGCCAGGATTCGGATTGCTCACGCTGATTGCAAACGTGCCGGTCGTAGTTTGTGAACCGGTCGCGGTCAGTTGCGACGCCGAGACGTACTTCGTGGTAAGCGCCGCGCCGCCGAACAAAACTTGCGAGCCGCTGACGAATTGCGATCCGTTGACGGTGAGGGAAAACGATCCGACGGTGAAAGATGACGGCGATACGCTGCCCAGCGTCGGCGTGGGATTCCAGAGTGTGACGTTGCTGGTCGCGGTGGCGGAAGTGTCAGCAGCGGCAGAGGCCTGAATCGAAATTGTGTTTGGATTGGGCAACGATGCGGGCGCCGAGTAATTGCCGGACGAATTGATTGTGCCGACGGTGGCGTTGCCGCCCGCGACTCCACTGACCGACCACGTGACGCTTTGGTTCGAAGAATTGGCGACGGACGCGGTGAAGGATTGGGAGGCTCCGACGCGAATGTTGGCGGACCCAGGGCTGACCGAAACGGTGATCGGATTCGGCGGCGGCGTCTTGGACCCTGTGCCGGTGCTGGCGCAGGCTATCTGCAATACGAGCGCTACTACCAACAGGGGCATGAACGTACGTCGCACGATGGGTCTCCGGACGTCGAAAATGGGCTGAAGTGGTGTTACTAGGATGACTTGCAGCGGTTAACAGCACAACTGGACGCAGGTACAAGTTAGGGGCAGTGGCTCGGCTGCTTATATTGCGGGTGGGCGGAACACCGGACGGGCGAGCGCCTAAACCTCTGATTCCAAGCAGTTAGGCCGCGCGACCGCTATTTCTGGTTTGCACCAGAACGGCGGCGTTACGGGCGCTGACCGGGCAGCTTACCGTTTGCGCCGTTGGTGATGGATTTGCAGCTTGCGGTCGGGTTCGCTTGCGCGGTCGGAGCACCCGTCGTCGTGGGAGCCGAACACGTTTGGGTCTTGTTCACCGCGCGCACTACCACAGTAGCAACAACGGCTGCAGCTGCTGCTCCTATGCCCACTGCTGTGGCGGTACCAACGCTAATTCCCGCGCCTGCCGCTCCTGCCGTACCGGTCGCGCTGGTTGAATTCAGCGCCGCAGTCATATTCACGGGCGTGGTGGGCGAAGGTTGAGAGGGCGTGGAATTGTTGTGAACGTTCGATTCCTGGCCGCCGTGCAAGGTGACGCAATTCCCCGCCAAATCGCAGGCTTGGCAGGTGCCCTCTTCGCAGATCACGTTCATGTTTCCAAGCTGGTCGAAGGTGACGATCATCACCGTGCCGACAACGCCCGCGACTCCTACCGGAGTGCGCACGCGAAAATGGGCATCGGGCTTAACGAGCTTGGCGGCCTGGGCGCGAACGCGGCCGTAGTTCAAATCGAGGTCGGTTTGCTGGCCTGTGGCGTCGTGCTTGGCAATCGTGAGGTTTGAATCAGAACCAACGCTGAGGATCGAGCCGTCGGTCAGGCTGACGCGCGCGCGGGCCAGATGGCCGGTATTGATCGTATCGCCCCAAAACACCTGTTGATTCGTGGAGGCTGCGACTTGCTGGGGGCCCCGGACGACGTTGACCACCGGCAACACAGCGGTGATCTTTCCGGCCGGCTGCGCGGTTTGCGCGGCGAGATCGAGAGGCAGCGCCAAAAACCCGCACAGCACCAGGGCAACCGCGGAGATAAAAGGACGACGCGCGTTCATACGATCAACTCCTCCCCCGAACTTTCCCGATGGGGTCAAACCTAAGCGGCCAGAGAATCCCGAAAGCATGAAAAACCGATGGGAAATAGATAACTGCGGGGCTGGGCAGAAATTAACACAAGTCGTGACTCCAGCCTAGCAGAAATGAACCCGTGGGCGCGAGGCGGTGCTCCGCTCCGGCCTATCGGGTGCGCCGCGCAAGATGCGGGCACGTGCCTCGGAATTACCGCTCGACGAATTAATTTCGTTGGCGCATGCGGGCCGCGACGTCGCGCATCGCCTGGGCCGAACCCGGTGCACGCTTCTCACGCCAGGCTTCCATGCGGGCGCAGTGCTTTTCCAGATTTTCAAATACGTGCGGATTCTTGAACATTTCGCGCCAGGTCGGAACCAACGGTTTGATGCGCTCCCAGACGATCATCTGCTCGCCGGTATTCTCAAAGAAGAAGTCTTCGTCGATCAGCCCACGGTTCACGATTCCGGCGACCATGTCCCAATAGCTCCAAACCATCCGCATGTAATCGTTCTCATCGCTGCCGGAGGGAGCGGTCTTGGTCATTTCTTCGATTGAGGTGGGATGGAAATGAGCCATAAACCAAGCGCGAGCCTCGCGGAGGCGCGGTTCCCGGCGCATATCGTAGAGGCGCAACAGCAAGTTGACCTGTTCGTGCGTAACTTCACCCATTGATTCCTCCTGATGACGGTCTGCTTATTGTGTTTGGGGCGCCCGTACTTCCCCTTGCAGGGAAATCTTGTGCGTATGACTTACCGCGATGCGCGCATCTTCGAAAGCGAGCTTGATGCGACGGCGCAACTCGCGCGCGACGTCTTCCTTTCGGTTCAGCACGGTGCGGACCTGCAGCCGGATGACCGTGCCGTCGAGCGCGAGGGATTCAATGCCGAGGACGCGCGGACCATCGACCAACGCGGCGGACCAATCGGCGTCGTTCCGAAAATCGCCGGACACTTTTTCGAGCAGGGTGAGCGCGCGGCCGGCATTCTCGTCGGCGGAAATCGTCAAGTCCACAAAAACCTGCGACCAATCGCGACTGAGATTCGAAACCTGGCCAATCAGCGAATTAGGAATGGTGACGATCGCTCCGGCGACATTGCGCAACACGGTGCGGCGAAGCGTCAGGTATTCCACGCGACCCGTGTCGCCATTCACTTGGATCAAATCGCCGATCACGAATTGATCTTCAAAGACGATAAAAAAACCGTTGATCAGATCTTTCAGCAGGCTCTGCGCACCGAAACCGATGGCCACGCTGGCAAGGCCGGCAGTGGCGAGCGCCGGAGCAACGTCAATATCGAAAACGCGCAGGGCCATCAACACCGCGACGATGATGATGATCGTGGCGAAAATGCTGTACAGCAGGCTGCCCATGGTACGGGTTTGCTGTTCGCGCATTTGCGAAGCGCGCGTGGGCGTTTTGGCGCTCTGCACCAGTCGATTCGTAAGGGATCTCAGGATGCGCAGCAAAAATACCGCGAGCAGCAGGATCACCAGAAGGCGCAAGCCGGCCTTGCCTGCAAATTGCAACCACTGTGAGAAAGAATCAGTCATAAGATATGCGGAGCGGGATTATAGCACTCGCGAAGGGCCGTCGAACGAAATGCCACTTCGCAAAATTGAATTTCGCAGGTCGCGGACGGGACGCATTTGTCGAATGGGAGGAACCGCAACCATGGACGCATCGAAACGCAATTTTATGGTCCGCTGTTCGGCATTCCTGGGCGCGATTGTCGTTGGATCGCTGGCGGTGCGACAGACAAGCTCCGCGCAGAATCAGAAAGGTCTGCCGGCTCCGCAGCAGTCGCAGCAAGGTACGGACGGGACTTCTCCGACGCTGCCCTCAAGCGAGGTGATCGGCGACCCCAAGGAGATGCTGAAGCATCACCAGCTGCAAATCCACGACGACGTGGAAAAATTGTACGAGTTCGCTGGCGAGTTGAAGGCGGAAGTGGAAAAGACTCAGACCGAGCACGTGCTGTCATTGGCTATGATTCAGAAAGCGGAGCAAATCGAAAAACTCGCGAAGCAAGTGAAGACCATGGCGCGGGAATCGTAGGTCGGACGGTTGCGCGACCCGCGTGCTGGCCTGCGCGGCGATGCGCGGGACCGCAGTGGATTCGCGGACGGTGTGTTAAAGTATTCGTCTGTGGGCCTGTAGCGCAGCTGGATAGCGCGTTTGGTTCCGAACCAAAAGGTCGGGGGTTCGACTCCCTCCAGGCCCGCCACTTCCCCCCTTTCGGCGAAAACTGCAGCTCTAGACTGGTAGTGCCGCATTTCAGTGCAGTTGGCCCGTTTGATAATTCAGATTTGAAATTTGAGCTTGGTAGTCGTAGCGCGCGCTGGCGACGGCGATTGCCGCTTGCGTTTGGTTGAGCTGCGCCTGGCTCAACTCGATGATGGAGCTCAGGCCGAGCTTGTACCGCTGTTGCGCAAGGTCCAGAGCCTGCGTGGCTTCGGCGTCGAGCTGCTGGGTCAGCGACAGCCGCTGGTACGCGGAATTGGCATTGAGCCACGCCTTCCGGACGTCGCGGACGATCTGATCTTCGAGACCTCGGAGATACTGCTGTTGCGCGCCGGCCTCGGCATTTGCTTCGGCGCGCAGCGCGTTGAATTGGCGCCCGTTGAAGATCGGGATGTTTACGTTGAATCCCGCGGCGGCGTAACGGCTGCCGAGTTCTTCCTGACGGTAGGGAGTGAGACCCGCGACACCGACAGCCGAAATTGTGGGCAGCCAAAGATCGCGTTCGGCGGTGGCGTACGATTGCGCGGAACCCACATCCAATCGCTGGCCGATCAGCTCGGGTCTCTGCTGAAGCGCTTGCTGAACCAGCGATACGATATCGGCCGATGGAGCGCCCGGAACCGGATCGTCCGCCAATTGAAAGGTTCGCTGGTCTTCGAGCCCTAGAGCGGTGCACAAATCGGCGAACGACGCCTGCAAATCATTCTGCGATTGCACGAGTAAAAGCTGGGCCTGCGCCAAATCGACGTTTGCGAAACTGACGTCGAGGCCGGACTTCAACTTGTTCTGCTCCAGTGCAGTGATCTGGTCGGAAACCAGTTGCCGGTCCTTTACGGTTTCCTCAGCAACGCGCAACACGGCTTGCGCTTTGAGCGCCGCGTAGTAGGCGCGGTCCACATTCAGCAAGACGTCCGCGCGCGAAGTTGTAACGTTTTCTTCAGCTGCTTTGGAATGGAGCTCGGAGCTCTTCACCAGTTCGTGCGTGCGCCCGAAATCCGTGACCAACTGGTTTACCGTCACGCCATTCGAATAACGATCGTAAATGATGGGGTTGTTCAGACCGCTTGCCGCTACGCGGCTGTCGGACTCGGCTTTCACGCCCGTCAGGCTGCCAAACGCCTGCGGATAGTATGCCGAGCGCGTTTCGGTAACGTGCGCTTTCGCGTCGGCCGCCTGGTACGAAGCGATCTGGATTTGCGGGTGATTCTGGATTGCGAGTCGCTCCGCATCCGCAAGCGTGAGCGCCTGTGCGCTTTGTGAAGGCGGCGCGACCGGCGAATTCTGCGCGATGCAAACCCCTCCGCCAAAAATCCCGAGCGCGACTGCGAATAAAGCGCGATACATCATGAGTGGGCCTCCTCTGGAAGAATGACCGGCCCCGGAGCGGAGCGGCGCTGATAAATCAATAGGTAGGCTGCAGGAACCACGAAAATTGTCAGCACAATCGAAGTGAGCAGGCCGCCGATGATGACGCGCGCCAGCGGAGCGTATGCTTCGCTGCCGGTTTCGAGCTTGAATGCCATGGGCAGCAGTCCGACGACGGTTGCGAGCGAAGTCATCAGGATCGGGCGCAAACGAATGCGGCACGCCTGTGCGACGGCTTCGACCAATGTTCGGCCCTCGCTCCGGAGCACGTTTGCGAAGTCCACAATCAGAATGCTGTTGGACACCACCATTCCTTGCAACATCACAATGCCCATCAGCGATTGAATGTTCAGCGTGGTTCCGGTGAAAACGAGCGTGAAGATTACTCCGACAAGTCCCGTGGGTACCGCGAGCACAATCAGGAACGGATCGGTAAACGAAGCGAATTGCGCGACGAGGATCAAGTAAACCAGCAGGATGGCGAGCAACAAGCCGATGCCAAAGCTTTTGAAGGACGACTGCATGGTGACCACTAGCCCACGAACGTTGATCCGCATGTTCCCCGGAATTTGTGTGGCGGCGATGATTTTCGAAATTTCCTTTGCGGGCTTTCCGAGATCTTCGTTTGAAGGCGCAACATATACGTCGATGGTTCGCTGAAGTTGATAATGATCGACTTCGGTCGGCGTTAGGATCGTGGATATGTCAGCGACCTGGTTCAGATACGTTGGCAATTTCAAATTCGGAGCTCGGAGTGGCATCGCCTTGAGGTCTTCGAGCGACTTCACTTGATTTTCGGGATACTGGACGGAGACGAAGTAGTTGTTGCCGGTCTTGGGATCGACCCAGTAGCTCGGCGCGATCATCACGTCAGAAGTAAGCGCCGTGATCAGATTATCGATCACTTCCTTGGGGCTCAGGCCGAGTTCGCTGGCCCGTGCGCGGTTCACGTTCACGCTCAAAGCGGGATAATCCATGTCCTGCGGAACGTATACGTCTGAGATTCCTTTTAACGACTTAAACTGCCGAGCCAATTCCTGCGCCACGCGGTCGTCGGCATGAAGGTCCATCCCGCTGATCTGCACATCGATTGGAGCGGGCATTCCCTGATTGAGCACCGCATCCACGAGGCCTCCGGATTGGAAATAGGTGCGAAGCTCGGGAATTTCTTTGGAGATGCGTTCCCGAACCTGTTTCATCAGTTCAAAACTGCTGGTGCGATGGTCTTCCTTCAACCCCACCTGGACAAACGCGGTGTGCATCGCCGAATTGGGAGTGAACAGAGCCGACAGATCGGGCATCACGCCAATGTTCGAGACGATCGTGTTCAATTCGTCCGGCGGAACGACCTGGTGAACGATCGCTTCCACCCGCTTCACATAGTCTTCGGTGATTTCCACGCGTGTGCCGGTGGGAGCTTTTACGTTGATGACGAATTGTCCGGCGTCGGCCCGAGGAAAGAAGGAGACACCGACGAACGGGACCAACAGGAAGCTCAATGCGAACAGCACTCCGAATCCGACGAGCACCGCGCGAGGACGATCGAGAGCTTTCCGCACCGACCGTTCGTAGTAATCCAGCATTCGGTCGAATTTCGCATTGAACGCAGCGTGAAATCGCTCGCTCCACGTCCTGCTGGTCATTTCTTCGGACGAACCGAGGTGCGAATGAACCGCGCGCAGGAAATACGCGCAGAAAAGCGGGACGACCGTAACTGCGTCGAAGTACGACGCGAACAGTGCGACCACCACCGCGAGCGCGAGGGCCGAAAACAAGAATTTGCTCACGCCGAACAGCAGCGTCACCGGAAAGAAAACTACGACGGCAACCAGCATGATCGCGAGCACTGGTAGCGCGACTTCGTTCGCGCCGTTGATCGCGGCGGTCTTCGGATCTTCTCCGAGCTCGAGATGGCGGTAAATGTTTTCGAGCACCACGACCGAGTCGTCGATCAGCCGTGAAAATGCCAGAGCAAGTCCGCTCAGCACCATGCTGTCGATCCCGCGGCCGCTGGTATGCAACACAAAGAAGGTGATCATCACCGAAAGCGGAATCGAAAGAAATACGGCGGCGGTGGCACGCATGCTGCCGAGAAACAGCCAGATCATGATCGCCGTCAGCAGAATGCCGATGCCGCCTTCGCGCATCACGGTGGAGATGGCCTGCTTCACGAAGAGCGATTGATCGAAAACAACGTGAGTTTTCAGCTGCTCGGGGATATCGCGCAGATGCGGTATGGCCTCTTTGATTCCATTGACTACCGCGATGGTGTTTGTATCGCCGCCTTGTTTCAGAATCGGCACGTACACCGACTTCTGGCCGTTCACGCGAACGATGTTGTATTGCATGAACGAACTATCGGTCGCTTTTCCGACGTCCGAGACGAAAACCGATTTTTGCCCCTCGGTTTTCAGCGGTACATCGTTGAGCGCTGCGGCATTGGGGACCTGTGCGTTGGTGTAAATGTTGAAGTCCATCGGTCCGATGCGTACATCGCCGGCGGGAAGAATCAAATTCGATTCGTCCACGGCGCGGACAACGTCCATGGGACTGATTTCGTGGGCCTGCAATTTCAGCGGGTCGACGTCCACCATGATTTGGCGGTAGCGCCCGCCGTATGGCGGCGGAACGGTGGCGCCGGGAACTCCCGCGATCTGATTTCGGATCGCGTACTGCAAATAGTCGTGGAGCTGGGTCTCGGTGAGTCCCGCGCCTTCGACAGTAAGAAGGCAGACGGGCAAACTTGACGCGTCCACTTTCATCACCACCGGCGGCAGAGTCCCCTGCGGGAGGCGGCGCAGGTCGGCCATCGCTAGGTTGGAGATTTGAGTGACGTCGGCGTTTGCGTCGGTTCCCGGCTGAAAATAAATTTTGATCAAACTCACACCAGACATCGATCGCGACTCCATGTGATCGATTCCGCTGCCGAGCGTGAAAAAGCGTTCAAACGTGTCGGTAATATCCGCTTCGATCTGTTCGGGAGGCATGCCGTTGTAAAACGTGGCGACGAGCACGACAGGTAGATTGATCGGCGGAAACATGTCCACCGGCATCTGCACCACACTGGTCAATCCCAGGACGCAGATAAACAGGCACAAAACGATAATAAAGTAGGGATGCTTGAGGGAGAATGTAGGCATTCGAGGTCTACTCCGCCGATCCGGGCATGACGATTTGCGGATTCACCAGCTCTCCGCTTTTGTACTGCGACTGTTCGCCGAAAATGACCATATCGTTTTCGTTCAGACCTGAAAGGATCTGAACGTACGAAGCAGTTTGGATTCCCGTTGTGATGGCCCGCTTTTCTAACCGGTGGTCGGCGTTCACTACCAATACGGTGCCCTGCCCTTCTGAGCCGGCGAGCACCGCCTGCACCGGCAACGTCAGGACGTTTTTCACCGCGCGCTGCGGAATCCTTACGGACGCGTACATGCCCGGGACGAGTTCGTACTTCGGGTTAGGAACCTGCACTTCGGTATGCATCGTGCGAGTCTGCGTGTCGATCTGATCTGAAAATCGCACGATCTTTCCATCGAAGGTCTTTTGCGTGCCGGAAACATCGATCGCGACGATCTGTCCAATCTGTATCGAAGGAACGGCGCGCTCGGGGACTGGAATCACGAGCCGCAACAAATCATTCTGCGAAAGACGGCAAAGCGCCTGGTCGCCTTTGTCGGACGAAGTTCCGGCCGGAAGCAATGCTCCGGTGTAGGCGCCAATCTGTGTAACCACGCCGTCAAACGGAGCAGTGATCCGAGCGTAGTCGAACATCGCCTGATCTCTGCCCAGTGCGGCTTTCGCAGCGAGCAGCCCTTGTTCGGCGGCAGCCAAAGAGTCTTTCGCCGACGAAACTCCGGCGTTGGCCTCCAGGTCTTTGCCCTGCGCGACATCGATTTCCTGCTGGGCAACGAGTTCCGGACGCGATTTCTGCACGTCGGCGAGCCGCGTGTAGGTGATGTGCGCAACGTCATATGACGATTGAGCGCGATTTAGTTCTTCGCGAGCGCGGGAAAGATCTTGTTCACCGCGTCGAACGTTCGCCTGATCCTGCTGCAGCTGTTGTTGCAGTTCGGGAATCTCGAGTACCGCGAGCAATTGGCCTTGCTTTACGTGAGTTCCCCAATCGACATAAAGCTTCTTGATGTAGCCGGAAACTTTGGCGTACACCTCGATTTCCTGAAACGGCAAAAACTCGGACGCGATTTCCAGAGTATCGGTAAGGTTCCGCCGTTCGACTTGCACGACGGGCGCCGTCGGCGCATTCGCCGGGTCGTCGGCGCGAACCTTGCCGCCGCCCGAACATCCAAGTAATCCCGTCGCCACCAGTAGAAGGGTCGCGAATAGACGAAGCGCAGTTTTTCGCGTGGCTTCGGCGTGTGTTTTCGAATCGATCGCTGAGATGCGGATGGGCTGCGTTTTCATGATTCCAATGCCTCCACGGACGCACGAAGCTTTTCGACCGAAAAACCTTCTGAATGGCAACATTCGACAATCCGTGCCCGCTTAGCGAGCAACCGCATCGCGACCTCGGGGATCTGAGACGCGATGCGTGACGGAACCGTCTGAATTCCATGAAGGTCTCCGTGAAGTAAATCGCCGGGGCGAACGGTCATTCCGCCCACCTGCACGTCCACGCCGAAATCGAATACGTGGGCGTAGGCGTGAGACACGGAAACGTTTCCTGCGAACAACTGAAAGCCGAGCGGCCGGATTTGCGGAATATCTCGCACACCGCCATTCGTCACCAGAGCGATACATCCCAGAGCGCTCAGGATGTTTGCATGTACTTCTCCTACAAATGCGCCGGATGAGCGATGCCCGTCCATATCCTCGATCACGATGATTCGCGGAACTGGAATGGATCGGACGTGATTCCACCAATCGTGCCGTTCGTAGTAGCTGCGTCCCACCATGGGCGGCTCGACGCTGCGAATGCGGGCGGTAGCCGCATAACCAACCGTAGTCGGGAGATCCTCGAAGAGACAGCGGATTTCGGAGTTCGTAAATCCGGCGTTTTGCATCCGAACGTCGAACGTCTCGATTGCGCTTGCAACAATGCAACTGCTGAGTTCACGGAACTGCTGTAGCTGCGCGGGCGGCAAATAATCCAGATTCATATCTCCCCCCGAGTAATCGCGCCAAGGCGATTGGGCGGAAAACGGACCGGTGAAAATCGACAAACGATCGATGTAGGTTATGGACGGACTGCGACTAAGCGAGGTACCGCGGAGGAGATCGATGCTGTAGCGAGACTACGACGCCAATCTGAGGAATCGGCGGAGCTTCCATTTCTTCAAATTCACGTGCGGTGAAAACGGGACGCACGACAATCAGTTTCGCAACAACGTGAAGCGGGTTCAGTTTCAAGGCAGCCGGTGGAATCGGCACTGTCATTTTGCTGGCAATGTTGACGTAGTGCGTGGGGCTGGATTTCGGCAAGTACTGCGTATTTTTCGCGAGGGTCGAAAGGCCGGCGACCGCCAGCAGCATCACGACGATAGCCGCTTTCAACCATACTCGGCCCGCGCGAGCATTGCTATTCAGTTGGGGAGTTTCGTGCATCGATGTACCGGCTTTTTGGAACTTCGCGTCCGCTGCTGATCTCATTTTACGGCGTAGGCTCGGTCGGACGCAACTGCAACGGTTTCGCGGATGGAAACTCGGACGCCCCGCGACCACGCGCCCACCTCTCACTCGTTCGATGCGCTGGACGATCCCTTTGGATGGCGGCGCTTCGCCCAGCGTTCGATTGGGCTTCGATTCCTCTTCGATTCTTCTTCGCTTGACAGCCCTTCGCTACGGGACCAAGATGCAGCCCGCTCATTAAATATTTAATGAAACCCAGTAAAACTCCGGGGGATCCCATGACGCCGTCCCGCACTCACCAATCAATTCTCCGCCGCATTCTACGAACCGCGGCCGTAGTTTGCATTTTGCTTGTTGGCGCTTCTGCAGCACTGGCGCAATCGGCGTTCGTCCGCGTCAGCCAAGTGGGCTATGAAGCCGGCAAAGGGCCGTTCCGCGCATATCTGATGTCGAAAGAGCCGGAGACAGGCGCGACGTTCACGGTGACGAACTCGAAAGGCAAAAAAGTGTACTCCGCGAATATCGGCGCGCTGCTTGGCACATGGGGCCATTCGGCGAACGTAACCTACAGCGTGTACGCGCTCGACTTCAACGTGACGGCAAATGATCTGTACACGATCGCGGTCGCCGGCCCAAAAAAGGCGACATCGCCCGCGTTTGCGGTGAATGAGCCCACCATGCTGTATCCGGGCTTGCTGCTGAATTCGCTTTTCTTCTACGAAACCGAACGCGACGGCGCGAACTACGTCCCGAACGCGCTCCGCACCGCTCCTGGACACCTGAAGGACGAAAGCGCGCGAGTGTTTGACACGCCGCCGCTCGACGACAACGACGACATCAACAATGTGCCGCCCGCAGGTCCCCTGGTTTCCGCGAACTTGCCCAACATCGACGTGTCGGGTGGATGGTGGGACGCCGGCGACTATGTGAAGTACGTGGAGACGACCAGCTACACCGAAGCGCTGATGGAAATCGGTGTGCGGGATTTTCCCGCGCAGATGGGCCGATACGCTCGAGTGAATCCGCCGGTGCCGCCGGGTTCGATTTCGTATGCGGGAAATGCGGTGGGAGCGCCGGATTCGCCGGATTTCACAAACGAAGCGCGATTTGGAATCGATTGGCTCACCAAGATGTGGAATCCGCATACGAAAACGCTGTACTACCAGGTGGACAACACGCAGGAGTTCGACTACTACGGCTATGGCACGCCGACATCTGCCAATCCGAATTGCGGAGGAACGTACGCCAGCCCGTACTGCCTGATCACCGAGTACGACATCTGGACGCTGCCGCAAGCCGCCGATAATTTTCAGCAGAGCGGGGATCCTGCTCCGTGCAACGTGTACACCGTTGGATTTATTTGCAATCGGCCGGTATTTCTAAGCGGTCCTGCCGGTTCGAAAATCAGCCCGAACCTCGCCGGAAGAATGGCCGCCGACTTTGCATTGTGCTACCAGATTTACCGGGACGAAGAACCGGCGCGAGCGAACACGTGCCTGAAGAATGCGGAAGCAATTTTCGATCTCGCCGATCTCTCATTTCCGGATCCCGCGCCAACCGTTGGTTCGGGTTCGTGCAGCACTTGCCTGGTGACCGCAGTTCCGTTCGACGGCTATCCCGAAGATGTGTGGGAAGACGACATGGAGCTGGGTGCGACAGAATTGTACTTTGCGCTCAAGTCGGCATGCGACGAGCAGAAATTGCCTAATGGTTTGCCGCACACCGATCCAGAACATTATCTGAAGCAAGCCACGCAATTCGCCGCGGGCTACATCACGAATGTGTACACGCCCGGCTACACCGACACTCTGAATCTGTATGACGTCAGCGGCCTCGCCCATTTCGAGTTGTATCGCGCGATCGAAAAAGCCGGGAATCCTCCGGGGCTTGCGTTGACGCAGGCGCAAGTCCGCGCGCAATTCTTGCAGCAAGTCGGCGACGCGATTTCGCAGGCACAAACCGACGCATGGGGATATGGAAACATCTGGAGCTCGGGCGATACCACTTCGCACGGGGCAGGACTTTCGGTGATGGCGAGCGAAGCGTATTACATCACCAAGTCGAGTCAGTACGACTTGTATTCGCAACGTTGGCTGGCAAATATTTTGGGAGCGAACGCTTGGGGATCTTCGTTCATCGTCGGCGAGGGCAGCACGTTTCCGAATTGCATTCAGCATCAGGTGGCGAATCTGGCCGGCGCGTTGGACGGTTCATCCGGCGGAACTCCCGTGTTGTGGGGCGCGTCGGTGGAAGGGCCGAACAACTACGCCACGGCTGGATTGGTCGGCGGGATGATCGTGTGCCCGGCGGATGGAGTCGACACGTTTAAACAATTCAACGGCAACGACGGCGCATTCAACAAGGATGCGAAGACGATTTACAAAGATGACGTGCAATCCTACAGCACTACGGAACCTGCGATTGACCTGACGTCCACATCGTTCCTGATGTGGTCATGGCGAATTGCGGGGCATCCGAGTTTCTAGCGCGCGGTGCTCACGCTTTTTTGTTCAACCACGTGACCGCGCCGAAAGCGCCGAGCCACGAACCGAGCGCTGCGAACAACACATACACCGGGTTCCCGGTGTAACTAATCACCGCGAAGGCGGAGAGCAAATACCACACGCTGCTCCACGTGGCCGCGACGCTGCGCCGCCGCGCTGCCACCGCCGCGGTAAACATCACGTACACGGCGTCTGTGCCCGCGGTTGACGCGAGCACGCCGGCAGCGATGATGGGATTTGGTGCATGAATTGGCATGATGCTCTCCCCTTTCTACCTTTGAGTGTTTCAGCATCCTCAATGCTAGTTCGTTTCCGCGGCCGATAGCTGCGCTCCGGTTCGCCAGATTCGCACGAAACGAAATTCCTGCGCATTCTCGCAATCTGCATGACAGACATTTCCGGACGCGCTACTCTTTCCGGCGTCAAGAAAGCCTCCGGAGGCGCAATCCGTGTTCGCTTTGATTCTTTCCGTGGTGCGCCCGTATCGCGGCTCGCTGGTTGTGATTCTGCTGGCGATGATCGTCCAGACGGTGATGAGTGTCGCGGCGCCATGGCCGTTGAAAATCGTGCTGGACAACGTTGTGGGTACGCGTCCGCTGCGGCCCTGGCTGGACCATTTGCTGCATCCGCTGCTGGGAAGCGGAACGAAAATGCAAATCGCAGCAGCCGCGGCGATTGTCACCGTTCTGATCGCAGTTCTTGCAGCCGTCGCGCAGTATGTGGCGAATTACTACACCACCAGCGTCGGTCAATGGGTGGCAAACGACCTGCGCATGCGCACCTACCATCACCTGCAGCAACTCTCGCTCGACTACTACAGCAAACATCAGACCGGTTCGCTGCTAAGCACCATCACTGCCGACGTGCAGACGATTCAAAGTTTTGCGTCCGGCTCGACGCTGGGCATTGCCGTGGACATGCTGACGATCGTGGTAATGCTCGCAGTAATGTTCTGGTTGAACTGGGATTTTACGCTGATTGCCATTGGCGTCACGCCGTTCATGCTGCTGTTCGTTTCGCGATTCAAAAAGGCAGTGAAGAAGGCGACGCACGAAGTCCGCAAACAGCAGAGCAACATCGTCGCGGTGGTCGAGCAGGGCCTGGAATCGATCGAAGTGGTGAAAGCATTCGGCCGGCAGGATCTGGCGCAATCGGAACTGGCAACGGTGAGCCACGCGACCGTTGAAGCCGCGCTGAAGGCCCGGCGCGTGAAGGCGCTGCTCTCGCCGCTGGTTTCGATCACGGTGTCGCTTTGCGTCGCTGTCGTCCTGTGGCGCGGTTCGTGGCTGATTCTGCGCGGAGCGATGACCGCGGGCGCCTTGACAGTGTTTCTCGCGTACCTGACGAAATTTTTCAAACCGGTGCAGGATCTGGCGACGATGACGAACTCAATCGCTCAAACGGCTGTGGGCGTGGAGCGCGTGCAAGCCATTCTGGAAGCCGACACCGTAATTCCCGACCCGCCAACGTCGAAAGAGCCGGAGCCGTTCAAAGGAAAAATTGCGTTTAAGGACGTAGGTTTCGAGTACGCAGCCGATTCGCCGGTGCTAAAAGACGTCAACTTTGAAATTCAGCCGGGACAAATGGTCGGCATCGTAGGCCCGACCGGCGGAGGCAAATCAACGATCGTCAGCCTGATCCCGCGGTTTTATGATCCCAGCAAAGGTTCAATCGAAATCGACGACGTAGACGTGCGCGATTACAAGCTGGCCGGTTTACGGGATCAGATCGGATACGTGCTGCAGGAAACCGTGCTTTTTCAAGGAACGATTCGAGACAACATCGCCTACGGCCGTGCGGGCGCAACCGAGGAACAAATTCTGGAAGCGGCGAAACTCGCCGACGCCGACGAATTCATCTCGAAAATGGCGCATGGTTACGACACCGTCGTGGGCGAGCGCGGAGCGACCCTTTCGGGCGGCCAGCGCCAGCGCATCGGGATTGCACGCGCCATCATTCGAAACAATCCGATTCTGATTCTCGATGAACCCACCGCGGCGCTCGATACAGAGTCCGAACAGTCGGTGGTTCGAGCGCTCGAGCGCTTGATGAAGGGGCGCACGGTAATCACCATCGCGCACAGGTTGAGCACGATTCGAGATGCGGACAAGATTCTGGTGCTCAAGGGCGGCGTAGTGGCCGAACAAGGCACGCACGACGAGCTGATGGCGCTCAATGGCGTGTACGCTGAGCTTTATCACGTGCAATTTCACGCTGAAACCGAAAAACCCACTACGTAGCTCTGCCACGGCGCATTGCGAATAAGACTGTCGCGGACGATAGCGCAAAACCCATCGACCGAAGTAAGATGTTGCCGCCATGTCCCGCACCTTAATCGTTTTGCCGGATGATTCCGCGCAGCCCATCGTTGACGCCATCAACAAGGCGAAGAAGTCCCTGCGGATCAAAATGTTCGTTTTTTCCGCGCCTAGTTTGCTCCACGCCGTGATCGCTGCGAAAAAGCGCGGCGTGGACGTGCGCGTGATGCTGAATCCCGCGCGTCGCGACGGCGAATCCGACAACAAGAAATCCCGGAACATGCTGCTGAAGGCCGGCGTGAACGTGATCGACAGCAATCCGGCCTTCGGCCTGACGCATGAGAAGTCGATGGTCGTCGATGACAAGGCCGGTTTCGTCAAATCGTTGAACTGGGAAACGAAAAACCTGACGGTCACGCGCGACTACGCCGTAGTGACGACCAACAAGCACGAAGTTGGCGAGATGATTGCCTGCTTCGAGGCAGACTGGAAGCGCAAGGATTTCGACGCCGGCGACGATGCCCGGATGATCTGGTGCACCGGCAACGGCCGAGAGCGCATCGCTCGGTTCATCGATTCCGCGAAGCACTCGATTTTTCTGCAGAATGAACGGTACCAGGACGCGGTGATCATCGAGCGGCTGGTGCGCGCGCGGATGCGCGGCGTAAAAGTTCACGTGATGGCGCGGCCGCCGCACAAGCTGAAGAAAG
Organism: uncultured Acidobacteriota bacterium; assembly: GCA_963719065.1. Taxonomy (GTDB): domain Bacteria; phylum Acidobacteriota; class Terriglobia; order Acidiferrales; family UBA7541; genus Palsa-295. The sequence continues at coordinate 404,670 of CAVRAM010000006.1, read as the reverse complement.
AAAAACTCACCGAGAGTGTCGGCGGCTTGCGGACCATGGAAGATGTGGGCATCAAAATCCACAAATTGAAGCATCTGAAACTTCACGCCAAGATGCTGCTCGCTGACGACAAGCGCGCGATCGTCGGGTCGATTAATTTAGCGCCCGGCAGTTTCGATTCACGGCGCGAGCTGGCGATTGAAGTGAAGAATGACAAAGTTGTAAAACGGCTTTGCAAAATCGCGCGCCACGACTGGAAACATTCGCACCCGCTGGATTTGACGGACGAAGGGCTCGCCGCTGAGCTCGAACGCCACAAGATCGAATGCGCAGAAGAACTCGCCTTGAACCTGAAAGAAAGAGCGCGCGGAAAAAAACGCAAGAAGTAAGGCTGCCCGATCGCGATTGTCTGAATTAATGCAGTTTCTTCAGTCGCAGCGTAATCCCGTCTGTGAATGCGGGCGAGTGCAGTATCAGCGATCCGCCGGCATGGTCGATTGAAACCGCCTGCGACGCCTGTCCAGATTTCACGTCGAGCCAGGTTTCCTCGTATTTCCCCGCCGGAACGTCGAGCCTGATTTCCGCCGCCTCACTGCTATCTCGACCCTCGCCGTCGCGATCAAAATAAATTGCGTACACTTCGCCAGGTTGTGAGAGAGCGTGCGCGACTGTGCCGCCGGCTTGCTGGACGACGTTCCCGTCCGGACGCATATCCACCAACGGCAGTGACTTCAGAAATCCGAGCAATACGCTCAGTTGACGCCGAAGCTCGTGGCTGCCTCCGCCGGGGCCGTTCGGAGCGTCGTCAGATCCATCCTCCTTGCCGACGCTGAACGAATAGTCCAAACCATCGAACACGCTACCGCCCGAGAGCATAAAATTCCACGCCTGACGGCGATACGCATCGTCGCTCCGCCCCAGAAAACCGGTTTCGTCGCAGGAGATCGGAATACCCAGACCGTAATTCCACGAAGCAGCTTCGGGGTATGCGTAGTGGAAGCTCACGACGCTGACACCGGGAATCACCTGCCGGACCGGAAAGCGGAAGTTCGAGAAGTTCTGAGAAATCAGATGACGGTTCGCGAGCGAGCTTTCTTCGTTCGTGATCCATGAACTGACCCGCTGCTGCCACTGCATGGCGCGTTCGTCAGGCAGATCGATTGAATTCGGAAAGCGGTCGCGGTTCGGCGGAAAAAGAAAGGGATTGATGACGCCCGAAAATACCGGACGGTCGGACCACGGCTCGTTCTGGATCTCGAAAATTACGTTGTCGAATTCATTTGCTTCGTGGACCAGTTTGCGCGCGTAGCGCTCCTGGAATTGCAGGATGTTACCGTTCTCGACGGTATGCAAATCTTTCCAGGCAATCGCTGTCGTAACGTTTATGTTGTTCGCCGGATTAAAGGCACTCAAATCCCACTGCGATTGATCGTAATGCGCTGAGAAAAGTGTTATTTCCACCACGATGCCGCGCTTCGCCGCCTCAGCAAGAAAATCATGAAAGCGCCGGAAGTACTCGGGATTCCACTGGTTCAAATCAAATTTATTGCCGCCTCCGGCGTAGCCTGGTGTCTGGCTGCGGGCCCATGGCGCTGTGAATTTTTCACTCGCAGGCGCGAGATCGTTGCGCTGAATGCCAAACGATTTTCCAGGGACTTCCAGGTATTCGCCGCCAAAGATTCGCGTGAAGTTCAAGCCGTCGTGCTCGATTGTTTGCAAGTAGCGCCGATAATCGAACTCTCCGTTGAAGACCGCGCCGTAATGCTCGCCGCTGGTGATGAGCGGGACGGCATTGCCGCGAAACACGAAGTAGTGTGGGTTTCGCGGATCGAGTGCGATCGGCTTCGGCATTTCCGGCGTCGCGGCCCATGCAGCGAGCAGGACGCCGCAAGTGCCAACGCACAATGAGCGAACCATTCCAACCGTGTACGTGTTTTTCATTTTGGTCCGAGTGGAACTTGATACGCGGAGCAAACAGGACGAGCCATCCGCTGCGGAATTCTACATCGAGCGAATGGCAGATGGCGCGAGAGCTTTGAAATCGCGGCTCAAAGAACGCAGGTTAAGCCCGCTCGATCGCTTCTTGCAGCAACGGCGTGCACAGGGTAGTCGCAACCGGAGTTGCCACACCGAGATCTCCCGCGGGTTGGCGAGTTTCTCGAGGGGCAGCCCACGCGGGCGAATCGCAAACTTCTGGTTCCGCGTGTTTGGGATTGATCGGATAGCCAATCAAATATGTGACCGGCACGGGCACCGGTCCCGACGCATCCTCGCCGATTTCCCAGTGATAATGATCGGCGCCGATTCCATCCACGAACTCGCGAAGCTCCCGCCGAGAGTAAACGCGCAGACAAGAAACAATGCCGTCGAAGCAGAGAACGAAAGGAACCACCGGGATTACGTACGTCCAGAATAGCCGGCTCCATGTGAGCGGCCGGATAAAAGGAGCGAGGCCGACCGACACGATCGGCATCAGGAAAGCGAATAGCACGGCGAGGATGCTGCGGCCAGGAGCTTCAAAGATCGCGATTCCGCGATTGTGCGCGACTGCGTCTGCCAGAATCGCGCGCGCTTGCTTCGGCGAGAAATGGTGAAACGCAGTAAAGAAGGAACGAAATCCGTCGAGCTTTGCGGGAATGTCCGTCGCGTCAACCGGCTCGGCGACGAAATCAATGACGCTTTTCGAACGGGCCTTCGCTTTTTCGAACGCGGCTGCGTTGGGAAACTTGTCCGACAGGCATATTTTCGGCGATTCGCTGCCGCCCGCGTCGAGCGTGCCGCGAAGATTCGTCCATGCTCCGCCGCCACCGGAACACAAATCCAGGACCTGCGTCGAACCCGATCTCTTTAGGGCCAGCATGAAACGAGGCAAAACGTTTTCGTACACGCGGCCAATCCCAAACATCATCCGAAGCGTATCGGTGACGGCGTCGCGCAAGCCCCGAGGAAACCATTCCTGGTCGTGAATTTCGAACAGATGCATTCGCCGCACAAGATCTCCTTGGCCGTTTGCGTTGCCGCTCAACCACAAACCAATACCATTTTCTGCGCTGGCTCGCCCCACGAATTTAACGGGCTCTTGCGCTCTCCTAATGAAGATGACACAGATTTGAAGGCGAGTTGTTCGCCGGCGAACAATATTACATTTCCCAGACAATCTGTGATATTCACTCCTCAACCAGCGGCACAGAGCCGCGAACCGCTGAGCGTGTATTCGGGCGTACGGTAATTTCCCACTCGGCATACAGAGTTTCGGGCATGTCACGCTTTGCCGGTTTGGCATAATGTCGCGCCAATTCATCGGCCTAACTTAAGTGCAATCACGCACAAGGAGACACAAAGATGAGTTTTCTTGCTTGGATCGTGTTGGGCTTGATCGCAGGTTTTATCGGCAGCAAGATTGTGAATAAGAGCGGTGAAGGCTTCCTGATGGACGTCCTCCTCGGCATCATCGGTGCGGTGGTCGGTGGGTGGCTGTTCAACCGGTTTGGCGCCGCGGGTGTGACTGGGTTGAACCTATACAGCTTGCTGGTGGCCGTCGTCGGTGCGGTCGTGCTTTTGGTCGTTTATCACGCCATTCGCAAAGCGGTCTAGCGCCGGCGTTCGTTCTCTTCAGCGCGCCCGGTGAACTTCGATTCGCAGCAGACGAAATCGGAGTTCACCAGCGTGCCGTTCCGATAGGTTGCACGGCAGATTCGGCGCACGTTGCTGCGGGCATCCACGGAGCGCGCTTTCTGTAACCGACATTTCACTTCCCCTTTGCCCTTCCGAACTATTACTCTGCTTCCCACGCCGATGCTGCGCGCAATAAGAATCATCGAACTCTTTCCTACTGGATTTCAGAAATCATGACGATTCGAGATTTGCTTTTCGGCAGGGCTTTGACCAGCGGTGAGGAAGGCGAAGAACAACTCAACATCGCTGCCGGAATCCCGATTTTCGGACTCGACGCTCTGAGTTCCGCGGCGTACGGGCCGGAAGCAGCGCTCACCCTGCTGATCGCTTTGGGCGCCGCCGGAATCGCCTACATCGTCCCAATCACCGCTTGCATTCTGGTGCTGCTGGTCGTCGTTTTCTTTTCGTACCGCCAAACGATTGATGCCTACCCCGGCGGCGGCGGTTCGTACACGGTTGCCAGCGAAAATCTCGGCGAATTCGCGGGCTTGCTAGCGGCGTCGGCGTTGATGATCGACTACGTGCTGACGGTCGCGGTGGGAATTTCCGCGGGCGTGGGCGCACTGGTTTCCGCCGCGCCGAATCTGCTGCGGCACACACTGGGCATTTGCCTGCTGATCCTGCTGCTCATCACGTTTGTGAACATGCGCGGCATGCGGCAGGCCGGCATTTTCTTCATGGTGCCGACGTACATTTTTATCGGGACGCTTCTCGGTGCAATCGGCGCAGGAGTTTTCAAAACCGCGCTTGCCGGCGGGCATCCGGTTCCCGTAGTCGCACCACCTCCACCCGCGCTGCCCTCGATGGCGGCTGTGGGCGGTTGGCTGCTGCTGCAATCTTTTTCGAGCGGTTGCACAGCCATGACGGGCGTCGAAGCAGTGAGCAACGGCGTAAAAGCGTTTCGCGATCCCTGCGCCAAGACCGCGCGGCGCACGCTGACGATCATCATCGGGCTATTGATTTTGATGCTCGGCGGAATTGCGTTCCTGGTGCGCGCGTACAACATCGCAGCCACCGATCCGGGACTGCCCGGCTATCAGAGCGTGCTCTCCATGATTGTTGCCGCAGTGACCGGCAAGGGCTGGTTCTACTATCTGACGAGCGGCGCAGTGCTGGTCGTGCTGTCGCTCTCGGCAAACACGGCCTTCGCCGATTTTCCGCGGCTGTGCCGAGCGATCGCGCTCGACGGGTATTTGCCGGACTCTTTCGTGCTTCGTGGACGGCGCCTGGTGTACACGCGGGGCGTTTACGTACTCGCGATTCTTTCCGGGGTCCTGTTAATCCTGTTTCGGGGAGTCACCAATCGACTGATTCCGCTGTACGCAGTGGGCGCGTTCCTCGCATTCACGCTTTCTCAAGCGGGCATGGTGGCTCACTGGCGGCGCGTGAAGGGCCCAGGCCACGTCCGTTACATGCTGGTGAACGGACTGGGGGCGGTCGCAACGGGAATCACCGTCGCGGTCGTGCTGATCGCAAAATTTGTGGAAGGCGCATGGGTCACCGCGCTGCTGATCCCCACCCTGCTGATATTGATGATGGCGGTGAAGCGCTATTTCAATACAGTGGCGAAGGAACTTGAGCACAACGGACCGCTCGACCTTTCCGATCCGCGTCCGCCGCTGGTGATTCTGCCGGTGCAAAGTTGGGGAAAGGTCGCGCAGAAAGCTCTGCGCGTGGGATTGACGCTCTCAAACGAGATTCGCGGCGTCCATGTCTGCCTCGAGGGAGAAAAACCGGATATTCAGGAACGCTGGATTCAATACGTGGAGGAGCCGGCCAAGCGCGCCGGCTTCCCCGTCGCGAAGCTGGTGATTTTGAATTCGCCGTATCGACTCGTGTTGACGCCCATCGTCGATTACGTGCTTGAGGTGCAGAAAGCGAATCCCGATCGACGGATCGCCGTGGTCATTCCAGAATTGATCGAAAGCCACTGGTACCATTTTTTCCTGCAGAACAAACGCGCGGAAATCCTGAAAGCGATCTTGCTGCTGAAGGGAAACCAGAAAATTATTCTGGTGAACGTGCCCTGGTACCTGAACGCATGACGCGCGTGCGGGACGCCGTGAGAACCCGCGCGGCTGCCGCTATTTCGCTTCGCGCAGGAATCGCGCCGCTTCTTCGGGCGGGGTCGGATTGATGTAAAAACCGGTTCCCCACTCGAAGCCTGCCACCTTGGTGAGTTTGGGCATCATTTCGATGTGCCAGTGGTAGTGGTCGTTGATTTCTTCGCCGATGGGCGACGTGTGAATCACGTAGTTGTACGAAGGGAACGAAAGCGCCGAATCGAGTCGTCCCATGAAATCATGCAGCATGCGCGCCAGATTGCCATAGTACGGCGTGGGCATATTTTCAAACGCGGAGCTGTGCTGCCTCGGCAGAATCCAGGTCTCGAATGGAAAACGCGGCGCGTACGGCGCAAGCGCGATGAAGTAATCGTTCTCGAGAATCATGCGCGATTCGGTTTCGAGTTCCTGGCGGATCATGTCGCAAAAAATACAGCGTTCTTTTTGATCGTAGTAAAGCTTGGCGCTGTCCACTTCCTCGCGGACGCGCTTGGGCACAATCGGCAAGGCGATCAACTGAGAGTGCGTGTGTTCGAGGGTCGCACCGGCGGGTTCGCCGTGATTCTTGAAAATAAGGATGTAGCGGAAGCGACGGTCGTTTTTCAGGTCGAGCATCCGGTCGCGGTAAGCCCACAGTAACTCTTCGACGCCCTTTTCGTGCAGCGTCGCCAGAGTGCAATCGTGTTCGGGCGTCTCGATGATTACTTCGTGCGCGCCGACTCCGTTCATGCGATCGAACAGCCCTTCGCCTTCGCGTCCCAAATCGCCTTCGATGCCCAGCGCAGGAAATTTATTCGGCACCACTCGCAGTGACCAGCCCGGAGTATCTTTGCCGCTGCCGCTTCGTCCGTAGGCGAGAACTTCCGACGGAGTTTTACCCTCGTTGCCGGGGCAAAACGGACAATTTGCGGAGCCCTTGATTTTTACGCTTTCGCGGACGAAGTCCATCGGCCGCTTGGCGCGGTCGCTTGAAATGATCACCCAACGACCGGTGATCGGGTCTTTGCGCAACTCCGGCAAACGATTCCTCCACGGCGGCCACCATAAGCACACAAATGCCGGCCAGACGATACCCAGACTGCGGCCCGACAATTCTACTACGATGAAAGCGCGGTCAACACGGGGCAACGCGGGTATGTGGGCAACTGTTCGAGGAGCGAAATAGTAGGTGCGTTATGGCGTCTGGCGCGCAAAGACGCCTTTGTGCAAGCGGACAACCGGCTTCGCGCCGGGGCGCGTTTCGATCGCTACCATGTCGAACCTACAGTTCGCGGAATCGACTTGACGCGCGCGAACGAACTGCTGGGCCATCCGCAAAAGAACGTTGCGTTTGTCGGGAGTGACGGTTTCTTCCGGTGTGGGCTGGCCCGGCGCGGATGGCGAGCGCGTTTTCACTTCTACAAACGCGAGCACGGAGCCGTCGTAACCGACCATGTCGATCTCGCCCTTGGTTCCCGGAGACATAAAATTCCGCGCCACCATCACGTAGCCCTTCGCGCGCAGATACCAGTAGGCGTAAGTTTCACCGCGGATGCCGGTGACTCGCGCGCGCTGTTTCGCGGAATTAATGGCTGGCGCTTCCGTCGCAGGCTGAGAGTTTAGGTCGGAAGGCGGGTTCGAGGGAGTTGCGGGCGCTTCAGCGAGTCCCCGCCGAGCCCGGAAATCGACGACTGCGAACATTAGACGCGCGAACATGCGACGCCTCGGTGGCTTGCTATCCGCTACTTAATCACTTCCAAATCCCACTCGACGGTCTTGCCGCGGAAAATGAACGACAGATAATATTCCCAGAATTTCCGGAACCAGCGGAAATGATTGATCATGAACTCAATGCCAAACGTCCGCCATAAGCGAAGAGTTTCCACGGTCACGCGGCGTTCTTTGAAATTCGCGGGCGCGTAGTAGTCGTACTCCGCGGGCTTGTCGCTAAAAAACCAGAGCGAAAAACTCGAAAGGTGCCAGCGGTGTGCCGGACTGCAGTACGAGGCGTGATCGGTATAGTGAGGAGTGATGATCGTGACGCGCGCTCCGGGCTTTGCCACGCGATGCACTTCGCCGAGAACGCGAAAAATATTGTCTACTTCTTCGATGATGTGAACGAGGCGCACCTTATCGAAGCTGCTGTCGCGAAACGGCAGAGTTTTTTCCCAGTCGCACAGCACGTCGGCTTCGCCCGCGGCGCTCATATCGATGCCGATCGAGCCGGGGAACTTTTTGCGGCCGCAGCCGATGTCGAGAATCAGCGCCATCGGGCTACTTGATGACCTCGAAGGTGAACTCCATCAGCTTTCCGCGAATGATGAAACTCAAATAGTGCTCCCAGAACTGGCGAAACATCTTGCTGTGATTCACGAGATATTCAAAACCGAGCGCGCGCCACAGCCGCAGCAGCGAAACGTAATTTCGCTTTTCCAGCATGCGCACCTTTGTGTACCACATATCGCGCCCGTGCATTCCACCCGGATAAAAATACAGAAACGATGAAGTATTCAAATGCCAGCGATGCGTGGGATCGCGAAACGAGCTGTAGTCTGTGTAGTGTGGGGTTGCCAGAAAAATCGTGCCGCCCGGCTTGGTAATGCGATGGAACTCTTCCATCGTTTTGATGATGTCGGCCACGTGTTCGATGATGTGCTCGCCGCGAATCTGGTCGAAGGTATTGTCTTTGAACGGCAGATTTCCCTTGTCAAGATGGCAGATCACGTCGGCTGCCGTAGAGGCGTTCATGTCGAGCCCGATCGAGCCGGGAAATTTTGTTGGACCGCAACCCACGTCTAGAATTCTTGGCAAATCACTCTCCGCCGGTTCGACAACTTGACTCGATTTTGGGGCAATTCGAAGCCAGATCCTGCGCACAAGAAAATAGCACAGGCTTGCGACGGCAGGCCTGTGCTATTTGGATTTGCAGCGATACACGCGGACCTGCGCGGCCGCGCCGGTCACTTGCGGATCGTCTATAGCGTCCGCTCGACCTCTGAAATGCACTCGCCCAGCGTGCGGACCGCAAACTCCGCCTGCTCCTGATCGATCATCAGCGGCGGGGCCAGGCGGACCGAATTCTCACCTGCGCCGAGAATCAGCAAGCCCTTGTGGAACGCCAGATCGACGATGCGGTTGCGGTACTCGGGTGCGCGTTCCTTGGTTTTCTGGTCGTGGACGATTTCCACTCCGATCATCAAGCCCTTGCCGCGAACGTCGCCTACGATCTTGTAACGTTCACGCCAATCGGCCATTTTCTGCAGGATGACTTCGCCCATCGCGGCGGCATTGGCGATGTAGTGGCGCTCGAGCAAATCCATCGTCGCCAACGACGCGGCGATGGCCACCGGATTGCCGCCAAACGTGGACGCATGCGCGCCCGGTTTCCAGTTCATTACGCTGGCGCGCGCGATCACCGCACTGAGCGGCATTCCCGAAGCAATGCCCTTCGCGCTGGAAATAATGTCCGGCTCGATTCCGGCGTGTTCACAAGCCCACCACTTTCCCGTGCGGCCCATCCCCGACTGCACTTCGTCGGCAATCAACATGATGCCGTGTTCGCGGCAAATGTCCTGCAAACCCTGCAGGAATTCCGGCGGTGCCGGCAAGTAGCCGCCTTCGCCCTGGATCGGCTCCACTACGATGCCCGCCACGTCGGTGGGATCGACAATGCGCTTGAACAAAACTTCATGAAAATATCCGAGCGCATCGGCCGTAGCATGCTCCGGATTATTTCCAAACGTTCCGCGGTAGGTGTTCGGATAGTGCGCGTGGAACACGCCGCCGAGCAATCCGCCAAAATGTTTGCGCTGCACCGATTTGCTGGCTGTTAGCGAAAGAGCGCCCATGGTGCGGCCGTGAAAACTTCCGTAAAACGCGATCAACTTGTCGCGCTTGGTGTGGTAACGAGCCAGCTTGATGGCCGCTTCGGTGCCTTCCGCGCCGGAGTTGCCAAAATACACGCGCTTGGCTTCTTTGCCGGGCGTGATCGCCGCCAGCCGCTCCGCCAGTTCCACCAGACTCGGATAGTAAAAATCCGTGCCGGACATGTGAATCAATTCGGCAGCTTGCTTCTGGATTGCTCGCACCACGTCGGGATGGCAATGGCCGGTGGAACACACGGCAATACCCGCCGCAAAATCGAGAAACGTGTTGCCGTCCACATCTTCAATCATCGCGCCCGAGCCGGTCTTCGCGACCAGCGGGTAATCGCGCGTGTACGACGGCGACAAAACTTTGTGATCCTGCTCGACCAACTTCTTTGCTTTCGGCCCTGGCAGCGCCGTGACCAAATTCGGTAGCTTCATTTCAATCGCTTGCATGATTCCTCCTGAACCGGTGTGAATAGACTATGACCGGGCCATGCACGCCGGTTTCCGCCGGATGCACGTCGGTACTACGTAGGGAGGAATGCGGACTTAATCGACGCCGTAGAGGTTCGGCCGCTGGTGAGAGGGCTGGCTGTGCAGCGAGAGATCGTGTTTTGAGGAAATGGTCATTTGTACTTCCAACGCACGCTGCCGTCTTTCGTATCTTCCAAAATTATACCAGAATCGGTCAGTTTCTGGCGGATTTCATCGGCGCGCTTGAAATCGCGCTTCTTTTTCGCCGCGTTTCGTTCTTCGATCAGCGCTTCCACTTCTGTGCCAGCCAGGCGACTCTCGCCGGATACGAAGCCCATCCGCCGAAGGATTTCCTCGTCGTCATCGACGAGAACGGAAAATATCGCGTCGAACTTTTCCATCGCCGCGATGATCCGCGGCGAATCCTGCTGCAGAAACTCGCCCTTATCCATGGCGGTGTTCACGTCGCGCAGCAGGTCGAACACGACTGCGAGCGCGAACGCCGTGTTCAGATCATCGGCCAGCCCGGCGTCGAAATCGGCTTCGGCTTTCGCGGCGCGCTTTTCCATTTCTGGATTGGAGCCGGCCGCCAGCTTCTCTGTTTTAAGCCGGGTGTAAAAATTGCGAAGCCGTGTGACGGAATTTTCCGCTTGCTTGATGCTGTCGCCGGTGAAATTCAATTGCCGCCGGTACGGTACGGACATCAACAAATAGCGAATCGCGGACGGCTTCTGCCCTTTTGCAAACAGATCCCGCAGCGTGAAGAAATTGCCCAGTGATTTCGACATCTTCTCGCCGTCGATGATCAGGTGCTCGGCGTGCAGCCATGTCTTTACGAACGGGTGCCCCGTCGCGGCTTCGCTTTGGGCGATTTCATTTTCGTGATGTGGAAACGCCAGATCCACGCCGCCGGTATGAATGTCGAGCGTGTCGCCAAGATATTTCATGGCCATCGCCGAACATTCGATATGCCAGCCAGGCCTTCCAGGCCCAATTTCGGTGTCCCAGAAATGTTCGCCGGGCTTGGGCGATTTCCAGAGAGCGAAATCCCGGGCGTCATCTTTTTCGTAGCGGTCGTTATCCACGCGAGCGCCGGCCTTGATGCCGCCCAGATCGATTTTCGATAGTTTTCCGTAGTCCGGGAATTTCGAAATTCGGTAATAAATCGAACCTTCGCTGTTGTAGGTGATGCCCTTCTGCTGCAGCCGCTCGATCAACGCCACCATGTCGCCGATGTGGTCGGTGGCCCGCACAATTTCCTCGGGCATTTCGAGGTGCAGGGCGCGCATGTCTTCCAGGAACGCCTGGACGTATTTTTCGGTGTATTCGCGGATGCTCACGCCCGCCGCAGCGGCGTTCTGGATGATCCGGTCATCTACGTCGGTCAGATTCATCACCTGCATGATCCGCAGACCCTGGGAGTGCAGGAAGCGGCGCAGGACGTCCTGAAAGGTGAAGGTGCGAAAGTTGCCTATATGGGCAAAATCATAGACCGTTGGCCCGCATGTGTAGATTCGAACCTCGCCTGGATGGATGGGCTGGAGAGGCTCCAGGCGGTTCGAAAGCGTGTTGTGTAGGCGTATCTCGTTCATTTTCGCGGCACTTGCAGAACGGTAATTCTATCCGAGCCTCGCGCAGTCGGCAAACCCAGGAAATCGCGGAATATGGCAAAGCGGCAACCGGATTGCACCTACCAGTTGGAACGGAGCGCAGATTCGAGCGCTCGAGTCACAGTACGTAGAGTGCAAAAGTACTTTCGTTTTAGTACTTCGGCAGCACCGCTCGCATCTGGATTCTAGGCGCAATCGAGCGGGGCGCTTGGGAAGCACGGAGAAGAAAACATGAAAAGCGTAATTCTCGTGGCAGCGCTGCTGATCGCGGCAGGCACCGCGCACGCGCAGTTCGGATATCAACCATCGATCAACAACGCGAACACGATCGGCAACGGCGGCGACATCGGCGGCTCGGTTTCCATCGGAAACGGTGGCGGCTTGAACGGCTCGGGCTCGATCAATCCTCCGCATCCGGGTTCCGGTTCCAGCTCGTCGGCGGCTCCTGCTGCATTCTTGAATGTCGATACGAAAAATCCGGGCGAGTATGTGCCGTCGACCTTCGCGGATTACAAAGACGCGCTGATCACCGGCGAGGCAGTTGCGCATCGCAAGCCGATGACGCTCGCGGATCTCGCCCGCCAAACGCAGATCGAAAAAAAGGCAGCGACACCCGCCAAGTCGATCCAGATGGATCAGGATTCCGACGGCAAATTGGTCATTACGAATCGGAAGTAGCAGCGCTTCGCGCGGGGCGGCACAGACGGTTACGGAAGCAGTTGCACGCGGCGAATGACCAGCGTGCGATCGCCCTCGCCGAACTGCACGGTTGTGAGCGGTCTCGCCTTTGACAAAAACGACCCCTCGAGCGGCAGGTTGTAGGTTTCATCCACAGTTACGACGCTCAACGGTTTTCCCGCCGGTAACGTAAAACTCATCTCCACGCCGTGAGTGGGCATCGTCGAACACTCGAAGTGATACCAGCCGTTCGAATACCGCAGGATTCGCGGCGAAGGCTGCTGAATTCGCTCGTTTTCCATTGCTACGTCCGCGATTCCCGAGTCGGGTGGAAAAAACACCGTCACGTCGCTCGCTCCGCGTTCGGACCGAACCAGCGCGCGATACTGGCGTCGTGCGCCTGCTTCCGATGATTCCAGAATCGTAAACGTTGGCGGCGCCAGGTCCAGATGAGGAGCGTCCGCGAGGTACGGGACATCCTGGTCCCAGGGAAACAGGGAATGATCCTGATGTTTAAAGCTCGTCGCGACTCGTACTGGTTCGGGCAGCTTTCCTGAGCCCGGCCACACCGCCCATTGTGATTTCCCGGAGTCTGCGTCCTGCACGTATTCGATGTTCATGTGCTCGCGCGATTTCGCCGAATACGCTGGCGCCACAAACGCCGCGAACGTCGCTAGGCCAAACACCGCGAACGCCGCGCCGAGAACTGTGAAGCTCGATAGTCTCTTCACCGTCTTGAATCGAGCGACAATCGGTGCGAGCGGGCTCAGCAACACTCCCACGTTGAGCGCAATCACTACCAGACCCGGAGTGCCCAGGCACGGATAAAGCAGGATCGTGAGAGACGAACCCAAAATTCCGGCGGCGATTAGCGGTAATAGCGAAGCGAGAAACGCGACCGATTCCGATTCGGTTCGTCGCGCACAGAACGGAAGCGCCGCGACCACCGCAGCACACGTGGGAACCAGCAGCAGGTAGCTGGCTCCGGGAAAATAGTGAGAAGCGGCGAGGGCTGCGCTTGCCCAACAAATCCAGACGCCCGTCCACAGTCCCCACGCGCCGGTGCGTTTCGCGAATATCAACGAGTACAAAACGATCATCGCGATCGGCAGCGAGAAAAATGCGGTCAACGCCGGCAGCGGATGCGCAATCCAATCGACCGGCTGCGCGCCCGTAAGCGCCAGAAACCGGCGCAAGACCAGCGCAGCCACTGCGATGGTGACGAGAGTCAGAATCCAAAACCCCACGCCCCAAAGTGTTTCCGCTAACGTCAACCGCTTCCGGTAGATCAGCGCCGCAATTTCCAGCAGCAACACAAATAGCGCCGCAAACGAAAACCGCAAATCCCAATTCGCCGGCCAGCAAATCGTCCATCGGTTGAAAATGTCGAAAAACACGGCTTCCGATTCCGGCGTCGCGCTCAGATCCGTGTTCGCGAATGCCGATGCCATCGCGAGGCCGTTGTTTCCGTGATCCTGCATGCTGGCGGGATTCGAATTTTCGAAATTGTCGAGCGGCGTGTGATAGTGCGGCTCGTCGCCGATGAAAGCGAAGTTCACGCCCTGATAGCCCGCTGCTTTGAAAACCGTGAAGTCGGTATCGTTTTCAAGTTGTTTGTACGCAGTATAAAAAATAGAACTCGTGGCCGGATGCTTGATATTCGCAGCAAAAATGCGCATCACCCACTGGTTCGCGTTGCCAGTCTCAAACATCAGGCTCGGCCCGGAAGTTCCACGGTTGTCGATATTGACCGCCGCGCGTACGTCCTTGGCCCACGGATGCTCATCCACGAAAACGCGCGCACCGAGCAGTCCGGCTTCTTCCCCATCGTCGATCAGGATGACAACGGGATGTTGTGGAACGGGGCGCGACTTCAGAGCGCGCGCGATTTCAATCACGGCCGCGGCACCGACTCCGTCGTCCGATGCGCCCGGTCCGGCGGCAACCGAATCGTAGTGAGCCGCGACCAGCACGGAGGCGCCCGGCTGTGTTCCGTCGAGCTTTGCGACTACGTTCTTCACCATGCCGCAATCGCCAAATTCGTCGCACGAAAATCCGTTTTGAACATCGGGCTTGTAGCCAATCCGAGTGAGTTCGTCGATCACCCGGCCACGCACCACGTCGTTTTGCGGGCTGCCGCTGGGATGTGGGATGCCGTCGCCTACGAGCCGGTGCAAAACTTCCCGCGCTCGATCGGCCGAGAATTCCGTGGGCGAAATTGTGGCGGGTTTCGGAGGCGGCGGTTGCAGCGTGACGAGGGAAACTAGAAATATCACCGCTAGAATTGCGAGTGCGAGTAACGGACTGCCGGCTGAGCGCTGACGTTCGTTAGACAACCATTCCTCCGCAGGCGACACTCTAGGCTGCGAGTTCGTCCAAGTCAATAAGACGCAAGTACTTCCCGAACCTCTCGTTGGGAATCCTGAACACGGCACCCACGACCATTCGCTTCTGGCACATGCCGTACTGCCACTTGCGCGGCTCCATGGCCGAACCGCTACAGAATGTGTAAAAAATCCAAAAGCGCCCTTTACACCGCCCTGCTGCCGTGCTACTTTTCTCTCCCGTAACCGCCGTCCCGGAAAGCGCCAGGCGGAAGGGCTCTTGAGCAAATACCCTCCGAGATTTTTGTCTCGAAATTCCTCCAAAGAAAGTCCGATAAATTGAAGTTTCTTCAGGCACTTAGCTTGAAGAGACACATTGTGCGAGGGTACTGGTGTTAAAACTTCGTAAGGTCGAATTGCTGGGCTTCAAATCGTTCTGTGAGAAGACGCCGATCACGTTCAGCGGCACCGGCATCACGTGCATCGTCGGTCCGAACGGTTGCGGCAAGTCCAACGTAGTGGATGCGATCTCCTGGGTGTTGGGCGAGCAGAGTCATAAAATGCTGCGCGCGGAGCGCATGTCCGATTGCATCTTCAACGGAACCGCGAAGCGCCCGCCGATGGGGCTTTCCGAAGTCACCCTTACGCTGGTTGATCCCGAACTATCCGAAGCCGTCACGAAAGTGATGAACGCCAGCGAAGAAGAAATTCCGGCCGCAGTTCCCGGCCCCACGATTGTCGATGCCAGTACTGAAGCCGCGATGGAAGCGCCCGCGGAACCAGTCACGACCGTCGAAGACGGATTCATCGTCGTTGCATCGCAGCAGGAATATTCGCAAGACGCTACGGTGGAAGAACCGGCCGAAACCTCGAAATTCAAAAAGAAGCGCGGCTCCGAAAAACCCGCGATCGCCATGAAGCCTGGCGAAGTCGTCGTCGGCCGCCGCTTGTACCGCTCGGGGCAAAGCGAATACGTCATCAACGGACGCGTCGCTCGTTTGCGCGACGTGCAGGAGCTTTTCAGCGGACTTGGCCTGGGCCCGGACAGCTACGCCATCATCGAACAGGGCCGCATCGGACAGATTTTGAACTCGAAGCCGATGGATCGCCGCGCCATCATCGAAGAAGCGGCCGGCATCACGATGTACAAGACCAAGCGCCGCCTCGCCGAAGCGAAACTCGAAGCTTCGAAAGTAAATCTCTCTCGCATCCACGACATTCTGGTTGAAGTCGAAAAACAGCTCGCGTCACTGAAGCGGCAAGCCTCCAAAGCCCGTCGTTACGCCGAACTCCGCGAACAAATGCGCGGCTCGCTCCGCATCGTTCTCGCCAGCAAAGCGCAGCACCTGGACATCGAAGCAGCGCGTCTGGAGACTCTGCTTCGCGATATGGACGCCGCCGAAGAACGCGACGCCCGCACCGTGCACGAACTCGAATTCGAGCAAGAGCGCCTGAGCACACGAACCTACGAGCTCGATGCCGAACTGCGCCAAACCCAGAACGTGCTCAGCCAAACGGCGCTCGACCTGGATCGCGCCGAAAACCGGATGACATTTAATCGCGAGCAAGTTGCTCAAATCGCTGCTCGCGCGATGCGTGTTGCCGTCGAAGTCGAACAGGCCCAGCGTCAAACCGCCGAACTGAGCGCTCGCATGGCCGCGCATCGTGAAGCCGTCACCGCACTGCGCGAACAAACCGCGCTGCTGGAAACCGGCCTCCGCGAAAGTACGGAACTCTCCGCCAGCGGCTTGGCGGAGCAGCAACGGCTCGAAGCTCGAATCACCGAACTGCGAAAGCTAGCCGCCCGCCTGGTGGAAGACTCCGCTCGCCAGCATGCCGAATCGCTGCAAGCGGACGAAGCCGCGCAGCGACACACGGCCGCCGAAGAAGCTCGCTCGACTGCTCTGCGGGCCATCGAGACCGAATGCGCCGAGCTGACCGAGAAAGTGACCGTCGCCGAAACCACCTTCGCGCAAGCTGAATCCACGGCGCGCACCCTCGGTGATGCGGTCCGTGACGCAAGAGCGCAGCTGGTGGAGCTGCGGCGCAACCAGGTCGAATCCAGTCAACAGCTCGAAAAGATGCGCCAAGATCTTTCCGCAGAACGCGCGAGGCACTCCTCCATCGAACAAATCCTCAGCGAACGCGCTTACACGGCCGACGCAGTGCAGAAATTGTTCAACGGTGAAGCGAATCATTCTGAAGGCGGGTTCCGCGCCGTCGGATTGCTGGCCGACTACGCTGAGGTACAAGAACAGTACGAAGGCGCGATCGAGCAATTCCTCCGCGATGAACTCGAATATGTGGTGGTCGAGTCGTTTGACCATGCTCGCGCGGGCATTTCGATGTTGCGCGACGAAATGGGCGGACGCGCCACGTTCTTCGTGGACTCGCTCAACAAGTTGAACTTGCCGGCTCCGGAAGCCGACGGTTCCCTGCCGTTGGCCGCCGGCGTGCTCGGCCGCCTGGATCGTTTGGTCGATTTCCGCGACCCTCTCGGACCTGCTGCCAAGCACTTCCTGACAAAGCTGCGGACTGCGTATGTCGTCGAATCCGCAAACGTCGCCGAAGAAATGGCCAAGGAAAATCCGCACAGCTATTACCTAACTCCGGACGGCACCTGTTACCACGGCCGAATGGTTTCCGGCGGACGCGCCGGTGAAGCCGGCCCTCTTGCGCTGAAGCGCGAGATGCGCCAGCACGAAACCGAGGCGGCGCGGCTGGAAATTTCAGTGAACGAGCGCCAAGCAGAAATGACTCGCCTGGATGCTGACATCGCTGCGGGCGAGATCGCCGTGACCACGGCAAACGCGCGCCAGATGGAAGCGGAAAAGTCCCTGGTCGCAGCGACGTTGCAACAGGATCAGGCGCGCGCCGAACTCCGCCGCGTCGAGACTCGCTTCGCCACCGACCGCGAAGAAATCGCGCAGTTGCGCTCGCAAGCCGCGGATGCCCGCTCGCGTGCGGAGAAAGCACGCACCGAACACGCCGAAGCGACTCGCTCCCGCGAAGCTGCCGAAACCGAAACGATCAAAGCGGTCGAAACGCTTTCACGTTTGCGCCAGGATTCGCAACTCTTGCAGGAGCAGGTCATCGCCCGGCGCGAAGAGTTGGCCATCATGTCTGAGCGGCTCGCCGCCGCCGAAGGCGCTGAGCTGCACCTCAACGAGGAAATGACGATCGCTGCCGAGCGCATGGCAACGCTCAATCAGCAACAGATCGCGATGAACACCGAGAAATTCGATCTGGAATCGTCGTGCGAGCAGCTCGGCATGCAGGCCGAAAGCCTCCGCATGGACAAGACGCGCCTGGAAGAAGCGAAAGTCGCGCAGGAATTGGAGTGGGAAACCGCTCGCACCCGAACCACTCATCTGGATGAAGAGGTTCGCGGCAAGCGGCAGTCTCTCGACGAGCTGCGCGCCGAACGAAGCCAACGCCAGATCGAAAAAGCGCGCAACGATGCCGATCGCGATTATCTGCGCCAGGCGTGCGTGGCCGAATTGAACGCGCACCCCGAAGAATTGATGGCGCTCGAATCGCAGTTGCTGGTCGGCGAAGAGCTGGTGGCCGCCGAGACCACCTACAACGAGATGAAAGCCCGCGTAGAAGCAATGGGCCCAGTGAACATGATGGCGCTCGAAGAGTTCAAGGAGTGCGAAGAGCGCGAAGCGTTTATGCGGAAAGAGCGCGAAGACCTGGTCACCTCGATTCAGAACACGCAAATGACCATCACGGAGCTCGACCAGATTTCGCGCCAAAAATTCGAGGAAGCATTCAATTTCATCAACGCTCACTTCGCCATCGCCTTCCAGTCGCTTTTCGGCGGCGGTCACGGCGAAATGCGCATGGGCGAACCGGACAGCTCGGGCGAAGCGGGCATCGACATTGCCGCGCAACCGCCGGGCAAGCGCCTGCAGAATATTTTGCTTCTTTCGGGCGGCGAAAAAGCGCTCACCGCGTTGGCTCTGCTGATTGCGGTGTTCAAATACAAGCCGAGCCCTTTCTGCATCCTCGACGAAGTGGATGCGCCGTTGGATGAAGCAAACGTCGGGCGCTTCAATCGGATGCTGGCCGATATGTGCGACCAGACGCAATTCATCGTCGTCACGCACAATCGCAAGACCATGGAAATGGGTTCAGTGCTGTACGGCGTGACGATGCAGGAGCCGGGCGTGTCGAAATTGGTCTCGGTCAAATGGGAAGAGACCGCTGCTCTGCCGGCCGCGAAGGCCGCCAGCAACGCCGCATAGGGTTTCTAAAAAATTCACAATCCACAGTTCTAATCCTCTCCTCAGCCCTCTTAAGGGTTGACATCGCCTATCGCTGCGCTAGAATGCCGTCTCCCTGCAGAAAGGAAATGATCCAGTGGCCAGTCCAAAAATGAGTCCGGTAATTTCAGAAACGAATTTCCCCAACTTGAAACTTCGGGGCCGCGGCAAAGTCCGCGATATTTACGAGCTCGGCGATCGACTGTTGATCGTTGCGACCGATCGCCTATCAGCGTTCGACGTGGTTCTTCCCACGCCGATTCCCGACAAGGGCAAGGTCCTCACGCAGCTCTCGCTGTTTTGGTTTGAGAAGCTTCGCGACGTGGTGCCGAACCATATTATCTCGGCCACCGACTTTGGCGGCGAGCTGGCTCCCTATGCCGCTTCGCTCGCGGGCCGCACGATGCTGGTCCGCAAGACCGACCCGGCTCCCGTAGAATGCGTGGTGCGCGGCTACATTTCCGGTTCCGGCTGGAAGGATTATCAAAAGACCGGCGCCATCTGCGGAATCCCGCTGCCCAAAGGCCTGCGCGAATCAGACAAGCTGCCGGAACCGATTTTTACGCCGTCGACAAAAGCCACCACCGGTCACGACGAAAACATCTCGTTCGACCAAACCGTGGAACTCGTAGGGCGTTCGCTCGCGGAAAAATTGCGCGACACCAGCCTGGAGATCTACCGGCGCGGTGTGGAGCACGCGGCGACGCGCGGAATTATCATCGCTGATACGAAGTTTGAATTCGGCACGATCGGCGACGAGTTGATCTGGATCGACGAAGCTCTCACGCCGGACTCCTCGCGCTTCTGGCCCGCCGATCAGTACGAACCGGGCAAGGCGCAACCTTCTTTCGATAAGCAATACGTCCGCGACTATCTGGAGCGGATCGGTTGGAACAAACAGGCACCAGGCCCTTCATTGCCCGATGATGTGGTTCACGCTACGCGCGATAAATACCGGGAAGCGTACCAACGCGTCACCGGCATGGCACTGGATTAGCGCGCTCAGTTTCTCGCATTCCCGAGAACGGCCCGGAGCCAACACGTGAAAGATCAACTGGAATCGCTGGTCGGCATGATGGTCGATCGCGGGATTCTGCTTGAAGAAGCAGTCACCGAGTTCGAAAAAAAATTCATCAAGCGAGTGCTCGAACGACTGAACGGTAATCAGTCCCGCGCAGCGAAAATTCTGGGAATCCACCGCAACACGTTGAGCCGCAAAGTAGGAGAGTACAAACTGGCGCAGATCGGGCGGCGCAAGAGCTGAAGCGTTCGTGGCAGGCAGTTTCGGAATCGATTCACTAGCAATAAAAAAGGCCGGCTCCTCACGGAGCCGGCCTTTTTGTCGTTATATATGGTTCGTCGAGATTACTTCCCTGACGGCTTTCCGGCCTTCTTGTGCGGTGCGCCCGCCTTCTCTTCTGCCGGGATAATCTTCGGATCAACCTTGGCCTTGTCGAAGTGCAACATAAACGGCTGAGGATCGTAGCCAACGAGCGTTCCGTCGAACACGATTTCGTCATCCTTCTTGAAGCGGCTCACTTCGGGTTGGCCAACGAATTTCACGTCCAGGTTCGGAGCGGTCGCCGCGGTAATTTCGTCGGACGTCGCGCCGGTAAAAATGTGCATTTCAACCGAGTCGGTCGCAGGCGTCACGTCAAAAATCTTTCCGCCCACTTGCGGGAATTCCGCGCCGCAAATCGCGATCCAGGTCAGCTTGGCCTTATCGCCACCCGCGCTCAAATCGGTGATGACCGTCAGGATCGTGCTGCCCGACGCTGCCTTCTGCAAATCAGCCGCGCTCGGGATCGAGTAGGTCGCCGGACGATCGCCCGACGTGCCGGAGAGTTGCAGCAATTCAGCCAACTGCGTGTCCACGATGCTGTCGCAGTTCGGCTGTTCGTACGCGGTGATTGCTTTCTTCAAATAGTCTTTGATTCGGGCATCGTCAGGAACTTTCAGATTGATCGCCCGCGCCAGCGCCCAGAATCCGTCGATCGATTGCGGTGGTTGCATTTCCAGGTATGCGACGCCCAAGCGGTAGCTGGAGACTGCGTCGGCCGGATTGTTCGCGAGGGCTGCTTTGAAAGCGTCGGCAGCGGCTGGGTAATCCTTCAGTTGCAAATCAGCAAAACCGGCGGCGGCGTCGAAGAACGCGATTCCGGGTTTCTTCTGCTTCGCGAAATCGTCATCGGACATCGTCGAATTCGCGGGCTTTTTATAATCGGTTAGAAGCGCCGCGCCCTGCTTCGCTGCGTCGCGCTCTTTGGTCAGCTGATCGTGAGCGTCGGCTGCCTTCGGATCAAACGAAACCGAGAAAGCCTGCACGCGCGCTTGGAGCTCTTGAAGACGCGTGCCCGGATCGACTTTGTCGCCAAACGCCAGCAGCTTGTCGCAGTACTCGATCACTTTCGGATAATTTTTCAGCTCGGAGTACGACTGGATGTAAAGCTGATAGATGTATTGCGTAAGCGTCGAGTTCGGAAATTTCGAAACGAAATCGTCGAGCAGCTTGATGCGATTCTGCGCGTTAGTTTCCGCGCGAGCGGCCTGGTACGCGTTGTACTCGGGTATCGAGTACGCGGGCGGCGCGGCTTGATCCTGCGCGGCCGCGGGTCGTGCGGGCACTGCCAAAATCCCAAGGGCGATGAGAATCAATCCCTTCGCAACGAAAAACTTTCGCATCATCGGGTACTGCCTCCTGGAACAGGTTGATTTCGGAGAACTAAACTCGCACTCAGGGCCACATCCGCTGTAGGCTCACCAGGTTAAACGAAGTCGCGATTATAGGGAATGAGTTTGGCTCGCGCAAGGGCATTTCCCCATTTCTGACGATTTTACAATCTGATTCGGCGCGACTATTGCTCAGTACCGGTGGCGTGTGTGAACTCCTCTGAATGTAAGATGATAACCAGAGGCGAATGGTCGCCTCCACGGAGTTTCGAATGAATCGCGAAACACCTCTTTCGGGCAAGGTCGCACTCATCACCGGAGCAAGCCGCGGAATCGGTTTCGCGATCGCGCAATCGCTGGCAGCACTCGGCGCAACGGTTTCGATTTGCGCGCGCGATTCGAAGCGCTTACAAGAAGCGGCTGCGAAACTGCGCCAAAAAAAATACGCTGTGCTGGCAGCTCCGGCAGACGTCACGCGGCCATCCGAAATCGCGACCTTAGTTCAAAAAACCGAGGAAACTCTCGGACCGATCGACATCCTGGTGAATAACGCGGGCATCGGCTACTTCGGTCCCATTCAGGATGCCAGCGAGTCGAATTGGGACTCAGTATTAGACACCAATTTGAAATCTGTGTTCCTCATGACGAAAGCCGTGTCGGCGGGAATGATCGACCGCCGCACGGGCCACATCATCAACATCGCGTCGCTGGCGGGTAAAAATGCGTTCAAAAACGGCGCGATCTATTGCGCCTCAAAATGGGGCTTGATGGGCCTCACGGAATGCGCCGCCGAAGATCTGCGGGGCTTCGGCATTCGCGTCAGCGCGATCTGCCCCGGCACGGTAAACACCGCCTTTTCGCCTCACTCCGGAAAAGATACTGATAAAATGCTGCAATCAGACGACATAGCCCACGCCGTCACCATGATCGTCACCCAGGCTCCCCAAAGCTTTATCAGCGAGATTTTGCTCCGCCCCACCCAAAAGCCCTAAACTCGCCCTCCCCGGCCACCCTGAATCCTTTTCCTCGCTCCAGCGTCCAAACGTTTGAAGTCGAATCATTCAAAGTTAAACGATTATGCCGTCCCACTACAACGGTTCACCGAAGGAAATCCGGGCCCTCAGCGCTTTCATCAACTTGTCTCGCGCCGCGGACTCAGTCGGGGATCGAGCTGCAGCGCACGTCACTGGTTCTGGCCTTACACTCGGCCAATTCGCCGTCCTGGAAGCCCTGAACCATCTGGGGCCGATGTGCCAGCACGTGCTCGCGAAGAAGCTGTTGCGCAGCGGCGGGAACACGACCCTGGTGCTCGACAATCTCGAGAAAGACGGATTCGTTCGCCGCGAACGGCAAACGTCTGACCGCCGCCGAATCGAAATCCACCTGACGCCGAAAGGCCGCCGGTTGATCGAGCGCGTATTTCCGGAGCACGCAAAAGTCGTGGAAACTTTGATGTCCGTACTGACGCCTGCCGAACAGGACGAGCTGCGCCGTCTGGCCGCGAAAGTTGGCCGGCACGCCGCGCAGTCCGGCGCAGGCAAACAGAAGAAGGAGAAAAACAGTGATTCATATCCGACCCAGTGAAGAACGCGGTACCAATAAGCTTTCCTGGCTCGATACGAAATTTACTTTTTCGTTCGACCAGTATTACGACCCGCAGCACGTTCAGTTTCGTTCGCTGCGCGTGATCAACGAAGACAAAGTCGCGCCCGGAAAAGGTTTCGGCATGCATCCACATCGTGACATGGAAATTCTCACCTGGATGCTGGACGGCTCTCTCGAACATCGCGACAGCATGGGCAGCGGCGCAGTGATTCGCCCCGGCGAATTACAGCACATGACCGCGGGCTCCGGAATCATGCACAGCGAATTCAATCCGTCTCCGAAGGACGCAGCGCACCTACTGCAAATCTGGATTATGCCGGACCGCAAAAATTTGAAGCCGGAATACGAGCAGCTCGCGTTTCCGGACAAAGACCTGCGCGGCAAATTTCACCACGTCGCAGGACCAGAAGCTCCTGTGACGATTCACCAGGACGCGGACCTGTACATCGCGCGGCTCGATGCCGGCCAGGATGCAAAGCACGCTCTGAAGCCAGAGCGACACGCCTGGGTTCAGGTGGCGCGTGGAAATGTGACGTTGAACGGAATCAACCTGAAGCAAGGCGACGGAGCGGCAATCTCAAAAGAAACCGAAGTGCAGGTTACGGCGCAAAAGCCGGCTGAAGTTTTGCTTTTCGACCTGGCGTAATCAGCGAACAACAGGGAGCGCGAAATTTTTTCGCGCTCCTTTCAACCTAGACGACGCCGATTCCACCGGATCCGTCGAATCCGCACTCATATCAAAAACATCTGTAATTTCAGGAGGAAACATGACCGTCGCAAAAAGACCAGCAGAGACAAGCGCACCGATTCACGATCACATCCGTCACCGATGGAGTCCGCGCGCGTTCGAAGATCGGCCCGTCGAACCCGAAAAACTTCGCAGCCTGTTTGAGGCCGCACGCTGGGCCGCTTCGTCGTACAACGGTCAGCCGTGGTCGTTCATCGTCGGCACAAAAGACGATCCGAAGAGCTACAACCTGGTTCTCGATTCTCTGGTGGAGTTCAATCAGGGCTGGGCGAAAGCCGCTCCAGTGCTGGTTCTGAGCGTAGCCAAGCAAACTTTCGATCACAATGGCGAGCCGAATAAACACGCTTGGCACGACGTAGGCCAGGCCGCCGCAACTCTCGCGATTCAAGCCGAAGCTCTCGGGCTGCAGGCGCACCAGATGGCGGGATTGATACCCGACAAAGCGCGAGCCAATTTTGGAATTCCCGAAGGGTACGACGTGGTGGCTGCAATTGCGATCGGATACCCGGGCGAAGCTTCGTCTCTGCCCGAAGGCATCCGCAAAGGCGAGGTCGCCCCGCGACAACGGAAACCGCTCGAATCCTTTGTGTTTTCCGGCAAGTGGGGAAATCCGGTGCCGTCTGTGTTGCCGAAAAAGTAGTCGCCGCGAAATCGTAAGCAGATAGAACAAATCCCGCGGAAGCAGCCGCACGATGGCTAGCCTCCGCGGGATTCCAAATTTCTACAATCGCGGCAGAACGATCCCATGCTGCGATTGGTATTTTCCCTTCTTGTCCTTGTACGAAATTTCACACATCTCATCGGATTCAAGGAAAATCACCTGGCAGAGTCCTTCGTTGGCGTAAATCTTCGCCGGCAACGGTGTGGTGTTGCTGATTTCCAGGGTCACGAACCCTTCCCACTCCGGCTCAAACGGCGTGACGTTCACGATAATTCCGCAGCGCGCGTACGTGGATTTGCCAACGCAAATCGTCAGGCATTCGCGCGGAATCCGGAAATATTCCACTGAACGCGCCAGCGCGAACGAATTCGGCGGCACGATGCAGACGTCGCCTTTGAATTCCACGAACGACTTCGAATCGAAATGTTTCGGGTCCACGATTGACGAGTTTACGTTGGTGAAAATTTTGAACTCGTCGGCGACGCGCATGTCGTAACCGTAGGACGAAACTCCGTAGCTGATCACGCCGTCCCGCACTTGGCGGTCGGCGAACGGCTCGATCATTTTGTGCTCGATCGCCATTTTGCGAATCCACTTGTCAGACTTTACCGACATCGATGCCTCCCAATGGTTTGCCGTGCTCGATACCCCGACCTGAAAACGATGACCGGTGTTTCGGCCGCTGCGCGCTGCCGCACAGGCCGGCGATGATTAGGACGCAGCAGTGTATTACGCGCCGGACGGCTTGACAACCTGCAAACCCCTGTCTAGCATAGGTTTCCGGTCAAGCGGGAGGTCAGTGTGATTAAGCTCGATATCGTAAACGCAATCGTTCAGAAAACGAACATCACCCGCACGAAAGCCGAACAGGCCGTCGAGACGGTTTTCGAGGCCATGAAGAACGCCCTCGGCCGCGGCGACCGCATTGAGCTGCGCCGGTTTGGCGTGTTCAACGTAAAGCCTCGCAAGACCGGGATCGGCCGCAATCCGCGAACCGGACAGCAAGTGAGCATCCCTCCCGGTAAAGCCGTGCGATTCAAGCCTGGAAAAGAATTGCAAGCCTTGCCGTCGCCCGGTGCCGGAGCGAAATCGTAATTCTCGTTTCTGCTCGATCGGCAGCCATCTGAAATCGAGACTCACCGGCAACGCATCTAAGTTCCATGGGAACTAGTGACGCAAACGAAAGTTTCCGGGTTCCCACACCCGTTGAAGTCCTCGACGTAAATTTTCAACCTATCGAAGATCTTCCGCCCTCGCTTCCCCGCCGTCCGTTTCCGTGGCTACCGGTTTTGCTGCTTCTACTCACCTTGCTATCCACGCTGGCGGTCGGTGCGGAGTATGCAACTTCCTACGATCAAGGCCTGAACGCGTTTTCAGAAAATTCCGATCCGTTTCATGTGATGCTTCAGCCGCTTCTGCATCCTCGGCTACTGCTTCTCGGCGCGCCATTCTCACTCACACTGCTTTTGATTCTGACCGCTCACGAATTCGGGCATTTTTTCGCCTGCAAGTACTACGGCATCGACGTCAGCTATCCCTACTTCCTGCCGTTTCCCACGTTGTTCGGCACGCTCGGCGCGTTCATCCGGATTCGCGCACCCATCACGACACGCCGCGCGCTTTTCGATATCGGCGTTGCCGGGCCCATCGCTGGATTCGTGATCGCCGTGCCGGCAATGGCCTATGCTGTTGCAGTTTCAAAGATTGTGCCGGACATGCAGGCCGACAATTCCATCGTGTTTGGAAATCCGCTGGTCGTGCAGATTTTTCTTCGTTTGTTCCATCCCGGAGCCGATTCTGCAACCCTGCTGCTATCGCCTGTCGGGCGCGCGGCATGGTTCGGATTGCTGGCAACGGCGCTCAATCTGATGCCCGCATGGCAACTAGATGGCGGTCACATCGTTTACAGCCTGACGGCGGACAAGCATCAGCGAATCTCGCTGACGGTTTCGCTCGCGCTGTTTGCTTGGGGGCTCTACAGCTCGCACGGGCTGGACGGCGTCACCTGGCTGGTGTGGGGATTTGCAATGCTGGTGCTTTCGCTCCGCTTCAAGCATCCGCCGGTATTCGATCGCTGGCAGCAACTGAATGCGGCCCGCAAGTTATGGGCGATCGTCGCGCTCATGATGCTGATTTTGTGTTTCACTCCGTGGCCCGTGGTCAGTGCTCAGTAGCCGCAAACCCGCAGAATCGCAGCCACGCCCCGGTCACGTCAAACTCGTTGGGTCCACGTCCACAATTATCGCGGTTTCGGGAATTTCTTTCTTCGCGCAAAAATCGAGTGCGCCGCTCAGCGCCTGCGACAGCGCCGATCGCTGCGGAGACTTCAGCAAAAATTGGAATCGATATTCCTGCCGCAAACGCGCGAGCGGCGCGGCGGCAGGCCCCAGCACTTTCACCCCGCGATTTTCAAACGGCGCAAAATAGTCTGCCAGCGCGCGCGACCAGCGAATTGCGTTCTCGATTTTTTTGTCTCTCACGAGCACGCTCGCCAGCGCCGTGAACGGAGGGTAGTGCAGCATCCGCCGGAAATGAGCCTCCTTCTCGTAGAACGGCTCGTACTCCTGCTTCGCGGCATGCTGGATCGCGTAGTGCTCCGGATAATGGGTTTCCACCAGCACTTCGCCGGCGAGTTCACCGCGACCGGCGCGACCTGCCACCTGCGTCAAAATCTGAAACGTTTTTTCAGCGGCTCGAAAATCCGGACGTCCGAGCGCTAGGTCCGCAGCGACGACTCCAACAAGTGTGACCCGCTGAAAGTCGTGGCCCTTCGCGACCATCTGCGTGCCGACCAACAAGTCCGAATCACCGGCCGCGAACGCTCCCAGCACTTTTTGATATTCGCTTTTGGTCCGCACCGTGTCGCGGTCGAGCCTCGCGATTCGCGCGCTCGAAAATTGCTCGCGAAGATATTCCTCCACGCGTTCCGCGCCGTCTCCCACGAAGTACATGTATTCGCCGCGGCATTTCGGGCATTGCTTGGGCGGACGAATCGTATAGCCGCAATAGTGGCACTCCAGTCGTTGCCGGTCCTTGTGGTACGTCAGCGCGATGCTGCAGTTTTCGCACTGCACAAACGCGCCACAGCTTCGGCACAGGTTCGACCACGAATATCCTCGCCGGTTGATCAGCACCATCGCCTGGGTTTTTTCCTCCAACCGCAGAGCGATTGCTGTGCGCAACGATTCGGAAACCGGTGCTGCCTTGTGCGCGCGCCGGAATTCCTCGCGCAAATCCACCACTCGCACGTCGGCCAGCGGCCGGTTTGCTACGCGCGATTTCAATTCGAGCAGTTTGTATTTGCCGGCGCGCGCATTGTGATAGGTCTCGAGCGACGGCGTCGCCGAACCAAGCAGTACCACCGCGTTTTCCAGATGTGCCCTGTACACGGCCGTGTCGCGCCCGTGGTAGCGAGGAGTTTCTTCCTGCTTGTAACTTCCCTCCTGCTCCTCATCGACGATAATCAGTCCAAGATTTTCGAGCGGCGCAAATACAGCCGAGCGCGTGCCGACCACCACAGCGGCTTCGCCGCGCCGCACGCGCCACCACTCCCGAGCGCGCTCCACGTCCGGCAAACCGCTGTGCAGCACCGCCACCTTGTCGCCAAATTTCGCACGCACCAAGCGCCCGACCCAGAGCGTCAGCGCAATTTCCGGCACCAGGACGATCGCTGCTTTGCCTCTCGACAGCGCGGCTTCCACAGCGCCCAGGTACACTTCCGTTTTCCCGCTGCCCGTCACGCCGTGAAGCAGCGCCGCTTCAAATTTTCCGGCAACAATCCAGCGCCAGATTTCGGCGAGCGCGTATTTCTGCTCATCGTTGAGCACGTTAGTGGGCGGAACGAAATCGGTGTCCCACGCGTCTTCCTCGGCCGTGATGGATTCTTCCCACGTGCGGATGCGACCAGTTTTTTCCATCTTTGCGAACACAGAGGGCTTCAGCGCGGTTTGTTCGATCAGCAATTTCAAGGGCATTGGCCCGCGAGTCGCGGTCAAAATCTCGCGCACTTGCGTTTCCGATGACGTGGTGGGTGCTCCGAGTTCGTCTTCATTCCACGCCACGATTTTCTGTGTGCGCGTTTTCCGCTTTTTCAGGATTTCGCGCGCCGCCACGAGCCCGCGTCGTGCGAGTTGCTCCGCAATGATTTCGCCGCCGATCAGTCGCCGGACGCGGGCCGACGCCAAAGCATGCGTTTCGCTGGTTTTCTCGAACGCGCGCAAGAATGCAAACTCTGCCTTTTCGACGTCGGTATTTTCTTCGTTCGCGGAAAGTTGCTGCAGATATTCGCGTCCGGAGTCGGTAAGCCAGTACTGGCGGTCGTGCCGAAGCTGTGTTTCGGGCGGCAGCATCGCACGAAACGTCTCACCAATCGGCGCCACGTAGTACCGGCTGATCCACTGCCCCAGTTCGAGCAACTTCGCCGGCAACGCCGGAACTGCGTCAAGTACTTCGGCAATTTCGCGGATTCGCTTCACCTCCGGTGCCACATCCGACACAGAAACGCCGACGCCGATGACGGGCTTATTGCGAAACGGGACCAGCACGCGCCGGCCAATCAATTCCTGGCCACCGAGCGCGTCCGGCACGGCGTAGGTAAACGTCGAGCGCAAGGGAACGGCCAGCGCGACGTCGCAATATTTTCGTTTCATCGGAGATGTCTAGTGTAACAGCGCGGGCAAAAACTCGGTTCGCCGGGCCTTCGCACAAGACCCGGGAGCGCCGATTCCATCGGCACGCAAACGATTCAGGAGAGGAACCGAGCGGCAGGCTATTTCTTGCGCGCTTTGAGTCCTAGAAGGGCCATCACTTTTTGCAGATCCTTCCACACGTCCGCTTTGGCGGGGGGATTTCGCAGCAGATACGCCGGGTGATAGGTAGCGATCAGCTTCGCGCCTCGGAAATCGAACCACTCTCCGCGAAACTTCGAGATTCCCTGCGTGGTTTGCAGCAGTGTCTGCGCCGAACAACTTCCCAGGCAGCAAATTACTTTCGGCTTGATCACGTCCAGTTGCCGCATCAAGAATGGCGAGCAAGCGGCGATTTCGTCCTTTTCCGGCAGGCGATTCTCAGGAGGACGGCATTTCACCACGTTCGCGATGTACACATCTTCGCGCCGCAACGACATCGCCTCAATCATCTGGGTCAATAATTTGCCGGCGCGCCCCACGAACGGCTCGCCCTGCATGTCTTCGTCACGTCCTGGCCCCTCGCCCACGAAAACCAGCTCAGCCTTTGGATTCCCCACGCCGAAAACAATTTTGTTGCGCGTCTTGCTGAGCTTGCACCGCTGGCAATCGCCGATGAATTCGCGTATCGCGACAAGCGTATCGCCTTCGACGCGGTCGATGCCTTCAAAAAGATTTGAGCCGCCGAGTATCGGAAGCGCGGGCGCAGCGGTCATTGCGATTTTTTTCGCTGGAGCCATTTCGACGGATTCCTTTGCGGCAGGATTTTCAACCTGCATCGGCAACGCGTTTGGCGCGGAAGCCACCTGAACAGCTCCTTCCGCTGCCGCACGATCGCGATAGAACGGGCCAAGCCCCAAATCGTCGCCGTAGCGCAACCACTCCGCGACTTGCGATTCCACACGGGCACGCTTCGACGGATCCATGCACTTCCTCCGCCAGAGAATCTACTTGGATTGTTTCTGAATTTCCAGCACGTGGTCGAAGATTCGGTTTGCTACGTCGAACTTGCTCAACTTCGGCAGTGCGAATTCACGCCCATCGCGGCGATAGAGCGTCACGATATTGGTATCGGTGTCAAAGCCCGCGCCTTCCTGCGTCACATCGTTCGCGACGATCATATCCGCAGACTTGCGAGCCAGTTTTCCGCGCGCGTGCTCGGCCACTCTGTCCGTCTCCGCCGCAAAACCTACCAGAGTGCGCGCCGCATGCTCGCGGCCCAGCTCCGCGAGAATGTCTTCGGTCGGTTCCAGTTCCAGCGTGTAGGCGCCTTCGCGCTTGATCTTGTTTTTCTGCGGCGCTGCCGGGCGGTAATCCGAAACCGCCGCCGCCATAATCACCACGTTCGCTTCTCGCGCGCGATCTCGCGCCGCATCGTGCATCTGCGTGGTGCTGCGAACCGGTACCCAATCCACGCCGTCCGGCACTTTCAGGTCGCACGGACCGCTCACCAGAATCACGCGAGCGCCGCGTCGCTGCGCCGCCTCGGCCAGCGCGTATCCCATTTTTCCCGACGAACGATTGGTCAGAAATCTCACCGGGTCGATGTCCTCGCACGTAGGTCCGGCCGTAACAAGCACGGTCTGACCGTCCAGATCGTGCCGCAGCCCCAACAGGTCACAAACTTTTTTCGCGATCGATTCGGTCGCCGCCAGACGGCCGGCGCCTGTCATGCCGCAGGCAAGGTATCCGTCGTCCGGATCGACTACGTGTACGCCGCGCGCGCGCAGCACCGAAAGATTTTCCTGTGTCGCGGGATGGTCCCACATATTTACGTTCATCGCCGGAGCGACCAGCACGGGAGCCTTCGTCGCCAGGTATAGCGTGGTAAGAAAATCGTCGGCGATTCCGTGCGCAAATTTTCCCAGAATATCGGCCGTAGCGGGCGCCACGAGCAGCAAATCAATTCGCTGCGCGACGGCGATATGTTCGATGGCGCTTTCCACGTTCGCAGGCGCACCGCCCGCCGCGGAAAACAAATCGGTGATTACTTTTTGTCCGGTGAGTGCCGCAAAGGTGAGAGGGGTGATGAATTCCTGGGCGCCGCGCGTCATCACTACCTGCACGTCCAGTTTTTCCTGCTGAAGCCGGCGAACCAGCTCCGCGGCCTTGTAAGCCGCAACGCCTCCGGTAACGCCCAGCGCGATTCGCATACAGTGACCCGCGGATGCCTACTTCCGCTTCTTTTCTTCCTTGTCGATCTCGAGCGCGTCCGCGTTCAGGTGCGGCGCTTCGTATTCCAGCAGTCCGCGGTTCAGTTCTTCTTCCGCGATCCGCGTGGTCTTGCGGGATTTCGGGTTATCGACCATCGGTCGTCCGCCGATCAGCAACTGGCGCGCGCGGCGCGCTACCACCACTACGTATGCAAACTGGCTTTCGGGTGCGTCTTTAAGAACGGCCATGGAAGATCAGCCTCCAAAGGACTTCAGGATTTCGCGAATTCGTTCTTCGTTTCTGGCGATCCGGCAACGAGATCCGAGCGCCACCGCTTGAATCTGCTGCCCGGCCCGTTCCAGATCGTCGTTAATCACCGCAAAATCGTAACTACTGTAGCTCAACATTTCTTCCCGCGCGCGATCGAGCCGCCGGTGAATTTCGTCTTCCGAATCCTGGCCACGCGCCCGGATTCTTTTTTCCAGATCCTGCCGCGAAGGCGGCAGCACAAAAATCGCCACCGAACCCGGCAATTTGCGCCGCACCTGCAGCGCGCCTTGCACGTCAATTTCTAAAACCAGGTCGAAACCTTTTTGCCGCGCTTCTTCGAGCCACCGCTTCGGCGTTCCATACCAGTTCTTGCCGAACACCTGGGCGTATTCCAAAAACTCGCCCCGCGCCACCATCTGCTCGAATTCCGGCTCGGAAATGAAATTGTACCACTCCCCATTGGTTTCCGTAGCACGCGGGGCCCGTGTTGTGTACGACACAGACCACTGCATGCCGGGAAGCTCCAACAGCTTCTTCACCAGCGTCGATTTGCCCGACCCCGAAGGCCCCGACACGATCAACACCAGTGGCTCGGCTTGCTTCATTCGATGTTCTGCACCTGTTCGCGCAATTTTTCGATCTCGGATTTTATTTCCAGTCCGATTTGCGTGATCTCGATTCCCTCTGCTTCGGTGCCCGGAGATTTCGATAGCAGCGTGTTCGCTTCGCGCTGCATTTCCTGCGACAGGAAGTCGAGTTTCTTTCCTGCGTCCGGAGCGCCCGAAAGCAGGGCCCCGAATTGTTGCACATGGCTGGCCAGTCGCGCCAATTCCTCAGACACATCGCTGCGCTCGGAAGCGATCGCCGCTTCGTGCGCAAGCCGGACGGGATCGATCTGCGCTTCGCCCAGCAACTCCTGCAACCGCTTCTGAAGCCTCTGCGCAAATGCCGGCCGCGCTCGTTCGGCCAGTACGGCGACGCGCCCAGCCAGCGCGTCAACATTCTGCAGACGCGCCGACATTTCCTGGCGCAGGTGATTCCCTTCCACATCCCGCATCCGCGCCAGTTTTTCCAGCGCCTCGCCCAAGCAACTCATCACCGCGCCTTCGAGTTCCGCAAACTGATCTTCCTGCGCGCGCGTCGCCGCACCAATCACACCAGGCAAGCGAAGAATCGCCGCGAGGTCGGGCTCGGTCTGGATGCCAAATTTCTTGCGCAACGAGCTGGCCGCTTGCAGGTACGCTGCGGCCACTTCTTCGTTCACGCCGACCGCCGCCGGTCCCGCGAGGTCGTAGTGGACCGTCACATCAATGTGACCTCGCCTGACGCGCTCGCGCAGCGTCTGGCGAATTTTCGGCTCGAGCGGCTCGAAGCCCTCGGGAATGCGGAATTGCAAATCGAGAAACCGGTGGTTCACGCTGCGCAGCGTGACGCGAATGCTCCAACCGTTTTGTTCTACCCGCGCCTGCGCGTAGCCCGTCATCGAACGAATCGACTGCGCCGCGGTCTTATGCCCGTCGGTGACGGTCGCTGCGGTGCTCACGGGTTTTGGTGTTGAAGCTGTCATTTGCAGAAATCCGTGCGCAAGCCGAGGTGCAACCTAGTCAGTCGTCGCGGGCCGAGAGACCGGATCCGCATCGCGAAACTGCATATCGTAAAGCCGGGCGTACAATCCCCGGCGCTCGAGCAGTTCATCGTGCGTTCCGCGCTCGCGAATTGTGCCTCCTTCCAGCACGGCAATCAAGTCGGCGCGGCGAATTGTGGAAAGGCGGTGGGCGATTACAAACACGGTGCGTCCGGCCATCAGATTGTTCAGCGCGCTCTGCACCATCATTTCGGATTCGGAATCGAGCTCCGAAGTCGCTTCGTCGAGAATCAGAATCGGCGCGTCTTTCAGTAGCGCACGTGCGATGGCCAGCCGCTGGCGTTGTCCGCCGGAGAGCCGCTGGCCGCGATCTCCGATTTCGGTTTGGTATCCTTTCGGCATCTGCGAGATGAAATCGTGTGCGAGCGCGGCTTTCGCGGCAGCAAAGACTTTTTCTTCGGGCATATTCGGACGGCCATAGCACAGGTTGTTCCAGATCGTGTCGTTGAACAGGATCGTTTCCTGCGTCACGATGGCCATCTGCTCGCGCAGCGAACGCAGCGTCACGTCGCGCAAGTCGGTGCCATCGATCCGCACCGTCCCCGTTGTCGGCGAGTAAAATCGCGGCAACAGATTCACCAGCGTCGTTTTGCCCGCGCCGCTCGAGCCGACGATTGCCACGACGGCACCCGCGCGGACGTTCAAATCGATGTTCTTCAGCGTCGGTGCCTCCGCGTCGTCGTACACAAAGCTGGCGCTTTCAAATTCCACGCTCGACGAAATGCGCGGCAAAATCTTCCCCTGCGGCGAATCCATCTGCTCTTCCGCCAAATCCAAAAACGAAAACACCGGCGCGGAAATCCCGAGCGATTGAACGAACAACTGGTAGATCGACCCGATGCGCTTCACCGGCTCGTAAGCCTTGAAAAGCGCGTAGGTAAACGCGCCGAACAAGCCGATCGACATCCGCCCCGCTTTGATTTCGCCGCGCGCAAAGAAAATGATCATCGAGATCACTACCGCGCCCAGAATGTCCATCAACGGACTGGTCGCGGCGAGTGAACGGATCCAGCGCATGTTTTCGCGGCGAAGACTTCGCGACGCTTCGCGGAATTTCCGAATTTCGAAATTCTCCATACCAAACGCTTTCACGACGCGATTGCCGCTGATCGTTTCCTGCAGGATTTGGCTCAGGTCCGCCAATCGAGCACGGCTGTCTTCGGTGGAGCGGCGAATCCGCCGCGCCAGCCGGCCCACCGGCAGCACCACCAGCGGCACCAGAACCACCGATCCCACCGCCATCCGCCAGTCAATCGCCAGCAGCACCGTGACAAAAGCAATCAAGCTGAAAATTTGCCGGAAAAAATCCGCCAGGTAATCGGAGAAAGCGCTGCGAAGCTGTTCCACATCGTTGATCAGCGCAGACATCACCCGCCCGACCGGATTGGCATGAAAAAACCCGACCGGCTGTTGCAGCACGGTGCTGTACACCTTATTCCGCAGGTCGGTGATTCCCGAAAGCCCCACGTACTGAATCAGCGTGCCGCCGAAATATTCCGCCACAGCCTTAACGATGAAAATGAAAAGCAGAGCGAGGGCAAACACCGACCACACATGTTTCACGCGTGAAGGCACCAAATGATTTAGCGTAAACGGAGCATGGCCGGAAATCTGAAACAGTGTCAGTTGCTGAAGCGTTGACTGCGGATTCAGCACCACGTCGAGCGCCGGCCGCAGCGCAAACGCGATCAGGCCGTCCGCCGCTGCCATCACGGCCATCAACAGCACGCCGAATGCGAGCAGACCGATGTACGGCGCAAGGAAACGCAGCAGGCGATTAAATTCCTGCGACTGCGTCATCGCCGCGACGTTCTTTGTGTTTCGGATTTCAGTGCTTGCAACGCTCGCCAAAGCGCACGTCTCCGGACTTCCGCAGCTATTCGAAATCTAGGATGTTGTCTTGTCGATATCGCGATGCACGACTTTCGCAGCGTAACGCTTTTTCTTGAGCGTGCGCCGGAGCGATTCCGCGAGCGCCACCGAACGGTGCCGCCCTCCGGTACATCCGATCGCTACGGTCAGGTAGCTTTTGCCTTCGCGAATGTAGAGCGGAATCAGATAGAGCAGCAAACTTTCAATCCGCCGCATAAATTCTTTCGTCTGCGGAAACGAACGGACGTAGCGCGCCACCCGCGGATCTTTTCCGCTGAACGGCCGCAGCTTCGGAATGAAATGCGGATTCGGCAGGAACCGGACGTCAAAAACCAGATCGGCATCCGCCGGAATTCCGTACCGGAAACCGAAGCTAACCACTGAAACAAGCAGCGGGCGCTTGTCCACATTTTGAAACCGGTCGATCACAAACTGGCGCAATTCGTGGACGTTGAATTTCGTGGTATCGATAATTACGTCCGCGATTCTGCGGATCGGCGCCATCCGCCGGCGCTCTTCGCGCAGGCCCTCGGCAATCGACTGGTGGTGGCCCAACGGGTGCGGCCGTCGAGTCTCGCTGAACCGGCGCATCAGCGCATCGTCGCTGGCTTCGATGAAAACAAGCGTGGCCGGATGATCCGCGGAGAGTTTGCGGTAAATACCTGGCAGCTTTTCGATCTGCGCGCCCTCGCGCGCGTCCACCAGCAACGCGGCACGTTCGATTTCGCCGGAGCCTTCGCCGTACAATTCGCTGAATGTCGGAATCAGCGCGACGGGTAGATTGTCCACGCAGTAGTAGCCCAAATCTTCAAACGTGTTCAGTACCGAGCCCTTTCCGGAACCGGAAAGTCCAGTGAGAAGTACCAACTGTCGTGCGTCTCGTTTGGCGGGTCTGGAGCGGCGGGCCACGGTCGGCTTACTAAGCCTTCACTCGGCGTCGGTGCGTGCTGGGAATGCGGAGGTCTTCGCGATACTTCGCCACGGTTCGGCGCGTCACCTGAATTCCCTCTTCGCTCAGGCGCTTGGTGATTTGTTCGTCGGTCAGGGGATGCGCGGTGTCTTCGTCTTCGATCATTTTCTTGACGCGGCGCTTCAGCGAAAGCAGAGACATTTCGCTTCCCTGCGGGCCGTTCACCGATTCGCTGAAGAAGTAGCGCAGTTCGAGTACGCCCTGCGGCGTGTGCACGTATTTGTTCGCGACCGCGCGGCTGACCGTCGAAGGATGTACGCCCACTTCTTCGGCGACTTCCTTGATCATCATCGGCTTCAAGTGGTCCGCGCCATAATCCAGAAAATCGCCCTGCCGCCGCAAAATCGAAAGGCACACGCGCTGGATGGTGTGTTTGCGCTGTTCGATATTTTTCATCAATTGGATCGCGGCGGTGAATCGCTCTTTCACGTAGTTACGGACGTCGCGGTCCGCGGCGTCGCGCGCCAACAAGCGGCGGTACATCGGATTCAAGCGGAGTTGCGGCAGGTCGTCGTCGTTCATGAGCGCTTGCCATTCCCCATCGACCTTGCGGAATTGCACATCTGGCTCAACGAGGCGCGGTTCAGTGTGGTTGTAACGCGAGCCCGGCTTCGGATCGAGCCGCTTGATCACGTCCACCGCGCGCTTCACCAGCTCCACCGGCCGATTCAAGGCGCGAGCCACTTCCTTCAATTGATTGTTCTGCAGAAGCTTCAAATGTTCGGCGATGATTTGCTGCGCGAGCGTGTTCTGGGGATCCACCAGCTTCAACTGGATCATCAGGCATTCTTGCAGGTCGCGCGCGCCGACGCCCGGGGGATCGAATTCCTGCACCATCGCTAGTGCTTCTTCCACGTCGTCCATCGAGTAATTACCGGCCGCGGCAATTTCATCAAGGGTCGCAGTCAGATAGCCGTTTTCGTCGAGGTTGCCGACAATCGATTCAGCGATCTTGCGCACTATTTCTGTGCAGATGCTGACGCTCAGTTGCCATTCCAGGTGATCTGCCAGGTTTTGCGCGGAGGAGAGGAATTTGTCAAACGATGGACGCTCGATGTCTTCGCGTTCGCTGCTCGCTTGCCGCTCCGCGCCCACATCCAGGTACTGTGTGAAAAACGATCCGAAATCGAATTCGTCAAACGGGTTCGAGCCTTCGGTTTCCGGTACTTTTTCGGTTTCTTTCTTCAGGAACGCTTCGTCCTGGTAGCTGTCGGTCGCCGCCGCGCCCTCTTCGGTGACTTCGTCGAGGACGGGGTTCGCCATAATCTCCTGCGTGATCATGTCGCGCAACTCCAGACGGTTCAGCGCCAGCACGCTGACCATCTGCACGAGTCCCGGCGTCAGAATCTGCTTCTGCGCCACGCGAAGACTAAGTTTGGGTGCGAGCCAATTCATATGCGCCTAATTCAGCCTGAAACCCTCTCCCAGATAGATCCGCCGGACTTCCGCGTTTTCGGAAAGCTCTCCGGGAGTTCCCGCGAACAAAATCTTGCCGTCGTTGATGATGTAGGCGCGATTCGTAACTGCCAGCGTATCGCGCACGTTGTGGTCGGTCACCAGTACTCCGATCCCCGCTGTACTCAGATCCGCAATAATCTTCTGGATATCCACGACCGTCAGCGGATCGATTCCCGCAAACGGTTCGTCCAGCAGCACGAAAGAGGGCGAGAGAACCAGCGAGCGCGCAATTTCCAGCCTGCGCCGCTCACCGCCAGACAACACGTACGCCCTGCTCTGCCGCAAACCTTCCAGTCCCATCTGCGCCAGCAATTCTTCCACGCGGTCGCGACGCTGTTCCGGAGTGATCGGCAAAGTCTCCAGAACCGCCAGCAGGTTTTCTTCGACCGTCAGTTTGCGAAATACAGAAGGTTCTTGAGGGAGGTAGCTGATACCGCTGCGGGCCCGGAGGTACATGGGAAGATCGGTGATATCTTCGCCATCCAGTGAGACTCTTCCATAGTCCGGACGGGCGAGTCCAACCAGGATATAGAACGTCGTGGTCTTTCCTGCGCCGTTCGGCCCGAGCAGCCCAACCACTTCACCCTGGTGAATCTCCAGGCTTATGTTGTCAACGACCTTACGACCCTTATAAGCCTTCGTGAGATCGGACGCCTGTAGTTTCAACATGCAGGTTCATTTCTCGACTCGGTGCTTGGTCAGCGTGCGCGAACCTTCTTGCGAATCAATCAAAATCGTATCATTCGATACAAAGAAGGTCAACGAATGGCCCGTAGTTGTGTCGCTAGAGGCATCAATAATGGTCGGTTGCCCCCCAGAAAGGATAAATTTCCCGTCTGCGGCCACGTAAAGAGCCTGCTCGGCCGTCGCGCGCCGGTCGCCTTGCCGCACCACCACCCCACCCTGAGCTAAGGCCTTATCCATCTGTCGGTTACCGCCCACGGCGCTACTGGCACCGTTCCCGCTGTCTGCCGATTGATCGGTCGATTTTTTCGCGGT
The DNA here is from genome assembly GCA_963719065.1 of uncultured Acidobacteriota bacterium. Taxonomy (GTDB): domain Bacteria; phylum Acidobacteriota; class Terriglobia; order Acidiferrales; family UBA7541; genus Palsa-295. The sequence goes on along the minus strand of CAVRAM010000006.1, from coordinate 366,014 downwards.
TGCCTTCGTCGCCGACGGCGTTTGCGGCGTCAAAAATACGTCGAGCGTCTTCGAATCCATCGAACCTTGCTGCGATTCCGCCCTCACTCCCGGCTCCAGGTGCGCTTTTCCTTCGTCGCTCCAGTAGGTAAGCGTCGGGGCGCGGATATGCCACAGCGTTGGCCCGGAGGTTGTCGGCGGCTTGGCCTGATCCGACGAGGTCGGCTTCGCACCAAACGACGCCACTCCTGGTGCCGAGGCCTGCTGGAACACGGCAACCACTCCGCCAGTGGCCTGCATTTTCTTTTCGTCGCGCCACAGCTCGATTTGTTTCGCGTCGAGTACCGAGTCGCCTTGCCACAGTCGCGCATGGCCGGAGTAAACCGCGTGCCCGGTGGTGTTCGACCCTGTCAGCGTGTCCGAGGAAACGTGACCCGGACCGTCTCCCAGGTTCATCGCTGCGTTTTTCGCGCCCGATAGATACGTGGAAAGCACGCCGCCGGTCGCCTGGATCTCACCGGATTTTTGGTTGATCGCCACATTGCCCGCAGTCGTTCGGCTCATCGAATCTGACAACACGGGCGAGCCCGCCAGCGTAATCATGTCCGTTGCGCGAACAACGTGCGCCGTTGCGGCGGTGGCCTGCCGGTCGCTCTGCTGAAATTTTACGTTTCCCGACTGGTCGAGCGTGCTCCATTGTCCGGCGGCATCGAAGGTGGCCGCCAGTTCCGCCGAAGTCGTCACCTGCGGAGCGGCGTTGCCGATCTGGCGTGTGATCTGCACGTCCGAATGTCCCAGAAGCTGATCGAGTTTTCCGCTGCCATTGAATCGAGTGACGAATCGCTTCGCGCGCAATGTGGTCGCTTCGTTTCCACTCTTCATCTGAATCGTCGCCGGAGCGAGCGTCTCCGCGCTCTCAATTCTGCGTTGCTCTGACGGCGAAATCGTTGCGTTGGCTTTTGAACTCGACGGTACCGCCGTAAAGTGCACCAGCAGCGCATCGGTTTTCAGCGCTTGCGAGCCCGTCGAATCCGCGGAATCAATCGCCACTCCGCCGGTCGCATTCATGGTTTTCAGGGCGTTGTGCTCCGGCTCCATCTGGAACGCCACTTTCGCGGCCGCAAAATGATTTGTCCCGGTTTTGGTTCGCTGAGTTCCGGTGACGCCGCCGTCGCCGACGATCTGCTGTATCCATCCGGCTGGATCAAGTGCGGCGTCGAACTGATTCGCGCTGGCAGTGAATTCGCCCTTCGCATCGGCGGAATGAAGCGTCGGATGCCCCTGCGCCACCGCGCGCTGCGCTTTGAAGTTTTCGTCCAGGTCGATCGTGATTTGCTGGCTATCCAGAATGCGCGCACCCTGTTTCACCTGGGCAGGCGAAGTCAAATCGACCCGGCGCTCGTTCCGGTGAATGATCAGGCTGCCGCCTGTGGCGGAAATCGGCAGACCGCCCGATTTTTCGGACGGATTCAATTCCATCTCGACGCCGTGTTGCAGCACTACGACCGCAGTCTCCGTGCTGTAAGTGACGCCAACCGCGTGACCCTGGCCTTGCGCGAAATGGAACTCCACCGGTTCCGGCGTGGACGCTTCGCCGCTCGCCTTGTTGAAAGACAAATTGCTGGTAGTGATTTGTACCGACTTCGATTCGGCGCCCGCCGCCGGAGTCTTGCTGCCCAGATCGATCTGCACAGCGCCCTGACAATGAATCGAGCCTTCCTGCGGCCGGTAACTGCACTCGCTGGTGTGGATGTTGTCGTTGCGATCTCCGGCGCGGCCGAAGATCGTGATCCAAACATCCTGCAGCACCATCTGGTTTTGCTCTTTGTATTCCGTGGCTTTCGCGGCGCGGACGGTAAATACGGTGACGTTCTGGTCGATCTTTGAAAAAGAAAATTCGTTGGACTGTTGTTCGACGGCCGCCGAAATGGGTTTCGGCTGGAAGCGCCGCGCGCGCGCTTCCTGAATCGCGTGCTTCGCGAATACTCCGGCGACCAAAAGAGCGATCGCGGCAGCGGCCCAGGCCGCCCATCGCGCATAACGGGCTGCTTGCTGATTCTGCAAAGCGGTTTTGTCCTCTGCGAAACCCTACGAGGGCCAGTATAGGAGAGTGAACTGCAGGGAACAACTTCGATGGGATGCGGTCGGTTTGCCCGGCAGAAGTTTACGTTTGGCCCTGCGCCACGATGCCCATGCCGTTCGCGGCAACGCTGTCCCGGGTCGTATTCTTCACCAGGTACATCGCTTCATCGGCCAAATGCAACAGCTCCGCCTTTGTTCGTGAATCGGTCGGATACGCGGCCACACCGACGCTCGCCGTCACGTGGACGTTGACGCCGGAATCTTTCAGCCAGACGGCCTCGCGGATCAACTTGTGCAAACGTCGCGCAACGCCCAGCGCGTTTTCCTTCGATGTCTGTGGTAACAAAACCACAAATTCATCTCCGCCGTAGCGGAACGCCAAATCGATCAGCCGGCACTTATCTTTAATCGCCTGTCCGATTTCCGCCAGCAAGCGCGAACCAACCAGATGCCCGTACGTGTCGTTCACCTGTTTGAAGTGATCGAGGTCGATGAAGATCAGCGAAAATTCAAACGCGTAACGGTGCGACCGGTAGATTTCCGTGTCGAGCATGAAATTCAGATGCCGCGCGTTGTACAGCGTCGTGCAATCGTCGGTGATCGTCAGCTCGTGAATCCGTTGCACGTGGCGCGCGTTTTCAATCGCGATGGCGGCATAGTCCGCGAGCGCTTCCAGCAGCGCCAGATCGCGCTTGCTGAATCCTTCGGGACCCATGCAGTTGATCAATTCGATCACGCCGAGGCATTGATCGCGAAACCGGACCGGAACCGCGACAATCGATCGCGTTTCCATCTTCGTTTTTTCGTCCACGCTTCCGAAGAATCGCGAATCCTTGCTCGTGTCCGGCACTACCACCACTTCCCCGGCCTTTGCCACCCAGCCCGCCAGTCCTTGCCCCACTTTGATGCGAACATCTTTCAGCGCTTCCGAACCTTTGCCAGTCGCGATCTGGAAATAAAGCTCCTCGCGCTCCTGATCCATCAGCAGCAGCGACCACGTATCGGGCCGCAGTACTTCGTTGATCTTTTCCATGATCGTGCGCAGCACTTGATCCAGCTGCAGCGACGAAGTGAGCGCCTTGCCCAACTCATGGAACACAGTGACTTCGTTGGCTTCCTGAATCTCGGGGAAAATGGGAATACTCACCTGCGGCACCGTCGATCGACGGCGTTCCACGCCGTCAAACGGTTTCCCGTCAGGAGCTTTTCGCACCGTGGCGAAGGGAGCTACGATTTTCGGTTCTGGAGAGTCGTTGGCCACTCCCGCCATTATAGGGAACGGTTTCTGCGGACTGCAACGCTCTTGGCGGCGCACTTGCCGAAAGCTCTACGGGGTGCCTCCGCAGACTTTCGTCCGATTGCATTGACACGCCCTCGCCCAACGCCTATATTTTTCTTAGCCTTGCGAGCCTCTGCGGATGCCTTCAACACCTTTCGGCGAACATCTAAAACGCGAGCGTGAAATGAGGGGAGTTTCGCTGGAAGAAATCTCCTCCGCCACGCGTATCGCTCCACGCTTCCTCGAAGCTCTGGAAAACGAACAGTGGGAAAAGCTGCCCGGCGGTGTGTTCAATCGCGGATTCATCCGCGCCATCGCTCACTACCTCGGATTAGACGAAGATAATCTGGTTTCTGAATACGCCCTACAGACCAAAGGCCGTCCCGAACCCGGCGTGGTGCCCGACGCACCCGACAAGCCAGAACCGATGTGGGGCCGCATTGCCACCCTTGTCGGCGTCGTGCTGGTGATCGTTGCGGCGATCCTGCTCGCCTTCCACTATCTCGGTCCGAAAATCGCCGCGCGGTTGCACAAGGGCTCGGCGGACGCAGCCGTTTCGGGTTCTGCGAGCGTGGCCAGCTCGCCGGCGACGATCGATCCTGCCGCAAATGTGGCTGCGCAAACCCCCGCACCATCCGCGTTGAATCTGAAAATCACTGCGCTGAAATCGGCGGAAATAAAAATCGTCGCGGACGATAAGCCAGTTTTCGACGATCGCATTCAGTCCGGCGAAGTGAAAGATTTCACCGCGCACGATTCGATTGACGTCTCATATCCCGAGGCGGATTCGGTTTCCTTCGTGCTCAACGGCCAATCCATGGACGCCCCGCAAGCGGATTCTCTGCCAGGACATCGCACCTTCACCCAGAGCGACCTAAAATCTTCCGTCGCGGTGCAACATTAGTTCCCCGCTTCGGCCGGCGATACTTGCCGGCACAGCAACGCCGGAGCAGAAAGCGTCCGTCTGTGCCGCCGATTCTCAGATTGCTCCGAACGAGCGCGCCGAATTACTCGCCATTCTCGCGTCCGATCCCGACGACGAAATCGCCCAGAACGCTCATGGCCAACTGCTCGATTTGCCGTTGTCCGCGTTCATCGCCGCACTGGCACGCCCGGACGCCGACCCGCGATTGTTTGAGTACTGCGCGGACGCGATGGGCGACATGCCCGGGATCGCCGACGCGCTGGCGAAAAACAGCGCCAGCCCGGTTGAAGCGCTCACTCCGCTTGCGCCGCTGCTTTCGAGCAACGGTATTCAATCGCTGCTCGACAATCTCGACCGGCTGAGCTCCGACCCGGAACTCGGCTCGGCCCTGGCCGCATCCACGGCCGCAACTGCCGAGCAGCAGGAACTACTCGGAGAAATCGACACGAACGTTCTGCTTCCGGTGCAAGACATTGAAGTTGCCGCCGAAGAAATCGTTCCGGACAAAAAGAAGCGCATGACTCTGCTGCAGCGCGTGTCGCAGATGAACGTGGTGCAGCGCATCCAGCTGGCGGTGAAGGGCGGCCGCGAAGAGCGCATGCTTCTGATTCGCGACCCGAACAAGATCGTCCAGCGCGGAGTGCTCCAATCTCCGCGCCTTACCGATTTGGAAGTGGAAAGTTTCGCGGCGATGGCCAACGTTTCGACCGAAGTGCTGCGCATCATCGCCAACAACCGCAACATGGTAAAAAATTACGTCGTCGCGAAAAATCTCAGCAAAAACCCAAAAACTCCGCTCGATATTTCGCTGCACCTGCTGCCGCGCCTGACGCCCATCGATTTGAAGTTTTTGTGCGGGAATAAAAATATTCCAGAGACACTGCGTTCAACCGCGCTCAAACTACAGCGCTCGCGAACCTCGAAAAAACCTGAATAAGCAGACACTTCGGAGAGAGCGTCGCTCGCGCCGATCTAATTCGACTGCGTCGCCAGCGATCGTTTCACTTGCTCTTTGTAACTCTGCGCTTTCGCCAGGATCGCCGCTTCGTCCAGTGTCAGCATCTTCCGGTCTTCCATCACCAGATTCCCGCCGATCACCACGGTACGGACGTCGCTCGCCTTCAGCGAATACACCAGCGCCGAATACACGTTGTACATCGGCGTTGCGTGCGGTGCCGTCGTGTCGATCAGAATCAAATCCGCTTTCTTTCCCGTTTCGAGCGAACCGATCATTTTGTCCATGTGCAGCGCCCGCGCTCCGGTAATCGTTGCCATCGCGACCACTTCTTCCGCGGGCAGTGCGCGCGAATCCATCCGTGACACTTTCTGCAGCTTTGCGCCCAGATCCATTTCTTCAAACATGTCTTCGTTGTTGTTGCTGGCGGCGCCGTCGGTGGCAAGCCCCACCGCTTCCCCGGCCGCTAGCATTTCAATCGCGGGCATCACGCCGGCCGCCGTTTTCATATTGCTCGATGGATTGAATTCGCAGCCCACGCCGTCGTGCGCGAGCACGGCGATATCGGCTTGATTCACCCAAATGCAATGCGCCCCCACGACGTCCGGCCCCAGCACACCCGCTCGCTCGAGGTACCCCACAGGCGTCAGCCCGTATTTTTCGCGGCTCTGCTGCAACTCAAACGGCGCTTCCGCAATGTGAATCAGAATGGGCGCATGATTTTTGCGCGCCAGCGCCGCCGCATCTTCGAGCGTTTTTTCCGAGCAGGTGTACATCGAGTGTGGACCGACGGCAGCCACGATGAGCGGATCGCCTTTCCAGTGGTCCAGATATTTCTGCGTGTAGGCAAACGCTTCGGCCGTCGTCTTGTTGTCCGGCGCCGGAAAATCGATGATCGTCTCGCTCAGCACGCCGCGCATGCCGGCTTCGTTGGTCGCTCGCGCCACCGCGTCTTCGAAATAGTACATGTCCGCATACGTTGTCGTGCCGCCGCGAAGCATTTCCAACAGACTGAGTCGCGTGCCCCATGTGACGAAGTCTTCGGTCACGTTGCGCGCTTCCGCCGGGAAAATGTATTTGTGCAGCCATTCGTCGAGCGCCAGATCGTCCGCCACGCCGCGAAACAGACTCATCGCCGCGTGCGCGTGTCCGTTAATCAGCCCGGGCATCACAATCGCACCGTGAGCGTCGATCACCTTCGTTGCGTCGAATTGCGAAGTCAGTTCGGACGTTGCGCCGACAGCGACAATCGAATCACCGCGAACGGCGACCGCGCCGCCCTCAATCACTCGCCGCTGCGCGTCCATCGTAACCACCAGGCCGTTGGTGACCAGTAGATCGACCTTTTCCTTCGCGCTCGCGACCGGAGCCAGACTGAGCACAACGAACACCATCGTTATCACGGCGAACGCGAAACTAGAAAGACGGGCCACCGCGCGTGAAATGGGAAAGCCGGAAACGATACGAATCATTCGCAATGCTCCTGATGAAAACGCGAGTGCGCTACAGAAAACTCGAATCAAACGGCCTCGGCAGTAATTTTCCGGCGGTTTCGGTTTCGACTTTACCGTCTAGATTCGCGAGTACCACCGGCACGTCGCCACAAAATTCCCAAATAATTTGGCGGCACGCGCCGCACGGCGGAGTCAGCCCGGGAACGTCGGTCACCACTGCGATTGCATCGAATCCGCGCTCGCCTTCGGAGACGGCTTTGAAGATCGCCACTCGCTCGGCACAGCAAGTCAGCCCCAGCGTCGCATTCTCTACGTTGCATCCTGTAAACACTCGGCCCGAATTCGCGCGCACCGCTGCGCCCACGCGAAAATTCGAAAACGGAGCGTAGGCGTTTTCGCGCGCTTGCCTGGCGGCGGTAATCAACGAATCGTATTCGCTCATCGGCTCGCGTCCTTTCCGGGCTAACGTTCGCGCTTCGCGTCCGCTGAAATCATCGGCAGCACCGCGCGCAACAGCGCGATGAATTGAGTCTTTACGCGGTCGCCCGTCTCCAGAACTTCCTGATGATTGATCGGCTGGTCCAGAATGCCCGCGGCCATGTTCGTCACGCACGATATTCCAAGCACGCGAATTCCCATGTGCGCCGCCGCGATCGCTTCGGGCCCAGTGGACATGCCCACCAGGTCCGCGCCAATCGTCCGCAGAAATCGAATTTCGGCCGGCGTTTCGTAGCTCGGCCCTGCCAGCGCCGCGTACACGCCCTCGTGGATTTCCATTCCCAGCCGCTTCGCCTCGATCATCGCCAGCTCGCGATAGGCTTTCCAATACGCGCTCGACATGTCCGGAAATCGCGGCCCGAATCGTTCGTCGTTCGGTCCAATCAGCGGATTCGCGCCCTGCAAATTGATGTGGTCGCGAATCACCACCAGCGCACCTTGCCCGAACTCTTTGTTGATGCCGCCCGCCGCATTCGTCAAAACCGCCGCTCGAATTCCCATGCGCCCGAGCACCCGCATCGGAAACGCTACGTCCTTTGCCGAGTATCCTTCGTAGAAATGGACGCGCCCTTGCATCGCAGCGACAATGGTCGTGCCTGCCTTGCCAATCACTAGGCGCCCAGCGTGTCCGATGGCTGTCGAGTGCGGAAATCCGGGAATTTTCTGGTACGGGATTCTAACCGCGTCGGTCAGCTCGTCCGCAAAAGCGCCAAGTCCGGACCCAAGCACCACCGCGACCCTGGGACGCAGTTTGGTTTTCGACAGAATATATTTCGCCGCGCGCTCGGCTCGCGCAAATTCCGAATCGCCGCTGGCTTTCTGCTTTTTTCGCATCGCGCTCATCGAAGCATGATCCCTACGATCGACGCGGACATCAGGTTCGCCATTGTGCCCGCAGCCATGGCCCGAATTCCCAGCCGCGCCAAATCTGCCTTCTTGTTGGGAGCGAGCGCGCCGATTCCGCCGATCTGAATTCCAATCGAGCTGAAGTTCGCGAATCCGCACAGTGCAAACGTCGCAATCGTGAACGAACGCGGGTCCATCGAATCCTTTAGCGGCCCCAGCCGCTGAAATGCAACCAACTCATTCGTCACCATCCGCAGCCCCAGCAAATTTCCCATCGTGTGGCAGTCTTTCCACGGAATTCCAATCACCCAAGCCACCGGTGAAAACAGATAACCGAAAATCTGCTCCACGCTCGACGGGAACCAGGTGATTCCGTGCGCAAACAGCGCGTTGTGCGTCACGCTGAAAAGCCCATCAACCAGATAAATCAACGCGATGAAGGTGATGAGCATCGCGCCCACGTTCACCGCCAGATTCAGTCCGTCGATCGTTCCGCGAGAAATCGCGCCGAGCGCGTTGGTATCCTTCTCGAGCGGCGCCATTTCCACTCGCCCCGAAGTCACCGGAACTTCCGTTTCGGGCACGATGATTTTCGAAAGCAGAATCGTTCCCGGCGCGGTCATGATTACCGCCGCCAGCAGGTGTTTCGCCTCGATTCCATACGCGATGTACGCCGCCATCATCCCGCCGGAGACGTGCGCCATCCCGCTGGTCATAATCGTCATCAATTCCGATTTCGTGACCTCCGGCAAATACGGGCGAATTGTCAGCGGGGCTTCGGTCTGACCCATAAAAATGCTGGCTGCGACGTTCAACGATTCCGCGCCGCTGGCCGCCATCAAACGGTTCATCACAATCGCCGCAACCTTGATTACCGCTTGCATCACCCCGAAGTAGTAGAGCAGCGCAAATATCGCGGCGATGAAAATGATCGTCGGCAGTACCTGAAACGCGAAGAAAAATCCCATCGACGAACCTTTCTTGCCCAGATCGCCGAAAAGAAACTGCGACCCGAAGTAGGAAAAGTCCAGCAGCCACGTGACGCCAGCGCCGGCCTTTTGAAAAACCCACTGGCCAAACGTCCATCGCATCACCAAAAACGCGAACACAATCTGCAGCCCCAATCCCCAAGCGACGGTTTTTAGCCGGATTGCCCGACGGTCGGTGGAGATCAGATACGCCACCGTCATCATTGTGAGCAAACCCAACACACCAATCAGGCGGTGCATGCGTTCCACACTCCCTTTTTCCCGCTACTTGACCGACCGGCGCTCAAGCGATTCCCTCGGCTCCGATTATTTTCCTCACCAGCGGCGTTGCCGCCGGCCCCGCCGTACCGATATCGAAGCTGTCGTTGAGCAACCGCATCGCGTGAACCAATCGCGCGTCCTGGTTGTAGTGAATCGTGCAAAGATTCTCACCTTCGGCCACCACGTCGCCGAGGCGCTTGTGAATCTCCAGGCCCACCGCCGGATCCACCGAATCTTCGTGCCGCTCGCGCCCGCCGCCCAGCACCATACTCGCAATTCCGATCTGCTCGCACTGAATCCGGCAAACCACGCCGCTTTGCCGCGCCGGAACTCGCGCAGTGAATTTCGCGCGCGGCAAACTGCCCGGATCGTCCACCACTCGTGCGTCTCCGCCCTGCATGCGAATGACTTCGCGGAATGTATCACGCGCCCGTCCGGAAGCAATCATTTCCGCCGCCAGATCACGCCCGGCAGCCACTGATTTCGTTCGTCCACCGAGCACCAGCATCCACGCCGACAGCTCCAGACACAATTCGCGCAAATCCGCCGGACCTTCATCGTTCAAAATCTCGATGCACTCAGCCACTTCCATCGCGTTGCCGACTTTGCACCCGAGCGGCTGCTCCATGTCGGTTATAAGCGCCACGATTTTCTTGCCCATGCGCGTTCCCGTCTCGACCATCAATCCCGCCAGATGTTCGGCGTCGCGCTGATCTTTCATGAACGCGCCATTGCCGGTCTTGACGTCCAGCACCAATGCGTCGATTCCTTCCGCCATTTTCTTGCTCATGATCGAAGCGGTAATCAGGTAGGGACTTTCCACCGTCGCCGTCACGTCGCGCAGCGCGTACAGTTTTTTGTCGGCCGGCGCGATTTGCGGAGTCTGGCCGATCAGGCCACAGCGCGTCGCTTCCAGAACGCGGCGAAATTGCTCGAGACTCAGATCCACGCGAAATCCCGGAATCGATTCCAACTTGTCGAGCGTTCCGCCAGTGTGACCGAGTCCGCGCCCGCTGATCATCGGCACGTACAATCCAGCCGCCGCCACAATCGGCGCGATCACCAGCGAAGTTTTGTCGCCCACGCCGCCGGTCGAATGCTTGTCCACTTTCGCCGCCGGCAAATCCGCCCAATCGAGCAGAATGCCGGAATTCAGCATCGCTTCGGTCAGCGCTGCAAGCTCCGCGCGCGTCATCCCGCGCCACACCACGGCCATCAGAAATGCGGCTGCTTGATAGTCAGGAATTCGCGCGTGGGTGATGCCTTCGACCAGAAAATGAATTTCTTCGCGGGTCAGTTCCGCTGCGTCGCGCTTCTTGCGGAGGATGTCAACGGCGCGCATCGGCTGGTCGGCGGCTCCGGAGTATTTGCATACATCTCAGATCGGTCGTCGTGGATGAACAATACCTGAGCGCTTCTAGGGTTTCGGCACGATGAGCGCAATTTCCGCTGCCGTGCGCTGAATCTCATCGTGCACGTGGCCATTCGTCACCAAAATATCAGGTCCGCCCGGAGTGTAGGGCGCGCCCTTCAAATCGGTCACTCTGCCGCCGGCTTCGGTCGCAATCAAAATCCCCGCTGCGGTATCCCACGACTTCAGCCCAAATTCCCAAAACGCTTCGAATCGTCCGCACGCCACCGAACAAAGATCGAGCGCGGCCGAGCCGTCGCGGCGCACTCCGTGCGAGCGCAGCGTGAACTGCCAATAATAATGAATATTCCCCACGTCGCCGCGTTTGTGCGCCGGAAATCCGGTGGCCACCAGACTGGTTTCCATAGTCGCAATCGACGACACTCGAATCGGCGCGCCGTTCAGAAACGCACCCACACCCCGCTCCGCCGTGAAAAACTCATCGCTCACCGGATTGAAGACGATCCCCAGAAGCGGTTTGCCCTCTTCGAGTAGCGCAATCGAAACCGCGAAACACGGATAGCCATGCGCGAAATTCGTTGTGCCGTCCAGGGGATCGATGTGCCATTCGTAGCGCGACGCTCCCGCGGCGCCGCCCGATCCCTCTTCGGCCACGATGCGATGATCCGGAAATTCGCGCCGCAGCCGGCCCACGATGAGCGACTCCGAGCGTTTATCCGTCTCGGTCACCAAATCCACATCGCCTTTGTAAGAAATCTTCTGCGGACGCGAATGTTCCGCGAGCAGCACAGCTCCTGCTTCGCGCGCGGCTTCGGTGGCTACATCGAAAAACTTGCTCATTCACTCGCCTTTGTTCTGCGGCTCACGACCGATGCGCCCCGAATTCCGCAATCACGGATTCGCGCTCGCCATGTACTGCTTGCGGAATCGCACGGTATCGCCGGTATTCACCTTCACCACGATGTGCCTCAGGCTTCCCGCCGGAGGCGGAGGCGTCGGATAGTATCCCAACAAATACTGCGTCCGAAGTTCGCGATTGATCAAATCGAAAATCTTCTGGATCTCGTCCATCGTGGTCGGATAGTACATCGCTCCGCCGGTGCTGTCCGTAATCGTTTCCACCGCGTGTTCGCCGGCCGTATTCCATCCCGCATTCGATTTCATCGGCCGAACCACAACGGTGTACAGCAACGCGTCGGATGCAATCGCCGCGCGCCTTGCGTCGTCAAACTTCGATATCGACGTTGTCTCGCCCGCATCCGTAATAACAACGATCGCGCGCCGACGGCCGGAACTCATTCGCTTAAGTGTCTGAGACCCGAGAACCAGCGCGTCATATAAAGATGTACCCATATCCGAGCCGGGATCCGCGCGCCGCACCGCATCTTCCAGAATTTTCACATTGTCGGTGAAATTGCTCAGCTGCGTCACGTCGCTTGTAAACGAAAAAACAGAGAAACGGTCGCCCTTGCGCACGACTTCTTCGAAAAAATGTTCTGCCGCGTCCTTCTCGATTTTCAATTCGATCGCCGCCGACCCGCTCAGATCGATCATCAGCACAAGGTCGAGCGGACGGTCGGTCTGCGGCTCAAACCTTACGATTTTCTGCGCGACGCCCTCTTCGGTGACTTCAAACGCGCTCTGATCCAGGCCGACAACCGGCTCGTTCTTCGCGTCCAGCACGTTCGCGAGCACATTCACCAAATCAGTTTGTGAGCGGATCGGTCCTTTCTGCTTCTGTTGTGGGCTCGCCGGAAATATACCGACACGATCTTCCGAAACCGAAGAATCCTCGCGCGGTGCCCGCAATTCCGAAATGTTTCCCGGAAGGAACGTCCCGGCGAACACGACCGCCAAAAGCGCCGATGTAATTTGTTTCATCTAGAGCTTTGATTCGTCCGCACGGATTTTGGGTGGCTCAGGAAACGGTTCGCCGTCGGCCCACACCGCGCCGCTCGCGAAGTATTCTTTCTTCCAAATCGGAACGATCCGCTTCAATGTGTCGATCGCGAAACGGCAAGCTTCAAACGCCGGGCCGCGGTGCGGCGAACTCACGCCGATCCACACGCTCGTTTCGCGAATTTCCAGTCGTCCCAGCCGGTGAACGATCGCAACGCGATGCACCGGAAATTTCTCGTGGATCTGCGCGCCGATCTCTTGGATTTTCGCGAGGGCCATCGGTTCGTACGCCTCGTACTCCAGATACAGCGTGCGCTGTCCTTTCGAATTGTCGCGCACGAATCCATCGAACGTCACCAGAGCCCCATCGCTCGGCGCTTTCAGCCGCTCGATGAGTTCCTGCGGCTCGATCCGTCCCCGCACCAGCTCAAAAATACCTGCTCCGTTCGCGCTCGCCGCTTGTTGTCCACCGCTCACCGGCGGCAAAAACGCCACTTCATCGCCCGCACACAAGTTCGCACGCCAATCCGCGTATTCTTGATTCACCGAAGCCGCGATCGCCGGACGAAACTCCGCCAAGCGAGGGTGTCGGCGCCCGTAGCGTTCGAACAAATCCTCAACCCGCGCGCCGTCGGAAAGTTCCACTTCATCCTGCGAAACTCCGACGATATCTTTCAATTGTCCGAAGAAAAGTACGCGCACGCGCATCGGCACATTCTACCCGGTCTGCCGTGGAACGATCATGAATCGAGTGCCTACTTTTCCAGCGATTTCGTGGCTTCGTTGAGTTTCGCGGCGGCACGCTGCAACGCTGCTGCCAGGGCTTTGGCTTCCGCGCCGAAAGTCGCTGCATCCTTTCGATCGAGCGCTTCATTCGGCCCGGGCAACATTTCCGCGGCGTATCCCGCGTAGCTTCCGGGCGCGTAGATGGTGTGCTTGTACCAAGTGCGCCCTCGTAGCCCTTCGGGATCAAGCAGCGCTTGCTCCGCCGTAACGAGTTCGCGATTCATCCGCGCTGCGGCGCCCGGCTCCAACACCATGGCTTCTCCCGCCTGCGATGCGCGCGATTGCAATGCATGGGAAAGCTTCGCCGAAGCTTCAGACAATTTTTCCGACGCTTCCATCACCGGCTTCACTTCGTTCGCGTTGATTCCCTGCTCGGAGGCTCGCTTTTCCATTTCTTGCGCAGCGCGCGAAATTTCCGCGGAATACGCTCCGTAGTCAAACGGCAGCACGTCGGCTTCATCCAGACGCAGCGTCATGGTCCCCAGCAACCGCGCCAGCGCAGCGTGATACTTGAATTCCGGATCGCCGAATTTCTTCATCCAAAAAAAGTCATCGTAGAGCGAATGGTAAACGCCGTAATCGCCCACGAATCCCACATCGACGGACGGAATTCCGGCAAAATCCAGAAACGGACAAAAATCCGAACCTGCTCCCAACGCGCTGATCGGCGTCTCCCCCGAAATTCGATCCTTAGAAGAGCTCGGCCGCGAGTTGCCATTCATCTCGCTCGTCGCCCGCACGTCATGATCGCGCCACGAATCGTAAATGCTGTCTCCCGTGGTCGGGTTCGCCACGTCTCGCGTAGCGTCACGCACAAATTCTTTCAGCGACGGCACAGCCGAGGGCGAAAAATTCGGCCCCGCTACGCCCACATCGGTGTTGATGTAAGCCACCGCCTTGGCTTGCAACTCGGCGCGATTCTGCTCCACCCACTCGGTCGATCCGATCAAGCCTTCTTCTTCGCCGTCCCATTCGCACATCACGATGGTCCGCCGAGGTTGCCATCCCGCGTGGGCTAGTTCTCCCAGCGATCGCGCCGTTTCGAGCATCGTCGCGGTGCCGCTGCTGGGATCCACGGCACCGAAAACCCACGCGTCGTGGTGATTGCCGAGTACCACCCATTCATCGTCGCTCGTGCCATGCAGCTTGGCGATTACGTCGTAAACCGGTCGCTGCTGGTATTCCATCTTCAGAGTGATGTGTGCCACCGCCGCGCCCGGTCCCACGTGATACGTGAACGGCAGGCCGCCCTGCCAGTTTCGCGGCACATGATTGCCGCCAAGCCCAGCCAGAATCGCGGCGCCATCTTGTGGATTGACCGGCATCGTCGGAATGTGCGCCAGGTCCGTTGCGTCCTTCGGATCCAGGCGCTTTGCGTCGGCCGTCGCGGCAACGCCCGGAGTAAGAGGATCGCCCGGATAAATTTCCGTGTACTCCACCGATCCGCGTTGGATTCCGCTCATCGGACGCCACGGCCCGCGCGGAAACATGTCGCCGGCATGGTAGCCATCGTCCTCGGGATCGGAATAAATAATCACTCCGACGGCTTTGTGCTCCTCGGCGAGCTTGGTCTTGATCCCGCGGTAGCATTTGCCGTATCGCGTGAGAACGATTTTCCCTTCCACCGACACGCCCATCGAATCGAGCTGCCGATAGTCGTCCTGCGTCCCATAATTCACGTACACAACCGGCGCAGTCACATCCGCCGACGGCGAATACGCGTTGAACGCCATCACCGCACGCGTGTCGTAGGTGTCTTTGTCCTCGGGAACTGGCTCTTCCGCCGTCGCCAGTGTTTTTTGCTCGGGTGCCGTCAATTCGAGTTTTACTTCGAGCGGTTTTGCCATCCACACGCTGTAGCTCACAATTTGCGCATCGAATCCGTAACTGGCGTATTGATCTCGCAGCCACATCGCGACACGGTGGCTTCCATCCGTGCCGGCCAGATGAGGCTCACTCGTCAAATGTCGCAAATTGCTTTCGGCGTGCGCTGGATCGGGGATGGCGCGAAGTTTGGTCTCAAGCGCACGTTCCGCCGCGGAATGTTCCGGTGAGAAACCTCGCAGGGTCTCCTGTTCGCCGCGCCCGCTGGGCGTAGCGCTGGCAATCAGGACAATTCCCATCGTGATCACAGCAAAAATCAGCGGACGCTGGCAGCGAATCATTCGCACCTCAATCGCAAAGCAAAAAGTTTACACCACATCTTCGCCCTGGCCGCGGAAGCCCCAATACAGTTGCTTCGCAGAAATGACCGCCGCTCGCTTGACGTCGCGCCCTGACAACCGTACGGTGAATAAGGTGTCTCGTGGACCGGCTTCGCTGTTTTGGAGAAATGCGTGAAAGTTTTGATTTCGGGCGCAACCGGATTGGTCGGCAAGGCGCTCACAAAATCGTTGCAGGCCGATGGACACAGCGTCGCTCGGCTGATCCGCCCGGGCGCCGCGGCGAATCCGGGCGACGTTCACTGGGATCCGTCAAGCGCCATGGTCGATCTCGCCTCTCTCGAAGGATTCGACGCGGTCGTGAATCTTTCCGGCGCGGGAATTGGCGACGGACGTTGGACCGAAAAACGGAAACAGATCCTTCGCAGCAGCCGCATTGATACCACGCGCATTTTGGTTGATGCTCTCTCTCACCTGCAGCGCAAGCCCTCGGTCTTCGTCAACTCCTCCGCCGTCGGCATTTACGGCAGCCGCGGCGATACCGTCCTTCCTGAGTCCACGCCGAATGCTCAGGACTTTCTCGGTCTGCTCGCACGTAGCTGGGAAGGCGAGGCTCACCGCGCCGAGCTTGCCGGAATTCGCACCGTAATCATGCGATTCGGAATAATCTTGGCGAAAGACGGCGGCTCGCTTCCACGAATGATCACTCCGATCAAATTGGGGCTGGGCGGCCGCTACGGCAGCGGCAAACAGTGGATTTCGTGGATTGCGCTCGATGACGCTGTGATGGTGATTCGCCGCGCCATGGAAGACGCAACGTGGCACGGACCCGTCAATGTATCCACTCCGCAGCCCGTGCGAAATGAAGAATTCGTTCGCACGCTCGCCGGAGTTCTCGATCGCCCAGCCATATTCCCAGCACCGGCGTTCGTGTTGCGAATTGTTTTGGGGGAAATGGCGGACGCGCTCTTGCTCGCGAGTCAGCGTGCTCAACCGGAATTTTTGCTCAACGCTGGATTTCAATTTCGCTACGAGAGTCTCGAACCTGCGCTGCGCGCCATCTTGGCCTGACGTCTCCGGCGACTCATCTGCCGTTTACAAATCTAATCGTTCGAGAAGCTCGCCAATGTTGGTTTCATCCACGATGAGCACAGGCTTGGTTTGGGCGAAATCATCAATCTCATCGAGTCCCCGGAACAGCCGCATCTTCGCGACCGCGTATTCTTCCGTTCCGTTCAGCGTTCGCTCTGTTGCGTCGCTCCACCTTTTCAGCGCGTCGCGCCGCAAAAATACGCGCGCCGCAAACATCGTTTTTCGATCCGCCGTCACGTAGTAGATGTATTCGGTTCCCTCTATACCGTCGAACTTCGCGGGATGGATCTCGTGAAATTGATATTGGTACACCAGCCCGTTCGCCGCTGAGTAGGTTTTGATCCGACGGACAATCTCAGGCTTGCTCACCGTCGCATTATTCGGCGCGAGGTATCGGCTGTCAAACGGATGAGATGATCGAAGACTCCCAAATTGAAAATTCCGCGCGCAAACGCAAACCGATTTGGAACGCGATGCGTTCAGCTTTCGCGCTGATCTCGACGCGCAGCCGCATGTCCGGACCGCGGATCTCCGGATCATTCCTCTGTAAGCAGCCTATTATCAGAGACTTATAGCAGCCGAATACAACATAAAGTTCCTACTAAAACGCTTCGACCAACTTGACCCTGCGTGGCACATCGCGTGCGTCAAGCCGAAACGATGACTCGCTCGCGGCGCGCTTTCGCTTCGGTTTTTCTTTTTGCGTCGTTCGCTTTCGCGCTCGGCGCGTGCGGCTACGCCGGAACTCCGCCGACAAAACCCGGCGCGATCATCGTCACCGTTTCGCCGACCGTCGCGACGTTGTCCGCAGGCGCTACCGAACAATTCATAGCGGTGGTCACCGGCACTACAAACACAAACGTCGTCTGGAATGTGAATGGCGTCAGCGGCGGCAATTCCACGCTCGGCACAATTTCCGCGTCCGGACTTTACGCCGCGCCGGCGACGCTGCCTTCGGTTAACGCAGTGACTGTCACTGCCGTGAGCGTGGTGGATTCGCAAGCGAGCGCGTCGGCGCTGATCAGTTTTCAGCGCACGATCAACATCACGCTCGCGCCCTCCACCGCAAATGTTCCCACCGGTGGCGCTCAAATTTTTTCCGTCAGCGTTACCGGCGCGGGAAGCAACTCCTCACAACTCACATGGAGCGTTAACGGAATCGCCGGCGGCAACGCGTCGGTCGGCACCATCGCGTCGAACTCTGCCACATCGGCGGTATACACCGCGCCCGCCGCGATGCCATCGCAAAATCCCGTCACCATAACGGCGACGAGTGTTGCGGATCCATCGGCTTCGGCAAGCGCGGCGGTAACCATCGTTTGTTCTGCGTCGAATTCCATCTCGCCGTCGTCCGCAAGCGTCGATCTTGCTTCGACGCAATTGCTCACCGCGTCGCTCTGCGTGCCTGCGTCCGCGACAATCGTTTGGGACGTAAATGGCGTCGTCGGTGGTAACGCCACGTTCGGCACAATTGCGACTTTCAGTGCCAACAGCGCGATGTACACAGCGCCAGCTGTGTCACCTTCGGGCGATTCCGTCACGGTTCACGCGACTTTCGGTGCTGCGCCCGCTGCTGCGACGATCACGATCGTCAGCGACGTCGCCGCCGCGGTGTCGCCCACGTCTGCGACGATCGCTCCTTCAAACTCGTTGGCCATCACTCCCACCGTGACGGGTTCGGCCAACACCGACGTCAGCTGGACGGTGAACGGAATCGCAAACGGTAACTCGTCGGTCGGACAAATCTGCGTCCCGGCCTCAAGCCCTTGCGCAGCTCCATCGGCGGCGACCGGCGGCCCCGTCACTTACCTCGCGCCCTCCGCACCACCGGCTCAAAATCCCGTCACCGTCACCGCGACAAGCCAGGCAGACCCATCGCGCTCGGCATCGGCGCAAATCCAAATCTCGTCGTCCACGCCGCAAAACGTGTCGGTCACCGTCGGACCGCTCTACGCGTTTGTGCCTGCGTCGAGCGGCACATCCAGCACGCTTCAACTGTTCGCGAGTGTCTCCGGCACATCGAATGCCGCAGTCACGTGGTCGTTGTCGTCCGGAGTCGCCGGCCTATCGTGCACCGTGGCAACATGCGGCTCGATCAATGCTGCGGGCGTCTTCGCCGCCCCGAAAACGGCGCCGTCGCCAAACGTGATTTACGCGACGGCAACCAGCCAGGTAGACGCACCGAAATTTGGAACGTCAGCCATCGCCATCACCAGCGGGCCGACGATCGAAGTAATTCTTCCCTCGAGCGTGTCGTCCGGAAGCGTCGAAGGTTTTCCGCTCGAGGTCCAGGGCGTCAACTTCGTCGCGGGCAGCGGTTCCTCCGCATCCACGCTACTGATCAACGGCGTTGCGCGCGGCACCACCTGCCCGAACGCGAATTCCTGCGCCACCGCGATCAATCCCGCTGACGTTGCGAGCGCTGGCACGCTCACGGTTCAAGTCCAAAATCCGCTGCCATCCTCTGCGCTTTCGAATCCCGTTCCGTTCGTGGTTGTTCCTTACAACACTTCCGTGGCTGTGATTCCCATGAGCAGCTCGTCGCCATCGCCTGCGCAACCACCCGTCAACATCGCGGTCACCGAACCGACCACCGCCGCTGCCGATGCTCCGCTCAACGTCGATTTAATCGGTTACCTGACGGGGGGCAATAATTGCGGCATTGGTGCCGCACCTCTCACGGTCACGCGTCCCGCGTCCGGTTCGATCACATTCAGCATCTGCGTCCACGGCAACAATCTCGATCCGCTCGACACCTTTACGTTCACCGGCGCGGGCGGCGCGCCGGCCGGGTCGGACATCCCTGTCACCGCCTCTGGAATCAACGGCCTGTTTCCCAACATGATCGAACTCGATCTGCAGATTTCAAGCACCACGCTTCCCGGCGTGCGCACGCTCTTCATCACCACGTTGAATGGAGACGCTGCCGCCGCAACGGGAATGCTGGAGGTTCAATGAAACGCTCGACTAGAATCACCGTCGCAATTTCCGCGATCGTTTTGATTTGCCTCGCCGCCATCGAGCCCGCCTCGGCAACCGCATTTCAGCGCCTTTCGGTCGTGCAGATGGCACAAGCCGCTGGAGCGATCGTTCGCGCGCGATGCGTCGGTAGCTCTTCCCGCTGGCAGGCCGGCGAAATCTGGACGTTCGCCACCTTCGACGTGGAAGAAACCTGGAAGGGCGCGACCAATAGCAAATTTCAAGTGCGCTTGCTGGGCGGTTCGGTCGGCGACCTGACGTCTACAGTTTCTGGTGTGCCGCACTTTCAGGCCAGCGAACGCGTGATTTTATTTCTGGAGCCTACATCACTGGGCGATTTCGGAATTGTCAGTTGGGCGCAAGGGACGTTTAGGATTCATCGAAGCCAGCGAGACTCTCAAGAAATCGTCACGCAAGACACCGCAGCATTCGCCGCATTCGATCCGCGGCTGCGCAGTTTCACTTCCCTCGGCGCGCGCGATGTGCCACTCGAAACATTTCGCGCGCAAGTGATCGCCGCACTCCGGGATCGCGCAGGAGAGACTCGATGAGACGCCTCCTCACCGCGGTCCTCATCGTCGCGCTCGTCATCGTATTCGCATTGGACTCCGTTGCCGCGCCCTACTCCAATACAACCACCGCGCCTCGCGGCGGCGGCTGCCCGCAGCTCAATCGATTTCTGCTATCAAATTCAGCGCCGCTCAACCGCCGATGGAGCACTTCCCTGCCGGCGACGCAATTCCCAGTGATCCTCACCGTCGCGCCCCCCGGCACGCCCGCGCAACTCACCGAGATCGAACAAACAATCTCTGCGTCGTTTGGCACATGGGCAAGCGTCACCGGCACTACTATGAATGCTGCCGCATATCCGGGCACGATTGCGCCGATCGCGCGCGCCAGCAACGCAAACGCTTGCACGAACGACGGCGAATCAAACGTCGACGGCCTGAACACGATCTGCTTCAACCAGTCGAGCGCAGCGTTCACTACCGGCGTCCTCGCGTTCACACGCATCATCACCGCAAACGCGCCCGGCGCCGTCGTGGGTTCATCCGCTCCCGCACAGTTCGCGGGTCAGATCCTAGATGCGGACACACTGTTTCGAAACGACAGCCAGGTCACATTCGCGACGCCCGCCGCGCTTTCAACCTCCGCCGGACAGGGTGCCTACGACCTGGAATCACTTCTCACTCACGAACTGGGCCATTGGATGGGCCTCGGCCACTCAGCAATAATTCGCGCGATGATGTTTCCCTACGCGCCGCCACCCGGTCAATTTCTCGGTTCACGTCCCTCACCGGACGCTCCCGACGCGCCACTTTCCGACGATGACCGCACCGCGATTCGCGCGCTGTATCCTGATCCCAACGACGCGATCAACACCGGCAGCATCATCGGCGCGGTCGTGCCCTCAAATCCATTTGCTCTTGCCATGGCGCCATCACCCTCGTCCGGAAATTTCGTCACGGGAATCGTCGGCGCACGCGTCGTCGCAGTGGACGCGAGCACGGGCTCGGTGATCGCCGGCGCGCTTTCCGGTTGGAGTTGCGCCACAAACTCGACAAACTCAGCAAGCACGCCCTCGCCGCAATGGGACGGCACCTACAACCTCAGCCGTCTGCCAACCGGCCGCAGCTACAACCTGTACGTCGAGCCGCTGGTCGGCTTGGCGCTGCCATCGGCATTCGATGACGTGCTCGCCGATCCTTGCTCCGGCGCTACGCCCGGCTGCACCGCACCTGCGGCAAACACGAACTTCAACGTGCGAGTGCTTCCCCATTCGCCGTAACGCGCGCAACGGCCGCACAAAACAAAACGGCTCCCGGGGAGGACGGGAGCCGTCGGTCGTTCTTACCGAATGTGCTGCGAACGCTTACTGCGAAGGCAAAAGCTGCTGCGAGAATCCGGTCGTATTCACCGACCGCAACGTCGGTGTCTGCGGCGGCAAATACTGCGGTCCCAGCGTGAAGTTTGAATCAAACGTGTAGTCACGAGTCGGAGGGCTGTACACGCCGCCGCCCTTGTACGTGCCCACCGCTTGCCGGTTGTAGTAGAAGCTCACCAGCGACCCCTTGTAGTGCAGGTAGCCCGTCCAGTCTTCCAGGTAACGAAGGAAGTTGTGCACACCGCCGTCGGTGCCGTAGTCCGCGGCTTGTCCGGTCATGAGCGGAAACGGAATTCCCTTACCGCTGATGATTGCCGTGCGGTAGGCCGTTTCCACCGACTGGCGTTCGCCGGTGTTGTACGGGAACGCAAACGAGTTTGCGTCATTCCAGTTGTCGGAAAGCAGCGTAACCGTGTCGCCCGCAACCGCCACCGCAACGCTCGCTCCGGTCCAGGTTCCGTTCGAGGGCGCATTGAAATCTCCCTGAATGTAAACCGGATTTTCCGCCGCGATCGTCAAACCGCACGCTACCGTTCCGCACGAAGTGCCCAGGTTCAGCGTGGCTCCATCCACGATCTTCAAAGCGCGGCGGAAAAACACCGGCGCGTTCACACGCGCGTCCTGCGTGCTCGTGTAGCCCACGTCCGGGCGATTATTGTTCGCGCCGCACGAAGCGTTCGCCGTCAGCACCGTGTTCATGTATCCGCCCGCGTTCCAAAGCCCCGTCAACATGTAAGACGTGGGAGATGTAGGCGCCGGTGCTGTTTCCACGCCACCGTAGACGCGGAAGACTCCGTCGCCTTCGAGGTCTTCTCCCGGATCCATCGTCGCGTTCGGGCATCCGTTCGCGGTATTGTTTGGATTCACGAAGTCGTTGTAGCCATACGAACCCGACCGTGCGACGGGAACCGCCGACGGGTCTTTGATTTCCGTCCGACGGTCTGAGAAATACACCGTGAAACCCGTCGTGGTGTTGTTAATGTTCAGGCCTGCCGCGTTGTTCGCCAGCCAGGTAGCTAGGTTTCCGGCATCCAGCTCGATGTAAGACATCACGCCTTGTGCGCGCACCGGCGCGGCAGTAGTGCTCGCCCGGTAAATTCCTTCGCGCGTGTCGTAGAGCACGTTCGGCCAGAAATCGGTTCCGTTGAAGTTGGTCGAGGTCATCGTGCCGCAACCCGTAGCTGCGCCCACCCACGACGGATTGTCGCGAACGCGAGCGATGCGAATGATCGCATTCGGGCTTGGGTCGGTGCACGGAATCTTCGAAGTCACGTTGGCGTTGGTGGT
This sequence comes from uncultured Acidobacteriota bacterium, assembly GCA_963719065.1. Lineage (GTDB taxonomy): Bacteria > Acidobacteriota > Terriglobia > Acidiferrales > UBA7541 > Palsa-295. Next base: position 343,284 of record CAVRAM010000006.1, on the reverse strand, counting down.
CGGACCTTGTGCCGGAAATTCCGTCGCCGGATACGTTGCTGGCACCAGAGTCGCTCCGGTATTCACGTACGTGACAGTTCCGCCTGCGCCGTTCGCACCCGCGTACACGCCGGTCGGAGCGATGTCGCGCCCGGTGTATCCCAGATTCAGGATCGCGTGCGTCACGTCAGTCCACGCCGAGGTGTTCGATTGCAACTCAATCTTGATGCAGCCGCGAATCACGGGATAGTACTGCTTGATCCAATATCCGTTCGTGGAGGAATACGCGTTGGTCGGCAGCGCTCCGGAGGTCGGCAACGGCAGCGGTACTGCAGGCGTATTTTGCGTGCCGGTCAACCAGGCCGGAGCCGCGTTGTAGTACGGCGAACCGGAGGTGAACGCCAGCGTCGCCAGATCGGTCGGCACTGTGGACGTCACCGTATCGAGGGCCACCATGTCAGAGTCCGTGCAAGTTCCGCTCGGGCCGTAATCGTCTAGCAAAATTCGCAAGCTGGCTTCCGAAAAATATTGCGTATTGAATTCGGCCGGATTGCTGGCAAGTTCGCCCGGCACTGCGCGGCGAACCAGGGAGATGGGAGTCGTGATTCCGCCCAAAGCGGCTGCGGTCAAAGAAAGGTTTGAAACTTGGTTGGCAAGCTGCCCGTTGTACTGGGCCACCGCGTTCGCCCACGTCGGGCTGTTCGGGGTGGTGCTCACCGCTCCGTACTGGCTGAATCCGGTGACGCTTCCTTCGGTCTGTGCCAGATTTCGCCAACCAGCTGCCGGAGGAGTCGTGGTCGGGTTCGGATACGTGGCGATGTACACGTCGCCGGTGTAATTGTTCGAACTATAGATGTTTCCGTTCTCCAGGTACGTGCGCAGCACCTGGCCGACGACCGTCACCTTATCGCTCATGTTGAGCTGGCCGCCCGGAGTGAGCCACAGATTTCCATTGGTGTGCACGCGTCCGCCGAAAGCGAACGCAGGGCCGTTGAAAAACGCCAGGTCCGAATCCGAATAAATGCCGAACTGGAATACGGGAATCGCAACGACCTGCATGTAGCGCTGCAGCTTCACTTCCGCTCCGCTGTTCTGCGTTTGTGCCGCCACACTCAACTTGAATGAAGTGATCAGCCCCTGCATGCCGGCGTACGGGCTCGGCGGCAAAATCGTCGCGTTCACCGACGAAGGATCGCCGTTCGCGTTCGGAGTGTAGTTCACCTGATAGGTGGACGCGCCTGACGCGTTCAGAAATTGAATGTTCGGAATGGCCGACGCGCCGGACGGTACTTGGTTCACGATCGCGGTCACGTTCGCTGCCGTCAATTTACCGTTGGTGGTGAAAGCCGCGCCCAGGTCAGCGGTCAATTTTTCCATGCCCGCTTCCGCGCCGTAAAACGCCGTCTCGCGGTCTTTGTTGTTTCCCGTCAGGCGCTGGTCAGACATCACCATCCAGCACATTCCGATCGTCATGGCCGAGACCAGGATCAGAATCAGGATGGCAGTGATCAGAGCAACTCCCCGTTCGCGTTCAGCTCTCACAGCGTTTCTCCTTTGATGCTGCCCGCCGTTGGCGGACCAACCTTTCAAATCGCACTACGTGCCGGCCGACGCAAAACTTTACGGCGCGGTCTGTGAAGCGGTGGTTTGGAACAGGTTCGTGAACGACAAGCTCCGTGGGCACACCTGCACGGTCAGGTTGTTGCGCAGGTACTGCGGCGTGGAGCCGTACGAGTAGGTGTATTCCGATCGGCCCGCCAGGAACACGTTCACCGCGCGGATCTGCGATGGCGTGTCCGGCAGAATCGGCGTCGGCGCGTTGCCGGCACCCAGCGGGTACGTACCGGCCGGATCCACCGACGCTGTGATGTTGTAGCTGAAGCCGAGATTTTCAATCACGTCCGCCACCACCGACGGCGGATTCGCCGCACCGTTGCCGGCCGGGTAATTCGGATAATTCACTTGCCGGATCAATTGCGGCTTCGAAGGATTCGTCGCCGTGTCGATGTAATAGCTCACCATCCAGATGCGCGTGATGGACGTGGAAGGAAAACCACCGCCCGCATTCTGCAGATTCGCCACCGTGCCGTTCGATTTGCCGGTTTGATTCAGGCCCGCTGGATCGCCCGCCGCGAAGTTGATCGTCTGTCCGGCTACGCTGGTCACATATTCCAGCGCCGTGCCGTTGGCGTTGTGAAACATGATCAAGTTGCCCACGGAAATCGGCTGCGCCGCGCCCGGCATCGTGAAGCAATTCGCATCGAGCGTCACGAACGCTCCCGTCGGGCTGATCACGCCGTTGCAAGCCGGTCCCGGAGGATTGGCCTGATAGACTGGGTACGTGTTCGTCATATTGTCTGCGGCCGTGCCGTCCACCAGCGTGTTATCGGCGTACATCACGTTGATCACGTCCGTCGCGATACCCGTCAAAACGAGATTGGTCGCCGGATTCACCGAAGTGGCAAGCTGTCCAATCTGGCTGCCCGGCACGATTGGCGGCAGCGCCACATAGCTGGTCGGAAAGGTGATCGTGGTTCCCGGGCGGTTGACTGCCGAGATCACCCCGTTATTCGGAATCGAGATGCCGCCTTGCGGAATTCCTTCGCCCGCTTGCGTCAGGTCGCGCACGATGAAATGCATTCCGGCGCGCAGGTTATCCTGCGTGTTGGCTTGCGACGCTACGACCTGCGTGGACTTCTGCGCTTGATACAGCGCCGACATGGCCGCGCCCACAATCGTCACGGTGATCGCAATTGCGACCATCAACTCGATCAGTGAAAATCCTTTTTCCCGCTTCATCCGATGCTCCTCAGAAAACTAGTAGGACGACACAAACGTGTTCAGCGTGTAGGACCGCGTGAACCGTCCCGTCGTGTAGTTGATCGTCACCTGCACGTTCCGCAGGTAGGGCTCGCTGGCGATATTCGAGATCGTGATCGTCCGCGTGTAATTTGCCAGCGGCACCTGAATGTCGTCTGCCGTTCCCAGTTTCATGTCCGGCCCCGGATACACGATGTAAGCCGGCGGCGCTCCGGTATCGTTTACCGAGCCCACCAGACCGTCCGGTCCCACTTGCAGCAGCGGTTGCGGACCGGTCAGGAAAAGTCCCTGCGGATTCGCCACCGAGTTGTTGGCGATCTGCGCGAAGCTCGCGTTGTTGGTGTACTTCGCGGTGAAAATCGATTCCACCGCTTCCTGCGCTTTCTGCTGCGCGATGAAGTCGTCCTGCGAGCCCTGCATGTAAGCGATCGAATCGCCCAGCATGGCGCCCAGGCCCAGAATTCCGACGGCCAGCACCACCATCGCGATCATCGTTTCCAGCAGCGTGAAACCGCTTTGCCGCCCCGCTGATTTCTGTGCATTCCGCATCGTCTGCTCCCGCATCACAGCGCTCTCCTAGAACTGCACCCAAACCGTTCCCGTTCCCTTGTATCCACGGGCGCGGCCCGTCGAACCAAGCACCGTGATCGCTCGCGCCGAACTCGGCGAACCCGGATTTCCCAGAAACACCGTTCCGTTGATCGGCAGGAACGTGGCTCCGTCCACCAGTTCTCCGTCGCTCTGAAACAACATGCCGCCCACCGGTCCGTTCGCGACGCTCTCAAACAAAATCGGTGCGCCATTTCCAAAACCGTCCGGCGTATCCGGCTGTCCGGGCACCAGGTAAAATTGCGCGGGCGATTCGATCGGTACCGTACTCAGCACCGGCTTGGTCGTTCCGGCGCCCGAGGTCAAATCGTTCCGCTGGGTGGTCACCACTTGATATTGGCTTCCCGCGCCGACCGCGACCGTCTTGAACTGAATTTGCACGTAGCGGCGGTTCGCGATGGAGTATTCGCGCGCTTGCCGGATCTGATCGAGCACTTGCCGCATGGCCGCGTCCATGTCCGCATCCGCCAGAGTCGGCCGGAGCTGGATGATCGCCATTCCGAAAATCACCATCATCACCGCGACCACCACCATCATCTCGATCAACGAGAATCCGCTTTCGCGTCGGCCGTTCCGCATATTCTCGATTCCCTGCGCCAATCGAACTTTCACGCTTCCACCTCGTTTTCCCGCCGAATTATGCGGGGACGCATCAATCCGCGCAGACACAAGTGCATTTCGCCAGCCAGCGGGCGACGTTCGTAAGTTTAATTTTTGTAATGAGTTACAGATTGAACCGACAGGAACTCGTCCCGAAACGGATTCGGCGGGGTAGAAATGTTACCAATTCGGAGGCTTACTACCAGAAATCCTGTACTGCTCGATTGCGAGGATTGAAGCGAAAACCCTGCTCAGGAGGGGACGAAAGGGGCTTCCGAGGCGGGGGCGTCAGCTACGCCTTTGACGCACGCGTTAACTCCTTCACCACGCGGTCCAGCTCGGCCGACAAATCCTGCGGACCTTTTTTTCGCAGGATCTTCGCAACTTCGCGGTAGTACCACAGCGTACCTTGCTTGCCGCCCTTAAAACGTTTCCAGATCGACTCGCGGCGGCTCCGTAAATCCGCCAAAGTCTCCGCCGCATTGTAGAGTTTGTCGGCGGCGGAAACCAACCGGACAGACGAATCCGCGCCACGCAGGTGCCGAAGATATTCTTTCTTTCGCTCGAGCCAGGGCGGTTTCGGCGTCTGATCGGAATCCGTGCAACCCTCTACGATTTTCGCCACTCGCTTGCCGAACTTGGCGCGAATGTCGCGCAGCCGCCGTTTTCCGCCCTGGTCTTCCACCGCGTCGTGCAACAGCGCGGCGATCGCTTCATCTTCGTCGCCGCCGTGAACCAGCACGATCGAAGTGACCCCAAGCAGATGCGAAACGTAAGGCCGCGAAGTTCCCTTGCGGAATTGACGCCCGTGAACTCGCGCCGCATACGCCAGCGCGCGCTGGAATTTTTCTCCGAGTGGCCGATCTTTCGTCATTAATTCCGGTCGCGCAGTTTGGTTAGCAGCCGCAAAATTTCGAAATACAGCCAGATCAACGTCACCATCAATCCGAACGCCGCGTACCACTCCATGTATTTCGGCGCGCCGACTCGTACTCCGGTTTCGATGAAATCGAAATCAAGCACCAGATTCAGCGAAGCGACGATCACCACGAACACGCTAAACGCAATTCCGATCGGCCCTGCTCCGTACACGCTGGTGAAGTGGATGCCGAAAAATCCCAGAATAAACGTCGCCAGATAAAACAATGCGATCCCGCCCGTCGCAGCGAAAACTCCCAGCTTGAAATTCTGCGTCACCGGAATCAATCCAGACCGGTAAGCCAGCAACAGCGCGAGCAGCACGCCAAATGTGAGGCTCACCGCCTGAATCGCGATGCCGTGATATTTCGCTTCAAACATCGCCGAAATACCGCCCAGCACCAATCCTTCCAATAGCGCGTACAACGGAGCGGTGACCGGCGACCAGGTTTTCTTGAAGACCGTCACCATCGCCATGATGAATCCGCCGATTCCGCCGGCCATCGCCAGGCCCAGGGCCATGCTGGTGTCCTGCGAGTGCAGGTACAAATTCCACGTCCAAGCCGCGGTGGCAACCACGCAAACCAGCAGCAGGCCCGTCTTGTTCACGGTTCCGTTCAGCGTCATCGCCTCGCCGGTCGCAATGCCGGCGCCCTGGAATGCCTTGTCGTTCAAAGCCGGATTGGAAGTTCGCAATAAGTCCGCCACTGAATTTCTCCTTCGCGCAGTTCCCGATGCGTCGGCGGGCGGCGCACAAACTCCGCCCTTTATTCCGCCCAAGCTTACAACAAAATTCCAGAAATCTCGCCAACCGCGTGGAGTTTCAAAGCGCGGGAATTCGGTTTGCGGAGACCGGCCTTCGGCGTCGCACCGGCAATCGATTCTCAATTTCGAAACACGAGGCTCCACGCAGGAGTGACGGCGCGCGGAGGCAGCCGGATCGGCAAATGGGGCGAAAAATGAAGGTGGTCGCGCCCAAAAGGCGCATCGTAGAAAAATGTCCCGGCGCACACTCCGCTCACCACGTAACCGGTGACGAAAATCGTTCCAGCAGGCAGCCCGACTCCTACGCTGTTATCGTCGGAGGCCACGAACCATATCAATGTGGTTCCGTTGGCCGCTGCAAGCTCGAGCACGTCTCCCACAGCGATCCCGGCGATACCTGATGCGACTCCATTGTTTTGCGCCTGCGAATTGCTCGACGACAGTGACAGCGTTGAGGTCTGCGCGCTGCAAATCGAGTTGGCCGGCACGCTCACCGTGCCGCTCGCCGAAAAATCGGAGTTCGTGGTCACCACAAATTGCGCCGAGCCCGTCGAGCCGAACGCCGTTCCGCTGTTGTTAAACGTGCCGAGGTATGTTCCGTTGATGATGCTTTGCGGATACATCGAGAACGACCCCGTGTCACCGGTCGTCGATGAATTCAAAGTTCCGGAAATAATGCCGTTAAAGGAGCAAGGGATATTCGTCGCCACCCCGTTCACGAAGTTGAACACGCTGCCGTCCTCGTTCGTCACCGTCACCGTCGCGACCGTTTCCGTGAGCACGCAGTACGCGGTGATCGAGATATTCGAAATTCCTCCGTCGGTCGAATTCACGCTGTTCGTCGTCCACAGCAGATTCGAAGATCCTGTTCCTCCCAGCGTCGCGATCGGAATCGTGGTGGGGCTGGCGCTGTTGGTGCTCAGCGAGAATCCGTTCGGCAGCGCCACGTCAAACGCAATCCTCAGCGGGTTGTAACACGGCAGCAGAGCCACGCTGGATTGTGAGTACGTGCATCCTCCGGACGGATCTCCGTAGCTCGGATTCGAAACCGGCACCGCGTTCGGCACCGTTTCGCCCGTCACCACCAGCAGCCATTGCTGGTACGTGACGCCGCCCGCGTCCGGGTGAATTTCATTTTGGCCCGGCGCACCGTGCGCGAATCGCGGAGGTTCCGTCGGCTCGCGTGATTCGGCGGATTCCGGCTCCGCGGGCGGCTCCAATTCCTGCGCCCATAGACTCTGCCCGCACAGCAACGCCAGCATCAGCAGCAAGCCATTCCGTATCGCCCGCACGTACTCCGCCTCCGAGATTCGCGAAAACCACACCTCCCTTGGTATATCGAGCCGTTCCTGGTGACCTTCAGGTTCGAAGCCGAACTCTGGTACCTTCCGTTCTGAACTGTCACTATCCCAAAATGAAACGCGCGCACGCGTCCGCAGAATCGCAACCTCTCGATTGCGAAACGAAATCACTCTAAGTTTGATCGATTATCGAAACAGGACTTACAAATCGGTTGGTAGCGCTAACGGGAATCGAACCCGTATTTCAGCCTTGAAAGGGCCGCGTGCTAACCGTTGCACCATAGCGCCGCAGGTTTACTGTGCAAATAGTTTAGCGTACTGCGTTGGATTTTCCAAAGCCTCGTTCGCCCTCTGCCAGCGGGTTTTCAGCGAAAAATCCTGCGCACTTTCACTCAAACCTCGAGGAGCCACTCGCTTATTTTTTCGTCGCGCCGTTTTCATCGAGCCACGGTTCCAGAATCTGCGCCGCCACCGCATCGCCATGAGCCGACCAGTGACCATCGCACGGCAAAAAATAATTCATGTAGTCGCCGTTCGATCGTGCATCCATCTCCGGCAGCAAATCCTTGATCGGAATTCCCGCCTCTCGCCCCCAGGCTTCCATCACCGGACCCAGCCGGTTCGCTCCGCCGTTGTGTAGCCGCTGAAAATCGTTGGCACGCGGAATCAAAAACACTACTTCTTTCGCGCCATGCGCGTCCGCAGTTGCTTTAATGTCCTCCAGCGATTTTTTCAGGCGCGCCAAATCCACGTCGTCGTAATCGTTGTAGCCCGAATACGGCCGCGCCAACCGCCAGTAGAAACGCGAATAAATGTATTGGCCCACGTGATACGAAGCGAGGTACGCCCGCATCCACGCTTCCACGTGATCCCACGTCCCTTCGCCGGCGTTTGCGTTGAAGTGTCCCTGATAAATCACCGACAAATCGTCGCCGTAATACGGTCGATACCGGTCCGGGTCGTGCGCTTTCCCCCACGCTGCAGACATGTCGTGAAAATCGTTGTCCGGCAGTACCCCGACCACCACCAGATTATGATCGAAATTCGAAGCGAGCGTTTTGTACAGCAGCGCGTACTGTAGCGGACCAAAATTTCCGCCCGTCCCAAAATTCAAATGCTCGCGCCCGGTGTCTTTTTCAAGGATATTCGATAGCCGCTCGTCGTCCGGCAATCCCATTCCTTCGACGAACGAATCGCCGAGCATTACCGTTCGCGGCTGCTGCGAATGAATCGTCCGTTCCACATCGCGCGCCCCATAGCTGTTGGTCGTATATTCCACGTCGTAGCAGCCGGCTTTGTGAATGAAATGGCCGTTCGGCCGATGCCATACGCCGAACGAAGGATTGATGTCTGCCCAGAAGGAGTTGTAGTTCAGGTGATAGTTCGGCCGACTGGACGGCCAGCGCTTCATGTGCACCAGGAAAATGCACGCGACCTCTGCCAGAACCGCGAAAATCAAAAAATTGATGGCGAACACACGCAGGATAGACAGAATTTTTCGGGGGACCGATTGCCGGCCGGATTGGTTTTGCAACTCTATTTCTGAATTTGCCAATCGCGCTCCGGTTCAGATCAGAAAGACGACGGAATTCGTCGTGTCAGTCGTTCGGTGGGACAGCTACTTCGATGGTCACCGGAAATCCGTCGCCGGTGTAGTGAACCTGTGCGTTTTCCGATGAGACTCGATACGACCGGCCTGCCCGGTCAATCAGCACCGTGAACGGATCGCCCTTGCGCGGGCACGCCGCCGTGCTCACGAATCCATTTTCGTCCGCCGAAGCTGCGCTCGCGCCAGCATCGGGCATGCACGGCCGGATGTGCACTGCGCCCTCGAACCGGTCTTGCACCTTCACCGCGATCTGTTGCGGAGACGTATTGGCGCCACACGAAAACAAAAACATCGCCGAAAGCACGGGTATTGCCAGCAGAGCGCGAAGAATCAGCAGGTCGGGATCGGTCCGAAGCGACAAGTGAAAACCCCCAGGGATTTTAGGTGCGCGCTTACCGTTCGCGACGCCCCCCTGGAGTTTTAACACAACTTCGCGGCTTATGATTCGCTCGAACCTCGGAATATTTTCGAGCCGCCGCTAGTTCCAGCCCTCGCGCTCCCTTAGCGCCGTAATGTGGGCCACATGATGCCGGCTGTGCCACGCGTACAGCGCCAGCGTCTGCTCGACCGACATCACCCCCATCGCCGGATGTACGAACTTGCGGGTCCAATCCGCCTCGCCCAGCGCGCGCAGCAGCACCACCCATCGCTGATGCAGCGCATCGAGCAACGCGAGCGACATTTCGATCGGAGCCTTGGCGTCCGGCAACTTCGCCCACTCCGACTCCTCGTACAACTTGATCGTCGGCTCGTTTTCCGTCAGCGCCAGTTTGATTCGCACAAACGCATTCATGTGGCTGTCGGGCACATGATGCACCACCTGCCTCACCGTCCAGCCGCCGGATCGATACGGCGTCTCGAGCTGTGCTTCGCTCAATCCCTTCACTGCAGCGCGCATTCGAGACGGCGCCTGCGCAATAACTTCGATCAGTTCACCGCGCTCCGCGCCGGTAAGCGAATTCACGCGCTGAAATTTTCCCACCGGATACCGCAGGTCCGCTTCCATGGCGATCGGCTCCTTCTGATGGCAAAGATCCTTCACGCAGAAATGTATCATCTTCGTCCGAACCCGGGTGAGACCAGTTCACCGGATATCGACGTACTGCTCGATACCAGTTTGCGGTTGGCGGAATTGCCAGGCAGAAAAAACGAAAAAGCGGGCGGACTGCACTGAGGCCTACTTCTGTAGCGATAAAACGATCGAGCGAACGGTCATCCCTGCGCGTCCTGATATTCTTCGAGCCACGCCATCTGAATCGCTTCAAGCTTTCCTTCGTTCGAAAGCTTCGGATCGCCCGTAAAATTAGCGAGCGCCGTCACCCATTTGTGCAGATCGGTGAATCGCACCGACAGGGGGTCGACTCCTGGATGCGCTTCCGAGAGTTGAATTCCGATCTCTTCCGGATTATCCCAATCAAACGTGTGTGGCATCTTTTCCTCGCTGTCCTTGCGCCTTCGCGTCTTCGCATTTCGCGCCACTCAGCGGCGCGCGCTCAATTCTAGTGATCCGCTTCTTTCGCGTAATTCTTATTCCACTCCGGAATTTCCACCACGATGTCTTTCGTCCCGTTCGGCACGCACTGGCAACCCAGCCGCGACTTCGGAGTCACGCCCGGCGCTTCGTCCAGCTGGTCAAGTTCCGCGTCGGTGGTTTCGTTGCAGGTGTCCAGCCCCTCGTGAACGATCACATGGCACGTCGAACACGCCACCACGCCGCCGCACGCGTGATCGAGACCCATGTGAAACCCTTGCGAAATGTCCAGAATGCTTCCCGGCAAGCCGTCATGGCCATAGGGAATCTTATCCGGATCGACCTCGACCGTTTTTCCTTCTTTGATAAACGTGACTTTATATTTCTTCTCGGCCGGAGTGTACTGCGTCTCTTCAATGTATGGATTCTTGCCGCCCATAGATACCAAGCCTCCCCAACTGCCGTTTCAATTCCCAGCGTTCCCGCACCAGTGCGGCGCGCCCCAAATCTAAACTTCGTCCAGATTCTTCCCTTCAAACGCGGTTTGCAGCGCGCCGTTCATCAAATTCTCCGCCAGATTGTTCGTAGCGGCATTCAATTCATCAATTTTCGCGCGCATCAATTTGTAATCCGTGCCGGCAATCGCGGTTTTCACGCCCGCCACCGAATCGTCGATCGCGCGGCGCTCGTCCGCATTCACCGTGGCGGCCGCTCTGGGATCGTTCAAAGCTTTCGCCGTCGCCGCCAGAATCTGGTCGGCTTCGGTGCGCGCTTCAATCACTTGACGGTCCGCAAAATCCTGCTCGGCGTACTCAATCGAATCCTCGAGCATCTTTTCGATTTCAACGTCGGAAATTCCGTAGCTGGGCTGCACCTCGACCACGTGCTGGGTCTGCGTACGCAGATCTTTTGCCGCCACTTGCAGGATTCCGTTCGCGTCGATCAGGAATTTCACTTCAATTCGCGCGAGACCCGCGGGACCTGGCGGCGTCTTTAATTGAAACCGCGCTAGCGACCGGCAATCCTTCGCCAGTTCCCGTTCGCCTTGCAGCACATGGACGTCGATCGCCGTCTGGTTATCCACGCCGGTGGTGAATAATTCTTCGGCGCTCGCCGGAATCGTCGAGTTGCGCGGAATAATTTTGGCCACCACTCCGCCCATCGTTTCGATTCCCAGCGACAGCGGGGTCACGTCCAGCAGCAGCATCGTCTTGACGCCGGACTCCAGAATATCCGCCTGAACCGCAGCTCCCAGCGCCACAACCTCATCGGGGTCAAGTTCGGTATGAGGAGCGCGGCCGAAAAATTCGCCCACGGTTTTGCGCACCAGCGGAATTCGCGTGGATCCGCCGACCAGCACCACTTCTTCGATTTCGCTAGGGGCCAATTTCGCGTCGGCCAGCGCCATTTTTACTGGAGCCATCGTTCGCGCCACAATCGGCGCAATCAGCGCATCGAATTCGGTGCGCGTGATCACCCGATCGTAAACACCTTTGGCGCCGAGCGAGTGCCGCACCGCGATGGAATCCTTCGACGACAATTCGTGCTTCGCGCGGATCAATTCCTTACGCAACTCCTGCACTTGTTCGCCACGGTTATCGAGCTCCACTCCGAACTTCGCCGCTATTTCGCGCCGCGCCAGATCCATCAGCGCGTTGTCCACGTCGTCGCCGCCCAGGTGCGTGTCGCCGTTCGTCGCCAGCACCTGGTAAATGTCGCCCTCGGTGGTGCTGATCAATTTCAAAATCGAAATATCAAACGTGCCGCCGCCGAAGTCGTACACCGCAACGGTTCCGCGTTTTTGTTTGTGCAGGCCGTATGCCAGTGCAGCCGCCGTCGGCTCGTTCACCAGCCGCAACACGTCCAGGCCCGCCAAGCGCCCAGCATCCTTCGTCGCTTGCCGCTGCGCGTCGTTGAAGTACGCCGGCACCGTAATCACCGCGCGGTCCACCGGCTCTTGGAAGTAAGCCTCGGCCCACGATTTCAGTTCGCGCAAAATAAACGCAGAGATTTCCGGCGGCGTAAACGTCTTGTCGCCCAGCTTTACGCGAATCACATTCGCCCCGTCCGGATCGATGCGGAACGGAAAAATCTTCAACTCTTCCTGCACGTCGGCCACGCCGCGGCCCATCAGCCGCTTCACGGAGTAAATCGTCCGGTCAGGCTGCGTCAGCAATCGCTCGCGCGCCACCTCGCCCACTAGAATTTTCCCATTTTCATCGACGCTCACGATCGAAGGGCACAACGCCGATCCGTTCGGCCCCGGGATACACTTCGGCGCTCCCGTTTGCGGATCCAGATACGCAACCAGGCTGAACGTCGTCCCCAGATCGATTCCGACTACGCGTCCCATCAATTCTTCCTTTGTCTGCGACAATCGCGAGAAGCTACGCCGCGATTTCCTGATTCACGCCCTCCACCAGATTCCGGATGTACGCCCGGCGATTCAGCAAATCGCTCATGCGGCCGAGCGCCGCGCCTTTCGTCGCGTCATCCGCGTGCGCATCGAGCGCAGCGTCCCACTCGCGCCCCGCTTTCGCTAGGTCGGCATCTACTTCCGCTAATTTCTGCTGGAAGTTTTGCTGCGCCGCCGCCAGACACTCGCGCAGCGAAGCTGTGTCGCCGCCGCTCGCGCGTGCATCGCGCAGTTCGTCCAGCGACTCATTCAATTCGAAAACCTCTTCGAGCAATTCCGGCGGCGCCTGCTGCTTGGTGGTTCCCTCTTTCCGCACGCCCAGAAATTCCAGCAAATACGCGACGCGGCCGATCGGCTCGCGCAGCGTCCTGAACGCGTCGTTCAGTTCCGAGGAGCGCTCGAGCGACAAATTCCGCTCGAACTCAGTGGCTCGCACAAAATTATCCGGATGCAGTTTCCAGCTCAGCGTGTGAAATTTGCCTTCGAGCGCGGCCCGATCGATTTCCAGCTTCCGCGGCAGGTCGAAAAACGAAAAATAGTCGAGTCCCGGTGTAAGCGGCTGAATCTTCCCGCAAGAACCGCAAAAATGGGCGCCCTGCACCGACGCGTGGCAGCTCCAGCAGCTCGACGCCGGAACGCCTTCCACCGTTTTTTGCTGCTTTTGGGTGATCGCCATTGGAATTCCTATCGAGGACCCGGCCCGCGTCGCGCGCCAAGACCAGTTTCAAAACACTTCGAACGAACAAGCCGGAACAGTCGCGGCATCAGGAAACGGCTGAATTTCTAGGATTGCGCTTCGGCCCGCTGAGGCGTTCCCGCACAAATTTCCCACGCCACTACTACGCAGTGAACGAACTGCCGCATCCGCAGCTGCGCGTCGCCTGGGGATTTTGAAAAACGAATCCCTGCTTCATCAGGTCTTCGTGATAATCGAGCGTCGTATCGTGCAGATACAGGTAGCTCTTGGGATCCACAAAAATGCGCGCGCCGTTTTCTTCGAACACTTTGTCGCGGTTCCGCGCTTCGGTGTCGAGTCGCATTGCGTAGCTCAGCCCCGAGCATCCGCCGCCCTGCACTCCCACGCGCAATCCGCCGGACTGCTCGGACACTCCTTCTTTCTGAAGGAGTTCCCTGATTTTTACCGCCGCTTTTTCCGATACATGAATCATGCGTTTACGTTTCCACCGAATGTCCCGCTGCGTCTCTCCGGCAACATGCTCCTGCAAACCCGGGAGACGCAGGCTTCGCCTTCGTTCGCACTACTAGTGCGAAGAGACGGCGTGTGATTCGCTCTTGTCTGCCGGCTCGCCCTGCTTCTTCTTCCAGTCGCCCAATGCCGCCTTGATCGCGTCTTCCGCGAGCACCGAGCAGTGGATCTTCACCGGAGGCAGAGCAAGTTCCCGCACGATGTCCGTGTTCTTGATCGAAAGCGCTTCCTCGACCGTCTTGCCTTTCACCCATTCGGTCGCCAGCGAAGAGCTCGCAATCGCGGAGCCGCAGCCAAAGGTCTTGAACTTGGCTTCTTCGATCACGCGAGTGGTCGGGTTCACCTTCATCTGCAGCTTCATCACGTCGCCGCATTCCGGTGCGCCCACCAGGCCCGTGCCCACGTTCGGATCGGCCTTATCCAGCGAGCCGACGTTCCGCGGATTGTTGTAGTGCTCGATCACTTTCTCGCTATACGCCATTAGTTGATTCTCCTGTTCAAAGTAACGGTGCTGTCCAAACCTTCTCCGGATATCACTTCATCCGATAAAGTCACATTCGCGATCGACGCCGATCTTCCTTTACAGATTTCTTCCAGCGTCTTCACCACAATTTCCTCGCGAAGCTCCAGCGACTCTAGAAACTCCGCCAGGCCGCCTAAATCCCGGAACCGCCGCGAATTGCAGGCGCTGCCATTTGCATTCGGAGCAAAGAACACATCGAACACGGTTGCCTTACCACTGGTCGTGCGATGAACGCCAAGCGTGCCCTCGTAGGTCATAACTCCTCCTGGGTTTCTGGCGTGATTTATTCTTACTCTCCTGCCACCTGCCATTTCATCTTGCTGACGTCCACTCCTTCTTTTGCCATTTCGTACAGCGGGGAAAGCTCGCGCAAACGCGACACCGTCTCCACAACCCGGTCCGCCACGTAGTCCACTTCCTCTTCCGTGTTGAACCGGCCCAAACCAAATCGAATCGAGGTGTGCGCCAGATCTTCGCCCACTCCCAAAGCCTTCAGCACGTAGCTCGGTTCCAGCGTCGCCGACGTGCAGGCCGATCCGCTCGACACCGCGATGTCGTTGATGCCCATCAACAGCGATTCGCCCTCTACATACGCAAAGCTGATATTGATATTGTGCGGCAGCCGGTTCGTCAACGAGCCGTTGATAAACGTCTCGTCCAGCCGCGACATGATCGATTCCTTCAGCCGGTCGCGCAACTTGCTCAGCCGTGCCGCCTCTTCCGTCATTTCCTGCTGGCACAGCTCGCATGCTTTGCCCAGACCTACGATTCCCGGCACGTTCAGCGTGCCCGAACGCATGCCACGCTCGTGGCCTCCGCCATCGATCTGCGAAGCGAGTTGCACACGCGGATTCTTGCGGCGCACATACAACGCGCCCACGCCCTTCGGACCGTAAAGCTTGTGGCCCGAAATCGACATCAGGTCGATGCCGTCTTTCTGCACGTCCACCGGAATTTTCCCGATCGCCTGCACCGCGTCCACGTGGAAGAAAACGCCCTTCTCTTTTGCGATCTTCCCGATTTCAGCGATGGGCTGCACCGTTCCGATTTCGTTGTTCGCGTACATGATCGAAATCAGGATTGTCTTCGGAGTAATCGCCTTCCGCAATTCGTCCAGGTTGATGCGGCCGTCTTTTTCCACCGGCAAGTAGGTCACTTCGTAGCCAAACTTCTCCAGGCTCTTGCAAGTGTCCAGCGTGGCCTTGTGCTCGGTCACTTCGGTGATGATGTGATTGCCCTTCTCGCGGTACATCTGCGCCACGCCCTTGATCGCCAGATTGGTCGATTCGGTCGCGCCGCTGGTGAACACAATCTCTTTCGGCGTCGCGTTGATCAGCCGGGCGATTTGTCCGCGCGCATTCTCCACCGCTTCCTCGGCCTTCCATCCGTACTCATGATTCCGGCTCGCGGCGTTTCCATAGATGTCGGTAAAGTACGGCTCCATCGCCGCAACTACACGCGGATCCACCCGGGTCGTCGCGTGATTATCAAAATAAATCGGCAGCTTGATTGCCATTCTCGTCTCCTCATTCCCCGCAATAATTTCGGTGCGTCAGACTCTCAGCTCGACCATCTCCGACGCCGGCGTTTCGTCCGTCATCTGCGAAATCGTCACTTTCCCCAGAACTTCCAAAATGCTGTCGTTCACTCGCCGCAACGGCTCTCGAATCGAGCATGTCGTCGAAACATCGCAAGCTCCTCGCGACGTCACGCACGACGTAATGAACAGCGGGCCTTCGATCGCGCGAATCACATCCAGCGCGCTGATGGCGCTCGCCGGTTTTGCCAGCGTATAGCCGCCCGTCGAACCGTGCCGCGCCGCAACCAACCCGCCTTTGGCCAGCTTCTGCAGCACCTTGGCCATCAGCGGCACAGACATCTTATAGATGTCCGCGATATCCGAAGCGCTGCAAGACCCGTAGCCGCTGTGCATCGCAAGATGCTTCAGCGCAATCAGGCCGTAGTCCGCTTTTTTCGATAGCTTCATCATAGATGCATATGCGACTGATCGAGTCGCATTTAGATTTTACGGCCTAAGGTGCTCGCTGTCAACTACGTTGATCGACCCAACCCCAGCGCCAGCAACAGCTTACACAACGACCATTTTAGTCGCACTGGTCAAACCCTACGCAGCGAATGGCACGAACCGCAGGTTGAATGGTGAAGGCGGGATTCGAACGGAAAACGTCAGAAAAATCTTAGACCGAGGCCTCAGTCCGCGCTATCGCGGTGCCAAGCAGCCGCCGCCGATGACTAACTCCGCGCCGGCTTCCACTTCTGCAGAAACGCAGCGACATCTTCGGGCCCGATCCGCAGCGTGTTTTCAAATTCTCCCTGGCTCTGGCTGTATACCACCTTACCGTCCGGATCGAGTACCGCCAGCGCCGGCACTCCCCTCGCCAGCGACGTATCGTATTTCGCCGCGATGTCGAGATTCTCTTTGCTCTCTTCTCCGATATTCACGTGAACCAGAATGAAATTCGCATTCAGCACCGGCAGGTTCTTCCCGGAGCGCAGCGCCTTGTCCAGCACATGGCAATCGATGCACCAGTTTCCGCCGAACATCAAAATCACGCGCTTGTGCTCTTTTCCCGCTTTCGCCAGCGCATCGCTTATTTCTTGCGTCGCTGCCTCCGGCGGAGCATACAAATCCGTATTGAATTTTTCCGGCTCCGCCAATCGTCGCTGCGGCGCAGCCACCGGTGATCCCCTCTGCGCCTGCACGATCCGCCACGTCCCGCCTTGATCTTGCCAGACCTGCGCGGCGCTCATCACCACATCCGTAGTCACCGATTTTCCGATCGTGAATTCCACACGCATATTCAGCATCACGATCCCCGGCTGCGGCTTTAGAATTTCCAGCAGCTTCGGTTTGAAATTCGTCAGGTCTTGCTGCGCAAGGCTGCTCCA
Organism: uncultured Acidobacteriota bacterium; assembly: GCA_963719065.1. GTDB lineage: Bacteria > Acidobacteriota > Terriglobia > Acidiferrales > UBA7541 > Palsa-295. The sequence continues at coordinate 326,156 of CAVRAM010000006.1, read as the reverse complement.
AAATTTTGGCTCGATCGAAGGATCGCTCGATTGTCCGCTCGGCAAAATCGCGGTCGCAGGAGGATCCGCAGAGTACATCGCCGCGAGCGCCTGCTGATCGCCCGCAATCACCGCCGCCTTCCATTTATCCAGAGGCGCAAAGCCTGACGCACTCGCCGTTCCGGACGCGTGCTTCGTCGTGCCTTGCGCCAACGTCGCCGTCGGAATCAGCAACGCCACCAGCACCAGCGCGCACATGACCGCCATATACGACGCGCGATTTTTCGCGTTACCCGGCAGACTCATCCTCGTTTCGCCTCAGTCGTCTTGGATGCTCCCAGCTTACCTCAGGATTGCCGCACATCACCACGCTCCGCAGTATCCACCGCGCCCACCCGCACGGCCCGCCTGTAATTTTCATCGTGAATGCTTTAGAATGGCCTTGCGAATGCCCTCCGAAACCATCGCCAGCACCGTCACCGCTATCTACCCGGGCTCGTTTGATCCCGTCACCAATGGTCATCTGGACCTGATCCAACGCGGCGCGATGATCTTTGACAAGCTGATCGTCGCCGTTTCGCAAAATAGCGAAAAAGATCCGCTGTTCGCCGTGAAAGAGCGCGTGGAAATGATCGAAGCTGTTACCTTCGAACACAAAAACGTAGAGATCGACGTGTTCGACGGATTGTTGATGGATTACGCTCGCGCCAAAAATGCCCGCGTGATTCTTCGCGGCATTCGCGCCGTCTCCGACTACGAGTACGAACTGCAAATGGCCATGATGAACCGCAAGATCGAGCCGGACATCGAAACCGTCTTCATGCTGCCGGCCGAGCAATACAGCCATCTCAGTTCCCGCCTGGTGCGCGAACTCGCGCGCTTGAACGGGCCGCTAAAAGATTTCGTGCCGCAAAATGTGCAAGAGCGGCTGAAGAATAAATTTCACTAATCCACGGGAAGGATCGTTCGGCGCGCCTCACCCGCGCCTCGAACGATGGCGATCCACCAATCGTCAGGAAAATCGAAATGGCCTCCGCAGAAAAGCTCGTCGCTCCGGGAATCCGCATTGCCGACCGCTTGAATCGCATCAGCGTCTCGCCGACCATGGCCGTATTGGCCGCGGCTGAAAAACTGAAAGCCGAAGGCATCGACGTCGCCGACTTCGGTCCGGGCGAGCCCGATTTCCCCACGCCCGACCACATCAAGCGCGCCGCGATCAAAGCGCTCGACGAAAATCGCACCAAGTACACCGCCGCTGCGGGCATCATGCCGCTGCGCCAGGCAATCTGCGACTGGCATAAGCGCGAACTGGGCTCCTCGTACGCCCCGGCCGAATGCGTCGTCAATGTCGGCGGCAAGCACGCCATTTTTCAGACCATCTGCGCGCTGATCAATACCGGAGACGAAGTGATCATCGGCGCTCCGTACTGGGTCAGCTATCCGGACATGGTGAAGTACGCCGGCGGCGTTCCCGTATTCGCCGAGTCGGATGCCAAAGACGGTTTCGTTCTTCGCGCGGAGACAGTCGAAAAGAAAATCACGCCGAAGACTCGCATCGTGATCGTCAACTCGCCCAGCAATCCCACCGGCGCCGTCATTCCCGCCGATGAATTTCAGCGCATTCTCGCCGTCTGCAAAAAGCACAATGTCTTTTTGCTTTCTGACGAATGCTACTCGCACTTCACCTACGGCGACGCAAAGCCCTACTCCATCGCCAGCGCGCCCGACTCGAAAGACACGCTGATCATTGCCGGATCGTTTTCAAAAACGTTCGCGATGACCGGTTGGCGCCTCGGTTACATTCTCGGACCGAAGCAGCTGGTCGATGCCATTGCCAAATTGCAAAGCCAGTCCACGTCGAATCCCACGTCCATCGTTCAATATGCCGGACTGGAAGCGATGCGCGGCTCGATGGAATCGGTCGGCGTGATGCTCGCCGAATACAATCGCCGCCGCGAACACATCGTCGCCGGTCTGCGCGCCATTCCCGGAATCACCTGCAACATGCCGCAAGGCGCGTTCTACGTTTTCCCCAACGTCTCCGCGCATCTCCACGCCACCATGCCCGACGATGGCGCCGTCGCCAAAGCGCTCCTCGAAAAGGAACATGTCGCAGTCACGCCGGGCGGCGCGTTCGGCGCGCCGGGGCATCTGCGTCTTTCGTACGCAACGTCGATGGACCGCATCGACGAAGGTCTGAAGCGCCTCGCGCGGTTTTTCGGCAACCGGCCATCGTGAACTTGCGTCCTTCGAGGCTGGCGCCGATTTTCAGCCCACGCCCGTGGGGCGCACGGTCTCTCGCGCCGTATTTTCCTGAAAAAATAAATATGACCGAGCCGATCGGCGAAGCGTGGCTCACCGGAAGCGAATCCACATTCGCGGATGGTGAGTTCGCCGGCGACACACTCGGCAAAGTCTGGCCAACGCTGCCCGTCGAATGGACCGGCACGCGAATAGAGCGCAACGGCACATTTCCCCTGCTGGTGAAGTTTATTTTCGCCGAAGAGAAATTATCGGTGCAGGTTCATCCCGACGACGCCTACGCCGGAAAACACGAACGAGCTGCCGGTGGCCGTGGCAAAACTGAAATGTGGTACGCCGCAGGCGCGCGTGCCGGCGCCGAAGTTCTTGCCGGATTGAAGCCCGGCGTTACCCGCGACTCGTTCAAACGCGCCATCGAAGACGGCACGGCCGAGGATAGTCTGCTTCATGTGCCGATGAATTCGGGCGACGCGATCTTCATTCCCGCCGGCACCGTTCACACCATCGGCAAAGGCCTCGTCCTTTGCGAAATCCAGCAACTTTCTGACATTACGTATCGCGTGTTCGACTACAACCGTCGCGACGCGCATGGCCGCGCTCGTGAACTTCACATCGAAAAAGCACTCGCAGTTGCGAAATTTGGCGAGCCGTCTCCCGGCAAAATCGCGCCGGCGAAGATCGTGCAAGGGCCGGTAACCAAGACCTTTTTCGCCGAGTGTCCGTACTTCGCCACCGAAAAATGGGAATTCTCCACGCCGATCAAGGCAGTAACGAACACCGAACGTTTTGAGCTGCTGATCATTCTGGAGGGCGGCGGCGTGATTGCCGCAGCTGGCGAAAAAATCGCCTACGCACGCGCCCAGGCATTTTTATTTCCCGCCGCTCTCGGGGCTTTCACGTTGCAGCCTTCGTCGCCCACATCGCTGCTTCGCACCTATGTTCCCAGCGGCCCCGCGGAATTTTCTGCGCCGCTCGTCGCAGCAGGCATCGACTCTGCTACCATCGCGAAACTGGTGCACCCGTGAAGAAATCTTCCCCGCCGCATTGCGCGTTACTGCTCGCTGGCGGCCGCGGCACGCGTTTCTGGCCGCGCAGCCGTACGCGCACGCCAAAACAGCTGCTTAACATCGCCGGACCGCAAACCATGCTTCGCGATTCGGTCGCTCGCCTCGAGCCGCTTTTCTCCGCCCGAAATTTCTGGGCCGTCACCAATGTCGAACAGCTCGCCGGCGTTCGTCGCGAAATGCGAATCGCTTCGGCTCATCACGTTCTCGCCGAACCCACGGGACGCAACACCGCTGCGGCCATCGGCCTTGCCGCCATTCACCTCCGTCATGAATACGGCGACGCGGTGATGGCTGTGCTTTCCGCCGACAGCTACATCGCCAACGCCCCGAAATTTCGCAAGATCGTTTCCGCCGCGCTGCACGCTGCCGCTACTCCCGGAAATCTGGTGGTCATCGGCATTCCTCCGTCGCACCCGGAAACCGGCTACGGCTACGTCGAACTCGGCCGCGCCGCCGCTCGCCGCCGCGGAATTCCGGTTCATGCCGTCAAGCGATTCGCGGAAAAACCCGCGCTCGCGCTCGCCCGCCGCTACGTCGCCTCCAAAAATTATCTTTGGAACGCTGGAATGTTTTTCTGGCGCGTTTCCACCTTTCTCGACAATCTCGAAAAGCATCTGCCGAAAACCCGCGCCGCGCTCGACGAACTCGCCAAAACCATCGGCACTTGGCAATACGCCTCCGCGCTGAAATCGATTTACCCCACGCTCGAAAATATTTCCGTCGACTACGCCATTATGGAACCGGCGACCCGAGCCGCGAAAAGTCATGTCTTCGTTCTCGCAGCCGATGTCGGCTGGAGTGACATTGGCTCGTGGTCTGCGGTGTACGACCTGCTGAAGAAAACGCACGGCTCGAACCTCGCTTCGGCCGAGTGCTTCACGCACGACGCGGAAGGCAACTACTTTCATTCGCAAAAATTCGTCGCCGCGATCGGCGTCAATAATCTGGTGCTCGTCGAAACTGACGACGCGATCCTGCTCTGCCCGCGCGACCGCGCCCAGGACGTCGGCAAAATCGTGAAATACCTCGAAGAACAAAAGCGTTCGCATCTGCTGTAGATTTTTGGCGAAGCTCCGCACCCTTCTTCCCCGCTCACTTCGCGTCGTCTATACTATTCGGCGATGCCTCCACTGAAATTCGGCACAGACGGCTGGCGAGCGGTCATCGCCCAGGATTTCACCTTCGACAACGTCCGGAGAGTGGCCCACGCCATCTCGCGCTACGTTGTTCGTGCGGAAAAGCCGGGCGCCGCCATTCTCGTCGGATTCGATACCCGCTTCGGCTCGAATCGTTTCGCGCGCGCAGCCGCCGAAGCCGTTGCCGCCACCGGCACTCCCGTCTGGCTCGCTGATGCCGCCGCTCCCACTCCGGCCCTTTCGCTGCTGGTGAAACAACGCGGCGCCGCCGGTGGAATTCAAATCAGCGCTAGCCACAATCCGTTTCAGTGGAATGGCATCAAGTACAAGGCGAGCTACGGCAGTTCGGCCGGCCCGGCCATCGTCGCTCAAATCGAAATCGAGCTCGCGAAAGTTCTGCGCGACGGTGTTCCGCCGCTCCCTCCGCGCAACGAGCTAATTCAGTCGCTCGATATTCGCACGCCGTATCTCGACACTCTCGATGCGCTGGTCGATTGGCCGCGCATCCGTGCCGCGAAATTCAAATTTCTGGTCGATCCGATGCACGGCGCGGGCAGCGGCCTGCTCAGCAAACTATTTCGCCGCCACGAAATCGAATGCCACGAAATTCGCGCCAATCACGATCCGCTTTTCGGCGGCGTGAATCCCGAGCCGATCGAGCCGCACATCGAACCCGCTCGCCGCGCGCTTCTCGCCGGACACTTCGACGCTGCGTTTGTCCTCGACGGTGACGCCGACCGCATCGGCGCTCTCGATCGCGATGGCTCGTTCATCAATCCGCACCAGATTTTCGCCATCCTGCTCTGGCACCTCGCCGGCACTCGCAATTTGCCCGGCGAAGTGGTGAAAACTTTTTCAACTACGAAGCTGATCGACAAAATCGCCGCGAAGTTCGGCCGCAAAGTCTGGGAGACTCCCATCGGCTTCAAATACGTGTGCGACCGCATGCTTGAAAGCGACATTTTGCTGGGCGGTGAAGAAAGCGGCGGCATCGGCACCAAACTCTATCTGCCCGAGCGCGACGCTTCGGTCACCGCGCTGCTCCTCGCCGAAGTGATGGCCTGGCACGGAAAGACTCTTGGCCAGCTTGTCGCGCAGCTTCACAGGGAATTCGGCGAGCATCATTACAACCGCATCGACCTGATGGTTCGCGAAGATCAAAAGGAAAAAGCGCTGCGCTATTTTGCCGATCCGGCGGTCACAAAGTTTCTCGATTGGCCCATCACCGCCCGCGAAAATCTCGACGGGATAAAAATCTTCCTCGGCAACATCGGCTGGGCTCTCGTCCGCACTTCCGGCACGGAACACATGCTCCGCCTGTACTCCGAAACCACCAGCCCCGCAACAACACAACGCGTCTTAACCGAAATCGCCACCGTCGTAAAATCCCTCTAAGTTTTGGCCTTGGCCTCGGGTTTTGGATTTGAAGTCGAACTTTCGGGTGCGGCACTCCGCCGTCGCCACACTCCCCCCAACCCAAAAACTCTCCGCGCTCTCTTTCCTTTCCCTCGGTGCCCTCTGTGTTTCAATCTTTGATCTCAGCCGCTCGCCACTGCCTTCATCCCCCACAGCAGTCCAATCCTGCTCTTGCCTCCCGCGCACCAACCTGCGTAACCTAACCCTTCGCCCTTCTAAAGGACCGCCAAGAAAATGAAGCGCCGCCTCTACACTCTCGATGTCTTCACCAAAAAGCCCTTCGCCGGTAATCCGCTCGCCGTGATCACCGACGGCGACGGCCTGACCACCGCCAAAATGCAATCGATCGCCAGAGAGATGAATCTTTCCGAAACGGTTTTCATTCAGCGCCCCACAAATAATCGGGCGCTCGCCCGCCTCCGCATTTTCACGACCACGCAGGAGCTTCCCCTCGCCGGACATCCGGTGATCGGCACCTGGTTTCTGCTTGCCGAGCTCGGCGTCGTGCCCGCTTCCGAGGGCGCTGTTCACATCCTGCAGCAAACCGGCGCGGGAATTCTTCCGGTGGAATTCACCTTTCACAACGGCCGCCCGGTCCGCGTCACCATGACGCAAAAGCCCGCCCGCTTCCGCCGCGCCACTTTTTCCCGAGCAGCTCTCGCCGCCGCCCTGGGTCTGAAACCGAGCGACCTTGCTCCATCTCTTCCCATCGAGTTTGCTTCGACCGGAATTTCCAACCTGATGGTTCCGCTTGCGCGCCGCACGGTGCTGCCCAAAATTCAAATGAACATGCGCGCGCTGGTTCAGCTGCTTTCTTCACACGCCACCATGGCGTATTGTTTTGCGCTTGGCAGTCGCGGACGCGCTTACGCTCGCGGCATGCTTCCCTGGGGCATCATCGAAGATCCAGCCACGGGCTCTGCCGGCGGCTCGCTCGCCGCCTACCTGGTCCACCACGGCCAGCTGAAGCCCAACGAAACTCTGCAAATTTCGCAAGGCGTGGAAATGGGCCGCCCCAGCGAAATCCGAGTGGAAGTGATCGAGGAAAAAGGCAGACTGACGCCAAAAGTCAGCGGCTCCGCCGTCCGCATCTTCGAAGGCCACATCGACGCGTAGTGCTACCGCAAACGGCTTCGAGATTTCAGCTTTCGAGTTTTTTGTACGCTGCGTCCAGAATCCCATTGAGGAACGACGGGGATTCCGCCGACGAAAATTTCTTGCCCAGCTCCAGCGCTTCATCGATCACCACTTTCACCGGAGCGGTGCCAAACTTAAATTCGAAAATCGATAGCCGCAGAATGCTGCGGTCCACGCTGGCGATGCGGTCAAGTTTCCAGTTCGCGGCGAGCTCTTCGATCAGCGCGTCGCTCGTTTTCGCCTGTGTCACCGCGCCCTCAAATAGTTCGTTGGCGAATTTCCGCGTCGGCTCGGACGCCTTGGCCTGCTTCCAGAAATTCTGCTCCACTTCCTTCGGCTTGCGCTGCGTCATGTCCCATTCAAACAGCATTTGCAGCGCGTACTCGCGAGACTTCCGGCGAAGCGTCATCTACCGGCGCCGCGCGCGGCGTTCTACTCCGCGCCTCACTTCCACCGGCTTCACCACGCGTGCCGCGGGAACCACCGGCGCAACGGCAGCCGGAATCGCGGTCGCGGCCGACGCGGCGGGACGCGCTGCCGACGCCATCGCCGCAAAGCTCGCGGACCTTTGTGCGCCGCCGATTTTGCGAATCAACTGCCCCATCTCGATCGCGCCCAGGCCCGCTTCATATCCTTTATTACCGGACTTCAGCCCCGCGCGATTGATGGCCTGCTCGAGTGTGTCGCAGGTGAGGACGCAGAAAATCAGCGGCACGCCGGTATCGAGCTGCGCCAGTTGCACGCCGCGCGCCGTCTCGCTCACCACCACGTCGTAGTGCGAAGTTTCGCCGCGCAGCACGCAGCCAATGCAGATGATCGAATCGAACCGTCCGGTCTGCGCCAGTTTCTTCGCCGCGATCGGCAGCTCGAGCGCACCGGGCACGCGCACGATTTCAATTTGCGATTCGATCGCTCCTGCACGGTCCATCGCGTCGAGCGCGCCTGCCAACAGCCGGTCCGTAATGAAATTATTGAACTGGCTCACGACCACGCCGATGTGCAGCCCTGCGGCGCTCAAATCGCCCTTGATGTTTGCCGGTTTCAATTTCTTGTCCCCACTTGCCATGTCCATTCTCTAGCGGCCTTCGAACTTCGCCGGACGCTTTTCCAAAAACGCGCGCGTGCCTTCGCGCATGTCTTCGGTGGCGCAGCACAATCCGAAAAGCGTCGCCTCCAGGAACAATCCCTCTTCCTGCGGCATTTCCATTCCGCGCTCCACCGCTTCGATCGCGTACTTCACCGCCAGCGGCGCGTTGGCGATGATTTTCTTGGCGATCGCCTCCGCCGTCGGCAGCAATTCGCTCAACTCGACCACGCGATTCACCAAGCCGATGCGAGCCGCTTCTTCAGCCGGAATCATCTCGCCGGTCAAAATCAGCTCGTGCGCCACGCCCTTGCCGCACAAACGCGGCAGTCTTTGCGATCCGCCGTAACCCGGCAAAATTCCCAGCTTCACTTCGGGCTGGCCCAGCTTCGCATTTTTGCTGGCGATCCGCATGGTACACGCGAGTGCCAGCTCGCATCCGCCTCCCAACGCAAATCCGTTGATCGCCGCGATCGACGGCTTGCCCATCGTTTCCAACCGATGAATCACCGCTTGCCCGTAGAGCGCAAATTCCTTGCCCTCCACCGGCGTCTGCTTCGCCAGCTCGTTGATGTCCGCTCCGGCGATGAACGCTTTCTCGCCCGCGCCGGTCAGAATCAGCACGCGCACAGAATTATCTTCGTGCGCAGCCTTCAGGCATTCGCCCAACTCTTCAATCGTCTTCCGGTTCAGCGCGTTCAACACCGTCGGGCGATTGAACGTAATCCGCGCGATTCCGTCTTTCACTTCGTACAACAGATTTTCGTAAGCCATCGTCTCTCTTTCGTTCGGCCGCGACGTTGCCACGTTTGCGAGCGGCTCATTTTAGCACTTGCGCAGCGAAACTCCGAAACCACACAGCCCGTCAACTAGCCCATCAATTAGGCCATCGACTCCACGATCACTGCGATGCCCTGCCCGCCGCCGATGCAAGCGCTCGCCACGCCGTATCGCGCGCCGCGGCGCTTCAATTCATTCAGCAACGTGATCACCAGTCGCGTACCCGTCGCGGCCAGCGGATGCCCCAACGCAATCGCGCCGCCGTTCACGTTGGTCTTGTCGCGATTCAGCCCCAGAACTTTTTCCACCGCCAGATATTGCGCGGCAAACGCTTCGTTCACTTCCACCAGATCCATTTGCTCCAGTTTTAATCCCGCCAGCTGGAGCGCTTTCTGAATCGCCGGCACAGGACCGATACCCATAATTTGCGGCGGCACGCCCGCCGTGGCCCAGCTGACGATCCGGCCCAGCGGCTTCCATCCGCGCTCTTTCGCAATTTTCGCGTGGGTCATCACCACGGCCGCGGCGCCATCCACAATTCCGCTGGCGTTGCCTGCGGTAACGATTCCGTCTTTGCGAAACGCCGGCTTCAGCGCTTCGAGCACTTCCATCGTCGTGTCCGGGCGCCGGTGATCGTCCTCCGTCACCATCGTGGATTTCTTTCCCTTCTTCACTTCCACCGAAAAAATTTCATCTTTGAAATATCCCGCTTGAAACGCTTTCTCCGCCGCCTGCTGGCTGCGCAACGCATATTCGTCGGACGCTTTCCGCGTGATGCCCTGCTCCGCCGCCAGATTTTCCGCCGTCTCCGACATGCTGAATCCGCAGTAGGTGTCGTACAGGCCGGACATCAGCGAATCCTCAAGTTTACCTTCGCCCAATTTGAATCCGGTGCGTGCGCCGCGAATCACGTGCGGGCACTGCGACATATTTTCCATCCCGCCCGCCAGCACCAGTTTCGCTTCGCCCAGCAAAATTCGCTGCGCCGCCTGGGTGATCGATTCCATTCCCGAGCCGCACAACCGGTTCACCGTCACCGCCGGAGTTTCAATCGGCAATCCTGCTTTCAATCCCACGTGGCGCGCGCCGTACAAAGCGTCGGCGCTGGTCTGCATCACGTTTCCGAAAACCACATGATCGAATTCTTCCGGATCGGTTCCGGCGCGGCGAATCGCTTCTTTTCCCGCGAGCGCTCCCAATTCCAGCGCCGTCGTACCGTCAAACGCGCCCATGTAACGCGCCATGGGCGTACGTGCTCCCTGCAAGATCACTGCGTCGGTAATAAACATGTTTCCTCTCGATTCTATTTAAGGTGTGGAAAGCGCCAGAAGTGTGTTGCCGCCCTGCTGCCGCGCCTCTTCCAGTCCCGCTTCGGCGCGATTGATCCATTCCGTCACGCGGTCTTCGGTTTCATCGCCGGGCCGTGTACTAGCTTCCGCTACGATGGCGCTTACCGTCAAATCGGCGGCGCCCCACGGCGGACGAACCGTCGCGGCAAGCGAACGCAATTTTTCGCCCAGCGGACGCGCATTGGCAATCGAAGTATCCGGCAAAATAAACGCCAGCGACCACGCCGTATATTTTACGGCCACATCGGTCTGCCGCACGGCCTGTGCAAGAGTCTTGGCGATTTGCTCGATGTGATGATCCACTGCCGCGTCGCCGTGTTGCCGCAGCAAATCCCCGCCTTTATCCATATGAATCACGATCAACGAAATCGGCGTGTTTTGCGCGCGCGCGCGATTCGATTCCATCAGCAGACAATCCAGGTACGCGCCGCGGCTGAGCAGTCCGGTTTTTTCATCGGCCACCGCCAGCGAACGAACCAGCGAGCGCAGCCGCGTGTGATTTACAGACAGCACCAACTGATCCCCGATCGCCTGCAGGAAAAAACTCTCGTTCGGTTTCCATTTTCTCGGTTTCGCGTCGCCAATCAGCAGCGCGCCAGACGCCGCCTGCGTCTCTTTATCGGTCAGCAACACGCCCAGCGCAGATTCCAAACCGAGTTCGTGCAGCTTCGGAAACGTCGCTGCCTGCAATTCCACGCCGCCCAGGTTGTCGGGCGTCACCTGCGACAACAACCCGGTAATCGCCGCGATTTTTTCCGAGCCCACGCCGGCCGCTCCCGGCGCCGAATATTCCGCCGAAGTTTGCGCGCCCTCTCCGGATGCTCCCACGATCACCATGCAGCGCGTAGTGCGCAAATGCTTTCCGATTTCCGCCGCCGTCGTAACCAGCACTTCGCGTGGCGAGGGCTGACGGTACATCAGCCGGTTGATTTCGGCGATGGCCGTCAGATCGCGGTGCGTATCTTCCGCGCTCGGTCCGGATGGCGCACTACCGTAATTTTCCAGTTGTTGCGCGGGTTGTTGCTTGCGCGGACCCGCCGGTGCGGATGCCGGCGCGGCAGGCTTTGCTGCCGAGGGTTTCTGCGCACCCTTGGGCCAGTAGTTTGCGCGCTCATACAAGCCGGCGAGCCGTTCGTTTTTCGCTTCAACGCCCGGAAACAGTTCGCCGATGCGGTCCAGCCGCTCTTTCGCTTTGGTCTGCAGCGAATACTGCAGGAATATTTCCACCTGCACGATCAGATCTTCCAGCGCTTGTTGCGCGCGGACTTCTTCGTTCATTCCCGCGTCCACGGTGGCTTCACGCGCCGCACCCGCACCACCGAAACCTTCGGGACGCGTCGAAACTGTTGCAGCCTTCGCAGCGCGTCCCATCACGCTCTGCAAAAACGCCGGATCGGCTTTGCCCTGCAATTTTTCGATGCGTTCGTGATTCCGGTAATCGTACGGATCGATATCCACCAGGCGGTCGAGTGTGTCGCAAGCCTCTTTCACGCGCCCGGCGGGCAGATAAAGATCGAACAATCGCACCATCGCGTCGAAATATTTCGTCTCGCGATTCATTTCGTCGTACATCTTGGCGATCGCTTCCGCCAGGCCCAGCGATTCGGGATGTTGCGCCGCGAGCTTGTCCACCTGCACCATCAGCTCGGCGTCTTTGCGCTGCTTGCGCATCGCCTCTTTGGTCGATACCAGCGTGGCAGCCGCTTTCGAATCTTCGCCGGCCTTTACGTAAGCACCCGCCAGCTCGAAAAGTTTTGCGAAACTTTCCGGGCGTTGTTTGTAGTACGCGTCGAAAATTTCGTGGGCGCGATCCAGTTTTCCGGTGCGCAGCAGCGCTTCGCCGTACAGGGCCAGAAACGCGTTCGTTTTTTCCGTGGCCGCGAGCGGCTCGAGCAGCGCCGCGGCGCCTTCGGCGTCGCCCTTGCGCAATTTCGCTTCGGCATAGAGCAGCGCGGTGCTTTTATCCTGCGGCGCCAGTTTGTGGGCGCGGCCGAAATATTCCAGGGCTTCGTCGAGCGATCCGGCCTGCGTCAGTTGTCCGGCTTTCAAATAACTGCGCATCGCGAGGTCGGCGTGGCGCAGCCGCTCGGCGTGCTCTGCCAACAGCACATGACGGCGGTAATTCTCCGGATCGAGAATGGCCATCGATTCGTAGCAAGCCAGCGCCTCGATGTCGCGCTTTTGGGTGTGAAAGAGTTCCGCCGCGGCGCCGAATTGCTCGATCGCTTCCGACGCGCGATTTTGTTTCTGCAGCAGAGTGGCGTAACGGAGCAACCGGTCGGGAGGCTGCGGGAACGTTTTCAGGTAGCGAACGAAGATCGCCGAGGCTTTCGCGCCGTCGCCGGCTTCGACCAGACGGTCAAACTGCGTTCCATAGTATTGCGCCGCAATCGCAGGCTCACCCAGACGGGTATGAACGTCCGCCAGCGCCATCAGCGCTTCGGGATGCGAAGGCGATTCGGCAATCACTGCCTCATAATCGGTCACCGCTTCCCGGAGTTTGTTCTTCTCCAGATTACGACGCGCGCGATCGAGCAGCTTTGCGATGTCTTGAGCCATGAGGTTCCAGCGTTTAGGGTTTTCCGGACCAGCTGGGATAGTCCGCCCGCGAGCTTCGCCCCGATGTTTGGGCGGCCCTCAATTTTCCGCGCGGGTCAACATCTCACTATATAACGGACTCGATGTGCCCCTCAAAATCAAATCGGCCCGACGTGCCAAAAAGCGCAGCACTAGGTCCAAAAAATCAGCGAAATTTAGACGAAAGTGAAATCCTGCAAATAGGCGGGAACTGGCGGCGGGACAAGCTCGAGGACTATGGGAAAAGACTGCCCTGTTTTAGAAAACTTCAGCGGGCCGCGCTCGTAAACGTGTTCGGATTCCGCGCGCCGCGCGTCTCGCTCGGCAGGTGCTTCACTCGCTCGCGCATCGATTTCAACGACAATCCACTGCGGACGAGGGCGGCAAATCCCAGAATCGCAAACGGAATCGTCAACGCCAGAAACGCGAAAATCGAAAATCCGGTCGCCGTCGTTTTCCATGAATCTTCCGTTCCGAAGCGGGACTGGAAAATACCCAGGCCGAGCACGCAAAAAAACTGGTACGCGCCCACGTTTGCCGGAGCGTTTGGCAGCGACACGCCCAGATTAATGATCAGCAGAACCACCACCGCCACCCAAAACGGCAACGGCAGACCGAACGCCTTCATCATCGACCACAAACCAGCCACCTGGCATAGCGGCATCACCACCGAAGCGAGAATCGCCACGTAGAAACTCGGCGAGGTGCCCATGGCGTGAAGTCCGAGAAGGATCGACATCCAACGGCTGGAAAGTTTCGAAGGCTTGGCGAATTCAGGATCTTTCGAAAGCTTTACTTCCAGGTAGTAGATCACCGCGACGACGATCGTCAGCAGCACGAGCGTGCCAACCGCGAGCAGGTAGGCAATTTTTTCGTATTCGCGCGGGAAGTCGCCGGCATCGAGCGAAACCACCGCCAACGCTGCTGCGGCAATCACCAAATCGACGAAGCGCTCGACGCCGATCGAACCGAGCACTTTTCCGATGCTGATATCTTCCGAATCGGAAACCAGATAGCTGCGGAGCAATTCGCCCGGCCGCAACGGAAATACGATGTTGGCGAACAATCCGGCGTACACAGCACGAATCGCGTGCGAGAGTTTCACCCTGCCAAACGGGGTCAGCAGCCACTTCCAGCGAATTCCCTGCACAACGTAACTCAGACAATCAAACGTGACGCCTGCGGCGACCCACTTCCAGTCGATGTTCGCGAACTGCCGCATCGCCTGCATGATGTGAAAATCGTGCAGCACCCACACCAGGCACACGGCGGCCAGGCCATAGCCGAGAATCAGCAAGACCCTCGTTTTTCTGGAAGTGGCGTTATCCGGAGTTTCGATCAAGTCGGTTATCACCGCCGCCGGTGAACTGCGATTACGCGGTCAGACAGGCTTGCCGGACGTCTCCGTCAATTCCCATGTGCCGCCGGGGTTTGCGACTGGCGCCCGCCAACGCAAATCCGCGCAGGCGGTCCGCACTCACCAAGTGCCGGTCAGCGTACGCTTTCGCCCGTAGGCGAACCCCTAAACCGCGTACAGCCTACGACATCGCACTTCCGCAGGCAATCCGTTATCTACTCTGTGTACCGGGAAACGAACGGGCGTTCGGTGGATTTCGAACTTGTACTGAAGAGAGTTGAACGCGAAGGATTTAGTGATTCTGTTGCACGGCCTCTTTGGTGAATCCGAGCAGGACATCATTAAAGGATGCGAGCTGCTGCTCGAGTTTGGTCACCACCGGCGGAGCGTCGGCGATGTTGCCGGAGCGCGCGAGCATTTCGAGTTCGAGTGCCGACAGATAAACGCCCTTGGTGGAAAAATTGCCGATGGCGCCTTTCAGCGAGTGCGCCGAATATTCCAAAGCCTTGGCGTCGCCAGCGTCGAGGGCGTGGTGAATCTCGTCCGAATGGCGAAGGCATTCCGAGAGGAACAGCCCTGCGAGTTCCCTGACGAGTTCCGCATCGCCGCCGAACGCGGCGAGAATTTCGGCGGCTGGTTTATCGAGCGGCGCGTCGACGAGCGCAGGCGTCGCGGGTGCCGCGGCCGGAACTTTCGGCGAAAACGGAATGGATAGCTCACTCAGCACTCGCGAGAGTTCCTGGGCGTTGATCGGCTTGGAGATGTAACCGTCCATGCCCGCAGCGAGGCACTTTTCGCGGTCGCCCTTCAGGGCGTGCGCGGTCATGGCGATGATCGGCACTCGCGGCCGAGTTCGCGCGAAGTCGGATTTTTCCGTCTCCCGGATGTGCCGCGTCGCTTGAAAGCCGTCCATCTCCGGCATTTGAATATCCATCAGGATTGCGTCGATGTGGCCGTCAACGTCTTCTTCCCAGGCTTTCAGCGCAGCGGTTCCCGTCACGACGGAAACGAAGGAGTGGCCCTGCTTTGCCAGGAGTTTTTCGGCCAGCGTGCGATTCACGGCATTGTCTTCGGCGAGTAGAACTCGCAGCGGACGTGTCGAGTGGGCGAGGACTTGCCGTGTGATCACCGCGGCCGGTTTGGTATCGTCCATTTCTTCTCCCAGCACTGCCGCGACCATGGATTTCAATTCCGATTCTTTCGCGGGTTTGGTGAGGTATCCTGCGATTCTCAATCGCGCGCAGGTTTCGGCGTCTCCGACGCGGTCGGCGGACGTTAGCAGAATGATCGAAGACGCAGAGGCGAGGCCAGTTCGGCGGAGTTCGTCGATAAATTCGAAGCCGCTCATGCCGGGCATTTGACCGTCGGAGATAATCAGGCGGAAAGTGTCGCCACGAGTCTGCGCGTCTTTCAGAATTTCGATTCCCTCCGCGCCGCAATGCGCCGACACCGGATGCATTTCCCATTCCTTCAGCATCTCGGTCAGAATTTTCCGGCTGGTGGCATTGTCGTCCACGATCAACGCTTTGACGCCGGCTAGCACGCCAGGCAACAGACGTCGTACGGCTTGCGTTTCGTCGGCCACGCGTCCCATGCTGGTGGTGAAATGAAACGTAGTTCCCTTGCCCTCTTCGCTTTCAATCCAGATCTTTCCGTCCATCATGTTCACCAGGCGCGTGGAAATAGCCAAACCTAATCCCGTGCCTCCATATTTGCGCGTGGTGGACGCGTCCGCTTGCGTGAACGCTTGAAATACCTGCTGCTGTTTATCGAGCGGAATTCCGATTCCAGTGTCAGCAACGGAAATGTGAAGGCGGACTTCGGTGGCGCTTTGCGCTTCGATTTCCGCCCAAACAGCAATTTCGCCGGACTGCGTGAACTTGATCGCGTTGCCGACCAGGTTGGTGATCACTTGACGCAAGCGCGTCGGATCGCCACGAAGCCGGCGAGGCACGTCCTGCTTCACGCGATAGGCAAGCTCCAGGCCTTTTTCGGCGGCGCGGACGGCGAGCGACTTCATGGTGTCGCCAACGCAACTGCGCACATCCATTTCGATGACTTCCAGTTCGAGGCGCCCGGCTTCGATCTTTGAGAAGTCGAGAATCTCGTTGATGAGCGCGAGCAGAACTTCGGCAGATCCCTTGGCCATGGAGAGATATTCGCGCTGCTCGGAACTTAAGTCCGTGGACAAGGCCAGATCCGTCATGCCGATCATGCCGTTGAGCGGAGTGCGGATTTCGTGGCTCATGTTGGCGAGGAAATCGCTTTTGGCGCGGTTCGCGGCGTCGGCGAGTTCGCGGGCGCGGTGCATTTCGGTTTCCGCGGTTTTGCGGCCGGTGATGTCCATGACCGTGCCTTCGAGCCCGAGCGGTTTTCCGTCGTGATCGCGCGTGAGCGTGAAATTGCAAAGAATCCAAATGGGAGTTCCGTCGAACCTGGTGACATGCGCTTCCCAATTGCTGATCGTTTCCTCGGATTTCAAGCGTTCGAAAACGTCGAGACGCAGGGCGGGCGGGACGCAGGCGTCGAGAGCTCCGGGTTCGAGCGGATGCTGCCGGGAACGAAATCCGAAAATCGCGGCGTAGGCGTCGTTGCAATCTTCCAGACCGTTGCGGCCGTGGCGAAACATGCCCGCGACGCTGCGCTCGAACAGCGAACGGTAGCGCCTTTCGCTGGCTTCGAGAGCTTCGGCGTTTTTTCCGAACCGCCGCGCCACAAAAACGCAGCCCATCGCGAAGGCGAGAGTGAACGCTGTGACCCCGACAATTTCAACCATGCCGGAGTCGGAAATGGCGACTGCGTGGGAAAGATCCACCGGTGAAGAATCAGGCGTAAAGGAGGCCGCAGCCATGCCGGCGTAATGCATCGCGCAGATGGCAGCAGCCATGAACACAGCGCTGCCGATTTTTCGCGCGCTGATGGCTTCCTTGGTGTCGCGCAGTCCGATAGCGATTTTCAGCGCGGCCATGGAGGCGACGATCGCGATGACGCAAGACAGCGCCACGATCCGCAGATTGTAGTTGCAGGAAGCGGCAACTCGCATCGCCGCCATGCCGACGTAGTGCATCACGCAAATGGCAGCGCCCATCAGAAACGCGCCGGCAACCAGGCGCGTGAGGCTGACGACTCGCTGACTGACTACACGCAGCGCAACGCCAGAAGCGAATATCGCCGCGAACAAAGACGCCAACACTGTGGGCAGGTCGTAGGCGACGGGAATCGACAGGTGAAATGCGAGCATGCCCACGTAATGCATGGCCCAAATACCCAAGCCCATGGCGATGGCGCCGCCTGCATTCCAGGCGATGCGCCAGAGCTTCGCGGCAGCGGCTGTGCGCGCGCACAACTCCAGTCCTGCATAGGAAGTGGCGATCGCAATCAAGAATGAAAGCGCCACCAGACCTGTGTTGTAGCTACCTGCGAGAGTCATACCAGGCATCGGCATGCGAGACTCCTGTACTGAACGCGCGCGTCGTCCGGTCTGCGGCGCAGGTTCGCGCACGCAAATGCAGAGACGTACGTAAATTGTTGGGAAACAGTGCCGCCCTATCGAGCGGCAGGAAGGGGGAAATACAGTTCGATGCTAGACCGCGCAGGAGATGGGGTCAACATGGGGATGACGTAAGGCGCAACTCTAATAAGGTGGGGATCTGCGTGAGGCCGAGAATGGGCCAAGGCAGAAGAACCGAGTTACTATAGGCCCAGCCATGGGTACTTTTTAGGGATGAAACATGGGAGGAATGATGGCAACCGTATGCACGCACGAAAACCTGATCAAGATCACACACACCAAGATTCATGTGTGTGAGGAATGCGTGAAGATGGGCGACACGTGGGTTCACCTGAGGCTGTGCCTGATTTGTGGAAATGTGGGGTGCTGCGATTCGTCAAAAAACAAGCACGCCACCAAACATTTCCACAAAACCAACCACCCGCTGATCCGCTCGATCGAGCCGGGAGAGCGTTGGGTGTGGTGCTACATCGATGAAGTGCAGCCTGGCGAGATCCCGGATTGAAGGGCGGCTGTGAATTTCTAATCGTAACTGTTGTTACGATTAGAGCGTACGGCCGATGATTGTTTTCAGTGACTTACGTCGATTTCTAATAATTTTGGAGGGCGTTTTGCGCGCATAAAACTCGCCGAGTTCCGTGCACGATTCGATGCGAACGGAGTATGTGGAGGCGAGACGCGAGGGTGCGATTCCCGTTTCGGGAATGCGATTGCGGCCAAGTTGTCGGGCAACGAACATGCAACATCCTCACAGTGCGTCGTCCTGACGCACAACTGATGATAACACAGTAGTACATATACGTCAAGGATATACTCTAGGCGACTGACGCATGCGCCGAGATGGAGCAGCGGAAGGCTTCACCGGCGAGGAGGGAAAGCCGTGGGACATACGTTTCGGACGTCGTACCTGGAAGATTCGATCGAGTTGTTTGGGTACTACAAGAAATTGGCGGAACGGGCGATGGAGCAGTGTCCGGATGCGGGGCTGTTTGCGGTGCTGGATGAGGAGTCGAACTCGATTGGAATTATTGTGAAGCACATGGCTGGGAATATGAGGTCGCGGTGGACGGATTTTCTGACCAGTGATGGAGAGAAGCCGAACCGGGAGCGGGATTCGGAGTTTGAGGCGCCGCCGGCGACGCGCGAGCAATTGCTGGCGATGTGGGAGACCGGCTGGAAGTGCGTGTTCGATGCGCTGAACGCGCTGAGCGACGCTGATTTGGAACGGACGGTGACGATCCGCAGCGAGCCGCATTCGGTGATGCAGGCGATTAACCGGCAAGTGGCGCACTACTCGAATCATGTGGGGCAGATCGTGTTGCTGGCGAAGCATTATGCGGCGGGGCGGGGGTGGAAGTCGTTGAGTGTTCCGCGGGGGAAGTCGAAGCAGTTTAGTGCTGAGGTGGCCCGGGAGAATGAGGGTGCGAGGTGAGGTGGCGGAAAGGCAGAGGCGTGGAATCCGCCACGGCGGAAGCAAACGGCGCGCATTTCACGGAGAAAACCGAGAAAGGCAGAGGGCACGGAGACGCTGTGGTGCGTGAGCAGGCGAGGTGAAGAGCGGAAAGGCGAAATCCGCCACGGCGGACGCAAACGGCGCGCATTACCACAGAGGACACAGAGAAAGGCGAGGCGGAGGGCACGGAGAGTGCGTGGTCCGGCGGAGTGCGAGGACGTCGCTGCGAGGGTGCGTCGGAAGAGGACAGCCTGCCGCAGGCTGTCCCACGTTACTGCAACTTCGCGTATTCGGATTTGGCTTCTTTCAGGATGGGGATGTCGGGGTCGGCGTCTTTCCATATTGCTAGAAAATCCTGATACGCGGACTTGGCTTTGGCGCGGGCGGCGTCGGCGCGCGCGCCTTTGAACAGCCAGTAGTTGTATGCCTCGAAGTGACCCGCTGACAAGATGGCTTCCTGCCTGCGTACCAGTTCCGTCTCGGGCAGTTTCTTCTGGTTCCAAAGCGAGAGTTGGTTCTTTCGGATCTCGGTCAGCTTTTGGATGGACAAGGGCGGAAAGTCGCCCTTCACACCTATCGCACCCATCAGGAACGACTGCTCGAACAGCGACTCGAAGCGAACTTGCTTCGTGGATGACTCGGCGTTCTCGGTAAGATTGGCAGACAACCCGTTGCCCTGCCTCGACAGCGATCCTTCGTACCAGTGATAGACAAGAGAACCGACCTGACTTATTCGGCCGGAATCCGAAGAAAGGTTACAGTAGATCTCGCCGTAGATCACGGCCCAGACTTTTTCGGTCGTGTTCCCAAAAGACGTTGCCATCAGTTCGTATGATCTTGCTTGAGAGTAGTCCTTCAGTGCCTTCTCTTCCATCTCTCTGAACTGCGCTGGCTGCACCTTTGAAGATGACGCTTTCTGAATTGCCTTGTAGTAAGCAGCGTCCTGGGCGAGCGATGCAATGCAGAGTGCCAGAACGGTGATGATGCTCAAAACTGTCTTAGCCATTGCGTTTAACCCTCATCGTCAGAAGATCACACACAGTTCCCGTGCCAGTAGCACGCTGGGATGCCATTGAGGACTAGCGAAACCGGCCAGTAAAGAGCAAGCGGTGCCCCAAACAACATCCAGAGGGTTTTCCTTCCAAAGCTGTATGCTGAGACGCCAACCGTCAAGACCCAGAGGGAAGCGAGGGGAAGGCTCCACCAGAGAACGGTGTGGAAGTCCGTTGGCGCTCCCCGACCCGGTACGGCCCAGCTGAAACACGCGAGAACGAAAGAAGCGACGAGAACGACTCTGAACCACTGCGTTGGCATAATTGACTGCGCCAGCATTCTTACCTCATTTCCACCACGCGAACGGAGCACCCACAGTCTCAGTGGTAGAGAACTGGAAGGGAGTCGGGAGAGGCCCACCACTGCCGTTGTACCAGCTTTTCATCGCGAGGCCCAGATTCACGGAGCTTGTAGCCTCCTGGATTCCCCAACTGAAGTCGCGGCTCGTTGCAGTGTGTGGGATGCTGGGGTCGTTCAAAATATTCGTGTTTGAAAGAACCGCTCCCGGTTTGTCGAAGGTCCCTAAGAGATGCGTGAATTCGTGCCCAGCATCTTGCCCCAGAGTGTTGAAGTTCCAAGTGCCCTTATCCGGTCCCCCGAACAATGCCGCCCCCAGCGATTTGGGAAGGACCTCACTGTTTATGTTGTGCGCCGCGTCAGCCGGTCCATTCGATAATCCGATGACATTTTGCGCTCCGCTACTCATAGCTGCATCCTGACTTCCCGCGACAGAAACACTGACCTGAGTGTTGACGTTGTATGTGACTCCGTCCTGCGAGAACGATCCGCTCCATGCGTTTTGAATCGTGTTCTGGATCGTGCCCGCAGCTTGGTTAAGTTGGTCTTGGGTAAGGTTGCTGCCTTGGGCTGCATATATCGCAATGCTCGCGGAAATATTCACGTTGCAAGTAGTGGCGTTGTTCGCATCCGTCGAACAGCTTGTGGAGACGGTAGCGTTTTGTCCAGTCGGGTCAACATAACGCAACGGATTGTTTCGAGCATAGGCGTACTCGTTCCAGCTTTGGGGATCGCCGACATGGGAGTCCTTGTAGAACGCATCCGGCGTCATGAACCGGCCCATGCTTGACGAATCGTAGCGTTTGCCGAAGTTATCCAGGCCGGATTCGGAGTCGCGTTCTTTGCCGGTGAACTTGTAGGTGTTGCCGCTGGAGGAGGAGATGACTCGTTCGCCGCCGAAGGGATAGAAGTCGGACTCGTCGAGGATCGAGCCGGACGCGTTGGTGACAAGGCGCGAGGTGCCCAGGTGGTCCGCCATGTAGTAAACGACGTTTGCCGAGGAGTCACGGCGAGCGATTCGCTGGCCGCCAAAGAAGATGTATTCATCGGTCGTGTTGCCGGAGGCGTCGGTTTCAGCGATGGGATCGCTGGTCCCACCGTACCAGTAAAGTTTGCCTGTGGATTTCGAGACGCGCCTGCCGTCGCCGTCGTATTTGTAGGTGACGCCGACTGCGGAGGTGAGCTCGTTTTCGGCGTTGTAAGTGTAGGCCAGCGAGCCGTTCGAGGTCATGTTGCCAACGGGGTCATAGCCCAGGCCGCTGATCTGGTTGGAAGAGGTGGCGGTGACGCTGAGCATTTCCTGTGTGCAGCCGTTGTAGGCGGTGGAAGCGACGTTGATACTGGTGAGGTTGCCCCAGGCCCCGCCGCCCGAAGTTTGATTATCGTACACGTAGGATTCGCCCCAGCAGTCGGTTGGGTCGGTGGAGTGAGTGGCGGTGGCGCATCTCTTAGGCGACAGGTCCGTTTCAGGATTTGTGGATGGCCCGTCTCGAAGCGGGATAATACCACTGCGGTAGGTGACGTTGGGGTTGATTTGCATTGTCGTTGATGTGGTTTTTGAATTTTCGGGTGCCGCATCCTTTGCGGTTTTGGCAAAGGGTGGCGCAGAGGTGGGCGTCTACGCTACGAAAGGCTGCGATTGGAGCAGCGAATGGATTCGCCTGCGGCGGAGAGCGGTGACGGCGCGCCGGGTGTGCGGGTGCGTGGTCGGCGAGAAGTCGCTGACGTGCGAGGGCGAGGGCTGGCGGGCGTGAAGCCCGCCGGTACAAAGGCGAAGGCTCGGCCAGAAGGCGGCCGAAACGAAATCGCTCCGCGACGATTTGGAGTGTCGTGGCTGAAGCCACGACCCGCAAGGATCGGGCGATGGGTCGAGGGCATCGTTCGTTGGGGGAGTGCGAGGCGAAGCGGGGGCGGGCGAGGCGAGTGAGCGATCGAGGTGAAAGGAGCGGAGAGGCGAAATCCGCCACGGCGGACGCAAGCGGCGCGCATTACCACAGAGGACACAGAGAAACGGCGAGGATGAGGGCACGGAGACGCTGTGATCCGGCGGAGAGCGAGGACTTGGCTGAAAGTGTGCGTCGGAAGAGGACAGCCTGCCGCAGGCTGTCCTACACAGGCTGTCCCGCACGTTCTGAACTGGCGCTCGGCGGATGGGTTCCGTCATGGACGGAAAGTTACGGCACGAGCGGAGCGCGGCGTGGCGGGTTATTTCAATTTGGCGTATTCGGATTTGGCGGCGAGCAACACTGGCAGGTCGGGGTCGGCGTCTTTCCACTTGGCGAAGAAATTTTGGTAGGCGACGCGGGCTTTGGCGTCGTCGCCCTGAACGGCGTAGGCGCGGGCGAGACCCAAGTACGCCATGATGGCGTTCGGATTGTTGAGCACCACGCCCGGATGGTCGATGGTCTTCTGAAATTCGGCGGCCGCTTCCTTGCCCTGCTTCAGCGCGAGATAGGCGTTGCCGCGAATGTATGCCGGAAAAAGCGCGGGGTTCACCAGGCCCGTGCCGGTCTGCCCGAGTTCGTATTTTTCAGTCACGGCCAAATCGTCGATGGCTTTCTGCGGGTCGTGCCGCGCGATTGCGATCAGCGCACGCAGCGAGGGAACGTAATTCGAATTCACGATTGTGTCGGTGGTGGATGTCTTCGCCAATGAATCGGCCAGCGATTCCGCTTTCGCGGCGTCTCCGGCAAATCCGGCGCCCAGCGCGGACAGATAAATCACGTCGCGCGGGTTGGCGAGGCCCAAGGCTTTGGCAGCGTTGCTTCTCGCGTCGTCCGCCTCGCCGAACAACCCCGCCCGCGCGGATGCCTGCGCCCAATAGATGGCTGCCGTCTCTTTTTCGTCGGCTGCCTGAGCCAGCTCCGCAGCCTGGCGTGTGGCTGCTTCGGCTTTTTTGTACTGGCCGTAGTAGGCGAGCGTGTCGGCGTCAGCCGCAATCAGGGTATCTTCGACTCCCGCTTTTCCTCGCGACCAAGCAACCTGTTCCGCCATCGTTTTCGAGTCGCCGCGCAAAAATGCAATTTGGTAGAGCGCCAGGCGCAGATATCCGGAATCGAGTTTCTTCGCTTGCGCATCTGCGGCGAGCGCGGTCGCTTCGTCCAAGCGGTTGAGCGCGATGTACGATCCGATCAGGTTGGTGTAGTTCAGGCCGCTCGGATTCACTTTGAATGCCGCGGCTGAGGACTGAAAAGCGGCGTCATAGTCGCCCAGCTCGGTAACAATCACACCGATGTCCGTGTAGGTCACCTGGTCGCGCGGATATGCCTTCTGCCATTCCAGAAAAATGTCTTTTCCTTTGGCTAGATTTCCGGTGGTGGCCTGCTCGTAGTGCGACTCGATGTAGAAGCGCTCGCGATCGCTCACGCGATCTCGGAGCTCGTACGCCTTCGCAATCGCTTGGGATGCAAGCTGCAGCTCACCGATGTCGAGGTAGGACGTAGCGAGTCCGGCGTAGGCCATGGCGAAATTCGGATCGAGTTCGATTGCGCGCTTGAACAAAGGGATCGCTGCGGCGAAATTTCCGCCGCCGGTCGCGACGCGGCCTTTGCTGAAGGCCTGCAACGCCTCGAGCGATGAAGTAGAAGCTTGCTCGAGCGGCGTGTCGAACTTCTGCACCGTAGCGAGAGATTCGCCGAGTTTTCCGCGAAGGTCCGTTGCCACTTTGCTGAGCGCATCGAGGACGTGGCTTTTGTCTGCGGCACTTGCCTGAGCGCTGGCGAGCGTTTCGCCCGAATTGCAGTTCACTGCTTTCACGATGACGTTGTATTCGCTGCCCAACTGGGCGATCGAGCCGTCGATCGTTGCGGTTGCGTTGGCGCGCTGGCAGACCTCGCGCGCGAGCGCAGCGCTGAGCCGGGAGTCGGGAGACTGCTGCATCATCTTCAGCGTTTGTTGCACCTGGTCGTCGTCCATCAACGAGAGGAACGGGGATTGCTCGAGCTGCACGCCGAGTCCCTGGCGCAATGTGCCGTCGAAAACGGTGTCGCCGGTGGTGTTGAGGAAATCGCCGAGGACTACGACGTCTTTTTCGGTGAGCTTGGGTGCGCGGTGCAAGTAGAAGTAGCCGCCGAGCGCCAAAATCGCCGCGAGAATTGCTGCTCCGCCGATCAACTTGCCTTTCGGCTGCCTGGTAGCCATCGGCGAAGTCGGCGAGGCTGCGACGGAAGCGGATGCGCTCGCGATTTCGGTTTGCGTCGTGGGCCGCTTTCCGGAGCCGGGTGTCGCGGCGGCGGCGTTTGAACCAGACGGCGAGCGCGGCACTCCGCTGCTGCCTGTCGCCGCAGTTGGCTCGCCAACGTGATCGTCAACGACGCCGTCGACATTCGCCTGGTTGTCGGCAGCGCGTACGACGCGGCCGCTGCTCGAATCGCGCTTCAAGCGCTGAAGGTCGGTGCGGATATCTTCGGCGCGCTGGTAGCGGAGCTTTGGATCTTTTTCGAGGGCCTTGGCGATCACGTCGTCGAATTTCGGCGGTAGGTCCGGATTTACGCGCGCCAGCGACGGCGGCATACGATTCAAGATGGCATCGGTGATGACTCCGGTGGTCTCGCCGCGGAAGGGCAGCACGCCGGTCGCCGCTTCGTACATCACGATGCCGAAACTAAAAAGGTCGGTCCGCGCATCGAGCGTCCTGCCGCGAATTTGTTCGGGCGACATATAAGCGACGGTGCCGACGGTGGTGCCGGGGCTGGTTAAATCGGCTTCGCTAATTGTTGGCCCGTCTTCGGTGGACGCCGTTTCCTGGCGGATCAGCGTGGCGTCATTCGCCCCGCCCATTTGCTTGGCAAGGCCGAAGTCGAGAATTTTTGCGTGGCCGCGCGTGGTGACGAAAAGATTCGCAGGCTTGATGTCGCGGTGGATGATTCCTTTCGAGTGCGCGGCGTCGAGCGCGTCGGCGATTTCGATGCTGAGTTCGAGCAGCAGATCGAGATCGAGCGGCCGACCGTTGACGCGGTGCTTCAGCGTGGTGCCTTCGAGGTACTCCATGGCGATGAACGGATGGCCGTCGGCCTGGCCGATTTCGTAGATGGTGCAGATGTTGGGATGGTTCAAGGCGGAGGCTGCGCGGGCTTCGCGACGGAAACGCTCGAGGGCCTGGAGGTCTCTGCCGACATCGGGAGGGAGGAATTTGAGCGCGACGAAACGGCCGAGGTCGGTGTCTTCGGCTTTATAGACGATGCCCATACCACCGCCGCCGAGCTTTTCGACGACGCGGTAGTGCGAGACGGATTGACCAATGATGGGATCGGGGCCTGACACGCGGGCACATATTAAGGGTGAGGCGGAGGGCAAGTCAATGAATGTGCGGGTGGGTGGTGAGGTGAGGAAAAGCAAAGGCAGACACAAAGGCAGAAACGTGGAATCCGCCACGGCGGACGCAAATGGCGCGCATTTCAGGGAGAAAACCGAGAAAGGCGGAGGACAGGGAGACGCTGTGGGCGATGAGCGGGCGAGGTGACAGAGCGAGAGGCAAAGGCAGAGGCAACGGCAGAAGCAAAGGCGGAAAGGCGAAACATCACCACAGAGGGCACAGAGGGAAGGCGCACAGAGTCCGCGGAGACAGAAGGGCAAACATGGAAAGTGTGACGATGCGAAATTGGGGAGATGAGGCACGAGGATAGGAGGGCGAGCGAAAGCGCGCCGGCTTCGCGGCGGCCACAGGCGGGAGCGCCAGTGCCACCACAGATCGAGTTGTGGCCAGGTTGTCGGGCAACGTACATGGTGCGGCCTCGATGGGCGTCGTTTTGACGCACGACTGATGATAACACAGTAGTACATGTACGTAAAGGATAAAGTCGAGGTCGGACGAAAAAGCAGAGTGTAAGGGGTGGCTGGTGCGAGAGTGGCGGAGAATCTGGTGCGGAGAGGCTAAACCCGCACCCGTGCCTACGGCAAGGATGCGGCACCCGAAAATTCAACGGCGCCGTCTCGGAAGGGTGAGCCCCCGCCAGAACAACGAACAGAACAAGGCCACGCCGAAGAGCGGCTATAGTGACTTTGGCGCGGAGATCGCTCTCCCGGCGCGCCGCCGTTGTCGAAGTAATCGCAACAAACGAGCACACAGCAGCCAGACGAGCAGGTTAGCGACCACCTCGACGAACACGAAGACGGCCGTCATCTCTGGAGGAGTCAGACGAACACCCCATAAAACTTTCTCCGTGATGAAGAGGGCCAGAAGCCGCCCTGGCATCATCACCACGATGCCAGTAACCCAGAGAGCTGGCCCAAGAGAAGACTTCAAGTGAAGCCCCACCCAAGGACCAAGCTCCCCGAAGACCTGCACGATTACGAAGGCGATCCATGCTTTTCGGTTCATGTCTACTGGCTCGGCGCGGTTTGACTGATAATTTTGTTTCCTGCCGGGTTAGGCATCAGGTTGTGCAGAGGCGGGTGGCCCACCCTTAGCTCTTGACCGGATGCGCGTGTTATATGCTGGGCCACGCGCCCCGGACCAAAAACGTAGATCGTAAAGAGTGGCGGAGAATCTGGTGCGGCGAGTCTAAACCCCTTGTCCACGGCAAGGATGCGGGACCCGAAAATTCAACGGCGGCGTCTCGGAAGGGCGAGCCACCCGCCGGCACACCTTATCGGTTGAGAGCCCGCGCTACTCTCCCGACAGGCTCAACAAAACCCGTACCAGTTGGGATTGGCGTTTCGTCCCGGTCTTCGAGTAGATGTTGCCAAGATGGGTCTTGATAGTGTTCGGTGAAATGCCAAGGGTGTCCGATATTTCGCGAAGGGAAAATGCGTCCGCGACCAAGAGCGCGATGCGGCACTCCGCGGGCGTGAGACGAAAGGACTCCATTAGGGCAGCGGCGCGCGGGCGAGATTGTGCGGCCGGGTCCGCTATAAATAGGACAGCAAACGCGTTTCCGCTCCCCCAATGGTCGGTCCTACAGGTGGCACTGACCAGCGCGCGCAGAGGTTTTTTGAATTTCCGTGAAATGAACATCGAGCCAGACTGCCCGATACCAGCCCCTGCTGTAACGGCAATCGCCGCGTCAATCAGACGGCGAAGGGTTGGACGCTCCGTGGGATTCTCAGCGATAAGCGACTCCCGCGTTGCGATCAGACCATCGCCCTTTGCAATCAGCCCACTCGCAGCCTTGTTCATAAAAAGAATTCGGTGCTTCGCGTCAACCAAGATTACGCCACGTTCAAAAAGATCAAGCGCCGCTTGAAAATCGCGACTCGACCCCTTCAACTCCACCATTTGCTGATGAATCGCCAGCGCTGACTGAAGGTGGGGCGTGAGGAACTCCAGCAGATCGATGTCCGCAACCCGGAACGGACCCTTTCGACGGGATCGCAACAAGCTTAATGCAGAGAAGCCGTGACAATCTATTTTCAAAGCGGAAACTGCGAGGTTGAACATATCGAACTTCCTCAAGTAGTCGTTGTAGTATTCCGACTTGAGTAGCCTTTCGTCAGCGACCAAAGACTGACCGACACCACACCATCCCGTGCGAAGCACGTTCTTCCCGGAGATGTAATGTTCGTCTAGTTTGGCGTAATAGCCGGTGTACAGTGGTTGCACTCCGGGATCCATGTTGTAAGTTCCACCGACAAGAAATCGTTCGTTACTGTAATCGTTGAACAGAATTGCGGCGTGCGCCCCCTTCGTTTCAGCCGATAGAAGTTCAAGGAAGTTCGGCCACTTTTCCGCGGACATTCCCGCCTCGTAGCAACTGTGGATCAGCGCGGAAAGCTTCTGCTTGCTAGGCAACACGGCGTCCTTTCGTACCACGAATGCGATAATTGCACACATCGGAGTAAATGCTTAACACCAATTCACGGAGTCACACGTGTTCATGGATGTATTCCTAGTACTGCGATATCACCCATCGGGGTGATGACAAGGACGGTCTGTGAGGCTAGGTTACGCTCGATTACAGCCTTTGGACCCGCGGGCGTGCCTGACAACTAAGCCGTGATTTTTCGGTTTCCGGCCGTTGCGTTCGTAGACAGATCTTAAGGAGCTAGACATGAAAAACCGGATCCCCAATTTGCTCGTAGCAGCGGCGCTCATGTGCCTCGCACCCCGAGCTTCGTTGGCAGACGGCGGTGCGCCCCTACTGACCGCCAGCGCTGACGGAGCGTTTTATAACGCCAATACGGGGCAGGACACAATTACGCAGTTCTTCCTAACCTCCCCTAACGGATCAATCACAATTCCTATTCAATCTGCGGATGGCAATTCAGCTTCAGGCACCGTCGCGTTTGGTGCCCTCAGTGGAACCGTTTACGGAGCGGGACCAGGAAACGGTCTCGGTGCGGGGCAGTACACTGGAAACTGGGATGACATTCTGACTGTCACTTCAACCACGCTTGAGGCCGGAACCCCCGTGAACCTATTGGTGGCACTTTCCGTTGACACAACGACAACTTGCTCAGGTAGCGGTACGGTGCTGACGACCGCATCATTCTCTGGCGGAGGTGCGGGACTCAGTTTCCAAAGCGCCGCCTGCAATACGACTTTCAACAAATCTGGAACAGCATTGATTTCGACCGCAGTCGGAAGTAGTTTCGAGATCGAAGGTGAGTTAGACCTCTCGGCGGAAGCGGTCAACCTGCCAGGCTCCGCTTCGGTAGATCCGTCCTCTGGCGTTTTTATCGACTCAGAAACTCCGGGCGCATCGTACACGACGGCGAGCGGTACAAATTACGAAACACCCACGCAGAGCGTTCCAGAACCATCGCTCGCTCTGCTGCTCGCGAGCGGCCTACTTGCTCTAGTCGGGTTGGCTAAATGGAGTGAGTTGAAACGAATTTGTTGAACGGTCTGCAATTCGGCTTTCGGCGAATAGCCGGGATTCGTGATCGTGCTCGGAATACCGACGCTTGAAGAGTACGGAGTCTGGCAGAAAGCGGCCGCGCGGATCCAACACGACGTGGAGAAAGTACGTCCGCGCTCGGGTATTAATTTCGCGTCGGAGAGTCGCTCAGGCGCCAACGTTCCGTTGGAGGCGGGTGGCAGAGGGAGTGAAGCTGGTTAAAGCCAATGAGCTCGTTGCTCCGTCGCGACGGCGCTCAGCGCTTCGAAGTTTCCCTCCGGAATATCCTTGAGAACTTGTTTCTCCAACGACGGCTCCGCCGCCACTCGCTTGAGCTTGGCGTTCTCTTTTTCCCGTTCCTTCCGTCGTTTTGCTTGATCCAGCTTCAGGCCGCCGTATTCCTTCCGCCGACGGTAGAACGTCTGTAGCGTGATTTCAGCTTCCTTGCAGGCTTGCCGGGTGAGCTTTCCTTTCGCAATTCCTACTTCGATCGGACGCAGTGTTGTAACGATCTGTTCTGCTTTGTACCTCTTGATCGGCATATCCAGCCATCCTCCTCGTGATTTCTCTCTCGCGTTGGCTGGTACAAAAACCCCCGGCAGGTCAAATTGCGTGAGCTAGGAGCACGAGTTGCCTGGGCTGCGGTGCGAATCGCATAACCTACTACGCACATGGGGCGGGCGTAACGGACGTCAAGAGGCGCCCGCGGTGCGGGCGACTGGTCAGCGAAGAGTCGCTAACCTACGAGCGCGGTTGTGGCGTTGAACGATGCGGCGCGCGGGCGCGGGCGAATGGAGGCTCGCGCGGCGGGCGGTAGATGTGGCAAACTCGATAATTCGAAATGCTGCGAGTTAAGACGCAGGCTGCATTGACGAGCTCGAGGGCTCGGCGGCGAAATTATCCAAAAGAGAGCAGATGGATCCCCAGTACATCCGAAATTTCTGCATCATTGCGCACATCGACCACGGGAAATCGACGCTGGCGGACCGCCTGCTGGAACTGACGGGTGCGGTGACGCAGCGGGAGATGCAGGCGCAGCTGCTGGACTCGATGGATCTGGAGCGCGAGCGCGGAATCACGATCAAAGCGAAAAGCATCCGGCTGCATTACAAGGCGAAAGACGGGCACGAGTACCGGTTGAATTTAATCGATACGCCGGGGCACGTGGATTTTTCGTATGAGGTTTCGCGAGCGCTTTCGGCGTGCGAGGGCGCGCTCCTGGTGGTGGATGCGAGCCAGGGAGTGGAAGCGCAGACGGTGGCGAACGCGTTTCTGGCGACGCGGCACAATCTGGAAATTATTCCGGTGATCAACAAGATCGACTTGCCCGCGGCACGAATCGATTTCGCGAAAGAGCAGATCGAGAATGTGCTGGCGATTCCGGCGGACGATGCGCTGCCGATCAGCGCGAAGAGCGGGCTGGGCGTAGAGGACGTGCTGGAAGCGATCGTGAAGCGCGTGCCTCCGCCGAAAGGCAGTTTTGAGGCGCCGTTGCGCGCGTTGATTTTCGATTCTTGGTTCGATTCCTATCGCGGATGCGTGGTGCTGGTGCGGGTGATGGAAGGCCGGATCGTGCCGAATATGAAGATCCGGTTGACGAGTTCGAACGAGACGTACGAAGTGGAAACGCTGGGGGCGCTGACGCCGAGGCCGGTGGGCCTGGAGGAACTGGCAGCGGGCGATGTGGGATTCATCGTGGCGAACATCAAGCGCGTGGCGGATGCGCGGGTGGGCGATACGGTGACCGATCCGGCGCGTCCGGCGGCGCCGCTGCCGGGATTTGAAGCGATCAAGCCGAT
Source organism: uncultured Acidobacteriota bacterium (assembly GCA_963719065.1). Lineage (GTDB taxonomy): Bacteria > Acidobacteriota > Terriglobia > Acidiferrales > UBA7541 > Palsa-295. The sequence goes on along the minus strand of CAVRAM010000006.1, from coordinate 295,122 downwards.
GGTCTTCGCGGGATTGTTTCCGGTGAACGCGAGCGACTACGAGAATCTGCGGGACGCGCTGGGCAAACTGCAGTTGAACGATGCGGCGTTTTTCTACGAGCCGGAAAATTCCGTGGCGCTGGGATTTGGATTCCGCTGCGGATTTCTGGGACTGCTGCACATGGAAATCGCGCAGGAGCGGCTGGAGCGCGAATTCAATATTGGGCTGATCACGACGGCGCCGAGCGTGAGCTACCGGATCACGACGACGGACGGCAACGTGACGGAGATCGACAATCCGACGAAATTTCCGCCGCCGAGCTCAATTGCAAAGATCGAAGAGCCGATTTTGACGGCGATGATTATTACTTCGGAAGAGTCCGTAGGCGGAGTGCTGCAACTGTGCGAGGAAAAGCGCGGAATTCAGAAGAAGTTCGAATATCTGTCGCCGACGCGGATCATGCTGACGTATGAAATGCCGCTGAACGAGATCGTGCTGGATTTTTACGACCGGCTGAAGAGCGTTTCGCGCGGGTATGCGTCTCTGGATTATCACTTGTCGGGCTATCGCGAATCGGACCTGGTGAAGCTGGACGTGCTGATCGCGCAGGAACCGGTGGATGCGCTTACGGTGATCTGCCATCGCGATCAGTCTTATGAACGCGGGCAGGATTTGGTGACGCGGCTGCGGAAATTGATCCCGCGGCAAATGTTTGAAGTGCCGATCCAGGCGGCCATCGGAAGCCGGGTGATTGCGCGCGAGACGATCAGCGCGATTCGCAAAAACGTGATCGCCAAGTGCTACGGCGGAGATATTTCGCGCAAACGGAAACTGCTGGAGAAGCAGAAAGAAGGCAAGAAGCGGATGAAACGCGTTGGCCGCGTGGACATTCCGCAGGAAGCGTTCCTGGCGGTGCTGAAGGTGACGGGCGGGAGCGTGGACGAGGAGTAGAGGCCGATCGGGCCGGAGTCCGAAGCGGTTAAGAATTTTTTTTGGTGCGGACGGTGGCGCCTAGCTCGCCGCGTTCGAGGCGGACGGCGATGTCGTCACCGACGGCGACCTGATCTGCGGAACGAAGAACCCTGCCGGAAGAATCGTACACAATCGAAAAACCACGTTTGAGGATATTGAGAGGGCTGCGTTCGTCGAGCTGCATCATGGCGGATTCGAGTTTGCGGCGACGAGCGACGAGCAGACGGTCGATGCGGACGTGGAGGTCGGCGGAGCCGCGTTCCCATTGGGAGTGGAGTTTTGCGACACGAGCTCGCAGATCGAATGCTGCGACGCGAACTTGCGAGGCAGACAAACCGCGGCGCTTGCGAGCGATGAGGCGGTCGAAGGCGGCGCGAAGAGAATCGCGCTGTTGCTGAATGCGGCGGCGAAGGACTTGCGCGCGGCTGCGAAGATCGAAGGAGCGGACGGCGGCGCCGGCATCGGTGACACGCTGGCGAGCCATGGCGAGACGAAGGCGCAGGCCGACGGCGAGTGAGTTCGATAGTTCATCGACCTGCTGGCGGCGGGAGCGAACCATCACGTCGAGCTGGCGGAAGCCGCGATGGGTTTGAAGATCGCGGACGCGATGCCGCCATTCGGAAATGCGGTAACGGATGTGATGGACGAGGCGGCGCTTGTGGTCGTTGATCTGCTGCTCAAATTCGTGGCGCGATTTGACGACCAGTTCGGCGGCCGCGGAAGGAGTGGGGGCGCGCAGGTCGGCGACGAAGTCGGCGATGGTGAAATCGATTTCGTGGCCGACGCCGGAGATGACGGGAATTTCTGAGGCGAAAATGGCGCGAGCGAGAATTTCTTCGTTGAACGACCAGAGATCTTCGAGCGAGCCGCCGCCGCGGGCGAGGATGATGACGTCCACGGGTTTCGCGCGATTGAAATAGCGAAGGGCTTCGACCATTTCGGCGGCGGCGCCGGTTCCCTGCACTTTCACGGGATAAAGCTGGACGCGAGCGTTGACGAAGCGGCGATTGAGGACGCGAAGAATGTCGCGAATGGCGGCGCCGGTGGGCGAAGTGATGATGCCAATCACGCGAGGAAGAACGGGAAGCGGCTTTTTGCGAGCCTGATCGAATAGGCCTTCGGCCGCGAGCTTGTTTTTGAGCTGCTCGAAGGCGAGTTGAAGGGCGCCGAGGCCGACCGGTTCGATGAGGGTGACGTAAATCTGATATTCGCCGCGCTGTTCGTAAACGCTGACGGAACCGCGAACGGTGACGTGCAGGCCGTCTTCGACTCTAAATTTAATGTTGCGAAGCTGATCGCGAAAGCAGACGCATTTGATCTGACTTTTTGCGTCTTTCAGGGTGAAGTAGGCGTGGCCGGATTGCGCGGCGTGATAATTGGAAATTTCGCCTTCAACGGAAATGTCGTTGAGCGAGCCTTCGAGCAAGCTGCGAATGCGGGCGGTAAGTTCGCCGACTTTCCAGATTTTGCGTTCGGGCATCAGGTTGAAGAGCGATTTTTGTTCCATACGTTGTGCGACGCCAGCGCGAAGTTTTTCCGAAACGCGCTAGCGGCGGAAATGATTGACGATCCACATCACCAGGGTCAACAGGACGCTGAGCAAAATACAGGTGACCACAGGAAAATAAAACGCGCCGTTTTTGCCCTGATAAGCGATGTCTCCGGGCAAGCGGCCCAGGCGGAACGGCAAGTTGCCGCCGGCGACCAGAAGAAAACCGATAAGTGCGAGAACGCCGCCGATCACGAGGAGCGATTTTCCGAGATCGCGGAGAGGTTCGGTTTGCATTCGGGATTCCTGCGCTATTCTACCTGAACCGGGGATGGGTTGGCCTGCGGACCGGAGTTGAAAACGGCAGGATGAGAGGAGCCGCGTGTACGAATTTTTTCAAGCACTGCGAATGATTCATGTGTCGTTCGGGGCGGTGGCGCTGATCGTGTTTTGGATTCCGGTGTTCGCGCCGAAGGGCGGCAAGCTGCATGTGCGAATCGGATGGGGCTACGCGGTATGCATGAGCGTAGTGGTGCTGACGGCGTATGCGATGAGTTACATGGCGTTTACGCATCCGGTGGAGATTCGGAAGTTCGATCACACGCTAAGCGCGAACGAAATTGAATTTGTGAAGATCCGATCGCACCAGATGGCAATTTTTCTGACGTTTCTGGCGTCGGTGACGCTGGCCGCGGGAGTGCAAGGAATTGGCGTGTTGCGGACGCGAAAATTGCCGAACGGGCCACGAAATCCGCTGACGCTGGCGCTGAATGCTTTCGTGGTACTTGCGGGGATCACGGTGCTTACGATCGGAGTGACGAACCATTCGTGGACATTCAAGGCGATGAGCGCGGTGGGACTGGTGGGCGTGGGAAATTTGTCGTACCTGCTGTACCCGCCAAAGGAAAAAATGCGCTGGTGGTATCAACACGTGAGCTCGATGATCGCGACGGCGATTGCGGGGTACACGGCGTTTCTGGTGTTCGGCGGAGCGCGCACGATGCCGTCGCTAGCTAAAACACAGTGGTATGCGCTGGTATGGGTTGCGCCGGCGATCATCGGCGGTGCGGCGATCCGGCTGACGGTCGCTTACTACAAAAGGAAATTTCACGAAGGCGGGCCAGCGAGGAAACCGGCGAGGGCGTGAAAAGCGGGGACGTGTGAATCCGGCCGCGCCGCATGCAGCGACGCAGCCGGAATCGAGAGCGGTTAGACCAGTTCGGAACCGGAGAAGAAATATCCGATTTCGTAGGCGGCGGTATCGGGAGCGTCCGAGCCGTGCGTGCAGTTGAATTGAATGCTCTCGCCGAGTTCCTTGCGGATGGTGCCCGGCGCCGCTTTGGCGGGATCGGTGGCGCCCATCGTGTCGCGCCATTTGGTGATGCCGGAATCGGCTTCGAGAGCGATGACCACGGCTTTGCCGCTGCTCATGAAATCCGTAAGTTCGCCGAAGAACGGGCGAGCTTTGTGAACGGCATAAAATCCTTCGGCCTGGGATTTGGTGAGGCGGACGGATTTGATGGCGATGATGTGAAATTTCGCGGCATGAATGCGCGCGAGAATGTCTGCCGTGAGCCCGCGCTTGACGGCGTCGGGCTTGATGATTGCGAGAGTCCGTTCGACTGCCATTCGATGTTTCTCCTGTTGGGTGATTGCGTTCGTTAGCGCTTCTTTTTCGTTCCTGCAGTCTTTTTAGCCGGCTTGGATTTCGCGGCCGATTTCTTTTTCGTAGAACCCTTCGAGCTGTGACGGCCCATCGCTTTGGCCATGGTGTGTCCGATTTCGGCGGGGCTTTGCACGGTATGTATGCCGGCGGCGCGCATGGCTTTGTATTTTTCCTCGGCCGTTCCCTGCCCGCCGCTGATGATCGCTCCGGCATGGCCCATGCGGCGGCCCGGAGGAGCGGTTTGCCCGGCGATGAAACCGACGACGGGTTTGCGAACGTGTTTCTTGATGTATTCGGCGGCGATTTCTTCCGCGTTGCCGCCGATTTCACCGATCATCACGATGGCGTGCGTGTCGGGATCTTCGTTGAACAGCTTGATGGAATCGAGGAAGGTGGTGCCGATGATCGGATCGCCGCCAATGCCGATGCAAGTGGATTGGCCAATACCGAGATGAGTGAGCTGGTCCACGGCTTCGTAGGTCAAGGTGCCGCTGCGGCTGACGAGGCCGACGTGGCCTTGCTTGTGGATGGAGCCGGGCATGATGCCGATTTTGCATTTGCCCGGAGAAATGATGCCGGGACAGTTGGGACCGATGAGGCGGGTGTGAGAATTTTTCAGCGCACCGGCGACGCGGACCATATCGAGAGTGGGGACGCCTTCGGTTATGCAAATCACGAGCGGCAAACCGGCGTCGATGCCCTCGAGAATCGCGTCTGCGGCGAACGGCGGCGGAACGAAAATCACTGAGGCGTTGGCGCGAGTTTTGGCGACGGCTTCGGCGACGGTATTGAAAACGGGAACGCCGAGATGCTTGGTACCGCCTTTGCCGGGGGTGACGCCGGCAACGACTTTCGTGCCGTAGGCGAGCATTTGTTCGGTGTGGAAGCTGCCTTCCCTGCCGGTGATGCCCTGCACGATGAGGCGCGTATCTTTTCCGACGAGCACGCTCACTGGGCACCTCCGGCGAGCGCGACGACCTTTTCGGCGCCGTCTTTCATTCCGGCGGCGACGGTAAAGTTGAGGCCGGAGTTTTCGAGAATTTCCTTACCCTGCTTCACGTTGGTTCCTTCCATGCGGACGACGACGGGAATTTTGAATTTCAATTCTTTGGCGGCGTTGACGACGCCAGAGGCGAGAACGTCGCAACGCAAGATGCCGCCAAAAATGTTAACGAAGACGGCTTTGACGTTGGGATCGCTGAGCAGAATGCGGAATGCGTTTTTGACCTGTTCTTCGGAAGCGCCGCCGCCGACGTCGAGGAAGTTGGCCGGACTGCCGCCGCTGAGCTTGATGATGTCCATGGTGGCCATGGCGAGGCCCGCGCCGTTGACCATGCAGGCAATGTTGCCGTCGAGCTTGATGTAGTTGAGTTTGAATTTCGAGGCTTCGACTTCGAGGGGAGTTTCTTCGTCGAGGTCGCGAAGGTCTTTGAATTCCGGATGGCGGTACAAAGCGTTGTCGTCGAAGGTGACTTTGGCGTCGAGAGCGACGAGCTTTCCGTCTCCGGTGACGATGCAGGGATTGATTTCGATCATCGAGGCGTCCGTTTCGATGAAGGCGCGGTAGAGAGCCTGGAAAAACTGGACGGCGTTGTTGATCTGGTCGGGCGTGAGGCCCAGGCCGAAGGCAATCTTGCGAGCCTGATAGGGCTGAAATCCGACGGCGGGATCGATTTTTTCGCGGAGGATGGCGTCGGGATTGTCGTGAGCGACTTCCTCGATTTCCATTCCGCCAGCGGTGGAGGCCATGAAGATCGGAGCGCCGATGGCGCGATCGACCAGGATGCTGACGTAGAGTTCGCGTTTGATGTCGAGGCCCTCTTCGATGAGCAGGCGGCGGACGATGCGGCCCTCTTCGCCGGTCTGGGGAGTGACCAGTTTCATCCCGAGGATGTGTTCGGCGTGGGTGGCGGCTTCGTCGGCGGAGCGGGCGAGCTTGACGCCGCCTGCTTTTCCGCGGCCACCGGCATGGATCTGGGCTTTGACGACGACCACAGAGGTGCCCAAACGCTGGGCAACGGCACGGGCTTCGTCTTTCTTAAAGACGACTTCCCCGCGAGGGACCGGGACGCCAAATTTGGCGAGAATGACCTTGGCTTGCGACTCGTGAATCTTCATGCAGACTCCATCGGCTCCGAAAAGGGAGCGCTTGAAATAGTGCTAGAATTCCGGCTCACGCAAAACGCTTAAGTTTATCTGGAACAAGCGGGACGGGCAAGGAGCGGCGGAAAGAGCGCTGTTTGGGGCGCGAAGCGCAGCTTGCGATCGTGCGAATATTCCGGAGTGCAAGATTCCCAGGGGAGCTAGCGACGATGGCACTGGAAATGAAGGGCGGATGCGAGAAATGCAGCAAAGCGCTGGGGGCGAACGACGCGGCGTTCATCTGCTCGTACGAGTGCACATTTTGTCCGGCGTGCAGCGCGGCGATGAACCGAGTTTGCCCGAATTGCGGCGGAGAATTGGTGGGGCGGCCGAGACGCGTGAACGAAAGCGCGGCGGCACGGTGAAGGAGCAAAGCGGCAGGCGATGATTCACGACGCACTGGACAAAATTGTTGCGGGGCAGGATCTGACTCGCGCCGAGGCGGAAGCGGCGATGGAGCAGATTCTGGCCGGGCGCACGAGCACGGAACAGATTGCCGGGCTGCTGATCGCGCTGCGGATGAAGGGCGAGATCGTGGATGAAATCGCCGGATTCGCGACGGTGATGCGGCGGCACGCGGCGACGATATTTCCTGCGGGACATGCGGCGCTGGGCGGATCGCCGATCATCGATACGTGCGGGACGGGCGGCGATGGCCTGGGGACTTTTAATATTTCGACGGCGACGGCGTTTGTGGTGGCGGGCGCGGGCGTGCGGGTGGCGAAGCACGGGAACCGGTCGAGCGGCAGTCGAGTGGGGTCGGCGGACGTGCTGGAAGCGCTGGGAGTGAGCATCAATATCCCGGCGGCGCGGGTGGCGAAGTCGATCGAGGAAATCGGAATTGGATTTTTGTACGCGCCGGCCATGCATGCGGCGACGCGGCACGCGATTCCGGCGCGACGAGAGCTGCGGATGCGGACCATTTTTAATGTGCTGGGGCCGCTGACGAATCCGGCGGGAGCTTCGGCGCAAGTGGTGGGAGTGTACGACGCGAAACTGACGACCGTGATTGCGGAAGTGCTGGATGAACTGGGCACGGAACGGGCGTTTGTGGTGCACGGAATGGATGGGCTGGACGAGCTTTCGATCAGCGGTGAATCGTCGATTGCGGAATTGCGCGACCGGACGGTGCGGAGCTATCGCGTGACACCGGAAGATTTTGGGCTGGCGCGAGCGCCGCTGGAATCGATACGAGGAAGCGATGCGGCACACAACGCGCAGATTATCCGGCATGTGCTGGGAAGCCCGGGACGCGAACACGAACATGGAGCGCATCGGGATATCGTGCTGATGAATGCGTCGGCGGCGCTGGTGGCGGCGGGGCGGGCGAAGGAATTTGTGGAGGGCGTGCGCGTTGCGGCGGAGTCGATTGATACGGGGGCGGCGCGGAGGAAACTGGAGGCGCTGATTTCGTTTACGAAGGGTGAGAGGGCGTAGATTTTGCGTGGTGCTGGATTGCTTCGGGGACTACGTGCATCCACTTGCTGGCCGAGTAGTGAGGTTTTCGTGGCGGAGCGAAAGATTCAGGGCGTCAGGCTGAAGCCTGACACACCATCAGACAGGACTGTCTAATCCACGTTTTCGTATATAAACCTCGGTAGCTGGCGCGGGCGAGTTAGCGGCCGCTCGAGGGATCAGCGGACGAGGCGGCGTCGAGGTCGAGCAGGATTTTGGGGCGCGCGTCGGCAGTGTCGGAGCTGGCTGGGCTTGCGGCAGGCGGAAAGCAGTTGCCGTATCTATCGTAGGTGGACGCGCAGCGGGCGGTGAATTCCCGGCGGCGCGGAGATTGGGCGAATTGCCAGACGGCGGCGAAGTGGGTGCCGCTCGCGGATGGCGACGGCGCGGGATTCGGATAGACGCAGCCGGGAGCGGGCGGGCAGGCGTCGTTGTAAACAAAAAACTGGATGTCCTGATTTTCGGCGTATGAGTGGATGTGCTCCGCAGTGGTGATGGTTTTGTTTTTTCCGTCCTTCACGGGAATTCCCGAGCAATAAACTCCGGCGCGAAATCCTCGCGCGCGAATGCGATCAATCCAGTGCTGGACGTAGGTCATTTGCTCGGGGAGCAAGCGACCTCCCTCCTCCTGATCGAGAAAAATCACAGTGCCCAGAGGAAATTGTTCGCGGCGAGCGGCGGTGGCGGCGAGTTCGGCGTCCTGAGCGCCGAGGGCGGCGGGATTTTGGGATTTCGAAAGCTCGCGATCGAGGCGGCCGTTGAACAGGACGAGGAAGCCGAAATCATTCTTGATAAGGATGGAGCGCTTGCCGGACCAACCGTTGGGGTCGGAGGCAGCGGCGCCTGGTGGCGCATTCAGCCAGTAGCCGGTGAACGCGAACGTGCGGCGGAGTTCGGGGAGCATGGCGTCGCCGGGATATTCGTTGGCGTCAAAGCCGAGGAACGTTTTTCCGGTGGATTGGGCGCGAACGGGTGAGACGAAGAAGGTTACAGCGAGCACGGCGGCGACGACGCCAAGCGCGACCGTGAGCACGAATGGCGGAAGAGCGCGGATTGCGAAGCGGAATCGCATTTTGGTTTTTCTGCCGCCGGAGCGCGGGATCAGACGGTGAGAAAATTTTTCAGCAGGTCGAAGCCCGCGCTGGTCAAGACAGATTCGGGATGAAACTGGACGCCTTCGACGCGAAATTTGCGGTGACGAAGGCCCATGATGGTGCCGTCGTCGGTTTCGGCGGAAATTTCGAGTTCGGCGGGAAGCGATTTGCGCTCGACGATGAGCGAATGGTAGCGCGTGGCGGTGAATGGATCGGGCAGGCCGCGAAAGATAGTCTTGCCGTCGTGAGCAATGTCGCTGGTTTTGCCGTGCATCAGTTTCGGAGCGCGGATGACTTTGCCGCCGAAGGCTGCGCCGATGGCCTGGTGGCCGAGACAAACGCCGAGGATGGGAATGCGTCCGGCAAAACGGCGAATGAGCGGAACGCTTATGCCCGCTTCCTTGGGAGTGCACGGACCGGGCGAGACGACGATGCGCTCGGGATTCATTTCTTCGACGTCTTCGAGAGTGATGGCGTCGTTGCGGCGGACGTCGAGCGTTTGCCCCATCTGGCCGAGATACTGGGCCAGGTTGTAGGTGAAGGAATCGTAGTTGTCGAGAAGAAGGATCACGAAATTGTTTTGCCCGCCGTAGGTATTTTATCCCCGAGCTACTTTTTGCGCGGTTCCTTTCCGCTGTGCGCGATTTCGAGAGCAGTGACGATGGCGCGCGCTTTGTTGACCGTCTCCTGATATTCGCTTGCTGGAACGGAATCGGCGACGACGCCTCCGCCGGCCTGGATGTAAGCTCGGCCATTTTTCGCGACCAACGTGCGCAGCGCAATGCAGGAATCGAGATTGCCGGAAAAATCGAGGTAGAGGATCGCGCCGGCGTAGATGCCGCGGCGCGCGGGTTCAAGTTCGTCGATGATTTGCATGGCGCGGATTTTCGGCGCGCCGGAAAGAGTACCGGCGGGAAAGCAAGCCATGAGCGCATCGAAACAGTCCACGCCTTCGCGCAATTTTCCGCGAAGGCTGGAAACCAAGTGCATCACGTGAGAGTAGCGCTCGACGAACATGAGGCGTTCGACGGCGACCGAGCCGTATTCGCAGACGCGGCCGAGATCGTTGCGTCCGAGATCGACGAGCATGATGTGTTCGGCGCGCTCTTTCGGGTCGGCGAGGAGTTTGGATTCGAGAGCGAGATCTTCGGCGAGATCGCGGCCGCGCGGGACGGTGCCGGCAATTGGGCGGTAGGAGGCGTTGCGACCCTGGACTTTGACGAGCATTTCGGGAGAGCTGCCGACGACGGAGACGTCGTCAAGATGCAGAAAATATAGATACGGCGACGGATTGACGACGCGGAGCGCGCGATAGATTTCGAATGGGTCGGCAGGAGTGTCCGCGGAAAAGCGCTGGCTGGGGACAACTTGAAAAATATCTCCGGCGCGAATGTATTGCTTGGCTTTGTTGACGGCGGCCATGTAAGCGGGTTTGGTGAAATTGGATTTCACGCGCAGCGGTTTCGAGGAGTGGGTGCGGCGCTGCGCGGGCAACGGCGAGGCCAGTGCGCGGCGGGTGCGCGCGATTTCGCGCTTGGCCGTTTCGTATTTGCGACGCAGCGAACCGGGACCGTCGGTGAAGACGTTGCGAATAATCCAGACGCGATGGCGGACGTGATCGAAGGCGACCAGGCCGAGGTAGAACATCATGACGCAGTCGTCGAGGTGAAGTTCGTCGATGCCGGAGGCGGGAAGAGTTTCGACGAGGCGGACCATGTCGTACGCGAAATAGCCGATGGCGCCGCCGATTAGCGGAGGCAGGCCGGGCACGCGGACGGGATGGTAGCGGCCGATGAGCGCGCGAAGGTGATCGATGGGAGTCGCGGGAGCGGTCGAAGTTTTTACCGAATTGGCTAAGTGCGGCGAAGTGTGCGATGCGGATTTGCGGCGTCGCGAGGCGGGCTTCGCGGGCGCGGCGGGATCCGCGGAGAGAGTCCGCGTGATGCCGTGACGATCCGTGATGGTGGCGGCGGTGCCGTGCGAACGAAACACCTCTTCGGGGTTGGCGCCGGTGAAGGTGTAGCGGGCGATGTTTTCGCCGCCTTCGACGCTTTCGAGGAGGAATGAGTACTTCGCGTTTTTCGCGATGTGCAGATGGGCGCCGACGGGAGTGAGCAGGTCCGCGGTGAAGGTTTCGTACACCGGAACGAGATTTCCCTGTTTGGCGAGTTTTGCGAACGTCTTGAAATCGGGTTCGATCATGATTTGCGGGCGGCGCGGTTTGGATTTTCGGCGTCGAGAGCTGCGAGGACGGCGCGGCGCATGGGTTCGAGAGGTGCGCGAGTGCAGGTCCAGATTTCGAATTGAGCGACGCCCTGGGCGATAAACATGTCGAGACCGGATACGGTTTCGATGCGGCGGCGGCGGGCGAGTTGCATAAGTTTCGTGACCCGCGGGCGATAGATGGTGTCAAAGACGAGGCGGCAATTGAGTTCGTCTGCGCGAAGCGGCGATTCGTTGGAGCGAGGATGCATACCGACGGGCGTGGCGTTGACAATGGCGTCGAAGAATTCGCGCGACAAGCGGCTGCGATCGATCGATTCGCCACCGACGCTGCGAGCGAGAGCGGCGGCTTGCGCTGGACGGCGGGCGTACACGCAGACCGACGATCCCGCCTGCGCGAGAGCCCAAGCGACGGCTCGTGCGGCGCCACCCGCTCCGACGATCAAAACGCGGCTGCCACGAAGCGGGATGCGCGATTCGAGAGTACGAAGCACGCCGACATAGTCGGTGTTGTAGCCGCGCAATTTTCCGTTGGAGGTGACTTCGACGGTGTTGACCGCGCCGATGGCCGCGGCCATGGGATCGCATTCATCGAGATGGCGAAGGATGGATTGCTTGTGCGGCAAGGTGACGGCGAAGCCGCGAATGCCGAGAGGCTTGATGGCGCCGAGAAAATCTTTCAGATCGCGAACGAGAAAAGGCAAAAAGACGGCGTCGATTTTGCGGGCTTGGAATCCGGCGTTTTGCAGGCGCGGAGAAAGCGAGTGGCTGATGGGGTTGCCGATGACTCCGTAAACGCGCGTTTTTTTGGTGAGTTCAGCGGCGCTATAGAGGTTAACGAGCGAATCGAGCGAGACCTGGCCGGGCGCGGTAGCGTTTTCGACCGGAGCGTAGGCGAGTGCGCTGCCGTGGCGGAGGGCGAGAACGCGAGCGGGCAGAGCGGCTTCGCCCATGGGAACGACGACGAGGTTTTGTTTCCGCGTAGCGAGATCGAGAATTTTCAGGCTTTCGGCGATGGAGGCGGCTTCGGCGGCAATTTTGATGGCGTCGGGACGCGCGCTTGCGAGGCGCGCGACGGTTTTTCGCAGATCGGTACGGGGCGCCTGAAAATAATGAGCGGAGAGAATCTGACGGCCTTCGCCGAGCAGGACGTCGAGCAGCTCGGGCGGACATTTCGAGGCGGTTTCGATATCGAGGTCGTACCAGGAGCAGCCGGCGCGGAGCGCTTCGGCAAGATGAACGAGTTGCTGCGCGGGCGAGCCGCGATATTTGCCGCCGGCTTCGAGACGGCGACAGGTGGCAATGAGCGTGACGGCCGATTTGCGTTTTGCCGCAGAGGCCGGGAGCGCGGCGAGAAACGCACGGATTTCGGCGTCGTCCGCGAACCAATCGAGGCGAAGTTCGACGGTTGCGGTGAGGGCGAGCGCGCGGCGAAGCTGGACGAGCGCGGATTTCGCGGTGGAGGCGGCGACGACGGCGCAGATTTTGTGTTTCGCGATCATGTGGAGTCAGGCCCAAAGAGCGCGGCCGACGCAGTGGCCCTAATCCTGCGGCAACCCGCGGGAAGCGGAGAAGCGACAAGAAAAACGCAAAACCTGTCCTATCGTACAGGGCGGACAGGGGTTCCACCAAGCGGTACCCAATGTGTAAAGCCCTATGGAACGCATTGTTGACGCGTCCTAGTACGTCTATTACAGTCGCACTATTGGGTGAGAACCGCCGGTGCGCCTGCGATGGGGGCGCCTTGTACTTTAAAGGAGCGAGCAACATGCGTGGGAAAATTGTCCTTGCAGGCCTATTTTTGAGCTTATCGGGGTCGGCTGTGCTGGCCCAAGCGAACCCTGCCCTGCCGCGGGCACAAGATCTGTATTGCACCGGGACGATTACGAACGAATCGGTGCCTCGTGACACGTATGTGATCACGGGCGAAGGCTCGAACTACAAGATTACGTTCACCGAGGGCGACTACATCTATTTGAACAAGGGCGCCAGCCAGGGTGTGAAGGTGGGCGACGAGTTCTCGGCGATCCGTCCGGTGGTTGATCCGACGGAGTTCGACTGGTCGAAGTGGCAGTCGCAGATCATCCGCAAGATGGGAACGTGGTGGGAAGACGAAGGCCGCGTGCGCGTAGTTGACGTCCATCCTGATACGGCCGTCGCGCAAGTGCAGAATTCCTGCAATTACCTGCAACGCGGAGACACGCTGCTGCCGTTTCAAGAGCGCGTGGCGCCGCCGCTGAAATCGGAAGATCATTTCGACCGATTCGCGCCGGTGAGCGGCAAGCCGCTGGCGATGGTGATGATCGGCAAGGCGTTTCAAGTTTCGTTCGGTACGAACGATGTGTTCTATGTGAATCTAGGAAGCGCGCAGGGCGTGAAGGTGGGAGATTATTTCCGGATTTTCCGCTACACCGGCACGCAGCACGAAGAAGCATACCAGACCAAAAACTTTGCATTCGATGGTGACAAGGACGCGACGGTGTACGGCCGTGTGTACGGATTTGGCAGCGCGCCGAAGAAATGGAATTGGACGAATACGCCGCGGGAAGTGATCGGCGAGGGAGTGGTGCTGCGAGTGGGCACGAACTCGGCGACGATCCTGACGACATACGCGCTGCGCGATTTTTACGTGGGTGATTACGTAGAAGTCGAGTAAGACGAGATCGATCTACTGGCGGGGCCCATCAGCTAGAAGTTGACGGAAACGCCCGGAGGCGAAAGCCTTCGGGCGTTTTCTTTTTTGCGAACGAAATTCTACGGGCGAGATCCGCGGGCAGGCGGATGAGGCTTAGCGGGACAGAACGTCTTGCGGCTTTTCGACGGCTTCCTGCAGCGCGACGGTGCGGCGGCGTTGCTGAACGCGATCGGTGATCTGGCTCCAGAACATCGAGAAGTAGTGAGCGGCGGAAGCAACCGCGCTGATGACCACCAGCCAGAGCATGGCGACGCCGACGGGCTTCAGCACGGGGTGGTTGGCGGTAAGAATGACGACGCAGCCGGCGAGGACCTGCAGAATCATTTTCGTTTTGCCGAGAGGCGAGGCCGGGATGATGAGACCTTCGACGGAAGCGATTTCCCGCAGGCCCATGACAACGAATTCCCTGCCGATGATGATGACCACCATCCAGGCCTGAATCAAACCCATTTCGACAAGAGAAATAAAGGCGGCGGAGATCAGGAGTTTGTCGGCGATGGGATCGAGCAAAATTCCCAGCGTGGTAATTTCCTTGCGGGAGCGCGCCAGATAACCGTCCATGACGTCGGTCAAGGCAGCGGCGAGCAAAATCAAAACGCCCCAAATTTCGTAATGCACGGGGAAACCACCGAAGTCGAAATTCGGCTGGCGAGTGAGGAGCACGACCACAAGGATAGGCACAAAGAATATGCGCAGAGTCGTGAGGCTGTTGGGCAGATTCATGGCGCGCTCAGAAAGAACCGTGACCCGTGCTGGTCGAGTGGTAAGGCGGTTCGAAGTCACTATAGACCGCGGTCAAGGGCGAGTCAACGGTACGGTGAAACAGGAAAGGGCGAGCGAAGGTGCACAGAAAAATGTGCGGATGTAAAGTTAGGTAAACCTATACGGGAGTAACTATTAGTCAACAAACTGCTGCAACCCTGTGCAAATCCAGAAATGCAGAAGTGAGGCGGCGAGGGCGAGGAAGGACGAGCGAGCGACGGGGTGGAGAGAGACTAACACGCTATTTTTCAGAGGGTTAGGGCGCGTCTGCGAGAGCGCGGACGAGGATATCGAAAATTCCAGGCGGTCGTACGGGGCAGATTTTGGGGGGCCTTTTCCACAGGGATATTCACAGGGAGAAACCGAAAAGAGGCTTTTTCGTCATGCATTTACGGGTGGGCGGAGGGTGAATTTGGCGTTGGCGGCGGTGGGTTTTGCGGGAAATTTGTATGGCGCGCTCCGACGGCGCGATTAATTTTTGGCGCGTGTGGCGTCGAGGACCGATTGCGCGGGTGCGGATGACGGGACGACGAAATCCTCGAGCTGGCGGACGACGGATTCGGGAAGTTCGGCTTCGAGATGCATATGACCGTCGAGAACTTCGGAGTGAAGGACGCGACCGCAGGCGTGAACGAGCGACAAGTGGCGACCGTCGGCGAGAGGAATCTGGAGTTGGATGTGAACGACGGGATCGACGGGTAGAACGGCGTCGATCCGTTCGAGAAGTTCCGAGAGTCCGGCGCCGGTCGCGGCGGAGGTGAAGACTTTATTTTCGTTCCGACCGTTGGCCTTGACCAGGTGCGCGAGATCGTCAGCGGACAGCGCATCGATTTTGTTGAAGACTTGAATGCGCGGACGATCTTCGACGCCGAGGTCTTTCAGGATCTTGAGGACTTCGGCGTCCTGCTCGGCGTGATGAGGATTGGAAATGTCAGTGACCTGCAGGATGAGCGCGGCTTCCTGAACTTCTTCGAGAGTGGCGCGGAAGGCAGCGATCAGGTCGTGCGGCAGATCGCGGAGAAATCCCACAGTGTCTGAGAGCAAGGCGCGGCGACGAGAAGGAAGACGAACGGCGCGGACGGTGGGATCGAGCGTAGCGAACATTTTGGATGAGGTGAGGACCTCCGCGTGGGTGAGCGCGTTGAACAAAGTGGATTTTCCGGCGTTGGTGTAGCCCACCAAAGCAATCATGCCGAGCGGAACGGCCTGACGCGCGCGGCGGCGCGTGGTGCGCTGGCGGCGAACAGTTTCGATTGCTTCCTTGATTTTGCTGACGCGATCGCGGATGCGGCGGCGATCGGTTTCCAATTTTTGTTCGCCGGGTCCGCGTGTGCCGATACCGCCGCCGAGACGAGAGAGCTGTTCGTTGTGGCCGGAGAGGCGCGGGAGCAAATAATTGAGCTGGGCGAGTTCGACCTGGAGCTGACCTTCTCGAGTGCGCGCGTGAGTGGCGAAAATGTCAAGAATGAGCTGGGTGCGATCGATGACGCGCGTGCCGATGCCGCGTTCCATGTTTCGAAGCTGAACGGGAGTGAGGTCGTGATCGACGATCACGAGCGGAACGTGCTGACGCTCGGCTTCTACGCGGATTTCGTCCAGTTTGCCGCGGCCAACCAGCGTGGCGGGGTCGAGCGAATCGCGAACCTGCAAGAGCGAGCCGCTGATTTTGGCGCCGGCGCTGACGGCGAGTTCCTCAAGTTCTTCGAGAGAATCGCGGCCAACGGCGCCGGGATTCACAGCGCGACCGCGAGAGGTTTTTTTGACGCTGACGCCGACGAGCAGGACGCGTTCGCGATTGTCGACCGATTGAGGGGACCTCATGCGGGCAACGATCCGGTGGCGCGCGAAGGGGCGATGAAGAAAGTGGTTCGCATTCCTGAGGCGATTATAACCCGATTGCCAGGCGAGCCGGAAATACAGCGGGCTGCGAAGGTATTGCCACGCGGCGCTTGAACAACAGCGCGCGATTTCATGAACTGGCGGCGCCGGAGGAATGCTGCGAAGCGGCGAGAATCACGTCTGAAAGAAATTCGCCGAGGCCGCGGCCGGTGGCAAGAAATTCGGCGTCGCGCGTGACGCGATCGAGCCAGCCGAGATAGACGAGAAGAGCGAGTTCGGACCAGGAGGCCGCAGCGGGAGCGGCGAATCCGATGTCGCGAAGAACGTTGGCGATGTGCGCGGTGCGTTTTTTATCGATGCCAGCGATGCGCGCGGAAATGCGGGCGTTCATGGCGTCGTCGCGACGAGCCCAGGCGCGGACGGCGGATTCGAGGCGAGCGCGATCGAGACCGGCACAGTGCTCGACGAAGCGGGCCCAGCGCGCAGCGGCGCGCGTTTTCACGTCCGTAGCGGCGAGCCATTCGATTTCGTCGGCTTCCCAGCGATCGAGAACGCAGGTGAGCAAATCTTCGCGGTCGCGAAAATGCCAGTAGAAACTGCCCTTGCTGACGCCGAGATCGCGGGCGAGCAATTCGATGCGAACGGACTCGATTCCTTCGCTCGCGAGACGAGCGAACGCGGCTCGAATCCAGTTATCAGGCTGCATCGGGGCAGTTTTGAGCGAGGTTGCGCTAGACATGGTGTCGCGTTGGAGCGAGGCGGCACGATATCCGACGGGAACGGGCGCGTCAAGAGTTTCGGGCCGTGTAACCGAATTTAAATATTTATTTTTCTGTGGAATTTCGCGAATGAATTTCTTCGGCACAGAGGTTAGATGCTTCGCGGTCGATGGTGGTGTCGTCGCCAAATCCCTGCAGCCAATGGACATTGGGTTCGCGACGAAACCAAGTGAGCTGGCGCTTGGCAAAACGGCGGGTGGCGAGGCGAATTTGATCGACGGCGTCTTCGCGGCGCAAATTTCCGGCGAGGACTTCGCGCCACTGTGAATAGCCGATGAACTGAAAGGCTTTTGCGGAAGCGGGAACCCCAGAATCAACGAGCGAACGGACTTCTTCAGGCCATCCGGCGGAAATCATCTGGTCGATGCGATGGTGAATGCGGGCGTAGAGTTTTTCGCGCGGAGGATTCAGGCCGATTTTGAAGATCGCGAAGCCCTGGAGCGGATCGCGTCCGGCGCGGTGAATTTCGCCGACGGATTTTCCGGCGAGGATGCGGAGTTCGATGGCGCGAATAATTTTTTGTGTGTCGGCGGGTTCGATGCGGCGAGCGGTTTCGGCGTCTAGGCGGGCGAGAACTTTGTGTAGATGAAGGGGGCCGCGTTTTTCGGAGATGGCGGAGAGTCGAGCGCGCAACTCTTCGGAACGTGCAGGCGAATCGGCGAGACCTTCGAGGAGAGCGCGGAGGTAGAGTCCGGTGCCGGCGGTGATGACGGGGATTTTATTTCGAAGGCGGATGCCGGCGAGGACTTCGACGGCGCGGCGGCGGTATTCGCCGGCGGTGAATAGCTCGTGGTGATCGAGCAGGTCCATGAGGTGATGCGGAATGCCCTGCCGCTCGGCGAGAGGAACTTTTCCGGTACCGATGTCGAAGCGACGATAGACCTGAGTTGAGTCACAGACCAAAATTTCGCCGCAGAATTTTTGAGCAAGAGAGATGGCGAGAGCGGATTTTCCGGACGCGGTGGGGCCGAGAACGACGATGAGAGGCGCGAGAGTGGAGGCGGATTCGGGGGCGACGGAATCTGGCGGGGCGGGACTCATCGAGCAAGTTTCCAGCGCACGACGAGGATCGCAAAAACGATCACCGCGAGGAGCAGCGAGCCGAGAATCTGAGTGCGGTTAAATTTCATGCGCAGGTAGAAAGTATCCGATTCAAGCGGACGAATACAAATGGAAGCGGCGAGCCGCTGTGGAATTTACGGATGCGCGAAAAATTCGCGGGGATTACTGGCCCGGCGGTTTCAAATTGTAATAGAAGCCGAAGCGCAGCTCGATATAAGGGCGCTTGAACTGCGGCGGCAGAGGTTCGAAGGGACTGGACGCGCGAATGGCGGACATCGCAGCGGTATCGAGCGGATCTTTTCCGGACGTGTGATCGAGGCTGAGACTGTCGGTGGGGAAACTGCCGTCGGCGTTGATGCGGAAACTGATGGCGACGACGCCTTTGTCGCCGAGATAAACGGATTCGGGCATGACCGTCATCCAGTTACGACGGACTTTCGCCACGAGGCGATTGATATAGCTATTGAAGTCCACGCCGTCGGTGGGCGTGAGAATGTCCACACCGTTGCCGACCTGCGTGCCGCTGCCGCGCCCGTGCGAGCCCTGCCCTGAACCTTGCAAATCTCCCTCAGAACTGTAGGATCCGCCGCTTTGCTGCGCGCGATTGACAGCGTCTTGCACCTGGCTTTCGATCGAGCGGCCGGGTGATGAATTATTCAAACCGAGATCGAGTTTTTTTGCCGGCGCGGTGGGTTCGGCGGGCAACAGGCGCGAAGGATTGGTGGGCGGAGTCGTCGGCGGAGGAACGACCGAAGGCGTCGGGCTGGTGCTTGGCCGCGGAGTGGGAGCGGACGGCAGCTCGGGAGCGGGCTCCTTCGGAGGTTCGGGCGTAATGTGATTTTCAGCGCGCGGCGGAGCAACTTTGTTCAGAGTTTTGTTTGAGATTTTAACTTTGGGAGTTTCAGGCGCGGCGCGTTTGGTGAGCGAGCCGGTGTCCGGCGGCAAATAGACTTTGCCGAGAAGCTTCGAATCCATTTCCACTTCTTGCGTGGTGGGAACGTGAGGGGGAAACAATTTCGGCAAAGAGATCAGAAAAATAATGAAAAGAATGTGGCCAACGATGGAGGCGACGCGGGTGATGGCGTCCCACTTGGCGTCACGCTTTTCTTCGGGCTCGACGAGCAGGTTGGCTTCGCCTGTATTGAAAATGTCTGGCTCGACCAGTTCGCGCAACTGCGCGGTCATTTGAGGAGGTTGGTCGAATTTATCGATTTCGGTCTGTTCGGGGCGCTCGACGTAGGCCGGGACAACGACGCGGCTGTCGAGAATGTCGATTGGGAAACTGCGTTCGTTGATCGGACCGAAATCGGGGAACGGGGTGGCCTTCATGCCACGGCCGACGAGAGTGCGATCGACCAAAACGCCGAGCGGAAGATGTTCGGGTATGGTGGTGTTTCCGGTGAGAGGCGGCGCGTCAGAAAGTTCGGACGGGACGACGGTGCGGTCGTCCATATACGTGGTGACGCGCTTGCCGCGCTTCTTCACGTCCTCGGCGGTGACCGGGCGCACGTCTGTGGGTACGAGTGTTCGGGGAATCATCGATTATCCGACGGAGCGAAAGCACCCCGTTTGACGCGCGCGGCGTGTTCCTGGATGCCTGCCATTACGCGGGCGGCGAGTTCGAGAGCGCGGCGGCCGGCGACGCCATCGACGCGCGGCGTGCGGCGGGTGCGAACAGCCAGCAGAAAGGCTCGCAATTCGGCGAGAAGCGGCTCTTCGGCGACGACGGGAACGTGTTCAAATTTGATTTCCGGCTGCGGCTGCGCGGATGCGACGCGCACGCGAAGCAAATCCTGACGCGTGTAGTCGAGCGAAATATATTCGTGCGCCTGGAAGAAACGCATTTTGCGAACGCGTTCGGTGGAAACGCGGCTGGCGGTGAGATTGGCAACGGTGCCGGTTTCGAATTCGACGCGGGCCTGGGCGATGTCGACTTTGTCGGTGATGACGGGAATGCCGACGGCTTTGAGGTCGATGATGGGCGAATCGACTAAGGAAAGCAGAATGTCGAGGTCGTGAATCATGACGTCATAGACGACGTCGATATCGAGACTGCGCGGAGTGAACATGCCGAGACGATGGATTTCGAAAAACATCGGCTTGGAAACGATTTTTTTCGCGGCGACGACGGCGGGGTTGAAGCGCTCCAAGTGGCCGATCTGCAGGATGCGATTGCCGCGCTGAGCGGAAGCGATCAGGCCGTCGGCTTCGGCGACGGTGGCGGCCATGGGTTTTTCGACCAGGACGTCGATGCCGGAATCGAGAAGCCGGCAGCCGATGCGGCAGTGTTCGCTGGTAGGAACGGCGAGACTGACGGCATCAATTTTTTCGACGCCGAGAGAATCGACATCGCGCAGGACGCGAGTGCCGAATTCAGCGGCTACGGCGGCAGCGCGTTCGGAGTTGGTGTCAACGACGCCGACCAGTTCGGCGCCCTCCATCTTGCTCCAGACGCGGACGTGGTTGCGGCCAAATTCTCCGACGCCGACCACGGCGATGCGAGTTGCGTTTCCGCTCACGAATTCCCCTTCTGCGATTTCTTCTTTTTATCAGCCTCGGCGGAGAGTGGCTCCGACGCAGGCGCAAAGGCTTCGATGGCGATGCCCGCCTGGTCGGCTGCTTCGATCAATTGGTCGCGTTCGATCATCAGTGTGCGATAGGCGTCAATGGCGAGAGCGGTGGCGCCACAGCGGCGCATGACTTCGATCGTTTTCAGTCCGATGACGGGAACATCGAAGCGCATATCCTGCATGGGTTTGCTGACTTTGACGATGACTATTTTCTGGCCGCCGGCGATGCGCGCGGCGCGTTCGATGGTTTCGTCGGTGCCTTCCATGGCTTCGATGGCGACGCAGGCGCGGTCGCGGACGACGACCATCTGGCCGAGATCGAGCGCGGCGATTTGCGCAGCGATGTGGCGGCCGTAGGCGATGTCGGCGGCTTCGGCTACGTCTGGCGCGCGGCGAGTGAGGACGCCGGCGGCGGGCAAAAGCGGCCCGAGAAATTTTGTGGAATCGACCAATTCAATTCCTTCGTCGGCGAGCACTTTGGCGACGGCGCCGATGAGCGAGTCGGTATTTTTCGACGGCAGCGCCAACAAAAGTTTCGCCAGGCGCCAGTCGGGACGAATCGCGCTGAAAATTTTGTTGTGCTTCACCTGGCCGGCCATGACGGCGCGCTTCACGCCCTCTTTGTGAAGCAGCTCGATGGTCTTGCTCAACTCGCCAAGGCTGACCCAGTGAAATTTTGGGGCGACGCGTTCGAGTTCGGGCGAAGCTTCTTCGCGAATGGCGATGACGGCCATTTCAATGCCGCGGCTGCGCGCACCTTCGAGGACGAGAAACGGGAAGCTGCCGTTTCCGGCGATCAAGCCCCAGTTCGAAGGAATCGTGTCAGCAGTGGCGGCGACCATGGTTATTTGGTGAGCCCGCGCTCGGCCGATTCGATGAAAGCAATCAAAGTTTGGACGTCTTCGGAGTGCGCGAGGGTTCCACGAATTTTCTCGAGGGCCTGGCTGGTGTTGAGTTTCGATCGGAGCAAGAGGCGATACGCCTGTTCGATGGATTTGATGCGTTCCGGCGAAAATCCCTGGCGTTCGAGGCCGACACTGTTGACGCCGTAGCAGCGAGTGCCGCGTGGGGCGACGATTTTAGAGTAGGGCGGAACGTCCTGGGTGATGACGGTGTGCGCGGCGATATAAGAGTATTTTCCGATGCGACAAAACTGGTGAACGGGACAGAACGCGCCGATTTGGGCGAAGTCTTCGACGGAAACGTGCCCGGCGAGAGTGGCTCCGTTTACGAAGATGGTGTGATCGCCAATGATGCAGTCGTGGGCGATGTGGGCGTAGGACATGATCAGATTATGACTGCCGACGCGAGTGATGCCGCCGCCTTTCACGGTGCCGCGATTGACGGTCGAGAATTCCCGAAATTCGTTGTGATCGCCGACTTCGAGCGTGACGCGCTCGCCTTTGTAGGTGAGGTCCTGCGGGTCGCCGCCGACTGCGGCGAAGGGATACAGGTGATTTTGTTTGCCGAGGCGCGCGGGGCCCTGAACGACGGCGTGATGGTCGATGATGCAACCGTCGCCGAGTTCGACTTCATCGCCAACGACGGCGAAAGCGCCGACGCGGACGTTTTTGCCGAGTTTCGCGGATGCGGAAACGAGCGCGCGCGAATCCACTTTGTTCGGAGAAACCACTTCGCTCATCGATTTTTCTCTGGGGCGGTGGCGATGGGCTGACCGGTGGCTGGATCCAAATCCACCATGGCGCACATGATCGAAGCTTCGCAGGCAAGTTCGCCTTTCACGCTGGCTTTGCCTTCGATCTTGCAGAAGGGGCCGCGCCAAGTAATGACGTTGACCTCGAGACGGAGTTGGTCGCCGGGGACCACGGGACGGCGGAAGCGGGCGTTATCGACCGCGACGATGTAGAGGAGTTTGTGTTCGCGATTTTCGACATCGAGGAGCAAGAGCAGACCACCGACCTGAGCCAGAGCTTCGATCATCAGGACGCCGGGCATGACGGGTTGGCCCGGGAAATGACCCTGAAAGAAGTGCTCGTTGATCGAGACGTTCTTAATTCCGACGATGCGCTTCTTTCGTTCCATTTCTTCGACGCAATCGACCAGGAGGAACGGGTAGCGGTGCGGAAGGACTTTCTGGATCGCAATGCTGTCGAGGATCATGAGTTAGCCCCTGAATGAAATACGAACAAAGCGGGCCCAGGCGCCCAGTGCAGCTGCTCGCGCAGAGTATGACAGGTCGCGATTTCGAGCATACGCAATCTGACGATTCTATACGAAACCGTGACGGGTGGGAATCGGCGTTGCTGGGGGCGGAACGGTGCTGCTAGCATGGCGCGGACATGAGCAAACGAAAAACGGGCGCGGACGAAACAACGGTGGCGATGCGAGAGCTGCTGGCCGGACTGCGAAAACGGCAGGCGGCGATGGTGACGCTGCTGGGCGAGTTTGTGAACCGCGAATCGCCGAGCCATGACAAAGCGGCGGTGGATGGGTTTGGGGCGATGGTGGCGCGCGAGTGGCAGAAACGCGGCGCGGACGTGAAGACGATTGAACAGAAGGAGCGCGGAAATCATTTGCGGATTGAGGTGAAACCGGCGCAGGAACGCGCAGACGGGCAAGTAATGGTGCTGGGACATCTGGATACGGTGTATCCGCTGGGGACTATCGCGAAAAATCCGTTTCGAGTGGAGGGTGGCCGGGCGTTTGGGCCGGGAACTTTTGATATGAAGGGCGGGTTGACGCTGGCGCTATTTGCGGTGGATGCGCTGCAGGACGCTGGAATTGCGGTGCGGAAAAATTTGGTGTTTCTGTGGACGTCGGACGAGGAGATTGGCAGCACGACGTCGCGGAAAATTATCGAGGCGGAAGCGAAACGAAGCGACGCGGTGTTGGTGCTTGAGCCGGCGTTTGGCGCGAGCGGAAACGTGAAGACGCAGAGGAAAGGTGTGGGCGGAGCGGAGATTGTGGTGACGGGGCGATCGGCGCATGCGGGAATCGATCCGGAAAAGGGCGTGAACGCGGTGCACGAACTTGCGCTGCAAATCGAGCGGTTGATGAAGATGAACGACCGGCGGCGCGGAATCACGGTGCAGGCGACGGTGGTGACCGGCGGCACGGTGTCAAATGTGGTGCCCGAGCACGCGCGAGCGGAAGTGGACGTTCGATTTTCGAAGATCGCGGATGGCACGGCCATCGAGCGAAAACTTCGCGGGCTGAAACCGATCCTGAGAGGTGCTCGCGTCGAAGTGATTGGCGGAGTGAACCGGCCGCCACTGGAACGAACGGCGAGCGTCGAGCGGTTGTTTCATCATGCGCGCGGTTTATCGAGACAAATGGGCCTGAAGCTGGGCGAAGCGGCGACGGGCGGCGGATCGGACGGAAATTTTACCGCGGCGATGGGCGTGCCGACGCTGGATGGACTGGGATGCGTTGGAGACGGAGCGCACAGTCCGAACGAGCATGTGGTGGTGCGCGCAATGCCGGAACGCGCGGCGTTGATTGCAGGATTGCTGGTGACTCTATGATTTTTGTTGATGCGGATTTCTAGCGAACGTCTTGCTGGCGCAGATACGTGATGGTTTGCTGCTGCAAATCGGAATAGTCGGTGTGCAATGCGTCGCGAAGCGCCTGGGCGGTGTTGGGTGAAGTGGCGATTGAGCCGAGCAGACGGCTGACGTCTCCGATGCCGCCGGTCTCGATAATCGATTCGATGGCGGCGAGAGACCAGGCGTAAGCGATCGAAGCCTGGTTCCCGGAAAGCGAAAGCCAGGAACCCTCTAACGATTCGAGCGAAGGAACACCTCCCTGCCCTGCCGCGGCGACCAGAGCGCCGGCGGTTCCGGTGGTTCGACGACCCTCCATGAATTGTGCAACTCCCTCTTGAACCCACGTGGGCGCGCGGCCGTGCGTTTTCTGGCCGATGAAGCTGTGGGTGAGTTCGTGTTTCAAAACGCGGGCCAGCTCGGGAGTGACGCTCGACAAGCCCTGCACGGGAATGCGAATGCGGCCGTCGTTGATGGCTCCGGCCCAGCTGGGGGCGCGGGTGATGTCTGCAAATCCCTGCTCGGTATAGAGGATGACGCCGATGGGTTCGGGCGGCGTGAAATCGAGCTGGGATTCGATGTCGTTGAAGTCGTCTTCGAGAGCGCGCAGGATGCCGCGGGCGAGATCGGGCGTGGCGCTCCCGCTGTATTTCAGGACGAAATGAGCGGTTTCGCCTTCGCGGTAGCTTTCCTCTTCATTCTTGTCGCGTTCGGCTTTGGCCAGGGCGCGTTCGACGTCTGGATCGTGGCGCAGGGATTCGGCGCGTTTCCATTCGGCGACGGCCTGGTCCATTTTATTGGCACCGTAGTAGGCCCATCCGGTGAGCTTGGCGACGTCGGCGGAATCGGGAGCGACGCGACGAGCGTGGTCGAGAGGCTCGAGAGCCGAGGCGTACTGGCTCTGGTGGAGATAGAGGATGGCGAGATTGAGCAGAAGAGCGAGATTGTCGGGGGCGAAGCTGAGACTTTCGCGATAGTGGTCGATGGCGCCGGCGGTTTCGCCCTTGGCGATCAGAAATTGCGCGGCGGCGTAATGCGCGGCGGCAGCTTTTTCGGCAGCGGCTTTGCTGCCGGTGCGGGCGTCGAGTTCGAGTTTGGTGATGTAGGCGAAGTCGATGGCGTCATCGTGAATGGCGAGTGCGGCGATTTCTTCATAGCCGCGAACGGGTTCGATGGAGGGCGCGGACACCGGCGGCTCGGACGATGCGGAGGAGTGAGAGGAGGCGGTGAAGCCGTCGCGATCGATGCGGTCGACGATTGATTTGGGAATCGACATCTGGCCGGCGGGAGTGTCGTAGCTGACGTGGTCGGCGTCTTCGACAACGTTGGAGGCGACAATGCGGCGGCCGTTCTTGAGGACAATCGTATCCGCAGACGCAGCGGAGGCCGCGAGCAGCAGGGAGAGCGCGAATGGTGCGAAGGGGCGCACAATAGCATTTTACTCGACGGACGAAGGGCGCGGGGTGGGGCGTTCGAGGCGAATGCCGTAAGCGGCTACAGGGCGGCGGGGCGCGCGTGTATATAAGGAAAGCGCGCCCCGCCGACGCTTGGGCAATCCAGCGGAAACTAGGTGGTGGCGCTCGATCCGGTGAAGAGGTGGATGAGCAGCGAGATGACGGCGAAAAGAAGCAGCAGGTGAATCAAGCCGCTGGCGACGTGAAACATCAAAAAGCCGCAAACCCACAAAACCAACAGCAAAATCGCAATGCCCATGAACGGTCCAAATCGCATGAAACCTCCGGTCGCATCGGAAAGTGAGTCGATGGAATTGAAAATAGTTTGCAGGGCCGACGAATTCGGCGCCATACGGGGAAACGGGTAGATTTGGGATGCGAAGGCCATTATTTGTGACCAAACGCCGCATCGACGGGGTGGGATTGTTTGCATCGACGGGGTAAATTGCTACAGTCTCGGACATGCGGGGAAAGGGGCGAGGGCGGCCGGGCGTGAGGTTGCTGGCTTTGGGTCTGCTGCTCGGCTGTTTCGCCCGCTGTACGATTTCACAAACGCAACAAACACCTCCTGTAACGTCCGACACAAAATTAGTGACCAGTAGCGGCGCGGTGGGTGCGAGCGATCCGCATGCGCTCGTGCACCAGTTGAACGAGCTGCGTGTGGACAGCTCGAAGGTTTACACGGTCCATGAACTGAGCATTGGACGCGACGTGGCGCGATTTACGTTTATGGACGGCAAGCTCGCGTTTTTGCAGGCGATCGATGGGCGGATTACAGGGGCGGTGTTCAACGGGCGAGGACACGTGATCGCGCTGCCGCACGAAGCGGGCGAGAGGCGTTCGCTGGTGCGCTTTCTGGGCGAACCGATCCTGGACCAGACATTTTCGAAAGCGTATTTACGGTTCACGGATGACACGGCAGCAGAATTGATGCGGCAGATTCAGTCGGACGGCGCGGACGCGGCGGCGAATCCGGAATTCGCGGAGGAGTGGGACAAGCTGGCGCCGGCGCTGGCGCCAACGCATTCGCTGAGGATCATGGTGGATTGGTTGGCGAGCCAGCCGCTGCCGTATTTCTATTCGCTGCTGCAGGGAGATCAGAGCGGAACGTTTGAAGTGCTGGTGGATCCGCGGCGCGAAGAGGAAGTGCTGATCGGGCAAACGCACTTGTCGGCGATCGGATCGAGCTACGACACCTGGGCTTCGTTTCATTCGCGGGAAACGGTCGCCGGAGCGAACGAACCCTACCTGCCGGTGAATTACGCAATCGATTCGACGATCGGCGAGGACTTGTCGCTCGAAGGAAAAACGACGGTGCGATTGAAAGCGGCGCACGCGGGAGAACGCGTGGTGGCGCTGGAACTTTCGCGGTATCTGGCGGTGAAGCAGATTGAACTGGGGGATGGGCGCGAGGTGCCATTTTTTCAGAATGCGGATATGGGAGTACGCGATGCGCTGAAGCTGGGAAACGATCTGGTGCTGGTGGTGCTGCCGGAAGCGACGCGCGAAGGACAAGAGATTCAGCTGGCGTTGAGTTACAAGGGCAGCGTGATCGCGGAAGCGGGCAACGGAGTGATGTATGTGGGCGAACGCGGAGCGTGGTACGCGCACACGGGCGGAATCGATTTCGTGCCGTTTGATTTGACGTTTCGCTGGCCGAAGCGGCTGACGCTGGTGGCGACGGGAACGAATTCGGGAATGCACGATGACGGCGAATGGCGGGTTGGACGATGGCAATCGGTGCAGCCGTTCAGCGTGGCGGGATTCAATCTGGGCGAATACAAAAGCGCGACGACCAGCGGTCCGCCGGAAGTTGCGATTTTTGCGAACTCGCAGCTGGAAAAAGAAATTGCGGGGCGCATCGACGCAAACACGGCGGCAGAGGTGAGCGCGCAGCAGCAGGTGGCGAATCCGAGTCCCGATCCGTATTCGATTCCGCGCGAGCAGCCGGCGCCGCTGACTCCGGTGCCGCCGAATCCGGCGAACGTGCTGAAACAACTGGGACGCGACGTGGCGGAGTCCGTGCAGTTCTACGAAAAAATCAACGGACCGTATCCGTTTGACCATTTGAATGTGGCGCAGATACCGGGAATGTTTGGGCAGGGCTGGCCGGAGTTGGTTTATCTATCGACGTACGCGTTTTTGCCGGATGAAGCTCAGCACTTGGCGGGGATGAACGATTGGGGAATTCATGAAGCGCGGGAGTTGATGCCGTTTCACGAAGTGGCGCACCAGTGGTGGGGGAATTTGGCGGCGGCGCAAACGTACAGGGATGCGTGGCTACAGGAAGGCATCGCGAATTATCTGGCGATCCGTTACACGGACAGCCGCAAGCCGAGCGAGCACCGGATGGCGAAGTGGTTGGATCATTACCGGACTCAATTGCTGACGAAAGAAGCGGGAAGCAATGAGGCGCTGAACGATGAAGGTCCGCTGAGCCTGGGCGTGCGGTTGGTTTCGATGAAACAGCCTCATGCGTACGATGTGATCGTGTACGGCAAGGGAACCTGGGTGATGTACATGCTGAGCGAAATGTTTCGCGACCCGAATGCGAGCGATCCGGACGCAGCGTTTGACGCGTTTTTGCAGGACGTGCTGAAGCAATACCGATTCCGCGCGTTGTCCACGGAGGATTTCGAGCGCGTGGCGGAGCAGCACATGACGCCGGCGATGGATCTGGAAGGATCGAAGAAGCTTTCGTGGTTTTTCGATGAGTGGGTGCAACGCACGCGGATTCCGACGTATTCGGTTACGTTTACGGTGAAACCGCGCGGACAGGAATTTCAAATCGTAGGAACGCTGGTGCAGGACGGAGTGGAAGACACGTTTACCGAGCGCGTGCCGCTATATTTGCCGCGAACCGGAGCGAAGCCGGAGTTTCTGGGAAATGTAGTAACGACGGGAGCTGAAACGCAGTTTCGATTTGTATCGAAAAGCCGGCCGAAGAAAATTTTGATCGATCCGAATCACACGATATTGAGCGCGGGCGAGTAGTAAA
The DNA here is from genome assembly GCA_963719065.1 of uncultured Acidobacteriota bacterium. Classification (GTDB taxonomy): domain Bacteria; phylum Acidobacteriota; class Terriglobia; order Acidiferrales; family UBA7541; genus Palsa-295. Next base: position 266,439 of record CAVRAM010000006.1, on the reverse strand, counting down.
TTGCGCTCGTGGAAACGGCGGACAGATTTTAGAATTTTCTAATTTGATTTTTGTCCGCGTGCGATCAAGTAGCACGAAATGATTGCCTGCACATCAGCAAACACAAATAAAAAATCGTTGGTTTCATCTTGCGTCGCGGGCGACGAGGTCTTATTCTATGCCGTCCGAGAGACAGACATAATTTCTTAGAAGCATTGAATTCATCTTCACGCGCGGGAATTCTGCTGGTAGAGTGATGCGCGACTTTTAGAAAACAAATCGCAGGACCTGGTGGGGCCAGGAATCCAGCGATTGAGCAGGTGAATCGCCCCGCAAGCGTTCATTGCAATTTATAGAATCTAGCACCGGGGTAATGCGTGGAAACTGAGCTTCCTCACCATTCAGCCAGTGCGGGTCCCGTCCACCCGATACTCGAGCCCGGCCAAAGCCTGGCGAGCGTAACGGATAAGATTAGCGATGTCGTATTAAAGCGCGGGATCACCAAGGGCTGGGTATTTGGGCTGCTGATCTCATTCAGCTTGCTGATGCTGCTGAATTTGATGGTCGGTTACCTATTTACAGTTGGCGTCGGGATTTGGGGCATCAATATCCCGGTCGGCTGGGGCTTTGCAATCGTCAACTTTGTGTGGTGGATCGGTATCGGCCACGCAGGGACCCTTATCTCTGCTATTTTGTTGCTGTTGCGCCAACAGTGGCGCACCTCGATCAACCGCTTTGCCGAGGCAATGACGCTGTTTGCGGTGGCTTGCGCGGGTATGTTCCCCCTGCTTCACATGGGCCGTCCGTGGCTTTTCTACTGGCTGACTCCCTACCCGAACTCAATGTGGCTATGGCCGCAGTTCCGCAGCCCGCTGGTGTGGGACGTTTTCGCGGTAAGCACCTACCTGACGGTATCCCTCCTATTCTGGTATGTCGGTCTGATTCCTGACTTGGCGACGCTGCGAGATAAGTCGGATAAGCGTCCGCTGCAGATCATTTACGGTGCGCTGGCGCTGGGATGGCGCGGATCGGCGACGCATTGGTTCCGGTATGAGACTGCCTGCCTGCTGCTGGCGGGCTTGGCGACGCCGCTAGTCGTTTCGGTTCATACAGTTGTGAGCTTTGACTTCTCGATCGGCCAGATTGCCGGCTGGCATACGACGATCTTCCCACCGTACTTCGTCGCGGGCGCTATTTACTCCGGTTTTGCGATGGTCTTGACGCTGACGATCCCGATCCGCAAGTTTTACCACCTGGAAGGCTACATCACGATGCGCCACCTGAATAACATGGCGAAGGTGATGCTGGCTACTGGGCTGATCGTGGCTTACGGGTACGTTTTCGAGTTTTTCATGGCGTTCTATAGCGGCAACCAGTATGACCGGTTCGCGATTTTGAACCGGCTGCACGGGCCGTACGCGTTTATGTACTACGCGCTGTGGATCTGTAACATCATCATTCCACAGCTCTTGTGGATCAAGAGCATCCGCAATAACGTGTTTATCCTGTTTGTGATTTCGCTGATTGTGAACACGGGAATGTGGCTGGAACGGTTCGTGATCGTCGTTATCAGCCTGCACCGCGACTTCCTGCCGTCTTCGTGGGGGATGTACTACCCCACGCGGTGGGACTGGGCAACGTTCCTGGGTACGATTGGCTTGTTCCTGACATTAATATTCCTGTTCATGCGCGTATTGCCGGCGATTTCGATGAACGAAATGCGCGTATTGGTAGAAGAGACCGACACCGAGAAGCACAAGCACTAGGAGAACGGGCAGTTCGATGGCGCAAATTTTCAGCAAGACAGCGAACATTGTCTCCAAGGCGAGCATCGCGGCCGCTTTGTTGGGCGTGGCTGTGCTGGGCGGCGTGTTGTACGCGATCATGATGTCGCCGTACTACACGAACGTAAATGTGGTGCGCGAGCAGCCAGTTCCCTTCAGCCATAAGCACCATGCGGGCGAGTTGGGAATCGATTGCCGCTACTGCCACACCGGCGTTGAGAAGTCGTCGTTCGCGGGAGTGCCGCCGACGCAGACTTGCATGACGTGCCATTCGCAGATTTGGACAAACGCTCCGATGCTGGAGCCGGTGCGAGCGAGCTACCGGGATAATCAATCGCTTTCGTGGACGCGAGTGAACGCGCTGCCGCAGTACGTATATTTCAATCACAGCATTCACGTGGCAAAGGGCGTGGGCTGCACCACATGCCACGGCCAAGTGGCGGAGATGCCGCTGATGTACAAAGCGAACACTTTGTATATGGGCTGGTGCCTGGAGTGCCATCGCGATCCGGCAAAATTTGTGCGGCCGAAGTCGGAAGTGTTCAATGCGAATTGGGTACCGCCGGCGGATCAATTGGAAAAGGGCCGCGCGCTGGTGAAAGAGTACAAGATTCAAAGTTTGCAAAACTGTTCGACGTGTCACCGGTAAAAGAGAAACGACGAAAACAATGAGCTCTGACTTCAATCCGAAACCGGCAAACCTGGTGGACCTGGACGCGGTGCGCGCGAAACTGGCGCAGGAAAACGGCACGCGATACTGGCAAAGCCTCGAGGAATTGTCGGAAACGCCGGAATACCACGAATTTCTGGTAAATGAATTTGCGGCGCCCGCAAAGGAAGCGGCGGAGCTGGGCCGGCGAGATATGTTGAAGCTGGCGGCTGCTTCGGCGGCGTTGGCCGGATTGAGCGCCTGCACGAAGTTGCCGACGCAGAAAATCGTGCCGTACGTGAAACCGCCGGAAGAAATCATTCCGGGATTGCCGCTGTATTACGCGACTTCGATGCCGCTGGCGGGAATCGCATCGGGCCTGCTGGTGGAAAGCCACATGGGCCGGCCGACCAAGATCGAAGGAAATAAGGAACACCCAGGCAGTTTGGGCGGCACGGATGTGTTTTCGCAGTGTTCGCCGCTGGGTTTGTACGATCCGGACCGGTCCAAGACGGTGATGCACAACGGCCGGCTGAGCAGCTGGGAATCGTTCGTTGCGGACATGAGCAACGCGACGGGCTCGCTGGCCAACAAGGGCGCGGGTTTGCGGATTTTGACGGAGACGGTGACTTCGCTGTCGCTCGCGGCTCAGATTCACGCGGTGCTGGCGCGATTCCCGAACGCGAAGTGGCATCAGTTCGAGCCGGTGGGACGTGACAACGTGCGCGCCGGAGCGCAACTTGCGTTCGGCAAGCCTGTCAATACGGTTTACAAGTTCGATCAGGCGGATGTGATCGTCTCGCTGGATGCTGATTTCGTAGCAAGCGGAGCAGGCCACGTTCGGTATGCGCGTGACTTTGCGGGGCGCCGGACGATTGACGGAACATCGCACCGGCTGAACCGTTTGTATGTGGTTGAGAGCATGCCGACGGCGACCGGAGCGATTGCGGATCACCGACTGCCGCTGCGCGCATCGGACGTGGAAAAGTTTGCGCGGGAACTGGCGGCGACAACAGGAACCGCAACGCCGGGCGCGAGCGGAACGAGCGTGGCGCCGGCAGGATGGGTTGAGGCGGTCGCGAAGGATTTGGCGGCGCATCACGGTTCGTCGCTGGTGGTTGCGGGCGAAGAGCAGCCAGCGATTGTGCATGCGCTGGCGCACGCGATGAATGCGTCGCTGGGAAATGTGGGCAAGACGGTTTATTACACCGAGTCGCTGGAAGTGAATCCGACGAACGGCATCGAGTCACTGACCGAGCTGGTCGGCGATATGCGAGCGGGCAAAGTGGAATTGCTGATGATCGTGGGCGGCAATCCGGTGTACGAAGCGCCTGCGGATCTGGAATTCCTGTCGGCGCTCCAGCAAGTGAAATTGCGCGTTCACTCCGGACTTTACAACGATGAGACCGCGGAATGGTGCCAGTGGCATGTGCCCGCCACTCACTACCTGGAAATGTGGGGCGATGGACGCGCGTACGACGGCACGATCAGCTTGATTCAGCCTCTGATTCAGCCTCTGTACGACAATCATTCTCCGTACGAAATGCTGGCGACGCTGACCAACGCTCCGGGAAAGTCCGGATACGAAATGGTGCAGGGCTACTGGCAAACGCAGCGGCCCGAAAAAGAAAAAGCGTTTACGACGTACTGGGAAAAATCGCTGCATGACGGCGTGATGGCGGGAACGGCGCTCGCGGCAATTTCGGTTTCGCCGCGAACCGAGCTGGGGCGCGAAGCAGCGGGAAGCTCGGTGAACGGTCTGGAGATCGTGTTCCGGCCGGATCCGACGATTTTCGACGGACGATTTGCGAACAACGGCTGGCTGCAGGAATTGCCGAAACCCAACACGAAATTGACTTGGGATAACGCGGCGATGATCAGCCCGGCAACGGCCCAGAAAATGGGTCTGGAAAAAGGCGATTACGTAAAACTGCAGGCGGGCGGGCGTGAAGCGCAGGCCGGCGTGCTGATCGTGCCGGGCCACGCCGATGATTCGGTGACCGCGCATCTGGGCTTTGGGCGTTCGCGGTCGGGAAATGTGGGCAACGGTCCGGGATTTAACGCGAATTTGATTCGGACTTCGACGGCGCCGTGGATTTCGGGCGGATTGACGATTGCCAAAACTGGCAAGACGTTTTATTTCGCGGTGACGCAGCACCAGTACGTAATCGATCACGGCGGACAGCCGGAAAATCAGGAAGGCGTGGAAGCCGTGCGCCGCGACCTGATTCGCATGGCGACAGCGGAAGAATTCGAGAAGGATCCGAATTTCGCGCGCGATGAAGAAGAGGAAAAGACGCATGGTCTGACGCTGTATCCGGGATTCAAGTACGAGGGATATTCCTGGGGCATGGCGATCGACTTGAATAAGTGCGTCGGTTGCAATGCGTGCGTGGCGGCTTGCGTTTCGGAAAATAATACGGCGGTCGTGGGCAAAGAGCAGGTAATGAAGGGCCGCGCGATGCACTGGATCCGCGTGGACACCTACTTCAACGGCGGCCTGGATAATCCGAAGACGTTTTTCGAGCCGGTGTTGTGCATGCAGTGCGAAAACGCGCCGTGCGAAGTGGTTTGCCCGGTGGGCGCGACGGTTCACAGCCCGGAAGGGTTGAACGAAATGGTTTACAACCGCTGCGTGGGCACGCGGTATTGCTCAAACAACTGCCCGTACAAAGTGCGGCGATTCAACTTCCTGCTTTTCCAGGATTTTACGACTCCGAGCTTGTACGGAATGCGCAATCCGAATGTGACGGTGCGCAGCCGCGGAGTGATGGAAAAGTGCACGTACTGCGTGCAGCGCATCAATGCGGCGAAAATCCGGTCGGAAGTGGAAAACCGGAGTGTGCAGGACGGCGAAATTGTGACCGCGTGCCAGGGAGCCTGCCCGGCGGATGCGATCGTGTTTGGAAATATCAACGACAAGAACAGCCGCGTATCGAAATTGAAAGCGCAGTCGCGGAATTACAGTTTGCTGGATGATTTGAACACGCGGCCGCGGACGACGTATCTGGCGCGCGTTACGAATCCGAATCCGGAACTGAAGGCATAGAACGAGACAAGCGATGAGCACCGAGCCGATCTACGGACTGCTGGCTGAATTTGCAACGCCGCAACAATTGCTGGCGGCGGCACAACGCACGCACGACGCGGGTTACCGCAGCATGGACGCGTATTCGCCGATTCCGGTGGAAGGATTGGCGGAAGCGGTGGGATTTCACAGCACAGTGTTGCCGGCGGTGGTGTTTACCGGCGGACTTCTAGGCGGGCTGACGGGATTCGGAATGCAGTGGTACGCGAACGTGATCAGCTATCCGCTGAATGTGGGCGGAAAGCCGTACAACAGCTGGCCTTCGTTCATACCAATTACGTTTGAGCTGACGGTGCTGGGCGCGGCGCTGTGCGCGGTGTTTGGTCTGCTGGCGATGAACGGATTTCCGAAGCCGTACCATCCGGTGTTCAATGCGCCGCGGTTTGCGATGGCGTCGACCGACAAATTTTTCCTGTGCGTGGAAGCGGCCGATCGGAAATTCGATCTGGCGAAGACCAAAGATTTCTTGCTGAGCTTGAATCCATACGAGGTTGTTGAGCTTGCTGAGTAACCGAATTTCCGGGGTGCTGAAGGGCGCGGCTGCGCTGTGCGGCGTGACGATGCTGTTGGCGGGTTGCCGCCTGGATATGCACATCCAGCCGAAGTATCTGCCGTACCAGCCGACCACGTTTTTCGGCGATGGGCGATCGGAGCGGCCGGAGATTCCGGGAACGATCGCGCGCGGGCATTTGCACGCGGATGAACTTTTCTACACGGGCCAGGAAAACGGAGTGGTCGCGGACAAGTTCCCGTTCCCGATCACGCAGACCGATATCGAGCGCGGGCGGCAGCGCTACAACATTTATTGCACTCCGTGCCACGACTACACCGGCAACGGACGAGGAATGATCGTGCAGCGCGGATTTCCGCCGCCGCCGTCTTTCAATATTCAGAGATTGCGCGAAGCTCCGGCGGGACACTTTTTTGAAGTGATCACCAACGGATACGGAGTGATGTACAGCTACGCAGCGCGCGTGGAGCCGGCGGATCGCTGGCGGATTGCGGCGTACATTCGAGCGCTGCAATTGAGCGAGCACGCTACGATCGCGGATGTACCCGAAGCGGATAAGCAGAAACTTGCGGAGCAAAAGACAGGGAAATCACAATGAGTTCGCCGTCAACAACCCGCGCCAATTTCGAGCGGTTCCCCGTCGGGTTCCTCATAGCCGGTGTGGTGGGAATTGCCATGTTCCTGTTTCTGGGAATGCGGGATCCGCAGATGGCGCACCGGTCGTATCTGTTCGCGTTTGTGTTCTGGTTTGTGATTCCGATGGGCTGCATGGGCATGCTGATGCTGCATCACCTGGTGGGCGGGTGGTGGGGATTGCCGATCCGGCGATTGCTGGAGGCGGGCACGCGGACACTGCCGTTGATGGCGGTGCTGTTCATTCCGGTGATTCTCGGCATGCGGGTCACCTACTCGTGGATTTACGATCCCGGTGATTTGCTGACCGATGCGAATTACAAATTCAAGATGGAATACCTGACGCAGCACGGCTTTATCGTGCGCGCCGTGATTTATTTTGCGATTTGGCTGGTGATTGCGGCGCTGCTGAACAAATGGTCACGCGAGCAGGATGCGCCGGGCGCAGACGGCACCAAGTACGCGTTGCTGATGGAAGGGCTGAGCGGACCGGGAATCATCCTGTGGTCGTTTGCGCTTTCGTTTGCGATGGTCGATTGGGTGATGTCGCTCGAGCCGCACTGGTTTTCGACAATTTACGGAATGCTGTTCATGGTGATTTCGGCGCTGACCGGGCTGGTTTTTATCGTCAGCGTGTTGCGAGCGCTTTCAAATACCGAACCGCTGAAGGATTCGGTGACGCCGCAGCAGTACAACGATTTGGGCAACCTGATGCTGGCGCTGACGATGTTGTGGGCGTACATGTCGTTTGCGCAGTTCCTGATCATCTGGGCGGGAAACATCAAAGACGAAATTCCCTGGTACATGTCGCGCGCGTTTGGCGGATGGGGCCGGATGGCGCTATTTCTGGTGGTGATGCACTTTGCGGTGCCGTTCCTGCTGCTGTTGCAGCGCGGGGTGAAGCGCCGGCTGAAATTTCTGTCGATCGTGGCGGGATTGCTGTTTTGCCTGAGCGTGGTGGACGTGTTCTGGCTGATCGTCCCGGCATACGAACAGTCCGGACCGCAACTGCATTTTACGGATTTGCTGGCGTTTATCGGGATCGGCGGCCTGTGGGTGGGATTTTATTTCTGGCAGCTGAAGAGAATGCCGCTGCTGCCGGCAAACGATCCGCGGTTTGAAGGAGCGCTCGTACATGAGCATGGAGATTAAACCGGGAGCCGGCGAGAAGCCGACGCCGGGGACTCCGAGTGCGTTCGAGCACGAAGACGCGTCGCCATCGAGTCTGCTGAAGTCGGGCGTGATTCTGGCGGTGATTCTGGTGGTGGTATTCGTGTCGATGAAATTTGCGTTTTCGATTTTCGAGAAGATGACGCCGATGGGCGCGAATGCGACGCCGTTTGAAGATGCTCGGGTACTGCCGCCGCGGCCCCGGCTGCAAGTGGAGCCGCAGGAAGAAATTCACGCGTACTGCGACGAGCAGGCCGAAATTCTGGATTCGTATTCGTGGGTGGATTCGAGCGCGGGAACGGTTCGGATTCCGATCGACCGCGCGATGCAGATGACGGTGCAGAATTTGCCGACGCGCGCGGGCGGGACGATTCCCGCGGACGCGAACGGAGCGGCTCCGGCAGCGCTGGTGCCAGCCGAAGGCGTGGGCGGACAGTGCGGCTATTTGTACGAAGCCGACGAAAAGAAAAAAGAATTGCAGAAAGAAATCGAGCGCGAAGCGAAAGAAGCGAAGCAGAAGTAGGCGCGGCGGCTCGCGGATTTTTTGGATTTTATAAGTGCGTTGGGAATGAGGCACGACCGAACGATGTTTTTGCGTTTCAATTCGGCGGCGATTCGCGGAGTGATTGCGGCTGGCGCGCTTTTGAGCGCCGCTGTGGTGATGGCTCCGGCGAGTGTGGCGCAGCTTTCGGATCCGGTGCAGCGCATCGGCGTGCGGCCGGATTTGCTGAAGAACGTAGGCATCGACCAGAAGCTGAATCAGAGCGTGCCGCTGGATTTGACGTTTCGCGACGAGAACGGCAAGACGGTGCAGCTGGGCCAGTATTTCGGGCAGAAGCCAGTAATCCTAAGTCTGGTGTACTACACGTGCCCGATGCTGTGCACGCAGGTGCTGAACGGCATGGAAGCGGGGCTGCGGAACGTCTCGCTGAACATGGGCGAAGACTACAACGTAGTGACGCTGAGCGTTGATCCAAACGAAGACGCGAAGCTGGCGAAATCGAAGCAGGAACTTTATAGCGGCGTGTACGGACGGCCGGGAGCGGGCGATGGCTGGCATTTTCTGACCGGCGACGAAGCGAACATCAAAAAGCTGGCCGATGCAGTGGGATTTCGATACGCGTACGACCCGGATTCGAAGCAGTTCGCGCACGCGAGCGCGATCATGGTGCTGACGCCGGAAGGAAAGCTTTCGCGCTACCTCTACGGGATTCAATACCCATCCCGTGATTTGCGGCTGGCGCTGGTGGAAGCTTCGGAAGGCAAGATTGGGACGCCGGTGGATTCGGTGCTGCTGTTTTGCTACCACTACGATCCGGCGACGGGAAAATACGGATTGCTGGTGTCGCGGTTGATTAAGGGCGGCGGGGCGCTGACGGTGCTGGTGATCGGGTGCCTGATGTTCGTGATGTTCCGGAAGGAACATTACGATTTGCCGGGAAGCAAAGCGTAAAGCGAACATCGCGGGCAGTGAGGCGGCTTCGCTAAAGGTTTATATACCGAAGATTATGATGGGTCTTCTCGAGTCCGGATTGAATTACCTGCAAGCGGCGACGCTGCTATTTCCGCTGAAGCCGACGGCGGCTTCGTCGATTGCTGAAGGCGTCGATCATCTGTATTTCTTCCTGACGGCGCTCACACTTTTCTTCACGATTTTGATTTTCGGCACGATTTTCGTGTTCATGATCAAGTTCCGGCGGAAGACGGCGGACGAAATTCCGCCCGACACGAAAACGTACCTGCCGCTCGAGCTGACCTGGACGATTATCCCGACGCTGATTACGGCGGTAATTTTCGTGTGGGCGTCGAGTTTGTATGTGAGGAACTCGCGGCCGCCGCAAGCGTCCACGGAAATGTTTGTGGTGGGCAAGCAGTGGATGTGGCACGTGCAGCACCCCGAGGGCGTGCGCGAGATCAACGAATTGCACGTACCGGTCGGCGTGCCGATCAAGCTGACGATGACGTCGGAAGACGTGATCCACGATTTCTACATTCCCGCGTTCCGGGTGAAGCACGACGTAACGCCGGGGCGGTATTCGTCGCTATGGTTCGAAGCGACCGAAACCGGAACGTACCATCTTTTCTGCGCGCAGTATTGCGGCACCGACCACGCGAAAATGATCGGATGGGTTTACGTGATGTCTCCGATGGAATACGCGCAGTGGGTATCGAGCGGCGAGAATATGCAGTCGATGGCGCAGCAGGGCGAAAAACTATTCAACCAGTTGGGCTGCGCTAGTTGCCACGCCGCGGACAATACGGGACGCGGACCGTCGCTGGTGGGAATTTACGATACCGAGCAGAAAATGAAGAGCGGCGAGCTGAAGCTGGTGGACGGGAACTTCATCCACCAGTCGATCGTAAACCCGAACTCGATCGCCCTGCCTAACTACGCGCCGATCATGCCCACCTTCCAGGGCCAGGTCAACGAAGAGCAGGTGCTGCAACTGATCGCGTACGTGAAGTCGCTATCAGGGGAAGAAAGGACGTCGAAAGCGAAATGAGTACGGCCACTGCGGACATCCACGCGCACGATTTGCCGGCGGACACGCGCACGAATTATCTGAACGTGGACCACAGCGTGAAGTCGTGGCTATTGACGAAGGACCACAAGCGCATCGCGCTGCTGTATTTGATCTCGATTACGCTGATGTTTTTTGTGGGCGGCTTTTTTGCCGTCCTGATGCGCGTGCATCTGATTGAGCCGCAGGGTTACCTGGTTACGCCGGAGAATTACAACAAGCTGTTCACGATGCACGGCGTGATCATGGTGTTTTTCTTCCTGGTTCCGTCAATTCCCGCGACGCTGGGCAATTTCCTGGTGCCGATGATGATCGGCGCAAGGGATTTGGCGTTTCCACGGCTAAACCTGCTGAGCTGGTACATCTACATCATCGGCGCGGCGTTTACGCTGTATGCGGTGATTTCGGGCGGCGTGGACACGGGCTGGACGTTCTACACGCCGTACAGCAGCTCGTTTGCGCATACGCAGGTGATACCGACGGCGCTGGGCGTATTCATTACCGGATTCTCGTCGATCCTGACCGGCCTGAACTTCATCGTAACGATTCACAAGATGCGAGCGCCGGGGCTGACCTGGTTCCGGCTGCCGTTGTTCATCTGGGCGATGTACGCGACCAGCGTGATCTTTATTCTGGGCACGCCGGTGATCGCGGTGACGATGTTCCTGTTGGGCCTGGAACGGTTGCTGCACATCGGAATTTTCGATCCGGCGATCGGCGGCGACCCGATTCTGTTCCAGCACCTGTTTTGGTTCTACTCGCATCCGGCGGTGTACATCATGATTCTGCCGGGCATGGGCGTGATGAGCGAGTTGATCACGGCGTTTTCGCGGAAGCGGATTTTCGGATACAGCTTCGTGGCGTTTTCGAGCCTGGCGATTGCGGTGATCAGCTTCTTGGTGTGGGGACATCACATGTTCGTCACCGGGCAGTCGGTGTATGCCGGCCTCGTTTTCTCGGTGTTGAGCTTCCTGGTGGCGATTCCGTCGGCGATCAAGGTGTTCAACTGGACGGCGACGCTTTACAAGGGTTCGATCTCGTACGAAGCGCCGATGCTGTACGCGCTGGGATTCATCGGGCTGTTCACGATGGGCGGATTGACGGGATTGTTCCTGGCTTCGCTGGCGACGGACGTGCATTTGAACGGCACGTATTTCATCGTGGCGCATTTCCACTACATCATGGTGGGCGGCGCGGTGATGGCGTACCTGGGCGGGCTGCATTTCTGGTGGCCGAAGATTACGGGACGGATGTATCCGGACGTTTGGGCGCGTTTTTCGGCGCTGGTGATTTTCGTCGGATTCAACCTGACGTTTTTCCCGCAGTTTGTGCTGGGCTACCTGGGGATGCCGCGACGGTATGCGGTGTATCCGGCGGAATTCCAGACGCTGAACGTGATGTCTTCGGCGGGCGCATCGATTTTGGGAGTGGGTTATCTGATTCCGCTGATTTACTTCATCTGGTCGTTCAAGTACGGCCCGATCGCTGGACCGAATCCGTGGGGAGCGAAGGGGCTGGAATGGACGACGGCATCGCCTCCGCCGACGGAAAACTTCGATGAGATTCCGGTGGTGACGGAAGGCGCGTACGACTACGCGCAGACTTCGGGGACGAGAACACACCATGACTGACGCCACGGCACACAACGCGCATCCGCCGGGGTTCGCGCACCAGTTCGAGACGATGGACCAGCAGCGCGATTCGACGACGCTGGGGATGTGGGTGTTTCTGGTGACGGAAATCATGTTTTTCGGCGGCCTGTTTGGCGCCTACATCGTGTACCGGGCGCTGTACCACGATTCGTTTGAAATCGGCAGCAACCTGCTGAAGATCAACTTTGGCGCGGCGAACACCGTGGTGCTGATCGCCAGCAGCTTGACGATGGCACTGGCGATTCACGCAGCGCAATCGGGAAAGAAAGGCAGCACGCAGGTGATGTGGCTGCTGTTGACGATTTTGCTGGGCGCGGCTTTCTTGTTCGTGAAATTCCGCTACGAGTGGACGGCGGACTACGCGGAGCACCTGATTCCGGGATTTGGATTCGTGATTCGGCCGGAGTGGGGCGCGGCGGGCGCGCATGTTCCGATGTTTTTCTGCTTTTATTTCTTCATGACCGGGCTGCATGCGCTGCACATGATTATCGGAATTCCGATCATCCTGATCATCGCGGCGATGGCGTGGCGCAATAAGTTCAACGAACTGTATTACGCGCCGCTCGAAACGATCGGGCTCTACTGGCACTTCGTGGACATCGTGTGGATTTTCCTGTTTCCCCTGCTGTACCTGGTGGGCGGGCGCTATCTATCGACGGGGGGACACTAATGTCGGGTCACGTCGTTCCGGTGAAAATTTATGTGGGCATTTTCCTGGCGCTGATGGTGCTGACGGGCCTGACAACGGGTGTGGCGTTCATCGATATGGGCATGTGGAACACGCCGGTCGCGCTGCTGATCGCCGTTGTGAAGATGCTGCTGGTGGTGCTGTTCTTCATGCACGTGAAATACACGACCGGATTGACCAAGACGGTGATCGTGGCAGGTTTCTTCTTTCTGGCGCTGCTGGTAGCGTTTACGCTGGCCGATGAATTGACGCGGCACTGGGGACCGCAGGCGCAACCATGGGAGCGCCCTGCTCCTGTTTTGCCGGCATCTGCTGTAGCGCCAGCGGTTATCAGCAAGATTTTTCGGTAAGACACTTCTGTGGAAGTGTTATCCCGCCGTATGTATCGCAAATAATCGAATTTAGTTGAATGTACGACCGCGGAGGCCGTGGTGCGTGTGGATGTTTGTGGTTTTTTATTGCGGGACGGCGCGGAAGGCGACGACGGCGTTCAGGCCGCCGAAGGCGAATGAGTTCGAGAGTGCCGCACCGACGCGGACGGCCCGGGCTTGGTTGGGAATGTAATCGAGGTCGCACTCCGGATCCGGCTCCTGGTAATTCGCGGTGGGAGGCAGAATGCCGTTGTGCAGCGCAAGGATGGTGGCGATGGCTTCCAGCGCGCCAGCGGCTCCGAGAGCGTGGCCGTGCATGGATTTTGTGGAGCTGACGCCGATTTTATCGGCGTGAGCGCCGAAGACTTCGCGGATGGCGCTGGTTTCGACGGGATCGTTGCCCGGAGTGCCGGTGCCGTGGGCGTTGATGTAGCCGATTTCTTCAGGGGCCATTCCAGCTTCGCGCAAAGCGCGCCGCATAGCGCGCGCGGGGCCGTCCACGGTCGGCTGGGTCAGATGGAACGCGTCAGAGGTCATGCCGAAGCCGCAAATCTCACCATAAATTTTTGCGCCGCGAGCTTTGGCGGCATCCATCGGCTCGAGGATCATCATGGCGCCACCTTCGCCGAGAACCATGCCACGGCGGTTTTTGCTGAAGGGGCGGCAAGTATCGGGCGCAACCACACGCATCGCTTCCCAGGCTTTCAGAATGCCTATGGTGAACATCGCTTCGCTGCCGCCGGTGATGGCGACATCCGATTCGCCGGAGCTGACCAGACGAAACGCTTGGCCGATGGCGTGATTGGCGGAGGAGCATGCCGTGGAAACGGTGTAGGTGGGGCCGCAGACACCGGTTTCCATGGCGATGTGGCTGGCGCCGGCGTTGGCCATTGTTTTCGGAATTGTGAGCGGATGCACGCGACCGCGCGCCATGACGAAAAGATCTTCGAAGCCGGCTTCGATGGCGGCCTGACCGCCTACCGAAGAGCCGCAGACGATGGCGCCAGTCTCACGGAGTTCTTTCGTGAGCTCGAGACCGGAATTCGCGAGAGCTTCGCGAGCGGCGACGACGGAAAATTGGGCGAAGCGATCGATGTAAGCGTCTTTGCCGCCGGGGAAATGTAACACTGGATCGAAGTTGCGAACTTCGGCGCCATTCTTAAATCGAAGCGTGGAACTGTCGAGCCGTTCGATGGGGCCAATGCCCGGGAGGCCTTCGCTGAGCGATTTCCAGCACTCGTCGACGTTGAGGCCGAGCGAGGAAATCATCCCCAGTCCGGTGATGGCGACGCGGCGGGAGGCCATTCGCTAAACCGCCGGTGAAGCCGAACCGACGGAAGGATCGGAAGGAGGAGTGGCGGCGATAATTTTTTTCACGCCGTCCGCGATGTCGTTGACGGTTTTGATGGAGCGGACGTCGTCGTCGGGAATGGAAATCTTGAAGGCGTTTTCGAGCTCGAACAGGAGAGTAAACACGTCCAGCGAATCGATACCCAGGTCCTGCAGGCTGGTCTCGGGCGTGATGGTATCTGCCGAGATGCGCTTTACGGAAGCCAACGTTTCGATCACTTTCTGCGTTACTTCATCAGGCATCGAACATTCCCCCGTCAATTTAGGACAGCGTTTAGCAGCGGTGCACCAAGAAAGATAACCAAAGCCGCGACAACCGTCAATTTTAGCAGGAGAGCGGGTTCCCCGGCGGATTGATTTTGGCGCGGGCCGGAGCGCACTCTATTTCATGTCGGACATGGGCTTCGCGTCTGCGGCAGGCTTGGACGTGGGCGTGGCAGCGGGCGGCTCGCCGTAGGGCGCCAATTCCTTTTGTGCCGCGGGCGGTAACTTTTCGATATTGCTCATGAAGGTAACGAGCTGCCAGGTCTCGTTTTCGTTGAGAGTATTTTTCCAGGACGGCATGCCGCTCCAGCGAATGCCGTGCTGGATGATGTAGAAGTTCTGGCTTTCGGACATATCGGGAGCGTCTTTGAAGAAAGCAGGAACCGATGGGTAGAAGGAACGGCCGAACTGGCTGTCTGGATTGGAAGGCACGCCGTGGCATCCGGCGCAGTGGTTGATGTAGAGCTTGGCGCCGGCGGTGATGTTTTCTTCGCTCGAGGCGACGGGATTTTTCAGTTCGCCCGCATTGCGGTCGGTGGATGCATCGACGGCGGCCATGGCGGTATGCATTTCAAAATCGGAAGGCGGTTGGTCGGCGTTGAAATTCATGTAGCCCTGCTTGAGGAAAAAATAGCCGCCGACTGCGGTGAGGATTAAAGCAACCAGGAAGCCCTGCAAGAATTTCGTCATTGTACGCTCTCGAGTGGTTTCGGCGGCGATCCGGGAATTATTGGGAATCGGCGAGCCGGTTGTATTTTCGCAGAATTTCACGCAGTTTGTCGTGGGGAAGCGCTTCGACAGTATGGCCGTCGATTCCGGTCATGGTTTTGGCGGCGACCATGGCGTTGACGACGGCTTCTTCCGTGGCCTGGATGGTGGCTTCGAAGAGCGCGTCCATCTGGTCGCCGGGAAGCATTTCGACTTGCACCGGTTTTTCGGCTAGACCCGCTCCGGGATTGGCGGTGGAGAAGGCGATGAAAATGTCGCCGGAACTATCGCCGGAGATGCTGCCGAGACGGCCGAGGCCGAGAGTGACGCGTCGGGCGATGCGCTTCATTTCGTGCGGAAGAAGCGGAGCGTCGGTGGCGACGACGACGATGATCGAGCCGGTGTCAGACTTGTGGATCGGCCTGGTGGGAATTTCCTGCCCGATCGGCGCTCCCGCGATGCGCAGAAGCGGACGGCGACCGAAATTGCATTGAACAAGAACGCCGACGGTGTAGCCGCCCTGTTTCTCGCTGAGATGCCGAGAAGCAGTGCCCGTGCCGCCCTTGAATTCGAAGCAGACCATTCCGGTGCCGCCGCCGACGTTGCCTTCGGCGACCGGGCCGGTGCGCGCGTCTTTCATTGCGACGTCGGCATCGGCTGGCGTGACGTGAAAACCGTTGATGTCGTTGAGGTAGCCGTCCCAGGTTTCGGCGACGACGGGAAGCGACCACCAATCGTCGACGCTGGTGGGCGGAGCGTTTTTCAATTGCCAGGCGATCACTTCGTCGCGAACGACGCCGACGCTGTGGGTGTTGGTGATCATCACCGGGCCGTAGAGGAAGCCGGATTCGTCAACCCAGTTAGTGCCGGTCATTTCGCCGTTGCCGTTTTCGGTGAACCAGCCGGCGAAGACCGGATCGATGGAGGATTTTCCGCGCGGGAAAATTGCGGTGACGCCAGTGCGGACCGGGCCTTTGCCGACTTCGAGTTTGCCATCGCCGGAAATGATGGTGCGGAAGCCGACTTCTACACCTTTGACGTCCGTGATGGAATCGAGCGGACCTGGCGTGCCTTCGAAGGGGACGCCGAGGTCGCGAGCGCGTGGCGAACTTGCGGTGGTTGGCGCGGAGGCGGAGCTCGATTGCGCTTCGGCTGATGGCGCGAGAGCGAAGATTGCGATGACGAAGCTAGAGAGGACGATGGCCGCGTACGCGAGGCGAGATGGCAGATTCATTGTCGGGGCGCTCCGGCGGAGGATTTCAGATCTTGATTGGCGCGCTGAAGGACGGCGGCGTTTTTTGCAAGTTCATCGGCGAGGATCTGGGCTTGCGCGGCGGCGAGTTTCCAGTCGCCCGCTTCGGCAGCTTCGGTGAGTCCGGGCAATTCGAGGTGGGCGTAGGTGTAACGCGCGGCGTACAGAGAGTGTTTGAACCAAGGGCGGCCGGGAATTCCCTGCGGATTGCACCAATTGCGTTCGACTTGCATGAGGGCTTGATTGACGCGCTCGAGTTCGGCCGGATTGGCGGACCCTGACGCGGTGACGGCGGCGAGGGATTGATTGAGTTCGCGGCCGGCCAGTTGAAAATCGGAAATGTGCGCACGGAGCGCGGTGAGATCGACGTGTTCGTTCACGTGGCTGGCTTGATCGAGATCGGCGACGAACTGGCGGATATTTTCGCCGTAAGCTTCGAAGTCGTAGGGCAGCAAGTCGGCATTTGCAAGACGGAGCGCGAGCACGCCCCAGAGCTGGGTCATGAGGGTGTGGTAGCGATAGCCGGGATCACCGAAATGATTCATCCAGAAATAGTCGTCGTAGAGCGAGTGATACACGCCATAGGGGCCGACGAAGGTGAGGCCGACGGTGGGAACGCCGAGAAAATTCAGGAAGACGGTGTGATCGGAGCCGCTGCCGATGCGCGTATCGGCTAGCTCCGCGTCCGGAACCGTCTGCGCCGTGCCGAGTTCGGCGGCTCGCGAAATTTTCCATTCGTCGTAGAGAGTCTTGCCGGAAGGCGCGGGCAAAGTGCGGCTGATTTCAACGAGCAACGGAGCGAGAGAGCCGACGGCATCACCCTGAAAATTCTGGCCGGACGTGGATTCGTCCACGTTGAGGTAAGCGACCGCTTTCTTTTTTAGTTCGTCGGCGTATTGCTCGCCCCATTCGGTGGAACCGGTGAGCGCGTATTCTTCGCCGTCCCAACTGCAGATCACCAAAGTGCGTTTCGGGCGAATGCCCTGCTTGAGCATTTGGCCGAGATTGCGCGTGAGTTCAAGCATCGAAGCGGTGCCGCTTGAAGGATCGACCGCGCCATACACCCACGCGTCGCGATGATTGCCGAGCACCACCCATTCGTCTGGAAATTCGCTGCCGCGGATGCGCGCTTCGGTGACGTAGTAGGGCTTGATGCTGTTGTCCATATCGACTTTCAGGTGGACGACGACGCGCTTGCCGCCGAGACGATATTTCAGCGGCAAGCCGCCCTGCCAGTCGCGCGGCGCGAGGGGCCCGTCCATTTTTGCGAGCAGCGGTTTTGCGTCGCGCCAGGAAAGCGGGACGCCCATAATTTTTGGAAGCGAGACGGCTTGATCGGCGGGAATGCGCTTCGCGCCGGGAACGGACGCGTAGCCCGGTGTGAGCGGATCGCCCGGCTCGAGAAAATCGTAGGTGATCGCACCGCGCTGGATGTGACTGGCCGGGCCCCACGGACCGTCCGGATAGACAGCACCTTTCGAGTAGCCATCTTCGGCAGGATCGGAATAAATCAAAATCGCGGCGGCGCCCAGTTTTTCGGCGGTGAGCGCTTTGAATCCGCGATAGCTGTAAGGATTCGAGTAACGCACCAGGACAATTTTTCCGCGAACGTCGATTCCCTGCTTGCGGAGGTATTCGTAATCTTCGGGATTACCGCTGTGCGCATAGACGACGGGCGCGGTGACTTCGCCGGAAGCGGAATAGCCAAGATAGGCACCGTCGGCCTTTGGATTTTTGGTGTCGGGATCAACGTCGTAGGCGTCTTCGCGAAGGCTGGCTTTGAACGGCGAAGGCTTGACCATTTCGAGCGAAACTTCGCGCGGAGAGGAATGGAGCACGTCGTATTGATGGATGGTGACGTCTTCGAGGCCTTGCGCACGCCATTTGTCGGCGATCCATTGGGCGAGTTCGTTATTGCGCGCGGAGCCTGCAGGATGCGGCTCGGAGGTAAGGTAACGGTGAAATTGGGCGATCTGGTCGGGCGAGGCCAGCGAACGATATTGCGTTTCGATGGCAGATTGTTGCGCGGCGGAAGAGGGCGAGAAGCCGGTCATCGTTTTCACGTCATGCGCGAGGTCGTGCATCAGTTCGCGCTGCGCGTCATGCGCGAGGCCGGGAACGGCGAGAAGCCCGGCATATGCGGCGGCTGTGAATGCGAACGCCGAGGCGATGCGCGTGAACGAAGAGCTAGCGGAGCGCAGAGGAGCCTCCTGTGGCGGCGAGGTGCGATTTTTCCAGGTCGGCGACGGCTTGTTCGACGCCGGCAACGAGCATGGCAATGATCGGCGAAGTGATGGTGAAGGGCGGAGCGATGAGGATGTGATCTCCGCGCGTGCCATCGACACAGCCTTGGATCGGATAGGTCATGACGCCGGCTTCGAGAGCGTCGGATTGGATGCGCGTGGCGACCTGGGCGTCGGGCGGAAACGGTTCGCGCGTAGCGGGGTCGCGAACAAATTCAACGGCGAGGAGAAGACCTTTGCCGCGAACGTCGCCGACGACCGAGTATTTTTTCAGCTTGTCGAGCGCGGCGCGAAGCTCGAGGCCGGCCGACTCGACGCGGGCGAATAGTTTTTCGGATTCGATGAAATCGAGGACGGCGCTTGCGGCAGCGGCTGCGACGGGATGTCCGCTGTACGTGAAACCGTGAAGAAACGTGGCTGAGCCGCGAGCAATCGGCTCGACGATGGTGCCCGACGCGATCACGGCGCCGAGAGGCGCGTATCCGCTGGCGATTCCCTTGCCGACCAAGATGATGTCTGGCGAAACGCCCCAATGCTCGACTGCAAAAGGCTTGCCGGTGCGTCCCATGCCGGTCATGACTTCGTCGGCGATCAGCAGAATGCCGTGGCGGCGGCAGATTTCGGCGATGCGCTGGATGTAACCCTCGGGTGGGACAACCGCGCCGAGAGTGGCGCCGACGATTGGCTCAAAAATGAATGCGGCGACGTCGGCAGAACCTTCGCGCGTGAGCAGGCGATCGAGTTCGTCGGCGCATTCGACGTTGCACTCGGGATAGCGAAGTCCGTACGGGCAGCGATAGCAGTAACAGGGCGGAATGTGGCCCCATTCCGAGAGCAAGGGAGCGAACGGCTCACGGCGGCGAACGTTGCCGGAAACCGAAAGAGCACCGAGAGTGCTGCCGTGATAACTCTGGCGGCGAGAAATAATCCGGAAGCGATTTTTTTCACCGCGCTCGATCCAATATTGGCGCGCAAGTTTGATGGCCGTTTCCGTGGCTTCGGAACCGCCGGAAGTGAAATAGACGCGTCCACCCGGCTGCATGGGAGTGGGCGCGAGCGCAAGAATCCGACGGGCGAGTTTCTCGACGACTGCGGATTGGAATTGCGAAGTATGGACGTAGGCGAGGCGCGCGGACTGCTCTGCCATGGCGCGGCCGACGGATTCAACTCCGTGGCCGATGGTGACGACGGCGGCGCCGCCCGATGCGTCGAGATATCGACGGCCTGCGGCGGTGTAAATAAAGCATCCCTCGCCCCGAACCGCTTCGGGGTATTTCTTCATAAAATTGCGAGGGAAAACGGCCTGATCGGTCATGGATGCCGAATGTGAACCTATGTGCGCGAGGCACAAAAGCCGAGCGATTCTAGCAGAAATCGCGCGGGCAGGAGGCTCGGGTTACTGCCATTTGAGTTTCTTGACGTTGACGGTCGGCTCCGGAAATTTGAGCTTCATTTTTTCGAGAGCCTCGACAACGATGTGGGCGATGGCGAGGTTGCGAAACCATTTTTTGTTCGCCGGAATGACGAACCAGGGAGCTTCGTCGGTGCTGCAACGCGTGAGGGCCTCTTCATAGGCGATGGTGTAATCGTCCCAGAATTTGCGCTCGGCAAAATCGGAGTCGGAAAGCTTCCAGCACTTTTCGGGATCGTCGATGCGATCGAGGAAGCGTTTTTTTTGTTCGTCTTTGCTGATGTGCAGGAAGAATTTCAGGATGGTTACGTTGTTTTCAGACAGGCCGGCTTCGAACTGGTTGATGAGTTTGTAGCGGCGCTGCCAGACGTGCTTGGGGACAAGGTTATGGACGCGAGCGATCAGTACGTCTTCGTAGTGCGAGCGATTGAAGATGCCGATGTCTCCAAAGGGCGGGACAGCGCGGTGAACGCGCCACAGAAAATCGTGTTTGGCCTCTTCGGCGGAGGGCTGCTTGAAGGATGCGACGCGGCAGCCCTGCGGGTTTACGCGAGACATTACGCGGCGGATGGTGCCGTCTTTGCCGGCTGCGTCGAGTCCTTGAAAGACGAGGAGCAGGGCGCGCTTGCCCTCGGCATAGAGCAGGTACTGGAGAGCGTCGAGGCGGTCGAGCGATTTATCGAGGTTCGATTCGGTTTTGTCGCTTTTCTGCCAACCGAGAGTTTCGTCGGGATCGAATTTGTGGAGTTTAACCTTGGTGCCCGGCTTGACGATCAGTTCGTTGGTGAAATTGGTGGCCATTTGCCTATCCTATTGCCAGTGGGCGTTTTGCGCGCGATTGAGCGGGCATAAGTGTATTTCGGCGGTGCCGTGGGCTTTGTTGTAACACTTTTCTTACGTGCCCGTCACACTTCCGAGATATCATTATTCGCTGGAATTAGACATTTACCGTATGCCGAACGCAACTACCGAACCGTCGCAAACAGCAGAATCGAAGCCAGAAGTAACTTCCGTCGCGAAGCGCCCCTACCCCGGCGCGCTGGTGGTGGTCGAGGGTATCGACGGCTCCGGAAAGAGCACCCAACTCTACCTGCTGAAACGCTGGCTGGAAATCCACGGTTACCGAATCCATTTTACGGAATGGAACTCGTCGCCGCTGGTGAAATCGGCGACACGGCGCGGAAAACAGCGGCGGTTGCTGACTCCCACGACATTTTCGATGCTGCACGCGGCGGACTTTGCCGATCGCTGCGAGCGACAGATTATGCCGCTCCTGCATGGCGGATACCTGGTGCTGGCGGACCGGTACGTTTACACAGCGTTTGCGCGCGACGGAGCGCGAGGCTGCTCGCCGCATTGGCTGCGGAACCTTTACAGTTTTGCGCCTATTCCGGACATCACATTTTATTTCCGCGCGCCGTTGGACGTCGCGGTGAACCGGATCGTGGCGGGCCGGCCAAAGTTGAAATATTACGAAGCGGGCATGGACTTGGGAATTTCGCTGGACCGTGCGGAAAGCTTCCGGATTTTTCAGGAACGCATCCTGAACAATTACGACGAAATGGTGGAGACCGACAATTTCGTGCTGATGGACGGTACGGTCCGCGTGAACAAGCTGCAAAAGCTGATGCGAGAGATTGTGGGCGAGCGAATCGATCTGCAACGCTACGCGCCGAAACGAAAATGAGCCGAGCCGAGAAAACTAAATCTGCCGCGAACAACGGCAAAGCGAAATCGAAAAGCGCCGCGAAGAAGAACGGCGCGATCGAAGTGCCGTCACGCTTTTACGGCTCGCCGCTGCCTGGAGTAAAGCCGGAAGAACTGAGCGGAACGCTGGTGGTGATCGAGGGCACGGACGGGTCGGGCCGCTCGACACAAATTTCGCTGCTGACCGAATGGCTGGAATCCGAAGGGTTTGCGGTGCAGACGATGGGACTTCGCCGGTCGTACCTGGTGGGCGAAGACATCGATGGATTGCTGGCGGAAAATTCGGTGACGCGGATGACGCTGGCGCTCATGTACGGCACCGATTTCTTCGACCAACTGGAGCGAAGGATTTTGCCAGCGCTGCGATCGGGCTTGATCGTGCTGGCCGACCGCTACATTTTCACGCTGATCGCGCGTGCGGCGGTGCGCGGCATTGGGCGCGATTACCTGCACGGAATCTACGAGACGGCGCTGCGGCCGGATCTGACGTTTTGGCTGGACGTGCAGCCGGAAGTGGCGTTTGACCGCGAATTCAAAAAATCGCAGACGATCAGCTACTGGGAATCCGGGCGCGACATGTCGCTTTCGAACGATTTGTTCCAGTCGTTTATCCGCTACCAATCGATGATCAAGCGCGAATTCGAATATCTTTCGAAGCGGCATGGATTCATCGAGCTGGACGGAGAAGGCAGCGTTTCGGCGGTGAACTCGGTACTGCGGAAACGAATCGCTTCCCATCTGGGAATTCGCAGCACGCACTACAAGCCGTCGCACGCTTTGTCGCATCTCTGGCGGTAAACGAGTGGCCGCACCCGTACAGTTGGCAGCGATTGACGCCGGATCGAACGCCATCCGCCTGGTAATCGCCCGCGCGACTTCCCCGCAACACATCACAATCCTGGATAGCGAACGCGCCGCCGTGCGCCTGGGCAAGAACGCGTTCACCCGGCACGAGCTGAGCAGCAACACCATCGACCGGGCCGCCCGCGCGTTTCGAGAATTCCGATACAAGATGGACCAGTTCAACGTGGGCGCGTACCGCGCGGTGGCGACGTCGGCCGCGCGCGAATCGAAAAATTACCGAAGGCTGATGGATCGCATCCAGCGAAAGGCGGGGATCGAGCTGGAGGTAATCAGCGGCGAAGAGGAAGCGCGGCTGGTGTGCGCCGCGGTGCTGTGGACGCTGGGGTCGCGAACGCAGCCGCGGTTGATTTTCGATTTGGGCGGCGGAAGCCTGGAACTGAATTTTTACAATGGCGGAAAACTGGAGCACCGTATCGGATTGCCGCTGGGAACGATTCGACTGATGGAAACGTTCAAGCTGTACGGTGCGATCGATGAAGACAATGTGAACCGGTTGCGGCATCACATACTAGCGCTGTTGCGCAGCGCGATGCCCTCGCCACCGAAACTGACGCGAACCATTGCGGTGGGATGCGGAGGCAACGCCGAAGCGCTGGTGCGGCTGGCGCCGGGGCCGCTGGTGGAACGCATTCCGAGCATGAACATGCGGCTATTCCGCGACCAGACGTGGAAGATGCTGGCGCTGGACGTGCCGGGGCGGATGCGCGTGTTTCGCGTGCGGCAGGATCGCGCCGAAGTAATGGGGATTGCGGCGGTAGTGTTCAACACGCTGGCGAAGTGGCTGGACATGCGGACGCTGCTGGTGCCGGGCGTGGGCGTGCGGGAAGGAATTCTGCTGGACCTGGTGGCGGAGCAATATTCCGTAGCCTTGAAGTCGCCCGAAGAACGAGGCCGCGCGGATGAACTGGTTTCGAAGGCGCGTTGGTTCGGGCAGAAAATGGGCTATCACGCAGAGCATGCGGAGCAGGTGTCGAAGCTCGCGCTTTCGCTGTTCGATCAGCTGCGCCCGCTGCACGAGATGGGAGCGGAGTTGCGATTGACGCTGGAACTCGGCGCGCTGCTGCATGACGTGGGACATTTTGTGAATCACAAAGCGCATCACCGGCACGGCGAATATCTGGTGCGTAACGGGGATCTGCCGGAGCTACGCGGGTGGAAACGCGATATGGTGGGAGCGCTGGTGCGGTATCACAATTCGAAATCGGAGCCGCAGATCGAACATCCATCATATGCGGCGCTCGAAAGCGAGCGGCGTCGGCACGCACGGATTTTGACCAGCCTGCTGCGGATTGCGGAAAAACTGGAATCCGAGCACGCCCAGAAGATCGAAGGAGTGGATGTGCAGATTTCCGGGCACAAGGCGATTTTTCACGTCCGCGCGACGGACGGCACGCGGCTCGATCTGACGGGGCTGGAACGGAAAGCCGACATGTTTGAGACAGAATTTCAGTTGCAGGCGGAGTTTCGCCGAGCGCAGAAAAAAGAAAAGGAAAAGGTCGCGTAAACAATGATTCTCTACCTGGTACGCCACGGACTGGCCGTCGACCGCACGGACCCGAAATCGCCGGCGGAAGCGGAGCGCCCGCTGACCGCGAAGGGAGTTCAGAAAACGCGCACGGCAGCGCTGGGGCTGGAAGAGCTGGGCGTGAAGCCGGACGTGCTGATCACCAGCCCGTACTTGCGAGCGGCACAAACGGCGGAGATATTCGCGGAAACGCTAGGTTTTCCGGTGGAAAAAATCAAAGTGAGCGAATCGCTGAAGCCGGCGGCGAACCCGGCGGAGATCACGAAAGACATTCTGCGGATGCGCGCGAAAGAGGTGATGGTTTTCGGCCACGCGCCGCATCTGGATGTGCTGGCGGCGCACCTGATCGGATCGCGGGTGTTCACCGAGATCAAGAAAGCGGGCGTGGCTTGTTTCGAGTACACACAGGCGGAAGGAAAATGGGACCTACGGTGGCTGGTGACTCCGAAAATTCTGCGTCAGCTAGCGGAGTGAACGTCGGGAACGACTGCTTCGATGGCGACGGGAACGATGTGCAAACCGCGACCGTTTTGCAGCGCCTTGCGCCATGATTCGAGCGGAGAGTGATCGCCGGCGAGGCGAACACGAATCTGATCCAGACGCAGCTTCCGGGCCGATTCGATTTTTTCCATCCAAAGAGCGATGACCGCTGGATCCCATCCGGCGCTGTAGCGGCGGCTATCGGCGCGCAGCACGTCGAGGTCGTGAACTTCACCGAGAAGGTCCTGCAGAGATTTCAATTCCCCGCCCCACGCTTCGTAACGCTGCGGCAAAAAATTTTCGAGCGTGTAACGAAAACCCTTTAGCGCGATGCGAAGGCGATGCCAGGCGATCCGGCTGCGACCTTTGTGGGCGCGATCAAAAAGCTCGAGCGATTCGTTCAATCGAGCAGCAGCCAAGCGCTGGAATACGACACTTTCCACTGGGAAAAATTGTGCTTTCACCGCGAGCTTGCGCGACCACTTGCGCCATTCCTTGCGGTCGAATCCGTCGAGGGCGAGTTCGGCTTCGAGTTTCAAGGTGTGTTCGCGCTCAGCGAGGCTTTTGAGCATGTGGCGGCGGAACAGATCCCCCGAACCACCGAGTTTTTTCACCCATCCGCGCTCGACTTGGCGGTCACGCAAGCGACCCAGCGCCCGAAACACCGGGCGGGCGGATTTCTTCATTTTGCGCCAGCCGGGGTCGGGATTTACCTGTGTGAGGGCGTCGGCCATGGTTCGGCAACGACGCAGAGCGACGCGAAGGTCGTGGACGGCGTCCTCGTCCCACTTTTCGCGTGCGTTTTCCGACAGGTCAAGGACCCGAGTCATCCACACTTCGAGGCCAATTTTGGGGGACGGGACTAACGTCGGCAGCGAGACTTTATGGGCCATTGAACAGCCCGTCGAGGGCATGCCTGACGGGGACAAACAGAATACACCCGGGGCCTGTGGATATCCAAACGCCCGAAAACCCCGAAATGTAAGGGAAAATGGTCGATTTTTGCCGCGGCGGGACGGCGTTGGCGGCCATTGTAAACGTATATTCATATTGGGTTCACATTCGGGCGAGCGCCCCGCCGCTACATTGAGAACGGAGTTCCGCGAAAATCCCTTCCCGATTCGGGTTCCGGGCTGCCTGGAGTGGTCATCGTGAAGATATTGTGGGAGCAGTGATGCGCGCGGCGTGGCTCGGTCTAATGATGTGCTCGGCAATTTTGGCGACAAGCGGGGTTTCGCGCGCGCAAGCCGCGAGCGGAGGCGACGCGTGTCCGCGGCCGGCGATTGGCAGCGAAATTCCGGAACCGACCGACCTGCACAGCACTAATGGCGTGCTGCAGGTGGACCTGACCTATCGGAATTACAAAGATGCGGCGGGGCGGGTTTTGTATTGCTACGTGTACGGTGACGGGAGTTTGTCTCCGAATCTGCGGCTGAATCCCGGCGACACTTTGATTTTGCATTTGAAGAATGAGCTAACGGATTTGGGCGCGGCCGGCAGCGCGACGACCGACCACAGCGCGCACAACAATACGGCGGCGCATGGAGATCCGTGCGCGAGCGGCGTGATGTCGGCAACGTCCACGAATTTGCATTTCCACGGATTGACGATTCCGCCCGTGTGCCATCAAGACGAGGTGCTGCGGACGTCGGTGCAAACGGGAGATGCGCCGTTTGAGTATCGATTCAAGATTCCAGCGGACGAGCCGCCGGGTCTGTATTGGTACCACCCGCACATGCATGGATTCAGCAAGGCGCAAGTGCTGGGCGGAGCTTCGGGCGCGTTGATCGTGGAAGGTGTGGAACACGCGAACATCGCGGCGTCGGGATTGCCCGAGCGAGTGTTTGTAATTCGCGATGAAGATTTGCTGAATCCGAATGCGCCGCCATCGAAGTCGGAACCGGTGGTGCCGAAGATGTTGATCGATCGCGACGGCGACACGGCGAATACGGGGACTGGATCAGGGCGGCCGGCGAAGGATCTTTCGATTAATTACGTGTCGGTGCCCTATCCGGATTACACGCCGGCGAAGATCCGAATGAAGCCCGGCGAGCAACAGTTGTGGCGCGTGGTGAATGCGTCGGCGATCACGTATTTGAATTTGCAGGTGTACGAAAACCATGTGGCGCAGATGATGGGAATCGTGGCGCTGGATGGTGTGCCGGTGAATGCGAATGGCGCAGGCCCGAGCGTGACGGTGCCGCGAAATCACATCGGCATTCCGCCAGGTGGACGGGCGGAATTCATCGTGAAGGGTCCGGCGACGGGCGGCTCGGCGCTGTTT
Source organism: uncultured Acidobacteriota bacterium (assembly GCA_963719065.1). Classification (GTDB taxonomy): domain Bacteria; phylum Acidobacteriota; class Terriglobia; order Acidiferrales; family UBA7541; genus Palsa-295. Next base: position 239,304 of record CAVRAM010000006.1, on the reverse strand, counting down.
GTGTGCCGCACGGTGAATACGGGATCGGCCGGCGAGAACGACCCGAACCGGCAGATCGCTTTGATGGTGGCCGATCCGAACGCACCGGAACCGCGGTCGAAATTGGATACGGTGAGGGAGGCGACGCCGCCTCCGGCGCTACCGTGGGTGGGCAGCGTGACGCCGGCACGCACTCGAAAATTGTACTTCAGCGAAACGCCGCAAGACCCCAATGACCCGAACAGCCCGACGACGTTTTACATCACGGTCGAGGGGCAAACGCCGAAGATCTTTGACCCGACATCGAACGAGCCGGCGATCGTGGCGCATCAGGGTGATGTGGAGGACTGGATCATCGAGAACCGGTCGAAGGAATTGCACGCGTTTCACATCCACCAGATCCATTTTCTGCTGACGGAGTGGAACGGCATTCCGGTGAACGAGCCGTATTTGCGCGACACGATCAACGTGCCGTTCTTTGACGACAAATCACTCGGCTATCCATACGTGAAGGTACGGATGGATTTTCGAGATCCGAATACGATCGGCACGTTTGTGTTTCATTGCCATCTGCTGGAACACGAAGACAACGGGATGATGGCGCTGATCCGCGTGGATCCGGCGGAGCACGCGCGAGGCGGCGCGCCACAAGCGAATGGCGGCCCGACCAGCAAAACGCTGCCGCAAAAATAGCCGCACTGGATTTTGGAGCGGCAGGTGGACCGGGAGCTACGAGTTCTTCATTGAGTTGTAACACCGCGTTAACCCGACGCCCCTAACGTAGGCAGCACGTCGAGTCACCACGAATACAAAGCTCGATTATCCGAATACAAACCTCGTAAGAAAGGGTGACACTATGATTCGAAAGGCTGCAGCTCTGGGTCTGTCCCTTGCGTTGATGGGCGCCCCGATGTTCGCCGATGAAGGCGCGGTACCGAAAGGCGTTCCCAAGCTGGACCACGTATTCGTCATCATGATGGAAAATCACGGATACAGGCAGATCATCAACAACCCGAACGCTCCTTATATCAATGCGTTCGCGAAGAAAGAAAATCTGGCAACGAATTACTTCGCCATCGCGCACCCCAGCTTGACGAATTATCTAGAAACCGTGGGCGGCTCGAACTTCGGCGTGCACGCAGACAATTCCCCCGATTGGCACAATCAGACCTGTACCCCGAACCTGGCGAACGGTTTTGTTTCGACCGACAGCCCGGCGACGGGACCGATCTGCCCGATTTACGGGACGGGCACGGACGCCGCGACTCCGGCGATCGATTGCACCAACGAAACCACCTGCGCGCCGGGCAGCAACGACGGCGAAAACAACATCGACGGCAAGAAGTCGATTCCAGCGGACACGCACATCAGCGGCAAAACGATTGCGGATCAGCTGGTGGCAGCGGGAATGAAGTGGAAGAGCTATCAGGAAAGCCTGCCGCTGACCGGTCCGGACCTGGTGAACACCAGCGACGGAATTTACACCAACAACACCGATTTCACGACGATCACGCCGGTGCAGAACCCGCCGTTGACGTCAGCGGATTTGGTGTTCTTGTACGCGGTGAAACACAATCCGTTCGTTTACTTCAATTCGGTGCAGGAAGGAACGAATCCGGAGCTGAGCTTCAACCAGATCGCGCCGTTTGAGGGCAAGCATGGGCTGTACGCGGACCTGCAGTCGGGCCAGATTCCCGACTTCTCGTTCATCGCGCCGAACCAGTGCAACGACGAACACGGCCGCGGCAACGTACTTCCCTTCTGCCAATACGACCCGAACGACGACGGAATGCAGGATGGATTGAATCCGGCGTTGATTTACGCGGGCGACGTTTCGGTGAACCGCATCGTGGATGCGATTCATCACTCGCCGGTGTGGGGACACGGACGCAACGCAATCGTGCTGCTGTGGGACGAAGACGATTACAGCGTGGCACCGACGATCAACAAAGTGGTGCTGGTAGTGGATACGGACTACGGCTTTCACGGTCTGACCAGCGATCAGTACTACAACCACTTCTCGCTGCTGAAGACACTGGAAGGCGCGTTCCGCCTGCCGTGCCTGAATCACGCATGCGATTCGAACGTGAACGTGATGTCGGATTTGTTTGCCGGTTTGCACGACGGCGAATAGTTCGCGCGAGCGGTTTGCAAACGGGAGGGCGGATGTTCGCCCTCCCTTTTTTTTTCGTCCCGACGCACATAGCAGGCTCGATGTATTCTGTGGCGGTCGAGAATTGAGGGCTGAAGAGATTTAACTTCCCTCGACGCTTCCGATGCCATCCAAAAACAGCAAAGTGAGCCTGACGCAGGTTTCCGAGTGGGATCAGGGAACGCTGCGAACGAAGAGCGATTATCTGGCGGCAGAAGAGCCGCTGGAAATTCGCATCGGCAAAGCGCCGCTTTCGGTGACGATGCGGACGCCCGGCCACGACCGCGAACTAGCGGCGGGGTTTCTATTTACCGAGGGAATCGTACGTGAGCGCGGTGAGATTTTGAGTCTGGAAGCGGTGGCGTCCGCGGATAGAACGAATCGCGACAATGTGATATCGGCGCGGCTGGCAGAGCACGCCGTGCCGGACCTGGAACAAATGCGGCGCCATTTTTTTGCGGCATCGAGCTGCGGAATCTGCGGCAAGGCGACAATCGATGCAGTACGGTCGCGGGTGCTAGCGGCGCCGAATGCGGGCTTGCGGATCGATGCCAGCGTGCTGGTAACGTTGCCGGACGCGCTGCGAGCGTCTCAGGAGGCGTTTGAGCGAACCGGCGGGCTGCACGCCGCGGCTCTTTTCGATGCGCAGGGAATGCTGCAGGTGCTTCGAGAAGACATCGGGCGGCACAACGCGGTGGACAAAGTGATCGGCTGGGCGTTGCTCGACGGGCGAGTGCCGCTTTCGGGTTCGGTGCTGATGGTGAGCGGGCGAGGCGGGTTTGAAATCGTGCAGAAAGCGATCGTAGCGGGAATTCCGGTGGTGGCTTCGGTTTCCGCGCCATCGAGCCTTGCCGTGCAACTAGCGCGAGAACTGAGGCAGACGCTGGTGGGTTTTCTGCGCGGAACGCGGTTCGTGATTTATTCAGGCGAAGAGCGGATTACGGGTGCGCCACAGCAGGACCGATCTAAAGATTCGCAGAGTTAGTTGACGGCTTTTCGAATTGCTTCCCCGCCGGTTTCGACCTGCTGTTCGCGAATCATCTCGCGGAAGGCTTCGAGCAGCTCCACGTCCCACCAACCGCGGCCCGCTTCTTCATCCATCACGTCGAGAGCAATTTCCGGAGTGAAAGAAACTTTGTAGGGACGGTCGGTAATCAGCGCGTCGTACACATCTGAGATCTGCAAGATGCGCGCGGTGAGCGGAATTTCCTGGCCGCGAAGACCATCGGGATAGCCGGTGCCGTCGTGCTTTTCATGATGATGGCGAATGATCGGCAGCACGTGACGGAAAGTCTTGAGCGGAGCGCAGATGCGCTCGCCCACAGCCGGATGCTTCTGCATGATTTCGATTTCTTCTGGCGAAAGCGGACCGGGTTTCAGCAGAATCGCATCGGGAATCACGACTTTGCCGATGTCGTGAACGATTCCGGCGCGGCGCAACGCTTTGATATGTTCTTCGGGAATTCCGAGGCGTTCGCCCAGACGGGCGGACATGTCTGCCAAGCGCTCACAATGGCCGCGAGTGTAAGGGTCGCGCGCTTCGATGCTGTGCGCGAGGCTGAAGAGCACGGACTCGGCGTTTTCCAGTTCGTCGGTGTATTGCTTCAGGCGCAAGAGCGAGCGCGAACGTGCCAGAAGTTCGTTGATGTCGATCGGCTTGCAGAGAAAATCGTCGGCGCCGGCGTTGATTCCCTTGATGCGATCTTCGGTGGCGGACAGTCCGGTGATCAGAACGACCGGAGTGAGCCTGGTTTCGGGAGTGGCTTTGATGCGGCGGCAGACTTCAAAGCCGTCCATACCGGGCATGAGAATGTCGAGGAGGATCAAATCGGGACGAAAGGCAGCGCACTCGGTGAGCGCGGATTCGCCGTCGGTGGCGCTTCGGACTTCGAACCCTTCCCGGCGCAGCAACAGCTCAAGCGCAGCACGCGCGGTGGATTCGTCGTCAACAATCAGAATTCGTTCAGACATGAAGTGTTATGCCGTTCTCCGAAGACCATCGAAAAATTGTGAAAGTCAGGGTCGGGGGCGCCTGTAGTTTTTGCTGCAGCTCGCTTTCATCGGTGAAAGGAAGCACTTATATAAATGTATCCTGTCCGCAGACCCGTAACAACATTAGATTCCCGGAATGGTGCACAGGATGCTACGCGGGCAACGGTGAAATCGAGGAATTTGTGCAAGTCTGCGTGCGGTTACGCGAGCAAAGCTAGTAGGTGATTTTGGTGGTTACGGACGTCCACAGAATAAATGCTTTCAGCGCATGCTCGCGCATCAGCGGAATCATTTCAATTTTTCGGTTGGCGAAGGAGCGGGCGATTTCTTCGTAGATGAACGCGTCATCGAAGCCGTGGGCGGCGGCATCGGCCGCAGTATTTGCGAAGTAAACACGCGACGGGCGAGCCCAGTAGATCGCGCCGAGGCACATGGGGCAGGGCTCGCAGCTGGTGAAAATTTCGCAGCCGGAAAGATCGAAGGTGCCGAGCACGCGGCAGGCTTCGCGAATGGCGACGATTTCGGCGTGAGCTGTGGGATCGTTCGTGGCGGTGACGGAATTCGTTCCCTCGGCGATGATCTTGCCGTTTTTCACGACGACGGCCGCAAACGGTCCTCCGAGATTTTCGCGGACGTTTTTGACCGATAGGTGGATGGCGCGAGCCATGACTTTTTTGTGATGCGGGTGGTGTTTGGCGACGGCGCGCTTTTTCGTGTTGCGGCGCTTTTTCACGGCGGCGTATTTCTTCATGAGCTTTGCTCTGCGTCCAGTCCCGGCAGCGGGACGACGGGTTCCTGGCCGGCCGTGACGCGGTCGAAACTTCGTTCCTTGCGCCGCCAAAAATAGAGAAGCATGCTGCCAATCAATATCAGCGCGAGGCTTAATCCTGCCCAAAGTCCTGCGGCGCCCCAACCGCGACGGAAGCAAAGCCACGCTCCGACGGGAAGCCCAACGCACCAGTAGAAAAATAGATGGCACAGCATCGGCGTGCGAGTGTCTCCGGCGCCGCGAAGCGCACCGGTGGCGACGGTTTGCATTCCATCGAACAACTGAAAGAAAGCAGCGACGAACAGCAACGCGCTCGCGGCGGCGATGACGGCGGGGTCGGGCGTGTACACGCGAACGATCAGGCCCGGGATCGCGAAAAACAAAATCGCCATGCAGGCCATGAACGCGGTGCCGAGGAGCATGGCCGTCCATCCGGCGCGGCTGGCGCCGTGAGGATCTTTGCGGCCGAGCGCTTGCGCCACGCGAACCGCAGCGGCGGCGCTGATGCCGAGCGGAACCATGTAGGTGAGGCTGGCGGTATTGAGCGCAACCTGATGGCTGGCGAGAGCGACAGGGCCGAGACGGGCGATCAAGGCCGTGGCTACGGCGAATACGCCGACTTCGAGGCCGAATTGTGTGGCGGCGGGAAGACCCAAATAGACCAGTTGCCAAACGCGAGGAAAATTCGGCAGGCGCTGCACGTTGCGAAGGCCGGTTTTGTTGCGGTGATCGTAGTAGAACGCGTACACCAACAAAACGAGGGTCATGTAAACACGCGAGAAACAGGTGGACCATCCGGAGCCGACCGTACCCATGGCGCGGAAACCGAGATGGCCGTACACCAGCGCCCAGTTGCCGACCAGATTCACGAGATTCGCAGACACCAGCGCAAAGACGATGGGCTTTGCGAGATTCATGCCCTGCAGATATCGTCGAAAAACGAAGTAGAGCAGCAGCGGAAGCGTGCCCCAGTTGAGGGTGCGCAAATACGGAATGGCTTCGCTCAGGACGCCGGCGTCAATGTCGAGCGAATGCAAGGCGGGTTCGAGCAGGCGAATAATCAGCATCAGCACGGGCGTGATGGCGATGCTGAGGTAGATTCCGTTGACCAGCGAACGGTGGCAATCTTCGACGTCGCCGGCACCGTAAGAATGCGAAACCAGAGTATCGAGGCCCAGCATCAGGCCGGTGCCGAAGATCGCGGCGGAATTGAAAAGGATGCTGCCGAGGCTGACGGCGCCGATCGCTTCGGCGCTGTGCGCCTGGCGGCCGACCATCATGGTGTCCACGATGGCCATGGTCATCCAGCCAAGCTCGGCCATGACGAGCGGAATCGCAAGGCGCAGCATGGGCCGCGCCTCCTCCGCAACGTAGTGGACGAACAAGCGCTTCAGCATGACCGCGAGACCCTCTTCCGTTTCCGCAAGAGAATTGAAACACAAACGGAGTTACAGAAAATTATACTGCCGCGAGGATGCGGGACGTACGCGAATCGAACGGCGAGCTGCGATTGTGGAATCGGCGGACGATGGTTACGACTTCGCGGGTTTGGACGACGGATTGTAGATGCGGATGATGTCGTCTTTCACTTCGACGACGCTGCCGGGATATTCCTTGGCGGCGTGGTCGCGCAGATCCTGAATCGATAGGTAATCGCCGCGGCCGTCGAACCAGCGAGCGTCGTCAATCAGCAGGACGTGATCGCGAACGGGATGGCGGTAGATGCATTCCAGTTCCTGCTTGATCGGCGCCGATTCGTCCCCCCAGTGCGCGTCGAGCCAGAACAGACAACGGTCGCGCAGAGTGGGAACGATTTTCGGCAGCACGACGCCGCTGTCACCCTGATAGAGATGGATGTGAGGATAGCCGCCGAATTTCCGCTTGGCGCGCGCGGCGAGCCAGAGATCCAGCTCGATCGAATAAATTTCGCGGAAGTTGTGTTTCTGGGCGCTGATCATGTGGCCGAGATTCGAGCCGGTCTCGACGAGCACGGGTAGCTCGAAACGCTCGGCAAATTCGGTGAGCGTCCGTTGCTTCACCAAGTGCGGAACTTTGGGGCGCGGTTTGCCGCGAAGAATCCACCAGGCATATTCACCGCGATGCGCGATTTTTTTGTAGGGATCGAAAAACGGGCTGTCGCGGAAGCCCTTCATCGCGATTTCGCGATCGCCGGGCGGCGTCTGGATCGTTTTATCGTTTGCGCTCACAATAACAATATAACGGGCTGGATAAATTCAGAGTAGAGGAAATATCAACGATCGAAAGAAGACGGAGAACCGAACGCCGCGATGACGCATGGCGGAACGGGCATCCAAAAGCGTAGGGGCAGATTATTGGGGCTTGTACATGCTCTCCGGCAAATATCGCCAGAGGACGTAGCCGATTGCACCGGCGCCACCGACCATGATCATGTCAAAAACTAAGTGACGGCGGCGCGGGCTGACAATCTTGTCGCGGCGAGTCTTCGCACCCTCGGGGTCCTGTGGTTCGGCCGACGGCGCGGCTGGCTCCAGATCCATGGTGACGCGGTAGGATTTACCCGCGGGAACGGTGTGCATTTCGCCGTCGTTATCGAGGATCAGCGAACCGCGATACGCGGAGATAACAACTTCAGACGGGCCGGTGATTGTGACCTGACCGTAGGCCGGTTCACCCGGAGCGGCGCGAAGGATACCTTCTGGAATTTCCAAGGCAAACTGATCATCCTGCGTAGAGGAAAAACCGACAGTGCCGCGGCTGACGCTGGCGAGAACCGCGTTACCGTTCTGCGACAAGGTGGCCGCACTGGAAGAAAGCAAATAGAACTGGCCGCCGCCTACGCGGAGGCGAATGGAACCGTGCTCATCGGTGACGAGCGAATCTCCCGGATATACCGTGGTGCCCACAGAAGCCTGAGCGGTGCCCAGTTGCGCGTCCATGGCTTGCGTGACCATGCCGAGCGGCTTTTCATTGGCCGCAAACGCGGGGATACCCATCAAAGACGTAGCCAGGATTCCCACCAGGCAGGATCGGGCGATCGTTCGCACGGCTTCCTCCAAAAGATACAAGAACAATTTAGGCGCAGATGTCGTTGGTGTCAATAGACCTACAGCCGAAATCCGATAAAAGTCAGAGCCACCATCCTTCTTATCGGCAGCACGTAGGATTCCATGTAATGCGAAGGCGGTGGTGCGCCGATACGGAACTGATTCTGCGATAGAATGGCTGCGCTGGCGGAGGGCCGCATGATGCATCGGATTGTGTTTCACAATGAAAGTTTGATGCCGATCGAGCAGGTTCGGCTCTCGCCGGGGCAGGGCGGTTTGCTGAGCGGATGGGGTCTGTTCACGACGATTCGCGTGCATGAGGGAATTCCGTTTGCGTTCGAACGGCACTGGCAACGGTTGACGCGCGACGCGGAGCGAACCCACTGCCCTTTCCCATTCCAAGAGGAAACAGTGCGGGCGCAGTTGATGGAGCTACTGGCAGCGAACAAAGTGCGCGAAGGCGCCGCGCGGATTTACGCGATTTACAACCAGACGGGGTTTTGGCGTAGCGATGAACCATTTCCGAAAGCGGATTTGATTTTGTGTTCGTCGGATTTGCCGTCGTACCGAGAGCCGACGCGGCTTGGGCTGCGCGAACACGCGCGGCACGCGGCTTCGCCGCTCGCCGGAGTGAAGGTAACGTCGTGGCTCGACAACGTGTGGAATTATTACGAGGCGCACCAAGCCGGCCTGGATGAAGTGGTGCTGCTGAACGAACGCGGCGAAGTAGCGGAATGTACGGCGGCCAACGTATTCTGCGCAAAAAATGGACGCGTGGGCACGCCGCCGCTCAGTTCAGGTTGCCTCCAAGGCGTGACGCGGAGCGTGCTGCTGGAGATCGGCGCTTCCGTGGGAATTCCGGTGGAAGAAAAAACGCTGGTGCCGGACGATCTGTACAACGCCGATGAGGTTTTCATTTCGTCCACGAACCGGAGCATGCTGGGAGTGAGCGAAGTAAACGGCCGGAAGATCGCCAACGCGCCGGGGCCGATTACGCGAGCGATGGAAAATGCGTTTGGCGAGTACGTAAAGAAATATGTGGATGCACGGCTTGCTGCGGCGGCGGCGAAAAAATAATCGCGATTTGAGTTTGTTGCGTGAGGCGTCGTGAGGGCTGCGCGGCTCGTTCTTCGGATTAGTGAACGAGCCAGCCGGTAACGCCACACGCAATACCGATCACCGATAAAACGATCCCGAAATACCAGAACAGGCGTTTTCTGGTGAGCAAGGTGATCGAGCAGATGACCAATGCAGCTTCGAGCAGGACTTCGGCAAGATCGTAACGGTCGGCGCGGCGCTCTTCGACTTTTACGTCGGCTTCCAGTTCCCGCGCGCTGCGCTCGATTTCCTTCAGTTCGTCGGAATAGCGGTCCACTTCCTTCTGATACTTCTCTTTGATCGAACCAAGTTGATCGCCATTTTGCAGGGAAAACACAGAAAGCTCGTCGATGAAGAGTTCGTAGCTGCGGCGGCGAATTTCCTTGGCCTGGTAATAGCTCCACTGGTCGGCTGAACGAGTCTGCAGGACGACTTCCTCGGTGTGGGCGCGATGGCCGAGCAGCGTGACGGCGGCGACGAGAACGGCGAGGATCGCCATGGTGAGAGTGACCGGCGCGAGGCTGTGCTCTTCGGCTCCGTGCTCGGCGTGCTCTTTCAATTCCATGATTTCGTCGGCCATTCCGCCTCCCGGATTTTTCGCAACGCGAGTGAGAATATCAGAAATCGGCTGCGAGCTTCCAGCGCGGCCGTGGGGCGATTTTCGAGCGGCGTGGAATCCACGAAGTGGCGGTGCGGTACACTGGAGGCGAAAGCGCAGCATCGGAGGATGAAATCATGACTGACCTGGCGAGCAAGACATGCGTACCGTGCAAGGGTGGAATTCCGCCGCTGGCCGGGGCTGAACTGGCCGAGCTATCGAAGCAGGTTCCGAACTGGAAAGTTGTGGACGGACATCATTTGGTGCGTGAATTCAAGTTCCCAGATTTTAAGGCGGCGCTGGCGTTTGTGAACAAAGCGGGAGCGATCGCGGAAGAGCAAGGCCACCATCCGGACATTCTGCTGGCGTGGGGAAAAGCGGAAGTGACCACGTGGACTCACAAGATTAATGGATTGACCGAAAGCGATTTTATTTTGGCGGCGAAAATCGACCGGATCTAGCATGACGCGTTGATTACGGTTCGTCGTCGCCGCCGATTTCAGATTCCGGTTCGCTGGTGAGAGCGGGATCGATGGCCGGCAGTTTTGCTGTACGAAGCTGTGAGTTGAGTGCGGCGAGATCTTTTGTGAGGACGCCGTTCCATTCGGTCAGCGCGGCCGTGAGTTTTTGCTGAACGTCGCTGTACGCCTCGGATTGCGGTTGCGTGGGCGCGGCATCGGCTGCGGTGGTGACGCTGAGAAGTTGAGCGAACTGGCCGTTGAGGCGCGCAAAATTCGCCTGAGCATGAGACGACCCTGCGGAAGATTCCTCACCTTCAAACGCTTCTAGTTTTTCCTCTAGTTTTTCCAGCGATTCAGCAATTTCCTTCGGGGGTTTTGCGGCCTCCAGGCCTTTCACTTGGCTATCGATACCGCGAACCTGACTTAGCGCTTCGAAACTCTTGTTCATATCGTCTGCGATCTTCGACGCGAGTTCAAACTGATCTGCTAGCGATTGCGCTGAAGTTTTCACGCGAGGATCCATCTTCACTTCAAATGTGTTTTGCCCGACGACCTGAGCGCCCACAGACAATTTGACGGTGTACACGCCGGGAAGGACGGCGGGGCCAAGCGGATATCGCGGCGTATCGTGAACGATCGCGGAGATGGGATATTCGTGCGAGAGCGAGTGCGGCGGCGCGAGACGAAGATCCCAGACGAAGCGGTGCATACCGGGCTCCGCGGAAAGAATTTGCGGAGGACGGAGCCAGTAGAGCGGAACGTTAACGGTCTGGCGCAGCTCGTCAATTGTGGCGTCCGGTTTATCGTTACTCGAAAACGTTCGCACGATGTTCCCCGCCGAGTCGGAAATTTGAAGCGCCACGGGCACCGTAGGTTTTTCACGGAGGATGTAGTCCAGGATCGCTCCGTTGGGCGGATTTTTACCGGCTGGCTCGTCGGGAGGCAGCGGCGTATCCGGGTTCACGTTGCGTTGAACGCGGAATGCATCGGCCGGCTTGAACAGGTACGCGTTCACGCCGGCGGCGCTTGCAGAAATTTCGCGCAAAGGGGCGATGTCGTCGAGGATCCAGAATGAGCGGCCATGCGTGCCGACGACCAGGTCGTCGTTGTGAATCACCAGATCGCGCATGGACGTAGCGGGCAGATTGAGCTGCAGGGATTGCCACGAGTCTCCGTCGTTGAAAGAAACGTAAACGGCGTTTTCGGTGCCGGCGAACAACAAGCCTTTGCGAACGGGATCTTCGCGAACGACGTTGACCGATGAACCGTCCGGCAAACCATTTGAAATTTTCTGCCAAGTCTTTCCGCCATCGTGCGTGCGGAAAATGTACGGGTGCAAGTCGTCAAGTCGAAAACGGTTTACGGCGGCGTACACGGTGTTCGCGTCAAAATGAGAAGCGTCGAGCTGCGAGATTTTGCTCCACGGAGTCAGCTCAGGCGGCGAAACGTTTTGCCAGGATTGGCCGCCGTCGCGAGTGATCCAGATCCATCCGTCGTCAGTGCCCGCCCAAAGTAGTTTCGCGTCGAGAGGAGAAGGCGCAAGCGAGTACACGACACCGCGATGTTTCCCTTTTGCTGGATCCCCGGCGATGATGCCCTTCAGCGAATCGGGAACGGCGGGATCTTCGCGCGTGAGGTCGGGGCTGATGATTTGCCAACTGTGGGCGCCGTCGGTGGTTTTGAAGACGACGTTGGAACCGAGGTAGAGCGCCTGCGGGTCGGCCGGCGAAAAGATCAGCGGCGCGGTGCGGTTGAAACGATATTTTCCACTGCGAAACACGGCGGGCGAAACGTCCTGCGTCTGGCCGGTGACCATGTCGAAGCGTGTGACCTTGCCGCCGTAGATCCAATTCGGATGAAGCGGGTCGGGAGCGACGTAACCATATTCTTCGGTGCCGACCGGATGCCAATCGCGGAAGGTGATCTCGCCCCAGTCGCTGCGGCTGGCAATTCCCGCCGAGCCACTTTCCTGCTGGCCTCCGTACACCCAGTACGGAAACTGATTGTCGGTAATGACGTGATAGAACTGCGCGGTCGCCTGGTTGTACCAAGAACTCCACGACTGGCCGCCGTTCACGGTGATGGTGGCGCCCTGATCGCTGGTGAGCAAAATGATTTGAGAATTGCGCGGATTGATCCAGGTGGCGTGATAGTCGTCGCCGCCGGGAGCGCCCTTGATCGCGGTGAAATTCAGACCGGCATCGGTCGAGCGATAGGTCGAGGTGTTGTTGATGTAAATCGTGTTCTGATCGTCGGGGGCAACGCGAACCCAGGCGAAATCGAAACCGCGTCCCCAGATGCGCGGATCGTTGTTCACTTTTTTCCAGGATTCGCCGGCATCATCGGAGCGGTAGAGGCCGCCGACTTCGGGATTTGCATCAACAAGCGCGTAGATGCGGTTGGGCTGGTTTGGCGCGATGCCGAAACCGATGCGGCCGAGGCCTTGTTGATTGGTCGGAAGTCCGGTGGTGAGCGGTTTCCACGTGTCGCCGCCGTCGGTTGATCTGAACAAACCACCGGCGTGGCCTTCGAGCGGACCGCCGGTGGTCCACGGCGGACGACGCGAGGACCAGAGATCGGTGTAGAGGATTTGCTCGTTCGCAGGATCGAAGGCGAGATCGGTGGCGCCGGTGTCGTCGTCCCTATACAGGACTTTTTTCCAGGTGACGCCGCCGTCGAGCGAACGAAAGACTCCGCGCTCGGGATTCGGTCCGTAGGGATGGCCGAGCACGGCGGCGAAGACACGATCTGGATTGTGCGAATCGACGAGAATGTTGGTGATCTGCTGGCCGTCGCGCAGACCCAGATGTTTCCAGGTTTGGCCGCCATCGACGGATTTATAGATTCCATCACCGGTTGAAAGATCGGGGCGGCGGAGGCCTTCGCCGCTGCCTACATAAATAATGTCTGAATTCGAGGGCGCGATCGCAAGCGCGCCGATCGAGCCGGTTGGTTGGCCGTCGAAGATCGGATTCCATGTGCGGCCGGCGTCGGTCGTCTTCCACACGCCGCCGTTGTTCACGCCGATGAAAAACACATTTGGCTTGTCGGGAATGCCGGCGCCTGCGACGGTGCGGCCGCCACGGAACGGGCCAATGCAGCGCCAGCGCAAATCCTGATAGAGCGACGGATCGAACTGCGGCACGGTAACTTCCGTTGGCGCTTGGCCGAAAAGGGCCGGCGTAGAACAGAGCAGCGCGGCGAAAAATACGAGCGCGCAACGAGCGAAGATTGAAGTGTGACGGCGGGACATGCGAGCCTCCCGGAAATCCGTGCGTATAGTAACCGACCCACGCGAGAATTTGGACTTTCTAAAGTAGCGACCGAGCCGGGACACGCGTCCGCACGGCGGTGCGGCGGTCCGGCCTGCAGCGACAGGGGCGGCGAAAAATCCCGCACGGAAGGCAAGAAACTTTTGTCCACTACGTTCCACTACAAAGAGGCCGGGGAGTGCATTGTTAGCGCCATACACGACGTTGCGCCGTTGACCCTGTGTGCACCACCGCTTAGTTTCAATGTGAAGCGGAGGAAACGTCTTGAAAGCACTCATTCGCGTTGGGATTTCATTATTGGTTGTTCTATCGATGCTGCAGACCAGCGGGTTTGCGGCAAACGAAAAACCACTTGGCATGGTGGTGCAGGCGACGTACGCGCAAGTGGATCAATCAAAGATCGCGATCGGCACGACCGTGTACCCGGGCGATACAGTTGCGACGGACGAAGGCGGCGCGCTGCGGATGAAACTGGGCTCGAGCCAGATTTATCTGCTGAGTGCGAGTTCGGCAACGCTTCAGCAGATGACCGGGTCGGTGCATGCGCTGGTGGTGCGCGGCACGGTTGGATTTGCATCGAACGGGACCGATCAGGTGGCGCTGGAGTTGCCGCAAGGAATTTTGCGCGCAGAAGATGGCAAGGGAGCGTACGGGCAGGCAACGCTGGTGAATTCGCGCGAGGTGATCATTTCTGCGTATCGCGGATCGCTGGTGCTGGATAACGACGGCGAGCTGCACACGATTCCGGAAGGAAAATCGTATCGCGTGACGATGGACCTGGAGCCGGCGGCGGCAGCGAGTCCTGAACCGGCGGCATCGTCGGCGATGCATACGGATAATTATCTGGTGCATCCGCGGCGGCGCCGTTTGGTTTTCGACATCATTATGGTGGGCGGCGCCGGCGTGATCGGCTACGTACTGTGGAATGAGCTGTCGGAAAGCCCGTCGAAGTTTCACCAGTAGAAATTTCGGCTTAAAAAAACAAACGCCGCAGAGAGCGATCTCTGCGGCGTTTTCTCTTTCTGGGCTGTGCGTCCGCTAAACCAGCAGTTTAAATGTGGCAGGCCTTAATTCCCTGCTTTTCGAAATACTGCTGATGGTAATCCTCGGCGCGGAAAAACTCCGGAGCGGGCAGGATTTCGGTGACGATCGGGCGCTTGAAGACGTGATCTTTTTCGAGCACGGCTTTCGACGCCTTGGCTTCCTCTTCCTGCTGCGCGTCGTGATAAAAAATCGCCGAGCGGTATTGCGTGCCGACGTCCGGTCCCTGACGATTCATGGTCGTGGGATCATGACTCTTCCAAAACGTCGCGAGCAATTCGAGGTACGAGACTTTCGCCGGATCGTAATCCACTTCGACTGCTTCCGCGTGATTGGTGCGACCGCTGCAAACTTCCTTGTACGTGGGATTTTTCGTGGTACCGCCGATGTAGCCGACGGCGGTCGAAAGAACTCCCGGAACATGGCGGAACGCGTCTTCGACGCCCCAGAAACAGCCTGCTGCAAATGTTGCCTTGGCCATAAAATCAAACTCCTTCGATCGCTATGAGCGACTTACCGTGCTGCGCTGCGCGAATCGATATCGTGCCACATCGACTGGTTGGAGTCGAGATGGGGACGATTCGAGCGCGGCAGTGAACCTCTATTTGCGACTTTTGCGGGATAACGAACTGCTGGTTAGTTAGATACAGCGGCGGGCGATTGGTTTCAGCCGCAGGTGCATGAGGCTGCGGGACTTCCCTGCCCACGCGGGTCCTCACTTCGACTGGCGAGCGACCAGGGATGGTTCGAGCTGCCCGGAGGCGGATTCGTCGGTATGGCCGCTGGCGGAGGCGGTGCGCTGAAAGACGCGCTCGAAGAACTCGGGGATTTCGAATACGGCGCGATTTTTCATGGCTGCGGCGTTGGCACGGTAGGCGGGAAGCGTTTGCGGTTCGATGAGTTCGGCGACGGCTTTATCGATGCCGCGAAAATTGGGGAGCACCAAGCCGACTCTGTTTTCGACGATCCATTTTGCGTTGTAGCGCTCCTGCGGGAGCGTCCAGGCGTTGCATTCGACGATCACGGGCAAGTGCATGGCGAGAGCTTCGCTGACGCTGCCGGGGCCCGGCTTGCCGATGAAGAAATCGGAGAGCTGCATGTAGGTATTCACTTTGGTGGTGAAGCCTTCAATGACGCGCGGCAGGCGGGCTTTCTGATTGCGCAGAGTGGCGGCGAGCTGTTCGTTACGGCCGCACACGAAAATAAGTTGAAGATTCAAGTTCGAAGCATCGAGCTGCGCTGCGATATCGGTCATCACTTTCGAACCGTAACCGCCGAACATGACGAGCGCGGTCGGCATATCCGGCTTTAGACCCAGTGCGGCACGCTCGGCGCGGACGTCTGGCAACGGCGCTTCATAAAAGCGCGGATGAAGAATCATTCCCGAAGCGCGAAAGATATTTTCGTCGGTGTAACCCGTGGCGCGCGCCTGCTCGACGGCGTGGGTGGAACCGCACACGATGAATTGTTGCTGGCGTTCGATCCAGAAGTGCGGCGGGTAGTCGGCGATATCTGTAATCACGGTGACAAAAGGGCGCCCGGGAAAAGTGTTCGCGAAGCTCTGGCGCAAAGCGCGATTGAAATGCGGCACGAAGGAAACGACCATGTCTGGCCGGGATTCGCGCCAGCGCTTTTCGAGCATGCGGACGGAGCGGCCGTGATTCAGACGAATGGCAAGCTGCAGGACTTTCATCAGTTGCGGGCTGCCAAGCGTCCAGCCTTTGCGAAGCATTTGGTTGTAGGTGTCTTCGATGCGAATGCCCGCGTACTTCTTCATGATGTCGAGATCGTCGAGCAGCTCCTGCAGGTTCATGAGCTGTGCGTCCCAGGGTCGTTGTTGCGAGCGAATGGCGAGCTGCAAGGCGGTGGCTGCGGCGCGATGACCGCCGCCGGCATCGAAAAAAACGAACTCGATTTTCTTCATAGCCGCCGACTCTGGCAGCGGGTCGCAGCGCGGCGACTACGGCATTGTTAAAACTCGGTTACTGTGTCCTAAGAGTTAAATACTAGTAATTTCACAACTTTAGCAAGGGTGTCATATTGCAGTAACGGTGGGCCGTTTATTGTGGGACGCATGAAGTGCGACCTTCACGTCCACTCGTACTATTCAGGGGCCTGCACCACACCTTTTGTTAGAAAGTTTTGCCGCGAAAGTTACAGCGATCCCCACAAAATCTACGACCTGCTCCAGCGCCGCGGAATGGACCTGGTGACGCTGACCGACCACGACTCGATCGAGGGCGGCGAGCAGCTGCGGCAGCACGCGAATTTCTTCGTTAGCGAAGAACTGACGTGCAAGATGCCGAGCGGCACCGAAGTGCACATCGGCGTATACGACGTGACCGAACGGCAGCACGTACAGCTGCAGCAGAGGCGAAAGGATTTGGTTTCGCTGCTGATGTATCTGACGGAGCGACGCTTGTTTTTCAGCATCAATCACGTGTTTTCCAGTCTGACCGGGCCGAGGGATCGCGAAGATTTCGCCTGGTTCCAGGAGTATTTCCCCGCCATTGAAGTGCAAAACAGCCACATGCTGGAAAAGGCCAACCGCCAAGCGGCGGACCTGGCGAAACAGTGGGACAAAATCGGCATCGGCGGAAGCGACGCGCACGCGCTGCCTTCGGCAGGAACGGCTTACACGGAAGTTCCAGGGGCGCGCGACAAGGAAGAATTTTTCGCCGGGCTTCGCGCGGGTCAGGGACGCGTGGCCGGAGAGTCCGGCAGCTTCACGAAGCTGACACGCGACGTTTATCTGATCGCGTACGAAATGATGCGAGAAAAAAGCTGGACGACGCTACTGGCGCCGCTGGCGGTATTGATTCCCGCGATCACGTACTGGAACTACCGCGACGAACGAATTTTCAGCCGCCGATGGGCGCGGCAGATTCTTGGTGAACCCGAAGCTCGAAAGCGTCCCCGCTGGATCACGATGCCGCAGCCCGCGGCAGAGGAGTGGGTATGACCGTCGCGAGAGCGGTGTGGAACCAGATCGAATCCAACGATCACCGGTTGATGAAGAAGCTGCACCGGTGGAGAGCGCCGCGATGGATACGAATTTTGACGATTACGGCAACGCGGCTGGGCGATGGTTGGCTGTGGTACTCGCTGGGAATTATTTTGATGATTTACGGCGGCCCGGAACGGTATATCGCGGTGGGAGCGGCGGCGAGTTCCGCGGCGGTGGGAATATTTTTGTTTCGCACGATCAAGAGCAAGAGCCGCAGAAAGCGTCCGTGCGAAATCGAGCCTCACTGTTGGGCGTCGATTCTGCCGCCGGACAAATATTCGTTCCCTTCAGGACATACGATCACGGCGTTTGCGATTGCGCTGCCGATTGGACTCTTTTATCCCGAGCTGCAAGGCGCACTGTTTTTCGCGGCGCTGCTGATCGCGTCCTCGCGCATCGTGCTGGGGATGCATTTCCTAAGCGACGTGCTGGCGGGTTCGGCGATTGGAACGTTTCTGGGATTCGTCAGCTACCACATATTTCTGGCGGTGTAATCGAATGAGGCATGAACGCCCTCGGATCCTGCGCAATGCGTTTTCCACGTTTCGAAATTCCCACAAAATCAAAAATGCTATGAACCGTATCCGATCTAAGTGGCAGGCTTGGCCACAACGGATGCAGGGTTGGCATTGGCGTGAAGCATGTCCACCACGGCGTGATACAAACGCGCCCGCGTTTCGTGGCGCTCGTTTGCCCGCGTGAGATAGCGGACGCGAACGTCCACGCCGCTGCCCGAAGGCTTCACTGACAATGAAGGCTCGGCAGTAAAACCACTCTTCGCTGCGTCCGGCGAGACGCGTCCCCATTCCTGCGATGCGATTTTGGCGTTGGCTTGGGTTTCGTCGGCCGCTAATTTGCGGACCGCTTCGGCTGTGGCCCACGGATCCTGCGAAGCGGGAACCTGAATCTGAATTTCATCCCACAGCCACTGGCCGGATGTGGAGAAATTGAAGTAGTGGCCTTCGATGGCGAAGCTGTTCACGAAGGTGACTTTGCGTCCGGTAGGATGGCCGGCGTCAACCCAGCTGCCGGTTTCCAGAAGCACGGTGTGAAGCAGCCCGACCTCGACGACTTCGCCGGCAGTGCCGTTGATTTCCACCCAATCGCCGGGACGAATTCCGTTTTTGCCCATCAGGATGAACCAGCCGAAAAATCCAACGATGAAATCTTTCATCGCTACGGTGATACCGGCGCCGGTGAGGGCTGCGACGGTGGCGAAATCGTTCGGCACTCCGAAAATCACCAGAAGGATGAGGACGATGCCGATCGCCTGAACCGCGAATAGCAGAATGGCGCGCATGGTGTGCATTTCGCGGCGATCGATATCGAGCTTGGCGAAGATTTTTTGCACCCAGACGTTGGCGATGAAGACGAAGAGGGCGATCAGGATGATCCAGAGAGCGGAGTAAAAAACGCTGTGCAGGAACGCGCGGTGGCGCGCCATAACCAGTGCATACCAATCGCCGTAGGTGGTGACGAGGCCTTGTTCGTCGGCGATGCGCTTGTCGTAGAGCGCGAGCATTTTCTGATCGGCGTTCAAGTGCTGAATGAAAGAAAGCTGCGAGAGTGGAGTTGCTGCTTCGGCAGCGATTTCGGCAGCGCTCGGCGCGGCGGATTTGGATGCGGCGGCGTTCGTCGCATTTGCGGCGGTGGCTGAGGGCGGCGCGGAGGCAGATTCGGCGTGCGGTTTTGCGTCAGCGGTGCGGAGGACGCGGCCATGTTTGCGGATGATGGTCTTTTCGGCCTTTTCCTGGTCGAGCTGCTTGTCGAGCGCTTCATGCGAAGCCTCGAGGGCTGCGGCGCGCTTCATCGCGTTCTGCCGGGCCTGCTCGAGAAGACTTTCCTTGGTGCGAAACGAGAGAATCGCTTCGATTTGCGTGAGCAGGCTTTTCGATTTGGACGATTCCGGCGAGATGGCAGGCGCCGGCGCGCCAACGGGCGTCACAGGATTCGAAGCCGATGTCGTTGCTGACGCGGGAGCCGGCGCGGAGCCAGTAGCGGCAGGAGCCGATGGAGTTTTCGCGGCGTGGACTTCGCTGGCTTCGTGCGCGTCGAGCTGCTTTTGAATCAAAGCGTGCTTGTCGGCGCCGGCACGAATCAAGTCCTGCTGGGCGTCGTCGAGTTCGTCCTGATCGAGCGCGAGCTGAGCTTGCGCGAGGTCGAGAGATTCCTGGAGGCGAGATTTTTGCGCTTCGCCGGCTTTGGCTATCTGAGCGGTGAGTTGCGCGATGGTAGTTTGGTCGGCGGCGACGCGGCTTTCAGTGTCTTTCAGGTGATCGAAGAGCTGGCGCGTTTCCGGCGTGAGCGGCGCGGGATTTTCGACTGCATCGGTAAGCGCGGCGGTGAAGGCGGAGTCCACCGAACGGTCGGCGAGGCGAAGAGCTTCATCGGCGAATTGGCGTTCCCAGTGAGTGATGGCGAGAGGCGAGAGCTGCTGGGCGGTGTCGAGAGCCGAGGTATCCACGAGTTGCTCGGTGTGGATGGACTTGGTGAGGTCGGCGTGAAGGCGGCGCGGCGAATCTTCCCAACTGCGCGTGAGAAGGATGGCGGCGAGCGCGGCGATAAGCAAAAACAACAGCGCCGCGAGAATTGTCTTGTGCAGATCTTTCATCGGGAAAGGCCTTCGGGCATGTGGGCTAACGGTAATTGTAGTATGCGACCACGCGAGGGCGAGACGAAAAAGTCTGGCGGATTTCGTGGCGGCGCTGCCGCGAGTTCCAGGTACTTGGAGGCGGCGTTGCGGCGCTGGCCCGATGGGCTATCTACGATATTGGGCGTCAGAGACGTGTTCGAGCCAGTCGACGACTTTGCCGTTCAGTTTTTCCTGAATGGCAATGTGCGTCATGGCGGTCGAAGGCGACGCGCCGTGCCAATGTTTTTCGCTGGGCGAGAACCAGACGACGTCGCCGGGGCGAATTTCTTCGACGGGTCCGCCTTCGCGTTGCGCCCAGCCGCAGCCGGACGTAACGATCAACGTCTGGCCGAGAGGATGCGTGTGCCAAGCGGTGCGAGCGCCAGGCTCAAACGTGACGGCGGCGCCCTGAACGAAGGCGGGATCGGGAGCCTGAAACAGCGGATCGATTCGGACGGCGCCGGTGAACCAATCGGCGGGACCTTTTCCAGAAGGTTGCGTGCCAGCTCGTTTGATGTCCATGTGGTGAGATCCTTTTTCGGAGAGTTTGCGATCGAGCGTTTTTGCCGGAGCCACTCGCGCGATTGACGATTGCGGTGATGCGACTCGGGCGGCTGCGTCCGTTACGGGATGTAATTTGGCTTTTTATATAGCGCGTCCCATTTGGGATGAATGTCGTTCTTATAGACCGTTGAGGACCACTCGCGCGAAGCAACTTCTTCGATCGCGACCGAAACTGAATCCTCTTGGCAATGAAGTGCTTCCATCACGTCTTTGACGATGCGAGCGGCCAGATCCTTTTTCTCAGCTTCCGGCCTGCCGGAAACCATTTTCACGATCACATGAGGCACGGTGTTGTCCTGTACTTGAAAGCGACGATTATAGACCGGTCATCTTTTCGATGCGTTCGGGGTAGCGAGCGCCTTCGACGGTGATCCTCGAGGCAGCGGCGTCGATATCGCGCAGCTCCGCGGGTGTGAACTCGATTTTCAGAGCGCCGAGATTTTCATCCAGGCGATGAAGCTTGGTGGTGCCGGGGATAGGAACCATCCAGGGCTTCCGAGCGAGCACCCAAGCGAGGGCGATTTGCGCGGGGGTGGCATTTTTACGTTTGGCGATGGAGCCGAGCAGGTCGACCAAAGCCTGATTCACTTTGATCGCTTCGGGCGTGAATCGCGGGAGCGTGCTGCGAAAATCGTTGCTTTCGAATTTCGAGTTCGCGTCGATTTTGCCGGTTAGGAACCCTTTGCCGAGCGGGCTGTAGGGCACCAAACCGATGCCGAGTTCCTCGAGCATGGGAATCAATTCCGCTTCCGGCTTGCGCCACCAGAGCGAGTACTCACTCTGCACGGCCGCGACGGGTTGAACGGAGTGGGCGCGGCGGATGGTGGCGACGCCGGCTTCGGACATTCCAAAGTGTTTTACTTTGCCGGCTTGAATCAATTCCTTCACCGCACCGGCGACATCTTCGATGGGCACGTTGGGATCCACGCGATGCTGGTAGAGAAGATCGATCGATTCCAGTCTCAACCGCTTGAGCGAACCTTCAACGGCTCGCTTGACGTGAGCGGGCTGGCTGTTGACTCCGGCAGCGCCGGGACGATTATCGGGGCCGCCGAGATGGAAACCGAATTTAGTAGCGATCACGATTTTGCCGCGAAAGGGTGCGAGAGCTTCGCCCAGCAATTCTTCGTTGGTGAAGGGGCCGTATACTTCGGCGGTGTCAAAAAAAGTGACGCCACGATCCACGGCTGCGTGGAGAAGATCGGTCATTTCCTTTTTGTCTTTCGGCGGGCCGTAGGAAAAACTCATGCCCATGCAGCCAAGCCCGAGGGCCGAAACCTCTAAATTGCTCTTTCCAAGTTTGCGCGTTTGCATCGGTGCCTCCCGAATGAATTGCGGACACTTCGAGACTACGCCGAACAGCGGCGAGCGCGGTAGCCTGATCCTGCCGAGTTCTTGCCTAATCCTCTTGCAGCGCGGATACTGCTGGATAACTGGCGGGGCAGGCGTATTCTGACGGTGTATAGAGGACATAGAAAATGAGCCGACAACAGGGGAAAGGCGCGGGGTTACAGGAGACGGCCGGACGAAGCAGCTCGGCCGACCTGGCACGCAGGATTGCCTTATTCGTTGGAAAGCAAGAGAGAGTGATCACGGAAATTCCGGGCTTACTGCTGACGCGGAGGACAGCGCCGACGGCAGTGACATCGGCTGCGTATGAGCCGAGCCTTGCGGTGGTGGCGCAAGGGCGGAAACAAGCGACGCTGGCGGGAACGACGTTTATTTTCGACAAGTCTCGGTATTTATTAACGTCACTCGATCTGCCGGTGATTTGCAATGTGATCGAGGCCAGCGAGAAAGTGCCCTACCTGTGTTTCGTGTTGAAGCTGGAGATGGCAGTGGTGCGAGAACTGCTGAGCCGCGACGAAATTCAGGCGCCGGACCGGACGAGAGAACGTCCTGCGATGGCGACTGGTGAAACCACACCGGAATTGTTGGAGGCCTGCTGCCGGCTGGTGGACTTGCTGAACACGCCGCAGGACATCCCGTTCCTGAGCGGATTAATCCAGCGCGAAATCATTTACCGGATCTTGCGCGGGCCGGAGGGAGCGAGGCTGCGCGCGATTGCCACGCTGGGCGACCAGAGCCATCGGACGGCGAAAGCGACCGCGTGGGTACGCGCAAATTTTGCAAAGCCGCTGCGCGTGGAAGAATTGGCGAAGCTTGCGGGGATGGGAGTTTCGACGCTGCACCATCATTTTCGAGCGCTGACGGCGATGAGCCCGCTGCAGTATCAGAAACAACTTCGGCTGCATGCGGCGCGGGAACGAATGCTGCTGGACGGAGTGGATGCGGCGAGCGCGGCATTCGAAGTGGGTTACGAAAGTGCGAGCCAGTTCAATCGCGAGTACAGCCGATTTTTCGGACAGCCGCCGATGCGCGATGTGCGGAATTTGCGTGCGCCGGGGTCGCCGCAGATCGAGACGGCGACGCAGCAACATATCGCGGGCTAAATGGCTCAGCGAAAGTCTCGGGCGGCGCTGCGACTGCGACGCCCGAAAGTTCGTTGTCAGTGACTGCCCATCGATGACCGAACGGTAGCCGAGCCGAACCGCCGTGGCGTCAGCTTTTGTAATAGTAATCCTGATCGAGATCCCACAGCAGGCCGGGCTGCGTGGGGCGCCAGCCGAGGCGTTCCTGAGTGAGACGGCTCGACGTGGGATTGTTCATCTGCGCGAAATGAGCGAACCAGCCGAAGTGCGCGGCGGCCTCTGCGGGCGATTTGCTGACGACGGGAACGCGCAAGTGTTTGCCGATCATCTCGGTGATTTCGCGAAGTGGAATTCCCTCTTCAGCGACGCAGTGATAGCGGGCGCCGCGCGTGGCCTTTTCGAGCGCGAGCCGATAGAGCAAACCGGCATCGAGACGATGAACAGCGGGCCAACGATTGCTGCCGTCGCCCACGTAGGCAGCCACTCCCTTTTCGCGCGCGAGATTGATCAGCATCGGGTTGAAAGCGTGGTCACCCTTACCGTGGACTTGCGGAAGGCGCACAACGGCAACGCGCACGCCGCGAGCGGCGATCGCATCGGCCGCTTGTTCGGTGGCGACGCGAGGGATGGGGCTGGAGGCAGGTGCGCGGTCGTCTTCGGTGGCAAGGCGGCCGGGATTGGGCAGCGCCGTGCCAGACGTGACGAGGAATGGACGGTCGGATCCTTCGAGCGCTGCGCCCATCGCTTCGATGGCGCGCCTATCGATTTCGCAATTCTCGGCGAATTTAGTGAAGTCGTGAATGAACGCGCAGTGAATGACGCCATCGGATGCGGCGACGCCGCTACGAAGACTTTCGAGGTCGGTGACGTCGCCACGCTGAACGTGGACGCCTTGAGCGGCAAGCGATTTGGCCGAAGCGTCGGAACGGGCAAGGCCGATGACTTGATGACCGGCTTTGAGCAATTCCGGAACGACGGCGGAGCCTACGAATCCAGAGGCGCCGGTAAGAAAAACACGCATTTTTCGAACTCCTATGAAATCGGTCGATTTTACGAACTTTTCGATGGAACCAGGTTACGGGGATAGAGTAGGGTAAGGGAGCAAGACGGTCTATATGTGTTCGTCCGTTCTTCTTTTGCGAGAGTCTTAATATGGACATGGGATTGGATGTGCTGGACCAGCTGTTGGCCGACCTGAAGCACGAAAGCTGCGTGTTTTTCCGCGTCGAGGCGAGCGAGCCGTGGCGAATTCAAAAGCACGTGAGCAATGTGGCGCCGTTCTATGCAGTGCTCTCCGGGAAGGCGCGAATCGAGACCACGGACCGTGCGTATGAGTTGAACGCGGGAGACTTTTTGGTGCTTCCCGGCGGCGAAGAACACGAACTCGCGGGCGCGGAATCAGCCGGCACGCCGGCGGTACCGTTGATGACACTAATTCAGCAGATGAGAATCGAGCCGTGGAAGCCGGGCGTGCGCTACCGGAAGACGGTCCATTTTGAGTACGGAGGCGGCGGGGCGAAGAGCGAAATCCTGGCGGGAATTTATTACTTTGGCGATTCGCGGAAAAATCCGCTGCTGACCGCGCTGCCGCCGGTGCTGGTGATGCGAGGAGGCGAAGCGCGGAACGCGTCGTCGTTGAACACCGCGCTGAACGCGATTCGCGAAGAGCTGGCTGAGGACCTGCCGGGCTCGAACATGGTGATCGCGAAATTGGTGGAACTGCTATTTATGCAAGCGGTGCGCGCGCACCTGGCGGCAGATCATGACAACTCGACGGGATGGATGAGAGGCATCAAGGATCCTGTGGTCGGTGGCGCGATTTCGCGTATGCATGCGGCACCCGCGCGCCGATGGACGCTGAAGGCGCTGGCGGCGGAGGTGGGCTGCTCGCGAGCGGTGTTCGCGGAGCGATTCAGCGCGCTGGTGGGGCAAGGCGCCATCGGATATCTGACGGCATGGCGTATGCATTTAGCGGCGGGGCTGCTGCTGGCGGAGTCAGGAAACGTCGGCGCGGCGGCGAGGCATGTGGGTTACGAATCGGAAGCGGCATTCTCGATCGCGTTCAAGCGCTGGGCGGGAGTTTCCCCGAGCGGATACCGGCGAAAAATGCAGGGCGCGAATCAGTCGTGACGCAGCGCGACCATGGGATCGAGGCGCATGGCGCGGCGCGCCGGAAACCAGCACGCAGCAGCCGCAACGGCGCCGAGCAGGGCGATCACTCCGAAATAGGTAACGGGATCGAGCCGAGCGATTCCGAATAAGAGTGTAGCGAGCAATCGACTGGCGATCGCAACGCCGACAATGCCGATGGCGATGCCTAGCGCGGCCAGCTTCATTCCCTGCCCCAAAATCAAAACGAGAATGCGACGAGGCGAAGCGCCGAATGCGGCGCGGAGACCGATTTCGCGCGTGCGTTCGTTGACGCCGCCGGAGAGGACCGCGTAAATCCCGGTCGCTGCCAGAAGCAGGGCGACGAGGCCGAAGGCTTCGAAAAGCACGAGTGCAAAACGGCGTTGAGCTTCCGAAGCATCGACGATAGCGGGCATGGTAGCGACGCGAACGATGGGCTGGTCTTTGTCAACCGACCAAATCGCCTGCTTGATGGCGGGGGTGAGCGAAGCCGCGTCGCCGCGAGCGCGCACAACGAACGACATATCGGAATCGGACCATGGCCACTGGGCGTTAGTGATGTAAAACGCGTCGGAATCATTGACCGCGAGCGAAGCCTGATAGAGATCTCCAACAACGCCGACGATGGTGGCCCAGGGACGATCGGCGTGGCGGGCGTCTGGACCCACACGAATGCGCTCACCGATGGGATCGTGATTCGGAAAAATCCGGCGGGCAAAGGATTCGCTGATCATCACGGCGGACGGAGCGGATGCAGTGTCACGTTCATCGAGATAGCGGCCGCGGCGAAGAGGAATCTGCATCGCTTGAAAATAGCCGGGACTGACGGCGTATCGATATGCGGCTTCGTTAGTGGTGGAAGGCATAGCTGCGAATTCGACGCCGTAGACGTCGGTATCTCCGCTGAGGGGAAGCTGGCTGGTTAACGCGGCGCCGGCGACTCCGGGAACGGCGCGAACCGCGTTGAGAATCTGGGCGAAGTAACGGGCGCGCGCGGCAACGCCATCGAAACGATGGCCGGTATTGTCCACCTGCATCGTGAGCACACGATCGGGATTGAAACCGGGATCGACCGAAAAAATGCGGCGAATGCTGCGGAGCAGGAGTCCGGCGCTGACCAGAAGCACGAGTGAAATGGAAACTTCCGCGACGACGAGGATGCGGCGAGTGAGCAAGTGGCCTTTGACTGTGTTGCGCGAGGATTGTTGCAGGGTGGTCTGAGGATCGTGGGCCGAAGCATGAAGCGCGGGAAGCAAACCGACGCAAATGCCGACGATGGTGGTGATGAAAATGGCGAAGGCCAGGACGGCTCCGTCGATGTGAACGTCGGCAAGCCGTGGGATGTCTGGCGGGCTCAACGCGACGATGGCGCGTACGCCGAAAGCGGCGAAGGCGAGTCCGAGTGCGCCGCCGGCGGCAGCGATCAAAAGACTTTCGACGAGCAGCTGGCGAATCATGCGCGCGCGTCCGGCACCGAGAGCGGAACGAAGCGCGAACTCACCGCGACGTTGAGCGCCGCGAGCGAGAACGAGGTTGGTGACGTTAATTGCGGCGATCAAAAGTACGAGAAATACAGCGCCGAGAATCGCAAGCAACGCCGGGCGAGCTGACTCTGATACGTCCTTCTGAAGCGATTTCACCAAAATGGCATTCGGCGGTCCGCCGGCACTTTGATACCCGGCGGAAAATTGCGATGCGTAACTTTTCAACTGGACGGTCAACTCGTTCGCGGCTTCGCGAGGGGCGACGTGATCGTGCAAACGACCGACCATGCGCAGGTGGTGCCCCCATTCCCTGCCGTCAACCGGCAGCGACACGTCGTACTGCAAGGGGGCCCAAATTTCCGCAGAAGGTTGCAGCGCGTTTTCGAAAGACGCAGGCATTACGCCGATGACGAGGTAGAGATCGTCGTCGAGCGTGAGCTCGCGGCCGACGATGGCAGGATCGGAAGCAAACCGGCGCTGCCACAAACGATTGCTGATGATGACGACGCGAGGACCGTTGAAAACATCATCGGACGACTGGAAGTTTCGTCCCTGCGCCGGGAGCACCCCTAGCGCGCGGAAATAATCGGCGGAGACGCGCTGGCCTTCGAGACGCTCAGGTTCGGTTGAGCCGACCAGCGCCGGCTGCCACGAGCGCATCACGGCGGTGAAGGCCAACGACCGGGTGCGATCGGCAGCAAGTCCGTGAAAGGTGCCGAATGTGGGACGAAGCTCTGAGCTGCCGTCGCGCGATTCCCAAATCATGACGACGCGAGATGGGTTGGGATACGGCAAGGGTTTGAAAAGCGCGGGATAGACGGCGCTGAAAATGGCGGTGGTAGCGCCGATGCCGAGAGCGAGCGTGAGAATACAGAGCAGCGAAAAGCCGGGATTGCGGATCGACTGGCGCGCCGCGTAGCGGAGGTCGGCGACAAATGTTTCCAGCGCGTTTTCCCAGCCGCTCTGGCGGACGTGATCCTTCAGTGCAGCGGGACTGCCCATTTCAATTTGCGCAGCGCGACGGGCGGCTTCGGGCGACAGTCCGCGCGAGATGCCGTCGGCGACGGCCTCGTCGAGGTACTGCCGCATTTCGTCAGAGAGATCGCGATCGACGGAATCGCGGCCGACGAGAGCGCGCAGGCCATGAATGAAATTGCGCCACGCGGACATCGAATCAGGCCTCTGCCTTCAGAAGGCGGGCGACGGCGCTGGAACGGCGGGTCCAATCGGCTGTTTCGGCTTCGAGTTGGCGCTTGCCGGCACGAGTGAGCGAATAAAACTTGGCGCGGCGGGACTTTTCAGATTGGCGCCATTCCGAAGTAATGGAGCCGGCGCGTTCGAGACGCTGCAGAGCGACCAGAAGCGAGCCGGGATTTACTTTGAACACGTTTCGGGAAATTTGTTCGACGCGCCGGGTGATGCCAAAGCCGTGCATGGGTTGCAGACTGAGAGTCTTGAGGATGAGCAGGTCGAGAGTTCCCTGAATTACGTCAGTGGTTGGATCTTGCAAGGCGCCTCCACGAATAACGACGCAAGAAGCGTAGCAAATCTACATCTTGATTGTCAAGACGTGAGGAGCAAGAGCTGGACAGCGTCGAGGGAGCGATTCGATCGGACGTCCATCTTGGCCGTCACAGCTAGAAATGCAGTTTCCGTCTATTGACTCTCCTGGCGTAACCAGAACAGAATCTTTGCTCATTCAAGCTGGTTTCCCGCTCAGGCCTGCCGTGTAGCTTTTTTACAGAAGGACAACGGATGAAACCCAAAACAACACGAACGAAAAACGTACTCGGACCCTCCGTCGAAGAGCGAATGGAGGAAGGGAAAAAGCTGCGCGAGCGCGTGCCGCGGAATGCGCAGGCGCAGTGGAAACCGTCGCCGCACCGGCCCGATCCGATTGCGCTGCTGAAGAAATCGGACCAGGGGCGCGTGGAAAAACTGCTGCCGATCCGTTACGGGAGAATGCGCGTTTCGCCGTTTGCGTTTTACCGGGGCGCGGCTAGCGTGATGGCGTCGGACTTGGCGGCGACTCCCGAGACGCGATTGCGCGTGCAGGCCTGCGGCGATGCACATCTGCTGAATTTCGGCGGGTTCGGATCGCCCGAGCGGCTGCTGGTATTTGACATCAACGATTTCGACGAGACGCTGCACGCGCCGTGGGAATGGGATGTGAAACGGCTGGCGGCAAGCGTGGTACTCGCCGGGCAGCACATCGGAGCAGGACGAAGGGTCTGCACCGACGCTGCGCAAGCAACAGTGCGTTCGTACCGGCAGCACATGCGCGAGTACGCGGAGATGCGGGCACTGGACGCCTGGTACATGCATCTGGACGCAGACGTTTTTGTCGAGAACGCCCGTAAGGAGCGAGACAAGCAATTCTGGGAAGCGCTGGAACGCGCGGCGATGAAGCAGATGGCCGAATATATTTTTCCGCGGATCACCAAAACCGTGGATGGACGGCGACGGATCATCGACCGGCCGCCGCTGGTTTACCACCCGAAAGAAATCGCGACGATCGACAAGCATGTGCGAGCGCTGTTCGCGCGGTACCGGCTGACGCTGCCCGAAGAAAAGCGCGTGATTCTGGATCGCTACAAGATTGTGGACATTGCCCGGAAAGTGGTGGGGGTCGGAAGCGTAGGCACACGCTGCGATGTGGCGTTGCTGATGGCGGGCGAAGACGATCCGCTGTTTTTGCAGTTCAAGGAAGCCAGAACTTCGGCGCTCGATCCGTATGCGGGAACTTCGCGGTACAAGAATCAAGGCGAGCGCGTGGTGACCGGGCAGCGCATGCTGCAGTCGGCGAGCGACGTATTTCTGGGCTGGACGCACGATGATGAGGGACGCTTTTATTATTTTCGTCAACTGCGCGACATGAAGATGAAATTCGACCTGGATAAGATGACCAAGTCGGAGTGGTTAGAGTATGTGGAGATTTGCGGATGGGCACTGGCACGAGCGCACGCGCGGACGGGCGACGCGGCCAAGATCGGCGGGTACATGGGCAAGAGCGAGGCGTTTGATGAGGCGGTAGCGACATTTGCGGGCGCCTACGCGCTACAGACCGAGAAGGACTACGACCTATTGCTGAAAGCGATTCGGGCGGGCCGAGTGAAGGCGATGAAGGATGGCGCAGTTTAGCTTCGCGCGGAACGGTGGTCGTGTTTTCAGAGGTCGAGCGGTAGCGGATTTTTGCCGGTGATCAGACGAGCGGAACGATCGAACGTGAGATAGAGCCAAGCCCACTGAGTCATGACCAGCAGACGATTCTGGAACTGGATCAAGTAGAGAAGGTGGATGAAGATCCAGATCAACCATGCAGGCCAACCGGCGACGGTCGTGAAATTCAAATCGGCGACGGCTTTTCCGCGGCCGATGGTGGCGAGGTTGCCTTTATCGAAATAATGGAACGGACCGAGCGTTTTGCCTTCGAGCCGCGCGCGAATCAGTTTGCCGACGTAAGTGCCCATTTGAATGGCGGGTTGCGCAACGCCGGGCAGAGGCTTTCCGGTGTCGTGGACGAAATTCGAAAGATCGCCGATGACGAAAATTTCGGGATGGCCGGCGATGCTACAGTCCGATTCGACGATCACGCGATTGGCGCGATCGAGTTTGGCGCCGACTTCGTTGCTGAGCGCGATGCCGAGAGGCGAAGCGAGAACTCCGGCGGCCCAGAGAACTGTTCGTGTGGGAATCACTTCGGTGCGGTCGCCCTCTTTGAGCGTGACGCAATCTTTTTTGACGTCAACGACCATGGCACCGGTGCGGACGGTGACGCCCAGGCGCTCGAGCATGCGTTTGGCGTCCGCGGAAAGATTTGCGGGATAACTGGGCAAGACGCGATCGGTGCCTTCTACCAGAAGGATGCGAGCGCGTTGGGTTTCGATGTCGCGAAAATCGTGGATGAGCGTGTCATGAGCGATTTCGCCCAAGGCGCCAGCCAGCTCCGCTCCGGTGGGACCGCCGCCGACGATCACGAACGTCATCCACGCGGCAAGTTTCGCGGGATCGCGCTCGCGTTCGGCGGCTTCGAACGCGGAAAGAATGCGGGCGCGCATGGCGGTGGCGTCATCGATGGTCTTCAGGCCGGGCGCGAACTCCTCCCATTCGGGATGGCCGAAATATTGGTGCGTGGAGCCGGTGGCGACGATGAGCGTGTCGTATTCGACGTGGCCGTCGGTTAGGCTGACGACGCGGTCCTTGGGATTCACGTGAACGGCTTCTGCGAGCAGGACGCGGGTGTTTTTTTGTTTGTGGACGATCTGACGGAGCGGGCCGGCGATGTTGGCGGGAGAAAGCGAGCCCGTCGCGACCTGGTACAGCAGCGGCTGAAATAGATGGTAGTTGCAGCGGTCAACGATCGTGATTTCGACCGGCGCGTGCTTCAGGGCTTGCGCGGCGCTAAGACCGCCGAAGCCACCACCGAGGATCACGACTTTGTGAGGACCAGGCACTGTATTGGGCGATGCTGTTGTAAATGCGAGTCACATCTTATTCGATGTAGCGAGCGGGTAGCGAGATTTAGATTTTTTCGGCGGGCGATTGATTGGCGATGAGTGCGGGCGTGAAAAAGCGAGTTGTGGGTGTGGTGACGTCACTGACGTTGATCGTGACGGTGACGATTGTGGCGCGGACCTGGTATGCGTGGTCGCAGGTGAGGCAAATGCCCGCGAACCTGGTTGGCCTCGTGCCGTTTGCGAACGAAACGGGAAACATCGCGTACTCGCTCGCGCAGGGGCACGGGTTTAGCTCGCCGTTCCTTCAGGAGACCGGGCCGACGGCGTGGCTGACACCGGTCTACCCGGAAATTGTGGCGGGATTGTTCAAAGTGTATGGAATTCGGACGCCGCACGCGTTCTATGCAGCGGTGGCGCTGAACATTTTGTTTTCGGCGGCGACGTGTGTGCTGATTTTTGCCATCGGGAGACGGCTGGGTGGCGCGGGGGTTGCGGCGACGGCTGGATGGCTGTGGGCGCTGCTGCCGACGGCGATCATTATTCCCTACCAATGGGTTTGGGATACGAGTTTGTCGGCGTTGCTAGCGGCGGGCCTAACGTGGGCGACGATCTGCGTGGCGAGGACTTCGCGGCTGCGGTTCTGGTGCGCGTACGGATTGTTGTGGGGATTCGCGATGATGACGAATCCTTCGCTGGGCGCGATGCTGCCGTTCTTGCTGGTGTGGGCGATGGTGCAGATACACGGCGTGACCATCGCGGCAGACATGCGGCGCGTGGGCGTGGGAGTCTCGACACTGCAACTGAGAAATGCGGCGATAGCGGGTGCGATTGTGATTTTGTGCTGCGTGCCCTGGACGGTGAGGAATTATCGCGCGTTTCACGCGTGGGTGCCGCTGCGGTCCACATTGCCGTTTCAACTTTGGCTGGGCAACAACGAGATGTACAACCCGCAGTCGACGGTGCCGATTGCGGCGAATCCAGAGCGGGAGGACATGCACCGATATTTCCGCGACGGCGAAGTTGCGTTCATGCATTCGAAGGGCGTGGAGGCGAAAAGGTTCATCGGGGCGCATCCGGCGCTATTCGCGCAGCTGAGTTTGCGGCGAGTTGCAGCGTTTTGGACGGGCCTGGAAAATCCTTTTCGCGGATTTTGGGAGACCGAGTCGTGGGCGGTGAAGCTAGTAGTGGCGACAAACTTTTTGACGACCATCGCGGCGATTGCGGGTGTATTTGTTTTGTGGCGCAGGCGGAATGCGGCTTGGTGGATGCTGGGGAGTTGGGTGGTGGTGTTTCCAGTGATTTATTATTTGACGCGAACGCTGCTGCGGTACCGGCATCCGCTCGATCCAGTCGTGGTGCTGCTTGCGGCAGTCGCTATCGCGGCGGTATGGCAGCGGCGCAAGGAACCGACTTCGGATCCAGTGACCGTTTAGTTTCAGAAATGGCAATGACTCGCGGAAGTAGATGGCCATCTTAAAGATTGCAGCGGAGGTTCGCGGTGAAGCGATTCACTTGGAGCTGCCTGGCGGTTTGCATGTTGTGGTGCTTGATGAGTTCGCAGGCCGCGTTTGGCCAGGATGACCTGGCGCCGCCAAAGACGGCGCGGCTGTGCAATAGCGAAGGCAAGGACTGCAACAACCTGACTTGGACGGGCGAATACTACGAGGGCCACAAGGACGGCGAAACAAAGATAACGACGCGTTGGTGGATCACGCGATGGGAAAAAGATGCCGTTGAGATGAACGGCAAGACGACTTACGCCGTGCAGAACGGATTTCCGCTGGAGGCATTTCTTCACGCGAAAATCGCGCCGGACGGCGCCAGCCTGCAGGGAGCAAACTTTGAATGGCGCATCGGTTACGGAGCGTCCGGAAACGGAACGTTTCAAATGACCTGGAGCAAAGCCGGAGCGAACTCAATGACGGAATTCGCGGCCGGACAGTTCCAGGCACCGCGGCACTCGAAAAATAATCCCGACATCCTGTTGCCGCCGGGCGCGGCGGAGGTGTACGCGACTTATCCGGATGTGGTGCGGGCGATTTTGCTGCCGGAAAGTGGGCTGACTCCGGCAGACGCGAAGCGCGAGTGCCACGACCCGGATGTGACGGAGGCTGCGGCTGCACTGGAAATTTCGCGGTACGCGTACCGCAAAGGCGAGATGAAGCGCGGCGATTGTTGGCTGTTGGCGGCGATGGGGCTCGGCAGCGTTCGAGCAAAAGTGATCAACGCGACGACTTTTTTGTACGGCTGGCAAGGCACGCCGAAAGATGAGCCCAGAGGATTCGCAATTTTGAAAGCGAACGTGGGCACGAGGGACCCGTGGGATGTCTGGCTTCTGACGCAGCTTTATATCGATGGAGTCGGCACGCCGAAGGATGCGCACCAGGCTGCGATTTTGACTTCGTACACGCTGACGCATAACGACGTTTACAACGTGAGCCAGACGGTCGGTGCGGACAACGAGTATCTGGTGGCGGAGTTCCAGCGGCTGTCGGTTTACATGTCGCCGCCGACAACGTCGAAGACCAGCTGCTCGATGGCGCCCGCGACGGATGGATCCGGCCAGATGAAAAAGAAATGTACGACGGTGTCGGTGGTGGATGAGGAGGCGCTGAAGCGCAGGCTGGGCGATGTGAATCAGAACTACCAGAACAAGGCGAATTCAAATCCGTAGAGACGACGCGCGTTCACACGGCGACGCTGCGGCATCGCGGCAAGCTGAGCTGGTGACTACTCGTCGGGCGGGATGTCGAAGTTGACCAAGTCAGACTGGAAGCCGCGAGTTTTCACGGCGCCGTAAGCGATACCGATGACCATCCAGACCGCGCCGAGTTTCAGGGCCGGACCGCTGAGATGGCTCCAGATGAACGCGCAGATCAGAAAACCCAAGAGCGGCGAAATCAGGTTCAGTATGTTTTTCTTGTCGGCGCGAACGTAGTAACGCACCAACGCGGCGATGTTGACGCCCATGAAAGCGAGAAGCGCGCCGAAATTGAGCAGGTCAGCGCCCTGATCGTAAGTAATCACGAACGATCCCACCAAGGCGATGACTCCCACGAAGATCACGTTGTTGCGCGGCACGTGGAATTTCGGGTCGATCGCGCCGAAAAACTTCTTGGGAATCCCGTCGCTGCGGCCCATCCCGTAGAGCAATCGAGCGGCGCCGAGCTGCGAACCCATGCCCGAGCCTATGTTGGCGATCAAGATTGTGAAATTGATGAGCTGAAACAGAAAGTAGCCGCCGGCGGTTTGCGCGACGATCGGAAAGGCCGAAGTGATTTTGTCTTCGGAGAACGGCTGATCCTGCCAAACCAATTGCGCCGCGTACACTTCGAGCGAAGCAAGGACGCCGGTAATCAGGCAGACCAGAACCGTGGCCAGCATGATGTTGCGGCGCGGGTTTTCGACTTCTTCGGAAAAGGTGGAGATGGCGTCAAACCCGATGTAGGTGAGAACGGCGACGGAAGTGCCGTGGAAGACGCTTTTGAAACTGAACGTCGCGGGATTGTAAAACGGCCGAGTAAAGAACCCGTGACCGTATTCGTGCAAGCCCCAGAGGAAATGAATCACAAAGGCGAAAAAAATCACGACAACGATGGTCATGCCCGCGGCCATCACGTCGTTGATGCGTGCCGAGGTCTTGATACCTCGAATGTTCAGCAGCGTGAAAGCGCCGGCGTAGAACACGGCGAGTGTCCAGTACGGCAGGAACGGAAGAATATTCTGGGTGAGCTGGCTGCAGATGATCGTGCAGATGAGCGGGTTGAGGATGTAATCCATCACGATCGCCCAACCGGTTACATAGCCGAGCGCGGGATTCAATTCCTGGCCGACGTAGGTGTAAGCGGAACCGGCGGACGGATAGGCGCGCGCCATTTTGCCGTAACTCACGGCGGTGAACAGCATGGCAACCATGGCGATCAGGATGGTGGTGACGACGTGGCCGCGGGCGTCGTTACTGATGACGCCGTAGATTCCCATGGGCGCGATGGGCTGAATGATGACGATGCCGATGATGATCAGGTCCCACAGGCCGAGGACGCGACGAAGTTTTACGGGAGCTTGTGCCTGAAGTGGCTCGCTCATTCGCCGACCGATTTGACCAGGTTCCGGGGATTATCGACGTCGCAGCCGTTGAGCATCGCGAAATGATACGCGAAGAGCTGCAGCGGAACTACCTCGAGAATGGGAAGCAAGAGTTCGGGCGCTGCAGGAACGTAAATGGTGCGGTCGGCCAGAGTGGTGATTTCGCGATCGCCTTCGGTGGCGATGGCGATGGATTTGCCGCCGCTTTTTTTCACGAATTCGAGGATGTTTAGAGTCTTGCGATAGCGCAGGCCGGAGTCGGCATCAAGCGGATCGCGAGTGGCGAGCGCGATCACCGGAAGTTTTTCGTCGATCAGGGCGTTGGGGCCATGGCGAAGTTCGCCGACGGGAAGCCCTTCGGCCTGGACGTAAGAAATTTCCTTGAGCTTGAGAGCGCCTTCGCGGGCGATCGCGTAGTGGACGCTGCGACCCAGAAACAAAAACGCGCGCGATTGTTGGTAGGCCTTCGCGCAGCCCGCGGCCTGCGAATCCCAGGTGCTGAGCGATTTTTCGATCGACGTGGGAACTTCGGCCAGGGCGTTCAAATACGTGCGAGTGACTTCGGACGTCATGCGACCGCGCTTGCGAGCGAGGAACAGCGCGAAAAGATACAGAAGCGTGAGCTGCGAAGTGAAACTTTTGGTCGCCGGAATCGCTTTTTCGACGCCAGCGTGGGTGAGCAGCGAGGCGCTGGCTTCGTTCGAAATTGTGGAATTTGCGACGTTGGAGATGGCGACCGTTTTTGCGCCACGATTCAGAGCTTCACGCTGTGCGGCGGTGGTATCCGCCGTTTCGCCGGACTGGGTGATCACGACAACGATGGGATCGGTTCCGGCGTGCGTGGAGCGATAGCAATATTCGCTGGAGTATTCAACGTCGGTGGAAACTCCGGCGAGGTCCTCGATCATAATTTCACCGGCCAGCCCGGCGTGACGGCTGGAACCGCTGGCAGCGATGATAATTTTCTTGAAGGCAAACAGCGCATTCTCAATGGGATTCAGTGAATTCGGGAAAATCACGTCGCCTTCGACGTTGCCGCGAATCGTTTCGCGGATGGCGCGCGGTTGTTCGTAGATCTCGCGCAGCATTTCCTTGGGAAATGTACGGGGATCTCCGGACATGGGATTGGAATCGGCAGACATTAGTTCCCTCCTGCGGGCGCGGCACCGGGCATTCCGCGGCCTTCTTTGAGCGGCACCACCGCGGGATCGATATTCCAGCCGGTAACGCGAATCTCCACTCCGCCGAAGACCGCGGCTGCGGGCAGATATTGCGCCGTGAGCTCGCGCGTTTCACCCGGCAGGAGCGAGATGTAATTGTCTTCCCAGAATACCGGAAGAATCTCGCCGTCCTGGCCGGTTTTGCGAATGGCGAGCCTGACCTGAAGCGCGAGCTTGTTGCTGGGATTTTTAATCTGCACGTGCGCGACCGGACCATCCGGTGAAGGCATGATGCTGCCGACGACGTCGAGATTTGTTTTGGGCAATGTCTGAAGGGCCGTGAGATCGATGTATTTGGTGACGGGCGTGAATTGATAGGTGGTTTTCGCCCAGTCGTACTGATTGCGCTGCGCGGAGAGCCAGTAAAAATTGGAACTAAGCAAGTGACCGTCCGGCGATTTCAGTTCGAGTTTCAAGAAGTAGGCGCCGGATGCGGGCGAGAATGCGTCGTCGGGAATTGAAAACGCTTTTTCGACGCCGTCGGAATCGACATCGATGGCGACCTGCTTCGAGAATTTTTCTTTCAGGTTCAAATCGTAGAGCTTGGCGCTGACGGCGAGGCTGGAGAATTTCTTGTACTCGCTGTTAACGACGTCGATGGAATTGTCGTCGTAGGAATATTGGATGTGAATCGGTTCGCAGGCTTTTTTTGTGCCGAAAAATCCGCCGGCCGGCTGCTGGTAATAGTCGTAGAGGTGCCAGATGGTGGAGGGCCAAGCGTTGTTGAGCATCCACTGAATAATTCCGGTGGTGGAATACTTATTGCGGGAATACGCCTCATACATGGCGCGTTCGCCTTCGTAGGCCATGGCCTGCGACTTCACTTCGAAATCGTCGAGGCCGCTGGCCGAGCCGTACATGGCTTTCATCGAATCGTCGAAGTGCTTCAGGTTTTTGAAGCCTTCGCCGCCCGCGTGGTAATTCCAGAAGTCATTTTCGGGCCACACTTTGTCGGCAGGCAGAAATTTCCGCAGACATTCCTCGACGGGAGGAGCGGGACCAGGACTCGTCTCTGTGTTGAATCCCCAGGCGCCGCCGAGTTTGTTATCGGGAGTGAGCCAGTAGTCCGGAGGAACGTAGTCGTATGGTCCGGTCATTTTCACGCCAGACCGGCCGGTTACCTTAGTCGGCGTAGCAGACGCTGAAGAGACGTAGGGGTTGGGCCAATCGAGTTCTTTCAGAACCTTGATGTAGGCGGTTTCGACGTCAGCGGGCGGCGGACCGTCACTGCCGTTGAGCCACATCACCAGACTCGGATGGCTTCGCATGCGGTAAACCTGCGATCGCAGCGACGCCGTGGCGATGTCGATGTCGCCGGGCTGCCAGTGCTTCCAATCTTCCCAGTGATCGCAGCAGCACCATCCGGCCATGATCAAAACGCCGCGTTCGTCGGCGAGATCGTAAAATTCTTTGGTTTCGAGCTTGCCTTCCAGGCGGATCGTATTCAGGTTCATTTCGCGCACGTAGCGAAAGTGCGTTTCGAGCGTCGGGATGTCTTGGCGGAGGAGCATGTCGGGCGACCAGCCGCCGCCGCGAATCAGAATGTTTTGGCCGTTGACGGCGAATTGCAGCGCGCCTTTGTCGTTGAGGTGTGCGGTGATTTCGCGGATGCCGAAGCGGACCGATTGAGAGTCCGAAGTGTCGTTGCCGATCTTGAAACGCAGATCGAGATTCTGCAGGTTTTGCGCGCCCATCTGGTATGGCCACCAGAGCGAAGGATTCTTGATCTGGAGTTGAGCGAATTGCTCCGGCGTGAAGCGAACGGTTTTGGTTTCGTTCGCCGCAAGAGTGACGGGTTGCGAAAACGTGACGGAGCCGATCGAACCTTCGAGGTTTCCGGTGACGACGGCGTTTGTAGCGTTGCGCAATTCGGCTTCGACGGTCAGGTTAGCCTGATCGAGCGACGCGGTGGGCAGGTGCGTGGAAACGGTGGGATAACGGACAGAGACCGGCCCACTTTCGGCGAGCCAAACATCGCGCCATAAGCCCATGTCTTTATCGGGCGGCGCGGGATTCCAGTCGACCCAGTTGATGCCGAGATCCTTTTCGGTCTGGGCAATCGTCTCAACGGCGAGGACGTTGGCGGCACCGCCGGCGGCGAGGAACGGCGTGACGTCAAACTCGTACGTGCGGTAGGCGCCAACGACGTCCTGCTGCCCGGCGACCTGGTGTCCGTTGAACCAGATGTTGGCGCGATTGTTGATGCCGCCGAAGTTCAACCAAACGCGACGGCCGTCGTAGTTTCCCGGAAGTTTGAATTCAGTGCGATACCACCAGGAGCAGCGGAACGGGCTATCTTTGGGCATCGGCAGACGCGAAAAATTGTGAGCGATCGGATAGGTGGTGCCGGGAATGTCGCGCAGGTTCATGCCGAAATACGGATCGGGATAGGTTTTGTCGGCGACGAGCGCGGCGACAACGGTGGACGGGACGTTGGTCGAATGCCAGCCTTCGGTCTTGAAACCGGGCACGGAAATTTGTTCGCCGGCGCCGGTGAATTGGCACGAAGACTGGAGGGTCCAGCCAGAGTGCAGATAGAGGCGCGAGTCCGGCGCAGGAGCGGTTTGCGCGTGCGCGGACGGAGAGACGATGGCCGCGGCGAGCAAGAGCGCGGAAGCTGCTGCTTTCAGTGCGATGGAATGTTTGGTGGACGGCATGAAGAGCGTCTCCTGACTAGGTGCGAATCGAGTTTTGGGCGCGCACGCGTGCCCAAGGACCGCGCCGGACATTCATTAAATTTTATTAAACGCCGATATCATTCCTTGCCTTCGTTCGAGAGTCAAGGCTGAACGTCGCAACGAGCCTGCGGCGGCGTCCCAACCGGCATAAATCTCATATAGATCACGTCGATACCCGTGACTTTAGATTTGTCCGGCTGCGGGGGCTTCGTCCAACTTTCTTTGAATACTTCATCGAGAGTCTCGCGATCTGATTTCTCGGTTGCCTGCGAAAGTTGAATAGCGAATTTTTCCGGCGTGACGCGCCAAAGCTTAAGCGGAACTTCTCTATCGCCCCGCAACTGTACCCCAAAGCTACCGTACTTGCGGTCGATCGCGGCTTGTACGGTTGCAAAAGGGATTTCCGAAGAGTATCGCGCGCGAAATCCGTAAATGCAGCCCTTCGCTATATCCATGTTGAGTTGAATGGGGAACACCGCACCCGGACTATTTGCCTCGGCAGCCCACAGATCTGTGCAATTCGCGACAGAACACGTCAGCAAGCCAGGACTCGGCAGCACGATCACCGAGTCGGCCTGAGGCGAGACGTTGCCGGCGGCGAGCAGCAAGAGCACAACGAGACCAAACGCGAATCGCGCGCGCATTTTGCCTCCCGCGAAATGCAAATCGCACTGTCTCGCGCAAGCGTGAGTCCACTACACCGCGCGGGTGGACTCCCGCACGACCAGTTCGGGCGCGAGTTGGCGCTGCACCGAGGTGAATTCGCCGTCTTCGATGGCGGCGTTAATTCCCTCCATGATGATGCCGACGGCGGCGGTGCCCATGGCTTCCATCGGCTGGCGAACGGTGGTGAGCGACGGAACGGACAAGCCGGATGGCGGCACATCGTCAAAGCCGATGACCGAGCAGTCTTCTGGAACGCGCAAGCCCGCGCGCGTGAGAGTACGAATGGCGCCGAAGGCGGTGTTGTCGTCAAATGCCATCAACGCGGTGAAGCGCTTTTTGTGCTTGAGCAATTCTTCGGTAAGGCGCAGACCGCCGTCGTAACCGGAATTGGGATCCAGCGAGTCGGGCAGATCGAGAATGAGAGTGGGATCGAGTTCGAGGCCGACCGAACGCGCGAACGAGCGGACGGCGCGCCAGCGAGGGCCGCTATCAGCGAGCATTTTCGGGCCGCGAATGAAAGCGATCTTGCGGTGGCCGAGAGCGTAGAGATGCTCGAGAGCCAGATGCGCACCGGCTTCGTTATCGACCATCACCGAGCTGACGGACGGAGAGCCGATCTTGTTGCCGATCATCACAGCGGGGATATTGCGCTTCTCAATGTCGGCGAGCAGGTCCACATCAACGAAGAGCCAGTTGGCGACAAAGATTAGAGCTTCGACCGGACGAGCGAGAAGCATTTCGAGATAGCGCTCGAAGCGGCCGCGCTGGTTGTGGACATCGGTGAGAATCGGAAGATACGAAGCCTGGTACAAAGTGTTTTCGATGCCGCGCAGGATCAAAGTACAGAACGGGTCCGTGATATCGAAGACCATCACGCCGACGGTGCGATTGCGCTTGGCGCTGAGGTAGCGCGAGACGACCTTAGGTCGGTAGGCAAGTTTTTTGGCGGCGCGTTCGATGCGGTCTTTGGTGGACGAGGGAATGTAGCGCGCGAGTGGGGCGTTGTTAAGGACGATGGAAACGGTTGCGGGTGAGACGCCGCTTTCGGCGGCGACGTCACGCAAGGTGACAGCGGACGATTTTGATTTCCGGCGGGTGGTGGTTTTTTCTTGCGGGACCATTATTTGTCGGTTGTAGGTGCGAGCACATCTTTATCACAGTGGCGGGAGCGAGGATAGAGGAACGTGGGCTTTCGCGGGACGAAATCCGTGCGCATGGGAGTAACGAACTAGACCGTGGGGATCTGCGAGCGATTCCAGCCGCCGCCGATGGCCTTGATGAGCAGCACACTGGCCGCGACGCGGCGTGTGCGAATGGTAACGGCAGAAACTTCGTCAGCGAGAGCTGCGGTCTCAGCGGTAGTCACTTCTAGATAGTTGGTGACTCCGCCCTTGTAGCGAGTGGTGGACAGATCGACGGAGTGGCGAGCGGCGGCAACGGCGGCGTCTTCTTTTGCGGCTTCGTCCTCGAGGATGCGGAGCGCCGAAAGATTGTCTTCGACTTCCTGGAACGAAACGAGGATGGTCTGGCGATAGTCGTCCACGGATTTGTCGTACGCGGCGCGAGCCTGCTCGTTGGTGCCGCGGCGCTTTCCGGCGTCAAAGACTGTTTCGGCGGCTTGGCCGGCGAGCGACCAGAATCCCGACGGACCTTGCAGCAATGTGGTGAAGACCGCGCTTTCGAATCCGCCGGAACCGCCGAGAGTGACGAGCGGGTAATATGCGGCGCGTGCGACGCCGATGTTGGCGTTGGCCTCTTCGACGCGGCGTTCGGCGGCGGCGATGTCCGGACGGCGCTCCAGAAGATTCGAAGGAACGCCTGGAGGCAAAGCCGGCGGCAGAATGTCGAGCGGCAGCGGATCGATGTGAAATGTGGACGCGGGCTTGCCGACCAGTACGGCGATGGCGTGTTCGTAGCTCGAGCGCTGGACCTCGACATCAGCGGCCTGAGCGCGCGTGGTTTCGAGAATCGTTTGCGCCTGGGCGAGATCGACGGCGGAAGTGATTCCGGCTTTGAAGCGGCTGTTGGTCAGGTCGACAGCTTTTTGATACGAGTCAACGGTCGAGAGCAGGAGCTTTTCTTCCGCGTCTAGGCCGCGCATCTGGAAATAATCGAGTGCGAGTTCGGCGTGAAGGCTGAGGTTCACATTGGCAAGATCCGCGGCAGACGCTTGTGCTTCCGAGCGGCTGGCGGTGACGGTGTTGCGAACACGGCCCCAAAGGTCGAGTTCGTAGGAAACGTCCACCGGCAGAAGAAAATCGTTGTATGAGCGGGCCTCGGTGGTTTTGTTGAAAAGCGGTTTGTTGGTGGACTGTTCGTCGCGGCCGACTTCGGGGCTGACGCCGACGTTGGGATACAGAGCCGAGCGGCTGATGCGAACCGCGGCACGCGCTTCGGCAAATTGCGCGGCGGCGGATTTCAAGGACTGGTTCGAGACGTTGATCTGCTCTTCGAGGTTGTTGAGCTGCGTGTCCTGATAAATCTCCCACCACTTCCCTTTCGCGATCGCGTCGCTGGGTTCGGCTTGCTTGAAGTTGGCCGGCGTTTCTTTGTAGTCGGCGGGAACTTCGGCGGCGGGTCGCGAATATTTCGGGCCGACGGTGCAGCCGGCGAAGCAGAGTGCGGTCAGCGCAAGGGCCGCGAAGCCAGTGCGGCGGAGCAATGCGTTCGCGCGATTTGATCGAGTCGTCACTTCGCGGCCGCCTTTTGTTGGCTGGCGGGATTTTGAACGATTTGAACTTGTTCGCCGTCCACAACGGAGTCGGGAGGGTTGACGATCACCTTCATGTCGGCGGTAAGGCCGGTGACGACTTCGACGTCTGTGCCAAAGTCGCGGCCGAGGGTGATCGTAGTGAGTTTGACTTTGCTATCGGAATCGACAACGCCGAGTTGCAAGCCCTGGCCGCGGAAAATCAACGCGCTGACCGGAACGATGTACGCCGGAACCGATGTGGGCAGTTTCAGGTGAACTTGCGCGTAAGCGCCAGGCAGCAATTCGCCGGTGGGATTTTTAACGTCCACTTCGACGAGCAGGGTGCGGGTGGCCATGTCGATCGCGTTTGACGTGCGAACCAAGGTGCCTTGAAACGAGCGGTTCGGAAATTGCGCAAGAGTGAGGTCGGCGGTGAGTCCCGGTTTCGCGGCGACGGAATATTGCTGGGGGACGTTGATGTAAACGCGCAGGGTGTTGATCGCTGCGATGTGGAACAGCTCTTTCGCGGGTGTGCCGCTGCCGGAATCGATGAGTTGGCCGACGTCTGTGTTGCGAGCGGTGATGACGCCGTCGAAAGGCGCGTAAATTTTGTTGAAGGCCTGGGTGTCTTCCAGGCGCTTGACGTTCGATTGGGCCGACGCGACCATCGCTTTCTTGGCTTCGAAATCACCGTGGGCGTTGTCGACGTCTTGCTTTGAAACGGCGTCGGTATTTTTCAGATCGTCGTAGCGTTTTTCGGTGAGTTCGGAAAGGCTGTAATTGGCCTGGGCGGTATTCAAATCCGCGCGCGCCTGCAGCAATTGCGCGTCGACTTCGGGAGTATCGATGTCGGCGAGCAGCTGACCCTGTTTCACGAAGGCGCCGATATCCACATACCATTTTTTCAAGTAGCCATTGGTTCGAGCGTAGATCGGCGCGTCAGTGAACGCCTGCATGTTTCCGGGTAGCACGATTTCCTGTTGCGGAGCGCCCTGTTTGGGCTGCATGACGATCACCGAGGGCACGGCGAGCATGTTGGTTTCTTTTTTCACTTCGGCGCTGGCGCGAAGGCGGGGCAAAACTCCGGCGACGACCAGAAGCGCGACGATAATCAGCGCGAGAATGGCGATGATCCAACCATGCCCTGAGCGGTGCGGCGCAGGGCTTGAAACCGGGCGCTCGGAATGCGAACGATCGAATTGTTCTGTCATTGATTCCTCAGCAAGACCTTTTCGCGCAAAGTCGGACGTGGCGGAATTTCATTGGCCGCCTTCCCTTAGATTGTCTGGCACGCCGGACGGATCGTGTTTGTAGTTGCCGTGAACGATCGAGAAAAACACCGGGACGAAAAACAGAGTAGCGACAGTGGCGAACATCAGGCCGCCGATCACAGCGCGGCCAAGAGGAGCGTTTTGTTCGCCGCCCTCACCAAGGCCGAGCGACATGGGCAGCATACCGATAATCATAGCGAGAGCGGTCATCAGTACGGGACGAAAACGCGTGGCGCCCGATTCGAGAGCAGCGTCGATGGCGGTTTTGCCCTCTTCAAGACGTTCCTTCGAAAAGCTGACGACCAGAATGCTGTTTGCAGTGGCGACGCCCATGCACATGATGGCGCCCGTGAGTGCGGGAACGCTGGCGGTGGTGCCGGTAAGGAAGAGCATCCAAACGATGCCGGCGATTGCCGCGGGAAGCGCCATCAAGATGATGAAAGGATCGAGCCAGGATTGAAAGTTGACGACGATCAGCAAATACACCAGGACGATGGAGAAGAGCAGGCCCCACAGCAGGCCGGAGAACGAAGACAGCATCGTGAGGATTTGTCCGCGAACGACGATTTGCGTGCCGCGCGGCAGGTCTTTCTTGCTGGCGTCGATGATCGGCTGAATTTCGCGAGCGACGCCACCCAAATCGCGGCCTTCGACGCTGCCGAAAATATCGATGACCGGCTGCACGTTGTAGTGCGAGACGACGCCTTGTTCAGTGCCGCGGGTGAGAGACGCAAGTCCGGAGAAGATCTGCGGCTGCGAAACTCCGCCGTTGGTGATTGGAATGTTGTTGAGCTTCTGCAGGCTGTCTAGGTCGTACTGCGGCGACTGTGTGGCGATGTTGTAGCTGACGCCGGTTTTTGGATCGAGCCAGAACGTCGGCGAAGTCTGGAAGCTGCCGCTGAGCGAAATCAGCAGGTTGTTGGCGACGTCGCGCTGGGTGAAGCCGGCTTGCTCGGCCTTGGTGCGGTCAACGTCGAAGTGCAACTTCGGTTGATCGAAAACCTGTTGGATGCGCAAGTCGGCAGTGCCGGGAACGAATTTCAATTTGTTAAGCAGCTTATCGGCGAAATCGCGGTTGGCAGCCA
The DNA here is from genome assembly GCA_963719065.1 of uncultured Acidobacteriota bacterium. GTDB lineage: Bacteria > Acidobacteriota > Terriglobia > Acidiferrales > UBA7541 > Palsa-295. Next base: position 194,512 of record CAVRAM010000006.1, on the reverse strand, counting down.
CGTTGCGACCGATGATCTGGACGTCGATGGGCGCTGGCAGCCCGAAATTCAAAATCTGGCTGACGATATCGGCGGGCAAGAAGTAGAACGTGACGCCCGGAAAATTCTTCGCCAGTTCGATGCGCAGGTCGTGGACGTATTTCGCGGTCGGGTGATGGTCTTTCGACAAGTCCACGAGAATGTCAGCGTCACCCGGCCCAATCGGCGCGGAGTTGCTGTAGGAAAGGTTTAAACCGCTATACGGGATGCCGATGTTGTCGGTGATGCTGACGACTTCCTTCTTCGGGATCTGCTGACGGATCAGATCGTCCACTCGATCGCACAACGCTGCGGTTTCCTCGATGCGCGTGCCCGTGGGAGCGCGCAGGTGGAGTTTGAATTCGCCGCTATCGACGGATGGGAAAAAGTCCTGTCCGAGGAGCGGAATCAGCGCAAGTGAAAGCACGCAACAGCCAAGGAAGCAGAATGTGAACAGAACGCGGTGGTGGATGCAGGTTTCGAGCAGCGCGTGGTAACGCGCGCGGAACTTCTCGAAGGCGTGTTCGAATTTCTGCTGAAAGATGACGAATGGATTCTTAGACTTCGCGGCTTCGGCGAGTGAGTCTTCCGTTTGGGCGGCGAGCAAATACTTCGCCATGGTCGGCACGATGGTTCGAGAAAGAATATACGAGGCCAGCATGGCGAAGCTGACCGCTTCGGCGAGCGGAACGAACAAATAGCGAGCGACGCCGCTCAGGAAAAACATTGGCACGAAGACGATACAAATGGAAAGGGTGGAAACCAGCGCCGGCACGGCGATCTGCGAAGCGCCGTCGAGAATGGCCTGAACGATTTCTTTGCCCTGATCGATGTTGCGATTGATGTTTTCGATTTCGACGGTGGCGTCGTCCACAAGAATACCGACGGCGAGAGCGAGGCCGCCGAGAGTCATGATGTTGATCGTTTCGCCGAGCGCGCTCATGACGATGATCGAGGTCAGAATCGAGAGCGGGATTGAGACGGCGATGATCAAAGTGCTGCGCCAACTGCCGAGGAACAGCAGGATCATCAAGCCCGTCAGACAAGCGGCGATGACACCCTCTCGAATGACGCCGTTGATCGAGGCTTTCACGAAGATCGACTGATCGGAAAGCGGCGTGACAACCAGATTTGGCGGCAAGGTCGCTTTGATCGAAGGCAGCAAGGATTTGACGCTCGAGATGATGTCGAGCGTCGATGACTTACCGATTTTCTGAATGGTCATCAGCGAGGCGCGCTTGCCATCCACTCGGACGATATTGGTTTGCGGCGGGAAGCCGTCGCGGACGTGCGCTACGTCGCGAATATAAACCGTGGAGCCATTCACGGTCTTGATGGGCAGGTCGTTTAACTCATCGACGGTTTGCGGCGAGCCATTCAGGTCGACTTGATACTCAAACGGTCCGATTTTCGCGGTGCCGGCGGGAAGAATCAGATTTTGCGCGGAGATGGTGTTTGAAACATCGACCGGCGACAAGCCCTTCGATTGAAGCGCTGCCGAGTTCAAGTCCACTTGAACCTGTCGCTGTTTGCCGCCGTACGGATACGGAACGGCGACGCCGGGAATGGTCACCAGCCCGAGGCGCAAGAAGTTCAGACCGATATCGCCCAACTGAGTTTCGGTGAGACCTTCACCGGAAAGAGACAATTGCAAAATCGGAACCGTGGAAGCGTTGTAGGTAATAATCAGCGGAGGCGTGGTGCCGACCGGCAAGCTGCGCAAAATCGTTTGCGAAACGGCAGTGACTTGGCCGATGGCGTTACCCACCTGCACGCCTTCGTGGAAGAAAATTTTCACCACGGCGATGCCGTTCAGCGATTGCGATTCGATGTGCTCGATATCGTTGACGGTAGTCGTGAGGACACGTTCGTAGTTGAGGATGATGCGAGTCGACATGTCCTCTGGGGACAGGCCGGTGTAATTCCACACCACGCTAACGACAGGAATGTCGATGTTGGGGAAAATGTCGGTCGGGGTGCGAAGGATCGAGACCGGACCCAGGATGAGGAGCAAGATCGAGGTCACTACGAAGGTGTAAGGCCTGCGTAGCGCCAGTCGTACAATCCACATCGAGACTATCCCCCAGAACCAAGTGCCGCGACGAGTCGCGCGAACACAATCAGACGAAGATCAGGGCTGCGGCGATGCAAGCACTCCGCCAAACTTCGCCGAGCCCACGTGCGTGACTACAAACTGCTCATCCGGATGGGATTAACAGTGCAGGATTAGACGGCAATGGAGAGGTATGCGGTTACAGATTTGATTTTGCGAAGACGGCCTTCGGTCAAGTGACGGCCCGCCGTCACGTGGTATGCTAGGGCCTGATCGGTTTCCGGCGCCGCCGGCTTTGCTACCCGATTTTCTGCGCACGACCCGCTTTACGTCTTAGCGTCCATCCAATGGCATGAACGAGAGCACCTCCATCCCGACGACGCTGCAGCAGTATCGAACGCTGCTGGAAGTGTCTAAATCCATCGCGTCGCACAAGAACCTGGCGGACCTGTTCCACGATCTTTCGGAACGGCTGAAAGACCTGGTGAAGTTTCACTATTTGTCGCTGGTACTGTACGACCCGGCGAGAAACGTGATGCGGATGCACGTGCTGGACATGGCCACGCCAACGACAATTCATGAAGGTGATGAGTACACGATGGAGGAGTCTCCTTCGGCGCTGACTCTGGAAACCCAAAAGCCACTGGTGATCGATGACACGGAGAAAGCTACGCAATTTCCGAGGATCATGTCGCTGCTGCGCGAGCAGAATGTGCGGTCGTTCGTGAGCCTGCCGCTAACGTCAGCGCACCGGCGGCTGGGAACCTTGAATTTCGGCGCGGCGGAAGTCGGTGCGTTTGCCGCGGACGAATTGGAATTTCCGCAGATGGTGGCGGCGCAGTTGGCGGTAGCGGTGGATAACGCACTGAACGCGGAGGAAGCGCAAAAGCTGCATCATCAACTTGCGCGGGATCGCGACCGGCTGCAGTTGCTACTGGACCTGAACAATCGCGTGGTTTCGAACCTCGACCTACGGGAACTGTTCCGGGCGATTTCGTCTGGAATCCGGCGTGTGATGGCCTGTGACTACGCAGGACTTTCGCTGCCGGACTCCGAAAAAGAACGAACGATGCGGATGTACGCGCTCGATTTTCCCGAAGGCAAAGGATTGCTGCACGAAGAGATGCTGGTGCCGTTCGATCACGCAACCTCCGCGAAGGCGTATCTGACGATGAAACCGATCGTGCTGAGCACGGCCTCGCCGGATTGGAATCAGTCGCCGATCGCGCAGATCCGCGCAGAGGAAGGGCTGACGAATCTCTGTTTTCTGCCGCTGATCAGCCGCGGGCGAGCGATCGGGAGTCTGAATCTGGGCCGCCTGCGGAATGAGCCGTTTACCGAGGAGGACGTGCATTTCCTGAGCCAGATTGCGGGCCAGGTGGCAATCGGAGTGGAAAACGCGCTGAACTACGAGCATTTGAATGAGTCGCGAGCGCGATTGGCGGAGGAGCGGAAATACCTGAAGGAAGAGATTCAGACCGAACACAATTTCGAGGAGATCGTGGGCGACAGTCCGCTGTTGAAGGCGCTCTTGCGGCAAGTGGAGACCGTGGCGCCGACGAATTCCACGGTGCTGATTCTGGGAGAAACCGGGACCGGCAAGGAATTGATCGCGCGGGCGATTCACAATTTGAGCGCGCGGCGCGAGCAGGCATTTGTGAAGGTGAACTGCGCGGCGATTCCGTTGGGACTTCTGGAGAGCGAACTTTTCGGGCACGAACGCGGCGCATTTACCGGAGCGATCGCCCAGAAAGTGGGGCGGTTCGAGCTGGCGAACAAAGGAACTATTTTCCTGGATGAGGTGGGTGATATCCCGCTGGAGCTGCAGCCGAAGTTGCTGCGCGTGCTGCAGGAGCAGGAATTCGAGCGGCTGGGTAGCACGCGCACGACGCGCGTGGACGTGCGGCTGGTGGCAGCGACCAGCCGCGACCTGGGCCAGATGATGACCGAGAATTTATTTCGACGCGATCTGTATTACCGGCTGAACATTTTTCCGGTGTCGTTGCCGCCGTTGCGGGAACGGCGCGGCGATATTCCAAAGTTGGTGGAACACTTCGTAGCGAAGTACGCAAAGTTGATGAAGAAGAAAGTTCCTAACGTGCCGGCAGCCGCTCTGGAGACGATGAGGAATTACGCTTGGCCGGGAAATATCCGGGAGTTGCAGAACGTGATCGAACGAGCGGTGATTCTAACCCCTGGGTCTGTTCTCCACGCGCCGCTGGCCGAATTGAAAAGCTCGGGAATTGATGCGCCTGCGCCGAAGGCCGAGACTTTGCAGGAAGTCGAGCGGCAACACATCCTGCAAGTGCTCCGTGAGAACAAATGGGTGATCGGGGGCCCGAATGGCGCGGCCGCGAAGCTCGGAATGAAGCGGACATCGCTGGTTTACAAAATGAACAAGCTGGGAATTTCGCGGCCGTGGAAGTGACGGCCATTCGTCATTCGACGGAACGCTGACCCTCGTCGCGCCGTGATTCGGTTCGCTTACGGCGCGGCGTAAATCTGCGATCGCCTCGCATCTCATTCAAATCAAACGACAACTCTACGGAATTAAGTGCGCGCCGTCGATTGGCGATGCGAGTGCACTTCTGCGCGCGGAAACCCGATGGAATACCGCTCGATCAACGGCATTTCGACGAAGGCTTCGCGCGTTGGCCTGGGCACGTGGGCGATCGGCGGATGGATGTGGGGCGGATCGGATGAGCGCGAGAGTGTGAGGACGGTTCGCGCGGCGATTGACAAAGGCATCACGCTGATTGATACGGCTCCGGTGTACGGGTTCGGGCGAGCGGAAGAAATCGTCGGAAAAGCTCTGGCCGAAGCTGGCGCGCGCGGTCGCGTGATCATCGCGACGAAAACCGGAGTCGAGTGGCGAAACGGAGCGGTTTCGCGGAACGCTTCGCGCGAGCGAATCTTGCGGGAAGTGGAGCATTCGCTGAAGCGCTTGCAGACGACGTACATCGATTTGTATCAAGTGCACTGGCCCGATCCGCTGGTGCCGATCGAAGAAACGGCCGCCGCGATGAACGAACTGGTGAAGCAAGGGAAAGTTCGAGCGATCGGCGTGAGCAATTTTTCGCCGGCGCAGATGGACCGGTTCCGGACGGCAGCGAACCTGGCGACCGAGCAGGCGCCCTACAATTTGTTTGAGAGACAAATCGACCGCGACGTGCTGCCGTACGTGCGCGAAAACAGTATCACCACACTGGTGTACGGTCCGTTGTGCAGAGGTTTGCTGAGCGGAAAGTTGAAGCTGGACTCGCAATTCACCGGTGACGACGTTCGGGGGGTGGACCCGAAGTTCCAGCCACCGCGCTACGCGCAGTATCTGCACGCGGTGGCGCAGCTCGACGAATTCGCTCGGGCAAACTATGGGAAACGAGTGATCGAACTGGCGGTGCGATGGGCACTGGACCAGCCGGGAGTGGACGTGGCTCTGTGGGGCGCGCGACAGCCCGACCAGCTCGAACCGATTGAGAATTTGGAGGGGTGGACGATTGACGCGGACGCGCGGAAAGCAGTCTGCCAGATCGTGCGCGCCAACGTAGCCGATGCGGTGGGGCCGGAATTCATGGCCCCGCCAGCGCGTCAGGGTGCGCCGCACGTCTAGTTGGCCGCGGATACGCGAACCTGTCCGCCGCCCGTGAGCTCCCCGTTTGAGTTCTAGAGCCGTCACCAACTGTTCATTCCCGCGTTGAAATAGAGAAATAATTTTGTCCGACGCATCCAGGGAATGGAAAAGTTGTTCCCAAGTTCGCTTTATATTCGGACCATTTGAGCCGGTACTAAAGTACTCACAAATTGGAACCATTGTTTCTATTGCACTTACGGCGAGATGAAACGATTTAGCGCGATTCGCCGGCAGTTCCACATTGGTGCGGCGATTGCGTACGTACCGGGGGAAAGTTGTACCCGGCAATGGGGATTGCCGGAAGAGAGTGTATGAGTAAGGCCCTTACAATTGGGGTAAGGCTGCTGAAGGAAATCGACCTCCGCCGATTCGCCGCGCTAGCAGTGCTCACGTTGGGAAGCATCACTTCGGTTGTCGGGGTGTGCCCGGGTATTTGGGGAAATGTGGCGCCCTCGATCCGCACGTCATTGGTGAATCCTGAGGCTGAGCTCCTGACTGTTCCGAGTTTCGCTCCGGAAGCAGCCGCCGAGCCGGAAGCGCAGCCGCGGAACCTCTACCCGTATTCAGTGATCCCGGGCGGAGTGGCGAGCGGCGCGGAACTGCGCGCGGCTGTGGCAAACGATTCGGTGGTGCGAGAGCACTACGCCGGTTTTCGATTGGCGAATGCGCGGGTCGAACGGCTGACAAAAGCCCAGCTGATGTATGTGTCGTACCGGATGGGAAACCAGATTTATTGGTCGAAGCGGCCGACGCTGCTTGCCCCAGGCGAGCGCGTGATTACCGACGGGCAGGAAATGGCCCGGACGCGATGCGGGAATCGCGTGTCGGCAGTGCCCGCTGCTCCGGCGGCAGTGGCTGGCGCCCCTGCGGATGTTGCGCCGGAAGCGATGGAATTGCCGGCAGCCGATGGTCCGATGGACGCGACAGCGACACCGATGGACGTGCCGCTGGTTCAAACTCCGACGAGCGCGGTTTTGATTCCGCCGAGTGTACCGCCGGCAGGAACGGTTTTCATTCCGCCTGGTTTTTGGTTTCCGCCGGGCGGAGGCACGACTTTTTCGACGGGACCGGGAACCCCGGGAACAGGAACTCCGGGTACGCCGGGGACCCCTGGGACGCCCGGAACGCCGGGCACTCCAGGAACACCTGGGACCCCGGGTACACCCGGAACGCCAGGAACACCTGGAACGCCGCCGATTTCCGCGCCAGAACCGAGTGGTGTGATTTTGCTGTTTCTAGGATTGTGTGGAGTTTTGTTTCTGCGACGTAGAGTTTGCACGTCGAACTAATTCGACGGCTTACCTGATATTTCCTGCCTGTTTTTTCTGTCCGAATTGAAATTTGTGGGGTGCGTTGGTGCGCCTGTGCGGCCTAGCAGGTCGTCAGCCGCTTTTCGTGTATCACAATTCCCTCTTCTGCGGCTTGCAGTTTTCGAACGGAAGCTTCGAGTCCGGCGGCGCGGAAGCGATCGCTGATGCTCGCGGAGATCGGATCGAGGTTGTGAGTGGCAAAGGCGATGACGCTGGGGCCGGAACCACTGAGAGCTACGCCAATCAATCCGGGCACGCGCGGGATCTGAAGGACTTCGGCGAGACCTGGAATCAACGATTGGCGATAGGGCTGATGCAGGCGATCCTGCATCGCGTCTCCGATCAAATCGTATTGACCTGAACCGAGAGCGGCGAGAAATAGCGCGGCGCGTTGGACGTTGTGAATGGCGTCGGCATACGGGACGTTTGCGGGAAGCACGGAACGCGAAACTTTGGTATCGAGCGCCATTTTCGGAGTGACGGCGACGATTTGAATATCTTTCGGCCAGCCGCTGCGAAGAGCGACGATGTGACCGTCGTCTCGCATGAAGGAAATAACGAATCCGCCAAGAAGCGCCGCGGCGATATTGTCGGTGTGATGCTCGATTTCTGAAGCACAGCGCAGCGCAAAATCTTCGGAGAATTTTGTGCCCGAGATGGCGAACGCCAACGAGATGCCGGCGACGATCGCGGCGGCGCTGCTGCCGAGTCCGCTCGAGATCGGAATGTCGTTTTGCACGGCGAGGCGGACAGGCGGAAGCTGCACGTTGAGCCGCGAGGCGGCGTGTTGCATGGCGCGAAGGATCAGATTCTGCTGCGGCGACGTCGGCAGGTCGGAACTGCCGGCAACTCCGCGAGTGCGCACCGACGTGGGCGACGCAGGATCGGCGTGAACTGTGGCTCGGACGGTAAGGTGCAGATCGAGCGCCAAACCGAAGCAGTCAAATCCGGCGCCGAGATTCGCCGCCGATGCGGGAACTCGAACTTCGAACGATGACCGGTGCGGAGCTAACATGGCGTTGCCTGCGTTCCTTTGTGCGACGGCGTCGTTACCAACGCCGGCGCGGGCGTACCGAAAGTGTTAGTGACGTTTTTCCAGATTTTCCAAAATCGCGCGCTTGTTGGCCGCGACTCGAACCGGTGCATTTGCAAATCTTCCGTGGATCGCGCGTCGCTCGTCCGGCTTTCCGGGCTGGTGTGATTCGATCGCGAGCGTTCCCCGGTGATAGTGGCTGACGTAATCGGGATCTTTCAGCACGTGACCGGTAAGGACCGCGACGACGGATTCGTTTTTCTGAATTTTTCCGGCGGCGACCAGCTTACGGATGCCGGCCAGCGTCGCGGCGGATGCAGGTTCGCAGCCGATTCCGTCACGGCCGATGACGGCTTTGGCCTCCGCAATTTCCTGCTCGGTGACGCTGATGACTTGACCGTGCGATTCGATCACCGCGCGGATCGCTTTTTTCCAGGAGACGGGTGAGCCGATTTTAATGGCGGTGGCGAGCGTGTTCGGATGATCGACAAACTGGATCGTGTCCGGAATGCCGGAGGATTTTTCGCATAGCTGCCATTGCGCGAATAAATGCGCGAGCGGAGCGGCGCCTTCAGCTTGCACGACGCTGATCTTGGGCAGGCGGTCGATCAAACCAAGCTGGAGCATTTCGCCGAATCCTTTGCCGAGAGCCGAGCTGTTGCCGAGGTTTCCTCCCGGAACCACAACGTGATGAGGAACGCGCCAATTATTTTGTTCGAGAATTTCAAACGCGACGGTTTTTTGGCCTTCCATGCGAAACGGATTGATGGAGTTGGCGACGTAGATCGAAGGCTCGTCCGATAATTCCTGAATCATGCGCATGCAATCGTCGAAGTTTCCATCGATCTCGCAGATCGCCGCGCCGTAATCCATGCTTTGGGCGAGCTTCGCAGCGCTGACCTGCCCATACGGAAGCAGGATGGCGCACTGCAATCCCGCGCGCGCGGAATACGCAGCAAGGCTGGCCGCGGTATTTCCGGTGCTGGCGCAGACGACAGTTTTCGCACCGAGAAGAACCGCCTGCGTGACGGCGGCGGTCATGCCGGTGTCTTTAAACGATGCTGTGGGATTGCATCCCTGATGCTTCACACGAAGAGCGGCGAGGCCGCCATAATCGGCGCTGCGAGGCGCGTCATACAGCGGAGTGTTGCCTTCGAAAAGAGTGACGATCGGCGCGTTGTCGTCGAACGGCAAGAGCTCGCGATGGCGCCACACGCCGCTTTTATCGCGCGGTTCAGAGGACAGCAAGCGTTCACGCCAACGCGCGGGAAGAGTTTTGGGATCGCCGATCGACTCCGCATTTTTCAGATCGATTTCAATTTCCAGCGGACCCCCGCAACGAGAGCAGACGTAGATTCGTTCGGTCAGGCCGAACGCAGCTTCACATCCGGCAGAGATGCAGCGCTGCACCGCTTTTTGGCCGATCTGCAGAGCCGACTTTGCGTCTACGGAAGTCATCGCCGCTAGCGCACCACCGGAGTGGATTGGCGCGGACTAGGAGCACTCGATTCAATCGGAGCTTCGAGTTCCCATTCCTTGTGCACCGCCAGCAACGCTTTCTTCATATCGCTAGCCGAAACGACGAAGGAGATGTTTGTTTCCGACGAGCCCTGCGCGATTGCGATCAGGTTCACGTTTTCGCGGCCGAGCGCGATAAAGGTGCGACCAGCGAGGCCGACGGTACCGCGCATGTTTTCGCCGACGACAGCAACGATAGAAATGTTGGCGTCGAGAGTGATGTGTTCGACGGTTTGGTGCGCCAGATCCTGCGCAAATTGTTGGCGGAGCGCTTCGACGGTTCGCTTGCCGTCGGCCGCGGGGACGACGAAACAGATGTCGTTCTGCGACGACGACTGAGAAATCAGCAGCACGTTGACGCGCGCAGCGGCAGTGGTAGAAAACGTACGGCCAACGACGTCGGGAACTCCGATGATGCCGGGGCCACCGACGGAAATCAGCGAAGCGTCGGAAATGGCGGTCAGCGCTTTTACTCCGCGCGGGCCTTCCTGCACCTGCGGAGTGATTTTTGTTCCAGGGTGACTCGGCTGAAAGGTATTCCGGATCCAGACCGGAATGCCGGCATCGGCGACGGCGCGCAGCGTTTTGGGGTGTAGAACCTTTGCGCCGAAATAGGCGAGCTCAGCCGCTTCGCGATAGGAAATTTCAGGAATCGTTTGGGCTTGCGGCACCAGACGCGGATCGGCGGTAAGCACGCCGTTCACGTCGGTCCAAATGATGACTTCGTTGGCTCCTATGGCAGCGCCGAGGATCGTACCCGAGTAATCGGAACCACCGCGACCGAGTGTGGTAAGGATGCCTTCGGTAGTGGCGCCGATAAATCCGGTGACGACGGGAACGATTCCCTGCTGAATGACGGGGCGAAGACGAGCTTCGCAACGGTCGCGCGTTTTCGCAGCGAGCGGTTCGGCGCCGCCGTGATTCGAGTCGGTGACGATCAGTTCGGTGGCTTCGATCGCGTCGCTGCGGACGCCGCGTTCGTTGAGCGCACCGGCGACGAGAGGAGCGGAAAGGCGCTCGCCGAGGCTAGAGATTGTGTCCATGGTGCGAGGAGTAAGCTGGCGCAGTAAAACGGTGCCTTCGCAAAGGCGTTTCGCGTCGCCGAGAATTTCATTGAGTCGCGCGGCAAGTTTTTCCCGCGTCGCGGGATCTTTGATCAGCTCGGCGATGGCGGTTTCGTGCTGCTTGCGCAGTTTTTCGAGCAGCGCGGAGGCGTGTTCACGGTCGCCTAACTCTGAGCGCGTGGCGGCTTCGATGAGCGTGTTGGTAACGCCGCTCATGGCTGAAACGACGACGACGACCGAGGCTTCGCGGGCGGCGCGAGCGACAATTTCGGCAACGCTGGCGATACACTTGGCGTCGCCGACGGATGTGCCTCCAAACTTCATGACCTGCAAATAGGGTTTCATTTTAGATAGGCCTGTAGCGTGGCATGGGAAATTCGAGAGCAAAACAGCCTGTTTCTGGATTGCCGCGCCCTAAAAAAACTATACACCATCGAATCGGCTTCGAAGAAACGACGAAACCGGCTGTTTCCCAAGATGGAAGGGGCTAGAAGGGGGATGCGACGACGGAGCTGGCGGGCTCCGTCGTCGCTCGTTCGGGCTGGGCGCTCGAACAATTACGGGCGTGCTGCAAGTGCGGGGATGATGACGCCGGCGCGCGGAGTGCCGAGACCGGTGACAAAGTCGTAGCCAACAAGGGCTTCGCAAACCGTGCCGCAGCTGCCGTTGGTTCCCGAGGTGACGGGGTAGAAGTATCCGGTACCGAATCCTGCCGCGCGAGCAACCAGGCTGGCAGCGCTGGCGTGAATGGCGCGGTCGGAAGCAACAGCGGCGGATGTATTGGCCGAATATAGGGCCAGGTTCACAGAACCAAGGTTCGTCTTGCGTGATGCCACACGAATCGAGTTCGCGATGACCATTGCAGCCGCCCACTGCGGAGTGGCTGCGCTGGTGCCGCCCACCTGAAACCAGCCGGTTGCGCCACTGACGGCGATCGAATCGTAGATGGCGTAGCCGGTGCCGGGGTTCGCGTTGAAGGAAACATCAGGAACGCCGCGGGCGCCGCGAGAATCGTCCGGGATCGGCAGGTTTTCCTGGTAGACGGCTTCGTGTTCGTAGGCGCTCAGGCCGCCGCCGCTACCACTCCAAGCCGTTTCCGAAAGATAGTTTTTGTTGGCGTCGAGCGTAAGCGACGTGCCGCCGACGGCGATCACGTCCGGCGAAGCGGCGGGATAGTTGACGCCGTTGCCTGCGTCGCCGGAAGCGGCAAGAAACGTGACGCCGTTGGAGACGAAGTGATTGTCGAAGTTGCGCTCGCTCGAAAATTCGGCGGTCGTCCAGCTCATGGATACCGCAGAAGCGCCGTGGCTGACGGCGACGTCCACTCCGGTAAGCAGATCGGACAGCGCATAAGACTTCGCTTCGACGAGAACGATTTTGGCTTGCGGCGCAATGGCGTGGGCCCATTCAACGTCGAGAGCAATCTCAACCGACCAGTTGGAATTGGCAGCCGGGCGCGAGCCAGTGGCGAAGACCTTCAAGAAGCAACCGTTGGCGGTGGTGCAAGACGGCAGGTCGTATTGCTTGCTGAAAACGCCGAGGTCCGCTTCGATGTTGGCGTCGTCGTACGCGTCCACAATTGCGATGGTCTGGCCGGCGCCCTGATTGTTGACGAGGTCGAATCCATAGGCGTGACGAATGTCGCTGGGCGCAAAGGCGGAAGTCGGCGGCGCGCTCAGGCTGGCGTTGGAAGTCTGGCGGAGCAGGTAATGCGGCCGCATGTAGGCGATCGGGCTTTCACCGGCTTCCATGCGCGGCAAAGGCAGCGGCAGAAATTGTTGTGATTGTGCCAGCGGCGCGAAGACAGCAACCGATGCCAGCGCCAGCAGGAACTTAGCGGATTTCTTTGCGCCCTCAAAAACCATCGTGAATCCCCCAGTTTGGTCCGTGGCGCCGCGCGGTGAAGCTATGCGGCGGACCCATTTGCGACGTGGCTAGACTACCGGGCAGGTACGGACTGGCAAATGGGACAGGTGGGTGGTTCGGCTGGTACTTCTGGATGCGCGCGCAGTAGTACGAAAGTTATTCGTAAGCGGCTTATTTACAATGATTTAGAAGGTAGCTTACTCGCTACAGTTCCAGCGCCAGGCCCACGTAGTTTTCGGCGAGGGTTTGGGACGCGGCGCGCGATGATGTCACGTAGTCGAGCTCGGCCAGCTGCCGTCGGTGGTCGAATGGCGTGGCGGAGTCGAACCGGTGGAGCATCGAAGTCATCCACCAGGAGAAGCGCTGCACTTTCCAGACGCGGCGCAGACAGGTCTGGGAGTACGAATCGAGAAGGTCTCGGCTGCCGGTCTTGTAAAAATGGGCGAGCGCGCGGGCAAGGACCTGAACGTCGGAAACGGCCAGGTTCAAACCCTTGGCGCCCGTCGGCGGAACGATGTGGGCGGCGTCTCCAGCGAGGAAGAGGTTGCCGTGCTGCATCGGCTCGACGACGAAGCTGCGCATTCCCGTAACGCCTTTTTGCAGGATGCGGCCTTCGGTGAGTTTCCAGTTGCCGGCGGCGAGGCGAATTTGAAGTTCGTCCCAGATTCTGGCGTCGGACCACACCGAGATGTCTTCATCGGGTTTGCACTGGATGTAGAGCCGGCTGACCTGCGGCGAACGCATGCTGAGCAGCGCGAAGCCGCGATCGTGGTACGCGTAGATGAGTTCATCCGACGATGGTGGAGCTTCAGCCAAAATGCCGAGCCAACCAAACGGATATTCGCGATCGTAGATTTGGAGGGCGTGAGACGGAATGGCGGGACGAGCAATGCCGTGAAATCCGTCGCATCCGGCGATGAAATCGCAAGCCACGGTCTGTCTGGCACCATTCGACTCGAACTCAATTTTCGGATTTGAGGAAGCCGCGGCTCGGTCGAAATCGTAGATCGAGGTGTTCGACACTTCGAAATGAATCGGCGCACCCTTTGCCAGTCGCGCAGCGGTGAGATCTTTCACCACTTCGTGCTGCGCGTAGATGGTGACGCCTTTGCCGCCGGCCAGTTCGTTGAAGTCGATTCTGTGTGTGCCTCCGTCAAAGCGGAGATTCACGCCGTGATGCGTGAGTCCTTCTTTCTTCAGCCGCGCGCCGAGACCGAGCGCGTGCATCAGGTCCACGGTGTTTTGCTCGAGCAGTCCGGCGCGGACGCGCTCCTCCACATACGTTCGGCTTCGATTTTCGATGACGATGGAGTCGATGCCTTCGCGGTCGAGCAAGTGCGAGAGGAAAAGTCCGGCGGGTCCGGCGCCGATGATTCCGATTTGGGTTCGCGTTGAGGTGGGCATAGCAACTTTTCGCCGGCGAGCGGCCAGCGGAATTAACGATACCAGAGCGCACGAACTTTTATAATTGCGAACGATTGGATGGCCCGTGCGCGAGTGCTAGGATGCGTGAGGTGGGACGAATCGAGGAGCGCAGCGAATGTTTGTGAGCGAAAAGAAACTGCTGGTCGAGTGGGGACACTGCGACGCGGCTGGAATTGTTTTCTACCCGAACTATCTGGCGTGGTTTGACGATTGCACCAGCGCGCTATTTGCGAATGTGGGGATGCCGATTCAGGGATTATTCCGGTCGCAGGGGATCGTGGGCGTGCCGCTGGTAGACGTGCGCGTGAAATTCATCGTGCCGTCCACGTACGGAGATGAGCTGCGAGCGGAAACGAGCGTGACGGAATTTCGAAACAGCAGTTTTGTGCTGAAACACCAATTTTTCAAGGGCTCTGCGCTGGCCGTGGACGGGCTGGAGACGCGCGTGTGGGTGGAGAAGGACGCGTCGAATCCGGGAAAGATTCGAGGCCGCAAGATACCGGAAAACGTGGTGGCCCGGCTGACGAATGGGAAATAGCGCGGCTGGCTGGAGCTGCTGCTTGTGATGATTTTCAATCACTGAGAAGGCGACTCGAACGTTGAGTCGCCTTCTTTTTTGCACGAAGAACGATTGACGCTTTTCTGCTGGTTAAACGCGCGAAATCGGTTTTGGCTTCGCCGGGTCCGCGTAATCGTAAAAACCCTTCCCTGCTTTCCTACCGTTCCAACCCATCAGCACCATACGCTTCAGCAGTGGAGGAGGCGCGAAGCGACGTTCCTTGAACTCGTCAAACATGATGTTAGCGATGTAGTAGGTCGTGTCGTTGCCGACAAAATCGAGCAGCGTGAGCGGACCCATCGGATGGCCGCAGCCGAGTTTCATCGAGTTGTCGATGTCTTCGATGGAGCCGACGCCTTCCTCGAGCGCTCGCACGGCGTCGAGCAAATACGGAACGAGCAGGCGGTTCACAATGAATCCGGTGCGGTCGGTGGTGCGCACCGGAGTTTTTCCGAAACGATGGGTGAGCGCGACGACGGATTCTTCGGCCTTCGGATCGGTGGCAATCGTGCGAATCACTTCGACCAGTTTCATGATCGGAACAGGATTGAAGAAGTGAAGCCCCAGGAAGCGATCCGGACGCTGAGTGAAAGTGGCCATTTCGGTAATGGATAGCGACGAAGTGTTGCTAGCGAATATCGTTTCCTTCGGGCAAATCTTGTCGAGCGCGTTCCACAGATCCTTTTTTGCGGGGAGTTGCTCGATGATGGCCTCGACGATCAGCTGCGAGCCCTGCAGGTCGCCGAGTTCGGTAGTTCCCTTCAGGCGCCCGCGGGCCTGATCGCGATCGGCGGCAGTCAGAGTGCCCTTATCGACCATGCGCTGCAGATTCTTATCGATCGATTGCAGCCCCTTGTCGAGCGCTTGCTGCGAAATCTCGCGGACGACGACGTGGCAACCCGACTGCGCGGCGACTTGCGCGATTCCCGAACCCATCAAACCGCAACCGACGACTCCGACTTTTTCGATGGCCATTCTTATTTCTCCTGAGAATTATTCCGGCGTGCAATCAGGTTATTTGGATGCGTCGATTTCCGCAAACACTTCCTGGGCGATGTGAAAGGCCGCATTGGCCGCCGGCACGCCGCAGTAGATAGCGGACAGAAGAAGGACTTCCTGAATCTCGTCGCGGGTGACTCTGTTATTCAGCGCGGCGCGAACGTGCATGCGAAATTCGTCGTTGCGGTTGAGCGCGACCATTGTTGCGAGAACGATCAAACTGCGATTGTGAAGCGACAGACCGGGCCGCGACCAGATTTCGCCCCATGCGTAACGCGTGATCAAATCCTGAAACGGCGCGGTGAAAGCGTCTTTGCGCGATTCGGCTTTCTCGACATGAGCGTCGCCGAGAACCGAGCGGCGAATTTTCATTCCTGCGGAGTGACGGTCGCTGTCGTTCATCGGTTAAGCCTCCAGCTGAGAAATGAATCCGTCCAGCGCGCGAGAAAATCCTGCGGCGTCTTCGACGTTTGAGAGATGGCCGCCGTTGAGCTCCGCATATTTCGCGCCGGGATATTTTCCGACCAGGAACTTGGCGTCGGCCGGCGTGGTCACCAAATCCTGTGCGCCGGTGATGACTAGCATCGGCGGGCCCTCGCTGGAAGAAGCGTTTGAGAAGTCGGCATCGCGAATCGCGCCACAACAGGCAGCGTAACCCTCGGCCGAATTTCCCAGGAACATGGCGCGGACGGATTGGACCGTTTGCGGAAACTTCTGGGCGAACGGCTCGGTCAGCCAGCGCGACGAGACGGCGTCCACGATTGCGGCGAGCCCTTCAGCTTCCACTTTGGCGATGCGCGGGTTCCACATCTCGGCGGCGCCGATTCGTGCAGCGGTATCGCAAATCGTGACGGAGAGGAGGCGATCGGGCTGATTGATCGCGAACCACTGGCCGATCAGGCCGCCCATTGACAGGCCGCAAAAATGGACGCGGGGAAACTTCAGCGCGTCGAGGATGGCGACGACGTCGCGACCCAACATCTCGATTGTGTACGGACCGGGCGTGGTTTGCGATTTGCCGTGGCCGCGCGTGTCGTGCCGAAGGATGCGAAACTTCGCGGCGAGCGCAGCAACCTGGGCGTCCCAAAGCGCGGTGGTGGTGCCGAGGCCGTTTGAAAACGCGATGACGGGTGCGGATTCCGGACCATCGAGAACGTAGTGAATGGTTGTGCCGTTAGCGTCGAGAAATGGCATGGGCGTCAGAACTTTCTGTTTTTGTAATCGGAGATGATTTGCGTCGTCATCGCTTCGGCGGAACCGAGATTATTTTTGGGATCGAGCAGCTCGTCAATTTCGACGGCGGAGAGATGATCGGCAACAGCAGGATCCTTCAGGAGTGCTTCGCGCAATGGAAGTTTTGATTCGGAGGCCAAGCGAGCCGCGTCAGCGACGGATTTGTGAGCGGCTTCCCTGCCGATCGATTTCGTGAGCGCGGCGGCGACGGCTTCTGAGAGTGCGAGGCCGTGCGACGCGGTCAGGTTGCGCGCCATCGCATCGCGATCGATTTGCAGACCGTTGAGGATTGCGGCTAGTTGATTTGCGGCGCCATCGGCAAGAAGAAAAATCTCCGGCAGCGTCTCCCACTCGGCGTGCCACCCTCCGAGTCCACGTTCGTTTTCCTGCACCATCGCAGCGAGCATGGTCGAAACCAGCGGCGGAACGCGAATAGCAGCCGACAAAATCACAGCTGCTCCGACGGGATTGCGTTTGTGCGGCATCGCGGAAGAACCGCCGCGACCCGGAGCGCTCGGCTCGGAGACTTCGGCGATTTCGGATTGAGAAAGTAGCGCAATATCGCGCGCGACTTTTCCGAGCGTGCCGACGAGCAATCCGAGTGTGGTCGCAACATGCGCGATGCGATCCCGATGCGCGTACCACGGAGCGGACGGCAACGCGAGGCGGAGTTCGCGAGCGAGAGCGAGGGCGACGAACGGACCGGACGCGCCCAGCGTTGCGAGCGTGCCGACGGCGCCTCCAAATTGAAGGAATGAGACTTGCGCGTTCGCTTCGGCAATGCGCACGCGATGGCGAGAAATTGCGTCGAGCCAACCGGCCAGCTTTAAACCGAGCGTGATGGGGCTCGCCTGCTGCATCCAGGTGCGGCCGGGCATAACTGTGGATTGATTTTCTTCGGCGAGTCTCACCAAGCGATCGCCGATTCTTGCGAGTACGGCGTCGATGAGCGCCAGACCCTCACGGATTTGCAGCACAGCCCCCGTGTCGATCGCATCCTGGCTGGTCGCGCCGAAGTGAACGAATGCCGCGGCGGTTTTGTCAGATTTTTCGACCGCGGCGGTCAGAAGCTTCACCAGAGGAATGGCGAGATTTCCGGCCCAGGCAGCTTCGTTCGCGATCGCCTCGGCAGAGTACAGCCCCGCTTTGCAAGTTTGCTGAATGGGAACCAGGATGGCGGCAGGCGCGCTGTGCGTTTCCACCAAAGCTTTCGCAAGGGCCGCTTCGAAAGAAAGCACGCACTGCAGAGTGGTGCGATCCGAAAAAACCTCGCGCATCTTTCCGGTGGTGAAAAGGGGATCGAGCAGGCGCATTGGGTCGTGTTGGTTCAACGTTTATCGGCAAACGCGCCGTTGATCCTATCGCGCCGAAGTCATTTTACGTGGCGGCGTCCGGTTTGAAACGCGAAATTTCCGTGACCGCACGGAAGGCCTGATCGATTGCGGCGTTGGTGTAGGCAAGCGCTTCCGCGTCAGAGTTCGCGATCGAAATTCGACCAAACGGCTGGCGACCAATCACGCAGGGTTGTTGATCCTCCGGCCAATCCGGATCGTAGAGCGAATTGTACTCGTAGGCATAACCGTGCGGCCAGCGGTTGACGGTGATGGCGAGGATGTCGTCGGCTGCGTTGAAGCCGGCGGGCCCGAGCATCGCGTCGAGCTGCTGTCGGATATTCCGCTCGAACGATTCGAAGGTGGTGCCAAGAAGTTCAACGCGGCCGGCCATTTGCTGCTGGCGAGCGGGCAGACCCGGTTTGCACGGTACTTTTTCCAGATGCAGCACACACGGCTCACTGGGATCGCTTGTGAATTTGTAATCGCCCATGCTGACCGGAAAATCCATGGTGACCGTTTCAAAATAGCTGCCCGGACAACGAAACCCGCTGACCCCGAGTTTTTTGAACGCCTGCCAGTTCCGAATGAGCACGTTGGTATAGACGATCGGAACTTTCACACCATACGCCAAAGCTTCTTTTTGCTTTTCGGGCAATTCCGGACACATGTGCGGAATCACCATGTTCCATCCGGCGAGAATGCAGGTCCCGCCGCGCACGATGCGCGGCTTTCCGTTAATTACGTAGGTGACTTCCACGCCTGTTGCATTCGCTGGATCGCCGACGTTGACGGCGTGAATCGCCGTGCTATTGAGTCGCAAACGAACCGGCGATGCAGCGTCATCGAGTTTGCTGTAGTCGAGTTTAGCGGTGACGATATCTTCCATGGTGTTGCCGGGAGCCGTCGCGGGAATCAGCGAGCGAACCAGCAGGCGCGCGATGGAAGCGTTGCCGTCGGGAAAGTGGAAAATGTACGGCTCGCCGGGCTCGTCGGATGATTCGCCGTCCACTTCGGGCTCCTCTTTCGTCACTTCAACGCCCAGGCCGGGGCCGGGCTTGCCGGAAAGATCCATTCCTTCGAAGCCGGGAAAGTCTAGAAAGGCGAGATCTCCAGCCGGCACAGCGTCGATGCCGACGCCATAGAGACCGTAGGTGTTCGTAGCAAAAAACGGAATCGCACTGGGATCGAGCTTCACGTATTTCAGCAGGTAGTCCTTGTAGCTGGTGCGGGCGAGCAGAACTTTCTTTTCCCAGGACGACATACCGGGAAGGTAATCGACCTTGGCGCCGAACAAACGCGCGATATCTTTTTGAGCAACTTCGGAGAGCGGCGTCTTGGCCAGGAATTCAGACCAGGAAGGCTCGCCGGGACCGGCCACGACTTTGTCGACTCCGAAAGTTTTCTTGTCGAAAAATACGGCGCGAGAAAGGCCGTTCGTTTTGTTGAAGCTGCGATCGAAGTATTTGTAGAAACGCTGGGTTTCGATTCCGAGATCGGCCAGCAGCGCTTTCGATTCCTTGCTATACAGCTTGGGCCCGGCAATGGACTGTGTGCCCCCGTAGCCCAGGATCATCCGCTTTTCAGTGTGATATTCGTTGCGGCGCGCGTGACCGCCGAAATCGTCGTGATTTTCGAGAATCAGGATTCTTGCGTTGGGTCCGTGCGACTTGCGGTAAAAATGAGCGGCAGAAAGGCCGCTGATGCCTCCGCCCACAACGATCAGGTCAAAGCGATCCGGGTCAACAGTGGGATTCTGCCACTCGTTGCCATCGCGCAGGGCGTGGCCTACTTCCATCACCGCATTGGTCGTGCCGCGCAAGCCGGTGAGCGTGGGCGGATAATATTCGGCAGATTTTTCGGGATTTTGCGGCGGCCCTTGAAGACCTAAGGTAGCCGTCCAGTGAGAATTGCTGAGTGCGAGGCTTCCACCAACTGCGATGCTGAATCCATTGAGAAAATCGCGACGGCTGATGTCGCGGTCCATTCCGAGTTCTTGATCACGCTTTTCACGAACCAAGCTCTCCCCCAAGCAGGTTGACCACCGGCTCACAGCGCAGGGACATGTAGGTCGAAACGACTGCGCGCGGAACCAGCTTTAGATTTGTCGATGGCGAAAACAGCATACCGCAGCGCGGGGAAACCGGGAGAGATAAAGTTTCTCGGGGAAGGCTCGATCGCTCAGGCGCCGTGAGGCGTCACGGTGACTTTCAATATTGTCGAGCCGATGCGGAACTCGGCGGGCGGTTCGAGTTTGGCGGAAAGGACCCGTTGATCGCTCACGTATGTGCCGTTGGTGGAGCGAAGGTCGCGAAGCAGGACTGAATCGTTCTTAATTTCGAGCGCGCAATGAAGGCGGGACACTTGGCGATCGTCGAGTTCGATGTCGGCTCCGCCACCCAGGCGACCGATCGTCGCGAGCGGCATGGTGAGGTTGCGTTCGAGCCCTTTCGATGATCCGTCGGTGACCGAAACGGTGATCGATTTACCTTCCGGCAAGTCGAGCGCCGCCTTGCGATTGCCGTTTGATTCATCGAGCCGAGTGCCGGCGACGGGCCGATCTTCGTCAGACACCGGATCGGTGATGATCGTAGAGGTACCGGTGTCGCGAGGTATCAGGTCAACAATTGAGCTTTGAGCGCACATCCAGCACCGGATTTGAAACATCCGGCGGCCGGACGCCTCGGCGTCGTCAATTTCGACTTGGGCGTTGCAATGGGTACAACGGACGCGCATTCCGGAACTTTATCATCCGTGCAAACGGGAAGATGTCGGGATTCTGCTGTAGTTTGCCAAAACTGAGACAGGCTGTAGCGGCTGAAGGTGTCGCAGATGGTACCCATGTTCAGCATTGTTCAGCATTGTTCAGCATTATTCTGCATTTTTCATGTTGATTATGGTGCGTTATGCACTATAGTGCATATAAGTCATGGCGACAGATAAACTCAATCTCGCGCAGGCTGCAAATCCGGCAGAGGTTCGCGTCGATCCGTCGAGCGATTCCGGATTTTTGGCGGCGCTCGGTGGCCAGGTGCGAGAGCTACGAAACCGCCGCGGCATGACCCGGAAGATGCTCTCCCGCGAGGCGGACGTGTCTGAACGCCACCTGGCACAACTCGAAGCGGGCGACGGGAACATCTCCATAATTCTGTTGCGCCGGATTGCGATGGCGCTGGGCGTGCGACTCGAGGAGATGTTTGCGGAGCGGGCTGCGAGGGAAAGAGCTTCCGCCCACGAAATCGTAAAGATCCTGGAGCGTTTGCCGCTTCAGCGACGGCGCGAAGCGATTGCGCGGATCGAACAAGAATTCCTCGCGGAAGGCCGGTCGCACGCGGAGCGAATTGCGTTGATTGGATTGCGCGGGGCGGGCAAGTCGACGCTGGGGTTGATGCTGGCCCAGGATTTGGGCGCGCGATTCGTGGAATTGGACAGCGAGATTGAGAAGGACGCCGGAATGGTCCTCGAAGAAATTTTTTCGCTATACGGGCAGGCGGGCTACCGGAGGTTCGAACGCCGCGTGCTGGAGCGAGTGCTCGCATCGGAAGGACGCGCGGTCATTTCCGTTGGCGGCGGAGTGGTTTCCGAAAGCGAAACGTACGAGCGACTGCTGGCCAGCTGCTTCACCGTGTGGGTGAAAGCCCAGCCGGAAGAGCATATGTCTCGCGTGGTGGCACAAGGCGATTTGCGCGCGATGGCGGAAAACGACGAAGCGATGGAAGATCTGCGGCGAATCCTGAAAGCGAGGGAGCCGCTTTACCGGATGGCCGATCTGCAACTGGATACGTCCGGAGAATCCGTGAAGGAAAGTTTTTCGAAATTGAAGAAAGCAATCAGGCCGGTGATTTCGTAAGCCGACAATTCGAATTGCCGAGTTTCAGGAGGAATCTGTGGACGCAGCGCTGACGCAGGAACCGCAAGCACGAGTCGAGCCGGTGGATTACCGCACGGACCCTTCGAAATACAAGCATTGGAAAGTGGCGTACGACGCGCCGGTGGCGACGTTGACGATGGATGTGAACGAAGAAGGCGGATTGCGTCCGGGGTACAAGCTCAAACTGAACTCGTACGATCTAGGAGTCGATATTGAACTGCACGACGCGCTGCAGCGAATTCGATTTGAGCATCCGGAGATTCGTTCGGTGGTGATCACCAGCGGCAAGAGTCGGATTTTCTGTTCGGGCGCGAACATTTACATGCTGGGACTTTCGTCACACGCGTGGAAAGTCAACTTCTGCAAATTCACGAACGAGACGCGGAACGGAATCGAGGATTCGAGCCGGCATTCGGGGCTGAAGTTTCTGGCGGCGCTGAACGGGATCACCGCCGGAGGCGGATACGAACTGGCGCTCGCGTGCGATGAGTTGGTGCTGGTCGATGACCGGTCGTCGGCCGTCAGCCTGCCGGAGGTGCCGCTGCTGGGCGTGTTGCCCGGCACGGGCGGATTGACTCGATTGACCGACAAGCGAAAAGTTCGGCGGGATCACGCCGATGTGTTTTGCACCAATCCGGACGGCATCAAGGGGCAGCGCGCGAAAGAATGGCGGCTGGTGGACGAAGCCGTGAAGACGCAGCAATTCGCTGAGCATGTGAAACAGCGTTCGCGGAAGCTTGCGGAAATGAGCGACCGGCCGACGGACGCGAAGGGTGTAGCGCTCACGCCGCTTGAACGAACTATCGACGATAACGGGCGTCGCTATAAATATGTGGACGCAAAGTTTGACCGCGAAGCGCGAACAGTAACACTGACTGTGCGAGCGCCCGAGGCGGCTTCCGTTGCGAACATGACAATCGAAAGCGTGACGGCCGCTGGACCCAGCTGGTGGCCCCTGCAGATGGCTCGCGAGTTGGACGACGCCATTCTCGGATTGCGGACCGACGAGCGCGACCTGGGATTATGGATCCTGAGAACGAGCGGCGACGCCGAGGCAGTGCTGCGCGTGGACGAGTTTCTGGTCCAGCACAAAGATAACTGGTTCGTGCGGGAAGTGGTCGGCATGATGCGGCGGACGTTTGCGCGGCTGGACGTTTCTTCGCGATCGATGTTCGCAATGATCGAACCGGATTCGTGCTTCGCCGGAACGCTGCTGGAGCTGGCGCTGGCGGCGGACCGAACCTACATGCTCGACACGCAGGAAGGCGACGCGAAGTCGTGGATGATGATGTCCGAAATGAATTTCGGCCGGTTGCCGATGGTGAATCATCTAACGCGAATCGCCGCTCGGCTGTACGGCGATGCGGAGAAGGCAGAGTGGTTGGCGGGGCTGAGCGAAAAAAGACTGAGCGTCGCAGAAGCGGTGGAAGCGGGACTGGTGACGGCGGCGCCCGACGATCTGGATTGGGCCGATGAAGTGCGGCAAGCAATCGAATCGCGCACGGCGCTTTCTCCGGATGCGTGCACGGGACTCGAGGCCAATCTGCGATTCGGGTTGCCGGAGACGATGGAGACTCGCATCTTTGCGCGGCTGTCGGCCTGGCAGAACTGGATTTTCGTTCGCCCGAATGCTGTTGGTGAGACTGGAGCGCTGAAAGTGTACGGAACCGGCGCGCCGGTGAAATTCAATTGGGAACGGGTATAGCCCGCGACGAATTGTTTATTGAACAAACGCAATTTTAAGGAGTCGCCATGATCGATTACACAGAAAAAATTCCGAACAATGTGGACCTGGGGCGCGATCGCGTGTTGCAGCGCGCACTGGAGCATTGGCAGCCGGCTTACATGAACTGGTGGTACGACATGGGTCCGAGCGACAGCAACGCGCTGGAGGTGTATCTGCGGACGGCGATGAGCGTGGAGCCGGACGGTTGGGCTCAGTTCGGATACGTGCGCATGCCGGAATATCGCTGGGGAATTTTTTTGCAGCCGCGCGATCCGAACCGGCTGGTGAATTTTGGTACGCACAAAGGACAAGCGGCATGGCAGGAAGTGCCGGGCGAATACCGTTCGACGCTGCGACGGGTGATCGTGACGCAGGGAGACACCGAGCCCGCGTCGGTGGAACAACAGCGGCTATTGGGAATGTGCTGCCCCTCGATGTACGACCTGCGAAATATTTTTCAAGTGAACGTGGAAGAAGGCCGGCATCTGTGGGCGATGGTTTACCTGCTGCACAGGTATTTTGGGCGCGACGGGCGCGAAGAAGCCGAGGCGCTGCTGGAGCGGCGTTCGGGCGACGCGGATAACCCGCGCATTCTGGGCGCGTTCAACGAGCCAACGCCGGACTGGCTGGCGTTTTACATGTTCACGTTTTTTACCGATCGCGACGGCAAATTTCAATTGAGCGCGCTCGCGGAGTCGGGATTCGATCCACTGGCGCGGACCTGCCGGTTTATGCTCACCGAAGAAGCTCATCACATGTTTGTAGGCGAAACGGGTGTGAGCCGCATCCTGCAGCGGACGTGCGAAGTGATGCGCGAGCACAAGATCGAACGCGCCGAAGGCGCGCGCGCGATGGGTGTGATCGATCTCGAGACGATGCAGCGGTATTTGAATTTTCACTACAGCGTGACGATCGATTTATTCGGGTCGGACGCTTCGTCAAACGCGGCCAGCTATTACACGACCGGGCTGAAAGGCCGGTACGACGAAACAAAAATCGACGACGACCACGTGCTGGCCGATGCGACCTATCCCGTGATGGAAGTATCCGGACAGCGGATCGTGGCGCGAGAAGTGCCGGCGCTGACGGCACTGAACGAGAGGTTGCGCGACGACTACATCGCCGAAATTCAGGCTGGCGTAAACCGCTGGAACAAGATTATCGAACAGGCGGGGATTCCCTTCCGGCTGCTTTTGCCCCACAAGGGATTTCATCGCGCGATCGGAAACTTTGCGGGACATCACATCTCACCCGAAGGGCAAGTATTGAGCAAGGAATCGTGGGAGAACCATCAGCACGAGTGGCTGCCGAGCCCGGAAGATCACCGGTTCGTCGAATCGCTGATGACCGGACGGGTTATCGAGCCGGGCAAGTTCGCGAACTGGATCGCGCCGCCAGCCCGCGGGATTAATCGCCAGCCGCTGGATTTTGAGTATGTGCGATTCAACTAGTGTTCCGATTACCGACCGCCCGTCAGTACGCCTCGGTTAGTGAAGTAAGCTTCATCGAGGATTTCAGTTGATCGAGCGACGCGGGTGAAGTGACCGAGAGGGTCACAGGTTCGCCCGGAAGAAGATCAATGTAGTTGTCGGAGAATTGGGCGTCGTTGTCGCCGAAACAAAGGTACGCGCTGCGAGCGAGTACGCGCGATTGCAGCGTCACGGTGTAACCCGCGCCGTCGGCGGACTTGGCGATGGTGGCATCGATTTTCGGAGCGACCGGCAAATCGAGGTCGTGCATCGCGCCGAAGAACTGCAAGTTTCGCGAGACGCGCTTCCCTGCTACATCCAAATCGAACACCAGGAATGATTTCGCCGGATCGGCATTCGCAGCGCCGAGAAAATCTTTGCGATCGAGTGTGAGAGTGATGGCGCTCGATTGCGGCGCGATTTGTACGTCTTTCGTCTGTTCGGCGAGGACTTTGCCCGAAAAATCGAGCAAGCGCGTGTGCACAGTTCCAGTGAGCGGCTGGAGCTTGTCCGATACCACGTACACATCGATTTTGCCGTCGTGCGCGAACGGCGACACGATCACGTCGTCGTAAAATTTCTTGGCGTAATACTGCAGCGCTTTCCAGCGGCCATAGTAGTCGATGCTGGCCCATGAAGCCACGGGCCAGCAATCGTTGAGCTGCCAGTAGAGCGAACCCATCACGCGCGGGCGCTGACGGCGAAGGTGCTCGGCGCCGATCTTGATGATTTCAGCCTGCTGTACTTGGCTGAGATACACGTATGATTCGAAATTTTTCGGCTCGCGATATTCGCGTAGCATGTAAGTGAGAATGCGATCGTTGCCACCATTGTTTTTCTGATGGGATTGCATGGTGACGGAATGGATGTCGAAGTCCGAGGGTTCCGCGAAGGTGCGAATGGTGCGCATTTCCGGGAAAGACTGAAATCCGAACTCAGACATGAATCGCGGAAACTGCCGGGTGTAATCCATCGCCGGCGCTTGTTGATGCCATACGGCCCAGTAGTGCATATCGCCGTTGTGCTGATTGTCAGGCGGTTCTTCGAAATTGGCGCTCGGAGAGCTCGGCCAGTAAGGGACGCCGGCATAGGTATTCACGGCCGATTTCAGAATGTCCGCGAACAGAATGATGTAGTCCTGCCAAACGCGAAAGCTTTGCATCGGTGAGATCGCGTTACGCAATTCTTGCCGGTCGCCCCAGTGATACCAGCCGGTTTCGACTTCGTTATTGCCGCACCAGAGAACGATGCTTGGGTGATCTCGAAGACGTTTGATTTGCTCGACGGCTTCCTGCTGCACGTTATTTTGCCAATCGACCGTGCCAGGAACCATCGCGCCACCAAAAGCGAATTCCTGCCATACGAGAATGCCGAGCTCGTCGCAAATGTCGTAGAAATCGTCGGACTCGTAATATCCGCCGCCCCATTCGCGAACCATGTTCATGTGGGCGTCGCGCGCCGACTGCAAAATCTGCCGGTGTTGCGCGGGAGTGACACGGTTCGGAAAACTGTCAAACGGAATTACGTCCGCGCCCTTGGCAAAGACCGCGATACCGTTGACATAAAACGCAAAGCTTTTACCCCACTGGTCGTCTACGCGCCGTAGTTCTACGGAACGCAAACCAGTTTTCACGTCGGCGTGAGCGAGAGTTTCTTTGCCAACGCGGACGACGGCGGAGAATACGTAGCGGCTTTGCGCGCCGTAGCCGACCGGATACCACAACTTCGGTTTGGCGATGTGGAACGGAAACGAAATCGCGTTGCTACCCGCGTCGAGCGGAAATGTTTGCGAACCGTCGTTCACCGAAGCGCCTCCATCGAGATCGCGATGAGAAAAAGTGACCGTGACCGATCCAGTCTTGGTGGAATCGATCGAAAGACTGGCAGCGAGGTTCGCGGAGTCGGCGGAGATTTTCTGCTGGTCGATGTGAAAGTTTTCGATGCGCGCTGCGTCCCAAGTGACCAGATGGACTGGCTGCCAAATTCCGAGCGTGACGTAGCGCGGGCCCCAATCCCAGCCGAATTGATAGGGCGCTTTGCGGATATACGGCGAAACGGCCGGCTCGCCGGGCGCGCTGACGTCGTTCGGTGCGGCGAGCTGAAATGGCAACGACTTCACATACGGGAGCATTCTTGTGATCGGCGAATGAAGCACGATGCGCAGAGTGTTGCTGCCGACTTTCAGCGCAGATTTTGCGTCGACGCGCCAGCGGCGAAACATGTTATCGGCAGCAAGGACCTGCTTGTCGTTGAGATAGACGTCGGCAAACGTATCGAGCCCGTCAAACACCAGATCCACGTGCTCGTGAGCGAGCGTCGCGGCATCCACGTCGAAGCTTGTCTGGTACTCCCAGTCGGCCAGGCTGATCCATTGAAGACGAGCTTCGTTGTCCTGATAAAACGGATCGGGAATTAATTTGTTCTGCAGCAGGTCGGTCTGCACAACTCCTGGTACTTGTGCTGCGTGCCAATCCTGAATGCCCGCGTGATCGGCTGTGCCGGACGAAGCGACGACGCGAAATTTCCATCCCGAATCGATGATGCGGTCGTTAGGCTCGGACGCAAACACCGCTGACGCAAGTACGGAGAACGACGCGAAGGCGAGGAGCGATCGAACTGCGAGCCGGGAAAAGCGAGCAAACAAGCGGGAACCAATCATGAGTGACACCTGCCTTCGAAAGTTGCATGCATGTCGCGCAGCGTGGCGGACGCGGTCGCGACGACTGCTAGAGTTTCGTCAGCTGGCTGAGCCTGGCTTATCCGAACCGGTGCCGGGGGTGCGCGCCATCACATCGCCGATCGCGACAGCATTGCGGAATTGCGCCATGTAGTCGGAGATAGCATTGGGCGTGTGCGGCACAAGAATCGTGTTGGTGTGATCGTTGGAGGCGATATCTTTCAGCGTGTCGAAATATTGCGTCATCATGACGAGCGCGAAGACTTCGCGCGGGTCAACCTGGGTCGCCTTCGCCAGCGCCTCCACCGATTCCTGCAATCCGCCGATGATCGCTTTGCGCTGATTGGCGATACCTTCGCCCTGCAATTTCTTGGATTCGGATTCCGCTTCGGCCTTTTTCACCAAAATAATTTTGTCTGCATCGGCTTTGGCGGAGGCGGCTTCGCGTTCGCGCTGCGCGGCGTTGATATCGTTCATCGCTTCTTTCACGTGAGCGTCGGGAACGATGTCCGTGACCAGAACCTTTACGATCTCGTAGCCGAATTCCTTCATCGACGTGTCGAGGATGCCTTTCACGTCGTCCGCGATCGTGCCTTGATTTTCAAACGCATCATCGAGCTTCATTTTGGGAACGTGGCCGAGGATGCCGTTGTACACGTAGGATTCGATCTGGCGCTCGGGATCGGTGAGGCGATAGTAGGCGTCGTAGACTTTTTCGGGCAGAACGCGGTACTGAATGGCGACCGGAATGGTGACGAAGACGTTGTCCTGCGTCTTGGTTTCGATCTTGGCGATGAGCTGTTCCACACGAAGGCTCATGCGATGAACGACTTGATCGAGGAATGGAACTTTCAGATTGATGCCGGCCTGGCCGATGGTGTGGAATTTGCCGAGGCGCTGAACGATGGCCACCTGCTGCGTATCCACGGTGTAGAACGCACCGAAGAATACGGCGAGGCCGAAGACAACCACAATTCCAAGCAAGATCAGCGCCATGGTCGTTCCTCCGTTGAAGCCAAAAGAAATGGTGCGCACCCAGATTTGCGCGATTCGCAGCCGAAACGCGAAAAAGCCGTGCCAATCTTTTACCACTGACCGACGACAAACGCGGAGCGTTAATAATCGCGACGTGCTCGGATTAAATTCCGCTGCGCCACACGATTTTTCCGCCGACTACGGTCAGCAGCACGGTTGTCTTCCCTACCGAAGTCGGGGGCGTCTTATACAGGTCCTGCGAAAGCACGATGATGTCGGCGAGTTTTCCTCGTTCGATCGAGCCGACGCGGTCTTCCATGAATTCGGCGTAGGCGGCGTTGCGGGTGTAGCCGGCGAGCATTTGATCAAGCGTCAAAGCTTGCTTCGGAAAGAATCCACCGGCAGGCTGGCCATCGGGCGATTGGCGGGTGAGGCCCGTTTGAATAATCGGAAACGGATTGATCGGTTCCACAGGCCAGTCGCTGCCCATGGCGAGCGTGGCGCCGGTCGCGACAATGTCGTGCCACGGAATCCCTTCAGTGGCCATGCGGTTTTCGCCGAGCCCGGCACCCCAAGGCTCGTCGAGCGAAGCGCAGCACCACGGTTGAAGCGCGGCGATGATTTTCAGTGGTGCGAGGCGCGCGACGTCGGCAGGGGCGATGACTTCGAGATGCTCGATGCGCCATCGGCGGTCGCGAGGTCCGTCGATTTTTTCGGCATTCGCGTACGCATCGAGCACCGCGCGAGCGGCGGCGTCGCCGATTGAGTGGGTCATGATCTGGAAGCCGTGCTTATCGAGCGTGAGGACGTCGCGATTCAATTCATCGGGCGTGTAGAGCAGCGAGCCTTTTTCGCCGGGAGTTTTCGCGTTGGCATAGGGCTCGAGCAGAGCGGCGGTGTGGGTCTCGACGACACCATCGGAAAAGAATTTCACCGGGCCGAGACGCACCCAATCACCTTTGAACCGGGCTCGTGCGTTTTGCAGGCGAACCAACTCCTCGGCAGAAATCGTGTGCTTGGTGCCCACGCCGTCGGACATGGCCGTCGTCACGCGGAGCGTGAGCTGGCCGTTGTCGCGTAGTTCCGAATACAAGCCGAGTTCGTTCAGGTCGCCGGTAGCGTTCACCACGCCGGTGATGCCGAGCTCGTTCGCGGCGGTTTCGCCATCGCGAATTTCCTGCAGCTGTTGGGGATGAGGCGGCAGTACGTTGACTAAGTATTGCGCGCCTTCTTCGAGGACGCCGGTCGGCTCTCCAGTAGTGCGGTCGCGGACGATAATGCCGTGCAGCTCGGGCGTGTTCGGACCCGGTGTGTCGCGCGTAATGTGAGCGCCGGCGAGCGCGGCGGAGTTCGCCCACACACTGTGCCCATCGGAGGAAAGCAGCACGACAGGCCTATGCGGAAAAATTGGATCGAGGATTTCCTTCGTCGGCAGGCCTCCGGGCCAGAAGCTGCCATAATCCCACACGCCGCCGAAAATTAATCCGCTGCCTGGGTGCGCGTTCCCGTATTCGGCGAGTTTTTTCTGCACGGCGGCGACGCTGTCGAGCCCGGCGATGGAAACGCCTGCGAGTAACTGCGAACCCTCGAGAAAATGCGTATGCGTGTCGATGATGCCGGGCATAGCCATGCGCCCGCCAAGATCGATGACTTTCGTGCGAGGCGTTTTGTACCGGTTGATTTCCTTCGACGAGCCAACCGCGATGATTTGTTCGCCGCGGATAGCGACGGCTTCGGCCCAGGGAGCGAGAGGATTCGAGGTGTACACGCGGCCGTTCGTGAGGATCGTGTCAGCGGTTCCGGTCGGCGGTGCAGATTTCTGCGCGAAAGAAAGAGCGGCGGTCAATGCAAAAACAAGAAAAAGCAAAGCGAGGAAAGCGCGAAGGGCTGGGTTCGATTGGATCTTCATTTCCGGTGAATGTACCGAGAAAGCGAACGGCACGCAATGGCGGTCGAAGGCGAATGCACCAGCGAATGCCAGGTTTGCACGTCGAGTTTTCGCAGCGAGTTGATATTAAAGACCGAGATCTGACAATCCCGGATGATCATCGGGACGGCGGCCGATGGGCCAGCGGTATTTGCGCGCGGATTCCAGAATCGGCAGGTCGTTGATGCAAGCCAGCCGCGTGTGCATCAGGCCGTCGGGATCGAACTCCCAATTTTCATTGCCGTAGGAGCGGTACCAATTGCCGGAATCGTCGTGCCATTCGTACGCGAAGCGGACGGCGATGCGATTATCGGTGAACGCCCAAAGTTCTTTGGCCAGGCAGTATTCGAGTTCCTTGGCCCACTTGCGCGTGAGAAACGCGACGATCTCCTGGCGGCCGTGAATGAATTCCGAGCGGTTGCGCCAGCGAGAATCGGGGGTGTACGCGAGGGAGACCTTGTCGGGATCGCGCGAATTCCAGCCATCTTCGGCGAGGCGGACTTTTTGCACAGCGGTGTCGTGAGTGAACGGAGGAAGCGGAGGACGGGGACTCATTTCACACTCCTTGCCGAAGCCACCGGGCGATCGCGACGGAGCCAAGCTCAGGCCGCTTCGGGACGCGACGCGCGGGCTGACGAAAAGTACAAAGAATACATCGCGATATAGATGTAGGCCAGCATCGGAATCGAATACGCCAGCGCAAGGCTGTGCGTACGATCCGAAACAAGACCCATCAAGAGCGGGAAGATAGCGCCGCCGACGATAGCCATCACCAGCAGCGAGCCGCCGATCTTGGTGTTCGGACCTAGGCCCTTCAGTCCCAGCGCGAAAATCGTGGGAAACATCAAAGACATGAAAAAGCTGGTGAGCAGGATGGCCCACACGCCGATCCAGCCGGGATGAAGAACTCCGGCGGCGACGAGGATCACATTGATGGCGGCGTAGATTCCCATGAGCTTGCCCGGCGAAATGTAGCACATCAGAAATGTGGCTACGAATCGGCCGACCATGAATACGACGAGCGAACCCGTAAGATAATAGCCCGCCAGTTTTTCCGGCGCGCGAGCGTAGTCGTGCACGTAGGTGATGAAGTAGCTCCAGGTACCTACCTGCGCTCCGACGTAAAGAAACTGCGCGAGGACAGCCAGCCAGAAATGCGGAAAGCGGAACAGGTCGGCGAACCTTCCGTGGCCGGTGGCGCTGTCTTCGTGCTCGCTTTGAATTTTTGGGAATTTCGCGCGCCAGATCAGGAAAGCCCACAACAGAGCGATCGCACCGATCACCAGATACGGCTTAACGACCCGCAGAGTTTCCGACTGCAAATACGATTGGTATATTCCCTGCGCTTTCAGGGCGGCAATTTCGCCGCTGGAATGTTCAATGCCGGAAAAAATGAACACGGTGCCAATGAGCGCACCGGTGATCGCGCCAAACGGATTGAACGACTGGGCCAGATTCAGCCGGCGTTCGGAGGTGGCGGGATCACCAAGCTGGGCGATGAATGGGTTGGAGGCGGTTTCGAGAAACGACAAACCGCACGCGATTACAAACAGTGCGACGAGGAAAAACTGGTAACTGCCAGCCTTGGCCGCGGGCCAAAACATGAAAGCCCCGCAACCGTACAGACAAAGCCCGGTGAGAAATCCGGTCTTATAGCTGGTTTTTCGCATCAGCAACGCAGCTGGAATGGCGAGTAAAAAGTAACCGAGATAAAAAGCGAACTGAATGAAGGCCGCGCCGAACCGGGAAATTTCAAACGACTTCATGAAATGCTGGATCAGCACATCGTTCAGGTTGTTAGGAATGCCCCACAGGAAGAATAGCGCGGTCACGAGAACGAACGGCACGATCTGACCGGCCGGAACGAGCGAGCGGGTCGCCGGAATGCTATTCGTTTGAGTCGTCGCTGGTCTTGATTGTTCCAGCATTTTCTTTGGCCTCGAACTTCAGCAAATCACGCCACTCACGGTGCAAAGACGAAATCAACGCGTGCAAGACGCGCAAACATAGTCGTTTCGCGAAGCAAACGCAATTACCGAAGCCTGATTCCCTATTCGCAAAATCCGGGGCGGGCGCGTCTATTCTTTCGGTTCCGGAGCGCTTTGCAATTTGTAGAGGACCGAACCGTGCGGCCCCAGCGTGGCGTGAAAATCTTCCGCGCTGCCGATGTCTTTGCGCTCCCACACATCGCGGACTGCGTATTTCGTGCCGCGAAGCCCCAAATCTCCCCACGCACATTTCACGCGCCGTTTCGCGTCCTGCAGATTAAACACCGCCAGGTAGTACTGGTTGGGAACATTCGAAGTGGCTACCCACGCGACGGTCTGGTCGGTGCTGATCACCGGATGGTTTCCGGTGGAGTGCTGATCGATGTTGAGCACTTCACTATTTGTGAGCAGCGAAGTGGTCCAATCGTCCGCTCTCGTCAAGTCGCCGCCGACCATCAGAGGCGACGGAAAGATGCACCAGAGCGACATTAGAGTTCGTTGCTCGTCGTGACTAAGACGCGTGAAACGAGCTTCGCCCCAGCCCGGATTCGGACCGAGATAACCGAGCGGCAGCATGTCCGCGTCTGGCCAGTGCCCCGGTTGCCCCATCAAGGCCCACTTTGCGACGTTGGCGAATTGGTCGCCCAGGCCCTGGGGATAGGGCGCGCTGCTGTGCCAGATGTCCCAGATATCGTCGGAGATTCGCCACATCTGCGCGTATTTGCGCATGTCGTTGGCCTTTTCGAGTGGCGCGGCTCCGGGAGAAAGACTAAGGATGATCGGACGTCCCGATCGAGTGAGCGCATCGCCGATCATTTGAATTTCGTCGCCCCGATAAGGGTGGCTGGCGATGCAATCTACTTTCAGAAAATCGACGCCCCATGATGCGTACAGAGCAGCAATCGAGTCGTAATACGCCTGCCCGGCCGGGCCCGCGGCGACTGCGTAATTATCGGGATTCCACGGGCAGGCTTCCGCTGTGTTCGCAGCGTCGTTGGCGCGAAACGCGCTACCGGCGATGGGAAGATTTCTCTCGACGGCCTGCTTCGGAATTCCGCTGAGGATATGAATGCCGAATTTCAAACCGAGTGAGTGAACGTAATCGGCGAGCGGCTTGAATCCTGCGCCATTCGCGGAACTGGGAAACCGATTTAGGGCCGGAATATAGCGGCCATTGTCGTCGATCGTAAGAAGCGAATTTTTCGAGTTGCCCTGCGCGGTCGGATTGGTTACGAACCATTCCATGTCGACCACAACGTATTGCCAACCCGACGATTTCAAATGCGCGGCCATCCAATCGGCATTCGCCTTCGTCTGCGCTTCCGTGATCGTAGTGCCGTAGCCGTCCCAACTGTTCCAGCCCATCGGCGGAGTGATGGCCAGCGCGTCCGCAGCGTCTTGCGATTGCGCGCGCGTGAACGCTTGCGCTTCGTGCGCGCTTCCCTGCGTCCGTGCGAACGACTGCAGGCCGGCGAGTACCAGAATCGCGGACGCCATTGCCAACGCGGATTTCACCGATTCCTCCTAGCGCGCGGAAAATCTGAAGACGGTTGTCGAGCGATACGTCTGGCCGGGTTTCAATTCGGTCGATGGGAAATTCGGATGATTCGGCGAATCCGGGAAATGCTGCGTTTCCAGGCACAGCGCGCCGCGAAAGTCGTACGTCTTGCCCTGCTTGCCCGAAGTCGTTTCCAAGTGGTTGCCGCTGTAGAACTGCACGCCGGGTTCGGTGGTGAGAACTTCGAGGATTCTTCCGCTGGCTGGATCTTCGACCTGGGCGGCGAGGACCGGACCGGATGCAACCGTCGGGCGATCGATCACCCAATTGTGATCGTAGCCTTTTCCAAATTGTAGCTGCTGGCCGTCGGAATCGATGCGAGCGCCGACGGGCGTGGGCTTGCGGAAATCAAACGGAGTTCCGGTCACATCGCGCAACTCGCCGGTGGGTATTAGAGCTGAATCTACCGGCGTGAATTTTCCGGCGTGGAGCGTGACCACGTCGCCGAGGATGTCACCGGCGCCTTCGCCGGAAAGATTGAAGTACGAATGATTCGTTAGATTCACGACCGTGTCTTTGTCGGCGGTAGCGCTGTAATCGATCCGCAATTCATTATTCGATCGCAGCAGTGTGTACCGCACCGTGGCCGTGAGCGCGCCAGGAAATCCCTCTTCGCCGTCTTTGCTGACGTACGAAAATTCCACGGCCTGGCCGTTGCCGTCACTGAAGGCGCGAGCAGTCCAGAGGTGTTTGTTGAAGCCGACGATGCCGCCGTGCAGAGTATTTTCGCCGTTGTTGCGGGGAAGCGAGTACGTGACGCCAGCGAGTGCGAATTTGCCGTGAGCGATCCGGTTTCCGTAGCGGCCGATTGTGCCGCCAAAGAATGATTTCCCGGATTCGTAGCCTTCTACGGAATCGTAGCCGAGGACAACATCGTCGATTCTTCCGCCGCGGTCGGGAACTCTCACAGAAACCAGAGTTGCGCCGAAATTCGTGACCGCTACCTGCATGCCGTGCGAGTTCGAAAGCGTGTAGAGATCGATAGCCTGCCCCGTAGACGTTGTCCCGAACGGCTGCTTCGGCGGCGCTGCATCGCCGTTCGGTTGGACAGCGAGCACACCCGCATACATCAGGAACGACCAGAAAAGAACGGCGTGAGGCGGGCACAAAATGGGCATCGAGACCTCCGGTAATCCGTGGAACAAGCGCTCAAAGGAGCGGCTCGCACACTACGTTCATACTTGGAAGCTGGGAAGTTTTAAACGGAATTCTCGCGTGCGTTGTCCAAGACGGTTCGGGATGGCCCTGGAAATGGTGGGGCTGGGCGGAGTCGAACCGCCGACCTAGGCGTTAGGAGTGCCTCGCTCTATCCATCTGAGCTACAGCCCCGGCGCACCAATTCTAGCAGATTTGATTTGCGAGCCAGCGCATGGAAGCGCGCCGATTTTCCGCGGCGGCGACGGTGATGTATAACATTTGCGGGAGAAATCG
This sequence comes from uncultured Acidobacteriota bacterium, assembly GCA_963719065.1. Classification (GTDB taxonomy): domain Bacteria; phylum Acidobacteriota; class Terriglobia; order Acidiferrales; family UBA7541; genus Palsa-295. The sequence goes on along the minus strand of CAVRAM010000006.1, from coordinate 158,850 downwards.
ATGAAATACCGGAAGCTGGGGCGAACGGGATTCGAAGTAAGCGACATCGCGCACGGATTGTGGGGAGTGAGCGGGTGGAGCGGCTCGCAGGATGCGGAATCGATTGCAGCGATGCAAACCGCGATTGATGGCGGATGCAATTTCTTCGACACCGCATGGGCCTACGGCGACGGTCACAGCGACGAGCTGCTCGGCAAAGTGATGGCCACGAACAAAACGACGCGCCTCTACGCTGCTTCGAAAATTCCGCCGAAAGACGGAAATTGGCCGCCGTTGCGCGAAGCGAGATATCACGACGTGTTCCCCGCGGCGTACGTGTTCGAGTATGCCGCCAAGATCCGCGAAAAACTGCGAACGCCGTCGATCGATTTGCTGCAACTCCACGTGTGGGAAGACCGCTGGGCGCACGAAGCGGAATTTCAGGATACCGCCGCGAAATTGAAGAGCGACGGCACGATTCGATCGTTTGGATTAAGCGTTAACCGCTGGGAACCGGAGAACGGAATCGAAGCGATTCACACGGGACTCGTGGATGCGGTGCAGGTGATCTACAACATTTTCGATCAATCGCCAGAGGACAAACTATTCCCCGTTTGCAAAGAGAAAAACATCGGCGTGATCGCGCGAGTGCCGCTCGACGAAGGCAGCCTGGGCGGCAAGATGACGCTCGACACCAGATTTCCGCCCGACGATTGGCGCGCGAAATATTTCGGACCGGACAACTTGCCGGAAACGATCAAGCGCGTCGAGGCATTGAAACAAGCAGTGCCCGCAGGCATGACTTTGCCGGAAATGGCGTTGCGCTTCATCCTTTCGAATCCGATCGTCAGCACGACGATCATCGGCATGCGGAAGCTGAACCACGTGAAGGAAAACCTCGCCACAAGCGACGCGGAGCCACTGAGCGCGGATCTGCTGCAGAAGCTGAAATCGTATCGATGGGACCGTAAGCCGCGGCCCTGGTCGGATTAGTTCGGAGACGGCGCGACTGCGCCGAGCAACCGCCGCTTAGTGTTGTTTGCGCTTCTTCGCCGGCGGCGCGGGTGCGATCGCCGGAGTGGAAGTCGTAAGCTCGTACCGGTGCGGCACGGGGACAGCGTCTTTTCTGGCTTGCGCCGCTGCTTTCGCAGCAGCGTCCGCGAGGCCTTTCAGCGTATCCGGCACGATTTCGTCGGGCGCCTTGGTGTTCATCTCAAACCAGGCACGGTCGGTAGCGTTTTTCAGATCTGTATCGTGCGCGACGCGGCGAGATTGCTCGAGCATCGGCGTCTCGAGCAACGCCAGGTTGATTCCCTTCTCCATCGTTTCCGCGGTGAATGAACCTACCAGACGGTCGTCGATTTTCAATTCATAAGTGCCGGCGGGCAGGCTGGTGACCTTCAACATTTCCTGGTCGAGCGCTGCAATCAAGTCTGACGAATGAAGCACCAGGTCGAGTTGCGGATCGGCATCGAGCGGTCCGATCGGAAGGGGCAGAGCATGGTCTTGCTCGATCCAGGAAAGTCCGGTGGGCAGCTTGGCCACGCGCGTTACGTCGGCGTTCGATTCCCCGGCCACGACGGCAGTGGCGGCATCGACCGTGACGGACGTGACCGCGGCGGGCGCGTTCCACGATTTCAAGACGCCCTCGGCCATCAGCCAATGCATCGCAGCACCAGGGTGCACGCGGTCGAGAATGAGCGTGCTGGCAAGCCCAGGGTTTGTCACGACAGCTTTCTTCAGCGCATCGACGAGTGGGGCGTTGACATCAGCCACGCCGGTTTTCTTCTCCGCCGCCAGTTCGCCCAGAAAATTGCCGTAGCGAATTAGAACAGCGTTGTACCCGCCGGGAAGCATGGGGGCACGCGTAACGTCGTCATACGGCGAAGGCTTCATCAAAGTGATGCGCGCCTTCGGGAATAGCTTCTGAATTTGGTCGACGATGTAACGACAACCGTTGGCGTAGCTAGTGAAGATGTCGGAATCGTATTGGCGATAAAAACCGTCGTTCATGCCGAGCATGATTGTCACGACGGTAGGGTTGTGCACGAATACGTCGCGATGAAGCCGTTGATCGATGGGTCCGCGATAGCCGCCGGAAATTCTGTCGCTGCCAACGCCGGAATGGAAGACGTCGACATGCCGATCCGGAAAGCGCGTGAGGAGAAATTCTTCGATATCGGTCGAATACAGGCGCTGCTCGGTGATGCTGTCGCCGTAAAAGACGATGCGATCGCCGTCCACAATGGCGAAATCTGTTTTTGACCCGGCCGATTGTTGTGCGAGAGCGGGCAAGGCACCTGTAGCGAGCAATGCTGCGATTAGAATTGCGGTTTTCACGACGCGGCTCCTGGGATTCGGCATCGACGAGTCTGCCAGAAAATGAAGCGGAGTTGCAGCGAAACGTCAGCCGGTGATGGCCGAACGTTAAGACTTGCGAGCAGGAAACAGCCGTCGCGCAAACCGGGGAACGCGGCGAAATATGGCATACTTGTTGAGGCCCGATTTATCGGGCTGGCGACAGAGTGCGCTGAATTCCGATGAGTTTGAAGAAGACAATCCGAAAAAAATTGCTGGCGGCCCACCGCAAACTGCGCGAAGCGCGGATGCTGGTGAAAGGGCTCGCGTCTACCAAGCATCCGTTGCTGGTCCACATTATTCCGACGCGGCGTTGCAATCTGGCCTGCACGTACTGCAATGAATACGACGATTTTTCGAATCCGGTGCCGACCGACGAAATGTTCCGCCGGATCGACCGTCTGGGATCGATGGGAACGTCGGTGATTACGATCAGCGGCGGCGAACCTCTGCTGCACCCCGATCTGGACGCGATCATCGCGCGCATTCGCGCCAATGGAATCATGGCGGGACTGATCACGAATGGCTACCTGCTGGTGGCCGACCGGATCGAGCGGCTGAATCGAGCCGGCCTGGAATATCTGCAAATCAGCATCGACAACGTGAAGCCGGACGATGTGTCGAAAAAAAGCCTGAAGGTACTGGACCAAAAGCTCGCGCTGCTGGCCGAACACGCGGAATTTCAGGTGAACATTAACTCGGTTCTGGGCAGCGGCGTTGCGGATTCGGAAGACGCGCTGAAAGTGGCGCACCGCGCCGTGGAGCTTGGGTTCACGTCCACGGTCGGAATCATCCACGACGGCAACGGCCAGTTGCAACCGCTGGGCGATCGCGAGCAATCGATATTTGACGAGATTATGGCCCTGGGAAAAGCGTCGTTCACACGGATCAATTCGTTTCAACACCGAATCGCAAAGGGCCAGGAAAACGATTGGCGGTGCCGCGCGGGCTCGCGCTATCTGTACATCTGCGAAGACGGATTGGTGCATTACTGCTCTCAACAGCGCGGATATCCCGGGATTCCGCTCGCGGAATACACCTACGAACAGCGCCAACGGGAATTCCTGACGAAAAAGGGTTGCGCGCCGCGCTGCACGGTTTCCTGCGTGCATCAGGTGGCTGCGATGGATTTCTGGCGTGCGCCGCAGACGTTCGATCCGGCTTCGACGCCTCCTGCCGAAACGCTCGTGCAGTTGACAACCTCGACTTCGCGCGAATAGCCTTCCCTTCGCAGGACGTCCGAATACCGGCTCTTCCCCGCAAACGCTCGCTTGGCCTTGGTGCAGCCGCAATTTCTACCACTTGAGCAACTCACCCAGTCGCCCTTCCAGATTTTCATTGAATTCGCGCACGCTCGGGAGTACAAGTCGCACATCCGTGCAAGCCCCGGCCGTGGAGACGTTCGGTGGAACCTCCGTGTGGCCGCGGCGATACGCACTTCATCAAAAAATTCTGACGGGAAAGAGGCATACATGCGCGTCCGAAGCTTGATCGTCGCGGTGATGATCGCTGGATTGTGGGTACTGGCTGGGGCGCACCGTGCGGGTGCGCAGGTCAACACCGTGAAACTGTCGGGTGTGGTGCTCGATCCTCAGGATCTGCCAGTGAAAGACGCTCACATCACATTGAAGAATTCAGCGACGAGCGCCGAACGCGCCGTCACCAGCGACTCCGCGGGACGATACGAATTCGTCGGCGTGCAGCCGGGCACCTATTCCATGACGGTAGAAGCGACCGGATTTGCGACGCTGACCAACGAATCGTTGACGCTCGAACTCGGCGTGCTCGCTCAGTACAACCCGAAACTGCAGGTTCGCACAACGACTGCGACAGTGACGGTTTCATCGAGTCCGGATCTGGTGGAAACGGGCAAGACGGACGTATCGACCACGATTACGCAGAATCAGATCGACAATCTGCCGATCAATGGTCGGAATTACATCAACTTCACGCTTCTGAATTCGCAAGCGGCGCGCGACGAAACTCCATCGATCGGGGCGGCGCCGACCAGCGGGCTGAATTTCGGCGGCCAACGCGCGCGATCCAACGAAGTTTCCATCGACGGCGCGGACGCAGTGGACGATACCACCGGCGGCGTGCGAGCGACGGTTTCGCAGGAAGCCGTACAGGAATTCCAGGTAATCACCAGCAACTACATGCCGGAATACGGCCGCGCGATGGGCGGCGTGGTGAACATCGTGACCAAGTCCGGCTCGAACATGGTGCACGGAGATGTATTCGGTTTCCTGCGCGATTCGGCGATTCAGGCGCAGAATCCCTTTTCGGTGGCCGCTTCGTTTGACCCGGCGACGCAAACTTTCGGAACCGTTCCGGTCAAGCAGTCCTACACCCGCGTGCAGGCCGGCGCGACGATCGGCGGTCCGATTCAAAAGGACAAGACATTTTACTTTTTCAGCTACGAACTCACACGACGGCAGGAAACCGGATTTTCGAGCATTGGCGCCGACAACTTCGGCCTGGTGCCCACCGCCGTGCCGAGCGATGTGGAACCGTTCCTTCCGCCGGGAACGCCCACGTCGGGTTATCTGACGCCGCCGCAGGTGGCGTTTGTGGACAACACAGGAAATCCGTTTGCTGATCGCGTGAATATGTACGCGCTCGGAGTTTCCTCTTCGGCGGTGGCGATCTTCGGAAACACTCCCGGCTTCCCTGCGAATTTCTTCCCCAACATTTTCGGTTTTGCATCGCCGGTGCCGCTGCCGACTGCGTATCACGGGCTCGCGTCCGTGATCGGAAATTTCCCAACATCGGAAGGAACCAGCCTGTGGTCGCTGCGGCTGGATCACATTTGGAACGCCGCGAATAGTTCGTTCATCCGAGCGGACGTTTCGCCCTCAACCGTGACCGGCATCGAAGTGAACGCGCAAAATCAAAACTTCGGGCAGAACGCCGGCTCGCGGACGTCAGATCAGCAAACGCGCGACCTGGCGCTGATCGCCCAGCACACCACGACCATTAGCCCCACGCTTTTCAACGAAGCGCGATTCCAATTCGCACGGCGGGGTCTGCACTACGGATATTCGGACCTGCCCGGAGGCGGAGACCCGGCGATCGATTTGACCGGTTACGCATTTTTCGGCCGCGAGCCGTTCTCGGTAGAAGACCGGACGGAAAAGCGCTACCAGTTCACAGACAACTTGAGCTGGACGAAAGGCACGCATTCCGTGAAATTCGGCGCCGACTTCAACCTGATACAGGTCGGGACGACGAAAGCTCAGACGTTTACGTTGAACTACGGCGGCGTTTATGACTTTGCCGGACTGAGCGCTTCTTCGTTTGGTATTAACTCGCCGAATGCGCCAGGATTCTCCGCGATTCAATCGTACGGCCTGGGCCTGCCGCAAAGTTTTTATCAGGGCATCGGTTCGACGAATCGTCCGTTTGACGACAAGTCGCTCGGCGTGTTCGCGCAGGATAGCTGGAAGGTTTCAAACAAGCTGACGATCAACTACGGAGTGCGGTACGACATCGAGTTTCTGCCGATTTTTCCCGCGAGTACCACCATCAATGCAATTGCTGAGAAGGCGTTGGGCGTGGTCGAAGGAATTCCGACCGATTCGAACAATATCGCGCCGCGCATTGGAATCGCGTGGGACCCGTTTGGCGACGGTAAAACGATCATTCGCGCTGGATACGGATTCTTCTACGATCATCCGGCCCTGGCGCTGGCGTTTCTTTCGACCACGTTTGACGGCGCGCAATCGAGTTTGCTGGAAGCGGCAGGCGGCACACCGTCGTACGCGTCGCTCGATAATCCTACGAACTTTCCGGCGCTAAATGCCGCCTCGATTTTTCAGGGAACGCTGACCGGCGCGATTACTGGCTGTTCGACAAATCCGGCGACGCCTCAGATGTGCTACCAGGCCAACGAACAGCGGTTCAGCACCACGTACGGCAATTCGCTGTTCAACAATCAAAACTTCCTGCCCAATTCGACAAACCCCGTAGGGTTTCCGCTGCCGCTGCTTCCCTACACGATTCCGATCACCAAGAATTTCCAGAATGCGCTGGCGCAGCAAGCGAACCTGACGGTGGAGCGTCAACTCGCGAACGACTGGAAAGTGAGCGCCGGTTACACCTACACACACGGCACGCATTTGGACCGCACGATCAACATCAACGTGGCGAATCCCGCGCTGCTGGTGGAAAACGCATACAACGGCGAACTGACCGGATACATTTCGCCTGCTTCCAATCCGCAGGGCGTCGCGGTTCCTTCCACGCCGAACACGGCGTGCGCGGGCGGCATTCCGGCATACAACGTGCCCGGCGCGGGCAGCATTGCATTCGCAACGCCTGGCGGCCAGCCGCTGGCGCCCAGCATTCTGGGATACGGATATACGGGCCAGAATTGCACCGGCACGCCGGTCGGTTTCGTGGCCAGCGCGGCGGTATTTAACTTTTTCAGGAAGAGCGGACCGAATCCATCATTTGCCGGATTGGTGCCCGGCGGATACAACACATTGGTCGGTCTCGCGAGCGTCGCCGGATTGCCGACTGGTTTTGCAGGTGTACAAGTCCCGTGGAGCGACGTGAACCCGGAGACATCGACCGGCAATTCACTGTACAACGCGTTCACGCTGACAGTCACGAAGCGCTTCTCACACGGCACGGAATTGCTTTCGAGCTGGACGTACTCGCACACCATCGACGATTCGACGGACCTTTCGACGTTGTTGAATCCGCAGGACAACAGCAATCCAAACGGCGAACGCGGAAATTCGGATTTCGATCAGCGGCATCGCTGGATTACCAGCGCGGTGATGCAGAGCCCGTACCGTATGCACGACGAAGGTTTCTGGAAAAAAGTGCTGGCGGATTTCACCGTCGCGCCGGTGATCGAGGTCGCATCCGGACGCCCGTACAACGTGTTGATCGGCACCGATACAAACCTGGACTTCGGCACGGCGACGAACCGGCCCGATGCATACAAGACAGGACAAGTGCCGGCGGGATTGCCCGTGGTGAATTCTCCGTTCATCAAGAATGTGGACTTCACGATTCCGACGTCTTGCCTAGACACATCGAACCAGCCGTTCGGGCCGTTTCCGGCGTTTGTGGCCTCACCGCCGTATGGATGCGTGGGCACGCTCGGACGGAACGCGTTTACGAAGCCGATGTTTTTCCAGATCGATTTGCGTATCGCGCGGACAATTCCGATCAACGAACGCGTAAATCTGCAGGTAATCGCCGATGGATTCAATATGCTCAACCGGCTGAATGTGACGGACGTGAATCCGCTTTGCGATCCGACTTCGAACACCTGCACGGCGGGAACGCCCACTTCGTCGGCGGATCCGAGGACGTTTCAATTCGCGTTGAAGGTGATTTTCTAGCGACTGCTCGCGAGGCAGATAAGCGGCCGGAGTGCGGTCGTAACGAAGCGTGCGTGTCGCGGTCGCGACGCTTAAGAATCTTCGTCGGACGATATCGAGGAAAGCGATCGGAGTGAAGTTTCGGTGGGCTCCGCGCTGGGAACTTCGTCGCCCGTTTGCACGCCCAACTCCTTGAACTTGCGTACGCTCGGCAAGACGCGAGCTTCGAGCGAGCCGACGGCACTGTTGTACGCTGAGTTCACGCTTTCCAGGCCGCGGCGCATTCCTTCCATGTGCTCCAGGAATTTCACCACGCGGTCGTGCAGGTCCTTTCCGAGTTTTCCGATTTGCTCCGCATTGCGCGACGCATCTTCCTGCCGCAAGCCATATGCGACCGACCGAAGCAAGGCAATTAGCGTTGTAGGGCTGGCGAGAATCACGCGCTGGCGCATGGCGTCTTCGATCAGGTCGTGATCCTGTTCGAGCGCAGCGCTGAAAAACGCTTCGGCGGGCATAAACAAAACGACCAGTTCGGGCGTCTGATCGAACTGGCTCCAGTACGATTTGCTGGAAAGATCGCGGACATGTTTCCGTACCAGATCGACGTGCGCCTTCATCGAGACGGCGCGTTCGGCTTCATTTTGCGCCGACATCGCGTTTAGGAATGCGTGCAGGGGCACCTTGGCATCGACCACGATGCGTTTTTGACCTGCGACGTGAACGATCAAATCGGGGCGCAGCTGACCGTCTTCGGTTTCCACGCGATGCTGTTCGGTGAAATCGCAATGCGGCGATAGGCCCGCCAGTTCGATCGCGCGTCGAAGAGTCAGCTCGCCCCACTTCCCTTTGATTTGCGGCTGGCGCAAGGAATTCACCAGGCTGCCGGTTTCATCGCGAAGCTGTTTGTTCGAATCGTTGAGCGCGTGAACCTGCGAAGTGAGCTGGCCGTAGGCCTCCTGCCGCGACGATTCGACCCGCAACAATTCGGATCTCAGTTCGCGAAGCGTGTCGTTCAACGGATTCACGAGAGCATCGATCTCGATACGTTTCTTATCGAGTTCGCCGGTGGCGTCACCTTGCATTGTTTCCAGGCGCGATTTGGCAAGTTCAAGGAACTGCTGCGTGCTCTCCGAAAGCGTTTCAGCGGCGAGCGAACGAAAGACGTCCGAAAGCTTCGCCTGCGCCTCATCGAGAACGCGGCGCTGCTCGACCAGATTCTCTTCGGTCTTGGCCAGTGAAGCTTCGGCGCTCGAGCGGCGGTTCCCCTCTTCTTCGATGCGGCTGCGAGCCTGTTCCAACTGGATCCGCGAGGCCTCGAGTTGCTTTCGCACTTCCACGCCGGCGCTTTCCGCGGTGGCCTTGGCGATTTCGAGATTGCGCAGATGCGATTCGTTGGCCCCGGCTGCGCTTGACCGCGCCACCAGCCAGCCGATCAAAAGGCCAACGAGCAACGCAGCAGCGACGGCAAGAATTGTGAGGGTCGTCATAATTTTGGCGGTAGTGATATAGCGACCAGCGTAAACAGCAGTCTAGCACAGGGAAGAATTTGCCTCGTTCCCCACCGCGCCGATCGGGGCAGTCCGCGAAGAGCAATTCGGAACTAATCGAGTGCCGAGCGGGCTGCTTCGACCAGGGTGCGGAAGTCGCTCGAGGTATTGAGGAGCTCTATCTTTCTAAGTTCGATCCAGACTCGAAAAGTATCGTGCGGATGATGTTGCAACTGGTTGATGAGCGGCTTGATTTCATCGCGCTGTTCTTTGGTGGCGACGGTTTCAGCAGATTCCAGAAAACGTCGAGCGTTTTCGGCGTTGGGCTCCGGCAGCAGGCGCGCGTTGAACGAAAAATCACCGGCGGCTACGGCCTGGACTTCGACCTCAGCGGTATTTTGTGCACCGCCGGAGGTGATTACTTGTTGCGCCTCGCCTTTCAGGAAATGGAGAATGCCGGGCGTTTTGTTTTCCACCAGAACACGCAGCACTTGGTCAGTTCCCTGCGCGTGCAAGACGAGCCGGCTTTTCTTTTCCGGCACCGGCGGCGGCAGGGGCGGATCAAAATTCAGTCCCACGACGGTGGAGTCGGCCGTCCACTGCGCGGGCGAAGATTGGATCGAAATTTTCACCGGTCCGGGAATGGCGCGTTCTCCGGCAGCAACCACGAGACATTCGGGCGAAGCGGCGAGGATGAATGCCGGGTCGCGGTTGAAGGTGACGTGGTTTTTCGACGCGTCACCGTGAAATCCTCCGCCGCAAATCGGGAATTGATCGCGCTGCGAGATCACGGCGGGAACCTTCAGCGAATAATTCGCCAGGCCCGCAGCGTTTTGCTCGACCAAGGCCGCCACCGATGCTCCCGCGGCCGTCGCCACCAAAAATTTAGCGCCGTCAGGCACGTTGAACGTGATTCGACCGGTCGCATCCGTTTTGAGCTTTTGTCCGAGCCCAACGTCCACGGTGATTCCGTCCGCCAAGCGACCGTCGAGCCCCAACACAGCGATCGTGGCCGGTTGGCCCGCAACCAGTTTGGGCGGAATCACGATCTTGACGGCCCAGGTGTTTTCGGGAGTCGATTGCGCATTCGCGGGAGCCGCAAAAGAAACTACGGCGAGCAATGCGGCCGCAAGGATTCGGAGCGTAGTCGCGAGGTGAATCAATTGGACGCGGGACCCTTGGCCCGTTCGTATACCTTTGCATCCAGGAACACACGCAACAGCTCCGGATCGATTTCGCCATCTGTCGCGCAATCTTTCAAAATCGAAAGCGCGCGCTCGACGGGCACGGCGCGTTTGTACGGCCGGTCGGACGCGGTGAGCGCGTCGTAGATGTCGCAGATCGTCATCATTTTCGCTGGTAGAGGAATTTCGTCGGCGCACAATTTGTACGGATAGCCGGTGCCATTCAATTTTTCGTGATGCGCGCGGGCGATTCCGGGCACGCTCTGCAGGCTTTTCGTCCATGGAATCTGCTTCAGGAAATTAAACGTGTGGACAACATGCGATTCGATCTGCAGGCGCTCGGCGGAATCGAGGCTGCCCTTCGGAATCAGCAGCAACTTCACTTCATCCGGACTGAGGTAGGGGCGTTCGACTCCGCGTTGATCGGTGTAATACTGCGCGGCGATTTCGCGGAGCTTGTCGAATCGTCCGCCCTCCATCAACGTCGGCTCGTTGGAATCGATGACGAACTGCAGATACTCGTCGATGCGTTTCAGCCTCTGATCGTAATCTTCGGTCAGGCGAGCCACCTCGGCCAGCGCATTGCCACGATCGCGTTCCAGATAAACCTGCAACTTGCGGCGGACACTGGTGGCTTCAATTTCCTTACGAATGTAGTCGAAGCGTTGCTTCAGCAGCTCCAGCTGTAAAGGATATAGTTTTTTCGCTTTTACGAGCACTTCCTCGCGCACACCAACTTTTCCGAAATCGTGCAACAGCGCTGCGTAGCGGATTTCTTTCAGCTGGCCGGAATCGAATTTCACCGCCGCGTACGGGCCGGTGGTAAGCGCGTCCACGTGTTTCGCGAGATCTTCGGTGTAGAGCGCCACGCGCTGGGAATGGCCCGACGTGGTTGGGTCGCGCTGCTCGATCGCGGTTACGGCCGCGCTGACGAAGCCTTCAAACAGCGTTTCGATTTCGTCGTAGAGTTTGCGATTTTCGTACGCCACGGCCGCCTGTGACGCGAGCGATAGCGCTAGAGCGACGGCGCGAGGGCCGAACGGAATTACATTTTTCGCCGCGTCAGCGGTGCCGTGAAGTCGAATCGATGGGTCGCGCTTCGCATTGATCAATTGCAGCACGCCGAGGACTTCGCCCTTGGCGTTGCGCATCGGCAGGCTGAGCAATGATTGGGTGTGGTAGCCGGATTCCTTGTCAAAGTGATCGTTGAAATGAAACGGCAAATCGCGCGGCATGGTGTAGGCGTCGTCGAAATTCAAGACTTCGCCGCGAAGCGCGGTGTAGCCGGCCATGGAATCTTCAGAGAGCGGCAGCGTCAATTCCTTGAACGGGAAATCGATGCTGTCGTTTTGGGTGAGCTTGAACCGAAGCTGGCGTTTGTTGTCGGCGATTTCTTCTACGAGATAGAGAGAACCGGCGTCCGCGCCGGTGATCTCGCGCGCCTTTGCCAGAATCAAATTCAGCAGGATGTTTACGTCGTGCTGCGACGAAAGCGCGACGCCAATTTCGTTCAGCTGCTCGCGCTGAAGCTCGGCCTGATTCAGGCGTTTCTGCGACGCCTTTTCTTTCGCTGCGAGCTCAAGATTTTCAAATGCAGCCGCGACTACGCTTTCAAGTTCGCGCTGCGACGCCCCCGCCGTCACATATAGAAATGGAGCTATCCCGCTGCTTGCGTGCGCCGAAGAGCCTGGGTCGCCGTTGTTCGCCGCAAGCACACGAATTACGCGAAAATCGGCGGGTGGCTTGGTCCGTTCCGTCGGATTTGAGCCGCCATGGTTCGTGTCGCTGACGAGCGCCACCACGATTTCGCTGGCATGCGCGGTCGAATTCTCGGGCGCGCTCGAGCCCGCGGGAATGGCGCGCAGCACAAATTTTTCTGCAAGTGGCGCGACGAGTTTTTCCGCGTCCGATCCGGCGTGAAACCAAATTTGGCGGTTTTGGGGCATCGAGATCGAGGCCGGCGGGACGTGGCCTGGGAATCGTCTCCAAAGTTCGACTCAGTATAGCGAAAGCGGCGGGCGCCGGCGCAACCAACTCGAACGATTTGCGGATTGGACGACACCGGGTTCGAAGCGGCGTTCCGGGCCAGAGCGGCCAAGCGGCTTGAATCCAGCCAATGCGTTTGTTAGCCTTGCGCGAAATCGTTTTCGAGCCCGAACAGACCGCGCGCGCACCGAATGGCCAATCCAACCAGAAACGCGTTTCCGAAACTGATTCAGGAATGGAAGCGCCATCGAATTTCTCTGCTGATCAGCTTTGTGGTGACCCTCGCGGCCCTCGCGATCTACTACGTAACATTCGTGGGCGAACGGCGCATGCCGATGTTTGAATTCGTGAATCGTCTGGAACTTTCCAGTCTCGATGCACGATTCCAGCTTCGCGGACGCACGCCGATCGATCCCCGCATCGTGATCGTGGATATCGACCAGCACTCGCAGGAAGTGCTCGGCCGCTGGCCGTTTCCGCGCATCCATTTCGCCGAACTGCTGAACGCGCTACACGACGATGGCGCGCGCGTGGCGGCTTTCGACATGACGTTCAGCAAGCCCGACCAGACGGTGCTGCCGCTCGAGGATTTGTCGTCCGACCTGGCCGCGCGCGCAAAAAAAGGACAGCCCGTCGGCGCCGACATACGCAGAGCGGTGGCGGCGAAAGAAGATCAGTACAACTACGACAAGCAATTTGCGCAGTCGATCACGACGTTTGGCGGCGTCGTGCTCGGCAACTATTTCCTCTACTCGAAGACCGACCTCGAGGGCGTGTCACCGGCGGCGCTCGACCAATACGCGAGTCTGATGGCGTTTTTTCCATTTCCGCAAGTGCGCGCCGTGCAACCCGCAGACGCGAAGGCGGCGCCGCCACAACTGACCCAGCTGATCGAAAAATACGCAACGCAGGACCTGGTGCCAAGCGGCGCCGAAGCGAACGCGGACATATTCACCGGCGCGGTCGCCGGAGAGAAGGGTGGCTGCGGATTTTTTAACGTGGCGCTCGACGCCGATACCGTGGTGCGCCGACTATTTCTGGCGTTGCCCTACGGGCGCGACCCGGACCGCGCGAACTGGGACATGTACGCGTCGATGGACGTACAAGCCGTGCGGCTGTACTCGAATCTCTCGAACCAGCAGACCGTATTGAATTACAACGACGGCGGAATCGTGAGCCTGGAGTTCGGGCCGAACCTGATCGTTCATCCGGATTACGTGGGGCGAATGCTGGTGAACTATCACGGCCCGGCGCGGACGTATCCGTACGTTTCGTTTGCCGATGTGACGCAGAAACATTTTCCGGCGGGAACGTTCAAAGACAAGATCGTTTTGATCGGCGCATCGGCCACCGGAATTGGCGACATGCGCGCAACGCCGTTCGGCGGCCTGGATTTTCCAGGAGTGGAAATCCACGCCAACCTGATCGATAACATCTTGAATCAGCAGTTCCTCACGCAACACGCACCGCAATCATTGACCGACATCGGATTCATTTTGCTGTTCGGCGTTCCGTTGGGAATGTGGCTGGCCGTGGTGCAGCCGAAATGGATGACGCTGGGAATCGCGCTACTGATTCCCTTCGGCGGGATCGTGTACTGGGCGTTTCTGCACGGGTGGTGGCTCAACTTCGTTGTGCCCGCGCTTTTTACCCTGGTGCCCAACGTCAGCCTGGTCGCTCTGTATCGCGTGTTGGTGGAGGATCAGGAAAAGCGACGGGTCCGCGGCGCGTTCCAACAGTACGTGAGTCCGGAAGTGATCCGTCGGCTGTTGAGCGATCCCGAGTACGTAAAGCCGCGCAAGACGAATGTGACGATCCTGTTCAGCGACATCCGAGGATTCACGACGATATCGGAAATGCTCGACGCACAAGATTTGGCCGAGCTGCTGAACGGCTACCTGACGGAAATGACGCGCATCATTTTCCGGAATCAAGGCACGCTCGATAAGTACATCGGCGACGCGGTGATGGCGATTTGGGGCGCGCCGTTTGACGAACCGAATCACGCGGCGAAATGCTGCGACGGCGCGGTCAGCATGATTTCTCGCCTGGCGGAGCTGCAGGAAACGTGGAGGGAGCAGAAGAAACCGGTCCTCGAAATTGGGATCGGAATCAATACCGGCATCGCGTCGGTGGGCAACATGGGGTCGAGTTTGCGGCACGGCTACACGGCGATGGGCGACGCGGTAAATCTTTCGGCGCGGCTGGAAGGTCTGAACAAAGAATACGGAACGCGCATCCTGGCTACCGAATCCACGCGGAATCAAGTGAAGAACGACAGAATCGTTTTCCGGGAACTCGATTTGATTCGCGTGAAAGGCAAGCTGCAGCCGGTGACGATTTACGAGATTCTGGCAAACGACGTGGTGAACGACGGCGGGCGCGATCTTGCGGTGCTTTTCGAGAAAGGCCGCGAAGCGTACAAACTGCGGAATTGGCGGGCTGCGAAAGCTGCGTTTGAGGCCGTGCTCGAGCGCTGGCCTACCGACGGCCCCTCAAAAGTCTTTCTGGCGCGCTGCGAGGAATATATTTCGAGCGAGCCGTCGCCGGACTGGGATGGGGTTTACGTGATGACTCACAAGTAACGCACGACCGCAGAGTCAGTTTGCGTCGTCGAGCCGCACAACAAACGTCGTGAAGCCCTGATCGGTGTGGAGCTGGTCGGCCAATTGTTGCGCGGCTTCTTCGCTGGGCAGTTTTCCCACGCGCACGCGGTAAAACGTCCCATTCGGCGAATCGAATTTCACGATGTTCACCGGCGGATAGGTTTGTTCGAGCTGGCTTTTCAGCCGATTGGCGTTTTCGGCTTGCAGAAAAGCTCCCACCTGCACGGAGAAATATCCGGCGGTAGGGTTTTGAGTTCCGGAGACGATTTCGAGGCGTACCTGTGCCGTGCCGGTGCCGATCATATCGATTGCTTGCGATGCGGCCATCGATAGATCGATCACGCGATTGGCGACGAACGGGCCTCGATCGTTGATGCGGACTTCCGTTTGCTTGCCGTTGCGCAAGTTGGTGACGCGGACGATCGTATTAAACGGCAAGGTGCGATGCGCGGCCGTCATGGTGTGCATGTCGTACACTTCGCCGTTCGAAGTGCGGCGGCCGTTGAACGGCACGCCATACCACGAAGCGACACCTTCCTCGACGTACTGACCGGGAATCGCGGGCTGGTGTTCGATCGCGGGCGGCGGACCGGATGGTTGGCCTGCTGACGGATTGGCCGGGCGAGAGGGCGTTGTTTGGGCGGGCGCAGGCTGCGGTACCGGAGCGTTTGCTGCTGAATGGTTGACGGGCTTATGCTGCGAACAACCCGCGAGAACGATCATCGCGGCTGCGGAGCATGCGAATAGACTTAGCGCGCGGCGGCCGAATCTCTTCGCGCTGAATGCTTGCACCTGATTAGTACCGGAGTGAGTGGGGAAGACGGAAGGTTTCACGCAGGCGGCCGGTTCACTGGTTTACTCGCATCGGCGTTATTATAGAAACGCAAACAACTTATCGCAAGGAACACTCTTGGAACTTTCACCGCGCATTCGCTGGAAACTCGATCAATGGAAGAAGCAATTCGACGGATTATTCCGCAGCGAGCAGGAAAATCCGCGCCCGAAATTGTGCCCGGCCTGCGGAACGCTGGTGGGCGCAACCGCGACGAAGTGCCATCAATGCGGCGCGAACATGAATTTCGGGATTGCGGCGGCCAGCCGGTCGCTCAGCCGTTGGCTGCCGACCGAATCGCCGGTGACGTATTTGATTTTGACGGTCACCTGTATTTTCTACGCCGTAACTTTGGCCATGACGGTTCGATTCAACGGGCTGACCGGACCAAGCGGCGGCGGTTTTGGCGCGTTGATGAGCCTGGGAGCGATCAACGCGAAAGTGCTCGTTATGTTCGGCGGGTCGCTGCCGTGGCCCTACGATATTTACAATCCGTGGCGTTTGATTATGCCGACTCTTTTGCACGGAGGCTTGCTGCACATCGGATTCAACATGTGGGTGCTGATGGATGTGGGGCCGCAGATTGAAGAGCTGTATGGATCGGCGCGCTATTTGTTTCTATATTTTGTCACCGGAATCGGCGCGTACCTGGTGAGCGGATTTTTCGGACGCCACTTGAGCATCGGCGCGTCCGGGTCGCTATTGGGTCTGATTGGAGTGATGCTCGCGATTACCACGCTGCGGCAGGGCGAGCATATGCGGCTGCTGCGTGGCCAGCTTTTGAGGTGGGTTGCCTACATCGCGATTATGGGATTCATGATGTCGGGCATCGACAACTGGGCGCACGCCGGTGGCCTGGCCACCGGATTTCTACTCGGACGAATCATGGTGGACCGGGCCCCCATGTCGCCGCAGGAAAAACTGCGGGCCGACTTCCTGGGCTGGGGCACGGCGCTGGTGGTGCTGGCAAGCATTGGAATCACGGCGGTGGTGATTTTCCAGGTGTTACGAAGCCAAGCCTAGCGTGTGCGAGACGGGATCACGATCCGGCGTGCAAGCGGCGCGAAACCACGATGCTGTAGTGCAATCCTGAAATGCAGACGAACGCCGCGACGCAATAGGCGCAGACTTCCTTGGCGATCATCAACACCTGGCTATCCCGAATCTGCAGCACCAACACCAGAAAAATCATAGTGAGTTCGAAAAACGTGGTGAGCTTGCCGTAAATGCTAGGCGGCAGGGACATGTAACCCACGGTAATAATGATCACCGCACTCGCCATCAGCAACAGTACGTCGCGCCCCAAAACCAGAATCGTAAGCCACCAGCTGATTTTTCCGTGAATCGCGAGCTCCAGATACGACGTGGAGAGCAGAAGCTTATCGGCAATCGGATCGAGATATGCGCCGAGAGGAGTTTTCTGATTGAGCCCGCGGGCGAGCAACCCGTCAAGCGCATCGGTAAGTCCCGCGACGATCAAAATCGCGAGCGCCCAGTTGTAGCGCTCGTAGTGAATCGCCATGATGAAAAATGGCAAGAACGCCAGGCGAAGGAACGTGAGCTGATTCGGGACGGTGAAGATTCGGCTCTTCATGGGTGTTTTCGGTTTACCGCGACCGCGCCGTGCTAAACGAATTGCGCCAGATAATCTGCCAGCGAGCGCCCGGTTTTTTTCTCGAACATCTCGGCCAGCGAAGGAATCGAACCGCGGGCCTCGTCGAGTGCGATTCGCTCAATCCGCAGCATCGGAAAGAAAAGCGTGGGCAATCCCATTCGGTCGCCTTCCGGATGAAGCACCTGGCTGACGAAATCGTCGAACGACGCAAGGTCGATGCCGCGCACCGTGATCCCGGCGTTCGAAATGTCCTTCAATTCACCCCAAACTTTTTCTTTCGGAGTGTGCAGGCTAACGATAACGATCGATTGCGGTTGCATCCGTTCTCCCCGACGACTTCGCGGCCCTGATGGTACCGCAACTCAGGCCTCGTTCGCACGCGGACGGCATCGCCTAGACATCCATGGTCTTTAAGTCCGGCGCGATCGTCAGTTTCGGCTCGGTCGCTTTCTGCACCGCCTCGGGCGCCACGCCCGGAGCCACTTCGCGTAGGACAAGACCGTTCGGCGTGACTTCGATCACGCCGAGGTCGGTCACGATCAGATCCACAACCTCCACGCCGGTGAGCGGCAAGCTGCACTTTTTTACGATTTTGGGCTCGCCTTCTTTTGTGGCGTGCTCCATAGCGATGATCACGCGTTTCGCGCCCGCCACCAGGTCCATCGCACCGCCCATGCCCTTCAACATTTTTCCGGGGATCGCCCAATTCGCCAGATTGCCTGATTCGTCCACTTGAAGTGCGCCGAGCACGGTGACGTTGATGCGGCCGCTGCGAATCATGCCGAAGGAATCGGAGCTGGAGAAATACGAGCAGCCCGGAATTTCGGTGATGGTCTCTTTCCCGGCGTTGATCAGATCGGGGTCTTCTTCCCCTTCGAACGGGTACGGTCCGATGCCGAGCATTCCGTTTTCGGATTGCAGCACCACTTCAATTCCCTTTGGAAGATAGTTGGGAATCAGCGTGGGCAAGCCGATGCCCAGGTTTACGTAAAAACCGTCGCGCAGTTCATGCGCCACGCGCCGTGCGATCAATTCGCGTTTATCCATCTCGACCGGCATTGAATCCTCCTAACGCTTGCGAACGGTTCGGCGCTCGATTCTCTTCACGTAGTTCTCACCCCGAAAAATTGCGTCAACGAAGATTCCAGGAGTGTGGATATTGTTCGGATCGAGGGCGCCCAGCTCGACGATTTGCTCCACCTCAGCAATCACGAAATCGGCTGCGGTGGCCATCGGCGCATTATAATTGCGCGCAGTTTTGCGATAGATCAAATTGCCCCACCGGTCGCCCTTCCACGCTTTGATGAACGCGAAGTTTCCGCGCAACGAAGGAACCAGCACGTGAGGCCGTCCGTTGAATTCGCGAACTTCCTTTCCTTCGGCGGCGAGCGTGCCGTAACCCGTCGGAGTGTAAAACGCTGGAATGCCCGCGCCGCCGCAGCGGATACGCTCGGCAAGAGTCCCCTGCGGATTCAGTTCGACTTCGATTTCTTTTTTGAGGGCGAGCTGTTCGAAGGTCTTGTTTTCGCCCACGTAGCTGGCAATCATTTTCCGCACTTGCTTCGACTGCATCAGCAGGCCGATGCCAAAATCATCCACGCCGGCGTTATTGGAAACCAGGGTCAGGTCTTTGGTGCCTTTGCGGCGAAGGGCGGCGATCAGATTTTCAGGAATGCCACAGAGGCCAAAACCACCGAGCAGGATCGTTGCGCCGTCTTCAATCCGAGCAACGGCGGCGTCCGCGCCGGAAATTCGCTTGTCCATCTAGAACTCCTGAGCCATGAAAACTTCTGTGAAATATTGCGCGGGAAGTTTACTCCAAATCGCGGAGAATCTCGAACCGGCGCCGCGCAATGAAGCTTCGTTCAGGGCGCATCAGGGCTGCGGCGGCTGACACCCGAGCGAGCGGCCGACTTCAAGCTCCTGACGCGCGCAGCGACGGCGTTTGCAGCCGCGTCCGGCGAACCCGCATTTTCAACTTCGGACATGAGCGCCGACCCGACGACGGCGGCGTCCGCGATGCCACCCAAAACGGTGACGTGTGTGGGCTGCGAAATTCCGAATCCGACGGCGATAGGCAAGCTCGTAACTTTTCTTACGCGGCGAACAAACGCCGGAAGCTCTACCGGCAACGAATCCTGCGCACCGGTGATGCCGTTGCGAGAAATCAGATACAGGAACCCCGACGATGCCGCGGCAATGGATGCGAGGCGAGCATCGGTAGTAGTGGGTGCGACGAGAAAGACAGCATCAAGTCCGTTCGCCTCGAGAGCCTGGCGATATTCGCCGGCCTCTTCGGGCGTCAGGTCGGTGGCGAGCACGCCATCGGCGCCGGCTTTCGCAGCGGCTGTGGCGAATTTCGAGAGGCCCTTTTGCAGGATGGGATTGAAATAGCTGAAGAGAACGATCGGAACTTCGGACCTGGCGCGAATTCGCCGCACGAGATCGATCACGCCATCGAGCGTCGTTCCGCTCGCCAGGGCGCGTTCGCTGGCCCGCTGAATCGTCGGCCCGTCAGCAACCGGATCGCTGAAAGGAACTCCGAGTTCGATTACGTCCGCACCCGCATCCGCCGCAGCTAGCACGATTTTTTCCGTGGCAGCCAGCGAAGGGTCGCCTGCGGTGATGTACGCAACTAGGCCTAGCTCCCCTGCGTCAGAGAGCGCGCGGAATTTCTTGGCGATTCGAGTTTCCGTTTTCGTGGCAGAACTCATTTTCAGATAGCCTATGTGATTTCAGTTCGCTTGAGCCTACGTGATGAAGCGAGAATAAATTTCCATGTCTTTGTCGCCGCGACCAGAGACGTTGAGGATTACCAGTTCGCTCTTTTTCATTTTCGGCGCGCGGTGAATGAGTTCGGCAACGGCATGAGCGGATTCGAGTGCAGGAATAATTCCTTCCTGCCGTCCTAACGTTTTCGCGGCAGCGACAGCATCCTCGTCGCTAACGGCGGTGTACTCGGCGCGGCGCTCATCGGCAAGCCAGGAATGCTCAGGTCCGATCGCCGGATAGTCCAGACCTGCGGCAACGGAATGAGTGCCGGCAATCTGTCCATCGTGGGTCTGCAAGACGTTTGTATACGTACCCTGCAGCACGCCCGGGCGGGCGCCGGTGAATCCGTCCGCAGCGGCCAGACGCGCAGCGTGCTCGCCGAGGGATTTACCGCGGCCTCCGGCCTCGACGCCCAGCATCCGCACAGATGCATCGGGAATGAAAGCGTAGAAAAGTCCAATCGCGTTTGAACCGCCGCCCACACAGGCGATCAGCAGGTCCGGCAAACGCTGCTCGGCTTCCCGGATTTGCGCTCGCGCCTCTTCCCCGATTATTTTTTGAAAATCGCGGACCATTTCCGGATACGGATGTGCGCCGAGAGCCGAACCGAGCAAATAGTACGACGACTGAACATTCGTCACCCAATCGCGCATCGCTTCGTTGATCGCGTCTTTCAGCGTGCGGCTGCCCGAATCCACGCCGATTACTTCTGCGCCCAGCAATTTCATGCGATTTACGTTGAGCCGTTGGCGCTCCATGTCTTCCGTGCCCATGTACACCGTGCACGCAAGCCCAAGCCGCGCCGCTACCGTAGCGGTGGCAACGCCGTGCTGCCCTGCTCCCGTCTCTGCGATCACTCGTTTTTTGCCCATGCGAACCGCGAGCAATCCCTGGCCGAGCGAGTTGTTGATTTTGTGCGCGCCGGTATGCAGCAAATCTTCGCGCTTTAGATAGATTTTCGGGCCGCCGAGAAATTCGGTGAGCCGCGATGCGAATTGCAGCGGCGTGGGACGGCCGGCGAAGGTGTGAAGCAGTGAGTCCAACTCGGCGCGGAACGATTTGTCGGCGCGAGCTTCGGCGTAGGCGCGTTCGAGTTCTTCGAGCGGCGCGACGAGCGTTTCCGGCACGTATCGACCGCCGAAAGCGCCGAAGCGGCCGCGCGCGTCCGGCATGGTTGCGGGGGTCGCGGTCATTTCTTACTCCTCTTGGTTGCGCGAACTGCTTCGAACAGGGCTTTCATGCGCGCGGCACTTTTCTTTCCCGGAGCAGCTTCGACGCCGCTGCACACATCGATTGCATAGGGACGCACGGTGCGAATGGCATCGTTCACATTTTCCGGAGTGAGTCCGCCGGCTAGGAAAATGCGGCCCTTCGCCGCCGCCCGGCGGGCAATCTTCCAGTCGAACGTTTTCCCGGTGCCTCCGCGCGCGTGCGAATCAAACGCGTCCAGCAGCAAAGCATTCGCATGACGGAAACGTCTTACGTGCTCCGTTCGAAATGACTTTTTCACGCGCAGTGCTTTGATCACCGGCCAATCTTCTCGCAACCGCGCGACAAGCTCAGGCGATTCGTCGCCGTGTAACTGCAGCTGCCCGAGTCCGACGGTATCCGCGATTGCGCGAATTTCCTGTTCGGGCGCGTTCACGAAAACGCCTACGCTCACAATTCGCTTTGGCAGCTTCGCCATAATTCGTCGCGCCTTCGCGGGATCGATGTAGCGCGAGCTGCCGCGATAAAAATTGAAGCCAAGAAAATCAGCTCCCGCTTCCACGGCACGCCCGGCGTCGGCCGCATTGGTTATGCCACAAATTTTGACTTTCACCATCACGGCACTTCCGTCATTCCTCGCCGTATGCGTGCGACTCGGGATCGAGCAAACGTCTTAGCGCGGCGGCCGGGTACGGACTGGTCATCAGATGCTCGCCGATCAGAAACGCGTCAAAACCAGCATCACGCAAGCGAACCAAAACTTCGTTCGAATGCAGCCCGGATTCGCTGACCGCGATGCAGTCGTCCGGTATCGACTCGATCAGAGCAAGCGAAGTCTCAATGCGAACGGTAAAATCTCGCAGGTCGCGATTGTTGACGCCGATAATTTTAGCGTCTGCCGTGAGAACGCGGTCCAACTCCTGGCGCGAGTGAACTTCCACGAGCGGCTCCATTTTAAGCGCGCGGCCCAGATCGAGGAGTTCACGCAGTGCAGCATCGTCGAGCACAGCGGCGATCAGCAGGAACGCATCGGCACCGGCGGCGCGTGCTTCCCAGACTTGCCACGGGTCCACGATGAAGTCTTTTCGCAGAATCGGGATGTCCGTGGCTTTGGATGCAGTTTTCAGGTCGCCGAGCGAGCCGAGAAAAAATTCCTCTTCGGTGAGCACGGACAGCGCCGCGGCTCCAGCCCGCTCGAGCGCCGAAGCGAGCGCTGGCGGATCGTATTCTTTGCGAATCAGCCCCAAAGAAGGAGACGCTTTTTTCAGCTCCGCGATCACGTTGATTCCAGGCCTGCGAAGCGCCGCGGAAAAATCGCGAGGTGGATGCGCTTTCGCGACCGCAAACTTCAGCGCGGCATCGGGCAGCACGCCTTTGCGGTGCGCCACCGACTCGCGGCGAGCGGCAACAATACGCTGAAGGATATTTTCCTGCTGCAAACCGGTCTCCATCGTCGGAACAGGCACTTTCGTGCAGGCGGGCGCACCTACGGTTTCGGGCCGAAGGCGGAATCGCTGTAACTATGCTAGTCGCGCGAGCGGAGCGATGTCAATTTCGCAGCAAGACTCCCTGCAGACCACGAGACGAAGTCGGAGCTCGGCGATCGGACTTATTTCCAACGCATGGCCATTCTCAGCGCTTCAGAAGCGGCTGCGAGAAACGGATCGGAATACCGAAGTTCGATCCGCCGAAACCCTTCAGCACGGCGTAGGTCACTCCAATCACTTTCCCGTCGCGATTGAAAAGCGGGCCGCCCGAACCGCCCGACGTAGTCTGCGCGTCGAAAACAATTTTGTCAGGCAGCACGTCCCCGATGTGGCCCTGCGTGATGAGCGGGCGAATCAAGTTGCGCTTGGCGAGTTCGCCAAGCACCTGCGAAACGTCGCCGGAGCTCTGTTTCATGATGTTCTGCGCCGTATCTTCGTCCGTGCGTGCGAGAATCGCGGCAATGCCGGTCGCATAGCCCATCAAGATGATCGCCTGTCCGCTGGTGGCGGCGCCGTTCTGCGCGTCGATGGAAAGAACCGAGCGTTTCAGGTCCTGCATGTTGACGCTCACCGCAGCGAGGTCGGTTTCCTTTGAAATTTCGCGAATCTCGGCATGAAATGCTCGAGGGTCGCCGGGAAAGTACGCGCGAATCGTCGAGATTTGCGCTTCCAGTCCCTGGCTGGTCATGGACGCAAGTTCGTCGTTTTCCCACCACGGTTCGGCGACGTGACGATTGGTGATCACGCGGCCATCGGAGCCGGCTAGAAATCCGGTGCCGAACACATCCATTTTCACTTCAGGGCCGGAGCCGTCGAGCGTGAGGATCGGTTTGCCGTCGCTATCCTGCAGCGGATCGCCATCTTGATTCAGGCCCGCATAGCGCAGGCGCTTGCCCGAGTCTTTGTCGTTGAACGCGACCGCGACGTGGAGCAGGCAAACCGACTGAACGTCGGCGGGAATAATGTTTTGTGCGGCCTGCCCTTCGTGCTCGAGGCGCTGCAGCCGAGCATTCGTGTCGGCGAGTTGCTTTTGCAGCGTCGGAGCTTCGTCGGGACTGGCGTCAGCCATTTTCGATTTCAAGTCGGCAGCCTGGCGCTGCAAATCGGATTTCTCCGCTGGGTTTGCTGAATCGCCGCCCCCCTGCGCGGTGCGCAGCTTGTGCACCTGATCGAGCAAACTCTGCTGCGTGAGGAAGCCACCCTCGAGTTTCGAAATCACCAGATTCGAGCGCTGATTTTGTTTCTGTGCGCTGCGTGCGAAAAGGAAATAGACGCCGACCATCGCGAGCACCGCGGCAAAAATCACGCCCACGCCAATCTTCAGACCGCGGTCGAGCGACACCGCATCGTTGGCCATTTTTTCGGTGACGGCCAGCGCTTCGAACGCCTGATGCGCGATCTGTTGGCCTTCTTCAGCAATGCGCGTTTTATCGAGAAGCTGCAACTCCTGCCGGCGCATTCGCAGGCGAGAGCGCACGCGAGCCATCGTTTCGCGCAAGTCCCAGGGACGCGAGATCGCGTCATTCGCTCCCATGTCCAGTGCTGTGGCGCGATCGTCCGCCCCGCCTGGCACGAACAGCAGAATTCGAATCCCCTGCGTAGTAGCAACGCCGCGAATCGTGGAGATGAATTCACGCGCATCCGGCGACGAGACTTCCCCGTCAAGAAGCACTACGTCGGCACCGTTTTGGTGAATTGCGTCGAGTCCCTCGCGCGAAGTGGCGAAGGCCGACGCGCTGTAACCGGCGTTTTGTAAGGCTACGAGTAAAGCTTCTCGGTTTGCAGAGTCTGATTCGATGACGATAACTTTTTCTGGGGTGGCGTCCATCTTGGGTCGGCTCCGCGACTTTCTGTCCGGACTATCCTAAAGTATTCGTGCGAAAGCGCAAACAGAACCAATCAACGCGCGGCTGCCCCAGCTTTGGCGATTTCGCGCGCGCGACTCATGCGCACATGTAGAGACGCTTGCGTATGCGCCGTGGGTGCAAACTATTTACGCGAGGAACTCGGTTGGACCCGCTCAAACAGCTTAACGACGAAATCATCCGGTGCGTTCGCTGCCCCCGCCTGGTAGCGTATCGCGAGAAAATCGCTCGGGAAAAGAGGCGCGCCTACTCTGGGTGGACGTACTGGGGAAAGCCGGTGCCCGGATTCGGCGATTACAACGCGCGACTCTTGGTTTTAGGGCTCGCGCCCGCCGCGCACGGCGCGAATCGCACGGGGCGGATGTTTACGGGCGATCGGTCAGGCGATTTTCTGTACAAAGCGATGTTCCGCGCCGGTTTCGCGAACCAGCCGACTTCGATTCGACGCGACGACGGCCTGGAGCTGTACGACGCGTACATGTCAGCAACGGCTCGCTGCGCTCCTCCGGCGAACAAGCCGTTGCCATCGGAGCTGGCCAATTGCGCGCCATACTTTGAGCGCGAGCTCGAAATTTTGCGTCCCCGAGCCGTGTTGGTGCTGGGCGGGATCGCGATGCGCGCTTATCTGGGTGGCTTAAAATCTCGTGGACTGGTCACAAGCCTGGCACAATTTCCATTCGAGCACGGAGCCCGCTACCGGCTGCCCGGTGATTTGCCGATGCTCTTTGCTTCCTATCATCCCAGCCAACAAAACACGTTCACGGGACGGCTGACGGACCAGATGTTGTACGACGTGTTTCGTAGCATTCGCAAATTCCTCGCCCAATCAGAGTGAGCTGACCCATCCGGAGTTTGACAGCACCACACCCGCTTGCTAGCCTTCGCTTGCGTCGCAAGTTTCCGGGCGCGCGAACGGATGAGCGCAAACCCCGACCTCGTCACTGCCGGTTCACCCGCTGTGGAATTTCGCGATGTTGGTTACGTACTTCCCGATGGTCATGCCCTGCTGCGCGGAATCAACCTAAAAGTTCTGAACGGTGAAACGCTTGTTCTGCTGGGCCGCAGCGGTGCGGGAAAATCCACGGCGCTGAAACTGATCAACCGGATGATCGACCCCTCCGCCGGCGACGTGCTGGTGCAAGGCCGCTCCACGCGCGAGTGGGATCCCATCAAACTTCGCCGCCACATCGGATACGTAATCCAGGAAGTTGGATTATTTCCACATTACACCGTCGAGCAAAATATTTCTCTGGTGCCGCGCCTTGAAAAATGGCCGTCGGAAAAAATCAGCGCGCGCGTCGCGGAGTTGATGTCGCTGGTCGGGATGGAAGACCGCAAGTTCCTCGACCGCTACCCGCACGAATTGTCCGGAGGCCAGCGTCAGCGCGTGGGAGTGGCTCGCGCGCTCGCGGCCGATCCTCCGATTCTGCTGATGGACGAAGCGTTTGGCGCGCTGGATCCATTAACGCGCGGCGAAGTGCAACGCGAATTTCTGGAGCTGAAAGAGCGGTTGAAGAAAACGATCGTGATTGTGACTCACCACGTGGATGAAGCGATTTTACTCGGCACGCGCATCGGATTGATGGACGAAGGAAAATTGACCAATGTCTATTCGCCGAAAGAATTCCTGAGCGCGAGCGAACCGGTGGCCGCCGCCTACGTCGCGAATCTGCGCATGTACGAAGACGCAGAGCGGCACGCCGAAGGAAAGCTATGAGCCTGATCGAATATTTCATCAAGCATCATCGCGAAATTCTGCAAGCCACGCTTGAGCACATGTGGCTAGTGGGTGGCGCGATGCTGCTCGCCGCCGCGATTGGAGTGCCGCTCGGAATTCTGGTGGCCAGGCGACCGTGGCTTTCAAAGCCCATCCTGGGCGGTGCGAACATCGCCGAAACGATCCCGAGCCTGGCGCTGTTCGGGTTTCTGCTTCCGGTCCCGTGGCTGGGCGCTCGAGCGGACCGGTTGGCGATCGTGGCGCTGTTGCTGTACGCGTTGCTCCCCATCATTCGAAATACGGCCGCGGGAATCACGAGCGTGAATCCCGCCGTGCGCGAAGCGGCTCGCGGCATGGGAATGACGGAACGCCAAATTTTGATGCAGGTCGAGCTGCCTCTTTCCTTTTCAACCTTGCTCGCCGGTATTCGAGTGGCGACAGTATTGACGATCGGCATTGCGACCATCGCAGCGGCGGTGGGCGCCGGCGGCTTGGGGGAATTTATATTTCGCGGCCTCGCTATGGTGAACAACCAATTGATTCTGGCCGGCGCGATTCCAGCGGCGTTACTGGCGCTGTTCGCCGATTTCGTATTCGGCGTACTCGAGCGGCGATTCCGTCCGGTCCGCGCCTGATATGCGGCTGATTGCGCTAGCGGCCTGCGTTGCAATTCTGGTGACCTCTTGCAGTCCACCGCGACAAAACACGATCGTCGTCGGCTCAAAGAATTTTTCCGAACAATCACTGCTCGGTGAGATCGTCGCTCAGCATCTGGAATTTCGTTTGCATCGCCCGGTCGAGCGGCGCTTTTACCTGGCCGGCACCTACATCTGCCAACAGTCTCTACTAGCCGGGCGCATCGATACGTACGTCGAATACACCGGCACGGCGCTGACCGCGGTTTTGAAGGATCCGATTTCGACGGACTCATCCGGCGTCTACGCGCGTGTGCGAGATGAGTACAAGCGGCGGTTCAACCTGGCGGTGATGCCTTCGCTTGGATTCAACAACACGTTTGCAATCGTGGTCCGCGGCGAAGACGCGCGCCGGCTACATCTGAAAACAATTTCGGACGTCGCAGCCGTCGCACACGATTGGCGGCCGGGCTTCGGATACGAATTTATGGAGCGCCCAGACGGATACCAGGGGCTGCGCAACGCCTACTCGCTGAATTTCGCCGACGCTCCGCGCGTGCTCGATCTCGGTTTGCTCTATCGCGCGCTGCTTGATAGGCAAGTGGATCTGGTGGCCGGAAATTCCACCGACGGTTTGTTGGCTGCGCGCGATCTGACGGTTCTTGAAGACAACAAGCACTACTTCCCGCCCTACGACGCTGTGCCGGTCGTCCGAGAAGACTTGTTCACCCGATTTCCGGAGGCCCAGCCCGCGCTGCTGGAACTGAAAAATACGATCAGTAACTCGGAGATGCAGAAAATGAATTACGAAGTGGACGCGAACCATCGAGATATTGCCGATGTAGCGCGCGATTTCCTGCGCGCGAAAGGGCTCGACAAATAACAGGAACCGAACGCGCCACTGCTGCAGGGCTAGTTTCCGGTGTTGGGGCCTGCTGGCTTTGCGGAATCCGGATCGTCTTTGTACGAGTATTCGTTTTTCAATTCCGTGTAGGGTTTGCCGTCCAGCTCGGCGTACGGATAGACGAAATAGTTGAGCGGTTCGCCCTTCTGCGGTGGATTCAGACGTATGTCGCGGCCGAGCGACATTTTCAGCCGGTTCGGGTCGAGCGTTCCAAAGTAATAATCCTTCTTGTCTTTGTGTTTCCACGCTTCAGAGGCGTCGATTGGTACCCATCCGACCCCTACCGCATAGAACTGCGCCCAACAGTGGTAGCTCGCGATCGGGCCTTGGTGAGAGTCCGTGGGAATCGAAAATCCGATTTCAAATCGCGCCGGAATTCCAGCGGCACGTGCGAGTCCGATGAAGAGCGAATGAAAGTCGGTGCAGTTTCCGTGCTTCGAATCGCACGCCCACAAAGCGTCACCGCGTCCCCACTCGGTGCCGTCATGGTCGTAGTGCATCGTGGCGACCACGTAATCGTAAAGTTTTCGCGCCTTATCGAGCGGAATCGCCGCGCCACCAGATTCGCGCACCGAAATCGCAGCGATTTCGCCGTCGAGCGGCACCAGGTGGTCGGGTTTCAGGAATCGTACCGTCGATACCGAAGGGGTTCCCTGATGATCGTCGGCGGCGTCCAGATCGACTCGATCTTCAAAACGTTGGACGTGGTACGAAAGGTGAACGTCAAAACCTGACGCCAGTAGCGGCGCGGTAGCTACAAGGTATGCGTATCGGTTTCCGTATTCCGCTTCCATTCGAATCTTGTACGGAACCGGGCTGGAAATTTTCACTTTGCCAACGGATTGGCTGCGCTCCTGGTATGGCAGCGGAATCCAGATGCGCAGTTCTTTGCTGCCCGCCGGCGCCGGCGGCACATGAACAACGGAAGAAAATTGGAAACTTCTAGAGGGAGTCGCAGTCGTCTGCGCATGAAGCCGCGACGCTGGGAACACTATTATAGAAATGGCGAACACCACGATCGAGATGCGCAGCTTCCAAAGAAGCGTTAGTTGCAACGGACGTCTCCGACCAGCAGTTCGAATGCAAACGTAGTCTGGCATTTCAGTGGTGGAATGCCAAGTTCGAGCGTCAGATCACTCTGAAAAGCAGTACTGAGAAGTCTGCGAGAACGCGACGATGCCGCCGGTTTACTCTGCGTCCTGCATCGTGCGGAAATGAGCCTCAAGTGCCACCGCATATTCGCGTTGCGCTTCGAGCTCGCCCTGTAGTTTCTTCACGAGCAATTCAAGGCGACGGATCTCGTTTTTCAGCTTTTGAACATCCACAGAGGGCGCTGCGACCGGGCGAATCGGTGCGGGCGCGTGAATCGCCGGCTGCCCAAATGGCGCGGCAGGGCGCGGCGCGGCCGCCGGTGCCAAAGGTTGCGGCCGAAACGCAGCTGGCGCGGGAACGGACGGCGAAGCCGGCGTCTGCAACGCATTGGGCGCAGGACCGAACAACCCGCCCAGTACACGCGAAGCTTCATCGGAGCTTCTGGACTCCACGGTTCCGGCTGGTGCAGCGCCAGCCGATTTCGGGCTGAGCAAATTTTTCACTCGCGAAATCAAATCGGCGGGCTGAAAGGGCTTTCGCACCAGCTCGTCGGCCTTCACCGCCATTGCTTTTTCCGCGACCTGCTTGTTCACGACGCCAGACATCAGAATCACGGGAGTGCGCGCGAGGCCTTCATCGTCCTTGATGAACTGGCAAACCTCGTATCCATCTTTGTCGGGCATGATCACGTCAGTGATCACCGCATCGGGAGCATTGGTACCAAACTGCGCGAGCGCGGAGGCCGCATCAGCGCAGGTGATCACGTGGATGTTTTCTTTGCGGAAAGCGATCTTGATCACTTCGCGCATGGTGGCGCTGTCGTCGATGAAATAAACGGTCGGAGTTCGCGCCGCCGTCAGAGTTTGCGTTTCGGTCATGAAAATTCCTTCTCGGTGCGTTCGCGCTGTTCTTCGTCAAATTCGCGCATGGCATCGATCAACAAATCCGTAGCCGAGCGGAGCACGGTGCGCTGGTTCGCCGTAGCCCCGTACACAAATTTATATACGCCGCGCTCTGACGACTGGCAGAGCTTCACGATTTGCGTGACGGCTTCATCGCCAAACAGCGAGCCGCTTTCGGCGTGAAACATTTCGCCCGCTTCGAAGAAAATAATTCCGTCGGTATCCGACGCGTTGATGTGCAATGCACCGGTTTGGCGAGCCTGTCCGAGCATTTGGATCACACCGGGCAGGTCCAGGTGCGACAAACTTCCGCTCAAATCGGTGTCGGCAGTGGAAATCATTTGCGTCGGCTGGAATCCATTCTGACGGCTGAGCAAAAACCCGCGGACGTGAGCAGCGATGTCGCCGGGAGCGCGGCGCCGGTCCACAAAGTCGTCGCAACCCGAGCGGTACGCCTCCAGCAGAGCTTTGTCTTCCCCGATTCCCGGGCCACCGCCCACAGCCACAAGCGGAATACCCGCGGTCTTGGGGTCGGCGCGAAGAATCGGCGCCATTTCAAACGCGCCCATTTCGCGCAGGTTCGTGGCGCACAAAATCGCCGCCGGAGCATCCCATTCAATCATCGTCAGCGCGTACCCGCCCGACGTGCATGGCACAACTTCAAATCCGACTTGCTGTAGCGCTTCGCTCAGACGTTTCACGAAATACACGTTGCTATCGATCAGCAGCACGCGCGGTAGATTCGGCAGTGCGGTCATGGCCGAGCCTCCGCTGCAAATGCGAGACCCGACCCCGCAGCGACGAGGGATTCGAAATTCAAAATATCGATGGGCCCGTCTGGAAGCGCGAGCTTTCCCGAAAAGTAATGGGGATCTTCGGGCTGACGCGGAAGCACCTCCGCCGATGCGAGTTCGCATTCGCCGGTCACGGGAATGGCACTCGCTTCACGGCCGGACGCGAGTGCCAGCCAGGCGATCAAGTAAAACCGATGAAGCGAAGCGGATCGGCCGGTCAGCAGCGGCGCGACATCGTACACGGGCACGATCCGACCACGCCGAACGATTACACCCGCCACAAATTTCGATTCGTGCGGAAATTCGTGCAGGCGAACCGGTGGAGCGAGTTCGACTACGCTTCCCGACGGCAGCGCAAAGCGTCGATTGCCGACTTGCAGCAACACGTAGGCGCCGCGTCCCGAAATGGCCGCCGTGCTCATGCGCCTAAGGCTCCTTCGAGCTGCTCACTGACCTCGATTGACTTCGCGGCCAGATCGAGGCGCGCAAATTCGTCGGCAGTCAGGAAGCCAGTTGGATTGATGACCGGAATCACGGTGTCGTCCAGATAGGCCAGGCCGCGATACCAATTTTTTTCTGCGCCCTGAAACGCTTTCGGCAGATTGTGCACCGCGCCCACTTCGACCATGCGTTCGATGCTATCGACAAGCACAGCTACCCGAACTTGCCTCAGAATCAGCACCAGAGTCGGCCGCGTGACGCGCACGCCAAAATGCGCGCAGGCGTTGACCACAAAATACGTTCGCCGGCTGCGCTCCACCAGATGCCTTACCTTCGGTACGTCCGCCTGCTCCATTTCAATCGCTGCGCCCGCCAGGCTGTCTGTGCTGCGGATTTCCTGCACGGCATCGGCAGCAATGGCGAAGGTGCGGGCACCGGCACTGAACAGAATTACCTGCTCGGAGTGGCGCGCGCGACGCGACTTTGCTTTGTCCTGGCTGGCGATTTTCATCGCGCCCCCACCGGAGACAGCTGTGAAAGTTTTGATACGTGTCTTTCGATCGCAGCGCTAATGTCGTCGAGCGGCAGCACGTCATTCACCGCGCCCGTCTTGATGGCTTCAGCGGGCATACCAAAAATCGCAGACGTTGCCTCGTCCTGCGCGATCACATAGCCGCCGTTAGCGCGAATGCTCTTGATTCCCTTCGCGGCATCGGCGCCCATGCCGGTAAGCACAACTCCAACGGTGTTGGCGCGCGCGTAGGCGGCGGCACTATCAAGAGCCACATCCGCGCAGGGCCGGTAGCCATCGATGCGAGGCCCGGGATCGAGCGAGATTTTTCCCAATGCAGTCAGCCGCAGGTGATGCGCGCCGGGGCACAAGTAAATCGTCCCCAATTGAATCGGATCGTTCGCCTCCGCTTCTTTCACGGGCAGCTGCGCGATTTCGGCAAGTTGTTTGGTGTACTGCGACGTGAAAGCAGCCGGCATATGCAGCACGAGCAGCACCGCGGCCTGCAGGTCCTTTTGCAGTCCGGCGACTACGCGCATGACCGCTGCCGGTCCGCCCGTAGAAGCGGCAATCACTACGACGGGAATTTTTCCGTGAATTTTCCCCGCTGCGGGTGACAACACTGCATTCGCATCGCGAACCGGAACCGGTGCGTGCGGCGCAGGCAGTTTCGATCGGGTCGCAGTACGCACAACGCGAACCTTCGCCGCCATCTTCAGCTTGCGCGTTAGTTCGTCGCGCACCGTGCGAAAGTCCAGATCGATTCCGTTCGAAGGCTTGGGCACGAAGTCGATCGCGCCGAGTTGCAAAGCGCGCAGAGTGGTTTCCGCGCCCTCGCGCGATTCCGAGCTGACGATCACGATTGGCCGCGGATTTTGCGACATGATCAACTCAGTCGCCTGCAGGCCGTTCAGGTGCGGCATGTTGATATCCATCGTGATCACGTCGGGGTTCAGCGACTCCGCCATCATCACGGCCGTGCGTCCGTCGCGCGCCTGGCCCGCCACTTCCATGCCCGGATCTGCGTTGATAATTTCCTGCAGAACCTTGCACATGAATGCGGAGTCGTCCGCGACCAGCACCCGAATTTTCTTGTCCGGCGATTTCAACATATCAGCTCTGGCGCACCGTAACGCGTGGAGCCGGGCGTCCCTTCGGCGTATCGGTGCCGATTAGTTCCTCTACCTTGGCGATTAGCTGATCTTCCTGCACCGGCTTGGTCATAAACGCCGATGCGCCCTCTTTGATCGCGCGATCGCGATGCTTTGCGCCCGCGCGCGAGGTGACGACGAGAACTGGAATTCTTTTGGTCACCGGATCCTGCCGCATGTGGGCCATCAATTCGTAGCCGTTCATCCGCGGCATTTCGAGGTCGGTGATCAACAGGTGGCATCCGACCTGGCTGACGATTTCGGATGCTTCCAAACCGTCGGAAGCCAGCTTCACGCGGAATCCGGCCTTTTCGAGCATGCGTCCGACGAATCTGCGAATGCTGATCGAGTCGTCTGCAACAACGACGACTCGTTCGTTTTCCACGGCATCGACCGCTTCGGCGGGGATACTTCCCGACGCGACCGCTTCCGCACCCGGCGCAAACACGCGAGCCGCAGGAGACGAAGCCGGCAACGAGCCGCGTTCGCTGGCATCGCCAGAAACCAGGCGATTCAGGTCGATCAGCAGGATCAAACTGCCGTCTGGCGCGATGGTTGTGCCCGGGAAGAGCTTCACGCGACGCAAATAGTCGCCGAGGTTCTTGATTACGATTTCGTCTTTGCCGAGAACTTCTTCCACCACAACACCAACGTGCTTTCCCGCAACTTTCACAATCACCATGTGGAAGTAGCCGTTCATCGGTTCGAGCGCCGGCAAGCTCAACTGCAGATCGAGACGCACGACTTCCGTGATCACGTCGCGGACTCGAGTCAGCAGCTTGCCGCCCACGTCTTCGATGTCCGAGGGTTTCACGCGACGAATTTCTTCGATCACCGCGAGAGGCAGAGCGAACGTAGAGTTACCGCAACGCACGAAAAGCGCCTGCGAAATGATCAGCGTCAGCGGAACTTTTACGGTGAAGCACGCGCCCTTGCCGGTTTCCGATCGAACCTCAATTTCGCCGTTCAGCGCGTGGACGTTCGCGCGAACGACATCGAGGCCCACACCGCGTCCCGCGAGTTCGGTCATCGACGATGCCGTGGTGAATCCCGGACGGAACAAATATTCGCGAAGCTCGCGCTCGGTGAGTTCTTCGGCAGCGACGGCTGACAGCGCGCCCATCTCGACGACTCGTTCCCGCACGCTTTGGTAGTCGATGCCCCGGCCGTCATCCTCCACTTCGATGAAAATGTGGTTTCCGCGATGGTAAGCGCGAACAGTGACGCGCGCTTTTTCGGGCTTGCCCGCGCTCTGGCGAACGAATGGCGCTTCCACGCCGTGAGCCACGGCGTTTCGCACCAAGTGAATCAGTGGGTCGGAAATATGCTGAATGATGTTGTTGTCGAGTTCGGTTTCGGCGCCTTCCAAGTTCAGCTCGATCGGTTTGCCGGTGGACTTAGCGGCGTCTCGCACGGTACGAGACAAACGCGTGTACAGATTTCCGATCGGCACCATGCGCGCAGCGGTGATTTCATCCTGCAGGTGGTGCGCGAGCTTAGTGAACTCATCGATGTCGGAGTCCACGCGGCCCATAAATCCTTCGAGTTGTGTGAGGACTTCGGTGACGTCCGCGGAAATTTCGGTGAGCGATCGCGACAGAATATTGAAATCGTCGTAGCGATCCATCTCCAATTCGCTGAATTCGTTGATTTCGCCCGATTGCAGTGCCGGTAGCGCGCCAAAGCTTGGGCGGAACGTATCCATCTGCGGTGCGTAGCTGCCGGGTACGAGCGACGTACTGATGCGGCTGAACTCGTGCTTATCCTGGAATTCCGAAACTTTTCCGGACAAGCGGCTTTTCGAGAAATTCAAGACTTCCACAAGCTTCGCCAATTCCGAAAGTCGGCCGACCATCCGGGTTCGGTTAATCACCAATTCGCCGACGGCGTTCATCATGCGGTCGAGGCGATCGAGCGAGATGCGGACGGATTTCGCCTGCGGCAAAACCTGCGCAGAGGGCGCGCGATTCGAGCCCGCCGATTCTGATGACGCGGACGCGCCAGCGACAGACGCTTGACGTGCCTCGCTTTCCGTGGCGCGGACTTCACCGGAATCTGCGGGCAGTTCTTCCGGCGCTAGATCAGAAATTCGCGCCAGCAAAGGATCCACGGCCGCGCGCATGTCCGCATCGCTGCTCCATTGCCGGTGCAGGAATTTCTTCAGCACGTCCACCGACTCAAGGCATAGGTCGATGATTTCGGCGCTCGGCTGCAGATGACCGTCGCGAAGCTGGCCGATCAAATCCTCCACGCGGTGCGCCACGGCTGCCAGGCGCGAAAGTCCCACTTGCGCGGCCGAACCTTTTACCGTGTGAATCGAGCGGAAGAGTTTGTGAATATCTTCGGCATTCGGGTGCGCTTCGAGCGCGAGCAGGCATTCCATCACAGCCTGCAAATGCTCTTCGGCTTCGGGAATGAAAAATTCGAGCACTTCTTCGGGAATTTCGCCGTCTTGCGGCAAATGATCGACAAACGAATACGAAGGTTGTGATGCAGCCGACGATTCGGCATGAGCTTCGTACCGCTGATCCTCATCGGCGGCTGCGGCTTCGTGCGGTGCCGGCGGAAACGCAAACGAATACCGCTGCTTGAACGCAGCGACGTCGCCGGAAGTTTCGGTGCCGTCCGTACTGATCTGCAATAGATCAAATTCCAACACTGAGATCGCGTCGGAAATAAATTCGGTGAGCGGGCCGTGCATATCGGCGGTCAGAGTGGCGTGCATGGCGTAATGAAAAATGTGCGCCATTTTTGCCGATACTTCCGAAAACAGCGGATAGCCGTAACTCGCCGAAGTTCCGGCCAGCGTGTGGGCGGCGATGTAGAGCTTTTCCAGATCTTCCGGCCGCGTTTGCGGTTCCTGGAGCATTCCGGAATACTCACGCAAATATTGCAGGTGCTCGGAAGCTTCCTGGAGGAAGAGCTCCACCGATTCGTGGTTCGGGCCGTTCACAGGCTACCCTCCACCACGGCGGTCGACCGGTTCAGCTCGGATGCAACCGGCTTTCGATAAATGCGGCAGTCGCCCAAAACGACCGATTCGAATTTCATCGGCAAATTCGAAAGCGTTTCGGCGTGACCCAGCACGAAAAAGCCGCCCGGCTCGAGCGAATCGTAAAATCGGCGCAGAATCGCGCGGCGACGCTCTTCGGAAAAGTACATCAGCACGTTCATGCAGAAAATGCAGTCGAGCTTGCCCATGTACACAGACTCGACCAGATTCATCTGCGCAAAAGAAATCAGTTTCCGGATGCGCGGTTTAATCTGATGCCCGTGTTTCGTGGGAGTGAAGTGTGATTCCACCTGCGCGGGCGGCAAATGCTCGAGCCCGCGTTTCGAATAATGCCCCCGTTCGGCGTGACGAAGCGCGCGCCGGCTGATGTCCGTCGCGATCACTTCAATTTCCCACGCCTCGGCAAATTTCAGCGCGTCGCAAACCGTGATCGCGATCGAATAGGGCTCTTCCCCGGTCGAGCAGCCAGCACTCCAGATTCGCAGCGTCCGCGGGTTCTGCCAGACCTTGCGCTCCTGCACCTCAGGCAGAATTTTTCGTTGCAGCGCTTCGAATACCGCGGGGTAGCGGAAGAAGGAGGTCTCCTGCGTCAGCAGACGCTCAAGCAACGATTCATACTCGATGCTCGAACCGCGGACCGAACGAAGCAGCTCTCCGCCGTCGGGCAGCTCTTTTTCCTCGAGGAATTCGCGCACACGCGTGGAGAAAAACCGCTCGCGCGAAGAATCGAGCAAAATCGCCGAACGCGTTTCGATGAGCGTACGGATCTCATCAAGATGCGCGTCGGTGAGCACTGCCGTCGTGGATGAAGTCTGTCTCATGTTCGGCACTCATTCGCTGCAGGGAAAATTCCCCGTGGCGAAAAGGGGCGCGACTCTAGCGGCTCGCTCCTACCGGTGTTGCCGGCCGAATTTCTTCCACATTTTCCGCGCCGCGCGCCGAGCGGAACTGCGCCAGCGCGTCGTTCAGTTGCTCGGACAACTTCACCATGTTGCCAACGGTTGATGCAGTCTGGCGAGCGCCCTGGGTGGTCTGGCGCGTGATGCCGGAAATAATCTGCATCGCGTTTGCCACGCCTTCGGTGCCGCGCACCTGCTGCTTCGACGCGAGTGAAATTTCCTGCACGAGCTCGGCAGACTGGCGGACGACGCTCGAAATCGCTTCCAGCGCTTTACCGGCCTGATCGGCCAGCCCCGCTCCTACTTCCACTTCGCGCGTGCCCTCTTCCATCACGACCACCGCTTCGTTGGTCTCCGCCTGAATGGCCTTAATCAGCGCGGCGATATCTTTCGTGGCGCTACGGGAGTGTTCGGCCAACTTGCGAACTTCGTCGGCGACGACCGCGAAACCGCGCCCGGCGTCTCCTGCACGAGCGGCTTCAATCGCCGCGTTCAACGCGAGCAAGTTGGTCTGTTCGGTGATGTCGTTAATCACGTTGATGATTTCCGAAATTTCCAGCGAACGATCGCCGAGGGATTTGATTTTCTTTGCGGTAGCCTGCACGGACGAACGAATGCGCTGCATTCCTTCCAGCGTGTCGCGTACCGCGCGGTTGCCCTGCTCCGCAGCGTCCAAAGCGCGGCGCGCGGCTTCGGCGCTCGCTTCGGCGTTGTTTGAAACTTGCTTCATCGAAACGGTCAGCTCTTCCACGGCCGATGAAGTGTTGGTGATTTCCTGGTCCTGTTGCGTCGCGCCGGCGGTCATGTCGTCGGCGGCATCGAGAATCTGATTGGCGCTGCCGCTTACGTCCACGGCGGCCTTACGGACGCGCTCGAGAACCTTGGTGAAGTTGTCGAGCATGAAGTTGACCGAGTCCACCACGTTGCCGAGGGCGTCGTTGGTCACCTTGCCGCGAATCGTCAAGTCGCCGCGCGCCACCTGATTGATTGTGTTCAGCAAATCGGTGATGCTGCGCTGCAACGATTCCTGCGCCTGTTGATTCGTCACGGCGTGGGCGACCTTAGCGGCGCTGCGGCTGAAATTTTCCGCGATGAAGCCGAACTCGTCGGTCGAATCGACCTCCACGCGCGCGCGGACGTCTCCGGAGACGACACGCTCGGAGAACTTTGCGAGCTCCTCAACCGGCGTGAGCACTCGCTTGCTGAGCACCCAGACGATGGAAATCGCGGCGACCAGAGCCAGCGCGGCAGCGCCAAACAATGCGCCATTCGCACCGCCCGGTACCGACGAAGCGTCGCCCGCCTGCGCAACTGAGTGCGCTCCGGCGTAGTAGGCGAGACCCAAAACTCCGAAGAGTGCCAGTGCTACAAAGAAGACCAGCCCCCAAATCGTGGAACTCAAACGAGATTTCATGACTTCCTCCCAAGACCTTTCGAGCGCAATCTCAAATCCGCCTGCTGCGGCCAGGATCTGGCCCCCAAAACTTTTGTGCTTCGCCTAAATCACCGGCACCGGAAACACGTCGGTCAAACGCCGCAAATCGACGACCAGCGCCAACCGGTCGTCGTGGCGCAACATCCCACGGCAATGCGGCACATCCGCCGGCGCCTGATCGAGCAACGATTCTTCGGTGGCCGAGTACGTCCCGATCACTTCGTCAGCGGCGATTCCCAAGCGCAAGATTCCCCGCTGCGGATCGCTTTCGAGCGCCGCGACCACCACATGCCGCGGCAACAAACCGGGACGGCGCCCTTCGGTAAACGCGATATCCACCAACGGCACAATCGTGCCGCGCAGATTGAACACGCCCATCAAAAACGCGGGTGAAAGCGGGATGCGAGTCACCAGCGGCCAATCCACGACTTCTTCGACTTCCAGTACGGAAAAACAAAATCGTTCGCGCCCGGCGCGAAACACGCAGTACTGCCGCTCGGGCAGGCGCTCCTCAGCGACCGCGTCGCTTTCTAGGAACTCGCCACCATCGAGTTCAGCGGACAGCAAACCGTTCTTGAGTTCTTCTGCCATTAGGAAACTGTGCTCATCGCGCCCGACTTCGCCGCGCTCACCGCTGTGTGGATCGCGCCCAGCAACTCTTCCGGAGTGAAAGGCTTGGCCACAAATCCATTCGCGCCTTGTTGCTCACCCCAATAGCGGTCGCTCGGCGCGGATTTCGACGTGACCAAAATGACCGGGATATTCGCGTACGAGTGATGGCTCTTCAAATCGCGGCAAACCTGAAAGCCATTGCGCTGCGGCATCACTACGTCCAGCAGGATCACGTTGGGCCGTTCTTCCTCAATCGCTTCTTCGGTCTTGGTTGAGTCGAACACGCCCACGGTCTGAAATCCGCCCCGCTGCAGCATCGATTGCATCAGATGAACCTCGGCTTGCGAATCATCCACGATCAAAACCTTGTTCACAGCCACACCTCCGCTGAATATCCAGTGCAACAATTGCAACTCTACGGCCACCTACGGATTTGGTTTTGCGGGCGGGCGCTGCGGAGCAACTGGGTTTACTTTCAGGGAGTTGCGATTCAAGTGACAGGAGGCAACTTTTAGTACGGCTGTGCTGGCCGACTGGATTCGTCTCAGGGTGAGACGGTTTCTCAGCCGGCCGATTTTCGAGCCCAGCGCGTGAGAAAAATTCGCCCTACGGTTGCAGCTTTTCGGCTTCTTCGATGAACGAGAGCAAACGCTTCGTGCTGATCCCCAGGTTGACGGCAGCTTCCGTGTTTTTCGCACGCTTGGCCTGCTCCACACGGCCCTGGAAGTAGGAAACTTCGGACTTGGCGTGGACCAGCGCCGACGCCAGCTGGCTGAAATCGCCCGAGCGTTTGCGCAAATCCGTGCCGACCGCCAGCAGCGCACGTGCAACCACCGCGCGGCGCAGGTCTTCCGCTTCGCTGTCGCCTTCGGTGACGAACGCGGCCACTTCCCACGAAGACAGCAACACCTTGGTATCCTGCAGCACGACCGTGGACATCGAGCGTCCGCGCGACGGTGGCGCAGCGATCAACTGCTCCCAGATCGCTTCCAGGCACTTTTCCATCTCCGCCGTTGGAGTCGGCGCAGCGGCGTTTCCGCCCGCTTCACCGGCAGTCTTCGCCGGCGCGGTTGCGTCGGGCTTTGACGCATTCGCAGCGGCCGACGGAGCGACGCTGGGCTTCACAACTGACACGCCATTGGGAGCCGCGCCCTCAGGCCGCTTCGGAGCCGGAGCGTTCGACGGCGAAACTTGTACGTTTGCCGCGGGAACCGGATGCGCCGGCGATGACGCCGCTTTTTCCGCGCGAGATGCGGAAGCCGCAGCTTCGGACGTCGCAGAAGCTTGAGGAGCCGCCGATCCTGAATTCACGCGCGCTGCCGCCTCTTCCAGGTCAGCTCGCAAAGCCAAAAGCTGTTCGAACGCACGGTTCACCGAGCTTTCCGTGTAATCCTTATGGAACGGTTGCTTCCAGTTTTCGCAGTAATAAATCAGCTGGGCAGTGGTTTCCGCCGCAGAAAAACCTGCTCGGCGGCAATCGACGGTTTTTACGCCTGCCGCATCTAGGGCGACTGCCGCGTGACGAACCGCGGTCAAATCCGCATGCAACATGCGGATAAACGCGCGGCGCAGCAAAAAGTTGAACCGGCAAAACGCAACTAGAGCGGCGGGATCGTAAAACATGGCGCCCGCAGATTCCTTCAGTAGCCGGCCTTGTTCCAGCAGACCGTGCTCCATCATGTCTCGCAAGCTTTGGCACTGCCCGATCTTGTGCAAAATCTGGTCAAGCGGCTCGCACCATTCCAGCCTTGCGCCGTCGGCGTCGGGCAATACCGGCTGCAGCACCTGCGCGACGTCTTCGAGCTGAATATCCTTGCGATACAGGTCTTCGGGAGCGCAGAGCGCGAAATACTGCACCATCAACAGGTCGATCTTGTCGCGGTCGGCGGTGATTTTGTCTTGCTTGCGAAGCTGGCGATGCAGGAATGCGCGCAAGCTTTCTTCGCTGGCGTTCAGCGTTGCCGGCGGAAGCTGCCGAATCTGAAATGCGCGAACTTTTTCGTCGATCGCCGCAAGGAAGTTCAAATCCGCGTCAAACACTTCGCGCGTCGGACGGATCGGAGGCAGTTCGCCGAACGGGTGCGGCAGCGGCGCAAAATTGAATTGCGTCGCCAGCGCCGCATAGAGCGGGTACGCCAGGCGCGCCTGTGTCCACTGCGCGGAATATTCCGCGGCTCCGGCCTGCGTTTTCTCCGGCGCTGACGGCTTCAAAGTCGTGAAAATCGATTTTAGGGTCATAGTTTGAGAATCCCGTGATCCGCTGCTCGCGCAAACGCGCTTCAGCAAAACACTTCGAACAGACGGATACACACCGAGATTCCGTCACCAGAAAGAATGCACGGCAACGGCCAAAGAATTTCACGCCGGATGTGCAGGTAAGGTTTGGTTTTTGAGCGGTTTACAAAATCAGAGATTTGCGAGTTTTGCGCCAATGTCTCACGACGATACACATGCGTCTCACCGGGGCAATGCTGCGCGACACGTGATTTCGTTTTTTCTTCTCGCGCGACTTCTACGACGCCATCGGGATGTCGTCTTTTTCTGAGTGCCGCAGCGAAATGTTGTAGCGCTTTAATTTGCGGTACAGCGTCGCGCGGCTGATTCCCAGCATTCGTCCCGCGCGAGCTTTGTCTCCGCCCGCTTGTTCGAACACGCGCAGAATTGTGATTCGCTCCAGATCTGCAAGTGCCGTAGTCGAAACCGCGTTGCCTTCGCTCGTTTCGATCGCCGAGTCCTGCGATTCCCCCACCACCGTCGGCAAGTCGCCGACGTCGATCGTGGAATGGTCGCCAAGAGCGACAGCGCGCGCGATGCAATTTTCCAGTTCGCGAACGTTTCCGGGCCACTCATACTGCAGAAAGCTCTTCATTGCCGCGGATGTGATTTGAATGTTTTCGCCGGGAGCGTACCGATCCAAAAAGCAGTGGACCAGCTGCGGAATGTCGGACCTACGTTCGCGCAGAGCCGGGGAATGGATCGTGACAACGTTCAACCTAAAATAGAGGTCCTTGCGGAACGTTCCTGCCTTGTAGGCCGCTTCCAGATCGCGATTGGTAGCCGCGATGACGCGCACGTCCACGGCGATTTTTGAGT
The DNA here is from genome assembly GCA_963719065.1 of uncultured Acidobacteriota bacterium. Taxonomy (GTDB): domain Bacteria; phylum Acidobacteriota; class Terriglobia; order Acidiferrales; family UBA7541; genus Palsa-295. Next base: position 116,935 of record CAVRAM010000006.1, on the reverse strand, counting down.
TGCTGCCGACAGGCCGGATTTCCTTTTCCTGCAACACGCGAAGCAGCTTGGCCTGCATTTCCAGCGGCAATTCGCCGATCTCATCCAGGAAAATGGTCCCGCCGTTGGCAGCCTGGAACAATCCCGCTTTGGTCTTCAACGCGCCGGTGAACGAACCCTTCTCATGGCCGAACAGTTCGCTTTCCATAAGCGTCGGAACCAGCGCGCCGCAATCGACGGCAATGAACGGCATACGTGCCAGCGGTCCGCGATAGTGGATGGCGCGCGCGATCAGTTCCTTCCCAGTCCCGCTTTCGCCAGTGATTAAGACCGGCGTGCGAGTTTCTTTCAGCCGCGAAATCATCTTCATCACGTCCTGAATCTTGGCGGACGTGCCGACGATGCCATCCAGCTGCGTTTCCGTGCTCATGCGGTCGCGCAGGAATTGATTTTCGGTCACCAAACGGACTTTTTCGGCCATGCGCTGCAACAATTGCCGCAGGCGCTCCACGCGAAACGGTTTCTCAATGTAGTCGTACGCGCCGAGGCGCATGGCGCCTACCGCCGATTCGATCGAACCGTGCCCTGTCATGATCGCCACTTCGGCGCGCGGCAAAATATCTTTGATTCGGCGCAACAGATCTCCGCCGGAAAGGGTCGGCAGCTTCAAATCGGTCACCACGATATCCGGCGGACGAGTTTCGAGCGACTCGAGCGCAGCTTCGGCCGTGTCAGCCTCCGCGCAATCGAATCCAAGCCCCTGGCCAACCGTAACGCACAGCCGCCGGATGCTCTGCTCGTCGTCCACAATCAAGAATCGCAACTTCGATTCAAACTTCAGTTCGATTTTCGAGTCGTCTGTCATGGCTTTCCGATCGTTTTCTCCACCGCCGCCAGCAATTGCTGGATGCGGAAAGGCTTTTCCACACAAGGTGTCCCGGCTTGAGCCATCAACGCGACCGTCTCATCGCTGGCTGTGTCGCCGGTTATAAAAACCATCTTCGTCGCGATCTCGGGCCGATGCCGCTTCAACCAGTCGTGAACGTCCGCGCCGGTAATCCCGCCCGGCGTACGAAAATCCGAAATTACGCCGCAAAAATCGCCCGTCGCCAGCAGTTGCAAGCCCTCGGCGGCGGAATTCGAAAGAATAATTTCGTAGCCGCGGCGCTCGAGCGCGATCCTTAAAAAGGCAGCCACGGACGGCTCATCCTCGATCAGCAGGATCCGGAGCTTCGCGAGGGTCTGGATCGCACCCACCGACGTCACTTCCCAGACTCTCTCGTAAACACTTCCGGAGTCGTGGTCACGGGCAGACGCACTAAGAATGTGCAGCCGATACCGTCCGGATTATTTTTCGCGGAAATCTCGCCGCGATGCGCGCGCACGATTCCGTAGCAGATGCTGAGCCCCAATCCAGTTCCCTTCCCGACTTCTTTGGTGGTGAAGAATGGATCGAAGATTCGGTCGGCGTGCGAAACGCCGGGACCGTTGTCTCGAAATGACACTTCGATATTCCCGTGGCGATAGGCCGTCTGAATTTCGATTTTCGAAGCTCGACGAGTTTCCTGCACGGCGTCATACGCGTTGTTCAGGATGTTCAAAAAGACCTGCTGCAATTGGTGAGGATCGCCAATCAGGACGGGCAGATCGGCGCAATAGTCCTCCACAATGTTGACGCCATGATTCGAAAAGTCGTACGCGCGCAACTTAAGGGTGTTCTGTAGGATCGAGTTGACCTGTACGGGCTCGCGCTGCGCCGGCATCTGCCGCGCAAAACTCAGCAAGTTCTGAATGATCACGCGCGTTCGCTGCGCCTCCTGCAGGATCACACGCAGCTCTTCCTTCGCGCTGTCAGGTACCTCTTCATTTTCGAGTAACAGGTCGGTGAATCCGACGATCGCCGCCAGCGGATTGTTCACCTCGTGCGCCACGCCGGAAACCAACTGGCCCAGCGCCGCCATTTTTTCGGTGTGCATCAGCTTGGCGTGTAGATTCGCGGCGTCGGTGATATCCGCCATCACCACCACGATGCTATTAATGTCGCCCTGCTCATCGCGCATCGGGCTGAGGCTGATCGAAAACTGCCCGGTGGTGTTGTCGCCGCGAAGCAGCGGAATTTCCAGATTATCAAGAGTAGTGCCGTGGAGCGTTCGTTCCAGCGCATCCACAAGCACGTGGCGGCGGGCCTGCGGCACCAGCTCCACCAGCGGCTGCCCGAGCAGATTCTGTTCGCGGTATCCGGCGTCCACGCAGCGGCGATTGGTATAGCTCACCAGACCGGCCGTATCGAGCACTAGGATCATGCTCTGCGTGTTATTGAGGATGTTCTTGTTGAAGTCGCGCTCGCGGCGGTAGCGGCGCTCGGCAATTCGACGGTCGGTAATGTCTTTTAGGACGTGAACGGTGCGCAGATCATTCTCCTGGGTGTTTGAGATTCGCGAAGTTGAGACGAGAAACGTGCGGTCTTCCGCCTCATGGATGAATTCTTCCTGCGGGATCAATGGATTGCGGCAAAACGGGCAGTAGCCCTCGTGCGCGGGTGACGACAAAATCTCGAGCTGCCAGATATATCGTCCGATCGCTTCCGCCGGGCGCAGAGTCAAAAGATCCGCCAGCGCGCGGTTCAGCCGCACCACGCGATTCCCGGCGTCGTGGACAATAATGAAGTCCGAAATCGCGTCGAAGTCTTCCACCCACTGCTTGCGCGATTGTTCGATCCGCGAGAAAAGCCGCGCATTTTCAAGCGCTACGGCGGCGTGCCCCGCGAGCGCTTCCAGCAGCTGCCGCTCAATGCCAGAGAGTTCCTGCGGTGCGTCCACGAGCGCCAGGACGCCCAAAAGCTCGCTCTCGCTACCCTTCAAAGCCGCAAGGATCACGTTGTCCCAGCCCAACGCTTCGGCGAGCGACCGTCCCAGTAGCCGCGCAGCTGACCCTTCCCGCATGTCCGGCGCAGGGACGCTCGCCTGCTCCGCCAGAACGCTCGCCAGCCGCTGCTGCGTCATCGGATCCCATCGATGGGCGGGCCCGCTGAGCGCCGCGATTTCCCACTCGGATCCGTGACCCAGCGCCAGCACCGCCGCGCGTGCGCGCAGAATTTCGGCAGCGCGTGCCGTCAAGCGCCGGGCAAATTCTTTGGGGCCAACCGAGGGGTTCAACTCCAGCGTGGTGGCAGAGAACTGCGCAAGGAGATTCTCGAGCGTGGCGTCGAGACCTGCAGATACTTCCCGATTTCGTTTCAATGCACGCATGGAGGCTTAGGGGGCTTGCGCGCGCGGTTCGCCTTTACAGCAAAGAAGTTAGGTGCCATCTCAATTTGAGTCAACAAACCTGAAACGCGGAGTTGTTCTATTGAACAATCTCACCGTCGCAATGTGAGACGAGTTCGAACTCGAGTACGAATCGATGAGACGGTTTCGGACCGGCCACGGTCCGGGCCCCCGCAACAGGCGTTCCCGTAAGCCATTTCCAGTCAATCACTTACTTCAATATTGCAGTCAATAAAACAAACATTAGAGAACGCTCACCACTTGGCATCCTCATTGCAATTTCATCAGCGAGGGATTCCCTCAGAACCTAGGTCGGGGTGTCAGAGATGAAGAAATTGGGCAGCAAAAAATCGGTGATGGCGATCGCGCTGTCGGTAATCCTGGGCGTATTTTCGGCGGCAAGCTTCACGGCGCGCGCGCAAGACAATTCCACGGAATCTTCGAAACGAAAAGTGAAGACGCGCGCAACGCCGGACTATCCGACGCTCGCGCGGCAAATGAACGTGACCGGAAAAGTGAAGATCGAAGCCACGATTTCGGCGGACGGTCGCGTGACGGCGACGCATGTGGTGGGCGGCAGCCCGATTCTGGTGAGTTCAGCGGTTGACGCGCTGAAGAAATGGCGCTACGAGCCGGGCCCGAAAGAAACTACGGAGATCGTGGAATTTAATTTCGGCGCCAACTAAACGAAACAATCGGGATCGCGCGAGCAAAGCGCGGCCCGGGTACTACCAGCGGTGGAGGCGGTTCTTATGACGATTGGAAAGAAACTGTACCTGGGGTTCGGCGCCATTCTGACGATCATGTTGGCGCTGTTCATTCTGAACATCTTCACGGTGCGCCGCGAATACAACGCGCGCGACGCCGTGGCCGCCACGCTGGCCGATGTGCAGTCCATCGAAGATGTGCGCTTTCAGATGATGGAAAACCGCCTGTACCTGGGCAATTACCTGCTCAGCGGCGACCTGCGCGACGAAGACCGCACCAACAAAGGTGTCGCTGCCCTGTTCGCGGAATTGAAGGAAGCCGAAACGAAATCGAGCGACGCGAACTTGCGCTCGGCTTTGACTCAGGTGGACGACACCGAACACAGCTGGTACGAAAATTTCGCCAAGCAGTTGATCGCCAAGCGTCATCAAGTGGACGCCGGCGACACGACGGTTTCCGATTTGCAGATTTTTTACCTGCAGCACGATCCGGCTTCGTGGGTCACACGTTCTTCCGATGTACTCGACGGCGCGAATCGCGCGGTCCGCAAATCCCTCGACGATTCGACCAGCTCCGCGAAATCCGCTACCTCACTCAGCACGATTCTTTCGACGCTCGGAACTCTGTTCGCCGTGCTGGCAGGAACGCTCATCGCGTTCTACACAGCGAAATCGATTAAGGAACCTCTCTATCATCTGATCGAAGTCGCGCATCGCATCGGCGAAACGGGCGACCTCGACCAGACGATCGATATCAATCGCAACGATGAAGTAGGTGTTCTGGCGAAAAACTTCAATCAGATGATCGTTCATCTGAAAGACATGGCAGCCGTCTCCGCAGCGATTGCCGAGGGTCAACTGTCGGTAACCGTTCAACCGCGCTCGCAGCGAGACACGATGGCCAAAGCCTTCGCGCAGATGACCCGCGGTTTGCGAGATCTGGTCCGCCAAGTTCGCGATAGCGCCGCTCAGGTTGCCAGCGGTTCAGGACAAATGGCCGGAGCTTCCGATGAATCCGCGAAGGTAAGCGTGCAGGCGGCATCCGCGATTGATGAAGTGACCAGCACGATGCACGAAATGAGTATCAACGTGCAGAACGTGGTGAAGAACACCCAGGTACAAGCCTCGAGCGTCGCTGAAACCTCCGCGTCGATCGATCAGATGGTCACGTCCATTCAACGCGTGGCGGACACCGCGAAATTGCTGGTCGATATTTCGCACCGCTCGCGCGAGGAAGTCCAAACCGGCAAAGTGACGATGGACAAAGCCACCGAAGGACTGAACCGTACCAGCCACTCGATTCAATCCTCGGCCGAAATCATCGACGTGCTCGGCCGTCGCGCCGACGACATTGGCAAGATCATCGAGGTGATCGACGATCTCGCCGAACAAACCAACCTGCTCGCGCTCAACGCAGCCATCGAAGCTGCGCGCGCCGGTGAGCACGGCTTGGGTTTTGCCGTCGTCGCCGAAGAAGTCCGTAAGCTGGCCGAAAAATCCACGCAGTCCACCAAGGAAATTTCCGAGCTCATTCAAGGAATTCAGAAAGAAGCTCGCGAAGCCGTGGACAACATGGAAAAGAGCACCAGCATGGTTCAGGAAGGGTTGGTGCTCAATCGCGATCTGAGTCAGGCGCTGGACAAAATTTCGGACGTAGTGTCCGAAGTCTACAAGTTCTCGCAGGAAATCGGCGCGGCGACGATGGAGCAATCGAGCGGCTCATCTCAAATCGCCAAAGCGACCAACCGCCTCACCGAAATCACCCAGGAAATCAATTCGTCGGTCGAAGAGCAAGCATCGGGAGCGCAAGCCGTGGTTCGCGCCATGGAAAAAATGCGCGAGCTCGTGCAGCAGTCTACATCCAGCTCCACCGAGCTGGCGGCAGCAGCGGAACAAATGTCGAAATTGTCGCGCGTGTTGCTCGAATCAATGGACCGCTTCGCGCTCGACGAAGGATTCGCGGACAGCCGGCGCGTCGGTGCAAGACATCACGCTAGCCACAACTCGGAGCGTGAGTCCGTCGAAGAATACGCGGAAGTCGTGCGATCGTGAAAAACGCGGCGCAAACGATGGAGAAGGACGTCCAAGTCGTAGGTTTCCGGATTGGCCGCGAAACCTTCGGATTGCCGATCGGCTCGGTGCGCGAAATCGTGCGCGTCCCAGAGATCACGTCCGTACCCAATGCCCCGGACTTTATCGAAGGAGTCATCAACCTTCGCGGCCGGATCATTCCCGTCGTCGATTTGCGAAAACGATTCGGCGAAGCCGTGGGCGCACCGAGCAAGAAAAATAGAATCGTCGTGGTGGAAGTTGAAAGCCGTTCGATCGGGCTGATGGTCAATTCAGCGTCCGAAGTGCTGAAGATTCCGCCATCTGAAATCGAACCGCCTCACTCGGTTTTTCAGGAAGGCGATCTGAACTACATCACCGGCGTCGGAAAACTGCACGGGCGGCTGGTGATCCTGCTCGACCTGAGCAAAATTTTACAACGCGGAGAATTGCGGCGTTTGGAAGATGCCGCTGAAATCGCAGAGAAACCGGCCCCCGTTTTGGCCGGCAAGTAACGCGTACCACGTCGCAGAGCATGTACACGAGGAGAGAATGTCCACACTCATAGCCCAGGTTCCGCTCACCGAGCCTGAATTGAAGCTCCTGCAGACCCTCGTTTACCAGGAATGCGGAATGTATTTCGACGAGCGCAGAACGCATTTTCTGCGCGACCGTTTGCAGCGGCGCTTGAAAGCGTGCCAGATGGATTCGTTTTACAGCTACTACCGTCTGCTGACCAGCCGCGAAGGAAAACAGGAACTCGCCGCGCTGCTCGAAAATCTTACGGTCAATGAGACCAGTTTCTTCCGCGTTCGTCCGCAACTTGATCTGTTTCAAAAAGTTGTGCTGGAAGAAATCCTTCGCCGGAAACAAGAGCGCCGCGATTGGTCACTGCGAATCTGGAGCGCCGGATGCTCGACCGGGCAAGAACCCTATACCCTCGCAATCATGGTTTGTGATGCTCTGGCTTACTACTACCTGCGCAATCCGCTGCCGTTTGACATGCCATCGCCCAAGCCGCTGATTCCTCCGCCGTGGAAGGTGGAAATCCTCGCGTCGGACATTAATTACTCCGCGCTACTGACGGCTCAACAGGGCATCTACACCGAAAACCAAATGGACAACGTGGATTACACCACGCGTCTGCGATATTTCGACAAAGTCGGCGACAAATATTCCGTGAAAGCCGCATTGAAGAGCCTGGTCCAGTTCGACTTTCACAACCTGAAGACCGAGTACCTGCCGCAACGCAACGACGCGATTTTCTGTCGCAATGTGATGATTTATTTCGACGAGCCGGAACAAAAGCGGTTGGTCGATAAATTCCACCGCTGCTTGAATCCAGCAGGCTATCTATTCGTCGGGCATGCGGAGAGCTTGTTCGGACTGACGAAGAAGTACCACATGATTCACCAGAACAACGCGACGGTATATCAGCGGATTGAGGGAGCACAGTGACGTTTTTTAACGACGAGCGCGCTTCGGAGCTTCGCGATCTGTTTTTCGAGAGCTCGGAAGAAATTCTCCAGGCCATGAACGAAGCTGGCCTTGCGCTCGAAGTACGCCCTAATGACAAGGAAACGCTCCGCAGCGTTCGCCGCGCGGTGCACACGCTGAAGGGCGATTCCGCGGCTTGCGGTTACCGGGAACTAAGCGAGCTTGCTCACGATCTGGAAGACGTGCTGACGCCCGAGCTGGTAAAGGAACATGCCGGGCTGATTCCGGAGGTTGTGCTGACCGCGGCCGACACGTTTCATGAAATGCTCGCGGCGTACAGGAATCACTTGCAGCCTCCGGCCGGCGCTGCGCTGCGCGACCACATCCAAAAACTTCTGCGAAAATCGCCGTCACCGGCGGTAGTCGAAACCTCGAGCGAAGTGAAGTTCGATTGGACCGAGTACGAGCGGCTGATGATCGCCGAATCGTTCCGGCGCGGCGAGACCGTTTATCAGGTGGCGTTGCATTTGGCGTCCGATGGAATTCTGCCCGCGGCTGCCTACGAGCTGGTGAAAAAAGCGCTCGATAGCTCCGGCAAAGTCCTCGCGCTGCGCCCGGAAAATAGCTCCCTGCTCGTGAATGGCGGGCTGATCGAAGCGGCGGTCGCCAGTAAGCATACCGCCGACTGGATTCAGAAACGCTGCCATGTACCGACCGTGGTCGCGCACATTTCAGTGAATCGAGTTCCCTTGCTGCAAACCGCGCCGCGGGACTTGCTGGATATTCTTGTCGAGTCCGAAGCTGCTGCCGTGTCTGCCGCTGTTGGAAACACCGAGACTTCGGGCCACGACATTGCGCTCACGTCGCACGACGATGCCGAGCACGATGCAGAGCGTGTAGATCAAGACGACGAGCAGCACGGCGCATCTACCGGTCAAAGCGCCAGCTACGCAGTTCCGGAAAATACCTTACGCGTGGATGCGACGCGTATCGACACCGTGATGAACCTGGTGGGCGAGCTGATCATCGGGAAATCGATGTTGCAGCGCGTCGTCGCCGAATTCGACCGCAAATTCCCGAAAGATCCGCTGCGCGGCAAATTCTCCGATGCGCTCGCGTTCCAGTCGCGCATTCTGAACGAACTTCAGAAGTCGGTCATGAAAATCCGCATGGTTCCCGTGGATCAGCTTTTCCGCCGGTTCCCGCGCATCGTGCGAGACGTTGCCAAATCGCGAAACAAGAGTATCGGCTTGGAAATCGCCGGCCAGAACACCGATCTGGATAAGAGCATTCTGGATGCGCTGGCCGAACCGCTGGCGCACTTGATTCGCAACGCCGCCGATCATGGAATTGAGTCGGCCGCCGAACGAGAAGCGAGCGGAAAACCCGCTCGTGGAACCGTCACTCTGGATGCGTACCACGAAGGCGACCAAGTGGTGATCGAAGTCTCCGACGACGGTCGCGGAATCGATCGCGAAAAGGTCCTCCGGCGCGCCATCGAAAACGACATCGTGAAGAGTGAAGATACATCGCGACTGAACGAAGACGAAATTCATCATCTGCTGTTCACGCCCGGCTTCAGCACCGCCGAAGAGATCACCGAAATTTCCGGCCGTGGCGTGGGCCTGGATGTGGTGAAAGCCGCGCTCGACAATCTGAAAGGCTCGATCGAAATCGAAAGCGTCGCTGGAAAGGGCACCACATTCCGGTTGATGGTTCCTCTCACGCTCGCCAGCATTCAGGCGCTGCTGTTTCACGTGGGCGGCCGGCTCTATGCCGTGCCGATCGCTTCCGTAGTCGAAATCACCCGCATTACCGAAACCGATATCCACCGAGTGGACGACCACGAAGTGTTTCAGCTACGAAAGCAGGTGCTCACTCTCGTCCGCATCGAGCGGCTCGAATCCGCCAGCCAATCAAAGCCGACCAACCGCCTGTTCGTTGTGGTGATCGGTGTTGGCAGCCGCCGCTTCGGTTTGGCGGTCGATAGTTTGCTCGGCGAAGAAGAGTTGGTGATAAAGGCTTTGGAAGATCATTTGATCTCCTCGCCTCTGGTCAGTGGCGCGTCGATTCTCGGCGACGGCACAGTCGTACTGATTTTGAACATCGCAGCCGTAATCTCTCACTTGGCGCGAATCCCTGCGGTAGGAGCGACAGCATGAGTCAACCAGTCGCTCAGAAAATCCGTGTGTTGGTCGTTGACGATTCGGCGCTGATGCGAAAACTGATCCCCCAGATCTTGCAGCGCGATCCGTCCATCGAAGTGGTAGGAACGGCGATGGACGGCGCAATCGGGCTGAAGAAAATCGCCGAACTGCATCCGCATGTGGTGACGCTCGATCTGAACATGCCGCGCATGGACGGGATCGAGATGCTGCGGCAGATCACCGGAAAGCATCACGTGCCGGTAATCGTGGTGAGTGCGCAAACGGAACGCGGCGCGTCCATCACGCTGAAAGCACTCTCACTCGGCGCTTTCGATTTTGTCACCAAGCCGCAGGAAGCTGCGTCCGGACGGATTGAGCAGATCGCTGCCGAGCTCGCGCTGAAAATCAAGGCTGCGGCCGCTTCCGGCATCCCGAAAATGATCATCACCGTGCCGCCGCCTAAGCGCAAAGAAACGCGGCGCGCCGAAATGCCGCGAAATCCTTCGCGCGTGGTGGCGATCGGAGTTTCCACCGGCGGACCGAACGCGCTGCAGTATTTGTTTTCGCAGCTGCCGCCGGATTTTCCCGGTTGCCTGCTCGTAGTGCAGCACATGCCTGAAGGTTTTACGGAAATGTTCGCACGGCGCCTCGACGAATCGTCTGCAATCGAAGTGAAAGAAGCACAGTCCGGCGATTTGCTGCTCGCGGGCCGCGCGCTGATTTGCCCCGGCAACCGGCACATGAAAGTCCGGCGCATGGAGCACGGCAACATCGCGATTTTGGTCGATCAACCGCGCGTCAACGGGCATCGTCCTTCCGTGGATGTCTTGTTTCAATCGATTGCGCTGGAATTCGGGAAAAATGCCGCGGCTGTAATCATGACAGGCATGGGCGAAGACGGTGTGGCCGGACTCGGCGCGGTACACGCGGCGGGCGGTAGCACTGCGGCGCAAAGTCCGGAGACTTGCGTGGTGGACAGTATGCCGCGCATCGCCATCGAGCGAGGCTTCGCGCAGCGAACAATTGCACTGCCGCACCTGGCCAGCTTCATTCAGACCAAGTGCGCGGTCGAACGGGATCCGAACGATACAAGCAGCGATTCAGCGGCATCCGAAATTCTAACTTCCGAAGGGGCTTTTCGAAGGAGATTGTCATGAAACAGTTTGAAGCACTCACGCGCAAAACGGATCGCCAGCCGGTCCGCTACCTGATCGTGGACGACTCGGTCTTCGCTCGCAAGAGCCTCGCGAAGATGGTGGAATCCTACGGCGGTCAGGTGATCGGCGAAGCCGGCGACGGATGCACCGCGATCACGGAGTACGCGCGCACCAAGCCGGATATCGTCTTGATGGACATCACCATGCCGCAGATGGAGGGGATCGAAGCGGTGGACCGCATCGTGCAGGAACATCCCGAAGCGCGCATCGTGATGGTCTCGTCGGTCGGCTATCAAGACAATATTTTGGCCGCTCTTCAAAAGGGCGCTCGCCATTTCGTGCAGAAGCCGGTGAAGGCCGACGCGCTGTACGAAATTATTCGCTACGTATTGAATGATGACGGCGTTACTTCTCCCGTGGGCGCGGGAACGGAGACCTCTCGATGAGAATGGACCTGATCCAACCGTTCATCGGCTCGCTGGACGCGGTGCTGGCGGAAATGATGAATGCGTCCGCCAAGATCGTGGACCTGACGATGGAAGAGGAAGGCTACCGCAAGAAAGGAACGGCGGCGACGGTCGCGTTCCGCGGCGAAATCGAAGGCCGCGTTATTCTGGACATGGAGCCGCCGGTTGCCGCGCAAGTGGCGAGCTATCTCTCCGACGGCGAAGTGAACGCGTCTGAAACGCTGCTTCGCGAAACCGTGGCCGAACTGGCGAACATGGTGATCGGCAACGCCGTCACGCAGCTGAACGACGCCGGTTACGAATTCAAAGTGTACCCACCGGAAATTTTGACCGTGGAGCAATGCGAAAAAGCGGGCCAGGATACCGAGGCGACGATTTTGTGTTTTGAAACACCAGCGGGAAACGTCCATCTGAATATCGCCATGCAACACCACAAACACTGGTCGCACCAGCAGGAACCGCAGACCGTCTAGTTGTAGATCGCTTCAGGCGCTCGGGGTTTCGGCTGGCTTCTCCGCCGGCTGGCCGATTTTCCGGTATTCCACGCCGTGGCGGAATAGCCCAGCCTTCGGCATTTCTTCGGAGTACACCACTTTCGCCGGCATAAAGATGTTCGCTGAATCCGGCGAGTAGGGCACAGCCACGTCGATCACCGCGCCGGCTTCGTAGCGGCGTTTGCTGCGATAGCACATGCCGATCGGCGAGATGTCCTCACACACCGCCAGCTCATCATCGGAGTTCACTTGCCGGATGCAAGCCGTCAGCCGCGTTTTGAATCGGATCCTCTCTCGCTCCCGCTGCTCGCCGGATTCCGGAATCTCGCCCTGTGAGCTGGATCCTCGACGGCTTCGCGCTGTGCGAGAAGCCAGCTTCTTTTCGTCTTCGTGCGGCGCCTGGGTCCAAATACTGGGCACATCACAGGTCTTACAGCGTCGCGCGATTCCGCGATTCGTCTCAAATCCGCGAAGTTCCAGTTCGTTCAGGTACACCACTTCGCGCGAGCGGCAGTAGCTGCATTCCAGCAGCATCCTTGCGACCGCTTCGGCCGAGTCCGCCACCGGCGGGAACTCAATGCCCCACAGGTCGTTCTTCGGCTCCAGAATTTCCACGCCATACAGGAAACCGTCTCGCTGCCGGCCAAATTGCCCCACCACTCGCACTTTACTTTCGCGATGCGCTTCCGTGGGCGCCTGGCGCTTAATCTGAATCTGCTGCTCCGCGCTCAAATCGCGGTCCAGCACGATCACCGCTCCGGTCAAATTAATCTGCAACGTCCGGCTGGGCTGCGCGAACTCCTGGCCGTTTACGTCTTTGCCAGACGCTTCCAGCAATAGCGTGAGCGAAACTCGATCGCTGCGACGTTGCGCGACCGTTTCCATAAACCCTCCCCAAGTGAGCGTTTTACACGATAGCACAGAGCCGGCGCGACTTTCGTCCTCTGGCGGCGCCAGTGTTTGCGACTTTCAATAGAGGTCGATAGCGATATGATAGGAGCACTTGAGTGCGGTTGGGGCCCGGATTACAAACGCAACTATGGACGCAAAAGCACACCTTTGCGCGGTGACATACGTGTCGGCACGGGCTGATACCAAGGCCGGCCTTCGCCGGATTTCCCTGGCGTTCGCCCTCGTTTTCGCTCTGTTCGCGGCCTGTGCCGCAGTTACGGCCGCGCAGGGAGTCCGCGTTGAAGGCACCGTCCGCGATTCTTCCGGCGCCGCCATCCAAGGTGCGACCGTAGAAATCCGCGCCGGTTCCTTCTCGGCGTCGGCGGTTTCCGACGCATCTGGGCAATTCACTTTTGCGAATGTCCCCGCCACGTCCGGCAGCGTGACGGTCAGCTCGAAGGGGTTTGAAACCGTCGAGCAAGCCTGGACCGAATCGTCGGGCGCGACAGTGCACTTGAATTTTTCTCTCACGCCGGTCGCACTGAACCAGCAAGTGCAAGTCACGGCGAACCGCGCTGCCACGTTACTGTCTGACGTTCCGGCCAGCAACGTCGAAATCACTCGCGAAGATCTGCAAAACGCGCCGCCGCTCACCCTCGACGACGATCTGCGGCAGGTCCCAGGATTCAGTCTGTTTCGCCGGTCGAGCAGCCGCACCGCAAATCCCACCACACAGGGCGTTTCGCTCCGTGGTTTGGGTGCAGACTCCACCAGCCGCGCGCTGGTGCTCAACGACGGCATTTCTTTGATCGATCCTTTCGGCGGATGGGTTTATTGGGACCGCGTGCCCGTGGAATCGATTTCGTCCGTTGAAATCGCGCAAGAAGGAGCGTCGAGCTTGTACGGCAGCGACGCGCTCGGCGGCGTGGTCCAGATTCTCAATCGGCCCACCGATCCCGGCGGAATCTCGATCGAGACGTCGTACGGAAATCAAAACACTCCCGATTTCTCTATGTGGGCCGGCGGCGAAAAAAAAGGATGGCAAGGAAGCATCGCCGGCGAGTATTTCCGCACCGATGGCTACGTGCTGGTGCCGGCGTCGCAGCGTGGAACGGTAGACGTTGCGGCCAACTCCGAGCACGAATCGGTTGACGCCACGATTGGCCGGAAGTTCGGCTCGAATTCGAATGTGTTCGCCAGCGGCTCATATCTGGATGAAATTCGCGGCAACGGAACGCCGCTGACAAACAACGACACGAAGATTGGGCAAGGCGTGCTGGGCGCAAACCTAAACCTGGGGCAGCTCGGCACGCTGGCGGTGCGATTCTATGCGGACGTCCAGACCTACCACCAAAGCTATTCGTCGGTCGCACTCGATCGCAATAGCGAATCGCTCACCGATTTGCAGACCGTGCCGGCACAAGGTGTCGGCACGTCGGCGGTGTGGTCTTACAAGTGGGGCACACGACAAACGATCGTCGCCGGCTTCGATCAATCGGAAAATATCGGCGCGAGCCATGACGTAAAATTTTCGACCGGGCTAAACACTTCAGACGTTTCGTCGGGCGGCCGCCAGCGCACCACGGGAATATTCGGCGAGGATATGATTCAAATCGCGCCGCGCTGGCTGCTTTCGCTGAGCGCGCGAGTGGATCATTGGAGCAACTTCGACGCTTCGATGATCACCACGCCGATCGCCATGCCCGGACCACCGGTTAGCGTGATCTATTCAGATCGGTCGAACAATGCATTCAGCCCGCGCGCCACGCTGCTTCACCAAGTCAACTCCAACGTCTCCTGGACGGCATCCGTCTACCGTGCGTTCCGCGCTCCAACGCTGAACGAGCTGTACCGCACTTCGCGTGTCGGCAACACGTTGATCGAATCGAATCCCGATCTTGTCGCGGAACATTTGACCGGCGGCCAAGCGGGCGTCGCTGTGACGGGTTTCAACCGCCGGCTCGAAGTGCGCGGCACATTTTTCTTCAACGAGATTGTGGATCCGATCGCCAACGTCACGCTCATGAGCACGTCCACGTTAATCACGCGGCAAAAAGAAAACCTCGGACGAACGAACGCTCCCGGCGTGGAAATCGACACCATCCTTCACATCACTCGTGAATTTCAACTTTCCACCGGGTATCAGTACGTGAACGCCAAGGTCAGCTCGTACCCAGTGCCGGCGGGCGGAACGTCGCTGGTGGGCCTGTGGGTCGCGCAAGTACCGCACAACGCCTTCACCTTCCAGGCGCGCTACGCAAATCCCAAATTATTTACGCTCTCGATTGACGGGCGCGCAATCGGGCTGCAGTACGACGACGATCTGAATCAATTCCCCATGGGGCGATTTTTCGTTCTCGATGCGCAGGTGTCGCGATCGGTCGGCAAGGGCATACAACTTTTCGGAGCGGTGGAAAATCTGCTCAATCAAAGCTACGCCACCGCAGCGACGCCCGTGACGCAGATTGGATTGCCGATCGCCGCGCGATTTGGATTTCGGTTCGAGTTCCCGAATCGCTGAGCGCAGTTTCGCGTAATCAGGTTTCGGAATCGGCGTTCGACATTTTGAAAATTAGTGCGTGGTCAGGTCAGGCGGTGGGTATTCGGGCAGTTTCGCGTTCTTCTTGTCGGTTCGTTTCACTTCCAGCTCATCGAATAGCACGGACGGCGCCACAATCGTGGTCGGCACCGCGCCCTCACGATTACTCACCAGCGGATCGTCTCCCGCAGCAATCAGGTTGCTCCGCAGCGTGCGCGTATCCAACTCGTTGAAAACGGCGCCTCGCACCAATTCCTCATGCCCGTCGTTCGCGTAAACGCGGTAGAGCAGACGCGGGTTCATTCCCACAAGCGTTTCCACGTAATAGCCGTAGGGTTTGTCTTCCTGTTTGCAGAGCTCGATCAATTTCTTTTTCAGATCGGCCGTAGACACCGGCTCCTTTGAAGTGAAAAATAAATTACCGATTTCCGGCGTGGGCGGTTGGCCCGGTGCCGCGCGACCATGGCCATTGGAATTAGGAAAATCACGAATGGGCAGTCGGCCCACCAGGAAATCGGCAAGGATTCCCTCTTTGATCACGCTGACCGGCGAGACCCGGACGCCTTCATCGTCGATATCGTAACTTCCCACCAGCGTCTTGCCCTGAAATGTCTTGATCGTCGGATCGTCCGTGACGGTCATAAACGCGGGCAGCACGCGGCCTTTGTAGTTGGAAGAAAATTCCGTCGTGGTTCGCGCGGAGTCGCCCGGTTTTGGCCGGTTGCCCAATACGTTGTCGCCCACCATGCCGTCAAACACGTCGGTGGCCGCATCATTCGAAAACAAAACCGGCCCGCGGTAAACTTCCTCGACCATCGGAGCGTCGCGAAGTTCTGCCAGCGTCTTCAGCATGTCTTGCGTAATGGTCTGCAGCTTCTCCGGCGTCGGCAATTCCGCCGAAGTTCCCGTCACGTAATACGGAGAGCGCCCCAGCTGCATCCCGTCGGCGGCTTGCGTTTCCGCGGAAAGGCCCAGGAAATAAAGTGCGTACCCGTAGCGGGTGCTGGTGCCTTCAGTGTTCACGAAATACTGATTCACCGCGCGAAATCGGACCGTGCCGGAAAGCGAAAGTATTTTTGGATCCGTCCGGTACAGGTTCGTGCATCTCTCGATCGCGGCTTTCCACTTGTCCGGGGCCGCATCGAGTTCAACCAGCGGATTCACTTGCTCGAGTGCCGTGGCGCGAGCGAAATCTTCGTACGGCTGATCGGCGGAATACTGGCTCAGGACCGCTTTTTTCGAAGCGAGCGCCTCACTGGCGATCTTGTAGGCGCGGTCGGTGGAAAGCCAAAGCTCGCGGCGCAACGCCACCGCGTCGTTATCGAGCGGCGCGAAATCAACCACTCCGACTCCCGGACCGTAATAGCTGTCCTGCTTGTAGTCGCCCACGCGAACGACGACGCGAACCGTGCGCGCGTGGACGCTTTGATCCTGGCGCAGCGCTCCGAATACGGCCTCAGTGTCGGATTGGTGTACGTCGGACAATCGATATTCGATGTAGTACGGCGCCGCTACATTCTCCATTTTCAAATGCAGCTTCGAGCGATCGAGTTCCTCACGCATCGCTTTCAGAATCGGATCGGCCGCCACCGCCGCGGACGCCTTTGGCGCACTCGCCTTTTCCTGTGCGGACGTTACCGTTGAACCGGAGAAAAACAGTGCCGCCGAAAGAGCGCAAATCGAAATGCCGCGCCGGAGTGAAAAGCTTTTCGCCGTGATCATGGTTTGGCACCTGCCGGTTTCGTAGGTGCTGCAGTAGCAGCGGGCGGCGTGGCCGGCTCCGGTGCAGGAGCAGCGGCGGGAATCGGCGTGTCGCCGAATCCGGGCGGCGGCAGAATCGGCGGCCTCTCGGCGCCGCGGCGGCGCTTTTGCACTTCAATCTCAGAGAACAGCATCGCCGGCGCAACGGCCGAAACCGGCACGCTGCCGGATTCCGCGCCGCACACTCCGTTGAATACGTGCTCGGTGTCACCGGTCAAAATAATTTTGGTCAGCGACAACAGCGGCGTGCCCACAATATCGACACCGCGAACCAGCTCGTCCGGCCGCCCATCCGCATACACGCGGTACACCATCACCGGCAGCACCTGAAACGCTTGCGGAGTCGAACGGCCCGTCAGCGTGAAGCCGCCCTGAATGTCGTCGAAGTACAAACCGTAGGTCTTGCCCTGGCGCTTGATCTCTTCCACGAACTTCTTGCGCAGTTCAGCGTCGCTCACGGTGTTCGTCGAGGTGACGATCAGGTTGCCCTGCCGTCCGGTTGGCATCAACCCCGGCTGTCGCCGCCCGTGGCCGTTCGAATTGCTGAAATTTTTGATCGGCATGCGCGACATCAGAAAATTTTTCAGCACGCCGGATTCAACTGCGTTCACACGCGCGGCCGGAACGCCCTCATCGTCGAAATCGTAAGTGCCTGCCAGTTTGATCCCGTTGATTTCTTTCAACGTGGGATCGTCCACCACGCTTAGAAACGCGGGCAACACTAGTTGACCGACTTTTTTGGTGAACGTCTGGCCTTCGCCTTCGTCGCGTTGGCGATGGCCTTCCAATCGATGGCCGAGAACTTCGTGAAAGAACACCGCCGCGGCACGGCCCGAAAGCATCGCTGGTCCCGCATACGGTTCGGCTGCCGGAGCAGCGCGCAGGTCCTTCAAATCCTTGGCCATGCTTTCCGCTTTCGCGGCGATTTCGGCATCCGACGGCAATCCCGCAGGAGTCTCGGCCTGGAAAGACTCGACGCGCATCAGGTCCATGCCGTCGTCAGCGCGCGTTTCCGCCTGCATCACCAGCCGAGAGGAAGCTCCGGGCCGCACCAGAGCCGTGCCTTCGCTGGTGGCCAGATACGTGCGGTCCGACGAAACCTGCAACGAAACGATCGCCGAATAAACTTCCGGATGCTTCAAAAATGTGGCGGACGCCTGTCGAACTCTCGACTCCCACGCCTTTTGATCGAATGCCGCCGGCTTCTGCTCTTTCTTCGAATTCACTTGCGCGGTTTCGGCCGAAAAGTCGGGAGATTTGTCTTCTTCTTCGGACTGCACCGCGGTGTTGGTCTTCACTTTCAGGAATGCCGAGGATGCTTGCTCGTACTCGCGGTCGGTCAACTGCCACAGCACGCGCGCAATTGCGTCGCTGTTATCTTCCAGCGGCAGCACACCGGATACGATTCCCGACCCGCGCGATTGACCATGCGTGTTGTCGAGGGCGGTCGTGCCCACTCGCATCATCACGTCGGCCTGGCGGAACCGGCGACCGGTGGCGAAAACCAGAGCGCCATTCGAAGCGACGATCGCGCTCGCATCCAAATCCGTGACCGCATAACTCAAGTAGTAAGGCGGCGTGTCGGATTTCGCCAGATCGGTCGTGGCGCGTTTCAGCTCGCGCTGCATTGTGGCCAGCAACGGATCGACGTCAGGCGCAGCGGTAAAAGCGGAAATTGGGATCCCGCATGAAAAAATCAAAGTGCAAAACGTTACGATGGATCGAAACCGGCGAGTTCGGGCGATGAGTGTCACTCGTTAGACCTTAGAACTTAGCATACTCAATCAAAGGATGCGAGGCGCGGCATTGGGGATGTGCGGTACGGTTTCCGCGAAGTCACGGAAGCACGATTTCCGCGCCAAACGCGAAAAATTAGCACTCGGTTTCCGCTTGTGCACTGTGTCCCAAAACGGCACGCGAACCGCGTTTTTCGGGCCTTTCCGCGCCGTTTCGGGGCTATCGTGGCATCAGTTCTTAGGAAGGACGGGGACCCATTCCATGCTCAATTTCGTAGTTTCGTTGACCACCGACGACAACGATTATCAGCAAGAACAAGCCTCGGCCGCCGAAATTGCAGGGCGCCGGCTTGGCGTTGTTGTTCGCGTGATCCACGCCGATAACGACGCCTTCAAACAGAGCGACCAAATTCTAAAACTGATTCAATCTCCTCCCGGCTCGCGCCCTGACGCCGTCATTTTCGAACCAGTGGGCGGCACCGCGCTGCCTCAGGTGGCTAAAGCGGCCGCAGCTGCGGGAATTGGATGGGTGGTGCTGAACCGCGAAGCCGACTACGTCCCTGAGCTTCGCCGCACGGGTACTGCGCCCGCGTTTTCGGTCAGTTCGAATCACCTGGAGATCGGCCGAATCCAGGGACTGCAAATGGCAGCATTGCTGCCAAAGGGCGGTTCGGCGCTTTACATTCAGGGGCCATCCGACAATTCCGCGGCGAAACAACGCACCATGGGAATGCAGCAGACCAAGCCCGCCAACGTGAAAATCAACATGCTGAAGGGTCAGTGGACCGAGGAAAGCGCGTACAAGGCTGTCTCTTCGTGGATGCGGCTCTCCACTTCGAATCGGCAGACGATCGACATGGTCAGCGCGCAAGACGATTCCATGGCGCTGGGTGCCCGCAAAGCGATCGAAGAGCAATCGGACGAAGCCGTTCGCGCGAAATGGCTGGCCGCTCCTTTCACCGGCTGCGACGGATTGCCGAAAACCGGGCAGGAATACGTTCGCTCGAAAATTCTGGCGGCGACGGTCGTCGTGCCGCCCAACACCACGCTGGCGATTGAAATGTTGATCGATGCCCTGCAGAAAGGGAAAAAACCGGCCGAGCTGGCGCTCACCGTTCCGACGTCGTACCCGCCGCTCGAAAATCTGTAAGCGGCTCGAGGCGGCATTCCTCACTCAAATTATTTCGAAGGCGCTCCGGCGTTCTTCGGTTCGACGATTCCCTGCCCTTCAAGAATCGTCACATATCGATCGATCGGCACTTCGGAAATTCGTTCGACCTTGCCGCTCGGCTCCGGCCATTTGATCTCTATCCAATCGATTTTCGTTCGTTTGCCGATGCCCAGCACCATTCGCGGATCGTGCGAGGAAAGATAACTTCCTCCACCAACCTTAAATTGATGACGCATCAGATCGCCCGCCTGGTAGCTGACCTTGGCGCCGATCGCATCGATGTTGGCCTTCTTGCCGACCAGCCGGATTCCCAGCCAATGATTTTCCGTGCCGGCATTATTTTTCAGCAACACGGGCGCGCCATTGTTCGTTGCGATTAATACGTCCACCGCGCCGTCGTTATTGAAATCTCCGAGCGCCATGCCTCGCGCCGCAAGCCGCTCGGAAAAGATCGGTCCGCTCTGCGCGCTGACGTTTTCAAATCCTTTGCCCGTGTTACGGAACAGCAACAGCGGTTCCAGATACTTCACGTTCGCGCTGCGTTCATCCACTTTGTCGTCCGGATGCCCGTTGCAAAGCATCAGGTCCAGATCGCCGTCATTGTCGAAGTCGAAAAATTTAAGACCCCAGCCGCTCATCAGCCGTGTGGTCGCTCCGATTCCGGTCGGCATCGCGGCGTCGGTGAAACTCTCGTCCTTGCCGTTGCGGTAGATCGAGTACATCTCCTGGTCCACATTCGCGACGAACAGGTCGATCCAGCCGTCTTGATCGAAATCCGCCGCGTCTACTCCCATTCCAGAGCGCGCACGGCCAAACGAACTGTACCCAACGCCAGCCAGCAGCCCGATCTCTTCGAATTTGCCATTGCCGCGGTTCGCGAACAGGAAATTCGCCACCGTGTCATTGCCCACAAACAAATCCATCCGGCCATCATTATTAATGTCGGCCGCGACCACGCCCCACGCTTTGGCGAGCGACTTCGAAATCCCGGATGCTTTGCTCACGTCTGTAAACGTGCCGTCGCCGTTGTTGTGATACAGCCAGCACGGCATCGGCTCGTACACGCTGGGAATGCAGTACCAGCGCTGGTGCGTTTGCAGGTTCCCGCAGAATTTATTTTTCGATTTGTCGAAGTCCACGAAGCGACACACAAACAGATCGAGCCGCCCGTCGTTGTCGTAGTCGAACCAAACCGCGCTCGTGCCCCAGCCGTGCGACGAAACCCCGGCCTTTTCGGTGACGTCCGTAAACGTGCCGTCGCCGTTGTTGTGATACAGAATGCTGTGGTCGTATTGCGTCACGTACAGATCGGCGAAACCGTCGCCGTCGTAATCCCCCGCGGCAACGCCCATTCCGTAGCCGTTTCCGGGAACTCCCGCCTTTTCGGTAACGTCGGTAAACGTGCCGTCGCGATTGTTCTTGTACAGCGCATTTCGCAACGGTGGTTGCGGATCGAAAAAATCGCACCGTCCGCTGTTCACCAGATAAATGTCCATCCAGCCGTCGTTGTCGTAATCGAAAAACGCGCAACCCGCGCCGACCGTTTCCGGTAGATACATTTCGGCGGACCTGCCGTTCGAATGCACCCAGCTGATACGGCTTTCCGACGCGGGAATCTGCTCGAATGCCGGACGCGTCTCCGCCACGACGAAGGAGTTCGCTGCAAACGAGGTCGCGGCAAGCGACGATAATCCAAAATTGATCGCCGCGCCTGCGCAACCGGCATTCTTCAGCAATCGAAGAAATCTTCGCCGGCTGAACTCCATCCACTCCGCGTGGGACTTCGGAATCATCGACGCATTTTCCTCACCGCTCGCTCTTCCCCTGCGAAACCTGGTTCAATCCCATAACAACTATCAATATCGGTTGCCGCGTCCAATCTGACGAACGCGGCCGCCGCGATTCAGCGTACCATCTTGAAGCTGCCTCGACTCCGCGAGCGACCGCTCTCCGTCGCGTGTCGCAGTCGGCGTCGATTATCGCGCATGAAAAGACGAATCCGAACTCTCGCGATCCTTCTATCGTGCAGTCCGTTCGCTCTGCTCGGTTGGCATCACATGCAAGCGCAGTCACAGGCAGCCGCCCCGTCCAGCGCGCCGCCACGGGGCGATTATGTTGGCACCGAAGCGTGCGCGGGCTGCCATCAGGACATCGTCGCAAGCTACCGGACTACGAACCATGACCGCACGTCGAGCCTGCCATCCGAATCGTCGATTCTCGGCAGCTTCGCCGCCGGCTCGAACACTCTCTCGACGCTCGATCCGAGTCTGACTTTTCACATGGCGGCGAAAGACGGTGTCTTTTCGGAGGCAGCTCTTTTGGGCCAACCGCCTCACGTAAAACAGCGCCGCGAAAACATCGACATCGTCATCGGCGCCGGCGAAAAAGGTCAAACCTATTTATATTGGACCGGTAATCGCCTGTTTCAGCTTCCCGTTTCGTACTGGCGCGATCTGGGCTGGATCAACAGCCCCGGCTACCTGGACGGCACGGCCAATTTCGACCGCACGATTCCTCCGCGGTGCCTCGAATGCCACGCCACCTACTTCGATGCGCTCTCGAAATCCCTCTTCGGCAACGAATACGACAAAACAAATTTCGTTCTGAATTTATCCTGCGAACGTTGCCATGGCCCGGGCCGCGCTCACGTCGAATCTCATCAGGCGGCACACAACAGTTCCACACAACCCACCACAACCCTCCATGCGGCACCCATCATCAATCCGGCAAAGCTTGCACGCGAAGCGCAAATGGACGTCTGCGCGCAATGCCATGGCGGCCTCGGCCAACCACTAGTTCCTTCGTTCACCTTCGTGCCCGGTCAACCGCTCGCGAAATATATCCAGTTGCAGGCTCCCGGTCCCGATTCAATCGTGGACGTTCACGGAAACCAGATCGCGCTGCTCGAGCGCAGCCGCTGCTACCAATCGTCCGCCAACTTTACCTGCGGCGCATGCCATAACCCGCACGAGCCCGAAAAAGCCGCGGCCGGCTACTCCACAAAATGCCTCACCTGCCATCAGCCGCAACAGTGCGGCGAATTCGCAAAGCTCGGACCGAAAATTGCCGACAACTGCATCGATTGCCACATGCCGGTGCAATCCTCAAACCTCATCGTTTCGGAATTGGACGGCAAGCAAGTGAAGGCGCGCGTGCGAAACCACTGGATCAAGGTGTATTCCACAACGCCTTAAGCGTAGCGCGCGATAGCTACTGGGACTGGTCGGGAGCCTGTCCGTTCTGACGCTGTCGCGCCTTGGCGTCGAGCTCGCGCTGCAATTCCATCTGGCGAGAAGCTTCGTCTTTGCGCCCCGAACGCGCGTACGCAATCGCGAGTTGGTAATGCCCGGCCGGATCGTTAGGCTGCATCTTCACGTATTTTTCGAGCGGCACCGTAGCGTCTGAAAACTTTCCCGCAGCGTTGAGCGCCATCCCCAGTCCACGGAACGCGTCGGCAAATGCCGGATCGAGTTTCACGGCCTTTTCGAAGTGCGCGATCGCCTCGTCCCACTGCTGCGACCCGCGAGCCAGTTCGCCGAGCACGTATTCGGCGCCCGCATTCGTCGGATCGACCAGTAGCTCGGCTTCGAATTCCGCCTTGGCGTCCGTTCCCGTCGTGGTTGTCGCCGGCCTGGAGAGGATAATTTCTCCCAGCCGATAGTGAATTCCCTGCGCCTGCGGATTCTGTTCGAGAATCTTCCGATACTCCGCTTCGGCCTCGGCCCACTTCCCTTGCGTTTCCAGCGCCTCGGCGTCCAGTTGTTGCGCTTCCCGCGAATTGGGAGCCGTAGCCGCCAGTTCCTGCGAAGCGCGCAGCGAAAGATCGGAGTAAACGTGCGTCGCCAGATACAACACTGCAGGATCCCGCGGAAATTCGCGCGTAAGCGTCTGCAGAAAATCCACGGCCGCGGTGCGTTGATCGAGCGCCATAGCGCATTTCACGCCGGCCATGCCGATACTGCGCCGCAGCTCCGGCCCGGCGCCTGTGGCGCTGCCGTGCTTCAGCAGCGGCAAGGCCTCTGCGCAGCGGCCAGCTTCGGCCAGCTTCACCCCGCGTTCAGCCGATGATGCGGTATTCGACGGAGCGGTGGCAGTCGGCTTCGGACTTTGAGCGAGTACGACGGGAGAGGCAAAGAAGATGCAGCCGAGGACCACGAGAAAGGGTTTGCACATAAAATTGGGGCGAACGTTCATCACGTCCGCCCCATTCTATATCGGTTAAGCGTTAGAAGTAGAATTTCAGAGCGAATTGAATGTTTCTTTCACCCTGAGATCCCGTGATCTGTCCAAGCCCAGTCGCGCACGGCGAACCCTCACTGCCGCCGCATCCACTGTTCGGCGTTGAGAAGATCGGGTGGTTGAACAGGTTCAGGAAGTCGGTACGGAATTCAATCCGCTTCGCTTCCGAGATTGAGAACGTCTTCGAAAGGTTCATATCCACCGTGTTCAATCCAGGTCCGCGAACCGGAGTAACACCGCAAGTTCCGAACGTTCCGGTCGTCGGGTTGGAATACACGGACGGATCAAACCATTGAAGGGCGTACGAGTCGGCTCCGGTGCTCACCAGCTTCTTGATGTAGTGCGGTGAGCCATTGCAATCTGCACGCGGACCGCGGCTGGACGTGCCGGAGTAGTCGCTCGACGTCGAGATGTCCAGCGGGAAACCACCGCGCCAAGTCCAGATCGGGCTGACCGACCAACCGCCGATTGCGGCGTTGGTCAACTTGCCGGCGTTCGTCGCAAATTTCTTGCCCGAACCAAACGGCAGGTTGTACACGGCAAACGCTGTGAGGTCGTGTTTCACGTCGTAGTAGCAATCTCCCCATTCCGCCCGCGGATCGTACAGGTTTTGATAGTACGGCGAGGCCGGAGTGGTCTGCGTGGCGCCCCACGAACCGTAGTAGCCCGACGAGTTCGTCAAGCAGTGCGAGTACGTGTAAGCCACCTGGTACTGCAAGCCGTTTGCCTGGCGGTGCTGCAAAGTAGCCTGCAGTGCGTCGTACGACATTGATCCGTCAGAGAACGTTCCGCTGACGGTTTCGTTTTCAGCCAAAAGACCGGGGTTCCCGGCCAGGTACGGGCTGGGCAGAACCGTTCCGTTTGACTGTAGCTGTCCTTGGAGAAGCGACGTCGGAACCATCAGGTGCGTCCCCTTCTGGCCGACGTATCCTACTTGCAGGGTGGTGGAGTTATTGATCTGTTCTTGTACCGTTGTGTTCCATTCGAGCGCAACGGCCGGCCGGACATTCGGCGACCAAACACGCAAGATGGCGTTTGCGAACGGGTCGCCGATCGGGGATAGCGTCAATCCCTGATCCAGTGTCGTCGGCGGCAGGTTGCCTGCAACGGCGCTGTAATCCGTGTAGTCTTCCGTGCCGAACGGCGGGTTCAGGGTCAACCGCAGGTTCGTTCCCGTTCCTTCCAGATAGTCCGAAGTCGTAAATGCGCCGCGGAATACCGTCCTTCCGTGCAGGAATTCCGGCGTCCACGCCACGCCAAAGCGCGGTTGGAAGTCCGTCAGTCCGTAGTAGCCGTTGTACAGCGCGCGGTTGCCGGCGTTGATTGGTTGATTTCCCGGGTAGTTCGCGGTCGGAATCGTCGATCCCGACGGAAATTCCGGTGTACCACTGTAGAGACCGAAGTTTACCTGGCGGTCGCCGACTTCCGTCCACGGCGTGTGCGCCTGGTAACGAAGACCGACGTTGATGGTCAGGTTCGGAGTAACGCGCCAGTCGTCCTGGACGAAAACTCCGAAGATGTTCGCGCGCTGTCCCCAGGTACCGCCGACGATGCCTCGTCCGTTTTGTTCGGCGAGACCCAGGTAGAAGTCCGTGTCCGGCGAGTTCGTGTAACGTCCGGTGAAGTTGAACAGCCCGAGCGTTCCGTTGTTGCCGGAGTAGTAGGTGTTGATGCGCTGGCGGAAATACTGGAAGCCCACTTTGACGGTGTGCTTGCCACGCGTGATGCTCAGGTTGTCTTCGTACTGGAACACTGTGTCGTAGAAGTCCTGAACGTTATTCGATCCGCCGAGTCCAGTCGCCGTGCCGTTGAGGATATTCAGCTCCAGGAGGCCCGGCCCCGATTCGTTGGCGTTCGGAATTCCGATCGTCTGTCCGAAGTCTCCCAACGACGACGGAGTATTGCCCGCCGCAGTCGTAAGACCTACGTAGTTCGCTCCGGCGCGGAATTCGTTGGTGACGCTCGGAGAAAAGAAGTGAACCCAGTTCACTACGCCGCTCCGGATCTTGGCGTAGCCTTCGCCGTTGGCTGTCGGCACAATCGCCACCGAGCTCGACGAAGGATTGTCCTGCCGTTCTTCCGAGTATCGAAAGAACAGCCGGTTGGTCTGATTGATGTTCCAATCGATTTTGCCGTCGCCCTGATCGGCGTTCAGCGCGCTGCTCTGCGCTTGAATCGCGTTAGCGACGATTCCTGGACCAATCGTGGACGGGTAGTATGACGAAGCCAGCAAGTTGGTCACGACTGGGTTCGGCGTCAATCCCGCGGCCGCCAAATTGTTAAACGGTAC
Source organism: uncultured Acidobacteriota bacterium (assembly GCA_963719065.1). GTDB lineage: Bacteria > Acidobacteriota > Terriglobia > Acidiferrales > UBA7541 > Palsa-295. Next base: position 90,605 of record CAVRAM010000006.1, on the reverse strand, counting down.
TGGAAGGCCTGTGTTCGGATTCTTCACCTGAACGCCAGTGCCGCCCGTGCAGAGTCCGGTTCCGCCAAACGAACCGCCGCCTGCCGTGCACAATTCTCCGAAATCACCGGCACGTTCTGCCGCGTCAAACACATTGATTTTGCTGCTCGTGGTCGGATGGTCGAATCGCTGGCCCTGGTAATCGCCGAAGAAAAACAGTCTGTCTTTCTTGATCGGTCCGCCGAGCGTTCCTCCGTATTGATTCCAGCGGAGTGCGGCCTTGGGCGATACGGGATCGGTCAAACCATTGCCCCACGAGTTCGCGTTCAGCGCATCGTTACGGAAAAATTCGAACGCATCGCCGTGGAACTGGTTGGTACCGGACTTGATCGAAGCGCTGATAATTCCGCCTTCGAAGTTTCCGAATTCGGCCGGCGCGTTCTGGGTGATCATGTTGAATTCTTCGATCGCGTCCGGGCTGGGCGTGTAACCAATCAGGTTGTCCGACACCTGGTTGTTGTCCATGCCATCCAGCAGGAAATTGTTCGATTGTTCGCGGTTGCCGTTGATGTACGGGCGGCCCGCGCTGTCGATGCGCTGCGCAGTGGAAAGGGTGGAAGGATCGGGATGCACGCTGCCCGCTGCCAGCAACGTCAATTGCACGTAGTTGCGGCTCGCCAAGGGCAGGTTCACGATCGTGTTTGAATCGATAACGGTGTTGAGCTGCGTTGATTCGGTCTGCAGCACCGGCGCTTCCGAGGAAACCTCAACAGTCTGCGTTACCTGACCAACTTGCATTTGCATATCGACGCGCGCCACCTGGTTTAATTCCAGGGTGAACGCGGAGTGTGCGGCCGTCTGGAAACCCTTGGCTTCGACTTTCAATTCAAACGTGCCGATCGGGATGTGCGTGATGTTGTAAAACCCGGTCTCATTCGTGGTGTCGCTGTAGGTCGTTCCGCGCGCCACGTCTTTTACCGTGACTGTCGCGCCGACCACCGCACCACCAGACGGGTCTGTGACGGTTCCGTTCACCGTCGCCGTCACTGCCTGGCCCCAGACGGGTGCCGAGCCCGCAAACAACAGGCCCACAAGAGCAAAAATTGCGACTGCAAATGTCGATATCCGACAATTCATTTTCACAAAAGCCTCCTAAAGATGTCCGGCAAGCAACCGCAAAATCCCCCCGCTCGCCGCCACCACACCCTTTCCTACCACAGAGCTATATAGCTGATACAAATCCTTGTCAAGGAAATAATGCCGATGTATAAGTAATGCGCTTTATTCACGATTTGGATGGACGAAAATCGCGCTCTATAGCACTATCCTCTGCTATAGAGCGGCACGTCGCGCCCGCGAAACGGCCCCGGGGAGCGGCATTGCGGAACATATCGTGCACTCGATTCGTAGTAGCGATATCCTCGCTATGGGACGTTCATGACTGAAACTCGACGTGCGGGTCAGCCGGCCTACAAACGGATCCAGAACGCGATCCGGCGCCGTATTGACGCCGGCCACCTGAAGCCTGGTGATGTCGTCGATTCAGAGCGCGAGCTGGCCAAGGCTCACAAGGTGAGCCTGATGACCGCGCGCCACGCCTTGGCCGACCTGGCACGCGAAGGAATGGTCGAGCGCCGCCACGGCGCCGGCACTTTCGTTGCGCCACCGAAAATTCACTTCAACAAGCTGATGAGCTATACCGAGCAGATGGCCAGTCGCGGCTTGACGGCCAGCTCGCGCGTGGTTTCCTCCGGCGTGCTCGACAACGAGACCGAGATCGCCGCACGGCTTTCGCTTCCCGCGACCTCTCACCTGACCGTGCTCGAAAGAATTCGACAAGCCGGCGACGAACCGTTCGCGCTCGAAACTTCGTATCTTTCGGCAGACGAATTTCCCGGCCTCGTCCCCGCAGTTCAGGAGCGCGGCTCCCTCTTCACTACGCTCGAGCAGAACTACGGAATCGAATTGGCATACGCCGACGAAGAAATCGATGCAACCGCCGCCGACATTCGAACCACCGAACTTCTCGCCGTTCCTCGCGGCACACCGGTGCTGCGAATTCGACAGGTGATTTACACGACGAAAGGAAAGCCTTCGATTTACGTGGTGGGCTTGTACCGATCAGGACGTCACACGCTGCTAATCCGGCGTTTTCGGTAAACCTTCTGCTGTTTGTATTACTGCGATGTCTTCCCCGCGGGCAACCACAGTGCCGCTGCACCCACAAGCGCCGACTGCGCCAGATAATCGGCCTTCACGATCTTCACTTTTTCCCGATTCGGATTGATCGACCACACATTCAACATTTTTCGGACGCGCGGCGCATACCGCATCATCACGCGCCCAAATCCTCCGCCGATCACAATCACTTCCGGTTCGAGCAGATCGATCACCCCGCCCAGCCAGATCGCCAGATTATCGGCGGCGTCTTCGAGTAGTTTCTTCGCTAGCGAATCATCAGCCCCGGCCGCCTTTGTCACCGCTTCCGCCGTGACGCTATCGATCGAACAGCCAGCCAAGCGCAAAATCGCGCTGCCGTGATTTTCACTCTTGGCCAGCGCCGCGCGCGCATTCCTTGCCAACGCCGTACCCGACGCATACATTTCAATGCAACCGCGTTTCCCGCAACCGCACAGCGCTCCGTGAAGATCGATCGACATATGGCCGCCTTCACCTGCGCCGCCCATTGTCCCGGTGACAAGTTCGCCGCGAAGCACAATGCCCGTCCCGATTCCGGTTCCCAGCGTGACGTAAAACATGTTTTCGTAGTCGGCGCCCGCGCCCCATTTCAATTCGGCCTGTGCTCCGGCGTTCGCGTCGTTCGCCACGCGAGCCGGCAGCTTGTAGTGAGATTGGATTTTTTGCGCCAACGGATAATTTCGCCAGCACGGCAGGTTCGTCGCACTCACCACAACGCCGCGCGCGGAATCAACCCAACCCGGCACGCTGACGCCGACCGCTGTCACACGCTTTGTGCGCGCATCGCTTAGGACTTGGTCGATAGCCGCGCAAACCGACTTGAATCCATCCGCGGCGCTGCCCCTGGCCACCATCGGCGACCTCGCGGACACCAGCACCTTGCCGTTTGACGACACCAGTCCGGCTTCGACTTTCGTGCCGCCAATATCTACGCCGAGTGTAAATTTCGTGGATCGGGCCATCGGATGCCGCTTCAGATGAGTTTCAATCGCACTTCGCGTGAGCCGAACATTTCGTCGCTCAGTAACTGCGGAATTCTATTCTTGCACGGCCGCTTGGTGTCCTCGGCTCAGCTCGCGAGCCATCTGCCACGCGCACACCGTCGCCAAAATCACCAGCAGGAATCCAAGTGCGTAGTGATGCAGCAAAAGTTTCCCCACGCCGAAAAGCGCGCTGTAGACCATCACGCATCCGAGAATCCAGCACCACAAATTGCGCTCCAGGTCGCGCGTCGGTGAAATCTCCGGCACCATCGCCGACACCGCGCCCCACCCTCGCACGTCCGGACGCACCTTGCGATAAAACGAAATCAAAATGCTGTCCGGCTCCGGCTTGGTCAACAAAGTCACCGCAACCCACACCAGCGTCGTCAGCAACGTGGTCGTCAGCGTGTCCTTCGCGAACAGCACCGTGCTGGAGCCGGTAAACAATTCTGGCCGGCCCAGCAATGAATTCCACAGGCTTTCCCAGTGCAGCGCCAGCGTCAGGATCAACGCAGTCATCATCGCTGAAATCTCGCTCCACGCATTGATGCGCCACCAATACCAGCGCAGCATGTACACGCTTCCCGTTCCCGCGCCAATCTGCAGCACCACTTGCCAGCCCGAGCGAATCGAAGCAAGCTGCGCCGAAACATATCCGGTCGCGATCACCAGTAGCACCGTCACCACCTGCGATACGCGAACGTAGTGTTTCTCGGTCGCGTTACGCACCAAAAACCGCCGGTAAAAATCTTCCACCAGGTACGAAGTTCCCCAGTTCAATTGCGTGGCGATCGTGCTCATAAACGCCGCTAGAAATCCGGCCAGAATAATTCCGCGCAGCGCGTGCGGCACGTGATCGTTCACGATCATCATGTAGCTGGTTTCCGGATGCGCGAGGCCGGGATACAGAACGATCGCGGCCAGCGCAGTCAATACCCACGGCCACGGACGAAGCGCGTAGTGAGCGATGTTGAACCACAACACTGAAAACAATCCCTGCCGTTCGTCGCGCGCGCTGAAAATTCGCTGCGCGATATATCCGCCGCCGCCGGGTTCCGCGCCGGGATACCAAAACGCCCACCACTGCACTCCCAGGTACACGCAAAACGTGATAACTGGTAGCGTCCACAGCGTCTCGCTGGTGAATCCCTTCGAAAAGTCCGGCAGAAACGCCATCGGATCGGATCCGCCGTTGGTCGCGCGCATCGCCGTGATTTTGTCGATCATCGAGCTCATACCGCCGGCAGCTTCTACGGCGTAGTAGGCTATGCCGATCACGATGCCCATCTTCAGCACGAACTGAAACAGATCCGTCCACAGCACGCCGGAAAGTCCGCCCAGCGAAACGTACAGTCCGGTGAACGGGATCAGAAAGAAAATGCAGATGATCAGCGCCTGCCCGTCGGTTCCCGAAAATGCCGGGCCAAACAGATTGCTCAGCGACGCGGCGAAACTTCCCAGAAAATGCCAGCCGGCCATTGTGGTGCCCAGAGTGGTTCCGACGATGTTGATCATCGCCTTGGTCACCCAACCGAGGATCAGGCAATTCATCAGCAGGCCGAGATAGACGGCGCGAAATCCGCGCAAAAATGCCGCCGGCTTGCCGGAGTAGCGCATCTCCGCGAACTGTACGTCGGTCATCAGACCGGAACGTCGCCACAATCGCGCAAACAAAAACACCGTCATCATTCCAGACGGCAAAAACGCCCACCAAATCCAATTGCCCGCGATCCCCTGCGTGTACACCAGGCCAGCGACCAGCAGCGGCGTATCCGCCGCAAACGTCGTGGCCACCATCGAAGTGCCCGCCAGCCACCAGGAAACATTGCGGCCCGAAACGAAATAATCTTCCGCGCTTTGCCCGGCGCTTCGCCGGAAATACAGTCCCAGCAGAAGCGTGATTACCAGATAGCCGATAATCGCCGACCAATCGAGTAAGGTGAATGTCATAGCGGGCCGGATTTATGGCACATTTTCACGCTCGGAGGCAATGCCAATTCCGAGGCCGCGCGAAAGTTTTCGCGCCGGCGCGCTTCGAAACTGACGAATCCGTTTGTCGCCGGGCAAATATTCGTACTATTCTCCGTGCGCGCTGAATTCCGAATTGCGCGAAAAATACCGAGGAAATCATCCATGCGGACTTTTTTCAGCCTTCTCGTAGGATTTTCGTTGGCCGCTGCGCCTTCGCTCTCGCAAAATGCGCAACCTCCCATGACCACACGCTCAATCAACTTGATGCCGATGCCTCCCGTCGTGCAGCCAGCCGACGGCGAGCTGGCGATCTCGCAATCGTTTACCGTTGCCATTTCGGGTTATAGCGAGCCGCGACTCGAGCGCGCGACCCAGCGATTCGTGCACGAGCTTTCCCTGCAGACCGGAATTCCGATCGTTAACGGAATTTCAACCGACGCCGCAAAAGCCACGCTCGTCGCCGCCACGGATCAGGCCAGCAAACCGGTCCAGCAGGTCGACGAAGACGAAAGTTACACGCTCGACGTCACGCCGACGCAAGCGAAGATCCACGCCGCTAATCCGCTCGGCACATTGCACGGTTTGCAAACATTTTTGCAACTGGTCCGAGTCACGCCGTCCGGCTACTCCGTTCCCGCCATCCACATCGAAGACCATCCGCGATTCGTTTGGCGCGGCTTGATGTTCGACGTCGGTCGTCACTTCATTCCGGTGAACGTGCTCAAGCGCAACATCGACGGAATGGCCGCCGTGAAACTCAACGTGCTTCATTGGCATCTGTCGGAAAATCAAGGTTTCCGCGTAGAAACAAAATCGTATCCGAAGCTGCATGAGTTGGGTTCGGACGGCCTTTTTTACACCCAGGCGGAAATTCGCGACGTGATCGACTACGCCCACGACCGCGGCATTCGCGTCGTGCCCGAATTCGATATGCCCGGCCACGCCACCGCGTGGTTCGTCGGCTATCCGGAACTCGCGAGCGGCGCGGGGCCATACAAGATCGAGCGTGAGTGGGGAGTCTTCGATCCCGCGATGGATCCGACTCGGGAGTCGACTTACAAGTTTCTCGATAAATTGTTTGCCGAACTCACCTCACTGTTTCCGGACGCCTATTTTCATATCGGCGGAGACGAAGTGAACGGCAAGGAATGGGACGCGAACCCCAAGATTCAAGCGTTCATGCGCGAGCACGGAATCAAGAACAATCACGATCTGCAGCAATATTTCAATTCGCAAGTCTCGAAGCTCGTCACGAAACATCACAAAATCATGGTCGGATGGGACGAAGTGATCGCCCCCGGCTTTCCGCCCGACACCGTCATCCAATCCTGGCGCGGACAAAATTCCCTCGCCGATGCCATCAAGCTCGGATATCACGGGCTGCTTTCCTACGGCTACTATCTGGACATGATGTCGCCCGCGTCCAAGCACTATCTTGTCGATCCGATGGCGGAAAATGCGGCGTTGCTTACCGACGCAGAAAAATCGCGTATCTTCGGCGGCGAAGCCTGCATGTGGTCCGAATACGTGACGCCGGAAAATATCGATTCCAGAATTTGGCCGCGCACCGCCGTAATTGCGGAACGATTGTGGTCGGCGCAATCGACGATAGACGTTGCGTCGATGTATGACCGCATGACCGCCGAAAGCATTCGCTTGGAATCTCTCGGACTCACTCACCGTGCCGGAGAAAACCGAATGCTCCGGCGACTGGCGGGCACAGAAGATATCGCCGCTCTGCGAGTGCTTGCCGACGTCGTCGAACCGGTAAAGGAATACGACCGCGAAAATATCGGCATGCCGGGAAGCATTACTAGTCCGCTGAATCGATTGATCGACGCGATTCCTCCCGAAAGCGAAACTGCTCGCCGTTTCGCTGCGCAAGTGGACGCTTTGATCGCCGGCAAATTCCAGGACGCGGCGCTCGAAAAACAAATTCGTGCCAAGCTCGCGATGTGGAGTGTGAACAACGACGAATTGCAGCCGCTGTTCGCAAAATCCTACATCGTGAAAGAAGTCGAACCGGTTTCGCAGAATTTGTCGGCACTGGGAAAAGCAGGCCTCGAAGCGCTCGACTTCATCGACAAAGGCCAACGCCCGCCGGCCGACTGGTTAGGCCACCAAGCCGCCGCGATCAAGCAATCGGAAGGAAAGAAAGCCGACTTGCTGCTGATGATCGCGCCCTCGGTGGAGAAACTCGTGAATGCCAGCGCTGCGGCAGGAAATTCAAAAAGCTGACGGTAGCGATCGGAAGTCCGTTCAATAACGAAGAGTTGGTAGCGGTACCGGGAATCGAACCCGGGTTACCAGGTTGAGAACCTGATGTCCTAACCCCTAGACGATACCGCCCCAGCGCGACGAAAATCTCGCAGCACAGATTTTCGCACGCCTCAATTTTCGACGCAAGGCATGCCATCCGCCGTCCATCATTCATCGACTCTTCAGTAATCGCCTTCCGCAATAAAAAAGGCGCCCTGAAACTTCCAGGGCGCCTTTTCGTTTTTTCCATTTGTTTACGGCAAGTAGTAACGGAACGACGTGAACCACATCGGTTCCGCCGCGGCGGGTTGACCGGACACGCCGAAACCGTTCGTGGAACTGCTGTTACCCACACCGCTCCACGTATTGCGTTCCACGTACGAGTACTGCATTCCGTATGCCAGCGCGCCCTTCGGCCCCTTGTAGAAGCGGTACCAGAAACCGAGCGTGCCTTCGATGATGTTGCGCGTATCGCCCGTGCAGTTCGACAAGCCGCCGGGAACGTATCCCGACGCCGCAGTCGTACCCACCGGAGTCGTGGTCGTCGGAGCCGTTTCCGTCCAGCAACCGGAGTTGTTGAACAGCGGCGATCCGTAGCCTTCACCCTTGGTTCCGTTCAGGTACGCTGCACGGCTCGCATATTCGCCACCGACGTTGAAGTAAATGTCCCACTTCGGTGTCGGGTGAATCTGGAACGTGCCGAGAGCCTGATAGTTGTGCAGCAACGCGATCGTGCCGTCCGGACGAATCGTCGCATCGGCCAAGCCCGCGCTGCCGTAACGGCCTACGCCGTTGCCGCCCAGCACGTGAACGCCGAGGTCGAAGTGCTTGTCGAAGAAGCTCCAACGAGCATTCGCACCGATACCGCCGCCGGTGCGCGAATCGTTATAAGCGCCCACCGCGGAAAGAACGGTCGAGTTATCGATCGGGCAAGGCGTGGCAATCGAAATTCCCACGACGCACGGGAAGATGCGGTCGCGGAACTGGCTAACGATTCCAAACACTTCGTAGTGGCCAAATCCAGGTTCCCAAACTGCCTTCACAATCACATCGGGAGCCTTGTTATACGAATAGTTCGCCAGCGGGTTGTACAAACCGCCGCTCGTGCCGGATTGTCCCAACAGGAAGTTGGTGTAGGTCGTCGTGGTTCCAGCGACGTTCGCGGTGCAAGGTTCCACCGGGCAAGTTGCGGACGTCGGAACAAGTACCGTGGTTGCGCCCGTCGTGATCGTGCCGGTCGGGTTGCCGTGAACCGTAAAGGTGGTCTGCGGTTCTTCCACGGAAACGCCAAACGTCAGTTTGTTGTCGAAGATGCTCTTGGTCAACCGGACGCCGTACTGGCGCGCCCAGCTGAAGCCCACCGTGTACTGTGGGTCAATCGTCATCGGCAATGCTTCCGAGCGATTGTCCATTTCCTTGTTCGTTTCGGTCACCAGGCTCCACATCTGTCCGCCGGTGATCGTCAGGCCGTCGTCGAATTTCGCCTGGCCCCAAAACTGGCGCTGGCGGAATACGTAGCTGTTGCTCTGGTTGTCGTTCGAAGTGCTGCCGGCGCCAAGGAAGTCACCTTCGTAGTAGCCGCCGATCTTCACGTTCGAGAGTTTGCCTTCAAACGCCATGCCGATTCTTGACTGGCGGCCGCTAGCGTTGAATTCGCTGACGTTGCTGGGAGACGAACCCGGCAGCGGGATGGAGTTGAACGGAGTGTTGATGTCCGAGCTGGTGGACTTACCGCGCCACACCGTTTCGGCCGCCGTGAAACCCGTCGGCGTCATCGTGATTCCCTTGAAATGAATCGCCAGCGGTTCGTTCGGATTGTCCTGACCTGCGGCGCTGTTGCTTGCATTGCTGCCGGCGCCGGAAGGAACGACGCGAATCGCGCGGCTGTCCGGTGCGGACATCGAAGTATCCGCGTTCTCGCCCGGCGCGTTCACGCTCTTCAATTCGGTTTCCAGTTCCTGCATCCGCGCCTGCTGCACTTTCAGCGCTTGATTTTGTTCTTGCAGTTGCTTGGTCTGCGCTTCCAGAAGTTCGCGCATCTGCTGAAGTTCGCTTTCCAAGCTCGAAGGCGCTGCGGCTGGTGCTGCCGCCTTCTCGGTCGATTTCGCTGCGGTCGCGTCAACGGCAGGTTTCGCCGCCGTTGTGTCCTTGTCCTTGTCATCTGACCCGGTCCCCGCCATCATCGGCGATGCTGCGAGACTAAGGGCCACAAGCAATGTTGCTAATGCTCGCATTTCCCGTCCTCCTTAAGTGACGTCAACTGTGCGTTTGCAGAAGTCTTCCGCTTGGAACTCTCTTCGCTTTCTGTTCTGAATTGCCTAACGACTGGTCCTGCGATTTATTCCCGACGCATTTGCTGCGGATGCCCGGCCACTTCAGCGATTGAAACGATTCCGACCGTGCGGTTCACAACCCAAATTCACGAACCACCCTCGCTCCGTACTTCACCGTCTTCATACGCACACACGCTGCGCGTAATTCGCGGTGCATGCACCTTAGGGGGCATGGTTGAATCCGCCGTGACGGCAATGTGAATTCTGGGTTACAACACAACCGAATGATTCAAATTGGCTTAGCGGCAGGTGGACAGATTGCGGCTGCGAATGTAAACGGCGTGCGACTCAACCTGAATTTGCGGAAACTCTCTACTTTCGGGGTCAACTGGAGGCTTGCAGAGCGCGACGGCATACAGCAAACGCGGTAGTCACTAAGCGGCCTAGCGTCTCGCTGAATTCGTAAGGCTACTTGGCGGCAGGATTGGCGACAATCGACGGAACAATCCGCCGGAACGGCAGCACGCTGAAGAATCGATGGCGACAGGGATCGCAGCGGTACGCCGGGAAGCCGAGCCAGCGCTTGATCGTGATCAGAGTTCCGGCTTCCACTCGTTCGCGCGAAATCGTTTCCAGGTCGAAGTTTCCGCAGCGCGGACAGTGCGCGTTCAGCGCGAAATTCGCCGCCACTTTCCAGGCGTGAAACCGCTTTTCACAGGTCATGCAGCGCCACGGCCGCATTCCCACCAGGCTGCACGCAAAATCGAAAATCCCCCCGCGATGCGATCGAAAACATTCAATGCTACGGCACCGCGGGCAGATCATGGGGCTCCCTGAAATCCGTTCGGTTCGTCACGAAGAATAGCGAAATCGCTCTGGCCTCGCAACCAAGACCGCTTGCGGGATGGGACGCGCCGTCTCTCGATCCCGTTTCAATTGCAACACAGGGATTGAACGGCATAGACATCGCGGCCATGCTACGCCATAATTTCGCCCATACACAGCGGCAGAAGCCGCTTTGAAGGAGGCCTGATGAGTTCCACCCCGAACCTGCCTGGTGATGAAACTCCTGTAATCGAATCCGGAAGTTTGCCGCGCTGGGTAAGTTTGCTCTTCGCCGTCGCGTTCGCGCTGGTCGCGTATCTTCTTTATGCGGGCTACACCGAGCGCCAGGTCGCGAAGAAAGGCCTCGACGACGCCGACAAGAAAACTCAGGCGCTGGCCCAGGAATTGGACAAGACCAATACGCGCATCGCCGACTTGAAAGGCCAGCTGGATGTAACCTCTCAAAAACTTGGCCTGACCCAAGATGAACTGGCGCGCGCAAGGGCTCTCTCAGACACGATCAAACGGGACCAGCTCCGCAGCGACAAGGCCCTGAAGGAACAGATCGGCCAGGTCCAGGCGGACACGTCCACGAAACTGGGCGAGGTGACCACTGAAATTAGCGGCACAAAGACCGACATCGCCGCCACCAAAGCAGACCTGGAAACTACCAAGAGCAAACTCTCAAGCACCATCGGCGACCTGGGCGTCCAGAGCGGCTTGATCGCGCGCAACCACGACGAAGTGGAAGAATTGAAGCGCCGCGGTGAACGCGACATCTTCGAGTTCGACCTGGTGAAGTCAAACGCCGGTCCGCAACACGTCGGCCCGATCCAGATCCAACTGAAGAAAGTCGACACCAAGAAATACAAATACACGATGAACGTGGTCGCAGACGACAAGACCATCGAAAAGAAAGACAAGACCGTCGGCGAACCGATTCAGTTCTACGTGCTCGGCGCTCACGCGCCCTACGAAATCGTCGTGTTCACCCTTTCGAAGGATGAAGCGAAGGGGTACCTAAGCACCCCGAAGTCGGGCTCGGCACCTGCGCCAAGTTCGGCTCCCACCAATTAACGTCGAAACATTTCGTTCGCGTGTGTGGCCTGCTGTTTTATACGGCAGGCCACGCATCGAACCTTCGAACCCTGCACCTCCAGAGTTCAACGTGCTCGAGTTTTCGTCTCGCGTCGCCGTACTTTCCGCCGTCTTCGTGGTCGCACTCGCGCTAAACCTCAACGGAGCAGCTCGTCCAAACCGATCGTCGTTCGCAGCTCACCTCCAGCAGGAACCGATTCGCGCCTCGACCGACATCGTAAAGATCAGCGCCAGTGTCCAGGACGATCACGGGAATTTTCTGGGCGGCTTGACCGCAAAACAATTTCGCGTGCTCGATAACGGTGTTGAACGGCCGATCGCGTTTTTCGTGCCGGATGATGCGCCCTCAAGAGTCGTCGTCATGATCGAAACCAGTCCTGCGGTGTATTTGATTCAGCAGCAGCATCTCGCTGGCGCGTATGCCCTGCTCGACGGCCTTGCTCCCGACGATCAGGTCGCGCTGATCGCCTACGACGAAGCGCCTCGCGGACTGCTCGGGTTCACGTCCGATCGATCGGCGATCGCCACCGCGCTCGGCCAGCTTCAATACACCATGGGCGCGGGCCAGTTGAACCTGTTCGCCTCGATCTCGCAGGTTCTCGATTGGATCGCGCCGCTCGCAGAGAAAAAAGCGATGGTCCTGCTCACCACAGGTCTCGACTCATCACCACCGGCTCAGTGGGACGCACTACAGCAGAAGCTCCGCACGCAAGACTTCGTGATTTTTCCCGTCGCCCTCGGCGGCTCGCTTCGCACGCCTCCGGAGAAAAAGAAAAAATCGCCTCCGTCGGCGCCGCGCGATCCGGACAACCCTCTCAGCTTCGCGAAATCCGACGTTGTCCTGCGCGACATCGCCGCCATCACCGGAGGCCGCGCGTTTTTTCCCGAATCAAGCGCCGATTTCGTCCCTGCCTATCGCCAGATCGCCGCGGGCCTGCGCCACCAATACATTTTGGGTATCGCGCCGGAGCACGACGGAAAAATTCATTCGATCGAGGTTCAGTTGCTTACCCCCGGTGCGACCGCTGCGAATCCCGAGCCGCAAAAATCGCTGCACATTTTCGCCCGCCGGGAATATCAAGCCCCCGCGCCGTAACGCCGCCATACATCGGTTTTTCGAATTTCGGCATCTCTACCGGCGTTGCGCGAAAAATGTTTTCGGGTTAACGCCAGTCGCCGGACGCCTTATAATCGAGCGCTGTTTCGCTGGCGTGCTGTTTACGGGTAAGGAGACTTGATGAATCGGCGCGTTGCCATGTACCTCGTCGTGCTCGCACTCCCGCTGTGCCTTTGGGCCTCGCAATCGGGAACGCAGTCGCAATCCCAATCGCAGGCGCAGCCGGTTCCGCCGTCGTCTCCCCAGGATCCAAACGCCGCGCGCTTCGCTTACGGCGGCAACGCCGCGCAAATTCCCGCGCAGTACCTCGCCAACTTGATTTTTCTGCCGGTGCAGCTCAATGGAGCCGCGCCGAGCTTCTTCTTGCTCGATTCCACCGCCGCGCAAACCTCTGCGGAGCCGCTGAAAAGCGCGCAGGCCTCGAGCGAATCAATCGCCCAGAAAACTCTCGGATATTCTGTGATCCGCATGCCCGGCGTAGTGCTGCCCATCGCGTCGCTTCCGATCGTCGAGCACAAAGATTTCGGCCCGAAGTACGGGCAATTTCCTCACGGCGTACTCGGCCTCGACTTTTTCAAGCGGGTCGTCATCGAAATCAATTACTACCGTCAAACGGTGCAGCTTTACGATCCCGCGGCGTTCACTTATTCCGGCACGGGCACCAGTTTTCCGCTGGAAATGAGTCCGGCCGGACCTCTAATCCATGGCAAATTTGAGATCGCCGGCCACAAAAATTACGACACACAGTTCATCGTCGATACCGCGCTCGATTCCTCGATTGTCTTTTCCCGCGCGTTCACCGATTCCGAAAAAATCTCGTCGTCGCATTTCAAAGCGTTCCAATCGAGCGATCCGCGCCTCGCTTCAGGCACCAAGTTGCTGCTCGGGCGAATCAAGCAAGTGCAGCTCGGCCCTTACACCGTGCAGGAATCCGTCGGCGCGTTTTTGCAGCAGAATTTGCCCGGCGCGACCGACCGGAAAATTGCCGGCGCGATTGGCGGCGGATTGCTCCGCCGTTTCAATGTGATTTTGGATTTTCCGCACAACCGGATGATTCTGGAGCCGAACCTGAGCATCAACACACTCGAAGACGCCGACATGAGCGGCCTTTCGATCATCGCCACGGGGCCCAATCTCCGCACCTTTGAAGTCGTCAACGTGCAGAAAGGAACTCCCGCATCCGACGCCGGGATTCAGGTCGGCGACGTGATCGCCGGCGTGGACGATGAACCCGCCGCGGATTTCACGCTCACGGCGATGCGCGAGCAATTCCGCCAGTTCGGCAAGGAACTCGCCGGACATCAATATAGGGTGTTGCTCGACCGGAAAGGTCAGACAATTACCGTGAAGTTGAAAATGCGGCGGTTGGTGTGATTAGCTCGGTCAGAATTTCGTCGGTACGTTTGAACCGCGCCGCCAAAGGCGCCGGGTTCGACTAGGATTCAAATTTCTGCATCGTTCGCGCCATTTCATTCAATCGCGCGTCGACCTTCGCAAAAATCGAGCCCGCTTCGAATTTTCCCGTCGCCCTCATACTTCCCGCGTGCTCGCCGGTCAGAATCTCGATCCCCTGTTCGATCGTCGCTACCGGATACAGGTGAAATTTCCCGTTGGCGACCGCTTCCACAACTTCTTCGCGAAGCATCAGATCGTCCACGTTCTCGGCCGGAATCAGCACGCCTTGTGAACCGGTGAGTCCTTTCAGTTTGCAAACGTCGTAGAAGCCTTCGATTTTCTGGTTCACGCCGCCGATTGGCTGCACATCGCCTTGCTGGTTCACCGATCCGGTAACGGCAAGCTCCTGACGAATCGGCACGCCGCTCAGCGCGGAGAGCAACGCATAAATCTCCGTCGAGCTGGCGCTGTCTCCATCCACGCCCGAATACGATTGCTCGAAACAAACGCTGGCGGAAAGCGAAAGCGGCTTATCCTGCGCGAAAATCTGGCGCATGAAGCCGCCGATGATGTGTACGCCCTTGTCGTGAAATCGTCCGCTCAGGTTCGATTCGCGCTCGATATTAATAATTCCCACTTTTCCCGGCGATGCTGACGCCGTGATACGCACCGGCTTTCCAAACGCATACCCGCCGATTTCCAGCACACTCAATCCGTTTACCTGACCCACGCGTCCGCCGGTGGTATCGATGAACAGCAAATTCTGCTCCACCATCTCGCGGATCTTCGTTTCGGTCAGATTGTGCCGTTCGATTTTCGCGTCGAGCGATTGGCGTACGTGCGCGCCCGTAACTACGGACTCACCGGCGATTTTCGCCAGATAAGATGCTTCACGCGCCAAATCGGCAAGATCGAAAAACCGCGTCGTGATTTTCCCGCGCCGCCCGGCTAGCCTGACGCCATGCTCCAAAATCGCCGCAAACGCCTGCCGATCGAACGGGCAAAGTTTTTCGTCGTCGCAGATTTTCCGCAGACGTCCGGCGTACTGCTGGATCACTTCATTGCTCCACTTCATTTCTTCGTCGAATTCCACGCGAATCTTGAAAATCTTTTTGAAGTCCTCTTCGAAATCGTAGAGGAGTTCGTACATGTCGCGGTCGCCGATCAAAATAATTTTCACGTGCACATCGATCGGCTCCGGCTTCATCGCCGCCGTGCTGAACGGAAAGAACACATCCACCGGCTGAATTTCCAGTTTGCCGTGATTCAAAGTGCGCTTCAGCGTGCGCCACACGCCCGTTTCGGTGAGCGTATCGAGCGCATACATCACCAGGAATCCGCCGTCGGCGCGCAATAGCGACCCGCCGCGTAAATCCATAAAATCCGAATTCCATCCGCCGCGCGTGTCGTAGCTGCGGTGAACCGTGCCGAACAAATTCGCGTACGTGGGAATCGTTTCGAAAACGACGGGACACGTATCCTTCTCGCCGTGCGCCAGAATCACGTTGATTCCATATACGCGAAACGGATCGCGCTCCTGCCGCTCCGGCTTAGGACCGCCTCCTCCTTCTGACGGCGGCGTGTCTTCCTCGCCTTCGCGCTCTTTGAACGGTTCCAGGTTATCGAGAATGTGATGCCGCACTTCCTCCAGATATTCGCTGATCTGCGTGTTCGGATATTTTTCTTTCAGTTCTTCGATCACGCCGTCAACCAGCACAGACGCGGCTTCCTGCTCCAGATAACTCATCTCGCTGGCAAGCTCGCGCGAAAGCGAAAGAGTCTTCCGGTAAACAACGGTAAATTCCTGGCGGAACTGGTCGTATTTTCGTTCGAGTTCTTCGGCGGCCGGGCTTTCGATTTTTCCTTCCTGCACCATTTTCGGAATTTCTTCGATCGGAACCATCTGCCCGTCCAGCACCGGAAAAATTTCCGGCAGCGCCACCGCGCCGACCTGCATCCGGCCCAGCGCGAACTGCTCGCGCGCGATCCGGCGCGTGAAATCGTCCATCAGCTCTTTTTCCCGGACGGTGAACCGCTCGACGATTCTGGTTTTCTGCCGCTGAAATGGTTCGCCCTCAAACACCTGCGGAATTCGTCGACGCAGAAAATCGATCCCCGACTCGACCTCTTTCTTGAATGCGTTCGCCTGCCCTCGCGGCAGCGTCAACAACCGAGGCCTGTCGGAATTTTTGAAATTGTTTACGTAGCAGCGGTCGGGCGCGGGTTCCGATTTCGGATCCATCGCTTCCACCATCCGCACGATCATCCCGCCGCGGCTGGTGCCTGATAGTCCGCACACAAACAGGTTGTATCCCGGAGCCGTCAGCTCCACGCCCATTTTCAGCGCGCGAACGGCACGATCCTGCCCCGGCTCGCCGGTCGAGGGAGCCACGTCCGCGGTAGTTTCAAACGGAATGGTCGCAGGATCGCACTGCCATCGGAGTTTTTCCGCGGGCAAACTCGCGTGTTTTGGTTTGGAATTTTTTTTCATTCCGGCTTTTGAAGCGCGCTACTCTACCACGCCACTCTTCGGCTTCCCACTCGCATCCACGATCACGATTCCTGGGCTTTGCGACCCCGCCGCGTATAAATCCAGCAGGCTCGCTCCCATCGCCACGATAATCGGGCCCAGCACAAGTCCCAACATTCCGAACACTGCGATACCGCCGAGCACGGCTATAAAAACCACCAGTCCGCCCATTTCCGCGCGGCCGCTAATCACCCACGGCCTCAAAACGTTATCGACCAGTCCCACCACAACTCCACAGATCACTGCCAGGATGATCGCCGCCAGCGGATGCCCTTGCATGATCAAGCTGATCACCGCCGGCACCCAGATAATCGCCGAGCCGACAACCGGCACCAGCGAGAAAAATCCCATCATCACGCCCCAGAAAATGGGCGACGTGATTCCGGTCGCGGCGAAGGCCAGTCCGCCCAGAATTCCGTGCGCCGCCGCAGCCACTGCGCTCGACACAACGCTGGCGTAAATCAAGTCGCGAGCTTCAGTGATCATTCGGTCGCGATGCGAAGCTTGAAACGGCAGCACGGTACGCAGACGTTCGACGATTGTTTCGCCGTCGCGGTAAAGATAAAACATCGCCAGGATCGTCACCGAAAGGTGGAACAAAAATACGGCGGTGTTTTTCACCACCACACCCACGCGAGCCGCGCCAAACGCCGCCGCGTCATCGAAATATTTGCTTAGCATCGACGACAAATCCGTCTGGTTCGACGCTGGCAACCGCGCCTGCAAATCCATCCACGCGCGATTCACCCAATCGAAATGCCCGCTCTGGATTTCGCCCTGCACGTGTTGCACGGCCTGCACACCTTGCTTCACGAATGCCGCCATCACCAGGATCGTCGGCACGATCAGGATGAGGGTCACGCCCAGCGTCGTCACAAGCGCAGCGATCGTTGCTCCCCACTTGGCTCGGAATCGTTGGTACAGCGGGTAAGACACCACCACGATCACCACCGCCCACGCTAGCGCCGCGAGGAACGGCTGAAAGACCAGAAAAACCAGATACGCCAGAATGATCACGATTCCGTAAAACAGAACCGGGCCCAGCCGCTGTTGTGAAATTTCGTCTCGATCGTTCACGTTTTCTCGCTCAATTGCGCGTTGCACACAGACTGATAGTGTCTAATCGCGCGTTTGTCAACTCTACTCGTTTCGTTTCGATGCTCGCCCCACAATCGCGCCGCTCGGTGGAAATCGGTCCGCGGCGACCGTGTTATAGACGATGCTATACTCGTCTCGCGAGCCACAGAAACCATGCCTGACGCCACTCCCGCCTGCAGACATCTGCGCACGCAAGTCATCGCCAAGGATAACGACGCCCACTATGTGGAATGTCTCGACTGCGGCGCGATTCTGGAAGTCGGCGAACTGAAAGACCCGAGCGCCGACGGCGAATCGCTTTCTGACGCCTGACGTTTAGATTCCCGCAAACTTCCCCCGGTCTTCCACAAACGCCGCCTCGCCGAAAGAATCTTGTTCACCCGCCGCATCGCGGGAGTAGAATGCGCCGTAATCGCAAAGTATTGAACGCCGGAGGTTCCAATGCGTCTATTCGTCCGCGTTTTTCCCGTTCTGTTGCTGGCCGCCGCGCCCGCGTTCGGCCAGACGGACGCCCCCAGGGCCGAGCCGCCGCGCGCCACCGCTGAATTGACGATTCCTCCCGAAGCCGTGCAGCAGCCAAATCCCGTGAAACCCACGCCGGCCGTGCTGGCCGCCGCAAAAAAAACGTACGGCTACGACTGCGCGATGTGCCACGGCGCCGATGGCGGCGGAAAAGGCGATCTCGCAGCGGACATGAAATTGACTCTGCTCGACTATCGCGATCCGGACGCGCTGAAAAATATGACCGACGGCGAGCTGTTCTACATTATCAAGAACGGGAAAGGGCAGATGTCCGGCGAAGGAAATCGTGAGAAAGCTCCGGAAATCTGGGGGCTGGTGAATTACGTTCGGTCGTTTGCGAAGAAAACTCCCGCAGCAGCGAAGCCGGCACAATAGCCGCGCCGCGCGGGAAATCTAGCGCACGCCGATTTTCTGGATAATGCGCGTCACGTCCGCAGCCGACACGTCGTAGAGCGCGTGCTCGTCTTCCTGTTCGAGCCGTTCCTTCAAATATTCCGCGGCAATGTAGCTCGCTTCCCGATCGCTCAATCCGCGTCCGGTCCGCGCGTGGAATTCAATGAACGCGGTGTGCGCAAGGCCGAGGATCACGCCTTTGCCGTCCACAAAAAATTTGCAGTCCATCGTGTCGCTGTGTCGCGTCGCGATTCCGTTCCAGCAATGGGAAAACCGGCAGCGGTATACGAAGTCCGTCACCTTCGACGGCACATCAAACGCGCCCACAAATTCGCTCATCGCTCCCGCATTCGGAATTGTCGGATACTCGGATTTCACTTCGGTCTTGGCCATGAAGTCCCTGGGTTCTCAGATTTAACCTGAATCACATCAAACAAAATTTTATTTGTGCGCGCCCACGGTCACCGGCTGGTGCGCATGTTGATAGCTTCGAACGGCCGCCGCCACTCCGGCGCCGGCCGGCACAGCGTGTCCCTGATCGAGTAGCGCTTTTTCCAGCGCGGCCAGGAACAGCAGCACGTTGGTGTTCTGACTCGAATATCCCATCAAACCAACGCGCCACATTTTGCCTTTCACAGGACCGAATCCGCCGGCGATCTCGATATTAAACTCATCGAGCAGCTGCTGCCGCACTTTTCGATCTTCGACGCCTGCTGGAATTCGTACGCCCGTCACCGTTACCAGCCGCTCGGCGGGATTAGTCACAAACAGTTCCAGCTCCATCGCCTCGAGCCCCGCGATCAATGCCTGCTGATTCATCAGGTGGCGCGCCCATCGCGCTTCGAGCCCCTCGTGCATCACCAGGCGCAATGCTTCGCGCATCGCATAGATCAGCGAAATCGGAGGTGTGTGATGATAGGTTCGCTCGCCGCCCCACATGGTCATGATCGGCATGAAATCGAAATACCAGCTTTGTACCGGAGTTTTTCGCGCGCGAATCACATCTTCAACGCGAGAGTTGATGGTGATCGGCGCCATTCCCGGCGGCGCGCTCAGCGCTTTTTGCGATCCGCTGAAGCAAATGTCGATCCGTTCGCGATCGATATCGAGTGGCATGCCGGCCAGCGTTGCTACCGCATCCACCACCAGCAACGCGCCGAGCTCGTCCGCCACTTTCCGGAAGTCCGCCAGTTTCTGGACCACGGCACTCGAAGTTTCGCCGTGTGCGAGCCCCACAAATTTAATTTTTCGGCCTTTGCCCGCGCGCCGAACGTCGTCCAGATCCACGGTGCGCCCGTACGGCGCCTCCACGCGAATCACTTTTGCGCCGGTACGATCGGCGATCACCGCCATCCGCTCGGAGAACCAACCGTTCACGCAGACGATGCATTCATCGCCCGCCTCAAGCGTGTTCAGCACCGCCGCTTCAATTCCCCCCGATCCCGAAGCCGAAATCGGATACGTGATTTTGTTCTGTGTCTGGAAGACGTCGCGCAGTAGGACCTGCACTTCACCCATCATTTCGATGAACCACGGGTCCATGTGCCCGACCAGCGGAGTCGAAAGCGCCCGGTAAACGCGAGGGTCCATGTTCGAGGGACCGGGCGTCATCATGATGCGTGTGGGGGGAAGGAGTTCACCAATGTGCTGGGTCATGCGGCACCTCCTCGGGCCTTCCAGTCTGCTTAAGTCGCTTGTTCGGGTCAACCTCCAAAATGGCTTAGGAATTCGCAAGGCTTTCAGCTGCTGGTACCGATAGGACTGCACCCGTTAACTACTTGGAATCACAGGGGGTAGCAGTTTCGCAACTGTTCCGCCGTCAAGTTGAACGGCCTATACCCGTGTGCTACATTTTTAAATTAGCCCCTAAAATATATGAGCGACACCAGAGCCACCACGCCAGCAAAGCCGAAAATCTCGCGCGTCGAGGTGTATTGGCACACCGTCACGTACAAAACGGTGGCGCTCTACGCGTTCCTGATTCTGGCAATTATCTTTGCTTCCGCGTATTTGGTGTTCCCCGATTTTTCCGGTTCGATCGTCAAGCGCGTCACCGATTCGATGAATTCCCATGATGCCAGCGTCGCCGCCATCAGCGCGCGGCAAGCGCGTTTCGTGAACCTCGACGGAAAAGTCCAAGTGAAGAAAGTAAATTCCGTCACGTGGGAAAATGCGGACTATCAACTGACTCTCGACAAAGGCGACTTGGTCCAAACCGGCTCCGAGGGCGTCGCGCGTATCGCGTTCGCTGACGGCACCACCTACACCGTCAAGAGCGAAACTCTCGTCACCGTCGAAGAAAATATCGTCCAGCAAGATCACGCATCCACCGTCGCCGTGCACATTAACTCCGGTCAGGTGGACTTGGCCACCGGCGCATGGGAAGACCCCGGCTCGAAAGCGGAAGTTTCCTTTGAAAACGCCGTTGCTTCTCTTCGCGCGAACAGCCGCGCGGCCGTCACCAGCGATCCGAACACCAAGCGCCAGGAATTGACTATGTCGTCCGGTAGCGCGGAATTGAAGCGCGGCAGCGAACACCTCGACATCGGCCAGTGGGAGCGCGTCACATTTCCGACCGGCGGCCCGATCACCAAGACCGACGTTCTTGCTCCGCCCGAACTTGTCGGACCTTTGAATTTGCAGCCCATCACCGTTGGCGACGTCAAAAAAGATCCGGTCCACTTTTCGTGGAAGCCTGTCGCAACCGCGAAAATGTACGAATTTCAGGCCAGCAACACTGCGATGTTCAATCACGTCCTGATGGACCGCAAAACGGCGCAAGAAAGCGTGGACATCACCGGCCTCGAACCTGGCGATTATTTCTGGCGCGTCCGCGCGATCGACGACAACAACAAAATGAGCGAGATGAGCGATTCATTTAAATTCACGCTCGTCGTGCAGGGCAAAGAACAGGAAATGCTGCTCGACGTCGACGACACCGAGCTCAACGGTAACGTTGTGGAAGTGATCGGCAAGACCGAACCGGGCGCCGCGCTGATCATCAACGGCGAACAAGTCGCGAGCATTCAGTCCGACGGCCGTTTCCGTCACTTCTTGCCGCCCATGACCAAGGGCAGCCATGAAATCGTAATTACGGGTCAGAACCGCCGCGGCGGCACAGCCACCAAGCGCGTGCAGGTCGTGATTCCGTAATTCGTGGATTCGTACGTGGAAGTGAAAATTTAGATCGCGGCATGCGACGCGCTCGACGTGAATTTGGGGGAAGCACCACGTGACTAAAAACAGCTACAACATGCGGTCGGTCTTCAGTCTGTTTTCTTCCGACCTGGCGATCGATCTGGGCACGGCAAACACGCTTGTGTTTGCGCGCGGCAAGGGCATTGTCGTCAACGAGCCTTCCATCGTCGCGATCAACAAGAATAGCGGCGATGTAGTCGCCGTGGGCCGCGAAGCAAAAGAAATGCTCGGCCGCACGCCCGGCAACGTGGTCGCCATCAAGCCGATGAAAGACGGTGTGATCGCCGATTTCAAAGTCACTGAAAAGATGTTGACCTACTTCATTCAGAAGGCCCACAACCGCCGCGTTTTGGTTCATCCGCGCATCGTCATCGGAGTTCCCAGCGAAATCACGCCGGTGGAAAAGCGCGCCGTTCAGGACTCGGCGTACCGTGCGCGCGCCAGCGAAGTGTACTTGGTGGAGCAGGCCATGGCCGCCGCAATCGGCGCCGGCCTGCCAATCGAAGAACCCTCGGGAAACATGGTCGTCGATATCGGCGGCGGCACCACAGACATCGCCGTGATTTCAATGAGCGGCATCGTGTACTCGCGCTCGGTTCGCGTCGCCGGAAACGAAATGGACGAAGCGGTGATGCACTACCTGAAACGCAAGTACAACCTGCTGGTCGGCGAGCGAACCGCAGAGCAGATCAAAATTGAAATCGGCTCGGCGTATCCGCTGGAAAAGCCGCTGACCCTCGAAGTAAAGGGCCGCAACCTAATCGAAGGTGTGCCGCGAACCGTAACTATCGACGACAGCGAAATCCGCGAAGCGCTTTCCGAATGCATTTCGACGATTCTCAACGCCATTCGCGTCGCGCTCGAAAGAACGCCGCCCGAACTTTCCGCCGACATCAGCGACCGCGGCATCGTCCTCACCGGAGGCGGCGCGCTGATCAAAAATCTAGACAAGCGCATTCGCGAAGAGACCGGGCTACCTGTTTCCATCGCCGACGATCCGCTCGCCTCGGTGGTGCTCGGAACCGGAAAAATGTTGAGCGACTTCCGCTTGTTGCGCCTAGTCTCGATCGACTAGCGCTGCAACGCGCGTTTCGCCGGCTGCGTTTCGTTTCGGATGGAACTTACGTTGAACCAATGATGATCGATTCCATTTCGCGGCTTCGCCCCCTGATGCTCCTCGCCATGGTCGTATTGGCGCAGGTGCTCTTGCTCGCATTTCAGATCAAGGGCGAGCAAAACGTGCCGTTGATCCGCTACTGGGCGGTCACTCTGCTCACTCCGCTCGAGCGCGACACCACCGCAACCTTTTCCAGCGTCGGGAATCTGTGGAAGGGTTACGTCGGCCTTCGCAACGCACGCAGCGAAAACGAAAAAATGCGGAGCGAACTCGAACGACTGCAACTGCGAAATCAGGAACTCGAAAGCCAGACCGCCGAAGCACAACGCCTCGTAGGTCTGCTGAACTTCCGCGACGCTCACCCCGAAACCGAAATGCTCGCCGCCGAAGTGATCGGCTCCAGCTCCGATTCCGCCTCGCAAACCATTTTCATAAATCGCGGCGAAAAAGATCGCGTGAAGGTCAACTACGGCGTCATCACTCCTGACGGCGTGATCGGCAAAGTCGTCGATGTGTTTCCGCACACCGCGGAAATTTTGCTGATCAACGACAAAGACAGCGGCGTGGGCGCTTTATTCGCCGCCACGCGCACGCACGGCGTTGTCCGCGGAAGCGGAGATCCCGAACCGCACATGGACTACGTGATCGACGAAGAAAAAGTGCAGGCCGGAGAAATCATTCTCACTTCTGGTGAAGACAAAATTTTCCCGAAAGATTTGCTGATCGGCACGGTGGAAAGCGCCAGGCCCGGAAATCCGTTCCAGTCGATTCGGATCGCTCCGGCTGCGCGGCTCGACCGCTTGGAAGACGTAATCGTCCTGCTTTCCAGTCACGATTTCGTTTCCAGTAAGAACGACAATATCTCCGGCACCGCTGCAAAGCAGGCCGCGGCAGAAGCTGCAAAAGCTCAGTCCGATGCCGGCGCGACCGCAACACCCAATTCAACGACCGGTGCAGTTCCGTCCGCGGCCCAGCCGTCCTCTACGGCACCGAATCCCCAAACCACCCAGCCCGCGGGACCACGGCGCTAGAATGTCTTACATGCTCAGCGTCGGCGAACGTTCCGAACCCAACGTCGAAGTCCACAAATTTTACGGCGGTACGATTCTGGCCGTTTCGCTGCTTTCGCTCGTCTTTCAAGCCATCCTGCACAAGTATGGCCGATGGGCGCAGTGGGTCGATCTACCTCTGCTGGTCACAATTTATTTCGGAGTCAGCCGCCGCAATCCGGTGACCGGATTATTTCTGGGCGGCGGTATTGGAATCGCGCAAGACGCGCTCAGCCACGACAATCCGATCGGAATGTACGGAATCGCTGGCACCATAGTCGGCTATCTGGCATCGTCTATTGGCGCGCGCATCGATACCGAACATCCGCTCGCTCGCCTCGGCCTGATCTTTTTCTTCTTTCACTTTCACCAGGCGATTCTGGCCATCACGCACCGCGTGTTGCTGAATCATCCCGAGCCGTTCTTCACATTGAAACTATTGCTGGACTCCGTGATCACCGCTGGTGTCGGCGTATTCCTGTTCGCTTTGCTGGACAGGCTTCGCAAACCTTCCTGAGGCACTCCGCATTTCTCACAACTGCGCAAAATAAAAGAGCGGGCGTCACCTCGCTGTTCCGAGGGTGTCGCCCGCTCGATTTTTCTCGCGCCCTTATTGCGGCGTTAGCTTGATGTACTCAAACGCCAGCGTGTAGGCCGTGCTTGCCGCGTCTTTACCGGTCACCGTGAATGTAAACGGCTGGCTGCCCGCCGCGAGCGTCACTTTGCCCAGGTCGAACTCGTACCAAAGCGCCGCCGCCACCGTGGAATATTCATCCGCCGTCGATCCCACGTTCGTGCCATTCACGGAAAGCTGCGTTACTCCGCGCGCCGAGTAATTTTTCGCCGCGAATTTCACGTCGTACGTTCCGGCAGCGGGCACGTTCAACGTGATCGTCACGCTGTCGCCCACTTTCGTGGCCGAAAGGCCCGTGCCCGTTCCGCTCACGTATCCCGCCCAGGATTGCACGGTGTAGAGGGGTCCGGAACTGACGCTCGCCGACATCAAGCTGGCCATCTGATACTGCGTCGGGTCTTTCATCGTCGGCATTCCCGGCGTGTACATCCAGTTCAGAATTTCCTGCGTCGCCGTGCCGCCTCCGGTGGATGCCGTAAATCCCGCGTAAGCCGTGGAAGCGCCAAGCACCGAAGGAATATTCACCTGCCACGAATCGGTAAAGCTCGCGCCGGTCACCGTGTCTGTGATGGTCATTTGCAGCCACGCGCCGTCGTAGTTCATCGTCACGTTGAAAATGTCGCCGCTGTGCAGATTCACTCCGGACGGGGTCAAATCCACGGCCGGAACCACCGGTGCCGCGCCGTTTACGTAGATGCCCGTCGAATTCGGGCCTTCGCCGGAGTTGCTGAATAAATCGAACTTCACTGCAACGCTCTTGTTGAATACCGCGGTGCCGCCGCTCGCGTATCCCAATTGCCCGCCCGAGCCGCCGATTCCGGTCAACGAATTGTTCTGCAGCACAAACGTGAATCCGTCCGCGGCCGGATTCGTCAGCTGGAACGAAAAGCTGGTGGTGAACGACTGCACGTTCACCGACGCATTCGCGAACACGCTGGCCGCTTGCGTTGCTCCGCCGTTGGTCAGCGTGATGCGGTTTGCGGCTTGATTCCACGTCGCGCTGCCGTTGAGCTGCAGCCCGCTCGTGTTGGTAAAGCCGCTGCCGTATCCGGTAATCCCGCCCGATGTGCCGATTGTGTATGCCGCACTCACAACCACGCTGCGCGAATAACCCGTATATTCCGCGATCACCTGCACTGTGGCCGACGCCGAGATCGGAAACGGCGCTGTGTACTTCTGCGTGGTGCCCACTCCCGGCGAGGGCGACGAACCATCCGTCGTGTAGTAATACGTCGTTCCCGCTTGCGGATCACTGAACGAAACCGAAAGCGGCGCGGAATACGTGCCGGCGGCCGGAGTAATCGTCGGCGTGGGCGCCGCGGGCAACACAGTGAACGTCACGCCTTTCACAGCGCTGTTCGTGTAGCCGGGGGCCGTCGCGATTGCTTTCACCGTCGTCGGCGGATTTTGCCCGATCGCAAATGTGCCCTTGTACTGCGTCGTCGTGCCCACTCCCGGCGCAGGCGTGCTTCCGTCCACGGTGTAATAAATAACTGCGCCCGTCGTCGTGTCGGAAATTGAAATAGCCTGCGTCGAGCTCACTTTTCCGCCATTCGGGCTGAACGCCGGCGTCGCCGCGGTCTGCTGCGAAAGCGTAAATGAAGCCGTCGCGAGAGCGCTGGTCGAGTACGTCGATGCGGTAGCGATCGCGTTCACCGCCGTCGTCGCCGAAATCGTGAAGGGGTTCGCGTACAACTGCGTCGTTCCGCCACCGCCCGCGATCGGCGTGCTTCCGTCCGTCGTGTAGTAAATCGCCGCGCCCGTGGTGCTGTCCGCAAGCGCCACGCTCAACGTGCCGGTGAAGGTCTCCGATCCCGGGGTGATCGTCGGCGTCGCTGCCGGAGGTCCGGCTGGCGGAGTCGATTCGAGCGTCCACGTTTCGATTTTTTGGCTGGACGACAGCCCGCCGGTGCCGCCGGTGAATCCCACGTACGCGGTGTTGCTGCCGATCGTCGTGGGAATATTCACCGTCCACGATTCGCTGACGGATGTGCCGAGCACGTCATCGGTCAAAGTCATCGCCAGCGTAGTCCCGTTGTAGGTGATGTGCGCCGCGATCGTGTCCCCGTTATCGAGCTCGATGCCGGAGGAACTCAAATCGGTCGACGGCAGCGTGGGCGAAGCACCGTTCACGTAGAGACCGGTCGAGTCGTCGCCCTCGCCATCATTGCTGTAAATATCAAATTTGATCGCGACACTGTTGCCGATTCCCGAAGCTCCGGTGCCGTATCCCAGATTCCCGCCCGAACCGCCGAGCGCCGCTGCGCCCTTCGCGGAATTTTGAATCGCGAACGTGATTCCGTCCGCCATCGCGTTCGAAAGCTGGAACGCAAAATCGGTGGTGAAGTTTCGAATGTCCACAGGCGTGGAGTAAAACGCGCTGCCCGCTTCGTTCAATCCGCCGTTGGTCAATTGCAGCCGCGTATCGTCCAGGTCGGTCACGCCGTTGAATTGCATTCCCGCCGGATTGCTGAATCCCTGCGAATAATTGATCGTCGAAGACGAAACCGGCACGATCGTGAACGTACCGGCCACCGGCGCGCTGTCGGAAAGTCCCGCCGACGAAGCAATCGCCGTGATCGTTGTAGAGGTCGTGAGCTGAATCGCGCTCGAATACACCGCCGAACTATGGTTGGGAGTGGTGCCGTCGAGCGTGTAGTAAATCGTCGGAGACGGCGAAGCATCGCTGATCGTCACCGGCTGCGAACCGACGTACGTTCCCGCTCCGGGCGAGAATTGCGGAGGTGCCGTGCTGGTGGCAATCGTAAACGTCGAACTCGACATTGGGCTTTGCAGGTAGCCGTTCACGACCGCGATAGCGTTCACCGTCGTCGTGGCCGATACGGGAATGCCGGTGGTGTATTTCGTTGAGTTGATCGTTGGCGTGGTGCCGTTCGTGGTGTAGTAAATCGTCGTCCCCGCCGTGGCATCTGTAATTGTCACCGTTATTGCCGAGCCGTAAGTTCCGCTGACGGGAGCAATCGCTGGCGCGGCCGCTTGCGGCTCGCTGCCGATCAGGCCAAATGCATCGAGCTCTCCGCCCGCTCCCACGTACACTTTTCCATTCGCGACGATCGGAAGCACGAATTTCACAGCCGGGCCCATGGTGTCGCGGCCCGCGGTCAGGTTTGAGGCGTAAAACAAATTCGAAACGTTGGTCGCGTCGTAGGCTCGCAGAATTTCTGGCGTGTGAGCGCTGAATCCGTCGCTCTCCACGGTCCACACGATTCCGTTCGTGGTTCCGTTCGAGCTCACCACCGGAGTGGAGCCGGGAAACGCGCTCGACTCGGCGGATTCCGACGTCTGGCTCGCGGACAGAACTCCGTTCGTCAGGCTATACGCTTTCAGGTGGTCGCTGCTTCCCCAGAAATAGACGTTGCCGTTCCAATACGCGGGCATCGACCACAATCCGCCGATTCCGTTTACGGTCTGCAGCACTTCGGTATCGGTGGTGCAACCGTTGCAAAAATGGCTGTTGTTGCTGGTCAGCGCATCGCGATTCACCACGTAGATGCGTCCCTGCTTTCCCGCCTGCACCAAAATATTCGGATACGGGCCGTTCTGCATCGGCACCACGAGCACACCGCCGGATCCCAGGTCGGTGTCGGCTGCATCCAGACTCGCCGTGTTATACGGCGTGAAATAATCCGTCGGCACGATCTGATTATTCGCCAGCGACAGCGTAACCATGCTATCGCCGTAATCCATATTCGACGACGGCGCCGGAACCGGAGTGGGCACCACGTTTCCGGGAACCGGGAAATCTCCGTTACCGGTCACCGCAAACAACCGTCCGCCGTTCAGGTTATCGGCGGACAATCCCGATCCTGCCGCCCAAAATCCGCTGCCCAATCCGTTTGGCGATGCCGTCCACGCCGCGGTTTGTTGCAGCGTCGCTGCGTTGTAAGCCAGGATCCATCCGTGCCAGAGACCGTTGTCACCGTGCGCCGCAAATCCGATGTACACATTTCCGTTCAGCAGCAACAGTCCAGGCCGTTGATTTTCCACGAGACTGTTGAATGTGAGCGTGCCGCTCGCGCTGCCGCTACCCGTTCCCGGCGCTGACGCTGCCAACACCACAGGTCCGCCAAATTTTTCCGCACCCGATGTGATATCGATCGCGTGCAACCGGTGAACGCACGTGCCGCTTTCAAGAGTTTCCGCCACCACATAGAGCGTATTCGTCATCGGATCGATCACCGGAGTTCCGGTGATTCCGATCTCCGGGTAAATGTCGCCCGCGCCGACGGTCTGCCACGGCACGGACGTCGCGCCGTTAATCAGGAAAGTGACCTTCCACAGAGGAGTTCCGCCGGTGTCGGCGTCGTATGCGTACAGACTGTCATGCTCGGTCGCGAAAAAAACAACGTTGTGCGTTCCCTGCCCGGCCACCGCTACTGCGGGCATGTACAAAGGCTGCGCAAACACCAGTCCATCCGCGGGTACCGAGAACAATTTCTCGAACGACGACGAATTTACGTTCGCAGTCGTCAGAATCGTTTCATTGGTGTTCTGTCCCGTACGGCCGATGTCGTAGTGGTGCGTCGTCACGCTCACCGGAGTTGTCTGCGCACCAGCTTGCGCGGCGCAAAGCAGGAACAGTGCGCAGATCGACGCGCAAAGCGAGCTCATTTGCCAGCCGTTACGCCAAAAATTTTGTTTGCCGATCAATGCAGGACGGGCCTGAAAAAACAACTCCACGCGTTCTCGAAAATCCATTCCCGGGATCTCCATAATAGCCGTAAAAATACACGTCGAGACAGTTGTGTGCGGGGTCCAAAAACGATAGCATTTCCGCGCAAAAACGCTAGGCCAAATCGACGAATCCGGCCCATTCAAAAAGCAAAAAGTACTAGAACCCCTAGGCCGCAAATCTCGGCCTAAGCGCACACGCGGGGCGCCAAAATCACGCGAAATAACGACCGAAACTCACGGCGTGATGACCAATTTCTGCGTTTCGCGACCTTCGACCACGGTCGACGCTTTTACCACCAGCGTCGTGTCAGTCGCCGGCTTCTGCGTTTCCAAATCTTCCACCGTCGCCTGCGTTTGTCCCGGATGAACAAAAAAGTACGGCGGCAAACTGTTCAGTCTCGCGGCCGGCTCAGTCTCGAGTTTCACCCACGTGCCCGAGGGCGGTGCCGGTGCACGCAACGTGATCGAAAGATCCACCGAATCGTGCCCTTTCACCGTCGTGATTTCCTTACCCTTCCCGGTGAATGCTACCTTCTCGACCGGAACTCGCGCGTACGCTTTCACTTCAAATCGAGCCACGTACGTCTTGTCGCCCGGCGGATCACCCAAACAGTGCGCCACCAGCTTGGTCGTCACCGTCGTGGTGCCGGCCCGCTCGAATTTGTGCGCGTCGTCCCAAAACAAATACACGCCGCTCTGGATCACCGGCGTGGTTTTCTCAAACATCGTGGTCAGCAAATTCGTGTCCGGCTTGTGCTCGCCTTTTCCATCATTCCAATCGATCGACGGAACCAGCTTATCGGCGTACGAACAGGGATTCGCGATCATTCCAATCGGGGCATGGTGTTGCGCGTCGCGGTACGAAAGCCCCGCTTCAAAATCGGTGACCGTCAAATACATCGCGTCTGTGCCGTTCTGTGCGGCGCCAAACTGTGCTGGCAGAGCCAGCGCAGCAGTCAGAATCGCCGCGCCCCCGGCCACGCGAATACTGCTGATTCTCATGGCGGAAATGTTATCGCGATTCGAACCTCCAACCTATAGCCAAGCCGTACCGGAACTACCCTCCACATCCTGTAAGCCTTTTCTAATACAACCACTTGCGTTGACCGAATGGACATGACCGGCTTGCGGCCCTTGCGCGCACAGTGTTAGGTTAAAGACTCCTCCGAATTCCGATTGATTCGGCTGGTTACAGCGCACAGGGCCGTGTACGACCCACCGCTCGGGAGTTTCGTTGGCTTCGTGGAACGTTAACGATCAGAAGATACCGCAGGGCCGCCTGGCGCTTGTGTCGTACCTCTCCGTCGGTATGGTCGTTCTGTTGATGATCGGATTCTGGAAATTGCAGGTCGTCCAATCCGAACATTTCGCCGATCTCGCCGAGAAAAACCGCATTCGTTCGATCCCGATTATTGCTCCGCGTGGCGCGATGCTCGATCGCGAAGGCCGCGTGCTCGTCGATAGCTATCCTTCGTTCAGCATTCTGCTGCTGCGCGACGA
Organism: uncultured Acidobacteriota bacterium; assembly: GCA_963719065.1. Taxonomy (GTDB): domain Bacteria; phylum Acidobacteriota; class Terriglobia; order Acidiferrales; family UBA7541; genus Palsa-295. Next base: position 59,770 of record CAVRAM010000006.1, on the reverse strand, counting down.
TCCGAAATCGCTGGCGAAAAGCTTGCCGCAGATTGAAGAAGGCCTCGGCATCGATCACGATGATTTGCAGCAGGAACTCGACGCCGCGAAAAGCGCTCCGAAATTTCAGCCTGTAATTATTAAGCCCGCCGCCACACAGGCCGACATCGCCTTTGTCGAATCGCATCGCGCCGATTTGCCGTTGCTCGAACTGATGATGGTCCAGCGCCGCCGCTACCCGCAGGACAAAATGCTCGCCAACGCCATCGGTTACGTCGGCGAGGTTTCCGAGCAGCAACTCGACGACAGCGACGGCCACTACCGCCCCGGCGACATCGTTGGAAAAGCGGGCCTGGAGCGCGAATACAACGAACAGCTCGAAGGCACCGACGGCATGCGCCGGGTGATCGTAAATAGCGTCGGCAAAGTGATCCGCACGCTCGATAACGTCGAAGCCATTCCCGGCAAGCCCATTCAGTTGACCATCGATTACGACCTGCAGCAGATTGCCGAGACCGACATGGCGGATAAAACCGGCGCCGTCGTCGCCATGGACGCCCGCACCGGCGAAGTTCTCGCCATGGTCAGCAAGCCCACCTTCGATCCGAATGATTTCGCGGTTCGCATTCCGAAAGAGGAATGGCAAAAGCTCAACACCGACAAACAAACCCCTCTTTTGAATCGCGCCATCCAGGCGCAACTGGCTCCCGGCTCCGTCTTCAAAATCGTCATGGCCACGGCCATGCTCGATTCAAAATCTGTTCCGGTGAATTACAGCGTTTTCTGCCCAGGACATGCGAATTTCTACGGCCGCGAATTTCACTGCTGGCGTCCTCAGGGTCACGGCCAGGTCGATCTGCACAAAGCCATCGTCGATTCCTGCGACATTTTTTTCTACAACATCGGCAAGCAGATGGGCATCGACAAAATTGCCTACTATGCTTCCGGCCTCGGAATCGGCAAGCGCACCGGCATCGACCTGCCCAGCGAAGAGCCGGGCCTGATGCCTTCCGAAGAATGGGTCGAACGCGCCTTTCACCATAAGTGGTACGCCGGCGAAACGATTTCAGTCTCGATCGGTCAGGGCGCCGTCACCGTCACTCCGTTGCAACTCGCGCGAATGGCGGCCGGTGTTGCCAGCGGTGGCACTCTGGTGCAGCCGCACATGCTCAAGAATTTCTCGAACGCAAAAACCGAACGCTTCGCGCTCTCCGACGACGCCGTCGAACAGGTCACTCAAGGCCTTTTCGGCGTCGTAAACGAAGGCGGCGGCACGGCCTATCACCTCCGCCTCGCCAATATCGACCTCTGCGGAAAATCCGGCACCGCCCAATTGATGAGCTATGACGCCGCCAATCGCGCCGGAACCAAAAAAATGGACGGCTGGTTTGTCGGCTTCGCTCCGCGCCGCGATCCCGAAATCGTCGTCGCCGCTATCGTACAAGACACTCTCGAGCACGGCGGCGAAGCAGCCGGCCCGGTGGTGCGCGACATCGTGAAGATGTACTACGATAAGAAAAACGCGCGCAATCAGCAGCAGGTCACGAACACCTTGCCGCCTCCTCCGCCTCCGCCCACGCCGAGCCACACCGAAAATCTTCCGGCCGATCCGAAACTCGTCGCCGCCTCCGGAGGTCCTCGCCGATGAAGGACCGTCCGCAAGTTCAGGATTTCGATTGGGTGCTGCTCGCGATCGTAGCCGCGATTAATGCTCTAGGCGTCCTCGAAATTTATTCCTCCACCCACGCCAGCGCCATGGCCGGCATGCAGTGGAAGCAATTGATGTGGCTCGGCATCGGCCTGGTCTGCATGTTTTTGATTTCCCGCGTCGATTACCACACCCTTCTCGATCAGGCTCCGATGCTCTACATCGTCGGAGTTCTCGGCCTGCTGGTCGTATTGGCGATCGGATTTTCTCGTCTCGGCGCCAAACGCTGGATTTCGCTTGGCGGCGGGTTCAACTTCCAGGTGTCAGAGCTGATGAAGTTGATTATAATTATTGTGCTGGCTCGTTATTTCAGCGAAGTTCGCACCGATCGCTTGACCCTCAGCGACCTGCTGAAAGTTGGCATTATTACCCTGATTCCGGTAGCCTTAATCCTGAAGCAGCCGGATCTGGGTACCGCGCTGGTTTTGATTCCCGTTGCCGTGGTTGGCGCGTTCCTGGCCGGCATCGAGTGGAAACATCAGTTGGTTGGGCTCGTCTTACTGGCTTTGCTGCTTCCGGTTGGCTGGCATATGCGGCATCATCTGAAGCCGTACCAGCAACAACGGATTGAAACCTTCCTCCATCCAGAGGAAGATCAGCGTGGAGCCGGTTATCAGATTTTGCAGTCGGAAATTGCAGTCGGTTCCGGTGGATTCTGGGGCAAGGGTTTCGGCAAAGGCAGCCAGAATCAATTGGGTTTTGTGCCCGTCCGGTATTCGGACTTTATTCTGGCCGCGCTGGCCGAAGAACAAGGTTTCATCGGCGTTTGCGTGGTGCTGCTGTTGTACCTGGCCCTGATTCTCAGGCTGGTGGACAACGCGCAGAAAGCCAAAGATCGTGCCGGTATGTACGTGGTGATGGGAGTTACGGCAATTCTCGCATTTCACGTTTTGGTGAACGCATCCATGGTCATCGGATATATGCCGGTGACTGGTATTCCCCTGCCGCTGATGAGCTATGGAGGCTCGTCAACGGCTTTTGTGTTTTTGGCTTTGGGCATGGTGATGAACGTCCGTATGCGGCGCTTCGTCAACTGAAGCCCGGTTTTTGCTTCAACAAATTTGCTCGAGCCGCGGAAATTCCGCCGGCCGGGTGTTTTCAGTTCTGAATCAGGTAAGCATCGGATGAGGAAAGCAATCGAACAACACGGTAAGTCTTTCCTGAGCGGTCCGCTCGGGCAGGCGCAAGCTATGGCCTGGCCCCAAGACGGCCGGGCGCGCGCCATTGTGAGCGCCGCTGATTTCCGGTGCGCCATGAGGAGTTTACATGTCGAAGGAAATGGTAATTTCCGCCAACCCCCACGAGACCCGGGTGGCGATTCTGGAAGAAGGTCAGCTTTGTGAGTATTACGTCGAACGTGAAAAAGAATTCGCGTTAGTTGGCAGCATCTACAAAGGCAAAGTCACGCGCGTGCTTCCGGGCATGCAGTCGGCCTTCGTCGAAATCGGACTCGATAGCGACGCCTTCCTGTACGTCAGCGACTTTCTGGAAGACTTAGAAGATTTTGATCACGTCGCCACCGGCGACGATAAATCGAAAGCAGCCGCTCCGGCTGCCGCGCCCGCCACGGCACTCGGTGCCGGCGACGCCGTCGAACCGGGCGCTGCCGTTTCATCTGAAGCGGGTGCTCAGGAATCGTTCGGAAATCAGGCTCCGTCCGACGCGCAACCCGCAAACTACGTTCCGTCTCCCGTCGTCGCGCGCCCTTCCTCCGGCGCGCCGCATCACGACCGCCCGCGTTTTGAGAATCGCCAGGGCGGCGGACGCAACGATCGCGGATTCAATCGTCGCGGTGGACGCAATCGTCACGGCCGCGGACGCGGTCCGGGCGGCGGTGGTGGCGGACGCGGCGACAATCGCCGTTTCGGCCGCGAGTTGCCATCCTCGAAATACGCTTCGCCGCGATCCTACGGCCAGCTCGATGAACCCGCCGGCGATTCCGGAGCGGTCGAAGGGCACATCTCCACGTTGCTCCCCGGCGAGTCGCTCGCGAAATTCCGCGAAAAGCCCGCTGGTAGCGCGCCCGTAATCGATTCACCCAGCGCCTCGATCGATTCGACCGCGGATTCAACGGTGGACTCGACAGTCGATTCGTCCGTAGACGCGAACGCGATCACTTCGCAGTTCGGATCCTTTGAGCCGGTGGTCGAACGCCCGAGCCGTCACTCCGGATTCTCTGGTGAAGAATCTCAGCCGCGCCAATCGCGTTCTTTCGAGCAGCAGCCGCGCGAACACAAATCGTATCCTCCGGCCGCACCGTCGCGCTTCCGACCCTCGTCGTTTGGCGTGGAACCGTTGCCCGGCGAATCCATTTCCAAATGGAAGACGCATCAGCATCTGCCGCCCGAACCGGTGAATGATGCCGCCGCGCACCTCGCCGGCCCGCATTCCGATGAAGTGAAGGAACACTTCGGAGTCGAAGAACATCTTGGAGTTGAGGACCATCACGACGAACTCGAACTCGCCGCTTCCCGCGAACTCGATCGCCTGGCCGCCGAGCGTGCCGGACAAGCGCACGGCTCAGCTCTGGAAGAGCACCATCCGCTTTCAGAAAATCAGCCGCACTTGACTCTCGACGAACACACCGCCGCGCAATTGACCGATGACGAAGCCGCTGCTCTGGCCGAACATCTGGCCGAAGCGCAGGACGAAGAAGCCGCACACGAAGAATCCCACGCGATCGACGATCATGAACATGATCACGAAGGCGTTCACGACGATGCGCATGACCATCCCCATGACGAAACCGGAGACCACGCCGATTCCGAAGCTCTTGCAACCATCGACAGCGATCACGACAGCGAGCATGAAAGCGATCACGAAGCCGATCACCACGAACATCACGACGAGCACATCGACGAACATGGCGAAGCTCACGAACTCCACGCCGATTCCGCCGATCAGGCTCATGCCGACGCATTAGAGGCCGTCGAATCCGGCGAACACGCTGAATCCATCGAAGGCCAGCCGGCCGCCGGCGGATTTTCCGCGCCGTCCGAAGCCCCTGCTACCGCGCGTGTCCGCAACGATTTCCGTTCGCGCATGCAGAATCCTTCGCGTCGCGGTGGACGCGATCGCGGAGGTCGCCGCGACGATCGCCATCGCCGTCCGCATCACGGCCACTCCGGAGGTCACGGTCATCGTCATTCCGGTCCGCCGCGCAAAACGCAGCTGATTGCCGACATGCTGAAGCAGGGTCAGGAAATCATCGTCCAGATCGCCAAGGAACCGCTCGGTAAGAAAGGCGCGCGCATCACCAGCCACGTCGCGCTTCCCGGCCGTTTCCTGGTGTACATGCCAACGCTCGATCACACCGGCGTATCCCGCAAGATCGCGTCCGCCGAAGAGCGCGCTCGCCTGCGCCATTTGGTCAACGACGCGAAGGGCACCTCGGGCGGCGGCTTCATCGTCCGCACCGCGGCCTCGAGCGCTGCGCCCGAAGACGTCCGCGCCGACGTGGAATTCCTCACTCGCACTTGGGCCGAAATCAAGGCGCGTTCCGAGCAGAAAAAAGCTCCCTCGGTTCTGCATCGCGATTTGAATCTGGTCGAACGCATCCTGCGCGATTTCGTCACTCCGGATTTCGGCGCGATCTGGGTCGATTCCGAAGAGGGCTACACCAAAGTTGTGGACTTCATGAGCCGCTTCCAGCCGCAGCTGGTGAATCGCGTCAAGCTCTACACCAAGCAAACGCCGGTCTTCGAGGAATTCGGCATTCAGCAGGAAATCGATAAGGGCTTGCGTCCGAAAGTTTGGCTGAAATCCGGCGGCTACATCGTCATCAACCACACCGAAGCGCTCGTCGCCATCGACGTCAATACCGGCAAGTTCGTCGGCAAAGGCTCGAATCGCCTGGAAGACACCATAGTCCGCACCAACGTGGAAGCGGTGAAAGAAATCGTCCGCCAGATGCGCTTGCGCGACCTGGGCGGCATTATCGTCATCGACTTCATCGATATGGAAGAGCGCCGCAATCGCGAAAAGGTGATGGCCGCGCTCGAAGACGCCCTGCGAGCCGACCGTGCGCCTTCGAAAGTTCTGCGGTTCAACGAATTCGGCCTCGTCGCGATCACCCGCAAACGCACCAAGCAGGCCCTGGAACGCACGCTCTGCCAGCCTTGCCCGTATTGCACGGGCTCCGGCATGGTGAAGTCCATCGCCACTTTGTGCTACGAAATTCAGACCGAAGCGGTGAAGATGGCGCCCGAAATGCCGTCCGCCAGCCTCACGCTTCGGGTGCATCCTGAAATTTCAAAAGCTCTCAAGACGCGCGAAGCCTCTCTCATCGAAGAACTCGAGCGTTGGACCAAGAAGAGCATCATCATCCAGGCCGACCCCACTCTGCATTGGGAACAGTACGACATTTATTAATCGCATGGCGCATCGGTGCGCTCAGGCTGAAAGCACAACAATCCCCGCGCGTGTTTCGCGGGGATTTTTTTTGAACGAAGACCACGGGAGTCGTGATGAGAATTCGAGACTCACAAATCGCTGCGCTTGTTCTTCTGATCGTCGCGGTGATATGGTTGCGCGTTCCTGCCCAAGTCAACGCGCAGCAACCCGTGCCGGCCGCCAAAGAGGACTCCTTGACTTCGCACCAAGCCAAAGGCCCGTTCGACGTAAAAATCGTCCCCTTCAAGTCCGACGGCATCGACGCAGCGTTCTCCGCAATGACGCTCGATAAGCAGTTCCACGGCGCCCTCGAAGCCACCAGCAAGGGCACAATGCTCGCGTTCGGTAGTCCGGCGAAAGGCTCCGGTGGCTACGTGGCCATCGAGCTTGTGGATGGCACACTCGACGGCCGCAAAGGCACCTTCGTCCTGCAGCACAATGCAACCATGGACCACGGCACGGCGGCGATGAATATCATCGTCGTCCCCGGCTCCGGCACCGGCGAATTAACGGGCATTGCCGGGAAATTGACCATCGAGATCGCCGCCGGCGGCAAACATTCCTACGTGTTCGACTACACGCTTCCCGAAAAGCAGTAGCCGGGTGCAGCCGTTATATACTTAGCGCACGATGCCCGCACCCGACCGCGCCGCGCTGCTCGCCTTTCTTCGCACCAAGAAAATGGGCGTGGTTTCCACGATTTCTCCGGAGGGCAAACCGCAAGCAGCCACCGTGGGCATTGCGGTCACTGACGCTCTCGAGGTTCTATTCGACACGCTGACCACCACACGCAAGGTCCGCAACATCCGCCGGTCACGGAGTGCGGCCGTTGTGATCGGCTGGGACCGCGACGAAATCACCGTTCAACTCGAGGGCATCGCCGACGAGCCTCACGGCGCCGAACTCGCCCGCCTCAAAGAAACCTACTTCGCTGCGCATCCGGGCGGCCGCGAGCGCGAACGCTGGCCCAACATCACCTGGGTCCGCGTCCGTCCCCAGTGGCTCCGCTACAGCGATTTCAATCCCAGCGGCGGCATCTTCGAATTCACCATCGACCAACTGTAGCTTTTCGTCCGCAGCTGCAGGCCGCAAGCCCGTCTTTCCCGCCAAAAACGCTGTGCTATGATGTGGTTTCGCGCCGCCAAAGCGCGCAACTCAGGAGCTCCTTTGTCCGCTCGCATCCTCAACGGAAATGCCATTCGCGACCAGATTTACGGCGAGCTCGCGTCCGAAATTTCCGCGCTCGCGGCCGCTGGCATCAAGCCCGGCCTCGCCGCCGTGCGCGTGGGCGATAATCCTGCCTCGAAGCTCTACGTAAACAGCAAAATCGCCGCCTGCGAAAAGCTCGGCCTCGCGAGTTTTCTGATCACTCCGCCCGCCTCGACCACCACCAACGAACTTCTCGCCATCATCGATTCGCTCAACGATCGCGACGACGTGGACGGCATCCTGGTCCAAATGCCGCTGCCGCCGCAGATCGACGCGAAAAAAATTCTCGACGCCGTCATCCCCGCGAAAGACGTGGACGGTTTTCATCCCGTCAACGTCGGCAATCTGGTCGCGGGCCGTCCGGGCCTGGTTGCCTGCACTCCTGCGGGCGTGATGGAAATTCTCCGTCGCAGCAATATCGCGCTGGATGGAGCGAACGCCGTGGTGATCGGCCGCAGCGACATCGTCGGCAAACCGATGGCGCTTCTGCTGCTGCACGCCAACGCTACCGTCACGATTTGCCACTCGAAGACGAAAGACTTGGCGGAAACCGTTCGCCGAGCCGACGTTGTGGTCGCCGCGATCGGCCGCGCCGCCATGGTCGCTCCCGATTTCATCCGCCCGAACGCCACGGTGATCGATGTCGGCCAAAACGTGGTTACCGACGCCGCCGAAGCCCAGCGCATCTTCGCCCATTTTCCCGATAAGCTCGAAACATTCCGCACCAAAGGCTCTGTGCTGGTCGGCGACTGCCATCCCGACGTGATTCAAATCGCCGGCGCGTTCACTCCTGTGCCAGGCGGAGTCGGTCCACTGACGATCGCCATGCTGATGAGCAACACCGTTCGCGCCGCGCGCATGCGTCGAGCGACGAAAAACACGCCCGCGGCCGCCGGAGCGAAACACTGATGCTCCGCGTCGGGCTCACGGGAGGCATGGCCGTGGGGAAATCCACGGTCGCGTCGATGCTTCGCAGCCACGATTGCCCGGTGCTCGACGCCGATACCATCGGCCACGAACTTCTGGAATCCGGCCAGGACGCTTACAACGAAACCGTTGCCGCGTTCGGAAAAGAAATTCTCGATTCCTACGGCAACATCGATCGCTCGATTCTCGGCAAGCTGGTCTTCGCCGATCCGCAGAAACTCAAACGCCTGAACGAAATTCTTCACCCACGCATCCACAAAGTGATCATGGATTGGTTCGCCGCTCTCAATAATTCCGATCCGCCCGAATTCGCTGTGGTCGAGGCGGCTCTGCTCGTCGAATCCGGCATGAACAAACAGCTCGATAAACTTATTGTCTGCTGGTGCCGCCCCGAACAGCAGATCGAGCGCATGATCGAACGAGGACTGACGCGCGCCGAAGCGGAGCAGCGTATCGCGTCCCAAATGCCTAACGACGAAAAGTTGAAACTCGCCGACGCATCCATCGATTGCTCGGGCACGATCGAAGAAACCGAGCGGCTGGTGGCGCTCGCTCTCGACAAACTGAAACGAATTGCGACGCCCGGGCGTACTGTATAAAGACGGCAGGAAGTTCGACGATTTGCATCGGTTTCCGGTGGAGTTGATTGGATGAGCTTGCAGCAAAAAGATAAAGGCCGCGCGTTTCGGATGCTCGGCATCGGGTTGATCATTGGTCTGGCCGCGTATTGGGTCGGCACGCATTACGGACCTCGCACGCCGGCGACGGTGAATGCCGTCCACATTCCCGCGTCATCAAACGACACTTCGCTCGATCCCACCGAATCGGAAAATGTGCGGATATATAAGCAAGCGTCTCCCGCCGTCGCCAACATCATCACCCGAACGGTCGAGTACGACTTTTTCTACAATCCCGTTCCGGTGGCCGGCGCGGGCTCCGGATTCTTGATCGACAAAGACGGCCACATCCTCACGAATTTCCACGTAGTGCAGGGCGCGCAGACCATTGAAGTGTCACTCGGTGACCAGACTCGATACAAAGGCCGCGTGATCGGCGCCGATCCGCGCAACGACATTGCTCTAATTCAAATCAACATGGAAGATCATCAGGTCACCCCGCTTACGCTCGGCGATTCGCGCACATTGGTTGTCGGCCAGCGCGCGCTTGCGATCGGCAATCCGTTTGGTTTTTCAAGTACGCTCACTACCGGTGTGGTCAGTGCACTGGGCCGCACGGTGCAGACCGGCGACTCCACATTCATTGACGAAGCGATTCAAACCGACGCGGCCATCAACCAGGGCAACTCCGGCGGTCCGCTTCTGGATTCGCACGGCCAGGTGATCGGCATCAACAGCGCGATTTACGCCTCGAACGGATCGCCAGCAGGCACCGGAATCGGCTTCGCGATTCCCATCAATACCGCGCGCCGCGTGGCGGAGGATTTGATCAAGTACGGCCACGTCCGCCGAGCCACACTGGGTGCGGAGGGGCGTCCAATCTGGCCGGCTCTCGCCGAGGCGCTCAAGCTCAGCACCACCCAAGGCATCCTGATCGAGCGCGTCGAGCCCGGCGGCCCGGCGGCGCAGGCCGGAATTCGCGGCGGCACGAAATCGTTTTTGGGGCTGCAGGAATTGCGCGTGGGCGGCGACATCTTGATCGCCATCGACGGCAAGGAAGTAACCAATCAAGTCGATTTGAATCTGCTGCTCAACCGCTCGCAACCGGGCGACACCGTGAAGCTCACCATCATTCGCAATGGCCAGAAAATGCAGATACCGGTAAAACTCGGCGTCGGCTAACCTCGCGCTCGACTAGCTGCCGCTCCGCCCCGCATACTCGGCTCGAACTTCATCCTTTTCCGATTCGCTCAGGTCGAACCACTCTTCTGCGTCGTCGCGCACGCGTTCGAGTGCTGCCTGCATTTCGGCCTGCGTCGCTTTCAGATCTTCGCTGCCACCATCCTGTTTCGCGCGAATCGGCGGAGCAAACATCATCACGACGCGCGAAAACGGAAACGGCACCTGAAACAAATCCCACGATTTTTTGAATGTGAAGCCCCACTCGACCCCGATGTGAAAAACCGAAATCGGGCTCCCCGTTCGTCGCGCCAGGATTACCGGACCGGGCTTCGCCACGTAACGTGGCCCGCGTGGGCCGTCGATCGTGAACGCCACGTGCTTGCCTTCTGCGATTTTTTGCGCCATTGCCGTCAGCCCAACCACTCCGCCGCGCGTTGAGCTTCCCTGGGCCGTGCCGAATCCCAACCACTCAATCACCTTGCGGGTCCATTGACCGTCGAAGTTCACGGTATTCATCACCACGATTCCGCGGTCTCGCCAGATCCAGGCGGCGGGGAAAATGCAGCGATGCCAAAATGCGCCGATGCCCGCCTCATGCTTCGAGCGGATTTGAACGGCGTGCTGGATGCCGAGAATTTCCACTCGCAGAGTGGGCCCAATCAACCGCAACACTCCGTATACCGCCGCCGCAATGACCGGAATTTGCATCCTCCGCCAGCGCGAAAGGTGCGGCATCGGAATCGCAGCGTCGGCGGCGGTTGGCGGAGCTGGGGCCTCGGGAATTTTCTTGTCGTCAACCATCCGCAATCAGTATGGCAAACCATTCCCTGAAGCGGTAGCAAAGCGCTTCGAGACGACTTCGAAGGCCGCGGGGCTGTTCGGTTGCGCCTCGCTGAGGCCCACGATGAAAGGAACACTCACCTTGACATTCTACTGGAGAGCCGTTAGTCTCACCTAGAATGCCTACTAAAGAACAACGCGAACGGATTGAACTACTGCAAGGCACCCTCGACCTGTTGATTCTGCGCACCCTGATCCTGGGCCCGGCGCACGGCCACGCCATCGCCAAGGCGATTGAGTTCAACTCCGATGACGTTTTGCAGGTCGAGCAGGGCTCCCTTTATCCCGCGCTTCACCGGCTGATCAAGCGCGGCTGGATCTCCTACGGCGAAGGCACGTCTGAAAACAATCGCCGCGCGAAATTCTATAAGCTGACTCCGAAGGGCCGTCGCCAGCTCACGATCGAGACCGGCAAATGGGACAAGCTCGCCGGCGCGATTGCGCGAATCCTTCGGCCCGCCGCCCAGGAAACGAAAACGTGAGGAAGCCGTGAGCCGGAAAGATCGCATTCTCGACGATCTCGATCGCGACATCCGCGAACATCTGGAGATCGAGGCGCAAGACAACATCGCTCGCGGCATGTCGCCGGACGATGCGTATGCCGCCGCCCGTCGCAAATTCGGAAACGTCGCGCGAATCACTGAAGACACTCGCGACGTGTGGAGTTTCGTTTGGCTCGAGCAATTCTTTCAGGACGTCCGGTTCGGTTTGCGGATGCTGCGCAAGAATCCCGGATTCACCGCCGTCGCGGTCCTTACGCTCGCTTTGGGAATCGGCGCGAACACAGCGATTTTCAGTGTGGTATACGCGATTTTGCTGAAGCCGCTGCCCTATCCTCACGCTGAGCAGCTCTTCACCGTGTTCCAGCAACAGTCGAAGGATGCGACGGTCCAGACCGGATGGTCGTATCTGAATTTTTCCGATCTTCGTGATCAAAACACCATATTTATGGACCTCGCGGGAACGCAGCGGCACGAATTGACGCTCACCGGTCGCGGCGAGCCGGCAGTGATCAAAACGTCCGTCGTGACCGCAGATTTCTTCAGCGTATTTGGCGTGCAGCCGATTTTGGGCCGCGTCTTCGGGCGCGCGGAATCCGTGTCGGGATCGCCCGCGGTCGTTGTGCTTAGCGAATACTTGTGGCGCAGCACGTTTGGCGCGGACCCGGCGATCATCGGCCAGTCCATCGAGCTCGATAAAGGTACGTTCACTGTTATCGGCGTGATGCCCTCGAGTTTTCGATTTCCTGCGATCACGGAGAGCGAGCAAATCTGGATTCCGCTGGTCCACGATCCGCTCTTCGGACCGTGGATGCAGCGCCGCAACGGTCACTGGCTGCAAGTGACGGGTCGATTGAAGCCGGGCGTGTCGCTGTCGCAAGCGCAAGCCGAGCTCGACGCGATCGGCACGAACCTTCAGAAAACTTTTCCTGCCGAAAACGAAGGTTGGGTGCTCCGCACGTCATCGCTGCAGCGAATGCTCACTTCCAATGTGCGATCGGCGTTGCTGGTATTACTCGGCGCGGTGGCGCTGGTATTGCTGATCGCCTGCGTCAACATCGCAAACCTTTTGCTTACGCGAGCGACGTCGCGTTCGCGCGAAATTGCGCTGCGCAGCACATTGGGCGCGGGAACCATTCGCATCGTGCGCCAATTGTTGACGGAAACTGCGGTGCTTGGCCTGTTGGGCGGCGCAGCGGGCGTGGCGCTGGCGTTTTGGGGAGTTCACAGCCTGGCGGGATTTCTACCGGCGGGACTGCCCCTCTCGAACGAAATCTCGGTGGATAAATCCGTACTGCTATTTGCGCTTGTGCTGTCCGTCGCTGCGAGCTTCGCTTTCGGGCTTGCGCCTGCGTTGTTTGCCGCGGATTCGAATCTGCAAAGCGCCATGCGAGATGGCGGAGGGCGTTCGGGCGAAAGCGGAAAACGCCATGGCTTGCGTGATTTCCTGGCAGCCGCAGAAATTGCGGCCGCCATGATTCTGCTGGTCGGCGCCGGCCTTCTAATCCGCAGTTTTACAAACCTGAGTGCGGTGAAACCGGGATTCGATATCGAGCATGTGGTGAAGGCGAATCTTTCGCTGCCGCGCACGCTGTATTCCACTCCGCAGCAATGGACCGGTTTCGCCGATAACTTGCTCACCCGCGTGAAAGCGCAGCCCGGCATTCAAAACGCAGCGGTGGTGTTGCCGTCGCCGATGGCCGATGGACGAATAAATTTGGCTTTCGATATCGTCGGACGTCCGGCATTGAGCGCCGCTGAATCGAGGACCGCGGACTACGTGGCGGTCAGCCCCGGCTATTTCAGCGTGATGGATATTCCTTTGCTGGCTGGTCGATCGTTCGATGAGCACGACAGCAGTTCTTCACCGCGCGTGACGCTGATCAGCAAAGCGATGGCGCGGATTTATTTCCCGAACCAGGATCCGATCGGCAAAAGTCTGGACTTCGGATTTCCACCCGACGGCGACGGACCGAGACAGATCGTCGGAATTGTGGGAGACGTCCGCGATACGGCAATGGATCAAGATCCCGGCCCGATGATGTACGTGCCGTACGCGCAGTCGCCGTTTCCCGGCGCGGACATCGTGGTGAAAAGCAATCAAAGCGCTTCGAATGTCGCGGCGGCGATTCGCGAGTCGGTGAGCCAGATCGACAAAGACCTGCCGGTAAGCGATGTGACCGACATGCCCGATGTGGTCGATGCGTCGATGTCGCAAACCCGATTCCGGACCCATTTGCTGGCGTTGTTTGCTGCAATGGCCCTCCTGCTGGCGGCGACGGGAATTTTCGGCGTGATTTCGTATTCGGTTTCGTGCCGCACGCATGAGATCGGCATTCGCGTGGCGCTGGGCGCTTCGCGCGCGGCGATCCTGCAAATGATTCTGCGCGAAACGTTGGTGCTCGCGCTCGTCGGTCTCGCGGTCGGAATTCCCTGCGCACTCGCCGCATCACGATTGATGGGCCATCTGCTGTTTGGAATTTCTGCGCACGATCCGCTGACGATCGCATTCGTCGCGCTTACGCTCACCGCAGTGGCGACACTTGCAGGCTCGATTCCTGCGCGGCGCGCGATGCGCGTAGATCCGATGGTCGCGCTGCGCTGGGAATAATTGAACTCGGTTGCTACCCACCTCGGTTTCATCGCATCTAACGATAGTGCCCGTAATCCCCTACAGAAGTGAGCGATTCAAAGCGTAAGCCGCAGTACAATAGTAGTTGGTACCGCTGACGACCTCGATGTGCTCCCCTGCCGAATTCGCCACCCATGCCACCGCGTTCAGCCGCGGGCGTCGAATTGCGTCCAAAGTGTTTTTCGCTGCTGCGCTGTGCCTGCTGATTTTCAGCGCAAATGCGGGCGCGCAGGATTCGGATCAGCCGCCGCCGGGAACCGTCGCGCGTGTTGAGGGGCCGGAAGTTTCGGTAGACAGCGGCACAGCGCTGCTGGGAACGACTCCGTCGATTCCTTCGGTGTATCTGACGAACGGCAGCATCGTCACCGTGCATGCGGGCCGCGCGCGACTGCTGCTGCTCTCCGGCGGACAAGTGGATATTTGCGGACCTGCGAAATTGACGCTGCTTTACTCCGCGGGAGCCGTTACGCTCGCGCTGAATTTCGGGCGCATCCACGTGGAATTGCCGGCCACCGCGACGCTGCGAATTTTTACTCCGACGATCATCGCTACGCCCCTCGAGATCAGCGGCGGCACTCGCGAAATTACCGCGGGACTCGATCTGAACGATTCGCTGTGTGTTCGCGCCACCAGTGGTGCGTTGCGCCTGGAACAGCAGTTCACCGGTGAAGATCTGATCGTGCCGCAGGCCGGCGAGTTTTTCCTCGCCAACGGAAAACTGGTGCCGGTGGCCGGCACTCCGGGCAGTTGCCAGTGCGAGGCGATGCACGGACAGTCCGCTCCGCCGCCCGTCATTCCCGTGATGGGCATCAGCGGCCGCCAGAATCTGGCGCCGACGCCCGAACCTCCAGTGACCGACGCGAGTGCAACTCCGCCTCCCGCATTTCCCGTGGCGCAGCCAAACGTGCAGCTTCGCGCGCTCGACCTTAATAATGATGCGCACCCGGTGACGCCGCCGGCAAAGGTGGAAACTCCTACTCCGCCCGCGGTGCAGACCGTCGCAACCACCATCCCCGAATACAAAATCATCATGCCGCCGATGACGTTTTCGCCAGCCGCGCCGGAAGCACAGGATGATGGCGGCTCGGACGTAGCGTTGCTGGTGCGCACAGTGCATGTAGAACCGGAATGGCAATTCAGCGGACGAGTGGCTTCGCCATCCTTTGAAGAGCCCAAGCCATCGGCGGCGCCGAGTTCGAAATCGCAGTCGAAGGCGACCGCTGCGCAGCCCGCCCAGAATAAAGAGGGATTTTGGAGCAAGTTGAAACGCGCGTTTAGCGGCGGCTGATATGCGTCAGCTAGTTATTTCGATCGAAAACTTCGGTTACATCCCCTCGTAGTTTGGACCGCCGCCGCCTTCGGGCGGAACCCAATTAATAATCTGGTAGGGATCGGCGATATCGCAGGTCTTGCAGTGGACGCAGTTGGTGGCGTTGATTTTCAGTTTCTTTGCGCCTTCTTTGTCGATGACCATTTCATAGACAGCCGCGGGACAAAAATACTGGCACGGATTTCCGTACTCGCGCACGCAGCGGTCACTGCAAATGCTGGGATCGAGAACGTGCAGGTGACTGGGCTGATCTTCGTCGTGCCGCGTGCCGGAATGATAGACGTCGGTGAGGCGATCGAAGGTCAATTTGCCGTCGCCTTTGAAGCGTGTCGATTGGTCGACCAGCACGTCGGGCCGATTCAGTTTTTCGTAATCGAGGTACCCGGCTTTGGTGTGCATTGGATCCACCAGGCCGCGGCCGCCGGTGACGAACTGGATGCCGGAAAGAAAAAGTCCAGCCCATAAACCGTGATGAAACGCCTGGTGAAAATTGCGAACAGGCCAAAGCTCTTCGCGAAGCCAGCTCTTGTCGATCTTGCGTTTGAAGGATGAGAGCTTCTGCGCGGACGCATCGCCCGCGCAGAGCGATTCGTAGATCGTTTCCGCGGCAAGCATTCCGGATTTGATGGCGGTGTGAATTCCCTTCAGCCGCTGCGAATTCAAGAAGCTTGCGGAGTCGCCCAGAATCAAAGCGCCATCCATGTACGTGCAAGGCATGGAATACCAGCCGCCGTAGGGCAGCGATTTCGCGCCATAGCGGACCAGCTTTCCACCCTCAAGAATATTTTTCACGTACGGATGCGTTTTGTATTTTTGAAACGCAGCGTGAGGATCGAACAGCGGGTCGGCATACTCGAGCGAAACCACCATGCCGAGCGACACGCGATTGTTCTGCATGCCGTACACCCAGCCGCCGCCGTAGTAATTCGTAGCCAGCGGCCAGCCGAGAGTGTGCGCCGTGAATCCAGATTTAATTTTTCCAGGCTGCACTTCCCACAATTCCTTAATGCCGATGCCGTAGACCTGAGGATTCATGCCGTCGAGATGCAGGCGGTTCACGAGTTCCTTGGTGAGCGAACCGCGCGAACCTTCCGCGAGGACTGTGATTTTGGCGCGCAGCTCATAGCCCGGAGTGAAGTTGTCTTTTTGTTTGCCGTTTTTGTCGATGCCCTTGTCTTCGGTGAGTACGCCGGCAACGCCTTCGACTGAGCCGCGCTTTTCGTAGAGCAGCTCGCGTCCCGCGAATTGCGTGAACAGGTTCACGCCTTTTGCTTCCACCAAGCCGCCCAGCCATTTCACCATCTTGTTGACCGAAACGATGTAGTTGCCGTGATTTGCGAGAGGAGGAGGAGTGATGGGCAATTTGTAGCTGCCTGATTCGGTGAAGAACAAGGCCGCGTCATCGGTGACTAGGGCGTCCAGAGGAGCGGATTTTTCAAAGTCAGGGACCAACTCGCGCAGGCCGCGCGGATCCATGATGGCGCCAGAAAGCTGATGGGCCCCGAGTTCGCGTCCCTTTTCAAGGACGTAAATGTTTTCAGCGGAAAGCGCAGGAGATTTTTTCGCGGCGTTGTGAGCTTCGATCAGGTTTGCGAGATGCAGGGCGCAGGAAAGGCCGCCGGGGCCGGCGCCGATGATCAGAACGTCGGCTTCGAGTTGTTCGCGTTCAATCGCCATGTGTCCACTTTATCAGAACTGGAGGGTGAATCTGAGGGGGCGGCGGAGAGTTTGCGGTGGGCTGAGGCGGATTTCTAATCGTAACTGTTGTTACGATTAGAAAAGTTTCGGTTGTTTGTTTTCAGTGGTTTACGAAGGTTTCTAATAAATTTGGGAGGGGTTTGGAGGAGCTGAAAGTTTGCGGGCGCGAGGGGTGATGAGGCTTGGTTGGTGGCTGACGGCGTCATGGTGCCTCCTCTCGCGTTTCGAGATTCACTGCGAAGTAATGGTAACATAATTGTACCTATTATGTCAAGTTACTATAATACATTCCGTGACGAGGGCTGAGTGGCGGCAAAGTTGCGTACGAGGACGCGAGCCGCGAACGGACGACGGGATTGGGCCTGCCAAGCGCACGGGTGGACTGCAGGCTGTGCGAGTTGCTGCACGCTGAGGGTGATGCGGGCGAGGACATGGTGGGGTGCCGGGATTTGGCACAGCTAAACCCGACACCCACTGAGAGTGGGTGTCGCTCAGGCAGGAGTGCCTGAGCTACCGCGCGGCGCGAAGGCTGCGCTGGGGCGGGGGCGAAAAAGCGGAGTGGGACGGAGGAAGGCGGGCGGAGGAGGATGTGATATTGTTCGGAGCACTTTGGTGCGCTGGGGCGCCGCGAGACTTCGACAACTGGATAGATCGGTCGATGATAGCTTGCGGCTGGCGTGCCGAAATCCTGCCCTAACGGGCGACACGAGGAATTCATCGAAATGAGAATGTTGACGGCAATTGTGCTGGCGGCGGTAGCTTGCATGGCGGGGGGCTGCTCGCATGCGCCCGACGCGGCGAATACAGCGGATGCGATCTATTACGGCGGAGACATCGTGACGGTGAACGATGCGCAACCGACCGCGGAAGCGCTGGCGGTGAAGGACGGCAAGATTCTGGCGCTGGGGACGCGCGCGGATATCGAGAAAGAGCACAAAGGCGCATCGACGCAGGAAATCGATCTGCAGGGCAAAGCGCTGCTGCCTGGATTCATCGATCCGCACAGCCACTACATCAATTCGCTGAGCGTTGCGAATCAAGCCAATGTCTATGCGCCGCCATCGGGACCGGGCAAGGACGTGCCGGCCATACTCGGGACGCTGAAAAAATTTGCGGACGACCGGAAGATTGCAAAAGGCGAACTGATTCAAGCGTACGGCTACGACGAAAACGCCATGCCGAACGGACTGCCGCTGACGCGCGACGACCTGGATACGATTTTCCCCGACAATCCGGTGCTGGTGGGGCATGTATCGATGCACGGCGCAGTGCTGAATTCGGCTGCGTTCAAGAAATATGGAATTTCGGCGGCGACCAAGACTCCGGCGGGCGGAGTGATCGTCCGCAAGAAAGGCTCGAACGAGCCGGCGGGATTGATCATGGAGACGGCGTACCTGCCGGTGTTCAGCAAGCTGCCGCAGCCGACTCCGGATCAGGAAGTGGCATGGAGCCGCGCGGGACAGATGATGTACGCGGAAGCGGGGATTACCACAGCGCAAGAAGGACTGACGCACGCAGCGGACCTGGCGATGATGCAGCGAGTGGCGGCCGAGGGCGTGCATACCGTGGACATCGTGGCGTATCCGTTCATCCTCGATCTGGACAAAGTGCTGGAGAAAAATCCGCCGAACACTTTCGGGACGTATGTGAATCACCTGAAGCTGGGCGGAGTGAAGATCACTTCGGACGGATCGCCGCAGGGACGTACGGCGCTTTTTACGACTCCGTATCTGACCGGCGGGCCGAACGGCGAGAAAAACTGGAAGGGCGAGCCGACATTTCCGCAGAACGAACTGAATGGGATGGTGAAGAAGGTTTACGACCTGGGGCTGCCGCTGATCATTCACGCGAACGGCGACGGCGCGATCGACATGGTGTTGCGAGCGCATGAATTCGCGGCGGCGGGCGATCTTTCGAGGCCGCGGCATACCGTGATCATCCATTCGCAGTTTGTCCGCCTGGATCAACTTGATGAGTACGTGAAGTACGCGATGATTCCGTCGTTCTATACGGAGCACACGTACTACTTCGGGGATACGCATGTGATCAACCGAGGGGAGAAGCAGGCGTATTTCATCAGTCCGATGCGGACGGCGATCGATAAGGGGCTGAAGCCGACGAATCACACGGATTTTGTGGTGGCGCCGCTGGATCAGTTGTTTGTGATGTGGACGGCGGTGAATCGCGTGTCGCGGACGGGCGTGGTGATTGGTCCGGATCAGCGGATCACGCCGCTGGAGTCGTTGAAGGCGATTACGATTAATGCGGCGGAGCAGTATCAGGAAGAGAAAACGAAAGGGACGTTGGAGGCGGGGAAGCTGGCGGATCTGGTGATTCTGGACAAGAACCCGTTGAAGGTGGATCCGATGGCGATTAAGGATGTGAAGGTGGTGGAGACGGTGAAGGAGGGGAAGACGATTTATAGGGCGAAGTGAGGGGTGCGGGCGGAGGGTGATGCGGGCGGACACATGGTGGGGTGCCGGGATTTGGCATGGCTAAACCCGACGCCCACTGAGAGTGGGTGTCGCTCAGGCACGAGTGCCTGAGCTACCACACTGCGCGTCAAAGGGGACCTTGAAATTGCGAGCTCAGTGGGGCTTTTCGAGTTCTTCGATTAGGGCAGGGACGACTTCGAAGAGGTCGCCGACGATGCCGTAGTCGGCGATTTCGAAGATCGGGGCGTTTTGATCTTTGTTGATGGCGGCGATGGTGCGGGAGCCTTTCATGCCGACAACGTGCTGGATGGCTCCGCTGATTCCGAGAGCGAAATAAAGTTTTGGCGCGACGGTCTGGCCGGAGCTGCCGATCTGGCGGTCCATGGGGAGCCAGCCTTCATCGCAGATGGGACGCGAAGCGCAGATTTCTCCGCCCATGGCGTGAGCAAGTTTTTCGGCGAGCGGAATATTTTCCGGAGCTTTGATACCGCGACCGACGGAAATCAGAATCGGAGCCTGGGTTAGATCGACAGCTTGCTTGGCTTCGCGGAAAAGTTCGAGCGGAGTGGTGCGGATCTGTTCGGGTTTCAGCTCGACGGCAGCCGGTTTCACCGGAGCTTTTCCGGCGGCGTGTTTTTTGGCGAGGTCGGCGCGAAAGGCACTGGCCTGAAACGAAGCGATCCAGGGAGCTTCGCCAGTGAACACGACGTCGGCGACGGTGCGGCCCTGAAACATTTGACGGACGAAAATGAGTTTGCCGCCCTCTTCGCGGTACGTGGTGCAATCCCCGATCATTCCCTTCCCTAGCGACGCAGCAAGAGCCGGAGCAAAATCGCGAACCTGATAGGTGTGCGGGAACAAGACGAGGTCAGGCTTCGCGGATTCGATGATTTGCTTCAGAGCGAGAGTGAAACCGTCGGGAGTATATTTTTCGAGTAACGCGTGCTCGACCAGGAGCACTTCATCGAGTTGATAGCCGGCGAGATCGCCGGCGAGCGAGGCAACGCCGTTGCCGATGACGACTCCCGTAACCGAGCTTTTGGTCTGCTCAGCGATTTGCTGAGCGGCGGCGAGAATTTCGAAGCTGACTTTGTTCCAGGTACCTTCGCGCTGTTCGGTGATAGCTAGGATTTTCATGGTCGTTGGCTACTTCTTGTCCGCGTCCTTCGTCGAAGTGAAATAATTCGTGCGTCCGTCGATCTTCCATTCGTTGTTGTCCTGCTGATGCAGGAGAAAATAATCGCCCGAAGACGGAGCGCGGCTCATGTACGAAGCGAAGTACACGAAAACGAGCGCTTCTTTCTTCGTTTCGTCAAATCCGACACGTGAGAAATAAAAGGCGCAATCGGCGTTGTCCCATTCCGGCGAAGGAAGCGAATTCGGATCCAGACCGCTGCCGGTGAGCCCATGTTTCCACGGCGTTTTGAAGTGTTCCTGGAGGCGCCAGGATTTTGCGTTCGTGGCGAGCCAGTCGGACCAAGTGGAGTCTTGCAATTGAAACTCACCGGCGAGAAAAGAGTGCAGTTGGGCCGCGGTGGTAGGAGGAATCATCATCGGGCTGCAGTTATTGAGCATGATGGGATTGCCGGACTTTTCGCCGCAATTCAAGTTGATCGTGTCGTTAACGATGAGCGCGTGGATCTGATCTTCCGGTTTCAGGCGCGAGAACTGGATGTCACCGAGCACGGCGTTGTAGACAGGATAATCCTCGACGGGCACGGTCGCGGCGGGCGGGTCCTTCGGCGCGCGCGGAACGGCAGTGGGCGCCAGCAGTGAGAGCACAACCAGAGCGGGAATCGCCCAATCGAATTGGGACAGACGAGACATTAGATGACGCGCGCTTCGTGGCGCAATTTTTCGACGAGCTTGGCGGCAATTTCTTTGGGCTGGCCGGTGATGAACTCGGTTTTCTTGGTTTTCGACGGAACGTAGATGCGCTGGACCTGCTGCGTGGGCGTGATGGTGACGCCGAGCGAAGCGCGATCGACGGTGGCGATCTCTTTTTTCTTGGCAGCCATGATGCCTTTCAGAGTGGCGTAGCGCGGCTTGTTGATGCCGGACTGAATCGAGAGAACGGCGGGCAGCGGAAGTTCGACCCACTGGAACCATCCCGCTTCGAGTTCGCGTTTTAGTTTCATGCGTTCGCCGGTGACTTCGATGGCCATGATGATGGTGGCGTGAGGACGGCCGAGAAGTTCGGCGAGCAGGACGCCGGTCTGTCCGAAACCCTGGTCGTCGCTTTGGAGGCCGGTGAGGATGAGGTCGAAATTTTCGGATTTGATGGCGGCGGCGAGAGATTTTGCGGCATTGAGAGGATCGAGCTTGAAGAATTCGTTGTCGGCGACGTGAATGCCGCGGTCGGCGCCCTTGGCGAGAGCTTCCTTGATAGTTTGCTTGGAACGCTCGGGGCCCATGGAAATGGCGACGACTTCGCCCTGATGCTTTTCTTTCAGGCGAAGAGCTTCTTCGAGGGCGAAACCGTCGGGCTCGTTGGTTTCAAAGCCGATGTCGGATTCGCGAATCCAGGCGCTGCCGTCGACGATGGCGAGCGGGGCGTCTTTCGCGGGAACTTGTTTAACGCAGACTCCGATTTTCAAGAGTGCCTCCTGCAACGGATAAAAAAACTAATTGATGAGTGGATTTAGTATTCCATATTGGCGGCGGGGGGACAAACCTGCTGTGCGGGGCGCGGATTAGGCCAATTTGTGCGTGCTGCTGGAAGGTACTCGCTAGCGGCTGGAGGACAGTGGCGAGTGAATAGTGGCTAGTGGCTTGGGCTGGTTGCTCGTGGCTGACGTCAAAGATTGAAATACAGAGGACACAGAGGAAGGCAGAGAGGAGGGCACGGAGAGTGCGAGGAGGATTTAAATTCGATTAGGATTCGTGCCAGCGTTTGAAGAGCAAAGAGGCGTTGGTCCCGCCGAAGCCGAAGGAGTTGCTGAGGGCGTAGATGACTTCGGCTTTGCGAGCGACGTTGGGAATGTAGTCGAGGTCGCAGGCCGGGTCGGGCTTTTCGTAATTCACGGTGGGCGGCATGATTTGATCGCGGAGGGCGAGGACGCTAATGCCGGCTTCGAGGCCACCGGCGCCGCCGAGCAAATGGCCGGTCATGGATTTGGTCGAGCTGATGGGAACTTTTTTGGCGCGGTCGCCGAAGACGCGCTTGAGGGCGGCGGTTTCGATGGCGTCGCCGAGCGGTGTGGACGTGCCGTGCGCGTTGACGTAGCTGACGTCATCGGGAGAAATTTTCGCGTCCTTTAGAGCGGCCATGGTGACGCGGTAACCGCCGTCGCCGCCTTCGGCCGGCTGAGTGATGTGATAGGCGTCGCCGGACATTCCGTAGCCGACGATTTCGGCGATGATTTTCGCGCCACGGCGTTTTGCGAATTCCAAATCCTCGAGGATGACCATGCCGGCGCCTTCACCGACGACGAAACCGTCGCGGTCGGCGTCGAACGGGCGGCTGGCTTTTTCCGGTTCGTCATTGTGGGTGGAAAGAGCGCGCATGGCAGCGAATCCGCCGACGGACATCGGAGTGATGGCGGCTTCGGTGCCGCCGGTGATCATGACGTCTGCCGCGCCGCGCTGAATGATTTTGAATGCGTCGCCGATGGCGTGAGCCGAAGCCGAGCAAGCGGTGGCGGTGGCGGAGTTGGGTCCCTTGGCGCCGTGGCGAATGGAAACGTGGCCGGACGCTAGATTGACGATGGTGGCGGGAATGAAGAACGGTGAAATTTTTCCCGGGCCGCCGGCGAGATATTTGGAGTGTTCGCGCTCGATGACGTCGAATCCGCCGATGCCGGAGCCGATGTAGACGCCGGTCTGGTCGGCAATTTCCGGAGTGATTTTAAGCGCGGACATCTGCATGGCGAAATCCGCGGCGGCGAGAGCGAGTTGAATGAAACGGCCGGTCTTCTTCAGCTCTTTCTTTTCGAGCCAGTTGAGCGGATCGAAATTGCGCACTTCGCCGGCGATGCGGCAATCGAAGGCAGTGGCATCGAAATGAGTGATGGGACCGATGCCGGATTTACCGGCAACCAGGTTGCGCCAGACTTCCTCGGTGCCAATGCCGCAACCGCAGACCAGTCCAACGCCTGTGACGACAACTCGGCGATTCAAGGGAACTTCTCCGTTTGGGGTTGAGAATGCCTGAGGACGAGTTACTTGCCCTTGGAGTGTTTCTCGATGTACTCGTTGGCGTCTTTCACAGTGGCGATTTTTTCGGCGTCTTCATCGGGGATTTCGATGCCGAAATTTTCCTCGAACGCCATCACCAACTCGACGGTATCGAGCGAGTCTGCACCGAGGTCGTCCACAAACGAAGCCGTAGGAGTAACTTCCGCTTCATCGACTCCGAGCTGTTCCACGATGATCTGCTTAACGCGTTCCTCGACGCTGGCCATTCTGGTAAATCCTCCGTTTCGGCTATCTGGAACCACCGGGTTCCAGCCAGGGCGAATGTACGCCCAAAAAACAACCTTGCCATTCTATGCGCGGGGGAATGCTGGGTCAACTTTTCATGCGACGTGAATGGCGGAAATCGACCGATTGCGGCGAAGGATAGGAATGCGGAGATTGCGATGATGAGGCGCAACGTTGCTGGTCGCAGACTTCTAAAGATTGAAACACAGAGAACACAGAGAACGGCGAAGAGTGAGGTCACGGAGGCGGCTGGGAAATTGTGACGGCGAGTATGGCGTGGGAATCCGCGGAGGTGGTACTCGAGCGGCGGGCTAGCCCATGAACATGCCGCCGTTGACGTCGAGAACCTGGCCGGTGATGTAGGCGGCTTCGTCGCTGGCGAGGAATATTACGGCAGCGGCGATTTCTTTGTCGGTGCCGAAGCGCGCCAGCGGGATCAGGGATTTCATTTTGTCTTTCAGTTCCTGCGGCAGCGGATCGGTCATCGGAGTTTCAACGAAGCCGGGCGCGACGGCGTTGACGGTGATGCTGCGCGAAGCGACTTCGACCGCGATGGCGCGAGTGAGACCGATAAGTCCGGCTTTGGAGGCGACGTAATTGGACTGGCCGGCGTTGCCGGTCTGGGCGACGACGGAGGCAATATTAATGATGCGGCCGGAACGCGCGCGCAGCATGGAGCCCAGGGCCTGCTGAATGCAGAGATGCGCGCCGGTGAGGTTGGTGCGAAGCACGGCGTCCCAATCTTCGAGCTTCATGCGGAGTGCGAGAGTGTCGCGGGTGATGGCGGCGTTGTTGACCAGAATGTCGAGCTTGCCAAATTTTGTGAGTACGAGCTGAAACGCGGTTTTCACCTGCGCGGCGTCGGAAACGTCGAGAGGAACGGCGAGGGCTTCCCCGCCAGCGGCTTCGATTTCCTTCACGAGTTCGTCGAGCTTGGCGGTTTGGCGGGCGGCGACGGCGACTTTCGCTCCGGCGACGACGAAGGCGAGCGCGGTGGCGCGGCCGATGCCCTGCGATGCTCCGGTGATGAGCGCGACTTTATCTTTCAGCGAAAACATAATTCGAGGACCCTTCCCTTCCACGAAATTTTGAGCGCGAACTGCGAAGCGACTAGCTGCCCGGCGGCTCGGAGCGAACCTGGGCGATCTTTTCGATTGTGGAGTTCAGGCTGGCGGCGTCTTCGACGTTGAAGCAGCGCACCGAGCGATCGATCTGGCGAAGCAAACCGGACAAAACTTTTCCGGGGCCGACTTCGACGAAGACGGTGACACCGGCTTCGATCATTTCACGGACGGAGTCGAGCCAACGGACTGGCGCAGTGACCTGGCGGATGAGCGCTTCGCGCGCTTCGTCGCCGGTGGTGATGGCCTCGGCGTCCACGTTGGTGATGAGCGGAAATTTCAGGCCGTTGAAACGCGCGGCTTTCAGATCGACTTCCAGGCGCTTTTGCGCGGGCATCATCAGGGCGCAATGGAAGGGCGCGGAGACGGGCAAGATAACGGCGCGCTTGGCGCCATTCTGCGAGGCGATTTCGACGGCGCGTTTTACGGCAGCGGCCGTGCCGGAGATGACGGTTTGCTCGGGCGAATTCAGATTGGCGGGCGAAACCACTTCACCGTCGGCGGCTTTCTTGCAGATGTCGGCCACGTCGGCAGGCCCGATGCCGAGGATGGCGGCCATGGCGCCTTCCGAAGCGGGCACGGCTTCCTGCATATATTTTCCGCGAGCGCGCACCAGTTTGACGGCCGCGGGAAAATCGAGTCCGCCGGCGGAAACCAGGGCGGAATATTCGCCGAGGCTGTGACCGGCGACAAAATCAGGAACGATGTTGCGCTTTTCCAGAGCGCGAAACGCAGCCACGGAAACGGTGAGGATCGCGGGCTGGGTATTTTCGGTCTGTTTTAGGGCTTCGTCGGAACCCTCAAAACACAATTGGGAGACGGAAAAACCGAGAGCGGCGTCGGCTTGTTCGAATACGCCGGCGGATTCCGGAAAATTCCGGGCGAGATCCTTGCCCATCCCCGAATATTGCGAAGCCTGGCCTGGAAACAGAAATGCGAGTTTGCTCATACGCGATTTGATTCCGCCCAATCAGCCGCGGTCTGCGACGGGAGAAACGGACAACTCCTGTTCGATTTTTTCGTTCACGCGAGCGCGGCACAATTCAGCGGCAACGCGAATGGCATTTTTGATGGCGGTGGGGTTCGAGCGGCCGTGACCGATGATCGTGATGCCGCGAACGCCAAGAAGTGGAGCTCCGCCCGTTTCAGACGAATCGGTGCGCTTGCGAAAACTGTCGAAGGCTTGCTTTGACAGCACGTATCCAACCTGCGACGCGAGACTGCTCTTGATCGCTTTCTTGAGCATGGCACCGATGTGCTCGACCAAACCCTCGCTGATTTTCAGGGCGATGTTGCCGATGAAGCCGTCGCAGACGATTACGTCCACATCGCCGCGAAAAACGTCGCGGCCTTCGACGTTACCGACGAAATTGAGCGGCAGATTTTTCAGGCGCGAGGCGGCTTCGCGCGTGAGGTCGTTGCCTTTCATTTCCTCTTCGCCGATGGAAAGCAGGGCGACGCGAGGACGCTTGGTGCCGAAAATCGCGCGGTAGTAAATTTCACCCATCACGGCGAACTGTTCCATCTGTTCGGGCTTGGAATCGACGTTGGCGCCGACGTCGAGAATGACGGAAAACTTTTCCTTCATGTTTGGAAAAGCAGCCGCAAGCGCGGGACGATCGACGCCCGCCAGAGTGCCGAGGATGAAACGCGCGACAGTCATGATCGCGCCGGTATTTCCAGCGCTTACGAGAGCTTCGGCTTTGCCGTCATGCACGAGGCGCGCGGCGACGTGAGCCGAGCTGTTTTTTTTGCGGCGAAAGGCCTGGGAGGGCGAATCGCTCATGGTGATGACTTCGGTAGCGGGGACGACTTCAATCGGCAGATTCCGCACGTTGTGGCGGCCGAGCTCGTGCCTGATTTTTTCTTCCACGCCGACCAAGAGGATGCGC
Organism: uncultured Acidobacteriota bacterium; assembly: GCA_963719065.1. GTDB lineage: Bacteria > Acidobacteriota > Terriglobia > Acidiferrales > UBA7541 > Palsa-295. The sequence continues at coordinate 32,886 of CAVRAM010000006.1, read as the reverse complement.
ACACCCAGCTCACGCGCGGCGAGGATGGATCCCTCTACCTCCGCGCGCGGCGCATGGTCACCCCCCATGGCATCGACCGCGATGGTGGTCATCTATACACCCTGAAAACCCAGATGCAGCAAAACGGGAATAAAGCTGAAGGGAAGTTAGGCTGTCTTGGACGCAGTGTCAATCACTTCACGGCCTTTGTAGTAGCCGCAGGAGGGACAGACGTTGTGGGGCAGCTTCTTCTCGTGGCAGTTCGGGCATTCGGCCAGGGAAAGAGGCGTAAGGAAATCATGGGCGCGACGCTTGTTCTTGCGCGCATGGGAATGACGTCGTTTCGGATTCGGCATTGCAAAGCTCCTCTAGCAGGCCTCGGCTAAGCGAGGCCTTAAATGGTAAGGAAATAGTGTAGCGTCTTATTGCTTTTTGAACCAGTCCTGCTTGAGCCGGGCCAAGGGGGCCAGGCGCGGGTCGGTGGAGTGCTTCTCACAGCGGCATTCTTCGTTATTCAGATTGGCGCCGCAGTGGGCGCACAGGCCGCGGCAATCGCTGCGGCAGATGACCTTCATGGGCAGGCCGAGAATGACCTGTTCGGCGAGAATGTCAGCCAGGAACATGCCATCGCCCTCAAAAAAAGCGACTTCCGCGTCGTTGGGATCGAGCTGAAGCTCGTCGTCTTCGCTGATGGTGGTCATCGGACGATGGTAGAGGTCGAAGTCGCGGCTGATTTCTTCGACGACGGTGTCGAGGCAGCGAGCGCAGACCATCTCGATACGGGTGTGCAAGTTACCGTACACACGGATCTGATCGTCGGCGAGCTCCGCGGTGGCCCGGACTTCCAAGGGTTCGATTTGACGAAATTCGCCCGAATGAAAATCGAGCGTACCGGGAGCATAGCTTTTCCGGATGCGGATTTTCTTGAGCGCCAGTTCGTGGATATCGAGAAACATCTTTTTTCCCCGTGAAATCTACCTAATTTCGATTATATGTGCGGGGAGGAAGATGTCAAGTTATGCAGAATTTTTTGATTCGAAGAGTGATATGTAGGGCACGGGTTGCGACGCGCGGCCGGCGCGGCTCGGCCGACTATTGGTCGTGCTGGGGGATCGAGCGGAGCATTTCTTTGTGTTGGCGGAGCAGGTAGTGGTCGGTCATGCCGGCAATGTAGTCGCAGACGATGCGGTGGGTGGGGGCGGATTCGGCGAGTTCGGCGTGCTGTCGGGGCATTTTTTCGGGATGCTGGATGTAAAAGGTGAAAAGCTCGTCGAGCGCGGCGATCGATCGGTCGCGATCTTCTTCGATAGCGGGGTTCGAGTACACGCGGGCGAACAGGAATTTTTTCAGTTCGCCGTTCATGCGCGCAACAGCGGGAGAAAATCCGGCGAGGCGGCGCGGGTAGCGGCGCACATCGTCGAGCGATTGAATTCCCTGTTTGCGGAGCTGCAGGTTGGTGTTTTCGATCAAGTCGGTGGCGAGGCGGTTTAGCACAATTTTGAGCGCTTCGTTGAATTTCAGCTTGGTGCGACCGTGGGGATGCGAAGCGTCGATCTGCTTCCAGGCATCGGCGAAAATGGAGACTTCGGCGCGAAGCTGATCGAGATCGATCAGATGCGCTTCGTAGGCATCGTCGAGGTCGGCGGTGTTGTAGGCAATTTCATCCACCAAATCGATGAGCTGCGCTTCGACGGGCGGACGAAGATCGAGCAGATATTCGGAAAGCTCGGGAAAGTCGGCTTCATTGTAGTCGCGCGAGTGCTTGATGATGCCTTCGCGGACTTCGAAGGTGAGATTGAGGCCGGGAAAATCGAGATAGCGCTGCTCGAAGTGTTCGACGATGTGAAGCGCGTGCAAGTTGTGGTTGAAGCGATCGCCAAATTCGCGCATACGCAGGTCGAGACGCTTTTCACCGGCATGGCCGAACGGCGGATGGCCGATGTCGTGAACCAGCGCGAGAGCTTCGGCGAGATCGGTGTTCAGATTCAGCGCACCGGCTACAGTGCGGGCGACTTGTGCGACTTCGAGAGTGTGGGTAAGTCGATTTCGAAAATGATCCGAGAAACGCGTGGTGAAAACTTGCGTTTTTGATTCGAGGCGGCGAAACGCGCGCGAGTGGATGACGCGATCGCGGTCGCGCGCGTAATCGTTGCGATAGGGATGCTGCGGTTCGAGGTGACGGCGGCCGCGAGAGCGGTGAACGTCCATGGCGTAGGGCGCTAGCGACATGGCGGTTCCCTTCCCGTCAGAGGCTTGGAATCAAGACTTGCCGGGGAGCAGGTTGAGTTCCTGATCGGCCTGCTGCGAGATCGGAGTATCGGGATAGTCCGCTTTGATTTGCGTGTAGAGCTTGCTGGCCTCGACCGGATTTTTCAGGCCGTAGTGGCCGGCGAGGGCGAGCATCACGACCGGCTTTGGAACCAGAACGCTCGGCTTGGCCATCATCTGCTGGTAAAGCTTCAGAGCTTCGTCGGCGTTGCCGAGACGGTCGTTCAACTGGGCGAGTTCGAACTGCGCCAGCGAGGCGAAATCATCGGAGCCACCATTCATGACGGTCTGGAGCCACTTTTTCGCGTCGTCGTTCTTACCGAGCTTTTCATCGCTGAGCGCGGCGTAGTATCCGGCGAGCTGGCCGGGGCGCGTGTGCGGATAGGTCTTGGCGACGTCGCTGAATTTCTGAGCGGCGTCGGTAAATTTCGTGGTCTCGTTCAAGTAGGTGGGTTCGCCGGGGATTGCCGGTTCGCCCTGCAAGCGAATGGGCGCGACGAAAACTTTTTTGGCGTCGTCAAAGGCGGCAGCGGCTTTCACGGTCTGGCGTTCGGTGTAGGTCTTCCAGCCGAACACAGCAATGGCGATGAGAAGCACGACAGCGAGGACGATGGATGCAATCGTCTTGTGGTCCATGACGGCGTCGGCGCCGTGGACGATGGTGTCGCGGATTTCGTCTTTCTTCAGGTCTTTCCGGGAAATATGCTCTGACAAGTGGCCACCTAATCGAAAATATCAGCAAAAATAGTACCACAGACACGGGGATTCGGTGAGGCTACGGGGAGTCCCTTGCGCGCGGCGGGGGCGGGATTGCAAGGGAGCACGGGTGGAAGTACAGTAGCCGCGATCCGGGGTGCGGACATGAAAATTACGACGAGTGAGAAGCGGCGACGGACGATTCGGGACGCGGTGTTGTGCGCGATTGCGTTGGTGGGCGCGGCGGGGTTTGCGTGGGCACGCGTTGGCGCGGCACGGCCGGTGGGTACGGTGACGGTCGGTGTGCAGGAGGCAGCGAAGCAAGCGTCGGCGCAAACGCTGAGCGCGGACGGGCAAGCGGCGCTGACGGCGACGATCGCGTCTGGAAATCTGGCGGAGCTGCGGTGGCCGAACTTCAGCGATTACGACGCGCACGTAAAAAAATTCTACGGGATGTATGGGAACGCACTGCCGTGGGTGGTGGATATGCAGCCGACTCCGCAGGCGCGTGCGATGGTGGTGCTGCTGAAAAACGCGGACGCAAAGGGATTGTCGGCCGAAGACTACGACGGGTCGCGTTGGGATGCGCGGATCGCGAAGCTGAAACCAGAGACGGCGGCGCCTGCGGAGGCGGATGCGATTGCGTTTGATGAAGCGCTGACGATTTGCGCGATGCGGTACATCTCCGACCTGCATATCGGCAAAGTGAATCCGAAGCACTTCGATTACGGGTTCAACGTGAATGTAAAGAAATACGACCTGCCGGAATTTCTGAGCCAAAACGTGGTGAACGGTGCGGACGTGGCGGACACGCTCGAGAAAGTGGAGCCGCCGTATCCGGGATACAAGCGGACGCTGGTGGCGCTTCAGAAATATATGACGCTGGCGAAGAGCGATGACGGAACGCCTTTGCCTGCGGTGACGAAACCCGTGGCGCCGGGAGACACGTGGGACGGCGTGCCGCGGATGACGAAATTGCTGCGCGAATTTGGCGATTTACCGGCGGACGCGACTGTGCCGGCGGATTCGAAAATTTACGACGGACCGCTGGTGGACGCCGTGAAGCAGTTTCAGTTGCGCTGCGGCCGGCCGGCGGACGGAAAAATCACGAAGCAAACCGTGGACGATTTGAATGTGCCGATCAGTACTCGTGTACGCGAAATGCAGCTGACGCTCGAGAGATGGCGATGGCTGCCAGTGCCCGATCCGAGCGTGCCACACACGCCGCCGCTGGTAGCGAACATTCCCGAATTCCGGCTGCGCGGGTACGACGAGAATTACAAAATCGTGTGGACGATGAACGTGGTGGTGGGTAAGGCGTTCGATCACGACACGCCGGTATTCGCCGACTCGATGGAGTACGTGGTGTTTCGGCCTTACTGGAATGTGCCGTATTCGATCGCGCGGGCGGAAATGCTGCCGAAGATCGCGAAAGATCCGGATTATCTGGCGAAGCGCGGATTTGCGGTGGTGGACAGCAAACAGAACGTGGTGGCGGACGGAAGCGTGAGCGCGGACGTGCTGGCGCAGTTGCGGTCGGGAAAATTATTCGTGCGGCAAAATCCGGGGCCGAAGAATTCACTGGGCCTGGTGAAGTTTATTTTTCCGAACGATTTCAACATCTACATGCACGACACGCCGGAGCAGGAGTTTTTCTCGCGAACGCGGCGCGATTTCAGCCATGGATGTATTCGCCTGGAGCGGCCGGCGGACCTTGCTCTGTGGGTGCTGCGGAACAATCCGGGATGGGACAAAGAAAAAATTCGCGCGGCGATGACCGGGAACACTTCGAACGTGCAGGTGAATCTGACCAAGCCGATTCCGGTGCTGATCGTTTACGGCACGGTGGTGGTGAACGAAGACGGGCTGGTGCATTTCTACGACGATATTTACGGGCACAACAAAACGCTGGAGGATGTGCTGGCGAAGGGGTATCCGTACCCCGGTTAGGCTAGTCGCCGGCGCTGAGACTGGCGGGACAATCAAAGCACCACTGGCGGACACGGCCGACATCGACGTGAATGAAGTCGGAGTGAGGATAGTAGCCGACGCCGCCGCGGCCGAGAGCGAGGGCCGCTTTGCGAAGGGCGAGCGTGTTGATGCCGGGAACGCGCAGGTCGATGGCTTCGGCTTGAATGTGCAGACTGTTTTTGGCGACTCCTGAGGTGTGCTCGCGAAGCGATTCGTTGGTGCGCGGAGTGCGGTACCCACAAACGATGTCGATCTCGGTGTTGGGATGGCCGACCGAGGCGGTGAGGTCGGAAAGAATGTCGTAAAGGCGCGGATCGAAGTGGCGAACGTCGTTGGTGTTGTGATCGCGCAGAAAATAATCGAGCTTGGCGAGGGCCGAGGGAATGTATTCGTTGCCGCGGCGGTAGATGATGTCGAGCCGTTCGGCGGTGTGCGTGTTGTAGAGGCTGAGGCGATGAGTTTGCGCGGTTGAGTCGCCAGTGACGGCGGCGGTTTGGGCGACGGATTGGGCGCGCAGGCCGGCGAGCGGCGATGCAGTGAGAATGAGCAGCGCGGCGGCGCGACAGATGCGAAGAGCGATATTTTTCGATGCGAACATGCGTTGCACTCTGCACTTAGTTTAACACGGGCGCGGATTTTGCGGACTTCGAGGGGCTTAAGCGTGCTTAGGCGCGGACGACACACGCCCTTCGCTCCTGAGGGCAAGCAGGAAAGTCTGTGCCACGAGTGCGGCGGTTCGCAGCGATGTATGACATACCGTGCACGATGAACACGCGGCATATCGCGTGCGGGCGGGCGTTGATATACTCCACCGAAATATGACGATATCTGCAGGGACACGAATCGGGCCGTACGAGATCGTCGGGCCACTGGGCGCCGGCGGCATGGGCGAAGTGTATCGCGCGAAGGATACGCGTCTGGGACGCGAAGTCGCGCTGAAGGTGCTGCCGGAATCGTTTTCGCGCAACACCGAAAGTTTGCGGCGATTCGAACAGGAAGCGCGGTCGGTGGCAGCGCTGAATCATCCGAACATCCTGGCAATCCACGATGTGGGCGAAGAAAAAGGCGCGCCGTATCTGGTGAGCGAGCTGCTGGAGGGGCATTCGCTGCGGCAGGAATTGGGCGGCGGATCGGTGGCGACGCGACGAGCGGTGGAGTACGGCACGCAAATCGCGCAGGGGTTGGCGGCGGCGCACGAAAAAGGAATTATTCATCGCGACCTGAAGCCGGAAAATATTTTTATCTGCCACGACGGGCGCGTGAAGATTTTGGATTTTGGGTTGGCGAAGCTTGCGACGCCGACGGCGGTGGAAGACGACGGCGTAACGCGCGGCAGCTCGATGCACGAAACGACGCCGGGGATGGTGCTGGGGACGGTCGGGTATATGTCTCCGGAGCAGGTGCGCGGCGAGCCGGCGGATGCGCGCTCGGATATTTTCTCGCTGGGATCGATTCTGTACGAAATGATTTCGGGGCAGCGCGCGTTTCGGCGCGAGACTGCGGCGGAATCGATGACCGCAATTCTGAAAGAGGATCCGCCGGAGATCAGCACGACGACGAAGCCGGTGGCGCCGGCGGTAGAGCGAATCGTGCGGCGGTGCATGGAGAAAAAACCGCTGCAGCGGTTTCAATCGGCGCGCGATCTGGCGTTCAACCTGGATGGAGTGACGGGAATCACTTCGACCGGGGCGATGAGCCAGGCGCCCGCGGCGGAAAAAGAACCGCGCAAGTGGATCGTGCCGACAGTTGTAGCGCTTGCGTGCGTTTTGCTGGGCGGACTGGCGACGTGGTTCTATTTGCGCAGCGGCAAACCGGCGGCACAACCTTCGTTTCAACAACTCACCTTTGAGCGCGGACTGATCTACACGGCGCGGTTCGCTCCCGACAGCCAATCGATTTATTACAGCGCGAGTTGGAACGGGGCGCCGCTGCAAATTTATTCCACCGAGCCCGATAGCCCGGAATCGCGCGCGCTTGGCCTGGGGAATTCGACATTGTTTTCGGTTTCGGCGAAGCAGATAGCAATTTCGCTGGGATGCCGCGACATGTTTATCGGAGCGTGCGAGGGAACGCTGGCGACGGTGCCGGTCTCGGGCGGAGCGCCGCGCGAGCTGGAAGAGGGCGTGTTGAGCGCGGATTGGACGTCCGACGGAAACGACATGGCGATCGCGCGACGGACCGGCGGGAAATATCAGGTGGAATTTCCGCGCGGCACGAAGATCTACGAGAGCGAACACTGGATGAGTTACCTGCGAATTTCGCCGGACGGAAAGTATCTGGCATTCGGCGAATTCACCTCGATCAACGGCGATTCGGGCTTTGTGATCGTCGTGGATCGCAGCGGGAAAATCGTGGTGCGCACCGACCCGTTCGTAAGTTTCGAAGGAGTGGCGTGGTCTCCGAGCGGCGACGAAGTGTGGTTTGCGACGACGTCGCAAGCGGGCTGGGCGGATTCGATCATCGGATTATCGTTGAGCGGGAAAAAGCGGCTGGTGTATCGCGTGCCGGGTGCGCTGCGGCTGCACGATGTGTCACGCGACGGAAAATTGCTGATGTCGCGGGAATCGTGGCGCATGGGACTGCAATTTCGCGGACCGGACGACAAGAAGGAGCGAGATCTTTCGTGGCTGGACTACGCGACGCTGCGCGATATTTCGGCGGATGGTTCCGAAATCACTTTTGACGATTGGGGCCAGGCGGCGGGCGTGTCAGCGCTGGCGTATCTGCGAAAAACCGACGGCACGCCACCGGTGAAACTTGGTTCGTGGTGGCTGCCGACGCTGTCTCCCGACGGAAAGCAAGTGTTGGCGATGGACGGTGTGATCGCTACGACGCGCTCGCTTTCGATTCTGCCGACCGGCGCGGGAGATCCGCGAAGAATGGAATCTCAACCGTTTCAGTTGCGGACTTCGCTGGGCTGGACGCCGGACGGAAAGTCCATCTATTTTGCGGGTGACGAAGGCCACGGGTGGCACGGATATCTGGCGGAAATCGCGGGCGGGGCGCCGCGCGCTATCACTCCGATCATTACGGTGAGACCTTCGAACGCGGAGACGCATCTGGTATCGCCCGACGGGAAATACTTCTTCGCACGCGATGTGGACGGGAAAGCGATGTTGTATGCGGTGGCGGGCGGCGAAGCAAAACCGGTGGCCGGCTGGCTGGATGCAGACATTTGGATCACGTGGGCGAGCGACGGGAAGTCTGCGTATGTGTACCACGACGAAAAAACGACGGCGCCGGTGTACCGGCTGGATGTGACGAGCGGAAAGCGCGAGTTGGTGAAGACGATTGAGGTGGGAGATCCGGCCGGGCTGACGTCGATTCCGAACGTGCGGATGACGCCGGACGGAAAATCGTATGCGTATTCGTACAGCCGCGAGTTGTCGGATTTGTTTTTGGTGCAGGGCGTGAAGTGAGATTCGCAACGCGGCGGCGAGAACAGAGACGTTGACTTCTTTAGCGCGGCCCGCGTCCTACCGTTCATCTTCGGGGATAAACTCAGCTGTGAAAAAAACGATCATTCTCATCGTGGCGTTGATTGGGTTCGCGTCGTCGGCGTGTGCACAGAGTCTTGCGGGCGATTGGGTCGGGCAGCTGGGCGGGGGCTTCAAGTTCCGGATCCACTTTGAGAAGAGCGCGTCTGGCATTCATGGATCGCTGATCAATCCCAGCGGCAACGAGACCGCGCTCGACGAAATCTCCTCTGACGGCACGCACCTGCATTTCGCGGTGAAAAAACTCAATTTGAGCTACGACGGAGTTTGGAATGTGCACGATCAGGCCTGGAATGGGAATCTGACATTTCAGCAGACCTATCCACTCACACTGAAGCGAGCCACCGCCGAAGATCTGGCGCCACGCGTTCACAGACGTCCGCAAGAAGACGCGATTCAGGCGGCGACACCGCCGTATGTGGAGCGAGAAGTCCAGTTCGACAATCTCGCCGCGCACAACCGAATCGCCGGCACGTTGAGCTCACCCAAAGGCCACGGACCGTTTCCGGCGGTCGTGTTGATTTCAGGGACCGGGCAGAACACGCGAGACGAGGATGTGTGGGGGCACAAAGTATTTCTGGTGCTGGCGGATGCGTTGACGCGGAAAGGATTCGCGGTTCTGCGGTACGACAAGCGCGGCGTCGGTGGGTCTACTGGAAATTACTATGAGGCAACGACGGCGGATTTCGCTTCGGATGCCGCGACAGCGGTGGATTGGCTGAAGACGCAACCTGAAATCGACGCGAAGCGCATCGGTGTGCTGGGGCATTCGGAAGGCGGCATCATCGCGCCGATGGTTGCCGCTGGCGACGAAAGTGTAGCGTTCGCGGTGATGATCGCCGGTCCCACAATTCGAGGCGACAAGCTGTTCGTTCTGCAATCGGCGACGACCGCGAAGGCGTATGGTGCGCCGGACGATTACATCGCCAAGCGTCGAGTGTTCGACCAAGAACTGTATGACGCTGTGATCGCAGCGCCTTCGCAGGCGGCCGCGCTCGCGAGTGCGAAAGCACTGGTCGCACAAGGCCTCGCCGACAAAATCATCGATGCGAATGAGGCGGAAACGCTCGCGGGCAACGCAACGTCCCGATGGGAGCGATACTTCCTCGCTTACGATCCGGCGCCGACGCTGGCCCGGCTGACGGTGCCCGTGCTGGCGTTGAATGGATCGCTCGACGTGCAGGTACCGGCGAAAGAAAATCTTGCGGCCGCCCGCGAAGCGCTGAAAGCAAATCCAAACGCAACTGTGATGGAGTTGGCGGGATTGAATCATCTGCTGCAGGACGCCAAGACGGGCGCGCCGAACGAATACGACGATATCGACGAAACGATGTCGGCGAGTGCGCTGAAGATCATTACGGATTGGATGAGCGCGTGGGCGGCGGAGAGTGGGACTAAGACGAGCGGACGCTAAGAGACGGCGCGAGCATTTGAGATCGAGGATGAAGCGCAGCATGGGGGCGGCGGGCGCCGCCCCCATGCTGCGATGGCAATGATGGAGACGCGGGTTAGTCCACGGTGAAGCGAGTAGCGACGACTTCGCCGGTGACTTCCTGGCCGGCGACGCCGTTTTTGTCGTAGGGCTTGAAGGTGAAGGTGCCCTTGTAGGTTTTGCCGTCTTCGGAGACGCAGTCGGTTTCATCTTCGGTGAAACCGCCGGCGTAGTTACCGCTGGCGTCAAACTGGGCGCCGATGTGGTGCAGATGCACGGTGCGCGGTCCGACCTCTTTGTAAACTCCGAAGCAAATGTTGCCGTTCACGGGCGGGAGCATGGCTTCTTCGAATTCGGTGCCGTCGCGGTGCCACTGTTTCAGTGTTTCGACGAAGGTGATGTTGGCCGACTCCTTGCCGACGTAATAGTGCGTCTGCCACAACCCGACGATGGAGGCGTCTTCACGGCTTTCGGTGTCGTCCGGGGGAGCGTTGAGGAAAGGCGCCTTCAGAGTGACGGATTTTCCAGGGGTTGGATACGCGCATCCGGCGCTGGCGGTGCCCGCGGCAAAGGTGAACGCGGAGATCGAGAGCGCAGCGAATACGACGAGCGAACGGCGTTGCAGCGCGAACTTCAAACAAGTTGCGATCGGGCGATTCATAACGGCTCCTTGAAATCGTTGAGTGCGGGGGCCGCTTGCGAGTGGGTGAAGCCCGTCAAGTGAAGTCCAGCCCCCGACATTGGCGGGACTGTGAACCGGAGGGGGCGGTGCCCGCAATGCACCGGGCGGTGGTTCTTTTGTTCCCTGCCAAAGGCAGCGTTTTCAATGAGCTGAAGGGGCGTGTGGCCCGTCCGGGGTGAGCAGCGGCAGCGGCGATTGCGTAATTTGCTACGTGTTATACTCCGATTCCTACGGGAGCACGCTTCTTTGTACGTTACACCTCCATCACCGGAGTCCACTTCGGCGGATCCCAAGCCGAACACCTCGACGTCGCGCGACTCGACGCCGCCGAATTCCACGTTGCCGTCCGAAATCCGGTTTGGCGTGTTTGAGGTGGATCCTCGCGCGCGCGAACTGCGCAAGAAAGGTTCACGTGTAAAACTGCAGCAGCAGCCGTTTGAGCTGCTGATGATTCTGCTGGGACGGCCCGGGCAGACGGTGACGCGCGAAGAACTCCGCCAGAAAATGTGGCCCGCCGACGTGTATGTGGATTTCGACCGCGGGCTGAACAAAGCGATGGTGAAGCTGCGCGACGCGCTGGGCGATTCGTCCGATTCCCCGCTGTACATCGAAACATTGCCGCGCGTGGGGTACCGGTTCATCGGGCCGGTTGTGGTGAGTGCTGCACCGCGGGCGGCTGCAGTTGCGGAAACGGGGACCGGGACGGAGATTGGCGCGGCGAGTGAGCGCGGGGGCGAGGCGGATGCGGCCGACGTTGCGATTGCGACGTTAGCGCGGACGAATTGGCGAGCGGTTGCGGCGGCGAGTCTGCTGGTGCTGGTGGCGGCGGGCGGGATTTTTTGGTATCGCGAACACAATGCGTCGGCGGCGCCGGCGCAGATCCGATCGGTGGCCGTGCTGCCACTCGAAAATCTTTCTGGCGATGCGAATCAGAATTATTTCGCGGACGGCGTAACCGACGAACTGACGACAATGATCGCGAAAAACTCGAACTTGCGGGTTACTTCGCGGACGTCTGCGACGCAGTTCAAGGGCGCGCATGAATCGCTGCGCGACATTGCGCGACGGCTGGATGTGGACGGAATCATCGAAGGCTCGATCACGCGCAACGGCGACAACGTGCATATGAACATTCAGCTGATCCGCGCGGCAGACGATGCGCACGTGTGGGCGGAAAGCTACGACCGCACAGCGGGCGAGATGGCGTCGCTGCCTTCGGAAGCGGCGACGACGATCGCGAAAAAACTAAACAGCGTGCCGGTGCGGTCGAGTTCGGCGCGGCAAGTGAATCCCGCGGCGTACGACGCGTATCTGCACGGACAATATCTGATGGCTGAAGGCCGCGGGGACGATGGGATTGCCGAGTTCCGGAAAGCGGCGGAGTTGCAGCCCGATTACGCGCTGCCGTGGGTGGCCCTGGCCATCTATTACGGCGACGCGATGGATCAGGACCGGCTGAGTCCGGCGAACGGCGGGCGGCTGATGGTGGAGGCGGCGAAAAAAGCGGTGGAGATCGACGACGAATTGCCCGAGGCGCATCGCATCCGCGGACTGGCGTATTACAGCGTGGAGTGGGATTTCGCGCGAGCGGACGCGGAATTCGCGAAGGCCGTCGAACTGAATCCGAGATACGCGGAGGCGATGCATTTCCGGACGTATTCCCTGGTGGTGCTGAACCGTTACGACGAAGCGATCGCCATGCAGAAGCAAGCGACGGAAATCGATCCGTTCCGCAAAGTGCATTCGATGGCGCAGGTGTACGCGTTCACTCGGCGATTCGACGAGGCGGCAGCCGATGCGAAGTTGCGGCTGGAATCCAGTCCGAACGATGCGGAGAGCCATTACACGCTGAGCTACATCTACCAGTGCCAGGGAAAATACAACGAGTCGATCGACGAGCTGGCGACGGCGTGGACGATGTGGAATATGAATGCCGAGGCGGCCGGGTTGAGAAGCGCGTTTGCACGCGGCGGATACAACGCTGCGCTCGAGTATCGGATCGCGCTACTGGAAAAAACGGCGAAGACGGGATATTTCCCGCAGAGCGAGATCGCGGCTTTGACGGCCCAATTGGGCGAGCGAGAGCGCACGCTCACGCTGCTGGAGGACGCGGTCGCCAAGCGCGACATGCATCTGCCGCTGATTCAGACCGATCCGGCGTACGACTTCCTTCATGCGGATCCGCGATATCGCGCGGTGGTGAAGGCGATCGGCTTGCCACCGGCGTATTGAGCGGATTGCGGCTGCAGGAGCCGGCGTGCTTGCGTGTTCCTTGCGAGGTTCGAGACGGGCGAACGAGTACGGCTCAAATTCTGAGATTTGCGGAGCTTACTTGAAGCTGCGGACGGCGGCGGTTTCGTCGGACTGGACGTCGAACACGGTGAACAGGCGCGTGATCTGAAGAATGTCGTGAACGCGCTTGGTGAGATGCAGAAGTTTCAGCTCGCCGCCGACGTTGCGAATGGTGGTGTAGGCGCTGACCAGCTCGCCGATTCCGGAGCTGTCGATGTAGTCCACGTCGTAGAGGCTAAGCAGGATTTTCTTGTCGCCGCCTTCGGCTAGTTCGCGGACGGTCTTGCGAAGCATCGCGCTACCTTCGCCGAGCGTAATCTTGCCGCTGAAATCCACGATTGTGACGTCACCGATCTGGCGACGGGTTCCTTGAAGAGCCACGGGTACCTCGATTCCTTAGTCTACTCCGAATTCTACTCCGATTGATGCTTGCCGTTAGCGGAAACTACGGGCAGTTTCTTAACCATGACCAGTTCGGCGCCGCCGTTTGGCCCGGTGTTGACGTTGAATTCGTCCATAAACGCTTTCATCAGGAACAGGCCGCGGCCAGAGGTGCGAAGCAAGTTTTCCTCGGCGAGGGGGTCGGGGACCTCGGTGAGGACGAAACCTTTGCCTTGATCGAGAACGCGGACGACCATCTTGTCAGTGTCGAGCTCGACGGTCATCAGAATTTTCTTACGGCGGTCCTGCTGGTTGCCGTAGTTGTAGGCGTTGATGACGCCTTCGCGGACGGCCATGCCCATCTTGTGCATTTCATCTTCGCTGAAGCCGGCAGCTTCGGCGATGCGCATGGTGATGCTTTCCGCAAGATCGACGCTTTCCAGCAGTGTTTCCAGCGTGACCTGGATACGTTGGGTTTTGGCCGGCATCCGAAGTTATCTAAAAAATCCTCGTATGAGACGCAGTATGGGTATCACAGCGCCCGACTGCAAGTCAATGAAGTGTCGCGCGGTGAAACGCGGCGGAAGTAAAAATGACACAGTGGTTGTGGGTTGGCGATAGGCGGGGAGTACTAGGCCCAGTAGGTCCGGTCGAGTGTGCGGTATTGAATCGCTTCGCTGAGGTGCTTCGGGGCGATGGAGTCCGAGGCGTCGAGGTCGGCGATGGTGCGGGAAACTTTGAGGATGCGATCGTGCGCGCGGGCGGAAAGGCCGAGCCGGGCGATGGCGGTTTCGAGGAGCTTTTCGCCGTCGGCATTGATGCCGCAGTGCTTGCGAATCAGACGAGGGGGCATTTGGGCGTTGGAGTACACGCCTTTCTCGGCGCGGTAACGGGCGGATTGAACGGCGCGGGCCTTGACGACGCGTTCGCGGACCGAGGCGGAGCTTTCGATTTCGGCGTCGCCGCGAAGCTCTTTGTATTTCACAGCGGGAACTTCGATGTGAATGTCGATGCGGTCGAGAAGCGGGCCGGAGATTTTGGAGGCGTAGCGCTGAATCTGCATGGGCGAGCAATGGCATTCGCGAGTTGAGTCGCCGAAGAAACCGCACGGGCACGGGTTCATGGCGGCGGCGAGCATGAAACGCGCCGGGAAAGTGACTGAAAGGGCGGCGCGAGCGATGGTGACCGAACCCTCTTCGAGAGGCTGACGCATCACTTCGAGGACGTTGCGCTCGAACTCGGGGAGTTCGTCGAGAAACAGAACACCGTTGTGGCTAAGGGAAACTTCGCCCGGGCGAGGAATCGTACCGCCGCCGATCAGTCCGGCGTCGCTGATGGTGTGATGAGGCGAGCGGTATGGGCGCGTGCCGACCAGGCCGCGGGAATCTTCGAGAACTCCGGCGACGCTGTGGATGCGGGTGGTTTCGATGGCTTCGTCGAGAGACATGGGCGGAAGAATGGTGGGGATGCGTTTCGCGACCATGGTCTTCCCCGCCCCGGGCGGGCCAATCAAAAGAATGTTGTGGCTGCCGGCGCACGCGACTTCGAGAGCGCGCTTGGCGGCCATTTGACCGCGAACGTCGCGAAGATCGACGGAATACTGGCTGGCTTCGTCGAGCATTTTCAGCGTTTCCACAGCGATGGGTTGAAAGGATTCGGGCGCGTTGACCAGATCGACAGCTTGCGGAAGCGACTTCACCGGAAAAACTTTGATGCCCTGGACGACGGCTGCTTCCCGAGCGTTGGCTTCGGGGACGACGACATTGCTGATGCCGCGATCACGAGCGGCGAGTGCAGCGGAAAGCGCGCCGCGTACGGGACGAACCGTGCCATCGAGCGAAAGCTCACCGAGAAAAACGTAGCCGTCCAAAACTTTGCCGAAGAAGGTGCCTTCGCATCCGGCAACGCCCAGAGCCATGGGGAGATCGAAGGCCGAGCCTTCTTTGCGGATGTCGGCGGGGGCGAGATTTACAGTGACGCCTTTGGTGGACGGAAAATCGAAGCCGCAATTGCGCAGAGCCGCGCGGATGCGTTCGCGGCTTTCGCGGACGGCGTTGTCGGGCAAGCCGACAACGTTGAAAAAACCCTGCATGACCGGGAAAGTGTCCACTTCGACTTCGACCAGATACGCGTCGATGCCGAAGACGGCCGCGCTGTAGGTTTTGAAGAGCATGGCTGGGTGCGCGACTGCGGGGCCGAAAAACGCGAAAGGAGCTTGCGTTGAGCCTATCTCAGTTCGTGACGTGACGCTAGCGATACTATCGGCGCGCGACGGGATGACGGGAGCGAGTGTGCTATCCTCGGCGCAGGCAGCGGGCGGAGGGTGTCTGGATGCGGAGAAATTGGAAGCGCGGAGTTGGAGTTGGGATGGTCGGCGCGACAATTTTATTAGCGGGAAGCTGGACGGCGGCCGGCAGCGGCGCAGATGTATTTGCACAGACCGGCGGGGGGAAAGATTCGATATCGCTGAACGCCCGGGGAATGGAACTCTACAAGAACGGGAAGGTGGACGAGGCGATCGCGACGTTCAAGCAGGCGATTACGCTGAATCCGAATTATGCGGAAGCGTTGACAAATTTGGGATTGGCGCTCGACGCGCGCGGGAAAGACGACGAAGCGGTTTCGGATTTGAACAAGGCGATCGCGCTCGCGCCGAACGATTCGAATGCGGAAAACAATCTGGGGCTGGCGCTGTATCACGAGAAGAAATACGTGGAGTCGGTGGAGGCGTACAAGAAAGCAATCGCGCTGAACCGGAAATCGCCGCAGGCTTACAACGGAATGGGCGCATCACTGCTCGCGTCTGGCAAGACGGAAGAAGCGATCGCGGCATTTCGCCAGGCGCTGGAGTTGGTGCCCCGCTACGTGGACGCGATGAACAATCTGGCGGCTGCGCTGGACGCGGAACAAAAGTGGGACGAAGCGATCAAAGTGTACGAGACCGCGATCACGATCGAACCGAAGGCAAGAGACGTGCGCGCGAGCTACGCGGGGACGCTGCATTACGCCGGACGGAACGACGACGCAATCGCGCAGTACCGGCTGGTGGTGGCGGAGGATCCGACCGATTCGCGTGCGTGGGCTTCGCTAGGACGGTTGCTGATTCTGGAAAAACAGCCGGACGAAGCGGAAACGTGCCTGAACAAGAGTTTGAATATCGACGCGAATCAGCCGGATGTGGAATTTGTGCTGGCACGTGCGTACCAGGATCAAGGGAAACTGCGCGACGCGATTGAGATGTATCAGAAAGGATTGACCCAGAAACCGGCCGAAGCGCATGCGCTGTACAACCTGGGCAATGCGTACCTGGCGGCGAAAGAGCCGAAGCTGGCGGTGGCAAGCTTTCAGAAAGCGCTCGATGCGCAGCCGCAATTCCCCGAAGCGCTTTTTGGCCTGGGCGCGGCAAAAATGCAGGCGGGCGATCTCGACGGAGCGGAAGCGGCGTTTGTGAAAGTGATCGCTGCGGACGCGAACAATGCGGACGCGTACTTCAATTTGGGTAACGTGCTGTTCAACAAAGGTCAGTACAGCGTGGCGGCGGAAAAGTATCGGAAATCGATCGAGCTGAATCCGAACCAGGCGCACGCGCACTACAATTTGGGCATGGCGCTTTTGCGGTTGAACGATGCGAAGGCCGCGGATTTGGAGTTTCAGGTGGCGACGAAGTTGGACCCGTCGCTCACGGCGCCGAAGTAAGCCAGAAGTCAAAATGCAAGATCCAGCGCAAAAGTCGAGTGTTCAGCCGGCGAAGCCTGCCGGTTTTGGGTTCATCGCGATTGCGCTGCTCTGCGCGCCTTTCGCCGGCATCGTGGTTCGACTTTGGACTGCGAACGCATTCGTGCTGGCGGTGGCCGGTATCGCCATCTGGTTGGTCGTGATCGCAGGGGCGGCGCTGATGCTTCGCCGAGCCACGGCGGCGGCGGGAATTCCGCTGGGACAGCATCTGACGGTTTGGTCGATTGAATTCGCGGCGCTCTATTTCGTTTCCGTCGTGGTGACGGCACACATGCTGCGGCGCTGAGGCGCGGCGCAGGCAATCGCTGCGACGACCGAGCCATGCTTTACACATCCAGCGCAGGGCCATATGCTGGCGGCGACGTGGGATTCGGGTTTTTGCGGGAGGGGACATGATCGGGTTGGTTCTGCTGGCGGTCATTGCGCTGATCGTGGTGGCCGTGATCGGGATGTACAACGGCCTGGTGAAGCTGAAGGTGCAGTGCGACAACGCGTGGTCGGACATCGACGTGCAGTTGAAGCGGCGGTACGACTTGATTCCGAATCTGGTGGCGACGGTGCAAGGGTACGCGTCGCACGAAAAAGGAACGCTCGAGGGCGTGGTGGCGGCGCGGAACCAGGCGATGAGCGCGACGGGCCCTGCGGCGAAGGGCGAAGCGGAAGGAGTGCTGGCCGGGGCGCTGCGGCAGGTGTTTGCGCTGGCAGAAGCGTATCCGCAACTGCGCGCGGTGGAAAGTTTCACGCAATTGCAGAATTCGCTGACGCAGATTGAAGATGCGGTACAGAACGCGCGGCGGTATTACAACGCGGTGGTGCGCGACCTGAATACGAAAATCGTGCAGTTCCCTTCGAACATTATTGCCGGAATGTTTGGCATCCAGTCGCGGGAATTTTTTGAGATTACCGCGCCGGCCGAGCGCGAAGCGCCGAAAGTAAATTTTGGCACCCCGGCGTAGCCTCGCGGCCATGCGCCAACCGACACGAAACTCACGGAATCGAACTTACTCCGCCAGCGTTCCGTTGCGGCCGCTCGCGGTTGCGTTCGCGCTGTGCATCGCGCTTCCCTTTGTGATCCTGTTCGTACTTCCGCAGCCGGCCCTTGCTCGTCAAATCGTGGTGCAGCATTTCGATGCGCACATCACCGTTTCGGCGGACGGCACGGTGGACGTGACCGAAACGATTGACGCGCAATTTACCGGAGCGTGGCACGGGATTTACCGGACGATTCCGGTGGAATACACCTCGCCGGAGGGATTCAACTACACGCTGCTGCTCGATCAGATTCAAGCGACGGACAGCGACGGACACACGCTGAAGTTCGAACAAAACGGCGACGGCCGGTACACCAAATTCAGGATTTACGTGCCGGGCGCGGAAGATGCGACGCGAACGATTTTATTTCACTACCGCGTGCTGAATGCGATCCGGTTTTTGGACGATCACGACGAACTCTACTGGAACGTTACGGGAGACGAGTGGGACCTGCCGATCGAACTGGCGAGCGCGAGCATTACGCTGCCGGCGGGCGTTACGGGAGTGCGAGCGGCGGCGTGCACGGGCGCGGTGGGATCGCGAGGCGACGACGCGCAAGTGACGATCAGCGACTCCGGCGTGGATGTGCATACGACGCGTCCGCTTTCGTACCGGCAAGGGCTGACAGTGGCGGTTGGATTCGACAAGGGCGCGGTGCATCCGCCGAGCGCGGCGACGCTCTTCGCGCGCACTGCGCGGAGCAATTCGCCGCTGTTCATTCCGGTGATCGCGTTTTTCGGGATGCTGTGGGTCTGGTGGACGCGCGGGCGCGACGCCGAGCACGGGGCCATCACGGTGCAGTATGAGCCGCCGGACCAGCTCAGTCCGGGCGAATGCGGAACGCTGGTGGATAATTCGGCGGACATGCGGGACATCACCGCGACGCTGGTGGATCTGGCGGTAAAGGGCTATCTGACGATCGAGCAGAAAGACGAAAGCCATTTGCTGGGGCTGACGCATTCGAAGACGTACAGTTTTCATTTGAAGAAGCCGGCGACGGAATGGGGCGGGACGCGTCCGCATGAAAACGAAATGCTGACGGCGCTGTTCGACGGCGGTGCGAAGACGGACGTGAATCTGGCGGACCTGCAGAATCATTTCTATACGCACCTGCCGGTGATTCGCGACCGGATTTTCGATGCGTTGATGAACGACGGCTACTATTTGCACCGTCCGGACACCGTGCGGGCGGCGTATCTGGTGGGCGGAATTTGCGTGGGAATTTTCCTGGTGTTTGGATCGAGCGTGATCGCGAGCATGACGGGCATCGCGCGGCTGCCGTGGATCCTGGCGGGAATCGGGACAACGGCGGCGATATCGGGCGTCGGGTATTTCATGTCCGGCCGGACGTTGACGGGATCACAAACGCGCGAAAAGGTGCTGGGATTCGAGGAGTTTCTGGGGCGCGTGGAGAAAGATCGAATCGAGCGGATCGAAAAGACGCCGGAGCTGTTCGAAAAGTACCTGCCGTATGCGATGGCACTGCGCGTGGAGAAGAAGTGGGTGGCGGCGTTTGCGGGAATGGCGCTGCAACCTCCGCAATGGTATTCGGCGCCGTACGGCGGTCGATTTCAGCCCATCTTTCTGGTGAACGATTTGAATTTCATGTCGTCGCAGGCCGGGACGATGATGGCTTCGTCGCCGCGGAGCTCCGGCGGATCGGGATTCGGCGGCGGAGGATTTTCGGGCGGCGGATTCGGCGGCGGCGGTGGCGGCGGATTTTAGTGTAGCGCGGCACGGTGATGCGCTATTTCAGAAATTTGCGGAAGGCTTTTTGGGTTTTGTGATGTTCGTAGCCGTGGCGAAGATAGAAGGCGTGCGCGCGGTCGCGGATAACGTTGGAACGTAAGCGGATGGCGCTCGTTCCCTGCTGTTTCGCCCAATCTTCCGCGCGGCCTAACAGTTTTTCTCCTACCTTTTGCGAGCGATAGCGATCATCCACGATGAAGCCGGTGATTTCCGCGAAGGGATCGGATTCGAGGGTGCGGTGCGTGACGATGCAGATCCACCCGGCGATTTCGGCGGGCTGCGCCTGCGATTGCGATTCAGCAACGAAAATCGAGTACGTCGAGGTTGCGTCGAGGTCGGCGATGCGGCGGGCGATGTCGTCGGGTGTGGATGGGTAACCGAGTTGTCCGGCGAGTTCGGCGAGACGCGCGTAGTCTGCGAGGCGCGGCTTGCGGATTTGGATTTCGGGATGGTTCTGAGTTTCGGTCATGTTTCGATTTCGTTCGCTTCGCTCGTGTGTTGTTTCTGCTCAGAATTTCTTTTCCGAATCGAGAAGGATCGTCGTTGGACCGTCGTTGGTGAGTTCGACGGACATGTGCGTCTGAAAGACTCCGGTGGCGACGTGGACGCCGCGATTTTGCAGTTCGCGGACGAATTGTTCGTAGCCTGCTTTGCCAGCGTCGGGCGGGGCAGCGCCGAGGAAGCTGGGGCGGCGCTGGCCGCGCGCGTCTCCGTAGAGAGTGAATTGAGAAATGGCGAGAACCGCGCCGCCGGTATCGAGAAGCGAGCGATTCATTTTGCCCTGGTCGTCGTTGAAGATGCGGAGGTGGATGACTTTTTCGGCCATGGCGGCGGGAGTTTCGACGGTGTCTTCACGTCCGACGGCGACAAGCACAACGAGGCCTGCGCCGATTTCGCCGACGACGCGGCCATCGACCAGGACTCGAGCTTGGGAGACGCGTTGGAGGACGGCGCGCATTTTCAAATCCGCGGAGGCGGAACGCGCATTTTAGGCGGGCGGTGCGCGGAATACAACGGAAACGGCGCGCGGTTGGCGGCAGGCGGCAAAGAAGTTGTGTTAGAACCGTAGAGCAAGCGGAGCGTGAACGTGAAACTGGCACTGATCGGGACGCATGGTGTGGGAAAGACGACGCTGGCGTTTGAGATTTGCTCACTGCTGAAAAAAGCGAACCACAACGTGGAACTGGTGACCGAGGTGGCGAGGCGTTCGCCGTTTCCGGTGAATGCGGCGACCACGCTCGAAGGGCAGCTTTGGATTTTGCACGCGCAAATTGCGGCCGAGCTGGATGCGAGCGCACGGGCGCCGATGGTGGTGGCGGATCGTTCAGTGCTCGACAACTATTGTTATCTAGTGAACAAATTTGGACGGCAAGCGGCGCTGGAGCCGTGGCTGGCGTGGTGGATGAATTCATACACGCTGCTGGTGGGTGTGCCGCCGGGCGGCGAGGAAATTCCGCGCGACGGATTCCGATCGGAAGATCGAGGATTTCAGACGCGCATTCACGAGTTGCTGCTGGAACTGCTGAGCGCGCCGCCGTTTGACCGGCTGGCACGTCCGGTGAAATGGCTGAATTCGCGCGAGCGCGGCAAGTGGGCGGAAGAAGTGTACGAAGCGGCGACGAGAATTTAGGCGCGTGTGGAAATGAACGGAGCATCGGCGAAACAGGGCGAACGCGGAGAACGGTGGTTGACGCCGGGTGTGCTGGGCATTGGCCTGGCGAGTTTGTTCTCGGATTGGGGACACGAAGCGGCGACGGCGATTCTGCCGGCGTTTCTGGCGAGCCTGGGCGCGCCGGCGTATGCGCTGGGCGTGATTGAGGGAGTTTCGGACGGGCTTTCGAGTTTCGCGAAACTGGCGGGCGGATGGATCGCGGACCGGCCGGCGTTGCGAAAGCCGACGGGAATTTTCGGATATCTGGCGACGGGAATTTCGACGGCGGCGTACGCGTTTGCGAATACGTGGCCGTCGATTCTGGTGATGCGCGCGCTCGGGTGGATTGGGCGAGGAAGCCGCGGACCTTCGCGCGATACGTTGCTGGTGGATTCGGTGGCGGCGGAACAGCAAGGTCGCGCGTTTGGATTTGAGCGCGCGATGGATACGACCGGCGCGGTGCTTGGGCCGCTGTGTGCAACGGCTCTGGTGGGTGCGCTGGGCTTGCGCGGCGTGCTGAAGTGGACGTTTGTGCCGGGGATTGCGGCAGCGGCGGCGTTTGCGTTTTTGGTGCCGAAGGGACGGCACGACGACAGCCACAAAGCTCCGAGTTTCGTTTCGAGCTTCGCGCAGCTGCCGGGAAATTATTGGCGATATCTGGCGGGAGTGTTTGCGCACGGGGTGGGAGATTTTGCGCCGACGCTGCTGATTTTGCGGGCGACGCAGATTTTGACGGCGCACTATGGATTTGCCCGAGCGGCGGCGATCGCAGTGGGGCTCTACACGCTGCACAATTTTGTGAACGCGCTGGCGTCGTATCCGGCGGGAGTGCTGGCGGATCGCGTGGGTAAACGCGGTTTGCTGGCCGCAGGATATCTGCTGGCGACGATCACGTTTGCGGGATTTATTTTTGAACCGCCAACGTTGACGGTGCTGGGGATTTTATTTGCGCTGGCGGGAATGCACGGCGCGGTGCAGGCGTCGGTAGAAAAATCGCTGGCGGCGGAATTGTTGCCGGCGAAATCGCGCGGGTCGGGATTCGGAGTGCTGGCGACGGTGAATGGAATTGGAGATTTGATTTCGAGCGTCGTGGTGGGCGCGCTCTGGTCGCGAGTGAGCGCGAATGCTGGATTTTTGTATGCGGGCACATTTACGCTGCTGGGCGCGATTTTGATTTACTTCTACGCGAGAGCGCCGAAGGCGCAGGCTGCGACGTAAAACGGGATGACGGCTGAATTCGAGAAGCGTGCGGTCAGCGAGGATCGCGCTGGCAACGCGGACAGTAAAACGTGCTGCGGCCGGCGACTGTGGCGTGCTTGATTTTTGTGCCGCAGCGGAAGCACGGCTTGCCTTTGCGCTGATACACGCGATGGCGGGATTGAAAGTCGCCGCGATTGCCGTCAACGTCCACGTAGTCAGAGACCGAGGAGCCCTTTCGTTTGATCGCTTCGTTGAGAACAGAGCGGACTTCTTTATAGAGGCGCGCGAGTTCGTCGGGCTTCAGGTTTGCGCCGAGCCGGCGGGGATTGATTTTCGCGCGCCACAGACTTTCGTCGGTGTAAATGTTTCCCATTCCACTTAAGACACTTTGATTCAGCAAAAGCGCTTTGATGCGCGAGCGGCGGGAGTGTATTCGTTCGCGAAATTCGGCGGCGGTGATCGAAAGCGAATCGATGCCGAGTTTCGCGGCCATGCCGGGCGAGCCCGCGCTGGGAAGGATGCGCATTTTGCCGAAGCGGCGAACGTCTGTGTAGCGCAGTTCCCTACCGTCATCGAGCGAGAGAAACACGTGGGTGTGCGCGGCGACGGGAAGATCGGGCGAACCGACGACGATTTGTCCGGTCATGCCGAGATGAATCTGCAGCGAAAGCTTTTCGGATTCGGTGTCCCGTGCGTCGAGATCGACGAGCAAAAGTTTTCCGTGACGGCGAACGGCGGAAACACGGCTGCCGGGAAGATGAAGTTCGAGCGCCGAAGGATCGTGGATGAAACTGGTTTTCGTGCTGAGGCGAACGCTGAGAATGCGGCGGCCGGGCAGAGCGAGACGCAATCCGCGCGCGACAGTTTCGACTTCAGGAAGTTCGGGCACGAATCCATTTTACTGCAGTGCAGAGGATTTGCGCGTCAGGACGGCGACGTGACAACGGCGCGAAAGATTACGGCAGAGGAATGCCGGGCGAGGCGACGATGCCGGCCATGCGAAGAATTTCCGAGTATTCCTCTTCGGTGAGAGGGCAGATGGTCATGCGCGTATTTTTCAGGAACTTGATTTTGCGCAGGACTTTATTTTCGCGCAGCTCGGCGAGAGTGACCTGGCGAGGCAGGCGCTCGATGGCGCGAAGGTCCATGACCATTTTCTTGGTGTCGTTCTCGTGCGGATCGGGATACGGGTCGCGGCTGACTTCGGCGAGAGCGTAAAGCGCGTGCTCAGGCTTGCCGTGATAAGCGATGGCGCGATCGCCCTTTTGGACCAGTTTGATCTGGCGAAGAGCGTCTGGGCGGTGGCCGGCATGGCGCCACATTTCCTTGCCCTTCACGAACAGGGTATCCCAGTGGTAAACGCGCGGGTCAACGGCGAGGAGCCAACGCTTTGGTTTTGTGGGCGGTTGCGTCATTCGTTCGAAAAAGTGACGGGCGAACTATACACGGAAGAGGCGAAAATTTGCGAAATTAATGAAGCAAAATTTTAGCAAGGGGCCGGGGGTGAGGGCATCGGCAAAACAGTGTAGGTTAAGCGGTTTATTTTCCTATATCTACGAAGACGTCTTCGCCACGGACCTCGACCGGGTAGCAGGCCACGGCAACGGCCGGGTTGGTGAGGAGCTTGCCGGTGGTCACGTCGTATTTCCAGCCGTGCCATGGGCATACGACGGCGGAGCCTTCGAGCTCGCCTTCGCCGAGCGGACCGCCGCGGTGCAGGCAGGTGTTGTTGATTGCACGGAACTTACCTTCGACGTTGGCGAGGGCGATGGTGGTGCCATCGAGCTGGAATTCGCGGATGGTGCCGGGGGGAAGTTCGGCGACTCTTGCGGCGCGCATAAAGGGCATGTGGGTTGATCCTCCGTTGGTTAGCGTTGGGTGCGGCGGCTAGAGCGGCTGCGGCGATTGGGCGACCATCACGCCTTGCTTGAAATTGTCCACCATGCCGGGATTCAGGCGAATTGCGGTGGGACGCTTGGCGAGCGTCATCTGATCGATTTTGTCTTGCAGCTTCAGTAACGCGTAAAACAGGGCTTCGGGGCGGGGCGGGCATCCGATGACGTAGACGTCCACGGGGACGATGCGGTCCACACCCTGAAGAACCGAGTACACGTTGAACGGGCCGCCGACGCTGGAGCAGGCGCCCATGGAGATGCACCACTTGGGTTCGGGCATCTGGTCCCATACGCGCTTGAGGACGGGCGACATCTTCAAAGTGACGGTGCCGGCGACGATCATCAGGTCGGCCTGGCGGGGCGAGGGGCGGAAGACTTCGGCGCCGAAACGGGCAATGTCAAACCGCGAAGTGCTGGAGGCGATCATTTCGATGGCGCAGCACGCGAGTCCGAAGGTGAGCGGCCAGATGGCGCTTTTGCGCGCCCAGTTGAAGACGTAATCAACGGTGGAGAGGACGTAGCTGCGTTCGAAGCGGTTGTCGAGAATGCCCATCGGAACGATTCGCCTGCGCGAATGAGGCGAGTATAGACAGGGGTTTGCGATGAGTCAAACCTGGTTCAGATCAGGCAACGCCGGGCTTTAAGCAATTGGAATCCCGACTCTCAACCGGAGTGGCTCAGCGAGGCCGTTTTCCGAAGTCAAATTCAACCGTTGTTATCGCGGATCGAAGTGTCCCGAATCGCCAAAGCCATTGACGTTTCGCACCCGTATGCAACTTCGATTCGCCGACGGGACCGGCTGCCTCACGCTCGCCTTTGGCATAATCTCGCCAACCTTGTCGGAGTCTCCAAACTGCCGGATCCACTTGTCAGGTAACTCGACTCATCAGGCACTGAGCCCATTATTGCTTTACGATCTTGGAGCTTTCGATAAAATCCTGGAGGAAACGGGAGGTACCGAGCGATGAAGGATTATCTTGCGCTTTGGGATGACGGACCGACCGACCGAAAGGTGCCGATCACGGTAAGCGGCGAATGCATCCGAGGTACGAAATCGCAATTTGCGAGAGTTCGAGTAACAATCCAGGCGGCAAATTCTTTCGAGGTCGAGGATTGCGTCGGCGAAAAAGAGGCTTTGCACGAATTGAATGTTCGTTGGCCTGAGCCCTTCATTCTCGGACTACTGGAGACCCTAGGAATGCGGAGACGCCTCCGTCAAAGAATGTCAAGATCACCCTCGAAAAAGTTTGGTATCACGACGCTGATTCATCCAGAGAGGCGTTCTTCAACGCGGGCTGCGATGCAGGGAGCAAAGTGATCGCGGAATTTGATAACAGGCATTCCTAGGCTGGCCCAAGCTCCTGATGAACGCCGTTAACGGAGCGTAAATTCCTAGTTTCCGATTAGGCGACTAACCAGGACCTGGCCATTGTCTGGACGAAGAGTCGAAGTTATTAATTCAACTAATGGAAGTGCTCCACGAGCATGATGTCGCTCGGCGTGTCGTCCACTTGCGTGTAAGCGAGCCATTTTCCGTCCGGGGAGAGACACAAGCCTCCCCAATCGGTGGGCGGCTTATTCAACGAGACGATTCGGCGGGTCTTCATTGTGGCGAACTCGAAATAGCCGATGGAAACAGGTTGCGCCCGCCGGTCCACGAAATAGATGCCGTCGGCCGTCAACGCCCAGTCATTCATGTTCGGCACTTTAGGCATGCCTTCCACGGGCCGGTCATCGCCTCCGCCGCTGGGAACCACGCGGATCTCGGTTGGGTAATCGCCCTTCGAAAAATAGAGCCACTTCCCGTCCGGCGACTCCTGCACATTTCCGAGGATGCCCGGTTGCGTCGGGACGAGCTTGGGATCTCCACCTTGCAGCGGCACCTTATAGATTTGGCTATCGGTATAATCGCCGACATAGAGCGAGTTGCCGTCGCGCGACCACGTGGGCATGTTGTAGCCGTTTACCTTTTCCGATAGTTTGCGCGGGAGTCCTTTGTCCGGGTCCACCAGATAGATGGCCACTTGTCCGTCCGCGCGCGAATCGAACGCAATCAGGCGACCGTCGGGCGACCATCGCGGCGAGCCCGTCAACGCGGTTCCGAAGTGCGTCATCTGAACTGCGTTGTTGCCGTCGATATCGGACACCCAGATTTCGCTCGTGCCGCTTCGATCCGACCCAAAGACAATTCTTTTTCCATCGGGCGAGATGTCCGGAGAGACCTGCGTGCGCGTGGAGGACACCAGCAATCGATGCTCATCCCGATTGGCCGCCGCCAGGCTGGTGCCCCAGATATTGATGTTTGGCAAACTGCGTGTGTAGGCGAGCCGGTCGCCGCGAAGCGAAACCGCGGGCTGGCTGGCATCCGAGGCAAACGCAAGAGTCGCGATCTTTCCAGTCGCAACATCGATTTCCGATAGCTGGTGCGTGCGGTCGTTCGAAGTCACGATGCGCTTGCCATCCGCGGTCCACGCAAGGTCCTGCGGATCGGCGGCGTCACGCGTGACCGGGCGAAATCCCGTGCCGTCCATTCCAACGATGGAAGGCATGAAGACGCCGACCGGCCCGCAAAGGAAGGCGACCAGGGGAGCGTTGGGAGAAATCACGGGATAGGCGGCGATTTGGCACTCTGCCGGATTGGGTGGGTCCGTGATCGCTCCGGTATCCACCGCCAGGAAATGGACTCGCAGAATGCCGGGGGAATGATCGGAAAACGCGAGCGTCTTGCCGTCGGCTGACCAGCTCACCGACATCATCGGCACATAGTTAAACATTGCCGCTGCCAGTTTTCGTTCCGGGCCGCCAATGGCGGACACCTCATAAATCCCCGATTCGCTCGCCGTTTTTCGCGCGAAAGCGATCGTACGTCCATCGGGCGACCAAGCCGCAGCCAGCCAAATGGCCGGCTTGAAAGTGAGCCGGGACATATTTTCGGTTCCGACAACCTTGACGTAGAGATCGAACGGACTTTCGGCGTCGCTGTTTCCGCCGTCCCACGCGAACGCGATTTGATTGCCGTCGGGAGAAAATGCCGGCATCACTTCTTGTCCCTTCAGCGTGGTAAATGGAATCGCAACAAGCGCGGCCGGCGCCGTCGGATCCTTCTTTGCGCCGGATGACCGGTCCTTATGCCAGTAGAACCCCGCTGCGGCCACGATCACGGCGAACAGTCCGGCGAGTGCGAGCAAGTATCTAGGAGCGAGAGGAGTGGATTTCAAATCGGCGGTCGCGCTGCGCCAATCGCCGGAAACAGCGACAGCCACGGCACTCGAGCCCAACTGCGAGTCGCGTTTGAGCCGCTGCAGATCGGCGCGAATTTCGGCGGCGCTCTGGTAACGCAGGTTCCGGTCTTTTTCGAGCGCCTTGTGGATGATCCGATCGAGCTCCGCCGGCAACTTCGGATTGAGCCGCACGGGCGCCACCGGCGGCTTGTGCAGGATGCCGTCGAAAATGGCGGCGGACGTGGAGCCTGCGAACGGCAACGCGCCGGTGGCCATTTCGTAGAGCACCACGCCGAACGAAAACAGATCGGTGCGCGCGTCAAGGTCTTCGCCCATGGCCTGCTCGGGCGACATATAGAGGACCGTCCCCACCGCCGAGCCGGGACTGCTGAGCAGCTCATCGGCGGTCTGGGTGGGAAGGGCCGAAACCGCAGCTCCCTGACCCACTCGATCGAGCGCCAGGATTTTCGCGAGGCCGAAATCGAGCACCTTGGTTTGCCCCGCGCGCGTGCAGAAAATGTTCGCGGGCTTGATGTCGCGATGAATGATGCCTTTGGAGTGAGCCGCATCGAGAGCGCTGGCGACCTGGACTCCGATGCCCACCACTTCGTCGATTGGGAGAGCGCCGGCAAGGATGCGGTGCTTCAGCGTGTGACCGTCCAGAAACTCCATGGCGATGAAGGCTTCGCCGCCCTGATCGTCGATTTCGTAGATCGTGCAGATATTGGGGTGGTTCAGCGCCGAGGTGGCTTTGGCTTCGCGTTGGAAGCGGGCGAGCGCCTGCGGATCGCGCGCCACCGTTTCCGGCAAAAACTTCAGCGCGACGGAGCGCTCCAGCTTGAGGTCTTCGGCTTTGTAAACCACGCCCATCCCGCCGCCTCCCAGTTTTTCGAGGATGCGATAGTGCGAAAGGGTACGGCCGACAGGTGGTTTCGAATTAGGCATTTCGCGCTTATGTTAGGTGGGGGTACCAGCCAAGTCAACCAAGTGGACGGCAGGCCGCTTCAAGTCCTGATTAACGCCGTAACCGGACATCTGAATCCATCTTGTCCGGTAACGCGACTTATCAGGCGTTGAGCGTCGGCGACACGTGGTCGTTTGCGAAAGGCACGGCTAAGGTAAGCGGGGGCACTCGCTGGGTTAATGGTATAAATTGCCTCGTTCAACTTGCCGCTAAAGGCCCAAGCCTAAGCAAGGTGGTTCGCGTCCGCGCGGGGGACAACGTGCAGAATGTGACAAAATATCGCGTTCTACTTTTAGGAATTCTTTCGCTACCGCTCGCGTTGGTATTGAACGTCATCGTCATCCAGATTCTGCTCGCATTGAGTCCGCACCCCGAAAACAACTGGCGATTTCGACTGTTGGTTTCCAGTCTTGTTTTGCCGGTCCCGTTCCTTGTAACTCTCATATTCGCTCTGAAGGATCGACGCCGGGGCTTACTCTCTATTTCAGGGAAAGTCGGTTTGGGAATCGCGGCGCTTTCCCTACTATTGCTCGCCAAGCCCGCGATGGACGGCCTTGCCCGCTCGAAGCAGTCGCGAAATATGGCAATGCACGACGTACCGGCTCCGATGTTCGATACTCTGGACATTGAAGGTAGACCGCAGAGGTTGGCAGACTACAAAGGCAACGTCGTGCTGGTAAACATCTGGGCGACGTGGTGCGAACCGTGCCGCAACGAGATGCCTCAACTGGACAAACTCTATCAATCCCGAAAAGTCGACGGACTTGTTGTACTGGGTATTTCTGACGAGTCGATTGAGACGCAGCAATCATTCCTGAAGCAAGTTCCGGTTACATATCCGCTTCTGACAATCGCGCCAGGCGTACCCGCCTTTTACCGGGACATCGCAAAGTATCCGGCGATTTTTCTGATCGACCGCGAAGGTAGGCTGCAGCCCGCGCCAAACCAAAGTGAGGGATTCGACGCGGTGGCACGCGCGGTTGAAAAGCTACTCGGCGAACCTAAGTGAAAAACTTGTTTCGATGCATCCAATCGTCAGCGCTTTTACCGATGCGAGAAATCGGCGCGGATTCAGATGTCCCGTAAGGCGACCAACCAGCCGTTGGAACATTTTCCGATTCAGATTCGCTAGTATCGCGGGATGGGAAGGCCGGGGCCCTCCGGCTGCAACAAAAAGACGAAGTGCATCGTGGCGGACCGTTCGTATGGAGGTGAAAATGCTGCCGGGTAGCGCTGTGCGCCAAACAGAGATCAGACCGCACGGTGCAGCCTCGCGAGCGCCGTCTCACGCCTTTTGGGTTGTCGCAGGGTTGGTGGGCTTCTCGATCGTGTTCTGCGGCTTCGCGCCTTCTTACTATCTGCGACACTGGTTGCGAACCAAGCCCTTGCCCGGCTTGCTGCAACTGCACGGCGCATTGATGACTTCGTGGTTCGTTCTTTTCTTCGTTCAAGTCTCGCTCATCGCGAGGCACCGCGTCGCCATCCACCGCCGGCTTGGAATCGCGGGCGCTACCCTCGCAGGAATCATCGTGGTCGTTGGGACCTTTACGGCGTTGCGATTTCTACGCAACAATTTGCACGCCCCGCCTGCGTTTGGCCCGCCGGCTCCTGAATTCTTCGGCTTCCTGTTGTTTGATCTGTATGTGTTTGGCGGACTTGTAGCGTCAGCGATTCTGCTGCGGAAGAATCGCGAAGCGCATCGGCGCCTGATGCTGCTCGCGACCTTAAGCATGATTTCACCCGGCGTAGTTCGAATTCCATTCGAGCGACTTTCTCCCCGGCTCGCGTTTTTGGGAAGCGGAGGACCCGGAGGCTTGTTCGCTCTCGATCTCTTATTGCTCTATGCCTGCATAGCCTACGACGCTTGGCGAACGAAGAGAATACATCCGGCGTTTGTCGTCGGCGGTGCCTTCATTGCCTTCGGAGATTCGAGCCTGCTGGGCTGGCTCGTTCATACCGGTACGTGGCACCACATCGCAGCTTCGCTCATGAACTGAGCGTAGCCGAAATCTCTTTGTCGTTTGCTTGGGTTGATGCCGAGTCCTGGTAAACGCGGTAACCGGACAAGTGCTTTTTGCGTCACCGATCTCCCGAACTTCTAGTTTTGAAATTTAATGGTGAAAAGTGAAGAAGCGAGGTGACGGTGGTCCCTTTTTTGCGGCCCTATACGCCATCCCGTCAAACGAGGAGCCAGGCTACTCGTGGTAGAGGACGAGGAGGATGCCGAGGAAGATGAGGAAGATGGGCCAGACTTTATTCAGGAAGGAGCTCCAGGAAAATTTGGTTTCGGAGAGGCCTTTGGAAAGGGCGGCGCCGAAGCCTACGGCGGCGAAGCCGAGGTGCTGATGCTGGACGGTTTCCATGGTGGCCATGGCGCTGGGGCCGTGCATGCCGCCGTGATGGTGGAACAACAGCATGACGGAACCGACGACGCCGACGACGGGAAACACCCAGGCGCTCCACGCGGCTCGCAGGCGTCCGCTGGCGCGAAGCATTTCGATCGCGCCGATGATGAGAAGAATGAGCGCGAAGGTTTTGTGCTGAGCGTCTTCAGGATCGTGGGTGACGGCGTAGATAAAACTCTGGTAGCCGAAGGGCCAAATTTCGGTGTCGCTGACGAGCAATAGGAAAAATCCACCGATCAGAAAACACAGCGGCCACGCGTAGCGGACGGCAGGCCAGCGAGAAATCAGCGGCGCCTGCGCGAGGAAGAAAAGTCCGGCGAGGATGACGAGAACACCAGCGAGGTGATGGTTGAATTCGCTTTCGCGCTTGTCGGCGGCGTATTTTTTCTGCTGCTCGGGAGTTTCCGGCGCGGCGTCGTGCGGCATGCCGGGCATGTCCGCCATGCCGGACATATCCATTCCATCCATGGATTCCATGGAAGCGGCGTGCTTCACGGTTGGATGCTGGGTCCAGGCGGGCGCCATCAGAAACATGACGAGAATTCCGACGAACAGCAGAATTCCCGAAATCCATAAAATGCGCTCGGTTTTGCTGAAAGTCTGTACTTCATCCATTTGAAAATTCCCCAGTTGAGTTGAGAATTGTCCGCCGAACGCTTTTCGGAATTCGGCGCGGACGCGATAGAGCTTTGATGAAAAGGATGGAGCGCGGATGCAAAAAATGCCAGCAGAAATTTGAGTAAAGCGAGTTAGCGCGGTCCGCCGGTTCGATGCGACACGCGCGGCCTGCGCAGGCACGTGGAGCGAAAAACTATTTTGCGCCGTGGACGAGCAAGGCACCGATGGCGCGAAATTCGGCGAGTTGCTTGGCGTCGCGGAACCACCGACCCGTGTAAACCTCGGGATTGGGAGTGGGATCGGGGATGAATTGGTGGGCGACATTTTTGAATCCGGCGTCACGGAAAAGCCCGGACCATTCGGCGGCCGAGAGAAGATGCGTGGGGATGGCGAGCTTTTCGGCCCACTGATGGCAGTGCGGATTATCGCGATAGAAATTGATGACGATCCAGAAGGAGCCGGAGTCTGCGAGGACGCGAAAGACTTCGCGGATGCCCTTGGCGGGATCGGGCCAGTAATACGAAGACTCAATCGAGATGGCGTGCGAGAAAAAATTAGACTCCCATGGAATTTCGTCGACGCCGCCGACGATGAAAGCGAGATTTTCAAAGGCGACGCTGGATTCGCGGGCGCGGTGAATCATTTCGTCGGAGATGTCCATGCCGACGACGCGGCCGTCGGGAACCTGCTTCGCAAGAATGCGGGAGAGCCATCCGGCGCCGCAACCAACATCAAGAATATTGGCGGTGGCGGTGATGCCCATCTGCTCGAGCGCGGGGCGAGTGATCGGCCAGTGGTCGTGCTCCATGGACTCGCCTTTCCCGGCGTCTGCCCAGCGGTTGAATTCCTCGCGGAGTTGTTCGGACACGAATCAAGCCTCCCAGCGTGATGCGGTGGATTCCAGGTGAACATTCTACCGTGTGACGGCGAGGCGCGAGGATTTCAAATTTGAATTTTGGTAGCGCGGCGGCGGGAAATTGTTCCGCGTGTTGTGAGCGGCGTTGCGAAAGCCGCTCACGGCGCGACGGGGTGCGCGGTTCGCTGAGGGCTAGAGATGGCGGCCGCAGGACCAGCAATATTGAGCGCCGACCGGTTCGGGGGCGCCACAACGGCATCGCGGAGTCACGGTAACTGCCATGGGAACCCCGGCGGGAACCAGAACGGCGGTGACGCGGTGCTCGGATGCAGCGGCCCAGAGCAAGGCGATAAACCAGCCGA
>CAVRAM010000005.1:0-83318 GCA_963719065.1 uncultured Acidobacteriota bacterium | reverse complement strand
GGTCCAGCGTCTTTGTACCCGAAAAAAAGCGGAGTTTGATTTTCCCGCTATTTGCAAACTGACTGAGATACTTGCGGTGCTCTTGTTTTGCCAAATCAAATGGAAAGTAGAAGTAGCGTGGTAATGGGCCAATCGGGGAGATTTCGCCTGCGAGAAAAACCATTAGGCCCGAATCGTTTTGGAGAAGGACGAGTTGCAGAAAAATCTCTGCGTCCTTGACGCGTTTTAAGTCGCTACCTCGCCAGTCGACGTAGACGACTCCGCTTTTCTCTCTTAACGTGCAGCCGAACCGTTCAAAACTCTGTTCTTCGGTTTTCGTGAACTGCCGAACGCTCGGGGCAATGATCTTGCGTTTGGCACGACGGCATTCTACGCGTTTCCCACCCGATTAGTTGAGTTCCAATTGCACTACACACGAAGGGACAAGCGCGCGATCACGGTGGTAAAATGGAACTAGACACAAAACAAACGGGCCTGCCGTCTGTTCGAAGCAGACGACAAGCCCTGACCACCGATGGAGGAATGGCTTCATGGCAGCTCGCAAGAACGTATCTGAAGTTCCGCCCTGCAGCAAATCAGTCGTACACATCGTTCCCCAACAAGGCGTCCTGACACTATTTGGATACGGAATTCGAATCCAGATTGATCGCGGACATTTGACCATCGAGGACGGCATCGCGGGGGACCGTCGGAAAGCGCGGCTTGCGAGAGTCGGGCACGGCTTGCGGCGACTCGTGCTGATTGGTTCGGACGGTTTTATTTCACTTTCCGCGCTTCGTTGGCTCGCGGATCAGGACGCAGCATTCGTCATGCTTGAACGTGACGGCTCTGTGCTCACGACAGGGCCCCGTACTATCCGTCGGATGCCCGACTCCGCCGCGCTCAATCGATGGCGGCCCACTCCGGCCTCGCGTTGACAATCGCCCGCGAATTGATCCGCCGAAAGCTTGTCGGACAGGAAAGCGTCGCGCGCACGAAGCTTTGTAATGAGGCTGCCGCCGAAGTAATCCGTCAAATGATCGCTGCGTTGAATCATGCGACTACTGTCGAAATAGTCCGCGAACTTGAAGCTCGTGCGGCGAACGCTTACTGGCTCGCTTGGCGCGACCTGCCAATTCAGTTTCCGTCGCGCGAACTCTGGCGGGTACCAAATCATTGGCGACGATTTGGAACAGCGCAGTTCGCCACTGACGGGATCGCCTCGGCTGGCCGCCAACCCACCGAACGCGATGTTGAATTACCTATACGCGATGCTTGAGTCCGAATCTCGGCTTGCACTCGCGGCACTCGGTCTTGATCCAGGCATCGGCGTTCTGCACTTCGACAGTCGCGCACGCGACAGCTTTGCTTGCGATTTGATGGAGGCTGCTCGACCCGAGGTGGATGCGTACGTGCTCGACTGGCTTACGAAGCGACCGTTGAGCCGCAGCTGGTTCTTTGAACAGCGTGACGGAAATTGCAGGCTGATGTCTGGTTTTGCGGCACAGCTTTCAGTGAGTGCCAACATGTGGAGGGCAGCCGTCTCACCCGTAGCCGAGTGGATATCGCGCGCCTTGTGGTCAAAGCTGCCAAAACCGTCCCGAACCGTCGTCCCGGCGGCGAGGCTTACACAAAGTTATCGCAGTGTTTCAAAAGGCGGCGATGGGTTAGGTCCGGAACCCACTATCGTCCGACTAACGCGCGTTTGCCGCATCTGCGGAAACTCTCTGAAACGCTCGACGAGCGGAACTTGTCGAGAATGCGCCGTCGCTGTTAATCAGACGAGAATGATCGAAGTTGCGAAACTCGGTCGCGCCAACACACATAGCGCAATCGCCCAAGCTCGAAGGGGAGCCAGCCAATCTAATCAGCGCCGCGCTGAGCGCAGTTGGAATCCCGATTCTCAGCCCGATTGGCTCACCGAGACCGTTTTCCGAAGCCAAGTTCAGCCACTGCTGTCACGAATCGAAGTGTCGCGAATCGCAAAATCAATAGACGTTTCGCATCCATACGCAACTTCAATTCGTCGAGGTGACCGACTGCCTCACCCGCGACACTGGCAGAATCTCGCTCACCTAACTGGAGTCTTCCAACCGCCGAATCCATTCGCTCGGTGACGGCGCTGATCAGGACTTACGTATTCGATGCCGCCCTCCCGCCGGACCGAATTATTAGGAATAGCGAGCAGCTGATGGCGGATGAATTTGTCTGCTATCAACTGTGGATGGCGACCGACATCATCGGCGACGTCGATTGGGCTTTGAGTTCGTACCTCGACCACGACTTCCCCGAAGACATCGGTGAGCGTTACTTGAAGGTGTATGGCGCGATGCAGGCTCTTTATATTCAGTAAGACGCCCTCACGCATCTCTGCAAGGTGTTGTGGCCTTCGAGGCCAAGCCCCGAGAATACGGAGTTGAAGAAAATTCGCTACGCTCGAAATGCAAGTGTGGGACATCCCACGGAACTCAGAATGAAAGGCGGGATGCTATCGACTCAAGGTATCGTTCGCGTGTCGCTTAGCAAAGATGGTTTCGACCCGATGTCATATCCGTCGAGGGACGGCGATATTTTTCAGCACGTGCCAGTGCGGGCCTTCATCGGTGAGCAGCGAGTACAAACCGAGAATATTTTGACTGAGGTGGTCAACTATTTGAGGGAACAGAGGAGCAGCATAGAGCACAGTTTCGCGACTTAAAGTTGGTAGAGGCATTTCGCCTGGCCTCCCATGCGTTCGAGAAAATCTTCGAAGGCTTGAGAGCGGAGACGGCTGCGAACATGGGCAAATGGGGAGTGGGTCAGCTGCAAACATGTCTGGACAGCTTCGAAACTGAGTTGAAAAAGCGAGGCATGGCGATCGGAACGTACGACACGGTTGAATATCTTTACGAAGATATTTCTTTTCCTTTGAAAGAACTGAAGAAGTTCTTCGAGAAACAATC
Source organism: uncultured Acidobacteriota bacterium (assembly GCA_963719065.1). GTDB lineage: Bacteria > Acidobacteriota > Terriglobia > Acidiferrales > UBA7541 > Palsa-295. The sequence continues at coordinate 80,397 of CAVRAM010000005.1, read as the reverse complement.
ATCGGAGATTGCTTCCGAAAAAGGCGCCGTCATCTTCGCAGAAGCGCTTCAAGGATTCTTCAGCAGACTGCGAGGCATCGCAGAGGAACTTGACGAGCACTATGGCTCCGCACCAGATCCGATCGCGAAATAACCAAGCGTGTATTCAGGACGCGTTAGCGATACTTACGCGATCCAGCTCAAGTTCATCGACAACGGGACAAAATATCAATCGACGAGACTTTTGCGGGAAGCAAAGGGCTCAGGTGGTCCCTTTTTCTCGCCCCTATCCGCCATCCCGTCAAAGTGGGTGGGGGTACGTGAAGTTGCGTAGGGGATGCGAGGAGCACGCGGAATTTTCGGGAAATTTCTAATCGTAACTGTTGTTACGTTTAGACCGGGGTGCGGGTGATTGTTTTCTGTGACTTAGGCGTGTTTCTAATAAGTTTGGAGTGGGTTTTGAGCGGTGCGATGACGGCGGGATTTGGAAGGAGGCTACGCGGAGTTGCGGGGTGTTTGTTGTGGTTTCGGTTGTGGTGGGCATTGGGCCTCCTTTTGTCGTTTAGATGTTATCGTGTGTAATGATAGCATAAGAGTAAACGAAATTCAAGGGGGAAGTGGGGTGGGTCGTTGAAAAACTCTAGGGCTGGGTCGTTGTAGGCGGCTGGGCGTTTCGGCAGTAGCTAAAGGCTGTCAGGCTAAAGCCTGACACACCATCAGGCGCAAGCGTCTAATCCACGGTGTCGGTCTTTTCGTCGAGAAGACGGATCGGTCGGAGTGCGGCCGGCACGCGGGACAATGAGCTGCGGTGGTGGTTTGACAGGGGTTGGGGCGCGGACTAGTATCGATTTCCGCATTTTTGGCAGGTCTGCGTGTGGGTTCGGCTGAGTGAATCGTCGAAGCATCTAAAAGGTTTGAAGCGAAGTGGAGTGTTTGGAGTGAAGTGGAGATGATGAAGCGAAGGCGAACGGCGTATTTCGATTGTTTCTCGGGGATTAGCGGCGACATGGTGCTGGGGGCATTGGTCGATGCGGGGGCGGAGCTTGGGGCGATCGAAGGGGAATTGAGGCGGCTAGGGCTTGAAGGGTGGTCGATTTCGGCGGAGAAGGTGATGCGCGGGGCGATATCGGCCACGCATGTGAAGGTAGCGACAGAAGAAGGGCATCATCATCGCGGACTTTCGATCATTTTGGGGCGGATCGAAAAAGCGGAACTGGCGCCGCGCGCTGCAGAACGAGCGCGGGCGATTTTCACGCGACTGGCGGAAGCGGAAGCAAAAGTCCACAACATGCCGGTGGAGAAAGTGCATTTCCACGAAGTGGGCGCGGTGGATTCGATTGTGGACATTGTGGGCGCGTGCGTTGGATTCGAGCTGCTCGGGATCGATGAGTTTGCGTGCTCTTCGATGGATGTGGGTGGCGGACAGGTGAAGACGGCTCACGGAGTGATTCCGGTGCCGGCTCCGGCGACTGTGGAACTGTTGCGCGGAGTGCCGGTACACACCAGCGGAGTGCAGAAAGAACTGGTGACGCCGACCGGAGCGGCGATCGCTTCAACGCTTTCAACTCGTTACGCGGAAATTCCGGCGATGACGATGCGGGCGGTAGGATACGGGGCGGGGACGGCTCAGCTGGCGGAAAAAGCAAACGTGCTGCGCATTCTGATTGGCGATCGCGAAGGAACAAGCGCGGTTGCGGATGAGCAGGGCAGCGCGGGACTCGGTTGGGATTTGCCGGTAAGCGTGATCGAGGCGAATCTGGACGATATGAATCCGCAGGTGTACGGATACCTGGTGGATAAGGCGCTGGAGTGCGGGGCGCTGGATGTGTTTTCGAGCGCGGTGCAGATGAAGAAGAACCGTCCGGGAATGCTGGTGACGATTTTGTGCGAACCGTCGAATGCGGCACGGATGATGGATTTGCTGTTCCGCGAGACGACGACGATCGGAGTGAGGACGCACGAAGCGCAGCGGAAAACGTTGGCGCGGGAATTCGTGCGAGTGACGACCGAGTACGGCGACGTGCGGATGAAAGTGTCGAAGCTCGGGGATGCCGTGGTGAATGCGGCGCCGGAATATGAAGATTGCCGGGCGATTGCGGAAAAGCAGGGCGTGCCGCTGAAGACGGTGCTTGCGGCGGCGGCGTTTGAATTTCAGAAGCGATTCGAAAAAGTGAAGACGGCCTAAGAGAGCGACCAGGAATCGATGACGGAAACGAAAGAAAAATATTATCTGACCACGCCGATTTACTACGCGAATTCGCGGCCGCACGTGGGGTCTGCGTATACGACGATCGTGTGCGACGTGATCGCGCGGTACAAGCGGATGTGCGGATACGACGTGGCGTACCTGACCGGCACGGACGAGCACGGCGTAAACATCGAGCGCGCAGCGGAAGCAAAAGGCGTGACGCCGCAGCAACTGGTGGATGCGAACGAAAGGATTTTTCGCGATCTGTGGAGGCTGCTGGGAATTTCGATCACGGATTTCGTGCGAACGACGTCGGACGACCACGCGCGAGCGGTGCAGACGCTGGTGCGGCGGACGATGGAGAAATCGCCGGATGCGATCTACAAGCGGCGGTACGAAGGGCGGTACTGCATTTACGACAACGCGTATGTGAGCGATACGCCGGAACCGGCGAATTGTCCGACGTGCGGACGTCCGGCGGAATTGATTTCGGAAGAGAATTATTTTTTCCGGCTTTCGGCGTATGGCGACAAGCTGCTGAAGCTGTACAAGGAACATCCTGAATTCGTGCAGCCGGAATTCAGGATGAACGAAGTGCGTGCTTTTGTGGAAAGCGGGCTGAAGGATTTATCGATCAGCCGGCAATCGATCAAGTGGGGAATTCCGTGGCCGGACGATCCCGACCATGTGTTTTACGTGTGGTACGACGCGCTGACCAGCTACATGACCGGGATTGGATATGCGTCGAGCGATCCGGCGGCAAAAGCGAAGTTTGAGAAATTCTGGCCGGCAAATCTGCACATGATCGGCAAGGAAATCATCCGGTTCCATGCTGTGTATTGGCCGGCGTTTCTGATGGCTGCGGAGCTGCCGCTGCCGGAAAAGATTTTCGCGCACGGATGGCTGCTGTTCGAGCAGGAAAAGATGAGCAAGTCGAAGGGCAACGTGGCGTATCCGGAGCCGATCGTGAAGGCGCTGGGAAACGACGCGCTGCGGTACTACTTGCTGCGGGAAGTGGTGTTCGGGCAGGACGGAAATTTTTCGAAAGACGCGCTGATCACTCGTTACAACGCGGACCTGGCGAATGGGCTGGGAAATTTGTGCAACCGCACGCTGACCATGATCGCGAATTACTGCGGCGGCGTGATTCCGGAAGAAGTTCCGATGCCCGGAAAGCTGAACGCGATCGGGTCGGGCGCGTTTCACAGCATCATCCGAAGCGGATACAACAAATTCGAATTTTCGGATGTGGTGGGCGAGATCTGGGCGCTGGTGGCGACGGCCGACAAATTTCTGGCGATGCAAAAGCCGTGGACGCTGGCGGATGATCCGCACCAGAAAGTACGGCTGGACCAGATTCTGTATGAGGTAGCGGAGTCGGTGCGGCTGCTGGCGGTATTCGCGCATCCGGTGATCCCGGAAGCCACGCAAAAAATCTGGGAACAACTGGGACAGTCCGGACGGATCGAAGATGTGCGGATCGACAAGGTGCAGTGGGGCGGATTGAAGGCGGGAACGAAAATCGGAAAAGTGGAAGCGGTGTTTCCGCGAGCGGACAAGAAAGAAATTCTGGAGAAAATCGAAGCCATGGAAAACGAGATACGAAATCCGGGAAACACGAATGCAGGGGCGACCGAAGCGGATGTGCCGAAGCCTTCGGGGGCGGCGCCGGCGGCTCCGACGGGAGTGACGGCGACGGTCGGTGGAGCTGCTGCTGCGCCAGCGGCCGCGCCGGCAGCCGACGGAAAAATCACCATCGACGACTTTACGAAGGTCGAACTAAAGGTCGGCCGGGTCCAATCCGCCGAGCGAGTCGAAAAAGCGGACAAGCTCTTGAAACTCCTCGTCGATATGGGCGACGAAGTTCGCCAAGTCTTGTCGGGCATTGCACAGTGGTATTCACCGGAAGAAATGGTGGGCCGCAAAGTGGTGGTCGTCACCAACCTCGCCCCGCGCAAGATGCGCGGAATCGAATCGAACGGCATGATCCTCGCCGCCTCGTCGGGTCCAGACACCAAACCCGTCTTGTGCGCGTTCGCCGAAGATATTCCGGTTGGCTCGAAAGTGAAATAATTTGCGGCGTCTGCCGTGGCGATGCGGCGTGATTTGAACATGGAATCGCCGTGGCGGATGCTGCATCCTGCAGAGATTCCGAAAATTAACCACAGTTGGATCGAAAGCAACGCTCAGGCAGTCCGAGACATGGATTCGAACGCATGCAAATCATAGATTCCCACGCACATTTGGAGTCGGTGGATTTCGACGCGGACCGCGCGGAGATGCTTGCCCGCGCGCGTGCTGAAGGTGTGGAAGCGATTCTGGCGATCGGCAGCGGAGGATCGGGTCCGGATAACCTGAGCGCGGCCATTGACGTGGCGAAAGATTACGACCGGGACTTTCCTAAAATTTGGGCGACGATCGGAATTCATCCGCAGCATGCGGCCGAGGCACGAGAAGAGCATTTTCCGGCGCTTAAGGAGTTGGCGAAGAATCCGAAGGTGATTGCGTGGGGCGAAATTGGGCTCGATTACCACTGGCCAGAACCTGAGCGCGATCTGCAGCAAAGAGTGTTCCGGCGGCAAATGCAGCTGGCGTATCAGGCGCAGTTGCCGATTGTGATTCACTGCCGCGATGCGTGGGACGATTGCCTAGCGATGCTGGAAGCGGAGTGGGCGCAGACGAAGTTGGGCGGGGTGCTGCATTGCTTTACCGGGACGCTGGAGGACGCGCGGCGGGGAATTGAGATGGGATTTATGGTGTCGTTTGCGGCCAATGTGACCTACCCGAAGATGCAGAATCTGCGGGACGTAGCGAAGGAATTGCCGCTGGAATGCCTATTGACCGAGACCGATTCGCCGTTTTTGCCGCCGCAGGGAAAGCGCGGAAAACGCAACGAGCCGGCCAATGTGGTGGAGGTAGCGCGGACGCTGGCGAGTGTGAGAAACTTGGGCAGCGATGAAGTAGCGGCCGCGACCGCGGCGAATTTTCTACGGTTTTTCAGGCCAGGCGCGCGGTAATCCAGCCCTGCCAAGGTGAACCTAACAGGATGGCGTTCGCAGTCCCGATCGCACGAGGGATTTTCGACCTGATACGCGAGGACCTGGCGCTCGTGGAGCAGGAAATTGCCGCGCAAAATAATGCGGCAATCCAACCGGTTTCGGACATTTCCAAATATTTGAGGGAAGGCGGCGGGAAGCGTTTACGTCCTGCATTGCTGCTGCTGGCGGCGGGAGCTTCGGGTTATCGCGGCGAGGGAGCGATTCGCCTGGGCGCGGTAGTGGAGATGATCCACAGCGCGACGCTAATTCATGATGATGTGATCGACGGCGCGGACACGCGGCGCGGGCGGCCGAGCGCGAATGCGCGGTGGGGAAATCACATGAGCGTGCTGGCGGGCGACTGGCTATACATGCAGTCGTTTGAGCTGGCGTTGCGCGAGCGAAATTTCGAAGTGCTGGATATTTTGATCGACCTGACGCAGAACATGGTCGAAGGCGAATTGCTGCAGCTGACGCGGCTGGGGCGGATGGATTTGACCGAAGCAGAAGCTACAGAATTGGCGTACCGGAAAACGGCGGGACTGTTCAGCGGATGTTCGCGGTTGGGCGCAGTGCTGGGCAAGCAGCCCGCGAAGGTGGCGGATTCGCTGGCAGAGTATGGACGAAACGCGGGGCTCGCGTTTCAGCTGGTGGACGATTTGCTGGATTTTACGGCGTCGCCGGAAAAACTGGGCAAGCCGGTGCTGAGCGATTTGAAAGAAGGCAAGGTGACGCTGCCGCTGATTTTCGCGCTTGCTACGGCGAACGGGCACGGCGACGCGAAGCGCCTGGTTTCGAAAGTGCTTGAGGAGCGGGATTTCGTTTCGGTGCGCGCGGAGGAAATCACGGGGCTGGTGCGCGAGACCGGAGCGCTCGACCGTTCGGCGGCGATGGCGAAGGAATATGTGCGGCGTGCGAAGGAATGTCTGGAGGCAGTGCCGGATTCGGAGTACCGGCGCGCGTTGATGGCGGTGCCGGATTTTATATTGGAACGAGAGAATTAGAGGTTGGTGCGGCGGTAGTGATGCGTGGTTGGTAGTTCCATCCTGAATTGTTCCCTGTGAATTTGGGCCGGCGGTGATTTCGTGTGCGCGAGGTACACGAGATCAGGCGCGGGTGTGTGTGCGTCGCGTTAGCGCGGGGCGCGGTAGCGGCGGGCGAGGGAGGGGATGATGGCGCCGGCGAGATTGGCGAGGTTCGCGTCCGGAAATGGGGCGCGGTCGGCGCGCGGATTGAAGGAGCGGAAAAACGTTTTGAGGAAGCGGCCGAAGGCTTCGACTTTATCGCGCAGGGTGAAATCGAGCGGGCGGCCGTTGGCGCGAAGGACGAGCAAGGTGACGTCGTCGGCTGCGAGATTTTCGGGATAGCGCTGCTTGATTTCGTGCAGGAACGTTTCGATCAAATTTTCCGCGGGAACGTCGCCGAGAAGATTGGCGATGCGGAGGAGGCCGGCTTCACCGAGCATCTGGCCGTCGGCGTCGCAGGATTCCATCAGCGCGTCTGTATATTTCACCAGGCAATCGCCCTGGTCGAGTTCGACGTCGAGCTGTTCGTAGTCGGCGATATCGAACATGCCGAGAGGAATGTTGCTGAGCGGCGCGCGCTCGGGATGATCTTTTTGTCCGACGAGGGACCACTGTTTCGTGGCGGCGCGATAGAGCAGCGGGCGCGGGTGGCCGGCGTTGCAGAGGGAGAGGCGGCGGCTCGGTTCGAAAAATGTGGCGACGAGGGCGGTGGCGAAGCTGCCGTTCGTCGAAAGCGCGGTGAATTTTTCGTTGAGCAAGCGCACGAATTCTTTTTGGTCGAGGCGATTGACGAAGCGGCGCATCAGGGTGCGCAGGTCGGCGGCGGTGGCGGCGACAGATTGGCCGTGGCCGGAAACGTCGGCGAGGAGCAGGCGGCTGATGCGTCCGGTGGCGCAACTGGAAACGTAATAGACGTCGCCGCCGCGCTGCGCCGCGCCGTAGGGCTTGCTGTACACCCAGACGTCAAGGCCGCCGAGTTCGACGCCGCTGGAGGCGATCTGGCTGCCGCCCCAGACTTCCATGCACTGCATGTGTTGCGCGGGCGAATCGGACATGCCGAGCATTATAAACGCGGAACGAGTGACCGCGCGGGTGCAATCGTAATAACGCCAGCGATCAAAACCGAACCGCAGGTCGAGAGATGCTTCGCGCGGCGCGCAACTTCATTTCGACGCCACGACCGGCTTCACTTGAGCATATTCAGGGTTCTTCCAAAGGTCGCTGCGATATTCCAGAGTGTTGGCGGTGACCTGCGCGACTTCGTCTCCGTAATATCTGGCGACGACGTGCAATGCCAGATCGATGCCGGAAGTGAGGCCGCCCGCGGTGGCGAATTTGCCGTTCTCGACGAAGCGGGTGCCACTGACGAAGCGCACCGCGGGATACTGCTTTTGCATGCTCTGCTGAAACAAGTGGTGGGTCGTAGCGGTTTGGCCGTCGAGAAATCCATAACCCGCGAGGAGCTCGGCGCCGGTACAAACCGACATGGTCAGGTCGGCAGTGGCGGAGTTCGTAAGAAGCCATGACTTCTGAGCGGCCGTGCGTCCCGCCTGTGCGGGAATGACGATCACTTGCGGCTTGGGTGCGTTGTCGAAACTAAAGCTCGGCACGATGGTCACGCCCTCGGCGGACACGGGAGCGAGTGAATCCGACACCGTGTAGAGGTTGAACGGCATGACCATAACGTCGCCGTCGGATTCGTGCCAGGGCTTGCCGTCATTCTTCAGCATCGTCTCGCTGAAAACCTCCCACGAGCCGGCGATGTCGAGAATATCCGCGCTATTCGAGACCAGGAACGCCACGTTGATCTTGCCGGTGGCGGGCGGTTTCAGCGGATGGGTTTCTACCGAGGAAAGCTTTGCTTTGCCGGGCTCTGCGGCACGGCTAATGAAAACTGCGAGAGCCATAACACCCAAGGCTACGACGGCCATCCAAAATGCTCGAGGTACACGCTTCATAGGCTCCTCCTTCGAATTGCTTGCGATCCCGCTCGAATCCTTGCTTCGCGGATCCTGCATTTCAGTAATGAAAGCGGTAGCGGAACTCGACGTAGATCTGCCTAGGATCGTTGTAGTGGAACCCGCCGAAGGTAAGACTGTTGTCGAGCTGAACGCGGCGGTTGCCGATGTTCAGCGCGGTGATCGAGACGGTGTATTTCTCCTTGAACGATTTCCCAAGCATCGCGTCGAAGGTGGTGTGGCCCGGCAAATAGTTACCCGGATACTGAACGCCGGGAAGACCGTTGGAAAAGCCCGAGCCGTAGTACATGTTGATCGAGCCGACCGAATTCCACGGAAGCGTTGCGTTGTAGCCGACGTTCAGCGTGTTGCGTTGGTCGTGGTCCACGGGCGAATAGCCGGGCGGAATGTACAACGGACAGGTGGATGGATCGACCGGCGTGGGGCAGACGAGACCTCCGGTGATCGGGCCGGTGGCCTGAGCGATTTGGTTTGCGTACGCCAGATGCGCCTGGCCGCGATGCCAGAGGCGCGGCGAGCGAACGGTGATTTCCCAGCCTTGAATCAGCGCGGCGTCCCAGGTGATCGGCCAGAACAGATTCGATTCGCCGATGTTGTTGTGGTCGAGCCAGTTCGTGGCGCGGGTCTGGAAGTTGTCAGCGTCGATTGTCCAGCCGTACACGGGAATGGTGACGCCGAACTGATGTTCGTTGTCGCGCTCGCCTCGCAGCGGAGCGAAGGTGACCGCCTGGCTATTCGCCAGCAACTGAAGGGAGCCAGTGGCGGTGAGAATTGGCGGCGCCTGGTAGTAGTCTCCGTAGTATGCGCGGAAGATCCAGTTGAGTTTGGGCACGCGAACCGCGACGCCGAAGCGCGGATCGGTGGCGTTCTCGACGATTTGAGGCAGGGTTTGGTCCGCGGGCGAATAGAAATGGGTGTAGCGGACACCGGCGATTAACGTGAGCCACGATGTGACTTTGAATTTGTCGCTGAGAAATGCTTCGGCCACGCCGCCGGTTGCCTGAGCGGAAGACGGCGGGAAATTCGTGCAGTTCGGAGCGCAATTGGTGAACGTGTTGTCGAAGTAGTTGCTTTGATTTTGCGCGAAACCGTAGAGGCCGGCGTCCAGATTGTTTTTCCAGAATGTGGCAGCGAGCGAGGCCTGCGCGCCGGTGTAGTTGGCGGTTTGGTCGACGTTGGTTATCACCGGAACGTCGTTGGGCGATGCGTTGTAGATGGCGCGATTGTAGTGATAGAAGGGCGAGACACTCAGCAAAAGGTTGGGATTGAACGTGTGCGTCCAGGTGAGCGCAACGTAGCCGTCGCGTTCGGTCTCGCTATCGCGCAATCCGTAGCTCGGGTAATACTGATTGCCGATGGAGTTGGGATCGGGATCGTACGGGATCTGGTAATAATCCTGGCGCAGGGAAGCGACCAGCCGAAGCTGGTTCGCGGCGTTGGGGTTGAAGATCAGCGAACCAAAACCGCCGTAGCCATTTTGCGCGTCGTGAAACACCTGGCCGACCGGCGGCTGGAGACCGTAGTTGCTGCGGTTTCCGTTGAGGCTGAAGTAGTAGGCGAATTTCTCGGTGTGCCCGCCAAAATTCACCTGATCGTTGGTTTGATACCAGTTGCCCAGGCTGACGACGAGTTCGCCTTCGTTATTCCGCTCGAAGCCGGTTCGCGGCACCAGGTTGAAAATTCCGTAGGTGCGATCGCCTTCGTCGGCTTCGTAGCTGCCGCGCTGAACTTCGAGGTAATCGATGTCCTTGGGATCGATCTGCGGTGCAAGATTGGCGGCGATATTGGTGTTGGGAATCGGAACGCCATCGATTTGCCATTGAAATTGGTGGCCGCCCCGCATGTGAAGCATGTCGTGCGTGACGTACGCCGCAGGCACGTAGTCGGTGATCATTTGCAAGGCGTTGGTGCGGTCCGCGCCGGGCGTGAGCGCGATGTCCTGGCGGTTGACGAGCGTCGTCGGGGTGACGGAGTCGGTGTTTACGGTCTCGGCGGTTGCCGATACGACCGCGGTGGAGTTGACGGTCGCGATGGCCAGCTGGAAATGCAGAACCTGCGAACTGTTCGAAGTGACGGTGAACGTCTGCATGGATGAGGCGAACTTTGATTGCGAGACGGTGACGGAATAATCGCCGATGGGGACGGCCTGGAACGTGAATTCGCCGTCGGCGTTGGTTTGTGTGGTGAGCGAGTAATCGGATGTGGTGGATTTCAGCACGACCGAGGCATCAGCGATGGGGCGATGCTGCGGATCATGAACGATTCCGGTGACGCGGCCGAAGATCGTAGCGCGAACACCGGATACGACGGACAAACAAAAAACGAGTACGAATATATAGACGACGAGCTTGCGCATGGCAGCCTCCGGGAGTTTTTTTATTGCGCGGAACGGCGGCTTACTGGCGCGGAGGCTGGAACGGGCTGGATGCGAAGTCGGTGAGATGAATCTGGTGAGGTGCGGCGAAGGTGGGCTTTGAATTCTGTGCCGGCGCGATCGATGCGAGCGGCGAAGGTTTTGTGGGCGCGATGGGCGCGAGCAGGCCGAAGTTGAATTGCGTGTGGCCGGACTTCATCGAGCATTCCATGGCGCAGGTAAGTTCGGAGTGCTGGCAGTCGGCGTCGGATTTGGAAGCGGCCGGCGCGGTGTGGTGCATGGGCGAAGAGTGCGATGCGTGAGGCATGCAGCACATGCCGTCGCAGGAATCGGGAGTGGCGGCGCGAGCGAGCAGGGCCATCGGCGTGGCGAAGAGCGCGAGGATGACGAGCAGAGCTTGAGCGCGGCGAAACATCGGGGAGAGGATAGCATATTTTTTGGCGAGGGCCAGGCGCGTGGGGAAGTGTGACGAAAGTTTTACATTGAGGTTGCGAGGGTGTGGGGCCCGCGCGTTTTGGAAATAGTTAGAAACCGTCAGGCTGAAGCCTGACACACCATGCGGCGGACGCAAGCGTCTAATCCACGGTGCGAGTATCTGGGATCTGCGAAACGGTAAGGTCGGGCGCGTCGTCGCAGGACCAGAAACAAAAGCAAATGAGGGGGCGGGGATGCGGTGGTGCATGTGAAAGGAAGTTTGCGTGCGTGGCGCGGAGGGGAGTACGCTTCGCAATTATGCTGCCGTTTAAGTTGATCTACTGCGAGGGGTACGACCTGAATCTGGGGACGCACGTGTTTCCGTCGCAAAAATACAGGATGGTGCACGACCGGTTGCTGCGCGAGGGGATCGCGGAGGCGAGCGATTTTATCGCTCCGGCGAAGGCGACCGATGAAGATGTGTTGCGGGTGCACACGGCGGAATATCTGCGGAAGCTGAAGACCGGATCGCTTTCGTACGCGGAAATGATGAAGCTGGAAGTTCCGTATTCGGATGAATTGATCGAGGCGTGCTGGCTGGCGGCGGGAGGCTCGATTCTGGCGGGGCAGCGAGCGCTCGAGGATGGATGGTCGGCGAACGTGGGCGGCGGATTTCATCATGCGCACGCGGGGCATGGCGAGGGATTCTGCGTGATTCATGATGTAGCGATCGCGATTTACAGATTGATGCACGACCAGGCGATTTCGACGGCGATGGTGGTGGACACCGACGTGCATCATGGCAACGGAACGGCGGCGATTTTTGGCGAGGTTGATTCGGTGTTCACGCTCTCGATCCACCAAGCGAATAACTATCCGCATTTCAAGCCGCGCTCGACGGTGGATATTCATCTGGAAGACGGAGTGGAGGACGAGGAGTACCTGGAGAAATTGGAAAAAAGTCTGGAGAAAGCGTTCGAGAGCTTTTCGCCGGAGATTTTATTTTACGTGGCGGGAGCGGATCCGTATCGCGAGGATCAGTTGGGCGGGCTGGCGTTGACGATGGAAGGGCTGCGGATGCGAGACGATCTGGTTTTTGATTTCGCGCGAAAGCATTCGGTACCGGCGGTGATTACTCTGGCGGGCGGGTACGCGCGGGATGTGGGCGATACGGTGAAGATTCACGTCGGGACGATTTTGGCGATGCGACATGCGGCGGGGATGAAGAGCAAAAGCGCTGCGGGTAAATGATGACGGTGGTGTGAAGGAATCTGTCTGCCTCGCAGACAGCTCACAGGCAAGAATCTTCCCGCGAATTGCGCGTGGAGGGCCGCACTGCCTGTGTAACTTAAGGCTGGCAATTGTGTGGGCTGGTTGCCGAGCGATCGGAACGGCGCCAGTCTGAAGCCTGGCACACCATCAGACAGGACTGTCTAATCCACTGCGATATGACACGGGATTGCGTCGTCGCGGTGCGCGGTTAATTGGCGGCGAGGGTGGATTGGATGGCGGTGGTGAGATCTTCGGAAAAACCTTCGGGCGGAAAACCGTTGACGCGGTAGGTGATTTTTCCGGAAGGATCGAGGACGACGACGGTGGGAAGCGATTCGACGTGGAAATAGTCGTCGAGGCCGTCGGCATAGAGCGTGGGAATATTCCATTTTTCGTGAGCGACGAAGGCGGGGACGATCGACTGGTCTTCGTCGGAGTTGACGGCGTAGAACGTAAGCTTTGAATTGCCCGCGTAATTTTTGGCGACCTGCGCGAACAGCGGTTCGAGTTCGCGGCACGGTCCGCACCATGTGGCCCAGAAACTCAGCACCAAAACTTTCCCTTTGAACGGCGCGAGCGGCACCGGTTTGCCGTCAAGACTTCTCAAAACAAATTCGTACGGATCGCGAGCGTGCTTGTTCACGGCGGATGGATCCGCGGCGGAGGGAGCGGCGGGCGCAGCCGTGCGGTCGTAGGCGGCGAGGATGGCTTCGCCGAGACCGGTCTCGTTGCCATGCACCTGACGCCAAACGTTGCCGAGTTTCTGGCGGACGGCGCGGCGATCGATTTTTCCGCCGGAGGCAGGCTCGGGCAACACGAAAGCGAGAACGTATTGCTCGATGGCTTGCGCGTTGTTGTGCTGCATTTCGGCGAGTTCGCCGAGCTGTTCGGCGGCAGTGGCGTTGGGTCGGACCGAATAACTCTTCTGCAAGTCTTTCGAGGCGAGCTCGTAATTGTGCTGGCTGACTTCGATCTGGCCGCGAAGGCTGTAGAGCGCGGACAGCAGGTCGTCGTGCTGCGATTGCCATTCGGCGATCGAGACGCGCTGCGATTTTTCTTCGGGCGTGGATTTTTCGATGCGGTCGATGACGCGGGTGACGTAGCCGCTGGCGCGGGTGAGGCTGGCGTCGTCGCCGCGCTTTTGGAGCAGGCTGACGGCAAGCATCATCATTTCGGAATCGTCGGGACGGAGGGCGATGAGCTGCTCGGAGTAGTCGAGGGCGCAGGCGTCGTCTTCGAGTTGCTCGCAGGATTCGATTAGGGCGCGATAGACGCCGGCTTTGCGAGGAGCGTCTGGAAATTTGGTGAGGTAATTTTTCAGGTTGCGGACGAGGGCGGCACGATCGTTGCCGGCTTCGGCGATGGCTTTTTGAAGTTCGATTTCGGGGTCGGCGTCTTTTTTGGAGATGGCGTCGGACGGATTTTTGGCGGGGGCGGAGTCGGAGGGCGGTTTTTGGGCGTGGGCGCCCGGCGTGAGGATTACGGCCAGCGAAAAGATTGCGATGAGCTTGCGTGAGGAGAGTGTGTGCCGGTGCATGGAAATGCGGATTCTAACTCGAAATTGGGGTGGGCGCGGAGGCAATTGGGGGGAAGGCGAAAAGGATCGAGGTGCGGTGCTTCGGAGGGAAATGCTGTCAGGCTGATAGCCTGACACACCATCAGACAGGACTGTCTAATCCACAAAGCAACGGCTGAGCCGTGGAGACATTTTTGTGCGGCGATGAGGTGAGGTGGTGGACGAGCGATCGGTCGCAAAAGCCGGCGGCAAGCCGACTCCGCGATGAACCTGCTACGTCGCGCCAGGGCCGCCGCACTCCACGAAAAAGCGTTGAGCCCAATCGACGGAGATTATTTTAGGGTGATGTCGCCGGAGCTGGTTTCGACTTCGACGCGGGCTTGGCCGTCGCCGAGTTTGGCGCGGAGTTCGTGCTTCAGGGTGGTGCCTTCCATCGAGATGGGGATGTTGGCCTGTATGTCGCCGGAGCTGGTGTGAGCGTAGAGGCGCAGGCTGGCGTCGGGGCCAACGTCGAGGATCACGTCGCCGGAACTGGCGCGAACGTCCCAATAGCTGGTCTCTTTCGGATTGCCCTGAATTTCGACGTCGCCGGAGCCGGTGTGAATGCGCAGGTCGCTGGACGCGTTTTTGATGTCGATGCCGCCGCTGCCGGTCTGAATTTCTATGGCGCCGCCAGCGTTTTCAATTTCGACGTCGCCCGAGCCGGTCTGAAAACGGACGGCGCCTTGCACGTCGGAAACTTTCAAATTCGCAGAGCCGGAGTTGCCGGTGACCTGGCCGTTGATTTTCTTCAGCTCGATGTCTCCGCTGCCGGATTTTAGCTGGATGTCGTCGCCGATGTCGTTGGCGGTGATGCTGCCCGAGCCGGAGTTGAAATTCACCGGGCCTTTGATGCCCGAGACTTCGACATCGCCGGAGCCGGTGTTCGATTGAAGCTGGGTATCGGGCGGGACGGTGATGGTGTAGTCGATCGAGACGTTGTCGTGGCGCTGGCCGGAGTCGCCGACGCGAATCAGATTGTCCTGCTGCGAGATCGGCGGACTGGAGCGCAAATCATTGACGCGGCGTTGACCGCTTTGTTCGGACCAATCGTTGACAGAGATGTCGCCGTGAATGCGGACTTCGCCGGGCGCGCCGGTGGTGATGGTGACGCCGCCGCTGCCGCTCGAGACTTGGAGGTGAACGGGTCCGGTAACGGTGAGAGTTTTGTCGAAGGTGCCTTCGACGGAGTTGCGCGAGCCGCAAGAAACGACGCCCAGTGCGGCGAATAGAACAGCGGCGAAAGCGAGCGATCGGGTTCGGCGTGGCGAGTTGGTCATGGGCGCGTTTGGCCGCCTGGTGGTGCGCGGCGAGTAACTCTTCCTATCAGAGATATACGAGGCGAGGCAACCAGAAGTTCCCGTGGCAGGTGCAGAGGAGCGGCTGCGGGAGGGAGTCATGCTTTGATTTTCAGCAGGGAATTGAGGGAGCCCTGGCGATAGCCTTCGAGGTCGATGGTGACGAAAGCGAAGCCGGCGGCCTTCACTCCCGCGCTGATTTTTTCGGAGACGGCAGGTTCGAAGCCGCGCGCGAGTTCGTCTTGCGCAAATTCGATGCGGGCCAGTTCGCCGTGGGCGCGGACGCGAAACTGGCGGAAATCGAGAGCGCGAAGAGCGGCTTCGGCGCGATCGATTTTTTGCATCAGCTCGGCGGTGACTTCGGTGCCGTAGGGAACTCGCGAGGAAAGGCACGCGGAGGCGGGGCGATCCCATGTGGCGAGTCCGGCGCGATGCGAGAGCCAACGGATTTCGGCTTTGGTGAGTTCGGCATCGAGCAGCGGCGCGAGAACGTGATGCTGGTGCGCGGCGCGATGGCCGGGGCGGAAGTCGCGCGTGTCGTCGGCATTGATGCCGTAGGCGATGGCAGAGACGTTGCGCGCGCGAGCGAGATCGGACATCTGCGAGAACAATTCGTCTTTGCAGTGGAAGCAGCGGTCGGCGTTGTTGGCGACGTACAACGGATTTTCGAATTCAGCGGTGTGGATGAATTCGTGGTGGATGCCGGTTGCGGCGATGAATTTTTCGGCCTGGTCGCGATCGTGGCGCGAAAAACTGGCGGAGATCGCGGTAATGGAAACGGCGCGAGGTCCAATGGCGCGATGCGCGGCCCAGGCGAGATAAGCGGAATCGGCGCCGCCGGAAAAAGCGATGAGAACGGAATCGAGCGAGCGGAGCGCCGCGAAAAGTTTTTCGCTCTTGGCGAGAGCGGCGGCTTGATCGAGAGTGGGCGCGGGAGCGGCGGTCATTTTTAAGCGCGAGATGCTGAAGCTGAGTTACTGGAACCGAGTTGCGAAAACCGAAATCGAGTTGCGGCAAATCAATACGAAATTATACAGCCGAACGCGCTATTGGAAGTCGAGCAGGACGTCCACTTTGCCGGTGGTGGAATCTTCCTGCAGGAAGTGTCCGATTTTTTCGTAGTGGACCGGCAAGCCGGCGAAGGCTTGCTTGATGCCGTGATCGAGAAAATCTTGATAGACCGCTTCGTTGAAAGTGGCGTCGGGTTCGATAGACCATGCTTTGCGGATGCGGCGTTCGCCTTCGAGGGAAAGTCCGGTGAGGACGAGTTTGCCCATGTGATATTGCGGACCTTCGTTGAAGGCGGCGGTGAAGGAGACGCGTCCGGCGGCGTCGTCGAAGTGCGGTTGAACGTCGAGTTTGGCGTCGAGATAGCCGCGCTGACGAGCGGCGGTTTCGACGCGCTGCCACATAGCTTCGAGTTTGTTGCCGTCGATGGGATCGCCGGGAATAAAGTCGACGAGGCGATCGAGTTCTTCTTTGGCGAGGGCGGTGTTGCCGGACCAAGTGACGCCGGCCCACTGGAAGCTTGGTCCGGGAACGACGGGCAAAGTGAGATCCAGTTTCGCGGAGGTGGGATTGGAATTTCCGGGTGCAGGAAGGGCGATGGGCTGCGGAAATGCGACGCGCAGAAATGAGCGCGAGAGATACACGGGGCGAGCCTGCTCGAATTCAAAAAGCTCGACGACCGAGCGGGAGTAGGGCTTGCCGATCAAGTCGGAGACGCGTTCCTGAAGAGCGGAACTGTTTCTGGCGAGCGCGTCGGAGAAGGTGACGGAATTGATGGTGAGGTCTACGTCGTCGGCGCGGAATTGCTGGATTTTTTCGGCGTCGGCGCCGCGGGTGACAACGGTGTGCGAGACGGTGGCGTGGATGTTGTGTTGGTCGAGAGTTTTTTCGATGACGTTGGACATGCGATCGAGCACCGTGCCGGTGAGCGGCGCTTTTCCGTCGAAGAGGATTCCGGCGGTAGTCAGCGCGGCGGAAAGTTCGGCGTCGGAAACCCAGGGGAAATTATCGAAATCGACGGAGATGCCGGGAGCGTCAGTAACTTGATAGACGACGCGAACGCCGGCGATGGAGCTGGAGAATTTGTATTGAACGGTTTTGAAAACGCCGAGCGCGGCAATTTTGTCGGCGCCGCCCTGCAGGGCTTCGCGATCGACGATCCAGCCGGGCTTGATGCCAAGCGCGGTGACGATTTGCTCGGAGGTGAAACGCGATGAGCCGGTGACTTCGATCGATTCGAGGCGAGCGGAGCCGGATTGCGCAGCTTGCGGCATGGCGCGGGATACGAGTGGCGCGGAACACACGGCGGTGAGCAGCGCGGCTGCGGTCAAGAGTGAGCGAATTCGCGAGCGCATGGCGGAAGCGGGCGACAAAGAACCAGCACGAGTAGCCATTTATCGATTCTAGAACATACGCGAAGCTATTGAAACTTGATGTGAACGTTGATGAGCGACATGGAAGGATCCGGCACGGGACTGAGGTTCGCGTGGACTTCTTTGATGCCGTGAGCGATAAAAACCGGCGCGGCGGACGTCTGAATGAATTTCGAGGCGTAGGCGGCATCGTAGATGTCGCCGCGCTTCGCGGTCCAAACCTTTGCGAGTTCAGCAGCGATTTCCGGGGATACGCCTTCGAAGAAAACCTGGCCCATCCGGTATTGGTTGGATTCGTCGATGCGAATCGCGTAGGTGGCGAGCTTGGCGGAGTCGTCGAGCGTGTGGCTGCGATGAATCTGAACTGCGATATAGCCCTTATCTTTGTAGGCCTTGCTGACTGCGAGAAGACCGGATTCGATTTTGTCGATGTTGACGATTTCGCCGGGCTGCATGTTGAGGAGTTTGTCGAGCGCGGCGGAATCGATGGCTTGATTGCCAGTCCAGGCGGCGTGACCCCAGTGGTATACGTCTCCTTCGGTTACGGGAATGGTGACGGCGACGGGAGTGACGGCGCCTTTCGATGCGGGATCGACCAGTGCGACGGAAGCGGTGCCGAATTTCGGACGCAGATATCCGTGGCGGCCGTACACCGTGCCGAGGCCGGCGCCGGCAAATACGGCAATCGAGGCGGCGGAATATTCCTGATCGATGAGCGGCGCGGCGGCGATGTCGAGTTCGGATTGAGGGACTTGCGCGCGGCCGGGATAGGAAATGGATTTGACGGGGACGGAGACGCCATCGGCGTGAAACAGAAGTGAGGTGCTGCTGGGAACAACGCTGACCGTGGCGGGAATTTTATTTGCGACCAGATAATCGGTGAGCGTGGATTGAATCTGCTGTTGGGTTTCGCCGCGGATCGGCGATTGGCCGGTGTAGAAATTGACGTGCTTGCGGAGGAGCTGATCGAGATCGTCGGCGCTGAACCAAACAAAATTGTCGAAGATGCAGGGAAGGACGTCTTTGGTTTCGGTGACGCCGAAGACGGCGGTGAGGTCGTTGCCGCGGCTGGTGTATTGGAAGGAGACGGAATCGAACGCGCCGGCTTTGGACATGCGCTCGGCGGCGTCCTGCAGATCGCCGACGCTGGTGGGTTTGCCGATGTGAAGTCCGGATGCGGCGACGCCTTGCGCCTGAGTGTAACGCTGCAGGCCGGTGAATTGAATGGCGGCGAGATTGTAGGATTTGGTGTTTTGCGCGAACGATGGTGCCGCGAAAAGAAAGCCGAAGACAAGCAGGAACACCACACCGAAGGCACGCGCCAGGGCTGGTTTCATCGCGGCATCGTAGCACATAGCGAACTTGGACGAATGGTAGATTCCGGCGCGAATTTCGAACGCCAGAACCGATTGGATTATTCGACGGTGACGGATTTTGCCAGGTTGCGCGGTTGATCGACGTCGCAGCCGCGGCGAACCGCGATGTGATAGGCGAGTAACTGCAAGGGAACGATTTCGAGCATGGGCGCGAGAAGCTCGGGAGCGGCCGGCACTTCGATGACGTGATCGGCGGACTGACGAGCCTGGGTGTCGCCTTCGGTGACGATGGCGATGACGATGCCGTCGCGCGCTTTCACTTCCTGCATGTTGGAGA
The DNA here is from genome assembly GCA_963719065.1 of uncultured Acidobacteriota bacterium. GTDB lineage: Bacteria > Acidobacteriota > Terriglobia > Acidiferrales > UBA7541 > Palsa-295. The sequence goes on along the minus strand of CAVRAM010000005.1, from coordinate 61,241 downwards.
TGGTTTTTTCGTAGCGGGTCATCGATGCGGGATCGGATTCGTCGCGCGTGGCGATGACCACGACGGGAAGATTTTCGTCGATCAAGGCGTTGGGGCCATGTTTCATTTCGCCGGCGGGATAGCCTTCGGCGTGAATGTAGGAAATTTCCTTGAGTTTCAAAGCGCCTTCGAGGGCGATCGGATAGTGAATGCCGCGGCCGAGGTATAGAAAATCGGTGTGACGGAAAAGCTGGCGAGCGAGCGATTCGATTTCCGGATCCCGCGTGAGCGCGGCTTCGATTTTGTGCGGCAGCTTGGTCAATTCCTGCATCAGGTTTTTCGCGGCATCGGGCGTGAGCTTGCCGCGAACCTGCGCGAGATAGAGAGCCGATAGCATCAGCGCAGCGAGCTGGCAGGTGAACGCTTTGGTGGAAGCGACGCCGATTTCCGGGCCGGCGTGAGTGTACACGGTGCCATTTGCTTCGCGCGTGAGCATGGAGCCGACAACGTTGCAAATCCCGAGAATTTTGGCGCCTTTCTGGCGCGCTTCGCGCTGGGCGGCGAGAGTGTCGGCCGTTTCGCCGGACTGGCTGATGGCGATGACGAGATTGTGTTTCCCGATGATCGGGTCGCGATAGCGGAATTCGCTGCCGTAATCGACTTCGACGGGAATCTGCGCCAGACGCTCGATCATGAATTTACCGGCGAGGCCTGAATGCCAGCTGGTGCCGCAGGCGATGATCTTCACTCCCTCGAATTTCTGAAAATCTTCGAGCGAAATATCCATTTCATCGAGGAAGACCTTTCCGGTCTCCTGTGAGATGCGGCCGAGAAGCGTGTCGCGAACGGCGCGCGGTTGCTCGAAAATTTCTTTCTGCATGAAATGCTTGTAGCCGCCCTTTTCCGCCATGATCGGATCCCAGCTGACGTGCTGGGGCGAGCGGGTGATCGATTTGCCGTTGAAGTCGGTGAGGGCGACGCCCTTGGGCGTGAGGACGGCCAGTTCGCCATCGCCCAGAAAAAATACGCTGCGGGTGTGCTGCAGAATCGCGGGAATGTCGCTGGCGACGAAGAATTCATTTTCGCCCAGGCCGACGACGATGGGAGGCCCGAGACGGGCGGCGACGATTTTCTGCGAGTCGCGGGTCGAGAGAGCGACCAGAGCGTAGGCTCCGGTGATGACTTTTACGGTTTTCTTGACGGCTTCTTCGAGAGGGACGTTGCCCTCGGAATATTTCTCGATCAAGTGCGCCAGGATTTCGGTGTCGGTCTCGGTGACGAATTTGTGGCCTTCGGCGATGAGCTGGTGCTTCAGCTCCAGGTAATTTTCGATGATGCCGTTGTGAACGACGACGATTTCGCCGGAGCAGTCGCGGTGCGGGTGCGCGTTTTCTTCAGTGGGACGGCCGTGGGTGGCCCAGCGGGTGTGGCCGATGCCGTAGACGCCGTCGAGCGGAGTGACCTTGATCGATTCCTGCAGGTTGCGGAGCTTGCCGGAGGCGCGGCGAACGTCGAGCTTGCCGTCAGATTTCACCACGGCGATGCCGGCCGAGTCGTATCCGCGGTATTCCAGGCGGCTAAGGCCGTCGAGGATCAGGGGGACGACTTTTTTGGAACCGATATAACCGACAATTCCGCACACGAGAAGTAGCTCCTGGGAGGCGCTTTCAAGGACGAGCAGAGGGAATTTAGCGCCTCAGTCAGGGTAGCACAGGGGGAGTGGTGGGCAAGGATGGGTCGGCGGGGGTGTGCGGAATGCGGTACGCGGCGGGTTTGGGTTTCGGCGTCGGAGGTGAGGCGATAGCTAGAGGCGCGCAGACACGAATGTCTGCGCCACCATCAGATAAGACTGTCTAATCCACGGTGGCGCGGACTGCGTTGTGTCTGCGGAGGCAAGCCTCCGCACTCCACGAAAAGGCGGATCATGGCCTGCTAAAGCTGAGGGGTGCGTCTGGGTGGGCCCGGGAGATTTTGGGATAGATAGAAGCCGTCAGGCTAAAGCCTGACACACCATCAGGCGCAAGCGTCTAATCCACGGTGGCGCGGGCTGCATGGTGCTTGCTGAGGCAAGCCGCCGCACTCCGGGGCGCGCGGAGTGCGCGCGCGTGAACATTACGTGTTGCAAGAGTTCAGAGCGGGGGCGCAGGGTTAGTCGACGATTTCGAAGCGGAATTCTTCCATGATGGGGTTGGTTAGGACGTCTTTGGCGATTTTTTGGATTTGGGCGGTGGCCTGGTCGCGGGTTAGGCCGTCGAGCTGGAGGACGAAGAATTTGCCTTGGCGGACGTCTTTTATTTTGTCGTAGGAAAGGGAGGACAGGGCTTTTTGGATGGTTTGTCCCTGGGGATCGAGGACCGTGGATTTCAGCATGACCCAAACGTGTGCTTTCATGGTTGGAATTGTACCAGCGGAATTATTCCAGTGGAATATTGCGGCGAAGGAAATTCGCGGCGGCGTGAAATCAAATTCGCCCGGTTCGCGAAACCGGCGAACCGGCCGCTACAGGGGCAGGGATAAACCTCGAACGATGCGATCGTTGGGCGGATATGAAACTAAGCTAGGCCGGCGGATTTGGCGGCGGCGCGGAAGTTGGTGACGTACTTTTGTTTTTCTTCGGGCGGGAGGAAGGCGGATTGGTAACTCTGTTCGGCGAGGGCGACTAATTGCTGGTCGGTGAGGCCGAGCGAGGCGGCCTTGGAGTATTCGGTGAGCAAATCGGTGTGAAACAGGGCGGGATCGTCGGTGGAGAGGGTGACGAGCAATCCGCGTTTCAGAAATGCCGGGAGAGGGTGATCGGCGAGAGTGGCTTCGGGTTTGCCGATTTGTTTTGCGAGCGCGCCGGTGCACAGATTGCTGGTGGGGCAATTTTCCAGAACGATCCGGCGAGTCTGCAGCCATTCAGCGAGAGCGGGATCATGCATCACGGCGATGCCGTGGCCGATGCGTTCGGCGCCGAGAACGCTGACGGCTTCACGGACCAGTTGCGGGCCGCCGATTTCTCCGGCGTGGCAGACGATGCGGAGACCTTCGTGGCGAGCGTGATCGAAGGCCGGACGAAAATGTTCGGTGGGGAAGGCGAGTTCATCGCCGCCCATGCCGAAAGCGACGACGCCAAGTTTTTGGAGTTGGCCGGCGGCGATGGCGACTTTCAGGGCTTCTTCGTGGCCGAACTGGCGAGCGGCGTCCAGAATGAAAACGGTTTTCAGGCGGCTGAACGGGACGCTATCGGCGACGGCACGAATGGCGCGGATGTTGGCTTCGATATCCTGCGAGCGGCGAAGCATGACGCCGGCGGAAATCGTGAGTTCGGCGTAGACGACGTTTTGAGCGAGCAATTCTTCGCAGAGTTTTTGGGTGATGAGGGCGTAGTCGTCGGGCGTCTGCAAATACGAAGTGACCCATTTGAAGGTCTGGATGAATCCGTTGAAGTCTTTGTATTTGTAGCGAGCGAGAACCGATTCGTGTTTAAGGGTGATTTCGTGGCGGCGGGCGAGCTCGATGGCAGTGTCCGGGCGAACGGATCCCTCGAGATGCAGATGCGTTTCCGCCTTGGGCAACGAGTCCACAACGGTCGGCTTGCGATTCATATCGTTTGAAGCAGTCATCTTCACTTTCTTGCGACGAGAATTTTCGGGCCCGAAAACTTTCCGGAAATGCTTACTGCGACGGGAGCTGGGGTCTGCCCGCGTTGATCCAAGACGTCATCCAATACGAGCCCACATCGGTTGCAGCCGTTGAGAGTTGATTCACCAGAATGGCGCCCGCCTGGGTATAAAAGCGATCGTAATAGTCTTCTTTGTAGTCGGTAAGGCCTTCGTGCGCGCGGCGATCGGCGAGCAGGACACTTTCGATCCACGAATGCGCGGTGAGGGTCATTTCAAACGCGTGATCGGTGGGATCGTGGATGTACACCGCGTCATTGGCCTTAATGAAGAAAAATAATTGATAGCGATCGGGCAGTCCGGTGGCGAAGCGTTCGTTAACGCCGGGCTGCAGCGAGAGTTTTCCGTCGAAATTGGTGGTGGTCTTGAACGGATCGTGCGCGGCAATCACGTAGTGAGCCAGGATGGCGGCGTTGAGTTTGGCTTCGGTCCAATTGTGATCGCGAAACGAATCGGTGAGTTTCTTGCTGTACACGCCGATTTCCCAGGGCAGCAAGCCGAACTGGACGAGCGTGCGGCGATTGTATTTGGTGATCGCGGCGTTGTAATCGCGCGGCAGGGCGGCGAAGGGAAACACGCCGTAGTGATCGAGCTGGATAAAGTCCGTGTCGGGCATCGGAGGCGGCGCGGTGGAGGAAAGAGTGGAAGGCGGCGGCTCCGGAGCGCGCACGTGCTGGACAAGGAACTGGCGATTGGCCTGGAAGAACGGAAGCATTTCGTCGGGCAGGGTATCGACGGCTTTGTTGGTGACGACGCGGTCGGCTGTTTCGCCCCATCCGAATGCGGTGGCCATCGCAAGGAAAAAAATCCCCAGCGAGAGAGCGACGGCGGCCTGAAACCTACGGCGCATCAATTCACTTTCCTTGGCGGGCAGCAGCGGCGATGTTGGCGTCAGAAAGCTGGCTGTGCCTGCGACCATAATAATAGTAGAAGCAGAGGCCGATGAGTAGCCAGACGAAGAAACGTATCCAGTTGGTGATGGGCAAACCGGCCATGAGGAGCAGGCAGGTGAGGATGGTCATGATGGGCGCGAGCAATCCGCCGGGAGCTTTGAAGGCGCGAGGGCGATCGGGTTCGCGGAAGCGAAGAATCAAGACGCCTCCAGCGACCAGAGCGAAGGCGAAGAGCGTGCCGATATTGGAAAGGTCGGCGAGCGTGCCGATGTCGAGAAGTCCCGCGGGAATACCGACGACGAATCCGGCGACCCAGGTGGAAAAGTCGGGCGTGCGGAATTGGGTGTGAACGCGGCTGAAAATTTTCGGGAGCAGGCCGTCGCGCGACATCGCAAACCAGACGCGGGCCTGGCCGAGTTGAAAAACGAGCAGCGAAGAAATCATTCCCGTGAGAGCGCCGAGCAAGACGATGAGCTGAATGGTGGGAAGGTGAAGGCGTTTCAGGGTGTTGACGACGGGAGCGGCGTCGTCCATCAAAGTTTGCCAGGGTACGAGGCCGGTGAGAACGACGACGACCGATATATAGAGGATGGTGCAGACGACCAGAGTGGCGATGATGCCGATGGGAATGTCTCTCTTCGGGTTGTGGCATTCCTCGGCGGCGGTGGAGACGGAATCGAATCCGATATAGGTGAAAAAGATGATCGAGCCGCCGGTAAGAATGCCGGGCCAACCGTTGGGCGAAAACGGGTGCCAGTTCGCGGGGTGAACGAAGCGCGAAGCGAAAATCACGAAGACCATGATGGCAGTGATTTTCAGGGCGACCATGACGTTGTTGGCGTTGGCGGATTCGCGGATGCCGCGAACGAGCACGACGGTGAGCAGCATGACGATGACGAAGGCGGGCCAGTTGAATCCGAAATGCCAGCCTGGATCGTAGAGCGTGTTGCCCTGCAAATCCTGCAAGCCCGCGGGAAGATAGGCGGGAGTAATCCAGCGAAGATTGGGATGAACGCCGAACCAATCGAGAAGATTGACGACGTGAGCCGAGAAGCCGACGCTGACGGCCATGTTGGAAACGGCGTATTCCAGAATTAAATCCCAGCCGATGATCCAGGCGATCAGTTCACCCATGGTGGCGTAGGTGTAGGTGTAGGCGCTGCCGGCGATGGGAATCATGGCGGCGAGTTCGGCGTAGCAGAGCGCGGCGAATGCGCAGACGACTCCGACGAGGACAAAGGAGAGCGCAATGGCCGGTCCGGCGCCGGGGCGGCCGAACGAAGCGGAGTGGTAAATCAGATATTCGAGCAGCGGCGCGTTGAGGACGGAACTGAACTGGAGTTTTTGTCCGGCGATGGCGGTGCCGATGATGGTGAAAATGCCGGAGCCGATGACCGCGCCGATACCAAGCGAGGTGAGGCTGAGCCATCCAAGGGATTTGCTGAGGCGCTTTTCGGGATTCTCCGAGTCGGAGATCAGCTGGTCGATATCTTTTTTGCGGAAAAGCTGTGCACCCAATCAGCACCTTCCGTTGTACGCGTAAGAGCGAAAAAACTTTACCCTGTGCGGGGAGAGTTAGCAACCACTGGTCGGCGAAAGGAGCCGATGTACGGCTAAGCGAGAGAAAGGTTGGCGTAGCGCTCGATCAGTTTTTTTGCGCCGTGATCCTGAAAGCTGACGGTGAGCTTGCGCTCTTCGTCTTCGCCTTCGACTTCGATGATGGTGCCGATGCCGTATTTGGGATGGCGAACGCGTTTGCCGATCAGAGGATTGCTGGATTTGCCGGACGAGCGGCCGCTCGAACTGCTGGACGCGCCGCGATATCCGGAGCTGCCGGACGACAAGGGCCGCGAGCCGTAGGGGGTTCGCTGCGAACGATAGCCGTAACCTTGCGACGGCATGGAATCGGGGTCGGGTTCGTAGCGGCGCGACTGACCGGGATCGGATTGCGAGCCGAGCGCGGTTTCGATCATGTCCGCGGGAATTTCGGAAATGAAGCGCGAGGGAAGCGACGCGCGGAGGCGCTCTTCGCCGTAGGTGCGGCGATACACGGCGCGGGAGATCACCAAAAGTTTTTTGGCCCGCGTCATGCCGACGTAGAACAGGCGGCGCTCTTCTTCGAGCTCGGGATTGCTGTTGAGCGAGCGGCCGTGGGGAAGCAGTCCCTCTTCGAGTCCGGCGAGGAAGACGGCGTCGAATTCGAGGCCCTTGGCGCTGTGAAGAGTCATGAGCGAGACGGGAATGGTTTCGTCGAACTGATCGGAATCGGCGACCAGAGCGGCGTGGTCGAGGACGTCTTCGAGAGTCTGGCCCTGTTCGGTGGCTTCAGCCATGGCGTTGGCAAGTTCGCGAAGATTTTCGCCGCGTGAAGTGTGCTCGAGATTGTCCTGCTGTTCGACCCAGTCGAGATAGCCGGTGCGGCTGAGAACTTCCTCGATGAGGAGCGCGGGAGTGAGGTCTTTGCAGTGCTCCTGCAAGTCTTCGATGAGCTTGCGGAAAGCGGAGAGCGCTCCGCTGAATTTTTTGCCGGAGGCGAATTCGCCGGACTTGATGACGCCCCAGAGCGATTGGGACGTTTCCTTGGCGCGCGCTTCGATGGCGGCAACGGAAACGGCGCCGATGCCGCGCGGAGGAACATTGAGGACGCGGAGAAGGGCGACGTCGTCTTCGGGATGAAAAATCATGCGGACGTAGGCAAGGGCGTTGCGGACTTCGGCGCGTTCGTAAAAGCTGAAACCGCCGACGACACGGTAGCGGATGTTCAGGCGGCGAAGAACTTCTTCAAACGAGCGCGACTGCGCGCCGGTGCGGTAGAGGACGGCGAAGCGAGCATCGGAATCGGCGCGAACGAGTGGGGCGAGTTCGTTGCCCACGTATTCGGCTTCGGCGTTCGAGTCGGGTGCTTCGTAAAAGCGGACGCGCTCGCCGTCGCCGAGGCTAGACTGCAACGTTTTGCCGAGGCGGTCGGAATTGTTTTTCACGACGGCAGCGGCGGCGTCGAGAATGATCTGGGTCGAGCGGTAATTTTCCTCAAGGCGGATGATTTTGGCGTTGGGGAAATGCTCGACGAAGCGCTTCATGTTGCCGGCGCGGGCACCTCGCCATCCGTAGATCGATTGATCTTCGTCGCCGACGACGCATATGTTTTTGCGCGTACCGGCGAGCAGACGGACCAGTTCCTCCTGGGCGCGGTTGGTGTCCTGAAATTCGTCCACCATGATGTATTGGAAACGGGAACTCCACGCGGCGCGAACGTCGGGATGATCGCGAAGCAGATCGACGGCGCGGAGAAGCAGGTCGTCGAAATCGACGGACGAGGCTTTGCGAAGAATCTCTTCGTAGGCGCGAAAAACTTTGGCGACGTCTTTGCGGGCTTCGTCGCGGGCGTCGGCGGCGCTGGATTCCATTTCTTCGGGCGAGATGCCGTTGTTTTTCGCGTGGCTGATCTGGGCGCGGACGGTACGAGGAGAATAGTCATCGGTGTCGAGTTCGAGCGCGGCAAGAGCTCGTTTGATGGCCGCGTTCTGGTCGTCGTCATCGTAGATGGCGAAATCGCGCGGCAGGCCGAGGTGCGTGCCTTCGCGGCGGAGCAGGCGCGCACAGAAAGAGTGGAACGTGGAAACCCAAACGTCCATGGCGCTGCGGCCGGAGGAGGCAAGCAGGCCGGACAGGCGGTCTTTCATCACGCCGGCGGCTTTGTTGGTGAATGTAACGGCGAGAATGGATTGGGGCGCGATTCCTTTTTCGATCAGGTGGGCGATGCGATAGGTGATGGCTCGGGTTTTGCCGGTGCCGGCGCCGGCGAGGACGAGGACCGGGCCTTCGGTGGTGAGTGCGACTTCGCGTTGGCTTTCGTTGAGGCCGGCTAGGAGAGTCATGGAAGGTTGAGGAGCGCTCAAGAAGAAATTCTAACTGACGGGGGAGGATTGGGCAATTTTCGGCTGGGAGAAAAAGGCAAAAACAAAACCAAAAACAAATTCAAAGACGTGGAACATGTCACAGAGAATACCGAGAAAGGCAAAGATGAAGACACGGAGAGTTGGTCGGCGAGTCTTGGAGGTGAGAGCGCGGAGAGTTGGTCGGCGAGTCGGCGGCTTCGGAGAATGGAGCGGTCTGGTACACTTTTGAGTCGATTTTGGGGCGCGTTTGGTGTGAGGCAAAGACTGCGGTGAGTACGAAGGCGAAAATATTTTTGTGGTTGCAGGGGCTGGTGCTTTCCGGCGGCGGGGCGGGATTGTTTGTGGTGACGTTTTTCGATTCGTCGGTGCTTTCGTTTCCATTTTTTCCGGATGCGGTGGTGATTCAACTGTGCCTGGCGCATCCGGAGCGGATGCCGTACTACGCGGCGATGGCGGCGCTGGGATCGTTGAGCGGATGCATGGTGCTGTACTGGCTGGCAAAGAAGGGCGGGGAAGCGTATTTTCACCGCCACGCCAAAGGAAAAGCCGAACTGATCAAGCAGTGGGTGGAATCAAACGCGTTTCTGAGCGCGTTTGTGCCGGCGGTGCTGCCGCCGCCGTTTCCGTTCAAGCCGTTTGTGCTGGCCGAGGGAGTGTTTCAGGCTCCGGTGCGAACGTTTGTGTTGGCGATTTTTCTGGGGCGCGGGCTGCGGTACGGAGTGGAAGGAATTCTGGCGGTGAAGTACGGCGACGCGACGCTGGGGTTCCTGAAAAATCATGGCGGAATGTTTGCGCTGTGCGCGCTGGGCGTGATGGTGGTGCTATACGTGATTTCGCGGTTTGTGTTTCGTAGCAATCCTGCCAAGCAATAAATCGAACTTTTAAAAATTAGCGCGGAGTTCTTAACGGTCGGCGATGCCGCGGTAGTCGTAGTAGATCGTCTGCGAGATGGACTGGCCGGAAGCGGACGAATCGATGGCGACGGCGAGATTGTCGGGCGATTTGTCGCTGGGGGGAAAGCGGAGATCGCGAATGCGAATTTCGGAGCCGTCGGCCGTGGGCGTGATGCTGGCGAGCGGGAAGCGCGCGTAAGAAAGGAAGGATTTTGCGGCGGCGGTGTTTTCGGCGGCGTCGAGCGTGGGCGAGTCGTCGGGTTTGGAATGCACGACGCCGTGATCGGGATCGAATGTTTCGCCGGGCATGAAGGAAAGCTCGAGCTCCTCCAGAGTGGAGTCGGTAGAAACGACGGCGCGCCACGTGAGTGGAGACGACGTGGGAAATGCGCCGACGGCGAGCGGTGTGTGTCCCTGATAGTCGAGATTGGCGAGAAGCGATGTGGCGCGCAGGTGAAGCGTCGCGCGGACTCCGATGTAGGCGACCAGAAGCGCGAGTCCGGCGATGGCGCAGACGGCGCTGCGCGAGGATTCGCGGTGGTCGCCGATTTCTTCGCTGACCATGGCGATCAATTCGGGGACGGCGAGACTGGCGGCGAGAAGCAGGACGATCCAGATTTCGAAGTGTGGGAGCCAGTCGAGCGCAGTCCAGTGAAGGCTGAAGGGCCAGAGGAGTTGGAGGCCGATGCCGCTGATGGCGTCGAGCAGAAGATGAAACGCAATGCCGGCGGAGCAGACGGCGAGAGCGGTGGGGAATTTTAGCGGGACCGGCGAGACGAGGGCGGAGGTGCGCATGCGTTTGCGGTCCAGGGCGACGAAGAAGGCGGCGAGGAGCATGGCGAGGATGAGCGACGAGAGGAGAGAGTGGAGAAGGGATTGGTGGAAGCGGAGGTAGAGGGCGGGCCCGGCGAAGTAGGGGAGGGAGTCGAGGTCGGGGACGACTCCGGAGACGAGAAGCATGAGCATGCCGGAACGCGGGAGGCGCTTTTCGGAGGCTCGGGCGAGAACGATGGAGCTGAGGGCGTGGGTGACGGGGTCCAACGGGTCCTCGTTTTTGAGTGACGGTGAGAGTGTAAGGCAAAAACAAAGCCAAAAGCGAAGGCGGAAGTCAAAAACGTGGAACATTCCACAGAGAAGACCGAGAAAGGCGTGAGGCCACGGAGGCGGCCGGGCGCTGACACGTGATCGAGCGCGTCGCGATTTTTTTGAGGGGCGAGAAAAGCGAAGTCAAAGGCGTGGAAGATTACCACAGAGGACACAGAGAAAGGCGAAGACGAGGACACGGAGGGTTGGTCGGGAATGATCGGACGCGAAGTTCGTTGGCTTCGGAGCGCGGATTATGCGGCGGAGGGGGTCGGGGCGGGGGTGACGATGGAGAGGGCGTTGGGGACGATGCGGAAGGCGAGGGGGAGGCGGCCGATCGGTTCGCCATCGACCTGGGCGAAGACTGGCTGGCCGTTCGCGGGTTCGCAAATTACTTCGGTGGATTTCCAGGCGTCGATGCCTTCCATGGTTCGCAACTTTCCCAGCCAGAGAGCGGGCAAGCACGCGAGGTACCGAAGGCGGCTGCGTGTGGCGTTGGTGAGCATTTCGAAGGAATCTTCAAACAAGTTTGCGCCGGTGGTGATTTTGAACGGGCCGCCGTAATTGACGGTGCGGCCGATGACGATGATCGAGGCGCGGCGCTGCTGTCCGCCGGAGCGGACGAGCATTTCGGGGAAATCGTAACTGACGAGTTGTTTGGCGCCTTCGGCCCAGTAAGCAAGCACGCCAGTTTTCTTTTTCAGCGCAGGATCGACGGCGTTGACGATGGCGCCATCGGGGCCGGCTCCGCCGACGCTTAGGAAGTAGCGGCCTTCGGGCGGAACTTCGGCGGATGCGCCGCCGTTCACGTGCGTGGCGACGCCGAGAGCGATGCGGCGGATGACTCCGTCGCGGATGAGGCGCGCGGCGTGAGGAATGTCCCAGGGAATGCGGAGTTCCTTGGCGAGAATGTTGGCGGTGCCGGCGGGAAGCAGAGCCATGGGAACGTCGCTGCCGGCGAGGCCGTTGATAATTTCGTTGATGGTGCCGTCTCCGCCACAGGCGATGACCATTTCGCGTTTTTGTTCGACGGCCTGTCGCGCAATTTGGGAGGCGGCGCCGGCGGCGGTGGTCGGCGCAAGCTCCGTGGTGATTCCCGCGTCATGCAAAATGCGGACGGCGCGCTCGATTTCGCCGAAGCGGCGATGGCGGCGTCCCCCGCTGGTGGGGTTGTAGATCAGCAGCGCGTTTTTAATGTCGTCGGGCATGGGCCGCTTTTTTTTGGCAAGTCCGGTCGACACCGACTAACTCGGTTGAACAAAGATGCCATGTTTGCCCGATACCGGAGCGGGCGAATGCGCATTGTATAATACCCGGCGATTGTTACCGACTGGTTCCGCGCGAGGGTTTCATGTCCGTTTCCAAGGCGAAAACGAAAGAGGCGCAGAAAGAAATCGAACGGCTGCGCGAAAAAATCCGGCATCACGAATATCTGTACTACGTGTCCGACGATCCATCGATTTCCGATACGGCGTTCGACAAGCTGATGAACCAGCTGAAAAAGCTGGAGGCTGAGCATCCATCGCTGGTGACGCCGGATTCGCCGACCCAGCGAGTGGGCGGCGCGCCGCGATCGGGGTTCCAAACGGTCGCGCATTCGACGCCGATGATGAGCCTGGACAATGCGTTTTCGTTCGAGGAACTGGCGGATTTCGACCGGCGGGTTCGAGAGGGAATCGGACGTGAAAAAATCGATTACGTAGTGGAGCACAAGTTCGATGGTCTGAGCATGTCGTTGCAGTATGACGGCGGTGTGCTGGCGCGCGCGGTGACGCGAGGCGACGGAACGACGGGCGAAGATGTGACCGCGAACGTGCGGACGATCCGGACGATTCCGCTATCGATCGAACCGTCCCTGCTGAAGAAGGCGGGCCTCGGCGGAAAATTCGAAGTGCGCGGCGAGGCGATCATGACGCGCAAAGCGTTTGAGCTCTTGAACGAGCAGCAGGAAGCGACCGGCGGAAAACGGTTTGCGAACGCCAGGAATGCGGCGGCGGGCGCGGTGCGGGTGCTCGATCCGAACATCACCGCATCGCGAAGGCTGGATTTTTTCGCGTACTACTTGCTGGTGGATGGAAAGCCGCCGAAGAAACGCCATTCGGAAGTGCTGGAAGCGTTGGGGACTTTGCGATTCAAGACGAGTGACGATTGGGAATTGCTGCATTCGCTGGCGGACGTGGAGAAGTACATCAACCGGTGGGATGGCGGCCGTGAAAAGCTGCCGTTTGAAATCGACGGCATCGTGATCAAGGTGGATGAAATCGCGCTGCAGCGCGAATTGGGATTTACGTCGAAGGCTCCGCGTTGGGCGATTGCGTACAAATACAAAGCACACCAGGAAACGACCGTGGTGAAAGAAATTCTGGTGAGCGTGGGGCGAACGGGCGTGCTGACTCCGTTTGCGGTGTTTGAGCCGGTGCAGATCGGCGGCGTGACGGTGGTGAAATCAACTCTGCACAACCTGGACGAAGTGCGGCGGCTGAACGTGCATGCGGGCGATACGGTGCTGGTGGAGCGCGCCGGAGAAGTGATCCCGCACGTGCTGAAAGTGGTGAAGCACGGGAAAGAAGAAGTGGAATTCGAGATGCCGGCGAAGTGTCCGGAATGCGGGACGCGCATTCACAAAGCGGACGACGAAGTGGCGTACCGCTGCGTGAACGTTTCGTGCCCGGCACGGATGCGCGAATCGCTGATTCATTTTGCGGGCCGGCACGCGATGAACATCGATGGGTTGGGCGACAAGATCGTGGAGCAGCTGATCGAAAAGAAACTGGTGAAGGATTTCGCGGATTTGTATCACTTGAAGCTGGAAACGGTGGCGGGACTGGAACGAATGGCGACGAAGTCGGCGCAGAATCTGCTGGACGAAATCGAAGCGAGCAAAAAGGCGAGCCTGGCGAGATTGATTTACGCGCTGGGCATCCGGTTTGTGGGCGAGCGCACCGGACAATTGTTGAGCGAGCATTTCGGATCGATGGACAAGCTGGCGAAGGCGACGCTGGAAGATTTGCAGGAAGTGAATGAGGTGGGGCCGAAGGTGGCGGAAGGTGTGGCGGAATTTTTCTCCGAGCCGGCCAACCAGAAAATGATCGAACGGCTGCGCGCGGCGGGCGTGAACATGAAGGGCGTGAAGCGCGAGCTGAAAGACACGCGGTTCGCGGGGATGACGTTTGTGTTTACCGGCACGCTGGCAAATCGTTCGCGGGAACAGGCGGAAGCGCTGGTCGCTTCGCACGGCGGAAAGGCCGGCGGCTCGGTGAGTAAGAAAACCAGCTACGTGGTGGTGGGCGAAGATCCGGGGTCGAAGTTTGAGAAAGCGAAATCGCTGGGAGTGGAAATTTTGAATGAGGCGGGGTTTGAGAAGTTGATCAAATGACGTGATGCCGAGGGCTGCGACGGAGCTCGAAGGGCTGCGATTCGGCATCAAGATTGGAAGTGACTGCGAGATTGAATCCACGGAGTGTATCCTCAGGCGTTGTGCACCGGTTTTGCTGCTGAAGCATCCGAGACGTATTGCGATGAACGATCCCCGATTGACGATGGAGTGCCCAGCCTTTTTTTGCGCGACGATTCGTTGTGCGGGGCGGAGCGGGCGTTGAGCTGCGTGAAAGCACCGTGCGATGCGGTGGCGAACGCGAGCGGCGGTGTGCTCGGCGCACGTGGCGCGACTTCGGGCGGATGGATTCTTGCGGCGACGGTGCTGGGATCGAGCATGACGTTCATCGACGGCACGGTGGTGAACGTGGCGCTGCCGACGCTGCAGCAAGTGTTTCACGCGAGCATTGTGGGGGCGCAGTGGGTGGTGGAGTCGTATGGGCTGCTGCTGTCGGCCTTGATTTTAGTGGGCGGCGCGCTGGGCGACCGGCTGGGGCGACGCGCCGTGTTTCTGGCGGGGACTGCGATTTTCGCGGCGGCGTCGGTGGGGTGCGGACTGGCGACGGACTTGACGGCGCTGATTATCGCGCGATCGGTGCAGGGAGTGGGCGCGGCGCTGCTGGTGCCGGGGAGCCTGGCGATTATCGCGGCGGAGTTCGACGAGCAATCGCGAGGGAAGGCGATCGGCACATGGTCGGGCGCGACGGCGGTGACGATGGCGTTGGGGCCGGTGCTGGGCGGATGGCTGATCGAGCATGGCTCGTGGCGATGGGCGTTTTTTCTGAATGTGCCGCTGGCCGCGGCGGTGATCGTGATTTCGATTTGGCGCGTCCCGGAAAGTCGCGCGGCGGGGTCTCAGAAAATTGATTGGCTGGGCGCGACTCTGGCGACGGCAGGCCTCGCGGGAATCGTGACGGGATTTTTGGATTCGGGAGTGCGAGGGTGGCGCGATCCGCTGGTGGTTGGGTGCCTGGTCGCGGGAGTGATTTGTTGCGGCGCGTTTTTGGCGGTGGAGTCGCGCGAGGCGGCGCCGATGGTGCCGCTGGGGGTGTTTCGTTCGGCGGCGTTTTCGGGCGCGAATTTGATTACGCTGCTGCTGTATTCGGCGATCGGCGTGTTTTTCTTTTTGTTTCCGATGGATTTGATACGCGTGGAGAACTATACGGCGACGGCGGCGGGCGCGGCCGTGTTGCCGATGATTTTGCTGATGTCGCTGCTATCGCCGTGGGCGGGCGGACTGGTGGCGAAGCACGGCGGACGAATGCCGCTGGTGGTGGGTCCGCTGATTACGGCGGCGGGATTTTTGGTGTTTGGCTACGCGCCCGAAATTGTGGGCCGATATTTTCCGAGTGGCGCGAATTATTGGACGTGTTATTTCCCGGCGTTCGTGGTGATGGGGATCGGGCTGACGATCACGGTCGCGCCGCTGACGACGGTGGTGATGGGCGCGGTGAGCGACGACAATACCGGCGCGGCCTCTGGAATTAACAATGCGGTGGCGAGAGTTGCGTCGGTGCTGGCGATTGCGGTGCTGGGACTGGTGATGCTGGGCGCGTTTCGGTCGCACTTGGCGGCGGGCTCGGCGCGGCTGCGATTACCGGCGGATGCAGTGGCGAAGATCGAAGCGCGGAGCGCGGAACTGGCGGAGCTTGCGCCGCCGGAGGAATTATCCGGCGAGCAGCGCGCGGCGGTGGAACGGCTGGTCGACGAATCGTTCGGCGTCGGATTGCGCCTCGTAATTTTATGCTGCGTGGGATTGTCGCTCGCGAGCGCGTTGACGGCGTGGTTTGTGATTCCGAGCATTGGCGCTGTAAGCGCGAATACGGCTGACTAGCGTCTTTGATGATATATTTCGGGCCGTCGATTGGATTGCTAACTGACGAGGAAGGAAACCAAAATGTCTAAGATATACGTGCCCGCCAAAAGTGCAGATGATTGGAGGCCCCTATTAGCGAATAAAAAATCGCAATGGGACACGAATCATTCGGCATGTAAGCTGGCGCACTGTTGGCAATCTGCGGACGGACTTCCGCCGGAAATAAAATCGATGTTTACGGGTCACGGCTCCGACATCGAGCTTTTACTCGCTATCCCTGAACATAAAGTCCCTCTTCGGGGAGCGTCGCACGGAGAAAGCCAGAGCGACGTATTTACACTCGTGCGCGTGGGCGACTCTACGTTTGCGGTCACCGTTGAAGGTAAGGTCAACGAGCCCTTCGGCCCAACAGTGGGCGATTGGCTTGTGGATGCCTCCAAGGGCAAACTGGAGCGACTCCAGTACGTTTGCGGACTTCTCGATCTTCCGCAACCGGTTCCAAATCAGATTTACTATCAACTCCTTCACCGTACGGCGTCGGCGGTAATCGAAGCGCGACGGTTCAAAACGGATGCGGCTGCGATGATTGTGCATTCGTTCTCGCCCGAGAAATTATGGTTCGACGCGTTCGCGCAGTTTGTGTCTCTGTTCGGTGCGACAGTTTCTCCCAATGAACTCGTTAAGGTTCGACCCAATGCGGGCCCGCCTCTTTACCTCGGTTGGGCGTGCGGTGATTCCAAGTTCCTGACCGCGTGACAGTGTTGAAACAACGATGATCGATGGCGAACTCCTGGATAGTCCGGCGTGACGGTGTCGGCTATACTTGTGGGTAGCGGGTGAGCCGGGTGATCGCCGGCTCGTTTCCTGAAAAGGAGGCGGGCGGGAGGAAAGTCCGGACTCCGGCCGTTGCGGACTCGAAAGAGCGTGCGACGGCGGGGCAACGCGCCTGGTAACGCCAGGGGGTTGCGTTTTGCGGGCGGCGAAGGCCGCAGGCAAAATGGCAGCTACGGAAAGTGCCACAGAAACTTAGACCGCCGGTACGCGTGGACCGCGGGGGCCGGCTCGAGGCAAAACCGAGAGCCGGCCAGTGATGGTCCGGCGAATTTGGCAAGGGTGAAAAGGTGGGGTAAGAGCCCACCGCTCGAATGGCAACATTCGAGGCATGGCAAACCCCGCGTGGAGCAAGGCCAAATAGGAGGGGAGGGCTGGCCCAGCCCGAATGCAATGCGTCCGCAAGGATGTGTTGCTGCGACCCTCGGGTAGGCTGCTGGAGTTCCGGAGCGATCCGGAACCTAGAGGAATGATCATCGCGCTGCGAAGCGAAAGTTTCGCGGCGGACAGAATCCGGCTTACAGGCTCACCCGCAAATTTTTTTGATTTAGCCGCGCGTCTCCCCGACGCGCGGTGCGGGCGCGAATAACTTCGCAGTTGGTCGTGGCGGTTGGTACGTCTCCGAAGCGATCCCACTCTTGGTTCGACACTGAAGGTATTGAAAACTCTGCTACGAGGATCGATCCAAGTGTGATCCAAAGCTAATACTGCTCATTCGCGAGTCGAATCACTCTGGGTGGGCCTTTGAACCAGTATCTGGCGGGTTTACCGAACAAGCGAACGAGTGCCGCGACCTGACACGCGGTCACCAAGCCGCCTGAGATCCAGCTGCTCATTGGGAGGTGAATTTTCAACGATGGGCGAATAATGACGACCGCAATCGTGAGAGCAACTCCAACAAGAAAGACAACCAATAATGTAATTCGAGCCCAGTTGTAACCCTGCGATATTCTCCAAATTAACAGGGCTTGTAGGCCGCAAGAGAATAAATCATTGACAACGATTTCCAGAGCGCCCTCGACACCGGTTGAGGGATTCCATTGCAACGTCGAACCGAGTAGGGCGATGCCCAATGATATCCATAGCAGACGAACCGCCCAATCGACTTCACGAGGCCGTGCTGGCATGGGCGGAAGTTTAACGTATCGCCAATGAATGTGTCGAGAAAAACGGCGACGATCCGGCGCGGCTCGGGCAGTGCGGCGCGGTTCTGCAGCGGGCGCACTGAGTTGGGAAACTTGACCGCGCGGTGGGCGCTGACTATCATGCGCGCATCGGTGCGGGCCTCGCAGTAATCCATCCAACAGCGAAGTGAGGAGTGAGCGATGAAGAAAACTTTCGTCAGCGTTTTGGCGACGGTGGCGGCGGTGGCCGCGTTGACGTGTGCGGCGGCGATGAGCCTGGCGGGCGGGCCGCGAAGCGCGGTGCACGGGCCCTTCGGCGCGCAAGACAAGCAGGACAAGTACGCGCTGGAAATTCCGGGCGGACTTTCGTTTTCCGAAGTGAAGGGATACGAAACCTGGCAGGTGGTCGGCCCGAGCTTTACCGATGCCGCTCATGTGATCCGCGCGATTGTGGCGAATCCAACGATGATTCAGGCTTATCAGGACGGCGTGCCGGTAAATGGGAAGCCGTTTCCGGATGGGTCAAAGATCGTGAAGCTGGAATGGAAACCGAAGACGATTACCGATCCTCCGTTTTCGTTGAAGACGCCCGACACGGTGCCGGGCGATCTGGAGCAGGTGGAGTTCATCGTGAAAGACAGCAAGAAATTCGCGGACACGCATGGTTGGGGATACGGCATGTTCGTTTACGACACGGTGTCGGGAAAGTTTGCGCCGGCGACGATGGCGAGCCATCCTCCGGTGGGGCACGACGCGAAGTGCGGCGCGACGTGTCACGAACTTGCGGCGACGAAGGATTATATTTTCACGGAGTATCCGAAGCGGTGACGGGCGGTTGCGGGGTGAGTGTGTCTGGGATGGTTAGTAGCCGTGAGTCCCGCGGTGCGGGAGTAAGGCACGATCAGACAGGAGTGTCTGATTTACGGTGGGCGTGTAGAGGGCTCGGCGAGATGCGCATGCTGAGATTCGGTGGCGATAGCGAGCGGCGGTCAGTCCCGCGATGCGGGACTGGCGATCAGACAGGAGTGTCTGATCTACGGTGATCGTGTGGACGGCTCGGCGAGATGTCGAAGGTGAGTTGCGAGAGCGACGCTCCAGCCCTACGGCCTGGCCGGCGGGTTGAGGGCGACGGAGGCTTCGCTGGTCAGGGCGCGGAAGGTGAAAGTTTCCTGCAAATATAAATTCACGATGGAATCGGTGTGGGTGAGGTAGCCGATCGAAACGTCCTGGCCGATGTTGAGTTCGAAGTCGCCGCCGCGCGTGGTGACGACGAATGCGCCTTCGATGGCCGGGGCCCAGATCAGGTTGCCGTCAACGATGCGCTTGACGTGCTCGAGAACCGGGTAGCCGTGATCGCGCGTTTCGGCTAGCGCGGTGTATTCGTTTGCGCCGAGCAAGACGGAGTAGGGGCCGTTGACGCCCACAAGGCGGAGTTGGCTGAGCGCATGCGCGACGGCGTCGGGATAATCGCGGACGTCAGTGGGAAGCGATTCGATCGGATTGCTGGTGGCTTCGCGAATGCCCTGAATGCCGGCGTCGCGATAGCCATTGAAGATCGCGCGATCTTCGGCAAAGGCAAGTTTTTTCGCGGCGTCTTTCGCGGGCTGCCAGTCGGCGTCTTCGGAGCCGCGCTCGACGTCGTCAATGGTCTGGCGGGAAAGCCCGAAGGGCACGCGCAGCTCGACCAGCGGCTTCACTTCACGCTGTCGCGCGAGGATTCCGTCGGCGGGAGCGGCGATCTGCCGCAGGTGTCCGGTAGCGACGCCGGGCAGGGCGACGCCTTCAGCCGAGGGAACGTCCACGACGCGGCGTCCGGCGAGGTAGCGCTTCAGCGTTCGCGTAGTTTCTTCTTCAATCTGCGCCCATGCGGCGTCTGAGATGGGTGCCAGTTCACGATGCAGGTTATTCATTTTTTTGTCCTTTCAGCGATCCGATGCCGAGAGTTGCGTCTGATGAGTTGGCGGCGGGCGCTTCGGCCGCGGCCGCGGTCGGTGTGTCGGTTGTGGCGTCAGACGGCGGGTCGGTGGAAACGTCATCGAGAAATGTGGACGACGGCACGAAAAATAATCCGCCGGTCGCGGGCTTGCTGAAATCGAGCAGGCGGTCGTAGTTACCGGGCGGGCGTCCGACAAACATATTTTGCAGCATCAACTCCGTAATGCGCGGAGTGCGGCTGTAGCCGATGAAATACGTCCCGAACTCGCCGTGGCCGGGACGGCCAAACGGCATGTTGTCGCGCAGGATCTTCTGCTCTTTTCCGTTTTCTTCGATGGTGGTGAGCTGGTTGTGCGCGTACGGCGGTTTTTCGGCGTCCTTCAGTTCGATGTCGGAAAGTTTTTTGCGGCCGATGATGCGTTCCTGCGTTTCGACGGGCAGCGCGTTCCAACCTTTCATGTCGTGAAGATATTTCTGGACGATCACATAGCTGCCGCCGGTGAAGGTGGGATCTTCTGCGCCGACCAGAGCGGCGGCTTGCGCAGCGGGGCCGCGCGGATTCTCGGTGCCGTCAACGAATCCCATTACGTCGCGATCGTCGAAATAGCGGAAGCCGTGCACTTCGTCGGCGACGGCGACCGAGTCGCCGATGTTGTCCATGATTTGGGTGGCGAGTTCGAAGCAGAGATCGGCGCGCTTGGCGCGGATATGAAACAAAATGTCGCCGGGAGTGGAAACAGCGTGGCGTCCGCCGGCGCGAATTTCCTGGAAGGTGTGGAGTTCGGCGGGACGCGGAGAGCCGAAAAGTTTGTCCCATGCGTCGGAACCGAATCCGACGACGCAGGTGAGGCCGGCTTCGGCGTCTCTGAATTCGACGGCGCGGACGATTCCGGAAAGATCGGCGCAGAAAGCGCGAACGGCGTCGACGTTCGCGGTCTCGGGGCGAATGGTGACGACCAGAAAAATCGCGGCGCGGGTGAGCGGGCCGACGACTCCCTGGGGAAGGACGATTTGGTTGAGTTCTTTCGGCGCGTTCATGAGCGGCATAGTGTATAGCAATCGGGATTGTGGGGGAAAGACGGTGCGGGGTCGGATCGGATTGCGGGACGGCGGCAATAGCTAAGTGCCGTCAGGCTGAAGCCTGACACACCATCAGACAGGACTGTCTAATCCACGGTGGTCGTGTGGACGGCTGGGTGAGAGTTGAAGGCAAGGCAGCGTGAAATTTTTGTGTGCGACTCAAGTTCATCACAAGCTTCAGCGGGTAAGCCCGCATTTCGCGCGCGGACGCGGCGGAGCTTGAGCTCCGCCGTTCTGGGGCGCGCGCGAAATGTGCGTTAGGAACCGACGCGGAGATGCGAGAACGAATTGAACAGGCCGAAGATGTTGAGAAGCCAGAGAACCACGACGATGACCACGACGGCATTGAGAATCGATTTGATGGTGCCCTGCATGGGGATGAAACGATTGATGAGCCAGAGCAGAACTCCGACGACGATAAGAACCATTACTACGTTCAACAGCGGCATGGCTGTACGCCTCCTTCTTCCGGTTGCTTCGATCTGGTGTGCGATGTCTGAGCGAAACGATACGCGGGCGCAGTGAATAGGCCCATACACTGAAAGACCTAGAGTGCCTGGGAAGGTGCGTTAGGCGGTGAACGAGAGCGGCAGGCCCGCTTGACGGTTCTCTTCGGTAACGACGGTGAACCTGGTGAGTTCGGCCAAGCCGAAGGAAGTGGTGATGGCGACATCCGAAGCGTCGCGGCCCGTCGCCATCAGGACGCGGCCGACGCGGGGAACGTAGTTACGGGCGTCGAAAGTCCACCACTGGCCGTCGAGATAGGCTTCGAACCAGGCGCTGAAATCCATGGGATCGGCGGAAGCGGGCACACCGATGTCGCCGAGGTACCCGGTGGCGTAGCGCGCAGGGATATTCATGCAGCGGCAAAAGGTGATGGCCAGGTGCTGGAAATCGCGGCAAACCCCGGCGCGTTCGGTGTACACGTCGAGAGCGGTTTTCGTGGCGCGGGCGTGGTGGTAGCCGAAGCGGACTTTGGAGTGAACCCAATCGACGATGGCCTGCACGCGTCCCCAGCCGTACGGGGCGTTGCTGAAAAGGTCGGCGGCGACGTTGGAGAGGCGATCGACTTCACAGTAGCGGCTGTTCATCAGATAGATCAGGTTTTCGACGGGCAAATCCTCAACGTTGTGCTGGGTGCCGTAGAGATTCAGCAAATCCTTTTCACCGGAGTCTTCGATGACCGTGGAATTCGATAGACGCAGTTTGCCCTGCGGGGCGAGAAAGCGCGCGCACTTGTTTCCAAAACGGTCCATGTAATGATCGACTTTTACGGCGGGATCGATATGCATCTCGTCGGGCGCGCGCAAATCTTTTTCGCGCGAAGGATGGACGCTGAGCAGCGCGACGATCGCGACGGGCTGAGGGATCTTGAATTCAATGTCGTAGCCGAGGCGAATGAGCATGTCGAGTTTGATGCGCGGCGCAATGGTCCGAGCTGCGATGGTAGGTGCGCCGGACTGGTAAGGGAAGCGATTCCTTTTGATGGAAACGATTTACGAAACGTGCGGGGAGCAGGCGCCGGCTGGACGCAACTCAGATTGGGTTGGCTTATCGAACGCGCGAGCACTTGTCGCGGATTTTCAGGTTTTGCTCGAGGAACATCAGGGTGAGTTTCCAGGCGAGGTCGGCAGCTTCGGCGTTGTAAGACGGGCGAACGTCGTTGAAGAAGGCGTGATCGGCGCCGGAGATTTCGACATTGACGAAGGCTCTTCCGGAGGCTTCGCATCCCTCGATGATCGGTCGGATTTGTTCTTTGCCGATGTGTTTGTCGAGGCCGCCCCAGAAAAAAAGCATGGTGGCGTGCAGGTTGGGAATTTCGCCGAGCAGAGCGGGCGTGATGCCGCCACCATAAAAGGATACGGCGGCGAGAAGCGGCAGCGAAGCGCAGGCGAGAAACGAAGCGCGGCCGCCCATGCAGAATCCTACGCTGGCGATTTCATTGTGTTTCACGAAAGATTGCGAGTTGAGCCAATCGAAAGCGGCGCGAGCATCTTGCTTGATGCCGTCGGGCGTCATCGCTTTCAGATGCGGCATAGCAACGGAAAAATCGTCGTAAGGAGCGTCAAATCCTTTCGCGGTGCGGTGGTAAAGCTCGGGTGCGATGGTGACGTAGCCTTCGCGCGCGAAACGGCCGGCGACATCGCGAATGTGCGCGTTCACTCCAAAAGCTTCCTGAAACAGAATCACTCCGGGATGTTTTCCGTCTTGCGTGGGGCGGGCGACAAAAGCGTCCATCGAACTGCCGTCAGACACCGAGAGTGAGACATTGTGGGACGAGATGTCGTCCATCCAGCGGGCTCCTTCGCAGGGGCGCGAAACAGGCGCTGATAGAATAGGCAGGAAGAGCGGAAATGAAAAGAGCGATTCGAGTGTGTGGGGAAGCCGAAAGGTTGGTGAATAATTCAATGAAGCCGCGGCACGGGCTGGGGCATCCAAACGATTTTCGGGAGGCAATTGTAAATGGCGATGAATGAATACGTGACGATGGGGCGGTCGGGGCTGCGGGTGAGTCCGCTGGCGCTGGGCACGATGACGTTTGGAACCGAGTGGGGTACTGGGTCCGATGAAACCGAATCGCGCGCGATTTTCGACCGGTATCTGGAGCACGGCGGAAATTCAATCGATACAGCCGACGGATACACCAAGGGAACCAGCGAAACGATGCTGGGAAAATTTCTGGCTGACAAGAAAGTTCGCGACCGCGTGGTGCTGGCGACCAAGTTCACGTTTAACGGCGAAGCGGGAAATCCAAATGCGGGCGGAAACGGGCGGAAAAATATTTATCGCGCGCTGGAAAAGTCGCTGAAGAAGCTGCAGACCGACTACATCGACCTGTACTGGCTGCACGCGTGGGACCTGGTGACGCCGGTGGAGGAAGTTGTATCGACGATGAGCGATCTGATCGCTGAAGGGAAGGTCCGCTACTACGGGTTTTCGGACACGCCGGCTTGGTACATCGCGCGAGCGCAAACGCTAGCCGAGCAGCAGGGCAAGGAACGACTGATCGCTCTGCAGCTGGAATATTCGCTGATCGAGCGAAACATCGAACGCGAACACATCCCGGCCTCGCAGGAATTGGGATTGGGGATTACGCCGTGGAGTCCGCTGGCGGGCGGTTTGCTGAGCGGGAAGTACACGCGCGAAGGGAATTCGGGAAAAGGCGAGGGGCGGTTGAGCACGCAGGCTTCGCGCAATCCGGCATTCGCGAAATTTTCGGAGCGCAATTTCAAAATTGTGGATGCGCTGAATCACGTGGCTAAGGAATTGGGCAAAGCTCCGGCACAAGTGGCGTTGAACTGGGTGGTGACGCAGCCGGGGATCACGTCCACGATTATTGGCGCGACGAAAATTCCGCAACTGGAAAGCAATCTGGCGTCGCTGGAGTTCACAATTCCGGCGGAGCTGCGGAAAAAACTGGATGAGGCGAGCGCGATCGAGTTGGTTCATCCGTATTCGTTTTACGGTCCGGAAATTCAGGGCATGATGACGGGCGGAACGACGGTGAAGCGCTGGACTCCGGTGAGGGCGACGGGCAATCCAGTGGATCCGGCTGTTGCGGCGCAGGCGAAACCGAAAGCGGCCGAGGCGAAGAAGTAGGGCAGCCCCCCCATCCCGATGAAAAAATATTCAGGACCGATCAGCGATCATTTCAACGGCGAAGTGTTTTTTAATCCGGGCGGAAAGCCGATGGCCGGGCCGGGCGGCGTGATTCAGTGGTTGAAAAATCGCGAGCCGGGACCGTGGCGAAAATGGACGGATGCCGCGCCGGGACCGACTCCGCCGGAGCGCGTGAGCGATGGCGGATTACGCTTGACGTTCATCGGGCACTCGACATCGCTGATTCAGATGGACGGGCTGAATATTCTGTGCGATCCGGTGTGGTCGATGCGGGCAAGTCCCGTGCCGTTTGCGGGGCCGAAACGGCATCGTCCGCCTGGGTTGCGGCTCGATCAACTTCCCACGATTGACTTAATTCTGCAGAGCCACGATCACTACGATCATTTTGATGTGCCCACGCACCGGAAAATCGCGCGGCAGTGGCAGCCGAAGTACGCGGTGCCGCTGGGCGTGAAGCAAAGAATTTTGGGTAAGGGACTCGCTTCGGCGGAACGGGTGAGCGAACTCGATTGGGGCGACCAGGCGGCGGTGACGGCGGACGTCCGCGTGACGGCAGTCCCGGCGCGGCATTTTTCCGGACGCGGGTTGCGCGATCGGAATCGAACGCTGTGGTGCGGGTACGTGGTGGAGGGTCCGTCGGGCGCGGTGTATTTCGCGGGCGACACCGGATGGGGATCGCATTTCCGTGAAATCGGCGAACGATTTCCGAATATCCGGCTGGCGTTGATTCCGATTGGCGCATACCGGCCGCAGTGGTTTATGGGTCCGGTGCATATTTCGCCGGACGATGCGGTGCGAGCGCATGAGGATGTGGGGGCGGCGACGAGCGTCGGAATTCATTTTGGGACTTTTCACTTGGCGGATGATGGGCAGGACGAGCCGGTGGAGGAGTTGAAGAGGGCGCTGGATAGCCGCAAGGTGCAGCATCGGTTTTGGACGCTTGGGGAGGGAGAGGGAAGGGATATTCCTTAGGTGGGTTTTGCTCGCGTGGTCAAGCGAGTTGTGGTGGCAAAAGTCAGAGGCCGTCAGGCTGAAGCCTGACACACCATCAGACGCAAGCGGCTAATCCACGGTACTCGTGTGGAATGCTCAGTGATTCCGTTAGCGGGTCGGAGATTCGAAGATGGCGCCGAAGAGGAGTTTGAGGAGGGAGTGAATTTCGGGTTGGGCGACGGATTTTGGATCGACCATGTGTTCGAGAAGCAGGGCATGCGAGAAGGCTCCGAGAGCCGTGGCAGCGGCCGCGCTTGAGACCGGCAGTTTGATACCTACCGATTTTGCAATTCGCTGAAGAATTTCGCCGCCACAGGCGAGCAAGGCGCGGTTGCGCGAACGCAGACGGCCCTGCGCTTCGGGATGGCGGACGGCGAACAATTTGAATTCGAGCGAGAGCAGCGAGAGGCGACGGTCGTGAGCGAATTGCGCGTAGTGATCGCGGAGCGCGTCGAGACGCTTTTTCGGAGTTTCCTGCTGCTCGAGCAAGGCGATGACTTCAGCCATGCGTTCGGCCACCCAGCGCTCTTTTAATTCGAAGAAAATATCTTCTTTGCTATCGAAGTTGGCGTAAAACGCGCCGCGGGTGTAGCCGGCTTCGGCGGCGATATCTTCCAGGCGAGCGGCTTCAAATCCCACACGAGAAAAAATCTGTTCCGCAGCGGCCAGAAGCTTGCGGCGAGTGGCCTCGGTACGTGCGCGCTGGCGAGAAGGGGAAGGATTCAGCGAGGCGGAGGTCGCGGCAAGGGCCGGAGGCGCGGCGCCGTTCCGATGTGAAACGCGGCGAAGATTGGCAGCGCGTTTCATGCGAGTCGCTTTTCTTTTGCAAGATACATACATGCATGTATATAATAATCAAACGCGGATTGCAAGCGAAGGGGGCACGTGGCTGCGGCGACGATGACAATGGATACGGCCGTGTGGCGGCCACGGTTCAACCCGTGGCTGATCGCGCTGACGGTGACGCTGGCGACGTTTATGGAAGTGCTCGACACCTCCATCGCCAACGTGGCGCTGCCGCATATCGCAGGCAGCCTGGGCGCGAGCTCCGATGAATCGACGTGGGTGCTGACCAGTTATCTGGTATCGAACGCGATTATTCTGCCGATCAGCGCGTGGCTGGCGACGAGGATGGGGCGCAAGCGTTTTTACATGAGTTGCGTGGCGCTGTTTGCGGGCAGCAGTTTTCTGTGCGGCCTGGCGCCGAGCCTGGGAATGCTGATTTTGTTTCGCGTGCTGCAGGGCGCGGGCGGCGGAGGATTGCAGCCGAGCGAGCAGGCGATTCTGGCGGATACGTTTCATCCTTCGAAGCGCGGAATGGCATTTGCGGTGTATGGAATGGCGGT
The DNA here is from genome assembly GCA_963719065.1 of uncultured Acidobacteriota bacterium. Classification (GTDB taxonomy): domain Bacteria; phylum Acidobacteriota; class Terriglobia; order Acidiferrales; family UBA7541; genus Palsa-295. Next base: position 34,711 of record CAVRAM010000005.1, on the reverse strand, counting down.
GGTGGTGGCTCCGGCGATCGGTCCCACGCTGGGCGGATGGATCACCGATAACTTCAGCTGGCGTTGGATTTTCTACATCAACGTGCCGGTGAGTATTCTGTCGCTGTACCTGACCCACAAACTGGTGGAAGACCCTCCGTATTTGAAACAGGAAAAAGAAAAACGCAAAGGTGTGAGCGTCGACTACATGGGCCTCGCTCTCGTGTCTTTGGGCATTGGCGCGCTGCAGATCGTGCTGGATAAAGGGCAGGAGTCGGATTGGTTTTCATCGCACTGGATCACGGTGATGATGATCGTGGCGGTGGTGCTGCTGGTGAGCTGGGTGGTGTGGGAGTGGCACCATCCGCATCCGATTGTGGAATTGACGCTGCTGAAGAAACGGAATTTTGCGACGGCGATGTTTTTCATGTTTGTGCTGGGCATTGTGTTGTATGGCACGACGGTGCTGATCCCGCAGTACCTGCAATTGCTGATGGGATATTCGGCGCAGAGCGCGGGAGAAGCGCTGGCGGGCGGCGGATTCATGATGATGCTGATGATGCCGATCTCGGGAATGCTGGTTTCGAAGATGGATCAGCGACTGTTGATGTCGTTTGGATTTGCGACCACGGCGATGGCGCTGTACTACATGACGACGCACATGACGCTGGGAATGGATTTTCATACGGCGGCGATGCTGCGGGTGTATCAGGTGGCGGGCCTCGCGTTTATTTTTATTCCGTCGAATACGCTTTCCTACGTGGATGTGCCGCGAGAAAAGAACAATCAGATTTCGAGCATGATCAGTTTCATCCGGAATATCGGTGGCAGCATCGGGATCGCGCTGATCAGTACTTTTATTACGCGCGGGACGCAGAAGCGGCTGACGTATCTCTCGGGCCACATGAACAACGGCAACTCGAAATTTCGCGGGATGCTGGAGGGAACGGCGGCGACGCTGCGATCGCAGGGGCTGAGTCCGGCGGAAGCGATGCATCAGGCGTACGGACGAATGGCGGGATTGCTGCAGCAGCAGGCGACAGCGCTGGCGTACACGGACGTGGTTTCGTGGATGGCGGTGGTGGTGGCGTGTCTGGTGCCGCTGACGTTTATTATGCGGAGGCCGCCGAAGGGGGCGGGCGATGCGCCGCCGATGCATTAGGCGGCCTGACGCGCGAGATGTGACGGTCGATGTTCCACGATGAATCCCGCGGGACAATCCTGAATATTAAAATTTGAGTTGGGGCGAAAAGTTGCTTCGCTGTTGCGGGGAAGCGAGGATAATGGTGCGGTTGCGCGGGCTGCACGACGCTTTGCGTGCGAAGAATTCGGCGCGGATGCGGCGAAAGCTTTCCAAGTTGAAAAATGAGCTGTGATTGAGGGCGGGATGACGGCGATTCGAGCGTTGTTTTGGGATAACGGCGGTGTGATCCTGACGAACGGCTGGGACCGCACGGCGCGGCATGCCGCGGTCGACAAGTTCAAGCTGGACTGGGCGGACTTTGAGGACCGGCACGAGCTGATGCTGAACGCGTTTGAGACCGGACACGCGACGCTGGATGAATACGTGAAGCGGACGGTTTTCTATCGCGAGCATACGTTTACGCCGGACGATTTCAAGAAATTCATGTTCGACCAGTCGCAGCCGTATCCGGACGCTTTGGCGTTTCTGGGGAAAATCGCGGCGCAGAAAAAATATCAGGTGGCGTCGCTGAACAATGAGTCGCTCGAGATCAACGAATACCGAATCCATACGTTCAAACTGCGCGATTATTTTGAGGCGTTTTTCAGTTCGTGCTATTTGGGAGTCCGCAAGCCGAATGCGGGCATCTACAAACTGGCGCTGCAAATCACGCAGTGCGAGCCGCACGAGTGCGTGATGATCGACGACCGGAAGATCAACCTGGAATCGGCGAAAGAAATCGGGATGCACACGATCCAGGTTCAGAATCTGTCGCAACTGAAGACGGATCTGGCGGCGCTGGGAATTACCGCGTAGCGGCGCGCGAAAACAAAATCCTTCGAGGAAAAACTTTCGATGAAGCTGAACGAACGAGTGTCGCCGGATCTGGATTCGCTGAGCCACGCGGTGTTGACTGAGATTCTGGCGAACGTGAAAGATGCGATCGCGAAGCGCGGACGATTTGGAATTGCGCTGTCGGGCGGGCACACTCCGGCGAAGCTGTACACGATGTGGGGCACGACGGCGAAATATCGCGACGAAACGCCGTGGGACAAGGTGCACATTTTCTGGGGCGACGAGCGATACGTGCCGGCAAACGATCCGCTGAGCAATTACCGGATGACGAAAGAAACGTTGCTGTCGCACGTGCCGATTCCGGCGGCGAACGTGCATCCGGTGCCCACAGATTTGCCCACTCCGGCAGCGGCTGCGGAAGCGTATGAGGACGAGCTGCGAAAATATTTTGGCGCGGCACAGCCGGCGTTTGATGTGACGCTGCTGGGAATCGGGCCGGAGGGTCACACCGCTTCGCTATTTCCGGGATCGCCCGCGCTGGAAGAAAAAACGCGATGGGTTTTGCCGGTGGTTGCTCCGGCGACGCCGCCGAACCGGCTGACGTTCACTCCGGTGGTGCTCGACCAGAGCGTGAATACGTATTTTCTGGCCGCGGGAAAAGATAAACGCGAAATTCTGACGGCTATCGAGAACGAACCCGTGGGCAAGCCGAGCGAATATCCGGCGGCGCGGATTCGTCCGGCGGATGGACGCGTGATTTGGTTTCTGGATCAGGCCGCAGCGGATTCAGCGCGCTGAAGATTCGCGCGCACGCGGACTTTTTGTTCCAATTCTTTTCGCTTGTCCCGCGGTACAGGTTTCGCCTATCGGCCGTACTACTTTCTCCTGCCTGTTCGTACTATTGACCCAACAGAAAGCGGCAATTAAATTACGCACAGAGACAAACGTGCGAGAAATTCCGCGCACGACTGGTCTGCATGGGGCACCGCAGCAGGTTGGGAATTTCCTCCTTAGCAGTGGCTGTGGTGTGGGGCACCAGAAGCACAACAGCAAAAGCGCCACAGTAGAAAACTTCCTCGGGGTGTACAGCGTTGAAACTCGACTCTTTCAAGATTCCGGTAGGCAAGCAGCAGACTTCGCCGGCTCCATCAGGTGTGCCGAAGGTGGTTCCGGCGGCAGCGCCGAGGCCGGTGGCGAATTCGGTGACGTCGCCGATCGGCAATAAATCGGCGATGCAGGCGGGTGGGAATGGGTCGGGATCGGCATCGGCTTCTGGCGAGCGGCACAAGAGTCAGCGCGTGCTGCTGCGCGTGAAGGCCAACATTCATGTGGCGATGCAGGGGAAACAGTCGACGCTCGAAGCGACGACGCTGAGCGTGTACAACAAGGGCGCGATGATCGTACTGAAGCAGAGTTTGCCGGCGGAAACCAAGCTGGTGCTGGAGCACGTTGCGACGAAAGAAAAGGTGCCGTGCCGGGTGGCGAAGGCTTCGCGTGAGATGCCGGAAGGATTTCATATTCCGCTGGAGTTTGACGCTCCGGCGCCGAATTTTTGGGGGATTGCGTTTCCTCCGAGCGATTGGAAGCCGCACGACGATATTTAGATTTGCGGAAGTGCGAGATTTTTTAGGGCGGAGCGAAAGCTTCGCTCTTTTTTTTGTGCGGACGTTGGCGCGCCTGGGCGGTGTGGGAATCGCTAAAGGCCGTCAGGCTGAAGCCTGACACACCATCAGAAACAAGCGTCTAATCCACGGCGATGTGGACGGCGGCGAGGTTTAGGGGGCTGAAGCTCGGTGTGGCTTGCGCCGCTAGCGCGGGAACAAAGCTCCGCCATTCCAAAGAAGCGAAATCGTAAAGATAAAGGTACGCGTTTGGGCTAGAACGGGAGATGGCGGAGGTCGAGGTTGCCACCGGAGAGGATGATGCCGATTTTGAGGGGCGCGTCATGATCGGCCATGCTGCGCGAGGCAGCAGCGGGATCGCGCATCAGGATGGCGGGTTTGCGAGTTAGGACTGCGGCGGCGGGGACTGAGCCGGAGGGTTCGACGATCAGTTTCATGCGTTCCCAGAGTTGAAGCATCGACGCGACGATTTCCTGTTCGCTAACCAGCGCGATTTCATCCACCAGTTTTCGGACGATACTAAAGGTGAGGGGGCAGAGCTGCGCGCGGAGGCCGTCGGCGATCGTCTCGGTGACGGCAACCGGTGCGATTTCGCCGGAGGCGAGCGAGCGGAACGCGTCGTTGGCGTTGAGCGGTTCAGCGCCGATGACGCGAATGCCTGGGCGCAGACCTTTCGCAGCGATGGCGGTGCCGCTGAGCAGTCCGCCGCCGCTAACCGGAGCGACGACGGCGTCGAGGTCGGGAATTTCGTCGAGCAGTTCGAGGGCGGCGGTGCCCTGGCCGGCGATTACTCGCGCGTCGTTGTAAGGATGTACGAGGTGAGCGCCGGTTTTTTCGAGCACGGTGGCAGTGACCGATTCGCGCGAAGGAATGTTGGGCTCGCTGTAGGTGATCTGGCCGCCGTAGGATTCGACGGCGCGGATTTTTGCGGGCGAGGAATTCGAAGGCATGACGATGTAGGCCGGAAAACCGCGCCAACGGGCGGCCTGAGCGATGGCTGCGGCGTGATTACCGGACGACGGGGCGGCGATGCCGTGTTTAGCTTGCTCGTCGGTGAGCGAAAAGACGGCGTTTGATGCGCCGCGGATTTTGAACGAGCCGGTCTTCTGCAGGTTTTCACATTTGAAGTAGAGGCGCGCGCCGGCGATTTCGTCGAGAGACGAAGAGGTGAGCACCGGAGTGCGATGAATGCGCGGCGAGATGCGAGCGTGGGCGGCGCGAACGTCTGCGAGCGTGACGGCTAGCTTTTCCGATTCTTGGGAAGGGGTCGGCGAAGACATGTTCGTAGAAACGATTATTGCATAGGCGGAATCGCGAACGATGGAGGTGGGTGAAGGGCCGACGATGCCATTTTGGAATCGGTCGCGCGGCGCGACTTAAGGCAGAAATTTCCAACATTAAAATTGTTGACTGAGCATTTGTGCGGTGCAATTCTCGCAATCACCCCCTTCCTGTTTTCAATCCAACACACATAACCGTGAGCAACGGCGCGAGGAGAAATCCATGTTGAAGGACGACCGGAGGGTGGCAAACCGCAAAACATATTCGCTTCCAGTTCGGTACACGGTGTTGACCGAAGAACTGGTGACGGTGCCGTATGAAGAGACGCGGGGAGTGGTGGCGGTGCGAAATCCGAAGCGGAGCGATTCATTGCGGAACAGTCGAGAGGGCGAGACGGTGAATTTGTCGGAGCGCGGGATTTATTTCCGGTCCGAAGAGAAGCTGGGAGTGGGGGATCCGCTGGAAATTATTTTCACGTTGCCGACCGAGTTGACGGGGCGCAGCCCGGAACAGGTGTGTTGCCGCGCGCGCGTGGTGCATGTGGATGCCGACGACGAAGCGGATGGATTGACGGGGATCGGCGCGGCGATCGAGCGGTTCGAACGGATTTCGAAGGCGAAAAATTGGGATAACTGAACGCGACGGAAGCGAGGCGTTCAGACCGGTGGAGGAGCGAGCGCGCCGAGCGGTAAATTTATTTCGGCGCGCTCGCAGTGACTGTGAAATTGATTTTGGCGGCCGCGGCATTGTCGAAGCGGTCGGTGATCTGGACGGCGACGGTGTGCTCGCCAGCGGCAAGGCCGGAGACGGGGAACGAATAGCTTTCTTTGGGCGAGTCAGACAGCAGGCCGACGGGGAAGACGATCTGCCAATCGCCTGCATCGATGCTGTAGCGGGCGTGATCGATCGAGACCGACGAGCCGATTCCTTCGAAGGTAACCTGAGCGCCGCCGGGTTTCGATTCGGCGCGAAGATTTTCGATGCGCGGCGAAGTGTTTTCGATTTCGAAGCGATCGCTGGGGCGTTCGCTGGAAAGCGCGAGCGAGGGCGGATTCGAAGGCAAGTCGGAAGCCACGATTTTCAGATAATAAGGACCATCGGGCATGGTCGTCGTGTCCCAGGAGTAGTAGCGCTGGGTGAGTTTGTCTTTCAGTAGGCGCCAGGTAGGATCGCCCTCCGAACGGAAATACACCGAGAAAATCAAATCGTCATCGTTGTCATCGTGCGCGAGCCAAAGAACGCTCTGGTAGCCCTTTTCCTGAAATCCCTGCGGAGGCACGTCGATTTTCGGTGACTTCGAATTCACGTCGCCCGATGCGGTGAGGACCGGAAAAACCGACGGAGTTGCATTGGGGCGCTGGGGCATTTTCAGCTGTACCGACGGAGATGTGCCGGGACCGGCTGCGAGCGAGGGGAAACCCTGGACGCGGACGCCGGGATCCTGCACGACGATATCGTCGATGACGGGCGCGACGTTTTCAGGTTGATAGGCGATGGATACCCAGGAAATTTCGAGATTCGCGGATTTGCCCTGACCGTCGGTGAAAACGGCTTTCCACTGAATGAAACGAGCGGGCGGCGCGGAGACCGAATCGGCCGACGCGTTGGTATAGGGGCCGGACCACGGACTCCAATTCTTTTCGGGGCTCGCGGTATTTCCGGAGCGCACGTAGAAGGCAACTTTGCCCTGCGTAGCGCCGTTTTCACCCCACCAGGCGATGCGTCCCCAGTGCGAGAAAAGTTTGGCGTCAAAGGTCTGCGATTCGAAGGTGCCATCGGACTGGTAGCCCGGCCCGAGAGTGAAAATTTTTCCGGGGTTTGCGGTTCCGACGAAGACGCGGCCGTCTGGCGCGGAAATCAGGCTAGTGACTTGCGAGGACGGCGGCTTGGCGATGGTGGAATAGACGCTGCTCGATTCGAGTTCGACGATCGAACCTTTGTTGCCAGTGCCGAGCAGGACTTTTCCGGAGGCAGAAAGACCCATCGAAAATATGAGATCGTCGCGCGAAGTCCAAACGGTTTCGGGCGCGGAGGATGCGGAAATTTTCACGACTTCGGAGCCGCCGGTGGTGCTCGAGAAAAACGGAAAATTGGGAATGATCGCGGGCGCTTGCGGTTGCACTCCGGTTGCGGCGCCCTGGCCTTGCAGAATCAGTGGCTGCTGCGGTTGAGGGGTGAGCAGAGGGCTGGAGGCTGCGGTGGCGGCGGTGCGCTGCTTTTCACCGATCGATGCGGCGTACAGATTTCCGGCGGCGTCGGTGACGAGCGAAGTGACTTCCTTGCGATCGGTTTCGTAGATCACGAAGGAAGCGCCGGCGACGGGAGCAGGCTGACCGGGCTTGCGTGCGATTTCGAGACGCAGGATGAGTCCGTCAGGATCGGTGCCGACAAGCAGGTTGCCCTTGGAGTCGAAGGCGAGTGAGCGGGCGTGGCGTTCGTCACTTTGATAAAACAGCTGGCCCTTGCCGTCGGGCGAGACGGCGAAGATTTCGCCTTTGTCGCCGGTGCCGACGAAGAGAACGCCCTGGGAATCGATGGCGAGCGCCCAAATATATTTTGCTTTAGGTTCGAAGAAGACCGATTTCTGGCCGTCGGGCGTGACTTTGTAGACTTTGCCGTCGGGCGAAGTGCCGACGAAAAGATTGTCGTGCGAATCGAAGACGATGGCTTGGGCAGAAAGCTCAGAGGATTCGAAAACGGTGGTGGGTTTTGCAGGATCGTCGAAGCGCAGTACTTTGGCGTCGGAACCGCCGGCGGCGTACACGCGGCCGCGAGAATCCATGCGCAGCGCCCAAAGGTAAGCGAGATTGGGATCGGAGTAGGGCGCGAAAGCGGGCGCGGGGACAAGTTTGCCGTCGCTGCGAACGGCGACGCCCGTGGCGACGCCCTTATCGAAATCGGATGCGTCCGATTGTCGCCAGAAATGAGTGCGCTCGGCGTGAAGCAGAGCGGGCGTGGCAACGGCGAGAAGTAGAAGGACGGCAAGAGCGCTTCGACGTGTCATCCGAACCAGTCTCCTTAACAAAATGCAGCGCGACTATTTCACGGTGATGGTGAGCGTTCGCTCGCCGGAAACCACTTGATGCATATCAACCGACCATTCCCCGACGGTGGACTGGTTGGTGACGCGAGCGCCGGTGGGATTCTGGCGCTGATCGAGAACGTTGATCTCGGACGCCGGCGCGTTGGGCATGATTTTGTCTTCAATTGTAAGAGTGGGCGTGGGCTGCAGCAGCGTGGCGTAGAGACGGTCATTCTGGCGGAGCCGATTGATCAGATTGATCAACGCTTCGAGGCCGGGAAGCTGACCCTGCGAGCTTGCGTCGGCGGCTTCGACGTTGCGGTTCACGAATCCGGCATCGCTGACGACGAGTTGCAATTGTCCGCGCGCGGCCTGAGCGGGAATGGTGACGGAAATTTCCTGGATGAACGTCGGGCCACGATAGGGGCGCATTTGCACTTTGACGCCGACGGTTTCGCCGGGGCGAGCTTCGGTTTTGTCGAGCCATGCGCCGTCGATGGTGGCTTCGCGGCGTTCGGGTTCGGCGGTGACGTGAAGATGAATGCCATCGATGTGCGGAATTTCGTAGGGATTGGAATAGATGCGCGAAAAAATATTTTGCACGGCGGCGGCGACGTAAAAACCGGTGGGGACCGGATTGTCCGTGGGCGCGAAAATATCGCTGAGTGCGACGGAAGTGTGATTTTTTACAGCGATGTCTCCGGCAAGGTGAAGCGTGGAGCGTTCGCTATAGGCGGGCGTGCTGACGATGCCGTTGTAGGCGGTGAGCGCGACCAGAGTGGGCGTGAGCTCGGGACTTTCGATAATTTCGAAATGAAATTTCCTTTCGGTGGCCGGGGTGGTGAGGGTGACGTCCACGGGAATCATCGGAGGCCCGTCGCCGAGCTGGCCCATGATCGCAGTGACGCGATCCTGCGTGAGAGTGCCGATGGTGGCGCCGGTGGAAATAATTTTGGTGGACGCCATGGCCGAAGCAAGCGTGGTGATCACGTGCGCGCGCGCCATGGGCATGGCGACCGAGCCAAACGAAAAAATCGGGTGACCGCAGGCGTAAACGCGGCCGTGATCGACTCGGGTGACGGTGCAGCCGGGAGTGATGGTGAGGTCTCCGCGGACCAGTTCGACGCCGACCATGTCGCCGGGTTTGAGCGCAGCGTCATCGGGGCTGGGTGGCGCGGTGCCGCCGGCGGAAATGCTCATGCCCCAGTTGGCGATCTGGCCGGAGAAGCGCGAGATGGTGTCTGGATACAGTCCGGTGGCGATCAGCGGCGTTTCGATGGGGACGAGCAATTCGCCGGAGCCAGCGCCGATCGATTTTGCAAAATTGTCGGGCAAGGGAACGGCGGCGGAGTAAGCGAGCGATTTTTGAGATGCGTTCGCGCCGGCGGCCGCGGATGGCTGAGGGGATTGGGGCTCGATTGCTTTTTCGATGTCGAGCATGTTGGCGATCGGAGTGACGCCGCCGATGGCTTCTTTGGTGAATAGGCCGAGTTTCAGGGAGAGAGCGCCGGCGAGTTTGCCATCAAAATAGACCGGACTGCCGCTCATGCCCGCGACCACGCCGCTGTGGTCGGCTTCCTGGCCGAGAAGTTGGACGAGGATGACGTCCTGGCGAGGGCCGAGAGCATTTTGCAGGACGCCGATGACAACCAAATCTACTTTTACGATCTCGTCGCCGGAATAAATCGTGTAAACGACACCTTTCATGCCCGGTTTGACTTGATCGAGCGGGAAAAGCGAGGCCGGATCGTCTGCGCTAAGCGGTAATGCGAAGGCCAGGAGCAGACCGAGCAGGACGGTGGAACACAATCGCCGAAGCGCCGAAGGCATGAGAATTCGATGATACCCGGCGGTTTGGCGGGAAGCAAATTGAGGCGTGCTAGAATTTCCAAATGTCAAAAAAGACGATTTCTCCGGGCGGACACATCAACGGAGTGGTGGAATTGCCGGGCGACAAGTCGATTTCGCACCGATACGCGATCCTGACGGCGTTGGCTGAGGGAACCAGCGAAATCCAGAATTATTCGACGGCGGCGGATTGCAAGAGCACGCTCGAGTGTTTGCGGCGGCTGGGAATTGAAATTGAGGCGACGCCGCAGCGGGTGAAGATTGCTGGCAAGGGATTGGACGGATTGCGCGAGCCGCGCAAGGATCTAGACGCGGAAAATTCCGGCACGACCATGCGGATGCTAAGCGGCGTACTCGCGGGACAGCCGTTTGCATCGACGATCACCGGCGACGGATCGCTGCGACGCCGGCCGATGCGGCGTGTGATGGAGCCGCTGCGGATGATGGGCGCGGAGATCAAAAGCGCGGAGGGCGACACGGCTCCGCTGAAAATTCGCGGCGGAAAATTGAAAGCGATCGAATACACGCTGCCGATTCCGAGCGCGCAGGTGAAGTCAGCAGTGCTGCTGGCGGGAATGTACGCGGACGGAACGACGAGCGTGCTGGAGTCGGTGAAGACACGGGATCATACCGAGCTGGCGCTGCGGGAATTGGGCGCGTCACTGGAAACGAGCAAGGGCGTGGTGAGAATCCATCCGCGACCGAAACTGCAGGCGCGGAATCTGACGGTGCCGGGAGATTTGTCGGCGGCGGTGTTCATGATCGTGGCGGCGCTGATCTTGCCGGGGTCGTCGCTGATGCTGCACAACGTGGGACTGAATCCGGGGCGAGGACGGGTGCTCGATTTTCTGATTTCGATTGGAGCTCCGGTGAATCTGGCGTCGGTGCAGTTGCGCGACGGTGAGCTGATCGGCGATGTAGCGGTGAAATTCGCGGAGCTGAAGGGCGGAACGGTTTCCGGCGCGATGACCGCGGAGATGATCGACGAGTTGCCGATGCTGGCGGCGCTCGGGCCTTACACCGAGGAAGGAGTTGAAATCCGCGACGCACAGGAATTGCGAGTGAAGGAAAGCGACCGTATCGCGGCGATCGCCGAGGGTTTGCGACAGATGGGCGCGAAGGTGGAAGAATTCAAGGATGGATTGCGCGTGGCGGGAAAAAGCGGGGGCAAGCTGCGCGGAGCGAAAATCGATCCGAAGGGCGATCACCGAATTGCGATGGCGCTGGCGGTGGCGGGATTGGGCGCAGAGGGCGATACGGTGATTCGAGATGCGGAGTGCGTAGGCGTGTCGTTTCCGAATTTTTTCGAGACGCTGGAACGACTGCGCGGAGCGGGCGGGGAAGAGAGCTAGGACGATTTGTTGATGTTGATGGTGCCGTAGCTGGTGACGATGTTGATTTTCGGGCCGGACGAGCCGACCCGGCCGCTGAGTTTTCCGTTTCCATTTTCGCTGGTGGCGTTCAGCGAGGGATTGTCGAAGTCGCTCTGCACTTCGCCGGATTTTGAAAAGGCCGCAATCTCAAAAGTGGATTGCGAGGGCAGGGTGAGATCGACTTCGCCGGAATCGTTGGCAATGGAGATATTTTCTTTCGGCGGCTGCGCGTAGCCGACTTTGACGCTGCCGTTGGTATCGGCGATATTCAGTTTGCCCGCCACGTTTTCCACTTCGATGTCTTTATTCTGCGTTGCCAGATTCGCAAGCCCGCCGACGTCGGAAACTTCAATCGAACGAGAATCGAGTTCGAGCAAGCCGGTGAGGTGGACGAGCTGCAGGTCGGCTTTCTGCGACTGGTAGTGCGTGGTCTTGCTGACGTTGCGAACGCGAATGGGGCCGAAGAATTCGCCGTTGACGGTGGCGTCGCCGGCGACGTCGGTGACTTCGATTTCGTTGCCTTTGCCGGTGACGCGCACGTTGCCTTTTGCGTTGGTGATGCGCGCATCGCCTTTGGTGAGAGCGGCGGTCACGTCGGAACCGCAATCATGAATTTCAATGTCGCCCTGCGTAGAGGATACGGTGACGGCTCCGGCGACGTCTGCTATGTGGATGTCTCCGCGGCCGGTGTTCACGGTGACGACGGAAGATTTCGGGACGGTGATTTCAAAATCCACCGAAATACTGCCGTGCGAGACGTCTTGATTCACCGGATGGACCAGAAATCCGTCGGACGTTTTGTCGATGACGATCTGGACGTCTTTGACCATGCGATCGGCGGTGGATTCGTTGGAAGCGTGTGCGGTTTCACTGGCGTTGACGCGCAGGTCGGTGGAGTCGTCGGCATGGACGTTGACGGTGCCGCGGCTGGTTTCGATGGTGACGTGCGAGCCGGCAGGAATCGATTTCGCGGGAAGTTCGTGCGATTGGCTCGATTCCTGATTGAACATGCTCATGTCGATCGAGAGGTCGGGATTTTTCTCGCGGATTTTCGAGTAGATGCCCATGCCGCCGAGAACGAAGACGATGAGCACGAGCAGGGCGGCTTCGGCGCCGTTGAGAAGAGGCGGACGAAGCTGGCCGGAGCGCTGGGCGGCGAAATTGTCGATCAGCTTGGCGACGCCCCAGATGATCAGCAGCAACGGCGAGAAGCGCCAAAGAACGTGCCAGAGATGAAAATCGGGATTGAAGCGCGCGATCAGAAACAGGGCGCCGAGCAGAATCAGGAGCAGCCCGCTGAAAATCGATCTGCGCTCGTAGGGACCGTTGGTCACGAAATCCTCACGAGCCGATGTGACCGTCTTTGGACGCGAAGGACTGCGCGACCAAAATAATGCCAGCGACGATCAGGATGATGGGCCAAAGATCGCCGAAGCTGTAGCGGGTGTATTCGGCGGCCAGAAACAAAACGCCGACGGTGATGATCATCACGGGGCCCATCAAGCCGCGAACTTTACAGTACGCACAACTGCAGTGGGTTCGAATCGCGTCCGCCATGATCCGCTCCTATGAATCCTGCTTCATGCGATCCCAAACAAGCCATCCGCCGACAGCAATGAGCGCGACGGGCCAGATTTTCGAAAACCAATCGCGCTGCAGCAAACCGAAGTTGGCCATCAGCAGCAGAACGCCGATAGCGATCAAAATAAACGCGCCGACGGGTTTGCTGGATGGACCTTCGACCAAGCTGGGAGGATCGGCCTCGCCCAACTGACGAGCTTTCGCGGTGCGATAGGCTTCGACCGGCATGTAGAGGACGAAAAACGCCATGGCCACGGCGAAGAACGCGTCGAATCCGCCCGGCATATCGGAGTTCAACATGGCGATCAAGCCGCCGAAGATCAACACGTGAATGACGCCCTTCAAAATTTGTCCGTTATAGACGGCGCCGAGTCCGGGGACGATGCCGAGCAACGCAGCGACGGACGGATTGGAGCCGGGCTTCATCGGCGGAGGAAGCTGCGGAGTGCCGGCGACCAGGGTGCCGAGACACGGTTCGCAGTAGAGCGCGCCATTCACTTCGCGCGTGCAGGTGGGGCAGAGCGCCTTGCCGCAATTGCGACAAAATCCTGTGGCTTCCAGTTCGGGGTGAGTGGCGCAATTCATCGAGAACTCCTGTTGACGGCGTTGAGCGTGGTTCCAAAACCCTGGCCGGTGTAGCACGCGAGCAGCGCGAAGGTGCGCGCCTGGCTGTGGCCTGGATTCGGACGGGCCTGCGATTTTTCCTGCGGGTTCTGATTCTTGGGCTGCTGCTGATCGTTGGGAACGGCCGACGGATTGGAATCCGGCGACGGTTCGGTGGTCGAGGGCTGCAAGCGCGATTGAATTTCGTACACGACGCGAAGATCGTTGACGTAGGCGACGCTGCGCGCGAGGTTGATGTGAACGGCGCGATTGGCGCTGCGGAAAGCGTTCACGGGGCTGAAGTCGGCTTTCTTGAGTTTCGAGGGAGTGACGCCCCCGGTGTAGATCAAAATCAAAACAGTGGCGACGACGGTGACGAGGCCCATGGCCAGACGCGGCTGCAACAGGGACGTGGTCCAGCCGAACCAGCGCGACCATCCGGCTTTTTCGACGCGCGGTCCCGTCGTGGCGTCCAGGATGCGGCGGACGAGCGCCGGCGATTCGACCAGCGGCTCCAGCGAGTGCATGCGATTGACGATGCCGCCGACCTGGGCGACCAACTTCGCGCAGCTTTCGCACGAGGCCGAGTGCGCCTGAAACAGCGCCGCGTCGGCGGGCGAAAGAGCGCCGTCGAGATAATCGCTGAGTCTTTCTTCCGTTGTTGAGCAGTTCCAGTTCATAAATTCTCAGCTCCGAAATTAATTCGGACGAAGTCCCATTTCTTCCAAAACTTTTGCCAGTTCAATTCTGCCGCGATTGATTCTGGATTTCACAGTGCCCTCAGGAACCTGGAGGACGGCTTGAATTTCGCCGTATTCCAGACCCTGCAAATCGCGCAAGATCACGGCTTCGCGAAGTTCGGGCGACAGTTTCGCGAGGCCCTGCTGCAACTGGTCGCTCAGTTCTGATGCGAGCGCCAGCTTATCGGGAGTGCGCGCCGAAGATTCCTTGTTTTCGATTTGCGGCATCACATCGTCCATCGAATCGGTAAGGCGGTCGCGGCGCGTGCGTCGGTAATGATCGACCAGCAGGTTCCGCGTAACGCTGGTAAGCCAGGTCGGAAACGCGCCGAACGAAGGACGGTAGCTCGGCAGCGTGCGATAAATTCGCATGAAAACTTCCTGGCTCATGTCCTCGGCCTCCGTCCGATTGCCGGTGAACCGGTAGCAGATGTTAAACACGCGACGAGCGTGCCTGCCCACAAGTTCTTCCCAGGCCGCACCGTCGCCCTGGAGACAATCGCGTACCAGTTGGGCGTCGGGCTCCAAGCTTCCTTAGCCTCATAAATTCTACGAGCTTGCGGCCTCACAGATGTAACGCAATCGGTTGCCGAAATGTTCCACCCTGTCCGATACCGGACAATCGGGCACGAAAGCGTGCCGGATGTTCCGGCGGGGCCGTGTCGGGTGGCATCTTAGCTGCGGAGGCGAGCGGAACACAAGTGCTGTATAACGAGTGGAATAGGCAGGGCGAAAGAGGGGCGAAGGGCGCCTTGACACTTTTGGAAGCTTGCTGATACGGTTCGTGGCGAATGCTACGCAATTCAAGAAAGCTGCTGATCGTTGCGCTGGCGATAGCGGCTCTGGGTTACTTCGGCTACAAATTCCGAAACTCCATCACGCTGGAAGGATTTCACTGGTCGCTGGTCGGTGAATCGCTGCGGCATGCGCGGGTGTCGTTACTGCTGCTGTCGCTCGCGACGATCTACGGATGCTTTGCGATTCGCGCGCTGCGGTGGATGCGATTTTCGCGCGGATTCGGCGAACTGAAATTTTCAAATGTGTATCCGGCGACGCTGATGGGATTCACGTGCACGTTTTTGCTGGGGCGCGCGGGCGAGCCGATCCGACCGGTGCTGATCGGCAAAAAAGATTCGGTTTCGATCCCCGGAATGTTTGGCGTGTACGTGCTGGAGCGCGTGTCCGACATGGCGGCGACCGCGGTGCTGGCGGTGACGGCGCTGCTGCTGTTCCAAGGGCACGGAGCGGCGGGCAGTTCGAATCCGGTGGTGACGAAGGCGCGGTCGGCCGGTGAACTGCTGGTGGTAGGCGTGATATTCGTGGTGGGGTTTCTGGTTTATTTCCGCTATCACGGCGCGGAGTGGCTGGCGCGGCGGTTGAAACATCCGAGCTGGCTTCAGGGTTGGCGCGGGAAAATCGTGGCGCTGCTGGAGGGATTCAGCGAAGGACTGCAGGGAATCCGGACGTGGGGAGACTTGGGCGCGCTGGTGGGTTACACGGCGCTGCACTGGTTTCTGGTGGCGTGCTGCTATTTGTGGATTTCGAATGCATTTGGCGGAAAGCTGGGCGAGTTGACGCTGCCGGATTCGATTCTGGTGCTGGTGTTTGGCATGCTGGGGTCGGCGGTGCAGCTGCCGGGAGTGGGCGGTGGCGCGCAGATCGCGACTTTTTTGACGTTCACACTGTTTTTTGAGATTGACCAGTCATCTGCGGCGGTGACTTCGATTATGATTTGGCTGATTACGTTTGCGGGATGCTGCATCGTCGGGTTGCCGCAGCTGTTTCGCGAAGGGTGGTCGATGGGTGAGCTGCGGCAAATGGCAGTGAGCGCGGAAAAAGATGCGGAGAAAATCGCGCTGAGCGGGGAATTGCCGCAACCGGGAGACAAGCGACCTTGAAGTGCCCTTTCTGTGCGCATCTGGACGATAAAGTAGTGGATTCGCGTGAAGCGCGGACCGGAGATTTAATCCGCCGGCGGCGCGAATGCTTGAAATGCAATCGCCGGTTCACCACCTACGAGCGCATCGACGAAATCCCGTACATGGTGATCAAGAAGGATGGGCGGCGCGAAAAATTCGAACGCCAGAAATTGCTACAGGGATTGCTGAAAGCCTGCGAAAAGCGGCCCGTGCCGGTGGTGAAGCTGGAAGCGATTGTGGACGAAGCCGAGCAGTTTGTGAGCGAGGCGCCGGAGCGCGAGCGCACAACGTCTGAGCTTGGGCAGAAAATCATGCACAAGCTGAAAACACTCGATAAAGTGGCGTACGTGCGATTCGCGTCTGTCTATCTGGATTTCAAAGACGTGAAAGAATTCATGGACGAACTGAAGGGCCTGCTGAAAGACCGCGCCAAGAAATAATCAAGACGAAATCTGCCACACTCCCGCCGCGAATTTCTTAATCGTGCGAAATCCAAGATGCTCGTAGAGCTCCACCGCCTGGGTGTTTGTGCTGGTGACGGTCAGCGAGAGCGCGCGATATTTTCTGCGGCGCAGCGCGTGGATGGTGGCCTCCATCATGGCGCGGCCGATGCCGTGGCCTTGATGGCCGGGCATCACGCAAACTTGCGTGGTGTGCCCCACGCCTTCGGAAACCGTGGAGGTGAGCACCATGCCGACCGGCGGATCTCCGGACGTGGGCCGCACGAGGAACGAAGCTTCGGGCAGAAATTGTCCGCAGCCGGGAAGCAGGACGATGTTGCGCAGAAATTTCATGCCGCCCGCTTCGGTGCGGTACTGATCGTTGATGTCGCCGTCCACGTGGTTGGCGTAGGAAAGCTGGATGAGGCGCGCGGCGGATTCGAAGGCGCGGTCGGTCCACTGTTCCAGGCGCAAGCCACTCGAAAGCGGAGCGCCGCTGAGTTTTGCCTCGCTGAGCGGCAGCAACATGAACTGGCGAGTGTGCAGGCGGAAAAATTTCGATAAAAACGCGGGGTCGAGTTCGGAGCCGAAGGGCATCAGCTGCGCTTCGACACGGGACAGACGCGGAGTGGCGTGCAGCGCGCCTACCATTTCGGCGACTAGAGTCTGGGTGATTTGTTCTTTCGGAAAGTCGGAGGAGACGAACAGGCCGCCGATCAGACCTTTATATTCCTCGAGCACGTAGAAGCCGTAACCGGCCGGTTTACCGTACTCGGTGATCAGAAAGCCGCCCAAAGCTTTCGAGTCGATAAATTTACGGATCAGTTCGACCGAGGGGCGGTAGTCCCACTGCAGCTCGTCGCGCCAGTGGCGGATTTCCTGGTCGAAGAGCGGCTCCAGGGCGCGCGAGGGAACCTGACGAAGATCAATTATCTGCATAAAGTACCCGAGCCCTGGCCACGCTTCATTATAGACACGGAAGGCCTTAGACCCCAATGGTGTCAAGTTGTCCGAAGTGTAACGGTGTGCCGACCTGAGCGCGGATTGAACTGTGCTAGCATCGACTCGTCGGTGCCCAGGCCTGCAAAAGCGGCGCTGCGCCCGGATGAAACGCATGGCCGCAAACTCAGATCCCAACTCAACTAAGAGACGCCTCATGAAGCTGCTGTCTAGCCTTCTGGCGGTGGCGCTATTTGCGTTGGTGACGATCGCCACGATTTCGGGTTTTCTTCTCTATCAGGTGCTGCATCCGGCGAGGACTCCTGCCAGCTTCGATTTGAACGTGATGATGGGGCATCCGGTGACGTTTTCGTTTCCGGTGGCCGGTGGCGGCACGCGCGAGGGATGGTTTTTTCCTGGATTGCGCGGCGCGCCGACGGTGGTGGTGTGCCACGGGTATCTTTCGCAGCGCGCGGATGTGTTGACGCTCGTTTCGGCGCTGCAGGATCAGCAGTTCAACGTTTTCGTTTTCGATTTTGCAGGACACGGCACGACGCTGGGAGTTTCGACGCTGGGGTATCAGGAAGCGGCGGAACTGGAATCGGCGATATCGGCGCTGGCAACGCGCGACGACGTGGACGCGAAACACTTCGCGCTATGGGGAACGGATATGGGCGGATACGCGGCGCTGGAAGCGGCGACGACGGATTCGCGCGTGGCGGCTTTCATCGTGGACGATCCGTATCCCGACCCGCGCGACATGGCGCAGATTTTGATCGCTCCTTCGGGATTGACGGTGATTCCGCTCGTGAGCAAGTTCAGCGACTTTGCGTTCCGTTTGGTGAATTACAAATACCGGCAGTACCCGCCGGTGACCGGACAATTGATCCGCACCAAGGGCATGCCGAAGATGTTTATTCTGGCGGACGATCGCGCGGCGTTAGGAGCCGATGCGCTGCAATTGTTCACGCATTCGCCCGATCCCAAGCAGCTGGTGCGAACGCGGTCAGCGTATTCAGTGATGAGCGACGAAGACCGGAAGAATTACGAAAATCAAGTGGTGAGCTTTTTCCTGCTGAACATTCCGCCGACGACGCGGCCTATCAAGTAGTTTTCTTCCCAAAAATTAACTGCTGAACACTTTCGAGGGTACGAGTTCGTTTGCGCGGCTGCGCGTTAGTGTGGAGCTGACGAGGCGGGTTGCTGGTCGTCTTTATTCGTGCCGTCGGTTGCGCCGATGTCCGCGCCGGAGACCGGGACGTAGAGCAGGGCTTGGCCGAGGGGAAGTAGCTGGTCGCGGAATCCGGTTGTGCCGCGAATGTCGGCGTAGCCGGCGGGATTGGTGAAGACCACGCCGGGCGTGCGAGTTTCGGGCGTCCATTCGGGAAGTTCGCGATGGGCGTAGAAGGCGAGCCCGTAATTCCACGAACGATTCAGACGGTAGGTGAAGAATTGCTGGGTCGCGTTGCGCTCGGCGTAGATTCCGGCGATACGCGCGGAGACAAATGGATCGACGGCGGGAAGCAAACGCGTGTTGGCGAATTGCACGGCGGCGGCTACCGCGATGGCGTTGAGGGCGACGAGCACGACGAAATTTTTCCGTGCGGCGGCGACGAGCAGAGCGACGGCGAAAGCAGCGACCAAAACGATGGTGGCGGTTTTGATCGACGGCAGGTTGTAGTTTGCCGTGATGTACTGCGGCAAACGGTGAATTTGATGCATGGCCACGGCGGCGAGCGCGGCCCAGGTGACTGCGATGAGCGCGGCGATCGCGAGAGCTAGCGCGCGGCTTTCGCGGAACGCGCGCTGCGCGGCGACGGTGGCGACAAGAGCGAGAGCCGGGAGTCCGGGAAGAATGTAGCTGGGCAATTTTGATTTCGAAAAACTGAAAAACAAAATCGGGAAGATCGCCCAGGAGGCGAAATAAAAGGCGGGTGAAATACGGAGTGTGCCGTCTTTCCAGGTACGCAGCGCTTCGGTGAGCGCGGCTACGAGAAAAGCGGCCCACGGCAGCAAAGCCACCAGCGCGACGGGCAGAAAGAACCAGAAAGGCTGGATGTGCTGAAAGACCGGCGTCAGGTAACGCTCGAAATTGTGCTGGAAAATGAACACGTGGAGGAAGTCAGGATTGCGCACGGCGCAAAGAGCGTACCAAGGCAGCGCGACCACGAAAAAAACAGCGAGCGCGATGGGATGCGCCAGACGAAACGCGGCGCGGATGTTTCCGGTGAACGCGGCCCAGATGAAAATCGCGCCGCCGGAAAGAATCACAGCCGCGGGACCTTTGGCGAGAACTCCGAGGCCGAGAAAAAATCCGAACCAAGCAAGAGCAGCGTAGCCGGGGCCTGCGGGTGTTGCGTCAAATGCGGCACCGCGAATGGGCAAAACTCCGGCGCGATTCAGGACGCTTGCGGCGCAGGCCATCGCCAGGGTGATCGAGGCGCTGAAGAGCATGTCCGGCGTTGCGGCGCGGGCAAATCCGATGGCGGCGACGCTGGTGGCAAACACGAAGGCCGGAAACAGCGCAGTGGCCCAGCGCGGTTCGTGCGGCGACGAGAAAAATTTGCGGGCGAGCCAGCCGATCGCGATGGTGGCGGCCAGCGCGGCGATCGCGGACGGCACACGCGCAGCCCACTCGGCGGAAAGTCCCAACTTGAAGCCGAGCGCTGCGCCCCAATAATAAAGGATGGGTTTTTCGAACCACGGCAGGCCGTAGAGGCGAGGCGTGACCCAGTCGCCCGTTTCAGCCATGGCCCGAGCGATCCACACGTAGCGCGGCTCGTCTGGACCGACAAGACCGAGCGCGCCCAAATTTCCAAATAGCGAAATACCAACGATGACGGCAGAAAAGGCGTAAGCAGCAAGTTCGCGCGCGGAGCGAGGGTGCGAGGTCGTATTCACCGAAGCGCGAGTGTAACACTGAGTTTGGAAAATTTGGCGGCGCCGCGAGGCTCGCGCATAATGTGACGCGATGCGCGAATGGATGGAATATGCCTCATCGTGGGTGGGGCTGAAAGCGCTGGGATTGTTGCCGCGAAGCGCGGCACGAAGAGTCGGTGCGACGTTTGCGTCGATCGCTTACGGGTTTCGAGCGCCGCTGCGAAATGCGGCGATGTTCAATTTGCATCTGGCGTTTCCGGACTGGAGCGAAGCGCAGCGAGCGGACGTGATCCGCGGAATGATCCGGCAGATCGGGTGGATGGCTGCGGAGTTTTCGCAATTTCCGCGATACACGCCGGAAAATATCGAGCGAGTGGTGGAGATCGACGGCGCAGAGAATTTTGCAATCGCCCAAGCGCGCGGGAAGGGCGTGCTGTTCTTGACCGGGCACATGAGCGCGTGGGAGCTTTCGTCGTTTGCGCACGCGCTCTACGGGCACCCGCTGCATTTTCTGGTGCGGCCGATTTCAAACGCGCGCGTGGACAAACTGGTGAACGATTACCGGTGCCTGTCGGGGAATCGTCCGATCGACAAGAACAAATCGGCGCGAGCGATTTTGAAAGTGCTGTCGGACGGCGGCACGGTGGGAATTCTGGCGGACCACAACACGTCGCTCGAGGAAGGCGTGTTCGTGGATTTTTTCGGCATTCCAGCTTCGACGACTTCTGGACTGGCACGGCTTGCGCTGCGAACCGATGCGGCGGTGTTGCCTGGTTTCATTCACTGGGACGCAGCGCGAGCGAAGTACGTGCTGCGGTTTGAGCCAGCGGTGACGCTTTCGCGGACCGATGATGAAGAGGCGGACGTGCGGGAGAATACCCAGCGATTCACGGCCGAGATCGAAAAATATGTACGCGCGTATCCGGACCAGTGGTTGTGGGTGCACAAACGATGGAAGACGCGTCCGCCGGGCGAGAAGGCGATTTATCCGAATGGTTGAGCGCGACGTGGCTGCAGGATTGATCGAAACCGCGGCAGCGAGGGCGAGTGGTCGAGCGATTTCAGCGAGGTGGTTATGAACCGAACATCCGGAGAACTGGCGGAATATCTGGGCGCGAAGCTGAGCGGCGATGGCGGCGCACGGCTGGAGAGAGTGGCCGGGCCGGAGCATGCGAGGGCGACAGATTTGATTTACGCGAGCGATGCGCGGCAAATCGAGCGCGCGGAAAAATCCGCGGCGAAGTGCGTAGTGGTGACGGCAGGACTCGTCGCGAACGGCAAGACGACGCTCGAAGTGAAGGATGCGAAGTTTGCGTTTGCGAAAGCGGCGGCCTGGCTGGTGCCGCGCGCGGCGATCAGGGCGGAAATTCACCCGACGGCGATTGTGGCAGACACGGCAAAGCTGGCGGCGAACATTCGCGTGGGGCCGTACGTCGTGATTGAAGAGGAAGTGGAAATCAAAACTGGATCGAACGTGGAAGCGTTTTGCTTTTTGGGGCGCGGCGCGGTGGTGGGCGAGCATTGCTGGCTGCATCCGCGAGTGACGCTGTATGCCGGAGCGAAGTTGCGCGATCGCGTCGAACTCCACACGGGAGTGGTGATCGGCGCGGACGGATTCGGCTACGTGCACGGTGAAGGGCGTTACGTGAAATTTCCGCAGATCGGCGGCGTCACGCTGGCGGAAGACGTGGAGGTTGGCGTGAACTCGGCCATCGATCGCGGATCGCTGGACGATACCGAAATCGGTGCGGGCGTGAAGATCGACAATCTGGTGCAGGTGGCTCACAACGTGAAGATCGGTGCGAACTCGGTGGTAGCGGCGCAGACGGGAATTTCCGGCAGCAGCGTGCTGGGCACAGGCGTGATCGTGGGAGGGCAGGTGGGAATCGCGGATCACTGCACTCTCGAGGACGGGGCGATCGCCGGAGCGCAAGCGGGGATTCCGTCGAACAAGACGATCCGGAAAGGGCAGTTCGTGTGGGGCACTCCGGCGCGACCGATGGAGAAATTCAAGGAACAGTACGGCTGGATTTCGCGGCTGCCGGATCTGGCCGCGCGGATCAAGAAACTGGAAGAGAAAGCATAAGCGGCGGGCGTTGCGCCGCTGGAAACAGATGGGAACAACGGGCAGCCAATCGAATGCCTGCGCCATCCTATTCGTGGTCGGGACCAGCGCGAACGTGGCGTGGAAACGGAAGCCTGTTTTCTGTTGACCGATGTTATAAACCCACAGATGATACTGGCGTTCGCACGGTTTCAGCCGTACAACTCGCCACGCATCTGCGGGCTTGCTGCCGCGATCTAACATAAACAAGCAGTCGGGCCATTTTTCGAACTCCGCCGTTGCGGGAAGAACGGACGCGGCGGCCTGTTTTTCATGAAACATTTATGGCGAAGCGCACTCTAATCAGGTGACGCGGCATCCCAAATTGCAAGGACGTGCATGACACCTGAAGCGAGCCTGCGTGCTGAGGAGACATCTGGATTGAGCGCACCGGGAACCGCCATCGGCCACAGCCGAAGCCAGACATCGAGCGTCGAGCAGGCCATTGCCCGGGCCACTGAGTGGTTTCTCGCAGCGCAGAAGCAAGATGGCTACTGGTGGGGCGAGCTGGAAGCCGATACCACGTTGGAATCCGATTACATCTTATACCTGCACATTTTGGGCCGGTTGAACTCGGACCGTGTGCCGAAGCTCGCGAATTACATCCGCAAAAAACAACTAGCCGATGGCGGCTGGAATATTTTTGAGGGCGGGCCGTCGGAGCTGAACGCGACGGTGAAGGCATACGTGGCGCTGCGGCTGGCGGGCGACGCGCAGACCTTGCCGTGGATGGCGCGCGCGCGGGAACGCGTGCTGGCGCTGGGCGGCATCGAAGGAACCAACTCGTACGTGCGGTTTTATCTGGCGATGGTCGGCGCCGTGGATTGGTCAATCGTGCCGTCGATACCGCCGGAGCTGATGCTGCTGCCGGACTGGGTTCCGATCAACATTTATGAGATGTCGTCGTGGACGCGCGGAATTGTGATTCCGCTGGCGCTCGTGTACGCGCAGAAACCGGACTGGCGATTGCCGCATGGTGTGACGGCGACGGAGCTTTTCTGCAATCCGGGGAGCAAGCCGGTTTCGTTCCAGTGGGATAAACGAATCGTTTCGTGGAAGAACTTGTTTCTGGCGCTCGATCGCGGCTTGAAACTGTATGAGCGGCTGCCATGGAAACCGTTCCGAAAGCGCGCGCACCAGATGGCGCGAACGTGGATGCTGGAGCGCCTGGAGCGCAGCGAAGGGCTGGGAACGATCTATCCGGCGATGATGAATTCGATTTTCGCGCTGCTGGCCGAGGGACTCGATACGAACGATCCGCTGGTGAATCGCGAAATCAAGTTTTTGGCGGGATACGAAATTGAAGAAAACGATACGATGCGCGTGCAGCCGTGCATTTCTCCGGTGTGGGATACGGCGATCGCGATGGTGTCGCTCGGAGAGGCGGGACTCGATCCGGCGCATCCGTCAATGGTGGCCGCCGAACGATGGATTGTGGGAAATCAGATTTTGGGGCCCGGCGACTGGCAGGTGAAAAATCCGGGAGCGGAGCCGGGCGGCTGGGCGTTTGAATTTCGAAATGATTTCTATCCCGACGTGGACGACACCGCGTTTGTGCTGATGGCGCTGGGCCGCGTGGCCGATCCCGATTCGGGGCCGTTGCGGCGCTCGATGACCAGAGGCCTGGCGTGGCTGATGAGCATGCAGAACGACGACGGGGGATGGGGCGCGTTCGACAAGAACAACGATCTGCAGTTTTTGAATCACATTCCGTTTGCGGATCACAATGCGATGCTGGATCCTTCAACGGCGGATGTGACCGCGCGCGTGCTGGAATGCCTGGGCCATATGGGATGGGCGGCGAATCATCCGGCGGTGCAGAGGGCGCGGGCATTCATACGGCACGACCAGACCGAGGATGGTTCGTGGTTTGGGCGATGGGGCGTAAACTATATCTACGGCACCAGCAGCGTGCTGAGGGCCCTCGAAGCAATCGGAGTGAGCCATTCGCCGGAATGCCAGAAAGCTGTGGCCTGGCTGCGAACGGTGCAGAACGCGGATGGCGGATTCGGCGAGTCGATCCTTTCGTATTACGACGCGAAGCTGAAGGGAGTGGGGGCCAGCACACCGTCGCAGACGGCCTGGGCGCTGATTGCGCTGCTGGCGGTGGTGGGTCCGGACGATCCGGCCGTGACGCGAGCGATTGCGTGGCTGGTGGAACGGCAGAACGCGGATGGGTCATGGGATGAAGCGGAATTCACCGGAACCGGATTTCCGTGCGTGTTTTATTTGAAGTACCATTTATATAGGAACGCTTTTCCGCTTTACGCACTCGCGCGCCACAATAATCTGTTGAAGGGCACCCGAAAGTTCGCGGGATTGCAGATACCTTCGGAAGAATTGCAGAGCCGGCCGGGTAAGGCGAAGTAGCACACGGCGGAAACTGCAACGCAGCAAGCTGAACGCGCGAATTGGCGGCGCGTTGGGCGCCCCAGTAGAACGAGGACTTTTCCGGCACAACATGCTCACTCTGGTTACAGGCGCGACAGGATTCGTGGGTAGTCACGTGGCGCGAGCGCTTGCGAAGGCAGGCGACCGCGTGCGGGTGCTGGTGCGGCCGACGAGCAATTTGAAGGCGCTAGAAGGGATTGCGGTTGAGCCGGTCGAGGGCGATCTGCGGGATGGGGCGTCCTTGGACCGGGCAGTAAGCGGAGTGCAGCGCGTCTTTCATGTGGCGGCGGATTACCGGCTTTGGACGCGGCATCCGGAAGAAATCTACGAAAGCAATGTGGCGGGGACGCAGCGATTGCTGGAGGCGTCGAAGCGCGCGAACGTGGAGCGCGTGGTCTATACCAGTACGGTGGCGACGATTGCGGTGCCGCGGCACGGCGCGCTGCCAAATGAAGAAACAAAAACGACGATCGACGAAATGATCGGGCACTACAAAAAATCGAAATTCATGGCCGAGCAGGTGGCGATCGAAGCGGCGCGGGCCGGAGCGCCGGTCGTGATCGTGAATCCCACGGCACCGGTGGGGCCGGGCGACTGGAAGCCGACGCCGACGGGGAAAATCATTCTAGATTTTCTGAATGGCAAGATGCCGGCGTACGTGGACACAGGATTGAACGTGGCTCCGGTGGAGGATGTGGCCGCGGGGCATTTGTTGGCTGCGGAGAAGGGTCGCGCGGGCGAGCGGTACATTTTGGGCGGGCGCAACATGACGCTGAAACAAATTCTGGATGCGCTGGCGCCGATTGCCGGGCGTCCGGCTCCGCGAGTGAAGTTGCCGCATGCGGTGGCGCTGGCGGCGGGCTATGCGGATGAATTTTTCGCGCGCGTTGCTGGGCGCGAACCGAAGATTCCGGTGGAAGGCGTGAAGATGTCTCGGCACCGGATGTTTGTGGAAAGCGATAAAGCCGAACGCGAGCTGGGCTATGCGAAAACTTCGGTGGAAGCGGCGCTCAAGCGCGCGGTGCGGTGGTATGAGGATCGCGGGTGCGTGGCGAACCATTCGGGTGCGAAATCGGTGCCGAACGCGGCGGCCGCGCGGGCGCGATGAAAATACTGGTCACGTTCGCGCTGGAAAACGAATTTGCGCCGTGGAAAGCGCAGCACGATTTTCGGGCCACGAAGTGGGCGGGGCGAGACGCGCAGGTCGCGCGAATCGCGGGCGTGGAAGTTGGCGTGGTTCTGACCGGAGCGGGCCGGGAGCACGCACGCGACGCGGCATCAGCAATTTTCGGCGGTGCCGAGTCGGCGGACTCGATCTGCATTTCGGCTGGATTGGCGGGGGCTCTAAAACCGGAGTACAAAATCGGCGAAGCGCTGGCGGCGCGCAGGGTGATTTCCGACGGTTCGCGCAAGGATGGCCGAACGGTCAGCGAGCCCGGCAGCACAAAGTGTTCGGCCGAACTGATTGCTGCGGCGGGACGAAACGGAGCGACGATCGTGGAGGCGTTTTACACGTCGAGTGCGGTGGTTGCGACCGCTGATGCGAAAAAGTCGCTCAGTGAGCGAGCGGACGCGGTGGAGATGGAAAGTTTCGACATTTTGCGGGAAGCGGGTGCACGCGGCTTGCAGCGGATTGCGATTCGCGCTGTGAGCGACGGCTGCGACGAAGATTTGCCGCTGGATATGAATCAGGTGTTCGCGCCGGATGGGCAAGTAAGCGTACCGCGGGTGCTGGGGCAAGTGGCGCGGCATCCGGCGGCGATTGCCGGGCTGATGAGGCTCGGCAAGAACAGCAAGAGGGCGGCTGAATCGCTGGGGCGGTTCCTGGACTCTTATATAGAGGCGATTGCCCGATCGTCGAATGTTTCCGAAACCAAGAGCGGCGCGCTGGTGCGCTGAAGGATTATGAGCCAAACGATTACACCGGTGGACACGACGAAACCGCACGACCCGAAATCCGGGAAGATGCGCGCGGGCGTATATCGCGGTAAGGGACAAGTGGTGGTGGAAACCGTGCCGATACCGGAAATCGGCGAAGGGGAGTTGCTGTTTCGCGTGGCGGCGTGCGGGATCTGCGGAACGGACATCAAGAAAATCCATCACGGATTCGTGAATCCGCCGCAGGTGCTGGGCCACGAACTGGCAGGGACGGTGGTGAAGGTGGGACGAGGGGTGACGAAGTTCAAACCCGGCGACCGCGTGGTGAGTTTTCATCATATTCCGTGCGGCGATTGTTTTTACTGCGAAAGGAAACTTTTCTCGCAGTGCGCCGGTTACAAAAAGACGGGACTGACGGCGGGGTTTGGCGATCCGAACGGCGGAGGATTCGCGGAATATGTAAGAGCGATGCCGTGGATTGTGGAACGCGGAATGATTGCGGTGCCGGACGATGTGACGTTTGAAGAAGCTACTTTCGTCGAACCGGTAAATACCTGCCTGAAAGCGGTGCGCAAGGCGCGCGTCGCGAAGGGCGAGACGGTGCTGGTGATCGGGCAGGGACCTATCGGAATGCTGCTGATGATCCTGGCGAAGTACGAAGGCGCGGAAGTATATGCGAGCGACCCGATGCCGGGGCGACGTGCGGCGGGCTTGCGATTTGGCGCGAAGGAAGTGTTCGATCCGACGGGCGGAAAGCTGCTGGATGAAGTACGCAAGCGTACCGAGGGACGAGGCGCGGACGTGGTGATGGTGGCGGTGCCCAACCCGTCATTGGTACCAGAAGCGCTGGCCCTTACGCGGCCGGGCGGTCGCGTGCTACTGTTTGCTCATAACGACCCGGTGATGCAACTGGGTTTTCCGGCCGCAGCGGTGGGAGTGGAAGAGAAGGAAATTTTAGGCAGTTATAGCGCGTCGGTGGACGATCAAGCCGAATCCGCGGCGCTGGTATTCGAACGCCGCTTACCGGTGCGAGAACTCATATCGCACCGCTTTCCCCTGGAACGAATCGCAGAAGGATTGGAATTGGCGGCCCGTCCGGCGGATAATACATTGAAAGTGGTGATAACTCACGCATGAGCAATCCTAAGCAAAAGAACGGGCATATGACCGCGGCGGTGTTGTACGGCGCGGAAAATCTGAAAATCGAAAGCGTGGATATCCCCCGCGTTGGCGACGATGAGGTATTGGTCCGCGTGGAAGTGGCGCTGACCTGCGGAACGGACCTGAAAGTATGGAAGCGCGGATACCACGCGCGGATGATCAAGCCGCCTTCGCTTTTCGGGCACGAACTGGCGGGAGTGATCGAGGAAGTGGGGCGTTCGGTGGCGGGCGGCATCCAGAAAGGGATGCGTGTGCTGCCGGCAAACTCGGCGCCGTGCAACGTGTGCTTCTATTGCCGCAAGAATCAGCCGAACCTTTGCGAAGATTTGCTGTTCAATAATGGCGCGTACGCGGAATACATCCGCATTCCCGGACGGATTGTCCGCGAGAACATGCAGCTGATTCCGGATCAGGTTTCGTTTACCGATGCGGCGATGGCCGAGCCGCTGGCGTGCGTGCTGCGTGGAATTCACGAAACGGGGATTTCGGCGGGCGATACCGCGGTGGTGATTGGGTGCGGCGCGATTGGATTGAAGTACATTCGCATTCTTTCGCAGCGCAACGTTCGCGTGATTGCAGTGGGCAAGCGCAAGAGCCAGATGGACGCGGCGAAACGGCTGGGCGCGTTTGCGGCGTTTGATGTGAATGAAGTCGAAAATCCAGTGAAGAACGTTCGCGACCTGACGGAAGGAATTCGCGGGGCCGATGCGGTGATCGAAGCGGTGGGGCGTCCGGTGAGCTGGGAATGGGCGCTGCAAATGGTCCGCAAAGGCGGCACGGTGAATTTGTTTGGCGGATGCCCGACCGGAAGCGAAGTGAAAATCGATCCGGCGGCGCTGCACTATTCGGAGATCACCATCAAGTCGACGTTTCATCACACGCCGCGATTCATGCGCGAAGCTCTGGAAACGATCGCGCGCGGCGAAATTCGTGCCAGCGATTTTGTAACCGGCGAAGTCCCGCTGGAAGATTTGCCCGAAGTGTTTGAAAGCATGAAGAACCGGAACGGCGAGCTGAAGACAGCCGTGATTCCGTAGGCGTAACCCGCTCACACGCTGCATGTTGCCAACACCCGAATTGGAAATCGCCCGCAAACTGCCCGCGGCAGGTTGTACGCCCGCGGAGGCCGAGCGCTACACGCGCTGGCTCGCCACGCATCATTACGAAAATTTCAACGTCGTCTCCAGGCTTCTGCCGAAGCGCCTGCATCAGCATTTCTACAACGTGTACGCGTATTGCCGGTGGTCGGATGATTTGGGCGATGAAGTCGGCTCGCCAGCGCGAGCGATTGAGTTGCTCGACGCGTGGGAACAGGAACTGCGGCTCATTTACGATGGCGACGCGCGGCCCACGCATCCGGTGCTGATCGCGCTGGCGGAAACGATTCGAGCGAAGTCGATTCCGATTGAACCGTTCGCAAATTTGCTGCGCGCTTTCCGGCAGGATCAAACGGTGCGTCGATACAAAACATGGGCGGAACTGTACGACTACTGCGTGTACTCGGCGAACCCGGTGGGGCATCTGGTTTTGTACCTGTGTGACTATCGCGACGAAGCGCGGCAGCGCCTTTCGGATTACACCTGCACGGCGCTGCAACTGGCGAATTTCTGGCAGGACGTTTCGCGCGACCTGGAAAAAGGGCGCATCTACATTCCACTGGAGGCGCTGGCGGCGCACCGGATGACCGAAGCCGACATCGTGCACAAGCGATTCGACGCGCGGTACGTGGCGCTGATGAAGTCGTTGATCGCGCGAACGCGGGAATTATTCGCCAAGGGAACGCCCCTGAACGAAACGGTTGAATCGTTTTTGCGTGTGGATCTGGAAATGTTTGGGCGCGGCGGCGTGGCGATTCTGGATGCGATAGAAACCTCGGGATACAACACGCTCGAGCATCGGCCGTCACTGAGCAAGTGGACCCAGATGAAGTTGCTCGGCCGCACGCTGGCGATGAGCACATTTTCGGGCGGCTCGAAGCGCGTGGTGCCGGCGAATGTGCAGTCGATCGGCGCCGCGCCGGAAGCGAGCGGTGGCTCGGCGAGCGCGCTTCCGATTTCGAGTGTGCCGGCCGCGCACACGCCGTACACCGACGAAGTGCGCGAATCGTACGCCGAATGCAACCGGATCGCGCGCGCATCGAAGAGCAGTTTCTATTTGGCGTTTTTCGGGCTGCGCAAGGAAAAGCGCAACGCACTGTGCGCGCTGTATGCGTTCATGCGATTAATCGACGATGTTTCCGATGAACCCGGCGACATGGAATCGAAGCGGCAGGGACTGGCTCGATGGCGCGCGATGCTGGACGAAGCCGTCGATGGTCGCACCGGCGGGCACGCGGTGCTGCCTGCGCTGGCCGACACGATCGCGCGATTTGGGATTCCCACGCGCTACTTTCACGACTTAATTTTGGGCGCGGAAATGGATTTGACGGTCGCGACCTACGCAACATTCGACCGGCTTTCGGAATACTGCTATCGTGTAGCAGGGACGGTTGGACTCACCTGCCTGCACGTGTTTGGATTCCGCGACCCGAAAGCGCCCGATCTGGCGGAGCGGCTTGGCCTGGCGTTCCAGATTACGAACATCATTCGAGACGTAGGAACCGATCACGCGATTGGGCGCGTGTATTTACCGCAGGAAGATCTGGACCGTTTCGGAGTGCGCGCGGAGGAATTGAGCGGGCCGGTGACGCCGCAGCTTCGCGGTTTACTCGAATTCGAAGCGGATCGCGCCTGGCAGTTCTACCGCGAAGGCTCGCCGCTGGTGCATCGCGTGGACGCCGACAGCCGCGCCACGTTGTGGGCATTGATTCGAACGTATAGCACGCTGCTGGCAAGAATCGAAGAACGCGAGTTCGACGTTTTCTCCGCGCGTGTTTCGCTGTCGAGCGCCGAAAAAATCCAATACCTCCTGACGGCGGGGATGAGCGGTTGGTGGAATAAGGATGCCCTCGCAAAGCGTTCTGGTGATCGGCGGCGGATTGGCGGGCCTCTCCTGCGCCGTCGCACTGGCTGATTCGGGTTTAGAGGTTACGCTGCTGGAAAAGCGCCCGCACCTGGGCGGACGCGCCACGTCGTACACGCTGCCGGACGGCAACGAAGTGGACAACTGCCAGCACGTGACGCTGGGATGTTGCACCAACCTTTCGGATTTCTACAAACGAGTGGGTGCGGGCGACAAAGTCCGCTTTTACGACACGCTGTATTTCGTGGACAAGGCCGGAAAGCGCTCGACGATGAAGGCAGCGGCGCTGCCGCCGCCGTTTCACATGACTCCGTCGTTTTTATTTTTCAGCGCGCTCAGTTTTGCGGACAAGCGCTCGATCGCGAATGCCATGCTGGCGATCGCGTCGAGCGGCGGAAAACCCGAAGGCATTGACGGAATTTCCATGCTGGAGTGGCTGCACCAGCAAAATCAAACGCCCGGCGCGATTGAACGATTCTGGCGCGTGGTGCTTGTGAGCGCGCTGGACGAAGAACTGGCCCGAACCGACGCTCGCTATGGAATTGAAGTTTTCTGGAAGGCGTTTCTGGGCAGCGCGACGGGATATCAAATCGGTATTCCCACCGTGCCGCTGGCGGATTTGTACGACGGATGCCGCGATGCGATTGCGAAACGCGGCGGCACGGTGAAGATGCGCAGCGGAGTGCGCGAGATTCGCGTGCGGGATGGACGATTCGCCGACGTTGTGCTCGAAGATGGCTTTGAAGTGACCGCCGATGCGTGCGTGGCTGCGGTGCCGCACGATGTGCTGCAAAAAATGTTGCCGGCGGAGTACAGCGCGGCGAACGCGCCGCTCGAAGGGCTAAATCACATCCGGACGTCGCCGATCACCGGCGTGCATTTGTGGTACGACCGGGAAGTGATGACCGAACCGTTTTTGACGCTGCTAGATCACACGACGCAGTGGGTGTTCAACAAGACGCTGCTATCGGAAAACGCCGCGAGCAAAAACGGCGGGGCGGCGGGCGCAAAAGGCCAATATCTGCAACTAGTGATCAGCGCATCGTACGATCTGGTGCCGATGTCGCGGCAAGACATCATCGAGCTGTGCAAACGCGAGCTGGGCGAAATTTTGCCGGCCACGAAAGATGCGCAAGTGACCAAGGCGACGGTGATCAAGGAAGTGAACGCGACGTTTTCGCCGGAGCCGAATGTGGATCGCTGGCGCCCACCGCAGAAAAGTCCGGTGGAGGGTTTGTCGCTGGCAGGGGATTGGACCAGCACCGGATGGCCATCGACGATGGAAGGCGCGGTGCGAAGCGGGTATCTGGCGGCCGAGTGCGTGATGGCCGGACTCGGCAATGCGCAAAAATTTCTTCAGCCGGATTTGCCGTTCGAGGGATTATCGAAATTCTGGGCTCACAAAGCAGCGAAGGCAGGAACATAAGCACGCGCAGAAAATTTTCTTCGAAGGAGAAAGAAGTGCGGATCGGACAAATGGGATGGAATTCGCCGTGTTCAAAACGCACTTCGATGTATGATGACGCAACCCCTTAGGAGGCTCCATGGAGCGGAAGTATAGGCAAAGGGGCTACAGCGACCGCGATTCCCAGGATAAAAAAAGAGAGCGAACCGAGCGACCCCCGAACGGCGAGCCGCGCCCAAAGCAGCACGATGGAATGGGCCCGCGCACGCCGCGCATGGTAGGAACGGTGATGAGGGCGCGATGTTCGAGCTGCGGTGCGGTGCTGACGCCCGGTTTCGATCAAAGTGGTGAGTGTCCGCGGTGCCATACAGCTTTACATTCCTGCAAACAATGCGTTCATTTCGATACCGGCAGGCAATTCGAATGCACGCAGCCGATTCCGGAATGCATCACCAAGAAAGACGCGAAAAATAACTGCACGTTTTTTGAATATCGCATGACGGTGGAGAAGGATACTTCACCGGTGGCGTACACCACGCCCAGCGCTCCGGTGGCCGCGAATCCCGGCCGGCCCAACGACGCGCGGAAAGCTTTCGAAGACCTTTTCAAGAAGTAACTTCCCGACGACCGCAGTTCCACCCACTCTCTTACGCCTGCGCGGACGTGTGCCCGGATTCTAAATTTCTGCGGAGAAATTATTTCAGCGGCAGCGGAAACAGCGTGGGAGCTTGCGCGGGCCGGTCGGCGATGGATTCCAGCTGCGGATAATGTTCGCGCAACGGCTCGGGGATATCGATTTTGTGGTGCGTGAGTAAATGAACCAACTGCAGCGCGTTGACGATTCCTTTTCCCTGGAAATGATTGTTGGTGACGACGAACGTGGAGCGGGTGCGTTCGGCGACGGTTTCGATGCGCTCGGCCCAGGGCAACAATTCTTGCTCGGAGTATAGATAGTTGTAGCGCTCCGACGGCGGGGAATCGGGATCGTCGGTGAACCAAGTGTCGTAGCGGCGGCCGTGCAGGCGAATGTATCCGACCGGCGAAGTGGCGCGATCGCTGGGCTTGATGGAATGGCCGATGACCGGCTGATCGATATTGCAGAAGCCGATGTTTTGCTCGTGGAGAAAATCGTAGAACGGTTTGTGCGACCAGGAGGAGTGGCGGACTTCGAAGACCAGCGGATATTCGCGAAAATCTCGG
This sequence comes from uncultured Acidobacteriota bacterium, assembly GCA_963719065.1. Classification (GTDB taxonomy): domain Bacteria; phylum Acidobacteriota; class Terriglobia; order Acidiferrales; family UBA7541; genus Palsa-295. The sequence goes on along the minus strand of CAVRAM010000005.1, from coordinate 1,406 downwards.
ATCAGATGTTCGAGGCGGGCCATGTTTTCCGGCGTGTTGTGAAATGAAAATGGAAACTGCAGCAGCACGGCGCCCAGGCGATTGGCGGAGTGCAGAATGTCGAACCCTTCGCGGACGATGCGGATGTCGGCGGCGGTGGCGCCGGTTTCGTGCGTGAATCGCTGCCAGAGTTTTGCGGTGAAAAGAAAACGCGGATTTTCGGCGACATAGCCGATCCACTGCTTCACGAGATTTGGTTTCAGCGGATAGTAAAACGAAGTGTTGATTTCGATGGTGTCGAACATGCGCGCCAAAAACGTGGCTTCGCGGAATCCGCGCGGCTTCGGAGAAGGGTAAACGATCGACTTCCAGTCCGGGTACGACCAGCCGGCGGGGCCGATGTAGATGTTGCGAAGATCCGGACGCTGCGGGTTGGAGTTAGCGGACATTGCGGTGATGGAATCGATTCATTTTTAGCGTATGACGGTACTATTGACGCTGTCAAATTCGCGGTGGTAACGTCAAACAGTCAGGAGGTTGCCGCTACGGAAATGCGCGACGCGGGTCGTACAACGCTCGTTGCGGGTTTTTTCGTGCGGGACTGTTCTGATCTTTCCTCGATGACCCGAACCATTCAACCTTCCAATCGCTTGAAAAGAGGGTGCCCGAATGAAAATTACGTACAGCCACATCGAAGTGGAGTATCGCCTGACGATCGAACATGAAACGCAGAGACATACCGACAAGTTGAATCGAATTCTGAAACGTTACGACCCCGACCTGGTACGACTGCACGAATCCCTCGAAAAAACTCCGCACAAGAATGAATACAATTTTTCCGTAAATCTTACGCTTCCGACGGGCACGATGCATGCCACCGGCGTGGGCGCCGACGTATTGGGCAGCGCGAAGGCTGCGTTTGCCGAACTGGAAAAGCAAGTGACGAAACATCAGGGCAAACTCCGCAAGGATTACATCTGGAAACGAAAGCGACCGGTCGCCACCCTTGGCGGCTTGCAGGAAGTTCCGTCGGGCGATTGATTCGCGGCGCGGCGGGATTTTCGGCATTTCGTTTCGATCAAAGTGAAATTGGGGCAGAGGCGCTCGCGGCGCGGGCGGCGGGTGGAGTTGCGTGCGTGTGCGCGCCGCCCGCGGGCTGCGGCGTGGCGCGTGCGTGTCCGGAATGCGCGGCGGCTATGCGCAGGTCGGCCGCAGGTCTGCGCGGCTTCGCGATCCAACTTTCCAGCAGGGAAGCCAAGACGCAAAGGCAGCGCCATGCTAGACTTGATGCGATAAGTTTGCGCGCACGAATCGCAGTTCCATCCGCATCTGCCGCTGAACACTTTATCGAAGATAGGGGCGTAGCTCAGTGGTAGAGCAGCGGCCTTTTAAGCCGAAGGTCGTGGGTTCGATCCCCACCGCCCCTA
>CAVRAM010000004.1:0-13170 GCA_963719065.1 uncultured Acidobacteriota bacterium | reverse complement strand
CGCCTTTCCACGCGCCACTGTGCAAGTCGTGAGCAATTCCGTAGTCGGGCAGAAATACGATGATCAGGTAACTCACAACGACCATGTAAAGCAAAGCCCAACCGTAAAGCTGGATTTGTTCTTCCCAATCGAAATTCGCGCCTACGTAAATGGCGAACAGAGAGAAGGCAGCCAAGACGAGTGCTCGGCGGAATGTGAACAATGGTTCGTATGACCATGCCGCAGAAGCCAATGCGAACGTACACAACGCTACGATCCACGGCACAGATCGCACTGCTGCAAGAATCCGCTTGCCATGAATCAGCACCAACACCAGCAATATCGGGTAGATTACAAGCTGAACCGCCACGTTGAATTGGTTCTGCGCCGCGCTGGTTTGGCCCTCGACGTTGTTGGTTGGCAGGATTGCACCGGCCAATCCAATAATCGACGCGACGACGAATATTTTTTCGAATCGCTCAAAGGCTTTCGACTCGAGGAACGATGTGGTTTGCATATGTCAGCACCTTCCGTACGGTTCACCCGCTTCCGAAGGCCGCGACCGCCGTGCGCGCGGCAAACTGCAACCAGCAGGGAGATCTAGGCGACGTCCGCCATTTCCGTCTCGCGGACGATCACCGGCTCGGCAATCGCGTGCCGCTCTTTCTTGATCACCGTGGTGAGCACCACCCAGTTGGCGATGCCCAGAAACCCGTCGGTCGCGAGGCTGGACCACGCCGCACCGCGCCACGAAAACATGGGAATCATGAACAGGTTGAGCCCAAAGTTCAGGCTGGCCGCGAGCAGCTGGCACGTCGTCCGGTAGCGCTGATAGCCCGCACCCGTCAGCGCATCGCCCGCGCTCAAATGAAAGGTGCGAAACGCGGGAATCAGGCACAGCCACTGCAGCGCCGAGACGCTGTTTTGAAAACTCTTGCCTACGATCATCGGGATGAATCGCGCGGTCACGAACATGCCCACCGCAGCCACCAGCGCGAACGGCAGCGTCTTGCGCAGCACTTGCTTGGTGAACGCGATGCTGGCGTGCGCGCCTTCCGCGCCTTTCTGGCAGAACTTCGGGAACGCGGCGGAATGCAGCGCGCGGATTGGCGCGCAGCTGATGTCGATCACCTTGTACGCCATGGAATAGATGCCGTTGGCGGCAGCCATCCCGTAATGGCTCAACATCGTTTTGTCGAGATCGTTGTAAACCGAGGTGGTGGAGCACGCGAAAGAGAATCCAATTCCCTCCGCCGCGCTGGCAAACAGTAGCTTGGGCCGGAACTTCGGCCGGCCAATCAGATACGACACCGCGGAAATCGCCATGACTGCGGAAATCGCCGACACAATCACGGACGTTGTGGCCCACTGCATCACCGTCGCATGGCGCAGCACCAACATCAAAATGCCGACGGCAAGCAGACGCGTGATGTTCGTGAGCGTGGTCAGCGTGGCCGTCCAGCGCAGATTTTCAAACGCTTGAAATGCCTGACCAGCGCACTCGGCCAGCCGCGCGCAGGTGCATTCGCCCAGCGCAATCAACACGATGATGGACGCGCTCGATGGGCCGACGATCCATTTACCGACGATCTTCAGGATCAGAATGACGATGAAACCGACGCTGAACGTGGTGAGAATTACGTTGCCCCAGTACTCCGCGAACTTCGCGCGGTCCTGGCTCACGTGGCGAAGCATCACCAGGCCCGAGCCCATCGTGCTGTACTGGCTGGCAATCGAAACCAGCGCAAACGCACCGACGAAAACGCCGTACTGTTGGCTGCCCAATAGCCGCGCCAACAAAATAAAATACGCCGCCTGCACGAAGAAACTCATGCCCTGCCCCAGGAACATCCAGCTGGCGTTCCGGGCGAGGCTGCCTTCTTTGAATGACGAGAAAAGTTTCATGCGGCTTCGGAAAGCGAATCGATCAACTGCTGATAGCGCCGGTGAATTTCCGGCCAGCGATACCGTTTCTGAAAAGTATTGTAGCCCTCTTCGGCTAGCTGATGGCGTTTTGCCGGATCGACGATTAACAATTCGATAGCGTCGGCGAGCTGTGTGGCCGAACCCGGTTCCACCAGAATTCCGCCGCCGTCCTGAAAAATTTCAGGAATGCCGCCGACTTTCGTCGCAACCACGGGCAGCTTCGTCGCCATCGCTTCCACGTTCACCATGCCGAAAGGCTCATCCCACACCGAAGGCGTGCAGAAAATTGTCGCGTTTCGGTACTCTTGCGCCAGCGCGTCTCCGATCACGTAGTCGCCAAACTCTACACTCGACGGCTTGTTTTTCTTCAGCTCGGTCAAGTAGCTCGACGAAGAGCGGTACCCGAAATCCACGCTACCGATGATCCGCGCCGAAACGTCGACGCCTTTCTTTTCCAGCAGGCGCATCGCCTCAATCAGCACGTGAACGCCCTTGTCAGGAACCAGCCGCCCCACAAACAAGACCACAGGTTTGTGCGCCCCTGCGTAATTTCCGTTTCTCGACGGGTAGAACGACTTTTCGTCCGCGCCGTTCGGCACGACTTCCGCTTTCGGCACGTTTGGAAACAATCCGCGCGATTGCGATCGCAGGAAATCACTGCAAAATGCAAACGCGTCGACGTTTAGGCGTTTGCGGTAATTCGGCGGCACTGAAAGTAAATGCGAATTGTGCATATGCAGCACGACTTTGTTGCCCGTCTTCCTGCAGACATCGCTCATCGCAAGCCCGAAGTCCGGTCGGTTGTGGACGTACACAACATCGTCTCGATTCAACTTGGCAACAAACTCGCGAAACACTCGTTTCAAAAACGCGACCCGCAAATCGATCAGCAATCTCGACCGGAATATTTTCGAGAATCCCAGATATTTCTGGATGCCTTCCAGAATCACTACGCGATCTTTGGGGAATCCGTAACTGTCGTCCGCCGAGGGACAAACGATGATGCTGGCCGGATCGTCGCGCAGTGCGTTCGCAGCCCATCGCGATAGAGCGCCTCCGAATTCGAGCGAGAACGGCTCCGTCTCAGACATCACATGGTAAACCTTAGGCATCGGCTGGCGAGAACTGGATTGAGCGGTAACGGAACATGTGCGATTTAATCAGCGACTTGACCAGCGATTTGCCGACTGAGCGATCAACGCTGCGTTCATCGCGAACTGCGTGTTCCCACCGGATGCGAGTCGAGTTTCGGATGCTCCATCACTGCGGACATGTGTTCGGGCACGCCTGGTGCGCGGCCGATGCTGTGATAGATCAAGCCTGCCGCAGCCATCTGACTGGGCTGATACAAATTGCGGCCGTCGATGACGATAGGATATTTCAGCAGCGATCGCACTTTGGCCAGGTCGAGCGTGGCAAATTCTTTCCATTCGGTCAGGATCAGCAGCGCGTCGCATCCTTTCGCGGCGTCGTAAGCGTCGGTCGCGTACGTAACGCCGGTCTTCGGCAGCACTTCCTGCGCGCGTGACGTGGCCGCAGGATCAAACACGCGTACCTGCGATCCGTCTTTCAGCAGCGTCTCGATGATCGCTAGCGCCGGCGACTCGCGGATGTCGTCCGTATCGCCCTTGAACGCCAGTCCCAGCACGCCCAGCTGTTTTCCGCGCAGCGTCCACAGCGCGCTGCGGATTTTTTTCAGAAAGCGCCGCCGTTGCTCGTCGTTGATGCGAATTACCTCTGACAGCAGACTGAAATCGTAGCCGCATTGCATCGCGACGGCGTGAAACGCCTGGACGTCCTTCGGGAAGCACGAGCCTCCGTATCCGATGCCCGCGTTCAAAAACTTGGACCCGATGCGCGAATCCGACCCGATTCCAGCGCGAACTTGTTGAATGTCCGCGCCCACCGCTTCGGAAATATTCGCGACCGCGTTGATGAACGAAATCTTCATCGCCAGAAACGCATTCGAAGCGTGCTTGATCAGCTCCGCGCTCTTTGCGTTGGTCACAATGATTTCGGCTTTCGGGCGCACCGGACCTTCGATTTTGATTGCGTCGGGTTGCCCGTAGTAGGTGCCGCTGGTGAGCGGCAGATAAATGTCCTGCATCAGCTTCGAACTGTTTTCATCGTCCACACCCACCACGATGCGGTCGGGATACAGGAAATCGGCCACCGCCGTTCCTTCACGCAGGAACTCCGGGTTCGAGGCGACCGAAAAGAAGCCCGCCTTCGCTCCGTTCATCAGCAGCGTCTTGCGCAGCGATTCGCACGTCCGCACCGGCACCGTGCTCTTTTCCACGACCAACGTCGGCTTGTCGATCGCCGCCGCAATTTCGTACGCCACCGCTTCCACAAACGACAGATCCGCTTCGCCGGTTTCCGATTGAGGCGTACCGACGGTGATAAATACCGCGTCCGCTTCCTTCACGGATTTCGCGACGGACGTCGAAAATCGCAGGCGGCCGCCGCGGTGACGCTTCAGCAATTCGGGGAGGTGGTTTTCGTGGATGGGCACTTCGCCGCGCTCCAGCGCGGCGATCTTCGCGCTGTCGTTATCCACTGAGATCACTTCATGGCCGATCTCCGCGAAGCACACCGCCGAAACGAGTCCTACATAGCCAGAGCCGATTACCGCAATCCGCATACTTGCCTCCAATTCAAATTGAAAATCTTAGCTGACCGGGCCGTTGCCGCTTACAGGTTCGGCCTTACGGCGCGTCGAACTCATCCATTCTTTCGCCACGACTCGAAAAACCGTCCACGGCTCGAGCAAATATCGTCTCCACAACCGGCTCGGCTCCACGATCAAGCGATACAGCCACTCGAGCCCGATCTGGCCCAACCAACGAGGCGGCGTGGCCAGTTCGCCGGCGACGTAATCGATCAACGCGCCGCAGCAAAAAACGGTGTTCGACTGGATGGCGGCATGATTTTCCAGCACCCACACTTCCTGCCGCGGCATGCCCATTCCCACCAGCAACACGTGCGGTTGGTACCGCGCAATTTTCTCGAGCACTGCCGCGTTTTCCGCTGCATCGCTCGACGAATTGAAATAACCGTCGTGCACTTCAATTTGCAGCGCGGGATGTTGTGCGCGCAAGATCGCAGCGCCTTTCTCCGCCACGCCGGGCTTCGATCCGAGATAGAAAATTCGCCAACCCTCGGCACTCGCGCGCTCGACCAGCGTCGGCAGCAAGTCTACATATCCGGTCCGATCCTTGCGCTGAAGAGGAACTCCCAGCAACCGCCCGATCGCGACTAGCGACATGCCATCCGCGTGCACGAAATCCGCCGACGCGTAGAACTGCCGCATCTTCGGTTCTCGTTGCGCTTCATACAGCCCGTGCAAATTGTGATGGCCGATTACAAACCGCTTGTTGTCCGCAACCGTTTCCGCCACCAGCGACACCAAATCGTCCTTGGTGAGCGCATTCACAGGAAGGCCCAGCATCGAGTAACGCGGAATCAACATATCTGCAGATTTTGAACTCATTCGGTCAGTGCGGCTCAATTGTTTTTCTGAATTTAGTTAGAAGGAACTTCGAATGACGAATATGCTGACCGCGACCGCGGCGTCAACAGAGGTCTCGAAGATGCGCTGCTTGCGTTACGCGGCGCCAAAACCCTTCAGAACTGCGGGAATGGTCCGAGCCAGAATTTTCAGGTCCAGCCACAGCGACCATTTGTCGATGTACTGCATATCCATTTCCATCCACTGTTCGAATGGAATCGCGTTGCGGCCGTGAATCTGCCACAGGCAGGTAATCCCAGGAGGAACGCTGAATCGCCGGCGCTGCCAATCCTCGTTGAACAATTGATAATCGCGCACAGACATTGCTCGCGGACCCACCAGGCTCATGTCGCCCAGCAGTACGTTAAAGAGCTGCGGCAACTCATCAATGCTCGTCTTGCGCAGGAATCGGCCGATCGGCGTGATCCGCGGATCGTTTTTAATTTTGAAGACAGGCCCGGTCATTTCGTTCAGGTGCAGCAGTTCTTCCTGAATGCGCTCTGCGTCCGGCACCATCGTCCGGAATTTGTACATCGTGAAATGCCGCTTGTTTAGGCCAACGCGCTTCTGGCCGAAGAAAACCGGTCCGGGCGAGGTCATCTTGATCAGCGCCGCCACGCACAGGAACAGCGGCGACAGCACGATCAAAACAATCGTCGAGACGATCAGGTCGATCGATCGCTTGAACAAAAACGCCCAGCCTTCCAGGCCGCTACCATGCAATGTGAGCTGCGGAGTTCCGTCCACCACTTCGGCGCGCGGGCGGGCAATCTTCAAATTGAAAATGTCGGAATCGAATCGCAGCAGAATTCCGTGCTGTTCGCACAGATTGGCCATCTGCGCGGCGTGCTCGTAAAACGATCGAAGCGGCAGATAAATGGCGACTTCGTCCACAACGTTGCGGCGCAAGAACTCAGCCAGCCCGTCGTAGTTGCAGGCGATCTTGTATCCCGTTGCACGGAACGCGCTCAGGCCGTCCCATTCATCGTCCACAAAGCCGAGCAGGCGGCAGCCGCGTTCCGGTGACGCTTCGAGCATCCGCGCAAAATCGACGGCGCGCGAATTCGTGCCCAGGATCAGCACGTGATGCAGATTGTGGCCGCGGCGCCGAGCGCTCGCCAGCCAATAACGGAGCAGCAGCCGCGAAGCCACCACGGCGATCGAGCAGATCAGCCAGAAAATTCCCAGGAAGCCCGCGTTGATCAGCTTCACTTTGAAGAAAATCGAAATCAGCGCCAGACACGCGGTGGAAAGCAGAACGGCTTTGAATCCGTCTCCCACTTCAGCCAGCTTGCCCGACAATCGTTTCGACTCGTACAAGCCGCACAGCGAAAACATTCCATGGCACAAAATCAGTATGATTACGAAAATTGCGAAATTCGAAAGCTTCACTCGCATCGAAAACAGGCGCTGCAAAGAAGCGCCCTGCGTAAAGTAGGCCGTCAAGGCAAACGACAGCACCACGATACCCGCGTCGAACAATTTAAGCGTGTTCAGGAAAAAGCGACGCTTTACTTCGTTCACCGTTCTCTCTCTTCGGGCCGGGATAGCGCGAATTTATTTCGTGAAAAACATGCACCCAGTAAGAAGAAATCACATGCAGCCGCGCGGTGGGCTAAATCGCTTCGACGTCGAAGCCCGTAATTCGCACCGCGAGCGACCGCTGGATCAATTCCACCGACACCACCAACGTTTCATCCCCATTCACTGCCGTAAGAATTCCTTCCAGTCCGTCCAGAGCCCCACCCCTGATCCGGATTCGTTTCCCCACATTCAGGTACAAATGCGGGTTGTACGGAATCTTCTGCTCGATGATCGTTTGAATCCGTTCGATCTGCCGGTCGGGGATCGGGATCCCCAGTCCCCGCGTGCCCACAAAATTCTTTACGCCGCTGGTTCGCAGAACCGAAAGCCTCGATTCCGCAGTAGCCGCTACTCGCACGAAAACGTATTGGGGAAAGAGCGGCAACTCCACCAGCTGTTGCCGGTCACTCCATTTGCGCTTTTCCGCAAACAACGGCAGAAACGCCTGCACTCCCTTTTCGTGCAGCTCGGCGCGAACTTTCTTTTCGTACCGACCGCGCGTTTGCACCGCAAACCAGTGCAACCGCTCGGGCATCAGCGCCGCATTCTCGTTAAGGACGCTGTTCGGAGTAGATTCAAGCCCGACCATAGACACGGCTCCGCACTTTGAGTCCCATTGACCGCCAAAAAATCAGAATCCCCGCGAACAAATTGCGTAAAACAGTGCTGCGAATTTCTTACAGCAGGTTGTACAGCGATTCCGGAATAGGAAAGGTGCGCTTGTTCAGCACCGCGCCCAGCACTCGAATCTGCGTCGCGCGCAGAGTCTCCGCTACGCGCAGAGCCGATTCACGCCGCGTCGCGTTCGCTTCCAGCACCAGCACCAGGCCGTCGGAAATCTGGCCAAGCGCGATCGCGTCGGAGTATTCATTCAGCGGCGGCGCATCCACCAGCACGTAATCGAACTCTTTCCGCAGCTCGGCGATTCGCGCCTTCATCCGGTCAGACGTCAACATGCTCGACGATCCCGCCGGCATCGACCCACAGGACAACAGCCACAAATTTCCAGGCGTCAGCGGCTTCGCGTAGCTCTTCACCGGGCCTTCCATCTGCAGCGCGTCGGTCAGGCCGTGGTGATTCGTGACGCCAAAAATCTCCGGCAGGCTCGGCGTCCGCAGGTTCGCGTCGAGAATGCAAACCGTTCCTTGCGTATTGTCGGCAAGGATCTTCGCGGTCTGCGCGCAGATCTGGCTGCAGCCGTTGCCATGATCGATTCCGGCAAACACCACCACCTTCGGCGGTTCCACGCCCTGCGCCAGAAACACCCGCTGCACAAGCTTCTGCGATTCCTCGCGCGTGAGCTTGTCGATGTTCAGCTCGGCTGGCACGTACGCGTTGCCGGTGATCGGCGAAGGCGCGTAGTTGCGCTTTGCGGGAGTGGTCGAGACGTTCAAGTTCATCTCGGCCTGTTCGATCAATTCAAAGTTCTTGCTCATTGTTTGGTCACCTCTGCGGCATGTGGCGCCGCGGGATTCGACTCATTCGAATTTTGCTGCACGATCGGAATTCGAAGCTTTTGTCCGGCCTGGATATGGTTCGGATCGCGCAGCCACGGATTCATCATCCGGATGCGATCGACGATCATCTGGTCGTAATGTCCGTACTTTTCCATGCTGATGCTGTACAACGTGTCGTTATCATGCACCGCGATCAAACGCGTGTTCGCCGAATCGATCGCCGCGAAATCGTCTGAGACCGGCTTCGATTCCGCTTTCGCATCGGGCGCCGTCACGACCGGCGTTTCCTTCACATTCGCATTCGCTGCGTTCGTCGAATCCACCGTGGCTGGCGCAACGGTCGCGGGCGCTGCGACCGCTGGCGCCGGCGTCGATACCGCAGGCGCGGATGCCGGTACTACAGCGGCAGACTTTCCGTCGTTGCTTGCCTTCGCGCTCCAATTTCCGCGAATCGAAGACCAGCTGAGCGCTCCGGCGATCAGCAGCGCTGCCGCAACCGCAGCCTTCGCGACCCACGAACTGAATATCGAGGGCGTCGCGCGCTGTGAGAACGCCGGCGACTCAAGAGCAGCTCGCGGCTGTACTGGCGCGGGTCCGGGCGCATCCTCAAACAGCGGCGCCAGATCCAGGTCTGCCAGCACTTCCTTGATCACGTCGCGATCGATCGTTTCCTGCTTGCGAACGCAGCCGATCGACATCGCGTTGAAGCAAATATTGTTGATGTTCCGCGGAATTCCGCCGGCGTGTTTAGCGATCATTGCGAAAGCTCGGTCGGTGAATAGCGGCTTCGGCGATTCGTATCCCGCTACCTGCAAGCGATGCTCGATGTAGAGCCGCGTCTCCGCTGCATCAAACGGCATCAAGCGGGCCACGATCGATACGCGCTGGCGCAACTGCTCCAGCCGCGGCGACGCCAGCTTCTTCGCCAGCTCCGGTTGCCCTGCCAGCACGATTTGCATGAGCTTTTCGCGCGGCGTTTCGAAATTCGAAAGCATGCGCACGACTTCGAGCACCGACTCGTCCAGGTTCTGCGCTTCGTCGATCACCACCACGAACCGCTTGCCCAGGCTCGATTGATGCAGCAGCGCTTCGTTCATCTTCGATTGCATCTGAACGATGTCGCCGCAGTCGTATCGATTCCCAAATCCTTCAACACGCTGTGCAGCAAATCCCGCGGACTGCTCTGCGTCTGAAACAGAAAAACCGTTCTCGCCGACCCCTGCGGCTTTTGCAGGAGATGGAAAAGCAACGTCGTCTTTCCCATCCCCGGCTTGGCAATCAGGTCGTAAACCCGCGCCCCACCGTAATCCCGTAAAGCGCGGATGCCAGCGCCTCCCGGTGCGTCGGGCTGAGATAGAGATACCGTGGGTCTGGCGTGACCCCAAACGGCTGCTCCGCGAGTCTGTAAAAATTTAGAACCATTCGAACTCGGCCGCCTTCTTCGGTACCGATGCAAGCACCGGCATGCTCAGCGTCTGCATCACGTCTTCCGGCGTGCGGAACAACGGATCCAGGTATTCCATGATTAGCCGGCCGCCACGGCGCAGAAAATCGCCGCGATGAATCCGAGGAACATCACCAGCCACGGGCTGTGTGCCGGCAGGATCGGAGTAACGGCCGGAACCGCGATCGCCACGTTTCGAAGTGCCGTTGATCGAGCGCATCAGAAGTGCGTTCCTGTTCGCGCTTGGTCAGGTACAGCAGGTAGTTGGCCTCGTCCGCTTTCGCTTCGCGGACAAGCGCTCCTTGTTTCAACGCGTCGCCGTCGAGTTTCACCGTCTCGGCGTGCATACCCTTGATCGTGTTCACCAGCGCGCCGGCCGTAGCCTTCTGCGAAGCCAGATCAACCTGCGTCTTGGCCAGATCTTCGCGGAGGAATTCGTAGGTCGGATCGCGGTCGGTGGTCTTGTTCACGTACTTGGAATTTTCTGCGTTGGCAATCGCCGCTTGGGTCTGGGCGATTTCTTCGTCGGCTTCTTTCACCAGCGGATAGCTGGGATCGTATTTCACCAGCAATTCGCTGCGTTTGATCTGCGCGGCCAGCAAATTCGCTTGCAGGTTCTGCATCAGCAAGTTCAACAACAACGAAGATTCCGCCGTCGACGAACGTTCCGGCGTGTTGGCCATCTGGCCCTTGATGTCTTCGATTCTCTTCTGGTCGGCTGCGATCATCTGCTGGGCGGTCTACGAGCCGCTTCGACGTCGCCACCTGGCCTGCCATATCCGCGCGCAACACATCAGGAGCCGCTACGCCGGACTTCTGGCTGAATTCCGCGAGGCGTCTTCGGAATCATTCAACGCCTTTTGATACTTGTCGGTTTCTTGCGCGAAGAAATCGCTCGAACCAACCGGGCGTTGCAGTTGGAGGTGCTTGTCGAGGTAGAGCGTGGTCAGGTGCTGCAGCACGCACGACGCGGTTTCCGGTTCACCATCACTCCGTACTTCACGTCAATCACGTCCGACGCCGTCGCCGCTTCCACCTTGATCTTCTTCGATGGCTGCGCGCCGCCGCTTCGGTCTTCATCGCCATCCGGCGTTGCGGATCGCTCGGCAGAAACACGTCGGTCATCGACCACTTGTCCGCGAGCTTGCGGTTCGCGGCAACCGTGCGGAGCATGTCGTCGCCGGTCAGCAGCGTCACTTCCGACGTTACCTGGTCGGCGGTCACGCCCTTGTTGTTGTTCACGTTCGCGGTCTGCGCGGCCGTGATCGCGGGCTCCGGCCGGTCCTGCTCGACCACCACTTGCATCGAGGCTACGTAATAGCGGTCCGCCCAGATCCACGCCAGCAGGATGGCCGCGAGGAACACCGAGCAGAACGTGATGATCACAACGCGACGGTGGCGGAACAGCGGCGACAATGCGTCTTGCAGCGTGAGTTCCGGTGCTCCTTCGCCCTGTGCATTCCTACGATTCGATTTCGTCATAGTCTCTTCGCCTCTTTGCAGTATTTGCGTTTCGCAATCTTGGAGCTCCAGCGTCGGCACGCCCGGATACACACCGGTGCCGATGTTGTACGGGACGTACTTGCGAATTTCGCGATGAACTTTTCCGGCACGAAATCATGTCGCCCGGCATCAAGTGCGCGTCTTCGTTGATGTTCTTGCCGGTCAGAATCTGGCGGATGTTCAATTCCTTCACTTCCGCCCACTGAGTTCGACACGCGGTGATACAGGAACACCTGCGTCTTCGCGCCCGGCGTAAATCCACCGGCAACGCCAATCGCTTCGGTCACCGTCATGTCGTAACGGAGATCGTATTGTCCCGGCTTCTGCACCTGGCCCAGCGCGACGAAGTACGGCTTCTTGGAAATCCTGGAGGTCCACGTCGATGATCGGATCGTGCAGTGTCTTCGAATAAAATCTTCTTCAGCGCCTCCACCACTTCCGGCACCGTCATGCCCTGCACATACAAGCTGCCGACGTTCTGCAGATTGATGTAGCCGTCCGGCTGGATGGTAACCTGCTGGTTCAGCTCCGGCGACAACGCGAAGGTGATCAGCATCACATCATCACGCTGCACCTGGTAGCGCGGGTTGCGCTGTTGAAGGAGCCGGGCGATCGTCACCTGGCGCAGCGCTGGCCGCAGCCGCGTGGCCCGAGTTTGCAGCCGGGCTCAACGCCGCGTTCTGCTGACTCCAAAGGTTCGACGGTGCGCCCGAACCAGGAACAGAATCAAACCCAGCGCAAAAATCTTGATCTTTGCCATGTTTTCCTCGAAAGTCTCAGTTTTGCGAACCAAATTTCGCCGTGAGTCTAACGTACCGACACCTCAACGTTGACGCCTAGATTTTGGTAATGATTGTGCCACTTTCAGACTTGTGTAAACAAATGCAATAAAACGACTTAGCCAAGTTTTCCTCAGCCCTGGAGCGGAAAAGTTTCCGAATAAGTCCAACAGTTTTGCCCTTCCACGCGCCCTCGATTGACAGCCTGCTCGACCAGTACTAGTGTCAATAATCGGAGTACGAAAAAACTGAGCCGAAAGTGCGTCGAACCTCGCCGATTCTCGCCGTCTGATCACCAAAAAATGACGTCGAACCCGCGTTTCCAGCGCTTTATCATCGTCGCCGCCGAAAACTGAGGCGATTAGATAGGGCTCGACGCCGTCAATCCTTCCCACTTCCCGAAACTGCTCTCTCGCTTGCACCGCACGAAGGCTGGGTACGACGAATGCGAACGGAACAAAAAATTCGAGGCTACATGTTACCCGACGTGTTAACCGGACCGCTTATTGAAAGTTCGTGACACTCGGATTAAAAAATAGAATGGAGCGCAAATCGCGTCCCTGAGCGATACTTCGAGCGCTGCGCTCACATCCGAGTACTAGAATTACTTCCCCTTGCCTTCGTTCGCTATATACGTATAAGTCAATTCGAGATGATAGACATAGTGACGACGAGCGCGCCCTCGAGATCGCGGCTTCAGATCACATTCAGCAACGTGTAAGCCTAAGATGTCACGATTCCATATCCCATACCGTATTGTCCGTAATTTTCGCGGCCAATCACAGTCCTCCAGACCGTACGAGGTCGAATGGAGGGCGCGAAGTCGCAAGGCATCTCACCCGGCGGAGTTTTGACCACCGAACAATTGCTCCGCGCTGGCCGCGCGTCCGCTCAAATCTTCGCCGCATTTCCGAGAAACCAATATAAACTTTAGCCGAATCTTCGCCCCGGGGCCCGTAGCTCAGCTGGTTAGAGCAGCGGACTCAT